>NZ_CP184469.1:0-3399615 GCF_048627025.1 Burkholderia aenigmatica | reverse complement strand
TCCTTGCGCTCCGCGCCGGACACGTCGGATGCGTCGGCGACGGCCGGCACCGCGGCCGCCTTCGGCTTGCGCCCGAAGAAGCGCTTCAACGCCGCGCCGCCGGCCAGCAGCGCGACCGCGCCGATCTTGAAGAACTTCACCGCGAACGCGCCGATCAGCGCGAGCAGGCCGAGCTTCTTCGCGCCGACGCCGACGATCAGCGCCGCGAGGCCATACTCGGCGACGTGGTCGGTGGACTTGTTGAAATCGGCGTAGCGCTTGCCGTCGTTGAAGCTGATGTTCGACAGCAGGTCATCGGCCGACGCCTTGTATTTCGGCAGGTCGGCGAGCGTCGATGCCATCGTCAGCGACAGGTAGCCGTCGCGGCCGAGCACGAGCGTCCGGTAGTTCACGCCGTCGTTCTCGGCGTTCGGGGCCGCGCCCTTGTCGCGGATGATCGCGGACCACACGAGCCGGTGCGTGGCCGCGTCGTACGCGGGCGCCTTCGCCCAGCCGACCACCTCGGTTTCCGGCAGGCCGCGCTCCTTGCGCCCGGGGTTGTCTTCCTCGGTGCCGGCCTGCAGGCTCTTCAGCAGCTCGTCGGGTTTCCAGTCCTTCGCGTCGTCGTCTCGGATATAGCCGCTCGGCTCGAACGACACGACCGAGATCCAGTCGGCATCGGGATCGTCGGGCAGCACGAGGCCGACCAGCTTCGTTTCATCGATCGAGTTGCCCATCGAGCGCAGGTAGCGGCCGGCTTCGGCGGCCGGCACGAACGATTCGCCGGCCTTCAGCTTCAGCACGGCTTCGTGTTTCACGTCGATATCGGTCGGGCCCTTCACGACCGCGTCGTTGGCGGCCGCGGCGGCGGCCCTCATTTCCACCTGCGCAGCTTCGGTCTGCGCGTAGCTGGTGGTCGCGGCGAATGCAAGCGTCGCCACGCAGGCGAGCCGGACGGCAAGTTTTTTCATTGTTGGATTCCCCTGGAATGCCTTGTCGTAAATATGCACGGCGTCGGCCCAGGCGTTTTCAATCGCGGGTCCGGCGTCGTCTCTCAGTTGGCACGGGGGCTATGGTAACGCAGCGACGCGACACGCCCGAGAAACGGCGCGCTGCTTACGTCGCAGGTAATGCCCAAGGTGCGCGGGATTGCCTATCATCAGCGTCATGAACCCGACCGCCGCCCTGCATTCGCCCTCCCCGTCCGCCAGCCGCGCATCCGGCATCGGCCCGCTGTTGCGCACGTGGCGGCAACGCCGGCGCCTGAGCCAGATGGCGCTTGCGCTCGACGCGGAAGTCTCCGCGCGCCATCTGAGCTTCGTCGAACCGGGTCGCGCGCAGCCGAGCCGCGAGATGGTGCTGCATCTCGCGGAGCGTCTCGACGTGCCGCTGCGCGAGCGCAATGCGCTGCTGGTTGCGGCCGGCTTCGCGCCGCTGTTTCGCGAACGGCCGTTTTCGGATCCGCAACTGGATGCCGCGCGCCATGCGGTCGAAGCGGTGCTGCGCGGCCACGAGCCCTACCCGGCGCTCGCCGTGGACCGCCACTGGACGCTGCTCGCCGCGAACCGGATGCTCGGCGCGCTGGTCGCGCAGGCCGATCCGGCGTTGCTGCAGCCGCCCGTCAACGTGCTGCGGCTGAGCCTGCATCCGGACGGCCTCGCGTCGCAGATCGTCAACTGGCATGAATGGCGCGCGCACATCCTGCATCGGCTGCAGCGGCAGATCGATGCAAGCGGCGACCGCACGCTGCACACGCTGCGCGACGAACTCGCCGCCTATCCGGCGCCGGCCGGCCAGCCCGACGACACGCATGCGCGCACCGACTTCGCGGATATCGCCGTGCCGCTGCGGTTGCGCACGGCGGCCGGCGAGCTGACGTTCTTCAGTACGACGACGGTGTTCGGCACGCCGGTCGACGTGACACTGTCGGAACTCGCGATCGAGGCGTTCTTTCCGGCGAACCCGGAGACGGTGGACGCGATGCGGGCGCTGGCGGACGCGTTGCCGGGGTAGTCTCGACGGCGTCGAGACGGAAACGCACCTGACATGCACGCGGCCGGCGCCGGGCAATCGCGTTTGAACACTACAATGTGCGCCATTCGTACAAGATCCTGAAAGACCGTCCGCCACCGAGGGCCAACCGCGTGGCGGCACCCTTCACCTGACGATGCCGGCATGTCCCGCGGCGTCGAGGCCATTCCAACAATGAATCCATTCCGTCGTTCGCGTTTCCGATGATTGCCGCTCCGATTTTCTCGGGCGCCTTCTTCATCGTGCTCGGCCTTTCGTTTCTGGCGACCGTGTCCGTGCTGGTCTGGGCTGTCACGCTGGCGTTGTCGTCTCGCGCTCGCGGATGGTTTCGCACGCACAGGGGACGCGCATCTGGCCTGTTCGGCACGCTGTGCGTGACGAGCAGCTTCTTTGTGGTGCTGGCGATCGCCTATCTGCGGATCGACCTGCAATCCAGAAAGGAGGAGGCCGCGCGGCATCCGACGCTGGAGAAGGCCACTCACTTGCTGGGCGTCGACATGCCGGCCGGCACCACCCTGTCGCTCACGACTGCCGGCAACCTGGCATCGATCGACGAGGCCGCGTTTCCGCATGAGGTCAGCGTCTACGGCATTCCCGCCGTGGCGCTGCGGCCGGCGTCGGAATACGACGACGAAACACCGTGGCACGACCAGTCGCCCGTCACCCTCACGGCCCTGTCGCTGACCGTCACCGGCCCCCGCCCGATCGACGGATGGGTGTGCGGTCCGGGCGGGCCGCTGGAAATCGTGTTGCGCAAGGATGCCCGGATCAAGACGCTCTGGTGGTGCCATCTGGCCGACGGCAACCGCGTGGCCGGTTCCCTCGTGCCGGCCGGGTCGACCCTGATCAGAGGCACGACCCTGTATCTCGACGGCTCGCGTGACAACGACTATTGGCACCTCACTGTCGCCGAAGGCGCCCTGTTCGAACTGGCCGGATTACCCTTGCGTAGCCCGGTGTTGAATCTCGACCGGCAACATCGCGTCGTGGCCCTCGCGTCCGGCACCCTGGCGCGCGCCGCCAGCGTCGGTGAGTTCACCTACCCCGCCGGAACCAAGGTCTCGTCCTTGGCACCCGGATTCCGCGAGAAATATCCCGGCGCATGGCTCTTCTCGCCTGCAGCAGGCCAGCCGGCCGTCAGCAAGAGCGACGGCACGATCGCCGACGGCCTGTCGGTCGTGCAGGCTCCGTCGGGGAAGGCTTACGTGCTCATCCGGAACCCCGCGCACTGAACGGGTAACGCGTCGCTACGCCGCCGCATCCAGAAACGTCACGGCCTGTCCGGCCGGCGCCCCGTTCAGCGCACCGTCGCGCACGACAATTTGTCCGCGCACGACCGTGTGCACGGGCCAGCCCGTCACCGCGCACCCGTCGTACGGCGTCCAGCCGCTCACGCTGGCGATCCATTCGTCGCGGATGATGCGGCGCGCGCGCAAGTCGACGAGGCTGAAATCGGCGTCGTAGCCCACCGCAATCCGCCCCTTCCCCGCGATGCCGAAGATCCGCGCCGGCCCGGCGCTGGTCAGGTCGACCAGCCGCGCGAGGCTCAGGCGGCCCGCCTGCACGTGATCGAGCATCAGCGGCAGCAGCGTCTGCACGCCGGTCATCCCGCTCGGCGATTGCGGATAGGGGCGGCGCTTTTCGTCGCGCGTATGCGGCGCGTGATCGCTGCCGATCACGTCGACCACGCCATCGCGAACGGCCTGCCACAGCGCGTCCTGATGATGCCGTTCACGCACCGGCGGATTCATCTGCGCGAACGTGCCGAGCCGCGCGTAGCAATCGGGCGCGTGCAGGCTCAGGTGATGCGGCGTGACCTCGACGGTCACGCGATGCCGGTGCCGCGCGAGCAACGCCATTTCGTCGGCGGTGGACACGTGCAGCACATGCAGCCGGCGGCCCGTCTCGGCGGCCAGCCCGACGATGCGCCGCGTCGCGGCCAGTGCGCTTTCCGCGTCGCGCCAGCGATGATGATCGCGCACGTCGCCGCTCGCCTCCACGAGCGCCCGGCGTTCGCGCAGCCGCGCCTCGTCCTCCGCGTGCACGGCCATGCGCCGCCGCCCGTTGCGCACGATCCGGCGCAACACGGCTTCGTCGTCGGCCAGCAGATCGCCGAACGAACTGCCCATGAAGACCTTCACGCCCGCGCAGCCCGGCAGGTTCTCGAGCACCGGCAGCCGTTCGGCGTTCGCGGCCGAGCCGCCGATGTAGAACGCGTAGTCGCACCACGCACGGCCGTGCGCGAGATCCAGCTTGGCCTGCAGATCCTGCGCGGTCAGCGTCAGCGGATGCGTGTTGGGCATCTCGAAGATCGTCGTGACGCCGCCGAGCACCGCGCCGCGCGTGCCGGCCTCGATGGTCTCCTTGTGCGTCAGGCCGGGTTCGCGGAAATGCACCTGGCTGTCGACGACGCCCGGCAGCACATGCAGGCCGCCGGCATTCAGCCGGACATCGGCGCTCCAGGTGCCGTGCAACGCGCCCAGCGCGACGACACGGCCGCCCGCGCACGCGATGTCGATCCGCTCGGCACCGTTGGGCGTGATCACCGTGCCGCCGTGCACGAGCAGGTCGGCGTGACGTCGCTGCAGCGCGTCGCCCGCGCCCGCTTCGCGTCGAATGCGCTCGTCCATGATTCAGAACTCGTTCTGGATGTGCTTGTAGCCCAGCACCAGCGCATTGTTCGTGCGCGCGACGTCCTCGGAGAAATCGCTCGCGTCGGCCGTCACCTGTGGCAAGGCGGCGAGATCGGTTTCCGGCCCGATGCGCTCGGTCGAACGCACGTAGAAACCCGGCGGCAGGTGGCACCCGTCGACAACTGCGTTGTAGCGCACCACGCAGCCATCGTCGATCGTGCAGTTGAACAGCACGCTGTTGAAGCCGACGAACACGCCGTTACCGACCTTGCACGGCCCGTGGACGATCGCGCGATGCGCGATCGACGTATGCTGGCCGATGGTGACGCTCGCGCCCGACTTCGAATGGATCACCACGCCGTCCTGGATGTTCGAATGCGCACCGATCACGATCGGCGCGATCCGGCCGCCGCTATCCGTTTCGTCGGCGCGGATCACCGCGTACGGGCCGATGAACACGTTCTCCTCGACGATCACGAGCCCGCACAGAATGGCGGTCGGATCGACGAATGCGCTCGGGTGAATCTGCGGCAGGTCGCCGCGCGGGTTCTTTCTGATCATCAGGATGCCTGACTGGAAATGGGGCGGCCGCGCTTGATCCGCTCGAACAGGCCCGGATCGCGCCACTGCGCGGCGATGGCCGGCGCGAACACGATGTCGTCCAGATCGATACGGCCCATGCGCGGGTTGAACGCATCGTCGCGAAAACACTGCGCGTAACCGGTCTCGGTCTCGTGAACGATGACCGAATGCAGCCGCACGTCGGCTTCGCCGTTCGCCATCCGGGTGCAGGACAGCGCCGCATCGACGAGGCGGAAGAACACCCGCGAGAACTGCTCGGCGCTCGGCGACACGGGCAGCAGCACCCAGCGTTCGGAATGCCGGCGCATGCTCTCGACATAGCGGGGGTCGTCATCCGACCACAGCGTTACCGCATGATCGAACGCGTCGATCAGGTCGCGCACGTCGCCCTTGAGCAGCCCGAAGTCGTAGATCATCTGCCCGCGATCCAGCGCATGCGCTTCGAGCAGCAATTCGACGCGGTACGAATGGCCGTGGATCGAATGCGAACAGCGCCGCGTGCTGCAACGGCGCACGACGTGCGCGTTCTCGAACCGGAACAGCTTGCGGATCAGCATGCGTCGGCGCCTTCGCGCACCGGCGCGGCCCAGGCCACCGCATCGTGCGGATGCAGGCTTTCCAGATGGCGCACGTGCACGCGCGGGCTCGCATGGCGGCCGTCCAGCGCGGCCTGGACGCGGCGTGCGGCATCCTCGACGAACATCAGGTTCTCGCCGTTCAGCACCGCGAATGCCTGCTCGTCCGCGCGCTTGACGGCCGTCTGCACCGGCGTGCCGAGTGCGTGCTCGATGCGATCGATCAGGTCGACCAGCCCCAGCGTCGTGCCATCGGCGGGCAGCCTCACGCTGACGACGGCTTCGCTGCGCTGGCTGTGCGGCGTGGCCGCCGTCGCATGCCGTTTCAGCCACGCCGCGACCGCCGCCGGTTCCACGCGATCGTCGCGGCCGAATGCCGTCAGGAACGCCTGCTCGACCCAGTGCCGCGACAAGGCGGCCGAGCACGGGCACGTCGACGAATAGACGACCGTCACCTGCGCGCGCAGCTCGAACCCCACGCCGCTCAGCGTCGCGTCGACACGAACCGGATAGGCCTTCCACCCGGCCAGCCCGTCGGTCACCAGCGCGGCGCGACGCGCCAGCAGGTCGAAGCGCAGCCGCAGCCGCGCACTGCGCGTATCGCAGTCGAGATGACTGTCGACCATGGCTTGCAACACCTGCTGAAGGCCGGCCGGCGACAGCGCCGCGCCATCGCCGAGCCCGTCGAGCAGCCGGTACAGCCGCGACATGTGGATGCCCTTCACGTGCGGCGCGGGCAGATCGACCTGTACGTCGGCGCGCGCATGCACGTCGCGACGGCAGCCGGGCTCGGCCACCGCGACGGGCAGGTCGATGCCCTGCATGCCGACCCATTCGAGCGGGCGGTGGCCCGGCGCGGCGTCGGTCAGGGAAATATCGGGAAGCGGTGCATTCATGCTCGGGATCCGGTGGAGCGCCTTCTCCATCCGGATCGATGCAGGAAGCGCGTTCAGGTCAGGGCCAGTCGTGAAACGGGTTGTCCCACGTGGTCCAGTGGTCGGGGCCGGTGGCCATTTCGGTGTCGGTCAGCAAACACGCGTCGAAGCGCGCGCGCAGCGCGGGCTCGTCCATGTCCATGCCGATCAGCACGAGTTCCTGCCGCGCATCGCCGACGCGTTCGTCCCAGCGCGCACGGATCTGCGCGACGGCTTCCGCGTCCTGCGGCCAGCGCTCGGGCGGCATGGCCGCCCACCAGTAGCCGGCCGGCCCATGCCGCGCGATCGCGCCGGCCTGGGACCACGAACCGGCGACGGTCGGGTGGGTGGCGAGCCAGAAGAACCCTTTCGAGCGGACGACGCCCGGCCATTCGCTTTCGACGAAATCGAAGAAACGCTGCGGGTGGAACGGCCGCCGCGCGCGGTAGACGAAGCTGCGGATCCCGTATTCGTCGGTCTCGGGCGTATGCGTGCCGCGCCTCTCCTGCAGCCAGCCCGGCGCGCGCGACGCCGCGTCGAAATCGAACAGGCCCGTGTCGAGCACGCGCTCGAGCGGCACCTTGCCGAATTCGGCGATCTCGATCCGCGCGCGCGGGTTCAAGCCGCGCAGCAGCGCGACGAGCCGCTCGCGCGCGCTTGCGTCGATCAGGTCGATCTTGTTGATCACGATCACGTCGCAGAACTCGATCTGGTCGATCAGCAGATCGACCACCGTGCGCGCATCCTCGTCGCCCATCGATTCGCCGCGCGACTGCAGGCTGTCGCGCGACGCGTAGTCGCGCAGGAAATTGAACGCATCGACCACCGTCACCATCGTGTCGAGCCGCGCGACTTCGCCGAGGCTGCGGCCGTCCTCGCCTTCGAACGTGAACGTCTCGGCCACCGGCAGCGGCTCCGAGATGCCGGTCGATTCGATCACGAGCTGGTCGAACCGCCCTTCGCGCGCGAGCCGGTCGACTTCGATCAGCAGATCCTCGCGCAGCGTGCAGCAGATGCAGCCGTTGCTCATCTCGACCAGCTTCTCGTCGGTGCGCGACAACCCCGCGCCGTCATCGCGCACGAGCGCGGCGTCGATGTTGACCTCGGACATGTCGTTGACGATGACCGCGACACGCCGGCCCTCGCGATTGTTCAGGATGTGGTTGAGCAGCGTCGTCTTGCCGGCGCCGAGGAAGCCGGACAGGACGGTCACGGGAAGCCGCGTGGACGGGTGGAGTGCGGAGCTCATCGGGCGATTCCGGAAGGAAGGTGGGCGATCATCGAGTGATACATTGTATCGCAACGATATAACATATCATTTCAAACGTCCAGTATGGCGGTTAGGTTTTGTCCGGAGCGGAGCGGACCGCGCCGCTCCGGCATCACGCCGTCATGTATAGAGCGACGCCAGCGGCAACTCACCCGTCAACGCGAACCGACCCACATCGCGCAGCCGGTAGTCGAGCGGATCGTGCAGCGTATGCGTGCGCGCGTTCCGCCAGAAGCGGTCGAGGCCGAGCGGCGCGGCCGTCGCGCGTGCGCCGCATGCGTCGAACAGCGCCTCGCCGTTCTCGAGCGCCGCGCGCTGCGCGACGATCTTCGCCTCCGATACCGCGAGCGCCACCTCGGCGCGCTCGTCCGCCGTCAACGCATCCTGCCGCGCCCACGCGCGCTGCAACGCGGCGGCCGCGCGATCGGCCAGCGCCGCCGCCGAGATCGCCCGCACGCGCATGTCGCCGAAGCGCTGCAGCGTGTACGGATCGTCGCTCGCCTGCGCGACCGCCGACTGGATCCACGGGCGGCCCTGCGTCAGCACGTAGTCGCGCGCTTCCGCCAGCGCACCTTCCGCGAGCCCGACGAACAGGTTCGTCAGCACGAGCTGCGACACGAGCGTGCGCAGCGTCGCACGCGGGGTCGGCGGCGCCTCGGAACGGTGCAGCACCTCGTCCGGCGCGAGCGTCACGCCGTCGAAGCGCACGCTGCCGCTGTCGGTCTGGCGCTGGCCAATCGGATCCCAGTCTTCGTTGACCGTGATTCCCGCGCGATCGGTCGGCACCACGCCGAACACGGTGCGGCCAGTGTCCGGATCGTGCGCGGACACCGTCATCCGCTGCGAGCCGCGCGTGCCTGAGCAGAAGCCCTTCACGCCGTCGAGCCGGTAGCCGCCGTCAGGCGTCGCCGTGGCCACGAGCCGCGTGTCGAGCGGATTGACCGCATTGCCCCACCACCATTGCTGCTCGACCGTGCCACGCAGATAGCGCTCGCGCTGCGCGGCGTTGCCCCACACGTCGACGCTCACCACCTGCAGGCACTGGAATCCGACGAGATGCGCGAGCGCGCTGTCGACGCGCGCGATCTGCCGGATCGCATCGTAGATCGCCGGCCATGCGGCTTCCTGCCCGCCGAACGCGCGCGGCACCGCAAGCGTCAGGACGCCCGCATCGGCGAGCCACTGCTTCTCCTGCGCCGCATGACCGCCCGTGCGATCGCGCCCGGCGGCAGTGGCGCGCAGCGCGCCGATCGCGCGGGCCAGCGCGGCGCCGTCGAGGGCGGGCGTATCGGTATCGGGCGCGAAGGTCGCCGGGCCACGTGGATCGTTCATGCGACGGCTTCCTGTGCAACCGCTTCATCCGACAGCGGCACGAGCGCGTCGAACCGGCGGCCGGTCAGCCGCGCCAGGATCTCGCGCCGCCAGTCGTCGTAGATCGCGCGGTATTCGGCGATATCCGCGCCGAATACCTGCGCGGTGTGCGCGTACTCGTCGTGGAGATAACCATCGAGCCGCGCCTGCGTTTCCTCGTCGGCCGCGATCACGCGATCGATCAGCGCGTCGCGTTCCGCCGCCGGCAGCGCCTTCAACGTGTCGAACCACCACTGGACGATCTGCACGCGATGCCACTCCTCGTCCGGCCGGATCCGGTTCTCGCCGTGCTCGCGCATCGCAGAATCGCCGATACGGCCGGTCTTGCGCTGGATCCACAGCTTCGCGAGGATGTGCAGCTCGTAATGCCATTCGAACGCGAGAAAGCCCGCGACATCACGCACCGCGATGTCGCCGATGCGCGCCCAGTGCGCGGCGACGAGCCGGTCGACTTCCGGCAGCGGATCGCGCCCCGTCAGTTCGGTCACGCGTTCGCGGCCGATCACCGCGTGCGCGCCGTCGTCGCCGAGCTGGCGCGACAGGATCAGCTGGAAATGCGGATCGTTGCTGAACAGCGTGTCGATCGCCTTCGCGACGACCTGCACGATGAACAGGTCGTGCGACGCCATCTTCGTGTAGTAGTCGGCGACGGCGGCCCGTTCTTCCGCGTCACGCGGCTCGCGCGGCGGCTCGACAAGCTTCGCCGGAAAATCAGGACGATGGCGTCGCGCCACGTCGAGAAACAGCGCTTCCTCGAATTGTCCGTTCCATTCGCGCGGTGCGCCGATGGGCAAAGTCATAGGTTGTGTTCTCTCAGGATCAGGAATGAAGCGAGCGGACGCTCGTGACGTCGCTCAGGTACGCCGGGTCACGCGTCGGACCAGGCGGTCGCCCGTGATTTGCACGGCCGAGACGAGCGCGATCAGGATCACGATCACGGTCGCCATGACGGTGGTGTCGAAACGCTGGTAGCCGTAGCGGATCGCGAGATCGCCGAGCCCGCCCGCGCCGACGGCGCCCGCCATCGCGGTCGAGCCGATCAGCGCGACGACGGTAATGGTGAAGCCGCCGAGCATGCCGGGCAGCGCTTCGGGCAACAGCACGTGCCAGACGATGTGGCGGCGCTTCGCGCCCATCGCGAGCGCGGCCTCGATCAGCCCGCGATCGACTTCGCGCAGGCTCACCTCGGCGATCCGCGCGAAGAACGGGATCGCGGCGATCGACAGCGGCACGACGGCCGCCCAGACGCCGATCGTCGTGCCGATCAGCACGCGCGTGACCGGCAGCAGCGCGACGAGCAGGATGATGAACGGCGTCGAGCGGAACACGTTGACGAGCGCGCCGAGCACCGCGTTGGCGCCGCGCCGCTCGTAGATGCCGCCGGGCGCAGTCGTCACGAGGATCACCGCGAGCGGGATGCCGATCAGCGCCGCGATCACGGCCGACGCGGCAACCATCGACAGCGTGTCGCGGATCGCGTCGAGCAGTTCGGGCCACCAGAGGTCAAACATAGCCGAGCACCTCCGCGTGATTCGCGTGGCGGCGCGCGCGTTCGAGCAGTGCCGCCACCGCACCGCCGCGGGCCGGCGACTGGCCGGCGTCGTCCGCGCGCGGGGCTGCCGCGATCACGAGCCGCCCCTGCGCATGCCCCTGGATACGCTCGATCCCGCCGTGCAGGAACCGCACGGAACCGCCGAGCGCCGCCGCGAGCGCGCCGACATCCGGCTCGCCGCCGCTCTCGCCCGTATAGCGGACGTCGAGCACGACCTGTGCGCCGTCGGGCAACGCAGCCTGCTCGGGCAACGGCTGCACGCGCGCGGCCAGTTCGGCCGGCAGGTCGTGCACGAGCGTGCTGAGCAGCGCACGTGTCGCGCCGTGGCGCGGATTGCCGAACACGCGCCACACGGGGCCCGTTTCGACGACTTCGCCCTGTTCGATCACCGCGACCGTGTCGCACACCGCGCGGATCACTTCCATCTCGTGCGTGATCAGCACGATCGTCAGCCCGAGGCGCCGGTTGATGTCGGCGAGCAGCGCGAGGATCGACTGCGTCGTCTCCGGATCGAGCGCCGAGGTCGCCTCGTCGCACAGCAGCACCTCAGGATCGTGCACCAGCGCGCGGGCAATGCCGACGCGCTGCTTCTGCCCGCCCGACAGGCTGGCCGGATACGCATCGCGCTTCGCGGCAAGCCCGACGAGTTCGAGCAGCGCCTCGACCTTGCGCACACGCTCGGCCTTCGGCACGCCCGCGATCTTCAGCGGCAGCGCGACGTTCTCGAACACCGTCTTCGCGGACAGCAGGTTGAAATGCTGGAACACCATGCCGGTGCGACGCCGCAGCGCGACGAGGCCGTCCTCGTCGAGCGCGCCGACGTCGACGCCCTGCACGCGCACGCGGCCCGAGCTCGGCCGTTCGAGCCCGTTCACGAGCCGCAGCAGCGTCGACTTCCCGGCGCCGCTGCGGCCGATGATCCCGAATACCTCGCCGCGCCGCACGTCGAGCGTCACGTCGCGCAACGCGGCGGCCTGGCCGCGCGGCGTCGCGAACACCTTGCCGACGTGCTCCAGCGACACGGCGGCAGCGCTGGCCGAGCCGGCCACCCCGGCCACTTCGTCATATGTCGCGGCAGCGGCGCCGGCACGCGCGGCCGAGGCGTCGATGAAACCCAGCGTATCGAACAATTGCGTCATCGCTTCGCTCCGTCACGTTCAGGCATGCGCGGGATGCGCGGGTTCGGACACGGCAGCCGGCCGGTGCTGCGCGCCTGTATGCCACGCGGGCAACCGCGGGCCGGTGCCGAACAGCTTCTCGCGCAGCGTCGGCGCGGGATCGTAGTCTTCCTTGTAGACGCCGCGGTTCTGCAGCTCGGGCACGACCCAGTCGACGAAATCCTCGAACGACTCGGGCATCACGGTGCGCGTCAGGTTGAAACCGTCGATGCCGGTCTCGTCGATCCACGACTGCAGCTCGTCCGCGACCTGCGACGGCGAGCCGACGATCGGCGCATAGCGGCCGCCGAGCGACATCTGTTCGAGCATCCGCCGCACGGTCCACGTGCCGGTCGTGCTCTTGCGCGAGATCGCGTCGACCGCCGACTGGATCGAATCGGTCTTCACATACGAGATCGGCTCGTCGAGGCCGTACTTCGCGAAGTCGATCCCGGTCGAGCTCGCGAAATGCGCGAGGCCGGCTTCGGGGCTCGCGTAGCGCCGGTATTCGTCGAATTTCTCGCGTGCGAGAAGTTCGGTCTCGGCCGTCACGACGCTCACGCCGGCGAAGATCTTGATCGACGCCGGGTCGCGTCCCTGCCGTGCCGCAGCCGCGCGGATGTCGAGCGCCGCCGCGCGCGCCGCGGCCTTGCTTTGTCCGTTCACGAACACGCATTCCGCATGCCGCCCCGCGAACTCGACGCCGCGTGCGGACGAACCGGCCTGGTACAGCACCGGCGTGCGCTGCAGCGACGGCTCGCTCAGATGAATCGCGTCGATCGAATAGAACGGCCCGTCGTGCTTCACGCGCCGCACCTTGCCCGGCTGCGCGAACACGCGCGCCTGCGCGTCGCGGATCACCGCGTCGTCGTCCCAGCTCTGCTCCCACAGCTTGTAGACGACGTCCATGTAGTCGTCCGCGCGTTCGTAGCGGTCGTCGTGGCCGATCTGCTGCGCGAGGCCCATCCCGCGCGCGGCGCTGTCGAGATAGCCGGTGACGATATTCCAGCCCACGCGCCCTTTCGTCAGGTGATCGAGCGTCGACATGCGGCGTGCGAACAGGTAAGGCGGTTCGTAGGTCAGGTTCGCGGTCACGCCGAAGCCGAGGTGCCGCGTGACCTGCGCCATCGCGGGCACCAGCAGCAGCGGATCGTTGACGGGCACCTGCACCGATTCGCGCAGCGCGGCATCGGGGCCGCCGCCGAACACGTCGTACACGCCGACGATGTCCGCGAGGAAGATCCCGTCGAACTTGCCGCGTTCGAGCGTCTTCGCGAGGTCGGCCCAGTAGTCGAGATCGGTGTAGTGCGCGGAGCGGTCGCGCGGATGGGTCCACAGCCCGTGATTGATGTGCCCGACGCAGTTCATGTTGAATGCGTTGAGCAGGATCTTCTTGCGGTTCGCCGTCGTCATGGTCGCCTCCGTCACCACGCGATCGCGTACAGCGAGCCGAACGCGTTGTCGAGCGCCTTGCGCACGGCCGGCGAATGCTGGTAGATCGCGATGAACTTGCGGATGCGCGGGTCGTTCACGCTGTCGGGCCGCACGACCCACTGCACCGCGAAATTCTTGTTCTCGGTGCCGTCGAACAGCAGCGCGCTGTTCGGGTCGGTCGTGCCGGCGAGCTTGATGAAGCTCGGATAGCCCTGCGCGAGATCGACGTCGTCGAGCGAGCGTGCGAGCTGCGACGCCTCGAGCGGGATGATCTTCAGGTGCTTCGGATTGGCCACGATGTCGCGCGTCGTCGCGCGATAGTCGGCGCCGGGCGTGAGCTTGATGAGGCCCGCGCGCTGCAGCAGCAACAGCCCGCGCCCGCCGTTGACCGGATCGTTCGCGATCGCGACCTTCGCGCCGTCCTTCAGCTCGCTGAAGCTTTTCACCTTCTTCGAATAGAGGCCGATTTTCATGATCGTGCCGGGCGCGATCGCGACGAAGTCGTAGCCGCCCTGCTTCTTCGCGTTCTCGAGAAACGGGATGTGCTGGAAGTAATTGACGTCGATGTCCTTGTTCGCGAGCGCCGCGTTCGGCGTATTCCAGTCGGTGAACTCGATGATCTTCACGTCGAGCCCCTGCGCCTTCGCCTCCTTCGCGGCGATCTTCAGCGCATCGATCTGCGGGCTCGTCGCGATGCCGACCTTCAGCGGCGCGGTGTCGGCCTGCGCGCCATTGAGCAGCACGACGCCCAGCAAGGCGGCGGCCAGCAGGCGCGCGAAGCGGCCGGCGGAAACACGGGCGGAAAAAACGGCATGCAGCATGGAAACCACTCTCCTGTCCAAAGACGGTATCGACGGATGAGCGACGCCGCGGCGAACGCATGGGCGTTCTCCGGACAAGGGTCAAGCGCGTCGGAAAAGGATCAGCCGATGATAGAGAGCGGCGCGGGGACGGTCTACGAAGCGATTGTGCGAAGAAAATCGCGCGCGGCGATATGGCGGGCGGCCACGCCGGATCAGGGGCCTGACCGGGCGCGCGGCCGGCCGCCAGGCCGAAATCTCGGCCTGGGCGCCGGGCGAATTCCGAAATCTCGGCCAGCCGAGCGGATCACCCTTTCCGCAGACGAAACAAATTCC
This sequence comes from Burkholderia aenigmatica, assembly GCF_048627025.1. Taxonomy (NCBI): domain Bacteria; kingdom Pseudomonadati; phylum Pseudomonadota; class Betaproteobacteria; order Burkholderiales; family Burkholderiaceae; genus Burkholderia; species Burkholderia aenigmatica. The sequence goes on along the minus strand of NZ_CP184469.1, from coordinate 3,384,981 downwards.
TTATAAATCAATGCATTAAAAATATTCGGGCAGGCCGGATTTCTGGCACGGGGGTTGCGTAATAGACGGCACACGATGCCGCGAAGCCATGCAGGCATACCAACATCAGGAGACACGTCTTGCAGACCTCTATCCAAACCCCGTCCCATCCGGAGCCGGTTTCCGACGCCGTCGCCGCCCCGCGCGAGCGCTTCTGGCCGGAAGGCTGGTGGAAACTGATGGAAATCCGCATCGGCATCATCCCGCTGCCCGTCTATTTCATCCTGCTCGCGCTGATCGTCGGCTTCTCGGTGACCGGCAAGGTGCCCGGCGAGATCTCGATGGCGATCGCGGTGCTCGCGTTCTTCGGCTTCACCTGTGCCGAACTCGGCAAGCGCCTGCCGCTCTTGCGCAACATCGGCGCGGCCGCGATCTTCGCGACCTTCGTGCCGTCGGCGCTCACGTACTACCACGTGCTGCCGAAGCCGGTGCTGAACGTCACCATCGAATTCACGAAGTCGACCAACTTCCTGTACCTGTTCATCGCGTCGATTATCGTCGGCAGCATCCTGAGCATGGATCGCCGCGTGCTGATCCAGGGCTTCGTGAAGATCTTCATCCCGCTCGCGGCCGGTTCGGTCGCAGCCGCGATCGTCGGCACGGCGGTCGGTACCGCGCTCGGCCTCGGCGCGCGCCACACGCTGCTGTACATCGTCGTGCCGATCATGGCGGGCGGCGTCGGCGAAGGCGCGATTCCGCTGTCGATCGGCTATTCGGAACTGATGCACCTGCCGCAGGGCGAGATGTTCGCGATGGTGCTGCCGCCGGTGATGCTCGGCAGCCTGACCGCGATCATCCTGTCGGGCGCGCTCGACATGCTCGGCAAGCGCTTCCCGCACCTGACCGGCAACGGCCGCCTGCAGGTCGGCGAATCGGGCGACATGACGCCCGAGAACGAGGAAATCCGCGGCCACGTCGACGTCTCGCACATCGCAGGCGCCGGCATCACGGCCATCACGCTGTACCTGGTCGGCCTGATGGCGCACAAGCTGTTCGGCCTGCCCGCGCCGGTCGCGATGCTGTTCCTCGCGGTGCTCGTGAAGCTCGCCCGCGCGGTGTCGCCGCCGCTGCAGGAAGGCGCGTTCGTGGTCTACAAGTTCTTCTCGACCGCCGTCACGTATCCGCTGCTGTTCGCGATCGGCGTCGCGATGACGCCGTGGGACAAGCTGACCGCCGCGTTCACGGTCGTCAACGTCGTCACGATCGTGTCGACCGTCGCGACGCTGATGGGCACCGGTTTCGTGGTCGGCCGCCTGATGAAGATGTACCCTATCGACACCGCAATCGTGAACGCCTGCCACAGCGGGCAAGGCGGCACCGGCGACGTCGCGATCCTGACCGCCGCGAACCGGATGCAGCTGATGCCGTTCGCGCAGATCGCGACGCGGATCGGCGGCGCGATCGTCGTCACGGTCACGCTGATCCTGATCGCCCACTTCGGATGACGCGCCGCCGCGCGCACCGTCGCGCAGGCCGCTTCGCACGCGCCGCCGCCGGCTCTGCCGGTGTGCGGCGCGCGTCGTTCAGGGCGTCGTTCCGGGCATCACGCCGTGCGGACGGTTGCGAGCTTCGATGAGGGCGAACGTGCAGAAGAGCTTCAAGGGAATCCCGTGGTGGGGCTGGGCCTCGGCCGGCGTGCTGTATGTGTGCGTCGCGGCCGCGGCCGTCGATTTCGCGTGGGAACGCGCGATCGACGCGCTCGAGGAAACCGGCGCGCACCGGCTCGACCTGTATGCGTCGAGCCTGAAGAGCGAACTCGGCCGCTTCGAGATCCTGCCCGGCCTGGTCGCGCGGCAGGACGGCGTGCGCGCGATGCTGAAAGCCGCGCCGCAGGATGCCCCCAGGCTCGTGCACACGGTCGATACGTACCTCGAAGCGGTGAACCGCGACGCGGGCAGCGGCGCGGTCGACGTGATCGACCTGCAAGGCGACGTGATCGCCGCCAGCAACTGGAACGAGACGCTCAGCTTCGTCGGCACCAACGTGTCGTACCGGCCGTATTTCAAGGACGCGCTCGCGCGCGGCAGCGGCCGCTTCTTCGGCATCGGCACCAACACCGGCGTGCCGGGCGTCTACTTCGCCAGCGCGGTGCGCGACGACGGCGTGCCGATCGGCGTGGCCGCCGTGAAGATCAGCGTCGATCCGCTCGAATCGGCGTGGCGCGCGCCGGGCGTCGCCGCGATGGTCGTCGACAGCAACGGCGTGGTCGTGATCTCGACCGAACCCGCGTGGAAATTCACCGCGCTGCGCCCGATCACCGCGCAGCAGCAGCGCGACATCCAGGCGTCGCGGCAATACGCGGGCCGCACCGTCGACGCGCTGCCGTACCGCCGCATCGGCGACCGCAGCGCGGCCGCATGGTTCGGCACCTTCCCCGATACGCGCCACAGCGGCCGCACCACGCGCTATCTCGTGATGTCGCGCCCCGCGCCGCAGGCCGGCGATTCGCTGATGGTGCTGCTCGACATCGCGGGCGCGCGGCGCCAGCAGCAGACGGCCTTCGTGTTCGTCACCGGCGCGTTCCTGATCGCCGCACTGCTGGCCGGCTACGCGATCCAGCGCCGCCGGGCGATCGTCGCGCGGCTGAACGCGCAGGACGCGCTGCGCCGGGCGAACGACCAGCTCGAGCTGACCGTCGCGCAGCGTACGGCCGCGCTGACGGCCGCGAACGAACGGATGCAGCGCGAGATCGTCGAGCGCGAGCGCACCGAGCAGCGGCTGCGCGCATCCCAGCAGGAAGTCGTGCACGCGGGCAAGCTCGCGGTGCTCGGGCAGATGGCCGCCGGCCTCACGCACGAGCTGAACCAGCCGCTCGTCGCGATCCGCACGCTGTGCGACAACGCGCGCACGTTCTTCGAGCGCGGCCAGCCGGCGCCGGCGCTCGCCAATCTCGAACGGATCGGCAAGCTCGTCGACAGCATGGCCGTGCTCACCGGCGAGCTGAAGACCTTCGCGCGCAAGCCCGACGTCGAGCGCGTCGCGGTGTCGCTGAACGAAGCCGTCGCGCATGCGCGGCTCATCTACGATGCGCGGATCCGCGACGAAGGCGTGCGGCTCGACGTGAACATCGCGCCCGGCACCGCCGTATCGGCCGAATCGAGCCAGTTGCAGCAGGTGATCGTGAACCTGCTCGGCAACGCGCTCGACGCGGTGCATGACGCGCCCGTGCGCCGCATCGTCGTCGAAGCCACCGGGCCGGACGAAGCCGGCCGCGTGCGCTTCACCGTCGCCGACAGCGGCGCGGGCATCGCGCCCGAGGTGCTGGCGCACCTGTTCGAGCCGTTCGTCACGACCAAGCCGCGCGGCCAGGGCCTCGGGCTCGGCCTCGCGATCACGTCGCGCATCGTCGAGGCGTTCGGCGCGAAGATCGCCGCGACGAACCGCGACGAAGGCGGCGCGCAGTTCAGTATCGAATTCGCAGCGGCCACGCTGCAAAGGACAGAGCATGGAAGATGAGATTCGGGTGCTGGTGGTCGAGGACGATGAAAACGTCCGGATCGGCGTCGAGCAGGCGGTGGCGCTTGCCGGCTTCGCGGTCGATGCGTTCGCGTCGGCCGCCGACGCGCTGCATCACGTCGCGCCCGGCGCGCCGGTCGTGATCGTGTCGGACGTGCGGATGCCGGGCATCGACGGGCTGCAACTGCTCGATCGCGTGATGGCGATCGATGCGCAGATCCCGGTCGTGCTGATCAGCGGCCATGCCGATATCTCGACGGCCGTCGGCGCGATGCAGGTCGGCGCGTACGACTTCATCGAGAAGCCGTTCTCGTCGGACGTGATCGCGGGGCGCGTCGCGCGCGCGGTCGAGAAGCGCCGCCTGACGCTCGAGGTGCAGGGGCTGCGCGCGGCGCTGAACAACTGGCAGGGCATCGAGGCGTTCGTGCTCGGCAAGTCGCCCGCGATGGCCGACGTGCGCAAGAAGATCCTGCGCCTCGCCGATACGTCGGTGTCGGTGCTGATCACCGGCGAAACCGGCACCGGCAAGGAACTGATCGCGCGCAGCCTGCACGACTTCGGCGGCCGGCGCGATGCGCATTTCGTCGCGCTGAACTGCGGCGGCCTGCCGGAGCAGGTCTTCGAGAGCGAGTTGTTCGGGCATGAAGCCGGCGCGTTCACCGGCGCGATCAAGAAGCGCATCGGCAAGATCGAATGGGCGGACGGCGGCACGCTGTTCCTCGACGAGATCGAGACGATGCCGATTCAGCTGCAGATCAAGATGCTGCGCGTGCTGCAGGAGCGCGTGGTCGAGCGGCTCGGTGCGAACGAGCTGATTCCGGTCGACTGCCGCGTGGTTGCCGCATCGAAGGCCGATCTCGCCGAGCTCGCGGCCGACGGCCGCTTTCGCGCGGACTTGCTGTATCGCCTCAACGTTGCGCAGATCGAACTGCCGCCGCTGCGCGAGCGGCGCGAGGACGTGCCGCTGCTGTTCGAGCATTTCGTGCTCGCGGCCGCGCGCCGCTTCGGGCAGCCGGCGCCGGTCGTCACCGCTGCGCAGGTGTCCGAACTGATGACGCATGCATGGCCCGGCAACGTGCGCGAGCTGCAGAACGTGGCCGACCGCTTCGTGCTCGGGCTGACCGGCGACAGCCTGCTGTCGTCCGGCGGCACGCCGGCCGCGGGCGGCACGCTCGCGGAACAGCTCGCGTATTTCGAACGGATGCTGATCGAGGACATGCTGCAGCGTCACAACGGCAACGTCGCGGACGCGAGCGAAGCGCTCGGGATGCCGAAGAAAACGCTCTATCACAAGCTGCGCAACCTGCGGATTCCCGCGCGCGGCGACGCGGCGGCCGATGGCGGCGAATGACGCGAACGAGGACACGCACAGCATGGATCGCATCGAAGTCACCGAACAGGGCCGCCTCGCCGGCCACCTGATCCGCGGCGTCACGCACGCGCAGAAAACCTTCCGCCCGAGCGACTGGCCCGAGCGCCTCGCGGGCGTCATCACGCTGTTCGTCGGCGAACGGCGGCCCGGCTATCCGTGCGCGCTGTCGCGGCTCGCGATGCCCGTCGTCGACGGCGGCGCCAAATGCCTGTTCGTGTCGGACGAATTGCGCACCGTGTGCGCGGACGCATTCGACTTCGCGATGCAGTTCGCCGCCGACAACGACCTCCCCGTCGAGCTTCAGACCGCGCCCGCGCTAGCGGTGCGCTGACACGCGGGCCGCTTTCGCGGCTCGCGACTTTCCCGTTTTCCAAAGGTGCGATGCGCCGGTGCGCAGGCCCCCGCACGCCCCTTTTCCGGCCATTCCAGCACCACGGTCAATCGTTATACGATTGAAAGCATCGACACCCGTCCCCCTCCGACAAGGGTTTGCGGCCGAGCCATCAATAAAATTGATCGTGACGATGAAAATTATGCGTTTTCCTTGCAGGTCGCCGTGATGCATAGTTGCGTCGTGTTGACGCACCTTTGAGTCTTTCAGATGAACATGCGAATCGAGCCGTCCGTGCTCGCGAACCCCGACCTGCAATTTGCGACGCTTTCGTCAGGCATCAGCCTGCCGTATGTCGAGCGGGGCAGCGGCGCGCCGATGGTGTTCGTGCACGGCTCGCTGTGCGACTACCGCTACTGGGATCCGCAGCTCGCCTCGCTGTCGGCCCACTATCGCTGCATCGCGCCGAGCCTCAGCCATTACTGGCCGGCCGTCGAAGCGGGCATCCAGGACGAGTTCGGCTGGCAGAACCACGTCAACGAGCTCGCCGAATTCATCGACGCGCTCGATCTCGGCCCCGTGCACCTGGTCGGCCACTCGCGCGGCGGCAGTGTCGCGTTCAACGTCGCACGCCAGCATCCGCACCTCGTCGAGTCGCTGACGCTCGCCGATCCGGGCGGCCCGCTGCAACAGCCGGGCGTGCGCGAAGCCGCGCTGCCGGCCGCCGCAATCGCGCTGCGCACGCAGGCCGTGAACCTGATCGGGCAAGGCGACGTCGAATCGGGCCTCGAGATGTTCGTCGATTCCGTGAGCCTGCCGGGCGCCTGGAAGAAGAGCACGTCGCGTTTCCGCACGATGGCGATCGACAACGCGAGCACGCTGCCGAAGCAGTTGCGCGACCCGCTGCCCGCGTACTCGCAGCACACGGCCGGCGACATCGCATGCCGCACGCTGCTGATCGACGGCCAGCGCAGCCCGAAGATGTTCCGCAACAACGTCGATACGCTGTCGCAGTGGATCGGCAACGCGCAACGACAGACCGTCGCCGGCGCATCGCACGGGATGAACGCGGCGAGCCCCGCCGTGTTCAACCGTTACGTGCACGAGTTCATCGCCGCGTAAATACGCCCGGGCGGCTTCTGCGCCGCCCGTTCTCCTCGCTGTTCAACGATGATGCGGATACACGCCGCATCGCCGCTTCGTCTGGCCGTTATCGGCAGGTCACGCGGACGGACGGCCCGCCCTGCGCAACGACCAGGTCGCGGCCGTCGCCGTCGCTGCCGACACCCGTTTCGGTGTATGAGTAGACGGGCTGGTACGTGCCGCCGTCGTAGCGGTAATACGTCGCCTGATGCTCACCCATGCTGATCCGGGCCAGCGTCTTGAGGTCGGGCCACCCGTTGCAGGTGGTGTCGAGCACGCCGACCGGGCCGTCGTCGACGCCCAGCAGCGGTTCGAATCCGCGCTTGCGCGCACGGTACAGCCATTGATTCGCGTTGACCTGGTTCCCGCTCATCTCGCAGCTCACGAACAGCATCTTGCCGTGCGGGCCTTCGCAGGTTTGCGCGGTCACCGCTTCGTCGCCGCATTCGCGGGCAAGTGCTTTGCGTACACGTGTGCCGAGCGGTGCCAGCGCGCGATCGGCACGCGCATCGACCGGAGCGCTCGTGCACAGGCCGTTGCCGCGCGGCCACACGGGATGCGCATGCAGGTACAGCGGCGACAGCGCACCGATCACGGCATCCAGTTCGCGATCGAGACATCGCGTGTCCTTGCAGCGCCCGATTGCCCGGTTCTGCGCATCGATCTTCTCGTCGATATTCCACGGGTCGTCCACCACGGCAAGCGTCGCGTACTGGAGAAACCTTGCGGTGAACACCTTCTCCGCCAATGCGGCGTTGTCGCAGGTACCGGGCGGCAGCGCGGCACGCGCGGCGCCGGCCGCCTTCAACAGATCGTCATCCGGGTCGTCGCTCAGCTTGCGCACGTCGACGCACGGCTTGAGCAGCAATTGCGTCGAGGCGTAACCGTTATCGGCCTGTTCGCTGCGCGGCAGCCCCCTCGGCCCTTCCGCCTGCGCGGACGAGGCAACGATGAATGCGCCGGCAAGCCACGCCACGCAGGATATCGACGTCTTTCGAATGCTCATCGGTTTGAACGGCCCGCTCGGGCGCATGAATCGCGACGGAATACCGTCGGGCATGCGGCCCGCACGCCCGAACGATGCTTTGCGCGATTGTAGCGGCTGCCTGCGGACGCGCCGCGCCGTCGCTCACCAGACCGCCGGCTCCGCCTTGCGCGTGACCGCATCCGGCAGCCCGAACACGCTGTCGAACGCCCAGTTGTACGCGAACGTGAAGATCGGGAAGAACACGATCAGCACCGCGTCGTACAGGAACGCCTGCAGCAGCGACACGTCGAGCCACCACGCGATCAGCGGGATCAGGAACGTCACGAGCGCAACCTGGAAGCCAATCGCATGCAGCACGCGGCGCCCGACCGTGCGCGTCGTCGCCGCGCGCTTGCGCTCCCACGCCTCGAACGCGAGGTTGTACAGGAAATTGACGGTGACGCCCGTCGTCGAGATCATCACCCCCATCAGGCCGCTCGTCGCCACGCTCGCGCCGCTCAGCATGCCGAGCACCGACGATGCGATCAGGATGCCGAGCACCTCGAACATCACGACGTAGACTATGCGTCTCTTCAACCCTTGCATGACCATCCACCTTCTATCGAACAAGGTGGCGAGACTATCAGCGGGTAATGCGTCCGCAAAAGTCAGGTCCTTTCAATTTTTCTGACAGGAGACCCGCGCATGCTGACCAGCGACCACATCGACATGCTGCTGACCGTCATCGACAAAGGCTCGTTTTCCGCGGCCGCGCGGGCGCTCGGCCGCACGCCGTCGGCGATCAGCATGGCGATCGCGAACCTCGAGGCCGAACTCGACCTCGTGCTGTTCGACCGCGCCACCCGCGAACCGACGCCGACCGCCGCGATGGCCGCGCTGCTGCCCGACGCGCGGTCGATCGCCGGGCAGTTGCAGGTGTTGCGCGCACACGCACAGCACCTGTCGGAAGGCGTCGAAGACACGCTGCGGCTCGGCGTCGCGGCCGAAATCGACCCGGCGCCCGTCGCCCGTGCGCTGATGGCGGTCGCCGCGAAGTATCCGGCGCTCGCCATCAGCGTCGTCACGGCGCCGCAGGACGCGATCGTCGACGCGCTGCATCGCACTGCCATCGATCTCTGTGTGGCGTACTGCGGGCTCGACCTGCATCCGCAGGAGCAGATCCACGCGCTGTGGACGGAGACGTTCGTCGCGGTCGCCGCGCCGAGCCATCCGGCCATCGCCGAATGCGCGCAGCCCGAGGCGATCGAGCGGCTGTCCGGGTTCCGGCAGATCGTGATCGCCGATCCCGAGCGGCCGCTGACCGACGTGCGGCCGTTGATCGGCAACCGCTCGTGGAAGGTAACCGACATGGCCACCGCGATCGCGCTCGTGAAGGCCGGACACGGCTGGGCGAACCTGCCGGAATCCGTGATCGGCCGATACGTCGCCGACGGCGAACTCGCGCCGCTCGTGTTCGCCAACATCCGCAACGGGCTGCCGCTGCCCGTGTACCTGCGGCGGCCGAAACACACGGGGCTCGGCAAGGCGGCGAGCGAACTGCTTCGCGCGCTGCGGGCGGGCCGCGACGCCACCTGATCGTTGCATGCGGCGGCCCGGCACGCGCTATCGAGCGCGCCGGGCCGCCCGCTTCCGCGTCGCCGCCTTGTTCCGGCCGGCGCCATCCGCCGTCGCGAACATCTTCATGTCGTGCAGCAAGCAGTTCAGCAACGTGTCGGCCGCCACGCCGAGCGGCCGCCCCATCTTCACCAGCAGGCGCGCCTTCGCGGAATCGAACAACGGATGCTCGATCGGCAGCGCGACGAGTTCGCCGCTCTCCAGCTCGCGATAGGCCGCAAACGCGCCGATCAGCGTGACCCCTTCATGGCGCTTGACGAAATGGCGCAGCACCGCAAGCGAGTTGGTCGTCAGCGTCGGGCGGATCGGCAGGTTCTCCGTATAGGCGAGCATCTGCGCAACCTGACCGAGGCCGAAAGCTGGCGGCATCAGCGCGAGCGGATACGCACCGAGCTCGTGCGCGCGCACCGCGCCGCCGCGTACCGCGAATGGATGGCCCGCGTGCACGAGCGCCACCACCGGCTGCGACGACGTCGCGAGATACCGGATCTCCGGATGCGCGGGCGGGTTGTACGCCAGCCCGATATGCGCGCGGCTCTCGGCCACCTCCTGCAGCACGTTGTTGACGGGCAGCACGTCGACGATCACGTCGAGCTTCGGATAGCGCATGCAGAAATCGGTCAGCACCTCGTCCATCAGCACGTCGACATAGCCTTCGCTGGTCACGATGCGCACCTGGCCGGACTGCAGCCGCCGCAGCGCCTGCAACCGCTCCTCGAACAGTTCCTGCTGCGAGCGGCAACCGCGCCAGTATTCGAGCAGGTGCGCGGCAGCCTCGGTCGGCCGCACGCCACGTGCCTGGCGCTCGAACAGTTCGACGCCGATTTCCTCCTCGAGCAACCGGATCTGCCGCGTGATCACCGACGGCGCGGTGTTGATGCTGTCGGCTGCGCCGCGGATCGAGCCGTGGGTCAGGACTTCATGAAAGTAGCGCAAGCGGCGCTGGTTCAGTTCGCGCATGGAGATTCCGGTTCGTCGCCTTGTGTTGCCTGTTGAGCAACATTAGCTCATGGAAGTTGCTCTTGCTCTGCTTTTTCGTCTCTCCGACGATGCAGCAACCGAGATCCCTGTTGCAAGTCGCCCACGTCACCGGAGACCGATATGTCCGCCGTTTCCTCCTTCCGCCATCCGGCGGCCCAGGACAGCGCCCCCGTGCAGGCCCTGTATCGCAAGCTGAACTGGCGCCTGCTGCCGCTCCTGCTGCTGTGCTACACGTTCGCCTATCTGGACCGGGTGAACATCGGCTTCGCGAAGCTGCACATGCAGAGCGCGCTCGGCTTCTCCGACGCCGCGTACGGCCTCGGTGCCGGCATCTTCTTTCTCGGCTACGTGCTGTTCGAGATTCCGAGCAACCTGCTGCTGCCCAGGATCGGCGCCCGCAAGACCATCAGCCGGATCATGGTGCTATGGGGCCTGACGTCGGCCGCCATGATGTTCGTGCGCGACGAAACCTCGTTCTACGTGCTGCGCTTCCTGCTCGGCGTGTTCGAGGCCGGCTTCGCGCCGGGGATGATCTTCTACCTGACGTACTGGTACAGCACGCGGCGCATGGCCGGCGTAATGGCGGTCGTGATGCTCGCCGGCCCGATCGGCGGCATCGTCGGCTCGCCGCTGTCGACCTGGCTGATGACCGCCTTCGACGGCGCACACGGCCTGGCCGGCTGGCAATGGATGTTCGTCGTCGAAGGCCTGCCGTGCGCGTTGCTCGGCCTCTTCGTCCTCAAGGTGCTGGCCGACCGGCCCGACGATGCGGCGTGGCTGACCGACCGCGAAAAAAGCCTGCTCGCGTCCGAGCTGCACACGCCCGCGGCCGGCCACCATGCGTTCGGGCAGGCGGCGCGCGACCCGCGCGTCTACCTGCTGGCGTTCGCCTACTTCACGATGATCTGCGGGATCTACGCGGTCAGCTTCTGGCTGCCGTCGATTCTCAAGGCGAACGGCGTGACCGACACGATGCAGATCGGCTTCTACTCGATGATTCCGTATATCGCGGCCGCAGGCGCGATGCTCGTGATCGGCCGACGCTCGGATCGACGCGGCGAACGCCGGCTGCACAGCGCGGTGTCGGCGCTGGTCGCCGCGGCCGCGCTGGCCGCCGCGACCTTCTCCGACGGCAACCTCGCGATCTCGCTCGTCTGCATGACGATCGCGACGGCGCTGACGTGGGCCGCCTATACCGTGTTCTGGGCGATCCCGTCGCAATACCTGACCGGCAACGCGGCCGCCGGCGGCATCGCGCTCATCAACACGATCGGCCTGATCGGCGGCTTCCTCAGCCCGACCGTCATCGGCGAGATCCGCACCGCAACCGGCAGCATGCAGGCCGGGCTGCTGGTGATCGTCGCCTTGATGATCGCCGGCGCCGTGACGCTGATCATGAACCGCCTCCCCGACGCGACGCGCTGATCCACGTCGCCTCGCCCCATTGACCTCGTGCGGCGCCGTACCGCTGGCCCTGCCGGCAGGCGCGCGTCGCCTGCACCGACCGTTTTCCTGGAATCAGTCTCATGACCACACGCATCCTGATCGCCGGTTTCCAGCACGAAACCAACACCTTCGCCCCCACGCGGGCCGCCTATGCAAACTTCGAACGCGGCGAAGGCTTTCCGGCCATGGCGCGCGGCGCGGACGTGCTCACGCTGCGCAACGTCAACATCCCGGCGGGGGGCTTCATCAACGCGGCGGAGCGGCGCGGCTGGGCGTTGCAGCCGGTGATCTGGGCGGGCGCGAGCCCGTCGGCGCATGTCACCGAGGATGCATTCGAACGGATCGCCGGCGAGATCGTCGACGCGGCGCGGCGCGGCGACTTCGATGCGGTGTATCTCGACCTGCACGGCGCGATGGTCGCCGAGCATACCGACGACGGCGAAGGAACGCTGCTCGAACGCGTACGCGACGCGGTCGGCCCGGCCGTGCCGGTGATCGCGTCGCTGGACCTGCACGCGAACGTCACCGACCGGATGCTGAGCCATGCCGACGCGCTGGTCGCCTATCGCACGTACCCGCACGTGGACATGGCCGAGACCGGCGAACGCACGGCCGTGCTGCTCGAACGCCTCCTCGCGGGCGGCGACCCGCTACGCCGCGCCGCGCGGCGGCTGCCGTTCCTGATCCCGATCAACGGAATGTGCACGCTGCTCGATCCCGCGCGCGAGATGTACGCGCGCCTCGCGGCGCTGGAGACGGACGGCGTCGCATCGCTGTCGTTCGCGCCGGGTTTTCCGGCAGCGGATTTCCCCGAGTGCGGGCCGGTCATCTGGGGCTATGGCGACGCCGACGCAGTCGACGCAGCCGTGCAGGCGCTGTACGACAAGATGCTGGCCGACGAAGCGCAGTGGCAAGTCCCGTTCCTGTCGCCTGACGACGCGGTGCGCGAAGCCATGCGGCTCGCGGAAGGCGCGAGCCGGCCGGTCGTGATCGCCGACACGCAGGACAACCCGGGGGCGGGTGGCGATTCCAACACGACGGGCCTGCTGCGCGCGTTGCTGCGCAACGGCGCGCAAAACGCGGCGCTCGGCCTGCTGTGGGATCCGGTCGCAGCCGCGGCGGCGGTGCGAGCCGGTGTCGGCGCGCGCATCGAACTGTCGCTCGGCGGCTCCGGCGTACCCGGCGACGAGCCGTTTCGCGGACACTTCGAGGTCGTCGCGGTATCGGACGGCGTGTGCCGCTACGACGGGCCGATGATGAACGGCATGCTGGCCGACGTCGGGCCGGTCGCCTGCCTGAGGATCGACGGCGTGCGGATCGTCGTCAGCGGCGGCAAGGCGCAGATGCTCGATCGCAACCTGTACCGCGTGGGCGGCATCGAACCGGAAGCGATGAAAATCCTCGTCAACAAGAGTTCGGTGCATTTCCGCGCCGACTTCCAGGGCATCGCGCACGCCATCCTGATCGCGAAGGCGCCGGGACCGATGCAGGCCGACCCGGCCGACCTGCCGTGGACGCGGCTCGCGCGCGGCATCCGAACGAGACCGATGGGCGACGCGTTCGCGGGCGCGTGACGCGTGCGTATCCGCACCACCTGAAGCGTATTCGGCAACGCAGTCAAAGTCCCCGTTCCGTCCCGAGTCCTGCGGGCGGCGGTGCCTGACCGGTGTGGGCGGCGGGACGCCGTCCGCACCGTTGGAAGATGCCGGCCCGGATTGACCGTTAGTTGCAACATGGCGATGGACGACATCTCGTCATCAAAAGGGGCATTGCAATGCCCCCTTACCCGCCTCCCCCACCGATACATTCACGTGCTCAGTGTCCGCAACTCTCCACGCGCAATGCCCCAGGCGGTGCGCAGGAACAAGGCCGCGATCACGAGACTGGCCAATCCGAGCAGCACGGCAGCAATGGCATCCGCCGACGGGTGTTGCGCGAAGCCCGCATATTTCAGCGCCGCCACAGCAGACGCCGCCAGCGGAAAACTGACGGCCCACCACGACACGCGAAACGGGCAGCAACGGCCCAGATGCCACAGGCGTGTGACGAGCACGGCCAGCACGAAAAGCATCACCATGTAGAGGCCCGTGGCGAAATCGTCGATCACGCCCGTGGTGGCCACGTAGGCCGAAAATCCGACCGCGAATGGCGCGCACAGGATCAGGAGCGACGGCCGCATCGCATCGGGAAAGGGCTCGGCGAACATCAGACGCGACACGATCATCGTGAACAACGGCACCGCGAAAAACAGGCCGACCGCGGTCCCGAATGCCATCAATCCGTGCATGCCGTGCGCCCAGCCCAGCGCGGGTGCAGCCAGCGGAATATCGAGCATGCCGACGACGGGAACGATCCAGGCCGGCGTGGCATGTTCGGGTTGCTGTCGTACGCTGATCCAGCGCATGACCATCCACCACGCGAGCAGCGTCATGCCCGCGGCACCGATACACCAGAGAACACGCGCCAGCAGCAGATGCGTGTCCGCCAGCAACAGCGGGATCAACAGAAGACTGATCATCGGCGTGCCGAACATGTTGCCTGCGATCGGATGCGCGAATTCCGCGCGCACCCGGTCGGGATGAGTCGCCAGCTTCGCAAGATAGGCGACTGCGAGCGCCACGAATGCAGCCAGTGCGATCGTGCCGACCACCTGGGCCACCCACGATGGCGCGCCGAACTGAACCTGTGCGAACCGCCAGGCGACGGCCAGTCCGGTCAACCCCATCACCGAACCGAACAGGGCGATGGGCAAATGGGCGAGCGTACTGCCCGAATCCACGGCGGTGGATGTGGGTACGGCGGTCATCATCGTGTTCCCCCGGAAAAAACGATCGACTCGGCTTGCGCGTCAGGCGCGGCAACCGCATCCCAGGCACGCGCGAAACAAGTCATGGCGCGAATCATTCGGCTAACGCGACACGTGTTCCGGTTCGGCATGATGTCCTTGAGCGGCGGTCGTGACAGAGTCGCTAGTATGCGCAGCGCGTCGATATCTTTTGCGCTATTCCGTCTTGATATTTAGCGAATTCGTCTCATGGATGCGCGATGACGACAGGCCGCGTCAGCGCAGCCCGATGAGAGATATCGGCATGACCGTCGGCGCGACCGGTCCGAAGCGACGTCCGGAACGATAAAAAAAACCCCGATCCGCGTCGCCACGGATCGGGGTTGTTCTGGCCGCGCTGGCAGCGGCGGCCCGACACGGGCCGTCATGCGCGTCGAATCGTCAACGCGCAGCGACCTCCGCCTTGCCCGTCGTCGCATCGCCGACCGCGGCAGCCGCCGGCGCCGCGCCCCATCCACCGCCCAACGCGCGGATCAGGTTCACGGTCGACACCGCCTGTGCGCCGGTCAACTGGTTCGACTGCAACTGCGACTGCAGCACCGAGCGCTCGCTGTCGATCACGTCGAGATAGGCAACCTCGCCTTCCTGATACTGCGTGCGCGACAACGTCGCCGCGCGCCGCGACGCGTTGACAGCCGCATCCTGCGCGCGGATCTGGTCGTCGAGCAGGCGCAGGTCGGCGAGATTGTCCTCGACCTCGCGGAACGCGACGAGCACCTGCTGCCGGTAGTTCGCAACCTGCTCGTCGTACTGCGCACGCGCCTGCTGCACGCCGGCCGCACGACGCCCGCCGTCGAACAGCGGCAGCGTCAGCGCGGTGCCCGCGAACGGCCCGAGCAGGAACGTGCGGCTCGACCACATGAACAGGCTGCCGAGCGTCGATGCTTCATAGCCGAACGCCCCCGTGATGTCGAGCTTCGGGAAGTACGCCGACTTCGCGAGGCCGATCCGCGCGTTCGCGGCCGCCATCGCACGTTCGGCCGCCGACACGTCCGGGCGGCGTTCAAGCAGCGCGGACGGCAGGCCCGGCGGCACCTTCACCGCCACCGGCACGATCGGCGTTTCCTTGAACGCGAAATCCGCGGGCGCCTTGCCGAGCAGGATCGCGAGCGCATGCTCGGACGCTGCACGCCGGCGCGCGACGCCGACCGCATCGGCCTGCGCGGTCGCCAGCTCGTTCTTCGCGCGCGACACGTCGAGCTCGCTGATGTCGCCTTCGTTGAAGCGGCGCTGCACGAGCTTCAGTGCCTGCTCGCGCAGCTCCACCGTGCGGCGGTACAGGTCCTGGTCGGAATCGAGCTGGCGCAGTTCGAAGTAGTTCTGCGCGACGTCCGCCTGCAGCGCGAGCTGCACCGAACGGAACAGCGCTTCGCTCTGCGCCTGGTCGGCACGCGACGCCTCGACGTTGCGGCCGACGCGGCCGAACAGGTCGGCTTCGTACGACACCGTGCCCTGCGCGCGCCACAGCGTCGCATTGGTCGGGCCCGTGCCCTGCGGCTGGAACTGCGACGCCGACGACAGCCCTTCGCGCGTCGGCCCGAAGCCGGCGCCGATCTGCGGGAACCATTGCGAGCGCGCCGAACGCGTCGCCGCGCGCGCTTCCTCGACCCGCGCGGCCGCGGCCTTCAGGTTCTGGTTCGCGGCGAGCGCCTGCGTCTCGAGCGAATTGAGCACCGGGTCGCCGAACACCGTCCACCATTCGCCGCGATGCGCGCCGTCCGCCGGCTCGGCCGTCTTCCACGTGCCGGCCTGTTCGCCGACAGCGAGCGTCGGCGCTTCCTTGAACGCGGCGGGCGTCGGCGCATCCGGGCGCTTGTAGTTGGGGCCCACCGCGCACGCGGCGAGCAGCGTCGCGAGCAGGGTGCTCGCGGCCGCCACCTTCGCGAAGCGCATCAGGCCATTCGTGTTGTGCAAGTTATTCATCTTCTGGTCCTCAAGCATCCGAAGCCGGCACGCCCTGGGACGGCACACCGTAGCCGGTCGAGTCCTTCCCGGCGACGTGGATCTTGCCGCCCGCGAGCGTCCGCAGCACGACGTAGAACACCGGCGTCAGCATCAGCCCGAACAGCGTCACGCCGAGCATCCCGAAGAACACCGCGACCCCCATCGCATGGCGCATTTCCGCACCGGCCCCCGTCGACGTGACGAGCGGCACCACCCCCATGATGAACGCGATCGACGTCATCAAGATCGGGCGCAGACGCAGCCGGCTTGCCTCGATCGCGGCCTCGAGCGGCGTCCTGCCGTCGTGTTCGAGTTCACGCGCGAATTCGACGATCAGGATCGCGTTCTTCGCCGACAACCCCACCAGCACCATCAAGCCGATCTGCGTGAAGATGTTGTTGTCGCCCTGCGTGAGCCACACGCCCGTCAGCGCCGACAGAATGCTCATCGGCACGATCAGGATCACCGCGAGCGGCAGCGTCAGGCTTTCATACAGCGCCGCGAGCACGAGGAACACGAGCAGCACGCTGATCGGGAACACGTACATCGCCGAATCGCCTGCAAGAATCTGCTGGTACGTGAGGTCGGTCCACTCGAACCGCACGCCGCGCGGCAGCGTCTCGTGCGCGATGCGCTCGATCGCGGCCTGCGCCTGCCCCGACGAGAAGCCCGGTGCCGGGCCGCCGTTGATGTCGGCCGCCGTATAGCCGTTGTAGCGCACGACCATTTCCGGGCCGAACGTCGGCGTCACCGTGACGAGCGACGACAGCGGCACCATCTCGCCCTTGTCGTTGCGCGTCTTCAACTGCAGGATGTCGTCCGCGCGCTGGCGGAACGGCGCATCGGCCTGCACGCGCACCTGGTACACGCGCCCGAAACGGTTGAAGTCGTTCACGTACAGCGAGCCGAGATACACCTGCATCGTGTTGAACACGTCAGTCACCGGCACGCCGAGCTGCTTCGCCTTCACGCGATCGAGATCGACGTTGAGCTGCGGCACGTTGATCTGGTAGCTCGTGAACAACGGGCCGAGTTCAGGCGCCTGCTGCGCGCGCTTGATGAAGTCGTTGGTCGCATCCGCGAGCCGCGCATAGCCGACCGCGCCACGATCCTCGACCTGCATCTTGAAGCCGCCGAGCGTACCGAGGCCGAGCACCGGCGGCGGCGGGAACACCGCGACGAACGAGTCCTTCATCGCGCCGTACTTCTGGTTCAGCGCACCCGCGATCGCGCCGGCCGACAGTGCCTTGCCGTGCCGCTCCGAGAACGGCTTCAGCGTGACGAACACGATGCCCGCGCTCGAGCTGTTCGTGAAGCCGTTCACCGACAGCCCCGGGAACGCCACCGCGCTCTCGACGCCGGGCTGCTTCAGCGCGATCGAGCCCATGTCGCGGATCACCTTCTCGGTGCGGTCGAGCGACGCGCCGTTCGGCAGCTGCGCGAACGCGATCAGGTATTCCTTGTCCTGCGCGGGCACGAAGCCGCCCGGCACGACCTTCGACACGAGCACGGTCGCGCCCACCAGCACGAGGTACACGCCGAGCATCACCGTCTTGCGCGACAGCACGCCACGCACGCCGCGGCCGTAGTTCTCCGCGCCGCGATGGAACACCTTGTTGAAGCCACGGAAGAACCCGCCGAGCACGCGGTTCATCACGCGCGTGAGCCAGTCTTCCTTGTCGCCATGCCCCTTCAGCAGGATCGCGGACAGCGCCGGCGACAGCGTCAGCGAGTTGAACGCCGAGATCACCGTCGAGATCGCGATGGTCATCGCGAACTGCTTGTAGAACTGGCCGGTCAGGCCCGACATGAACGCGAGCGGCACGAACACGGCGACGAGCGTCAGCGCGATCGCGATGATCGGCCCGCTCACCTCCTGCATCGCCTTGTAGGTCGCCGCCCGTGCGTTCATCCCGCTTTCGATGTTGCGCTCGACGTTCTCGACCACCACGATCGCATCGTCGACCACGATCCCGATCGCGAGCACCATCCCGAACAGCGACAACGCGTTGATCGAATACCCGAACGCGAGCAGCAGCGAGAACGTGCCGACGATCGACACCGGCACCGCGATCAGCGGAATGATCGATGCGCGCCAGGTCTGCAGGAACACGATCACGACGATCACGACCAGTGCGATCGCTTCGAGCAGCGTGTGGACGACGGCCTTGATCGACGAGCGCACGAACTGCGTCGGGTCATAGACGATCTTGTAGTCGATGCCCGCCGGCATGTCCTGCTTCAGCTCGGCCATCGTCTTGCGCACTTCGTCCGAGATCTGCAGCGAGTTCGCGCCCGGCGACTGGTTGATCGCCATCGCGACGGCCGGCTTGTTGTCGAGCAGCGAGCGCAGCCCGTATTCGGATGCGTCGAGCTGGATCCGCGCGATGTCGCGCAGGTGCGTGACGCCGCCATCCGGCGTCGTCTTCACGACGATGTCGCCGAACTCGTCTTCCGTCTGCAGACGGCCGCGCGCGTTCACCGACAATTGCAGCGGCGTACCGGGCAACGACGGCGACGCGCCGATCACGCCGGCCGCGACCTGCACGTTCTGCTCGCGGATCGCCTGCACGACGTCCTCGGCCGACAGCCCGCGCTGCGCGACCTTCTGCGGATCGAGCCACACGCGCATCGCGTAGTCGCCCGAACCCCACAGCTGCACCTGGCCGACGCCCTGGATCCGCGACAGGCGATCCTTCACGTTGATCAGCGCGTAGTTGCGCAGGTAGGTCATGTCGTAGCGGTTGTCCGGCGAGATCAGGTGGACCACCATCGTCAGCGTCGGCGAGCTCTTCACCGTCGTGATGCCGAGCCGCTGCACGTCTTCCGGCAGGCGCGGCAGCGCCTGGTTCACGCGGTTCTGCACGAGCTGCGTGGCCTTGTCCGGATCGGTGCCGAGCTTGAACGTGACGGTGATCGTCATGTTGCCGTCGCTGTTCGCCTGCGACTGCATGTAGAGCATGTCCTCGACGCCGTTGATCTGCTCTTCAAGCGGCGACGCGACCGTCTCGGCGATCACTTTCGGGTTCGCGCCCGGATACTGCGCCTTCACGATCACGGAAGGCGGCACGACTTCCGGATACTCGGAGATCGGCAGCAGGAACATCGCGATCACCCCGCCGAGCAGGATGATCACCGATAGGACTCCTGCAAAGATCGGCCGGTCGATAAAGAATTTTGAAATGTTCATGTGTGGCTCTGTCTGGTTGAACGCGGAGGCGAAGCGGCGGGCCGCTTACGAATCCGCCTTCGCCGGTGCGGCCGGCTTCGCGTTGTCCGCCAAAGGCGCGGACGGCGCGTCACCCCCCGTCATCGGGACCATGTGCGGCTTCACCTGTTCGCCGGGGCGCACGCGCTGCGTGCCGTTCACGACCACGCGATCGCCGGCCGAGAGCCCGCTCACGATCACGCGCCGGTTGCCGTGCTGCATCCCCTGCTGCACTTCGCGGTACGACACGCGGCCCTGCTGGTCGACGACGAACACGAACTTCTTGTCCTGGTCGGTGTTGATCGCCGCGTCGTCGACCAGCAGCGCCTCGTGCGGCGCGCTGCCGCCCACCTTCACGCGTGCATAGAGGCCCGGGACCAGCGCGCCATCGGCGTTGTCGAAGCGTGCACGCACGCGGATCGTGCCCGACGACGTGTCGAGCCGGTTGTCGACCGAGTCGATCTCGCCGCTGCGCGAGTAGCCGGTTTCGTTCGCGAGGCCGAGCTCGACCGGCACCTTGCGGCCGTTGCGCGCGCCGTTGATGTATTGCAGGTAGGTCTGCTCGTCCGCATCGAACGATGCGTAGATCGGCGACACCGACACCAGCGTCGTCAGCGGCGCGGCCGACGCGCCCGCCGACACGACGTTGCCGAGCGTGATTTCCGCACGCGACACGCGGCCCGCGACAGGCGCGGTGATCCGCGTATAGCCGAGGTTGATGCGCGCCGTTTCGAGCGCGGCTTCGGCGGCCTTCAGGTTCGCCGTCGCCTCGCGCGCCGCATTCTGCTTCTCGTCGTAATCGCGCTTCGCGATCGCGTTGTCGCCGATCAGCCGCTGCGCGCGCTGCCAGTCGGTCTGCGCGTAGCCGTTGCGCGCCTGCGCGGCCGCGAGCTGCGCAGCCGCGCGATCGGTTTCGGCCTGGTACGGGCGCGGGTCGATCACGAACAGCACGTCGCCCTTCTTCACGAGCGCGCCGTCCTTGAAATTCACCGCGACGATCGTGCCCGACACCTGCGGGCGCACGTCGACTTTTTCGACCGCTTCGAGGCGGCCCGAATAACTCTGCCAGTCGGTCACGGTCTGCGGCACGACGGTTGCAACGTCGACTTCGGGCAGCGGCGCGGCCGCTTTCTCCGGTGCGTTCGCGTTCACGCGCATCGCGCCGAACGTTCCAAGGCCGACGACGGCGAGCGTCACGATCGCCGCTGTCGCGATTCGGGAACGGGAGGTGCGTAGGATGGCCATGTGGATCTCCAGTAAACGTGGATTGGTTTTGCTTATTCGGAACGGTTCGGCTGGCGCGCCTGGAAGCGGCACTGGAGAAAGCGCACGGCTTCCTCGAAGGCGGCTTCGTGCGTCGCGAGCGCGGCGTGCGTGATGTCCGGATAGCGGATCACCTGCGTGAGCACGCCCGACGAGATCAGGCAGCCCGCATATTTCTCCGCTTCGACGTGCAGCACGTCGTTCTGCGCGGTGACGACGAGCGTCGGCGGCAGCCCCGCGAGGCGCACCGATTCGAGCGGCGCCGCATACGGGTGCATGCGTTGCGCGGCCTGCGGCAGATACGCGCGATAACAGGCCGCGCATTCGCGCGCGGTGATGTCGGAAGCGAGGCGCTCGGCGTCGCCGATGCGCGTCATGCTGGGGTCGAGCATCGGCCCGAACAGCGCCTGCGCGACGATCGATACTTCCCCGCGATCGCGCGCGATGAACGCCAGGCAGTTCGCGAGCTGGCCGCCCGCGTCGTGGCCCGCGACACCGATCTTCTTCGGGTTGCCGCCGAACGCGCGGGCGCGCGTCGCGGCCCACACGGCCGCGCGATACGCATCCTCCGGCGCAGCCGGAAACGGAAAAGCCGGCGCGAGCGAATAATCGACCGACACTACGAGAGCTGGTAAGCGTTCTGCTAAAAAACGCGCGGCGAAATCGGCGTCTTCGAGCGAACCGCGGACAAAGCCGCCGCCGTGGAAATAAAGCACTACTGGCAACCCGGTCTTGTCCGGTCGCCGGTAGAGGCGCAGCACGATGTCCTGCGCGTAGCCCGGAATTTCCACTTCGGCGACCGTCAGCGCCGCGCCTGCCGTGGCTTGCACGGGCAACGCGGCCTTCAGGAATTTGCTGAATTCAGAAGCGTCCATGACGATGCAGCATCCATTTCGAGATGGAACGAATTCTGGGTCCGGCAGACATTGGGATAAATGCCTATAATCCGGCAACACAATTCAACGCCCCCGAACAATCCGAGGCTGCGTTTACCCACGAGGTAGCGCAGCCTTCTTATTCGGGAGGCTCATTAGATTGCGGAGGTTGTGATGGACCGGCTTCAGGCCATGCAGGTGTTTACTCGCGTCGTCGATACAAGCAGCTTCACCAAGGCAGCAGAAACGCTCAGCTTGCCGCGAGCGTCCGTCACGACGATCATCCAGAATCTCGAAGCCTTCCTCGGCGTGCGGCTGATGCATCGGACCACGCGCCGGCTGTCGCTCACGCCGGACGGCGCCGCGTACTACGAACGATGCGTGCGGATCCTCGCGGACGTCGAGGAAACCGAGGCGAGCTTCCAGGCGAACAACCGGAAGCCGCACGGAAAGTTGCGTATCGACATGCCGGGTTCGATCGGGCGGCTGCTCGTGATTCCGTCGCTGTGCGAATTTCATACGCGCTATCCGGACATCGACCTGCAGCTCGGCCTGTCCGACCGGCCGGTCGACCTGCTGCAGGAAGGTGTCGATTGCGTGATCCGCGTCGGCGCACTGCAGGACTCGTCGCTCGTCGCGCGCCGGGTCGGCCTGTTCGAATGCGTGACGGTCGCGTCGCCCGACTATCTCGAACGCCACGGCGAGCCGCAGACGATCGACGACCTGAGCCAGCACAAGGCCGTCAACTACTTCTCGAGCCGTACCGGCCGCACGATCGACTGGACGTTCCTGACCGACGGCAAGGAAGTCGAGATGAAGATGGAAGGCATCGTGTCGGTGAACGACGCGGATGCGTACGTGACCTGCGGGATCGAAGGCTTCGGGCTGATCCAGCCGCCGCTCTTCATGGTGCTGCCGCATCTGCGCGAAGGCCGGCTCAAGGAAGTGCTGCCCGGCGTCAAGCCGCTGCCGATGCCGATCTCGGTCGTGTATCCGCACAGCCGCCATCTGTCGCCGAAGGTGCGCGTGTTCGTCGACTGGGTCGCCGAAGTGTTCGACCGCTGCCCGCTGTTGAGCGGCAAGGGCTGCCTCGACGCGACCTGCAGCAAGCGCACGTTCGAGGAAGCCGAGCGCGCACCGGTGCTCGACACGCCGGTCATCAACGAATGGGTCGCGTAATCGGCTCCGGGCGACCGAACTGCGCGCCTGAACTGAGCAACTGAACCGCACGCGCGGGCTGTGCAGCCCGCGCGTCGCCCCGCCTCCGCGCCACGTTCCAGCCTGGCGCACCTGATCCTTCCCGAATCCGCAGCAAACCTTTGTGCCAGGCGACGCAATCGTCCGCAGGCGTCGTCGCGCGCCGTCGCCGCACCCGCGCGAGGCCCGCTGCAAGCGGGTTCGAGCGGTTTCCGCATAACCCTGCCAGCCGTACGGATGTCGATTGTTCCACTGACACGACAATTCAATTCGCATCTGCCGCATTTATCGCGACGGAACAGATACCTAGAGTAAACCCTGTCGCGCACCTCGTTGCGCATCGAACAGATCCCGCTTGATGGGACCGGAGTAAGCGCGCTAGCGCCAGCTCCGAAAGACTGGAGTTTCGCCATGAACCGCCGCCATCTTCTCTCCGCCCTCGCCCTCACGCTCGCCGTGTCCGCACCGGCCTTCGCCGATTCGGGTACGCCGCACGCCGGTGACTACGGCAACACGTCGTGGTACTCGCAGCACTACGGCCCGCGCACGCGCGCCGAGGTGAGCGCGGAAGTCGAGCAAGCACGCAAGGACGGCACGCTCGCGTACCTGCGCAAGGCCAATTCGTATCCGCAAGGGCTCGAACTGGCACAAGGCCCGTATCGCTCGATGCCGGAAAGCAACCAGCTCGCCGGCGGGGGCCGGTAAACGCGCAACGCCGCGCAGCGGGTTGCCCCGTGCACGGCGTCGCGATTTCCCTATCGACGACTCGCCGAGTCAGTCAGTTAGATAGTTAGTTGCAGGAGCACATGATGAACGATCAACTCCCTTCGCCGCTCGATCACTGGGACGACACCACGCCGGTGTGGACGCCGTTCCGTTCGGCCCCGCAAGCGCACTGACCGCCGGCTGAGTCGTTACCCGGCGCTTACCGGCGCGGCACCCCGTCGCGCCATTCGCCCCAGTGCGTCACGATGTCCTGAACGAGCGGATTGCCCGCGCGGTACAGGTTTTCGGTCGCCGGGGCGAAGCCGCCCTGGTCCGCGTAGTTCAGCAGGTTGTCGGCACTCGTCTGCCCCGCATACGGCCGGTCGAAATCCGACCCCGTGCGCAGCAGCGCGACGCGCGACAGGTCGACCCGCTTCACGCTCGCCGCACGCTTGAGCGCTTCATACGTCGCGTTGTCTTCCTGCGCGGTCATGCAGTAGGTGCCCTTGCCGTCGGTCAGGATCTTGGTCCACTGGCGCGCGCGCTCGCCGATCAGCGTGCCCGAGAACCACGTGTTGCCCGATGACGTGTCGCATTGAATCACCGTCGGCGGCCGGTTCGCCGGCGCATACGTGAACTTCGCGCGCGCGGCCTGCGCCTGCGCGCTGTCGGCGAGCACCACGTTGCGCGACAGCGCGACCGCGGCGTCGGTCAGTTGCGGGTTGAGCTGGAACACCTCGGTGCGATAGTCGAGCGGCGGCTTGTCGTTCGGGCTCTTGGTGTTGATGCCGAGGAAGCCCGTATTCCAGCCGGCCGGAATCTCGCGTGCATCGAGCTCCCACTGCAGGCTGAAATCGACGAGGTATTTCGACCACGCGGCCGAACCGATCGTGCCTTGCGCGGGGTCGACGCCCGCGATCCCGGAAATCAGGAAGTACGTGCGGCGCAGATCGAAGCGCTGCGAGAACGTGAGCGCCATGATCGTCGCCGACGCGTTCGCATAGCCCATGCCGGTCGTGACCACGCACACGTCCTGCTTGTTGCAATGCACGTTCGGGTAGTCGGGCGACAGGCCGGGCACGGCGATGTCGCGCCACGGGCCGAGCCGGTCGAGCCATGCCTGACCCTCCGGACCGAACATCGTGATGATCATGACCTTGACCGGGCGGCCCTGTGCACCGGTCTCGGCGAATGCATTGTTGCCCGCGTCGTTGCCCTGGTTGTCCTGCGCGATCGACGGCGCAGTGGCACAGGCGGCGAGCGAGAATGCAGCAGCGGAAAGAATGGAGCGAGTCAGCATCGGCGTTCCTTGTTTCGATGATGTTGGGTGAGAACGGCTCTCGGAGACTGCGCGACGGAGTATAGAACGGGCATGCGCGATGCGGAACCCGACTACGAAACGGCAGCGATGGTGCCGTCCGGACGAAATGCACGCGCAAAGCGTGATGCGCATTGCCGGCATTCGAGCGCAATTGCGCAGCAATCGGCACCCGCCTCATGCAACACCATCAGGAATGCTATCGAGTTGACCGACTTTCCCACCGTGCCCGCACGACCGTTCCCCCGTCAACCGCTACAACCGCGCCAGCCCCGCGACCCCGTAACCCAGCACGACGAGCGCCGCCACCACATGGCTCGCCGCGAGCAGCCCCGGCGACTTCACGATCCGGCCGATCAAGCTGCCGCCGAACGCGAACACGAGTTGCCCCGCGAGGCTGCCGGCAAACACGCACGCGGCGCCGAGCAGCCAGTGCCGATGCGCACCGGCGGCGGCCGTTGCATAGCCGTAGAACAACAGGATCGTGAGCGGGTTCGCCAGCGTGACGAAGAACATCGATGAAAACGGGCGGCTGCCCGGTGGCCGCGCGTCGCCGTCGAGCGTGCGGCGGCGATCCCGCAGCGCCTGCCACAGCATTCGCGCGCCCATTGCGAGCAGCACGAGCGCGCCGACCAGACGAAACAGCGACAGATGCGCGGCGAGCGTGCTGGCGAGCATCGCGCCGAGCGTGAACGCAACGACCGCATAGCAGCCGTCGGCCGTCGCGACACCCACCGCCGCGCGCACGCCGCTTGCGGTGCCGGCGCGCATCCCGTAGTTCGCGATCATCAGCGCAACGGGCCCGACCGACAGCGCGATCATCAGCCCGAACAGGAAATCGTTCATCGGTCGTCGATGCCTTCGATGGAAGGCATCGATTCTAGCGACCGCAATCGTTCAGGTGTGGCGAATCAGCGTCACGCGACATCGACGCGCGCAGGCCCGTCCACCATCTCGCCGATCACGCCCGCGCGGTCGAAGCCGTCGGCACGGAAGCATGCGAGCACGTCATCGACGGCCTCGGGCGCGCACGCGACCAGCAGGCCGCCCGACGTCTGCGGATCGGTCAGCAGCGCCTGTGCGACGGGTGGCAACGTGTCGGCCAGCTGGACGTCCGCGCCGTACGCGGCCCAGTTGCGGCCCGACGCGCCGGTGAACACGCCGTCGGCGACGAACGCCTCGACACCCGTGAGCCACGGCAACGACGCATAGTGCACGCGTGCGGTGAGGTGCGCGCCACGTGCCAGCTCGAGCGTATGGCCGAGCAGCCCGAAGCCCGTGACGTCGGTCAGCGCATGCACGCCCGGCAGCGCGGCGAGCTCGGCGCCCGGCCGGTTCAGCTTGGTGGTCGTCGCGACCATCTGCGCGTAGCCCGCGGCGTCGAGCTGGTTCTTCTTCAGCGCGGCGGACAGCACGCCGACGCCGAGCGGCTTGCCGAGCACGAGCACGTCGCCCGCACGGGCGGCCGCATTGCGCTTCACGCGCGACGGATGCACGACGCCGATCGCCGCGAGCCCGTAGATCGGCTCGACCGAATCGATCGAATGGCCGCCGGCGACCGGAATGCCGGCATCCGCGCACACCGATTCGCCGCCGCGCAGCACGGCCGCGATCGTCTCGTGCGGCAGCACGTTGATCGGCATCCCGACCAGCGCGAGCGCGAGGATCGGCTTGCCGCCCATCGCGTAGACGTCGGACAGCGCGTTGGTGGCCGCGATGCGGCCGAAGTCGAACGGATCGTCGACGATCGGCATAAAGAAGTCGGTGGTCGCGACGATCGCCTGCTCGTCGTTGAGGCGATAGACGGCCGCGTCGTCGGACGTCTCGGTGCCGACCAGCAGATCCGGGAACAGGGCAGGCGGCGTCGCGCGCTTCAGCAGCTCGGACAGCACGCCCGGCGCGATCTTGCAGCCGCAGCCGCCCCCGTGCGACAGGCTCGTGAGGCGCGGAACGGCAGGCTGGGCTTGGGTGGCTTCGGTCATGGTCGGCATCCGGTGAATAACAACACGCCATTATCGACAATTCCGTGCGAGCGCGCCCGATACCCACATAATGACGGCGCTCCCGCCCCCGTCCGCCCCTTCGCCCATGGACCACCTCTTCATCAGCCTCGTGCTGTGCTCCGCGTTGCTGCACGCGATCTGGAATGCCTTCCTCCACGTCAGCGAAGACCGGCTCGTGCAGCTCGGCACGATGTCGCTGCCGTATTTCGCGTTCGGTGTCGTCGGCGCCGCGCTGCTGCCCGCGCCGGCGCCCGCCGCGTGGCCGTACATCGCCGCGTCGGCCGCGCTCGAGGTCGCGTACTGCTTCACGCTGGCGCGCGCGTACCGCAGCGGCGAATTCGGGCAGATCTATCCGATCGCGCGCGGCATCTCGCCGCTGCTCGTGTCGGTGCTGGCGCTCGCGATCCTGCACGAGCGGCCGACGCCGTTCGGCTTCGCGGGCATCGCGCTCGTGTCGTTCGGCATCATGTCGCTCGCGCTGCGGCGCGGCTTCCGGTTTTCCGGCGAAGGCGTGCCGTTTGCGCTGCTCACAGGCGTGTTCATCGCCGCGTATTCGATCTGCGACGGCATCGGCTCGCGCGTATCCGGCAGCGCGCTCGGCTACATCGCGTGGGTGTACGTGCTGTGGAGCGTGCCGCAGTTCGTGCTGGTCTGCGCGGTGCGTGGCGGCCCGCGCGCGGTGCTCGGCTCGCGCACCGCGCTCACGCAAGGCGCGATCGCCGGCACGATCTCGCTCGCCGCGTACGGGATCGTGATCCTCGCGTACCGGTACTTGCCGGTCGGGACGGTGTCGGCGCTGCGCGAAACGAGCTCGATCTTCGCGGTGGCGATCGGCTGGCTCGTGATGCGCGAGCGGCCCGGCGCGCAGCGGCTCGCCGCGTGCGCGCTGGTGGTGGCGGGCGCGGCGCTGATCCGGCTGTAAGCAGAAAGCGCGCGCCCGCGGCCTGCCGCCGCGTCAGAACTTGTGGCGGATGCCCGTCACCGCGACGATCTGCGTGCGCGTGCTCGACGGATTCGAGATCCCTTCGATCGCGGCCACCGTGTTCGATGAAGCGCGCTGGTAGAACGCGTTCACGTAGATATCGGTACGCTTCGACAGGAAATACTGTGCGCCGACGCTCGTCTGCAGGTAGTGCGAGCTCGGCTTCGGCCCCTGCGACGCGAGCACCTGCGTATAGGTTTCGCCGAGCGCGAACTGCAGCGCGGGCGTCATCAGGTAGCGCACGCTGCCCTCGTAGTTGTTGAAACGCATCGCGCCGCCCGTCTGCAGGTTGAACAGCGAGCTCGTGTACAGCAGCCCGAAGGTCGCGGCGCCCCATGCATACGCGCCACCCGCGCCCCAGATCTGCTGGCGCGTCACCCCCTTGATGAACGTGTAGTAGTTGTCGGACGCGGCCGCACCCGTCGTGTCGATGGCCGGATGATCGACGCGCACGTAGGCCGCGCCGAGCTGCAGCGGGCCGTTCTCGTAGCTCGTGCCGACGCTCCACACGCGGTTCTGCGCGAACGACGTCGAATTCGAGAACCCGTACAGGCCGACCGCGCGCAGCCCGTACCACGTGGGCGTCTGGTACTGCACCGAGTTGTTGGTGCGGAACGTGTTGTTCAGGTCGTCGGTGTCGAACGGATGCAGCGCGTACTGCGTGAGCGCGGTGGTCGCGCCGATCTGCAGCGGCTCCAGCACTTCCTGCGCCGCGTTGTACTGGCGGCCCATCGTCAGCGTGCCCCAGCGGTCGTTTTCCAGCCCGACGTACGCGCGGCGCCCGAACAGCCGGCCGCCCTGGCTCGCCGCGCCGCTCTCGATGTTGAAGCCGTTCTCGAGCCGGAACACCGCGCGCGTGCCGCCGCCGAGGTCTTCCTTGCCGAGCAGCCCGAAGCGCGTGCCCTGCTCGTTGCCGCCGGTCGCCTGCCACGCGGCGTGGCCGTTCTGGTTGTTCGTGTACGTGATCCCCGAATCGACGACGCCGTACAGCGTCACGCTCGACTGCGCGTATGCGTGCGTCGCACCCGCCGCCATGGCGATACCCGCCAGCGCGACCGCCATCCCTTTTCGCTTCATCTCCGACCCCTTTTATCGATTGAATATGGGGAGCGATTTATTTCGCTCGAAACGTGTTTTATTGAATAAAACATCGTCTTATTCATTGTCGAATTCGGCGATTTTAAGCGTCAAGCGATGCCAAAAATCCCACGTGGCCGTCAAATACCGCTTAATCTCAATGTGTTTCGCGGAATGAAACAGACCCAATAACGACGGGCATTACAGGCCGTTCTCGGCGCGTAATCCCGGTGTCGCAAAAAGCCCTTGACCGCGATTTTCAGTCGTTGTGAAATATTGATACGCTGTTTTAATGATTAAAACAAACGAACGAGACGCCTCGAGAAACTAGGTAAAGAACCTGATCCACATGCTGACGTTTAATTGCAACAACGCGACTGCCGGCGTATCGCCCGCGCATTTCATCGCGACACCGACGGTGCCGGCCCTGCCGATCGTCGTCGACTCGCCGCACAGCGGCATCGCGTATCCGCCGGACTTCGCCACCGTCGCACCCGACGACGCGATCCGCACGACGTGGGACGCGTACATCGACGAACTGTGGGCAGGCACTCCCGCGCGCGGCGGCACGCTGCTCGGCGCGACGTTTCCGCGCGCGTACATCGATCCGAACCGCGCGGAAACCGACATCGACGCAACGCTGCTCGCCGAGCCGTGGCCCGAGCCGCTGTCGCCGCAGCCGTACACGCAGCGCGGGATGGGGCTGATCCGGCGCGACGCGCTGCCCGGCGTGCCGCTGTACGACCGCAAGCTGTCGCTCGCGGAAGTGCGCCACCGGATCGACGCGTACTACCTGCCGTACCGCCGCGCGCTCGCCGGCATCGCCGAGCCGCTGCATGCCGCGCACGGCGCGCTGTGGCACATCGACTGCCATTCGATGAAATCGCGCGGCAACGCGATGAACGTCGACGCGGGCGCGTTGCGGCCGGACGTCGTCGTCAGCGACCGGCGCGGCACGACCGCCGATCCGGCCTTCACCGCGTGGACCGCGCAGTGGTTCGCCGATGCCGGCTACCGCGTGCAGGTCAACGACCCGTACCAGGGCGGCGACCTGCTGACCGCGCTCGCCGATCCCGCACGGCAACGCCACGGCATCCAGATCGAATTCAACCGCGCGCTGTACATGGACGAGGCCGCGTTCGCGAAACACGCGGGCTTCGCCGCGCTGAAGCGCTCGGTCGACGCCTATCTCGACGCGCTCGCCGATTACGTCCGCGCGCGCATCGCACCGCAGGGAGACCCCGCATGACGACCTACATCGTCGACGCCGTCGACAGCGCACTGAAGCTGCTGACCTACGTAGCCGAGCATCCGAACCTCGGCGTGACCGAGCTCGCGTCGCAACTCGGCATCAACAAGTCGCGCACGTACCGGATGCTGTGCACGCTCGAACTGCACCGCTTCGTCGTGCAGGACCCACGCACGTCCACCTATGCGCTCGGCCCGCAGGCGTTCGTGATCGGCGTGGCCGCGTCGCAGCAGAACGCGCTCGTGCGCGCCGCGCACCGGCACATGCTCGCGCTCAACCAGGCGATCAACGAGACCATCGTGCTGCGCGTGCGCGAAGGGCTCGAATCGGTGTGCGTCGCGCGTTGCGAAACGACGCACACGGTGCGCACCGTCGGCGCGGTCGGCAACCGCCGGCCGATCAATTTCGGCGCATCGGGCAAGGTGTTGCTCGCGTTCGCGCCCGATGCGGTGCGCGACGAATATCTCGCGCAACTGCGCCGGAACGGGCAGGCCGACGACCCGGCGAAGCTCGCCGGCGAACTCGACGCGGTCGCGCGCAAGGGGTATGCGGTGAGCAGCGGCGAGGTGACGCCCGGCGCAGTCGGGATCGCGGTGCCGGTGCGCGACCTCACGGGCGCGACGGTCGCGTCGGTCAGCGTGACGGGGCCCGAGGTGCGCGTGAGCCATGCCGACATCCCCGACTATCTCGAACGCCTGCAGGCGTGCAGCCACGCGATTTCCGCCGAACTCGGCTACGTCCCGGCGCGCGCCGCGCTGCAACCGGCCTGACGGCCCGCTTCCCTCACCGACGAGGATCCGATGCCCGCCTCTTCCCCGAACCCGACCGGCGCGCGCGCCGCCGACGCCACCGCGATCGCGGCCCCGGCCGATGCCTCGACCGACAACGCGACCGACAGCGCAACCGGCGACGCATCGGCCCACGCCGATCGCGCGCCCCATCCGCACGGCCGGATGCTGCATCCGGTCGTGATGATGCTGTGGGTGCTGGCCGTCGCGATCGCGCTCACGTGGAGCGTCGATTCCGGCCGCTTCGAGCGCAACGGCCGCCTCGTCGTGCCGGGCACCTATCACGTGGTGCCGAAGACCACCGCGCTTGCGACGCTCGTCGCGCCGGCAGTCAGCCACAGCACGCCCACGCATGCGATGCCCGCGAGCCTCGTCTCGGCGTTCGTCGCGATACCGGAAGGATTGCTGAAGAATGCGCCGCTGATCGTGATGGTGATGTTCGTCGGCGGGATGTTCGGCGTGATGCGCCGCACCGGCGTGGTCGACGCGGGCATCGACCGGCTGCTGCAGCTCACCGGCAACAACGCGTATCTGCTCACGCCGCTGCTGATGATCCTGATCGGGCTCGGCAGCACGCTGCTCGGCTTCATCTCCGAGTACCTCGTGATCATTCCGATGGTCGTCGTGATCGCGCGGCGCCTCGGCCTGTCGGACCTGTTCGCGGTCGCACTCGTCGCGCTCGCCGCGAAGATCGGCTATATCGCGTCGGTCACGAACCCGCTCGCGCTGGCCGTCGCGCAGCCGCTCGTCGGCGTGCCGCTGTTCAGCGGCGTCGCGCTGCGCGCGGCCGTGTTCGTCGTCTTCCTGACGATCGGCATCCTGTACCTGCTGCGCTACGTGCGCAGCACCGGCTATCGCGCCGGGCAGACCGCCGCCGGCCACGCCGCGCACGCGGCCGCGAAGCTGTCGCTGCGCCACAAGGCGACGCTGGCCGTGTTCGCGGCGGCCGTCGCGATGCTGATCTACGGCACGCGCGAGCTGAAGTGGGGCAACGTCGAGCTGGCGGCGTTCTATACGTTCGTGAGCATCGCGACGGCCGTGATCGGCGGGCTCGATTCGCGCAGCGCGGCCGATGCGTTCGTCGACGGGATGAAGAACATGATCCTCGCGGCGCTGCTGATGGGGCTCGCCGCGTCCGTCGAGCTGCTGCTGCAGAACAGCCTCGTGCTCGATACGCTGATCCACTTCTTCACGCGGATGGCGGACGGCCAGTCGCCCGTGTGGGTCGCGAACGGACTGATGGGCGTGCAGATGGTGCTCGACGTGTTCATTCCGTCGGTGTCGGGCAAGGCCGCGGTCAGCATGCCGATCATCGGGCCGATCGCGCAGCTCTCCGGCGTAAGCGGCCAGACCTCGGTGCTCGCGTTCGTGCTCGGCGGCGGCCTGACGAACCTCGTCACGCCGACGTCGGGGATGCTGCTCGCGTATCTGGCAACGGCACGCGTCGATTTCGGTGCGTGGATCCGCTTCGTGCTGCCGCTGTTCCTGACGCTGCTCGCGCTATCGTGCGTCGTGCTGACGTTCGCGGTGTGGATCGGGTATTGAGGGTCGGGGCCGCCGTGAAACGCGCATTCTCTCCGCCCTGCGGAGAGAATGGCTTGGTCGGCCATCAGCCGTGTGCATCACGACGCCATGCCGCCGCTGGATGCGCCGTTCAAGCCACCTCGACCGCCCCGCCGAACGCCCGCTCGTCGATCGCCTCGGCGAGCGTTGCGAACGCGGTCGCGATCTCGTCCTCCGGCACGCACGCATAGCCGAGCAGCAACCCCGACGCCGCGCGCTCGCGATCCGCGTAGTAGCCGGACAGCGGCCGCACGACGATGTTGCGTTCGAGCGCGGCCTGCGCAACCGCGCGATCGTCGACACCCTCCGGCAACTGCGTGACGAGATGCAGCCCCGCATCGCTGCCGAGCGCGTGCAGCGTGTCACCGTAACGTTGCGCGACCGCGTCGAGCAGCACTTCGCGGCGCTGCCCGTACAGCGTGCGCATCTTGCGGATGTGCGACACGAAGTGCCCTTCCGCGATGAATTCCGCGAGCACGGCCTGCTGCAGCAACTGCCCTTCGCGATACAGCTCGGCGCTCGCGGTCGCGAAGCTTTCCGCGAGCGGCTCCGGTGCGACCAGGTAGCCGACCCGCAGCCCCGGGAACAGCGTCTTGCCGAAACTGCCGACGTAGATCACCTGCCCCGACGTGTCGAGGCCCTGCAGCGACGCAAGCGGCCGGCTGCCGTAGCGGAATTCGCTGTCGTAGTCGTCCTCGATGATCCAGCAGCCGTGCTGGCGCGCGTATTCGAGCAGCATCCGCCGCCGCGCGAGGCTCATCACCATGCCGAGCGGATACTGGTGCGACGGCGTAACGAGCATCAGCTTCGGCGGCTCGGCGAGATCGGCGGCCGACGGCGCGATCCCTTCGTCGTCGACCGGAATCGGCCGCGTCGTCAGCCCCGACACGTTCAGCACGCTGCGCACGCCCCAGTAGCACGGATCCTCGGTCCAGATCGCGTCGCCCGGGTCGGTCAGCAACCGCACCGCGAGGTCGATCGACTGGTGGATGCCGGTCGTGATCACGATCTGCTCGGGCGTGCAGCGCACCGAGCGCGACGTGCGCAGGTAGTCGGCCAGCGCCTCACGCAGCAGCGCGAGCCCGCCGCCCGGCGCGTAGGTCAGCAAATCGGGGCGCAGGCGCCGCCAGTACTTGTTGTGCAGCCGCGTCCACACGCGCGCCGGAAATCGCGACACATCGGGCACGCCCGGCATGAACGCGCCGCCCTGCCGCTTCGACACGCCGGCGCCTTCGACGAGCCGCGTGCCACGCGCGGACAGCCGCCGCGCCGACGACAGCACGAGCGCCGGACGCGCGGCGGCCGCGTCGGGCGGTGCGCCGACGATCTCGTCCGGCGCGCTGTCGGCCACGAAGGTGCCGCGGCCCGTCGCCGAATTCACATAGCCTTCGAGCGCAAGCTGTTCGTAAACCTGCGTGACCGTGTTGCGCGCGATCCCGAGCTCGGCCGCGAGCAGCCGCGACGACGGCACGCGCGTGCCGGCCGGCAGTTCGCGCGACAGGATCGCCTGTTGCAGCAGCCGGTGAAGCTGCCGGTAGATCGGCTGTTCGCCGCCGCGCACGAGGCGCTGCGCCAGCCAGTCCGACAACACGCTCGCGCGCATGATTGGCTCCTGTATATTTATTGAAATGGCTCTGATTGTCAGAGCCAAATGTGATTATAGTCGCCTCCATGGGCTGCCAACGCGCCCGATTCCCTACTCACCGGAAAGAACATCAAGGAGATGACCGTGAAGAATGCCGACCTGCTGGCCCGCAAGAACGCCGCCACCCCGCGCGGCGTTGGCGTGATGTGCGAGTTCTACGCAGCCCGCGCCGAGAACGCGGAACTGTGGGATGTCGAAGGCCGCCGCTTCATCGATTTCGCCGCCGGCATCGCGGTGCTGAACACGGGCCACCGCCACCCGAAGATCGTCAAGGCAATCTCGGATCAACTGAACCTTTTCACGCACACCGCTTACCAGATCGTCCCGTACGCGTCGTACGTCGAGCTGGCTGAAAAGATCAACGACCGCGCACCGGGCGACTTCCCGAAGAAGACCGCGTTCTTCACGACCGGCGCAGAAGCCGTCGAGAACGCGATCAAGATCGCACGTGCAGCGACCGGCCGTCCGGGCGTCATCGCCTTCGCAGGCGGCTTCCACGGCCGCACGATGATGGGCATGGCGCTGACCGGCAAGGTCGCTCCGTACAAGCTGAACTTCGGCCCGTTCCCGGGCGACGTGTTCCACGCGCCGTACCCGAACGCCGTGCACGGCGTGACGACCGCCGACTCGATCAAGGCGATCGAGATGCTGTTCAAGGCCGACATCGATCCGAAGCGCGTCGCCGCGATCATCTTCGAACCGGTCCAGGGCGAAGGCGGCTTCAACCCGGCGCCGGCCGAGTTCGTGCGCGCGCTGCGCAAGATCTGTAACGAACACGGCATCCTGCTGATCGCCGACGAAGTCCAGACCGGCTTCGCGCGTACCGGCAAGCTGTTCGCGATGCAGCACTACGACGTGCTGGCCGACCTGATCACGATGGCGAAGAGCCTCGCGGGTGGCATGCCGCTGTCGGGCGTCGTCGGCCGTGCGGACGTGATGGACGCGGCAGCGCCTGGCGGCCTCGGCGGCACGTACGCGGGCAACCCGCTGGCCGTCGCATCGGCACACGCGGTGCTCGATATCATCGACGAAGAGAAGCTGTGCGAGCGCGCGACGCAACTCGGCGACGTGCTGAAGGCGAAGCTGAACGCACTGCAGGCCGACGTGCCGCAGATCGCCGACGTGCGCGGCCCGGGCGCGATGATCGCGGTCGAGTTCCTGAAGCCGGGCTCGGGCGAGCCGGATGCGGACTTCACGAAGCGCGTGCAGGCGCGTGCGCTCGAGCGCGGCCTGCTGCTGCTCGTGTGCGGCGTGTACTCGAACGTCGTGCGCTTCCTGTTCCCGCTGACGATTCCGCAAGCCGTGTTCGACGAAGCACTCGTGATCCTCGAGGAAGTGCTGAAGGAAACGGTCGGCGTGCCGGCCTGAGTTCCCGTCGACTTCAATTGAATGCGCCGCCGCCGTCTTCATGACGGCGGCGGCCGTTTCATCCGTCCTTTTCGAAGCAGGTGATTCATATGAGCACTGTTCAGGAAACCCTGGCACTGAAAGACCCGTCGCTGTTCCGCCAGCAGGCGTACGTCAACGGCGAATGGCAAGGCGCGACGAACGGCGAGACGTTCGAAGTCCGCAACCCGGCAACGGGCGGCCTGCTCGGCACCGTGCCGGCGATGGGCACGGCCGAGACGCGTCACGCGATCGAAGCCGCGAACGCCGCATGGCCGGCGTGGCGCAAGAAGACCGCGAAGGAACGCGCGGTCGTCCTGCGCAAGTGGCACGACCTGATGATGGAAAACGCCGACGACCTCGCACTGATCCTGACGACCGAGCAGGGCAAGTCGCTGGCTGAAGCGAAGGGCGAAATCGGCTATGCCGCGTCGTTCCTCGAGTGGTTCGCGGAAGAAGGCAAGCGCGTGTACGGCGACACGATCCCGACGCCGGCGAGCGACAAGCGCATCGTCGTGACGAAGGAAGCGATCGGCGTGTGCGCGGCGATCACGCCGTGGAATTTCCCGGCGGCGATGATCACGCGCAAGGTCGGCCCGGCGCTCGCCGCAGGTTGCCCGATCGTCGTGAAGCCGGCCGAGGCAACGCCGTTCTCCGCGCTCGCGATGGCCGTGCTGGCCGAGCGCGCGGGCGTGCCGGCCGGCGTGTTCAGCGTCGTCACGGGCGACCCGAAGGCGATCGGCGGCGAGCTGACGTCGAACCCGATCGTGCGCAAGCTGTCGTTCACCGGCTCGACGCCGGTCGGCCGCCTGCTGATGTCGCAGTGCGCGGCGACGGTCAAGAAGGTGTCGCTGGAGCTCGGCGGCAACGCACCGTTCATCGTGTTCGACGACGCGGATCTCGATGCGGCCGTGCAGGGCGCGATCGCATCGAAGTACCGCAACAGCGGCCAGACCTGCGTGTGCACGAACCGTTTCTACGTGCATGAAGCCGTGTACGACCAGTTCGCGCAGAAGCTCGCGGCGGCCGTCGGCCAGCTGAAGGTCGGCCGCGGCACCGAGCCCGGCGTCACGCAAGGCCCGCTGATCAACGAAGCGGCGGTACTGAAGGTCGAGGCGCACATCGAGGACGCGCTCGCGAAGGGCGCGACCGTCGTGACGGGCGGCAAGCGCCACGCGCTCGGCCACGGCTTCTTCGAGCCGACCGTGCTGACGGGTGTCACGCCGGCGATGAAGGTCGCGAAGGAAGAAACGTTCGGGCCGCTCGCGCCGCTGTTCAAGTTCGGCAGCGACGACGAAGTGATCCGTCTCGCGAACGACACCGAGTTCGGCCTGGCCGCGTACTTCTACAGCCGCGACATCGGCCGCGTGTGGAAGGTGGCGGAAGCGCTCGAATACGGGATGGTCGGCGTGAACACGGGCCTGATCTCGAACGAAGTCGCACCGTTCGGTGGCGTGAAGCAGTCGGGCCTCGGCCGCGAAGGCTCGCACTACGGCATCGACGACTACGTCGTGATCAAGTACCTCTGCCTCGCCGTCTGACGGTTCAGGGCCTGGCGCGCCAGCGACAGGCCCTGACCGCCCGGCCGGAACCGGGCGGTCCGACGCGGGCCGGTGTCCCTCTCCGCCGTGCCCGCGTCATCTTGATATGCGCGATGTCGCTCCGCTCTGCGCACGCGATTTCGACGCCGTATCCGCCGATACGTCATATCGCGCACGAATTTCGTTCAAGTCTCGTTTCCCATTTCGCAGCAAGTCGCTAGATTGAGCGCTCCGCCTCGATCCGGGTTGCTCGCGTATGCACACCTCACCTGATGGTCCGGCGTACAAAGAGCCCGCATGGCGTACGGGCGGGTGACCTTCCCGCCGCACTCCTGGCATCGCTCCGCGTGCTCATCCAAACACGCTCACCGTTTCCACCACGCGCATCGCCTGCTGCCTCAGGCGTACCGATGCTGCCGCTTTCTGCTCGATCACCCCTCGCACCGGTTTCGATGGCCGTTTCACACCATCAAATTAAGTCGGACTACGAACCAGAAATCGTACTCGTTCTATAGACAGCGAAAAGCTCACCGGCCATTGTCTATGGCTTGTCCCCACACAACGCATCCGGGTCGATGGAAGAAGAACATGCCGCCGGTTATCTCCGTTGAAGATGCCGCGATCGGTCAATGCGCGATGCATGACTCGAAGTCAGCCGAACAGGTCCTTACCAACTTCAATTGAGGATATAACCATGAGCCGACGGGCAGTGAGGATCGGCGACCCGACGACGACAGGCGGAATCGTCATCAGTAGTTCGTCAGATATGCTTAGCGAAAACAAGACCATCGCCGTAAATGGCGACAAGGCGACATGTGGAAACTGCGAGGGGATGTTTCCGATAGCTGGCAGCGCGGTGGGCGTGATATCCAACGGGCGATGTATGGCTTTGGAGGGCGACGCGGTGCTCTGCCCGTGCGGACAAAACCTTCTCATGTCCGGCGGCGATTGCACGTTCTTTTACGAGGACGACGATGGCCACGGCGACGGCGACTACTACGCGGCAAACCCAACCACCACGCTTTCTTCGTTCGGGCCCAGGCGATACGGGCCTGCATCTGGCATCCATGACGAACAGTATGTGTTACGTGAGGCGGACAGCGGGCGACCTCTCGCGAATGTCCGATATCGGATTCGCCTATCGTCCGGAAAGATATTCAGCGGCGTGACAGACGCGACAGGTCACACGCAACGCATCACATCCGCGTATGCGGAATCGATCAAGTTCGAGATCACGAGGAACGGAAATGTCGAATCCTGACGACTACGTGCTGGTACACGACACGGCCATGACGAACACAAGGCCCGGTTCCAAGGTGTATGTCGATATCAACACGAAGCCGATTTGCCCGAACATGAGCAATGAAGCGTTCAGAAAGATCGTGATGCGCGCGCGCGATGAAGCCGTCCGTCTGATTAATGCCCGTATTGCAGCACTAGCAAGATGGGACGCGAACGAACAGGCGCGCGTCACCACCTATTTTGGACGTGCCAATGCGCAGATTCGCAACACGTTATCGGCCGGTCTTCCACGATTGCGCTCCGCGATGCA
Source organism: Burkholderia aenigmatica (assembly GCF_048627025.1). Lineage (NCBI taxonomy): Bacteria > Pseudomonadati > Pseudomonadota > Betaproteobacteria > Burkholderiales > Burkholderiaceae > Burkholderia > Burkholderia aenigmatica. Next base: position 3,346,470 of record NZ_CP184469.1, on the reverse strand, counting down.
AGAGCTAGTGCCAGAAAAAATTGTCCGATGGGACAGCGAAACCGGCAAGAATCTATCTTGCACAGTCGTACCTGACAGCGGTCAAAACCGTGCTGCCGTTTGCAAGCCCGACTCCAATAAACGAGTCGTTGCTATCTATTCGTCATTTTGCAGCGACCCGTTTGGCGAGTTGTATCATGAGGCGCAGATAAAGGTGCTAATTCACGAATGCACCCACTTCACCGACACATTCGATGCAGATGACGCCATGTATGGAAATAGCGAATCCGGAATGAAATTTTTTGCGATGAACAACCCGGACCTCGCCATTAATAACGCCGACAGCATCACCGGATACATAGCAACCTTTGACAAGACGATCGAATAATGAATAGAAATTCTTTCAGATCCAGCGTTGCAGTCTGCGCGCTCACGCTGTCGTCAATGCTATTGACCTCAGCGGTGGCGTGCACGATCGGCGAGGAAGCACGTTTGCAACTTCCACTCAACACGACCACGCTTTCCAATGCAGACAGAGTGACGATAGCCGATAGCGTTATCGAGGCAAAAAAATGGCCGAATGTTGAAATTCAAGCAATAATCATTGCAGGTGCTTTTGTTTACGAGAGGAACATCGAAAAACTGAAGGATATACGCGGAGAAAATGCAAAGGAATATTTGCAACAGCTTGGGATCCGCACCGATCACATCCTCATCGACAAAAAGACATTTACCGATGAAATGATTACGCGACGACCGGACGGCACAATAAAAACCAATCAGCTCATCGTGGAATTTACGCCGATATGTAAAGGCGGCTGCGCATGGATGTGTGACGACCCTCGCGTGAAGCCACACAGCAAGCTCATCAATCGCTGACCACGGGGTGCCCGCGTATGCGGTGTTCTCATTCCAAAATGCCAGCAGTGTCGCCGGGTACGATATCGACGGTGACTCAGCTCGTGACCGCCCTCACGCTTGCGTTGAGCTGCGCACACACGGCGTTCGCCTGTGACGGCGCATCGAACATGCCCGCCCACTACATCGACATTGTTTTCGATGCTGATTCAAGCACGATTTCTTCGACTGAACTGTCGAGATTGTCCGCATGGTCGAGCGACATGCACAAGCGCTTTCCGATCATAGATACGGTATGGCTGATCGGACTGGCCGAACAAACCGAACTCGACGCGCAACAACTTGCAACGCGACGAGCGGAAAACGTGATGGCGGTCCTGGATCAGCATTCGATCCGTGGCGAGAAAAGCGCCTTGGCTGGGAAAATTTTCAAACCGGACGAGTTCGACCAATCCGGGCGACGCGTCGAAGTGAACGTTGGTCCGGGTTGCCCCAACCACTGTTGCCCGAACCTCAATCCCAAACCCAAGGTGCAATGACGTAGACGGCCAGCGCAACGCGGGCCGTCTACGTCCCGCACCACACATCACCGAAACACGTTCACCGCCTCCACCAGCCGCGTCGCCTGCTGCTTCAAACTCTCCGACGCCGCCGTGCTCTGCTCGACCAGCGCTGCGTTCTGCTGCGTGATGTTGTCCAGATGCACGACCGCCTGATCGACCTGCGCGACCCCCGTGCTCTGCTCCGCCGTCGACGAGCTGATCTCCGCGATCAGGTCCGACACGCGCTTCACCTGCGTGACGATGTCCTCCATCGTCTTGCCCGCGCCGTCGACGATCCGCGCGCCCGATTCGACCCGTTCGACGCTGGCGCCGATCAGCGTCTTGATCTCCTTGGCCGCGTTCGCGCTGCGCTGCGCGAGCGCCCGCACCTCGCCCGCAACCACCGCGAAACCGCGCCCCTGATCGCCGGCCCGCGCGGCCTCCACCGCCGCGTTCAGCGCAAGGATGTTGGTCTGGAACGCGATGCCGTCGATCACGCCGATGATGTCGGAGATCTTGCGCGAACTCGCGGTGATGTCGTTCATCGTCGTGACGACCTCGCCCACCGCCTGCCCGCCGCGCTCGGCCGCGTCGCTCGCCGACACCGATAACTGATTCGCCTGCAGCGCGGTTTCCGCGTTGCTCGACACGGTCGCCGTCATTTCGGCCATCGACGCGGCCGTCTGCTGCACGCTCGTCGACGCCTGCTCGGTGCGCGCGCTCAGATCATTGTTGCCCTGCGCGATCTCGTTGCTCGCGCGCTGCACGTTCAGCACCTGTTCGCTCACGTCGTCCACGAGCCAGCGGAACATCAGCCCGAGCTGGTTGATCGTACGCAGCGTCATGCCGATCTCGTCGACGCGATTCATCGCCACGCCGCTGCGGCTTTCGCCGGTCGCGACGCGCAACGCCTGGTCGCGCAACTGCATCAGCGGCCGCGCGATCTGCGCATCGAGCCACAGGCCCGCCGCCGCCGCGGCACCAGCCGCCACCGCAGCAAACGCGGCGAGCGCGCCGCCTTGCAGGCCGCATGCCCAGCCGCCGGCCACCACCACCGGCGCGAGCACGCACAGCGACGCATGGAGCCGCGCGCGCACCGACATCGTCTGGAACAGCGACATGAAGCCGGTCACGCCCTTGCGGACAATCAACCCCTTGTGGAAATGCCGGTTGCCGGCGTTGCCTTCGCGGAACGCCTTGTAGAGCGCCTCGGCAGCGGCGATCTCGTCGCGTGATGCCTTCGTGCGCACCGACATGTAGCCGGTCGGCTGCCCGTTGCGCATCACCGGCACCGTATTCGAGCGCACCCAGTAGTGATCGCCGTTCTTGCGGCGGTTCTTCACGAGCGCGGTCCACGGCTCGCCGCCCTTGAGCGTCGCCCACATGTCGGCGAACGCCTCCTTCGGCATGTCCGGGTGCCGTACCACGTTGTGCGGCTGGCCTTCGATCTCTTCGGGGGAAAATCCGCTGACCTGGATGAATGCCGCGTTCGCGTAGGCAATGTAGCTGTTCGCGTCGGTGGTCGACATCAGCGTCGCGTCGTCCGGAAAATCGAATTCGCGTTGCGTGACGGGCTGGTTGTTGCGCATGGTGTGGAGCTCCGGGTAGCGGATCTTGCGCCCGCTTGTCGATTGATTCTCGACCCCGCGCATTGCGGTCGATCCGCATGCGCATTGGTCTGGCTCCTGCGCTTTCGGCAAATTCGGCGAAAACATTATGCCGTATTCGGGTAAATATGCATTAAAAATGCATCATCTTGTTTTTACCAAACAATTCGTTTATGGATGAAACTAAACACCAGGCCGGGCAAGGGTTTGACGGCCACTCATCAAATTATTCCTGACTTGATCATCCCGACTCGATTCAACGCATCGACACACAATCCCAAATACGAATATTTCTCGTTTGGCGCAATGCGCTTGAATCGAAAAACCTGAATGCGCATCGCGCTTCAAACAGGATGCAACGCTTGGGCGCGCACACCGTGTGCGCGCCCCGACGATCACCGGAACACGTTCACCGCATCCACGAGACGCGTCGCCTGCTGCTTCAGGCTCTCCGATGCCGCCGTGCTCTGCTCGACCAGCGCCGCGTTCTGCTGCGTGATGTTGTCCAGATGCACGACCGCCTGGTCGACCTGCGACACGCCGGTGCTCTGCTCGGCCGTCGACGAGCTGATCTCGGCGATCAGGTCCGACACGCGCTTCACCTGCGCGACGATGTCCTCCATCGTCTTGCCTGCCTCGTCCACGCGCCGCGCGCCCGACTCGACGCGGTCGACGCTCGCGCCGATCAGCGTCTTGATCTCCTTGGCCGCGTTCGCGCTGCGCTGCGCGAGCGCCCGCACCTCGCCGGCGACCACCGCGAAGCCGCGTCCCTGTTCGCCCGCACGTGCCGCCTCCACCGCCGCGTTCAATGCAAGGATGTTGGTCTGGAACGCGATGCCGTCGATCACGCCGATGATGTCGGCGATCTTGCGCGAGCTGGCGGTGATGTCGCTCATCGTCGTGACGACCTCGCCCACCGCCTGCCCGCCGCGCCCGGCCGCCTCGCTGGCCGACATCGCGAGCTGGTTCGCCTGCAGCGCCGTCTCCGCGTTGCTGTCGACAGTTGCCGTCATCTCGGCCATCGACGCGGCCGTCTCCTGCACGCTCGACGCGGCCTGCTCGGTGCGCGCGCTCAGGTCGTTGTTGCCCTGTGCGATCTCGTTGCTCGCGCGCTGCACGTTGTGCACCTGCTCGCTGACGTCGTCGACGAGCCAGCGGAACATCAGCCCGAGCTGGTTGATCGTGCGCAGCGTCATGCCGATCTCGTCGACGCGGTTCATCCGCACGCCGCGCCGGCTTTCGCCGGTCGCGACGTTCAGCGCCTGGTCGTGCAGCCGCTTCAGCGGACGCACGATCTGCGCATCGAGCCACAGGCCGGCCGCCGCCGCCAAGCCGACCGTCGCCGCGGCAAAACTCGCGAGCCCGCCGCCGGCCAGCCCGCATGCCCAGCCCGCGCCGACGACCGCCGGCGCGAGGACACACAGCGCCGAATGCACGCGCGCGCGCACCGACATCGTCTGCGACAGCGACGCGATGCGCAGCAGCCCCGTGCGGATCACCAGTCCCTTGTGGAACCGGCGCTGGCCGGCCTTGCCTTCACGAAATACCTTGTAGAGCGCCTCGGCGGCGACGGTCTCGTCGTGCGGCGCCTTCGTGCGCACCGACATGTAGCCCTGTGGCTCGCCGTTGCGCATGACGGGAATCGCGTTCGCACGCACCCAGTAATGGTCGCCGTTCTTGCGGCGGTTCTTCACGAGCGCGGTCCACGGCTCGCCGCGCCTGAGCGTCGCCCACATGTCGGCAAACGCTTCGCGCGGCATGTCCGGGTGGCGCACCACGTTGTGCGGCTGGCCGACGAGTTCCTCGTTCGTGAAGCCGCTCACCTGCGCGAACGTCGTGTTGGCGTAGGTGATGATGCTGTCTGCATCGGTCGTCGACATCAGCGTGACGTCGTCGGGAAAATCGAATTCCTGTTGAGTGACGGGCTGGTTATTGCGCATGCAAGGCTCCGAAAGGCGGATCTGTCGTCCGCGCCGCGCTGAAATCACGCTCAGTAGCCGAAAAACGGTTTATCGCTTTACGACGGTCTTCATCTAACTGTCGGCACATCGGGGGAAAACCTTACCCTTTTCTCGCATAAAATATTCAATTCGGCCGCTGCCATGATTTCGATCAAATGATTCGGCAATAATCGCCGCGCGCGTTCATCCGCCTGTCATGCCACGCAGCCCGAACCCGCCGGGCGACATATCAATGCCGGCGACCGTTACACGCGGCGAAACGATTCCGTCTACCCCGCTCCATTCACCCGGCATTCGAATTCAATGAAAAAGGCATGGCACGAACTGAACCGGCTGTCCTGGAATAGGGCGACAGTCGCGCATAACAGTCATAAAGGCGATCAGGCCGCGTTTTTCCGCAAAGGCGGCTCGACGCTCTTTCCGGAAGAACGTGAGCTGCTCGGCGACGTCACCGGGCTGCGGCTCCTGCACCTGCAGTGCAACGCGGGGCAGGACACGCTGAGTCTCGTGCGCGACGGCGCGCATGCGACGGGCATCGACATTTCCGACGAAGCGATCGCCTTCGCCCGGCAACTGTCGGCCGACGCGGGCCTGCCCGCGCGCTTCGAGCGCGCCGACGTGCTCGACTGGATGCCCGAGGCTGCCGCGCGCGGCGAGCGCTTCGATCGCGTGTTCACGTCGTACGGCGCGATCTGCTGGCTGTCCGACCTGCACGCGTGGGCGCGCGGGATCGCCGCGCTGCTCGCGCCGGGCGGCCGTTTCGCGATGGTCGAGTTTCATCCGTTCGCGCTGTATTTCGACGAACACTGGGCGCCGCGCTACGACTATTTCAAGACCGACGCGACCGAGGAGCCGGCGGGCGTCGGCGATTACGTCGCCGCATCCGGCACGGGGCTCGGCGCGCAGCACGACCATCCGGGCGTCGTCGATTTCGCGAACCCGCATCCGAGCTACGAGTTCATGTGGGGCATCGGTGAGGTCGTGAACGCGCTCGTGTCGGCCGGGCTCGCGATCGACCGCCTGACCGAATATCCGTATGCGAATGGCTGGAAGGGCTTCGACGGCATGCGTGAACTGGACGGCCACCGGATGGTGCCGCCCGATCACCTGCCGCGCCTGCCGCTGATGTATGCGATCGCCGCGCACCGGGTGGCCGCATGACGCGCCGCACCGCCGCCGAACGCGACGCGCTTTGCCCACGCCCGCTCGCACGCGACGAGGTGCCGCTCGTGTGGACCATCGACCGGCGCGAGATCATCGAGCACCTGTATGTACTGCGCGACGGCGCGCTGCATCTCGTACCCGAGTTCTACGACGTCCGTGGCTGGCCGGATGGCGAAGCCGACCACTACACGCCGATCCTGCTCGACTGTCACGATCGCGGCGGCTGGTGCGTCGGCATGTTCGACGACGCACGGCTCGTCGCGGCGGTGGTCGTCGACAGCCAGCCGCTCGGCCCGCACCGCGACATGCTGCAGCTGAAGTTCCTGCACGTGAGCCGCGACTGGCGCGGCTGCGGGCTCGGCGAGCAGCTCTACCGCGCGGCCCGTGAGCAGGCGCGCGCGATGGGCGCCGCACGCCTGTATGTATCCGCGACACCGTCGCAGCGCACGATCGACTTCTACCTGCGGCTCGGCTTCACGGTCAGCGCATCGCCCGACCCGGCGCTGTACGCGCTCGAGCCCGAAGACATTCATCTGGAAAGCCCGGCGGCCTGACGCACCGGCACGCGGGTGAAGCGTAGAATTTCCCGCTTTGCCACTGCCGCTATCAGCCATCGGCCATCGCGGCATCACGGAGAGCGAAATTGCAGAACGAAGCGCAGCCGCCAGCCATGCCGAAGATCCTCGTCAGCATGTGCGTGGTCGGTCATCCGGTCCGTTACAACGGCTCGGCCAAGACTGCCGCGCACGACGCACTCGAACGGTGGCAACGCGAAGGGCGCCTCGTGCCCGTCTGCCCCGAACTGGCCGGCGGCTTCAGCGTGCCGCGCCCGCCCGCCGAAATCGCCGGCGGCGAATCGGGGCAGCGGGTGCTGTCGGGCGCCGCGCGCATCGTCGACGTGAACGGAACAGACGTGACGGCGCCGTTCGTATCGGGTGCGCACACCGCACTGGCACTCGCGCGCACGCACGATTGCCGCTTCGCGATCCTGGCCGACGGCAGTCCGTCGTGCGGCAGCACGTTCATTTATGACGGGAGCTTCGAGAACCGGCGGCATGCGGGCGCCGGTGTCACGGCGGCATTGCTGCGCGAGCACGGCATCGAAGTGTTCGCGGACACCGAGATCGACGCACTCCAGGCGCGCCTCGCGCAGTTGTCGCAGGCCGGTTAACGACAATGCGCGGCACGAGAATCCTCGTGCCGCGCATCGTTTCGGAAACGGCGAAGCGGTTAAGCAGCGCGTGCCCTACCGCTTCGCCGCGAGACGCGGATCAGACGCGTTCGATCGCGATCGCGATGCCCTGGCCGACGCCGATGCACATCGTGCACAGCGCAAAGCGGCCGTTCGTGCGATGCAGCTGGTACATCGCGGTCGTCACGAGACGCGCACCCGATGCGCCGAGCGGATGGCCCAGAGCAATCGCGCCGCCGTTCGGGTTCACGCGCGGATCGTCGTCGGCGACGCCGAGCATGCGCAGCACCGCGAGACCTTGCGAGGCGAACGCCTCATTCAGCTCGATCACGTCGAACTGGTCGATCGTCATCCCGAGCCGGGCGAGCAGCTTCTGCGTGGCCGGCGCGGGGCCGATGCCCATCACGCGCGGCGCGACGCCGGCCGTAGCAATCCCCAGCACACGTGCGCGCGGCGTCAGGCCGAAGCGCTTCGCGGTTGCTTCGTTCGCGAGCAGCAGCGCGGCGGCGCCGTCGTTGACGCCCGACGCGTTGCCGGCCGTCACCGAGCCGTCCGGGCGCACGACACCCTTGAGCTTGGCCAGCGTTTCGAGCGAGGTCTCGCGCGGATGCTCGTCGCGCGACACGATCACCGGATCGCCCTTCTTCTGCGGAATCGTGACCGACACGATTTCCTCGGCGAGCGTGCCGTCCTGCTGCGCACGCGCGGCCTTCTGCTGGCTGCGCAGCGCGAACAGATCCTGGTCGGCGCGGCTGATGTTGTAGTCGACCGCGACGTTCTCGGCCGTCTCCGGCATCGAATCGACGCCGTGCAGCTGTTTCATCAGCGGATTGACGAAGCGCCAGCCGATCGTCGTATCGTAGATGTCGGCCTGGCGCGCGAACGCGCTCGCGGCCTTGCCCATCACGAACGGCGCGCGGGTCATGCTCTCGACGCCGCCCGCGATCATCAGCGCGGCCTCGCCGGACTTGATCGCACGGGCGGCCACGCCCACCGCATCCATCCCGGAACCACACAGGCGGTTGATCGTCGAACCCGGCACGCCCTGCGGCAGCCCGGCGAGCAGCGCCGACATGCGCGCGACGTTACGGTTGTCCTCACCGGCCTGGTTCGCGCAGCCGTAGATCACGTCGTCGATCGCCGTCCAGTCGACGTCGCGGTTGCGCTCGACGAGCGCCTTGAGCGGCACCGCGCCCAGGTCATCGGCGCGCACGCCGGACAGTGCACCGCCGTAACGCCCGATCGGCGTACGGATCGCATCACACAGAAAAGCTTCGGTCATCAGTGTCTCCGGTCCCAGGACAGGCTGGGGAATGAACAGGGCGCCCCCCTTGCATTGCCCGCCGGGATGCGCTTAAATGTTCTATATACGAACATAAGATCGTGTATCGAACGTTCAACGCATCATAGGGAGTGCGGGGACGACCTGTCAAGCGCCCGGTCCGCCGGGCGGTTGGCGTGTCAGGCCCCATGCGCTATCTTCTCGGCTGCACGATATTCCCATCGCTCATGACAACCGAAGACACTCAGACGAAACCCGGCGACTCCTATGTCCAGTCGTTCGCGCGCGGCCTCGCGGTGATCCGCGCATTCGACGCGGCCCGTCCGGAGCAGACGCTCACCGAGGTTGCCTCGGCCACCGGGCTTACGCGCGCGGGCGCGCGCCGGATCCTGCTTACGCTGCAGACGCTCGGCTACGTCGAGGCCGACGGCCGGCTGTTCCGGCTCACGCCGAAGATCCTCGAGCTCGGCTTCGCGTACCTGACGTCGATGCCGTTCTGGAATCTCGCCGATCCCGTAATGGAGCAGCTGTCCGCGCAGATCCACGAAAGCTGCTCGGCGGCCGTGCTCGACCGCACCGAGATCGTCTACGTGCTGCGCGTGCCGACCCGCAAGATCATGACGATCAACCTGTCGATCGGCAGCCGGCTGCCCGCGTACTGCACGTCGATGGGCCGCGTGCTGCTGTCCGCGCTCGACGATGCCGCACTCGACGAAACGCTCGCACAAAGCGGCATCCGCGCGCACACGCCGCGCACGATCACCGACCTCGGCGAACTGAAGGCGGCGATCGCACAGGTGCGCCAGCAGGGCTGGGCCGTGGTCGACCAGGAACTCGAAGTGGGGCTGATGTCGTTGTCCGCCCCGATCCGCAACCGGCGCGGGCAGATCATCGCGGCGATGAACATCAGCGGCAACGCGCAGCGGCATACCGCGAAGCAGATGGTGAAGGAGTTCCTCGGGCCGCTGCAGCAGGCCGCGCAGACGGTGTCGGAGCTGGTGGCACGGCGGGGGTGAGCGCAAGCTGTCACACTCGGCGACGATGAAACCGTCGCCGCCCCGCTGGTTCTTCGACAGGGGCGGCGCGGCATCGCCTCCCGGCATCGTCGTTAGTACCCGCCGGCAATGATGTCGTTCCGACGCAGATCGATACCCTCCGCAAAAACCAACGTGGCCAGCCGTATCGGAGCGCGCCGCTACCGTCGCAGCGGCCTGACGCGAGACTCCAGCATGCGTCGCGTGTTCTCCAATTCTCGTTGCAACAACTCGGCATCCGGCAGCATGGTTCGATAGTTCGCTGCCATGACCTTGGTGGGCAAGCCCTCCAGCGCATACCGCGCGAGTGCGTGCCCTTTGTCGGCGCAGAGGATCAGCCCCACCGGCGGGTTCTCGTCGGGAAGCGTCCAGTGCGCCTTGGCGTAGTTGCAATACAGGTGCATCTGGCCCACGTCCGCATGGGTCAGGCTGCCGAGCTTCAAGTCGACGATGACGAGACAGCGCAGCCGGCGATGGAAGAACAGCAGGTCCACCCGATACCAGGTCTGGTCGATACGCAACCGGCGCTGACGCCCGACAAAGGTAAATCCCTCGCCGAGCTCGATCAGAAGATCTTCCAGCCGCGCGATCAGCGCACCTTCAAGGTCGGACTCCGAATACTCGTCCTTAAGGTCCAGAAACTCCAACACATAAGGGTCTTTGATCGCATCGTCGGGCGTGACAGCGTCCGCCGGCTTGCGTACCTTGCCCTTGACCAGCATCGAGGCCTTGTCCTTGGACAGCGCCGTGCGCTCGTAGAACTGGCTGCCGATCTGCCTGTCGAGCTGGCGCACGCTCCATCCACCACGCAGCGCTTCGGCCTCGTAGAACCGGCGGGCCTGGTCGTCCTTGACCGACAGCAGGCGCACATAGGCCGACCACGGCAGTGTGAAGCACTGCGCCAGTTCGTCGAGCCTCCTCGGGTGTACCGGCGCATGGGATGATTCGCCAGACACTGTCTGGCGAATTGGCCAGGTCAGGAAGAATGACCGCATCTGCTGCAGGTTCTGGCGACTGAACCCGCGACCGAACCGCCCAGTGAGATCGTTCGCCAGCCGCTCGATCAACTGCTCGCCGTATCCCGCACGCCGCCTCCCTTGCTGCTCGGCCTCCACGATGCGGCGGCCAATTTCCCAATAACTCGCCGTCATCAGCGCATTGACTGTGCGGGCCGCCGCATGGCGCGCGACTTCGAGCAATTCGACGATGCCACTATGGACGCCGGCATAGCCGGCCGGCACGACAGCTTGTTTCGCGGTTGTCATGGAAAGCTTCCTCTTGCCCATGCAGTCACCTTTGCGGAACACGGCGGTGACCACGCCACACAATTTAGTGACGGGGCAAGACTCGGTCTATCTGACACGAACGAAATTGCGCTGCGCCTGTAGGACACCATACCGCTCACATGGCGATCACCATGCTCATTCGCACCGGCACCGTGCTCGTCCCACGCTCGCCGCGCCTCATGCCGCCTCGGCGAACGCATCCGCGCCGCGCACGTTCAGCGGTGGCACAGAGGGCTTCAGAGTTGGCGACAACGAGCGGTTGAGCAAGCGCCGGATACCCGCCGTCGACAGCGAGTAGCCACCGCCCGCTCAAACCAGTGGCTGCGCACGCTCACCTACGACCTGTGTCACGACCTTCGCCTCGATGCGTTGCCGTAGACGCACCGAAAAAAAACGGGCAGCCCAGGGCTGCCCGTATCAACTCCACTTGGTTACAACGTTCTTCTCACGGAACACGGAGCGAACCCCGCGCCGCACAATTTAGTGACGCACGGAAACACGGTCAATTTGACAAGAACGAAACTGCGTCGCACACCGGTAGGACACCGCGCCGCTCACGCGCCGAGCAACATCCCCTTGCGCACCGGCACCGTGCCCGTCACGCGGCCGAGCGGCGCACCGGCCGTCACGAACCGAATCGCGCGGCGCATATAGAACACACCATCGGTCCCGCTCGAGATCGTCGTGATCGCATCCGTCAGCGGATCGACGATGTCGAACAGCGGATCGCCGGCGCGGATCGTCGCGCCGATCGCCGCGCGGTGCACGAGTATTCCGCTCACCGGCGCATGGAACTGCTCGCTGCCCGCGAGCGGCGTGGCCGGTGCGGCGAGCGGCGGTAACGGCTTGCGTTCGCCGTGTACCGCACCGCGCCACACGAGATAGTCGACGAGCGCATCGGCATCGCGCTCCGCGTATTCGTACGTCACGTCGCGCTGGCCGCGGCACTCGACCGTCACGGCCACGGTACCGGCCGCCATCGGCCTGCCCGCCGGCAAGTGCTGCCGCAACTGCGACCACAGCAGATGATGCGCATCGTCGAACGCGTGCCCGCCCGAATCCTCGGCGAGCAGCGACACCTCCGAGCCAAGATAACGCGCGAGCGGCTCGACTTCCGGCCATGCGGTATCGCTCGTGTACACGTGCATCACCGCTTCGAGCGAACAATGCAGGTCGATCACGACCTCGGCGTCGAGCGACAGCTTCAGCAGCGCGAGCTGCAGCGCGTCGAACTCGGTGCGCGGTGCGATCTCGCCGAGCGCCGCGCCCACGCATTCGCGCACGATCGCGCGATTGCGTTCGCCGTCGTCGCCGAGCCTGTCGCGCGCACGCGCGGCGATTTCCGCGAGCGGCAGGAAGCCGCGATTGAAATTGCGGCCGCTCGCGAGGTCGAAACGACCGATGAAATGCCCGAGCAGATGGTGATTGAGACCGACCGGGTTCGCGACCGGCACGAGCACGATCTCGGCCGCGAGCCGGCCTTCGGCATCGAGCTGCGCGAGACGCTGCTTCAGCACGAACGCCGCGAGCATCGCGGGTGTCTCGTCAGCGTGTAGCGCGGCCTGGAGGTAGATCTTGCGGCCGGCGTCAGCCGGCCCGAAATGAAAGCTCGTCAGCGTGCGCTGCGTGCCGATCGACGGCGACAGGAGCGGCGTGGTGCGAATCTGCATCGATGGTCTCGAACGAAATGAAGACGAAAAAGGGGGGAACGGCGGAGTGACTCGACGCTCAGTCGCCGTACGGGTTGAAGTCGAAATACTTCTTCGCGATCCGGTCGTACGTGCCGTCCTTCAGCATCGACGCGATCGCGCCGTCGATCGACGCCTTGAGCGCCGTATCGGACTGCCGCATGCCGATGCCGACGCCACGATCGCCCATGTCGAGCGGTGCGCCGACGAACGCGAAGCCCTTGCCCTTCGGCGTGCGCAGGAAGCCGTAGTCGGCTTCCACGGTGCCGAGCAGCGCCGCGTCGAGGCGGCCGTTGACGAGATCGGCGAACACGTCGTCCTGGCTCTTGTACGGCACCACGCTGACGCCGGCCGGCGCCCAGTGCGCGAGCGCCCACGATTCGAACTGCGTACCCGACTGCACGCCGACGCGCTTTCCGGCCAACGATGCGGTCGTGCTGTCGACGCCACTCCCGGGCCGTGCGACGAGCCGCGACTTGAAGCGAAACAGTTTCGACGAGAACAGGATCTGCTTCTCGCGCTTCTCGGTGATCGCCATCGACGACAGGATCGCGTCGATCTTGCGCGCCTGCAGCGCCGGAATCATCCCGGAGAATTCGAGCTCGACCCACTGGCAGCGCAACTGCGCGCGGCGGCAGATCTCGTTGCCGAGATCGACGTCGAAGCCCTTCAGGCTGCCGTCGGGCGCCTTCGAATCCATCGGCGGATAGGTCGGATCGATGCCAAGGCGCACGGGGCGCGCATCGAGTGCGTGCGCGGCGCCGGCCGCGAACGCAAGGCATAAGGAGACGAGCGGAAGGAAGGTGCGTTTCATGGTCGACGAAGGACGGGACGATGGGCAAACGGCACGAGCCGGACTGCCTGCGATCGTAGTGCGCACGCGCCGCCGCCGGAATCGCCCGCTGCCTTATCATGATCACTTTTCCCGATCACCGGCCCCGCGCTTGCCCATGGCGTTCACGCTCTCCCAGCTCCGCATCTTCCAGGCCGTCGTCGAGCACGGCAGCCTGCGCGCCGCCGCACGCGCGCTCGATCTCGCGCAGAGCGGCGTCACGCAGCAGTTGCAGAGCCTCGAGGCGACGCTCGGCGCGACGCTGTTCACGCGCACCAATCGCGGGATCGTGCCGACGGCCGTCGGCCAGCGGCTACTCGCGCGCTCCGGTTCGATCCTCGGCGAATGCGAACAGGTCGAGCGGGAAATCCGGCAACTGAGCGGCGCGTACGAAGGCACCGTCACGCTCGGCCTGGTGGCCGAACCGCTGATCGACGCGTTCGCGCCCGTGCTGAGCGCGTTCCGCGCGCGCTTCGACAAGGTCGACGTGCATCTGCGCACCGGCACGTCGCGGATGATGATCGCCTGGCTGCGGGAAAGCGCGGTCGATTTCGCGATCGCGCTCGTCGCGAAGCAGACCGACACGACCGATCTCGCGGTCACGCCGCTGCGTGCTTCCGCGCCGGTGGTCGTGTGCCGCAACGGGCATCCGGCGATACATGCGCAATCGCTCGCCGAACTGGCCGACTACGCATGGGTGTCGACGCGCTCGCCGAACCTGAGCGCCGACCCCGTCGTCAACCGGCTGCTCGCGTACTTCGACGTGCACGGCCTGCCGCCGCCGAAGATTCTCGCCACCGTCGAAGGGATGTTCGAGACGCTGCAGCTCGTTACGCAGACCGACTGCCTGTCGCTCGAAACCGAAGCCGTGACGCGGCACGGGCCGTTTGCCGGCGCGCTCGCGAAGGTGCCGGTGCGCGAACAGGCCGAATCGCAGGACATCTGCCTGCTGCAGCGCGCGGCCGTGCCGCTGACGCCGGCCGCACAGGAACTCGCGACGATGCTCGCGTCATACCTGAGGGTCGTGCGCGGGCGGTAAGCACGGATTGCCGCGAGCCGCCCGCCGCGCCGCCCGTCAGTCGATCGCGTCCTGTGCCGTCTCGCGCAGCATCGCCACCGCGACCAGCGACAGCACCACGCACGCGGCCACGTAGCCGGCCGGCGCGAGCTTGCTGCCGGTCGTCTTCACGAGCCAGGTCGCGATCAGCTGCGCGGTGCCGCCGAAGATCGTCACCGCGAGCGCATATGCGATCGAGATGCCGGTCGCGCGCACGTGGCGCGGCAGCGACTCGCACATCAGCGCCATTTCCGACGCCGAGCCGAGCGAATAGAACAGCAGCATCAGCGCGGTCAGCGGCAGGATCACCGACAGCGTCGGATGATGGTTCATCAGCCAGAACGCCGGGAACAGCAATACGACCAGCACACCGCGGCCGACGAAGATCGGCAGGCGCCGGCTGCCGAGCCGGTCCGACAGCCAGCCGAATAGCGGGCACGTGACCAGCATCACGCAGCCCGACGCGACGCCGACGAACATCGACAGCTTCATCGGCAGGCCGAGTGTGTGGATCGCATAGGTCGGCATGTAGAACGTCAGGATGTAGGTCGACACCGTGCCGCCCATCACCGTGAGCATCAGCAGCACCACCGTGCGCGTGTGCTTCGAGAACAGCTCGTGCAGCACGCCGCGCTCGATGCCGTGATGGCGATCGCCGGGCGCATCGTCGGCGAGCCGGCGGCGCAGATACATGCCGACCGGCGCGATCAGCACACCCACGAGGAACGGCAGCCGCCAGCCCCAGCTTTCGAGCGCATCCTTCGTCATCGTGTTCGACAGCAGCGCCGCGAAGCCCGAGCCCATCAGCGCGGCGCCGCCCTGCGTCGCGAGCTGCCAGCTCGCGCGGAATGCACGGCGCGACGTGCCACCCTGTTCGAGCAGCGTCGACGTCGCCGCGCCGAATTCGCCGCCCTGCGAGAAGCCCTGCAGCAGCCGCGCGAACACGACCAGCAGTGGCGCGGCCACGCCGACCTGCGCATAGGTCGGCGCGATCGCGATCAGGCCCGTGCCGAGCGCCATCAGCATGATCGTCAGGTTCAGCGCGGCCTTGCGCCCCTTGCGGTCTGCATAGACGCCGAGCACGACGCTGCCGAGCGGCCGCGTGAAGAAGCCGGCCGCGAACGTCGCGACCGACAGCAGCAGCGACGTGGTCGGGTCGCTCGACGGGAAGAACAGCTTGCCGATCAGCACCGCGAAGAAGCCGTACACGGTGAAATCGAAGAATTCCAGCCAGTTGCCGATCACGGCCGCCGCGATTGCACCGCGCCGCGTGACGGCCGGTGCGCCTGACGTGCTGGTTTCGGCGGCCCCCGTCGACGCGGGGTGCAGCGCGAGATGGTCTTTCTGCATCGTTATCGTCTCCTCTCAATGCGGCCGGAAGCGCCGGCCGCCCTCCGCCGCCGCGCTCACTGCCCGAGGTAACGCTCCACGAGACGTGTCCAGTACGCCGCGCCGATCGGCAGGTTGCGATCGTTGAAGTCGTACTTCGGGTTGTGCACCATGCAGCCGTCCTCGCCTTCGCCGTTGCCGAGCCGCACGAACGAGCCCGGCCGCTGCTGCAGCATGAACGCGAAATCCTCGCTGCCCATCAGCAGGTCGGTCTGCTCGACCACGTGCGCGTCGCCGACGAGTTCGCGCGCGACCTGCGCGGCGAAATCCGTTTCGGTATCCGTATTGACGACGACCGGATAGCCTTCGATGTACTCGACGTTCGCGCTCGCGCCGTAGCTCGCCGCCTGCGTTTCGGCCAGCTCGGTGATGCGGCGCTTGAGCAGTGCGCGCACGTCGGGGCTGAACGAGCGCACGCTGAGTTCGAGGCGCGCGCCGTTCGGGATCACGTTGTTCGCGGTACCCGCATGCATCGAGCCGACCGTGACGACCGCCGGCTGCGCGGGGTCGACGTTGCGCGCGACGATCGTCTGCAGCGCCATCACGATGCTCGCCGCGACGACCACCGGGTCGACCGTCAGGTGCGGGCGCGCCGCGTGACCGCCGACGCCTTCGATCGTGATGATCGCCTTGTCGCCGGCCGACATGAACGGGCCGCGCCGCGTGAGGAACACGCCGGGCGCCGCGCCCGGATGGTTGTGCATGCCGAACACGGCGTCGCACGGGAAGCGTTCGAACAGGCCGTCGTCGATCATCTTCTTCGCGCCGCTGTCGACGCCATGCTCTTCCGCCGGCTGGAAATACAGGTGCACGGTGCCGGAGAAATTGCGGGTCTTCGCGAGGTGCTGCGCGGCGCCGAGCAGCATCGTCGTGTGGCCGTCGTGGCCGCATGCGTGCATCTTGCCGTGCGTGCCGCTCGCATAGGGCAGCCCCGTCGCCTCGATGATCGGCAACGCATCCATGTCGGCGCGGATGCCGATGCTGCGCGTGCCGTCGCCTACGCGCAGCGTGCCGACCACACCCGTCTTGCCGACCCCGCGCGTCACCTGCCAGCCCCACTGTTCGAGCTTCTCGGCAACGAGCGCGGCCGTGTCGTGCTCTTCGTACGCGAGCTCGGGATGGTGGTGGATGTGGTGACGGATCTCGCGCAACCCGCCGGCGGCGGGCATCAGATCCTCGATCTCGGTGAATCGGGCGTCGGTCATCTAAGGGGCTCCAGCTTGTTTGTGTGTGCACGCGTGTCGCTGCGTGCGGGAAAGCGAGCCACTATAGCGAGCCGATATCAGTTCAATAAGATGCGGAATTTTTCACCGCGATAAGGTTTTTTAATCAGGGTTAATACGGGCACGACTCGCCGCAGCGACCTCATCGAACGCGCTCGACACACGACCCGTTGATTTTTGAGACGAACGGTCTATTATTCGCACATGGACGTTCGAACTGATCCGCCTCGCCGTCGCGGCAGGCCACCGAAGCAGCACGAAGAACTCGTCGCCACGCGCGACATGCTGTTGCGCACCGGGCTGGTAGTGCTCACCGAGAAGGGCTTCTCGGCCACCGGGCTCGACGAGATCCTCCGGCGCGCGGGCGTGCCCAAGGGCTCCTTCTATCACTACTTCGACAGCAAGGAGGCGTTCGGCCTCGAACTGATCGACCGTTATGCCGACTTCTTCGCGCGCAAGCTGGACCGTCATTTCAGCGACCCGGCGCGCTCGCCGCTGCAGCGCGTCCGCGCGTTCGTCGACGATGCCCGGGATGGCATGGCCCGCTACGCATACAGTCGCGGCTGCCTGATCGGCAATCTCGGGCAGGAAATGGGCGCGCTGCCCGAAAGTTTCCGCGCCCGCCTGCGCACCACGTTCGAGGACTGGCAACGCCGCCTCGCCGATTGCCTGGCCGCCGCGCAGCAAGCCGGCGAGCTGGCCGGTTCAGCCGATCCCGCCGAGCTGGCCGCCTTCTTCTGGATCGGCTGGGAAGGCGCCGTACTGCGCGCGAAACTGGAGCGCAGCGACGGGCCGCTGGCATTGTTCGCGCAGTTTTTCTTCAATGGATTACCACGCCGCTGAATTTTTTTGCCATTAACTAGACGATCGGTCTAGAAATTAGGAAGGAGGACGGGATGTTCCAGGGCATCGTGATCGACAAGGACGAAACCGGCCAGCACGCGCGGCTGCAAACGCTGGACGACGCGCAGTTGCCCGCGGGCAACGTGACGGTGCGCGTGGGTTATTCGACGCTGAACTACAAGGACGGGCTGGCGATTACCGGCAAGAGCCCGGTGGTCCGCAAGTTCCCGATGGTGCCCGGCATCGATCTGGTCGGGGAAGTCGAAGCGAGCACGCACCCGGCCTATCGCCCCGGCGACCAGGTCGTACTCAACGGCTGGGGTGTCGGCGAAACGCACTGGGGCGGCCTCGCGCAGAAAGCCCGCGTCGATGGCGACTGGCTGGTGCCGCTGCCGTCCGCCTTTTCGCCGCAACAGGCGATGGCCATCGGCACGGCGGGCTACACCGCGATGCTGTGCGTGATGGCGCTGGAGCGACACGGCGTGCGCCCGGACGACGGCGAGATCGTGGTGACCGGCGCGGCAGGCGGGGTGGGCAGCGTCGCCACGGCTATCCTCGCGCGGCTCGGATACCGCGTCGTCGCGGTGACCGGCCGCCCCGCCGATGCCGACTACCTGCGCCAGCTCGGCGCGGCGGAGATCCTGGAGCGATCGCAATTCAGCGAACCCGGCCGGCCGCTGGGCAAGGAACGCTGGGCCGGCGCGGTCGACGTGGCGGGCAGCCACGTGCTCGCCAACGTGTGCGCGACCACGCGGTACCGCGGCGTCGTGACGGCCTGCGGCCTGGCCGCCGGCATGGATTTCCCCGCGACCGTCGCGCCGTTCATCCTGCGCGGCGTGACGCTCGTCGGGATCGACAGCGTCATGTGCCCGCGCGCCGATCGCCTGGAGGCATGGCGCCGGCTCGCGTCCGACCTCGACGTCGAGAAGCTGGGCACGATCAGCCACCAGGTCGGCCTGGGCGACGTGATTCCGCTTGCCGAGGCATTGATCGGCGGCAAGGTTCGCGGCCGCATCGTCGTCGACGTCAACGCGTGATGCCGCCGACGGCTCCCCGCGTTTCTTTATTCGGACGGCAGCTCGCGCATCGAGCGCGCCCGTGCCACTTTATCCAGGAGACCTCATGACCGCCGCAAACACCGCCCCCATCAGCCGCTTTCCCGTGCCCGCGCTCGACGATTTGCCCGAGGACATTCGCGAACGCATCGAGGCCGTCCAGGAAAAGTCGGGCTTCATCCCGAACGTGTTCCTGACCCTCGCGCATCGTCCGGACGAGTTTCGCGCGTTCATGGCTTATCACGACGCGCTGATGGACAAGCCGGGCAACCTGAGCAAGGCCGAACGCGAGATGATCGTCGTGGCCACCAGCAGCGTGAACCAGTGCCAGTACTGCGTCATCGCGCACGGTGCGATCCTGCGGATTCGCGCGAAGGATCCGCTGATCGCCGACCAGGTCTCCACCAACTACCGCAAGGCCGACATCACCGCCCGGCAGAAGGCGATGCTCGACTTCGCGATGAAGGTGTCGCAGGCCGCGCATCTGGTTGGAGAAGCAGACTTCGACATGCTCAAGTCGCATGGTTTCGTCGAAGAAGACGTGTGGGACATCATGGCGATCTCGGCGTTCTTCGGCATGTCCAACCGCATCGCGAACGTGACGAACATGCGGCCGAATGCGGAGTTCTACGCGCTGGGGCGCTGAGCGCGCACGCCGTTCGGCCGCGCGGGCGGGACGCGGCGCGTTCGTCGCGCCCGCCCGTCGTGTCGTTGAAGGACGCGAGCGCAAAGGTGCCCGCCGCAGCGGCCAAGGTCGCCGGCGTTCAGCTCGTCCCGTGCAAAAACAATCGGATCTCCTCAGCGAGCCAGTCGCGCAACGCACACACCTTCGGATCGTCGCGGCTGCCGATCCGGTAGATCAGGTCGTGACCGCGCTCGGCCTGCAACGCGTACTGCGGAAACGGCGCGACGAGACGCCCGGCGGCGATGTCGTCCGCGACGATCACGCTGCGCCCGAGCGCGACGCCCTCGCCGCGCATCGCCGCCTCGATCGCGAGGCTGCCGTGGCTGTACGCCGGCCCGCGATCGCTGCGCACCCCGCGGATCCCAGCCAGCGCGAACCATTGCTCCCAGTTCGCCAGCATCCGGTCCTCGTGCAGCAACGTGCAGCCGGCGATGCTCTCGACCGACGTCAGCCCGCCCATCTTCGCGCGATAGGCAGGACTGCAGACGGGTGTCACGGTTTCCTCGAGAATCCGCTCGGCCAGCACGCGCGGATAGCGGCCGCTGCCGTAGCGGATCGCCACGTCGGCCTCGCCTTCGTTCAGGTCGACGTGCGCGTCGGTCACGTCGAGATGGATGTCGAGTTCCGGATGCAGCGACTTCAGCCGGTGCAGCCGCGGCGCGAGCCACTTGTTCGCGAACGACACGCTCGCGTTGATCTTCAGCCGCGTGACGCTGTCGTGCGCGCGTAGCCGCTCGGCCGCCTTCGTCAGCTCGCCCAGCGTGCGGTTCACGTCCAGCAGGAATTCGGCGCCGGCCTCGGTGAGGACGATGCGCCGCGTCAAGCGCCGGAACAGCGCGACGCCGAGATGGGCTTCGAGGTTCTTGATGTGCCGGCTCACCGCGCCGTGGGTGACGTGCAGTTCCTCGGCCGCCAGCGTCATGCTCAACAGCCGGCCGGTCGCCTCGAAGGCGCGCAGCGTTTGCAGCGGGGGAAGCCGGTCGAACACGATGACGTGACGTGTGAGTTGGACTCACGCATTGTATGTCGATAAATGATTTGTCAGCGCGGGCGGCGGCTCGCACTATCGAAGGCAGGCGCAGCAATCGACGGCCGTGCCGGCCGATATGGCGAATGCGCTCGTGCACCGCCTTGCGTCGCATGTCGGCGCCGGCATCGCGGCTGCGCTTCGTGCCTGAAGCCGCGACGCCCGGCGCGCGCTTCATTTGAGGCAGGCAGGCGCCGGGACGTAACGCTCATCATGGATCATCTTCTTTTCAAGCTCGTCGCCACCCCGCTGCTGCTCGTGGCGGCCACGCTCGCCGCGCGCCGCTGGGGCGAAGCGATCGGCGGGCTGCTGGTCGGACTGCCGCTCACGTCGGGGCCGGTGTCGGTATTCCTCGCGCTGGAGCACGGCCCGGCGTTCGCCGCGCACGCGACGGCCGGCTCGCTCGTCGCCACCGCCGGGCAGGCCGCCTTCTGCATCGCCTACTGCAAACTGGCGAAACGCGGCTGGCCCGCTGCGCTGGCCGGCGCCGGCATCGCGTTTTCCGTCGTCGCGTTTTTGCTCAAGGCGAGCGCGCTGCCGGAGACGAGCCTGTTCCTGATCGCGATCCTCGCGGTCGCGCTCGTGCTGAGCATCGTGCCTGCCAGCCCGGTCAGGGCCGCGCGGCTCGATCCGCCGCGCTGGGACTTGCCGCTGCGCATGGTGCTGATCGCGGGCCTCGTGGTCGGCGTGACGATGATCGCGCCCTACGTCGGGCCGGAAACGAGCGGCGTGCTCGCGTCGTTCCCGTTCATGGTGATCATCCTGGCCGTCTTCGCGCATCGCATGAACGGCCCGGCCGCCGCGCAGCAATTGATGCGCGGGATGGCCACCGGGCTGCTGAGCTTCGCCGCGTTTTTCCACGTGCTGAGCCTGACGCTCACGCGGCTGCACCTCGTGCCGGCCTACGGGCTCGCGATCGTCTGCACGCTCGCGGTTCAGGCCGTGTCGCTATACCGGATGCGCGTGCCGGTCGCGGTGTCGACCGAGTAAGCCGAACCGGGCGGTGCGTCGAAGGCACCTCGCAGGGCGCGGAGGCGGCGCAAGCGGCGATCGCGAAAACCGGGCAGGCATTGCATGCGCTGGTGGAACAGGCTGGTTGATACGAAGGCGCGCCCGTCGATCGCATGGGCGCTGCCGACCGATGCCGGCGCGCAGGTGCATGCGCCAGCATCGGTCAGCCGCTCACGCCGCCTGCGTAGCACGGCGAATGTCAGCGCTCACTCCAGCCCCTTCAGCACCTCCAGCCCGTCCGGCAGCTTCGCATCCGGAAACTGCGTCGACAGCGTCGCGTCACGCCACCGCGCGGCCTCTTCCGCGCGCTGCTTCTCCGCCTGCTCGCACACGAACAGCGCGTCGCCACCGAGCAGCAAACGCATCGGCACATCCTCGCGGCGCGACAGCTCGACGATCAGCGCCGCGATCCGCGCCGGATCGCCGACTTCGTGGCCGCCGTACGCGCCGAGCAGCTCGAGAATCTTCCCGACCGACGGCTGATAGTCGGGCAGCAGACCGTCGACACCGCGCTTCGCCTGCGCGGCCCAGTCGGTACGCATCCCGCCCGGCTCGAGCGTGCAGACGCGCACGCCGAACGGCGCGACTTCCTTCGACAGCACGTCGCTGAACCCGCCGACCGCCCACTTCGCGGCCTGATACGCGGACAAGCCGGCCGTGGACGTACGCCCGCCGACCGACGACACCTGGAAGATGTGTCCCGCGCGCTGCGCGCGCATCGTCGGCAACACCGCACGCGTCAGGTTGATCACGCCGAACAGGTTCGTTTCGATCTGGTCGCGGAAATCGTCGGCACCCATCTGCTCGAACGGCGCCGTGTGGCCGTAGCCCGCGTTGTTCACCAGCACGTCGATGCGGCCGAACGCGTCGCGTGCCGCCGCGACGGCCTGCGCGGCCGCCGCTTCATCGGTGACGTCGAGCGCGACCGGCAGCAAGCGGTCACCATGACGCTCGGCCAGATCGGCCAGCCGCGCGGGATCGCGCGCACCGGCCACCAGCCGGTCGCCCGCCGCCAGCACGGCTTCCGAAATCGCTCGCCCCAGGCCGCGCGCGGCCCCTGTTACCAGCCAGACTTTCGACATTTTTCCACTCCTTGATCGTAGTGAAACCACAAAATGAATGATTACTCACTCATTAATAACGGCGATGTATCGGTCGTTCATGACCTCCATCGCCCTGCCTGAAACCCGCCACCCGTCATCACCGCGGCGCGGCGCGTGAGCGTGAAACCGCACACGCCGCCACGACGGCAACTCTTGCCTCACACCGCGTGCAACACGGCCCACAACGCGCGAAACCCGGCCTCCCGGTACGCGTCGGCCCGCGCCGGATCGCGTGCGATCGACTCCATCGCCGTTTCCGCGATCGACGTAAACAACGCTGCGCAGAACGCATGCGCTTCGTCGGGTTTCAGCGCGCCCGACGCCGCCACCTGCTCGCGCAGCAGCGCATTGATCCCGCCGAAGCCTTCGGCGCCGGCCGCGCGATGCGCATCGTCGATGCGCCCGCTCACGCCGAGCTGCTGCAGCGCGCGCCGCCCGTCCGGATTCGCGACGCCCCACGACACATAACCGTTCCACGCATGCCGCACGGCCTGCTCGACCGGCGCGTGTTCCGGAAACCCGGCCATCATCGCTTCGCGCATCCCGGTCTTCAGGCTCACGTACAGCGCGTTCAGCAACGCGTCCTTGGTCTCGAAATACGTGAACACCGTGCCTTCCGCCACGCCGGCGAGCCGCGCGATGCGCGCGGTCGTCGCGGTTGCGCCGTCCTCGGCGAGCGCGCGAGCGGCCGCGGCGAGGATGGCTTCGTGCTTGTCGGGACTGCGCGGTCGGGCCACGTTCGATTCCTTTAATGAGTGAGCGCTCAATCATAATGGGGCGATCATGCGGAATGCAAGGCCTGTTACATCCGGGCGAACCCATACACAATCCGTCAAAACCGGGCACTATTAGCGTTTTCACGTACTGGTGCGTTCACGTATCGGCGCCCGGTGCCTTGACGTTCGTTTCACGTTCACCGTTTCACACCGCGAACCTCCCATGACGAATCAGCCTACCCAGACCGCGGCCGACCGGCCCGTCGACATGATCATCTTCGGCGGCGGCGGCGACCTGGCCGCCCGCAAGCTGTTGCCCGCGCTGTACATGGCGCACCTGCACTGCAACCTTCCGCCCGAGACACGCATCATCGCGGTCGGCCGCCGCGACTGGGGCATCGACGGCTATCGCAAGTTCATGGACGAGCAGTCGCGCCCGTTCATCGACGAAAAGGCGTTCGACGCCGCGGCCTGGAGCCGTTTCCTCGACCTGTTCAAGTACGTGCTGATCGACGTGAACGCGCCGGACGACTACCTGCGGCTCGCCGAAGCGGCGCGCGGCGATGCGATCCGCGTGTTCTACCTGTCGACGTCGCCGGAGCTGTTCACCACCATCTGCGACAACCTGTCGGCCGCGCACCTCGTCGACAAGCACTCGCGCGTCGTCCTCGAGAAGCCGCTCGGCCACGATCTCGCGTCCGCGAAGGCGATCAACGATGCGGTCGGCAAGCACTTCGAGGAATCGCAGATCTATCGGATCGACCACTATCTCGGCAAGGAAACCGTGCAGAACCTGATGGTGCTGCGTTTCGGCAACCCGATCTTCGGGCCGCTGTGGCAGGCGCCGAGCATCCGCAGCGTGCAGATCACGGTGGCGGAGTCGGTGGGTGTCGGCAGCCGCGCGGGCTTCTACGACCATACCGGCGCGCTGCGCGACATGGTGCAGAACCACCTGCTGCAGTTGCTGTGCATCGTCGCGATGGAACCGCCCGTGTCGCTCGACCCGGACGCGGTGCGCGACGAGAAGCTGAAGGTGTTGCGCTCGCTACGGCCGATGGCGGTGGCCGACGTCGCGCGCGACACGGTGCGCGGCCAGTACACGGCCGGCGCGGTCGACGGCCAGCCGGTGAAGGGCTATCTCGAGGAAGACAACGTGCCGGCGGACAGCCGCGCGGAAACCTTCGTCGCGCTGCGCGCGCACATCAACAACTGGCGCTGGGCGAACGTGCCGTTCTTCCTGCGCACCGGCAAGCGGCTGCAGCGCCGCCAGTCGGAAATCGTGATCGAGTTCGCGGACATGCCGTTCTCGATCATCCCGACCGGCCCGCGCCACTACAGCAACCGTCTCGTGATCCAGCTCCAGCCGGAAGAGTCGATCCAGCTGCAGATGCTCGCGAAGGAACCGGGCAGCGGGATGAACATGGTGCCCGTGAGCCTGAACCTCGACCTGCAGCAGGCGATTCCGGAGCGGCGCGCGGAAGCGTACGAGCGTTTGCTGATCGACGTGATCCGCGGCCGCCTCACGCACTTCATGCGCCGCGACGAGCTCGAAGCCGCGTGGTCGTGGGTCGAGCCGATCCTCGACGGCTGGAAGCAGCTCGGCGACCGGCCGCGCCTGTACACGGCCGGCACGTTCGGTCCCGCGGCTTCGTCGGCGCTGCTCGCGCGCGACGGGATGTCGTGGTCTGAAGAGGCGTAACCGCCGCACGACGGCGTGCCGTCAGTGCGGCACGCCGGATCGCACCTCAAATGGGGGCGTGCCCCGCCCCGTCCCTCTGCCGCCTACCGCAGCTCCAGCCACGACGCAGCCTTGCGCCGCCCCGGTGCCTCATTGCCGCCGCCGCCCAGCGCCTCGATCAGGTAATCGACGAACGACGCGATCCGCGACGAGATCGCGGTATTGCGGTAGTACACCGCGTGGATCGGCTGCTCGACCTCGAGCGTCTGGCGCGCGAGCACCTGCACGAGCCGGCCCGCTTCGCGATCCTGCGCGGTCAAGAAATCCGACAGGCACGCGACGCCCGCGCCATCGAGCGCGAGTTGCCGGAGCGTCTCGCCGCTCGACGACCGGATGCCGGGCTCGATGCGGCACGGTTCGCCATCGGTACCGAGAATCGGCCACACGTTCAGCGATTCGGGCTGCGTGAAGCCGAGCAGCGTGTGCTTGTCGAGATCCTCCACCTTGCGCGGCTGGCCGTGCGCCGCGACATACGCGGGGCTCGCGAGCATGCGTATCCGGCTGGTGCCGATGCGCCGGCTGTGCAGCGTCGAATCCTTCAGCCTGCCGATCCGGAAAGCGACGTCGGTGCGCCGCTCCAGCAGGTCGATGATGCCCTCGTTGCTGTTCAGCTCCAGCTCGACCTTCGGGAAGCGTTCGCGATAGCCGCGCACGAGCGGCACGATCACATGCAGCATGAACGGCGTCGCCGCATCGATACGCAGCCGCCCCGACGGCATTTCGCGTCGGGCGAGCATCTGCTCCTCCGCCGTCTCGACCGATTCGATGATCGCGCGCGCGTCCTGCAGGAACGCGCGCCCTTCCTCGGTCAGTTCGAGCCGGCGCGTGGTCCGGCGCAGCAGCGTGGTCTTCAGCTTCTCCTCGAGCCGCCCGAGCGTGCGGCTCGCCGCCGACACCGTGAGGTCGAGCTGCTGCGCGGCAGCCGTGATCGAACCGGAATCGACCACGGCGGTAAAGGCCTGGAGTTCGTCGAGCGTGATCTTCATGGCGGCACTATTGATTTGAAATCAAAACAATTTGGTTTATAGACCCGTTTTTCGGCAAAAGTAAAGGCGGCACACTGCGCTCCATCCTCACCGGACCTGGAGCACCCATCATGCCACTCGCCCTGCTTGCGCTGACCATCAGCGCATTTGCCATCGGTACCACCGAATTCGTGATCGTCGGGCTGATCCCGACGATCGGCGCCGACCTCGGCGTCAGCCTGCCGTCCGCCGGCCTGCTCGTCAGCCTTTACGCACTGAGCGTCGCGATCGGTGCGCCGCTCCTCACCGCACTCACCGGCCGCGTGCCGCGCAAGACCCTGCTCGCCGCGCTGATGGCGCTGTTCACCGTCGGCAACCTCGTCGCGTGGCAGGCGCCCGGCTATGAATCGCTGATCGTCGCGCGCATCCTCACCGGCCTCGCGCACGGCGTGTTCTTCTCGGTCGGCTCGATCATCGCGACCACGCTCGTACCGAAGGAAAAGGCCGCCAGCGCAATCGCGACGATGTTCAGCGGGATGACCGTCGCGTTCGTCGCCGGCATTCCGCTCGGCACCTTCATCGGTCAGCACTTTGGCTGGCGCGCAACCTTCCTGGTCGTCGCGCTGTTCGGCCTCGTCGCGTTCATCGGTGCGGTCGCGTTCGTGCCGCGCGGGTTGCCGCAAGCGGCGCCCGCGCCGCTCGCCCGCCAGTTCCGCGTGCTCGCGCAACCTCGCCTGCTGCTGGTCTATGCGATGACGGCCGTCGGCTACGGCGGGTCGCTGATCGCGTTCACGTACATGGCGCCGCTGCTCGAGCAGATCGCCGGCTTCACGCCGTCGCAGGTCAGCCTCGTGCTCGTCGGCTACGGCGTGTCGGTCGCGTTCGGCAACGTGTGGGGCGGCAAGCTCGCGGATAGCGCCGGCCCCGTGAAGGCGCTCAAGCGGATCTTCCTGCTGCTCGCGATCGTGCTGCTCGCGCTGACCTTCACGATCCACATCAAATGGCTCGCCGTGCTGACGATGCTCGCGTGGGGTGCGGTGGCGTTCGGCAACGTGCCGGGCCTGCAGGTGTACGTCGTCAAGCAGGCACGCCACTTCGCGCCCGACGCCACCGACGTCGCATCGGGCTTCAACATCGCCGCGTTCAACCTCGGCGTTGCGGGTGGCTCGGCACTCGGTGGCGCGATCGTTGCGCACGTCGGCCTCGGCCATACGCCGTGGATCGCGGCGGCCGTCACGCTCGGCGCATTCGCGCTCACCGCACTGAGCGGCCGGCTCGACCGCAGCGCTGGCCTGCCGGAACGCACGGCCGAACCGGTTCAACTCGCGCATTGAACGTCACTTTTTTGCAGGAGTTTGCACCCATGAACGCATCGACCCCACGCCCCCCGTTCGCCGGCAAGACGTTCGAAGTGCGCTACGACGGCCTCACCGCGCTCAACGCGTACGACGATGACGGCCGCCACATGCGCTACGAGATCACCGAAGGCCCGTACGCGGGTGCGAAGGGCGAAGTCGCCTGCACGTGGCAGCACATCGCCGGCGAAACCTACGCGATCTCGTGGCAGGAAGCCGACCGCGCGACGGTCGTGCATATCGACGATTTCGCCGCCGGCACGTCGCGGTCGTTCTTCACCGCGTCGTCGCTCGACTTCTACCGGCTCGAAGGCAGCCTGCGCGCGATCTGAACGGAACCCGACCATGTCCCCTGCTCTCACTGCACTCGACAGACTCGCCGACGGCGGCTTCAGCATCGGCCTCGAACTGCCGCTCGACAACGACTGGGCGCCGGCCGGCGACGCGCAGCGCCAGCGCGACGGCCGCCGGCCCGGCGTGCCCGATCTCGACATCCATGCGGAGCTCGCGCAACTGGCCGACACGCTCGGCTTCCGCGCGCTCTGGGTGCGTGACGTGCCGGTGTACGACCCCGCGTTCGGCGACGCCGCGCAGGTGTTCGAAACCTTCTCGTATCTTGGCTACCTCGCCGGCATCACGAACGACATCCTGCTCGGCACGGCGGCCGTCGTGCTGCCGCTGCGCGAGCCGCTGCTGACGCTGAAATCGGCTGCGACGATCCAGGAACTGAGCGGCGGCCGCCTGCTGCTCGGCGTCGCCAGCGGCGACCGGCCCGTCGAATATCCGCTGTTCGGCCGCGATTTCGCGTCACGCGGCGCGAATTTCCGCGATCAGATCGCGCTGCTGCGCGACGGCGCACGCGGGCACCTGCCGCCCGGTCTCGACGTGCTGCCCGCCACCCGTTCGCCGCTGCCGCTGCTCGTCGCCGGTCTCGCGCAGCAAACGCCCGCGTGGATCGGCGAGCACATGGACGGCTGCCTCGCGTATCCCGGCACGCCGGACGACCACCGGCAGCGCGCCGCGAACTGGCGCGCGGTGGCCGGCGACAAGCCGTACGTGAGCTTCATCCACCTCGACCTCGCGGAAGACCCGCACGCGCCACTGCAGCGGCACCGCTTCGGCGCCCGCGCGGGGCGTCTCGCGCTCATCGGGGAGCTGGCGGCCATGCGCGACGCCGGCGTGCGGCACATCGGCCTGCATCTGCGCCGCAACCGCCGCTCGCTCGACGAAACGATGGCCGAGATCGCAGCAGACGTGCTGCCGGTGTTCCACGCGGATGAAAACACGCGGACGCGCGTTGCATGACGCCGGCAAAACCCACTTCCGATACTTGATTTCAGATCAAATATTTTTGACCTGCAACGGCGTTTATCTCACCAATCCAACACGCCAGAATGGCTTCCATAGCGAACCCGTTCCACTCTCCCAGGAGCACACGATGAGCAAGATTCCCGCATTCGGCCTCGGTACTTTCCGCCTGCAAGGCCAGGCTGTCATCGACTCGGTCCGCAACGGCCTCGAGGTCGGCTACCGCGCGATCGACACCGCGCAGATCTACGGCAACGAAGCCGAAGTCGGCGAAGCGATCGCCGCGTCGGGCGTGGCCCGCGACGACCTGTTCCTCACGACCAAGATCTGGGTCGACAACTATGCGCCGGACAAGCTGGTGCCGAGCCTCGAAGAAAGTCTGCGCAAGCTGCGCACCGATCATGTCGACCTGACACTGATCCACTGGCCGGCACCGGACAACGGTGTCGCGCTCGACACGTTCATGACCGCCCTCGCCGATGCGAAGGCGCAGGGCCTCACGCGCCAGATCGGCATCTCGAATTTCAACATCGAACGGACGAAGCAGGCGATCGCGGCCGTCGGCAAGGAGGCGATCGCGACGAACCAGATCGAGTTGAGCCCGTACCTGCAGAACCGCAAGCTCGTCGAGTTCCTGAACGCCGAAGGCATCCACGTGACGTCGTACATGACGCTCGCGTACGGCAAGGTGCTCGGCGATCCGGTGATCGGCGCGATCGCGCAGCGTCACGACGCGACGCCCGCGCAGGTCGCACTCGCGTGGGCGTTGCAGCTCGGCTACTCGGTGATCCCGTCGTCGACGAAGCGCGAAAACCTCGCGAGCAACCTGCTCGCGCAGACGCTGCGCCTGACCGACGACGACATGGCGCAGATCGCCGCGCTCGAACGCAACGGCCGCGAAGTCGACCCGGCCGGCCTCGCGCCGAAGTGGGACTGAACGCGCCACCCCGTCATTCACCCTTTGATCCGCCGTGGCCCGCAGGCCGCGGCACCGACAGGACATCCCCATGACCCCGGACCCGCTTTTTCAACCGCTGCGACTCGGCGCACTGACGCTGCCGAACCGCATCGTGATGCCGCCGATGACGCGTTCGCGCGCCAGCCAGCCCGGCGACGAAGCCAACGAACTGATGGCCGCGTATTACGCGCAGCGCGCGAGCGCGGGCCTGATCGTCAGCGAAGGCACGTATATCGCGCCGCTCGGCAAGGGCTACGCATGGACGCCCGGCATTCACACGCCGTCGCAGGTCGCCGGCTGGCGCAAGGTGACGGACGCGGTGCATGCCGCGCATGGCCGGATCTTCGCGCAGCTGTGGCACGTCGGCCGGCTGAGCCACACGAGCCTGCTCGGTGGCCAGCAGCCGGTGTCGTCGTCGCCGCTCCAGGCGAAAGGCGTGAACGTGTTCGTCGCCGGCGAAGACGGCAGCACGCCGGGCTTCGTGCAGGCATCCGAGCCGCGCGCGCTGTCGATCGACGAAATCCGCGAGATCGTCGATCAATACCGCGCCGCCGCGCGCCACGCGATCGAAGCCGGCTTCGACGGCGTCGAGCTGCACGGCGCGAACGGCTATCTCGTGAACCAGTTCATCGACTCGAATGCGAACACGCGCACCGACGCGTACGGCGGCTCGCTCGAAAACCGGCTGCGCTTCCTGCGCGAAATCACGCAGGCGCTGATCGAAGGCACCGGCGACGCGTCGCGCGTCGGCATCCGCCTCGCGCCGCTGACGACGCTGAACGGCTGCGTCGACGACGATCCGGAAACGACCTACCTCGCGGCCGCGACGCTGCTCGGCGAACTCGGCGTCGGCTACCTGCACATCGCGGAAGCCGACTGGGACGACGCGCCGCTGATGCCGGTCGAGTTCAAGCGGCAACTGCGCGCCGCGTACCCGAGCGTGCTGATCTACGCCGGCGCGTACACCGCCGAGCGTGCGCGCGACGCGCTCGCCGCCGGCTGGGCCGACCTCGTCGCGTTCGGCCGCCCGTTCGTCGCGAACCCCGACCTGCCCGAGCGCCTGCGCACCGGCGCGGCACTCGCGCCGCACGACCGCAACACGCTGTTCGGCGGCGGCAAGCGCGGGCTGACCGATTACCCGACGCTGGCCCAGGCCGCGGCCTGAGCCGGCATACCGGAGACTGCTCATGAGAATCACGCTCCCTTCCCGCCTCGGTTTCGGCACCGCGCCGCTGGGCAACATGTACCGGGACATCCCGCACGAAGAAGCGCTGGCCACGGTCGACGCAGCGTGGGAAAGCGGCATCCGCTACTTCGACGCCGCGCCGCTGTATGGCGCCGGCCTCGCAGAGCTGCGTCTCGGCGAAGCGCTCGCGGGGCGCCCGCGCGACGCGTATTCGCTCGGCACCAAGGTCGGCCGGCTCGTCCTCGACGAACATGAGGACGCATCGCAGCGCGATCTCGGCGAAAAGGGCGGCCTGTTCCGCCACGGGCTGCCGAACAGGATCGTCTACGACTACACCGAAGACGGCACGCTGCGCTCGATCGATGCAAGCCTCAAGCGGCTGCGCACCGACCGGCTCGACACCGTATGGATTCACGACCCGGCCGTCGACTTTCATGGCGACGCGTGGCGCGACGTGTTCGACGTCGCGATGTCGGGTGCAGCGAAGGCGCTCACGCGGCTGCGCGACGAGAAGGTCATCCAGGGCTGGGGCCTCGGCGTGAACCGCGTCGAGCCGTGCGAACTCGCGCTCGAACGCGCGGACCCCGACGGCTTCCTGCTCGCCGGGCGCTACACACTGCTCGATCATGCGGGCGCACTCGAACGGCTGATGCCGGCAAGCGCCGCGCGCGGGCTCGGGATCATCGTCGGCGGCCCGTACAACTCGGGCGTGCTGGCGGGCGGAACCCACTACGAATATCAGCCGGCCACGCAGGCCATGCTCGACCGCGTCGCCCGCATCCGCCAGATCGGCGAACGATTCGGCGTCGATGTCCGCGCGGTGGCGCTGCAATTCTCGCTCGCGCACCCGGCCGTCGCGGCCGCGATCCCCGGTGCGAGCCGGCCCGAACGCATCGACGAGAACCTGCGCCTCGCGGCGACGCCGATCCCGGCCGAACTGTGGGATGCGCTGAAGGCCGAGCGCCTGATTGCCGCGCATGCACCGACGCCGGCAGGCGCGTGATGACGCACGGTTGCATCGCCGCATGCGGCCGCGCAACCGCGTGCAATCGCGGCTTCTATCGTCGCGATTGCCATTTCCGAATTGCGGCCTGCGCAATCGGCGTCTAGCGTTTACGGGATCGACTCCCCCGTGCCCGCTGACTTGAAAGGACGCCCGCCATGCCAAGCCGCTCCCCGACACGCGACATGCTGCTGGCCATCGCGGCCGGCGTTTCATTCACGGCCTGCTCCGCGCCGGCGTACGCCGACGCGGGTCTCACGCCGCCCGAACCGGCGACGGCGGTGCTGTCGACCACCGCGACCGGCGTGCAGATCTACGCGTGCGAATACGACCACGACCATCGGCTCGCGTGGACCTTCCAGCGCCCGGAGGCGACGCTGTTCGATGCGAGCGGCACACTCGTCGTCCGGCACGGCGCGGGGCCGTCGTGGGAAGCGCTCGACGGCAGCCGCATTACCGGCAAGAAACTCGCGGAAGCGCCGAGCGCGCGTGCCGGCAGCATTCCGCAACTCCTGCTCGCCGCGACGCCGGCCGCAACGGGCGCGACCGGCACGCTCGCCGGCGTGCGCTTCGTCCAGCGGCTCGATACCGTGGGCGGCACGCCGCCGGACGCCGCATGTTCGACCGAGCATGCGGTCGGTCGCTTCCCTTATTTCGCGCGCTACGTGTTCCTGAAGTAACACTCGACGACACCGCGCCGCACTACGCTATTCCGGCGCACCCGGCGCACCGGAAACCCAAGCGACCGGCAACCGCATCTTCCGGGCATCCATGGGCGAGGCACTTGCCCGATGCGCCCGAGGCCACGCTCGCGCTCGCGTGCGACCGCGTCACCACCGTGCTCACCACGGCGGGCAAGGCGTTTTCGGAAAACGAGCGATCCTCCGACCGGCGAAACCTACACGTCTCCGAACGCCACGATCGACATGTTCCGCCCATATCTCGACCATCTCGCGCACAATTGAGGCCCGGGCGAACACGAGAACCGCCCCCCGCGATGGCGGTATCGTCCGAATGCAGGTTGCGCGCGGCGGCGAATCCCGTCACCGGCCCCTGTTTCCACCGGCCTGCCTGGCCCCAATGAAAGATATTCGTAATTTTCGATGCATCACCCGCATTCCCCCTGCCCGTCGACCCTGCATTCAAATAATCGCCTTAACGGATTCAAACTAGGCGTATACACGCGTGTCGTCGCGACGGAGCCCCGTTGCACGCCGATATAAGCGCTGAGACATGCGCTGCATGCTCTTCCCCCAATGGGACGTGATGGGCGGTTCGCCTAACCTTCGCTACGGCAAAGCGCACGTGACGGGGTCGACGACACAACGCGTCGCACGACGCGACACCCTCGCGATCGTTTCGATTCGCACGTCATGACACGGATCACGCGTCATGCGTCCCCACGACGTTGCCGACAATCCCAACTAGATACGAGACACCCTGACGACGGTTCGCTACGGGCCGTTTCAGCATGCTGATAAAGGAGCAAGCTCATGAGTGATACCCCGGTGCAGCCGACGGTCGACGTCGGCGCGGCAGAAACGGACTTTGGCACCCAGGGAGTCATCGACCGGTACTTCGGCATTTCGTCGCGCGGCAGCACGCAGCGCCGCGAAATCGTTGCCGGCGTCACGACCTTCCTCGCGATGGTCTATTCCGTGTTCGTCGTCCCCGGCATGTTCGGCAAGGCCGGCTTCGACACGAGCGCCGTGTTCGTCGCGGTCTGCCTCACCACCGCGTTCGGCTCGCTGCTGATGGGCCTGTGGGCGAAGCTGCCGATCGCGATCGGCTGCGCGATCTCGCTGACCGCGTTCACCGCGTTCGGCCTCGTGCTCGGCAAGGGGCTGTCGCCGACGGTCGCACTCGGCGCCGTGTTCCTGATGGGCCTCGTGTTCACCGGCATCTCGGTGACCGGCGTGCGTTCGTGGATCCTGCGCAACCTGCCCGCGGGCGTCGCGCACGGCACCGGGATCGGCATCGGCCTGTTCCTGCTGCTGATCGCGTCGAACGACGTCGGCCTCGTGATCAAGAACCCGGGCGCCGGCCTGCCGGTCTCGCTCGGCCAGATCACCGCGTTCCCGGTCATCATGTCGGTCATCGGCCTGGCCGCGATCTTCGGCCTCGAGAAGCGTCGCGTGCCGGGCGGCATCCTGCTCGTCGTGATCGCAATCTCGATCTTCGGCCTGATCTTCGATCCGAGCGTGAAGTACCACGGCATCTTCGCGCTGCCGTCGCTGAGCGCACCGGGCCATGCATCGCTGATCGGCGCGATGGACATCAAGGGCGCGCTGTCGATGGCCGTGCTGCCGAGCGTGCTGGCGCTGGTGATGACGGCCGTGTTCGACGCGACCGGCACGATCCGCGCAGTCGCGGGCCAGGCCGGCCAGCTCGACGAGAACGGCCGCATCATCAACGGCGGCCGTGCGCTGACCGCCGATTCGCTCAGCTCGATCTTCTCCGGCTTCCTCGGCGGCGCGCCGGCGGCGGCCTACATCGAGTCGAGCGTCGGCGTGGCCGCCGGCGCAAAGACCGGCCTCGCGGCCGCCGTGGTCGGCCTGCTGTTCCTCGTCGTGATGTTCTTCTCGCCGCTCGCGGGCCTCGTGCCGTCGTACGCCACCGCACCGGCGCTGATGTACGTCGGCCTGCTGATGCTCGGCAGCGTGAGCAAGCTGCACATGGACGACATGGTCGACGCGATGTCGGGCCTCGTGTGCGCGGTGTTCATCGTGCTGACCGCGAACATCGTGACGGGCATCATGCTCGGCTTCTCGACGCTCGTGATCGGCCGCATCGCCAGCGGCGAATTCCGCAAGCTCAACGTCGGCACCGTGCTCATCGCCGCCGTGCTCGTCACGTTCTATCTCGGCGGCTGGGCGATCTGACCGCGAATCGTGCGCGACGTCGCCGGCAGAAGGACGGCGCGCATCGGGACGACATCGTCTCCTCCACCATCATCGTTGATGGTCTCCAGGCCTGGAAACGCAAGTTTCCAGGCTTTTTTTGTCGATGCCGCACGGCACGGCGCGCACCGCGACACGAATCCACGCGCGGTGCTACGATCGCGCTTTGCCTTCAGGAGCCCCCCATGAACGCGCTCGGCATCGTCTCCGAATCGAGCACCCGGAACTCGGCGCGCAAGCCGCCGTTCATCCCGTCGTTCGGCTTCCACGAAGTGCATGAATCGAAGCCGATCGATGCCGCCCCGGCACGCATCATCGACACGGTCACCGCGCTCGACATGCGCACGGATCCGGTCGTCAACGCGCTGCTCAACATCCGCGAATTCCCGGGGACCCTTGCCGCCGCGCTGCGCCGCGACACCACGCGACACGAACGCGAACCCTTCGGCCTCCATGCGTTCACGCCGCTGCACCGCGATGAAACGTCGCTGTCGCTCGGCCTCGTCGGCCGCTTCTGGCGTCCGGAACTCGGCGTGCTGCCGATCGCCGACGCAGCGGCCTTCATCCAGCACGACGACCCGCGCGACGCGAAGCTGGTGCTCCGCTTCGAAGTCGTCGGGCTCGCGTCGGGTGCGCACATGCTGCGCACCGAAACCTTCGTGCATTGCCCGACTGCCCGCACGCGGCTGCTGTTCATGCCGTACTGGCTCACGATCCGGATGGCGAGCGGCTGGATTCGGCGCCGCACGCTGACGGCGGTGGAGATGGCGCTGGCGTGACGCACGCGTGCGGCCGGCTCCGTTCAGAACACGTGACGCAGGCCCGCGTTGACACCGGTCGTCGTGCCTGACGCGCCGAACAACGCATTGGTGGCGGACAGGCCCGTGTTCATCGCGCCATGGTTGTTCACCATCCCGACCTGCGCGTAGAGCGTCGTCGCCTTCGACAGAAAATACTGCGCCCCCATCGCGAACATCAGCGAGTGATTGCCCGGATCGTTCCGGTCGCTCGTGATCCACACGCCCCCGTTGAGATCGAAGGCCGGCGCGACCAGACAATCGGCGCCGGCGCCGTAGACGTCGCTGCTGAAGGAGCCGGCCACCTTGAAACGGGTCCACGATGCCTTCGCCGTGAGTTTCCCCCAGGTGTAGGCGGCGCCCAGCGTGCGTCCGACGAACGGCTGGTCGGAGGGAACCGGCGTGCGCACCGGTACGCCCGCGTTGCCGTCGTACATCGCGGCGACGAGTGTCAGGCCACCGTGCGCGTAGTCGAGGCTCGCCGAATACTGGCGTCCCGCGCGAAAATCGCCGGCCTTCCCGCCCGGCGCGAACATCACGCTGCCGGCGAGACCGAACCAGCGCGGCGTGGTGTAGCTCAGCGCATTCGCATTGAAGATGCCGGTCGCCAATACGGCATCGCCGTACGTGAGGAGGCCACTGCCGAACAGCGCCATCTGACGGGGATCCGACGCATACACGGCGAGAAAGAACGGGGAGGGTTGCAGGCCGGCCTTGACCTCGCCGAACCGTCCGCCGAGCGCCATCCAGGCCTGCCGGCCCCATGCGAACCCGTTCGAGTTGTTGAAACCGCCGTTCGCGACGCTGATGCCGCTTTCGAGCTTGAACGTCGCGCGCAGGCCGCCGCCAAGATCCTCGGTCCCGAACAGCCCAAACTGGCTGGGCGCGTACCCGCTGTCGAGAAACGAAAACTGCTTTCCGGCCGGTTGCCCGCCGGCCGGGGCGGCCGTCTTGCTCAGATACAGCAGGCCGCCGTCGACCACGCCATACAGCGTCACGCTGCCCTGCGCATGGACGTGCGCGTGAGCGCCGGTCAGCAGACCCGCCAGGCAAGCATGCCGAATCTTCCCGACCACCCTTCTTCCTGACATTCCCGTCTCCTTGTCTTTCGTATTATTTTGATCAGTATTTCTAATCGATCTACCTGAAAAGATCGCGACCGGACGACGAGCAACGACCCGCTTCATCCGCGGATCGCTTCGTGCGGGCCGGCACTTGCCGGCCCGTCCCCGCGCTATCGATCGATTCGACTCATGCCGCGCGCCTTCACGCGCCCAGCGGCCCGCCAAACGGCAAGACGGTGCCTGCCGGATAGCCCCTCGTCGTACTGTCGCGCATCTGGGTGAACAGTGCCTCGACCGGCCCGGTGATCTCCATCAACTCGATGTACCCGCCCAAAGCCGAATGGGCATCGACGTACGCGGCCCGGCTGCCTCCGCCGACCACGGCATCGAGGATCACCGGGTAGCCCTGTCCGGTCAGCTCGTCGAGCCTGCGTTGATACGCATCCGGCGTGGCCGCCACGCCCCAGTGATGGAAGCCGGTACGCGGCTTGCCCGCGGCGTCGATATAAGGGCTCGGCGACGCGCAGTTCTGCTGGATCAGTTCGATCGTCATCGAACCGGAAAACCCCAGGCACAGGGTGATGTCCGGCGCGACCGGCGCGCCGCGATACGTGAGTGTCTCGAAGGGGAAATGCTCGGCAAGAAACCACGGCCCCACGTGCAGCGCGCTACCGTAGCGAGACATTGCCGTATGGATGTCGTCCACGACGTATGCCATCTGGATAATGGCATCGGACGGCTGGCCCCATTTCAAGTTCATGTTCATGTTCGATCCTCGTTGATGGTTGGCCCGATCAGGCAACCAGCGTGTATCCGCCGTCGCAGGCAATCGCCTGCCCGGTGACGTAGCGGGACTCGTCGCTCGCCAGGAACAGCGCGAGATTGGCGATGTCGACCGGCTCCTGGAGGCTGCCCAGCGGGACGTTCGCGGCGACGAAGTCGTCGGTCAGCTGCTCGACGGGCACGCCCTGCTCGGCCGCCATCGTGCCGAACAGCGCCGCCAGCATCGGCGTGCGGACCTGCCCCGGATGAACCGAGTTGCACCGGATACGGGTGTCGCGGCGCGCGCAATGAAGCGCCACCGACGTGGTGAACTGGCTGACCGCCGCCTTGGACGCACCGTAGGCGGTCAGGAATGGGGTCGGCACCAGCGCCGCGACCGATGACAGGTTGACGATCGACCCGCCGCCCGACGCCGCGATCAGCGGGACCAGGTGCTTGCAGCCGAGAAACGTGCCGGCGGTGTTGATCGCGAAGATGGCGTTCCAGTCGGCCAGCGACGTGTGCTCGGGATCGCGGGGCGCGCCGCGCCGGCCGTCGATTCCCGCATTGTTGACCAGGATGTGGAGCGAACCGAACGTCTTTTCCACATGTGCCTTCAGGTCGGTCCAGCCCGTCTCGGACGACACGTCCTGAATCGCGAACGTCGCACCGATCGCGTCCGCCTCGGCTTGCCCCGCCGGATCGACATCGGTCATCACGACACGCGCGCCCTCCTCACGCAGCCGGGCGGCAATGGCCAGTCCCAGCCCTTTGGCCGCGCCGGTGACCAGCGCAACCTTCCCTTCCACTCGTCCTGTCATGTCATCTGTCTCCTGTATGGGTATCGAGCGTGCTCCACCGGCATCACGCTTCCTGAAACTCGTACATCACCGGCACACGGATGTGATCGGCCGCATGATTGGCGCGCGCGAGACCCAGCATCAACTCCGCGTCGATCAGCCCGGCCACCCGGCCGTCGTCCTCATATCCGGCAAGCGGGCCGTACACCGTCGCATAGAGCACGAAGCCGGTCGTCGTGGTGGGCGTATGAATGGCGCCCGTTTGCTCCCACACGTACCAGCCGGCCGTGCCGCGATCCGCGTCGTAGCCGAACTCGCCCTCGAGCATGAAGCCCTCGATCGCGCCGAGGTGATGATGAATCGGCGCCTGGGTGTCGGCGCCGACTTTCAACAGCATCGTGAAGCCACCCGTCTTCAGGTCGACGTTCAGCAACTTGAACCAGGTATTCGGCATGACCCAGTCGGTCCACGGCAAGGTGGCCGGGTTGAAGAAGACGTTGGTCTTCTGGTGACGCACGCGTGGCGTGCCGGACGGGGTGGCGGAAATAGCGTTCATGGCCTTCTGGACTCCTTGGAATGTCCTGATTGCGGTGGAAAACCTGCGTGATACGATCAGGCAAACGGTGCCCGGCCGGCTTGGCACACAGCGCCAATCGATTGACCTGGGGCGCCACCGTCCCGAAAGCAGTGCGTTCGAAGGTGGAGCACGAATTGGATCGACCAGCAGGCATGTCGGGCTCGGCCCTCGCGGGCGAGGCCGGTCTATCGGAGTGGGAAGCCGTCATCCGCGGCGTCTACGGGCCGTCGACGTTCGAAATGAGCCGGCCGGACGCGTTTGCCGGCCTCTATCGGCAGGCCGCCGGGTCGCTGGTCAGCACGATCTCCGGCAATGTCGCCAGCGTCCGGACCGACGGCAGCGTCGGTCAGTGGCGCGATGGGCAGTCGGTGTTCGTGGTCGTTGCGCAGGAAGGGGAAACCCGCATGAGCCAGGACGGCGCATCGCTCGTGCTGCGCCCGGGCGACATCACCATCGCCGACCCGCACCGCTCATGGGACTACCGGTTTTCGGGCCGCTTCTCGCATCTGTCGGTGATCGTGCCGCGCTCGGTGCTTTCCCTTCATCCGGACGGCCCCGACGCAACGGTGTTGTGGCACTGCCCTTCGCAAAGCCGCCTGGCGCGGGCAATCCACGCATTGTCCCGGCTGATGGCCGAAGACGAGGCCGACGCACCGGATCGGCCGGGCGAAGCGGCGAGCCTGCATGCGGCGTTGATCGATCTACTGGCGGGCGGCCTCGCGACCGGTGCGGCAACCGAACCCGCATGCGACTCGCCGGCCCCACGCCAGGATCCGCGCTATCGCCGTGCGCTGCTCGCCATCGACGACCATCTGCGCGATCCGGGCCTGTCGTCGGCGCACCTAGCCAACCTCCTGGGCATGTCGCTACGCACGCTTCACCGGTTGTTCCAGCAACAGGGGACGACCGTATCCGGCCATTTGCTCGCCCGCCGCCTCGATCTTTGCTACCGGCAGTTGCAGAGCCCGCGCCATCGCGACCGGACGATCACCGATATCGCGTTCGAATGCGGCTTCAACGACCTGAGCCACTTCTCGCGCAGCTTCCGGCGGCGCTTTGGCGTGACGCCGGGCGCGGTGCGATCGCATCCCGGCCATGCCGGTGCGCGCCGCGCGGCAGAATGAGCGGGCTGCCGCTGCCGCGCAGATGGCGCTCGCAGCCATCGCAACCCGTCTCGTGAACGCATACGTGCACGACCCGCAGCGTTCGCTGCGATGTCGCGCACCGGCCGAAGAAGGTTCGGCCTCGCCGCGCCTGCCATTGCGGCATGCGCGGGCGATCCGCATCAAAACGGCTTGATCACGACCAGCCCGACGACGATCGCCGTCGCGGCCACGACCGCGCCCGCCGCCTGCCCGAGCCAGGGCGCCGGCACGACCACGAGATCGTCGCGTTCCATGCGCCGCAGCGTGCCGGACAGGATCCCGTGCAGCGCCGACAGCGCGACCACCACCACAAGCTTCACCGACAGCCACGCCGCGCCGAACCAGTGGCCGTTCAGCGCCAGCGCGATCCCCGCGATCCAGACGAGCGCGAGCGCGGGTGCCGTCACCGTGCGGTCCCAGCGCCGCACCGCGCGATGCACGGCGAGGTTGGCGATGCGCACGCCAACGGACAGCAGCAGCAAGCCGCCGACGAACGTGACGACGGCGACGACATGAATGGCCTTGAGCCATAGATAGATCATCGCGCGTGCCTCCTGCGCGCGATCCATCCGGCACTCGTCAGCCCCACAAACGGCACCACGGCGGCCAGCACGAGCCGCGCGACTTCGGCCTTGCTCCACAACCCGCTCGACGCGGTGCCGACAACCGCCCACACGTACATCGCGAACGCGATGCCGTGCACCGGGCCCATGATCGATACCGCGGCCGGATAACCGGCCAGGTGCTTGAGCGGCACGGCGACGCACACCAGCACGACGAGCGTGGTCGCCTCCAGCAACGACAGGTATTGCAGGTTCCGCAATGCATTGCGATCGTCTTGTTGCATCGGCAATCTCCAGGTTGGCCTGCGACGATTGTCGCGTGTGGTGCCGTTTCGAGCCATTGGCTAAAATGACATCTTTAAACGGATTCTGGCCAAACCCCCGAACGCCATGCATACGGTCGCCGTGCTCGCCCTGCCCGATGTCGTCCCGTTCGATCTGGGCATTGCGTGCGACACGTTCGCGCGCGTGCGGTCGCCCGACGTCGCGCAGCCATACCGCGTGCGCGTGTGCAGCGAGCACGCGCGTGTCGCGGGCGACCTGTTCGACCTGCGCCCGCCGTTTCGTCTCGACGCGCTCATCGATGCCGATACGATCGTCGTCCCCGGCACGTCCGTGCCGCTCGCGCCCACGTCGCGCCACGTGATCGCGGCACTGCACGCGGCGGCCGCGCGCGGGTGCCGGATCGCGTCGATCTGCAGCGGCGCGTTCGTGCTCGCGGAAGCCGGGCTGCTCGACGGCCTGCGCGCGACGACGCACTGGCTCGCGGCCGCCGAACTCGCGCGCCGCTATCCACGCGTGACGGTCGATCCGAACGTGCTGTTCGTCGACAACGGGCAGATCCTGACGTCGGCCGGCGCGGCGGCCGGCCTCGATCTGTGCCTGCACCTGATCCAGGCCGACTACGGTGCGGCGGTCGCCGTCGACGCCGCGCGCTGCGCGGTGGCCCCGCGCGTCCGCGAAGGCGGGCAGGCGCAGTTCATCGCGCCGGAATGGCCGAGCGGCACCGACGGCCTGCAAAGCCTGATGGACTGGCTGCAGGCCAACCTGCGCAAGCCGCTCACGCTCGACGCGATGGCCCGCAAGGCGTCGACGAGCGTGCGCACGCTGACGCGGCGCTTCCAGGAGCAGACGGGCACATCGCCGCGGCAATGGCTGCAGACCGCGCGCGTCAGGCATGCGCAGCAGTTGCTGGAGGTCACGGAGCTGTCGATCGAGCATGTCGCGACGGAGGCCGGCTTCGGTTCGGTCACCGCGTTTCGCGAACGGTTCGCGCGCATCGTCGGCACGTCGCCGCAGCGGTATCGTCAGGCGTTCCGCGCGCGAACCGGCGCATGATGATCACCTCGCCGATACCCACCGCGCCCCGGCTCGCGATGCTTCGCTCCGTCGGCGTAAAAGCCTGCGTACGCAACCGTCAGGATCGCTACCGAATTCCGTCACAGAAAATCGCCCGCCACAGCATCGCGCCAACCGGACCCGATCGATGACCCGCATCCGCAACCCCCTGAACCTCGCGCAGCTGCAGGCGTTCGTCTCCGCCGCGCATCACAAGAGCCTGCGCGCGGCCGCACGCGAGCTCGGCGTCACGCAACCCGCGATCACGCATACGAT
This sequence comes from Burkholderia aenigmatica, assembly GCF_048627025.1. Lineage (NCBI taxonomy): Bacteria > Pseudomonadati > Pseudomonadota > Betaproteobacteria > Burkholderiales > Burkholderiaceae > Burkholderia > Burkholderia aenigmatica. Next base: position 3,304,201 of record NZ_CP184469.1, on the reverse strand, counting down.
CCGCGAGCTCGAAACGGCGCTCAACGCTGAGCTGCTCGTGCGCAGCGTCCGCGGCGTCGAGCTGACCGCGTGCGGCCATGCGCTGCTGCCGCGCGCCGAGCAACTGCTCGGCGATATCCGCCGCACGGTCGAAGCCGTCGAGCAGGTGAAAGGAGAAATGTCGGGGCGCGTCGCGGTCGGCACGATGCCGTCGATCGCGCTGACCGCGCTGCCGCGCGCGGTGACGGCATTCCGCCAGTCGATGCCGAACGTGAACCTGCATCTCGAGGAAGTGACGGTGCCCGACGCGCTCGCGCAGCTGCGCAACGGCACGCTCGACATCGCTGCGATGCACCACGTGCCCGCGCTCGATCGCGATTTCACGCAATCGCCGCTGCTGTCGACCGAATTCACCGTCGTGATGCGCGAAGGCCACCCGCTGGCGCACGCGCGCCGGTTAGAGGAATTGCTCGATGCCGAGTGGATCGTCACGGTCGGCGCCGAGCAGTTTCCGCACAGCGTGATGGTCGGGATGTTCGAGGCGCGCGGGCTGCCGCTGCCGAAGCGCCTGCTGCGATCGCCGATGTCGTTCGCGGTGACGCTCGGGCTCGTCGCACGCTCGGACGTGATCGGCTGCTTCACGCGCCCGCTCGCCACCATGGTCGCGCCGCTCGGCATCCGCACGGCCGACCTCGACGAAAGCATGCCGCGCTTCGACCTGTCGATCATCGCGCGGCGCGACCTGCTGCCCACGCCCGCTGTCTCGCAATTCGTCACGTGCCTGCAGCGCGCGGTCAACGAAACGCTCGGCTGAATCGTTCCTGTGTCTGAAACGGCGGCGCATCCGACGCGCCGCCGCCGGGCCCGGTATCGGGGCTTGTCCTAGGCGCCCTGCCGGTATTTTGTCTTGATAATCTTGCGCACGTCGCGCGCCCGCATCGGGTGGGCGAAACGGACAGCCTGACGCGAAGCCGCGCCAGGCCGAAGGCTTACGGCGCGGCACAACCGCGCACCCATCGAACAAAACGAGGAGTCACCGAGTGAAAAAGATTCTTGCGGCTGTGACCGTCGCCCTGCTCGCCGTATCGGCTGGCGGCGCGTACGCGAAGGACTGGTCGACCGTGCGGTTCGGCGTCGACGCAAGCTACCCGCCTTTCGAATCGAAAGGCGCTGACGGCAAAGTGGTCGGGTTCGACGTCGATCTCGGCAACGAAATCTGCCGCCGCATGAACGCGAAGTGCGTGTGGATCGAAAACGACTTCGACGGGATGATTCCGGCGCTGAAGGCTCGCAAGTTCGACGGCGTGCTGTCGTCGATGTCGATGACGCCGGCGCGTCAGGAACAGATCGCCTTCTCGGCGAAGCTGTTCAACACGCCGACGCGCCTCGTCACGAAGAAGGGCGCCGGCCTGATGCCGACGGCCGAATCGCTGAAGGGCAAGTCGGTCGGCGTCGAGCAGGGCACGATTCAGGAAACCTATGCGAAGACGTACTGGGCCTCGAAGGGCGTGAACGTCGTGCCTTACCAGAACCAGGACCAGGTCTACGCCGACCTGATCTCCGGCCGCCTGGACGGTGCGCTGCAGGACGCAGTGCAGGCTGACATCGGCTTCCTGAAGACCCCGCGCGGTGCGAACTTCGATTTCGCCGGCAAGGATCTCGACGATCCGAAGACGCTCGGCGAAGGCGCCGGCATCGGCCTGCGCAAGGAAGACACCGACCTGAAGGCGAAGATCGACGGCGCGATCGCCGGCATGCGCAAGGACGGCACGTACGCGAAGATCGCGAAGAAGTACTTCGATTTCGACGTCTACGGCAAGTAATTCGCCGGCAATCGCACGCTTCGCTGCGACGCAAACGGGCTCCGCGAGGAGCCCGTTTTTTTGCGCATGCGGCGCCGGCAGCGTTATTTTTTTCGCACCAACCTGATGATTCTCAACGAAAATCGACGTGCTCTGGCGCCGGTTTGATGGCGGCGAGGGGGCAACGTACAATCGATCTTCCACGCACACCGGATCATTCGCGGCTGCGCCGCACTCCCCATCATGCAAACGCAGACCCATCCGCTGATTTCCCCCGCCGTCGGTACCGAACGCCAGATCACGAGCTTTCACTACGGCCCGCGCGGCGGCAAGAAGGTCTATATCCAGTCGTCGCTGCACGCGGACGAACTGCCCGGCATGCTGGTCGCCACGCTGCTGCGCCGCAAGATTGCCGCGCTCGAGACGGCCGGCAAGCTGCGCGGCGAAGTCGTCATCGTGCCCGTGCCGAACCCGATCGGCCTGTCGCAACACGTGTTCGGCGATCACCTCGGCCGCTTCGAGCTCGGCTCGATGCAGAACTTCAACCGCAATTTCTACGATCTCGCGGCGCTCGTGCTGCCGCGCGTCGAACACCGCCTCACGAACGACGCGCAGCACAACCTCGTCGCCGTGCGCGCCGCGATGCGCGAAGCGCTCGACGAGCAGCAGCCGCGCACCGAGCTCGACTCGCAACGCCTCGCGCTGCAGAAGCTGTCGTTCGACGCCGATATCGTGCTCGACCTGCACTGCGACAGCGACGCGGTGATGCACCTCTACACGAACCCCGATCTGTGGCCCGACGTCGAGCCGCTGTCGCGCTATCTCGACGCGCAGGCGTCGCTGCTCGCGCTGAATTCGGTCGGCAACCCGTTCGACGAGATCCACAGCTTCTGCTGGTCGGATCTGCGCAACCGCTTCGGCGACCGCTTCCCGATCCCGAACGGCGCGATTTCCGTCACGATCGAACTGCGCAGCGAGCGCGACGTGTCGTACGAATTCGCCGAAAAGGACGCGCAGGCGATCGTCGAATACCTGACCGAGCGCGGCGTTGTCGACGGCAAGCCGGCGCCGCTGCCGCCGCTCGCGCATCCGGCCACGCCGCTCGCGGGCACCGATCCGCTCGTCGCGCCGGTGTCGGGCGTGATCGTGTTCCGCACGCCGGTGGGCGTGATGATCGAGGCCGGCGAGGCCGTGGCCGACATCGTCGATCCGCTGACCGATCGCGTCGTCACGCTGAAGAGCAGCGTGTCGGGCGTGCTGTACGCGCGCCAGATCGTGCGCTTCGCGACGGCCGGCATGGAAGTCGCGCGGATTGCCGGCGCGACCGCGATCCGCACCGGTTCGCTGCTGTCGGCCTGAGCGGCCGGCCCGCGCGCCGGGTCACGGCGCGCGGCGCGCTGACCCGCACGCACCAACGAAATCGCCCGCTTGCGCGGGCGATTTGCTTTCCGGACCGGCGAGATCCGGCAATCCGGCGTGCCGTCGTATGAAACCGTTCAGAACGCCGGCACGATCGCGCCGCCGAACTTCTGGTCGATGAACTTGCGCACGTCGTCCGATTCATAGGCCGCGACGAGCTTCTTCACCCACGGCTTGTCCTTGTCCTGCGCGCGCACCGCGATCAGGTTCGCGTACGGCCCGCGCAGATCCTCGATCGCGATCGCATCCTTCACCGGCGTGAGCCCGGCCTTCACCGCGTAGTCGGTGTTGATCGACGCGACATCGAGATCGGGCAGCGCACGCGGCAGTTGCGCGGCGTCGAGTTCGACGATCTTGATCTTCTTCGGATTCTCGGCGACGTCGAGCGGCGTCGCATTCACGCCGTTGGTGCCGGCGCCCGCCTTCAGCTTGATCACGCCGTATTTCTGCAGCAGCAGCAGCGCACGGTTGCCATTCGACGGATCGTTCTGGATCCCGACCTTCGCCCCCACCGGCAAGTCCTTGAGCGACTTGAGCTTTTTCGAATAGAAACCCATCGGCGCCGTGTAGGTGAGCCCGACGTTGACGATCTTGTAGCCGCGCTGCTTGATCTGGCTGTCGAGGAACGGCTGGTGCTGGAAGCCGTTCGCGTCGAGATCGCCGGCATCGAGCGCCGCGTTCGGCTGCACGTAGTCGTTGAATTCGATGACCTTGATCGCGAGGCCTTCGCGCGCGGCGACCTTCGTCACCTCGGTCCAGATCTGTGCGTCGGGGCCGCTCATCGTGCCGATTTTCAGGGTTTGCGGGTCGGCGTGCGCGCCGGGCGCCGCGAATGCCAGCGCGGCGGCGAGTGCGCCCAGGCCGGTCAGGAATGAACGTCGCATGGTGTCCTCTTGTCCCGTGTCGTTTGTTGGAACACGGATCGTGGCATGGGGCCGGAACGCCACCAACCAAGCTTATTTCATGTGCATATTCCTGATTCCGATCGAATCTCAGTCTGAATCGGTATAACCACCGACTATACAAGCGGGCAGAATTCAGTGTCGCATCGACGCCACAGATTCTTCATATGACAGTCGCTGTCATATTCATTACGTGGCCCCTCGATAAAGTTGCCGCCGGTACGTGAAAGCGCCCATAGAGAGCGCCGGAACCGCAACTGGACACGCCATTTATTCGCTCGGAGATTCCTTTGAACAAGAAACTGTTGACCATCGCCGTCCTGGCAGCAACGGCCGGCACGGCGCACGCACAAAGCAGCGTGACCCTGTACGGCGTTATCGATGCCGGTATCAGCTACGTGAACCACAGCAAGACCGCCAACGGTGGCACGGGCAAGCTGTTCAAGTATGACGACGGCGTTGCCCAAGGCAGCCGTTGGGGCCTGCGCGGCACCGAAGACCTCGGTGGCGGCCTGAAGGCGATCTTCGTGCTCGAAAACGGCTTCAACAGCGGCAACGGCACGATCGGCCAGGGTGGCGCGATCTTCGGTCGTCAAGCTTACGTCGGCCTGAGCCAGTCGCAATACGGCACGGTCACGTTCGGCCGCCAGTACTCGTTCTCGACCGACGTCCTCGGCTCGAACTACTCGACGGGCGGCAACACGGTCGGCGGTAACTACGCTTACCACGTGAACGACATCGACCAGCTCACGTCGAGCCGCATCAACAACGCCGTGAAGTTCCAGAGCGCGAACTACTCGGGCTTCACGTTCGGCGCGTTGTACGGCTTCTCGAACTCGACGGACTTCGCAGGCGCAGCCGCGACGACGTCGGGCACGACGACGACGGCAGGCTCGTCGCGCGCATACAGCTTCGGCCTGAACTACGCGAACGGCCCGGTCTCGGTCGGTGCTGCGTACACGGACATCCGCTTCCCGAGCCAGTCGACGCCGTCGTTCTCGACGACGATCGCGAACATCAGCACGGGTAACGTCCGCGACCTGCGCACCTACGGTGTGGGCGGCCGCTACGTCTGGGGCCCGGCAACGGCATGGCTGCTGTGGACGCGTACGCAGTTCTCGACCGTTTCGGGCGCGGGCGGCACGTTCTACAACGCATACGAAGCAGGCGGCAAGTACGCCTTCACGCCGGCTCTGTCGGCTGGCCTCGGCTACACGTACACGAACGCAACGCAGAACGGCAACTCGTGGCACTGGAACCAGGTCAACGGTATCGCCGACTACGCACTCAGCAAGCGTACGGACGTGTACGGCCTGGTCGTGTACCAGCAGGCATCGGGCAAGGGCGTGCAAGCGCAGATCGGCTCGAGCACGAGCTACTTCAACACGTCGGGCACGGGTTCGAAGAACCAGATCGCCGCACGTATCGGTATCCGTCACAAGTTCTAAAGCATCCGCTTAACTCGCGGATCACGACGGCAAGAAGCGCCCCGCTCCACGCGGGGCGCTTTTTTATGTGCTTTTAAGTTTCGCTTAATTCTGGGCTGAGAGGATGCTCTCACCCCCCCTGTTGGCCGCCTGAGCATCGGCGGCTTTTTTTTTGAACCGCCGACGGCGCCGCCATCGATTGCCCACAAGACAGGATCGGAGGCCATGATGATCGAAGATACCGTTTTCAGCCATCTGCACGCGATTCTGACGTGCCAACACTCGATGCCGGTCCAGAGCTGCCGCGTATCGGTCGAAATGCAGCGCCCGTGGGGCCGGCCGTACCGCCTCGTCGAATGGACGATGCATCTCGACGCGCCCGCGCGGCGCCAGATCGTGCCGGCCGAATCGACCGACGAAGAGATCGCCGAGGTCGTCGCCTCGCACGTGCCGGGCCGGCTTTACGGCGACGGCCGGCTGCAGTTCTGAACCCCTTCCTGTTCCACCCGCTTCCCGTCTTTCGGCCACGCCGCACGCATCGTGCGGCAGTCGGTCTCGTTTGATGCCGCAACGAAACCTGCTACGCTGCGCGTTTTCGTCCACGCAACACACGATGGAAAACGCATTCAACGAACGCGGCGTGACGATCACGCGCAACGGCCTATCCGCCGCCGGGCAGGTATTCGCACTACGTGACATCCGCCAGGTCGATGTCGTCAAGATTCCGAAGAACCGCCTCGTGCCGTCCCTGATCTCGCTGATCGGCGCGGCCGTCGCCGTCGCAGGCGGCATCGCCGGATCGAGCGCCGGGCTCGTCGTCGGCGTGATGCTCGCCGTCGTCGGCTATCTGGCGTGGGTCACGCAGGACGTCACGTATCGCCTGATGGTCGAGATGCCCGACGGCAAGCGCGAAGCGCTGTCGAGCGTCGACGCCGCGTTCGTCGAACGCGTCGCCAAGGTCGTGCGCGATGCGCAGGCCGCGAAGTCGGCCAGCTGATTCCGTTCGCATCCCTGCACGCTGAATCCCTGCACGCTTCGATTCACGGTGCCCGGCCGCGCGCGGCGCGTTTCGCGTCGCGCAGCGGCGCCGTCGATTACCCCGTCGAACCGCGTTCTGCCCACCGCCTCGCCCACACCGCGCCTGCACTGCACACGCCGACCGCCTAGTATGGAAAGAGCGGCTCGCCGCCGCATCGTCCGAGGAGGCCAGCATGAACGTCCAGACGCTGTCCGGCACGCTTCGCGCGCAGGAACTGCTGATCGTGTCGATGATCCGCGCGCTTCCCCCTGACGCACGCCGTGCGCTCGTCGACCTCTACACCGAACAGATCGTGTTCGCCGAACAGGCCGGCTTCGACGGCCACGGCGATCGCGCAACGCATGACGCGTTCATCACGCATGCGCGCAACTTGCTGATCCGCATCGAAGCGCTGGCCTAGTCAGGCCCGCGTTTCTCCCGATTTTCCCGCCGCGGCTCGCCCGAGCCGCGCAGGTGAGCGCTCACCCGCACGAGCCGCTTTGCTTTCTTGTATTGATAATAATTCTCATTTACACTGGTAGAGTTATCAGTTGCCTTTCAATTCGCCGCCCGCCGCCTTCCGTGCGCGGGCGGGCCAGCCAGGTGAACGCGTCACCCAGCCAGCCTTCGGGCTTGTTTTCGTCAATGGGAGACCACCTGTGCATTGCTATACGCTGGCGCGGCGGCCGATCTGTGCCGCGCTGTTCGGCGCGTTCGGCCTGTCCGCCGCCCCGGCTCACGCCGATTCGTCGCCGCAAGGCGCCACCCTGCCTTCCGCCGTCCTCGTCGCCGCGTCCACGCGCGGCGACGGGGCGCTGCTCGACCCCGTCACCGTCACGGCCAACCGCACCGCCACGGCCGCGAGCCGCACGGCGGCGTCCGTCTCGGTGATCACCGACGAGGATCTGGAAGAACAGCAGGCCACCAACATCAAGGACGCGCTGCGCTACGAGCCAGGCATCACGGTGCGCCGCACCGCGTACCGGCCCGGCAGCGCCGCGCTCGGCGGCGGCCGCGACGGCGATTCGAGCATCAACATCCGCGGCCTCGAAGGCAATCGCGTGCTGCTGATGGAAGACGGCATCCGCCTGCCGAACGCGTTTTCATTCGGCCCGCTCGAGGCGGGGCGCGGCGACTACGCCGACCTCGACACGCTCAAGCGCATCGAGATCCTGCGCGGGCCGGCCTCGGCGCTGTACGGCAGCGACGGCCTGACCGGCGCGGTGAACTTCATCACGAAGGATCCGCGCGACCTGCTGTCGATCTACAACAAGCCTTACTACTTCTCGTTCCGGCCGAGCTACGACTCGGCCGACCGCAGCATCGGCGCGACCGTGTCGGCCGCGGGCGGCAACGATCGCGTGCAGGGGATGATCATCGCCGACGGCCGGCGCGGCCACGAGGTCGACACGCGCGGCGGCAACAACTCGGCGAGCACGCTGCGCACCACGTCGAACCCGCAGGACGTCTATTCGGAATCGCTGCTCGGCAAGCTCGTGCTGACACCCACTGCGCGCGACACGATCAAGTTCACCGCCGAAACGGTGCAGCGCCGCGTGAGCACCGACGTGCTGTCGGCGATCAGCCCGCCGACCACGCTCGGCCTCACGACCTATGACCGGCTCGAACGCAACCGCTTCAGCGTCGACTACGATTTCCGCGACGATGCGTTCCGCTGGTTCCAGACCGCGCACGTGCAGTTCTACTACCAGGACGCGAAGCAGGACCAGTACGCGTTCGAGACGCGCGGCCGGGCGGCTTCGCGTTCGCGCGACAACCAGTACAAGGAGCGCACGTTCGGCGGCTCCGCGTTCGCCGAAAGCGGCTTCGCGACCGGCCCGTTCGCGCACAAGCTGCTGTATGGCGTCGACGGCAGCCTGTCGCGCGTGACGAACATGCGCGACGGCACGGTGCCGGGCGTCGGCGAGGCGTTCCCGAACAAGGCGTTCCCCGACACCGACTACACGCTGTTCGGCGCGTTCGTGCAGGACCAGATCGGCTACGGCCGCCTGCTCGTCACGCCGGGCCTGCGCTTCGACACGTACCGGCTGAGCCCGACCGAGAACGATCCGCTGTTCACCGGCAAGGCCGTATCGACGAGCGCGAACGAACTGTCGCCGCGCGTCGCCGTGCTCTACGAGATCACGCCCGCGGTCATTCCGTACGTGCAGTACGCGCACGGCTTCCGCGCGCCGACGCCCGACCAGGTGAACAGCAGCTTCTCGAACCCGGTGTACGGCTACACGTCGATCGGCAATCCGAACCTGAAGCCCGAGACGAGCGACACGTTCGAAGCCGGCCTGCGCGGCAAGGCCGGCACCGGCTACGGCGTCGTGCGCTACAGCGCGGCCGCGTTCACGGGACGCTACCGCAACTTCATCTCGCGCACGACGATCGCCGGCAGCGGCCGGCCGGCCGACCCGTTCGTGTTCCAGTACGTGAACTTCGCCGACGCGCGCATTCACGGCCTCGAAGGCCGCGCCGAATGGGTGATGCCGAACGGCATCACGCTGAAGTCGGCGATGGCGTTCACGAAGGGCTCGACGCAGAACGACGGCGCGGCCAGCCAGCCGCTGAACACCGTCAACCCGTTCTCGGCCGTGTTCGGCGTGCGCTACGAGCCGACCGAACGCTGGTACGTGCAGACCGACCTGCTGTTCCAGGCCGCGAAACGCGCCAAGGACATCGACAAGTCCGACTGCTCGAACAAGACCTGCTTCTCGCCGCCGTCGTCGTTCGTCGTCGACCTGCGCAGCGGCTACCGCTTCAACAAGCACGTGAGCGCGACGATCGGCATCCGCAACCTGTTCGACCGCAAATACTGGAACTGGTCGGATGTGCGCGGCATCGCGGCCGATTCGCAGGTGCTCGATGCGTATACGTCGTCCGGACGCACGGTCGCCGTCAGCATGAAAGTGGATTTCTGATGCGCGCCGCCCGCGCTGCCACCCCAACCGTTACTTGAAGGAGTCCGACATGATGCAATCCGCCCTTCCCGGTCAACCCGCCACGCCGGCCCGCGCGGCCGCCGCGCTGCGCGACGCGTTCATCAAGCTCAAGACCGAGCGCCAGCTGCGCAACCGCGACGTCGCGCAGGCGCTCGGCGTCAGCGAAGGCGAAGCGCTCGCCGCGTTCGTCGGCGAGCACGTCGTGCGGCTCGACGCGCGCTTTCCGGCGATGTTCGAGGAAATGCCGCGCCTCGGCCGCGTGATGGCGCTCACGCGCAACGACACGGCCGTCCACGAAAAGGATGGCGAGTATGCGCAGATGAGCCACGACGGCCCCGTCGGCCTCGCGCTCGGCGATATCGATCTGCGCATCTTCTATCGTCACTGGGTATCGGCGTTCGCGGTGCGCGACGAGACCGCGCACGGCCCGCTGAAGAGCCTGCAATTCTTCGACGCGCAGGGCCATGCGATCCACAAGGTCTACCTGCGTGCGCACAGTGATCATGCCGCGTACGACGCGTTCGTCGAACGCTGGCGCGCAGCGTCGCAGGAGCCCGGCCTCGCGGTCGTGCCCGCCGCGCCGAAAACGCCCGAGCGCGCCGACACCGAGATCGACGTCGCGGGCTTCCGCGCCGCATGGGACGCGATGACCGACACGCACCAGTTCTTCGGCATCACGCAGCGCTTCGGCGTGAGCCGCATGCAGGCGCTGCGCCTCGCCGATCCGCAATACGCGTATCCGGTCGAAACCACGCACGCGCTGCGTCACGTGCTCCAGCAGGCCGCGCAAAGCGGCCAGCCGATCATGGTGTTCGTCGGCAATGCAGGGATGATCCAGATCCATACCGGCCCCGTCGCGAACGTGCGCGAGGTCGGCGCATGGATCAACGTACTCGACCCGGGCTTCAACCTGCACGTGCGCGAGGATCTGATCGCCGCCGCGTGGGTCGTGAAGAAGCCGACGAGTGACGGCATCGTCACGTCGCTCGAGCTGTTCGACCGGCAGGGCGACCACGTCGCGCTGCTGTTCGGCGAGCGCAAGCCCGGCAAGGTCGAGCGCGACGACTGGCGCGCGCTCGTCGCGACGCTGCCGGCCGCGGCACACGGGGACGCGCGGTGAGCGCGCGACCGTTCGATCCGCGCCGCCGCGCGGTGCTGGCCGGCGCGGCGGCCGGCGCGCTCGCAGGCGCGCTGCCCGGCAGCGTGCTCGCCCAGGGTGCGCCAGCCGCGCCGAAACGCGTGGTCGTGATCGGCGGCGCACTCGCGGAAACCGCGTTCGCGCTCGGCGGCGCGGAAACGCCGCGCTACCGGCTCGTCGGCGCCGACACCACCTGCACGTACCCCGACGCCGCGAAGCGGCTGCCGAAGGTCGGCTACCAGCGCGCGCTGTCCGCCGAGGGGCTGCTGTCGCTGCGCCCCGATCTCGTGCTCGCGTCGGCGGAAGCCGGCCCGCCCACCGCCATCGCGCAAGTCAAAAGCGCCGGCGTCGCGGTGACGACGTTCGACGAGCGCCACGACGTCGAATCGGTGCGCGCGAAGATCACCGGCGTCGCGCAGGCGCTCGACGTGCGCGACGCGGGCACCGCGCTGCTGCAACGTTTCGACCGCGACTGGCAGGCCGCGCGCGACGCGGTCGCTGCCCGCGCGCCCGGCGGCGCACAGCCGCCGCGCGTGCTGTTCGTGCTGAACCATACCGGCAACCAGGCGCTCGTCGCCGGCCAGCGCACGGCCGCCGACGCAATGATCCGCTACGCGGGCGCGCGCAACGCGATGCAGGGCTTCGATCACTACAAGCCGCTGACGACCGAGGCGCTGGCGGCCGCCGCGCCCGACGTCGTGCTGATCTCCGACGAAGGGCTCGCAGCCGTTGGCGGCCGCGCCGCACTGCTCGCGACGCCCGGCTTCGGCGCGACGCCGGCCGGCCGTGCGCAACGTGTCGTCGCGCTCGATGCACTGTTCCTGCTCGGCTTCGGCCCGCGCCTGCCGCTCGCCGTCACGACCTTGCACCGACGCCTGTCGGATGCGCTTGCCTGATTCCGGATTGACCCGATGCCCGCTCACGCTTCGCCCTTCTCCGCACCGTCGCCCGCATCGCACTCCGGCGCCGCGCGCATCGGCACGTCACGCCGCCTTGCGCCGTTCGCACTGGCCGCGCTCGCCGTGCTCGTATGCGCGATGTCCGTCGTCGCGCTGTGTGTCGGCGCCTATCGCATTCCGCTCGCGGAAGCCTGGGCCGCGCTGACCGGCGATGCGGCCGCGCAGCAGGCCCGTGCGGTGCTGTTCGATATCCGCGCACCGCGCGTCGCGCTCGCGTTGCTGGTCGGCGGCGGCTTCGGCGCGACCGGCGCCGCGATGCAGGCGCTGTTCCGCAACCCGCTTGCGGATCCGGGGCTCGTCGGCGTGTCGAGCGGCGCCGCGCTCGGCGCGACGACGATGATCGTGCTCGGCCCCGCACTCTTTGCCGCGCACGTAAGCGCAGCCGCCTTGCCCATCGCCGCATTCGCGGGCGCGCTCGCGGTCGCGGCGCTCGTCTACCGGCTCGCTGCGTCGCGCGGCCGGCTCGCGCTGCCGCTGCTGCTGCTCGCCGGCATCGCGATCAACGCGCTGGTCGGTGCGGCGATCGGGCTCCTCACGTTCGTCGCCGACGACGCACAATTGCGCTCGCTAACCTTCTGGAGCCTCGGCAGCCTCGGCGGCGCGCAATGGTCCGCGTTGGCGGCCGTCGCGCCGTGTGTCGCGATCGGCTGCGTGCTGCTCGCACGCGAACGCAACTCGCTGAATGCACTGCAGCTCGGCGAAACCGAGGCGCTGCACCTCGGCGTACCGGTGCATCGGCTGAAGCGGCGCGTGCTTGTCGCGGTCGCGCTCGCGGTCGGCGCGCTGGTGTCGTGCGCGGGCATCATCGGCTTCATCGGGCTCGTCGCGCCGCACTGCGTGCGCCTCGCGTGCGGCCCCGACCAGCGCGTCGTTCTACCCGGCGCCGCGCTGCTCGGCGCGCTGCTGACGCTCGCTGCCGATCTCGCCGCGCGCACCGTTGCCGCACCCGCTGAAATTCCGCTCGGCGTGCTGACCGCGCTGCTCGGCGCACCGTTCTTTCTTGTACTGCTGTGGAAGAGCCGCGGCGCGCTCGGCGGCTAACCCTTCCCTCACGACGACCATGCTGACCGCCCATCACCTCGACGTCGCCCGTCGACACCACGCGATCCTGCGCGACTTGTCGCTGTCGATCGAACCCGGCCGCGTGACCACGCTGCTCGGCCGCAACGGCGCGGGCAAGAGCACGCTGCTGAAGACCTTTGCCGGCGAGCTGACCGGCAGCGTCGCGCCGAACGGCGTGCGCGTGACCGGCGACATCACGCTGAACGGCGAACCGCTTGCGCACATCGATGCACCGCGGCTCGCGTGCCTGCGCGCGGTGCTGCCGCAGGCCGCGCAGCCGGCGTTCCCGTTCAGCGTCGACGAAATCGTGCTGCTCGGCCGCTATCCGCATGCGCGGCGCAACGGCGCGACGTCGCACCGCGATCGCGACATTGCGTGGCGGGCACTCGAACGCGCGGGCGCCGATGCGCTCGTCGGCCGCGACGTGACGACGCTGTCGGGCGGCGAACTTGCGCGCGTGCAGTTCGCCCGCGTGCTCGCGCAGCTGTGGCCGGACGACGACGCAACGGAAAACGGCCCGCGCTACCTGCTGCTCGACGAGCCGACCGCCGCGCTCGATCTCGCGCATCAGCACCGCCTGCTCGATACCGTGCGCGCCGTTGCGCGCGAATGGCAGCTCGGCGTGCTCGCGATCGTGCACGATCCGAATCTCGCGGCGCGGCACGCGGATACGATCGCGATGCTCGCCGACGGCACGATCGTCGCGCACGGCACGCCGCGCGACGTGATGACGCCGGCCCACATCGCGCAGTGCTACGGATTTGCGGTGAAGATGGTGGACACCGGCGACGGCGCGCCGCCGGTGATGGTGCCTGCATAGCGCGGGCCCGCACCGCACGACTGTTGCACCGCTCGATGTCTGGTCTTACCGATAGCAGCACGTTCACGCAGCATCAATCGCGCTTCGCGCCCCCCCTTCAAGGAGACCCCCATGCCGCTTCCGATGACCCGCATCATCCTGTACGTCCAGGACGTCGCATCGCTCAAGACGTTCTACCAACAGTATTTCGATCTGCCCGTCGTCGAGGAAATCGACAACGAGTGGGTCGTGCTCGGCGCAGGCGCCGTTGAGCTCGCGCTGCATCTCGCCGGCCCGGCGTTCCGCCACGCGGTGCCGGCTCACTCGGAAGCGCACGCGGAAGCGAGCCACGTGAAGTTCGTGTTTTCGATCGGCCAGGATATCGGCGCGCATCGCGACCGGCTGGCTAGCGACGGCGTAACGGTGCGCGATCTCAAGCGCTATGACGGGTTCGCGTACACGATGTACGACGGTATCGATCCGGAAGGCAACGTCTTCCAGGTGATGCAGGCCGACTGACGGTCGGTTCGGCCCGGGCGCTCACCCGAACGCCCGGGCCGGCACCGCTCGCGCCCCCGACCCGCCGCGCGGGTGGCGAGCCTCCCTGCTCAATGCTCGACGTCGGCCACGCCGAACGTGCGCATCTTCCAGCCCAGCCGCACCGCGAACATCCGCATCGCGAACCCCGCGACAAGCGCGACCACCGTCGCGACCCCGGCATCGATGCCAAGGTGCTGCATCCCGACATAGAGCGCGCCCGTGACGAACGCGACGCTCGCATACAGTTCCTCGCGCAGGATCAGCGGCATCTCGTTGCACAGCAGGTCGCGCAGCATCCCGCCGCAGACGCCCGTGATCGCGCCGGCCAGCACGACGATGATCGGCGCGGTGCCCGTCGACGCACCGATGTCGCAGCCGATGATCGTAAATGCCGCGAGGCCGATCGCGTCGACGGTGACGAACAGCGTCTTCATTCGCGCGACATGCCGTGCGACCCACGACGCGACGGTCGCCGCGACGAGCGTGATCACCAGGTACTCAGGGTGCGCGATCCAGCCGAGCGGATAGTGGCCGAGCAGCACGTCGCGCACGGTGCCGCCGCCGAGCGCCGTCACCGCGCCGACGAGCGCGAGCCCGAAACGGTCCATCCCGCGGCGCATGCCCATCAGCGCCCCCGACATCGCTTCCGCGACGATTGCAATCAGATAAAGCGTATGCATGGTGTGCGTCAGTCATCCGTCCGGAACAGGTCGAGCACGCGTTCGCGCTCGGCCGCATCGACCGCGGCAGGCATCGGCTCGGCGGGCTTGCCATGGTCGCCCGGCGTGCCGGACGCACCAGCCGCCACCGCCGCTCCGCCGCACGCGAAGCGGCTGCGGATGTACGACGGCACATCGGCCGTGCACGTGCCGCGCGTGTATTCGGCGTAGACGAAGTCGCCGTCAACGAGCGCGACGTCCTGCGGCGGTGACGCCTCGATAGGCGTACGCCCGTCGACGGCCGTCTTCATGTAGTCGAGCCAGACCGGCAACGCCAGCGATGCGCCGGTCGCGCGCCCCATCGGGCGCGGCGTGTCGTAGCCGAGCCACGCGACCGCGACGATGCCCGACGAGTAGCCGGCGAACCACACGTCCTTCGACCCGTTCGACGTGCCCGTCTTGCCGGCCGCGTCGTCGCGACGCAGCGCGAGCGCACCACGTGCGGTGCCGGACTTCACGACGTCACGCAGCATGCTGTCCATCATGAACGCATTGCGCGCCGACACGACGCGCTCGCCAGCGGGTGCAGTGGCCTCGTACATCGCACCGCCATGACGCTGCTTCACCGACAGGATCAGGCGCGGCACCATCCGCGTGCCGCCGTTCGCGAACACGCTGTAGGCGCTTGCCAGTTCGAGCGGCGTCACGGCGCCCGCGCCGAGCGCGAGCGGCAGCGACGCCGGATTGCGCTGCGCGTCGAAGCCGAAGTGCACCGCGTGCTGCTGCACGTAGCGCGCGTCGGTCGCCTGCATCAGGCTGACCGCGACCAGGTTCTTCGAGCGCATGAGCCCGCGCCGCACAGGGATGAAGCCCTCGTAATTGTTGGCGAAATTGCGCGGGCGCCACGGCCGCGCGCCGGTTTCCTCGTGCGTGAGCGTGCGCTGCGTATCGTCGACGAGCACACCCGGGAAGTAGCCCTTTTCCAGCGCCGCCGAATAGACGAACGGCTTGAAGCTCGAGCCCGGCTGGCGATACGCCTGCAGCGCATGGTCGAACACGTTGCGGTTGAAATCCGCACCGCCGACGAGCGCGAGCATGTCGCCCGTTGCCGCGTCGAGCGACACGAGCGCGCCTTCGAGCCCGTTGCGCGCATCGCGCTTCGCGCGCTGCTGACGGCTCAGCGTGCGTTCGAGCGACGCTTCGGCCGCGCGCTGGTCGCGCATCGAGATCGTCGTCGTCACGTCGAGGCCGAGCGTATAGGCGTCGTCGTGAAAGCGTTCGACCATCATCCGGCGCGCGCGCTCGGCGACGTACGGCGCCGCGATGATCCCGGGCGGCGGGGTGGTCGCCAGCGCGATCGGCGCGTCGACGGCCGCGCGGTACGTCGCGTCGTCGAGCTGGCCGAGCGCATGCATCCGGCCGAGCACGTAGTTGCGCCGCGCGGTCGCGCGCGCCGGATTGACGACCGGGTTGAACGCGGACGGCGCCTTCGGCAGCCCCGCGAGTACGGCCGCCTCGCCTGCGCTCAGCGCGTCGAGCGGCTTGCCGAAATACACGTTCGCGGCCGCCGCGAAACCGTACGCGCGCTCGCCCAGATAGATCTCGTTCATGTACAGCTCGAGCAGCTTGTCCTTGCTGTATTCGCGTTCGAGCTTGGTCGCCATCAGGATCTCGGCGAGCTTGCGGCTCAGCACCTTGTCGCGCGTCAGGTAGAAGTTGCGCGCGACCTGCATCGTGATCGTGCTGCCGCCCTGCCCGGGTTGCCCCGTCACGACGTTCGCGAACGTCGCGCGCGCGAGGCCGCTGAAATCGACCGCGCCGTGCTGGTAGAACTTCGCGTCCTCGGCCGCGAGCAGCGCCTGCCGCATCAGCGGCGGGATGCGTTCGAGCGGCACGAACTCACGTCGCTCGACGCCGTATTCGGCCAGCAGATCGCCGTCGCGCGAGAAGATCCGCAGCGGCAGCGCCGGGCGATAGACGGCGAGGTGCTCGACGGATGGCAGTTGCGTCCAGATGCGCTGGATCGTCCATGCGCCGATGCCCGCGCACGCGACCGTCAGGCCGAGCAGCGCGCCCGCGAGCGTGCGCCACACGCGGCGGCGGCGTGGCGGCGACGCGGGTGGGGGTGGCGGGGATGCGGTGTGGTCGGTCATGTCGGGCTCCTTCTTCGATGCTGCGACGGCCGGTGCGCGGGAGGCACCGACCAGTCACGAAAGGCGCGCATTGTCGAAGGGATGGCGCGAAACCGGAACATTCTTTAGCCAATGTTTGGCTGGCTAAATTTTATTTAGGAAAGGGGACCGGGGCCGTTCGTGGCACACCTGCGACCGCTTGACGCACTGTCGGAACAGCCACGCTGCACACGATCCGGTTCGCCTGTAGGATCGCGTGATGTTCGATCGATATCTCGGCCTGTGGGGCCTCGCTCCCGACGGCAACCCGATCCTGACCGCCAGCGGCGGCCTGCTGCCGGTCGTCTGGCAATCGCGGCCGGCGATGTTGAAGATCGCCACGTGTGACGAAGAGCGTCGCGGCAATGCGCTGATGACCTGGTGGAACGGGCAAGGCGCGGCGCAGGTGTGGCAGCACGACGGCGATGCGGTCCTGCTCGAACGGGCGCAGCCGGTGCCGACGCTGGCCGGTTTTTCGGCATCGGGGCGCGACGATGATGCGATGCGGATTGCGTGTGATGTCGTGGCGCGACTGCATGCGCATCGTGCGCCGGAGCCGCCCTCGGTCGTGCCGCTGCTCGACTGGTTCCGTGCGCTGCTGTCGGATACCTCAGGCAGCGACGTGCTTCGTCGCGCGGCTACGGTCGCGCGCCAATTGCTGGCCGGGCCGCCTGTCGACGAAGTCGTCCTGCACGGCGACATCCATCACGGCAACATCCTCCATTTCGGCGAACGCGGCTGGCTCGCGATCGATCCGAAAGGGCTGCGCGGCGATCGCGCGTTCGACTACGCGAACCTGTTCTGCAATCCCTCGCACGACATCGCGGTCGATCCCGTGCGCTTCGCGCAGCGCGTTACGCTCGTCGCCGATAAGGCGAAGCTCGGCCGACGTCGGCTGCTGCAATGGATTCTCGCGTGGTCGGGCTTGTCGGCGGTGTGGCTGATCGAGGACGGACTGCTGCCAGATACGCGGTTGCAGGTTGCGATGCTCGCGGCGACTGCACTCGGCCTGTAGCAATACGCATCGCCAATGAAAACACACGCATCGAGAATTTCCGGGGAATGCGGAGAGGACCGACGGCTCTCGGCCACAGCCGGTCGTTCGGGAATGCTCGCGGAGCGAGTCTGCCAGGTTGAAGGCGCTTCAGACAGAGTGGCACGACCTGTACCGGGATAAATGATCATCTTTTTCCACGGGCGCACGGCGATTACTCTGAGATCCTTCAATCGACAGAAGCCCAACTCGCATGAATCACAGAATTGCTGTTTTGCCCGGTGACGGCATCGGTCCTGAAATCACGGCGCAGGCCGTCAAGGTGCTCAACGCGCTCGGTTGTCCGGTCAAGTTGGAAGAGGCGCCGGTGGGGGGTGCTGGCTACGCCATCTACGGCCACCCCTTGCCCGAGCGTACGCTCGAGCTGGCAAAATCAGCCGATGCGATTCTCCTCGGCGCCGTCGGCGATTGGCGATACGACGGGCTCGAACGACCGCTGCGGCCGGAACAGGCCATCCTCGGTCTGCGCAAGCATCTGGCGTTGTTCGCCAACCTGCGCCCGGCGATGCTGTATCCGGAACTGTCAGCCGCGTCGACGCTCAAGCCGGAAGTCGTTGCCGGCCTCGACATCCTGATCATCCGCGATCTGACCGGAGACGTGTATTTTGGCGAGCCGCGCGGCACGCGTTCTGCGCCCGACGGACCGTTCCAGGGTCACGACGAAGGGTTTGACACCATGCGCTACAGCAAGCCGGAAATCGTCCGTGTGGCCCATGTCGCCTTTCGCGCCGCGCAAAAGCGCAGCAAGCGCCTGTGCAGCGTCGACAAGGCCAATGTGCTGGAGACCTCGCAATTCTGGCGCGACACGATGATCAGCGTGGCCAGCGAATATCCCGACGTCGAGCTCTCGCACATGTACATCGACAACGCCGCCATGCAACTGGTCCGCGCGCCGAAGACATTCGACGTGATCGTCACCGGCAACCTGTTCGGCGATATCCTGTCGGACGAGGCGGCAATGCTGACCGGGTCGATTGGCATGTTGCCCTCGGCATCCCTCGACGCGAACGGCAAGGGTTTGTATGAGCCTTCGCACGGTTCGGCGCCAGACATCGCCGGCAAGGACATAGCGAACCCTCTCGCAACCATCCTGTCTGCGGCAATGATGCTTCGCCATTCGCTGAACCGGCCTGATGAGGCCGAGCGCATCGAGACGGCGGTCCGGCGGGTGCTCGCGCAAGGGCTACGCACGGCCGACATATGGGAAGCTGGCACGCGCAAGGTCGGAACCAACGAGATGGGCAGCGCGGTCGCGGCGGCACTCACGACGTAAGAGGCCGTCTCGTAAAGGCTGTTGTGTCGGCCGCGAGGTGTTCGGCGCGATCATGCTGCAGCCGGTTTTACGCGTGCAGGATGAATATCCGTAACTGAAAAGCCTGGGCGCGCCTTGTGGATCGGCAACAGACATCCACGGAAGCCCACGATGAACATAAAAAAACCCGCCGGCATTCCCCGGCGGGCTTTCACATCCAACTGCCTGAACGACGCTTAACGCGCCGGATTCAGCAACAGGTTCATGTGGCGGTTCACATCTTTGTACAGCAGGTAACGGAAGCGGCCAGGGCCACCCGAATAGCATGCCTGCGGGCAGAACGCGCGCAGCCACATGAAATCGCCCGCTTCCACCTCGACCCAATCCTGGTTCAGTCGATACACAGCCTTCCCTTCGAGCACATACAACCCGTGCTCCATCACGTGCGTTTCAGCGAACGGAATCACACCGCCCGGCTCGAACGTCACGATATTCACGTGCATGTCGTGGCGCATGTCGCTCATGTCGACGAAGCGCGTCGTCACCCATGCACCGTTGGTGCCGGGCATCGGGATCGGCTCGACATCCTGCTCGTTGGTCACGAAGGCTTCCGGCAGCGGAATGCCGTCAACAGCCTGGTAATGCTTGCGCACCCAGTGGAAACGCACCGCGGCATCGCTGACGTTGTGCAGCGTCCAGTCCGCACCCGGCGGAATGAACGCGTAGCCGCCCGGCTTCAGCACGTGCTTCTTGCCTTGCAGCGTCAGCTCGGCTTCACCTTCGACGACGAACAGCACGGCTTCGGCGTTCTTGTCCTGCTCGGGCTTGTCGCTGCCGCCGCCCGGGTTCACTTCGACGATGTACTGCGAGAAGGTTTCCGCGAAACCCGACAGCGGGCGAGCGATCACCCACAGGCGCGTGTTCGTCCAGAACGGCAGCCAGCTCGTGACGATGTCGCGCATCACACCCTTCGGGATCACCGCGTACGCCTCGGTGAACATCGCGCGATCGGTCAGCAGATCGGTCTGCGGCGGGTGGCCGCCATGCGGCGCGTAATACGTTGTCTTAGACATAGTGCATCCAGGCAATGGGTTGGTCCGGCCCCGGACGCAAACGGCATCGGGCGGCACGTACGCGCGTGGGGCACGCATGCGGCGGCGGGACATCGTTGCCGGGGTGGCTTGAAGGCGCACGCGCCTTCGTTCGGTCGGCCAGGCTTCGCGACGGGTTCGTCCGGTTCATCGGACGCGGCGGCCCATGCTTGTGGGGCCGGCGGCTGGGCCGCGGGTCTCGCGATCATGCGGCGAGGCGCGGCCAGCGGCACGGTGCGATGCCGTACGCGAGCCTTGCCGACGATAGCGAAGTCGTTCGCAATCGACCAATTAAATGTTGCGATGGATTCCATTCGATTTCCCACTACCGGCGGGCACCCGCGATACGCGGTGAGGAAGCGTGGCGCGACGGTCTGGCTATCAGGGAAATCCTGACGGGCGCGGCCACGCGCACGTCCGCCGGGACGCGAGAAGCGCAAGCGAGTGACCGCAGTCATGCCGGTCGCGCACGCGGGTCGCGATACATCTGGTTACGCAGATTGGAAAACCACGACACGCGCACGGCAGCAAGGTGTACCACGCCGATCATGAGTCGCCATCAGGCCGGAACGGGCCAACGGGAATCGAACGAAACGCGAACGGTGTCGACGCTGCTCGAACGCAATCAGTCGCGAGAGGCGGTGTAGTCGGGAAACGGGGAATGACAGCGAGGAGGGAAGCTTGCCGGCCCGTCGATCGGGCATCTGGCGGCGGCTAATGAAGCCGGTAAGTGTTCGCCGGTCTGGCCGGCGATAGCGGCCCGGCAGGCCGCCGGGCCGAATCTCGCGTCGGGTGCCGACGCCGTCGGCGCGCCGGTGCGCGGGTCGCGCACCGTGCCGCGCCAGCGGCGATCAGTCCCAGTCGCGGTGGTGATGATGCTTGCGGTGGCGATAGCCACGATCGCCGCGGCCGCCGTAATCGCGTTCGTACGAGCTGCGCGACATGTTGCCGCCGAGCGCCGCGCCGGCGCCGCCGCCGACCGCCGCACCCAGCAGGCCGCCCGTGCGGCCGCCCATCGCGTTGCCTGCCGCGGTACCTGCGCCGCCGCCGAGGGCGCCGCCGATGATCGCGCCGGTGCGCTCGCGACGGTTCGACGTCACTGCGCCACCCGCGCCGCCGCCGATGGCGCCGCCGATCACCGAGCCCGTGCTGCCGCCGAGCGCACCGCCGACTGCTGCGCCGGCTACCCCGCCGAGCGCGCCGCCAAGCGCGTTGTTCATGTCACCTGCCATGGCCGGCAGTGCAGTCGCGCCGGTCAAAGCGGCGACGACGAGAGCGGGGGCGATTTTCTTCCACATTCCCGTATTCTTCCTTGTTCGCAATCTGGTTATTGAAGGTCCGCTCGGTACGACGATCTGAATCGATCGACGTCGGGTCAGGCATTGTGCCGAACCGTGGACCAATTCATTTCAATGAGCTTGCGGCGAAGAATAGCACCGGTCCCACGTCCTTGCCGTGGACATTCTGGTAACAAGTTGTTTACGAATAAGCGATCTCGAACGCGCGCCCAGGAATGCCCGCAAACCCGCGCCGGCATTGGCTCCACCGAGGGTTCGGCCCTGCCGAAAAACAGGTCGGCCATGCGCGGCGTCGCACGTTTGCGACACACGTGGCAACACATCGGGAACGAATCGTGGGCGGGCCCGGAAACGACGGCCGCGAAGAAATGAAGAGGGTCAGTACACGCCGGGCAGCAGACGCCAGGTTCGCGCGCAATACGCGTCGTATTCGGCGCCGAATTGCGCACGCAGCAGCGCCTCCTCGGAGCGGATGCGCGCGACGAGCGGCACCATCGTCAGCACGACCAGCAGCACGCCGACGCCCGAGCGGAACGCGAGCGCCCAGCCGAGCGAATTGACGAGCAGGCCGAGATAGCTGGGATTGCGGATGCGGCTGTAGATGCCGTCGGTCACGAGCGTATGGCCCGGCTGGATCGCGACGAGCCCGCTGAAGCGCTTGCCGAGCACGAATACGGGCCAGATGCGCAGCACACCGCCCGCGATGTACAGCACGACGCCGATCCAGCGCACCGCATCGCCGCCGAAGGTCCAGAAGTCGAGCCGGTCGGTCAGTGCGGGCAGGTACGCGAGCAGCAACCCGCTCACCCCGAATGCCGCGAGCACCCAGCGGTTGTCGCGGTTCTCGCGCTCGCCGCTGCTCAGATTGCCTTCGGTGAACAGCGCGACGACGGCCATCGCGAGCGTCGCGACGACGACGACGGTCAGCGGCGGATGCGAGAAGAAGGCCGCGAACCCACCGAAACCAAGCACCGCGAGCCCGAGATAGACGAGCGTGGAGATGCCCGACACGGCGGCGACCTTGCGGGTGACTGTCATGGCTGCCTCACCGGAATGCGCTTTCCTGTGAAGTATAGGAAGCGCGCGCACGCCGTGCAGCGCGCCGCGGTCATGCGGTGCGCGAATCCGCGCGAGTCATCCGGCGCAACGCATTGGCGCTGACCGATGGGGCCAGCGCCCGCGCCCGGTGCCGGATCAGCGGATGCGGAAGTTGCCGCCGATCCCGACGCTGACGGGCGGTGCGTAATACGCCGGTGCATAGCCGTAGTAGGCCGGCGCAGGCGCGTAGCCGTACGGCGGCGCGACGTAGCAGCCGGACAGGCCGCCGATCAGGGCAAGCGTGATGAGAAGTCTGGACATGGCTCGATTCCCGGCGCGAAAGACGAATGGCACCTCGCGAAAGCCGCGCCGCCGCGAGAGGCGGCAGCCGGCACGAAGAGGCGATCCGCCCTTCCTGTCGCTCGATGAAGCAATGCGCGGAGTCTAGCGCCGGGTGGGCCGGGCCGCGTTTCGCCGGCGGTTACACGTGTTACCTCGCGTGACCGCTGAAACAGGCGACGGCACGGCGGCCGGCCAAGGCGCCGTGCCGTGCCACGCCGCGTGCAATCGACGCGTTACACGAAGCGCGCGCGAATGCGCTGCGCGAGCGCTTCGAGCGTCGCCGCGTCGGCGATCTCGCGCGCATGCATCCGCAGCTCGGCGCCTTCCCAGCGCGGAATCACGTGGAAGTGCACATGCGGAACCGTCTGGCCGGCTGCCGCGCCGTTGAACTGACCGATGAACACGCCGTCCGGCTCGAGCGCCGCGCGCACCGCCGCCGCGACGCGCTGCGTCATGCGGATGCCGGCCGCGGCGGCGTCGCCGGACAACTCGAAGATCTGCGCGGCCGGCTCCTTCGGGATCACCAGCACGTGGCCGTCGGCCTGCGGCATCAGATCCATGATCGCGAGGGTCGCGTCGTCTTCCGCGACCTTCACGCACGGCAGTTCGCCGCGCAGGATTTTGGCGAACGGGTTGTTGTTGTCGTAGGACATGGCGTTTTCCGATAACGGTTGGACTGGGAGAGTAGGAAAGCGATGCCGGACGATTATCGGCCGATGGCGGGTCGGATTTCAACTTGTCAGGCCAAGTCGCCGTTGTGGCGAACAATGAACGCCGGCTCGCATGCAACGGGCGTAACAGGATGGAATATCCGGCCGTCGCCATCCGTTCATTTCGAGCGCGGGTTCGCGTGGCAAGCGCATGAGCACGATCGCGAACCCGCGCCGGACACCCGTCGGCTGCGCAGGCCGGCAGCCGGGATGACTGCTCGCGATCATCAACCGGAGTCATGCCATGGACCCTCTCCCCTCCTGTCGCTCCCCCGCCGCGCCCGTCTTTGCGGGTGATCCGCCAGCCTTCGCACGCGTCCGGCGCACGCTTGCGCACGCGCTATCCCGCGCGGTTTGCGGTGCCGGGCTGGTCGCGTTGTCGTCGGCTTTCGCGTGGGCCGGCGGCAGCGACGTCATCTTGCCGATTCCATCGTTCACGGCATCGACCGTGCCCGTCAACGGCGATCTCAACCCATACGGCATCGCGTTCGTGCCACGCGGCGTGCCGGCCTGGAGCACGCTGAAACCGGGCGACGTCGTCGTGTCGAACTTCAACGCGGCGTCGAACGCGCAAGGCACCGGCACGACGATCGTGAAGCTGACACCCGGCAAGACGCCGGCGACGACGTTCTTCCAGGGCACCAATCTCGGCCTGACGACCGCGCTCGCGGTGCTGCGCAGTGGCTTCGTACTGGTCGGCAACGTCCCGACGCCGGACGGCAAGACCGTCATGCCACCGGGCTCGCTGCTCGTCATCGGCCCGCAAGGCAATCTCGTCACGCAACTCAGCAGCGCGGCGCTGCTCGACGGGCCGTGGGACATGACCGTGATCGATCGCGGCCAGCGCGTGACCGCGTTCGTGTCGAACGTGCTGAACGGAACGGTCTCACGCATCGAACTGGCAATCAGCGACAACGGCGTCACGATGCTGCCGGGCTCGCGCGTCATCGCGTCGGGCTACGTGAATCGAACCGATCCCAATGCACTCGTCGTCGGCCCGACCGGCCTCGCGTACGACCCGAACATCGACGTGCTGTATGTCGCGTCCACCGGCGACAACGCGGTGTTCGCGATCCCGAACGCCGCGTCGACGAATCGCAACGGCGGCGTCGGACGGATGATCTACTTCGACGCGGCGCACCTGCATGGCCCGCTCGCGCTGGCGCTCGCACCGAACGGCCATCTCGTGACCGCGAACGGCGACGCGGTCAACGCCGACGCGCAGCAGCCGAGCGAGATCGTCGAATTCACGGTGGACGGACGTTTCGTCGCGCAAATGCAGGTCGACACCGCTGCGGGGGCCGCGTTCGGCCTTGCGTTCGGGCACGGCAGCAAAGGCCAGCTGCAATTCGCGGCCGTCGACGACAACACGAATACCGCGACGGTCTGGACCCTGCGGTTCGACAACGACAACGCGCAGTGACACGCCACCTGGACGGGCCGCGCGCGGCCCGTTCGACCCTGGGCGATCGACACACACGATTCACACCCGCCGGGCAACGTGCGCCCTGTCGACACCGCCCGGCGCCTCACGCGCCCGCGATTGCCACCGCCGGCCCGAACCTGCGACACTGCCGGTTCATGTTCTGCCTGCCGACAACCGAGGACGCTCGCGCATGACGATCCCCTTCAAGAAGCTGATCCTGCGCGGCGTCGCGCTCGCGGCCGTCGCCGCGATCGGCTACACGGGCACCATGCTGTCCCGGCTCGCGCCGATCGCGACCGGCTATGCGGCGAAGGCGCTGTGTTCCGGCGTGTACGTATCGGGCCGCCCGGCCGCGTCCGTGATCGACGTCGACATCATGGCCGGCGTGCATCCGCTGCTGAAACTGGTGCACCCGTCGATCGATCCCGACCATCATCGCGCGACAGCGACCTTCGCCGGCTTCGCCGAACGCGAAGCCGACTTCCGGCCCGGGCTCGGCTGCACGCTCGCGATCGGGCCGTCGTCCGGCGCGTTGCCGGCCGCGCTGCCGCCCCTCCCTGATCCGCCGCCCGCGCAGCCGGCACCGGCCACGCTGCCGGCCGGCATCGACGCGCACAAGCTGCAGACCGCGCTCGATCGCGCGTTCGACGAGCCCGATCCGGCACGGCCACGGCGCACGCGCGCGGTCGTCGTGATGTGGCGCGGCCAGGTGATCGCCGAACGCTATGCGCCCGGCTTCACGGCCGACACGCCGCTGCCCGGCTGGTCGATGACGAAGACCGTCACCGCCGCGCTGGTCGGCACACTCGTCGCGCAGCACAAGCTGTCGCCCGATACGTCGGCGCTGCTGCCCGAATGGCGCGGCAGCGGCGATCCGCGCGCGGCCATCACGCTCGACGAGTTGCTGCGGATGACGAGCGGCCTGCAATTCAACGAGGACTACGACGACCCGCTGTCCGACGTCGCGTTGATGCTGTACGCGCAGCCCGATACCGCGCGGTTCGCGTCGGCGAAGCCGCTCGCCGCGACACCCGGCACGCGGTGGTCCT
The DNA here is from genome assembly GCF_048627025.1 of Burkholderia aenigmatica. Taxonomy (NCBI): domain Bacteria; kingdom Pseudomonadati; phylum Pseudomonadota; class Betaproteobacteria; order Burkholderiales; family Burkholderiaceae; genus Burkholderia; species Burkholderia aenigmatica. The sequence goes on along the minus strand of NZ_CP184469.1, from coordinate 3,278,118 downwards.
ACTCGAGCGGCACGAGCGCGATCGTCGCGCGCGTGATGCGCGAAGCGCTGGGCGGTAGCGAGGACGACTACCTCGCGTTTCCGCGCCGTGCGCTGTTCGCGCCGCTCGGGATGCGCAGCGCGGTGTTCGAGCCCGATGCATCCGGCACGCTCGTCAGCCCGTCGTACATGTATGCGAGTGCGCGCGACTGGGCGCGCTTCGGCCAACTGCTGCTGCAGGACGGGGTATGGGACGGGCAGCGGCTGCTGCCGGAAGGCTGGGTACACTACCTGACGCGCACGACGCCGCAGTCGGAGCGCCAGGAGTACGGCGCGCAGCTGTGGGTGAAGGTGCCGGAGCCATTCAACGATCGCGATCCGCATGCGGTCGCGATGCCGGCCGACGCGTTTCATGCGGTCGGTCATGAAGGCCAGTTCGTCAGCGTGGTGCCGAGCCGTCAACTGGTGGTCGTGCGGCTGGGGCTGTCGCGGCCGGAATCGGCGTGGAACCACGAGGCGTTTCTCGCGCGCGTGCTCGACGCGGTGCCGGCACCCGGCGCGTAAAAACGGGCCCGCAGGCCCGTGCATGCCGGTCATGACGCGGACGCGGCGGCGATTGCCACGCCGCCGCACCGCGCGCTACCTGCGATGGATCACGGGTTCGCGCTGCCCGCGTACTTCTGGAAGCCTTCGCGCGTCGCGAGACGTTCGATATAGCGCGACACCGCCGGGAAATCCGGATGCTCGAACGGCGTACCGAACCAGCGGTTCACCGACAGGCCGATCGGAATGTCCGCGAGCGTGAAGCCGTTGCCGGCGACGTACGCACCGGTCGCTTCGAGCTGCGCGTTCAGCACCTGCATGTGCTTCGTCCAGCCCGCGATCGACTGCGCGATGCCGGCCGGATCCTGGTGATCGGGCGATTTCCGCACGAGGCCGAGGAACGCCCCGACCCACGAGCGGTTCAGGTCGGCACCCTGCCAGTCGATCCACTGATCGACCCGCGCGCGCGCCTGCGGCTCGGCCGGATACAGCGCGTCGCCGCCATAGCGGTTCGCGAGGTAGCGGATGATCGTGTTCGATTCCCAGAGCACGAAATCGTCGTCCTTGATGACGGGCACGAGACCGTTCGGATTCAGCGCGAGATAGGCCGGATCGTTGGTCGTACGGAAGCCCGCGCCCCAGTCTTCCTGTTCGAACGGCAGGTTCAGCTCGGTGCACAGCCACAGCACCTTGCGAACGTTGATGGACGGGATCTTGCCGAGGATGTGCAGCATGCAGTCTCCTTGTGAGGTCGGATGCGGAGCGTCCGGGACGCACGACACGTCCCGAACGCATTCACGCCGAGTTTATACGCGACCGCGGGGCAAACGACAGGCCGTCCGCGGAAAATCCGCATGCGGACGATTCGTCAGGTCACGCAGCGCATGCTCGGCCGTCGGGAACCGGAACATGAAGCCGTCCTGATGCAGCCGCGCCGGCATCACCCGCTGCCCGTCCAGCAGCAGCTCGGCCATCTCGCCCATCGCGGCGCGCAGCGGCGCGGCCGGCACGTGCAGCCAGGCCGGGCGGTGCAGCACCTTCGACACGACCTGCACGAATTCGCGCTGGGTCAAAGGCGCGGGCGCGACCGCGTTGTAGACGCCGTGCATGCCAGGATTCGCCATCGCGCGCGCGACGATCCGCAGCACGTCGTCCCGGTGGATCCAGCTCATCACCTGCGTGCCGTCGCCGAATCGTCCGCCCATTCCGAAATAGTGCGGCAACAGCATCGAGCGCAACGCGCCGCCGGGGCCGAACACGACGCCCAGCCGCAGCACCACCGAGCGAATACCGTGGCGCTCGAGCGGCTGCGCGGACTGCTCCCACTGCCGGCACAGCTCGGACATGAAGCCGGTGCCGGCGCTGCTGCGCTCGTCAAGCCGCTCGTCGGCGGCACGCGCGCCGTAGTAACCGATCGCCGACGCCTGGATCCACGTGCGCGGCTTGACCTCGGCGGTCTCGACCCAGCACATCAGCGATTCCGTGACGCCGACCCGGCTGGCGAGCAGCAGTGCCTGCCGGCGCTTGCTCCAGCGCGCGCCCAGCACCGGCGCCCCCGCGAGATTGATGACCGTGTCGAAGCGCTCGTGCGGCTGCAGCTGTTCGACGGAGGTCACGTTGCGCACGCGGCCGTGAAACTGGTAAGCCGCGCGCAGCGGATCGCGCGCCAGCAACGTGACCGTATGCCCCGCATCGAGCAGCCCGTTCACGAGGGTTTCGCCGATGAAGCCGGTTCCGCCGGTCACGAGCACGTTCCCCGGCGGCTGCCCCGCGAATGGGTTGGCAACCGGCGCGCGTCGTGCGATCCGGCAGGCCGCGATCCCGTCGCGGATCCCCGATACCGTCACGCCGACAGCAAAAAGGCTCAGCACCCAGCCGCGCCAGCCGAGGTCGAGCACCTGCAGCGCGGTCGGCTCCTGCGCCCACGCGGCCAGTTGCATCGCGATCATGCCGAACAGCGCGCCGCCGTTGACGGCCAGCAGCGTGTGCAGCACGCGCTCGGTCGCCGGCAGCTTGCGGCTCTGGTCTTCGACGACGAAGTCCCACAACGTCAGTACCACCTCAATCACCACCGCCGCCGCGAGGGCCGCGACCCACGCGCCGTGAAAGGCAACGTTCGCGATCGACGCGAACACGAGACCATAAAGCACGGAACGCACCGCGTGAATCGCCAGCTCGAGTCGCGCGCGCGGGCTGTGCGGTAGATCCTGCGTGAGTTCGTGGTGATAGAGCGTATCGAATGCGCCCATCGCGCCCTGCACGATCAGCAGGTTGAGCGCCCAGTCGTAAGCAGCCAAGGTGTTCATATCGTGTCCCTCCTCCACAGCCAGACGAGCGGCGGCACCATCGCGACGAGTGCCGCCGCGTCGATCGCCACGTGGCCCGATACATGGGCCTGCAATGAAAACAGCATGTCCTGTGGCGCCCAGATCAACAGGCCGGCCAGCAGCCATCCCCACACTTCGTGGCGACGCAGCCGGTTGCCAAGGTGGATGAGCGCGAGCATCCAGACCGACGCGCATTGCACCGTCGCGCCGATCAGCGACATCCACCAGATCTGCTGTGCACGCGCCGGGTCGGGCGCCGTTCCCGCCCAGAAATGCAGCTCGATGACGCGGTGATACGCGTCGAGCCACGGCGCGCCGGCTACCCACGGAACGGCAATGCCGACGAGCAGGTGCGCAATCGCTGCGCCGTACATCCAGGTCACGACGATGCGGCGCGCAGCGTCACCCGCCGGACGATCCGCCGTGGGTTCGGCGGCTCGGTCGCGACCGCTACCGCATGTCGCCGCGTCGCACTGCGCTTCGGCGTGGTAGCCGAGCCAGCGCGATACCGCATGCCGGTTGCGCGCGAAGCGGCGATACAGCGGCGCCAGCGCACGGCGGACGACCGGCACGCGAAGCAGCCCGACGAGCCAGCAGCGCCCGGTCAGCGCATGGGCGGCCAGGATGCTGTCCACGCCGGTCAGCATGCGTCCGTCGGGCAGGCGCGCATGCAGCTCGCGGTTCAGTGCGGGCAGATCGACGCCCAGCGGCGCGGGATCGAAACCCGGCGCGGCGATATCGACGAAAGCCAGCCGCTGCCGCGTATCGCGGGCGCCGAGACGATTGATCTCCGCCACGCATAACGGACATCGTCCATCGAAGTACAGCACCAGTTCACTTGAGTCCATGATTCGCATTCCTTCATTTTTCTGTTGCATGCCTCATGAATCTATCGACTGCTTTCCGCCATGCCCTACCGCCGCCCCCGCGCGGTGGACGGCGCGCTTACATCGGCTTGAGCACCATCAGGAAGTAGACGGTCAGCATCGCGAAGAACGCCGGATAGCCGAGCAGTTCCCAGCGCTTCGCATAGCGCCAGTACCGTTCCGGCAGCGCGGCAGCGCCGTTCACGTGCGCGAGCTTCGCCATCGAGGCCAGTTCGAGCTGCAGCCACACGACCGGCAGCCAGCATGCGCCGGCGATCGCATACAGCACGATCGACGCGAGGAGCCACGGCGTATCCCACGGCCAGCCGGCCGTGTGCGCGAGCCAGAGCCCCGAGGCCGGCTGGAAAATCACGGCCGGCGTCGTGAACCACCAGTCCGCGCGCACCACGAGGCGCGACACGGCCGCGATCGCGGGTACCGAGCGCGTGCGGTTCGCAAAGAACAGATAGAACGCGGTGCCGAACCCCGTGCCGACCAGCAGCACCGAGGACAGGATGTGAAGCGCCTTGATGACGAGATAGGTATTCATGCTTGTTCTTCTTCTGAAAAAAGGATCAACAGGATCGCGAGGATCGGCACGTTCTTGAGCACCGGGCCGAACGGTTCGGCGAGCAGGCCCGGCATCGTGACCGCAATGACCGCCGAATACGCGACGATCAACGCGGCTTGCGCGGCCCACAGGCGGCGCGACGGCGCGACGACGGTCGCGATGCCGAACCCGAAGTCCAGCGCGCTGGCCGCATAGAGCGCGATCAGCGCAGGTAGCCCGGTCAGGTGCGCGGGCGCGAGCAGCGCGAGGCTCGCGTGCAGCGGATGGATGAACGCGCTGGCGATGGCGGTCCAGATCCACACGATCGCAAGCGCGCCGCGCAGCAGCGGACGACGCCACATCGCGAGCGCGTCGCGACGCAGCGCGGCGGCTGGCGCGCCGATGAAGCCGGCGATCCCGCGCGGCGCCCGGCCGAGCAGGGCCGTGGTCGCTGCCGTATCGCCGGTGTTCCCGCCGCGCAGCATCGTCCACGTGTCGCGCGTGAACATCGCGCCCGGCAGCCTGCCGAACAACGTGGCCGTCGCGCCGGCCAGCGGGCCCGGCAACGTCACGCGGGCAGCCGGCAGAAACCCCAGCGCGGCACGGTAGCGGGCCAGCATCTCGCGATATTCGACTTCGTCGTTGCCGACTACGTCGATCACCGGGTTGCCCGCCGCCGGCGCATCGACGCATCGCGCGACGACTTCGGCGAGATCGTCGACGTGCACGGGGCGCAGCCGCTGATGGCCGCCCGCCGGCAGCACGTGCACGGGCAGGCTCGCGAGCATCCGGAAAAACCGCGCCGACGCACCGTCCGTGCCGTAGACCAGCGCGGGACGCACGATCCGGAAGTCGATCGGCAGCGTCTGCAGGAAGCGGTCGGCTGCGACCTTGCTGGTGAAGTAGCGCGTATCGCCACGCTCGACGCCAAGCGCCGAGATCTGGATCACACGCCGCACGCCGGCGCGGCAGCACGCGGTGAAGAGTGCGCACGGCGCGGCGCGATGCACGGCGTCGAGCGTCGCGCCGCGTCGATCGGCGAGGATGCCGACCGCATTGATCACCACGTCGACGCCCGCCAGCCGCGCGAGCCACGCGTCGGGATCGATGTCCTTCGCGAAGTCGATCGCGACGTCGGACGGGCCGGCGGCATGATGCACACCACGCAGCACGCGATGGCCGCCAGCTTCGAGCTGCGCGCACAGTGCCCGCCCGATGAAGCCGTTCGCGCCGCACACGAGGACGGTCATGCTGCGCGTACCGGTGCGGCCATGCAGGCTGGTCGACGGCAAGACAGTGTTCATTTTCATCCTCTATTTACAGTTATTTCTGTACAGACAGAAATAACAACCCCGAAAAAAGCGGGCTGTCTGCCCGCATTGCGCGCCCCGCTTACTTCGACGGCTTGCGCCTGACCGTCTGGCTGATCTTCGCACCGATGCCGAGCGCCTTCATCAGCGTATCGGGCTTGAGCCGCAACATCTCGTCCGACCAGGTCGTCAGCGTCTCGACGAACTGCAGCGTGTCGCGGATGCGCTGCTCGGTCTCGCGGCTCTCGTTCGCGATCTCGGGATTCGTCAGGCAGTCGCGCAGCACCGTGAGCGTCGGCTCGATCTCGCGCTGGCGCCGCCCTTCGACGATCAGCTTGAACAGTTCCCAGATGTCGGTCGACGTCTCGAAGTGGTCGCGGCGGTCGCCCAGCACATGCACGACCTTCGCCAGCCGCCACGCCTGCAGCTCCTTCAGGCTCGTGCTGACGTTGGAGCGCGCCACGTTGAGCGTCTCGGCGATCTCGTCGGCCGCGATCGGCCGGCCGGCCAGATAGAGCAGCGCGTGGATCTGCGAGACGGTGCGGTTGACGCCCCACCGCGAGCCCATTTCGCCCCAGTGGAGAATGAATCGTTCGGCAATCGGTGTGAGTTCCATGTCGTGCAATTTAGGCATTTCAGTTATTTCTGTCAAGAGAGAAACAACCGGACGATCCGCCGGGTTCCGGCGGCGTCCGCCCGCGATCTGCCGCATCCTTTACAATGCGCGGGATTTTCCCGAATTCAGGCCGTTTCTGCCTTTCAGACAAGAGGTTCCCATGATCATCAAACCGCGCGTGCGTGGCTTCATCTGCGTGACGACTCATCCGGTCGGCTGCGAAGCCAACGTCAAGGAACAGATCGACTACGTGACTTCGCACGGCCCGATCGCCAACGGCCCGAAAAAGGTGCTCGTGATCGGCGCGTCGACCGGCTACGGCCTCGCCGCCCGGATCTCGGCCGCCTTCGGCTCGGACGCGGACACGCTCGGCGTGTTCTTCGAGCGCGCCGGCAGCGAAACGAAGCCGGGCACGGCCGGCTGGTACAACAGCGCCGCGTTCGAGAAATTCGCCGCCGAAAAGGGGCGCTATGCGCGCAGCATCAACGGCGACGCATTCTCCGACAAGGTCAAGCAGATCACGATCGACACCATCAAGCAGGATCTCGGCAAGGTCGATCTCGTCGTCTACAGTCTCGCGGCACCGCGCCGCACGCACCCGAAGACGGGCGAAACCATCAGCTCGACGCTCAAGCCGATCGGCAAGACGGTCACGTTCCGCGGCCTCGACACCGACAAGGAAGTGATCCGCGAGGTCACGCTGGAACCGGCGACGCAGGAAGAGATCGACGGCACCGTCGCCGTGATGGGCGGCGAGGACTGGCAGATGTGGATCGACGCGCTCGATGAAGCCGGCGTGCTGGCCGACGGCGCGAAGACCACCGCGTTCACGTATCTCGGCGAGCAGATCACGCACGACATCTACTGGAACGGCTCGATCGGCGAAGCGAAGAAGGATCTCGACAAGAAGGTGCTGTCGATTCGCGACACGCTGGCCGCGCACGGCGGCGACGCGCGCGTGTCGGTGCTGAAGGCCGTCGTCACGCAGGCAAGCTCGGCGATCCCGATGATGCCGCTGTACCTGTCGCTGCTGTTCAAGACGATGAAGGAAGCCGGCACGCACGAAGGCTGCATCGAGCAGGTGTACGGCCTGTTCAAGGACAGCCTGTATGGCGCGAAGCCGCACGTCGACGAAGAAGGCCGCCTGCGCGCGGACTACAAGGAGCTCGATCCGCAGGTGCAGGCGAAGGTCAGCGCGCAGTGGAACCACGTGACGAACGACAACCTGTACGAACTGACCGACTTCACCGGCTACAAGACCGAGTTCCTGCGGCTGTTCGGCTTCGAGATCGCCGGCGTCGACTACGACGCGGACGTGAGCCCGGACGTGAAGATCCCGGGCATCATCGACACCACCGCCTGACGGTACGGCCCGCCGCCCACGCTGCGCGTGCAACGGAGGCGGCGGGTGCGAGATTCCGGCGGCGTCAACGCGGCGCCGGTTCTTCCAGATAGACGCCCGACGACAGCGTGGCCTTCACCTGCCGCGTGAACTCGTCGGTCGACACTTCTTCCTCCCCCGCTTCGATCGCTTCGTAGGCCTGGCGCACGACGTCGGCCGGCGTCGCCTTCGGCACGTCGAGGCCGGCCGTCAGGTCGGTATCGATGAAGCCGGCATGCAGCCCGACGACCTGCGTGCGCTGCTCGCGCAGCGAATGGCGCAGGCCGTTGGTCAGCGCCCATGCGGCCGATTTCGACACGCCGTAGCCCGCCAGGATCGGCCGGTTCACCCAGCTTGCGACGGACAGGATGTTCAGGATCGCGCCGCCGCCATTCCCGGCGAGGATGCCCGCGAACGCGCGCGACATCGCCAGCATCCCGAACACGTTGGTTTCGAAGTGATCGCGCAACGCGTCCTCCGCGCCGTCGTCCGTCAGGCTGCCGAGCCGCGCGATGCCCGCGTTGTTGATCAGCAGCGTGACGTCGCGTGCGGCATCGGCCGCCGCGGCAATGGCCGCGGGATCGGTCACGTCGAGCTTCACCGGCACGACGCCCGGCAACGTCACGGTGGCCGGATCGCGCGCCGCCGCGTACACCTTGCGCGCCCCTCTCGCGAGCGCCTGCTTCGCAAACTCGAGCCCGAGCCCGCGGTTGGCGCCCGTGACGAAAACGACTGCACCTTCAATCTTCATGTTCGTTCCTTTCGCGTGATGAATCGCATGCGCGCCGGCTCGCCGCGCGCGTGAGATCCGGTGGAGAACCAGGCTGCCATTGCTTGTCGAACCGTTGCGCCGCCAGGCGGCAGACGGTGAGCGTTCCGTTGCCCTTCCTGCCCCTGCCGCGCCAAAGACGCCGACCGATTGCCATCCGATGTTCCGGCCTTGGCTTTGCACCTTCCGCCAAGTCGGCTACACTCGATGTCAATGTCGATCACCCTTGTCTTTGCGATGCATTGTGTTCGCGCAATTCGGGCATGTCAATGGTGATCGCCATTGTGTTTTCCAATCGACGCGATCGGCAAAATTAGGGGTGGATCGATGGGTGTATCAAGACAGCAGGCTGCCGAGAACCGGAGCGCGATCGTCGCGGCCGCCGAGCGGCTGTTCCGCGTGCGCGGCGTCGACGCGGTGGGGCTCACGGAGCTGATGAAGGAAGCCGGCTTCACGCAGGGCGGCTTCTACAACCACTTCAAGTCGAAAGACGCGCTGGTCGCCGAGGTAATGGAAAAGGCGATGCAGGACCGCGCGGATTCGCCGAACGCCGGCAGTCTCGATGCGCAGGTGGCGCTGTACCTGTCGGCCGCGCATCGCGACAACGTCGAAGCCGGATGCCCGTTGTCCGGTTTCGCGGGCGATGCGCCGCGACTGACCGATGCGGCGCGGACGTGCTATGCGCACGGCCTCGCCACCTATCTCGACCGGCTGGAACGGATGGTGGCGACGGAAGGCGCGACGCCGGCGCAGACGCGCCGCGACGCGATCGCGGTCTTCAGCCAGATGGTCGGCGCGCTCGTGCTGTCGCGCGCGATTGCGGGCACCGATCCCGCGCTGGCGGACGAAATCCTCGCAGCAGGGCGGGACACGCTCGTCGCCGGGCGGGACGATCCGGGCGCATCGGCTTAGTCGCGCCGGAACGTCACGGCGCGTCGGCCTGCGCGGCGTGTTGGCGTGCCGACGTGCGCGGCGGTATTGCCGCGTCCTGCCGCGCTATTCGACTCCCCGTGCGGCATCCCACAACGGCTGCGCACCGCGCGCCGCATTCCAGGCGGCAAAACGCGTGCGCCACGATTCGAACGGCTCCGCCAGCGGGTGGCGCGGATCGTCGCTGAGCGAATACGCCATCCCTTCGATCAGCCAGCGCGGCTTGGTCGCGACGGCCAGGTTGCCGAGCATTTCCGCCTGCCGGTGATGGATCAGCTCGTGCGCGAGAAAGTAGGTCTGCCAGCCGCGCGGCGCGACGACCACACCGAAATTCCCGAGCGTCAGCGCCGCGCGCTGGCCGACGCCGAATGCATCGGCGCACGCGCGCGTCGAACAGAACACGACGCGCGGCGCCGCCTGGAACGGGCCGACGGCCGCCGCCGCGCGCGCATAGCCGTCGCGATAGAGCTGCCGCGCGTCGCCGAGCTTCGCGGCATCGTCCGTGCAGAGAGCGGCGCTCGGGCACGACACGCCGGGAACCAGCGCGGGCGCGACGACGCGCAGCGGCTTGACGAGCGCATACGCGGCAATCGGCAGCGCGACGAGCAGGCCCGTGAGGGCGAAAGCGACATGGGAGCGTTTCATCGAGGCGGCGGTTCCGGGGCAATCCGTTGATGTTTTCCTGCGTGAATATATCGGACTGGCGACGTCACCGGCCTGGTTTCATTCACGGCCGAAACCCGACGGACGGCCTGGGCTCGCCACGACTGGCGAGACGCTCCCGCGCTTGCCATCACGATCCATCCCTCTGCCCACACAAAGACTTTTTGCGACCTAATGGCGCCTGAATAATATATTGGACGCATTACCGGGCGCACCGCATCCTTGCCCTCTACCGGCTCGCAACGGCCGCACGACCAGGACAGGACATGAACGGAAACGAACGGCTCGCCGGCATCGGCTACGGATTGCTCGCGGCGCTCATCTGGGGCGGCTTCCCGGTCGTCACGCGCCTCGGCGTCACGCACTCGGCCCTCGATGCGTACGACATCGCGTTCATCCGCTTCGTCGTCTCCGGCACGCTGCTGCTGCCCGTCCTGCTGCGCCGTGGCCTCGGCACGCTGCGCCCGGCGTCGGTCGCGCTGATGGTCGCCGGCGCCGGCGCGCCCTACATCCTGACCGTCGCAGCGGCGTTGAGCCGTGCGCCGGTCGGCTACTTCGCACTGACGCCGGGCAGCATGATCGCGTTCACGGCCATCCTCGGCAGGCAGATCGCGCACGAGCGGCTGAGCACCGCGCAGGTCGCCGGCATCGTCACGATCCTGGCCGGCATCGCGCTGACCGCGTCCGATGCGCTGCGCGGTGCGATCGGGTTGCCGGCGCTCACGCTGTTCATGCTCGGCGGCCTGCTGTGGGCCGTCTATAACGTCACGACGAAACGCGCCGGCGCCAGTGCGCTGCACGCGACGGCCATCGTGTCGGTCGGCTCCGCGGCGCTCTACTGTCCGCTCTATCTGGCCGTGCGCGGCGGCGCCGTACTGCATGCGCCGGTCGCGGCCATCGCCACGCAGGCGATCTACCAGGGCGTGCTGATGTCGGTGCTGGCGCTCTACTGCTTCAGCCGGGCCGTCGTCGCACTCGGCCCGGCGATCGGCGCGACCTTCGCCGCGCTGATGCCGCTGCTTGCCACGCTCGAGGCCATGCTGCTGCTCGGCGAACGGCCGCATGCGCCGGCGCTCGCGGGCATCGCGATCGTCACGGCCGGGATGGGCTTGAGTCTCGTCAGCCGGTGGCGAATGGGCGATGCGCCGGCCATCCGGCGGCCGAACTCCGCTGCAAACGGCTGAACCGAGCGCTGCCCATCAGGCGACGTGCCTCGTGCTCGCGTCGCCGGCACCCGTCGTCCGGCGGCTCCAGCGCCTGCCCAGTAACAGGAGCGCGACGCCGGACACGAACAGGATCGCCTCGACCAGCACCGTATCGACATGCCAGTACCGCGTCAGCAGCACGGCCACGAGGTCGAACATGAAATGGAGCGCAATCGCAAACGCGAGCCAGCGTGTCGTCCCGCGCACGAACGTCTGCAGCACGATCAGCGACAGCCCGACATGCGCGGCCAGCGCGCTCGCGCGTTCGAGCAGCGCAAGCAACGGCGACGCGAGCGTCATGCCCGCGAACTGTGACCCGATCAGCGACTGCACGCCCTCGGGCACCACGACGCCCGCGTGCGCGAGCAGATAACCCGTGCCGAGCGCGAGAAACCCGACGCCGACCAGCAACATCGCCTCCAGCCCGCCGTGCCCGAGCCCGAGCATCACGGCCGTGGGTGCGTCATGCCGCTTCGGCAGCAGATACCGGAACGCGACCCAGCGCCCGCATTCCTCGAAGAGCCCGGCCGTCAGCGCCGCGAACACGAGCATCGGCAGGTGCCAGCGCGGATCGTGCGCGAGCCCGCGGTACAGCGGAATCTGCCACGACATGCGCAATACCGGCTGGAACACGAAGAAGGTCAGCATGCCGTAGAAAAACACGCGCCACGGCACCTGCGTGCGGCGCCGCCACGCGGCCGCGAGCCACGCAGGCGCGAGCAGCGCGGCGAGACCGGCCGCGAGCGTGAGGAACAGGAGCGCCGGCGCAACGGGATGCACGGCGCGCCCGGTTACGCGAGCTGCTTGTGGAAATACGTGGTCGCGCAGAGCGTGCCGTCGGGCATCAACGCAAAGTTCGGCACGACACCGACGCGCTGCCAGCCGGCCCGCTCGTACAGCCGCTCGGCATCGCCGCCCGTCACCGTGTCGAGCACGAGCACGGTCTTGCCGGCGTCGCGCGCGGCCGCGTCGGCCGCCGCCATCAGCCGCGCGGCGATGCCCTGCCGGCGCGCATGCCGCGACACGAGCATCTTCGAGATATCCGCGCGATGCGGCTGGTTCTCGGGCTGCGCGGTCACGACCTGCACGGTGCCGAGGATCCGGCCGGCCGCATCCTCGGCAACGAGCAGGATGCGCTCGCCGTTCGCGACGCCGTCGGCGACGCGGGTCCAGAACGCGACGGCGGTCGGCCGCGCGATCGGCAACATGAAGCTGACGGACGCACCGCCCTCGACGCAATCGATCAGCACGTCGGCCAGCGCATCGACGCAGGTCATCGCTTCGCCCGCGTCGACGCGGCGGACGGTAACGGATTCGGTCATGCCATCTCCGGTAATCAGATAGGCGGCACGCGCAGGTTCGGCGTGCGCCCGGATCGGAAGGAACCCCGGCCGGCCGTCGCGGCTCGCGCAACGGCGGCAGGCGCGCGGCGACGCCGCGCCCGGTCGGCGCGTGTTACCGCCCCAACATCCTACGCGACGAAAATTTCCGTTGCATCGCCGTTCAGCTCCCCTATACTTAGCCACATGGCTAACTTTCAACCCGGCATCAGCGACGTCTTCCACGCCCTCGCCGATCCGACGCGCTGCGCGATCGTCAGTGCGCTCGGCCACGGCGAACGGACCGTCTCCGCGCTGGCCGCGCCGTTCGACATGGCGCTGCCGTCGTTCATGAAGCACGTCGCGGTGCTCGAGCGCAGCGGCCTCGTGCAGACCCGGAAAGCCGGTCGCTCGCGCACCTGCACGCTGGTCGGCAGCCGGCTGAGCGAGGCCGAGGCATGGCTCGCCGAGCAGCGCGCGCTGTGGGAAGCCCGATCCGATCGTCTCGTCGAATTCGTCGAACGCCGTTACCAGGAGGAGCAAGATGTCAGCAAGCCCCGTCGAACCCGCTGAAACCCTCGATCTCGTCATTACGCGCACGCTGCGCGCGCCGCGCCACGCGCTGTGGCGCGCGTGGACCGACCCCGAACTGCTGAAGGAATGGTGGTGCCCGAAACCGTGGACCACCGAAGTGCGCGCGTTCGACCTGCGGCCGGGCGGCGCCTTCCACACTTTCATGCGCGGCCCCGACGGCGGCACGAGCGACAATCCCGGCTGCTTCCTCGAGATCGTGCCCGAATCGCGCATCGCGTTCACGTCGATGCTCGCGGGCGGCTGGCGGCCGCAGGCGCCGTGGATGGGCTTCACGGCGATCATCACGATGGCCGACGACGATGCGGGCAGCCGCTACGAAGCGCGCGTGATGCATCCGGACGCCGCGACACGCGAGCGTCATGAAGCGCTCGGCTTCTTCGAGGGCTGGAACACCTGCATCACCCAGCTCGACGCCTTCGCGGCCACGCTGCGCTGAGCGCGGCCGCGTGTGCGGTCATTGCATGCCGCCTCCCGCGCGCCTAGGATTCCTGAAGGAAGCATGACGACACGCCGGCCTCCGGCGTGCACCGTCGCGCGCGCTCCGCGGGAGGCAACATGTTGCACACGCACACGCATTCGACCCGGGTCAGCCGGCACCTGAACGCCCCGCGCGGGCGCGTCTACCGCGCGTTGCTCGATCCGCACGCGGTCGAGCAATGGAAGGTGCCCGACGGCATGACGTGCCGCGTGCATGCGTACGACGCGCGCGAAGGCGGCGCGCTGCGCGTGTCGCTGAGCTACGACGCGCCGTCGGCCGGCACCGGCAAGACCGCCGCGCACACCGATACCTATCACGGCCGCTTCGTCACGCTCGTGCCGGACGAGCAGATCGTCGAGATCGACGTGTTCGAGACCGACGATCCGATGCTGCGCGGCGCCATGACGATCACGATCACGCTGTCCGACGAAGCGGGCGGCACGCGCGTCGACGCCGTGCACGACGGGGTGCCGCCCGGCGTGCCGGCCGCCGACAACGAGACCGGCTGGCAAATGGCGCTGGCGAGACTCGCGGCGCTGGTGGAGGCCGCGTAGCGGCCGTTCGTGCCGGCGGCGGGTGCGATGCGGCAGCGCAAAGCGCCGCCGCGTGCGACACTGGCCCGCACCCGATCCATCCGGACCCGCACGAGGAGACGCTCGCGATGAACGCCGCACGCACCGCCACCTGGTATTTCGATTTCGTTTCGCCGTTCGCCTATCTGCAGCAGGAACGGTTCGACCAGCTCCCGCCAGCCGCCGCGTTCGAACCGCGACCCATCGTGCTCGGCGCACTGCTTGCACACTGGGGCCAGAAAGCACCGGCCGAGATCGCGGCGAAACGCGTCTTCACCTATCGCCACGCGCAATATCGCGCGGACAAGCTCGGCATTCCGTTCCGGATGCCGCCCGCGCATCCGTTCAATCCGATCAAGCCGCTGCGCCTCGCGATCGCGATGGGCAACTCGCCCGACGCGATCCGGCGGATCTTCCGGCATATCTGGCGCGACGGCCAGGACGTGTCGACACCGGAAGGCTTCGCCGCGCTGTGCGAAGCCGTCGGCTTTCCGGAAGGCGTGACGGCCGTCGACGCCCAGCCGGTGAAGGACGCGCTGCGCGCGAACACCGATGATGCGATCGCGCACGGCGTATTCGGCGTGCCGACCTTCGAACTCGACGGCGACCTGTTCTGGGGCGAGGACGCGACCGACATGTTCGCCGACTGCGCGACGTCGCGCGCGTGGCTCGATTCGCCCGAGGTGCGCCGCATCAGCGCGCTGCCCGAAGGGATCCGGCGCGGCTGACGGCGTCGCAGCCGCGCGGCGCTCGCGGTGCATTCCGCATTCCGCGTCAGGCGTCGCGCCCTTCGACGAGCCCCGGCACGGCCTCCCGCATCATCGCGGCAAACCGCACGAGCCGCGACGGATAGAACTGCGCATGCGGGTAGGTCAGGTAGACGGGCAGCGGCGCGGCCTGCCACGCGGGCGCGAGATGGACGAGTTCACCACGCGCGAGGTGGTCGGCCAGCATCCATGACGAGCCGACGCACGCGCCCACGCCCAGCAGCGCCGCGCTGCGCAGCGCGTACAGGTTCGCGGTCGTGAAGCGCGGGCGGATCGCAATACGCTGCGTCTCGCCCGTGACCGAATGCGTGAGCGCCAGCTCGGTGCGGTAGTACGTGCGCAGCGACAGCCACGGTAACGCGGCCAGCGCGTCGGGGTCGGCCGGCACATCGGCACCGTTCAGCACGGACGGCGCGGCGACCACGAAGCGCGGCACCTTCGAGAGCCGGATCGCGACGACGGCCGGATCGGTCGGCTCGCCCACCTGGATCGCGCAATCGATGCCGCTGCCGACGAAATCCCGCACTTCGTCCTGCAGCAACCATTCGACCGACACGCGCGGATAGTCGCGCAGGAACCGCGCGATCGGCGCGACGAAACGCTCCTGGCCGAACGCGTGCGGCACCGCGACCCGCAACAGCCCGTCGGGCTCCTCCTGTGCACCGCGCAGATCGGCCTCGAACGCCGCCCAGTTCGCCAGCAACTCCTTCGCGCGCTTGAAGCAGCGCTCGCCGTCGACGGTCAGCCGCATCGTGTGCGTCGTGCGCTGCAGCAGCCGCATGCCGAGCGAGCGTTCGAGCGCCTGCAGCCGCCGGCTGATCGTCGGCTGCGTCGTATTCAGTTGCGCGGCAGCGGCCGACAGACTGCCGGCCTCGACTATGCGTACGAAGGTTTCCATCAGCTCGAAACGATAGCCGGCACCGTCCACCGGCACCGCCTGAACGCGTGGAGACCCGCCAGCAGCACGGGAGAAGGGAGATTTTTCGGTCATGCGTGAAGCGTATAACAAATCTGCACAAGGCGGCACTACCGTGGCCGGCCGCGTGCCGCCACACTCGCGTCCATCCCTTCATCGCACCCAGGATGCTCGCCATGTCCACCCCGTCCCGTCTCGATGCCGCGCCCCGCAGTGAACACGCCCCGGCCCACCCGGCCGCCCATTCGATGCCCGATCGCCGGCTCGTGCTGCTGCTCGCGGCCGCCGCGGGCCTCGGCGTCGCGCCGCTCTACTACGCGCAGCCGATGCTCGGCGCGCTCGGGCCCGATCTCGGCGCGTCGGCGCGCGCGATCGGCTTCGTGCCGACGCTCACGCAGCTGGGTTATGCGCTCGGCATCCTGCTGCTCGCGCCGCTCGGCGACCGCTTCGACCGCCGCCGCGTGATCGTGACCAAGGCCGCGACGCTGGTCGTCGCGCTGCTGCTCGCCGCCCTCGCGCCGTCGCTCGGGCTGCTGCTCGCGGCGAGCTTCGCGATCGGCCTCGCCGCGACGATGGCGCAGGACGTCGTGCCGGCCGCCGCGACGCTCGCGCACGACGCGCATCGCGGCCGCATCGTCGGCACGGTGATGACGGGGCTGCTGCTCGGCATCCTGCTGTCGCGGGTCGTGGCCGGGTTCGTCGCCGAGACGGCCGGCTGGCGTGCGATGTTCGCACTCGCGGCCGCCAGCGTCGCCGCGATCGGCGTCGTGGCCGCGCGCGGGTTGCCGCACTTCGAGCCGACCACGCGCCTGCCGTACCGCGCACTGATCGGGTCGCTCGGCGCGTTGTGGCGCCAGCATCCGGCGCTGCGCCGCGCCGCGCTTGCGCAGGGGTTGCTCGCCATCGGGTTCAGCGCGTTCTGGTCCACGCTTGCGGTGATGCTGCACGGTGCACCGTTCCACCTCGGCAGCGCGGCCGCGGGCGCGTTCGGCCTCGCGGGCGCCGCCGGCGCACTGGCCGCGCCGATCGCCGGGCGCCTGGCCGACCATCACGGCCCCGAGCACGTCACACGCTTCGGCATCGGCATCGCGACGGTGTCGTTCGCATCGATGGCCGCCGCGCCGCTAATGTCACCGCATGCGCAGCTCGTGCTGCTCGCGGTCGCGACGATCGGCTTCGATCTCGGCGTGCAGGCCACGCTGATCGCGCATCAGGCAATCGTCTACCGGATCGACCCCGCGTCGCGCAGCCGCCTCAACGCGGTGCTGTTCGTCGGCATGTTCATCGGGATGGCGGCCGGCGCCGCGATCGGCAGTTTGTTGCTCGCGCAACTGGGTTGGAATGCGGTGACCGCGCTGGCTGTCGTCACGTCGCTGGCTGCGCTCGCCGTGCGGATCTGGCGCAACTGAATTTCCGCATCGCACGCATCTGGCGGGCAGGCCCACAGGGCTTGCCCGCCTTTTCTTTTATTTTCGACCGGCGCACGCATGACGCTGCGCAATCTGGCAGATTCGTGCGCATCCGGCACGAAAAGCGCCCATCCCGTGCAAGGTCCGCACCGGCTCGAACGAATGTCCAGTTGAACCAATTATTTTTCCGGCGGCCTTGCGCGTCGATGCAAAACGTCGGACGAATCGGATGCGCCCCGCCACACGGCGCTCACCCATCCGGCCCCACCGCCCAGCCCCGTTTTATCAGGGGATTCCCGGTATTTTTTCGCATTTTCTTCGAAATAACGGGTGACATACTTGCCCCCCGTTGCGCTCCGGTACGAGCGCGCTTTTCGATCCTGCCGGCCGCATGTCATGCGCTGAGCGTCCGCCCGGGTCGCACAGAACATGAACGATTTCGACACCACAATCCAGATCTTCCTCACCCACATCACGTTCGGCCCACTGATGAATCACGCGATCCGCGTGATCGCGGGCCTGTACACGTTCAAGGGCTTCGTGCTCATTCCCGTGCTGTGCTGGCTGTGGTTCCAGCCGGGCCCGAACCGCGAGCGGCAGCGCGAGCTGGTCGTCGCGACGATCGCGAGCGGCCTCATCGCGCTCGCGTTCGGCCGGCTGCTCGCACAGGTACTGCCGTTCCGCGTGCGACCGATCTACAACCCCGACCTGCATCTGCATTTCCCGTCGGCAGGATTGCGAGCGGCCACGCTGCAGGCATGGAGTTCGTTTCCGAGCGATCACGCGATGCTGTGGATGGCGATCGCCACCGGCATCTTCATCATTGCGCGCCGCGTCGGCGTGTTCGCGCTGCTGTATGCGGTCGTGTTCATCTGCGTGCCGCGCGCGTATCTCGGCTTTCACTACCCGACCGACCTGATCGCGGGCGCCGCGATCGGCATCGCGATCGCGTGGCTGCTGACGCGCGACCCGATCCGCTCGCGCTTCGCGCCGCAGGTGCTCGCGATGATCCGGCGCTTCCCCGCGCCGGCCTATACGCTCGCGTTCCTGCTGTGCTTCGAGCTGATCACGCAGTTCGACGAACTGCTGACGCTCGCGCAGTCGGCCACCCACACGATGTGACGGGGAGACGCCGCGATGCTGCCGCTGCTTTCGTTCCGCCGCCGCCCCGGCACGCGCTGCCGGCCATGCGCGGCAACCGCGCGCCGCGCGACGGCCGTGCCGATCAGTCGCGATCGGGCGCACCCAGCGGAAAGAACGAGCGATACGGCCGCGCCTCGTCGACCGCGCGCGCGAACGACGGCCGCGCCAGCAGACGCTTGCGGTACGCGATCACGTTCGCGAACGACGGATCGATCCGGTGCGTCCAGTCCGCGTAGAACAGGAACGGCGCCGCGCCGCAGTCGGCGAGGCTGAAGCGGTCGCCGGCCGCCCATTCGCGATCGGCCATCTTCTGGTCCAGCCACGCATACGACGTGTCGAGCATCGCGCGCGCATCGGCGACACCGCGCGCATCGCGCTCGGCTTCCGGCCGCAGCGCGTCGAACACGACTTTCTGCTGCGGCGTCGACACGTAGTTGTCGAAGAAGCGATCCATCATCCGCACCTCGAGCGCCGCGTGCGGATCGTCGGGCAGCAGTCGCACCGGGCCCGGATGGTTCAGGCCGAGATACTCGATGATGATCGAGGCCTCGACCACCGTGCGGCCGGCATCGACGAGCACCGGAAAGCGCTTCAGCGGCCACAGCGCGGTCAGCTCCTGCATCGGCTTCGGATCGTCGTGCGCGAGCACGCGATACGCGAACGGCGTGCCGTTCTCGTACAGCGCGGTCAGCACCTTCTGGCAGTAGGACGAAAAGGGATGGGCGTAAAGCGTCGGCATCATCGGGCGGTCTCTCGGGGGTTTCGGCGCCGCGTGATGCGGCGCCACGTGATCGGATACCTTGACGACGAACGGCACGAGGCCGTTTCGACAGCGATCCAGATTTTTTTGTAGTGCGACTCGGGCCGTTACGACCGGCCATCCATCACGACGCGCCCCTCGGCACGCCAGCGCAGCATCCCGCCGCCGAGATTCGCCACCGTGTCGAAGCCGGCCTTCAGCAGAATGACGGTCGCCTGCGCGGATCGCCCGCCGGCCCGGCACACGGTCACGACCGGCCGGTCATGCGCGATCTCGCCGGCGCGCGCAGCCAGTTCGCCGAGCGGAATCGGCGTCGCGCCGGGCAGGTGGCCGAGCGGACCCGTGAATTCGTCCGGCTCGCGCACGTCGACGACCTGCACCGCCGGCAGATGATCCTCGAGCCATTGCGGATCGATTTCCCAGAACCCGGCGAACGTATAGACGAGCGGCGCCCAGTCGGGCGCCGCCTGCACATCGGGCGCATTCGCGGCAACGCCGCACTGCAGGTTCGCCGGCACCGCGACGTCGATCTGCCGCGGGTGCGCGAGCCCGAGGTTGCGCATGTAGCCCGCGAAATCGTCTTCGCTCAGATCGCCGCCGAGGCGCGGATTGAAACGCCGCTCCTCGCCGACGCTCGTCACCGTGAGCCCGCGATAGTCGTGCGCCGGATACAGCAGGCACGCGGCCGGCAGCGTGAAGAGCCGGCCGTGCACCGCGCGATACAGCGCACGCGGGTCGCCTTGCTGGAAATCGGTGCGACCGGTGCCGCGAATCAGCAGGCAATCGCCGGTGAACGCCATCGATTCGTCGTCGAGTACGAGGCTGATGCAGCCGTTCGTATGGCCAGGTGTTGCGCGCACGGTCAGGTAGCGCGCACCGAACGCGCAGCGGTCGCCGTCGTTCAGATAACGATCGGCGCCTTGCGCGCCGCTCGTGGCCGAGATCGCGATCGTGCTGCCCGTGCGCTGCTTCAGCAGCCACGCGCCCGTCACGTGGTCGGCGTGCACGTGCGTATCGACGGTCGCGACGAGCCGCAGCCCGAGCTCGTCGAGCAGCGCCGCGTCGCGGCGCACCTGCTCGAACACGGGATCGATCAGCAGCGCTTCGCGCGACGCGCGGTCGGCGAGCAGGTACGTGTACGTCGACGATTGCGGGTCGAACAGTTGCCGGAAGATCATCGCGAAGTCGCTCCGTCGCTGGTGGATGCCTGTTTGATGCGTGTTGATGCGTCTTGTCCGGCCCGCGCCGCCGCTGTCGCTGTCGCGCGGGCCGCCCCGTCGTGGTCCCGCACGGCCGGTATCCGGCCGGCCCGGCGCGTCAACTCGGCTGCGCCACGTAGCGCAGGTACGGCTTCAGCGTCCGGAAGCCTTCCGGATACTTCTGCTTCGCCGCATCGTCCGACACCGACGTCGGAATGATGACATCGTCGCCGGGCTTCCAGTTCACCGGCGTCGCCACCGTATGCCTCGCGTTGAGCTGCAGCGCGTCGAGCAGGCGCAGCACCTCGTCGAAATTGCGTCCCGCGCTCATCGGATAGACGAGCATCGCCTTGACCTTCTTGTCCGGCCCGACGATGAACACCGAGCGCACGGTCGCGTTGTCGACCGCCGTGCGCGGGCCGCCGCTCGCGTTCGGATGAATCATGTCGTACAGCTTCGCGACCTTCAGTTCGTCGTCACCGATCAGCGGATAGTTGACCGCATGACCCTGCGTTTCAGCGATGTCCGCGACCCACTTCTGGTGATCGCTGACCGGATCGATCGACAGCCCGATGATCTTCGTGTTGCGCTTGTCGAATTCCGGCTTGAGCCCGGCCATGTAGCCGAGTTCGGTCGTGCACACCGGCGTGAAATCCTTCGGATGGGAAAACAGGATCGCCCAGTGATCGCCGATCCATTCATGAAAGCGGATCGTTCCCTCGGTGGTCTCCGCGGTGAAATCGGGCGCGTCCTCGCCTAGTCGAATCGACATGTTCATCTCCATCAAGTGGGAATCGTCACGACGCCCGCGCCGCGGCTTGCGCGCGACGCGCGATCGTCCGCGCGCGAAGTGCCGGCATGGCACATGCCGGGTTCCGCGCGTTCATATAGCCTAGTTCAAAATGCGCGCGCCACCGGCATGCGGCGTGCGGCATACCGTCATGCCGTGGCCGATTCCGACGACGAATGCCGTGCCGCAGGAGGTTGCGCCACACCCGGCCGCCTGTGCGCGCTGACTTACACTACCGGCTGTTCTCGTCTTACGTTCACAGGAATTCCACCGACATGTCGATGACGATCGATCCGAAGCAGGCCGCCGCGCTGCTGGCCGTCGCCGACACCGGCAGCTTCGAGCAAGCGGCCGTGCGCCTGCACGTGACCGCGTCCGCCGTCACGCAGCGGGTCCGCGCACTGGAGGCGAGCCTCGGCACGCCGCTCGTGCTGCGCACGCGGCCGTGCCGCCCGACGGTGGCCGGGCAACGCGTGCTGCAGCACCTGCGCCGCGTCGCGCTGCTGCAGGCCGACCTGCAAAGCACGCTCGCGACCGAGCGCGAATCGCCGATCTCAGTCACGATCGCGCTCAATTCCGACAGCCTCGGTACGTGGTTTCTGCCGGCGCTGACGTCGGTGCTCGCGGGCGAGCGCATCCTGTTCGAGCTGATCGTCGAAGATCAGGACCATACGTTCGCGCTGCTCGAAAGCGGGATGGCGGTCGGCTGCGTGACGACCGAGCCGAAGCCGATGCGCGGCTGCCTCGCGACGCCGCTCGGCACGATGCGCTACCGGCTGCTCGCGGCCGCCGCGTTCGCGGTGCGCTGGTTTCCGCGCGGGCTGAACCGCACGAGCGCGCGCAAGGCGCCCGTCGTCGCGTATTCGCGGCGCGATACGCTGCAGTCGTCGTTCCTGAAGGAGAAGTTCGGGTTGCTCGAGGGCGCGTATCCGTGCCACTACGTGCCGGGCACTCATTCGCACTTCGCGGCGGTGCGGCACGGGCTCGGCTATGCGATGGTGCCGGAGCCGCTGATCGGCAGTGCGCCGCTCGACACGCAGGGGCTCGTCGATCTCGCGCCCGCGCATCCGACCGACATCACGCTGTACTGGCACGCGTGGACCGTGCAGTCGCCGACGATGGCGTCACTGTCCGAGCGGGTGGTCGAAGCGGCACGCCGGCTGCTCGCGCCGCTGCCTTGACGCGCGTTTGAGCGGCACCGCCGCCGCGATGCGCGATGCGCGGTGTGCGGTGTGCGGCTCGGTACATCTGGCGACGAGAATCCCCGCCGCGCCGCCTATACTTTTTCCATCGGTCTCGCGAACGCGCCGCGCGGCCGATCACGCACATCCGGCCGTTCCCTTTTCCGCAAGGAGAACATCATGTCTCGCCGCTATATCGATTGCCGCGAGTTTCCCAGCGCGATGAATTGCTCGGTCGCGATTTCTGCCGACTCCGACAACGAACTGCTGGAGGCCGCCGTGCAACATGCGGTCCTGGTGCACCAGCACACCGACAGCGCCGAACTGCGCACGCAGCTGCAGGCGCTGTTCCGCGACGGCACACCGCCCGCCGACGCACCCCGGCAAGCCTGAGCCGCCGGCACGCCCGATATCGACAGACGGGTTGCCACGGCGCCCCCGTCGACTCTCCGCCCCCGGCTTCGCGCCATATCGGGCCGGCGTCTCCGCCGGCCGGCGCATTCCCCTTTACGCGCGGCGCTGCGCGAAATACGCACCGACCGCGTCGATAAACGTATCGATATC
Organism: Burkholderia aenigmatica; assembly: GCF_048627025.1. NCBI lineage: Bacteria > Pseudomonadati > Pseudomonadota > Betaproteobacteria > Burkholderiales > Burkholderiaceae > Burkholderia > Burkholderia aenigmatica. The sequence continues at coordinate 3,255,288 of NZ_CP184469.1, read as the reverse complement.
CGCGCGCGACACGTCGCAGTGCGTGACGAAGCGCGACGCGTACAGCATCTGCGTGAGGATCCCGCGTTCCTTGAGCCATGCCTCGAGCGGCGCGCAATCGGCTTCGGGGAATTGTGCGAACACCATGTTCGTCGCATGCGACAACACCTTCACGGATTCGATGCGCGCAAGACCTTCGGCAAGATGCGCGGCATTCGCGTGATCGTCAGCGAGCCGCTCGACGTTGTGGTCGAGCGCATACAGGCAGGCCGCCGCGAGAATGCCCGACTGCCGCATCCCGCCGCCAAGCACCTTGCGCCAGCGCTGCGCGCGCTCGATCAGCGCACGGTTGCCGACCAGTACCGAGCCGACCGGCGCACCGAGCCCTTTCGAGAAACAGATCGACACGCTGTCGAACGGCGCGCCCAGCTCGGCGATCGAACGGCCCGACGCGACGGCCGCGTTGCATACCCGCGCGCCGTCGAGGTGCAGCGACAACCCGCGGCTGCGCGCGAACGTGGTGGCTTCCTGCACATAGCCTTCCGGCAAGACCTGGCCGCCGATCGTGTTTTCGAGCGCGAGCAGGCGCGTGCGGGCAAAGTGATTGTCGAGCGGCTTGATCGCCGCGGCGATCTTCGCGAGCGGCAGCGTGCCGTCCGGCGCGTTCTCGATCGGCTGCGGCTGGATGCTGCCCAGCACGGCCGCGCCGCCGCCTTCGTACTTGTAGGTGTGCGCGAGCTGGCCGACGATGTATTCGTCGCCGCGTTCGCAATGGGCCATCAGCGCGGCCAGGTTGCTCTGCGTGCCGCTCGGGAAGAACAGGCCGGCTTCCTTGCCGGCCCGCTCGGCCGTCACCGCCTGCAGGCGCAGGACGGTCGGGTCGTCACCCCATACGTCGTCGCCGGTTTCGGCGGCAGTCATCGCGGCCAGCATTGCCTGGCTCGGACGTGTCACGGTATCGCTGCGTAAATCGATCATCGCTGAGTCCTGGGTAAACGCGGACCGGATCCGATGCGCCCGGCCCTGCCGAAACGAGACTCAGAGTGTACGCAATTCACACAGCGCGTGTGTACCGACGGTCGACGCGCACACAGGGCACGGCGCACTTGCACGCCACGCTGCACGGCGACGACGAGGCGGCCGTCAGTAGCGCGGCGGCGGCGGCTGAACGCCCGCCGGCGGCATGGGCGGCGCCGCGCGCGGTGCGCCGCCATATCCGCCACCGCCATACCCGCCGCCCCCGCCGCCGCTCATCCCGCCCGGTACCGGCACGCGGTTGCCGGTCGCGTACATGCATTGCAGGTAGCCGTAGTCGTAGCGGCGCTGGATGTCGTAGGCCGAGCCTTGCGCCGCGCCGGCGCCGACCACGCTGCCCGCGAGCAGCCCGGCGCCCGCGCCGACGGCTGCCCCCGTGCCGCCGTTGAACGCCGCGCCGGCCGCCGCACCCAGCGCGGTGCCGACGGCCGCGCTGCCGACCGCGCTCGCGGTCGACGCCTGGCCCGCGCTCACGCCGCCCGATTGCTCGAACGCGTATTGACGGCAGTTCGCATCGTCGGCGCGGAACTGGTCGAACGACTTGCCGGTGCCGGGCAGCGCCATCACGCTCGGCCCGGTCGGCATGTACGCGCACGCGCCGAGCAGGCCGGTCAGCGCCAGCGCGGCCGGCACGCGCAAAAGTCGAGATACGGATTTCATCGTCGCGCCTCCGTCACTGCGGCCAAGCCGGCACCGATCGCCAGCCCGACTTGCAGGTCTTCACATACGGGTAGTAGTGCCTCGACGCGTCGCAGTAGTACCAGAGGTTCGCGTCGCCATCGTCCTGCGGCTGTCCCTTCTCGACGTACTGAGGCGGCGGCCCCGGATCGACGGGCACCGCGACGACGGGCGGCGGGTAGTAGTAAGGCGCGGGGACGACGGGGTAGTAATACGGATAGCCGGGGCCGATATAGACCCCGACCCGGGCGGCATGCGCCACGCCGCCCGTGGCGATCGCCACGGCGGCCGCCGCGCCCAGCGCGAGCTTCAATCCATTCACGTCACGTTCTCCGGCTGGCGGTTCGTCGATGCGAACCCGACATACCGAACGCTACGCCGCGCGCGATCCGTCATCCATTACGGGCGCCCGCGCCAATGTTGCGCGACGTTACCAATGTGACAGACCCCATCGGCCGCGGCCCGCCGGCACGACCGGGCGCGTTACGCGATAACGCAACGCAACGGTTCGGCCGCGCGAGGGTGCCGCACCGCGCGGTGTCACGCGGCGTTTGCGGGCGCGTCTAACCGTTCCAATGACGCGACGCGCCATATTGACGCACGTGCGTCAGACCGCCACGCCATGGCTGCGCGCGCCGCAAGCAGCCTTCTTGATACGAATCAACGATTTACCCCGGAAATGCGCGCGACGGGCTGGACATCTGCGACGAGTTGGCACATTTCGCGGTGCAACATCGCGGCACATACTCCAGCCAACCCCGACGCCCGTCCGCCGGGGTCCGCCGGCACCCGCCGGCGGGTATCGTCAGCCTCGGTCAACTGGTATGGACACCGCTCTTTCGGCCCTCGATCTGGCCCGCCTGCAATTCGCGTTCACCGTCTCCTTTCACATCGTCTTCCCGGCGCTGAGCATCGGCCTCGCCAGCTTCATCGCCGTGCTCGAATATCGCTGGCTGAAAACCGGCAAGCAGTACTACAAAACCCTCTGTCTGTTCTGGTCGAAGATCTTCGCGGTCGCGTTCGGGATGGGCGTCGTCTCCGGCGTCGTGATGAGCTACCAGTTCGGCACGAACTGGTCGGGCTTCTCGAGCTTCGCCGGCGCCGTCACCGGGCCGCTGCTGATGTACGAGGTCATGACCGCGTTCTTCCTCGAAGCCGGCTTCCTCGGCATCATGCTGTTCGGCTGGAACCGCGTGAGCCCGCGCGCGCACTTCGGCGCGACGCTGATGGTCGCGATCGGCACGCTGATCTCGACGTTCTGGATTCTCGCGTCGAACAGCTGGATGCAGACGCCGCAGGGCTTCGAGATCGTCGACGGCCGCGTCGTGCCGACCGACTGGTTCGCGATCATCTTCAACCCGTCGTTCCCGTACCGCCTGTTCCACATGGCGATCGCCGCGTTCATCGTCGCCGCGCTGGTGGTGGCCGCGACCGGCGCATGGCATCTGCTGAAGGGCCGTCGCGACAAGGGCGTGAAGAAGATGTTCTCGATGGCGCTGTGGCTGCTGCTCGTGCTCGCACCGCTGCAGGCCGTGATCGGCGACCAGCACGGCATCAACACGCTGAAGCATCAGCCGGCGAAGATCGCCGCGATCGAAGGGCTGTGGGAAACCGAGAAGGGCGGCACGCCGCTCAACCTGTTCGGCATCCCCGACATGAAGGCGGAAACGACCCGCTACGCGGTGAAGGTGCCGCACCTCGGCAGCCTGATCCTCACGCACAGCTGGGACGGCGAGATCCGCGGGCTGAAGGAATTCCCGCCGGAAGACCGCCCGAACTCGACCATCGTGTTCTGGAGCTTCCGGATCATGGTCGGCCTCGGCTTCGCGATGATCGGCCTCGCCGCGCTCGCATGGCTCCTGCGCCGCCGCGGCCGCCTGTATGAATCGAAGTGGTTCCAGCGCTTCGCGCTCGTGATGGGCCCGACCGGCTTCGTGTCGCTGCTCGCGGGCTGGGTGACGACCGAAGCGGGCCGCCAGCCGTGGGTCGTGTATGGCGTGATGCGCACTGCGAAGGCCGTGTCGCCGCTGTCGGTGCAGCAGGTCAGCCTGTCGATGATGACGTTCGTGATCGTGTACTTCCTCGTGTTCGGCACCGGCGTGTACTACATGCTGAAGCTGATGAAGGCCGGCCCCGCGCTGCCCGACGTGAAGCACGACGACACCCCCGACACGCGCCCCGACCACACCGCGCGCCGCCCGATGTCGGCCGTCGACGAGCCGCTCGAGACCGTCTGAGCCCCACCCTTTCCGCATACGAGAAAACCTATGGACGTCACCGTAATCTGGGCCGCGATCATCGCATTGGGGCTCTTCATGTACGTCGTGCTCGACGGCTTCGACCTCGGCATCGGCATCGTCTTCCCGTTCTTCCCGGACGAGAAGGAACGCGACCTGATGATGAACACCGTCGCGCCCGTGTGGGACGGCAACGAGACGTGGCTCGTGCTCGGCGGCGCCGGGCTGTTCGCGGTGTTCCCGATCGTCTATTCGACCGTGCTGTCCGCGCTGTACCTGCCGCTGATCTTCATGCTGGTGTGCCTGATCTTCCGCGGCGTGTCGTTCGAGATCCGCGCGAAGGCACGTCGCACGAAGCAGCTGTGGGATCTCGCGTTCATCGGCGGCTCGGCCGGCGCGACGCTGTTCCAGGGGATCGCGCTCGGCGCGTTCCTGCAGGGCATCAACGTGAAGGACGGTGTGTTCGCGGGCGACGCGTTCGACTGGTTGACCCCGTTCAGCCTGCTGACGGGCCTCGGCCTGATCGTGACCTATGCGCTGCTCGGCTGCTGCTGGCTCGTCGCGAAGACGGAAGGCGACCTGCAGCGCCGCCTGCATCGTGTCGTGTGGCCGCTGACGGTCGTGCTGCTCGGCTTCATCGCGGTCATCAGCCTGTGGACGCCGCTGCAGGATCCGGCCATTGCGCAGCGCTGGTTCGATTCGGGGCTGTTCTGGCGCCTGTTGCCGGTGCCGTTCCTGGTCGCCGGGTGCGCGGTGTGGATGCGCCGCGCGGTGCGCGACCGGCATGACATGACCCCGTTCGTGCTCGCACTGGCGCTCGTGCTGCTCGGCTACGTCGGCCTGCTCGTCACGCTGTTCCCGTATGCGATTCCTCAGACGATGACGATCTGGGAAGCTGCGGCGCCGCGTTCCAGCCAGACCTTCACGCTGGTCGGCGCAGCGGTTATCCTCCCGATCATCATCGCCTACACGACGATGGGTTACTGGGTATTCCGAGGCAAGGTGCGCCATGAAGACCAGCATTACTACCACCACTGATTCCGCCGAACGCCAGCCCGCCGCGCCGAAGCCGCGCATGCGCGGCTGGATGTGGTTCATCGTCCTGTGGGCGGGCGGCGTGATCGGCGCCGTCACGCTCGGCTACGCGTTCAAGATCTTCATGAACCTGACGCTGTTTGCGGTGAAGTAGCCCCCTGCGTGGCACGCCGGGGCGAATGCCGGACGCGTTCCGCGCCTCTCGCCGCCGGCGTACCGCACTCGCCACCGGCGCGCCGCCGTGGCGATCGCATGCCGCGGCTTTCACGCACCGGCGCGTCCCCTGCTCACCGCTCGCACTTCGTCGCGCACATCGCCTTGTCCACTTCCGTGAAGAATGCCTGGTAATACTCGGGCTCCATGACGGTCTTGGTCCGCGAATCGCCGGCGCTGTCCCACACCGTGCGATCGAATCGCGCACGCACGATTGCGACGTGCGCGTTTGCGACATGTGCGTCTGCGACGTGCACGTCCCGCCCCGCCCGAACCGTCACGATCGCGGCCACGCGCTCGTGATCGGGCTTGACCGGCAGCATCCCGATGCGGGCCTTCAGCGCACCGCGCAACAGCTGACGCCACTTCGGGATCAGCGTCTCGCTGCGCCCCGCTTCCACCAGCCCCGAATCGCGATCGACCGTCACCGGCGCATAACCCTGCGCGCGCAGCACGCCGGCCACCGCGTCGAGCGCGCGCGCCTGCGTCGCATCCGCGTAGCGGCGGTCGGTCAGCATGCGCAGCGTCTGCCGCTCGGTATCGGTCAGGTCGACTTCGGTCTGGCTCGAGCTGTAGCGCACCAGCGAGCCGCCGTCGCCGATCTGCCGCTCGTTCTCCGGCTTCGTCGCGCATCCGGTCAGCGCCGCGAAGAGTCCGGCACAGGCGAGCGCCAACGCGCCGCGGCTGCGCACGGGCGGCACGGCGGCCGAACGGTGCGTCGCGCGCCGCGCCTCGCGCCGAAGGCGCAGACGGTGGCGAATTCCGGTTGCCCGGGCGTCGGGTGGCGATATGATCGTCATCGGGGCGTTCTCTCCTGTCGGCGCCATGATAGGGAGGCGCCCCGACCGCCACAAACGACATTTTTTGACCCACTGTGTAGCTTTTCTTCGCGATCTCACGATGCGCCGATTGCCGCCCCTGAACGCGCTGCGCAGCTTCGAAGCTGCCGGCCGCCTGCAGAGCCTCACCCTCGCCGCCGACGAGCTGAACGTGACCCAGAGCGCGGTCGCGCAGCAGATCCGCGTGCTCGAATCGTTCTTCGGCCAGAAGCTGTTCGAGCGCGACGGACGCTCGATGCGGCTCACGCCGCGTGCGCGGCATTACCTCGTCGACGTCGCGAGCTGCCTCGGCCGGCTCGCGCAGGCGACGGGGCAGATGTTCGAACCCGGCGGCGGCCAGCCGGTGCGGATCAACGCGTCCGTTTCGTTCGCGCACGGATGGTTGCTTACGCAACTGGCCGCGTTCCAGGCCGAACATCCGGACATCGACGTGCAACTCGTCACGACGCCCGACAACGAGCGCGACCAGTTCGACGAAACCTGCGACATCGTGGTCCGCCGCTATACACCGGAGCTGCGCCGCAAAGGGTTCGTGTCGCGGCCGCTGCTCGCGACCGTCGCGGTACCGGTGTGCGCGCCCGGCCACCCGGTGCTCGACCAGGCGCGCACGCCGGCCGACCTGCGCAACGCGCCGCTGCTGCATTACGCGGGTTTGCCGCAGGCATGGCAATACTGGTTCCACCAGGCGGGCTCGGTCGTCACCGAGACGCTGCGCGGGCCGTTCTATCGCGAGTTCTTCCTGATGACCAAGGCCGCCGCGAGCGGGCTCGGCGTGTGCCTCGCGCCGCGTGCAGTGGTGCGCGACGATCTCGAGCAAGGGCGGCTCGTCGCGCTGTTTCCGGAAGTCCACCTGGAAGCGCCGCCGTTTCATTGCCTGTATCGCGACGACGACGATCCGTCGCTGCGCACGTTCGTCGACTGGCTGTTTGCGCGGGCGGAAGCGCTGGAGGGGACGCCGCCGGGATAGCCAGCGACGGGTAGAAAGCAGAATCCGATGAAGCAGACCGAGGTGGCTGCGCTGCCGACGACTGGACGGATGCGCCGTCACGCCCGGCTATGCGTTCTGTCGCACCACGCCCAGCTTCAATCCCAGCATGCCGAAGATGCGGTTCATCGTCTGCACGGTCCCGTCGCTGCGACCTTGTTCGATATCCTGACTGGTCTTCGTCGACACACCGGCGAGCTTTGCCATTTCGGCGCTCGTGAGTCGCATCGTCTTCTTCAGATGACGCACCGATTCGCGCAACGGCCATTCGGGATGCGCGAGCACTTCCTCGATCGCTTGCCGCCGAAGCGAAAGTTGTTCGGGGAGCGGCAGCGCGTTATAGCGTTTGTCCATGGTGTGGCCTCCGCCTAGCGCACGGCATCCAGTTCGCGAGCCAGCCGTTCGAGCCCAGGCTTCAGAAAAGCATGCACATCGTGCTCCAGCTTGAGATCGGAGACCGTCAATTATTGGAAGAGCCGTCACTTCAGTAGAAATCTATACAAATTGCATCCACTATCAACCGCAAATTATGTAGATTTCTACCGAAACATGAACCCTTGCCGTTACATCCGGCAGATTGAAAGGGCTCGACTCCCCCTTCTGTGATCTATCGCCGCTCGCGCAGCGCCGCCTCGATCTTCCGATCGGTTTTGTACTGGCTCAGCGCATACACCGACCAGATCGCGGCCGGCAGCCAGCCGATGATCGTGATTTGCAGGATCAGGCAGATGATCCCGGCGATCGGGCGGCCGATCGTGAAGAACTGGAACCACGGCAGCAGCAGGGCAAGCAGAAGGCGCATGAACAAACCTCTCGGTGCGTCGTTGAACGGGTGATGCGTGGCGAATATGCCGGTGCCTGCTCCAGAATTCAAGCCGTCCGCCGCGATGCGTGCCTGCTACACTCGCGCGTCGTCGAACGAAGCACGACCAGAACAACAACGGAGAGAGAGGGCAATGAACACCCCATCGTCACACTGCGGCGGCAAGCGGCCCGCCATCGCGCCCCCGAAGCACACCTGGCGCCGCTGCACGGCGGTCGCGCTCGCCGCCTTCATCGCCGTCGGCGTCGCGCACGCCGGGACGAAGCCGACAACGCGCTACGCGATCAACCTGACCCGCGACAGCGGCAGCGAAATACCGCTGGCCAACGAACCCTACAGCTGGACCACGCACGACGGCAAGGTGCTGGCCGAGGGCGTGACCGACGACAAGGGACGTGCCGCCGTCGCACGGCAGGCAGGCGAGGCGCACTATGTGCTGGAGACCGTCAACACCCGCTGGATCTATACCGTCGACAACGCTTGCTGGACGCACCGCGACGATGCCTTTGCCCGCTGCGCGAAGCTGACCGACGCCGTCAACCTGGTCGCGCAGCGCATGGCTGACAACGCGCGCAACGACCAGGCCGCCGCCAAGCGCGACGATGCCATGCTCGCCCGTTACCGCGCGGCTGCGGCTGCCAATGACGACGAACTCGTGTGGCTGGGCCCGCTGCCGGCCGAATGGTCGAGGGACGACGTCCAGAAACAGCTCGACGACGTGTACGGCAAGATCAAGCATGAGCTCGACCATCTCGGCAATGCCGACATCGACGTGTCCCGCTTCGTGTGCCGGTCGCCCGACCAGATCGGCCCGTCACCGGACCAGCAGGCCGTGATCGACTACCTGAGCAGCCTGCGCAAACCGGGTTCGACGACGCCCGCGCAGTGGACGGCGCTCGTCGAAGCCGCGCGCAAGGGCAACTGGCTCGCGCGGCTGCAGATCTTCGTCGCGCTCGGCTCGCGCCCGAAAGACGATCTCGTATCGGTCTACCGGCGTATCCAGCTGATGGCGTGGTTGCAGGCGAACCACGTCGGCGCGCTGTACACCTACTACCTGGGCGAACTCGCCGCAACCGGCTATTTCGAAGGGCCCGGCCCCGATGCCACGTCGCCGATTCCGTTGTATGCGGCGATGCGCGGCAGCTACGCGGCGATGAAGCGCGCGGGCGATGCGCTCATGGCTGAGGACGAACCGGAAGCGCAGGCGATCGGCAAGCGCATGCACGATTGCGCGGTGCAAATGATGCCGGTGCTGTTCGCGAAGTAGGCGCGCACCGCCCCTCACGCAGCGCGCAACCGGCCCGCCGCACGGCCGGCGGCGGGCAGTCCTGCGGCGTCGCGTCGCTCAGCGACCGATGCCGAGCCCCGGCAGCACGCCGGTATTCTCGGCCACCACCGCATGCAGCAGGCGCGGGTTCGCGCCGAGCAGCCCGAGGATCGTCGGCGCGACCTGCTTCGTGCCGACCGTGTCGGTCACCGTGCGTGCGCGATGCAGGCCCGGATACGACACGAGCAGGCCGAGGTGGCTGTCGTCCGGCGCGTTGCCGCCGTGCTCCTCGTCCTTCTTCGTGCTCGACGTGTAGATCACGCCCGGATTCGGCTGGACGATGATGTCCGGCGTGCGGCCGTTGGCCGGATCGCCGAAGCGGTCGGCGAGCGCCGCGCCGTACAGGATGTAGGCCTGCGAGCCATCCGCGCAGATCCCCGGCGCGTTGCAGCTCAGGTTCGCCTTCAGCGTCTGCACCACGGCCGTGCGCTGGTTGCGGTCGCGCAGCCAGATCAGGCCGACGTCGTCGGTCTGCACGAAGCCCGTGTCGACCAGGCCCGAACCGTCGTTCAGGTTGCCCGTCGTCGTGTTGTTCTGGCCGAAGTTGCCGTTCGGGTCGAGGTAGTTGTTCGTTTCGAGCAGCTTCGTCAGCGTGTCGCCGTTCTTCACGAGCTTCGTGCGGTCGGTCGGCGACTGGCCATGCTTCGACGTGACGATCACGGCCGTCGACGAATACAGGTTCGCCTGCTTCAGCGCCGCGACGACATGGCCGATCGAGTTGTCGACGTACGTGATCGCGTTCGCGACCTGCCCGTTCGGCGTGAAGTTCGCATCCATGTAGCCGCCGCCCTTCGTCACCACCGCCTTCTGCGCGACGCTCAGCGTCTGGAAGTCGGCGCCGAACAGCGTCGGCACCGGCGCGCTCTTCGTGCCGGTGGAATCGCGACCGTTGATCTGGTTGATCAGCGCCTGTACGTGCAGGTTGTCGAATTGCGCGGTGTGCGAATAGACGTCCGTGTAGTCCGTCTTCGTCGTCGGGTCGATCGAGTTGATCTCGGTGCGCATCAGATCGTCGACGCCGGTGCCCGACGGCCCGTTCAGCCAGTCGTAGCCCCATGCGTGCTTGTCGGCCCACGCGGTGGTGGCGTTCGGGATGCCGGCCTTCACGGCCTCGAACACCGTGTTGGTCTTCACGTAGTTGTGCGGATAGACCGGCACGCACTTGCCGTTGACCTTCGCGTTCGGGATCGCCTGCGGGTTGAACGCGCCGCCGCCGTTCAGGTGGACGAGCGCGCCGCCGTTCTGGGCATCGATGCCGGTCGTCTCGTCGAACACGACGTTCCAGCCCTGCTTGCCCGAGCAGCTCGTGTCGCCCGGCGCGTACAGGTTGCGGTCGTACGACACGTCGTAGAACAGGCCGGCCGTCTTCGGCGAGCCGCCCGTCACGAGCGCGGCGAGGCCCGGGAACGAATCCGACAGGCCCGGCGTATAGGCATTCGTGTACGTCACGCCGTGCTGCGCGAGCACCGCGATGTTCGGGCACGTGTTCGCGCCGATGCAGCGCGCGAGATCCTGCTCGTGCAGGCCGTCGACGCTGATCAGCAGCACGTGCTTCACGACGCGGCTCGCGTGGCCGCGGTCCTCGCCCTGACTATCGCCGTCCTGCTGCGCCGCGTGCGCACCCGCACCTGCGAGCGCCAGCGCGCCCGCCACCATCGCCACCAACTTCCGCTGCTTACCAAGGAAAGACATGATCACCCCACCTCATCGATTGACGTTGAACTGCGTGACTTGCCAACAAGCGCGCAAAATATCGCTGCGCCGTGGGGCGCTCGCATGAAGCGAGGCTTACTGTTTTCTATCAAACGTAACCAATCGCAAGCGACACGAAGCGGTCGCAAAGGAAGGTGACCCAGCGCACATTTCGACGCGCGCTTTCATCCGCCGGCACCGCGCCGGTGCATCGGTCAAACCGCCCGCGGCGTTACCCGCCGCGCGATTTTTTTTCCGGCTTGGCGCATGACTATTGGCGTGTGATAAAGGGTTTTCCCTGACCCGGAGCACGAGTATGTCGACCCTGGAAGCTCTCCGGTTCGTGCTGGACGATGCACGCACCCCCGAAATCATTCGCCACCACGTCGTCGACGCGTTGCAGTACGCGTTGCGCAACTACGGACAGGTGTTCACCGCGAAGGAAGTCGAATGGCTGGCGCAGTGGGACGACGCGCGTCTGCCGCTGGCCGCGAAGAAGGAATTGGGCAAGCGCGAAGAACCGGCGATCGCCGCGCGCTGAAGGAAGCACGCCGCCGCGCCCGAACGGATGAACGGACGCAGCGGCGGCGGATGGCCGGCTTACTGCAGGCCGAAGTCGACGCGGGTCGTCGCGCCCTTGTCCTCGATGCCCTTCGCGTCGAGCTTCGGCGCGACGACGAACACGCGGCTCGAATCGATCTTGCCGTCGAGGTACTGGCGCACGGCCTGCGCGCGCTGCTGCGCGAGCGCACGCAGCGCGTTGTCGTCGGCCGGCGCGTGCTCGGCGAGCGCCTTCTTCATGTCGGCGTCGGGTAGCGTCTTCTGCAGGCCGATCAGGTTGCGCGGCTTCTTGAAGTCGGCGGCCTTGTACGCGCGCGTCAGGTACTTGCTGTACTCGGCCGGCTCGACCTTCACCGACATCGGGTCGATGCTCTCGCCCTGCCCGACCACGTCCTTCAGCTTCTGCTGGCGCACCAGCCGGTCGACGTACGCGTCGCCGAGCCCCGACGTGTCCTTCGCCGGATCGACGCGGCCGATCAGGTCGAGGCGGATCGACGGCTTCTCGGTCAGCATCTTCACGACGGTGTCGAGCTTCTTCTGCTGCGCATCGTCGAGCTGGTACGAGCCCGGCGCGAATTCGACATAGCCGAGATCCTCGCCGCCGCTACCGAACGCATGCGCGAGCAGCGAGAACGGCGACGTGACGGCCTTCGCGATCAGGTTCAGCACCGCGCGCCAGATCAGCCCGCCGACGCTGAACTCCGGATTCGACAGCGATCCGGACACCGGCAGGTTCACGTCGATCTGGCCGCGCGTGTTCTTCAGCAGCGAGATCGCGAGCTTCACCGGCAGCTTGGTCGCCGTGTCGTTCTCCACATGGTCGCCGAACGTGAGCTGGTCGATGAAGATGTGGTTGTTCGCCTTCAACTGGTCGTTCTCGAGCGCGTAATGCAGGTCGACGTTGAGCTTGCCCTTCGTGATCGGGTAGCCGGCGTACTTCGCCGAGTACGGCGTCAGGTTGGTCAGCTCGATGTCGTGCGCGGTCGCGGTGAGGTCGAGCGCCGGCTTCTCGATCAGCGGGTTCACCGAACCCTTGATCGAGATCGGCCCGTTGCCCGCGAGGTTCGCGGCCACGTCGACCGGCGCGGACGTCGTCGAATCCGTGCCGAACGCGCCGACCGTGCCCTTGATCGCGACGAGGTTCGCCGTGTAGTTCGGCTTGATGAAGTTGTCGGTGTAGGTGACACGGCCGCTCTGCAGCAGCAACTCGCCGAAATGCATCCGCACCGGGTTCTGCGGCGGCGTCGCCGCCTTCACGACCACCGTCGCGGATGCGGCGGCCGGCGCCGACGCCTGCTGCGCGGCCGCAGCCGATGCTGCCTGGGCGGCGGCCGGCGGCGTCATGCCCGGCGACAGCGGCACCGGTTCGCTCTTGCTCGCATCGCGCGTGAGCGACTGCGCGGGGCCCGACTCCTTCGCGACGACGTCCTTCAGGTTCAGCCGCCCCTGCGCATCGAGCAGCACGCGGCCGTAGAAGTTCGAGAACGTCACGCGCGACGCATCGACGTCGGTGCCCTTCTCGTCGTAGTTCGCCTTCAGGTTCGTCAGCGCGAGGGAGCGCCAGCCCGCGAACGGGTCGGAGGTCGCCTTGTCGAGCATCCGCACGTCGACCAGCGCGACGTCGCCGCGGTAGGTCGCGCGCGGCGTGTCCTTCACCTGCGCAAATGTCAGGTTGCCCTGCGCGTTGAGCAGCGCGCTAGCGATCGTCGCGTTCAGCGCACTGCCGAAGTACGGCTCGAACGCGGCTGCATCGAGGCGGTTGCCGTTGATCTTCAGGCCGAGTTTCAGCGGCTGCGCGGTCACGTCGCCCGTCACGTTCAGCGAGCCCTTGCGGTTCAGCGTCGCCTTCAACTGCACGGGCAGCGGCTTGGTCATGTCGTCGCTGATCTTCTGCACCGACAGGTCCAGCGGCTTGATCGCGAGCTTCACCGGGCGCGGCGTCGACAAGTCGGTGAAGTTCGCGGACGAATCCTTCACGTTCAGCGCGTCGATCCGGTAATGCCACGACGGCGCGGCGGCCTCGGCCTTGCGCGCGACCGTGCGCTTCGGCACCGACGCCTGCGCGGGTTCGGCCAGCGCCGCGAGGTCGATCTTGCCGTCCTTCAGGCGCTGCACGTCGAGCGCGAGCCCGCTGGCGTCGACGCTCGCGATCTCCGCGGTGCGCGCGGCCACGTCGACCTTCGCGATCTTCGCGCTCGCGTCGGGCAGCACGATCGCCGGCGCCTTCGCGTCGGGCGTCGCGATCTTCAGCGACTTCAGGCTGATCGTGCTGTCGGCGACCTGCGCGGCGAGCGGCGTCTTGCCCCAGTCGGCCTTCGCGTTGACGGTCGCGCCGAGCGTGCCGTCGAGCACGCGCGCACGCGTCGCTTCGCCCAGGTACGGCTGCAACGCCGGCAGCGCGAGCGCGGCGACCGTCAGCTTGCTCTCGGCCTGCTTCTCCGCGAGATTGAAGGTGCCTTCGGCCGTCACGTCGCCGCCGCGCGACAGCGACGTCGACAGCGTGTATTTCGCGGGCGTCTTGCCCTGCATCGAGAAGCCGTCGAGCGTCGCGGCGAGCTTCGTGAGCGACAGCGCGGTCGGCGTCGCCGGCACGCGGTCGTCGACGTTGACCGTGCCGCCGTCGATCGCGAAGTGACGGATCGTCAGGTCGAGCGGCGGCGCCTCCTTCGCGCCGGCTTCGGCCTTCACGCCGCTGGCGGCGGCAACGGCCGCGGCGGAAGCGGCCGCGACGCCCGACGCCGCCGGCTTGCCCTCGGCGGCCTTCGATGCGGCGGCCGGCTGTGCGGCGAGCTTCTCGACGTTCAATACGCCCTGCTTGTCGCGCGACAGGTCGACCACCGGCTGGTCGATCCGGATCTCGTCGAAGTGCATCGCGTTGCGCAGCGGCTCGAGGCTGGCCGCCGCGACGTGCACGCTACGCGCGGCGAACAGCGGCGCGGATGCGTGATCGGTCACCTTCGCGTCGTTCAGGTCGACGGTGCCCGATACGCGCAGCGCGGGCGTCTCGCCGCTCATCACGAAATTGACCTTGAGGTCGCTGCTCAGCAGGCCGCTCGTCACGGCCACCGGCAGCTTCGCCGGCACGTACGAGATCAGCTTCGGCACGTCGAGGCCGTCGAATTTCAGCGCGATCTCCGATTCGCGCGACTGCGCGAACGGCTTGGTCTTGCCGTCGATCGCGATCGGGCTGCCGTCGAAGCGTGCGCGCAGCTTCGGTTCGACGAAGATGTCGGTCTTCGATGCCAGCGTCGCGATATACGGAATGCCGAGCGTCCAGTTGTCGACGACGTGCTTTTCGTTCAGCAAGCGGTCGTCGAAATCGATCCGGCCGTTGTTGACCTGGATGTTCGACACCGAGAACTGCGTCGGCTTGCTTTCGGGTTTCGGCGACGGCGTCGAGAACTTCTCGATCAGGTCGGTGAAGTTGAAGCGCTGCGCGTCATAGCGGACGATATGGAAGCGCGGCGAATCGAGACGGACTTCATTGACGATCGGCGCGCCGCGGAACAGCGACGACCACGACGGCCGCACGACGAGCTTCGCGATGTCGATGAAGTCGCCCTGCCCGCCTTTGTCGCCGAGATGAATACCGTCGGCTTCGAGGTTCAGCGTGTACGGGTTCAGCGCGATGCGCTGGATCGTGGCGGGCCGGTCGAGCTGCTTGCTCAACTGCTGTTCGGCGATATGGCGGATCAGCGGCGGCGCTGCGAAGAACCCGAGCAGTCCGAATAAAACGATGAAGATCAGCAGGCCGATGCCGATGCGCCGGGTCCGGCGCGAGCGTGCAACGCCACCGAGGGCATGGAGGGTCGAGGATACGGTTTCTTTGTCTGCGCTTGCCATGCTTGAATGCCTCGGGATGGAATGCCGGGCCGCACCGGACAACCGGGCGGCCGCGCACGCTATCCCGAAAGTATAGGCTCAGGAGGTGACGGTACGGGGTTCGGGCGCCGTCGCGCCCGCCGGTCGGACAACGCCGCCGGTCATCCGTTCATTTCCGGACGATCACGGGCGGCATCCACGACCCGTCGCTCGCCTGCGGCTTCGGGGCGTACAGGCGCAATGCGAGTGCGAAATCGGCGCGCGGCGCCGGCAGCCAGTTGGCCGCGTGCGTGCCGCCCGGCGACGCCGACACGACGATGTCGATCGAGCCGTCGTGGTTGCGGCGCAGCCGGTCGCGATCGCCGAGCGAGCGGCGCGCCGATCCGACGTCGGGCAGCGCGCCGTTCGTCGAATAGGGCGTGAGCGTCCAGAACGCGCGCACCGGCGGCAGCGCGCCCGGCGCGAAATGCAGCATGTAGCGGTTCGCACCGTTCAGCGGATGGCCATCGCTGTCGACGCGGACGACCGCGAGCGTTTCGTCGTCGCGCGTCGCGGTGCCGAATTGCGTGTAGGCCGCGTACGCGCGCAGCGTGTAATCCTGGCCGTACTTGCCGGCCGTATCGCCGATCCAGCTCCAGCCGTTCGCGTTCAGCAGGTTCGACGGCGGCGTCGCCAGCCGCGCGCGCGCCTCGGCCACGCCGGCCGTCGCGGCCGCCAGGCGGTCGCCCGTCCACAGTACCGGGTAGCCGGGCGACACGCCGATGTCGCCGAGCAACGCCTGCGCGTGCGCGTCGTCGGCCGGTGCCGGGTTGTCCTGCAGCGCCTGCGCGAAGCGCGTGAAGAACGCCTTCGGGTCGAGCGCGGCCACCTGCTCGGCCGGCGTGCCGCCGCCCACCGCTTCGGACGGCGCGCTGCCCGCATGGACCGCGACCGACGCGCCGCGCGCGGCGCCCGTGTAGACCGACAGCGGCACCACGCGGATCGCGCGCTGCAGTTTCTTCACGTTCGTCAGGTCGCGCCCGCCGCTCGTCTGCAGCCGGACTTCGAGCCACGCGTTGGCCGACGGGACGTCGATCCGGACCGCGCCCTTCGGCAGCGTGCCCTGCCAGTCCTTTGCGGCGAAGGCAATCGTTT
Organism: Burkholderia aenigmatica; assembly: GCF_048627025.1. Taxonomy (NCBI): domain Bacteria; kingdom Pseudomonadati; phylum Pseudomonadota; class Betaproteobacteria; order Burkholderiales; family Burkholderiaceae; genus Burkholderia; species Burkholderia aenigmatica. Next base: position 3,238,928 of record NZ_CP184469.1, on the reverse strand, counting down.
GCGATCGCGCGCCGCCGCGGACACCGCGTGCCGCCACGCTCGGCCCCGACCACAGCACGTTGGTCCACATGTCGAGCGCACGCGCGTCCCAGTAGCGGCCGCGCGTGTCGGGCAGCGTGACGATCACGGGTTCGGCGGCGACGTCGAGCCAGCCGGTCGAGTCGAGCGTGTCGACGCCCGGCAGCGGCGGATTGACCGCGCCGACGGGCGGCAGCGCCTGCGCGTGGCGCAGCGTGTTGAGGGGCGCCTGCCCCGGTTGCGCGCCGTCGCCGCCCGTCGCCGCTTCCTTCGCGACGTCCATCAGCACGAGCGGATACGCATAAACATAGGAGTCGGCGACTTCCGCGCGCATCCAGCCGGTTTTCCGCTGGATCGCATCCGGTTGCGACGCGCACCCCGCCAGCAGCGCCGCCATGGCCAGCGGCACGCACGCGCGCCGCAGAGCCACGGATTCTCGTAGGTTTTCAATCATCGATTCTGGCCGAATATTCTTTCTTTTCAGTCAACGCCCGGTTCGGCTCGAAAACGGCGAACCCGGGCACCTCAGCCCGCCCGGATGGCCGTTTCGTCACGTTTCGCTACGGTGGGCGCTGATGTCAGCGCCGGTATCATAGCGCCTAAGGGCATCCCCCAATATGCCGAATAACAGGCGGGGCCTAGCTGCGGCATGGGGACGCCGCCGATATTTCGTCCGAGCTGCCCAATCAATCGGGGCGAGATCGCATCGGTTTCGGCCTGTGCGGGCTCGATCCGAACGCGAATCGAACCGCCGCCCGGATTGAAAAATGGTGTCATTATTGACACCATTCGGTATGGCACGCGATTGGAAGATCCTCGAGCAAATGAGATGCGAGCCCGCGAATGTGCGATTCAACGATCTGTTCAAGGTCTGCGAGGCGCACTTCGGACCGGCCCGCCAATCCGGTTCCAGCCATGCCATTTTCAAGACACCGTGGCAAGGCGACCCCCGAGTGAATATCCAGAACGATCAAGGGAAAGCAAAGGCTGATCAGGTGCGGCAGGTTCTCGACGCGATCGATCGGCTGAAGGAACAGAAATCATGAACCAAGACCACTTTACGTACCGCGTGACGTGGTCCCCGGAGGACGGGGAGCACGTCGGCCTGTGTGCGGAGTTCCCATCTCTTTCGTGGCTCGACGGAACACCGGAAGGCGCGCTGGCCGGCATTCGCCGGCTCGTCGCCGAGGTCGTGCGCGACCTGACCGCGAACGGAGAGAAAGTGCCCGAGCCGATCGCCGACCGAACCTACAGCGGCGAATTCAAGGTTCGCATCCCGCCGCAGGCGCACCGCGCGCTGGTGATCCAGGCCGCCGAACAAGGCGTCAGCCTGAATCGTCTCGCGAGCGCCAAGCTCTGCGCCTGACCGCGCCATCGCGCTCGCCAGTATGAGTTGCCCGGCTTTCCGTCTGGAGGCCGGGCATCTGACTTTTCGGGACCGTGGCACCCTGTGTGCATCGACGACCTCGCACCGATCCGCTCGACCTGCGTCACATCGTCATCGCCGCTTGACCTTACCATCATGGGAATGTTGATACTGGAACCATTCGCGGCATGAACCGCGCATTTGGGGAATCCGACATGACTGAACCACTCGCCTCCACCGCACTGCAAACCATCGAACTGAGCGTCGACGGCATGCATTGCGGCGGCTGCACGGGCCGCGTGCAGCGCGCGCTGGCCGCCGTGCCGGGCGTCGTCGACGCGACGGTCGATCTCGATGGCCACTCGGCGACCGTGACCGCGCAGGAAACGATCGACGCCGCGCAACTCGTCGATGCGGTCGGCGCTGCCGGCTACCGCGCGGCCGTGCGCGAGCCGGCGCTCGAAACCGCTGTGCCCGTGCCTCGTGCCGAAGCGTCGCCCGCACCGGCGGCCACAGCCGTTTCGACCACGAGCCAGCCGCTTCCGGCTGAAACCACGATCGAACTCGATATCGACGGCATGACCTGTGCGTCGTGCGTGTCGCGGGTCGAAAAGGCGCTGGCGAAGGTGCCGGGTGTCACGCGTGCGTCGGTCAATCTGGCAACCGAACGCGCCACCGTCGATGCCACGGCGGACGTTTCCGCTGCGCGACTGGTGGAAACCGTGAAACAAGCCGGCTACGGCGCAACGCCGACCATAACGGATACAGGCGTCGCCACGTTCGTCCCTTCCCCGCCTGCCGCGCCCGCCAGCATCGAACTCGACATCGACGGGATGACCTGCGCGTCCTGCGTGTCGCGTGTCGAAAAGGCGCTGGCGAAGGTGCCGGGCGTCACGCGCGCGTCGGTCAACCTTGCGACCGAGCGAGCCACCATCGACGCGACACCCGACGTGACCGCCGCACGGCTCGCCGAAGCCGTGACACAAGCCGGCTATGGCGCGACGCCGGTTGCCGGCGCGGCCATCCCGCCGGCAGCCTCCACGGCCTCCGCCGATCTCGAACTCGACATCGGCGGGATGACCTGCGCGTCCTGCGCCGGCCGCGTCGAAAAGGCGCTGGCCGCCGTGCCGGGCGTCGCGCGCGCTTCCGTCAACCTCGCGACCGAGCGCGCATCGGTGCATGGCGCCGGCGCGCTCGACGCCGCCACGCTGATCGCCGCCGTCACCACCGCCGGCTACCGCGCGTCGCTCGCCGCCGCGTCATCGGCCGTTGCCACGGCCGGCGCTGACGCGCAACCGGCCAACGCCGCGCAGGACCCCGATGCGCGCAAGCGCCGCGAAGCGATTCGCGAACGCAACCTGGTGATCGGGGCCGCCGTGCTGAGCGCGCCGCTCGTCGCGCCGATGCTCGTCGCGCCGTTCGGCATCGACCTGATGCTGAACGGCTGGCTCCAGCTCGTGCTCGCATCGATCGTCCAGTTCGGCTTCGGCGCGCGCTTCTATCGTGCCGCCTGGCATGCGGTGAAGGCGCGCGCCGGCAACATGGACCTGCTCGTCGCGCTCGGCACGTCGGCCGCGTACGGGTTGAGCCTGTGGATGCTGCTGCGCGACCCCGCACATCCCGGCCACCTGTATTTCGAGGCGTCGGCCGTCATCGTCACGCTGGTGCGCTTCGGCAAATGGCTCGAATCGCGCGCGAAGCGCCAGACCACCGACGCGATCCGCGCGCTGAACGCGCTGCGGCCCGACCGGGCGCGCGTCGTCGAGCACGGCGTCGAGCGCGACGTGCCGCTGGCGCAGGTGCGCGTCGGCACCCGCGTCAGCATCCGCCCCGGCGAACGCGTGCCCGTCGACGGCCGGATCGTGTCGGGCCGCTCGCACATCGACGAATCGCTGATCACCGGCGAAAGCCTGCCGGTGCCGAAGGACGACGGCGACCCCGTCACGGCCGGCTCGATCAACGGTGAAGGTGCGCTCGTCGTCGAAACCACCGCGATCGGCGCGGAGACGACGCTCGCGCGCATCATCCGCCTCGTCGAATCCGCGCAGGCCGAGAAGGCGCCGATCCAGCGGCTCGTCGATCGCGTGAGCGAGGTGTTCGTGCCGGCGATCCTCGGCATCGCGGTGCTGACGCTGGCCGGCTGGCTGATCGCCGGCGCCGGGACGGAAACCGCGATCCTCAACGCGGTCGCGGTGCTCGTCATCGCGTGCCCGTGCGCGCTCGGCCTCGCGACGCCCGCCGCGATCATGGCCGGTACGGGTGTCGCGGCCCGGCACGGCGTGCTGATCAAGGATGCGCAAGCGCTCGAACTCGCGCAGCGCGCGACCGTGATCGCGTTCGACAAGACCGGCACGCTGACCGAAGGCAAGCCGTCCGTGACGGCGTTCGAAGCCGTTGGCGTGCCGCATGACGAAGCGCTCGCGCTCGCGGCGGCGGTGCAGCGCCAGAGCGACCATCCGCTCGCGCGCGCCGTGGTCGCCGCGCACGACGCCGACGTTGCCGCGCGCGGCAATGCGGTGCCGCCGGCCGTCGCGGCCGATGCGCGCGCGGTGGCCGGACGCGGCGTGGAAGCGCGCGTCGGCGGGCAGTTGCTCGCGCTCGGCAGCACGCGCTGGCGCGACGAACTCGGCATCGCAGTGCCGCCCGCGCTCGACGCCCGCGCGGCAGAGCTCGAACGCGCGGGCAACACGATCTCGTGGCTGATGCGCGCCGATGCGCCGCGCGCCTTGCTCGCGCTGATCGCTTTCGGCGACACCGTGAAGCCCAGTGCCCGCGACGCGATCGCGGCACTGTCGGCGCGCGGCATCGCGAGCGTGCTCGTGACGGGCGACAACCGCGGCAGCGCGGCGGCCGTCGCGGCGGCGCTCGGCATCGGCGAAGTGCATGCTCAGGTGCTGCCCGACGACAAGGCACGCGTCGTCGCCGAACTGAAGCGCACGCACAGCGGAATCGTCGCGATGGTGGGCGACGGGATCAACGACGCGCCCGCGCTCGCCGCGGCCGATGTCGGCATCGCGATGGCGACCGGCACGGACGTCGCAATGCACACGGCCGGCATCACGCTGATGCGCGGCGATCCGGCGCTCGTCGCCGACGCGATCGACATCTCCAGACGCACGTACCGGAAGATCCAGCAGAACCTGTTCTGGGCGTTCGTCTACAACCTGGTCGGCGTGCCGCTTGCGGCGCTCGGCTGGCTGAACCCGGTGATCGCGGGCGCGGCGATGGCGTTTTCCAGCGTCAGCGTCGTGACCAACGCGTTGCTGTTGCGGAGATGGAAGGGTCGCGCGCGGTGACGTGTGCCGGTGACGTGTGCCGGTGACGTGTGCCGGTGACGTGTGCCGGTGACGTGTGCCGGTGACGTGTGCCGGTGACGTGTGCCGAACGGCCTGACGGCCGTTCGGCGCTTTCGGCAGGCGGAAGAAGCGGGAGGGTTGGCCGGTGTTGGCCGATCGCGGCGAGTCGAATCGCCAGCGCATGACGACGCCGTGCCGGCCTGTGGCTTCAGTCCGAAATGACCGGCTTGATCAAGGTCGTCGTGATCGGCACGAAGCCGCACGCGCGATACAGCGCACGGGCCGCCGCGTTGTGATTGAACACCGACAGCCCGATCTCGGTGACGCCATACTGACGTGCTTCGGCGTCAAGCGCCTCGAGCGCGCGTGTGGCCCAGCCCTGGCGGCGCCGGGACGGGGCGATGTCGAGGTCGTAGATGAACAGCGTGCGGTTCGGCCCTTCGGGCACGATCGCGTACCAAAGGTCGCCCACCGCGTCGCCGCTGGCGCCGTCGATGAGCACGACGAGGGTCTGGCCGGAAGTACGCAGGCCGTCCGGCAGCAGCGTGTCGAAACAGGAGCGCGCCCGGCTGGTCGCGTCTTCGACAGCATTTTGTCCGGATGAGACGAGATCGCGCGCGTAGCCGTCGATGGCTCGCGTGCGGTACGCGTGGAATTCGCTGGCCGTCATCGGCCGCATCTGCAGCATGGCCCGGTCACCGTGAACGGAATCGGACTTCCAGTGTAGCGGGACGGTCGCGCCGGCGCGCGATGCGGCGGCGGAAAGCGGGCGGGCAGGTGCGGCGGGCGCCGCGCCGAATCAGCGAATCAGCGAATCAGCGAATCAGCGAATCAGCGAATCAGCGAATCAGCGAATCAGCGAATCAGCGAATCAGCGACGATACAGGACGATCGGCACGAGGTGCGCACGGCGCACGCGCTCGGCTTCGGCACGACGCGCAGCGTACGAGTATTCGGCGTCGAGCGGCAGGTGCGGGGACACGAACAGGTCGTCGATCTTTTGCAGCAGGGCGAGGATGAAGCTCATGTGAGACTCCTGACAGATATGGCTAGGGTTTTCCCTAGGACGGACTCCATTCTAAGGGTTTTCCCTGAACTCTGCCAGCGCGCCGCATCAGTTTGCCGCATGCGCGCGACGACCGATCGCCGATGCAGAACGGCGATCCTTGCTCCGTCTAGCTCCCAGGATAGGGTCGAAACGATTAACGCGTGCGGCGAGCACGCTTCGCGACGGCCGCCTCGCGATTCGCGTTGCGCTGCAGCCGGTCGACTTGCGACAGCAGCGCTTCGTGATGCTCCTCGAGCGTCATCAGCGTTGCCTGTTGTGTCGACAGATCGGCCGTGAGGCGATCGATCCGCTGCTGCTTCGTGGCCACGTCCTGCTTCAGGTGCGCGATCTGCCGCGTCTGCATCACCAGCGCGACGAGCCCGGCCAGCACGACGACAGCCAACGCCAGCAGCAGGCGGTTGACGCGACGCATCTCGCGATCGGCCGCGTGCGTCAGCCCGTCCACGTCGGCTTGCAGGGCAGCGAGCCGGTCGGTCAGCGGGCGCAGGTGCGTATCCGGATCGAAGGCTGGCGCGGCCGGCTGCGCGCGTTCCGCCGACGGCTTGGTAACGAAGGATGCAGAGGAAGCCACCGGCTGCGTCATCGGGGATACGCTGGCATCGGCCGACGGTGCGGCGTCATGGGTGTTCGCGGTGTTCGCGGTGTTCGCCGTGTTCGCCGGCTGCGCCGACGTCTGCGGCTCGACCGTCGACACCACTTCCGGTGCCGGGCCCGCCTCGCCCGATTCAGCCGCCGTGTCGACGCTCGTCACGACCGACGCGACTTGCACCGCTGTCGCGTCGCTTGTACCGGCAGCCGCCCGGCGTTTGCCGCCAGACGATGCACGACGCTCTTTCACGGCGTCACCGGAAGATCGCCCGGCGCGGGATTTGACCGTGGTGGCGTCGACAACAGCCTTCTCGACTTCACCGCCAGCCGCTTGCGATTCGATCGCCTTCGCCGCAGCACCATCGGCCGCTTGCTGTTCGGTCGTCACCGTCGTGACGCCGTCGACCGCAGACACATCGGCGGCCTTCGCTGCAACCTCATCGGCCAGAGGAACATCGACTGCCTTCACCGCAACACCGCCAGCAGCCGGCGCGACATCAGCGTTCGCGACATCCCCACCTTCAGGCACCGAAACACCGTGCACCACCGTCGCGACTTCCTGCGTCACCGCGCCGTCAGCCGCTTCCGCATGCCCTGCCGCGGCCGCCCTCCCGCGCGCATCGAACCCGTCCAGCGCGGGCTGCCGCCCGGAGGCCACGTCGTCCGCGATATCGACCACCGCATCGGCTTGCGCGCCCGCTTCGTCGCGCGCCGCAACCGCCGCGCGCTCACCCGGCTCGAGCACCGGATCGCCGAACAGGTCGAGCGTCCGTTCGTCCCGCGCCCCCTCGCCGGCCGGCGCACTGCCGGACCGCGCCGTCGCCCTCGCGGACGTACTGCTCGCGGCAGCAGCCGAACGCTGGCGGGAACGGGTCGACGAACGATTGGAACGGGAGCGGGAGCGAGGCGAGGAAACGGATTCGGTCATGGAAATCGGATAGCAGGGCCCGCGAGCGCGGAACCGGATGTCGAACGGAATCGGTACTCGGTCATTGTCGCATGCCCCGATGACGATTCCGCCTATTCGTCGCCCGACAACCCGTTGCCCTCTTCGAAACGCGTCACCCCCTTCAGCGTGCGCAGCTTGTCGCAGATCGCCTGGTATTCGAGCTCCGACACCCGCGCGAGTGCGATGCGCACCTCGTCGTGCTCACCCGTGTCGTCGGCGCGCTGCACGATGAACTGCTTCACGCGCGCGCTGTCCGCGCCGAGCGCCGCGTGCAGCGAATCGAAGTTCAGCGTGCCGCTCACGACCGTCAGCGCGAGCTGGCGCCGCTGGCGCACCGTGAAGTAGCGCCGCTCCAGCGGCTTGATGCCGGCCAGGATGATCAGGATGATGATCGTCGCCGAAATCGACGCGACGTAGAGCCCGCCGCCCACCGCGAGGCCGATCGCCGCGACCGACCACAGGCTCGCGGCGGTCGTCAGCCCACGCACGATCTCCCCGCGCAGCAGGATCGACCCCGCGCCGAGGAAGCCGATGCCCGACACGACCTGCGCGGCGATCCGCGACGGATCGAGCACGATGTGCTCGCTACTGCCGAGAACGTCGGCGAACCCGAACGCCGACACGATCATGATCAGCGTCGAGCCGACGCATACAAGCATGTGCGTGCGCAGGCCGGCCGCCCACGACAGGCGCTCGCGCTCGAAGCCGATGACGCTGCCCAGCGCCGCCGCGAGAACGAGCCGCATCACGAGTTCCAGGTTGCTCAGCATGCGATTTATCTCCTTTTTTGGTGCCGGCCGTGCGGAATGTTTTATCCTTGGCCCCGGCCGCGCCGATCCTCCGGGCCGCGCCGACACGTTTCGAACCCAGCGCTCAACCCCGTCATGTCCGTTTCCGACTCCGCTTCCGCCCAGGCCGCCCAGCTGCGCCACCATTTCGCGCACGTCGTCTTGCCGATCTGGCGAGGTTCAGGGTTCGACCAGACATTACAGTTGCCGTTCGAAGCCGTCGATCCGGCCACCCACGCGCCGCTGCCCGTGACCCGTTATCGCGCAATGGCCTGCGCACGGCAATTGTTCGTGTTCGCGCAGGCCGGCGACACCGCGCACGCGGCCACGCTGTTCGACGCACTGGGCCGGCGCTTTCGCGACCCGCGCCACGGCGGCTGGGTCTACAGCGTCGACGCGCAGGGCGCGCCGCTCGACACGACCAAGGATCTCTACACGCACGCATTCATCGTGTTCGCGTGCGCCGCGTGGTATGCGGCGTCGGGCGACGCCGCCGCTCGCCAGGCGGCCGAGGAGACCGCCGCGCTGATCCAGGACCGCTTCGCGCCGCGCCCCGGCGACGCGCGGCTCGATGCGGCGCGCCACGCCGACTTCTCGTCATCCGGGAGCGGTGCGCTGCAGAATCCGCTGATGCACCTGACCGAAGCGTGGCTCGCGGCTGCCGATGCATTCGGCGACGCGGCGTTCGACGACGCGCTCGCGCGCACCGCGCAGGCCATCGAGCACACGTTCGTCGACCCGGCGACCGGCTGCGTGGCCGAGCTGCCGCTCGGCTCCGCCGACAACCGTTTCGAGCCCGGCCATCAGTTCGAATGGTTCTACCTGGTCGATGCGGCCGGTGCGCGGCTCGCGCAGACCGGGCTCCCCGGCGCGCTGGCGCGCGCGTTTGCGTTCGCGGAGCAATACGGCGTCGATCCGCAGACGGGCGGCGTCTGCGCGGCGCTCGACGCGCAAGGCGCGTGCGTCGACGGCACGCAGCGGATCTGGGCGCAAACCGAGTACCTGCGCGCGCTCGCGACGCACGGCGGCACGCCGGCCTCCGCGCCGCTCGCGCGGCAGATCGAGCGCTTCGCCGCGCGCTTTCTGCATCCGCGCGGCTGGTTCGAGTGCAAGACGGCGGACGGGCAGGTGTCGCGCGCCGACATGCCGTCGACGACGCCCTACCACCTCGCGACCGCCTACGCGGCGCTGCCCGCCGGCGCGTAATCCGTCTCGGCGAACGACGGCGCCGCGCGTTCGCCGCGTGCGGCGCGTCCATCGCCGAGTTCGAACACCGACACCGCCTGCATCAGGTGCGCGGTCTGGTCGTTCAGCGACGCGGCCGCCGCCGCGACCTCCTCCACCAGCGCCGCGTTCTGCTGCGTGAGCTGATCCATCTGCGTGACGGCCTGGTTCACCTGCTCGATCCCGACACTCTGCTCGACCGACGCCGACGTGATCTCGGACATCGTCTGCACGACGCGCGTGATCGACGTCGACACCGTCCGCATCGCTTCGCCGGCGCGCTCGACGAGCTCCGCGCCGCCGTTGATCTGCGCGACCGAATCCTCGATCAGCGCCTTGATCTCCTTCGCCGATTGCGCGCTACGCTGCGCGAGCGAGCGCACTTCGCCCGCGACGACCGCGAAGCCGCGCCCCTGTTCGCCGGCCCGCGCGGCCTCCACCGCCGCGTTCAGCGCCAGGATGTTGGTCTGGAACGCGATGCCGTCGATCACCGAGATGATCTCCGCGATCCGGCCCGAGCTCTGCGCGATGCCGCGCATCCGGTCGATCACGCTGTCGACCACGCCGCCGCCGTGGCTCGTCGCCTCGAGCGCCGCATCAGCCAGCGCGCTCGCCGCGCGTGCGCTGTCGGTGTTCTGCCGGACGGTCGCCGTCAGTTCCTCCATGCTCGCGGCCGTTTCCTCCAGCGACGCGGCTTGCGTACCGGTGCGCGCCGACAGGTCGGCGTTGCCGCCCGCGATTTCGCCCGCGCCGAGGTGGATCGCGTCGGACGCGTGGCGCACCGTGCGCACGGTGCCCGCGATGCTCGTCTGCATCGCGGCGAGGCCGCGCAGCATCCGGTCGATCTCGAACACGCCGCCCGCCCGCACGACTTCATCGAGCCGGCCCTGCGCGATCCGCTCGAAATGGCGGCCGGCTTCCTCCAGCGGCGCGACGACCGCGCGCCGCGCGGCCGCGTAGATCGCCGCACTCGCGACGAGCATCGCCACCAGCAGCACGATGCCGACCGACTTGAACCAGAGCATGCCGCCGTCGATCGTGTCGAGCGCCGTGCGGCTCGATGCGCCGCCATAGTCGGTGAAGCGGTGCAGCTCGGCGATATAGGCGTCCTGGATGCTCTGCGTCGGCTGGTCGAGGAAGGCCTGGATGTTGTCGGCATCGAGGAACTGCACGAGTTCGCCCAGCGCACCGCGCAGCGCGCGATAGCGCTCGGCGAGCGCCGCGACGCGCGCACGGTTGGTATCGTCGACCGGCTGCGCGGCCGTCAGCGCGGCGAACGCCTTGTCCGCCTCCGCGAGCGAAGCGCCGGCATGGCGGATGATGTCTTCCGGCTTCGGGCCGCCGCGCACCATCCGCGTGCCGGCGCGCGACAGGTTGATACGCGCGTCGAGCAACTGCTGGGTCGCCTGGCTGGCCGCGTCGACCTGCGCGATCGCGACGTTCGACAGATCGTCGACGCCGCTACGCGTCGACTTGAGCGCCCAAAAACCGAGCGCCTCGATCGCGAACAGGAAGAGGCAGAACACGGTCAACACGCCGAGCAGACCCGACGCGAGCTTGATTTTTCCGAACATGGGGGAATTCCTGAAAGCGGACGATGAGGCAATGCCCCGGCATTAGCGGCATTTCTTCGTCGGACTTTAGGAACGGACGGTGACGAAGTGCGCGTTGCCCGCGCATTCCCGCCGAATGTCCCGCAAACGGGGAAATCTACGGCGTTCGACGCAATAATCGCGTCGCATCGCACCAGAATTCGCACGAAACGCGGACGAATTTCCTTGCTTATCCGCAGCCCCCTTCCTAGAGTTCAGCGCAAGCGGGCACTCATTTCGAGGAAAGTCGATGACCGACATCACGGATCACGCGCGCGGCGCATTGCGTGCGCAACCGTTCAGCATGCTGCTGGGCACGGAGCTGATGCATATCGGCGACAACGAGGTGTCGCTGTGCCTGCCCGTGCGCGAAGAACTGCGGCAACAGCACGGTTTCGTGCACGGCGGCGTCATCAGCTACCTCGCGGACAACGCGCTGACGTTCGCCGGCGCGCTCGTGCTCGGCCCGCGCGTGATCACCGCCGAATACAAGATCAACTACCTGCGGCCGGCCGTGAACGGCACGCTCGTCGCCCGCGCGAAGCTCGTCTATGCGGGCCGGCACCAGGCGACCTGCCAGTGTCATGTGTTCGTCATCGACGGCGATCACGAGCGGCTCGTCGCGATCGCGCAGGGCACGATCAACCGCGTTGGCGACGGCAAGATGCCGGATGCGCCGGAGGAAACGGCGTGAGCGGGCGGCAGCCGGTTTCGCGCTAACCCGCCCCGCCCCCCGCCAGCGGCAAAAACCGCGGCGCCACGCGCGCCCGCACGTTGCCGTTCTCATCCGTCCGATAGATCCCGCGTGCCGCGTTGTGCGGATGCGTAGCCGCGTCGGCCACGCTCAGCAGCGGCGCAAAGCACACATCGGTACCCTCCAGCAGCGCGCGCCAGTGCGCGGACGGCTGCTGCGCGAACACCTCGGCGAAGCGCACCTTCAGCGCAGGCCAGCGCGCGCGGTCGTACTGCGACGCCGGATCGACGTCGGTCAGCCCGAGCCGTTCGACCAGCAGCGCATAAAACGGCGGCTCCAGCGCGCCGATCGTCACGCATTCGCCATCCGCGCAGCGGTACACGTCGTAGAACGGCGCGTCGTGAAAGAGGCTCGGCTGCGCGCCGTCGAGCTGCCCGTTCGCGCGCGCCCACAGCGCGAGCGAACCGAGCATCGATACGATGTCGACGATCGCACCGTCGACCACGCGCCCCGGCCCGCCGCCACGCACGTCGAACAGCGCACAGACGATCCCGAACGCGAGCCCGAGCGCGCCGCCCGCATCGCCGACGACGGTCGGCGGCACCCCCGGCCGGCCGTCGCGCGGTGCCGATAGCGACAACAGCCCCGTCAACGCGACGTAATTCAGGTCGTGTCCGGCCGCAGCTGCGAGCGGGCCGTGCTGCCCCCAGCCGGTCATCCGCCCGTACACGAGCGTCGGATGGCGGCGTGCGCAATCGTCAGGCCCGAGGCCGAGCCGCTCCATCACGCCGGGCCGCAGGCCCTCGATCAGCGCATCGGCCTGTGCGATCAGGTCGAGCGCGGCGTCGCGGCCGGCCGGCGACTTCAGGTCGAGTTCGACGATCGTCTTGCCTTCGCGCAGCAAGTCGCCGTCGCCTGACTTCAACGCGTCCGGCGCGCTCGTGCGGCCGGCCGGGCGCGCGATCAGCGTGATCCGCGCGCCCATCCCGGCGAGGATCCAGCCCGCAAGCGGGCCGGGGCCGAGCCCTTCGAATTCGATGATGTGGATGCCGGAAAGCGGCGTGTTCAATGGCATGGCGACCTCGCTGAAATGCAGCCGGGACAGAAGCAACGAAACCTCCCGATTCTATGCGAATGCCTGCGCGCGCCAACTTCAGCCGGCTAGCCCGCCGCGGCATCCGGCCCCTGCCCGGCCAGCACCTCCCGCATCGCCCGCACGATCGCGTCGCGCTGCGCTTCGATCCGCTCGACCGGCCCGGCCACGCCCATGGCCAGCGGCAGGCCGTTCCAGCCGTCCGCGATCACCATCGAGATCATCGCGGCGCCCTGCGTGACCGTGTGCGCCGAATAGGAGTAGCCGAACCGGCGCGTCTGTTCGACCTTGTCGAGCACGACATCTTCGTCGATCGTCCGGCCCGTCTTGCCGAGCCGGCGGATGCTGCGCGACACGAGCCGGCGGATCACGCTGTCCGGCTGGAGACTCAGCAGCGCCCAGCCGAGGCTCGACATGCAGATCTCGCGACGCGTGCCGATCGGCGCGTAGAACTGGATCGGAAGCGTATGCGCACCCTCGACCGCATCGATGTACTGCACGTACAGGTCGCTCTGCACCGCGATCACGACGGCCTCGCGCGTGCGGACCGCCAGCCGCTTTGCGACGGCATGCCAGTACCGTCGGCTGCCTGCGGTCGAATCGACGAGCGCTTCACCGAGATTGACGAGCCGCGCCGTGGGCGCATACGTATGGGTGGCATCGTCGTACGCGAGATAGCCGAGCGCCTTCATGCTGGTCAGCAACGCCGCCGCGCTCGACCCCGGATAGCCGCAGCGCGTCGAGATCTCCCGCACGCTCAGCGGCCGCTGCAATGCGCTGAACAGCTCCAGCACTTCAAACACGCGCGCCGCGCTCTTGACCACGTTTCCGCTCATCCCGCCGTCTCCTCACGCCACCGGGCGAGCCTTCCACGTATGTGGAACGGAATTTCCCGCCGCCAACCGTCGTGACGATACTAGGCTTCGGCCGGCGGCGTGAAGTCGCGCGGCACGGAACATTCGGAGACACCATGACAGCCTTTCTGATCCGTGAACGGCAGGGACCGATCCTGACCGTCACGATGAACCGTCCGGAAACACGCAACGCCATTTCGGACAACGATGCGATCGACGCACTGACCGAATGCTGCGACGACGCGAACCGCGACGAATCGATCCGCGTGCTGGTCCTGACCGGTGCCGGCACGACGTTCTCGTCGGGCGGCAACGTGAAGGCGATGCGTGCGTTCATGGAATCGGACCCGCACGACCTCACCGCGATCCGGACACGCTATCGCCGCGGCATCCAGCGCATTGCGCACGCGTTCCAGCACCTCGAAGTGCCGGCCATCGCGGCGATCAACGGCCCGGCCATCGGCGCCGGCACCGATCTCGCGTGCATGTGCGACATCCGCATCGCCGCCGAACGCGCCCGCTTCGCCGAAAGCTTCATCGCCCTCGGCCTCGTGCCCGGTGACGGCGGCGCGTGGTTCCTGCCGCAGATCGTCGGCGCCGCCGTCGCCGCGGAAATGTCATTCACGGGCGATGCGCTGGACGCACAGGCGGCGCTGCGCTGCGGGCTCGTATCGCGTGTCGTTCCCGATGGCGACCTCCTTGCGCACGCGCTTGAACTGGCCGGCCGCATCGCCCGGCATTCGGGCACCGCGTTGCGCCTGACCAAGCGGCTGCTGCGCGAAGGCCGCCACGCGAGCCTCGACACGCTACTCGACCTGTCGGCGTCGTACCAGGCGTTCGCGCACGCCACCCCCGAACACCGCGAAGCCGTGAACGCACTGTTCGCCGCGCGCGGTTGAATCCGCGCCGCATCGCATGCCGGCGTGCCGGCCCGCCGAATCCCACATCGAAGGAAACATCGTCATGACAAGCAGTACCGAAGGCGCACTCGCAGGCGTGCGCGTGGTCGACCTGAGCCGCGTCTACGCGGGGCCATTCTGCGCGCAGACGCTCGCCGACCACGGCGCGGACGTCATCAAGATCGAACCGCCGCAAGGCGACGAAACGCGCGACTGGGGGCCCGCGATGCCGAGCGGCATCTCCAGCTACTACTGGGGGCTCAACCGCAACAAGCGCAATCTCGCGCTCGACCTGTCGCATCCGGACGGGCGCGACGTGCTGTTCCGCCTGCTCGACACGGCCGACGTGCTGATCGACAACTTCAAGCAGGGCACGCTCGAACGCTGGGGCATCGGCTACGAGGGCTGCCTGCGCGAGCGCTTCCCGCGCCTCGTCCACTGCTCGATCTCCGGATACGGCACCGACGGCCCGCTGGCGCGGTTTCCGGGCTACGACGCCGTCGCGCAGGGTCTCGCCGGCTTCATGTCGATCAACGGCGAACCGGGCGGCATGCCGCTCAAGGTGCCGTTCCCGGTCGTCGACTACGCGGCGGGCCTGAGTGCCGTGTCGAGCGTCCTGCTCGCGCTGGTCGAACGGACCCGCTCCGGTCTCGGCCAGCACGTCGACATCGACCTATTCAGCACCGCGCTGTCGATGCTGCATCCGGTCAGCACGACCTGGATGGCGACCGGCGACGTACCCGTCGCGACCGGCAACGTGTATGCCGCGATCGCGCCGTACGGCGTCTATCCGTGCAAGGACAAGCCGATCTCGACCGGCGCCGGCAACAACCGCACGTTCGCGCGGCTCGTCGAAGCGCTCGGCGTGCCCGAGCTGGCGCGCGATCCACGGTTCACGACCAACGCGAAGCGCGTCGCGCATCGCGATGCGCTCGATACGCTGCTCGGCCAGCTGACTGGCGAACTGCATGCCGACGACATCGTCGAGCGGCTGCTGAATGCCGGCGTCGCGACGGGCCCGGTGAACACCGTCGCCGATGCGTTCGGCCATCCGCAAGCCGCGCACAACGCGATGTTCGTCAAGACCGACACGTACACCGGCGCGGGCGTCCCCGCCAAACTCTCCCGCACGCCCGGATCGATACGCCGGCCGCCCCAGCTGTTCGCCGCCGACACCGACGCCGTGCTCGACGCGCTCGGCATCGACGCGGCGCGCCGGGACGCGCTGCGGCAAGCGGGTGTGCTCCACGACACGCGTGCAGACGCCACCGGGAGCGCGTCATGACCCCATCCGGCTCGTTCTCTTCGCTGACGGGCGACGACGCCCCGTCGATCCTGCGCAACGACGACAGCGGCATCGCGTGGCTGACGATCCATCGTCCGCACGTCGCCAATGCGCTGTCCGCCGAAGCCATCCGGCGGCTGTGCGACGAACTCGTCACGCTCGACGACGACCCGTCAATCCGCGTCATAGTGATCCGCGGCGCGGGCGAACGCGCGTACTGCGCGGGCGTCGATCTCGGCGATCCCGAGATGCGCGGCATGCAGCCGATGCGCGGGCTCGCGCGCAACGTGCACGAGCTGATCCTCGAGCTGCGCAAGCCGACCATCGCGGCGATCAACGGCTACGCGATCGGCGGCGGCTTCGAGATCGCGCTCGCGTGCGACCTGCGGATCGCCGCCGACCACGCGACCTTCGCATTGCCCGAAGCGCGCGTCGGCATGGGCGCGAACTTCGCGAGCGTGCTGCTGCCGCGCTTGCTGCCGCGCGCGATCGCGATGGAGCTGCTGTTCACGGGCCGCCGCTTCGACGTGGACGAGGCGCAGCGCGCCGGGTTGCTGAACCGCGTCGTCCCCGGCGCCGCACTCGACGACACCGTGCGCGAACTCGCGCAGACGATCGCCGGGAACGCGCCGCTCACGATCCGCCGCATCAAGGAAACCGCGACCCGCAGCCAGGGGCTGCCGGTGGCCGTCGCGCTGCGGCTGGACGTCGGCCCCGACGTCTATGCGAGCGAAGACCGGATCGAGGGCGCCCGCGCGTTCCTCGAGAAGCGCAAGCCGGCATTCAAGGGGCGCTGAGCCCGACGCGACACGGCGGCATCACGCGCGCAACCGCTCCCAGAACGCGGGCGCGCGAAAAAAGACATGGAACGGAGACACCTTCATGCAACGGAAAGCATTCCTGGTCGGCGCGTGCGTGCTATGCGCCACATCGGCGCACGCGTCGTCGGTCACGCTGTACGGGATCGTCGACAGCTACGTCGAATTCGATCGCATCGGCAGCCTGTCGAGCGTGCGGCAAAGCGGCGGCGGCTCGTCGACGAGCCGGTTCGGGCTGACGGGCGTCGAGGATCTCGGCGGCGGCACGTCGACGAAGTTCGTGCTGGAAAGCGGCTTCTCGCCGGCCGACGGGTCGTTCCAGGGCGGCGCGCTGTTCTACCGGCAGGCCTATGTCGCGCTGCAGAACACGCGCTACGGCGACCTCCGGCTCGGCCGGCAATACACGCCGTCGTTCTACATCGTCTATGACGGCGATCCGTTCGGGCTCAACGAACGACTGTCGCCGCTCGCGCTGCTCGCGACGTCGACGGACACGATCACCGCCAACACGACGCCGCCGATTCCGCGCTTCAACCAGGCGGCGTCGTACCTGAGCCCCGACTGGAACGGCCTGCGCGTGATGGCCACGTACGGCTTCCCGACGCCGAACGCGCTGTCCACGCAGGCCGGACGCAACTACGGCGCGGGGCTCCAGTACCGGATCGGCGGGCTCTACGTCGGCGCCGGCTTCCAGGGCGACACGTCGGCCGGCAACCTGTCGCCCGTCGTCTCCCCGTCGACGACCCGCCACTACGTGTTCGCCGCCAACTATGCATTCGCGCGCGTCAAGCTGTACGCCGCGTTTCTCTATGGCGTCAGCACGGCGCGCAACCTGCCTGCGTTCTCGACCGCAAGTGCCGGCGCGTCGATCAACGTCGGCGCGCTCGATCGCGTGCTCGTCTCGATCGTACGCCGCGACGTGAAAGGCTCGGCGAACGACGCGACCGCGCTCGGCATCGGGTACGACCACCCGCTGTCGAAGCGGACGTCGCTCTACGCACGCTATCTCTACATGAAGAACGGCGGCGACGCCCGCAACACGGTCGTCGTCGGCCTGCAGCC
Organism: Burkholderia aenigmatica; assembly: GCF_048627025.1. Classification (NCBI taxonomy): domain Bacteria; kingdom Pseudomonadati; phylum Pseudomonadota; class Betaproteobacteria; order Burkholderiales; family Burkholderiaceae; genus Burkholderia; species Burkholderia aenigmatica. The sequence goes on along the minus strand of NZ_CP184469.1, from coordinate 3,221,333 downwards.
GCAACCGGGCGGCACCGAGCAGGTGTTCGCGCTCGGCCTCGTTCACCGCTTCTGACGGAGTGCTCATGACCCCGACCCTTTCGACCCACCCGGCCACGGTTGACGATGGCACGACGCCGGCGCTCTACCGCCGGATCTCGCGCCGGCTGCTGCCGTTCCTGATCCTCTGCTACACGCTGTCGTTCATCGACCGGATCAACATCGGCTTCGCGCACGCGCAGATGGCGGCCGAGCTGCACTTCTCCGACGCCGTCTACGGGCTCGGCGCGGGCATCTTCTTCATCGGCTACATGGCGTTCGAGATTCCGAGCAACGCGCTGCTTGCGCGGATCGGCGCGCGCAGGACGATCGCCCGGATCATGGTGCTGTGGGGGCTCGGCTCGGCCGCGACGATGTTCGTCACGACGCCCGCGCAGTTCTATGCGTGCCGCTTCCTGCTGGGTGTGTTCGAGGCCGGCTTCTTCCCCGGCATCCTGTTCTATCTCGGCGCATGGTATCCGCCGAAGCAGCGCGCGAAGGCGTTCGCGCTCTTCATGACCGCGCTGTACCTCGCGGGGATGATCGCCGGCCCCGCGTCGGGCGCGATCCTGTCGTACTTCGACGGCGCCGCGGGCCTGAGCGGCTGGCAGTGGCTGTTCCTCGTGGAAGGACTGCCGAGCAGCGTGCTCGGCTTCGTCGCGCTGCGGTTTCTCGACGACCGGCCGGACGACGCACGCTGGCTGTCGGACGCCGACAAGGCCGCGCTGCACGCCGCGCACACGCGGGCCGAAGCCAGCACGCCGGAGGCGAACATGACCCGCCCGCTGCTCGCGCACCGCGATTTCTGGCTGCTGTGCGCGGCCAATTTCGCGATCGCGGCCGCCGGCTATGCGCTGGTGTTCTGGATGCCCGTGATTCTTCATCGCGGCGGCCTGCATGGCGCGATGCAGATCGGGCTGCTGTCCGCGCTGCCCTACCTGTGCGGCATCGTCGGCATGCTCGGGATGGGCTGGCGCACCGAACGCCGGCGCGAATGGCGCGGGCATGGCGCGATCGCGATGATCGCGTGCGCGGCGGCGCTCGTCGGGCTGGCGCGCGTCAGCGGCACGACCCACATGATGATCGCCCTCTGCGTCGCGGTCGCGACGCACGCCGCGACGTTACCGGCGTTCTGGGTGCTGCCGGGGCTCGCGCTGCCGAAGCGCTCGATGGCGGTCGCGATCGCGGCGATCACGATGTCCGGCGCGATCGGCGGGTTCGCGAGCCCGTTCCTGATGGGCGTGCTCAACACGGCCACCGGGTCGATGCGCGGCGGACTCTATTTCAACGCCGCGCTGCTCGCAGCCGGCGCCATCGCGTTGCTGTTCACACTGCGCGCCCGCGCATCGTCTCGTCCGGACGCGGGCTGACCGCGTCGGTCTTTCCTCCCTCACTCTCATCGACCCTCATGAATTTCGAACTCGAACTCGACCACCGGATGATCCGGGACCTCGTCGCACGTTTCGTGAAAGACGAACTGATTCCACTCGAAGCCGCCGTGATGGCGCGCGAGGCCGACGGCCAGCGCTTCGGGCTGCTCGACGACGAGCGCGCGCACCTCGACGAGCGCTCGCGGCAGCTCGGCCTGTGGGGGCTCGACGCGCCGCTCGATGCAGGCGGCGCCGACCTGCCGGCCGTCGCGATGGTCGGTGTAAACGAAGCGATCGGCACGACCGTGACCCCGTACATCCTGCCGCCGGACTCGCCGAACCTGCGGATGCTGTGCGAAGTGGCCGACGACGCGCAGCGCGCGCGCTATCTCGATCCGTACGCACGCGGCGTCACGCGTGCCGCGATGGCGATCTCCGAGCCGGGCGCCGGTTCGGATCCGGGCGCGTTGTCCACGACGGCCGTGCGTGACGGCGACAGCTGGGTGCTGAACGGCCGCAAGATCTGGATCAGCCATGCGACCGAAGCCGACTGGACGATCGTGATGGCGCTCACCGATCGAAGCAAGGGCAAGCGCGGCGGCATGTCGGCGTTCATCGTCGACCGCGATACGCCGGGCTTCATCATCGAACGCCGGATCCCGATGATCGGCGGGCTGTCCACGTATGAAATCGTGCTGGAGAACTGCCGCATTCCCGCCGCGCAACTGCTGGGCCGGGAAGGCGCCGGGTTCGCGCCGATGCAAGCACGGCTCGCGAACCGGCGGCTGGAGATGGCCGCCTGGTGCATCGGCCGCGCCGAGCGCGCGGTCGCGATGCTGTGCGACCATGCGAAACAGCGCACGACCTTCGGTGTGCCGCTCGCGGAACGCCAGGCTGTCCAGTGGTGGGTCGCCGACGCGCTCACGCAAATCCACGCGTGCCGCCTCATGACCTACGAAGCGGCCGCGCGTGTGGATGCCGGGCAGGACGCGCGCACGCAGATCTCGATGGTCAAGGTATTCGCGACCGAAATGGCATCGAGCGTCATCGATCATGCGATGCAGACGCTCGGCGCGATGGGCATGACGAAGGAAATGCCGCTACAGCAGATGGCCAGCGAAGCGCGGTTGATGCGCATCTTCGAGGGCCCGACCGAGGTACACCGTTGGGTCGTCGCGCGCAGCGTGCTGTGATCGCGCGGCCCACCGTCACGATGGAGCCATGCGTTGGATACCCTGCATCTCGTCGATCCTGAAATCCGCCCGCTGCTCGCGATCTGGCCGACCGTCACGCTCAGCACCGACAACCTCGCGCAGTCGCGCGAACGCGTGCTGCCGCTGCCACCGCCCGACCTCGCCGGCAGTACGCTCGAACGCCGCGCGGTGCCCGGCCCTGCCGGCGCGCCGGACGTCCCGGTCCTCGTCTATCTGCCCGAGGCCGGCGCACGCCCGCTCCCGGCGATCGTCCACATGCACGGCGGCGGTTACGTGCGCGGCGCGGCAAAGGACCTCGAGGCGGTACACCGGTCGCTCGTGACGCAGCTCGGCTGCGCGCTGATCTCGATCGATTACCGCCTCGCGCCGGAAACCGTGTTTCCCGGCGCGATCGAGGACTGCTACGCGGCGCTCGCGTGGGTCTTCCGCCACGCCGATGCACTCGGCATCGATGCGGCGCGGATCGGCGTGGCAGGCGAAAGCGCGGGTGGCGGGCTCGCCGCCGCGCTGGCGCTGCTGGCACGCGACCGCGGTGAATACCGGCTCGCGTTCCAGCACCTGATCTATCCGATGCTCGACGATCGCACCTGCACGCGCACGCCGCATCCGCATGCCGGCGAGTTCGTCTGGCATGCGGCCAACAACCGGTTCGGCTGGAGCGCGTTGCTCGGTCATGCGCCGGGCCTCGACGGCGTGTCGCCGTACGCCGCCGCCGCACGCGCCACGCGGCTCGACGGCCTGCCGCCCGCGTTCCTGTCGGTCGGCTCGCTCGACCTGTTCCTCGACGAAAATCTCGACTACGCGCAGCGCCTGCTTCGCGCGGGCGTGCCGACCGAACTGCACGTGCTCCCCGGCGGCGTACACGGTTTCGACATCGTGCCCGGTGCGCGCGTGTCCGAAACGGCGCGCCGCCTCAGCCACGATGCACTGCGCCGGTTCCTGCACGGATGACGAAAACGACGCGGGCGGCCGAAGCCGCCCGCATCCGTACCGCTCAACCGGCTACGCTCAGAACGCGTCGCCCGGCACGCGCACCCAGCCTTCCATCAGCACGCGTGCGCTGCGGCTCATGATCGCCTTGGTGACGGTCCACTCGCCGTTTTCGAGCTGCGCTTCCGCGCCGACGCGCAGCGTGCCCGACGGATGCCCGAAGCGCACCGCGTTGCGTGCGCCGCCGCCCGCCGCCAGGTTGACGAGCGTGCCGGGGATCGCCGCGGCCGTGCCGATCGCGACCGCCGCCGTGCCCATCATCGCGTGGTGCAGCTTGCCCATCGACATCGCGCGCACCAGCAGGTCGACGTCGCCCGCATTCACGCGCTTGCCGCTCGACGCGACGTAATCGGCCGGCTTCGCGACGAACGCGATCTTCGGCGTGTGCTGCCGCGTCGCGATTTCGTCGAGCGTGTCGATCAGGCCCATGCGCAGCGCGCCGTGCGCACGAATCGTCTCGAACTTCTCGAGCGCCTTCGCATCGCCGTTGATCGCGTCCTGCAGCTCGGTACCCGTGTAGCCGATCGCTTCCGCTTCGACGAAGATCGTCGGGATCCCCGCGTTGATCATCGTCGCCTTCAGCGTACCGACGCCCGGCACCGCGAGATCGTCGACGAGGTTGCCGGTCGGGAACATCGACCCGCCCGCGCCTTCTTCCTCGGCGGCCGGATCCATGAATTCGAGCTGCACTTCGGCGGCCGGGAACGTGACGCCGTCCAGCTCGAAGTCGCCCGTCTCCTGCACCGCGCCGTTCGTCACCGGCACATGCGCGACGATCGTCTTGCCGATGTTCGCCTGCCAGATCCGCACGGTCGCGACGCCGTCGCGCGGCACGCGCGCCGGATCGACCAGCCCGCCGCTGATCGCGAACGGGCCGACCGCCGCCGACAGGTTGCCGCAGTTGCCGGTCCAGTCGACGAACGCCTTGTCGATCGACACCTGACCGAACAGGTAGTCGACGTCGTGGCCGGGCCGCGCGCTCTTCGACACGATCACCGTCTTGCTGGTGGACGACGTCGCGCCGCCCATCCCGTCGATCTGCTTGCCGTACGGATCGGGGCTGCCGATCACGCGCAGCAGCAGCGCGTCGCGCGCGGCGCCCGGCGCCTGCGCGGCGTCCGGCAGGTCCTGCAGCCGGAAGAACACGCCCTTGCTGGTGCCGCCGCGGATATAGGTCGCGGGAATCCTGATTTGAGGAGTGTGAGCCATGTGTGCGTTATCCCTGTGTGACTCGATCAAGCCGCCTGCGACGATTCGAGGAAGTCCTGTGCGAAGCGCTGCAGCACGCCGCCCGCCTCGTAGATCGACACTTCCTCGGCCGTATCGAGCCGGCACGTCATCGGCACCTCGACGCGCTCGCCGTTCTTGCGGTGAATCACGAGCGTCAGGTCGGCGCGCGGCGTGCGCTCGCCGATCACGTCGAAGGTCTCGGTGCCGTCGATGCCGAGCGTCGTCCGGTTGGTACCCGGCTTGAACTCGAGCGGCAGCACGCCCATCCCGATCAGGTTCGTGCGGTGGATCCGCTCGAAGCCTTCGGCGGCGATCGCCTCGACACCCGCGAGCCGCACGCCCTTCGCGGCCCAGTCGCGCGACGAGCCCTGGCCGTAGTCGGCACCGGCCACGACGATCAGCGGCTGCTTGCGATTCATGTACGTCTCGATCGCTTCCCACATCCGCATGACCTTGCCTTCCGGCTCGACGCGCGCGAGCGAGCCCTTCTTCACCGCGCCGTCGACGATCGCCATCTCGTTGATCAGCGTCGGGTTCGCGAAGGTCGCGCGCTGCGCGGTCAGGTGGTCTCCCCGGTGCGTCGCGTACGAGTTGAAGTCTTCTTCCGGCAGGCCCATCTTCGCGAGGTATTCGCCGGCCGCGCTGTCCAGCAGGATCGCATTCGACGGCGACAGGTGGTCGGTCGTGATGTTGTCGCCGAGCACCGCGAGCGGGCGCATGCCTTGCAGCGTGCGCTCGCCGGCCAGCGCGCCTTCCCAGTACGGCGGACGGCGGATGTACGTGCTCTGCGCACGCCAGTCGTACAGCGGCGCCGCGCGCTCGCCCGCATCGGCGCCACGCGCGAACATCGGCTCGTAGACCTTGCGGAACTGCTCGGGCTTCACGCTCGACGCGACGATCGCATCGATCTCCTCGTCGGTCGGCCAGATGTCCTTCAGCGTGACGGGCTGGCCGTTCTGGTCGTGGCCCAGCACGTCCTTCTCGATGTCGAAGCGGATCGTACCGGCGATCGCATACGCGACGACCAGCGGCGGCGACGCGAGGAACGCCTGCTTCGCATACGGGTGGATGCGGCCGTCGAAGTTGCGGTTGCCGGACAGCACGGCCGTCGCGTACAGGTCGCGATCGACGATCTCCTGCTGGATCTTCGGGTCGAGCGCGCCCGACATCCCGTTGCAGGTCGTGCACGCGAACGCGACGATGCCGAAGCCGAGCTTCTCGAGTTCGGGCAGCAGGTTCGCTTCTTCCAGATACAGCTCGACCGCCTTCGAGCCGGGCGCGAGCGAGCTCTTCACCCACGGCTTGCGCGTGAGGCCGCGCGCATTCGCGTTGCGTGCGAGCAAGGCCGCTGCGATCACGTTGCGCGGGTTGCTGGTGTTCGTGCAGCTCGTGATCGCGGCGATGATCACCGCGCCGTCGGGCATCTCGCCCGCTTTCTCTTCCCACGCACCGGCAATGCCGCGCGCGGCGAGGTCGGACGTCGGCAGCCGCTTGTGCGGGTTCGACGGGCCGGCCATGTTGCGCACGACGCTCGACAGGTCGAACGTCAGCGTGCGTTCGTACTGCGCGTTGGCGAGCGTATCGGCCCACAGGCCCGCCGCCTTCGCGTAGGTCTCGACGAGCTTCACCTGCTCGTCGCTGCGGCCGGTGAGGCGCAGGTAATCGGTCGTCTGGCCGTCGATGAAGAACATCGCGGCCGTCGCGCCGTATTCGGGCGCCATGTTCGAGATCGTCGCGCGATCGCCGAGCGTGAGGCTCGCCGCGCCTTCGCCACGGAATTCCAGATACGCGCCGACCACCTTTTCCTTGCGCAGGAACTCGGTCAGGGCGAGCACGACGTCGGTCGCGGTGATGCCGGGCTGGCGCTTGCCGGTCAGCTCGACGCCGACGATGTCGGGCAGGCGCATCCACGATGCGCGGCCGAGCATCACGTTCTCCGCTTCGAGGCCGCCGACGCCGATCGCGATCACGCCGAGCGCATCGACGTGCGGCGTGTGACTGTCGGTGCCGACGCAGGTGTCCGGATACGCGACGCCGTCTTGCGCCTGGATCACCGGCGACATCTTCTCGAGGTTGATCTGGTGCATGATGCCGTTGCCCGGCGGGATCACGTCGACGTTCTCGAACGCCTTCTTCGTCCACTCGATGAAGTGGAAGCGATCCTCGTTGCGGCGATCCTCGATCGCGCGGTTCTTCGCGAACGCGTCCGGATCGAAGCCGCCGCATTCGACGGCGAGCGAGTGGTCGACGATCAGCTGCACGGGCACGACCGGGTTGACCTTCGCCGGGTCGCCGCCGCCGTCGGCGATCGCATCGCGCAGGCCGGCGAGATCGACGAGCGCGGTCTGCCCGAGGATGTCGTGGCACACGACACGCGCCGGGAACCACGGGAAATCACGTTCGCGCTTGCGCTCGATGATCTGCTTCAGCGAATCGGCAAGGATCGCCGGATCGCAGCGGCGCACGAGGTTTTCGGCGAGCACGCGCGACGTGTACGGCAGCGTGTCGTAGGCACCGGGCGCGATCGCTTCGACCGCGGCGCGCGCGTCGAAATAGTCCAGCGACGTGCCGGGCAGGGGTTTGCGGTTGGCGGTATTCATGGTGTGGGGAACTCGGGTATGGCGTCCGGCGCACGCCGGCCCCCGTCACGCGGGAGGCCGGTGTGCACGGTGGGCGATCAGCGCTTCTCGATCGGCACGAACTGCAGGTCTTCCGGACCGGTGTAGTTCGCGCTCGGGCGGATGATCTTGTTGTCGATGCGTTGCTCGATGATGTGCGCGCTCCAGCCCGACGTGCGCGAGATCACGAACAGCGGCGTGAACATCGCGGTCGGCACGCCCATCATGTGATACGACACCGCGCTGAACCAGTCGAGGTTCGGGAACATCTTCTTCGCTTCCCACATCACCGATTCGAGGCGCTCGGCGATGTTGTACAGCTTCAGGTCGCCCGCTTCCTTCGACAGCTTGTGCGCGACGCCCTTGATCACCTTGTTGCGCGGATCGGAGATCGTGTAGACCGGGTGGCCGAAGCCGATCACGACTTCCTTGTTCTCGACGCGGCGGCGGATGTCGGCTTCGGCGTCGTCCGGCGAGCTGTAGCGGCTCTGGATCTCATACGCGACTTCGTTCGCACCGCCATGCTTCGGCCCGCGCAGCGCGCCGATCGCGCCGGTGATCGCCGAGTAGATGTCCGAGCCCGTGCCCGCGATCACGCGGCCGGTAAACGTCGACGCGTTGAATTCGTGCTCTGCGTACAGGATCAGCGACGTGTGCATCGCCTCGACCCACGACTTCGACGGCGTCTTGCCGTGCAGCAGGTGCAGGAAGTGGCCGCCGATCGAGTCGTCGTCGGTTTCCGTCTCGATGCGCTTGCCGTTGTGCGAGAAGTGATACCAGTACAGCAGCATCGAGCCGAGCGATGCCATCAGGCGGTCGGCGATGTCGCGCGCGCCCGGCAGGTTGTGGTCGTCCTTCTCCGGCAGCACGGTGCCGAGCACCGACACGCCCGTGCGCATCACGTCCATCGGGTGCGCGGACGCCGGGATCTGCTCGAGCGCCGCCTTCAGCGCGCTCGGCAGGCCGCGCAGTGCGCGCAGCTTGGTCTTGTAGGCGGCCAGTTCGGTCAGGTTCGGCAGCGTGCCGTGAACGAGCAGGTGCGCGATTTCCTCGAATTCGCACGATTCGGCGACATCGAGAATGTCGTAGCCGCGATAGTGCAGGTCGTTGCCGGTCTTGCCGACCGTGCACAGCGCCGTGTTGCCGGCCGTCACGCCCGACAGCGCCACCGACTTCTTCGGCTTGAATGCGCCTGCGGCGGCCGGTGCTGCTGCGTCTTTCGTCTCGCTCATGTTTCTGCTCTCCAATGTGTATCGGGGGGATCAGCTGTCGGCCGGACTTGGCGCTTTAGCGCCTAGTGCGGCCCCATGCTTCGCGGTCGGCCGGACTTGGCGCTTCAGCGCCTGGCCCGGCCCCATGCAAAACGCTCCGGAATCGAATCCCGGCGCGCGGGCACGTTACTTCTTGCCCTGCGCGAACAGCTCGTCGAGCTTGCGCTCGTATTCGTGATAACCGAGGAAGTCATACAGCTCGGCGCGCGTCTGCATCGTCGGCACGGCTGCCTTCTGCGTGCCGTCGCGGCGCAGCGTCTCGTAGAAGTTCAGCGCGGCCTTGTTCATCGCGCGATAGGCGCCGCAGCAGTACAGCGCGATGTCGACGTTCGCCTCGCGCAGCTCGTCGAGCGTGAACAGCGGCGTCGAGCCGAATTCGGTCAGGTTCGCGAGGATCGGCACCTTCACGGCTGCCTTGAAGCGGCGGTAGTCGTCGAGCGACTTCATCGCTTCCGGGAAGATCATGTCCGCGCCGGCTTCGACGTAAGCCACTGCGCGCTCGATCGCCGAGTCGATCCCTTCGGCGGCAGCGGCGTCGGTACGCGCCATGATCACGAACTGGTCGTCGGTACGCGCATCGACCGCGGCCTTGACGCGATCGACCATTTCTTCGACCGGCACGACTTCCTTGCCCGGACGGTGGCCGCAGCGCTTCTGGCCGACCTGGTCTTCCAGGTGCACGGCCGCGACGCCGGCCTTGATGAACGAACGCACCGTGCGCGCGATGTTGAACGCGCCGCCCCAACCGGTGTCGATGTCGACCAGCAGCGGCAGGTCGGTTGCGTTGGTGATCCGGTTCGCGTCGATCAGCACGTCTTCCATCGTGCTGATGCCGAGGTCGGGGATCCCGAGCGAGTTCGCGGCGACGCCGCCACCCGACAGATACACGGCCTTGAAGCCGACGGCCTGTGCCATTTTGGCTGCGTACGCGGTGATCGCGCCGACCACCTGCAGCGGCTGCTCCGCCGCGACTGCCGCGCGGAATTTCGCGCCGGCGCTCTGAAGATGCGTATTGCTCATGAACGGCCTCCTGAAGGAACGACCATTAACAGCAAGGACCGGGCCAGCTCGCGCAACGTCGCTAACCCACTGATTCTTAAGCAACCGGCCCAGGCATCGCACTGCCTTGCGATTTCAATCCAGCAATTTCAAGTTTCAAAAATGAAATCGCACGCGCATAATCGACCGTCATGGACCTCTCCTCGACCAAACCCGTCGGCCCGGCCGATCGCGCGGCGCGCCCGCGCATCTGGGCGATGGGCATCAGCCGCCTGCGCGACCTCTTTCGCGAGATCGCCGGCGAATTCGACGAACGCGCCGACGTGCGCATCGTGACGCGCGCCTATGAGGATGCGCTCAGCGCGATCGCCGAGGCCGGCACCGCGCGGCCCGACGTGATCGTCGCGGCCGGCTCGAACGGCGGCTTCCTGAAGACGCGTGCGCAGGTGCCGGTGGTGGTCGTGTCGCCGACCGGCTTCGACGTGATGCAGGCGCTCGCGCGCGCCCGGCGCGACGCGTCGCGGATCGCACTCGTCAGCGCCGGAGAAACGCCGCCCGAAGTGCGCCGCTTCGTCGCCGCGTACGGCCTCGACGTGCAGTTTGCGTCATATCAGTCCGCGCAGGAAGCGGAAGCCTGCGTGCACGAGCTGCGCGACCGCGGCATCGAGACGATCGTCGGCCCCGGCCTCGTCACCGATCTCGCGGCCAGCGCCGGCATGGGCGCGGTGTTCCTGTATTCGCACGCATCGGTGCGCAAGGCCGTCGATACGGCGCTCGAAGTCGCGTATGCGACGCATGCCGAGGCATTCCGCCGCCAGCGGCTCGACAACCTGCTCCAGCACCTGCGCGACGGCGTGGTCGCACTCGACGCGCGCGGCCGCGTGGAAGCGATCAACGAACGGCTCGCGTCGGCGCTCGGGGTCGAACCCGCGGCGGCCGTCGGCCGCGCGCTCGTCGACCTGCGGCCCGAGCTGCGCACGCTGCGCGGCGAGGACGGCGACGCGCTCGCCACCGTGCGCGGCGTGCGCTATGTCGTGCATCGCGGGCCGCTCGTCGATCGCGGCGTCACGTCGGGCAGCGTGCTGACGTTCCAGGAATCGCGCGCGGTCGAACGGCTCGACCGCGCGCTGCGTTCGCAGCCCACCACACAGCAGTTCGCGGCGCGCTACGCGCTCGACGACGTGGTCGGCGCGTCGGCGCCGATGGCGCGCGTGCGCGATCTCGTGCGCCGCTACGCGAAATCCGACGCGACCGTGCTCGTGCTCGGCGAAAGCGGCACCGGCAAGGAGATGATCGCGCAAAGCCTGCACGCGCTGTCCGCGCGGCGCAGCTACCCGTTCGTCGCGGTCAACTGCGGCGCGTTCCCGGAAGCGCTGCTCGAGAGCGAGTTGTTCGGCTATGAGGAAGGCGCGTTCACGGGCGCGCGGCGCGGCGGCAAGACCGGCCTGTTCGAAGCCGCCCACCGCGGCACGCTGTTTCTCGACGAGATCGGCGAAATGCCGCCGTCGCTGCAGAGCCGGCTGCTGCGCGTGCTGCAGGAGCGCGAGGTGATCCGCCTCGGCTCGACCGAGCCGATCCGCATCGACGTGCGCGTGATCGCCGCGACGCACCGCCCGCTGCTCGCTGCCGTCGAGGCCGGCACGTTCCGCGCGGATCTCTACTACCGGCTCAACATCCTGAACGTCGGCCTGCCGCCGCTGCGCGAGCGCGCAGCCGATATCCCGGCGCTCGCGGCCACGCTGCTCGTGCAGGCCGCACGACGTGAACCGCGCCTCGCCGAACGCCTGCGCGACGCCGCCGACGCCGCGCGCGTGCTCGGCACGACGCAGGCCGCGCTCGCGCGCTACCGGTGGCCCGGCAACGTGCGCGAACTGCAGAACGTGATCGAGCGGATCGCGGTGGAGCTGGCCGAGGAAGTCGACGAAAGCGACCCGGCCGCCGCGTGCGGCGCGCTCGATCCCGGCGCGCTGCAGGCCATCGCGCCCGAGCTGTTCGCGGTGCCCGCCGACACGGCCGACGCCGACGATGCGCAGACGCTGCACGCGCGCCGCCGTCGCGCGGAAGCCGACGAGATCCGCGCGGTACTCGATGCATGCGGCGGCGACCGCGACCGCGCGTGCGCGATGCTCGGCATCAGCAAGACGACACTGTGGCGGAAGTTGTCGGTGAAGTAGGTCGGGCGCTGCGCCGTGAACGAGCCGACCGTCAGCCGGCCTTGTGATAGTGGCGGTACGCCTTCGCGCGATTGCCGCACGACGACATCGAACACCAGCGGCGGCTGCCGTTCTTGCTGTCGTCGATGAACAACCACTGGCAGGCGTCGTTCGCGCAACGCTTGACCTTCGCGAGCCGCGCACCGCCGAGCAGGTCGATCGCCGACCACAGTACCGGGCTCAACAGCCCGGCCAGCGTCGCACGCCCCTCCCCGACCCGCCACGCATAGCCGCCATCGATGCGCGCCAGCGCGACGCGCGGCGCCGCTTCCGCCAGAAAACCGCCCAGCAGGGCAAGATCGTCGGCCTGCGGCTCGCGCTGCTCGGCCTGCGCATGGAAAAGCCGGTACAGCGCCTCGCGCAATGCGAGCGCGCGCGTCAGCATCGCCGGCCCACTCTCCTCTTCGCCGCGCGCGCGGCACGCTTCCGCCAGACCGGCCGGCACGCCAGCCTGCTCGCGACACCACGCCAGCAGGTCGTCCATCGTGCCGAAGGTCTCCGTCGGCGGGTCGCTGCCACGCCAGTAAAGCGTGTTCGCGAAATCGATGCTCAGGGTCTCGGGCGGTGCCGGAATCAGGCAGTCCATCGTGACGGAAGGTTGCGTTTTGCTCATGACGCGATCGTATCTAACCATCATGCCGGTTGACAAGCCCACGGGCGCTTCCTAACATAACCAGCATGGTAGTTATAAAAAGGTTTGCTGCACTGACACCCGCCTCAGTTCAAGGAGCCACAGATGATCGATCGCCTTTCGTCCGGCGTTATCCACAACAACAGCGGCCGCGCGTTCTACGACCGCACACTCGGCGCACTGCGCTACAAGCGGCTGGCATGGTGGTTATAAGCAGGTTTGCTGCACTGACGTCCCTCTTCAGTCCAAGGAGCCACAGATGATCGATCACCTTTCGTTCGGCGTTGCACACATCGGCCGCAGCCGGACGTTCTACGACAGCACGCTTGGCGCGCTCGGCTACAAACGGCTATACAGCGACGACGGCTCCATCGGGTACGGCACGACCGAGCCGGAGCTGTGGTTGCAGCACGCGGCTCGCCCCATCGCCGCCGATCCCGACTCGGGGCTGCACCTGTCGTTCAAGGCCGCGTCGCCGGTCGAAGTCGACGCGTTCTACCGTGCCGCGCTCGAGCACGGCGGCCAGGACAACGGCGGGCCCGGCAAGCGCGAACACTACGGCCCCGGCTACTACGCGGCGTTCGTCGTCGATCCCGACGGGTATCGGCTGGAAGCGCACTGCGAACTCGACAACGTCGTCTGATCCGGCCCGCGTACCAACGCCAAGGGCCCGATTCCGCGCAATGCGGAATCGGGCCCTTGCCTTTGAATCATCGGTATCCGGCGGTCGTTCAACGGGATCGCCGGATGCGCGGTTATCGCGCGTCGCGCGTGTGCTGCAGTTGCTCGCCGAGTCCTTCGACACCGAGCCGCACCATCTGGCCGGCCTTGAGGAATACCGGCGACGGCTTGATGCCCATGCCGACGCCCGGTGGCGTGCCGGTCGTGATCACGTCGCCCGGCTGCAGCGTCATGCAGCGCGACAGATAGGCGATCAGCTGCGCGACGGTGAACACCATCGTGCGCGTGTTGCCGTTCTGATAGCGGTGGCCGTCGATTTCGAGCCACAGGTCGAGACGCTGCGGATCGGGCACCTCGTCGCGCGTGACGAGCCACGGGCCGATCGGGCCGAACGTGTCGAAACCCTTGCCCTTGTCCCACTGGCCACCGCGCTCGATCTGCCATTCACGCTCGGACACGTCGTTGACGACGCAGTAGCCCGCGACGTAATCGAGTGCGCGCGCTTCGTCGACGTCCTTGCAGGCCGCGCCGATCACGACGCCCAGCTCGACTTCCCAGTCGGTCTTGACCGACCCTTTCGGGATGTCGATCCCGTCGTTCGGGCCGCAGATCGAGCTTGTCCACTTGCCGAACACGACCGGCTCCTTCGGCACCGGCATGCCGGCTTCGGCCGCGTGATCGGCATAGTTCAGGCCGATGCCGATGAACTTGCCGACATGCCCGACGCACGCGCCGATGCGCGGCTCGCCTGACACCAGCGGCAGCGTGGCCGGATCGATCGCGCGCAGCCGCGCGAGACTCGCGTCGGACAGCACATCGCCGGACAGGTCCGGCACATGTGCGGACAGGTCGCGAATCCGGCCGTCCGCGTCGAGAATACCGGGCTTTTCCTGGCCGGACGGGCCATAGCGAAGCAGTTTCATCGTGCTCAACCTCTGTTGTCGAATGGGACAGGATACCGGCTGACTCGGCCTTTAGTGGCCGCGCGCCGGACTGATTGTCGATCGTCGATTGCGCGCGTCGGCGCCGCATCCGGCATGCCGTCGACGCGCGAGGGTCGCGCGGGCGCAGCGATCGTGACGCCGCACGGAAGTACGGCGCGCATCGAACGGGCGGCCGCCGGTCTGCGCATCGGCGACGACGGCCTGGCACCCGCGACATGGTCCAGCCCGTAGCGGCCGGCTTCACGCGCGGCCGCACCGTCGCTAGCCCGCCAGCCTTTGTACCATCGGCCGCGCGCCGTGAAATGACCCGCGACGGATACCGACTATTGGTGCGCCCGCCGACGCTGCGGCGCAGCATCGGGGGCGGCGCGGCCCCTCGATTGCCTTTCAAACGCCTTGAACCGGTGCCACCTGTCATGAATACCGGGTATTCGGGGCTTCCCTGTCATCCTGAAAGGGAATCGATCCGTTCTTGTCCGGTAACGATCGGTAAAAAGACGCTGCATTGCACACTAAATGTTTGTTGTTAAGCTCAAACGGATGGCGTTCGTCGCCACACGCGGGCTCGACACAAGCGTGTTGCAGAATCGGTCAGCGTGCGTCGCCAATCGATCGAAAGTCACCCCCAACTCCACACCGACAATGCAAACAACCAACGACCTGATTCCCGGCTGCGACGCTCGGGAATCGATGGGCGCAATCGACCGCTATCGCGCACCCGCGCTCGACAAGGGTCTCGATATTCTCGAACTCCTGTCGGAGCAGAAAGAAGGCCTTACCCGCACCGAAATCACGAAGGAACTCGGCCGCAACGCGAGCGAGATCTACCGGATGCTCGAGCGCCTCGTCGCACGCCGCTACGTGATGCGCTCGACCGGCGGCGACCGCTACACGCTCAGCCTCAAGCTGTTCTCGCTCGCGCATCGGCATCCGCCGATGAGCCGGCTGATCGCCGAAGCCTTGCCGCCGATGCAGCGCTTCGCCGACGCCTCCGAACAATCGTGCCACCTGTCCGTCTACGACCGCGGCAACCTGCTCGTGATCGCGCAGGTCGACGGCCCCGGCTCGTGGGGCGTATCGGTCCGGCTCGGCTCGCGCGTCGGGCTCGCCGATACGGCATCGGGGCGCGTGATGCTGTCGTTCCAGGGCGCCGAGCATCGCGCGCACATGCTCGCCGAGCACCGCAAGGTCAAAGGCGAAGCGCCGCTGAACGAGCAGGAACTCGCGTATGCGTGCCAGTCCATCCGGCAAACCGGCTACCTGCGCCAGGACAGCCGCCAGGCCTACGGCGTGACCGACCTGACCGCGCCGATCCTCGGGCCGTCCGGCCATGCGATCGCGGTGCTGACGTGCCCGTACATGCGCCGGATCGATGCGCACATGGCACCGTCCGTCGACACGGTCGTCGAAGGGTTGCGCGACACGGCCGCCCTTCTGTCGATGTGCCGCGACGAGACCTGCTGACGCGCAGGCTCGGCGGAGCGCACCGGGTACGGCGCCGTTGCGCCGGCCCCGGCCGCCCACAACATCTCTGCGGAGCGCGACGCACGGTGCCATATCGTGCGTCCTCGGCGCTACGCTAAAATAGCGGCCCTCTCAAAAACTACGGCGGCCGGTTGTCGCGGCCGTCGTGTCCGATGGATGTCATGGCCAAACTTCTGAACGATCAAGAATTCCAGCGTTTCTCCGAACTTCAGCAGAAGCAGGCAAGCTTCACGATCACGCCCGAAGAGGCGGACGAGCTGCGCGATATCGTCGCGCGCGCACAGAAGAAGCGCGACGATCGTGCCACCGCAATGCAGGCGATCGAGAACTACATCGAGCAGTTCGACATCACGCCCGACGAACTCTTCTCGCCCGAGCAGATCGGCGACGCGGCCCGCACCTACGGGCTCATCACGGCGACCAAGAAGGAACGCACGCTGCCGCCGTCGATCACGTTCAACGGCAAGCCGTACCAGTGGACCAAGACGCTTCCGGACGACGTGCGCGGCGCGCTGTTCGAAGCGTTCACGTCCGGCGAATCGGTCAAGCGCTTCATCGCAATGCCCAAGGACACCGCGCGCTGTGCACTGACGATCGCCCGCCTCGAGCGCGAAACCGGCGCCGTCTATGCCGATCCGCACCTCGAGGAACTCGCGATTTCGCGCGATCAGGTGAACGACGCGGCGACGAAACTCGCTGCCTGAAGGTAGCCGCGGGCACGGTTCATGCGTGCCCGCCCCCTGCGTGACGCCGGCCTTGGCCGGCGCTGCGCCTGTGGGAGCCGTGCATCCGGGTGCTCCCGAAAAGTCTCACCTTGGCATCCCGCAGGCACTCACCTGTGCCTCCCGAAAAAGCTCACCAAGGCTCCTGGAAAGCCTCACCCAAGCCTCCCGGATGTCCTCACCGACACTTCCCGCAGACCCTCACCGATACGCCCCGGAAAGGCTCACCGACGCCTCCCGCAGAGGCTCACCGGCTACTCCCGCAGAGGCTCACCGGCTACTCCCGGGAAAGCTCACCAAGCGCTCCCGTATCGGCTCACCTCCGCCCTCCTGAAGAAGCTCACCCGAGGATCCCGAAAAGTCTCACCTATTGGGAAAATTCGAATTTTCGAGGCTGACATGCGGCGGTCAATGCGTGTGAAACCTTGCAAAAAACAGCGGTGCGGGATGGATATCGCGGCAGGCGGCACGCGTCTCGCAGCGCCATATGAGCGTCGGTATTTCCGTTGCGAACAGGCGCCGACACGTTCGTGGTTGCTCCGCTCGCGAGACACGTTCAAATGCTCTGCATTCCTGACCGTTAATATCCGCAACATGCCAGGAGGCTGGAGACATCCACGACATGCAACGTCTCCGCGCGTCGGATCGCCGGCAGACGCTACGGCTGCAGCTTCATCCTGAAGCCCACGACGCCGGGCTCCTCTGTCGTCGACACAGCAAAACCGCACGACTTCGCAAGCGAGATCATCGCCGAGTTCTCGCGCAACGCCTCGCCGATCATCCATGCGGTTCCGCGCGAGCGCGCATAGTCGATGATCCGGGCCATCATCAGCCGGCCAAGGCCCTTGCCCTTCTGATCGGGTCGTACCGCGATCGCGAACTCCGCCGTCTCGTTGTCGGGATCCGCAACCGCGCGCGCGACCGCAAGCGTGTGATCCCGCCCGGACACATCGGTGAACGACACGATGAAGGCCATCTCACGGTCGTAATCGATCTGCGTCATGCGCGCCACCTGCGAATGATCGAAGCTGCGCACCGCGCCGAAGAAACGCATCCGCAGATCGTCCGGCGTCATCGCGCCGAGCAGTTCATTGTGCGCAGCCTCGTCTTCCGGACGGATCGGGCGGATCGTCACAGTCTCGCCGCGCCACTCGAGCGTCTGTTCGAGGTGGCGCGGATACGGCATGATCGCGAGCCGGCTGCGCCCCGCGGCCAGCGTGACGCGCGGCGCAATCACGTGCGCGCGGTCGGACCGCACGCGCAATGTGACCGACATCGCAACGACTTCGCGCACGTCGCAGACGACCTGCGACAGCGCCGTCAACGCATCGAGCGTCGGCTCGATGGGTGTGCTGCGCGCATACGGCGAGCGCTCCATCACCGCACGAGCGAGCACGGTGTTCAGCGGCGGCAGGCCATAGACGACGAACGGCGCCGATACGCCGTCCGCAGGCGGCACGGCATAGCGAAACACCGGGCCAAAGTTCGAATCGTCGTACATGTCGACCGTGACATCGACGACTTTCGTGCCGGCCGGCTCGACAGCCAGCTCACCCTGCAAGCCGAAATGCGACAGCCAGCGCAGCGCGGCTTCGCCGGTCAGCTCATGCTGGCCCGCTTCGACCATCCGGCGCGCCTCGGCCTGTGCGGATGCCACGCACTCGGCCGGCTGCGGCAGCGTGCCCTCGGGCGTTTGCATCAGCAGTTGCCGCCCGAGGCTGTAGTCGACGAGACGCGCATACGCGCGTGCGAGCCGCTGCGGCGTGGTGTGCACGGGAATGCCGTTCGCGTGCAGTGCATCGCGCGTCGCGGCATCGACCGCGCCGAAGAAACACGCGAGGATGCCGCGATGCGCATGCTGCCGCGCTTCGATCAGCGTGTGCGCAACCGCATCGGCCGGTGCGCTGTGGGAGGTCGAATGGACGACGAACAGCGTGCCTGTTTGCGGGAACGGCGCGAGCGCCTTGATCGCCGCCGCAAAATGCTCGGGGCGCGCATCGTCGCCCAGTGTCAGCGGATTGCCGGGCGACGCGAGATGCGGCAGCGCAGCCGACACGGCCGACGTGGCCGCGGGTGACCAGTCGGCCAGCACGTCGCGCACCTCGGCCACCGCGTCAACCGCGAGTTTCGCGACGCCCGCATCGCTCGTCACCAGCGTGGCCGCGCCGCGCGCGGTGACGCGGCCGACGCCGAGCGTCTCGATCTCGTCGAGCAGATCGTCGAGCGCATCGACACGCACCATCCCCGCGCGCTGGAACGCCGCCGTATAGAGCGCGTCGCCGGGATCCGCGCGGCCGGTGCGCAATGCGAGCACCGGCTTGTTGCGCGCGGCCGCGCGCGCGGCCGACATGAACTTGCGCGCAGCGCGCACGGTATCGAGTTCGAGCAGGATCGCACGCGTGCCGGGATCGCTCGCGAGATAGTCGAGCACGTCGCCCGCATCGACGTCGGACTCGCCGCCGAGCGCGACGACATGCGAAAAACCGAGGCCCCGCGCATCGGCCCAGCCGAGCACCGCGTTCGTCAGCGCATTCGATTGCGACACCCACGCGACGCCGCCCGATCGCACCGTATAGGCCGGGGCACCGAAATGCGCATGCCGCGCAGGCGACAGCACGCCGAGACTGCCCGGCCCGACGATACGAAGCACGAACGGCTTCGCCGCCTTCAGCGTGCGATCGAGCGCGGCGCGATCGGCGTCCGTGCGCGCCTCGCCGACGATCACCGCGACGCGTGTGCCGAGCTCGCCGAGCTTGCGCACGATGCCGGCCCAGGTCGCAGGCGGCGTACAGATCACGGCAACCGACGGCGGCGCGGGCAACCGGTCGACATCGGACACGACCGCATGCCCGTGCAGGTCACGATACTTCGGATTGACGGGCCACACGGGCCCCTGGAATGCACCGTCGAGCACGCGCGACCACACCATCGCGCCGATACTGCCCACGCGCGACGACGCGCCGACGACCGCAACGGACTTGGGCTGGAACAACGCATCGAGATGGCGAACGGTCACATCGGCTCCCTGCGGTAACGAAAGACGACCCGATCGGCATGCGGCACGCACCGCGCCATACGCCGATCGACGCGAACCCCAAGCATAGGCGAAGCGCATGCGGCTGCCTATATGCCGAACGGCCGACTATTCGACACGCATCAACGCTCGCACCATGAGCCTGCAACACGAGCACGGCCCGCCGTCGCCGCGCACCGGCCGAGCCCATTCGCCCGGCGCACCCGGTGCCGGCATGCGGTGCAACGCTGCGTCCGCTGCGTCAAAGGTGAGGATTTACAGGAGCTATGGTGAGTATCTTCGGGAATTGCACGGCGCCATCCACAAACACGCGAGCGGTGATCGGAATTCGCGGCACGCGTGCACCGCGAGAATGGCGCTGGCCGATGCGCATAGGCTGCGCAGTTGCAGGTCTGTTTACGGGAATTCGCCGCGATATGCGGTCGAATCGCGGCGAATTCGCAAAACGGGATCCGTTAATTGCGCAGCGTCGCAGTTCAATACGCCAGCGGGAATCACGCCGGGAATGCACAAAAACAAAACGGTGCGACGGCCGTATGGCCATTCGCACCGTCAGTCAGCACGCTAAAGGTGAGGTTTTTCGGGAGTCAGTCCTTGATCAGGAAACGCTCGCGATTCTTGCCGAGCCACGCCGGCGCCCGCCCGCGGCCACTCCAGGTTTCGCCCGTCTTCGGGTTCTGGTATTTCGGCGGCGACGTCCGCTTCGGCTTCGCTGTGGCAGCGGCTCCCCCTACCGGGCGAAACCCGAGCTCTTCCGGCGTAATGTCGTATTCCTCGATTTTCGCGCGGATATCGGCAATCGCATCGGCAATCGCCTTTTCGCGTTCCTTGTCGATCTTTTGCTGAAGCCGTTCGAGCTGCACGGTCAGTTGCCTGTAGGTCGCCATATGGATGGGACTCCGTGAGGGTTATTCGTGAAAAATAAATGACGCTCAGCCAACAGAAAAGCGCTTCGCCCGATCGTGGTCTCCTCAGCCGGTTATCTCGGGATCAGTAACCGCTTTTCTTCTTGCACGCGAAGAGAAGATTTCGCGTTGTGTCATCACTCGATTGCTGAAGCACGTCGAAATCCCCGTTGCAGATCGCCCGGGCGTTGTCCGTGCAATTGCTCCAGTCGCGGCCGGTGCATTGCACCTGCGTAGTCGGACGCCCGTCCGAGGTGAACAGTGGCGCGGCGCCGCCACACCCGCCGAGCCCTGCAACCAGAGCCAACACGACGGCCGCCCGAGGCCACCGACAGACCGACGCAAGCATGTGTTTCATTGTTCTTCCCGTCAACCTTTTTTTGAATGTCGCGAGTATGCCATGCGCGGCCCTTCCACCGTCAGTCCGGCGTGCGGCCGGGTTGCCCGCGCGCCTTGTACGGCAAGCGCTTGCGCGGATCGTCGGTGATGCGAACGAATACCTGCTCGACGTCCGGAAGCGCCTCGAGTTCGCGTTGCAACGCCTGGCGATCGAACGCCGTATCCGCACATCCTTCGACGTAAATGAAACGCCGCTGCACGGTGATCCACAGGCTCGTGCCATGCAGCCGATCGGAGCCGGCGAAGTGCGCCTTCACCGCGTCGGCGATCGGTGCGTCATACATATACGAGTTCGGCTTCGAGCAGCGGTGCGCGAGCCAGCAGGTGGTGCCGCGTTCCGCGCGGTAATGCGCATCGTCCGTCATCTCGGCCCGGGTCATCCACGGGCCGAGCGGCAACGGGCATTCGGCCACGTCCTGCGACAGCGCGATAAATGGATCGTTGTACCAGTTGCGCCGCGCCTCGGGTGTGTCGACGTCGCCCGACTGCGCGAGCGCAGTGGTCGCCAGCACCATCGTCAGCCACCCTGCGATGCCGATCCGCTTCATCGTGATCTCCTGTTCGATGCGTCACGTCCGACCGCGCCGGCTTTGCCGATCGGCCTACCGGTCGATGCCCAGCGCCGCCAGCTTCTTGTACAGCGTCGCGCGGCCGATCCCGATGCGCGCGGCGGCTTCCACCACCTTCCCGTCGCAGGCCGCCAGCGCATCGGTCAGGAACTGGCGCTCCCACGCCGCCAACGCATCCGCATACGAAGCGGCGGGCGCGGCAGGCACCTCGCCCGCCCGCCGCTCGGCCGGCGATACGGCCGCCCGCTGCGCCGATGCTGCGCCGTCCGTCGATACGCGCACCGGCCCAAGGAACGGCGCGAGCGCACGCGCATCGATCACCGACCGGTCCGACAGCATCAGCGCGCGTTCGAGCGTATTGCGCAACTCGCGCACGTTGCCGGGCCACGGATACGCACACAGCATCCGCAACGCATCGTCGGTCAGCTCGCAATGGGCGGCGCGGCCGTGCTGCGCGGCCAGTTCCTCGAGCGTCGCGTAGACGAGCGCCGCGATGTCGGACGCGCGCTCGCGCAGCGGCGGCGCGTGGATCGTCAGCACGTTCAGCCGGTAATAGAGATCCGCGCGGAAACGCCCGGCCGCGACCAGCGCCGGCAGGTCGGCGCTCGTGGCAGCGATGATCCGGACGTCCGCGCGCACGATCCGGTTCGAGCCGACCGGCTCGAATTCCTTGTCCTGCAGCACGCGCAGCAGCTTGCCCTGCAGCGGCAGCGGCATGTCGCCGATCTCGTCGAGAAACAGCGTGCCGCGATCGGCCAGCTCGAACTTGCCGACGCGGCCCTTGCGGTCGGCGCCCGTGTACGCACCGGGCGCCGCGCCGAAGAATTCGGTTTCGAGCAGCGTGTCCGGAATCGCGGCGACGTTGACGGTCACGAGCGGCTGGAGGGCACGCGCCGACGCCGCATGGATCGCATGCGCGAGCAGTTCCTTGCCGGTGCCCGTCTCGCCGAGCAGCAGCACCGGCGAATCGACCTGCGCGGCGCGGCGCGCCTGGCGCTTGGTTTCGAGGCTCGCGGCGCTCGTGCCGACGAAGCTCGCGAACGTGTATTTCGCGCGGCGCGCCTGCGCGAGCGAACGCTGCGTCGCGATCAGTTGCTGCTGAAGCTGTGCATAGCGGGAAAAAATCGGCGTGAGCGTCTTCAACTGGTCGAACAGCGCGAAGCCGATCGCGCCGACCGTTTCGCCTGCCTCGTTCTTCAGCGGCAGGCGCGTGACGACGAGCGGCTCGCGGCCCGTCTCCATGATGTCGAGCAGGATCGGCTGCCCGGTCGACACGACCTCGCGCATCAGGCTGTTCGGGATCACCGCCTCGCAGTCGAGGCCGACGGCCTGCTGCGGATCGGCGAAACCGAAACGCGCCGCGTACCGTTCGTTCATCCACACGACGCGCGCATCGCGATCGACGACCACCGTGCCCGCGCTCGAATCCTCGAAGGTCCGGAACAGCGACTCGGCGGCGCGCCGCAGCACGTCGCCGTAGTTGACGGGCAGGCGGGCCCAGTCGTTCATCATCGTGTCTTCGTCTCCGTGTATTTTCGACCGGTTGTCTCCGGATCGAGACGGATTATCTCACTTCGGAGACACGCCGCGATGCGTTGTCCGGGAAAGCCCTGCCCGATTCCAGGGGCTGGCCGGACGGCCATTTCGTCTCCGGATGGAGACGTTTTATGTAGAATCGTCAGACAACGACCGGCGCGGGCCCGCCGGTCTCCGGCGGACCCACGTCCGGCGGCGCAATCCGGCCGATGGCACGAAACCTGCACGAACCTGAGCCGGTCCGCGGCGCGTCGCGCGATCGAACAACAACCAAAGCCATTAGGAGACTCCCTTGTCTTTCGTGATCGTCCTCGCCGCGCTGGCGTTCCTGATGTTTGCCGCGTATCGCGGCTACAGCGTGATCCTGTTCGCGCCGATCGCCGCGCTCGGCGCGGTGCTCCTGACCGACCCCGCCGCCGTCGCCCCGGTCTTCTCCGGCATCTTCATGGAGAAGATGGTCGGCTTCGTCAAACTGTATTTCCCGGTGTTCATGCTTGGCGCGGTGTTCGGCAAGGTGATCGAACTCTCCGGGTTCTCCGAGTCGATCGTCCACGCGGCCATCCGCTACATCGGCCGCTCGCGTGCGAATGCGGTGATCGTCGCGGTATGCGCGCTACTCACCTATGGCGGCGTGTCGCTGTTCGTCGTGGTGTTCGCGGTCTATCCGTTCGCGGCCGAGCTCTATCGCCAGAGCAACATTCCGAAACGATTGATGCCCGGCGCGATCGCGCTCGGCGCGTTCTCGTTCACGATGGATTCGCTGCCCGGCACGCCGCAGATCCAGAACATCATCCCGACCACGTTCTTCAAGACGACCGCGTGGGCCGCACCGGCGCTCGGTACGATCGGCTCGCTGTTCATCATCGTCGTCGGCCTCAGCTATCTGGAATGGCGCCGCCGCTCGGCGATGGCGAAGGGCGAAGGCTACGGCACGTCGCTCGTCAACGAGCCGGAGCGCGTCGAGACGACGTCGCTGCCGAATCCCGCACTCGCGATCCTGCCGCTGATCCTCGTCGGCGTGTCGAACTTCGCGTTCACGAAGCTGATCCCGCAGTGGTATGGCGCCGCGTCGTACACGGTCGCGCCGGACGTGCTGCCGGGCGTGCATGCGCCCGTCACGGCATCGATCAAGACGGTCGTCGCGATCTGGTCGGTCGAGGCCGCGCTGCTGCTCGGCATCGTGCTGGTGGTGCTGACCGCG
The DNA here is from genome assembly GCF_048627025.1 of Burkholderia aenigmatica. NCBI lineage: Bacteria > Pseudomonadati > Pseudomonadota > Betaproteobacteria > Burkholderiales > Burkholderiaceae > Burkholderia > Burkholderia aenigmatica. The sequence continues at coordinate 3,197,303 of NZ_CP184469.1, read as the reverse complement.
TTCAAACGCGTCAGCGATCGCTTCGCGGCCGGCTCGAAGGCCGCCGTCGGCGGCGCGCTGCTCGCCGCGATGAACACCGCGTCGGAATACGGCTTCGGTGGCGTGATCGCCGCACTGCCGGGCTTCCTGGTCGTGGGCGATGCGCTGAAGAGCATTCCGAACCCGCTCGTCAACGCGGCCGTGTCGGTCAGCTCGCTCGCCGGTATCACGGGCTCGGCGTCGGGCGGCATGAGCATCGCGCTCGCCGCGATGTCGGACCTGTTCATCAAGGGTGCGCAGGCCGCCAATATCCCGCTGGACGTGCTGCACCGGGTCGTCGCGATGGCGAGCGGCGGCATGGACACGCTGCCGCACAACGGCGCGGTGATCACGCTGCTCGCGGTCACGGGCCTCACGCACCGCGAGTCGTATCGCGACATCTTCGCGGTCACGGTCATCAAGACGCTCGCCGTGTTCTTCGTGATCGCCGTGTACTACACGACGGGGCTCGTGTAACACCCTCCGCGGCGGCCCGTCTCAGGGCCGCCGCCCGCCGGCCGCGTCGATGCGGCCGGTTCCTCCCCGCTCCTCCCCTTTTTGCCGGGTCCGTTCAGGCACGCTCGACGGCTCGCTCATTGTTGTCTTCCGCAGAACACTACGTTGGGCGTAGCGGCATTTTTCGCGAGTCGGGCGAGGCCTACACTGGTTTCGACGGTCACCGTGTGCGATCGGCACCGTCGAAAACATGGAGGTATCCGCTCATGAACCCGCTGATCCGCACGATCGCCCTCGCGGCTGCATTCGCCGCCCCCGTCGCCGCGCTGGCACAAGCCAACTCGCCGCTCACACGCGCCGAAGTTCATTCAGAAGTGGCTGCACTGAAAAAGGCCGGCTTTCAGCCGAGCGACTGGTTCTACCCTGCCAGCATTCAAGCCGCCGAGGCGAAGATCGCCCGGCAACAAGGCACGCCGCAGGCCGCAGGCACCGGATACGGCCGTCGCGGCGCGTACACCACGGGTCAATAGTCGGGTTTCGAACCCGTGAAACGCGCTCGCGTCAGCGCCGCGTTCCCGGCCCGCGCAGCGCGCACCGGTCAGCGCGGCTCGATGCTCGCTTTCGCGTAGGACTCGCGCTCCAGCTCCAGTATTTCCGCGCACAGTTGCAGGTGCGTGCCGGGCGGCGCGACGACGTGCCGCTTCAGTTCCGCCAGCACCTGCTCCGAGAATTCGCGCTTGACGTCAATCGTCCGGCCGCTCAGCACCGCGAGCTTCGCATGGACGAACGCGCGCGGCGCCGGCGACGTGCCGACCGCGAAGGTATCGAACCGCAGCGCGCGGCTCTTGATGTCGAGCTCGTCGAAATGACCGGACGCGGCCAGTACGGCATTGAGCGCGCGCAGGGTCGCGCCGGCGTCGAACCCGTCGAGGTTCGCGGAATATTCGAGCGTCAGATGGGGCATGGTGTCGGTGGCCTCGTTGGTATCGGGAAAAGCGCCGGCCGGCATCCCGAAAGCGCACGCAGTGCCACCGGATGCTATGCCTTGACCGGCTGGATCAGGCGCACGCAGGCGCTTGCCTGCGGATCGCCGGCGGGCAGTTTCCCACAGATGCCGTCGAACTGCTTCGCGATCGACCTGACCGATGCATCGTGCGCGCCGCTGCCGCGCCAGCGGTTCAGCTGCGTGACGACCTTGGTCAACGCGCGCAGGTTCGCACCGTAGAACGCGTCCCGGGTCTTGTCGGCCTGCGCGAGCACGCTCGCGGCAATCCCTTCGATGCGCGCCGAATCATCCGGCGCCAGTTCGACCGCATTCGCAAAATAGGTCGCACCCCAGCGCAGCTTCGTCGCCGGCCCGCTCGCCGCGTCGTATGCCTTGCGGTACCAGTCGAGCGCCGCGGCCTTGTCGCCACGCGCTTTCGCATTCGCGGCCAGCCCGGACATGAAGTAGTACGGGGTGGACGAACGCGGCAACTCGGCCTTCAGCAACGCTTCCGACTCGTCGTACAGGCCCGCGTCGGTCAGCGTGTCCGCGCCTTCGCTGACGAGCGCCTGCCGCTCGTAGGCATTCGCGGCGCCCTGCACCGATGCGGCGATCTGCTTGCGCGCGGTATCGGCCAGCGCCGGCGCCGTCAGCGGCGCGCCCTTGTGCGCGTCGCCGCCCGCGAGCAGCACGCGGCCGTGCAGCGCCATCAGCCGGTCGATCGACGACAGCGTGGCGTCGGTCGACAGCCGCGCAAGCGCCGCGTCGTATGCGCCGCGCAATTTCGCGCGCTGCGCATCGCCGCCACCGAGATACGCGACCACGCGCGCGGGCGCCGCGACCAGCACGTCCGAATCGGCCCGCGACCATGCGGGATCCTGCAGCACCGTGCGCAGCGAATCGGCAAGCGCCGCCTTGTCGAGCGCGCCGGCCTGCGCCGGATCGTCGGACGCGGCGACCACGGCCGCCTTCAGCGCAAAGCGCGCCGATTCGGCCTTCGCGCCGGCCGCGCGCGCGCGTTGCGCGAGCGACTGCAGCGTCTCGGCGACGCGATCGGCCGGCACCGGCAGCGCACCGTCGGTGTCCCACGAATAGTCGGCCAGCAGGCGCCATTCGTCCGGCGTCAGCGATGCACCGTTCTTCAGCGCGGTCGCGAGTGTCTGCCGCACCGGATGCGCAGCCGTCATCCCGAGCGACAGCGCCTGCATGTAGCGGTCGAGATCGGCTTCGCCCGGCAGCCGCGTCACTTCGGTGCCGTCGGGGCGGAACAGGATCATCGTCGGATAGCCGTGCACCTTGAAACGCTCGCCGAGCTTCTGCGCGCTTTCGGTATCGCCGTCGAGATACACGGGCACGAAGAACGACGAGCGGGTCTTGAATGCCTGCTGGCTGAAGATCGTCGACTTCACCTGATTGCATGACGGGCACCACACCGCCCCCCAGTAGAGCAGCAGCGGCTTGCCGGAGCGCCTCGCCAACGCGAAGGCGGCGTCGACGTCGCCGTGCTGCCATGCGATGCCGGGCGGCAGATGCGCGCCGTCGGACGATGCGCTCGTCACCGGGGTGCCCGTGGGCGTGGCAGCGGCAAACGCCGCACCCGCGGCGGCGAACAGGCAGGCGGCAGTCAGGTTCCTGAGAGCGGATTTCATCGAAGCGGGTCCGTTGAAAGAGGCGGTTGCGGGAAGGTGCGGCGCGCGAAGCGATGGCTGTGATGCGTGAGCCATGAAGCGATGACGATGAAGCCAGCCGACGTGCAACGCCGCGCAGGATCGTTACGGAAAAGCGCACGCCGGCCGAGGCGACCGGCAAATCGTTCAACGATACGACGGGCGCAGCCGGCAGAAAACGAACGAATTCTCGAATGAATATGACGCGCGGCCTCGCGGCCGCGCGTGCTGGCGGATACGCGTCGGCCGAGCCTTTACTGCCGTGCCTTGATCCGCGCCATGTGATACACGGACACATGCACGCCGTCGCGCAATGCATAACCCGGCGATTCGCCCTCGATCCGGAAGCCATGCTTCTCGTAGAGCGCGATCGCCGCACGGTTGTCGGTGAACACGGTCAGCTCGAGACGCGTGACGTTCAGCCAGTTTTCCGCGAGATCGATCGCGGCCGCGAGCAACCGGCTGCCGACGCCGCGCCCGTGATACGCCGCGTCGACCATCATGCCGAGCCCCGCCGCATGACGCCGGCGCGGATTCGGCTCGAGATCCAGGCCGAGATGGCCGACCACGACGCCGTCGATTTCGGCGACAAGGCTCATGCCGCGCTCGCGCACGCCATCGAGCCGCTTCTGCCACTTCTCGAGCGACGGAAACGGATGCTGCAACGTATTCGCATACACCGCGGGATGCGCGGCGATCTGCCGGATCGCGTCGACGTCGTGCGTCTCGCTGTGCCGGATCTTGATGTCGGTCATGGGTGGGCCGGTTCCAAAAAGGCGCGCTGAAGGCGCGGACTGCGCGTACGCGCAGCAATGTGACGAGCTTATCCGATTTCACGCATTTGAAACATGGTCGTCACGCCGTCGCACGTCATGTTGCATCCGCAACGAACTTCGCCACGCGATTCGAATGGAATCCGGAAAATTCTGACCGGTCACGCATGCGGCAATCGGTAATTCCCGACCTTTTTCACTCGCGCATCGCGCCTGAACAAATCGTTGCACACACAACGTCACGCAAGCGACATGCGATGTCATGTCTTCATCACGTCGACGTCACGTCGTCTCCCTAGACTGGGCGCCGCCCAGCCCGGCATGCGCCGGGCCGGCGTGTGCCGACACCCTGGCCCGCGCATCACGAGCGCGCGTCGCGCAGGATCGCGGCAACGGCCAAAGCATCTGCGCGACATCGCGCATCGCGCACGATGCGCGCACCTCCGCCCCATGCGGCCGATGCGCCCGAACGCACACGCAGCGCGAATCGTCCCAGGGGGGGCGACGCACGGGCGCCACCAGACGAAGTCACGAACGCTCCCATCATCACAGGACCCGAACGCCATGACGTCACGCCGCAAATTCCTCCAGCAGACCGCCACTTCCGGCCTCGCCGCCGCCGCGCTGTCCGCGTTTCCGCCGAGCATCCGCCGTGCGCTCGCGATTCCCGCGTTTCACGAAACGGGGACCATCAAGGACGTGAAGCACGTCGTGCTGCTGATGATGGAGAACCGCGCATTCGACAGCTACTTCGGCACGTTCAAGGGTGTGCGCGGTTACGGCGACCGCTTTGCGGTGCCGTCGCCGAATGGCCGCAACGTGTTCTACCAGACGTACACGAAGCCGACGCCCGCCACCACCGTCACGCCGTATCACCTCGACGCGAGCCAGGGCAACGCCCAGCGCGCGGGCGGCACGCCGCACACGTGGGCCGATGCGCAGGCCGCGTGGGACCACGGCCGGATGAACCGCTGGCCCGACGCGAAGACGCCGCTGTCGATGGGCTACTACGACGCGGCGGAAGTACCGTTCCAGCGCGCGCTCGCCGATGCGTTCACGCTGTGCGACCACTATCACTGCGGGATGCACACGGGCACGATCGCGAACCGCCTGTTCTACTGGAGCGGCACCAACGGCCCGAACGGCATCAGCCCGGCCGACGGCAGCCACGTGAAGATCGCCGCGCTGAACAACCAGTTCAACGGCGGCAACGACATCGGCCCGTCGAGCCAGGGCTGGACCTGGACCACCTATGCCGACCGGCTGCAGCAGGCCGGCGTGAACTGGAAGGTCTACCAGAGCCTGATCGACAACTTCGGCTGCAACGAGATGATGAGCTTCCGCCACTGGCGCGCGGCGATCGAGCAGATGCCGCCCGCACGCCGGCCGGCGTACGTCGCATCGACGGACATCACGCAGCCGGTGACGGCGGCCGGCGCGTTCTACGACCCGGCGATCGACGATCCGCTGAGCCCGCTCGCGAAGGGGTTCGGCAACACGATGCCGTACGGCTTCCTCGAATCGTTCCGCGACGACATCCGCAACGGCACGCTGCCCGAGGTGTCGTGGATCATCCCGCCGTCCGTGTACAGCGAACACCCGGGGCCGTCGAGCCCCGCGCAGGGCGGCTGGTACGTGCAGGCCGTGCTCGATGCGCTGACGGCGAACCCGGAGGTGTGGAGCAAGACCGTGCTGCTGGTCAACTACGACGAGAACGACGGCTTCTTCGACCACATGCCGTCGCCGGCCGTGCCGTCGCGCAACGCCGACGGCACGCTCGCGGGCGGCCATACGCTGGCGGCCGCCGACGTCGCCGCCGAGTACCACGACTTCACGCCGGCCACGGCGAGCCAGCCGGCGACCGACGGCCGTCCGTACGGTCCGGGCCCGCGCGTGCCGATGTGGATCGTGTCGCCGTGGAGCCGCGGCGGCTGGGTGAACTCGCAGGTGTTCGACCATACGTCGACGCTGCTCTTCCTCGAAAAGCGCTTCGGCGTCGCGGAGCCGCAGATCAGCGCCTACCGCCGCGCGGTGTGCGGCGACCTGACGAGCGCGTTCAATTTCCGCTCGCCGAACAACGAACCGCTGCCGACACTCGCGGGCCATACGACCAAAAGCCAGGTCGACGCCCTGAGCGCCGCACAGCAGGCCGCACCGAAGATCGTGCCGCCGGCCGCACCGTCGCTGCCCGCGCAGGCCACCGGCGTGCGCCCGTCGCGCGCGTTGCCTTACGAACTGCATGCGAGCGCGCAGACCGATGCCGGCAGCGGTACGGTCACGCTGAAGTTCGCGAACACGGGCCGCGCCGCCGCCGTGTTTCACGTCTATGACAAGCTGAATCTCGACCGCCTGCCGCAGCGCTACGCCGTCGAGCCGGGCAAGACGCTGCGCGGCGACTGGGCCGCGCGCGCCGACAATGGCGGTAAATATGACCTGTGGGTGCTGGGCCCGAACGGCTATCACCGCCGCTTCACCGGCGACCTGAGCCGCCTGGCCGGTGCTCGCGCGCCCCATCCGGAAGTGCGCGTCGGCTACGCGGGCGCGAGCGGTAGCCTCCACCTGAAGCTGCGCAACCACGGCGGCGGCACGGTGCGTTTCACCGTGAAGTCGAACCAGGTCTACGGGCCCCTGTCCGGCCGCGGCGCACACGACGATCGCGGTCATGGCCAGGGTAACGAGGACGGCAACAGCCAGGGTCACGGCCACGATCGCGGCGCCGGTACCACGTGGACGGTCGCGGTGCGCGCCGGCGACCAGGCCGAACTGCACTGGCCGCTCGACTCGACCGGCCACTGGTACGACTTCATCGTCACCGCGGACAGCGACGCGAGTTTCTCGCGCCGCGTCGCCGGCCGCGTCGAAACCGGCCGCCACTCGGTCAGCGACCCGGCGATGGGGCTCGCCGACCGCTTCTGATACCGCCGCGGCGACACGCGTGGCACCGCGTGTCGCCGCCCGTGCCGGCCCGGCCGCGAACGGCGGTCAGGCGCCGGCCGCGGCCGCGCGCAATCCGTCTGAAACGCCCGCCCCGCGCGGCTCAAACATCAGAAGGATGCGTGGTTCAGCCCTCATTTCCCCCCACGAAAATGCTCCGAATTGCGGCCCGTTCGCGTTAAACTGCGTCAAGCTGTATTCAACAAAGACATCTTCGCCACTACGGCATCCACGATACGAGGATAGGTTCGATGCGCACTACCGGCTCATCCGGGGCAATGACCCTGCTCACCGAACACGACCCGGCCGACGGCCGCGAATTGCGCTCGCTCCGGCTCGAAGCGACCGGCGACGGCAAGAGCGTGCTGCTGATCGAGATCGACGAACGCAAGCCCGGCATCCATCGCGAAGTCCGTTACGAGATCACGCCGGCCGAACTGATCGCGGCGATCCGCTCGCACGGCGCCGAGCTCCCCGGCGAAAACCACGGCGCCGCATCGCTCGCCCGCACCTCCTCCTGATTTCGACCGGTGAGCCACGCGCCACGCGCCGGCTCACCGACATCTCCCTGCCGCCGTCAGGCGCTTTGCGTTATTCCCTCCGCCGACTTGAAAAAGGCCGATAATCGGCCCATCTGCGTGCTTTCCGCACGCGTTTCCTTTTCGGCCAGCCGTCATGCTCCTCCGTGACCTCGTCGCCCAATACGGGCCGCTTCTCGTCTTCGCCAACGTGCTCGCGGCGGCCATCGGGCTGCCGGTGCCCGCGATGCCGACGCTCGTGCTGTTCGGCGCGATGTCCGCGATGCATCCGGCGATGATCGGCTCGCAACTGGTCACGGTGGTCGTGCTGTCGGTGCTCGGCGCACTGATCGGCGATACGGTCTGGTACCTCGCCGGCCGGCGCTACGGCGGCACGACGCTGAAGACGATCTGCCGGCTGTCGCTGTCGCGTGACAGCTGCGTGAAAAAGACCGAACGCTTCTTCGGCCGCTACGGCGTGCGCGTGCTCGCGGTCGCGCGCTTCATTCCGGGGCTGTCGCTCGTGTCGGTGCCGATGGCCGGCGCGTTCGGCACGCGCTATCGCACGTTCGTCGGCTACGATGCGCTCGGCGCCGCGCTGTGGACGATCGTCGGGCTGGTGGTCGGGCTGATGTTCGCTCGCCAGATCGACTGGCTGTTCGCGGGTGCAGGCCAGCTCGGCCGCGTGGCGCTGCTGGTGGCCGTCGCGGTGCTGGCGGTGTACGCGGCGATTCGCTGGATGCGTCGCCGCGCGCTGATCCGCCAGCTCGCGAGCGCGCGGATCGGCGTCGACGAACTCGACACGCTGCTGCGCGATACGTCCGCGCCGGTGGTGCTCGACGTGCGCTCGCCCGAACACCGCAAGCTCGACCCGTTCACGATTCCCGGCGCGCAGTTCGCGGACGAGCGCCAGATCGGCGACATCGTCGCGCGCTATCCGCTCACGCAGAAGTTCGTCGTGTATTGCTCGTGCCCGAACGAGTTCACGGCCGCGCTGATGGCGAAGCGCCTGCTCGACGCCGGCTTCACCGATGCGCTCGCGCTGCGCGGCGGCCTCGACGCATGGCGCGACACGGGCCGCCAGCTCACGTCGCTCGTGGAAGACATGCCCGCTGCGAACGATCCGGTCGCGGGGCTGCACAAGCCGGCCTGATCGTTTCGATCGCAGGCCGGCCGTGCGAGGCGGGGGCGCATGCGCCCCCTTCGATCAGAACGCGTGCAGCGGCAGGTTCACGACCAGACGGTACTCGGTGTTCGTCGCGTCCGAGTAGTGCGACGAACCGGCGTGCCACATCGCGATGAACGTGACCTTCGTGTCCTTCAGCTTGCCGCTCTGGAACGTGTACGACGGGATGAAGCCGAACTCGTGGTGACGGCCCTGCACCGGCGCGCCGTTGCTCCAGTAGATGCTCGACTTGCTCGGGTCGTTCGCCGCACCCGCGCTGCCGTCCGCACCCCAGCCCGTCACGCCCCAGACCATCGCCTTGAAGCCCGGCAGGCCCGCTTCCTTGCCGTAGAACGTGTAACGCAGCTGCAGCGACTTTTCGTGCGGCGCGTTGTAGTCGACGTCCATCGAGTTGGTCAGGAAGATGCCGTTCGTTTCGTTCAGGTAGTCGAAGAACTGGTCGCCGAGCACCTGCTGGAAGCCGAGCAGCAGCTCGTGCGGGCCATGCTGCGCGGCCAGCGACAGGCTGTATGCGTTGTTGTTGATCTTGCCTTGCAGCGCATCGCCCGTGTCGTGCGTCGAGTAGACGTTACCGAAGCCCGTCCACTTGATCGTCTGCGGGCTGCCGATGCTGTGCTTCACCGACGCGTAGTACTGGTGCCACACGTCGTCGGCCTGGTTCGCGTACAGCGCGACTTCGCCGTTCGGCGAGTAATCCCACGTGCCGCCGACATACGACAGGCGATTGATGCGCGTGCCGCCGTATTGCGTCGTCAGGTTGGTGAGCGTCGTGTGACCGCGCGCGTCGGTCTTCGTGAAGCTGCCGGCCTCGACCATCACGTTCTTGAATTCATTGCTGACGAGAGTCGCACCGAGGAACGTCGGCGGCAGCGCACGGTTGTCGTGCTGCTCCATGAACGGGTTGTCGACGGCCTGCAGACCGTACTTGACCACCGTGTTCGAGATGCGCGCCTTCACGTCGTAGATGCCGGGATAAGCCCATGCGAGCTGGTTGCCGCCACCGCCGCCCTTCGCGATGTGCACCATGCTGCCGGCGCCCTGGCCGCCGTCGAGCTTCAGCGCCGCATACAGCGATGCGTCGAAACCGATACCGATCAGGCCCGTCGTATAGCCCGACTCGAAGTTCGCCATCGCGCCCTGGACCCATGCGTGGCGATGCGGCCCGCCCTTGGCGTCGAGCACGTCCGCGTAGTTGCGGAACAGGAAGTTGAGATGGCTGTCGGCAATGAAGCCCTTCGACTGCGACTGGGCCGACGGCTCGTCGGGCGGCGTGACGGCCTGGTTCGCTTCGGCGTTGACAATGGCGTTCGGGGTCGTTGCCTGTGCAACGGTCGTGCCCGGTGCGGCCTGTGCGACCGTCAGCGGTGCGGGGGCCGCGTCGTCGGCGTGCGCGACGCCCGTCAGCGAAACACCGGCGAGTGCCGGCAGCCCCCATGCAAGCAGCATTTTCGATGCCGTCCCGATCGTCTTCTGTTTTTTCATCGTAATTCTCGTCTTGTGTTGATATCGTCCACGCCGGTTGCGATCCGCTCCCGGCCCCCCGGCGTGCCCGGCTAAGGACGCGCCTGTACCCGCGGCGCGAAGATCGTTCGCGCCGCACCTACCCCTGTTGACCAGCCTTGGTTATGTTTTCTGCGTCACTTCAGCTCACGCCACGCCCGCGCGGATGCACGCGACACGCGCGGCCGACCCCTGCCGAACTTCCGGCAGCGGCACGTCCTGCGCGCACGCATCGATCGCGACCGGGCAGCGCGTGCGGAACGCGCAGCCGGACGGCGGGTTGAGCGGCGAGGGCATCTCGCCCGCCAGCAGCATCGGACGGCGAGCACGCTCGCGCGCCGGCTCCGGCGTCGGCGCCGCATCGAGCAGCGCCTTGGTGTACGGGTGCTGCGGCACGCCGTACACGTCATGCCGCGTGCCGAACTCCATCACGCGGCCGAGATACATCACGAGCACGCGCTGGCTGATGGCCTTCACCACCGCCAGATCGTGTGCAACGAACAGATAGGACAACGACAGTTCACGCTGCAGGTCGCGCAGCAGGTTCACGATCTGCGCCTGGATCGACACGTCGAGCGCCGATACGGGTTCGTCGCAGATCACGAGCTTCGGCTCGCCGATCAGCGCGCGTGCGATGCCGACGCGCTGGCATTGCCCACCGGAAAATTCGTGGGGATAGCGCAGCAGGTGATGCGCGTTCAGGCCGACGCGTTCGAGCATCGTGACCACGCGGCGGCGCACCTCGGCGCGGCCGAGGCCGCCCTGGTGCGTGACGAGCGGCTCCGCGACGACCTGTTCGATGGTCATGCGCGGATCGAGCGACGCGAGCGGATCCTGGAAGATCATCTGCACTTCGCGCCGCATCGTGGTGCCGCGCAGGTGATCGGGCGACACGGCATCGCCGCGCCATTTCACCGTGCCGGCCGTCATCGGCACGAGGCCGATCAGCGCACGCGCGAGCGTCGACTTCCCGCAGCCCGATTCGCCGACGAGCCCGACCGTCTCGCCGCGCTTCACGTCGAACGACACGCCGTCGACGGCACGCAGCGTCCCTTTCGGCGACCACGGATAGCCGCCGAGCGGCACGCGGAAATGTACTTTCAGACCATCGACGGACAGCAGCGTGTCGTCCGTCGCGCCGGCATGGCGGCGTTCATTGACGCTCATCGCAGACCTCCCGTCAGATCGGCCACGGGACGGTGGCACGCGCGCACCGCGCCCACGGCGCCATAGGTTTCGAGCGCGGGACGCGCCGCGCCGCAGCGTTCTTCCGCATACGTGCAGCGCTTCGCGAACGCGCAGCCGGCCGGTGCGGTGCCGGGCATCGGCGGGTTGCCGGGAATCGCGACGAGCGGCGCATCGTCCGCGTCGGTCAGGCGCGGCAGCGCATTGAGCAGGCCGATCGTGTACGGATGCGACGGCGCCGCGAAGATCGATTCGGCCGGCGCGTATTCGACGGTGCGGCCCGCATACATGACCATCACGTCGTCGGCGAGGCCCGCGACCACGCCCATGTCGTGCGTGATCAGCACGATCGCCGTGCCGCGCTCGCGGTTCAGCTCGCGCAGCAGGTCGATGATCTGTGCCTGCACGGTCACGTCGAGCGCGGTGGTCGGCTCATCGGCGATCAGGATTTCCGGCTCGGACAGCAGCGCCATCGCGATCATCACGCGCTGGCGCATGCCGCCCGAGAACTCGTGCGGATACATGCGGATGCGGCGCGCCGCGTCGGGAATGCGCACCGATTCGAGCGCCTCGATCGCGCGCTTGGTCGCTTCCTTGCGCGACAGCTTGCGGTGCAGCTGCAGCGTCTCGGTCATCTGCCGCTCGATCGTCAGGAACGGATTGAGCGACGTCATCGGATCCTGGAAGATCATCGCGATCCGGTCGCCGCGCACCTTGTTCAGCGCACGCCCATCCATCTCGAGCAGGTTGTCGCCGCGATAGCGCGCGGCGCCGGTCGTCGTGCCGTTGCCGGCCAGCAGGCCGAGCAGCGCCATCACGGTCTGGCTCTTGCCCGAGCCCGACTCGCCGACGATACCGAGCGTCTTGCCGGCTTCGAGCGAGAACGACACGCCGCTCACGGCGTCGACCGGCGGTGCGTCCTTGCGCGTGAAGCGCACGCCGAGGTTGTCTACTTCTAGTAGGGCTGCCATTTCAGCGATCCTTCGGGTCGAGCGCGTCACGCAGGCCATCGCCGACGAAGTTCACGCAGTAGAGCGTCACGCACAGCATGACGGCCGGGGCCAGCAGCAGCCACGGCATCGATTCCAGTTTCTGCGCGCCGTCCTGGATCAGCACGCCCCAGCTCGTCATCGGTTCCTGCACGCCGAGGCCGAGGAACGACAGCACCGATTCGGTCAGCACGATGCCCGGCACCGAGACCGTCGCGTACACGACGACCACGCCGAGCAGGTTCGGCACGATGTGGCGGAGCACGATCGATGCCGGCGACACGCCGATCGCGCGGGCCGCATCGACGAACTCGCGGTTGCGCAGCGACAGCGTCTGGCCGCGCACGACACGCGCCATGTCGATCCACGAGAACGCGCTGATGGTCAGCACGACCAGCATGAACGAGCGGCCGAACAGGGTCATCATCAGGATCGCGATCAGCAGGTACGGGATCGCGTACATCATGTCGACGATGCGCATCATCACGGAGTCGACGCGGCCGCCCGCGAAGCCCGCGGTCGCACCCCATGCGACGCCGAACAGGCCCGACACGAGCGTGCCGAGCAGGCCGACCTCGATCGACACGCGGCCGCCGATCAGCGTCCGCACCAGCAGGTCGCGGCCGAGCTCGTCGGTGCCGAACCAGTGCTGGTTCGCCCAGGTGGGCGCCAGGCTGATCGAGCCCCAGTCGCTTGCCGAAGGATCGGCCGCGAGCAGCCACGGGCCGACGAAACAGGCGAGCGTGATGAGCGCGAGCAGCACGAGGCTGAACACGGCCGCACGGTTGTGAAGGAAGCGCGCCATCGCAAGCGCGAGCGGCGAGCGCGAACGCGGCGGCGAGTCGGTCTGCACGGGCAGGCCGACGACGGGAGTAGTCGGAGTCATCGCTGTGCCTCGCTCAATAACGGATGCGCGGATCGAGCCACGCGTAAGCGAGGTCGACCAGCAGGTTGAACAGCACCGCGCAAACGGTCGTCAGCACGACGAGGCCGAGCACCAGCGTGTAGTCGCGGTTGATGGCGCCGTTCACGACGAGCTGCCCGAGCCCCGGCAGCGCGAACACCGATTCGGTGACGACGGCCGCCGTGATCGACGTGATGCAGACCGTGCCGAACAGCGACACGACCGGCATCAGCGCGGGCTTCAGCGCGTGGCGCAGCACGATCGTCGAGCCCGGCAGGCCCTTCGCGCGCGCAGTGCGGATGTAGTTGCTCGACAGCGTCTCGATCATCGAGCCGCGCATCACGCGCGCGAGCAGCGACATGTTGATGAAGGTCAGCAGCACAATCGGCAGCAGCCGGTACTGCCAGCCGCCGTCACCCCAGCCGCCCGCGGGCAGCCAGCCGTTGCCGGACGACGTCTTCAGCAGGATCGCGAAGATCCACACGAGGACGGGGCCGAGCACGAACGGCGGAATGACGTTGCCGAAGTTGCCGATCAGCATCACGAAGCGGTCGATGAAGCTGTCGCGGCGCACGGCCGCGACGGTGCCGAGCAGCACGCCGAACACGATCGAGATCGGGATCGACACGCCGCCCACGCCGAGGCTCACGGGCAGCGCCTTCTTCACGAGATCGTTCACCGACCAGTCGACGTAGCGGAACGACGGACCGAGATCGCCGTGCAGCAGCGCGTTCAGGTACAGCAGGTACTGCTTCCACAGCGGCTCGTCGAGGTGATACTTCGCGTTCAGGTTCGCGAGCGTGGCCGCGGACAGCTGCTTCTCCGTATCGAACGGGCCGCCGGGCGTGAAATGCAGGAGCAGGTAGCAGACGGTGACGACCGCGAGGATCGTCGGCACCGCCCACAGCGTGCGCCTCAATGCGTAGGCCAGCATGATCGCTCCGCTCAGTGCTTGATCAGGTACATGTCCTGCGAAGCACGCATGTCGATCACGTTCTTCAGCGAGTAGCCGCCGACGTACGACTTCACGAGACGGTCGGCCGTGTACTGGAACAGCGGCACCATCGGCGTGTCGTTCATCGCGAGATCGTGCGCCTGCGTGAGCAGCGCGGCGCGCGCCTTGTCGTCGAGCTTCTGGTTGCCTTCGTCGACGAGCGTGTCGGCCTGCTTGTTGCAGTAGCCGACCGTGTTCTGCGAGCTGCCGCAGCGCAGCAGGTCGAAGAACGTCATCGCGTCGTTGTAGTCGGCGAACCAGCCGTCGCGCGCGACCTGCACCTTGCCGTCATGCCGCTGCTTCATCAGCACCTTGAACTCGACGTTCTCGAGCTTCGTGTTGACGCCGAGCTTCGTGCGCCATTCCGACGCGGTGAACAGCGCGACCTTCTTGTGCAGGTCGTTGGTGTTGTACGTCAGCGTGAACGAAAGCGGCTTCGCGTCCGAGTAGCCGGCCTGCTTCAGCAGGTTCTTCGCGGCCTCGACGCGCTTGGCCATCGGCCACGACGCCCATTCCGGCGTGAACGGCTGCACACCCTTCGTGCCGTTCGGCATCAGGCCGTACATCGGCTTCTCGCCCGACTGCGTGAGCTTCGACGTCAGCACGTCGCGATCGATCACCATCGACAGCGCCTGGCGGACGCGCTTGTCCTTCAGCGCCGCGTCGTTGTTGTTCAGGTAGTAGTAGTACGTCGCGAGCTGCAGGCCCGGGCGCAGGTCGCTGCCGAACTGCTTGCTGACCTGCGGGAAGATGCCCGACGGAATCGTGTACGTGTAGTCGACCTGACCCGCCTGGTACATGCGCATCGCGGTCTCGTCGCTCTCGATCGGCAGGTACGTGACCTTGTTGATCACGACCTTCGGCGCGTTCCAGTACTTGGCGTCCTTCGTCACGACGATGCGGTTGTTCGGCTGCCAGTCGACGAGCTGGTATGCACCGTTGCTGACCATGTTGCCCGGGCGCGTCCACGCGTCGCCGAACTTCGCGACGGCGTCCTTGCTCACCGGCACGAGCGGCGCCATCGCGGTCAGCTCGGGGAAGAACGCGACGGGTGCGTCGGTCGTCACTTCGAGCGTGTACGGATCGACGGCGCGCACGCCGAGCGTCGACGGCGCGGCCTTGCCTGCGATGATGTCCTTCGAGTTCTTCACGAACTCGACGAGGATCGTGTATTTCGAGCCCGTCTTCGGATCGACGAGGCGCTGCCACGAGTAGACGAAATCGGCGGCCGTCACCGGCTGGCCATTGCTCCACTTCGCGTCATGGCGAAGCTTGAAGATCCACGTCGTCGGCGTCTTGCGTTCCCACGACAGCGCGACACCCGGCACGACCTGGCCGGCTGCGTCGATGCGGGCCAGCCCTTCGAACAGGTCGAGGCCGATCGTGTTGCCGGTCCACGACTCGATGTGCGCCGGGTCGAGCGACTCGACTTCGGCGGGCACCTGGCGCGTCAGGTCCTGTTGAGGAGCGAGCGCGACGTTCGACGGAACGGTAACGGCGTGGGCGACAGGCGTCAGGGCGAGCGCGGCCAGCACGGCCGACATGGCATGCAAGGATTTCATCGTGGCAGTCTTGAGAAGAGTTGTTCGGTGAGCGTTGCGCGGCGGATGCCGCGAATTACGCTTGAGACGCTGACGGGTGCAGCGATTGAGGAGGCCCGTGATTCTCGTATTGCATTTTAGTATTCCTTACGTTTCTTTCGACAGGTATTCCGTCTTCGAAACGAAGGAATACCTGTGCGTTAGAACAGCCTCGGTGTACCGACCCAGACCACCACCGACTCGATCTTCGCGGTGTTGACCCAGCTGTGCGGGACCGTCGACTGATAGTGCGAGCTGTCACCGGCCTGCAGGACGAACGTCTTGCCTTCCAGCGTCAGCGACACTTCCCCTTCAATCACATACAGGAACTCCTCTCCTGCATGTGTCGTCACCTCCGACCGCTTCTGCCCCGGCGGCATCCTAACGAGGATCGCCTCCAGCTGGCGCCCTTCGGATACGTTCGTCAGCCGCGCGAACAGGTTCGCCGAATCGGCAAACCCGAAGAAGCGCAGCTGCTCGCCTCGGCAAACCGAGCGTTCTTCGCTCGGCGTATCCACAAAGTACTGCACCGTCACACCGAGCGCGTGCGCGATACCGGCCAACGATGTCAGCGACGGCGACGCGAGCCCGCGTTCGACTTGAGACAGAAACGGCTTCGAAATCCCCGCGGCGGTAGCGGTGTCGTCGAGCGTGCGCTTGAGTCGTTGGCGCAACGCGCGAATCTTGCTGCCCAGTGCGGCGGTAGCGTTTGCAGACCGCGAGTTTTCAGTGGGGGGAACCATAGCAGGCCGAAAAGTGATCGTCAAAAAATGTTTGATGGAAAATAACTAAGTTAGAACGATATAGCTTAGTCTTCGGGTTCGCACACGTCTTCGGTGTTGAGCCCGGTGCACTAAACGGGACACGAAGCGAGCGAAATGACGCGCTATCTTGCCAGACTCGCCGGCTTCACAGGCAAGCTGCAAGCGGCTCTCCGGGAATCTTCGGAGGGCCGGCATGAAAGCTTACAACTAGATGATGAGACGAATGTTCCTGAAAGCTACTGCCACATTGGGAGTTTCCCTAGGTGGCAGATACGTGACGCACCGGACCGGCAGCCGTTACCATGCGCGCGCCGGTCGGGGCCCCTCCCCGCCACATCAGGCGGTGTCCGACCCCGGCCCGGGCTAACCGCCCGACTGTTCCATCGCCAGCACGAAGCCTACCCGGCCCATTGTGCACCGGCTCCAGTTCGACCCCAAGACGACGCGCGATCCGTGCCGTCCGTTTCAACCGAGATTGATGATGCAACCACCTGTTTCACAAACCCGATCGTTCACGACGGTCTTCCTCATCGAAATGTGGGAGCGCTTCGGCTACTACGGCATGGCCGCGCTCCTGGTCCTCTTCATGGTCGACCGGCTCGGTTTCACCGACAGCCATGCGAACCTGACCTGGGGTGCGTTCACCGCACTCGTCTATGCGGCACCGTCGATCGGCGGCTGGATCGGCGACAAGGTGCTCGGCGCCCGTCGCACGATGATCATCGGCGCGTCCGTGCTGTGCGCCGGCTACCTGATGCTCGCGTTTCCGAACGATCACCTGACGTACATGTACGCGTCGCTCGGCGTGATCGTCGTCGGTAACGGCCTGTTCAAGGCCAACGCGGCGAACCTCGTGCGCCGCATCTATGAAGGCGACGACGCGCGCATCGACAGCGCGTTCACGATCTACTACATGGCGGTCAACATCGGCTCGACGGTGTCGATGCTCGCGACGCCGTGGATCAAGGATCACTGGGGCTGGCACGCCGCGTTCGCGGTCTGCTGCGGCGGCATGCTGTTCGCGATCCTCAACTTCATGCTGATGCATCGCACGCTCGCGCATGTCGGCTCGAAGCCGGACGACGAACCGATCCGCTGGAAGCGCCTCGGCGCGGTCGCGCTCGGCGGCGTCGGGCTCGCACTGATCACGCTGTACGTGCTGCAGCACAAGCAACTGGCGGTCGCCAGCGTGTGGACGGCAGCGTTCGCGATCCTCGCGATCTTCGCGTACATGATCGCGAAGTCGGAGCGCTCGGAGCGCGCAGGCCTGATCGCGGCGCTCGTGCTGATCGGCCAGGTGATCCTGTTCTTCATCTTCTACGTGCAGATGTCGACGTCGCTGACGCTGTTCGCGCTGCGCAACGTCGATCCGCGCTTCATGCTGTTCGGCACGACGCTGTTCACGTGGAGCGCCGCGCAGTTCCAGGCGCTGAACCCGATCTGGATCATGCTGCTGAGCCCGGTGCTCGTGTGGATCTACAACGCCGTCGCGAAGGGCGGCCGTGACCTGCCGGTCGCCGCGAAGTACGCGCTCGGCTTCGGCGCAGTGGCCGCGGGCTACCTGGTGTTCACGATCAGCGGCCGCTACGCGATCGATGGCCGTGTGTCGTCGTGGTTCATGGTGTGGGGCTACGGCCTCTACTCGCTCGGCGAACTGCTGGTGAGCGGCCTCGGCCTCGCGATGATCGCCCGCTACGTGCCGGCGCGCATGAGCGGCTTCATGATGGGTGCGTATTTCGTCGCAACGGGCGTGTCGCAGTATCTGGGCAGCGTCGTCGCGAACTTCGCGCAGATGCCGTCGCACGAACTGCCGGCCACCGAATCGCTGCCGCTGTACCTGTCGCTGTTCGAGAAGCTCGGCTGGCTCGCCGCGATCGGCATGGTGCTCGCACTGCTGCTGCTGCCGCTGATGAACCGCCTGTCGCGCCAGCACCAGCGTTGTGCAGAAGAGCGCCGCGAAGAAGCGCTGCAGGCGCAGGGCGTCGCCGCCGCGCAGTAAGTACTATCCCTCGGCGTGCGGCCTGCACGCCACATTCTCCCGCCAGGCACGCGAACGCGTCCTACACTGGTTGCAGGAAGCGCATCCGCTTCGCGAGATGCGCACTGGCGGGAGAACACAATGAAAAGCAAAACAACACGGCTCTTGAGGATACTGTCGGACATCCGGCACGCTCAGCGCTGCACCGCGATACGCGCCGCGCGAGCCGCAGCCGAAGCCGACGCGGTACTCGCGGAACGCGACGATCCGGCGCCCGACGAACGCGACGACGCCAAATCCGACGACGCCACCGCCGTTCCCCGCTCCCGTATCAGCTCACCTCACTGACACCGCGCGGCACATTCCGTGCCGCACGCGCCGCCTCCCGCGCCGCTCACGCGGCCGCTCCACGCCACCGCGCGATCCACGTTCCCGAACCGGCCACGGCCATCATCAGTCCGAGCGCGCACGCGTCGGCCACGAGACCCACGCCGACATGCCGCAGATCGGCGCTGCGCACGACCGGATGCAGCAGCGAATCGATGACGAGCGAAATCGCCGCGCCCGCGACGAAGCAGATCAGCCCGCGCTGGCCCACGGCCACGACGGGCCGCACGCCCTGCGCGATCCGCGCGATCCAGCCGAAGCGCACGCAATCGGCCATCAGCCACGCGATGGCCGCGAAGCTCACGACGCGCGGCAGCGCGAGATCGCGCTTGAACACGCCCTCCGGCAGCGGCAGCCCCGAGAACAGCTTGTAGCTCGCACAACCGAGCACGACCGCGCACGCGACGCCCGTCGCGGCCGCGCCCCAGCGCCCCAGCGCGATGTGCCGGTAGAACGGCTGGCAGCGCGCGAGCACGCCGGCGACGAACATCAGTTGCCACGCGAACGGATTGAAACTCCAGCGGAATCCGTCGGTATCGAGCAACTCGGGGCCGAGCCAGCCCGCCGCGATCCACGACGCGACGCTGAACGCGACGAGCAGCCACGGATGCCGGCGCGCGAACGGCACGAGCACCGGCGACGCGAGCGCGAACAGCACGTACATCGGCAGCACCGAGGCGAGATAAGGCTGGCGCTGGAACGTCAGCAGCTCGGCTGCGCCCGTCAGCGGCGACGCGAGCATCACGCTGACGTCGTCGAGCGCGAGGTTCGGCGCATCGATCCCGTAGTGGTCGAGCACGGCCGACACGACGAGCATCAATGTCGAGGTCGCGAGAAACGCGCGGTAGATCTGCATCGCGCGGCGCACGAACCGCTTTTGCGCGGCGCGCGCGCCGTGCCGCTCGGCGATCGCGCCATAGGCGCTCGCGGTCGCGAAGCCGCCGAGAAAGACGAAGACCTCGGCCGCATCGCACAGCGCGAACGCGTGCAGCGTGACGCGCGACAGCACGCTCGCGCCGATGTGATCGACGACGATCATCAACAGCACGATGCCGCGGAAGAAATCGACTTCGATCAGGCGGCCGCTGCGCGACGGCTGAACCGTGGCGGGCGGCACGCTCAACGACATGAGCGCACCCGCACGACGGTGGTGCCGAACGCACCGGGGAATGGATCGAGAAGGAGAAGGCGAGCGGGATCAGCCGCGATACGCGTATGCCCGCATCGCGCCAACCCGGCCGGCCAGGCACGGAGATGACCGTTCATTGAAAGGCTGCATACGAAGGGAAGTCGGTGAGGCCAGTCTAATGGCCGATCAGGGGAGACCCTAAGTAACAAAGTGCAACCGAATCTTCTGTTCGATTACAGGCGCGCGCCCGATGGGACGAAACAGGCAGCGTCGCCAGACTCGCGTCAGCGCGACGCCAGTTCGCGGTCAGCGTCGATGAATTCGACCGCTGCGCGACGGCCATGCGATGCGCGGCACGTTCCGTGCGCCGCCACGCATCGCGTCCGGCGCTTAGCCGCGCGCGGGCAGACGCCGCATCAGCATCGCGCTGTGCCACGCGGTCAGCGCAACGGCGACCCAGATCGGCCCGTAGGTCGCGAGCTTCGCGACGCTCAGCGTTTCGCCGAGCAGCAGCAGCGACACCGCGACGAGCAGCACGGGCTCGACGTAGCCGAGAATCCCGAACAGCGCCATCGGCAGCATCCGGCTCGCCTTCAGGTAGCTCGCGAGCGCGAGCGTGCTGAGCACGCCGAGCCCCGGCAGCAGCGCGGCCCACAACACCGGATGGTCGGCCACGCGCGTCGTGCTCGTCGCGACCATCGCGAACGCGATCGGGCACAGCAGCGCGATCTCGACCGCGAACGCGGCGAGCGAATCGGCGTTGATCCGCCGGCGCAGCACGAAATAAGGCGGATAACCGAGTGCGACGACGAGCGTCGGCCACGCGAACGCGCGCGTCGCCCACACTTCGTGCGCGACGCCGAGCGCGGCGCACGCGACCGCCGCCCATTGCAGCGGATCGAGCCGTTCGTGATAGTAGAAGCGGCCGACGAGCACCATCGTCAGCGGCAGCAGGAAATAGCCGAGCGACACTTCGAGCATGCGGCCGTGCAGCGGCGCCCACAGGAACAGCCACAGCTGTACGCCGAGCAGCGCGGCGCTCACGGGCAGCGCAATCAGCAAACGCCAGTCGCGCACGCTGCGCCGAACGAGGTCGACGAGCGCCGGCCAGCGGCCGCGCAACGCGATCAGCGCGAGCGCGCCCGGCGCGGTCCACAAGACGCGCCACGCGAAGATGTCGAGCCCCGTGAGCGGCGCGAGCAGTTTGGCGTAGGCGGACATCAGCGCGAACAGCATCGACGCCGTCACCGACAGCATGAGGCCACGCCCGGCCTCCGGATACCCCGTCATGATCGTTCTTGCCTCTTACTGCTGCTGGAAGCGATCGAAGCGCCTTTCGGTCTGACGTTCCTCGAACGTCACTTCGGTCACGCGCGCGGCCGGCGGCCCGTGACGCAGCCACGCGAGCATCCGGTCGATCTGTGCGCCGGGGCCCTGGATCATCGCCTCGACGGTGCCGTCCTCGAGATTCGCGACCCAGCCGCGCAGCTTCAGCGCATGCGCCTCGCGCACCGTCGCATGACGGAAGCCGACGCCCTGCACGACGCCGCGCACCCGCACGTAGTAGGTCTCGATCCGTTCGTCGTGTTCATTGCGGCTCATCGCGTCGCCCTCCCGTTGCATTCAAGCCCGGCATTGTAGTCGCGTCGGCCGCTTCGCACACGGGCCGGGGCCGGCTCACCGCCATCACGGCCTGGCGTCGCCGCGCGTGCCGACCACGTACAATCTCGCCGATGCTCAACCGCCGCGCCGCTCGCGCGCGGCCCCGAAGGAAACGCATGACTGATACCTCCCGCGATCTCGTTCTCGTCACCGGCGCGTCCGGTTTCGTCGGCTCGGCCGTCGCGCGCATTGCGCAGCAGAAAGGCTATGCGGTGCGCGTGCTCGTGCGCTCGACCAGCCCGCGCACGAACCTGGCGGATCTCGACGCCGAGATCGTCACCGGCGACATGCGCGACGAGGCGTCGATGCGCGCCGCGCTGCGCGGCGTGCGCTACCTGCTGCACGTCGCGGCCGACTACCGGCTGTGGGCGCCCGATCCCGACGAGATCGAGCGTGCGAACCTCGAGGGCGCGGTCGCGACGATGCGCGCGGCACGCGCGGAAGGCGTCGAGCGGATCGTCTACACGAGCAGCGTCGCGACGCTGAAGGTGACGAGCGCCGGCGATCCGTCCGACGAAAACCGGCCGCTCACGGCCGAGCAGGCCATCGGCGTCTACAAGCGCAGCAAGGTGCTCGCGGAACGCGCGGTCGAGCGGATGATCGCCGACGAAGGGCTGCCGGCCGTGATCGTCAATCCGTCGACGCCGATCGGCCCGCGCGACGTGAAGCCAACGCCGACCGGCCGCATCATCGTCGAAGCCGCGCTCGGCAAGATTCCCGCGTTCGTCGACACGGGGCTGAACCTCGTGCACGTCGACGACGTCGCGCACGGCCACTTCCTCGCGCTCGAGCGCGGCCGGATCGGCGAGCGCTACATCCTCGGCGGCGAGAACCTGCCGCTGCAGCAGATGCTCGCCGACATCGCGCAGATGACGGGCCGCAAGCCGCCGACGATCGCGCTGCCGCGCTGGCCGCTCTACCCGCTCGCGGTCGGCGCCGAAGCGGTCGCGAAGTTCACGAAGAAGGAGCCGTTCGTCACCGTGGACGGGCTGCGGATGTCGAAGAACAAGATGTATTTCACGTCCGCGAAAGCCGAGCGCGAGCTCGGCTACCGTGCGCGCCCGTACCGCGAAGGGCTGCGCGATGCGCTCGACTGGTTCGGCTCCGCGGGCTACCTGAAGTAACACAAAGCGGCGTGCTCCACGCCGCTTTGCGCACTTTGTTACACGTCCCGCGCGGCCCGGTACCGGCGCAGCGGTTAAAATCGCGGGTCTTACGCAGAGAAGACACGCATGAACCTGAACGATCAGATCGCTTCGCTCACCATGGGCGTCGATCAGCTCCTCCACGATCACCACGCCGCGCAGCAGGCGGCCCGCAGCGCGGAAGCCTTCGCGCGCGCCGCAGCAGCGGAAGCCCAGGCGGCGGCAGAACGTCACGCCGCCGCGGAAACCGAAGCGCAGGCCGCCGCGCAACGCCACACGGCCGCCGCCGCCGAGGCCGAGGCCGCGCAGCAGCGCCACGCCAGCGCGACCGCCGAAGCCGAAGCCGCCGCCCAGCGCCATACCGATGCCACCGCGCAAGCCGAAGCCGCGTCGCAGCGCCATGCGGAAGCCACCGCGCTGACCGAAGCGCTCGCGCAGCGTCACGCGGATGCCGAAGCCGCGTCGCAGCGCCACGCGGCAGCGATCGCCGAAGCCGAGGCCGCCGCTCAGCGTCATCACGCGGCAGCAACCGACGCCGATGCGGCCGCGCAGCGCCATGCGACCGCGACCGTCGAAGCCGAGGCCGCTGCGAAGCGTCACGCGGAAGCGACCGCCGAAGCCGAAACGGCCACGCAGCGTCATGCGGAAGCGATCGCCGAAGCCGAAACCGCCGCGCAGCGCCACACGGCTGCCATCGCCGAAGCCGAAGCGCTCGCGCAGCAGCACACGCAGGCGATCGTGGAAACGCAGGCCGCCGCGCAGCGTCACGCCGACGCGACCGCCGAGGCCGAAGCCGTCACGCAGCGCCATACCGAAGCGATCGCGCAGGCCGAGGCCGCCGCACAACGCCACGCCGACGCCACCGCGCAGGCCGAGGCGCTCACGCAGCGCCACACCGAAGCGATCGCACAAGCCGAAGCGGCTGCGCAGCACCACGCGAAGGCCATCGCCGACGCCGAGGCGCTGGTCGAGGCCGTCGTCAAGGAAGCCGCGACGAACGCCGTCGCCGCCACGGCCATTGCCGCGGAAGTCGTCGAACCTGCGCCGGCCGGCACGCCGGCGGCGGAGCCGGCCGTGATCGCGCCCGCGCCGGCTGCCGCCGAGACGGTCGAAGCGGTCGAAGCAGCGACCGACGCCGAAACGGCCATCGTCGCGACGGCCCAAGCCGAAACGCCGGTTGAAGGCGAAACCGAAGCCGAACCCATCGCCGACGCGCTGGTCCCGGCCCCGGCCGACAAATCGACGCTACACGTGTCGCGTCCGACGCAGAACGAACTCACGCTGACCATCAACGGCGAATCGATCACGCTGCATCCGGAGCAACTGAGCCAGTTGATCGAGGAACTCGCGCATGCACGTGCGTCGATGCAGCCGGAGCCGCCGCCCGGCATCCCGGCCGGCTGGCGCTTCGTGACGACGAAGAACCCGATGATGGCCGTGCAGAAGCAGACGAACGGCGACCGCCTGCTGGTGGCCCGCCACACGGGCTACGGCTGGGTGCCGTTCACGTTCTCGCCGGACGTCGTGGTGCAGATGTACATGATGCTGACCCAGCGCTAAGCACCGGCAAGCCGTCCCGCCGAAAACGAAACAGCCCGACCGGTTCGCACCGATCGGGCTGTCTGTTTTCTTCCGGCTACCGGGAGGAGCGCCTCCCGGCAAACGCTCAGCGATCCACCGGCGCCTGCACGCGCGCCTTCCACTGGCCGCCCTTGCCGCGCCAGTAGCGCCACGCGGACGCGAACGTCGCACCGACGTAGAACAGCGCGACGAGCGGCAGCGCGGGCGCCCACAGCGGCGAGCGCCGGTAGTAGCGCAGCATCGGCGCATACGCGGCGCACATCGACGCCCACGCGAGCCACGCCGGCCATGCGCGCGCGCCGTACGCGAGCGCCGCGGCGGGCGGCACGAGATAGATGATCGTCATCCCGAGCAACGTGCCGGCCAGCAGCAGCGGCGAATAGTGCAGCTGCGTGAACGCGGTGCGCGCGATCATGTTCCAGATGTCGCGCCAGCTGTCGTACGGACGCAACGACACGCTGCGATCGGCCAGGTCGAGCCGGATCGGATGGCGGCCTTCGCCGCGATGCTTGATCTGCGCGGCGAGGCTGCAGTCGTCGATCAGCGCGCCGCGGATCGACTCGATGCCGCCCGCTTCCTCGAGCGCCGTGCGCTTGACGAGCATGCAGCCGCCCGCGGCGCCGGCCGTCCGGTTGCGCGGGTTGTTGATCCACGAGAACGGGTAGAGCTTCGCGAAGAAGAACACGAACGCCGGGATCAGCGCCTTTTCCCAGAACGAATCGCAGCGCAGCCGCACCATCAGCGACACGAGATCGCGGTTCTCGGCCTGCGCGCGCGTGACGAGCTGCGCGACGGCGTCGGGCGGATGGCCGATGTCGGCATCCGTCAGCAGCAGGTAGTCGGCCGGCAGGCCGAGCGTCTGCACTGCGGCGATCCCCTGCGACTGCGCCCACACCTTGCCCGACCAGCCGGCCGGCAGCGGCTTGGCGGTCAGCACCGTCAGCCGGTCGGCGCGGTTGATCGCGAGCGCGGCCGCGCGGGCCGCGTCGGCGGTGCCGTCGTCGCTGTGGTCGTCGACAATGATCAGATGAAAATCACCCGGGTAATCCTGCTCGAGCAGCGAAGTCGCTGCCCGGGCGATCACGTCGGCCTCGTTGCGCGCCGGCACGACCGCGACGACGGCCGGCCAGCCGGCCTCCGCCGCGGCGCCGCGCGCCTCGGGCGGCAGCGGCCGCGCGGGCACCGCGCGCCAGAAGCCGCCACGCGCGACGAGCAGCACGATCCAGATCATCAGCGACAGGCCGGACACCAGGAAAGCAAGGACCAGCATCATCGGCACGCCTCCTGCCGGGCGCCGGCATCGGCAAATTCAATAGGGGTCAGGAACAAAACGCCCGAAACCGCATGGGCGGCCGGGCAAAACGCGTAAGAATCGACGGTCATCGAATGGCCTTGAAATGAGCGCGACGCCGGGCAGCCGGAGCGGCTGCCCGCGAAACCGCATAGTTTACTGGGTTCCGCGCGCGCCAGCGCCGACGCGGCTCTCCCGCAAATGCAACACGCCATTCACAGCACCAAAGCAAGGACTTCCCGATAGAGTTAAAATGCGCGATTAATTCGGGGTTCCGGGGCCTGGCCGGCCGGTTCGTTCCTGCCTTCATAACATCAAGCCGGGGCGAGCGAGCGAGTGCCAGCTCCTCGAACCCCGGCGTCTGTCGTCGGAGTTCGCTCACTTATGCGAGTCATCCTTGCCCAGCCCCGCGGCTTTTGTGCGGGGGTTGTCCGTGCGATCGAGATCGTCGACCGCGCGCTGCAACAGCACGGTGCGCCGGTCTATGTGCGTCATGAGATCGTGCATAACCGGCATGTCGTCGAAAACCTGCGTAATAAAGGGGCGCGATTCGTTGAGGAACTCGACGAGGTGCCCCACGGTGCTGTCGCGATCTTCAGCGCGCACGGTGTCGCCCAGACGGTCGAGCGCGACGCGGAAACGCGCGGCCTCGACGTGCTCGACGCCACCTGCCCGCTCGTCACGAAAGTGCACGTGCAGGGCCGCCAGTATGTCGCGGCGGGCCGCCGGCTGATCCTGATCGGCCATGCGGGCCACCCGGAAGTCGAGGGTACGATCGGCCAGATTCCGGCCGAGGTGATCCTCGTGCAGAGCGAAGCAGAAGTCGATACGCTGACGCTGCCCGTCGACACGCCGGTCGCGTACATCACGCAGACCACGCTGTCGGTCGACGATACGCGCGGCATCATCGAAGCGCTGCAGCGCCGGTTCACCGACCTCGTCGGCCCGGACACGCGCGACATCTGCTACGCGACGCAAAATCGCCAGGCCGCCGTGCGCGAGCTGAGCGAACAGGTTGACGTACTGCTCGTCGTCGGTGCGACGAACAGCTCGAACTCGAACCGCCTGCGCGAGATCGGCACCGAAAGTGGTGTGCCGAGCTACCTCGTCGCCGACGGTTCAGAAGTAAAGGCCGAATGGTTCGCGAATGCGAAGACCGTTGGGCTGACCGCCGGGGCGTCCGCGCCCGAGGAGATGGTCGAAGATGTAATTGGCGCGTTGCGCGCGCTGGGTCCCGTCGACGTCACGACGATGGCGGGCCGTGAGGAAAAGGTCGAATTCAAGCTGCCGGCGAAGCTCACGCAAGCTGTCGCCCGCGAAGTTTAAGGAGGACATCTCTTGTCTATTCCGCTGCTCCAGCAAGTCCGCGTCGGCGCGTACATCACGCGCCAACACCTGTCCGGCAACAAACGCTATCCGCTCGCGCTGATGCTCGAGCCGCTGTTCCGCTGCAACCTCGCGTGCAACGGCTGCGGCAAGATCGATTACCCGGATCCCATCCTGAACCAGCGTCTGTCCGTCCAGGAATGCCTGGAAGCGGTCGACGAGTGCGGCGCACCGATCGTGTCGATCGCGGGCGGCGAGCCGCTGCTGCACAAGGAAATGCCGGAAATCGTCAAGGGCATCATGAAGCGCAAGAAATTCGTGTACCTGTGCACGAACGCGCTGCTGATGGAAAAGAAGATGGACGACTACCAGCCGAGCCCGTATTTCGTCTGGTCGGTCCACCTCGACGGCGACCAGCAGGCGCACGATCACTCGGTGTCGCAGGAAGGCGTGTACGACAAGGCCGTCGCGGCGATCAAGGAAGCGAAGCGCCGCGGCTTCCGCGTGAACATCAACTGCACGCTGTTCAACGATGCCGTGCCGGAACGCGTCGCGAAGTTCTTCGATACGCTGGGCCCGATCGGCGTCGACGGCATCACCGTGTCGCCGGGTTACGCGTACGAGCGCGCACCGGATCAGCAGCACTTCCTGAACCGCGACAAGACGAAGAACCTGTTCCGCGAGATCCTGAAGCGCGGCGACGGCGGCAAGCGCTGGTCGTTCAGCCAGTCGTCGCTGTTCCTCGACTTCCTGGCCGGCAACCAGACGTACAAGTGCACGCCGTGGGGCAACCCGGCGCGTACCGTGTTCGGCTGGCAAAAGCCGTGCTATCTGGTCGGCGAAGGTTACGTGAAGACCTTCAAGGAGCTGATGGAAGACACGAACTGGGACAACTACGGCGTCGGCAACTACGAGAAGTGCGCGGACTGCATGGTCCACTGCGGCTTCGAAGCGACCGCCGTGATGGACACGATGGCGCATCCGCTGAAGGCGTTCGCCGTGAGCCGCAAGGGCATCAAGACCGACGGCCCGTTCGCACCGGACATTCCGATCGACAAGCAGCGCCCGGCCGAGTACGTGTTCTCGCGCCACGTCGAGATCAAGCTCGAGGAAATCCAGCGCGCCGGCAAGGGCAAGCTGCAAAAGCCGGCGAAGCCGGCCGCAGCAGCCTAAGCGCGTTTCGCCACGCGGGGGCCGAGCCTCCGCGCCGGCGGGAAAAAAGAAGCGCCACGGAGTCCGCTCCGTGGCGCTTTTGTTTTGGGCCGCGGCTTTGGGTCGCGTTCCGCCGTCATCGTATCGGTGCCGCAGCCGCGCAATCGTCGACATAGCGCGATTGCGGCGGCCACGCCGGTGCGGCTGGCCCTGTCTCCTCCACCCTCCCTGCGAAACCGGTGCGCCGCTACGCGGCCAGCGATTCGGCCGCGTGCATGCGCATCTTCTCCGCCGCGCTCGCGACGAGCGCCGGCTGACCGCTCGACGCGAACGTGCAGACGTGCTCCCACAGCTCGGCCAGCCGATGCCGCGTGAGCGTCGTGACGCACGCGTCGTTCGCCGCGAGCACATGCTCGAGCACCGCGCATTCGTCGTCGCGCAACGTCCATGTGCCGCTTTGCGCCGCGCGCGCCACGCCTGCATCGAGCGCACGCTCCGCATCGACGCACAGGTCGATGTCCGCATCAGCGCACACCACGTCGTCGAGCGCCAGGAACACCAGGTAGACACTGGTGCGCAAGCGCAACAGCAGCGCCTCGCTGCCATGCCCGCCACGCAGCGCGACGAGCGCCATGTGGCATTTCAGCGAGATGTCGCGCGCATGCACGGGCGGCAGCGGCAGCAGCCACTCGCGGGTCAGCGGCACGTGGCGACGGTGCTTCCGGGAGCTCTTCATGATTGGCCCCCGCTTGCGGGCGCGTCGCCCGCCGCGACGGCCGGCCATGCGCTGCGGCACGCAACGGCGTCACGGCGCGCATCGCGCGGGGGCTTCGCACGACGCTGCGCGCCGTGCCCATCGTTGCGCCGCTGCGTCGCTCGCGTATCCGGCAGCCGGCGCGGCGCCGACGCGCGTACGACGCCGGCAAATCGGATCGTGCAAGCCATGCTCGTCTCCTGCATCAGAACGTGTTCTCGCCCTTCAGGTAGTACGCGGTCTTCACGAAGAACGCCTTGACCGGATGGCCGCCCTGCACGTCGCGCGCGGCACGTGCTTCCATCTCGGCCCGCTCTTCGCGCGACCGGTCCGGCACCGGATTGCGGACACGTTCGAGCGCACGCTGCATCGCGAGCGGATAGTTCTGGTTACCGGCCGACGTCGCGCGATAGCCGGTGCGCGTCATCTGCATCAGTTGTGCGTCGGTCTCGGCACGCGCCGCCCACCAGCTCGACAGTGAGGCATTCGGTGCGCCATCGGTGACGGCACTCTGGGCAAAACTGACGGCGGGCAGCGCAACGAGTGCGCAGGAAAGTACCGCAACGGGAACGAGGGATCGCATAGTGGCCTCCAGTTGGTTGTCCCCGCATCGATCGTGTTCGACGATGCGTTGAAACCATCGTATGTCGCGCTGCATTCCGCTTGAATAGCCGAATCTGCAATTGATATTTTCGGCTTCGGAATTCGATGCGCAAACCGCGTCATGCGCGAATCCCGCCAAATCGGAATTTCTTTAATTCATTCAACGCCCTGATCGCCATTGTTCAGACGATCCGAAGCGGCGCGCACCGCGCTTTTTCAGTTTCTGAAATGACGTGTTGCCGATGCGATCGTGGCTGGCGTACCTGCGACAAGGCTTCCGGCGTGATATCGCGCGTGCGGATATCTCGAGCGCCGGCTTTTTCGAATCGAACCGTTTTTGTGATTCAGGACAAATCATCGCGCCCGGACGACCGGATTGCGACACGACGCGCCCGGCAAGGACGCGCGATAATCACGCATCGGCCGTTTCGCACGGCACCTCATGCATTCCCATTTTTATCGAGTCCTTTCATGGCTGCCCTCGACACCACCGCCATCGACAGTTGGCACGCGCACGTCTATTTCGATGCCGCCAGCCGCGACGCGGCCTGGGCGTTTCGCCAGGTCGTCGACGAACGGTTCGGCGCGGTCATCGAACTCGGCCGCTTTCACGAGCGCCTCGTCGGCCCGCACCCGGCCTGGTCGTACCAGATCGCATTCGACGCCACGCGCTTCGACGACATCGTGCCGTGGCTCGTGCTGAACCACGGCGCGCTCGATATCTTCCTGCATCCGAATACGAACGACGAACTGCGCGACCATCGCGATTGCGCGGTGTGGATCGGGAAGTCGTATGTGCTGAATCTCGACGCGCTGGCGGGATAACAGCCGGCACGCGGCCGCGTGCGCCACGGTGACATCCACGTTTCGGGTTGACGTGAAACGTCCCGCGGCGACGCGCCCCTACAGTGGGTTCCGTTATCGATGCTTCCAGGAACCCGCCATGTCACACGCCGACACCGATGTCCGGCACATTTATGAAGGCTGGCACGCAGCCGTCGTTGCGCGCGACGTCGATGCGCTGATGGCGCTGTATGCCGACGACGCGGTGCTCGAGACGCCGCTGATCGTCGTCACGCTGCCCGATCACGGCTCCGGCGTGCTGCGCGGCAAGGCCGCCATCGGTGAATTCTTCGCGGCCGGCCTGCGCAATCCGGGCAACAAGTTAGGGCGCTGGTACCGCACCGGGCTGTTCTTCTCGAACGGCCGCCAGCTCACGTGGGAATATCCGCGCGCCACGCCGGAAGGCGACCAGGTCGATCTCGTCGAGGTGATGGATCTGCGTGACGGGCTGATCGCGCATCATCGCGTGTACTGGGGATGGGTCGGGTTTCTCGCGCTGCGAGCCGCCACGCCGGCACCCGACCGCGCATGACCGCCGCCGCGCCGAACCGCGCCGCGGCCCGCCGCGTGCTTGCCGCAACCTGCGTGAGCTACACGCTCGTGCTGCTCGACGCGTCCATCGTCAACGTCGCGCTCATCGACATCGCCCATACGTTCGGCAGCCACGTTGCGGGCCTGCAGTGGATCGTCAACGCGTACACGCTCGCGTTCGCGAGCCTGCTGATGACGGGCGGCACGCTCGGCGACCGGCTCGGCGATCGCACCGTCTATATCGCGGGGCTCGCGGTATTCGTCGCCGCGTCGGCGCTGTGCGGCGTCGCGCCGAACCTTCCGGCGCTCGCGATCGCCCGCGCGTTGCAAGGTATCGGCAGCGCGATGCTGGTGCCCTGCTCGCTCGCGCTGCTCAATCGCGCATTCCCCGAACCGGCCGGGCGCGCATCGGCGATCAGCCTGTGGATGGGCTGCGGCGGCATCGCCATGGCGTCGGGCCCGTTGATCGGCGGCCTGCTGATCCATCTGTTCGGGTGGCGCAGCCTGTTCTTCGTGAACCTGCCGCTCGGGCTTGCCGGCATCTGGCTCGGCCGCACGGTCACGCGCGCCGCCGTCGTCGACGCCTCGCGGCATTTCGACTGGGGCGGCCAGGCCGCGGCCATCATCGCGATCGCGGCGCTGATCGGCACGCTGATCGAAGGCCCGTCGCTCGGCTGGCGCTCGGCGCCGATCGTCGGCGGAGCGGTGACGAGCGTCGTCGCGTGGATCGCGTTCGTCGCGATCGAAGCGCGCCGCCGCGAGCCGATGCTGCCGCTCGCGTTCTTCCGCAACCGGCTGTTCGCCGGCTCGACGTTCGTGTCGATGGCGTCGGCGTTCGTGTTCTACGGCTTGCTGTTCGTGTTCAGCCTGTTCTATCGGCAGATCCGCGGCGCGAGCCCGCTCGACACGGGGCTCGCGTTCCTGCCGATGACCGCGATGGTCGCGCTCGGCGGGCTGTGCTCGGGCTGGCTCGTTGCGCGCTTCGGCTCGCGTGGCACGATGTGCGCGGCGTTTGGGCTCTATGCGGCCGGCGCGCTCGGCATGACGGGCATCGGTGCAACGACACCCGCGTGGCTCGCTATCGCGCCGATGCTCGCGATCGGCTTCGCATCGGGATTCATCTCGCCGGCCGCGACGTCGCCGGCGCTCGGGACGGTCGACCGGCGCCGCGCCGGCGTGGCGGCGGCCGCGCTGAACGCGGCGCGGCAGAGTGGATCGGCGCTCGGTGTGGCGATTTTCGGTGCATGCATCGCGACACTGCAGCCGTTTCCGGCGGCGATGCGGGTGGCGCTCGGCATCGCGACCGGATTGTCGGCACTCGCCGCCGCGACATGGTGGATCACGGCGCGGCCGACACCGGCACCCGGCGAACCGGCCGCGCAGCTGCGGACCGCGACGCGCCGGTAACGCATACTCCGGCAGGCGCACCCGCGATGCAGCGCGCCGTCACCGGATCAACGGTACCCTTCGCTCACGCGACATACATCGCGACACTGACGAACTGGCACAGGCTCCCTGCCAGCACGAACAGATGCCAGATGCCGTGCCCGTGGCGGATACGCTCGTCGTTGATGAAGAAGTAGATCCCCGCGCTGTAGATCAATCCGCCGGCCACGAGCCACGCGGTGCCGACCGGCGGCAGCGCATGGATCAGCGGGCGCACCGCGACGAGTGCGAGCCAGCCCATCGCCACGTACAGGATCATCGACAACATGCGCGTGCGCCGGCCGAGCGTCAGTTCCTGCACGATCCCGAACACGGCCAGCCCCCAGCTCACGCCGAACAGCGACCAGCCCCACGGGCCGCGCAACGTCACCAGCGTGAACGGCGTATAGCTGCCGGCGATCAGCAGGTAGATCGCCGAGTGGTCACACTTCTGCAGAATGGCTTTCAGGCGCGGATTGCGCACGCTGTGGTACAGCGTCGAGATCGCATAGAGCAGGATCAGCATCGCGCCGTACACGCTGAAGCTCACGACCTTGTACGGATCGCCTTCGAGCGCGCCCATCGTCACGAGCGCCACAAGGCCAGCCACCGACAGCACCGCGCCGACGAGATGGGAAATGCTGTTGAAACGCTCACCGACATGCACGACGTGTTCTCCTGCGGGTCCATCGGGAAAGATACGCCCTATGATACCGGCCGCCGGTCCGTGCCGTGCTGCGCGCCGGCAAACGGCGCGGCGATTCCCGCTGCATGCGCGCCGCCGCCGCCGGCCCGCCAAAGAAAAAGCGCCGCGAAATCCCTCGCGGCGCTTCCCTGTCGATCACCGAACCGCTGCGGCGGTGCGGTTCAACAGCACTTCCCTGCCCCCGACCCGTACCGCGCATTCTGACGCTCGCGGAAGAATTCCTCGTACGTCATCGGCTCGCGGTCCGGATGGGTCTCGCGCATGTGCGCGACGTAGGTGTCGTAGTCGGGCAGGCCGACCATCAGCCGCAACGCCTGCCCGAGGTAACGCCCCGCGCTGCGCAGGTCGCTGCCCAGATCGCTGAACATCGCGGCCTCCCCTTAACGTCCGCTGCCGAGCGCCTGCGCGGCCGGCATCGCTTCGTACGGCGTCTCGCGCACGGTCGGCTTCGACTCGCGGCGCGCGCGCAGCACGGCGATCACGCCGTACACCGCGATCGCCACGACGACGAAGATGAACAGCCCGGCCAGCGCCGCATCGATGTAGTCGTTGAAGATGATCCGCTGCATCTGCGCGATCGACTTCGCCGGCGCGAGCACCTTGCCTTCGTCCACCGCGGCCTGCAGCTTCGCGGCGTGCGCGAGGAAGCTGACCTTCGGGTTCGCGTCGAAAATCTTCTGCCAGCCGGCGGTCAGCGTGCAGATCAGCAGCCACACGGTCGGCACGATCGTCACCCACGCATAGCGCTCGCGCTTCATCTTGAACAGCACGACGGTGCCGAGCACCAGCGCGATCGCGGCGAGCATCTGGTTCGAGATGCCGAACAGCGGCCACAGCGTGTTGATGCCGCCGAGCGGATCGACCACGCCCTGATACAGGAAGTAGCCCCATGCGGCCACGCACAGCGCGGTGGCGACCAGGTTCGCGGGCAGCGACTCGGTACGCTTGAGCGCCGGGTGGAACGTGCCGAGCAGGTCCTGCAGCATGAAGCGGCCCGCGCGCGTGCCGGCGTCGACGGCCGTCAGGATGAACAGCGCTTCGAACAGGATCGCGAAGTGATACCAGAACGCCATCATCGCTTCGCCGCCGATCACCTGGTGCAGGATGTGCGCCATGCCGACGGCCAGCGTCGGCGCGCCGCCCGCGCGCGCGATGATCGTCGTTTCACCGACGGCCTTCGCGGTCTGCGTCAGCATGTCGGGCGTCAGCACGAAGCCCCATTGCGTGACCGTGTTCGCCACCGCTTCCGGCGTCGTGCCGAGCACGGCGGCCGGCGCGTTCATCGCGAAGTAGATGCCCGGTTCGATCACGCTCGCGGCGACCAGCGCCATGATCGCAACGAACGATTCCATCAGCATCGCGCCGTAACCGATGAAGCGCGCGTTGGTTTCGTTGTCGATCAGCTTCGGCGTCGTGCCCGACGAGATCAGCGCGTGGAAACCCGACACCGCGCCGCACGCGATCGTGATGAACAGGAACGGGAACAGGCCGCCCGACCACACCGGGCCCGTGCCGTCGACGAACTTCGTCAGCGCGGGCATCTTCAGTTCCGGTGCGACGACCAGGATGCCGATCGCGAGGCCGAGGATCGTGCCGATCTTCAGGAAGGTCGACAGGTAGTCGCGCGGCGCGAGCAGCAGCCACACCGGCAGCACCGATGCGACGAAGCCGTAGCCGATCAGGATCCACGTGAGCTGCGTGCCCGTGAACGTGAACCACGCGGCGAGCGTCGGCGAATCGTGCACGTGCTGGCCGAACGCGATCGACGCCATCAGCAGCACGAAGCCGATGATCGACACTTCGCCGATGCGGCCCGGACGGATGTAGCGCGTATAGACGCCCATGAACAGCGCGATCGGAATCGTCGCGGCGACGGTGAACGTGCCCCACGGCGAATTGGTCAGCGCCTTCACGACGATCAGCGCGAGCACCGCGAGGATGATCACCATGATCAGGAACGCGCCGAACAGCGCGATCACGCCGGGCACCGTGCCGAGCTCCATCTTGACGAGATCGCCGAGCGAGCGGCCGTCGCGGCGCGTCGAGATGAACAGCACGATGAAGTCCTGCACCGCGCCGGCGAACACGACGCCGGCCAGGATCCACAGCATGCCGGGCATGTAGCCCATCTGCGCGGCGAGCACGGGCCCGACGAGCGGGCCGGCGCCGGCGATCGCGGCGAAGTGGTGGCCGAACAGCACGTACTTGTTGGTCGGCACGTAGTCGAGGCCGTCGTTGTACTTGACGGCCGGCGTCATGCGCAGCCCGTCGAGCTGCATCACCTTGCTGGCGATGAAACGGCTGTAGAAGCGATACGCGATCAGATACACGCAGACTGCGGCGATCACGATCCAGAGGGCACTGACGCGCTCGCCGTGTGCGAGTGCGATCGTGCCGAACGCGAACGCGCCAAGCAGCGCGACCGCAATCCAGAGCAGGGTACTGGAAGCCCGATTCATGGCGTCTCCTGGTCTCCAATGTGGTTTTAGATGGCGTGCGGCGAAGGTGCCACACACGCGTGACGTCGATGCGTCATGCCACGGCCTCGCAACGGCCGTGACGATGGGCCGTAGTATTCCGTGCGACGGGGGCGGCTTACAAGCGGATAACTACGTATGCGGAGCTACGTAGAATTACGTAGATGCGCGTGCAACGTTCGGGTGGAAGCGTCGGTTTGCATGACTGCGTTCCTTGCCAGCCATGTCCACGTCGCGCCTGTTTCCGTCGAAACGACCGGCTCGTCCCGGCGCGTGTCGGGCGAATGGCGCTCCCGGGCAGAGGCGGGAGCCGCGGGTCACGATACTTTGAAAGTTCCGCTCGCGCGAATTAAGATCGTTTGGCGCTCGATGCCACGCCCTTTCATCTCTTGATCAACCTTTGACCATCCGTCATGTACTTCACTCGACTTGCCGTTTCGACGCTCGCCGGTTTCTGCGCCCTGTTCTCTGCGAATGCGCTGGCGGAGGCCACGCTGCATCTTGACGTCGAAGCGGCCCGTGTCGACGAGAATTCGCCGCACGTGTCCCTGCTTGTGAAGGTCACGGACACCGACGCGAGCAAGGACAACTTCGGCCAGGTGACCGGGACGTCGCTCCCCCCGCCGGGCACTTGCATTGCACGGTTCGACGGTGACGAAAAGAACCGGGTGGGGCCATGTGCTGCGGTTCATGTCCGCGAGAACGGACGCCCGGTCAAGACGGTCAACGTACGCGTTCTGGATACGCATGGCGATCATAACTGGATGGTCTTGACGTGGAATTCCGAATTCGCGGTTCCACGTTCGCAGCGATCGGTCCAAGTGATCGTGGGCGTGGCCAACGGCTGGTATTCCAATAATCCGGAAGAAGCGTTCCCGTTCGGCAATTTCCCGTCGTTCGATCCCGCGCGCCCCTACAAGTGGCTCTATCAGCGCGCCGATCGGGCGCTCAAC
The DNA here is from genome assembly GCF_048627025.1 of Burkholderia aenigmatica. Taxonomy (NCBI): domain Bacteria; kingdom Pseudomonadati; phylum Pseudomonadota; class Betaproteobacteria; order Burkholderiales; family Burkholderiaceae; genus Burkholderia; species Burkholderia aenigmatica. The sequence continues at coordinate 3,160,907 of NZ_CP184469.1, read as the reverse complement.
GACAACTACCGACGCATGCTTTCCCGCTACGCAACAAACAACGATGAGGCTCAGGCTCGGAGTTTGCGCGTCGAGGAGCGCATTTGGGTCGACCACAAGGAGGACGAGTGTCGCGATTCGGGCGAGCCCGAGCGCTGCCGCTGGCTGGCGACTGAAGATCGTGTGGACATGATTCTCCAAGGCAACGGCAACTAGCCATCTCGCCGTCACGCACCGGCTTCCACGCGCGTCGCCATGCAAAACGGCCGGCAACGAATGGGCCGGCCGCCAGTGCGAAACGAATCAATCCCGCGGCGCGCGCGGCCGCCGTCTCGGCCGGCCACGCCCATGCGGTGTGCAGCGCTACGACTGCCGTTCGGCCATCACAACCGGCTCGGCCCGGCTCTCGCGCGCGCCGCTCGCCTCGCTCCGCTTCTCCCAGAACGTCGCATTCGCGATGCCGAGCGCGGCCGGATCGAACGACGGCTCGCGTCCCGCGCGCTTCTGCGCCTCGTAGTCGCGCAACGCCTTAAGCGCCGGCTTCTGCAGCAGCAGGATCGCGACGATGTTCAGCCATGCCATCAGCCCGACGCCGATATCGCCGAGCGCCCACGCGACGCTCGCGCTCTTCACCGCGCCGTACAGCGTGGCGAGCAGGATCACCGCGCGCAGCACGAACGTGCCGGCGGCGCTGCTGCGCGTGCGGCTCAGGTACGCGACGTTGGTTTCCGCGATGTAGTAGTACGCGAGGATGGTGGTGAACGCGAAGAAGAACAGCGCCATCGCGACGAACGCCGCACCGAAGCCCGGCAGCACCGATTCGACGGCCATCTGCGTGTAGCCGGGGCCGGCCTCGATGCCGGCCGCGCCCGAAAACAGCGCGCGGCCGTTCGGCGCGACCACGTTGTAGGCGCCCGTGATGAGGATCATGAAGCCCGTCGCCGAGCAGACGAACAGCGTATCGACGTAGACGGAGAAGGCCTGCACGAGCCCCTGCTGCGCCGGGTGCGTCACTTCGGCGGCGGCCGACGCGTGCGGGCCCGTGCCCTGCCCCGCTTCATTCGAATAGACGCCGCGCTTCACGCCCCACTGGATCGCCATGCCGAGCACCGCGCCGAAGCCGGCCTCGAAGCCGAACGCGCTTTCGAACACCAGCCTGACGACGCCCGGCAGGCGTTCGATGTCGAGCGCGATCACGACGCACGCGATCAGGATGTAGCCGAGCGCCATGAACGGCACGACGATTTCCGCGACGCGCGCGATCCGCTTCACGCCGCCGAAGATGATCAGCCCGAGCAGCAGCACGAGCACCGCGCCGGTGACGGGCTTCGCGATGCCGAAGGAATTCTCGATCGCGGACGAGATCCCGTTCGCCTGCACGCCCGGGAGCAGCAGCCCGCAGGCGAGCACGGTGGCTATCGCGAACGCCACCGCATACCAGCGGATGCCGAGCCCCTTCTCGATGTAATACGCGGGGCCGCCGCGATACTGTCCTTCGCGCCGCACCTTGTAGATCTGCGACAGCGTCGATTCGACGAACGCGGTGCTCGCGCCGAGGAACGCGACGAGCCACATCCAGAACATCGCGCCGGGGCCGCCGAACGTGATGGCCGTCGCGACGCCCGCGATGTTGCCCGTGCCGACGCGCCCCGACAGCGACATCGCCAGCGCCTGGAACGACGACACGCCTTCCGCCGATGCCTTGCTGCCGCGCATCAGGCGCAGCATCTCGATGAAGTGGCGAACCTGCGCGAAGCGCGTGCGCAGCGAGAAGTACAGCCCCGCGGCAAGACAGAGAAAGATGAGCGCGGGGCTCCAGATAACACCGTTGAGCAAATCGACGAGTTGTTCCATGAGGCGTTTCAGTTGAAGTCGGGCATGACGCGTGACGGAGGGTCGGATCCGTTACGCGAGCGCGCGGGAGTCACGACTACGGACAGATCCGAATTGATCTTTCATTTATATTACATGCCTTACGATTTGCTTCGCATTGGGGCGTGCCCCAAGCGGTGCGTGACGCACGCGGGCGGCGTGGCAACGACGTGATCGGCAATCGGGCAGCGCGCCGCGCATCGGGCGCCTCGACTCGCGCGGCGCTGTACAGCCCTGCGCCCGAACGGCATTGATCCCGGCCGGCGCGCACCGTACAGTGTTCGCCTGCCTCGATACCGGAACCGCCATGCCGATCGGATTTCAGAAAATGCACGCGAACGGCGACGACTTCGTCATCGTCGACCTGCGCGGTCAGGATCAAGCGCACCGTATCGACCGCGATCTGGTGCGGCGCATGGGCGACCGGCGTTGCGGCATCGGCTTCAACCAGCTCGCGGTCGTGTCGGACTGCGACGACGCGGCGGCCCGCGTCGCGTTCTGGAACGCCGACGGCTCGCCGCTCGACACCTGCGGCAGCGCGACGCGCGGCGTCGCCTGGCAACTGATCCGGGAAACCGGCCTGGCGTCGCTCGTGTTGCGGACCCGCCGCGGGTATCTCGTGTGCTCGACGGAGCCGAACGGCCTGATCACCGTCGAGATGGGCCTGCCGCTCACCGGCTGGCGGGACGTGCCGGTCGCCGAGGCACTCGACACCCTCGCGCTGCCGCTGCCCGGCGCGCCGGCCGCGTGCAACATGGGCAATCCGCATTGCACGTTCTTCGTCGACGATCTCCGCGCGATCGATGTCGCGGCGCTCGGCCCGGCCATCGAAACGCATCCGCTGTTTCCGCAGAAAACCAACGTGCATTTCGTTCAGGTCATCGATCGCACGCATATTCGCCTGCGCATCTGGGAGCGCGGCGGCGGCGTGCCGCTCGGTTCGGGATCGTGTTCGTGCGGCGCGGTCGTCAACGGCATCCGGCGCGGGCTGCTGGATGCGTCAGTGCGCGTCGAATGCGACGGCGGCGACGTGACTGTGAGTTGGGATGGCGCCGGCAGTGTGCTTCTGAGCGGGCCGGTCGCGTTCGGGTTCAGCGGAAACTGGCTGGGCGAGCAAGTGCCCGCGGCCTGAGTGTCTGGACCGACGTGCGAGCCTCCTGGGCGCGCGGTCGGCCGGACCCGGCCCGGCGCATTGCGCCCCGGGCCGGGTAAATCAACGTTGCTCAGTGCTTGTCGTCGACCTTCTTCGGCTTCGGCGGCGACGGCACCTTCGCGTACTGGAACGCGGGCGTCGCCTTCAGTGCGTCCTTCGTCGCGCCCGGCAGGTAGATGTTGCCGTTGCGCACGTCGAGCGACGCGATCGGCACCGCGACGTCGTGCGCGGCCACGCCGAGGAAGCCGCCGGCCGATACGATCGCCGCCGACACCGAGCCGTCCGGTGCGACGATCAGGTCGCGCACGGTGCCGACCTTCTGGTTCGCGTCGTTGTAGACGGCCTTGCCGAGCACGCTCTTCTTCACGCTCCAGCCTTCGAGCAGCGCCTGCGATTGCTCGACGGTCACGCTGATCGGCTGCGCGCCCGCGATCTGCGCGTGCGCGCTGACGCTCGAGGCGAGGACGGTTGCTGCGATGAGGGTCTTGTAGAAAGCCATGCTGTCAGGTACTCCAGTGAATTGTTGTCGGTATCGGCGGCCGGCCAAGCCGCCTCCGTGCCTGCGTCGCATGAAGCGCGGCGGCCTGCGCACGACGCATCGCACCGGCCCATGTTAGCGCCACTCGCGCAACGCTGCATCGGACGCGATGACGCAGCCCCTGTCACGCTCCCCACGCGATGGTGACGTTACGGACACCGCAGCGAATCGCGTACGCGGTAGAACTCCGGTAGATAACGCGCGTAGTTTTCCTCGCGCGCCGTGTAGACCAGCGCGCAGGTCTTCGTGTCGCCGGAGGTCACCACGACCGACTGGTGGACGACTACTTCGCGGAGTGTCTCCTTGTGCTCGCACTTCTGTGCGGGCCGGCCGGCTATCGTGTTGTTCGCCGCGTGCGACGATCCGATCGCGCTGCCGCCTTCCTCGACCGGCTCGTCCCACCCGTCGCATAGGCTCGTCAGGGCATCGTCGCTCTTGTCGTCGATGGCGAAGTCGATCCCCGCCGAGATCAGCCCGAACCTGAAACGCCGGATCCGGTAGCTCACGTCGCCGCGACCTTCCGGCTGGCTCACGACCCGCCATTCCGGAGGCAAACGCAGCTCCGCAGGCACCGGATAACTGCGCAGGATCTGCAGGTCGTTGTTGAAGTTCAGCACGCCCGCGACACCCAGCGCCACGCCCACCACGGCAATCGACAACCAGACGCCGAGCAGCGTCAGCAGGCCGATTCCCGCCGCGCGCCAGTTCGATTCCAGCGCGCCGCCGGCGGCCCTGTGAGCGGCGACGGCCGCGCCTTGCACGTGTCGTGCATAGACGATCGTCCCGGCGAGACCGGCAATGACGACGGCATGCACGAGCGCGTGCTGCACCACCGTGGTTTCCGGTATGTCCACCATCGCATACAGCGCGATCGACACGAGCGTGACGAGCGCCGTTGCGAGAATCTGCCGCTGCGCGAGCGCGCGATTCCCGAGACGCCGTGCGTTCGCCGCGAGCAGGATGCCGCCCGCGAGCGGCGAACCGAGCATCGCCGCCCACCCGACGCCCGACATCGTGAACAGCTTGCCGGGTGGCACCCGTGCCCGTGCCGTCATGCCGGAAGCAGAAGGGTCGCCCTGCATGACCGGCGCGTCGGACGGGAAACCGGTCATGTCGGGTTCACCCCCGTCACGCGTTGCGCGACTGCGCGCGCCGTTGCCGCACCGCGTCGGCCAGCACGTCGAGCACGGGCTCCGTCTGCGTCCAGCTCAGGCACGCATCCGTGATCGATACGCCGTACTTCAGCGCCACGCCCGGCTTCAGGTCCTGGCGCCCGGCTTCGAGATGGCTCTCGACCATCACGCCGACGATCCGCTGCTCGCCCTGCGACAGTTGCCGCGCGAGATCCTGCGCGACGTCGATCTGCCGGTCGTGCGACTTGTTCGAATTCGCGTGCGAGCAGTCGACCATCACCTGCTCGCGCAAGCCGGCCTTGCGCAGCACCGCGCAGCTCGCCTCGACATGTTCGGCGTCGTAGTTCGGGCCGTTCTTGCCGCCGCGCAGGATCACGTGCGCGTCGTCGTTGCCGCGCGTCTCGAAGATCGCGGCCATCCCCATCTTCGTCATCCCCATGAACGCATGGCTCGCGGCCGCGGCGACGATCGCATCGGACGCGACCTGCACGCCGCCGTCGGTGCCGTTCTTGAAGCCGATCGGGCAGCTGAGGCCCGACGCGAGCTGGCGATGGCTCTGGCTCTCGGTCGTGCGCGCGCCGATCGCGCCCCACGCGATCAGGTCGGCGATGTACTGCGGACTCAGCAGGTCGAGGAATTCGGTCGACGCCGGCAGGCCGAGCGCGTTGATGTCGAGCAGCAGTTGCCGCGCCGCGCGCAGCCCTTCGTTGATGCGGAAGCTGCCGTCGAGGCGCGGATCGTTGATGTAGCCCTTCCAGCCGACCGTCGTGCGCGGCTTCTCGAAGTAGACGCGCATCGTGATCAGCAGGTCGTCCTTCAGCGCATCGGCGGCCACCTTCAGGCGGCGCGCGTAATCGAGTGCCTGGTCGTGATCGTGGATCGAGCACGGGCCGACGACGAGCAGCAGCCGGTCGTCGCGGCCGTGCAGGATGTCGCCGATCGCGCGGCGCGTATCCTCGACGAGCGTCTGCGTGGCGGCCGGCACCGGCATTTCGTCCAGCAGCAGCGCCGGCGAAATCAGCGGGCGCACGGCGCCGATGCGGACGTCGTCGATGCGCGTAGTGTCCTGCGTCGCGTCGGCGCTGCCTACCTCGCGATCATGGGAAGGATTGTCGAGGTTCTGCATGGTGATTCTCCGGGGGACGTCTGGAATGATGGGCAGGCTCGATTATGGCACCCGGGCGGGACGGCGGCGGGTTGCGGCGGGGGAACGGGCGCGGCTGCATGACGGCAGCGCGACGGAAATCAACCGGCGAAAAGAAAAAGGCGACCCGCGCAGGGTCGCCCGGCCACGCGCCGCATCACACGCGGCGTTGCGGCTAATGCAGCGTCTCGGGCGCCAGCGAATTGCTCGGCAGCAACGACGTCAGCCAGCAATTGCTCGGCGCGGTTTTCCCGTTGAAGCGGTCGTAGAGCCACGGCAGCATGCCGGCCACCCACGGCACGATCGCACCCGCATGCTCGAGCGGATATTCGGTGTACGTGACCGGCGTGCCGCTGGCGCAGAACTTCTGCGCGAGCGCGCGCACGTCGTACGCCATCATCACGCCGTCACCCACCTGGCTGCTGAACGTGCCATCGAGCGCGCCGGCCGTACCCTGGCCGATGAACATCGGGATCGTCGGCGATGCGGCCAGCCCGGCATTCACCTTGTTCGCATACGTCACGTACACGGGAATGCTGTTGATGTCGTTCGCGTATTGCGGCTTGAACAGCGTGCCCCAGTGCAGCCCCGTGTACTTCGGCAGGATGTAGGCGAGCGACTGGCTCTGGATGTCCTTGAACACGGCGACGCCGGTGTCGCTGAGATAGGGCGTCAGGTCGAAGCCGTAGCCGCGCGACAGCCCGGCCAGCGCGGCCGCGGCCACGCCGCCCCACACGATGCTGCCGTCGACATAGCGCAGGTTGTGCGCGGGATCGACCAGCACGCCGCCTTCCGCCGCACCGACGAGTTGCCTGTTGATGTCGGGCGCGTAGCTCGGCGCGAGCTGCGCGGCCCAGTTCGTCGCGATCGCGCCGCCGGAATAGCCGATCATCGCGACCTTGCTCGACGGGTTCAGGCCCGTCGACGGCGTATTGAGCGCCGCGCGGATCGAATCGAGCGTCGTCATCCCGTATTCGGGGCCGGCAGCGAAGTCGGCCGTCTGGCCCTCCGTATCGGGCACGATGACGTTGTAGCCGAGCAGCAGCAGTGTCGACAGCGGAATCGATTCCGCGCTGTAGAGCAGCGTGCCGACATTGATGACCTTGGTCACGTCGCGGTCGCCGGCGATCACCTGCGACGGCTCGTCGTACGGGTTCAGCGAGTCATAGGCCGACTGGTACGAGATGGCCTGGCCGTTGCTGACCTGGCTCTTGATCACGGACGTCACGTTGACGACCGGCTGGTTCAGCGCGTTATGGGTGCGATACAGCAACTGCTGCGCGGTCAGCGCGGTGGGGATGCCGGCCACGTGATAGGTAACGTTGCGCGTCTTGAGCACCGTGCCTGGTGGAATCGATGCCAACGGCGTGGTGCCGGTGTACGTGTAGAACGGGTCGGACACGGTCGGCGCGGCGGCGCTGGCGGGCGGTGCAGCGATGGCCAGCGTGGCGGACATGGCCGCCACGGCCATCATGAAACGTCGGGAGGACATGGGTGGAGCCCCTGGGATAACCTGCTTTCATCGAAGGAAGTTCGGCGGTGTTGCAGACCATCGTGCGTGCCGCTTCAAAACCGTTTCCGAGCCATCGACTGTCTCCTGTGAATGAATGATCCGGGCTGTTCTGAATTTGTAATTTTAGTAGGAGTACCAACCGGATTCATTGAAGCACAACGCGCCCGCACTCGATGGGCGTTTTCCATTGTTTGAAGGTAAACGTCTAAACCCATCGACGCGTGATACGGGTCGCTCCGGCCGTTCGGCCGACTGTCCGCGTTTTGCCGAAGTGCCGTACGATCTCGGCTGTCCGGCACCGAAGGCCGCGTCGTGCGATGCCGGCCGCGCGGCGCACCGCCTGCCTGTGACCGATCGTTCCCTGCCCAACCGACACGCCACGATGACCGTCTCCGAACTGCTCCACGCCATCCGCCAACCGTATGCCGACCGGCTCGCGAAAGCGGCTGCGCAACCGGCCGTATTCGTCGAACCGGCCTACCGGCGGGCCGACGGCACGCTCGCCACCGAAGGGCCGCTTGCGTTGCCGTGCCGGTCCGACATCATCGCAACCGAAGGCGAATCGGCCGGCCAGCCGGTGATGGTCGATTCGACCACGCAGCTGGATTTCGAGCCGTTCGCGTTCACCCTCGAAACGGCGGCCGTGTCGATCCGCCCGTTCGTATGGGACTGGGCCACGATCGAGGCCGACGGTCTCGACGAAAGTGCGGCGGTCGAGGCGTTCAAGACGTGGTTCTTCGCATGGTTCGATGTCGACGACGAGAACACGCCGGGCGAAGACGGGCTGCATGCCATCGTTCACTATCTGTCGGAACCCGTTCGCACGGAGCACGGGTGGCGCGTCAATGCGGATCTCGGCTCCGCACCCGGAGCGGCCGTCGAGGATCTGCTGTTCCAGCTCGTCGATGCGGGCGCCACGCGGATCAGCATCGGTTGACGTACCGCTTCATTTCTCACACAACGCGATGAAAACAGTCCTCACCGCCGCGCTGCTCTGCCTGTCGCTGCCGGCATTCGCCAAGGTGTCCACCGACGTGTTCTGCTTCAGGTCGGAGGGCGACAAGCCCGTGCGCTTCGAGATGCGCACCTACTATGACGATGCGGTCAAATGGTCGGGCGGCATGGTCCGGTATGCGCAATCGAAAACCGCCCTGCCGCTGGTGATCGAGCACGAGGAAGACGCAGTGCTCGACGAAAGCCGTCCGCACCAGTACACGACGACCTGGGTCGAAATGGTCGACGGCAAGTTCAACGGGCGTTACGAAATGATGTCCCAGGGCGCGATCATCTATTCGATGACCTATACCAGCGCGCGCACCGGCAAGAAGACCGCGTTCGGCCGCGCGCTGGATGTCGACGCATCCGAACAGACCGGGTGCCGCTGGTGATGCGCCCGCTGATCCGGACAGCGTGGGTGCTGGTCGCACTGCACGCGGGCTTCGCGAATGCCGCACCGCGCACGGTCTACGAAGGAACGCTGCAAGGCGCCGGCGCCGTCGTGATGGAACTCGACAATCGCCCGGCTGCGGATGGTTCAATCTCGGGTCGCTACTTCTATGCGCAGCACGGCGTCGATATTCCGCTGCACGGCACGCCCGCGGAATTGATCGAACCGCTCGTGCGAACGCAGTTGCCGGACGAGGCGCGCAGTCCATTGGGATTCGGCGAACAAGCCGATTTCGATCATGCCGCGGCCACCTGGCACGGCACGCGGGACAAGGGCGGCTATCGCGGCCACTGGACCGACGCGCGCACCGGCAAGACGCGCAGCTTCACGCTGCGGCGCATGGCTGAATACGATCCCGACGCGGTTGCGCCCGGCTCCGTCGAAGCCGTTACCAACAGCATCGCCGGTGGCGTCGGCAGCGGTATCGCAAGCGGCGTGGCCATCGACATGCGGCAGGCGCCTTATGCCACGCTGAAGCTTGCCGGGCACGCGCAGCCGGCCGGCCCCGAGATTGGGAGCGGCACCGTCGCATACCGGATGTGGCGCGACCCGCGCACGAAGCTCATGTATCCGCGTCTGAGCCGTCATCCCGATCCGGCGGTCATGGCACGGGTCAACTGCCTGCTCGAGCAGCAACATTGGCAGATGAATCTCGCCGCGCTCGAATGCGCGTCGACCCGCTACACCGACGACGGGCCGGCAGCCGGTTCGCTCGGCGACTACGACGACGAACAGGTGACAGTCACGTGGCTGTCACCCGCGGCACTCGGCATCGTGGAATCGGGCAGTACGTACTGCGGTGGCGCCCATCCGAACAATCACTACGATCCAGTCACGTTCGACCTGCTGCGTGGTACGTACCTCGACTGGAATCGCGTGATCGACGCGACTACGGTAGGCAAGGACGGCGATCCGGGAACGAGCCCCGCGATGGTGAGCTTCATTACGCGGTTGCGCGACAAGGCAACGCAGGGTGAACACGTGACGGACGGCGAAAGCGATTCGATGGCATGCGCCGACGTGTTCCCGCAGTATCTGGCGTTCGAATTCGATGCGCCCGGCAAGCTGTCGTTCGTCGTCTCCGGTATCGGGCACGCAATGGGGGCCTGTCTCGGGCCGCAGCTCGATGCGCCGTTTGCGGCGCTGGCACCGATCCTGAAACCGGGCGGTTCACGCTATCTCGTACCGGGCGTCAAGCTGAAGTAACGCGGCGATGCGGGGGGTATCCGCATCGCGCCCCAGCCCGGCTGTGCAACGACGGAGCCGGCCGATAGGCAGGCACCGCCGCCCTCGGCGTCAGGACGCGTCGCCTTGCGCGTCGACGTCGATGCCCAGCTCGCCGGCCATCCGCAGAACCAGCGCATTCAATCGCGCCACTTCATCCGCGAGGCGCTTCTGTTCGGCCTTCAGCGCTTCGAATTCGGACGGCGGCACGGAATCGGCACCGCCGGCATCCGCGCTCGCGAAGTCGGCCACGTTCACTTCGCCGCACATCAGGTGCATCCAGCGGTTCTCGCGTGCGCCCGGCGCTCGCGGCAGCCGGATGACGAGCGGCTGCGCGCGCGCCGCGAGTTCGTCCAGGAATGCCTCGACCGACGAGATATCCGCGAAACCGTGCAGGCGCGCGCTGTTCAGGCGCAGTTCGGCGGCCGTCTGCGGGCCGCGCAGCAGCAGGATCGTCAGCAGCGCGATCGCCTGGCTCGGGATGCCGAGCACGCGGTTCACGTTGTGCTCGAAGCGCGGCACGCGGCTGCTGCTGCCTTCCATCACGATGCTCAGATGCTTCAGCCCGTCGAGCGCGGTCGTGACTTCATCCTCGCTGACGTTCATCACCGGCGAGCGCGCGGTTTTCTGGTTGCAGCCCGCGGTCAGCGCATTCAGCGACAGCGGATAGGTGTCCGGCACCGTGTGCTGTTTCTCGACGAGCACACCGAGAATGCGGGCCTCGAGGGGCGTGAGTTCGCGAAGGGCGCGTGGCGTGGGCGTATCCGGCGTGGTGTTCATGGTTGGCGTCGCAGCGTGCAGCAGGTGAAGGGAAACGGTCGCGGCCCGTCCGGCATCGCGCACGGGCGAGCCATATGATAGCTCGCGAGGCGTGGCCGGGCGCCGCGCGGCGTGCCGGCGCGCGCACTTGCCGCAGCCGGCTTTCGTCCAACCTGTCGGCCGGCCGGTGCCGTGAGGCAATGGATGCGGTGCCGCGCAGCGGATGCCGCGTCCTCGCCCACAGCGGCGTTTGCGCGACGCGCAGCCGGGCGCTACGATATGCGTCACCTAGGCGTCCGCAGCGGCGCGCGACCGCCTTCGCACGCCACACCACGCATCGCCCGTCCCGCCCGCCATGCCGCCGCGCATGCGCACCGCGCGTCGACGCCGCTATCCGTTCACCCCTTCGAACCGCTCACCGCCATGACCGCCTCCTCTTCCGCCCCGCACGTGCGCGCCATCGTCACCGGACACACGCGCGGCCTCGGCGCGTCGCTCGCCGAACAACTGCTGCTGGAAGGCATCGCCGTGCTCGGCGTGTCGCGCAGCCGTCATCCGTCGCTCGCGTCGCAAGCCGGCGACCGTTTCACCGAAATCGAACTCGACCTGTCGGACACGTCGGCCGTCGCGGCCTGGCTGGCCGGCGATACGCTGCGCCGCTTCGTCGACGGCGCGTCGATCGTGCTGCTGTTCAACAACGCGGGCATCGTCGATCCGATCGGCCCGCTCGCCGCGCAAGATCCGACGATCGTCGCGCGCGCGGTCGGCGTGAACGTCGCGGCGCCGCTGATGCTGTCGGCCGTGCTCGCGCAGGCGGCATCGGCCACGACCGAATGCCGGATCCTGCACGTGTCGAGCGGCGCGGCGCGCAACGCTTACCCGGGCTGGAGCATCTACTGTGCGACCAAGGCCGCGCTCGATCACCATGCGCGTGCAGTCGCGCTCGACGCGAACCGCGCAGTGCGGATCTGCAGCGTCGCGCCGGGCGTCGTCGATACAGGCATGCAGGCGACGATCCGCTCGACCAGCGAAGACAACTTCCCGATGCGCGAGAAATTCGACCAGCTGAAATCGAGCGGCGCGCTCGCGACGCCCGAGGCAGCCGCGCGACAGCTGATCGGTTATGCGCTGAGCGATGCGTTCGGCTCGGTGCCGACCGCCGACGTGCGGGAACTGCCGAGCCACTAAGTTACGCGGCCACGCGGCCCGTCAACTTCCTTCGAGCCGCTTCGTCCAGTCTTCGACCTGTCGCTCCGTCCGGCGCTTGTCGAGCATCTTGCGCCAGCCGGGCGGCAGGTCCGGCACGTCGCACAACGCGTCGAGTGCGGCCATGTCGAGCGTGCGCCGGTACAGCACGTCGAGCACGGCCGACAGCGGCCATTGCGGATAGTCGCGCCGATGTAGCGCCAGCACGTCGCCCGGCGCCACCCAGCCTTCCTGCAGCACACGGTAGTACCAGCCGGTTCGGCCGCTTTGCTGCACGAGCGCGGCCATTCGCGAATGATCGAAACGCGCATTGAGCTTCCAGCACGGCTGCCGCGACTGCGACACCTGAAGCACGGCGCCGCCCAGCGTGAACACGTCGCCGAGACACACGTCGTGCTCGGTCACGCCGCGCGTCGACAGGTTCTCGCCGAACGCACCCGGTTGCGCGAGCACGTCGCGTGTGCCGATCTGCGCGGACCACCACGCATAGTGATCGTACGCATAGTGGTGGACCGCCTTGTCGGGGCCGCCGTGATGCCGCGCATCGGCCTGCTCGTCGCCGGCGAAGCCGAGCGTGCCCAGCCACAGGCGCGAGTCGACCGACCGCTTGTCGATCGCGCTGGCGTGCGACGTGCCGGCCAGCGGCCGGCTCGTACCGACCCGCACCGCGCCGATGGCGGCCGAGATCGCCGGCCGTGCTGCATCGCTCATGTCGTCACACCGTCCGGCAGTGCCGCGAGCAGGCGTTCGAGCTCGCGCGTGCGCGCGTCGCCGAGCGGCATCAGCGGCTTCCTCGGTTCGCCCGCATCGAAGCCGCGCAGGCGCAACCCGGCCTTCACGGTCACCGGCAACCCGCCGTTGACGATGAACTGCAGCAGCGGCAACTGCGCATGAAAAACCGCCCTGGCGCGCGCCAGGTCGCCCGCGCGCATCGCGTCGAACAGCGCCAGCGGCAACGCCGCATTCAGGTTCGGCGCGGCCGTGCACCATCCGGCCGCCCCCGCCGCGAGCGCGGCAAGCGCCATCGGATTGCTGCCGTTATAGAACGGGATCGCGCCGTCGCTCAGTTGAGCAAGCCGGTGCATCCGCCCGATGTCGCCCGTACTCTCCTTCACCATCGTCACGTTGTCGACGGTTCGGCAGATCGTCGCGATCAGGTCGGGCGACATGTCGACGCCGCTCGTCGCCGGGTTGTTGTACAGCATGATCGGGATGCCGATGGCAGCGCCGATCGCGCGATAGTGCGCAACGATCTCGTCGTTGCCGAGCTTCCAGTACGACACCGGCAGCACCATCACCGCATCGGCGCCGGCCTGTTCGGCGAAGCGCGCGCGGCGCACCGCGCCCGCCGTGGTGAGATCGGAAATGCCGACGACGGTCGGCACGCGCCGGCGCACCGCGCGAATCGACGCGGTGGCGACTGCCTCCCATTCGGCGTCGGACAGGTACGCGCTTTCGCCGGTACTGCCCAGCGGCGCGATCGCGTGGACGCCGTCGGCAATCAGGCGGTCGATCAGCACATCGAGCGCGTTCAGGTCGACATCGCCGTCCGTGGTGAACGGCGTAACCGGGTAGGCAATGATGCCTTTCAGCAAGATGGACACGATTTGTATTCCTCAGTGATGGTCTGGCACGACGGCGACGAATCGCCCGCTCATGCGACGCAGTCTTGATGTGTGCGCAATGCCCGGCGCGCGTAGTAGTCGAACGTCACCGCATCGCGCTTCGGCTTCGAAATCCAGTCGTGCGCTTCGCGCGCCAGCGCCGGCGGCACCGGCTTGATCTCGCCGGCCGACATCGCGAGCAGTTGCAGCTTCGCGGCCCGCTCGATCAGCAGCGCGAGGATGCAGGCCTCCTCGATCGTCTTGCCGACCACGAGCTGGCCGTGATGCGACAGCAGGATCGCGCGCTTGCTGCCCAGCGCCTTCGAGATGATCTCGCCCTCCTCGTTGCCGACCGGCACGCCGGGCCAGTCTTTCAGGAACGCGCAATCGTCGTACAGCGGGCAAGTGTCCATGTGCGACACGACGAGCGGCTGCTCGAGCATCGACAGCGCCGCGACATGCGCCGGATGCGTATGGATGATGCAGTTCACGTCCGGGCGCTCGCGGTAGATCCACGTATGGAACCGGTTGGCCGGATTCGGGATGCCTTCGCCGTCGACGACGTCGAGATCCTCGTTGACGCGCAGCAGGTTCGCGGCCGAGATCTCGTCGAAGCCGAGCCCGAGCCGCTGCGTGTAGTACGTGCCGGCGTCGCCCGCGCGGCAGGTGATCTGCCCGGCCAGGCCCGAATCATGACCGGCGTCGAACAAAATCCGGCACGTAAGCGCGAGCTTCTGCTGCGCGGACCAGCCGCTGTCGCCCACCGCGTTCTCCAGCCGCCGCTCCGCCAGCGCGACCAGCGCGTCCTTCGTCAAATTCAGCGTTTCCGCCATGTTCGCCTCCTGAATGGATCGGGTTTGCCGCGCCGTCCGCGGCCGTTTCCCCGGCATCACGTGACACACGATACACCAAAGGACACTTTGTGTCATGCGTTACAATCGGTTTTTCGAAGGACACCTGGCGCCCCATGACGATTCGCCTGAAGCTGCTCAGAAAACAGAAGGGCTGGACGCTCGACGTGCTGGCCGACGAGACGGGCCTCACCAAGAGCTACCTGTCGAAAGTCGAGCGTGGCCTGAGCGTGCCGTCGATCGCGGTCGCACTGAAGCTGTCGAAGGCACTGAATGTCGATGTCGAGCAGTTGTTCTCGGAAAGCCACAACCGCGAGCTGATCACGGTCACGCGTGCCGGCGAGCGCACGGCGATGGGCGCGGCGGCCGACAGCCACGCGCACCGCTTCGAGAGCATCGCGGCCGGCGTCGCGCCGAAGAAGATGCTGCCGTTCATCGTGCATCCTCCGCACGAATTCGTCGCATCGACGCTCCGCGAGCATGAAGGCGAGGAATTCCTGTTCGTACACAAGGGGCGCGTCGAAATCGAGTTTCCGAACGAGACGGTGCAACTCAAGGCCGGCGATTCAGTCTATTTCAACGCACTCATCCCGCACCGCACGCGCAGCCTCGGCACCGCGCAGGCGGAGATCCTGGTCGTCGTCAGTCACGACGACTAGCATCGTCACCTCTTCGCGCAAGGATCCCCGATGGTCACGAAGGCCACCGCACCGTTCCAGCAGATCAAGACGCTCGTTCGCCAGAACGTCGAATCGGGCGACTGGCGCCCCGGGGATCGCATTCCGTCCGAGCTCGATCTCGCCGCGCAGTTCGGCGTCGCGCGCATGACGGTCAACCGCGCGCTGCGCGAGCTGACCGAGGAAGGCGTACTGAAGCGCATCGCGGGCGTCGGCACCTTCGTCGCCGAAGTGAAGCCGCAGTCGAACCTGCTGATGATCGCGCACATCCGCGACGAAATCCGCGCGCGCGGGCACGAATATCGCTGCCGCGTGCTGAGCCAGTCGAGCGAACCCGCGTCGTTCGACGTCGCGGCCGCGTTCGGCCTGCCGGTCAACACGCCGGTGTTTCATGTGGTGTGCGTGCACGAGGAAAACGGCCGCCCGATCCAGCTCGAGGACCGCTACGTGAACCCGGCCGCCGCACCCGGTTTCATCGACCAGGATTTCCAGGTCGAGCCGCCGTCCGAGTACCTGTACAACAACGTGTCGCACTACGAACTGGAGATCGAGCACGTGGTCGATGCGGCGCTGCCGACCGGCGAACAGGCACAACTGCTCGACATGCGCGCCGACGAGCCGTGCCTCACGCTCACGCGCCGCACCTGGACGAACGGGCTGCCCGTCACGTTCGTGCATTTCCTGCATCCGGGCAACCGCTACCGGCTCGGCTCGCGCTTCAAGCCGGGCGCCGGACGCCACCCGACCTGATCCTTTTCCCGCACACAAGCGCGCGGCGGCCGTTTCATCCGGAAACGGCCGCCGCGTCCGTCATGCCCTTCCAGCAACGTCAGATCGCGCCGGCCTGCCCCGCGCCACGTGACCACACGACCGGAAACAGCGGGTGATCGAGCGGCGCGCCGTCGGGCAGCTGCTCCGCGAGCCCGGGGAAATCGGGCGACGTCTTCCAGCGGCGCGGCGCGTGACGGATATCGTCGCCGACGAAGCGGATCGAGAACGCGCGGCGGCGGTTCTGCGTGCCACCCGACGCGTGCAGCGTGAGCATCCGGAAGCACACCATGTCGCCGGGCTCGAGCGCCCAGTGGCGGATCGGAAACGCCGCGCGATCGCTTTCGATGTCGGGCAAGTCGGCCAGGCTGCCTTCCGGGAACCACTTCGCTTCCTTGTCCATGAACGTGCGCGGCATCAGCCACGGCCCGAGATGCGAGCCCGCGACGAATTCCAGCGTCGATTCGAGCGGCACCGGATCGACCGGAATCCACATGCTGACGTTGTCGTCGCCTTCGATGTTGTAGTACGGCTGGTCCTGGTGCCACGGCGTGCGTTGCCGCGTGCCGGGTTCCTTCACGAGCAGGTGGTCGTGATGCAGCCGCACGTTGTCGGTGCCCATCAGCGCGGCGGCCACCGACGGTGCCGGCGAGCGCACGATGAAATCGCGATACGCGTCGTTGTGCTGCCAGTTGCAGAAATCCTCGAAGAACCAGCCCGGATCGTCGGGCCGGCTCGCGACTTTCGCGCGCTCGCTCGGCTGTGCGAGATTCGTGTCGATGCCGGCGCGCAGCGCGGCGACTTCGTCGGGCGAGAAGATTCCCTTGATGCAGACCGCCCCTTCCTCGCGGAACGCGGCGATCAGTTCGGGCGTCACGGCTTGCGCGACGCGGTCCTGGATACTCGTCATGGTGTGCCTGTCGATTGAATGAATCACGGAATCACGGTGCCGAAGTCAGCTGCTGCTTCGCGCCGTAGATGTCGAAGTCGAAGTATTTCGCGGCGATCTTCTGGTACGTGCCGTTCGCGCGGATCGCGACGATCGCGTCGTTCAGCCGCTTCTTCATCGCGTCGTCGCCCTTGCGCACGCCCATCGCGACGCCGTAGCCGGTAATCCGCACGTCGGTCACGTCGGGGCCTGCGAACGCGTAGCCCTTGCCGCGCGGCGTCTTCAGGAACGAGTAGCCGGCCTGCGTCTTGTCCTGGAAGGTCGCGTCGAGGCGGCCGTTGACGAGATCCTGGTACACCTGGTCCTGATTCTGGTACGAGACGATCGTCACGCCCTTGGTCGCCCATTCGGCCTTCGCGTACGTCTCCTGCGTCGTGCCCTGGTCGATCCCGATGCGCTTGCCCGCGAGCGACGCGGCGGTCGGCAGCAGCTTCGAGCCGACCGGCGCGACGAGCGCGCCCGGCGACGCATACAGCTTGTTCGAGAAGTCGATCTGCTTGAGCCGCTCGTCGGTGGCCGTCATCGCGGACATGATCACGTCGAACTTGCGCGCGCGCAGCGCCGGAATCATCCCGTCGAAGCCCTGCTCGACCCACACGCACTTCGCATGCAGTTGCTCGCAGATCGCATTGCGCAGGTCGATGTCGAAGCCGGCGAGCGAGCCGTCGGCCTGCTTCGCCTCGAACGGCGGATACGTGGGGTCGATGCCCCAGCGGATCGTCGACGTGTCCTGTGCGAACGACACGAGCGGCGCGAACGCCAGCGCGGTAACGAGGAGCTTTGCAGTGCGGTTCATGGCGTGTCCTAGAAAGTCTCGACGCGGCGGGCAAGCGCCGGCGTCCGGTGGGAGCGTTGCGCCGGAACGCCCGGCGCGGTGCGCGAAAGACAGGGACTTCGATGAAACTGCGATGCAGTCTAGACCGCTCAATTTTTGAGCGCAAGCGGGGGAAACGGGGGCGGGGTGAATGGAGGATTGAATCGGGAAGGAAGAAGGCGACGGGCTTGAAACATGACTGCCACGCGTGGCTTTCATCACATTCCGAGGTGTTTACCCTGCACGATGCCCCCTCGCCACAGCGCGTGTTTTTCCGGATATCTGTGGGATGACGATGTCTATACCGATGATCTCGGCACGGCCTCGACCAAGCTTGTCCGGCGTTGTGGGCGATGCGCCCTATACCACGATGGAATTCTCCGAGAACGAAAACCATCCAGGGATGTAAGATATAACTTACATTCGAGATCGCTGTACCCACGTCGGAAGGTCGCCATGCAACTCTATGAAATTGGTCAGGCTGTTGCGAAACGGCGGGCAGAACTCGACCTCACACAGGCTCAACTTGCAAAGCTCGCCGGCTTGTCTCGCCTCACCGTGAACCAGCTCGAATCGGGCAAGGTCAAGGATCTCGGCGTCAACAAGCTGATTCCGCTGCTCAGCGTGCTCGGCATCGAACTCCTGGCGCTACCGCGACAGCCGCAGAACGGTCTCTACAAGGCCGTTGTGAGCTCAAACGTCAGTTACAAGGGTGAATTGACCGAACGGCTGCTGGCCGACGCGTTGGCTACCGGACGGATTCCGACGGGATATGAATCGCAGTTTTCCGTCATCCTCGACGAAGTGCCGCTGCCGGTGGTGGTGAAAGCCGCCGAGGAAGCCGCCGAGCGCTCAGGCACGCCCCTTCGGACCATCTGGAAAAACCTCGCCGCATGGTCGAAGGATCTTCATCTATACCGGGAGGTATGGGCATGACGACACCATCCACCTTGCCCGACGGCCCATGGCAAGGTCTTTTCCGTCACGCGCTGGCGCTGGTCGAAGAGATACGGAAGCACGGCACGTCAAATCCGTTCTGGACGTTTGGCGGTGGCACGGTCCTGATGCTTCGTCACGGCCATCGCGTCAGCAAGGATGTCGACATCTTCGTACCCGATCCACAGTATCTCGGATACGTGAATCCACGCATCAGCGACGCTGCAGCCGACATCGCGACGAACTACGAGGAACACGCCGGGTTCGTGAAGCTCGTGCTGCCCGACGGCGAAATCGACTTCGTGGTCTCCCGGAATCTGACGTCTCCCGGCTATGACGAATGGATGCTGATGGATCACGTCGTCAAGGTCGAGACTTCCGCGGAGATCGTCGCCAAGAAAATGTGGCACCGTGGCGATCGACCAACCGCGCGGGACCTGTTCGATCTGTGCCTGGTCATCGAGCGTGAACCGGAGAGCCTGATCGCAGCCGGTGCATTCCTCGTCCGGCATCGCGATACGTTTCTGCGCCTGCTCAAGGAGCATCGTGCGTTCGTACAGCCACGCTTCGACGACATCCGGACACTCGGCTACACGCCGTCGTTCGACTATTGCGTCGAACTGGCCGAAGCATTCCTGCGGAAACTTCCCGGTGGCACGCCCGAACCAAAATCGCGCCGTAGGTGACCCCTACCGCGCCCCCGCCGTCACCAGCACCCGCTCGATCGCCCCATATCCGCGCTGCCGCGCATGCTGCAGCGGCGTCTCGCCGTTGGAATCGGCCAGATCGACGTTCGCGTGCCCGTCCACGAGCAGTTGCACGATCCGCACATACCGCTCGCTGCCGTCGCCGAGCATGATCGCCTCCAGCAGCGCGGTCCAGCCGAGCCGGTTCACATGGTCGACGTTCACGCCCGCATCGATCAGCGTGCGCACCGTATCGACATGGCCGCGCTCCGCCGCCGGAATCAGCGCGGTGCCGCGATAGCGGTTCGTGCTGCGCAAATCGGCGCCATGCGCGAGCGTCATCCGCAGGATGTCGAGATAGCCGCGCGCACCGGCATACAGGTACGGGCTGTCCTGGATCGCATCCTTCGCGTTGACGTCCGCGCCCGCGTCGATCAGCACGCGCGCCGCATCGACGTGATTGCCGTGCGTCGCGATCAGCAGCGCCGTGCGGCCCTGCCCGTCGCGTGAATCGATCTGCGCGCCGCGCTCGAGCAGCGTGCGCACTTCACCCGCATCGCCGCGATCGGCCGCGCTGCGCAGCCGGCCGTCCAGCGCGCCACCATCCGCGGCGGCCACCGCCGACGTGAGCGTGGTCAACGCGAACGAACCGACGATCGCGAGCCGTTTGAAAAACATCCCGTTTCCTCCTTGCGTGCCGCGCACGCCGATGCGCGGCCGATGCCATGCGTCAGGCGCCCCGGTCGCGCCGCGCGACGCCGCACCGAGTCCGGCGAAACCGCGATTGCCCGCGGCGTCCGGCCATGTTAAAAGTCGTCGCACGCATTTGGAAATGAAATGTTCGAATCCACAGAAGTGCAGAAATGAATAGACCCCTGTTCGACCTCGACCTGCTGCGCGCGCTCGTGATGGTCGCCGACTGCGGCAGCTTCACGACGGCGTCCGCGCGCCTGCATTCGACGCAGTCGACGGTCAGCCAGAAGGTGCGCCGGCTCGAGGAAATCGCCGGGCACCGCCTGCTCGACCGCGGCACGCGCGACGTGCGGCCGACCGATGCGGGCGTGACGGTGCTCAGCTACGCGCGGCGCATGATCGCGCTGAACGACGAAATGCAGGAAGCGCTGTCGGGCACCACGGTCGCGCTGACGATCCGGCTCGGCGTGCCCGACGATTTCGCGGCAGGCCGCACGACGCACGCGCTCGCGGCGTTCAACCGCGAGCATCCGCAGGTCAAGCTCGAAGTGATGTGCGGGCTGAGCCGCGACATCAGCGCGGCATACGACCGCGGTGAGCTCGACCTCGTGCTGATCAAGCAGCGGCGCGACAGCCGCGAAGCCGTCGTGCGCTGGCCCGAGAAGCTGCGCTGGATCGACAGCGCGAAGCATCCGTCGATCGATCTCGACCCGGTGCCGATCGTCGTGTTTCCGCCGCGCGGGCTCTATCGCGACGACATGATCAAGGCGATCGAGGAGCGCGGCCGCCGCTGGCGGATCAGCTTCACGACGTCGAGCCTGAGCGGCATCCAGGCCGCCGTCGCGGACGGGCTCGGCATCAGCGTGCTACCGGCGCGCGTGGTGACGGACGAGCACGTCGTGCTGACCGCGAAGCAGGGTTTCGCACCGATCGAGCACATGGACATCGCGATCCTGCATCGACCCACGGCCGACCCGATGGTCAGCGAACTGACGAAGTCGCTCGCGACGATGCTGGAGCTCGAGGAGTAGCAAGAAAGCCGGATGCGGCGGCAATGTGAAGGACGCCGCCGCCGCGCCGGCACGGCCGATGCAATGAGATCGCGGAGCGCGTCGACACGCCCGGTACCCGTCAGAACATCGTGTTCCCGTTCGCGGCCTGCTCGGGCACGGGTTGATTGACGTCCCAGTGCTCGACGATCTTGCCGTTCTCGAGCCGGAAGATGTCCATGATCGCGCTGCCGCGCGTGCCGGGTTCGCGCACCGCGTGCACGTGCAGGATCACGTAGTCGCCGTCGACGAACGAGCGCTTGATCTCGCTGTGCGACTGCGGATATTTGTCGCGCAGGAATGCGACGAACTTGCGGAAACCGTCGCGGCCGTCGGCCGCGTTCGGGTTGTGCTGCACGTAGCGATCGCCGACATACGCGAGCGCGGCGTCCGCGTCTTTCTCGTTCAGGCCTTTTTCGTAGAACGCGAGCACCGTCCGCCGGTTGGCTTCCTGCTGCGCGTCCGTCGGCCCGGCCGCCACCGCATGCGCGGCGCTCACGGCGAACAGGGCCGCCGCCATCCATCGTGCGGCCCGTGCCGCTGTCGTGCGTCGCATCGTCGTCTCCCGGGAGATCCGGCTGAAAACCGGATCATACCGGGGCGACGCCGCGCGCAGGCGTCACTCAGACCAGCGCGCCGTTGCGCGCGACGATCTTCCCCGACGACACGACGAGCCGCCGCACCGGCCGTGCGACGACGGCCTCGGCGAACGTCAGCGCGTCGACCAGCACGACGTCCGCGCGGCTGCCCGGCTGCAGCCCGTAATCACCGAAGCCGCAACCGCGCGCCGCGCCGTTCGTCACGCAGTCGAGCGCGACTTCGAGCGCATCGTCGCGGCGGAAATCGTTGCGCATGCCGATCAGCATCGCGCGTTCGAGCATGTCGGGCGATCCGTACGGCGTCCACGTATCGCGCACGCCGTCGTTGCCGCCGATGACCGTCACGCCCGCCGCGCGGCACGCGGCCACCGGCGGCACGGGCACCGCCGCGGGCGCGGTCGTGACGAGCCCGACGCCGAGTTCGGCCATCCGCGCCAGCAGCGCATCGCGCTCGCGTTCGGCGATATCGCCGAGACAGAACCCGTGGCTGATCGTCACCTTGCCCTGCATGCCGTGCGCGGCCGTGCGCTGCAGGATCAGGTCGAGCGAGTACGCGCCCATCGATCCGCGCTCGTGCAGGTGGAGGTCGAGCCCGCGGCCGTGGCGCTCGGCGATCGCGAACAGCACGTCCACCGCCTCGACCGGATCGCCCTCGATCGCGCACGGGTCGAGCCCGCCGAGCAGATCGGCGCCGGCGGCGAGCGCGTCGGACAGCAGCGCATCGGTGCCCGGCCGCTTGAGCACGCCCGATTGCGGAAACGCAACGATCTGGATGTCAACTTGCCCGCGCAGCGTCTCGCGCGTCGCGAGCACACCGTGCAGATGCCGCAGCCCAGCTTCGGTATCGATGTCGACGTGGGTACGGATGCGCGTCGTGCCGGCCGCGAGAAACGCGCGCGCCAACGCGAGCGATGCGACACCGGCATCATGGCCGCTCGTCGCGCGATAGTGGCGTTCGTTCTCGATCCGGTCGACGAGGCGCGGCCCGACCTGGTTGCGATACCACGGCATCCCCCAGTGCGTCTTGTCGAGGTGCGTGTGGCCTTCGACGAGGCCCGGCAGCGCAAGCGCGCCCGCGCCGTCCTCGATCGCGCAGCCGGCGGGCGCGTCGAGCGACGGGCCAACGCGCGCGATGCGATCGCCTTCGATCAGGATGTCGAGCGCGGCGTCGGCGCTCGGGCGGACGTTGCGGATCAGCAGGTTCGTCATGTCGGTTCCGGTGTGGTCGGTCAGTGCAATCAGTGCAGTCACAATGCGAACGGGGCACGGCGCGGGCCGTGCCGCCGCTCAGGTCGGTCAGCGCGTGAAGCGCAGCGCGGGGGCGAACGGTGCGCCCGTGTCGCTTTCGCCACGGCGGAACACCCAGCGCTCGGCCGGCACGCCCGCGACGGCCGCCGCCGCGTTCGGCGCACGCACCGCGACGAACGTCGCATCGCAGCCGACCGCGATTCCATAGTTCTCCTTGCCGATCACGCGCGCGCCGGCGTGCGTCGCCATGTCGAGCGCGATGCCGAGCGCTGCGTCGGTGTAGAAGCCCGACCGATAGCCGACCATCATCGCGCGCTGCAGCATGTCGCCGTTGCCGTACGGCCACCATGCGTCACGGATGTTGTCGTTGCCTGCGAACACGTGCACGCCCGCATCGCGCAGCGCTTGCACCGGCGGAAACGCGCAGTCGCCCGGCGCGTTCGTCAGGATCGACACGCCGGCATCGGCCAGCGCCGCCGCGGTGCGCTGCACGTCGTCATCGCTCACCTGGCCGAGCGCATACGCATGGCTCACGTTCACGCGGCCGCCGAGCCCCGCCGCGCGCGTGCGCGCCGCGATCCGCAGCAGCTGCGCGATACCCGTTTCGCCCGGCTCGTGCAGGTGGATGTCGATCTTCGCGCCGCGCTTCTCGGCGATGCCGAACACGATGTCGAGCTGGCCGTCCGCATCGCCGTCGAGCGTCGTCGGGTCGATCCCGCCGACCACGTCCGCGCCTTCGCGCACGGCTGCGTCGAGGATCTCGGCGGTGCCCGGGCACGTGACGACGCCGGCCTGCGGAAACGCGACGAGTTCGATATCGACGATCCCGCGCCATTGCTCGCGCGCGGCCATCACGGCCTGCAGGTTCGACAGGCCCGTCGTCGCATCGACGTCGACGTGACTGCGCATCGCGACCGTGCCGAATGCGGCGGCCTGCGCGATCAGCGCATTCGCACGCTCGACGATCGGCGGCGCGGCCGCGAGCTGGCGCTTCTCGACCGCGAGCCGCTCGCGCAGCGAGCCGACGGATTCGTGCGGCACCCAGCGATCGCCGACGAAGCTCTTGTCGAGGTGGATGTGGCCGTCGACGAAGCCGGGCAGCACGACGCGGCCGTCGAGGTCGATCGTTTCCGCGCCGGGCGCGGCCGCGCAATCGGCGCCGATCGCGGTAAAGCGGCCGTCACGGACGACGAGGTTGATGGGCTGGCCGCCGGCGTCGACGGCGTTGATGAAGAGGCGTTCGGTCATGGCTCGGAATGTGGGGCGGTCGCGGCGCGACGCCGGCGCGGACAGGGGAAGGCACCGCAGCCGGCACGGCGCGACCGTTGGCAGGGAATCCGGCCACGATATCGGACGCCACCGCCCGAGGCCAATTAAATGTCGCGATGCCGCGCATTCGATTTCGCGATGCGCGGCGCGCGCGGCCGCCGGCCCCGGCACGGCGATGGGGCGGGATCGCGGTGAAAGCGACCCAAAAACCGCTGGCCGCGCAGTGTCGGCATCACCGGAAAGCGGGTGTCCGGAGGCCGTCTCGCGCCCTCGCCGGCCGCCGTTTCAGCGCGCCGCCCGGGCGGCGATTTACGCGGCAACAGACTTTACACGTTGTTACCCGGCCGCACCGGACGCGCCTCCGGCCATTCCTTATACTCACGCCGAGTTCGCCACCCGTCCCGGAATTCGTCGGCGAACCCGTTGCCGATGCAGGAAACATCATGATGCGCATGCCTTCCACGAAGACCGTTCTGTTCGCCTCGCTCGTCGCCGTCGCGGCGCTTCCGCTGACCGCCTGCGTCGCGCCGGGTTACTACGGCGCGCAGCCGGGGTATCCGCAGCAGCAGCAATACGCGACGCCCGGCTACGCGCAGCCCGCGTATTCGCAGCCGGGCTACGTGCAGCAGCAACAGCCGTATCCGAACCAGGCGCCGCAGCCGTACGATCAGTACGGCAACCAGCAGCAATACGGGTCGCAGCCGTATGACCAGTACGGCAATCAGCAGCAGTACGGCAACGGCTACGGCACGCAGTACGGCACCGTCTCGAACATCCAGCCGGTCAACGGTTCGGTCGGCCCGTCGGGCGTTGCCGGCACCGTCGTCGGTGCGCTGGTCGGTGGCCTGGTGGGCAACCAGTTCGGCCGCGGCCACGGCCGCGATGCGGCGACCGTGATCGGCGCGCTCGGCGGTGCGGTGGCCGGCAACCAGATCGGCCAGCAAATGGGTGCCGCGCAAGGCCCGAGCAGCTACCGGATCGACGTGCAGGTCAGCGACGGCACGATGCGCTCGTTCGACGTGCAGTCGCCGGGCAACCTGCGGCCGGGCGATCGCGTGCAGATCAACGGCAATCAGCTCGCACGCTATTGATTCCGATCCGGTGCGCCTGACCTGATCGGGCGCATCGTTGCGCGGTTGACGTCGGGCGCGGGTCCGGCGCGACCGCGCGCCTGCTTCACGCCATCCTTATCGTTCGTGCCGGCGCGGCGCGCATGACGCGCCGCCGGTACTGCCACGACGCCTCGCCCCCATCGCACGACCGCTCCCCCCACACCAGCACACCTGGCCGTCACACACGCTCGACGCCAAGGCCGACGCGCGTCGACCGCGCAGCCGCCTGCAGGTGCCGTGAACGCCGGTAGATGATCGCCATCAGCGCCATCACCGCCGCGCCGGCATACAGCGACCCGCGCGTCGTCGGATCGACGCCGAGCATCACGAACACGAACGCGACGAACACGAGACAGATCCACGACGTGACCGACGCATACGGCATGCGGAACGCCACCGTCTCGCCGCGCGCAGCCAGCGCGCGCCGGAACCGCATGTGCGTCAGCACGATCATTGCCCAGATCACGGCCACGTCGAACGACAGGAACGACATCAGCCAGCCGAACACGCGCGCCGGAATCACGTAGTTCAGCACCACGCCGACCGACATGAACAGCACGGTCGCCCGCACCGCGCGCGACGGCGACCCGCTCGCGCTCAGCGCGGCGAACGACGCAGGCGCGAGGCCGTTGCCGGCCATGCTCGACAGCATCCGCGCACCGCTGAACACGATGCAGTTGAAGCTCGACAGCGCAGCCGTCACGACCACGAAGTTGACGATGCCGGCCGCCTGCCGCAGCCCGAGCGATTCGAACGTCGTCACGAACGGGCTGCCATGCTCGCCGAGCTCGTGCCACGGATACAGCGCCATGATGATGAACAGCGCGCCGACGTAAAAAATCAGGATGCGCCACAGCACCGAGTTGATCGCGCGCGGGATCATCTTCTGCGGCTCGCGCGCCTCGCCGGCGGTCAGGCCGATCATCTCGACGCCCGCGAACGAATACGCGACGATCGGCAGCGCGCTCACGACCCCGAGCACGCCGTGCGGGAACACGCCGCCGTAGCGCCACAGGTTCGACAGGCCGACGGGCACGCCGCCGTGGCCGATTCCCGTGAACACGATCAGTGCGCCGCCCGCGATCATCAGCACGATCGTCACGACCTTCACGATCGCGAACCAGAACTCCAGCTCGCCGTACACCTTCACGTTGAGCAGGTTGAATGCCGAGATCGCGGCGATCGCCGACACGACCCACAGCCACTGCGGCACGTCCGGAAACCAGAAGCCCATGTAGATGCCGATGGCGGTCGTCTCCGCGACGCCGACGCCGACCATCAGCAGCCAGTAGCTCCAGCCGACCACGTAGCCGGCGAACGGCCCGACGTATTCGAACGCATACGCGCCGAACGAGCCGGACACCGGCCGGTGCACGGCCATCTCGCCGAGCGCGCGCATGATCAGGAAGATCATCGCGCCGCCGATCAGGTAGGCGACGAGCGCGCCGGGCCCGGCCGCCTTGATCGCGGACGCCGAGCCGAGGAACAGGCCGACGCCGATGGCCATGCCGAGGGCCATGAACGAAATCTGGCGCGCGCCGAGTTCGCGCCGCATCGTGTGCTGTTGCATGTTGTCTCCAGTCGTTGATCGTCGCGGCAAGCCGGATCGGCCAGCCGCTGGACGGAGCGACCGGCGTCGTGCGCCGGCCGCCCTGCTGCAGCGCACGGTCGCCGGTTCAGCGGCCGTGCAGAAAGCGTTCGACGCGAAACGGCGCCGGGTCGACGAACGGCTGCGTGCCGGTCATCAGGTCGGCGACCAGCCGGCCGGTCACGGGGCCGAGCGTGAAGCCGTGATGCGCATGCCCGAACGCGAACCACAGATCGCGGTGGCGCGGCGCCGCGCCGATCACGGGCAGCATGTCGGGCGTGCACGGCCGGCGGCCGAGCCACGGTGCGCCGTCGACGCGCGCGCCGAGCGGAAACAGCTCGCGCGCGACCGGTTCGACGGCGGCGAGCTGGGTCGGCGTCGGCGGCGTATCGCGATAGCCGAGCTCGACGCCGGTCGTCAGGCGGATGCCGCGCGTCATCGGCGTGATCAGGAAGCCGCTGTCGGCATCGAGCACGGGCCGGTTCAGCCGCGCGCCCGGCTGCGCCGCGTAGTGCATGTGATAGCCGCGCTTGACCGCGAGCGGCAGCGTGTAGCCGAGCCGCTCGCACAGCAGGTCCGACCAGGGCCCGAGCGCGACGACCGCCGCGCGCGCGTCGACCGGGCCTTGCGCGGTGTCGACACGCCAGCCGTTCGCGGCCGACAGCGTCAGCGCATCGCCGGTCAGGATGCGGCCGCCGAGCTGCTCGAAGTGACGCGCATAGGCGGTCACGAGCGCATTCGGATCGCTGATCGAATCGGAGCCCGTATAGCGCAGCGCGCCGACCAGCGCACGGCTCAGGTTCGGCTCCGCGTCGCGCAGCGCGGCCGCATCGAGCGCGTCGAAGGTCACGCCGTATTCGGCGCGCCAGCGCTCGGCGTCGCGCGTTTCGGCATCGCGCGTCGCGGCCGTGCGGAACACCTTCAGCCAGCCGCCTTCGCGCAGCAGCGCGCCGGCGCCGGCCGCTTCGATCAGCGCGCGATGCTCGGTCACGCAGTGTTCGATCAGCGGCGCATAGGCGCGCGCGATCTCGGCATGGCGCGCCGGATGCGAATTGCGCCAGTAGCGGTACAGGAACGGGATCAGCTTCGGCAGCGCGCCGACGTGATAGCGGACGTCGGGCGAGCGGTTGCACGCGTATTTCAACAGCGTGCCGAAGCCGCGCGGAAACGCATACGGATACACGCCTTCGCGCTGGATCAGCCCGGCATTGCCGAGCGACGTCTCGTTGCCGGGCGCCTTGCGGTCGACGAGCGCGACCGACAGGCCGCGCTGTTGCAGATGAACGGCGACGGATACGCCGATCATGCCGCCGCCCAGGACGAGCGTGTCGAATGTCATCGGGAATTCCTCGGGGCGGGCGGCGCGGGCGTCAGGCGAGCGCGGTCACGGCGATCT
The DNA here is from genome assembly GCF_048627025.1 of Burkholderia aenigmatica. Classification (NCBI taxonomy): domain Bacteria; kingdom Pseudomonadati; phylum Pseudomonadota; class Betaproteobacteria; order Burkholderiales; family Burkholderiaceae; genus Burkholderia; species Burkholderia aenigmatica. The sequence continues at coordinate 3,132,700 of NZ_CP184469.1, read as the reverse complement.
CGACGTCGAGACCGGGCTTCATCAGCAATGCCTGCACGCATGCGCGGGTCGGCGCGTGGCCGGCCGGTACCCATGCGTCCCACACCGCATTGAACGCGTCGAAGTGCGCGGCATCGCTGAGCCACACGTTGGCCGTCAGCACGCGCGTCTTGTCGATGCCGGCCGATGCGAGCAGCGCGTCGATGCGCGTGAGGATTTCGGTCGCCTGCACGGCGATCGGCGCGCCGGCCGTATCGGGCACCTGGCCGGCCAGATGGACGAAGCCGTTCGCGATCACGACCTGGCTCATGCGTGCGCCGGTCTGCAGACGTTTGATTTCACTGGACATGGATTGCACCTTCGCGGGCCCGGCCGCGAGCGGCCGGAGAAATGACTGGGAAAGACCGCTGCCGTGCGCCGGATCGGGCAGCCGCCGCACGGGCGAGCTGCGCCGATTCGCACACGTGTCGTTCACGCCGGCCGCACCGGCCCCGCGAGTTTCGCGTCGTCCGATGCTAGAGTGGCCGTCACGCCCACCATCGGCGATTTCGACGAAAATTATCATATACGAGAAAATTTATTCTCGTATACGACAAAACCCGTATTCACGCCGCGCGTGTCGCGCCCCGTATCCGCATGCCCAAATCCACCGTTCCCGTTCCGCCGCCCACCGACGCCCCGCCGCAGCTCGACCACCAGACGGTCGGCGCGCGGCTGCGCGACGCGCGCAAGTCGCGCGGCCTGACGCTCGCGCAACTGTCCGAGCGCTCCGGTATCGCGGTGTCGACGATTTCGAAGGCCGAACGCGGCGACATCGCGCTCACCTACGACAAGTTCGCAGCGCTCACGCATGCGCTCGCGCTCGACTTCGACACGATGTTCGGCCGCCCCGCGCCCGCCGGCGCGATGACGCCGTCGTTCACGCCGGCCGGCCAGCAGATGGTCTACGACACGCCGAACTATGCGTACGGGATGCTCGCGAACGACCTGACCGGCAAGCGGATGGTGCCCGTGCGCGGGCGGATCCATGCGCGCAAGCTGTCGGACTTCGCCGACTACATCCGGCACAGCGGCGAGGAGTTCGTGTTCGTGCTGAGCGGCGAGCTGGAGCTGCGCTTCGAGAACGGCCATGCGTACCGGCTGAGCGCCGGCGACAGCCTGTATTTCGACAGCGCGGTCGGGCACGTGTACCTGAGCCTCGGCGACACCGATGCCGAAGTGCTCGCGTGCTGCGTCGACGGCGATGCAACGCGGCCGCGCGACGCGATCTGAAGACTGCCGCGCGGCACCCGACGCCCGATACAGTCGGGATGCGCAATGCGTCGAACGCCGCGACGCGGCATCCGGATTCCCATTACGATAAGGACGATGCATCCCGCGGCCGCAGCGGCCCGCGCCGGCATGCACGACCCTCAACCGGAACTCCCCGATGACGATCACGACCCGCCTGCTCGACGCGGCCGACGCCGCCCGTTTCCAGACCGTTCGCCTGCGTGCAGTCGACACCGCGCCCACCTCTTTCCTGCCGACGCTCGACGAAGAATCGCAGGTGCCGGTCGACGAATTCGCGACGCGCATCACGCCGACCCATGAACGTGCCGTGTTCGGCGCGTTCGACGGCGACACGCTCGTCGGCATCACCGGCGTGCGCCGCGATGCGCGCGTGAAGATCGCGCACAAGGCGACGATCTGGGGCGTGTTCGTCGATCCCGCGTATCGCGGGCAAGGCATCGCGCAAACGCTGCTCGAAAGCGCGACCGCGCATGCGGCGCAAGCGTGGCAATGCAAGCAGCTGATGCTGTGCGTGAACGAGGTCAACGCCACCGCGGAGCGGCTGTATGCGTCGCAAGGGTTCGTCCGGTTCGGTACGGAGCCGCGCTCGATGTTCTTCGATGGCCGCTTTTATGACGAGCACCACATGGTCAAGACGCTCGGGTAACGCTAACCAGCGGCGAACGGGCATCGTGAGACGCAGCCAGACGCGTCCTTGTGCCCGCTTCGTCCGCACCGGATCCGATGCCAACGATGTGAGCGCCCACCAACTTTTCATGCAATAAAACAGGCCGGGCCGACCCTCGCCGGTTTATGCGCAAAAACTTTTAGAAAAAATATCTGCGCGTCGGCCCCGCCCCACGTTGCCGCACCCACGCCAACCCGCCTCCGTAATTCCGCCCCTGTTCATCCCCCCTGCGCCCGCGCTATCGTTTCCGTACCTTCACAGCCCAGGAGCTGCCTTTGCCTTCCCGCCACGGAGTCGACCTCATCCGCGCCCGCGCGCTGTTCGATCGCGAGCGCCGCGCATTCAGCGAAGCGATGCCTGAATCCCGCGCGCTGTCCGCGGAAGCATCCGAGCACTTGCTGTTCGGCGTGCCGTTGCACTGGATGCAGGACTGGTCGACGCCGTTCTCGCTGTATGTGAAAGAGGCGCGCGGCGCGACGTTCACCGACGTCGACGGCCACCGCTACGCCGACTTCTGCCTCGGCGACACCGGTGCGATGTTCGGCCATGCGCCTGAACCCGTCGCGCGGGCACTCATCGAGCAGGCCACCCGCGGCTACACGACGATGCTGCCGAGCGAGGATGCCGCGTGGGTGTCGCGCGAACTTGCGCGCCGCTTCCGGTTGCCGGTCTGGCAGTTCGCGCTGAGCGCGAGCGACGCGAACCGCTTCGTGCTGCGCTGGGCGCGCGCGGCCACCGGCCGCAACGCGATCGTCGTGTTCAACGGCTGCTATCACGGCACGGTCGATGACGTATTCGTCGATCTCGTCGACGGCCGCCCGGTGCAGCGCGACAGCCTGCTTGGGCAGTCCTACGACCTGCTCGCGAACACCCGCGTCGTCGAATTCAACGACCTGGCCGCGCTCGAAGCGGCGCTGAAAGGCGGCGACGTCGCCTGCGTGCTCGCGGAACCGGCGATGACGAACATCGGGATGGTGCTGCCCGATCCGGGCTTCTGGGAAGCAGCGCGCGAACTGACGCGCCGCTACGGCACGCTGCTCGTGATCGACGAAACGCACACGATCAGCAGCGGCCCGGGCGGTTACGCGGTCGCGCACGATCTCGAGCCGGACATGCTGGTGGTCGGCAAGCCGATCGCAGGCGGCGTGCCGTGCGCGGTGTACGGATTCAGCGCCGAATTCGCGGAACGCGCGAAGCAGGCGAAGCTGAACGCGCCGCCCGGCCATTCGGGAATCGGCACGACGCTCACCGCGAACATGCTCGCGATGCATGCAATGCGCGCGACGCTGGCCGAAGTCGCGACCGACGCGGCCTACGCGCACATGTTCGAACTCGCCGCGCGGCTCGCCGGCGGGCTCGAACAGGCGATCGCGAAACGCGGGTTGCCGTGGTGCGTGACGCGCATCGGCGCGCGCACCGAGTTCCAGTTCGCGCCCACGCCGCCGCGCAACGGCACGCTCGCCGGCGCGCAGCTCGACAGCGAACTCGAGCACATCGTGCACCTGTACCTGCTGAATCGTGGCGTGCTGATCACGCCGTTCCACAACATGATGCTCGTGTGCCCGCAGACGACGGCCGACGACGTCGATCGCCTCGTCGCGCAGTTCGACGCGTGCCTGGGCGAACTGGTCTGACGCCACACGCGCCCGGCTCGCGATCGCGCGGGCCGGGCGCATTCGCCGCCAAGCACCACCTCCCGCCTGCTTTGGCAGATCCGTCGGATCGATCTCCGTACCCGGCACGCCTTCGGCGCGCGCGCTCAACGCGAGTTCGCCATGCAGCACTGAGCGCGTCTCGATGGAAGCCCACACGGACGCACCACCATCCAGCCTACTTCGGCAGATCGGTCGGATCGACCTGCGTGCCCGGCACGCCTTCGGTTCGCGCGCTCAGCGCCAGTTCGTCGTGCAGCACCGCGCGCGTTTCGACGGTAGCCGGCCCCGCCGCGCCGCCGTCGAGCGCCGGCAGGATATAGCCATTCACCATCCGGCGGAACAGCTTCACGTTCTCCGCGTCGCGCAGGCCGCCGTCCACCGGCAGCACGCCCGTCATCACGATCACCGTATTGCGCTTGGGCAGCACCGTGATGAACTGCCCCTTGAAGCCCATCGCGTCGAACTCGGGCTCGCTGTCGACGATGTTGTTGATCCACCAGTAGTAGCCGAAATGCGGCGACACGGCTGGCTGCGTCATCTGCGCGATCCATGCGCGCGGCACGACTTGCCGCCCCTGCCAGCGGCCGCCGTCCAGCACGAGCATGCCGATCTTCGCCATGTCGATCGCGCGCAGCCGCAGCCCCCAGCCGGCCGACACGAGCCCCGTGCGGTCCGCGCGCTCCCACGCCGCGTGCTTCATGCCCAGCGGGCCGAACAGCCGCGCCTGCGCCACGCGCTCGACCGGCTCCCCCGCGGCCGCGCTCAACATCGCAGACGCCAGGATCGGATTGACGTCGGTGTACTCGAACTCGGTGCCCGGCGCGACCTTCGGCTGCGCCGACGCGGCGAGCTTCAGCCGGTCCGGCGCGGTGTAGTAGATCGGATCGTCCTTCGGGCTGAAGTCGTAGTGCAATCCACTCGACATCGACAGCACATGCTTCAGCTGGATATCGCGCTTGTCCGCGAGCGCGCCGCCGAGGTCGGGACGCCACGCGGCAAGCCGCGCGGCGACCGGATCGTCGAGATGCACCGCGCGCTGATCGACGAGGATGCCCGCGACGAGCGACGTCACGGCCTTCGTGACCGAGTACAGCTCGTAGGTCGCGTCACGCGACGCATTGGCGCCGTAGCGCTCGAAGATCAGCTTGCCGTCCTTCACGATCAGCAGGCTGTACACGTCGAGCTTCTGCTCGCGGATCCAGCGCGACAGATCGACGAGCCGCCGCGAATCGACGCCGACCTCCTCCGGCGCGGCGGCGGCGATGCCGGTTTCATGCAGCGGCAGCGACGCATCGGCCGCCTGTGCGGCAGAAAGCGCGGGCGCGAACGCACCGCCGCCGATCAGCAGCGCCGCGAGCCGCGCGAGCAGCCGTCGCATGAAAGGCACGGCGCGCGAGGCGGGCCGCCGCACGTCGGGCCACGCAGCCGAGCCGGCCATCATGTTCGTCATCCTCATCAAATCTCCGGTGCGTCGTTGAACGCGGTGGCGGTACCGGGCACGCCCTTCGTCTGCCGACTGCGCGCGAGTTCGTCGCGCAGCGCCTGCGTCGTCTCGGCACGCTCGACCGGCGGCTGCGCCGGCGTCAGCGCGGGCAGGATGTAGTCGCCGACCATCTTGCGATACAGGTTCAGATAGGTCGCATCGCGCAGCCCGCCGTCGGTCGGCAGCAGGCTCGTCATTACGACGACCGCGCGCTGCGCGGGCAGCACCGTGATGAACTGCCCCTTGAAGCCCATCGCGCCGAACTCGGGCGTGCCGTGCTCGACCACATGGTGAATCCAGCAGTAGTAGCCGTAATCCGCCGCAGCCGGCGACGGCGTGGTCATCTGCCGGACCCAATCGGCCGGCACGACCTGCTGGCCGTTCCAGCGGCCCTGATCGAGCAGCAGCATGCCGAGCTTCGCCATGTCGACGGCACGCAGACGCAAGCCCCAGCCGCCGGCCACCGCGCCCGTGCCATCGGCGCCGCTCCAGCGGTAGTGCGCGAAGCCGAGCGGCTCGAACAGCCGCTTGCGCGCGAATGCGTCCTCGCGCTCGCGCGCGGCGATCGACACGGCCGTGCCGACCAGCACGGGGTTCACGTCGATATAGTCGAACTGCTTGCCGGGCGGCTGCGCCGCGCGGCTCGTCACCGCGACGCGCAACCGGTCCGGCGCGTCGTAGTACAGCGGATCGGTGCCCTCGCGCGTCGTGTAGCGCAGCCCGCTCGACATCGCCATCAGGTGCCGCAGCTCGATGTCCTGCTTGTCCGCGAGTTCAGCCGCGAGATCGGGCCGCGCGGCTGCGATCAACGGCGCGACCTTCGTCGCCGGGCCGAGCTTGCCCTCGCCGTCGAGGATGCCGGCGAGCAGCGCGGTGACCGTCTTCGTCACCGAATACAGCTCATAGTTGTTGTCGCGCGTGAGGCCATCGCCGTAGCGCTCGAACACGATCCTGCCGTCCTTCACGACGACGAGGCTGCGCACGTCCATCCGGTCGCGGCGCAGCCATTCGGACAGCCGCACGAGCGGCGCCGAATCCACGCCGACCGATTCGGGCACGACGCTCGGCATGTCCTGCGGCGCATTGCCGGCGGCCAGCGCCGGGCCGCCGCACGAACCGGCGACGACGGTCGCCGCCACGAGGCGCCGCATTGCGTGGGAAACGCTCATGTCCGCTCCTTCAAAATCGTTTGATACGGATGACGCCCGCGCGTCGCGCGGGCGCTCCTCGTTCCGTCGCATCGAACGTCAATCCAGGCACGGCTTGCCGGCCGGCAGGAAGCGTCCGCGCCCCGGCTCGGCCGAGAGCAGCCGGCCGTCCTCGACGAGCAGCTCGCCGCGCGACAGGCAATGACGCGGCCAGCCCGTCACCTCGATCCCTTCGTACGGCGTGTAGTCGACCGCGTGATGCAGCGACGCGTTCGCGATCCGCACGCGCTTGTCCGGATCCCACACGACGATGTCCGCATCGGCGCCGATCGCGATCGTCCCCTTGCGCGGATACAGCCCGTACAGCTTCGCGGGCCGCAGCGACGTCAGCTCGACGAACTCGTGCAGCGACAGCCGCCCTTCGCGCACGCCGTTGAACAGCAGCGGCAGCCGCGTCTCGAGCCCCGGGATGCCGTTCGGGATATGGTCGAACGACACCGGATGCCCGCCCGGATGCTTGCCGCACGGATCGTCGTAGTTGAACGGCGCGTGATCGGACGAGAACACCGAGAACACGCCCTGCTTCAGCGCCTTCCACACGGCCTGCTGGTTCGCCGGATCGCGCGGCGGCGGGCTGCACACGCACTTCGCGCCTTCGTAGCCGTCGTGGCCATCGTGACCGAGATCGGCGGCGGTCAGATACAGGTATTGCGGGCAGGTTTCGGCGAGGATCGGCAGCCCGCGCGACTGCCCCCAGCGGATCTGCTCGATCGCCTCCGCGCCCGACACGTGCACGATCAGGATCGGCACGTCGACGAGTTCCGCGAACGCGATCGCGCGATGGGTCGCCTCGCGCTCGACCACGGCCGGCCGCGCGTGCGCATGGAAATGCGGCGCGACGTGGCCGTCGCCGAGCAGCCGTTCGGTCAGCCAGCCGATGCAGTCGGAATTCTCCGCATGCACCATCACCAGCGCGCCGTGCTCGCGCGCGACCGACAGCACGTCGAGCATCTGCCGGTCGTTCAGCTTCAGGTCGTCGTAGGTCATGTACACCTTGAACGACGTATAGCCGTTCGCGATCAGCCGCGGCAGCTCTTCCGCCAGCACGTGCGGCGTCGGATCGGCGACGATCAGGTGGAAGCCATAGTCGACCAGCGCGCGCCCTTCCGCACGCCGGTGATAGTCGTCGACGGCCGCCTGCAGCGACTGGCCCTTCGCCTGCGCGGCGAACGGGATCACGGTGGTCGTGCCGCCGCACAGCGCCGAGCGCGTGCCGGACAGGAAGTCGTCGGCCATCCGCAGCCCGTCGGGCATCGGCTGGTCGAGGTGGCAGTGCGCATCGACGCCGCCCGGCATCACGAGCATCCCGCTCGCATCGAGCTCGCGCGGCGCGCGCGGCAGCCCGTGGCCGAGCATGGCCACGCGCCCCGCGCGAACGCCGATGTCGCACGAGAACCGGTCCGCCGCCGTCACGACGTCCGCGTGACGGATCACGAAATCGAGATCGTTCGACATGGCGCGCGCCTCAGATCACGTCGCTGAAGAGCCGCCCCCAGCCCTTCACCTGCCGCGTGTCGTAATCGGCGAGCTGCAGCGATTTCCACACGACGGTCGAGATCGTGTCGTAGATCGGGATGCCCGTCTCCTCTTCGAGCGCCGGCACGAGATGCGCGGCGTTCAGGTTCGTGCAGAAGATCGAGATCGCGCGCGGGCCGGCCTTCGCGACTTCGCGCACCATGTCGCCGATCGTGTCGCCCGCCACTTCGGAGAACGAGAAATTGACCTTCAGGTTCAGGTGGCGCTCGGCGATGCAGTTCAGGCCCGAGCGGCGGTAGTTGTCGACGATCTTCGTCTGCACGTCGTCGAGATACGGCGTGACGAGGCCGAACTCGTGCGCGTTCGTCTTCTTCAGGATCTCGTTGAGCGCGAGCACCGACGTGGTGGCCGGAATGCCGGTCGCCGCGGTGATGCGCTCGCACAGCCGCTCGTCGGCCTCGAAGCCGAGCCAGCCCGACGACGTGCCGTTCCACGCGATCACGTCGACCTTCGCATCGGCGAGCAGCATCGCGGCCTGGATGATCTTGTCGTCGTCGAACTGGCCGAGCGCCTGGCCCGTCAGCGAGATCTCGGTGACCGGGAAGCGCGCGAAGTGCGCGGACACGCCCGGCAGGCCGGCGACCATCGCGCTCGTCAGCGGTTCGAGCGAGGTGTTGGAAGACGGCGTGAGCATGCCGAGCAGCGTACGTTTTTTCATGATGGGTTTCTCTCTACCAGTGAAAAGGGTCGGTCAGACCGGGAGCTTGCTTTCGTAGTCGATCGCGCTGGAGCACACGAGCAGGCCGACGCCGGCCGCCGCGAACACCATCAGCGCAAGGAAATAGGAACCGGTGAACTGCACGATCGCGCCGACGACGATCGGCACGGTGACGCCGCCGATGTTGCCGCCGAGGTTCATCAGGCCGCCGAGGAAGCCGATCTTGTTGCGCGTGCCGAGCGACGACGGGATGCACCAGTACAGCCCGCACCAGCGCAGGAAGAACAGCGTCGACGACAGCAGCGCGACGCACACGATCGGGTCCTTCACGTACGCGACGGAGAAGATCGACACGGTGGCGATCACCGCGGCGATACCGAACAGCGTGCGCATCACGACGTTCGGACGGCCGCCCGCGGCCTTCCACTTGTCGGCGATCCAGCCGCCGAGCAGTTCGCCGACGAAGCCGCTGAAAAAGATGATGAAGGTCGAGCCGCCCATCTGCTTGATGTCGAAGCCGTGCACCTTGTGCAGGTAGTTCGGCATCCACGTAAGCAGCCCGTAGAACACGCTGTTGAAGCACATCCAGCCGAAGAACATGCACCACACCGAGCGGTACTTGAAGAAGTCGCGCGAACGGCCCGACGCGCCGGCCGGCTCCGCCGCGAGATCGCTCGCGTGCGACGCCTCGATGTAGTCGGCTTCGAGATCGTTGACGCCCGGATGCTCGCGCGGCGTGTTGCGGATGTAGTACCACGCGACCACGCCGGCCAGCACCGTGCCGACGCCGGCCACCGCGAACGCGAGCCGCCACGAACCGAGCAGCGCGATCAGCCCGGCGATCAGCACCGCGCCCAGTGCCGCGCCGAGCGGTGCGCCGCCGTCGAGCAGCGTGGCGCCGCGGCCGCGCTCGGTCTGCGTCATCCAGATCGCGTTGAGCTTGCCGCCGGCCGGATAGATCGGCGCTTCGGCCGCGCCGAGGCCGAGGCGCGTGAGCAGCAGCGACGGCGCGTTCGTGCACAGCGCCGCGATCGCCTGGAAGAAGCCCCAGAACACGGTGGCCGTCGCGATCACGATGCGCGGCTTGAAGCGGTCGGCGAGCATCCCGCCCGGGATCTGCATCACCGCGTAGGTCCAGAAGAACGAGCTGAGGATCAGACCCTCCATCGCAGGCCCGATGTTGAACTCCTGCGAGATGTAAGGCATGGCGACGGACAGCGACGCGCGATCGACGTAGTTGATCGCGATCAGGCTCAGCATGACGACGAATATCTTCCAGCGGACGGCGGACTTGCCGACCGTCAAGGCGGCGACACCGGAGGTTGAAGACATGGACGGACTCCAGGATTGAACGAGGATGGTCGGAACGTCGCGCAACGTGGAGCCGAGTATAGGATTAGAAATTTATAATTACACATGGTGTAAACGATTGGTTTTATTGGAATTGTGTTTACGTTATCGGCGAGCTTGGCCTGCACCGGGATCGTGATAAGCTTGCACCATCATGAGCCAGACACCCCGCAATCCCCTGCTTCTGCGCACCCGCGGCATGGCCGCGGAGATCGCCGCGCGCCTGCGCGTGATGATCGACGAGGGCGAGCTGCCGCCCGGCGCGCGGATCGACGAGAAGGAGCTCAGCCTCGCGTTCGACGTGTCGAAGACGCCGCTGCGCGAAGCGCTGAAGGTGCTCGTCGCGGAAGGGGCCGTCACGCACCGCCAGTACATCGGCTATCGCGTCGCGTCGATCGACCTCGACGACCTGATCTCGACCTTCGAGCTGCTGCACGGCCTGGAAGCGATGGCCGGCGAGCTGTTGCGCCGGCGGATCGGCGCGGCGACGCTCGCCGCGCTGCAGGCGAAGCACCGGCGGATGGTCGAATGCCACGAGGCCGGCAAGCGCGTCGAGTATTTCCGGCTGAACCAGCAGATTCATCAGATGATCGTCGACGCGGCCGGCAACCCCGTGCTGTCGGGCATCTACGCGTCGTTGATGTCGAAGGTGCATCGCGCGCGCGGCGCGGCGAACGCGGATACCTTGCGCTGGGCCGAGTCGCTGCACGAGCACGACGAAATCATGGCCGCGCTCGCCGACCCCGACCATGCGGTGCTGCCGCAGGTACTGCGCAGCCATTCGGAGAACACCGCGCGCGAAGTGCTCGCCATCCTCGACCGGACGACGGGCACGGCCGACCCGCAGGGCAAGCGCGCGGCCGAAGCATGACGGCCTCGCCACGCGAGCGCGTGGCGGCCTGAATTGTCGCCCGTTACGCGGCGCGCAGCGCCCGCCGCGCCACTTCCGCGAAATACCGCGCGCCCACCGGCAGGATCTCGTCGTTGAAATCGTAGCCCGCGTTGTGCAGCGGCACGCCGCCGCGCCCGGCCGCCTCGCCGTTGCCGATGAACACGAAATTGCCGGGCACGGCCTGCAGGAACGCGCCGAAATCCTCCGAGATCATCATCGGCTGCACGTCGGCGTTCACCGCGTCCGCGCCCGCGACCTGCGCCGCGGCCTGCACGGCCGTGTCGACCCATTCCGGGGAATTCACCGTCGGCGCGAACTCGTGCGTGTAGTCGAACGTGCACGCCGCGCCGTGCGTGCGGCAGATCCCTTCGCTGATCTCGCGCATCCGCGTGGCCAGCAGCGCCTGCACGTCGCGCGAATAGCTGCGCGTGTCGCCCTTGATCGTCACGGTCGACGGCAGCACGTTGCGCAGCCCGTCGGTGATGAACTCCGTACACGAGATCACGGCCTGCTGGCCCGGATCGAGATTGCGCGACACGATCGTCTGCAGCGCGAGCACGACCTGCGCGCCGATCACGATCGGATCGATGCCCATGTGCGGGCGCGCCGCATGCGTGCCGCGTCCGTCGATCCGGATCACGAAGTTGTCTTCGCTCGCCATGATGCCGCCCGCGCGCGTCGAGAAGGTGCCCGCACGCATCCCCGGCATGTTGTGCGCGCCGAAGATCGCATCGACCGGAAAGCGCTCGAACAGCCCGTCGGCCATCATCGCCTTCGCGCCGCGGCCATGCTCCTCGGCCGGCTGGAAAATGAAACGCACGGTGCCGTCGAAATCCTTGCGCTCGGCCAGCAGCTGCGCGGCGCCGAGCACCATCGACATGTGGCCGTCGTGCCCGCACGCATGCATCTTGCCGGCCGTGCACGATGCGTATTCGCGGCCCGGCGCGTGCTCGGCGATGTTCAGCGCATCCATGTCCGCGCGGATGCCGATCGCGCGTTTGCCGGTGCCGGCCGTCAGGTTCGCGACGAGCCCCGTGCCGCCGATCCCGCGATGCACGTCGAGCCCGAGCGTCGTCAGGATGCGCGCGACGTAGTCCGACGTGTTCACTTCTTCGAAACCCGTCTCCGGATGCTGGTGCAGATGGCGGCGCCAGGTCTTCAATTGCCCCTGCAGCGTGCTTTCTTCGATTGCGTCCATGGCGTTTGCCTCGTCAGTCGTAGTCGGTCGGAATCGGTCGGGATGTCGTTCAGGCCGCGACCGCCGCGCGGTCCAGCCAGGCGCGCTGCCGCGCGAGCACCGCGTCGGCCGTCTCGCCGACGCACTGCCGATACACGGACGGCGCCGTCGCGCCTTCCGTATTGATCGCCAGCACGCGCGAATGCGCGTCGAGCCCCACCTGCCGCGCGAGCACCGGGTCGCGCATCAGCACCTCGAGCCCCGCGACGCCGGCCGCGCCCGATTCGCCGGCCACGAGCGGCACGTCGCGTTCGCTGCCGGCCGCGAGGCCGCGCATCGCCTGCACTGCGTCCTCGTCGTCGATCAGCATGAAGTAGTCGACGCACATCTCGAGGAAATCCCACGCAAGCGGCGACGCCTCGCCGCACGCGAGCCCGGCCATCACCGAATCGACGCTGCCGCTCGCCTTGGTCGCGCGCCCGGCCAGTGCGCTCTGGTACAGGCAGTCGGCCTGGCGCGGCTCGACCACGATGAAGTGCGGCCGCTGCACGCCGTCGCGCTCCCACAGATAACTCGCGACGCCCGCGGCGAGGCCGCCCACGCCGCCCTGCAGCAGCACATGCGTGAACGGCCGCCCGTCGTCCTGCGCCGCCTGCGCGGCGGCCTCGGCCGCGATCACGCCATAGCCCTGCATCACGTCGCGCGGAATCGCTTCGTAGCCGTCGTACGACGTATCCGATACGACATACCAGCCATTCTCCTGCGCGAGCTGCGCCGCGCAGATGACCGACTCGTCGTAGTTCCCCTCGATGCGCACGATCCGCGCGCCGTACGCCGAGATCGCGCGCTCGCGCTCGGCTTCGACGTTTGCGTGCAGCACGATCACGCACGCGCAGCCGATCGCGCGCGCGGCGGCGGCGAGCGCACGGCCGTGATTGCCGTCGGTCGCGCTGATCACCGTCAGGTCGGCCAGTTCCGCCGCGTAGCGGCCGGTGACGAGCCCTTGCGGATCGAGATCCTGCGTGCGCCGCAGGCGCTTCACGAGCCGCACCAGCGCGATCGGCGCGCCGAGCGCCTTGAAGCTGCCGAGCGGCGAGCGGCACGACTCGTCCTTCACGCTGACGCTCGCGACGCCGAGCCGCGCAGCGAGATCCGACAGCGCGCGCAGCGGCGTGCGCGCGTTGCCGACGAGCGGCCAGTGCGACAGCCACGCGCCGCTTTCGTCGGCCGAGGCGATGTTCATCACGCGGCGCAGCGCGTGGGGATAGGCGGCGCGCGATGCGCGGGGGTTGGCGATCAGCATGGCGGGCAGCACTCCGTGAGTCGGTTCGGGTCGGGCGCGCACGGGTTGCACGCGCCGCCGGTTCGAAAAATAATATTGCGCACGCGGGTCAATAAAATCGCCAATTCGGCGGCCGTCACGCAAAAAATTCTCATTCTTTCGAGGCTTCACGCGCCATCATGACCACCCCACTCGATGCGTTCGATCGCAAGCTGCTGATGGAACTCCAGCGCGACGCGCAGACGCCGCAAAGCGAACTCGGCGCGCGCGTCAACCTGTCGACCGCCGCCGTGAACCGGCGCCTGAAGCGTCTCGCGGACGACGGCGTGATCGAGCGCTACACGGCCATCGTCGCACCGGACAAGGTCGATCATCCGCTGACGATCGTCGTCAACGTCGAAGTCGAAAGCGAGCAGATCGACCAGCTCGACGCGATGAAGCGGACCTTCGAGCGCTGCCCGCAGATCCAGCAGTGCTACTACGTGACCGGGGAATGGGATTTCGTGCTGATCCTCGCCGTGCGCAACATGGATCAGTACAACGCGCTCACGCGTGAACTGTTCTTCGCGAACAACAACGTGAAGCGGTTCAAGACGCTGGTGAGCATGAGCCGCGTGAAGGTCGGGCTCGAGGTGCCGGTCGAACCGGGCGAGTAAGTGAGCGGTTGCACACATGAGGCGACCGGCGCTTGCATGCGCCGGTCGCCTCCCATCGACGGCTACGTCAGCGACAGCTGAAGCTGGCCGCCGAATTCACGTCGCCCGACCCGTTGTAGCGCGCCACCTGCGGATACGGGCACAACGGCCGCGTGCGTCCCGCGCCCCAGGACGCGGGCACGTCCGCATTCGGCACCGCGTTCGTCGCATCGCGCGCGGTAGCGACCACCGCGCCGGGCGCCTGCCCCTGCTCGACCCACGCGACGAGCGGCGTCAGCAGGTCGAACTGGTCGGCTGCCGGCCCGCCCGAGCAGTGGTTCATCCCCGGCACCGGATAGAAGCGCGCGAAATCCGACGCATCGCCGCCGTTCGCCTGCGCGACCCGCGCGTACCAGTCGCGCGTGTCGTCGAACGAGAACACCGGGTCGCCGGTGCCGTGATAGACGAGCAGCTTCGCTCCGCGCGCCTTCAGCGCGGACAGGTTGGTCTCGTCGGGCGGCGTCATGAACGACCACGCGGATTCCGTGTACACGCCGCTGGTCGCGAAGATCGCCGGCGCGTCGTTGTCCATGTCGAAGGCGAGCGCGAAACCGGGCAGGTTCGCGAGCGTCGCGGCGGTTTTCGGCGGCGTCATGAACGTGAACGCCATCGCGGCCGGGTCGAGCGTGATCGAATTCGACTGCTTCCACGCAGCCCAGCCGCTGCCGGCGATGCCCGGATCGTACGGAAAGCCCGCGTAGAGCGCCGTGCCCGCGCTGTTGCGTGCGCCCGTGAACACGTTCTCGAGCGCAGTCTTTTGCGCGGTCGTCAGGCAGGCACCGGTGCGCGTGCCGTTCGCGCAGGTCGGGATGTCCGACTCGACGCTGAAGTGCGCCTGGCACGCGGCGACGTCCTGCACCATCCCGTCGGCCGCGCCGTCGAGCGCATCGCATTTCTCGAGGATCTTCGCGCCGACGAACTGCCGCTCCGCGTCGGTGAAGCCGCTGCGGATATCGGGCAGCCCGTTCGATCCGGTCGCCGATGCGATCTTCGCGAACTGCTGCGCACCAACCATCTCGCCGATCGCCGCCTTCGGCAGATGAAAGCCCGGATCGCCCGCGATGATGCCGTCGTAGTCGGCCGGGTTACGCACCGCCGTGACCATCGCGTGACGGCCGCCGTTCGAGCAGCCGTCGAAATAGCTGCGGTCGGGCGCCTTGCCGTACGCGAGCCGGATCACCTGCTTCGCCATCGGCGTCAGCGCATCGACCGCGCCGTAGCCGTAGTCGATGCGCGCCTGCGGATCGATGCCGAACAGCGGATTCTGCGCGGCGCTGTGCCCGGAATCCGAGCTGATCACCGCGAAGCCCTGGTTCAGCGCGTCGGTCAGCGGCCCGCCGCCGCCGATCTCGCCGGTCGCGGTCACGACGTTGCCGTCGAGCCCGCCGTTCGCCTGGTAGAAGAAGCGGCCGTTCCACGCCTTCGGCAAGCGCATCTCGAAGCCGATCGCATAGGTCTTGCCGTCGACCGCGCTCACGCGCTCGTTCATCTTCCCTTCGATCACGCAGTGCTCGGCGATCGGCTTGCCGGCCACCGTGAGCGCGCCGGCGGCCGCGGTCGTCACCGACGTGAACGACGTGTTCGCATACGCGAGCGTCGCGGCGAGCACGTCGCAGGTCTGCGCCATCGCGGCCGGTGTCGCAGCGCTCAGGTGCGTCGGGGCGGCATTCACCGAATCGTCGCCGCCGCAACCAGCGAGCATCGCAGCGGCGATTGGCGCAATGCAGAGGAATGCAGAATGTCTGTTCAAGATAGCTCCCGTTCGTCAGGCAGTCGACTCAGAACATGTGCTTGATGCCGACCATCGCGCCGAGCTGCCCCATTCCTTCGCCGGGCGTCGTACCCGCGCCGCCGCCGCTGACCGCGTAGCGTGCATGCGCGCTGTTCCACAGATACGAGCTTTGCGCGTAGACGGACGTGCGCTTCGTCAGCAGATAAGTCGCGCGCAGCGTGGCCATCGTCGCGCGTGTGTCGTGTGCGCTGTTGACGATCCGGTAGCCTTCGCCGTCGACGACGAAATCCGGCTTGACCGCATACGACGCCCCGACGAAGAACAGGTCGGAATGCGCACCGGCCGCGGCCGGCGAACCGGTCGATACGCGCCGCCCGATCCAGCCCGCGCCGATCCGCGCGCCGGCCGCCTGCGCGTACGCGCTCACGTGCGTGCGCGCGTCCTTGCCGCCGCTGCTGGTGAAAGCGACCGGCGCGATGCCGTCGAAAAAGTTCGCGGCCGCGCCGGTGCCGCCGCGCTGTTCCTCGTACGAGGCCGCCGCACCGAAATACGCGCTGTCGTACTTGAGCATCACCGACCAGTTGCGACACTGGACGGCGTCGCCCGGCACTTGCCCCGCGCACGTGCCCTGCCCCGGAGAGTTGCCGGTGCCCGCGCCGTCGCGGCCGAACGAATACGCCGCGCCGAGCGTCACGCCGCGGTACGTGCCTATGTAGGTCACTGCGTTGTCGGCGCGCCCGTTCGGCACGTACGCATCGAGCGAACCAAGCCCGTAGATGTCGGGGCCGATGATGTCCGCGCCCTGCAGCGCGAGGTAGGTCATCGTGTACTGGCGGCCGAACGCGAGCGTGCCAAAGCCGCCCTTCAGCCCGACGAACGCCTGCCGCCCGAACAACCGCCCGCCCTGGCCGAGATCGCCGCCGCGCACGTTGAAGCCGCTTTCCAGCGTGAATACCGCCTGATAGCCGCCGCCGAGATCCTCCGCGCCGCGCAGCCCCCAGCGCGACGGCAACTCGCCCGTCACGGCCGGCATGCGCACCACGTGGTCGCCCGCCGCGTTCGCGTGCGACACGAATTCGACGCCCGTATCGATGATGCCGTACAGCGTCACGCTCGACTGCGCGTGTGCCGCCGGCGCGGCCAGCGCGCAGCAGGCGCCGGCGGCCAGCAGGCCGTTCCTGGTGCTCTTGTTCATGTCGTTGTGTCTCCAGACCTTGAGTAATCGCGCGCTCTGACGGCACGCATTGAAAAAACGGAAAACGATGTCAGTCGCCGGCCCGCGGGCGGCGGATCAGCAGCAGCGCGGCGACGGCCGCGACGAGCGTGACGGGGATGCTCGCGCCGATCACGACCGGCGCGCTGCGGCCGGCGGCCAGCAGTGTCGCGGCCGCGAGCGGCCCGACGACGGAACCGAGCCGGCCGACGGCCACCGCCGCGCCGACACCCGTGCCGCGCATCGCGGTCGGGTAGTAGATCGCCGCGAGCGCATACAGCACCGACTGCCCGCCGACCACGAACATCCCGGCCGCGAACGCGGCCGCCGCGAGCGATGCGAAACCGGGCGCGGCCGCCAGCGCGGCCAGCGACAGCACGATCCCGACGTACATGCCGCCGACCACGCGCGACGCGCGCATCCGGTCGAGTGCCGCGCCGATACCGAGCGCGCCGAGCCCGCCGCCGACGTTGAATGCGATCTGCACGAAACCGACATGCTCGCGATCGAGCCCGCGCGCGGCCATCAGCGACGGCAGCCAGTTCAGCAGGAAGTACAGGACGATCAGCGTGCAGAAATAGCTGATCCACAGTGCGAGCGTTGAAATCGTGCGGCCGTCGCCGAACAGCGTGCGGGCGACGCTCGTACGCGCGGCCGACGTGCCGGCGATGTCGAGATACGCGCGCGATTCCGGCAGCAGCATCGCCAGCAGCGGCACGAGCAGCAGCGGCCCCGCGCCGCCGACGTAGAAGATGTGGCGCCACTCGGTATCGCCGGCGAGCAGCACGCCGATCAGCGACGCGATCACGCCGCCGAACGGGATGCCGCAATACATCGTCGCCACCGCGCTGCTGCGCGAGCGCGGCTCGACCGCTTCCGACGACAACGCGATCAGGTTCGGCATCGCGCCGCCGAGGCCGATGCCGGTCAGCACGCGCACGACGACGAGCATCGCGAAGCTCGACGCCTGCGCGGTGGCGATCGACAGCAGCCCGAACAGCGCGACCGACGCGATCAGCACGCGCTTGCGCCCGATCCGGTCGGCGAGCCGCCCGCCGAGCATCGCGCCCGGCAGCAGCCCGAAGGTGCCCGCGCTGAACGCAATCCCCATTTGCGACACGCTCAGCCCGAATTCGCGTGCCATGCGCGGCGCGGCCACGCCGACCGACTGCAGGTCGAGCCCTTCGAGCAACGCGATCGCGAAGCACAGCGCGAGTGTCGTCGCGACCGCCGGTCTTTCGGCAACGTAGGTGTTCATCGTGTCTCCAATCCTTGTCGTGTTGTCGTCGGCGTGCCTCGCAGGGCCGCTCGCAGCGCGCGCCGCCGCCGGCCAGGGGCGGGCAGGCGCGCAATGGGTCGGTCGAACGGCCGCCCTTTTTATCAGGCAGCCTGATTCACTGGCCGTAAAAAAGCCTGCCGGTCGCGTGGCCGGCAGGTCGTTACGTGTACCGATGCATATCGCTAGGCCGATGCGTGAATCACGTCGGGATCGCGGCGCGCCGGGTCATACAGCGCGTCGATCGTCGCCGCGCGATGCTGCTGCACGGCCGCCTGGTTCAGCGAACCCTTGTCGGTCGCTTCGCCGAGATCGAGCGACGGCGGCGTGTCCATCAACCGGATACGCGCGACGAACGTCGAGCCGCCGCTCGCATGCCGGTTCAGCGCGGCGAGCCAGGTCTCGAACACCGTGCGCACGGCCGGCGCACGCAGCACGTCGGCCACCGAGGCCTCGGCGGCAAGCGCCGCCAACGCACGGCACGCGTCGACGCGCGGAAACACCAGCAGCCCGATGTCGTCTCGATTGATCCCGGTGACGACCACGTCCTGCACGTACGGCGCGCCACTCGACACCGCGTTCGCGCGCAGCGGCCCGACGCTGACGAAGGTGCCGCTGCTCAGCTTGAAATCCTCGGTCAGCCGCCCGTCGAACAGCAGCCCGAGCTCCGGCCGCTCCGGATCGGCAAAGACGCCCGCGTCGCCGCTGCGGTAATACCCTTCGTCGTCGAACACGTCGCGCGGATCGACGTCCGCGTGCCAGTAGCCGCGCATCACGTTCGGCCCCTTGAAACGCAATTCGAGCTTGCCGCCGCTCGGCACGAGCTTCGCGTCGCAGCCGGGTGCGGGCAACCCGATATAGCCGGCGCGCATCAGCGGCCCCGTCGTGAACAGGCACGACGGCGACGCCTCCGTCATCCCGAGGCCGGCCATGATCCGGATGCGCTCGCCGCAATGCGCATGGGTCACGCGGTCGAGCCGGTCCCACGCGGCTTGCGACAAGCCCGCGCCGCCGAAGAAATACAGCTTCACGCGCGAGAAGAACGTGTCGCGCAGCACGGCATCGCGTTCGAGCGCGGCCGTCAGTTCCTCCCAGCCCTTCGGCACATTGAAGTAGATCGTCGGCGCGATCTCGCGCAGGTTGCGCACGGTTTCGTCGAAGCGGCCCGGCACCGGACGGCCGTCGTCGATATAAAGCGTGCCGCCGTTGTACAGCGCGATGCCGAGGTTGTGACTGCCGCCGAACGTGTGATTCCACGGCAGCCAGTCGACCAGCACCGGCGGTTCGCGCGTCAGTTCGGGCATCGTCTGGCGCAGCATCTGCTGGTTGCTGCACAGCATCCGGTGCGTGGTCGGCACGGCCTTCGGCTGCTTCGTCGAGCCGGACGTGAACAGGATCTTCGCGAGATGGTCGGGGCCGACCGCCGCATGGATCGCGTCGATCGTGCGCGGGACGGCGGCGAGCAAGTGCGAGAGCGGCACCACCCGGCCCTGCGCATCGGCATCGCGCGCGACGATCAGGGTCGTATCGGCCGGCAACACGGCGTCGAGCGCACGCGCAAACGGCGCGCGCTCGGCGACGAATACGGCACCCGGCCGCAGCACGCCGAGCGTGTGACGCAGCTTGCCGTAGTCGGTCGACACCAGCGAATACGCAGGCGAGATCGGCGAATACGGCACGCCGGCCAGCATCGCCGCGAACATCAGTTGCAGATGCTCGAGATCGTTGCCGGACAGCACCGCGAGCGGACGCTCGACCGACAGCCCGAGATCGACGAGGCCCTGGCCGAGCGCGCGGGCGCGTTCGAGCATCTGCGCGTAAGTGACCTCGATCCAGCGGCCATCGGCGCCGCGCTTCGCGGCCAGCACGCGATCGGGATGCGCTTGCGCACCGTTCACGAGGCAGTCGGTCAGGCGCGTCGGGTAGTCGCCGAGCGGCTCGCGCGAGCGCAGGTACCACGCACCGTTTTCCACGCGACGAATCTCGGCCGCGCCTACGGCGACGGCCGCCGCGCGATAACGCACGCCGTCCGTGTCGTTCACCGGCCCGCTGGCGAGCGTTGCATCATTCATCGTCGGCTCGCTCATATCGGGTAGTGACGCGGCGTGGTCTGCACGGTAATCCAGCGCAGCTCAGTGAATTCGGCGATCGACGCACGGCTGCCGAAGCGGCCATAGCCGCTCGCCTTCGTGCCGCCGAACGGCATCTGCGCCTCGTCGTGCACGGTCGGCCCGTTGATGTGGCAGATCCCCGATTCGATCCGTCGCGCAACCGCCATCGCACGCGCGACATCGCGGCTGAACACGCTCGCCGACAGCCCGAACTCGCTGTCGTTCGCGAGCGCGACTGCTTCGTCGTCGCTGTCCGCACGCAGGATCGCAACGACCGGCGCGAACGATTCCTCGCGATACAGGCGCATGTCGCGCGTGACGCCATCGACGATCGCCGGCTGCATCGTCGCGCCTTCGATGCGGCAGCCGAGCGGCAGCTGCGCGCCGTGCGCACGCGCATCCTCGACGAGCGACGCCGCACGCGCGGCAGCCGCCGCGTCGACCATCGTGCCGAGCGGATGGCCGGCCAGCGGATCGCCCGCGACCAGCGTGCGCGCCTTCGCGGCGAGGCGTTCGACGAGCGCATCGGCAAGCGGCCGCGCGACGATCACGCGCTCGGTCGACATGCAGATCTGCCCCTGGTTGAAGAACGCGCCGAACGCGATCGCGTCGACGGCCGCATCGAGATCGGCATCGTCCAGCACGAGCACGGGCGCCTTGCCGCCGAGTTCGAGCAGCACCGGTTTCAGGTGGGCGGCCGCGTGGCGCGCGATGATGCGCCCGACATGCGTCGATCCGGTGAAGTTGATGCGCTTCACATGCGGATGCGCGATCAGCCGCTCGACGAGTTCGGGTGCGTCGGCCGCCGCGTGCGTGATCACGTTGACCACACCCGCGCCGAGCCCCGCTTCGTCCAGCACCGCGCCGATCAGCACATGCACGCCAGGGCACGCCTCGGACGCCTTCAACACGACCGTGTTGCCGCACGCGAGCGGCATCGCCAGCGCCCGCGTGCCGAGGATCACCGGCGCGTTCCACGGCGCGATGCCGAGCACGACGCCGCACGGCACGCGCATCGCGAGTGCGAGGTTGCCGGGCACGTCGGACGGGATCACGTCGCCGGCGATCTGCGTCGTCATCGACGCGGCTTCGCGCAGCATGTTCGCCGCAAGCGTCACGTTGAAGCCGATCCAGCCCGGCGTCGCGCCGGTTTCGGCCACGCCGGTCGCGATGAACGCGTCGATCCGCGCGTCCATCAGGTCGGCCGCCTTCAGCAGCAGCCGGCGGCGCTCGGTCGGCGCCAGTGCCGACCATGCGGGAAACGCGCGGTGCGCGGCATCGATCGCTGCGTCGGCGTCGCCCAGGCCGGCCGCCGGCGCGCGCGACGCCAGCGCGCCCGTCGCGGGATTGAATCGGTCGAAGGTGCGCCCGTCGCGGGCGACGCACCACTCGCCGGCGATCAGCATCCGTCTATCGGTCATGTTGTCTCCTGCCATGCGTGTCTCTCGTCCGGTTGCGTCAGCGCTTGTAGGCCTGCAGGCCCGGCTTGATCGTCTTGTCGTCGAGGAACTGCTTGAGCCCTTGTTCGCGGCCGTGTTCCGGATCGCGCAGCTGCGCCTGGTCGAGCTTCGCGTACAGATAATCCTCGCACTGCTCCCACGTGAGCTCGCGCGAGCGCTTGAAGCCGTGCTTCGCCGCGCGCAGCACGACCGGGTTCTTGTCCATCAGCCGCGCGGCGAGCGCGATCGTTGCGTCGCGCAGCCCGGCGAGCGGCACGCTGCTGTTCACGAGGCCCATCTCGGCGGCTTCCACGCCGGTGAACGTGTCGCCGGTCATGATGTAGTGCAGCGCGCGGCGGTGCCCGACCGTGTCCGCCATCGCCTTGCTGACGAGGTTGCCGGGCGGGATGCCCCAGTTGATCTCCGACAGCCCGAACACCGCCTCTTCAGCCGCGATCGCGAGGTCGCACGCGACGAGCGGCGAGAAACCGCCGCCGAAGCACCAGCCGTTCACCATTGCGATGGTCGGCTTGTTGTACATCCGAAGCCGGCGCCACTGCCATTCGGACGCATCGCGCCGCACTTTTTCCTGCATCGCGTCGGAGCCGCCGTCGATCTCGCGGAAGTATTCCTTCAGGTCCATGCCGGCCGTCCACGCGGCGCCCGCACCGGTGAGGACGAGCACCTTCGCCTCGTCGTCGAACTCGACCGCGTCGAGCACCTGCAGCATCTCCCGGTTGAGCGTCGGGCTCATCGCATTGCGCTTGTCCGGACGGTTCAGCGTGACCCACGCGATGCCTGCCTCCACCTTCACTTCAACGGTCTGCCAGCGGTTGTCGTACTTGCTCATATCGGTTCCTGTCGTTCGTTCCTGTGCGATTTGGTGCGCAGCATCCCTGCTGCGGACGGCTTCATTTAATATCAGGCTACCTGATATTGCAAGCGGCACGAGCGCCGGTGTAAACCCGGATCGGAAAGCGGCGGAAACGACGGAATCAGGGAACGGTCAGGCGACCGGCAAAGCGAACGCGGGCCGCACGGGCCCGCGTGATGATGGGTCCGGAAGGCGATCAGCCGCGCAGGTTGCGCGAGAACAGTTCGAGCGCGCGCTGCACGTCCGCGGCGGTGTCGGCGGAGACGTCGCCGAGCATGCGCGTCTCGAGCGGGCGCAGGACGGCTTCGCATTCACGCAGCATCGCCGCGCCTTCGTCGGTCAGCGTCAGCAGGATGATGCGGCCGTGCGACGGGTCGGCTTCACGCGTGACGAAACCGCGGGCGGCCATCACGCTCATCACTTCGTTCGCCGATTGCGGCGTGATCCACGAGCGCTCGGCCAGTTGCGCGTTCGACGACGCGCCGCGCGCCTCGAGCACCGACAACGCCGTGTATTGCGCGAGCGTGATGCCAAGCGGTGCGAGCGCGTCGGTCATGTGGCGGCGCAGCAGCCGGTCGAGGCCGCCGATCACGTAGGTCAGGCGCTGCTGCACGCGCGCCTTCGGCTTGTCGCCCGTCGCGCGGGCGGCGTTCTTCGTGGCGTTTTTCGGGTTCGCGGGTTTGGTCGGTGCGGAACTCATGGTGCGGGCGGGATGGAATTGCGGGCCATCTTACCAGCACGTCAGGAGGCAAACGGGGCGTTCCAGTAATGCCGGACAGCCGCCGCGCGCTCACGCATGCGCGGCGGACTGCTGACCTGACCGCGAAACCCGCTGCGTCAGCGACATCCCATGAACGGCATCCCGTACGCGATCAGCTACGCGGCGTCCCCGCAAACCGCGCCGTCGGCAGCCCCGCGTGCCGCGTCTGCGCGACGAACACGCCGCCCGCATGCGGGTCGCCGGCCAGCGCGTCGTCGCTCAACCCGATGCGCGCGCTCGTCACGTACAGGCGGCCTGCGCCGTCGAGCGTCACGCAGCTCGGCTGCGCGGTCGGCACCGCGATGCGATCCGTCTCGACGCCGTCCGCAGCGTAGCGCACCACCCGCCGGCCGCCCCACTGCGCGTTCCACAAGCCGCCGTCGCGGTCCATCGTCGAGCCGTCCGGGTCGCCGTCCGCATCGGTCAGCCGTGCGAACGGCCGCACGCCGGCCACACCGGCGCGGCTGTAATCGCACACGAGGATTTCTCGCACGAGCGAATCGCAGAAGACCATCTTCGACCCGTCCGGCGAAAACGCGATGCTGTTCGCGATCGCCGCCCGCGGCAACGCGAGCCGTTCGAGCGTGAGGTCGGCATTGAGCCGGTAAAACCCGCCGACCGCTTGCGGCGGCTCGCTACCCTCGTCCTTCATCCCGAACACGAACGCGCCGGACGGATCGCAACGCCCGTCGTTCAGCCGCGTCGGCAGATCGGGCTCGACGTCGACGATTCGCGTGAACACGCCACTGCGCAGGTCGAAGAACGCGAGATGCGTCGCGAGCCCGACGAGCAGCACGTCCGGATCGTGCGTCAGTGCGAAACACGCGAGCCGTTCGGGCATCGGCCAGTGTGCAAGGTCCGAACCATCCGCGCGGCAGCGCCACAGTTGCGCGCCTTCGATATCCACCCAGTACAGCGCGTGCGTCCTGTCGCACCACGTCGCGCCTTCCCCGAGCGTGTTGCGGGTGTCCGCCAGCAGCGTCGCAGACGCGGCCGGATCAATCTGTTGCATGCCGTCTCCCGATATTTTTCGCATTCGCGGGCCGCCGCGCTTTCGTCAGATCTTCATCGTGCGGCGCTGGTTGCGACGATACTGGTCGAACAGCACCGCGAGCAACAGAATTCCGCCGCGTATCAGATATTGGTAAAACGTCGGCACGTTCAAGAGGCTCATCGCGTCCTGCACCGCGCCCATGATCAGCACGCCGACCAATACGCCGGAGATCGTCGCGACGCCGCCCGTCAGCGACACGCCGCCGAGCACGCATGCAGAGATCACGCCGAGCTCGAGCCCGACCGACGTCTTCGGATCGCCGAGGCTCATCCGCGACGCGAGCATCACGCCCGCGAAACCGGTCACGAGCCCCTGCAGTACGAACACGGTGATCTTGATGCGGATCACCGGCAGCCCCGCGAGCAGCGCGGCCTCGCCGTTGCCGCCGACGGCCAGCACGTTCTTGCCGAATACCGTCTTGCGCAACAGGAAGCCGAACACGACGAAGCCGACGATGTTGCTCCAGATCGGATACGAGATGCCGAGGAACGAGCCCGATCCGAGCTCGAAAAAGCGCTCCTCGGAGATCATCACCGCGTCGCCGTTCGACGTGATGAACGCGAGCCCGCGCACGACTTCCATCATCGCAAGCGTGACGATCAGCGAATTGATCCGCCAGCGCGCGATCAGCACGCCGTTGACGAGCCCGACCGCGCCGCCCGCCAGTATGCCGGCCGCGATGCCGAGCGCCACGCTGTGCGTCGCGGTGATCAGCGTCGATGCGACGACGCCCGAGAACGCGACGATCGACGCAACCGACAGGTCGACCTCGCCGAGCGCGAGCACGAACATCATCGTCACCGCGATCGAGCCGATCAGCGTGACCGACAGCAGCAGGCCCTGGATGTTGCGCGGCGTGAGGAAGTCCGGCACGGTCAGCGACAGCGTCGCGAACAGCACGAGAAACACCATCACGATGCCGGAGCGGTTGATCAGCTGCCACATGCCGCCGCGTGCGCGTGCGGGCACGGCGGCGGCATCGGGGGACGGGGAAGTGCGTTGGGGTTGCATGGCCTGGCTCATGTCATTGGCATTCCGGTTGATCGTTGCGGGGGGCTAGCGCGGCAGTGCGAGCTTGATCAGCGCGTCGGGCGTCGCCTGCGCCTTCGCGACCTCGCCCGCGATCCGTCCTTCCTTCATCACGACGATCCGGTCCGACACGCCGATCACCTCGGCCAGGTCGCTCGACACGAGGATCACCGTGCGGCCCGCTTCCGCGAGTTCGTAGAACAGGTTGTAGATTTCCGCGCGCGCGCCGACGTCGATGCCGCGCGTCGGCTCGTCCATCAAGAACACGTCGATCCGCTCGGCCAGCCAGCGCGCGAGCACGACCTTCTGCTGGTTGCCGCCGGACAGCGCGCCGATCGGCGTGTCGCCGTCGCGGGTCTTGATCGCGAGCCGTTCGATGTAGCGTTGCGCGAGTTCGCGCTCGCGCCGTGCATCGAGCAGCATCCGCGCCGGGCTGAAATGCCGGCGCGCGCTGATGTTCAGGTTGTCGGCCACCGACGCGATCGCGACGATGCCCTCCTGCTTGCGGTCTTCCGGGCACAGCGCGAGGCCGGCGCGCACCGCGTCGCGCGGGCTGCCGAATGCGACGCGCCGCCCGTGCAGCTCGACATGCCCCGCGCTCGGGCGCGCGGCGCCGTACAGCAGCTTCATCAGCTCGGAGCGACCCGCGCCGACCAGCCCGAAGAAGCCGACGATCTCGCCGCGCCGCGCGGTGAACGACACGGGCTCGGACAAGCCGGGCCCCACGAGCCCCTTCGCCTCGATCAGCACGTCGCCGGCTGCGCGCGGCCGGTAGCCGTACACGTCCTCGATCGAACGGCCGACCATGCAGCCGATCAACCGGTCGCGGTCGAGATCGGTCACGGAATCGAACGTGTCGATGCGGCGGCCATCGCGAAACACGGTCACGCGGTCGCACAGTTCATACACCTCTTCCATCCGGTGCGTGACGTAGATGATCGCGCGGCCTTCCGCGCGCAGCGCGCGGATGATCCGGAACAGTTGCGTGGTCTCGCGCGCAGACAGCGAACTCGTCGGCTCGTCGAATGCGATCACGCGCGCGTCGCGCATCAGCGCCTTGCCGATCTCGATCATCTGGCGCTGGCCGATCGACAGATACTTCACCGGAATACCCGGGTCGATGTGCTCGCCGAGCCGCTCCAGCGCATCGAGCGCGCGCGCGGCGAGCGTGCGTTCGTCGACCACGCCGAGCCGGCTCGGCAACTGCCCGAGCATCAGGTTCTCGGCGACCGTCAGCTCGGGCACCAGATGCAGCTCCTGGTAGATGATCGCGATGCCGGCCTCCAGCGCCGCGCGCGTCGACGCGAAGCGCTGCACCGTGCCGTTCAGCGTCAGCGTGCCGGCCTGCGGCTGGTTCACGCCGGACAGCACCTTCAGCAGCGTCGACTTGCCCGCACCGTTCTCGCCCATCAACCCGTGCACTTCGCCCGCGCGCACCGACAGCGACACGGTGTCGAGCGCGCGCACGCCCGGGAACGTCACCGTGATGCCGTCGAGCGCGAGCAGCGCGCCGCCAGGCGTCGGTGTGCCGTCGTCGCTGCTGTCGTTGCCGGATACGGCCGTCATCGTCTGCGTCGTCATCGCGTTCTCGCGTCGCGCGCTCAGATGCCGAGCTCGGTGCGCACGGCCTGCCAGTTCGCGCGCGTCATCAGCTTGCCGCTCGTCTGCGTGTCGGCCGGCGGCGCCTTGC
This sequence comes from Burkholderia aenigmatica, assembly GCF_048627025.1. Classification (NCBI taxonomy): domain Bacteria; kingdom Pseudomonadati; phylum Pseudomonadota; class Betaproteobacteria; order Burkholderiales; family Burkholderiaceae; genus Burkholderia; species Burkholderia aenigmatica. The sequence continues at coordinate 3,105,647 of NZ_CP184469.1, read as the reverse complement.
CGTTGCGGATCCAGTCGACGAGGTTCTGCGTGCTGTCCTTGCCGTGGTTCGTCGAGCTGACCGCGATCGTCCCGTAGAAACCGGTCGGCTCCTTCTTCTGGAATTCGGCGAACGCCTCACCCGCACCGTTGATGCCGACGCCGATCACGTCGGTCGCCGGGATATGCAGCTGTTCGGTCGCGCGCACCGCGCCGAGCACGGTTTCCTCGTTCAGCGCGTAGACCACCCACTTCTTCACGTTCGGATGCCGCGCGAGCACCGGCGCGGCCGCACTGAAGCCGCCTTCGTCGTCGGTCGTCTTCTGCGGCGCGTCGAAGATGTTCTCCTTGCGGAAGCCGTTCGCGAGCAACGCCTGCGTCGCGCCGTCGGTGCGCAGCTTCGCGGTCGGCAGCTCGTAGTTCGTGATCCGCAGCGCGCCGACTTCCTCGGGCTTCCAGCCACGCCGCTTCATCTCGTCGGCGATCGCCTGGCCGACCTGGTTGCCGATCTTGGTCGCCGACATCCCGAGGTGCGGCACGTTCGGCAGCGGCTTGCCGGTCGAATCGACGAGCTGGTCGTCGACGGTCACGAACTTCATGTTGTAGCGCTTCGCGCGCGCGGCGATCGCCGGGCCGAGGCGCACGTCCGGCGCGCAGATCACGAAGCCCTGTGCGCCCTGCGAGCCGAGGTTGTCGATCGCGGCGAGCACCTTCTCGCCGTCGGGCGTGCCGATCTTCACGACCGAGAAATTCTCCTTCTGGCCCAGCGCGGACGCCGCGTTCTGCTCGTTGATGAACCAGGCCTGCTCCGGCATCTTCACCAGGAAGCCGATCTTCAGCGGCGCGTCGGCGCGCGCGGCGCCCTGCATGCCGAGCGGTGCGATGCATAGCGCGGCCAGCAACGCGCGCAACGTCTGGCGGCGAATCGTGTGAATCGTGCGGTTCATGCGGTGTCTCCTTGGTGTCGGCTCGTGCCGTAGTGATTCGTCGTGCGTGATCGCGCCGCAGCGCGCTGCGCACGGTCAGCGGCCGAACGCGTCGGTCTGCACGCGCCGGCCGAACAGGAATGCGTCGGCGACGAGCCGCAGCGGCCGCACGTCGACGTCGCTTTCGCCGCGCGCGATCAGCGCGCGGAACTGCGCATACAGCGCCGGGTACTCGCGCTCGGGGCCGATCTCGACCGGCTCGCCGTTGATCGACAACTGCGCGCCGCCGCGGCTGATCGCGAGCACGCCGTCGGCCGTGTCGACCGCGATCTCCCATTGCTCGACCGGGCCATGCCGCCAGTCGAATTCCGCGCGCACCGGCACGCCGTCGGTATCCGCGCAATCGAGTTCGGCCGCGATCGGTGTCTGCACGTCGCTCGGCACGATGAGCGTCGCCTCGCGCAGCACCAGCTCGCGCGGCAGGATCCGCGTGACGATCGACAGCGCATTGATGCCCGGATCGAACACGCCGAGGCCGCCCGGCTCCCAGATCCACTGTTGCCCCGGATGCCAGCGCCGCACGTCTTCTTTCCAGCGCACCTGCACCGCGCGGATCGCGCGCGTCGCGAGCCATGCGCGGGCGGGCTCCACCGCGCTCGCGCAGCGCGAATGCCAGGTCGCGAACAGCGTGAGGCCGTGCTCGCGCGCGAGCGCCTCCAGCGCAGCCACTTCGCCGAGCGTCGCGCCCGGCGGCTTCTCGAGCATCACGTGCTTGCCGGCTTCGAGCGCGGCTCGGGCCTGCGCGTAGCGCACCTGCGGCGGCGCGCACAGCGACACGGCATCGAGACCGGGCTCGGCCGCGAGCAGCGCGCCGAGATCCGGGTAGTTGCGCACGCCGGCAACTTCCGCGTGACGGCTCGCGCACGCGGTCAACCTGAAGCCCGGTTCGGCATCGATCGCCGGCAGATGCTGGTCGCGCGCGATCTTGCCGATCCCGACCACGCCCAGCGAAATTGCGTCGCTCATCGTGCGTTCCTCCTGCGTCGCTCAGTGCGCCCAGCGCAACACGAGCGGATCGAGCCGGCGCGCGATCGCGATCAGCTCCGCACGCGTGTCCGGATGCAGTTCCGGCATCGGATGCCGCGGCCGCTCGCACGCGATCACGCCGCCTTCGCGCATCAGCGCCTTCGCGGTCAGGATCCCGGACTGGCGGTTCTCGTGGTTGATCAGCGGCAGCCACGCCTGGTAATGCGCGAATGCGTCGTCGTGCCGGCCTGCGCGGAAGGCTGCGAGGATCGGTCGGATGCCGTCCGGGTATGCGCCGCCCGTCATCGCGCCGGTCGCGCCCGCATGCAGGTCGGCCAGCAACGTGATCGCCTCCTCGCCGTCCCACGGCCCCTCGACCGCGTCGCCGCCCAGGCGGATCAGCTCGCGCAGCTTGTTCGCGGCGCCCGGCGTCTCGATCTTGAAGTAAGCGACCTGCTCGATCTCGCGCGCCATCCGCGCGAGGAGCTGGGCGGAGAGCGCGGTGCCGCTCGCGGGCGCGTCCTGGATCATGATCGGGATGTCGATCGCGTCGGACACGCGCGCATAGAAATCGACGATCTGCGCTTCCGGCACGCGGAACGTCGCACCGTGATACGGCGGCATCGTCATCACCATCGCGGCGCCGAGCTGCTGCGCGCGCAGGCTGCGCGCCGCGCACACCTGCGTGCTGTAGTGCGACGTCGTGACGATCACCGGCACGCGCCCCGCGACGTGGTCGAGGATCGTGCGCGTGAGCACGTCGCGTTCGTCGTCGGTGATCGCGAACTGCTCGGAGAAGTTCGCGAGGAGGCACAGCCCGTCCGAGCCCGCGTCGATCATGAAATCGACCGCGCGCTTCTGGCTCGCGAGATCGAGTTCGCCGGTGTCGGTAAACGTCGTCGGTACGACGGGGAAGATGCCGCGGTAGCGCGGCGTGCTGCTCGATGTCATGGTTCGGGTCCTGCGTCAGTCAAGACGATGCGTCGCCGCAAGGCATCACGATTCGCGGGCGAGCGCGCCGTCGATGGGTTGCGGTGTGCGCAGCGCCGCGCGGACCACGAACGTGATCAGCACCGCGAACAGCAGCGTCGCCGCGAGAAAATACAGGCCGGCCGCGAGGCTGCCGGTCGCCTGCTTGATCAGGCCGATTCCGTACGGCCCGACATAGCCGCCGAGATTCGCGAGCGAATTGATCGCGGCGATGCCGACCGCCGCGCTCGTACCGGTCAGGAACTCGCCGGGCAGTGCCCACACGACGGCCTGGATCGAATAGAGCGAAAACGCCGTGAGGCAGATGAACAGGAACTGCAGCGCCGGCTGCCGCACCCACGCGCTCGCGGCCATCGTCAACGCGGCCGCGGCCGATACGACGACGATGTGCCAGTAGCGTTCGCGCGTGCGGTCCGAATGGCGCGGCACGACCAGCAGGCCGACCACCGCGAACAGGTACGGCACGGCCGACAGCAGGCCCGTCGCCGCATCGCCCGTGCCGAACGCCTTGATGATCGTCGGCAGCCACAGCGACAGCCCGTAGATGCACAGCGGAAACGGCAGGAACAGCGCGGCGAGCAGCAGCACGCGCCGGTCGCGCAGCGCCGCGAGCGGATTGCGGTGCGTGTCGGGGCGATAGGTATCGCGATCGGCGGCAAGCTGGCGGGCGATCCAGCGGCGTTCCGCATCGTTCAGCCAGCGGGCGCGATCGGGCGACTCGGGCAGCAGCCGCAGCGTCGGCCACACGAGCAGCACGGCCGGCAGGCCGCTGACGACGAACAGCGTCTGCCAGTTCGACAGGCCGAACAGCCCGTGCGTCGACAACAGCCACCCTGCAAGCGGGCCCGTCACGATGCCGGCGACCGGCTGCGCGAGCACGAGCAGCCCGATCACCCGCGCGCGATCGCGCATCGGGAACCACTGCGTGAGGAAATAGAGAATGCCCGGATACAGGCCGGCCTCGGCTGCCCCCAGCAGGAAGCGCAGTACGTAGAAACTGGTCGGCCCCTGCACGAACGCCATGGCCATCGTGATCACGCCCCACGTCGCGAGGATGCGCGCGAACCACACGCGCGCGCCGAAGCGGCCCAACGCGAGATTGCTCGGCACCTCGCACAGGAAGTAGCCGATGAAGAACAGGCCCGCACCGAGCCCGTACGCCGCGTCGCTCAGACCGATCGCCGCGTTCATGTGCAGCTTCGCGAAGCCGACGACCGTGCGATCGACGTACGCGACCACATAGATCAGCGCGAGAAACGGCACCAGCTTGCGTGTGAGCACGCGCATCAGATGCCGCTCGTCGATGGCGGCCGGCATGCCGGGCCGAGGCGTGGCCGAGGTCGCGGACGGTTGTTGCGTCGTCATGCTGTCTCCAAGGGTGGGCTGCGCCGGCGTCGTCACCGGTCTGTCCTGCTGCGCCTGTTCATCGCCGCGCGCGTGCCGTGCCGGCTCGCGCGGCGCTTCGTCACGCTCAATGCGAATGGCTCGGCACGTCCGCGCCGCGCATGCCGACCAGGAAGTCGAGGTCGCACCCCTCGTCGGCCTGCAGCACGTGATCGATGTACAGCCGTGCGTAGCCGCCCTTGCCGAGCTGGCCGGCCACGCCCGGCGCCGCGGTCGGATCGACGTCCGACAGGCGGCGCTGCAGTTCGTCATCCGTAATGTCGAGATGCAGCGTGCCGGCCTCGCAGTCGAGCGCGATCCAGTCGCCGTTGCGCACGGCCGCGAGCGGCCCGCCGGCGGCGGCCTCCGGCGCGACGTGCAGCACGACCGTGCCGTACGCGGTGCCGCTCATCCGCGCGTCGGAGATCCGCACCATGTCCTTCACGCCCTGGCGCAGCAGCTTCGGCGGCAGCCCCATGTTGCCAACCTCGGCCATCCCCGGATACCCGCGCGGCCCGCAGTTCTTCAGCACGAGCACCGAGCTGGCGTCGACGTCGAGCGCCTCGTCGTTGATCGTCGCCTTGTAGTGTTCGAAGTTCTCGAACACGACCGCGCGGCCGCGATGCCTGAGCAGTTCGGGGCTCGCCGCCGACGGCTTCAGCACCGCGCCGCGCGGCGCGAGATTGCCGCGCAGGATGCGGATGCCGCCGTCGGCGATCAGCGGCCGGTCGAGCGGACGGATCACCTCGTCGTCATGGTTCGGCGCTTCGCGCACGTTGTCCCACAGCGACTTGCCGTTCACGGTAAGCGCGTCCGGGTTCGGCAGCAGCCCGCCTTCGCCGAGCCGGCGCAGCACGGCCGGCAGCCCGCCCGCGTAATAGAACTCTTCCATCAGGAAGCGCCCCGACGGCATCAGGTCGACGATCGTCGGCGTGTCGCGGCCGATGCGCATCCAGTCTTCCAGTTCGAGCGGCACGCCGATGCGGCCCGCGATCGCTTTCAGGTGGATCACCGCATTGGTCGAACCGCCGATCGCCGCGTTCGCGCGGATCGCGTTCTCGAACGCCGCGCGTGTGAGGATCTTCGATAGCACGAGCCCTTCCAGCGCCATCTCGACGATGCGGATGCCGGACATGTGCGCGAGCACGTAGCGGCGCGAATCGACGGCCGGAATCGCCGCGTTGTGCGGCAGCGCGACGCCGAGCGCCTCGGCCATGCACGCCATCGTCGACGCGGTGCCCATCGTGTTGCAGGTGCCGGCCGAACGCGACATCCCGGCTTCGGCCGACAGGAAGTGATGCAGGTCGATCTCGCCGGCCTTCAGCGCTTCGTGCAGTTGCCACACGGCCGTGCCCGAGCCGATGTTCCGGCCTTCCAGCTTGCCGTTCAGCATCGGGCCGCCCGACACGACGATCGCCGGTACGTCGCAGCTCGCGGCGCCCATCAGCAGCGCGGGCGTGGTCTTGTCGCAGCCGGCGAGCAGCACGACCGCGTCGATCGGATTGCCGCGGATCGCTTCCTCGACGTCCATCGACGCGAGATTGCGCGTCAGCATCGCCGACGGGCGCAGGTTCGATTCGCCGTTCGAGAACACCGGGAATTCGACCGGGAAGCCGCCCGCCTCGGAGATCCCGCGCTTCACGTGCTCGGCGAGCTTGCGGAAGTGCGCGTTGCACGGCGTCAGTTCGGACCACGTATTGCAGATGCCGATGACCGGCCGGCCATCGAACTCGTGATCGGGGATGCCCTGGTTCTTCATCCAGCTCCGGTACATGAAGCCGTTCTTGTCGTTCGTGCCGAACCATTGGGCGGAGCGCAGCCTGGGTTTTGTTGCCGACATCGTCAGTCCTGTGGTGACGGGTACCGGCGCAGTCTAGGCAGAATTTTGATAACTCGCTAATGACGTTTTGGGCGATTACGATACCGATTTCGATATCGATATAAACCCGTACGATGCCCGATGCCAGCCCGTGGGGAAACCGTGGCCGCCTGAAGACGCGCCAGCTTTTGCTGGTCGTCGCGCTCGCCGACGAAGGCAGCATTCACCGCGCGGCGGCCGCGCTGAACATGACGCAGCCGGCCGCATCGAAGCTGCTGCGCGAACTCGAGGAATCGATCGGCGCGGTGCTGTTCGAGCGCCTGCCGCGCGGGATGCGGCCGACGCTGTACGGCGACGCGCTGATCCGCCACGCGCGCGCGGCGCTCGGCAGCCTCGACCAGGCGCACGAGGAACTGGCCGCGCTGAAGGCCGGCCATCTCGGGCACGTGGCGGTGGGCGCGATCACGTCGCCGGGCCTGCGGCTCGTGCCGCCGGCCGTCGCCGCCGTGAAGGGCACGCATGCCGGCCTGCACGTGTCGGTCGAGATCGACACCAGCAACGTGCTGCTCGAACATCTCGCGCAGGAGAAGATCGACATCGTGCTCGGCCGGCTCTCCGCCGAACACGACAAGCTGCACCTGCGCTACGAACCGCTGACCGGCGAGCCGGTGGCCGCGGTCGTGCGGCCGGGCCATCCGCTGCTCGCGCAGGCGCCGCTGTCGCTCGCGGACGTGCAGCGCGCCGCGTGGGTCGTACCGCCCGCCGGCAGCGTGCTGCGCCACCGCTTCGAACTCGTGTTCCAGCGCGCGAGCCTCGCGCCGCCGGCGAACCTCGTCGAGACGTCCGCGCTGCTGTTCATCACGCAACTGCTCGAACAGAGCGACATGATCGCGGTGCTCGCCGAGGACGTCGCGCGCTACTACGCGCGGCACGGGATCGTCACGGTGCTGCCGCTGCAGATGGATTGCCGGATGGACGATTTCGGGATCATCACGCGCACCGACCGGCTGCATTCGCCGGCCGTCGCGGTGATGGCCGATGCGATCCGCGCGGCCGCGCGGGAAGTGTATGGCGTCGAGCTGTGACGCTGACGCCGAGTTCGCGACGTCGTGGCCGCTGCCGGTTCCGGATCGCCCGTCAGCATGCGCATCGGGTGACGCGCATGCTGACGCCATGACGCGTCACACCCAGGGCTGCGCGAGCCCTTCGGTCTGCAACGCCCGCTGGATCGCCGGGCGCGCGAGCACGCGCTGCAGATAGCCGCCCAGTACCGGCCGCTGCCGCGCCGGCTCGGCAAAGCCGCGCGTCCAGCGGCACAGCATCAGCGCGTACGGATCGAGCACCGTGTAGCGCGCGCCGAGCAGCCACGGGCCGCCGCTCGTTTCCAGTTGACGGTCGAGCTGATCCAGCAGCGCCGCGATTTTCGCCTCCGCGTGCGCCTTCACCTGCGCGGCGCCCGCCGCGTTGCCCACATCGACCCAGCGCTCCGGATAGAAGTACGCGAGCAGCGTCGTCTGAAGCGTATTGGTGAGCCACATCAGCCATTTGTAGCACTGCGCGCGCTCCGGCGTGCCGAGTTCGGGCGCAAGCCGCTGCTCCGGATGCGTATCGGCGAGATGCAGGCAAATGGCGGCGGCTTCGTACAGCACCAGATCGCCATCGATCAGCACCGGAATGAGCCCGTTCGGATTGAGCGCGAGGTAGTCCGGCGACTTGTGCTGGTCGTGCGTGCGGTCGACGAATTCGAGTTCGAACGGCTTGCCGATTTCTTCCAGCACGAAGTGCGGCGCCACGCTGGCATTGCTGGGGTAGTAGAAGAGCTTCATCGTCGATTTCGTTCGGCGGGTGTCGGCATCACGCGGCGGCGAACACGACGACCGGTTCGCAGCGGATCGGAAAATTGACCGAGTTCGCGATATAGCACTGCGCGTGCGCGTCATGATGCAGATGTTCCGCCCGCTCAAGATCGTCGCCGGCCTGGATCGTCACGTGCGGGCGCAGCACGATTTCCGTGAAGCGGCCCGCATCGGGGCTGTCGATCATCGTGCCTTCCGCGTCGTCGACATAGGCGAGCACGCGGATCCCCGCGTCGGAGCACAGATGCAGGTACCAGAGCTTGTGGCACGCCGATGCCGACGCCAGCAGCAGGTCTTCCGGATTCCAGCGCGCGGCATCGCCCCGAAACGCCGGGTCCGACGAACCGGGAATGTCCGGCTTGGAACCGGCCCGGATCACGTGATCCCGCCCGTACTCGCGATACCCCGACGTGCCGGTGCCGCGATTGCCCGTCCACTCGACTGCGACGCGATATGTGTGTTCGCCAGATGCCATCTCGCTCTCCATTGATGTGGGTTGCTTCGACCGGGCCGGATTGCGTTGTGCGTAGCCCGCCTGTGCCCGCCATTTTGGCACTGGATTCCCGTTTGGTATACCATTATTCCAAATTGACGGAACACGCAGGCATGGAAGCCAAACTCGATTCCACGGCGGACGCCGTGGCCGCCTCGTTGCGGGACATGATCATCAACGGCGAACTGGAAGCCGGCGAGCGGCTGGTCGAGCGCGACCTGGCCGACCGGTTCGGCATCAGCCGGATTCCGATGCGCGAGGCGATCCAGCGCCTGGAGCGCGATGGATTGCTGGACATCTTCAGGAATCGCGGCGCTGTCGTGCGCATGCTGACCGCGTCCGACGTGCAGGAAATCTACGACCTGCGCACGCTGCTCGAAGGGGATGCGATCTACCGGAGCGTGAAGCGGCTCGACGACGAGACGCTTGCGCGCGCCGAACTCGTCCATCGCCTGCTCGGCGATGCGGCCGTGGCGCGCCGGCAGGGCGAACTGAACCGCGAATTCCACGCGCTGCTGTATTCGTGCTGCGGCAACGCGCGGCAGTTGAAGACGATCGCGGAACTGCGCAGCCAGGTCGAACGGTACGAGCGCCTGCAAGCCACGCTGCTCGCGGATACGCCTTCGTTCCAGGTCGAGCACGAGGAGATCCTGCAGGCGTGCCGCGACCGCAATGCGCGTGCGGCTCGCTCGATGACGGTCGCGCATCTCGAATCCGCCAGGCGCATCGTGATGCGGCTCGTCGAAGGCGGGTGAGGCCGACGGTACGTTTGCCGCTTGCACCATGCGGCGCGGCTGCATCGCCGAAGTTCTGCACCGTGCGGCACGACAACGTAGTCTGGCTCGCGCGCGGCATGCGTGCGCCGATCGCCGGGCACGGCATCCCGGTGCGCTCGACCGAAGAGCGGGTCGAGGGTCACTCCGGGGGCTGGCCGCGATCGTTCGCGAACGTCAACACCCTCCGCCCGCCCTCAACGCACCGTTGCCTTGACACACACGTCCCGGTCAACACCCTGGCGCTCGGTCGCCAGAATCGCGGCCGTAGCACGCGCGCCCGGCACCCGGAATACGGCGACCCTGCGGATCAAATACAGCGTGACAAAACTGACCACGACCGCGATCCACTTCGCGGCAATATTGCCGAGCAGTGTCGCCGCGACGTGCACAATGCCGCCGGTCAGCAGCGAACCCAGCCCGCAGCTCGCCGCGAACAGCAGCGCCTCGCCGATCTGCCGGCGGCCGGTCGCGTCCGAGTGGAACACGAAGCGGCGCGAAAGCACGTAATTTACGATGCCCCCGATCAGGTACGCCATCCATGCCGAAATCCCGGCATCGATCTGCATGGCCGAGCTCAGTGTGAGGAAGAGCGACCAGTCGGCGACGAGCGACAAGGCACTCACGAAGAAATAGGCGGAAAACATCATTTCTGCCCCCACTGAACCGTGCGGGTCGGGACAGCGCGCAACCCCGATGTACTGACTTGCGGTTCACTACCGCTCTCGTGATATTCCGCGTCCTCGTTGACGGCCCAGACGTCGCGAAGCTTGTACCCGGCGACGATGTTCTCGACGGTCAGCATCGCGGTCATCATTGCATGGTCCTGATTGTTGTACTTGTGCATGCCATTACGGCCGACGAGATGCAGGTTCGGATAGTGCTCGACCAGATCCGCGCGGACCTGATCGACAATGTCGCGATAATCGTCGTCGTACACGGGGTACGCCTTCGGCTGACGAACGACGCGCGATCCGCGAATCTGATCGCGGGTCGCAAGACCGACTTTCTCGAGTTCATCGATCGCGAGTTCGGTGAGATCGGCATCGCTGCTTTCCCACATCGAATCGCCATCGAAGCAAAAGTACTCGAGCCCGAGGCAGCCGCCGGTCGTCGCGTCGGGCACCATCTCAGGCGACCACGACGCGAAATTCTGGATGCGCCCGACCTTGACGGACGGGTCGTGGATGTAGATCCAGTTGTCCGTGAACGTGGCAGGCCGGTCGAGTATCAGCGCGACCGTGATGAAGTCTCGATACTGCAGCCTCGACGCGGCAGCCGCGGATGACGGACGGGGCGAAATCGCGTTGAGCGTTTCGCGCAGCGGCGCGGTGCACACCACGTCACGCGCGCTGATGCGATTGATCTGGCCGTCCTTGCCGACGGTTTCGACGAGCCAGCGCCGCGCGCGACTGTCGTATTGCATCGCGCCGGCCGCTTGTCCCATCATCAGCTGTCCACCCTGATCCTGAAATTTCCGGGCGGCAGCTTCCCACAACATGCCGGGGCCGCGGCGCGGGTAGTGGAAGGATTCGATCAGGGTCTTGACGTCGGTCTTGCTCGACCGGATGCCGAGTGAGCGTTTGACGGCACTGACGATGGCGGTAGACAGGCTCAGGCCCTTGATGCGCTGCGCGGCCCAGTCCGCCGAAATCTCGTCGCACGACATGCCCCAGACCTTTTCCGTGTAGGTCTTGAAGAAGATCGAGAACAGCCGTTCTCCGAATTGATTGGCGACCCACTGATGAAAGGACTTCGGGTGCGGGCACGGCTTGATACGCGCGGCGAGGTACGAAAGCACGCAGCGCGTACTTTCCACGATGCCGAGATTGAGCAAGGCCTCGATTCCGTCGAGCGGGTAGCGGTAGAACTTGTTCCGGTAGAAGATGCGCGAGCTGCGTGGCCGCTCGATGAAGTCGTCCGGGAGCAGTTCGTGCCACAGTGCGACAACGTCCGGGGACTTCGAGAAGAAGCGGTGTCCCCCGATGTCGAAGCAGTGACCGTCGAACTGTTCGGTCCGACTGATGCCGCCGACATAGCGAGGATCTTTCTCGACGAGCGCGACCGAAAGGTCGGTCTGCTTGGTCAGAAGATAGGCGGCGGTGAGGCCGCCCGGGCCCGCGCCGATGATGAGTACGTCAACCGACTGATCCATGTTGTCACCCCGAGTCTCAAGTCGCTGGTCCATTGACTGTTGTATCGGCCGCTCCAGCCAGGCGGCAAACGCGCTGTTGAATCGATGCTTTGTATTTCCCGTTCAAACGTCGTGCACTTGCGCATGGCGAGGCCGAGAGGCCCCGCCACGGAAAGCAGTCGGCGGTCGTGCAGGCACCACGGTCTTCTGGCTGGCTGGTGGCGCGTGCACCAATGACGCTTCCTGACCGGCGGCCGTCGTCCTGATGCTGCGGCAGTCGTACAGCCAGACCGTGCTGTTGGGTTCGGGCGACCAGGCGTAGCGTGTCGCCAACTCCGGGTAGCGCTGATGCGACACGATGAAATCCAGCACCGGGTCTGCACAGATGTGCCGGATGCCCGCTCGGGTCAGCGGAAGGTATTCATACTTGGACACGAATACGGTCGACTTTGGGCCCGCGTCGTGGTTGCCGCGAGGCCGGGCCGCGTACGGGTCCTGCTTGATCAATTCGAGCCGCCGTAGCGCCTCGAAGGTCGTCCGGCGGTGGAAGATCAGACCCGCGGCCTGAGCCGGCGAGTAATAGCTCGATGTCCTCATCATCAGCCACGGATAGACGACTTCGTCTGCCGGGCCGTCCCAATAGACGATGTTGCCGCGCGCGACCGTACCTTCGAACGGCGCAAAGTCCGCACGGTCGGCGCCGGCTTCCATGATCTTGGTGGGCTCCGAGCGCTGGTCGATATTGACGAGTCCGTATGCGGCGAAAGCGGCCAATATCACCGGCAGCCCGACGACCGCGATTCGCTTGTGCGACAGATTGAGCACCGCGAGCAACGCGACCAGCGTGACGACGAGGTGCGTGTGAATCAGTGTTTCGAGCCACGGGAGGTCGAGCATCACGCTACCGGTTGGATACTCGATGCGACAGACCTGATACGCGCCCTGGAAGACGATCCAGACGATCGCGGCAACGAGCGTCACCCCGATCCGCGTATAGCGAAGCGCCGGGGCGAAGTCGCCAGGCAGCGCCCTCGGGGCGCGGAGCGCCGGCCAACGGGCTGCCGCGTGGAGCGCCGCGGCAATGGCCAGCGCGACGATCCCGCCGCCGACGTCGATCAGTAGCCAGCAGATCGCCAGCAGCCAGATCAGCGTCGGCCGCGCGTGGCGCTCGCGTCGCACGAGCAAAATGGCCGCAGGCCATTGCATCAGCGTCAGCAGCCACAGCACGCGCCAGGGCTGCAGCTGTATCCAGACCGCGTCCTGTCCAGTCAAGTCCGCGATCGTGGTCAGTGCGACGCCGGCCACACCGATCAGCGTGAGCGTCGACCACTGGGTTCGGTGATCCTGCACTCGCGTTGCACAGAGCATCGCGGGCATGGCGATCGCCCAGCACGCTTTGCTCCATGCATTGACCGACCACAAGGTCGGGAACAGGAAGGGCACGTTGTATTGCGCAATCGACCGCCATGCCGGATCGAACGGATACAGGTGCATTGCCTTGAACGCCGGCATCTCGACGACGGCGAAAGCGATCAGCGCGAGCGGCAATAGCCGCCACCACTTCACGCGCGGCATCCGGTCGAGTACGACGAAGACCAGTGAAACGCCGCCGATCAGCGGGTGAACGGCCGTTGCGACGAGTGCCAGTGCAATGGCCATGCGATACCGGCGATCGAGCATCAACGCAATCGCCCACAGGCCCAGGGCTTCAGCGGGAAGCCGGGCGGTGAGAAAGCCTTCGTCGTACGAGAAGATCAGCCCGGCGCCGTAATCGGACGGCATGCAGGCAATCAGGCACAACGAGAGCCAGTGCCACGGTTCTGGCAGCAGTCTCTTCGTCAGGCGCCAGATGCCGCTCCACCAGAGTGCCTGAGCGACGATCAGGCCCGCGAGATTGCTCGTTCGGAGTCCGAATGCCGAGACGATCTTCGCGAAGATCCGGCCGTAAATCGTCCACCGATCCTGGGAACCGTATTCAAAGAACAGGTCGTGCGAAAAATTCTCGGGATGCGCGTTATAAAGCGCCTGCGCGGTGTACAGGATCGCATCGTGCCGAATGCCCGTATAAGGATGCGTGATCAGGAACAGTACGGCCAGCGAAAGAGCAAGCGCGATGACCGAACAAGGGCGGTTCTCAGTCCGATTCATGATCGAATGAAAGACTTGTATCGACGATATTTCGTGAGCCGGCCATCCGCACGCGGCAGAACGAACCGCGTGGTTCCGGCGTCGCTGACCGCGGCGCGGTGCATCTGACGGCCCGAGCGCCGTTCAGGTGAAATGCCGGAGGGTGCTCAGGGCACTCGTTTCGGCCTGCAGTCCAGAGTCAGCGGTACGCAGACACGCATGCCGGTGAAGTGGGGGGCGGCATGGTGCGCTCGCGCGTGCGCCGGCGCCCGTTGCTTCCGATCGGGCGCGGATGCACGCTGGCATGTCCGGCATCGGGCGGAAGCCGGTTCCGGTGTGATCGTTGCTGCGCCGTTGCCCATCCCCGACGATGTCGCGATCGAGATCGTGATACTTGTTTTCATTGTGTCCCCCGATGCGTCCCCCACCGAAACAGTGCCGTTACCGGGGCGTCGGACGCGAACTTTGTCGAAATATTTGGTTGAGCGCCGGAACGGGAGATCCAGCGCATGTGGCGTGGAAGCATGGAGCGTGCCACGGCCGTCGGGGAGGACGTTTAGTCTGACGAGGGGGCGTCGATGCAAGCCGAGATGCCGGTCGTCGCGGAAAATGTGTCGGTCTTGAAACGGTCGGGAATAGCCGGATCGGCTCGACCATCGATCGCGCCGCTGCTGAATGCCAGCCGCGGGCACTTTCCGATCGGTTTCAGTCCTGAATCGGTGACAGGCAAGCGCGATGGCGAGACCGTGCCGGTGCAAGCCTCGCATCGGTGCCGGAGCTGGCCGCCAGGCGGCACCCGTGACGGGGATGACGGTAATCGGCGGTTTCGTCGGACCGTGTGCGCATGGGGCGCGACCGGACAACCGGAAAGAGCTTTATGTTGCAGAGTTGAAACGTCGTGGCCGGTCGGTCGGCCGGTCAGCGCTTCGGTCGGAGGGGCGAGCGCCCCAGGTATGGAACGAAGCCGCCCTACGAAACCAGGCGACGGTTTCGACGGACGCAGGTTTTGCCAATGGCCGATGACCTTGGGATCCCGCCGGGCCCAAAGTCCGCAATGGGTTGAATCCTCAGTCGACAAGCAACATCGACGTCAATCGGCGAGGAACCTTTCTCCGGCCCGCCGCAGCTACACCGTCCCCGGCTCGCCGCCCTTGATCCGCAACTGCACATCAACCGACCCGATGTTCTTCTCGTGCGACACGAGCATCTGCGTAAGCGCATGGTGCATGTCCGGCTGCGCGAGCGTCGGCAGCAACGCCTGCAACTTCCGCACGACCCACCGCTGGCCGCGATTCAAGAACGCCAACCGCTCCGGCAAATCGTCGATCGCCATCGCCTTCTCATAGAACGCACCCGTGGCATGCGTCGGCGTCGCATCGAGCGACCGAATCGCATCGACCAGTACTGCACACCAGTGCGCCTCATCCTGCCGAATACCGGCCACCAGCCGATGAAGTTCGGGATCGCCGATTTCCGCCGCCGTCTCCGACGCAACCCGCGCGCCGGCGCGCTCGGCTTCCAGCAGTTCGTTCAGCAACGCAAGCAACGCGTCGCGCTGCGCATCGGCGGATTGGTCTGCCGCGTGGGCGGGACGGGCGTCGTGCCCGTCGTCGTGGGTCCGGTTCGACATGCGATGTCCTCCGTTTCGGGAAGGGTGGCGCACCGGTTCGTCCTGCGTGATGCCGTCAGGCACTGCTCACGCGACGGCGTCCACGCATCGTGGCGGACGACAGCGGGCCACACGAAGAATGGCTCACAGTCTGACATAGCCATGTGACACGCGTCGCGAGACGGCCCGCTGTGCGTGACGCGCATCAAGACACAGCGCAACGCGCGGCCGACCTCACGTCCATCCTTCAAGCCTCAACGTCGACCGCACGAGCCGCTGCTCTTCCTGTTCGATCTCCCGCAGATACTCGACGCACTGACGAATATGTTCGCTCGCGGCTTTGCGCGCCTGATCGGGCAACCGCCCGGTCACCGCGTTATAAAGCCGCGCATGCTGGCGGTCGATCTGCTTCTTCAACGGCTCACGGTGATAGAGATTGTTCACCGACGCGAACACCGAACTGAGCAGCAGATCCGTCAACGACTGCAGCGTATTCACCAGCACCGGGTTATGCGACGCCTCGCAGATCGCGAGATGAAACGCATGATCGAGCTTCGCGCGCGCAGCCGGGTCGAGATCCTGTGCGTCGGCCGCCGTCATCTCCTCGTAGCGACGCTTGATCAGGATGAAATCGGCCGGCGTGCCGCGCAGCGCCGCGAGCCGCGCGGCCTCCGTCTCCAGCATCCCGCGCACCTCGAACAGGTCGTACAGCGTGCGCGGCTGCGAGCCGAGCAGATGCATCATCGGCGTGATCTCGCGTTGCGGGGTCAGGCTCGCAACGAACGAGCCCTTGCCGTGCGTGGTGTCGATGATCCCGCGCGCGCGCAGCAGCTTCATCCCTTCGCGCACGGCCGTGCGCGACACGCCGAGCTTCTCGGTCAGCCGCCGCTCGGACGGCAGCGCCTGTCCGGCCTTCAGCACGCCGTCGACGATCAGTTTCTCGATGCGCTCGGCAACGACGTCGGCCACGTTCCGCGCCGGGCCCGCTCGATCCTGCATTTCCATACTGGTATGACCACTTCGGAAAGATATCGGAGATTTTCCCACAAACCCTTGTCGTCATTCAGTTTCATGGCAATCGATCCAGCCGCTTCGCGGCCCCTCGATAAAAACTGGTATGACCACATTCGCGACGTCTGGACACACGCGCGCCGCCCGCCAAGAATCCATCCCTTCCGGCGTGCCGCGCGTCGCGCAGCCGCCTGCATGGTGGAGACAACCCCGATGAGTTTCACCTACGACGAACGGATCGACGGCCCGCTGGCGACCGTCGACCGCAACACGCTCGTTGCCGCGCTGCACGCGGCGGCGCCCGGCCTCGACGTGCTGCACGAACGCGAGGCGCTCAAGCCGTTCGAATGCGACGGCCTCGCCGCGTACCGCACGGTACCGCTCGCGGTCGTGCTGCCCGACACGGTCGAGCAGGTGCGCGCGGTGCTGCGCGTCGCGGCCACGCTCGGCGTGCCGGTGGTCGCGCGCGGCGCGGGCACCGGGCTGTCGGGTGGCGCCATGCCGCTCGAGAAGGGCATCCTGCTCGTGATGGCGAAGTTCAACAAGATTCTCGAGATCGACCCCGATGCCGGCATCGCGCGCGTGCAGCCCGGCGTGCGCAACCTCGCGATCTCGCAGGCGGCCGCGCCGTACGGCCTCTACTACGCGCCCGATCCGTCGTCGCAGATCGCGTGCTCGATCGGCGGCAACGTCGCCGAAAACGCGGGCGGCGTGCACTGCCTGAAATACGGGCTCACCGTGCACAACATCCTGAAGATCGAGATCCTGACGATCGACGGCGATACGCTCACGCTCGGCGCCGACGCGCTCGACGCCCCCGGCTTCGACCTGCTCGCCTTGTTCACCGGCTCGGAAGGGATGCTCGGCATCGTCACGGAAGTCACCGTGAAGCTGCTGCCGAAGCCGCCCGGCGTGAAGGTGCTGATGGCGAGCTTCGACGACGTCGCGGAAGCGGGCGCCGCGGTCGCGAAAATTATCGGCGCGGGGGTGATCCCCGGCGGCCTCGAGATGATGGACAACCTCGCGATCCGCGCGGCCGAAGATTTCATCCACGCGGGCTACCCGGTCGACGCGCAGGCGATCCTGCTGTGCGAACTCGACGGCTCGCCGACCGACGTCGAAGAAGACGCCGAACGCGTCGCCGCGCTGCTGCGCGACGCGGGCGCAACCGAGATCCGCGTCGCACGCGACGAAGCCGAGCGCCAGCGCTTCTGGGCCGGCCGCAAGAACGCGTTCCCGGCGGTCGGCCGCATGTCGCCCGACTATTACTGCATGGACGGCACGATCCCGCGCCGCGAGCTGCCGCGCGTGCTCGAAGGCGTCGCCGCGCTGTCCGCCGAATTCGGGCTGCCGGTCGCGAACGTATTCCACGCGGGCGACGGCAACATGCACCCGCTGATCCTGTTCGATGCGAACCGGCCCGGCGAACTCGACCGCGCGGAAGCGCTCGGCGGCAAGATCCTCGAGCTGTGCGTCGCGGCGGGCGGCAGCATCACCGGCGAGCACGGCGTCGGGCGCGAGAAGATCAACCAGATGTGCGTGCAGTTCAACGCCGACGAAATCACGTTCTTCCACGCAGTGAAGGCCGCGTTCGATCCGCAGGGCCTGCTCAATCCCGGCAAGAACATCCCGACGCTGCACCGCTGCGCCGAATTCGGCGCGATGCACGTCCATCACGGCAAGCTGCCGTTTCCCGAACTGGAACGCTTCTGATGCGACGCGAAATCGAATCGATCGACGACAGCGCGGCGCTCGTCGCCCAGGTCGACGCCGCGATCCACGACCGCCAGCCGCTGCACATCCGCGGCGCCGGCACGAAGGCGTTCCTCGGCCGCCCGGTCGAAGGCCGCGCGCTCGACGTGCGCACGCATCGCGGCGTCGTCGCGTACGACCCGACCGAACTCGTCGTCACCGCGCGCGCGGGCACGCCGCTCGCCGAACTCGAAGCGATGCTCGACGCGGCCGGCCAGATGCTGCCGTGCGAGCCGCCGTCGTTCGGCGGCGCGGCAACGGTCGGCGGCATGTTCGCGGCGGCGCTGTCGGGCCCGCGCCGCCCGTGGGCCGGTGCGGTGCGCGACTTCGTGCTCGGCTGCCGCGTGATTACCGGCCACGCAAAGCACCTGCGCTTCGGCGGCGAGGTGATGAAGAACGTCGCGGGCTACGACGTGTCGCGCCTGCTCGCGGGCAGCTTCGGCTGTCTCGGGGTCGTGACCGAGGTGTCGCTGAAGGTACTGCCGAAGCCGCGCGCGACCGGCGATCTCGCGTTGCCGCTTGCCGTGGACGAAGCTGTGCAGCGTGTCGCCGCATGGCGGCGCGCGGGGCTGCCGCTCGCGGGCGCATGCCACACGGACGGCGTGCTGCGGGTGCGAATCGAAGGCGGCGAGGGCTCGGTGAAGGCCGCGCGCGACACGATCGGCGGCGAGCGCATGGACGACCGCGACGATGCGTTCTGGGCACGGCTGCGCGACCTTGCGCTGCCGTTCTTCGACGATCCGCGCCCGCTGTGGCGCGTGTCGGTGCCGGCCGCCGCGCCGCTCGACGCATTGCCCGGCGCGCTGCTTGCCGACTGGGGCGGCGCACAGCGCTGGCTGAAGAGCGACGCCGCACCGGCCGACGTGCAGCGGTTCGCCGCGCAATGGGGCGGCCACGCGACCTGCTTCACGCCGGGCACGACACGCGAGCCGTTCCAGCCGCTGGCGCCCGCGTTGTTGCGCGTGCACCGGCAGCTCAAGGCGCAGCTCGACCCGCATGCGATTTTCAATCCCGGCCGCCTGTACGCCGATTTCTGACGCGAACCCGATCCCGACCGCCGATGCAAACCAATCTCAGCGAAGCAAGCAAGGCCCTCGCCCGGGCCGACGAAGCGGAAGCGATCCTGCGCGCGTGCGTGCACTGCGGCTTCTGCAATGCGACCTGCCCGACCTACCAGGTGCTCGGCAACGAGCTCGACGGGCCGCGCGGCCGCATCTACCTGATCAAGCAGCTGCTCGAAGGCGAACCGTGCGGCGAACGCACGCAGCAGCACCTCGACCGCTGCCTGACGTGCCGCAACTGCGAGACGACCTGCCCGTCCGGCGTGCGCTATCACACGCTGCTCGACATCGGCCGCGCGGAAGCCGAGAAACGCGCGCAGCGGCCGGCACGCGAGCGCCTGCTGCGCGCGGGGCTGCGTCACGTCGTGCCGCGCCCGGCGACGTTCGCCGCGTTGCTGAAGGCCGGCCGCGCGCTGCGCCCGCTGCTGCCCGGCACGTTGCAGGACAAGATCCCGGCCGCGATCCCCGCCGCCGCACCGCGCCCGCCCGTGCGCCATGCACGACGCGTGCTGATGCTCGAGGGCTGCGTGCAGCCGTCGCTGTCGCCGAACACCAATGCGGCCGCCGCGCGCGTGCTCGACCGGCTCGGCATCAGCGTGAGCCCGGCACGTGAAGCCGGCTGCTGCGGCGCGACCGAATATCACCTGAACGCGCAGGATGCGGGCCTCGCCCGCGCACGCCGCAACATCGACGCATGGTGGCCCGCGATCGAAGCGGGTGCGGAAGCGATCGTGCTGACGGCGAGCGGCTGCGGCGCATTCGTCAAGGAATACGGCGACCTGCTGCGCTCCGACCCCATCTATGCGGAGAAAGCACGTCGCGTCAGCGCGCTCGCGCGCGATCTCGCCGAGGTGATCGCGGCCGAGCCGCTCGACGCGCTGGCCGGTTCGACGCCACGCCGCATCGCGGTGCACTGCCCGTGCACGCTGCAGCACGCGCAGCGCCTCGGCGGCACCGTCGAACGCATCCTGACGCAGCTCGGCTTCGATCTGACGAATGTCGCCGATGGTCATCTGTGCTGCGGCTCGGCCGGCACGTATTCGCTGACGCAGCCCGAGCTCGCGACGCAACTGCGCGACAACCGGCTCGACGCGCTCGAAGCCGCGCGGCCGGACCTGATTGTCACGGCCAACGTCGGCTGCCAGACTCACCTGAACGGCGCGGGCCGCACGCCCGTGCGCCACTGGATCGAGCTCGTCGACAACCACCTCGTCAACTGACCTGATTCCGGAGGATTGCCATGCAGACGAAACCCGAACTCGAACTCGCCGATGCCGACCGCATGCTTGCCGCCGCCCGCGCGGAAGCGGAACGCCACGGCTGGGCCGTGTCGATCGCCATCGTCGACGACGGTGGCCACCTGCTCGCGTTTGCGCGCCTGGACGGCGCATCGCCGGCCACCACCTATATCGCGCAGGACAAGGCGCGCGCGGCGGCGCTCGGCCGGCGCGAGACGAAGGCGTATGAGGATATGATCAACGGTGGCCGCACCGCGTTTCTCAGCGTGCCGCTGACGGGGTTGCTCGAAGGCGGCGTGCCGGTCACGGTCGGCGGCCGGATCGCGGGCGCGATCGGCGTGTCTGGCGTAAAGTCCGAACAGGACGCGCAGATCGCCCGCGCCGGCACACAAAGCGTCGCGGCATAACCAGCCCAAGCCGCGCGCGAATCTTTATTCCCCGGGAGGATTGACGATGATCGACCAAGCAGGACTGCAAGTCGCGCCAGCGCTGAGCCAGTTCATTGAAAACGAAGCGCTGCCGGGCACCGGCATCGACAAGGCCGCGTTCTGGAGCGGTTTCTCGGCCCTGGTGCACGACCTGGCGCCGCGCAACCGCGAACTGCTCGCGGAACGCGACCGCCTGCAGCAGGAACTCGACACCTGGCACCGCGCGCACCCCGGCCCCGTGCGCGACCACGCCGCGTATCGCGCGTTCCTCGAACAGATCGGCTACCTCGTGCCGGTTCCGTCGAACGTCGCGGCAGCCACCGCGAACGTCGACAGCGAGATCGCCACGCAAGCCGGCCCGCAGCTCGTCGTGCCGCTGTCGAACGCGCGCTACGCGCTGAACGCCGCGAACGCGCGCTGGGGCAGCCTGTACGACGCGCTGTACGGCACCGATGCGCTGCCGGAAGACGGCGGCGCCGAACGCACCGCGACCTACAACCCGACGCGCGGCCAGCACGTGATCGACTACGCGCGCAACGTGCTCGACAACGCGGCGCCGCTCGCCGGCGCGTCGCACCGCGACGCGCTGCGCTACCGCGTGCAGGACGGCCAGCTCGCCGTCGAAACCGCGAAGGGCGTCGTGCATCTCGCGCAGCCGGCGCAGTTCGTCGGCTACCAGGGCACGGCCGACGCGCCGTCCGCGATCCTGCTGAAGCACAACGGCCTGCACCTCGAGATCCAGATCGACGCGTCGACGCCGATCGGCCGCGCCGATCTCGCGAACGTGAAGGACGTCGTGCTCGAAGCCGCGGTCAGCACGATCATCGACTGCGAGGATTCGGTCGCGGCGGTGGACGCCGACGACAAGGTCCAGCTCTACCGCAACTGGCTCGGGCTGATGCAGGGCACGCTGGTCGAGGAAGTCGCGAAGGGCGGCAAGACCTTCACGCGCCGCCTGAACGCCGACCGCGAATACACCACGCCCGACGGCGGCACGCTGTCGCTGCACGGCCGCTCGCTGCTGTTCGTGCGCAACGTCGGCCACCTGATGACCAACGGCGCGGTGCTCGATCGCGACGGCAACGAGATTCCGGAAGGGATCCTCGACGGCGTCGTCACGGTGCTGTGCTCGCTGCACGACCTGAAGGCGAAGCGCAACTCGCGCACGGGCTCGATCTACATCGTGAAGCCGAAGATGCACGGCCCGGTCGAAGTCGCGTTCGCCGATACGCTGTTCGCACGCATCGAGGATCTGTACAACCTGCCGCGCAACACGCTGAAGATGGGCATCATGGACGAGGAGCGCCGCACCAGCGTGAACCTCGCCGCGTGTATCGCCGCAGCCGCCGCGCGCGTGGCGTTCATCAACACCGGCTTCCTCGATCGCACCGGCGACGAGATGCACACCGCGATGGAAGCGGGCCCGATGATCCGCAAGGGCGACATGAAGTCGTCGGCATGGATCCAGTCGTACGAGCGCAACAACGTGCTCGCCGGCCTGTCGGCCGGCCTGCGCGGCCGCGCGCAGATCGGCAAGGGCATGTGGGCGATGCCGGACCTGATGCACGCGATGCTCGAACAGAAGATCGCGCATCCGCGCGCCGGCGCGAACACCGCCTGGGTGCCGTCGCCGACCGCCGCGACGCTGCACGCGCTGCACTACCACCTGGTCGACGTGCAGGCCGTCCAGCAGGAACTCGAGAAGACGCCGTACGCGAGCGAACGCGACACGCTGCTCGAAGGCCTGCTGACCGTGCCGGTCGTCGAGCGTGCCGCGTGGAGCGAGGCCGAGATCCTGAGCGAAGTCGAGAACAACGCGCAGGGCATCCTCGGTTACGTCGTGCGCTGGGTCGAACAGGGCGTCGGCTGCTCGAAGGTGCCCGACATCCACGACGTCGGCCTGATGGAAGACCGCGCGACGCTGCGCATCTCGAGCCAGCACATCGCGAACTGGCTGCGCCATGGCGTGATCACCGAGGCGTTCGTGCTCGACGTGTTCAAGCGGATGGCGCGCGTCGTCGACCAGCAGAACGCCGGCGACCCGAACTATCGCCCGATGGCGCCCGGCTACGACCAGTCGACCGCGTTCAAGGCCGCATGCGCGCTCGCGCTGCAGGGCACGTCGCAGCCGAGCGGCTATACCGAGCCGCTGCTGCATCGGTTCCGGCTCGCGTTCAAGGCGGAACAGCAGGGCGCGTAAGTATCGGCGTGCTGCGGGCTTCCGGCATGCCGGGTGCCCGTATGCCGGGTGCCCGTACCTGCTTCACGAAACGGGCGGCCGTCATGGCCGCCCGTTTTCATTTTCGCGCGCGCCCGGCGGTTGAAACGAATAATCGGCGTATATCGCATCCCTTCATTTTTCGCGTTCGAGTGCCGTTAACCGGATGGAAACGGCAGCGGCATGCCGCGCGCCACGGCCGCTCTTGCCGCAAAGCCTTGTGCCGGAACGCTCTGCCCGATATTCGCAAGCCCGGCATTTCACTGTAATTTGATCCGGATCAACGATCCGCAACATTTTTCGCGCGTACGGACGCGCGCGCTATACTCCGATGGATTCGCGCTGCCCGATTCGCCGGATCGCCGAATCGGCGCAGATGTCACCTGTGAATACTTGATTTACCGGTATATCTGGCCGCGATTACCGATAATCGGTGTCCATTTTCTCCGCCGGCCGGCAGGAAGGCGTCGGAATGGCCGCGTAACGGATCGCCGCCGGCACGTCATACGAACCATCGCATCGGCCCGCCTCCCGGCGGCAATGCCCATCGATCCACGGACCATGGCAGAAACCGACTACGCAATGCCCAGCGAATCCGGCCTGACGAGCCGTGTCGCCGCTCATCTGCGCCGGTTCCTGCTGCCGCACCTGATCTTCTATACCGGGCTGCTGATCGCGCTGATCCTGCTGCTCCTGTGCGGGATCGTGCTGTACCAGGGCCGCATCGACGCACGCGACCGCTCGGCCGCGATGCAGCAGAATCTCGCGCTGATGGCGTCGTGGGACATCGAGCGCAACATCGAGATCTATTCGCTGTCGCTGCAGGCCGTCGTCGAAGGCGAGAACGACCCCGATGTCGTCAAGCTGCCGATGCCGCTGCGCCGCCAGGTGCTGTTCGACCGTGCGACGACGGCCAAGTACCTCGGCGGCATCTACGTGCTCGACGCAAAGGGCGACATCGAGGTCGACGGCAAGAGCGACGTGCCGCGCAAGGCCAACTTCGGCAACGAACCGTACTTCAAGGTGCACCGCGACCGCCCCGACGTCGGCCTGTACGTCAGCCCCCCGTATCATTCGCGGCTGCGCGGCGGCTCGCCGAGCATCGCGCTCAGCCGGCGCATCACGCGGCCCGACGGCTCGTTCGGCGGCGTCGCGGTGATGTCGATCCGGCTCGAATATTTCCAGAACCTGTTCTCGCGCCTGTCGCTGGGCGATCGCGGCTCGATCGCGCTGATCAACACCGATGGCCAGATGCTCGCGCGCGAGCCGTACGATCCCAAGATCGTCGGCCGCGACATCAGCCGCGCCAGCACGTTCCGGCGCTTCATGACCGCCAGCGAAGGCAGCTTCGCCGATACCGCGTCGATCGACGGCGTGCGGCGCCTGTACGTGTTCCGGCACCTCGACCACCTGCCGCTCATCATCATGATCGCGCGCTCGGAAGCGGACACCTACGCCGCGTGGTACGACCGTGCGATTCCGATCGGCACGGTGATGGTCGTGCTCGCGATCGGCTTCGTCGGCCTGTCGCTGCTGCTCGACGTGCAGCTGCGCAGACGCCACCGCGCGGAAACCGAGCTGCAGGCGCTCGCGCGCACCGACGGCCTCACGGGCCTCGACAACCGCCGGATGCTCGACGTCACGCTCGCGCGCGAATGGCGCCGCGCCGCGCGCTCGCAGCACGCGCTGTCGCTGCTGTTCATCGACGTCGATTACTTCAAGCGCTACAACGACACGCAGGGGCACCAGGCCGGCGACGACGCACTCGCCGCGGTCGGCCACTGCATCGCCGGCTGCCTGCGCCGCCCGGCCGACTATGCGGCGCGCTACGGCGGCGAGGAGTTCGTCGTGGTGCTGCCCGACATCGACACGGCCGGCGCGGTGACGATCGCCGAGGCGATCCGCACGGGGATCCTCGATCTCGGCATCCGGCACGACGCCGGCACGTCCGGCCGCCTGACGGTGAGCATCGGCGTGACCACCAGCTATCCCGAACGCGACGACGACATGCAGGGTGCGCTGAAGCTGGCCGACGACGCGCTGTATCGCGCGAAGGAAGGCGGGCGCAACCGCATCGTCGTGCACGCAGCCGCGGCCGGCGGCCTCGCGACGCGGCAGGCCTGAACGGGCAGCCGTCGAGCGGCGGCGGGGCGGCCTCTGGGCCGCCGTCGCCTCCCGTGCGCAAAATCGCCGACAATGTCGCCTCGACACGCCGCCGCGCGACTGACGCGCCCGGCCGGCCCGCGCAGGTGCGCGGCCGCTTCGCACCACCATGAGACTCAAGGCAAAGATCTTCCTTCTGGCCATCGTGCCGTTCCTGCTCGCGATCGCCGGCATCGGCTTCGGCGTGCGCCAGCAGGCGACGTCCCTCGCGCGCACGCAGCACGCGACGATCCAGGCCGCGTACCTGTCGAGCAAGGAAGTCGAGCTGAAGCACTACGTCGAGCTCGCGACGAGCGCGATCATGCCGCTCTACGACGCGAGCGGCCGCAACGCGCGCGACGACGCGATGCTGCGCACGCAGGCGCTCGCGATGCTGCAGAAGATGGATTTCGGCCCCGACGGCTATTTCTTCGTGTACGACCTGCACGGCAATGCGCTGATGCATCCGCGCGAGCCCGAGCGCGTCGGCCACAACTACTGGTCGATGCGCGACCCGCAGGGCGCGCTGACGATCCAGAAGCTGATCGGCACCGCGTCGAGCGGCGGCGGCTACGTGCGCTACACCTGGCAGCGGCCGTCGACGGGCCGCGTCGCGCCGAAGCTCGGCTACGTCGTCGCGCTCGAACGCTGGGGCTGGATGGTCGGCACCGGCATCTATCTCGACGACGTCGACACCGCGCTGCAGCGCATCGACGCGCGTGCGTCCGCGAACATCGAACGCACGATGAGCTGGCTCACCGCGATCGCGCTCACGGGCGCGGCGGCGATCGTCGTGTGCGCGCTGGTGCTGAACGTCAGCGAGTCGCGCAGTGCCGACGCGAAGCTCAAGCTGCTCGCGCAGCGCGTCGTCGAGTCGCAGGAGCAGGAGCGGGCGCGGCTGTCGCGCGAGCTGCATGACGGCATCAGCCAGATGATGGTGTCCGCGAAGCTGATGCTCGAATCCGCGCTCGCACGCTTCGAACGCGGCTCGGCACGCATGCCCGAGGCCGAGCAGGCGCTGGCATCGGGCGTCGTGCGGCTCGGCGACACGCTGCGCGAAGTGCGGCGCATCTCGCATGCGCTGCGTCCCGCAATGCTGGACGATCTCGGCCTCGCGGCGGCGCTCGAGCAGCTGGTGCGCGAGCTCGGCGCCGAAAGCGGCATCGACATCGGCTATACGCAGGTCGCGCACAGCGGCGCCCGGCCGCTGCCCGCGGCGGTCAACACCGCGCTGTTCCGGATCGCGCAGGAAGCGCTCAGCAACATCGTGCATCATGCGCAGGCGTCGCGCGCGGCCGTCACGCTCGACGTCGGCGCGCAATCCGTCACGCTGACCATCGCCGACAACGGCTGCGGCTTCGACGCCGAACGCTCGCAGGCCGACGCGCGCCGCGGCATCGGCCTGCGCAACATGCGCGAGCGCCTCGATGCGCTCGGCGGCATGCTGACGATCACGTCGCAGGTCGGCCACACGATCGTCGCCGCGCGCGTGCCGCTGCCCGGCACCGCGTCATGACGCGCCCCATCACAGGAGACCTTTCACGCATGAGCGCCCCCGACACCGCCCGGCCCGTCGCCCGACTGCTGCTCGTCGACGATCACCCGCTCGTGCGCGACGGCTTGCGGATGCGGCTCGAAGCGGCCGACCTGTCCGTCGTCGGCGAAGCCGGCAACGCCGACGAGGCGCTCGCGCTCGCCGCGTCGCTCGAACCCGATCTCGCGCTGATGGACGTCGGCATGAACGGGATGAACGGCATCACGCTCGCGGGCGTGTTTCACGAGCGCTTTCCGGGCATCCGCGTGCTGATGCTGTCGATGCACGACAACATCGAATACGTGACGCAGGCCGTGCGCGCCGGCGCGAGCGGCTACCTGCTGAAGGATTCGCCCGCGAGCGAGATCGTGCGCGCGATCGGCGCGGTGCTGGCCGGCCAGACGTTCTTCAGCGAAGGGCTCGCCGCGCGGATGATCCACGCGAGCGCGACCGCGTCACCGCTCGACCGGCTCACGCCGCGCGAACGCGACATCCTCGATGCGCTGGCGGAAGGGCTGTCGAGCAAGCAGATCGCGCAGCAGACCGGGCTGTCGGTGCGCACGGTCGAGACGCACCGGCTCAATTTGAAGCGCAAGCTGGAGATCGAAGGGCAGGCCGAGCTGATCAAGTTCGCGGTGGAGCATCGGCGAAGGTAGGCGAGCCCGACGCGGCGATCCGCGGCGAAAGGCCCGACCTGCCGCACGCCGGATCATTCCGGCAGTGAAGACGTCACGCACGCCGCCGCGCGCCCCGATTGCTTCTCCGATTCACGCCGCACCATCAGCATCGCCACAATCGCCATACTGAGGATTCCAGAACACAAAACCGCGATCGAAAACCCGTGCGCCATCGCCTCCCGATACGCACCGAGCAATTCCGGCCGGCCGGCAGCGAACACATGCTCCATCACGGCCTGCCGCGCGATCGTATCCGCTTGCGCACTCCCGGCCGCCTGCATCGCGGCCGTCATCCGGTGCAGCGCACCGATGCTCATCATGCTGCCGAGCACCGCGATGCCCATGCTCATCCCGGTCTGACGCAACGCGTTCATCGTCGCCGACGCCATGCCCGCGCGTTCAGCCGGCGCCAGTTCCATCACGGTCATGCCGGTCGCGGGCACCGCGAGCCCCATGCCGACCCCGAGCACCGCCAGCGCGACACCGACCGGCACATACGGCGTTCCCGCGCCGAAACCGGCCATGACCGAGAGCATCGCGCCGATCAGGCCATACCCGGCCACCATCAGCGTGTGCAACGGAATGCGCGCCGCGATGCGCCCGAACAGCATCGACGTGATCGCCGTCATCACGAACTGCGGCATCAGTTGCCAGCCGGCCTCAGCCGGCGTGCGCCCCTGCGCCTGCTGCAGGAACAGCGACAGGAAAAACAGGCTGCTGTACCCCGAGAACCCGAGCACGAACGACGCGAGATTGGCGCGCACCAGCCGCCGGTCGCGAAACAGCCAGACCGGCAGCAGCGGCCGCTCGACGCGCGTTTCGACCCGCACGAACACGACGAACGCCACCGCGGCGCCCGCCAGCGGCGCGAGCACCTTCGCGTGCGACACGCCGGCTTCGCCGATGCCGATCAGCCCGTACGTGAGCAACCCGAGCCACACCACGCTCAGCACCTGGCCGAGCGGATCGAACGCCGCATGCTGCGGATGCCGGCGCTCCGGAATGCCCCATGCGCCGAGCAGCACGGTCACGATGCCGATCGGCACGTTGACGAGGAAGATGTTCTGCCATCCGCCGTGCTCGACGAGCAGGCCGCCCACCAGCGGCCCGAGGATCAGCGCGAGCGCGCTGAACGCGGACCATCCGCCGATCGCGCGGGCGCGCTCGCGCGTGTCGGGAAACGCATGCGTGAGGATCGGCATCGCGCCCGGTATCAGCAATGCGCCGGCAAGCCCCTGGATCGCGCGCCCGATCAGCAGCGGCTCGATGCTGCCCGCACATGCGCAGACCACCGACCCGGCCGTGAACAGGATCACGCTGGCGAGCCACACGCGCTTGTGTCCGTAGCGATCCCCGAGCGGCCCGGCCGACAGCATGAACGCGGACAGCGCGAGCGCATACGCGTTGACGACCCACTGGAGGCCGCCGATATCGGTATCGAGCGCCGTCTGCAGCGTCGGCAACGCGACATTGACGATGCTGATGTCGAGCGTGGCGAGAAAGGTGCCGAGGCAGGCGGCCAGGACGAGTGCGGCGCGACGGTAGCGAGGCATGGCGGGCGGCCCTTCACGGGCATCGGGATGAGAATGATTCTCATCATATATATCGACTGACCGTCGGTCAATGGATTGCGTTGGCCGCGAGCGGGGGTGCTGGCCTAAACTGCGGGCTTTGCACGAACGGGCGTCGAGCCGCGCGATGACGGACAGGACAAAGGCAGGGACCACGACAGTGAAGGACGACGCGCCGGCAGGCAAGCCGCGCACGAAGCCGGCGGAAGTGCGCCTCGAGGAACTGATGGCGGCGGCCGAGACGCTGTTCCTCGCGCAGGGTGTGGAAGCGACGACCATCAGCGAGATCGTCGAGCACGCGCAGGTCGCGAAAGGCACGTTCTATCACTACTTCGAATCGAAGTCCGACATGCTCGCCGCGCTCGCGCAGCGCTACACGTCGTCGTTCCTCGACCGGCTGCGGCACGCGGTGGACGCGTGCGACGCCGACGACTGGCTCGCGCGCCTGCGCGCGTGGATCCGCGCCAACATCGAAACCTATGCGGCGACCTACCGCACGCACGACATCGTCTACGCGAACCACCATCACCACGATCGCGCGAATGCCGACAAGAACGCGATCCTCGAGCAGCTCGGCGCGATTCTCGACGGCGGCGCTCGGGCCGGCACCTGGCGGCTCGCGCATCCGCAGGTCACCGCGCTGCTGATCTATGCGGGCGTGCACGGCGCGACCGATCACATCATCGCGGCCCCGGAAACGGATCGTGCCGCGTTCGTCGATGCCGTGGTCGACGATTGCCTGCGGATGCTCGGCATCGGCGCGTGACGCGCAGCCAGCGCACAGTGTCAAGTCCTGGAATAGGTTGACAGTATTCACCCGCTAAACGCCCGATGCACCGCATCGGGCGTTTTGTATTTGAGGGCGGCATGGGGCCGCTCGCAGTTGTAGATGTTCACCGACTGTTCGACCATCTTTGCGGCCTGCTTGAGATCGGCCGGGCGATGCAGTAAGAACTCGCCTTTAAGGATGCCGTTGATCCGCTCTGCCAGTGCATTCTGATAGCAGTCGTAGCCATCGGTCATCGAGCAGCGCAGACCATGGCGTCGATGGATGTCCTGGTAATACGTCGAGCAGTACTGGATTCCGCGATCGGAATGATGGATCAACGGCTGGCGGCTTCGGCGCGTACGCAACGCCTTCTTGAGCGCCTGACTGACTTGCTCGGTCTGCAGGCTGTCATGGACGTGGTAGCCGACGATCTTGCGCGAGAACGCGTCGGTCACAAGGCTCAGGTACACGAACGGACCAGCGGTCGGCAGATAGGTGATGTCGGCAACCCAAACCTGCTCGGGGGCTTTCGGCACGATTTGCTCCGGGCCGGCTTTCAATAGGTTCGGATGGCGCCGGAAGCGGTGATGGCTATGGGTGGTCTTGTGATATGCGCGGTGTGGTGCGACCAGTAGGTGCGCGGTGCGCAGCACGTCGAACAGCCGGTCCCGCCCCAGCTTGATACCACGCTCGACCAGCGTTGGTCCGAGCAGATGATGCAGCTTGCGCGTGCCCAGCCTCGGTTGTCGCAGGCGGATGTTCTGTACCAGTGAGGTGACGGTCTCGGCTTGCGAGCAGCGATGAGCCTCGCTCTGGCAACGCTTGTAATACGCTTGGCGGCTGATGCCCATGTATCGGCAGGCCCGCTCGACGCTCAGCTTTTCGACCCGCCTTTGCGCGACGACCTGCCCGAAGGCTTTTTTACGGTGATCCCGTAGTCCTTGCGCATCACGTCGATCACCGCCTCGAACAGCGCGGCTTTCTCCTGCGCTTCTCGCAACTGCGTCTCCAACTCCTTGATGCGCTGCTCCGGCGTGAGCGGCTTCGAATCTTGCTTCGGCATGGTGGAACCTGATCGCGCACGACCGGATGGATCGGCCCAATCCTGCAAGCCGTGCTTACGTAACCATACCAGCACCGTCGAGCGGCCCTGAATGCCGTAGCGTCGCTGCGCCTCTTTGTAAGTCAGATCGCCTTTTTCGACTTGCACCACCACCGACAGCTTAAAAGCCAGGCTGTAGTCCCGCTGCGTCCGCTTGATCCCTTGCTCCATCTGGCACCTCCTCGCCTCAGCGAAAAAGTGTCAACCTATTTCAGGATGGGTCACAGCCATGAAAAAGGGCGCCCGAGGGCGCCCTTCGTCGATCCGGACTGCGGCCTGACAACGGCCGTCAGTTCGTCCGCGAATTGTGCTTCTGCAGATACGCGATCAGCCCGTCGATCCCGCCCGACGCGAGCTGGCTCTTGAACTGCCCCTGGTAGACCTGGATCAGCCACGCGCCCGACATGTCGATGTCGTAGATCTTCCAGTCGTTGCCGACCTTGCCGAGACGATAGCCGACCGACTGGCTGTCGCCCGGCGTCGTGACCGTCGACTGCACGAGCGCGTCGGCGCCCGACGCGCCGCCGGCCTTGAACGAGAACTTCGCGTCCTGGCTGCCGAGCTGCGCGAGCGACGCGGCATAGGTGCGCGTCATCAGCAGCTTGAACTGCTTGTACAGCTCCTGCTGCTGTTGCGGCGTGGCCTGCTTCCACGCGTCGCCGACCGCGATGCGGGTCGTGCGCTCGAAGTTGGTCGCGGGCAGGAAGCGCTGCTCGACGACTTGCGTGACTTTCGCCATGTCACCGCCGCGGGCGGCCGGATCGGCCTTCATCGCGGTAACGGTGCCCTCGACCGCATTGCGGACGATATCGACCGGCGCGCTCTGCGCGAAAGCGGAAACCGACACGGCGGCCGCCGCGACGAAAGCAAACAGATGACGTTTCATACGAATATCGCTCGATGAGAAAAAACGACCGGTTCATTGCACCGGCCGACGAAGCAAAGTATACCGGGCCTGACGCCTCGGTGTGCCGCCGTGACCGACTGTTACCTTTCAGCTTCGTTTGTCACAGGCGTGTAGCGGCACGTCGAAGCAGCGCGGCGGCGATTATGTAAATATCCCCTTACAAACCAGCCGGCCATCGGTATCGATTCCGCCGCTGTGAACAAATCTCCTTCCCTCCCCGAAACCCCCAACGTCACGACCGCCGCCACGCTGCGCCGGTATACTTGGCTACTTTGCCCTTGCCAGCCGCTCCCCACCGCCACATGGTGACATCTCTCATCGTCCGACTCGTTGCATGGTCGGTGCGACGCCCCGTCTGGGTCGTCGTCCTGTCGCTCGTCATCGCCGCGCTCAGCGGCGTCTATGTCGCGCAGCATTTCAAGATCAACACCGACATCAGCAAGCTCGTCGATGCGGAACCGCAATTTGCCGCGCTCGGCCAAGCCGTCGATAAAGCGTTCCCGCAACGCAACGGCACGATCCTCGCGGTCGTCGAGGCACCTGCGCCCGAATTCGCGAACGCCGCCGCGCATGCGCTGACCGAAGCCCTGCAGAAGGATGCCGAAGCCGGCCGCATCGGCCAGGTCGCCGAGCCCGGCGGCGGTCCGTTCTTCGAGCACAACGGGCTGCTGTTCCTGTCGCCGCAGGAGGTCACGGATACCACGTCGCAGCTCGCGAGCGCGCGTCCGCTCGTCAATGAACTCGCGAAGAACCCGAGCCTGACCGGGCTCGCCACCACGCTGTCCACCACGCTCGGCCAGCCGCTGCTGACCGGCCAGGTGAAACTGTCCACGATGGCGAAGCTGCTCTCGCACAGTGCCGCGACGGTCGACGACGTGCTGGCCGGCAAACCGGCCGCGTTCTCGTGGCGCGCGCTGGTCGACAGCGATGCCGCGCGGCAACCCGCGCGCGCATTCGTCACCGTGCAGCCGGTGGTCAATTACGGCGCACTGCAGGCCGGCGCGGAAACGAGCCAGGTGATCCGCGACGCGGCCCGTTCGCTCGACCTCGAGAAGCGCTTTGGCGCAGCCGTGCGCCTGACCGGCGAGCAGCCGCTCGCCGACGACGAATTCGCGTCGGTTCAAGATGGCGCGGCGCTCAACGGCGTCTTCACGCTGCTCGCCGTGCTCGTCATCCTGTGGCTCGCGCTGCGCTCGAAGCGGATGATCGGCTCGGTGCTCGTCACGCTGTTCGTCGGCCTCGTCGTGACCGCCGCGCTCGGCCTCGCGATGGTCGGCTCGCTGAACATGATCTCGGTCGCGTTCATGGTGCTGTTCGTCGGCCTCGGCGTCGACTTCTCGATCCAGTACGGCGTGAAGTACCGCGAGGAGCGCTTCCGCGATCCACGCATCGATCACGCGCTGATCGGCGCTGCGCACTCGATGGGCATGCCGCTCGCGCTGGCCACCACGGCGGTCGCGGCGAGCTTCTTCTCGTTCATCCCCACCGCGTATCGCGGCGTGTCCGAGCTCGGCCTGATCGCGGGCGTCGGCATGTTCGTCGCGCTGCTCACCACGATCACGCTGCTGCCCGCGCTGCTGCGCCTGTTCGCGCCGCCGGGCGAATCGAAGACGCCCGGCTTCCCGTGGCTCGCGCCGGTCGACGATTTCCTCGATCGCCATCGCAAGCCGATCCTGATCGGCACGCTCGCAGTCGTGATCGGCGCGCTGCCGCTGCTCGCGTTCCTGCGCTTCGACTTCAACCCGCTGAACCTGAAGGATCCGCACAGCGAATCGATGGCGACGCTGCTCGCTCTGAAGGATTCGCCGGAAGCCGCCGTCAACGACGTCACGCTGCTCGCGCCGTCGCTCGCGGAAGCCGACGCGGCCGCGAAGCGCCTCGACGTGCTGCCCGAAGTCGGCCGCACGACCACGCTGTCGACCTTCATCCCCGCCGACCAGCCGGCCAAGCGCGCGGCGATCGCCGCCGCCGCGAGCGACCTGCTGCCCGCGCTGACGCAGCCGGCCGCGCCGCCCGCGACCGACGCGCAGCGCGTCGCCGCACTCAAGCGCGTGTCGGACCTGCTGGGCTACGCGGCCGAAGATCACCCGGGCCCGGGTGCGGCCGCCGCGCAGCACCTGTCCGCGTCGCTCGCGAAGCTCGCCGCCGCGGACGCCGCGACGCGCGACCGCGCCGAGCGTGCGTTCTCCGACACGCTGCGCATCGCGCTCAACCAGCTCGCTGCGCTGCTGCAGCCGCAGGACATCACGCGCGAATCGCTGCCGCCGCAACTCGTGCGCGACTGGGTCGCACCGGACGGCCATGCGCTCGTGCAGATTTCGCCGAAGGTGCCGAAAGGCGTCGACCCGAACGACGATACGATGCTGCGCCGCTTCGCGACGACCGTGAAGGCCGCGGAGCCGGGCACGACCGGCGGGCCGATCTCGATCCTGCATTCGGCCGACACGATCATCAACGCGTTCCTGCATGCGGCACTGTGGTCGATCATCTCGATCACGATCCTGCTGTGGGTCACGCTGCGCCGCTTCGGCGACGTGCTGCGCACGCTGGTGCCGCTGCTCGTGTCGGGCGTCGTGACGCTCGAGCTGTGCGTGGTGTTCGGCATGCAGTTGAACTTCGCGAACATCATCGCGCTGCCGCTGATGCTCGGCGTCGGCGTCGCGTTCAAGGTGTATTTCGTGATGGCGTGGCGCGCGGGGCAAACCGGGTTGCTGCACTCGAGCCTCACGCACGCCGTCCTGTTCAGCGCCGCGACGACGGCGACCGCATTCGGCAGCCTGTGGCTGTCGCACCACCCGGGCACGTCGAGCATGGGCAAGCTGCTCGCGCTGGCCCTGACCTGCACGCTGATCGGCGCCGTGGTGTTCCAGCCCGTCCTGATGGGCAAACCGCGCGTCAAACGCGCCAAGAACCAATCGCAAGGAATCAATGAATAAGGTGCGAATCATTGCGGCGACCGTTGCCGCCAGCGCAGTGCTGACCGGCTGCGCGACGGGACCGAACCGCAACCCCAACGACCCGCTCGAGCCGATGAACCGGGCGATGTACAAGTTCAACGACACCGTCGACACGAACATCGCCCAGCCGATCGCGAAGGGGTACCAGAAGGTCACGCCGACGCCCGTGCGCACCGCGATCAGCAACTTCTTCTCGAACCTCGGCGATCTCGGCAATATCGCGAACAACCTGCTGCAGCTGCGCATCACCGATGCCACCGAAGATCTGATGCGCGTCGCGATGAACTCGGTGTTCGGCGTCGCCGGCCTGATCGACATCGCGACGCCGGCCGGGCTGCCGAAACATCACCAGGACTTCGGCCTGACGATGGCGCGCTGGGGCATGCCGTCGGGCCCGTATCTCGTGCTGCCGGTGTTCGGGCCGAGCACGATCCGCGACGGCGTCGGCCGCGCGGTGGACGTGCGCTTCAACCTGCTCAACTACATCGAGCCGGCGGCGCGCAACCCGATGTATATCGCGCAGTTCATCAGCGCGCGTTCGGACCTGCTCGGCGCCACCGACCTGCTGAAGCAGGCCGCACTCGATCCGTATTCGTTCGTGCGCGACGCGTACCTGCAACAGCGCAAGTCGCTGACGTATCACGGCCAGTCGTCGTCGGCCACGCCGCCGAGCTACAGCGAACCGGGCGAACCGGGTAATGCACCCGCGTCGGCACCGGCCGTACCGGGGCTGCCGAACTACGAGGATCCGGGTGAATCGGGTGGCGCCTCGGGCGCCACGCCGAGCAACGCGCCGGCCGCACCGGGATTGCCGCAGTACGACGATCCGGGCGCGGACAACGCGATGCCCGCGAGCGCGCCTGCCGCAGCCTCGGCCGCTGCGCCTGCTGCGGCATCGGCAACTGCCCCCGCCGCGGCATCGGCAACCGCGCCGGCGACGCCCGCGAGCAGTCCGGCCGCGCAGTAACGCTGCAACGGCCACCGCCGCAAAGACAAAGAGCGCTGCAGTTCACTGCAGCGCTCTTTTTTTGTCCGCGAGATCGGCGAGATCTACGAAAAGAGGAAAACCGGGAAGGGAAGAGAAGGGCAAGACCAGCGGCGCGTGCCGCTCAGGCGATCCGCATCGCGCCGGCACGCTCGAACGCGTGCCGCGCCTGGATCAGCGTCGTGCGCGCCGCGCGCGCGTCGCTCGCGACCTGCAGCAGCGGGCCGAGCTGCGACGGCTGCTTCAGCAGTTCGCGCAGGATCGGCAGGATCGCCGTGCTGCCGTCGTCGCGCAGGCCGGCCGTCGCCGCGCTCGGCAGCGTGCGCCATGCCGGATCGACGATCGCGCGGCACACCGCGAACGGGACGCCGCGCGCGGCCGCGAAGGCCGCCGCGATATGCGACTCCATGTCGACGGCGAGCGCGTGCTTCGCGTGATGCAGCGACGTCTTGTCCTGTTCGCTGACGACCGGTGCACCGACGGCCGCAATCGTGCCGCGCGTGACGCGCGCCCAGACCGGCGTGTCCTGCAGCGCGGCGACGAGCCGGGCGCTCCAGCCCGTATCGGTCTCGACGCGTCCGAACGGCCCGTCGATCGCGCTCGCGATCACGAGTGCGCCGGGCGCGAGGTCGGGCGCGAGCCCGCCCGCCGTGCCGAAGCTCACGATGCCCGCGCAGCCGCGCGCGGTCGCCTCGGTCAGCGCGCGTTCGAGCCGGTCGGCCCGTGCGGCAAAGACGGCCTCGACACCGTCGCCGCGCGCGATGCGCGCCTCGAACGCCATCCCCGTCACGGCGATGACGGGCAACGTGCCGGTGGGTTGCGGCGCCACGCGTTACAGCCCGACCGTCACGCGCGTCGTGTTGTCGCGCTTCAGGTTGCGATAGCGGGCGAGCGCCCACAGCGGGAAGAACTTGCGATAGCCGTGGTAGCGCAGGTAGAACACGCGCGGGAAGCCCGTCGCCGTGAAGCGCGCCTCGTCCCACAGGCCCTCTTCGTTCTGCTCGGCGATCAGGTAGTCGATGCCACGCGCCACCGCCGGGTTGTTCACCTCGCCAGCCGCCATCAGGCCGAGGAGTGCCCATGCGGTTTGCGACGCGGTGCTCGGCGCCTGCTCGAAGCCGCGATAGTTCAGCTTGTAGCTGTCGCCGTCCTCGCCCCAGCCGCCGTCCTTGTTCTGGATCGACAGCAGCCACTGCGCGCCGCGCTTCATGCGCGGATCGTCCGCCGTCAGGCCGGCCGCGTTCAGCGAGCTCAGTGCCGTCCACGTGCCGTACACGTAGTTCATCCCCCAGCGGCCATACCAGCTGCCGTCCGGTTCCTGCTCCTTGAGCATGTAGTCGAGTGCGCGACGGGCCGGTTCGCTGTTCAGCGGCGTCTCGCCGAGCTGCGACAGCATCGACAGGCAGCGGCCCGACACGTCGGCCGTCGGCGGATCGAGCAGCGCGCCGTGATCCGAGAACGGGATGTTGT
The DNA here is from genome assembly GCF_048627025.1 of Burkholderia aenigmatica. NCBI lineage: Bacteria > Pseudomonadati > Pseudomonadota > Betaproteobacteria > Burkholderiales > Burkholderiaceae > Burkholderia > Burkholderia aenigmatica. Next base: position 3,068,711 of record NZ_CP184469.1, on the reverse strand, counting down.
TCAGGTAGTACTGCGTGTTTTCCGGTTCGAACGCGCCCCAGCCGCCGTCGCTGCTCTGCATCCCGACGACCCACTCGCGCGCCCGCGTGATCGACTCGCGATAGGCATCGTTCTGCTTGAGGGTCTGCGCGCGCTCCATCGCCACCGCGACCACCGCCGTATCGTCGACGTCCGGGTAGTGCGCGTTCGCATACTGGAACGCCCAGCCGCCGGGCCGCACGTGCGGGCGGCGCGAGATCCAGTCGCCGCGCACGTCGAGGATCTGCAGCGGGCGCAGCCATTCGAGGCCGCGGATCGCGGCGTCCTCGGCCCGCGCGTCGCGCGTTTCGAGCAGCGCATGCGCGGCGAGCGACGTGTCCCACACCGGCGACAGGCACGGCTGGCAATATGCTTCGTCATCCTGCACGACGAGCAACTTCTCGATCGACTTGCGCGCGATCGCGCGGTTCGGGTGATCTTCCGCGTAGCCGAGCGCGTCGTACATCATCACCGAGTTGGCCATCGCCGGATAGATCGCACCGAGGCCATCCTCGCCGTTCAGGCGCTCGTCGACGAACGACACGGCCTGGCGGATCGCGCGTTCGCGCGTGTAGTTCGGGAACAGGCCGTCGACCGCGCGCAGCGCATGGTCGACCACGCGGAAGAACGCGAACCAGCCCGCGCTCTGGTGGCCCTGGCGCGGCAGCAGTCCGGCGTTGACGGGCGGGTCGATGAACAGTTCGTCGATGCGCACGCCGCGCGGGTTCTTCGCGATCGGGCGCTTCGCGTTCAGCACGAGCAGCGGCACGATCACGGTGCGCGCCCAGTACGACACCTTCGACAGGTGGAACGGGAACCACTGCGGCAGCAGCATGATCTCGACCGGCATCATCGGCACCGCGCGCCACGGAATCGCACCGTACAGCGCGAGCTGGATACGCGTGAACACGTTCGACATCTCGGCGCCGCCCATCGCGTGGATGGCCCGGCGCGCGCGCTGCATGTGCTCGGCATTCTCGTCGTCGCCGATCACCTTCAGCGCGAAATACGCCTTCACGCTCGCGCTGATGTTCGGCGCACCGTCGGTGAACAGCGGCCAGCCGCCGTCGGCCTGCTGGATGCGGCGCAGATACTTGCCGATCTTCTGCTCGAGCTCGAGATTCGGCGTCTCGCCGAGATAGTGGACGAGCAGCACGTATTCGGCGGGAATCGTCGAGTCGGCTTCGAGTTCGTAGACCCAGTGTCCGTCCGCGTTCTGCGCGGCCAGCAGCGCGTCGGTCGCACGCGCGACGGCCGTATCGACGCCGGCCGGCACGGTGCCGGCGGACAGGGTAGCCATTTCGGTGAGATCGTTCATCGGTCCCTCTTTTACTTACTGTGTCTGGAGCACGTCCGCGGCCAGCTGGCCGGAACGGATCGCGCCCTCGATCGTGGCGGGCAAGCCGGTGGCAATCCAGTCGCCTGCCAGCACAAGATTGGTCCAGCGCGTACGCACGGCCGGACGCTTCATTTCCTGCGACGGCACCGCCGCAAAGCCCGCGCGCGGCTCGACGACGAGCTGCCACGCGGGGATGGTTTCCGGGTTCGCGCCGGTCACGCGCGCGACGTCTTCCCAGATGCGCCGCGCGAGCGTGTCGCGCGGCGTGTCGAGCCAGCGGCCCGCATCGCGGATCGTCGCCGCGAGCTGGCCGCCGCCGGTGCGCACCGCATCGACGACGCCGTTCACGACGGCCGTCTGCAGCGCATTGCCGGCCGGCGTTTCGACCGCGAAATACGCGGTCACGACCGCGCTGAACGTATCGGGTGCGGTGAGTTCGGGCACGAGCGGCTGCGCGACCTCGGGCGGCACGGCCAGCACGACGGCGTCGCCCGGCGCGAGATCGATGCGCTCGCCGCCGACCGAGACCGCGTCGACCGCATTGCCGTGCGCGCCGAATTCGAACGCGTCGAGCCGCGAGTTCAGCCGGATCTGCGCGCCGCCGTGCTGCAGCATCCGCAGCGCCGGTTCGACGAAGGCGCTGCCGAGGCCGTGGCGCGCGACGAGCGGACGGCAGCCGGGGCCGCCCGCGGCAAACGTGCCGTACAGTGCTGCGCGCGCGAGTTCGGCACTCGCATGGCGCGGCTCGACGTTCAGCACACCGAGGAAATACGGCCGCAGCCAACGTTCCCACAGCATGCCGTCGCATCGCATCGTCTGTGCGAGTGAGCGGCCCATGCGCGCGAACGCAAGCGGGGCGAGCGCGAGATAGTCAAGCGGCGTCGTGTCCGGCGCGCGCGACGCGGCATCGAACAGCCACGACGGCCAGCGCCCGTTGCCGAAGCGCAGCGTCCAGCGCTGCTGCGACGCGACGTCGACGACCGGGAATTCAGGCAGCGCAGGCCCCGCGAGCTGGTCGGCTGCGCCAATCGCGCGCAGGTAGCGCTGCGTCGCCAGCTGTCCCGCGAACACCGTGTGCAGCCCGCTGTCGAGCGTCGTGTTCAGCGTCCCGTCGAACCATGAGCGGCAGCGTCCGCCCGCCTGCGCGTGCGCGTCGTGCAGCACGATGCGTCGCCCGCGGCGTTGCAGTTCGACCGCGGCCGACAAGCCGGCAAGGCCGGCGCCGATCACGTGGACGGTCCTGGGCATCGACTCGGTCGGCTCAGAACAGCGCGTAGCGCGCGGCGATCATCAGCATGCGCGCCTTCGGCTTGCGCAGCGGTGCGCGCGGGAAGGCGAAGCCGCGTGCGATCGCGGCTTCGAGAATGCAGCGATACGCACCCGACATGATGCGCGGCGCCTTCACCTGCGCACGCGGGCAGGTATCCATCACCGCGTCGGCCTGGCGGAAATGCTCGAGTGCGCGCTCGACCAGCGTCGCGCACACGCGCGGCAGCCCCGGATTGCGCACGATCGTCGCCGGATCGGTGATCGCGATGCCTTCGCGCGCGAGCAGCTCGCGCGGCAGGTAGCAACGGTTGATCGCCGCATCGTCGTCGATGTCGCGCAGGATGTTGGTCAGCTGCAGCGCGCGGCCGAGGTGATGCGACAGCGTGATCCCTTCGGCTTCCGGCATCCCGAAAATCCTCACCGACAGCCGGCCCGCCGCGCTCGCCACGCGATCGCAGAAGAGGTCGAGCGTCGGTTCGTCGGGCGCGCAGATGTCTTCAGCCGCATCCATCGCCATCCCGTCGATCATCGCGTGGAAATCGTCGCGCTGCAGGTTGAATGCGCGGATCTCGCGGTCGAGCGCGGCCAGGTGGCGCGGCGGGCGGCCGGCGAAGCACGCGTCGATGTCCGCGCGCCAGCGATCGAGGCCCGCGTTGCGCTCGGCGCGCGGCAGGTCGCTGTCGGCGATGTCGTCGACCGCGCGGCAAAACGCGTAGACCTGGAACATCGCGTCGCGCTGCACGGCCGGCAGGATGCGCATCGCAAGATAGAAAGAACTGCTCGATGTGACGGCAGCGGCGTCGGTTTCTTGTTCGTCCACGACGGAATTGGAAACGGCCAAGACGAGCTCCACGGAGACACCCACGCGGGGCGATTGAAGAAGCCATGCCCGGCTGGGATGGTCAGGGTGTCAAATGCGTGCGAGATATGCGAACGATCGACGCAGACAGGCACAAATTACCGGCCGGAAGCCGGAATTGGGCGAAAGTATAGCAATCTTTGAAGTTCGATGGCGGACACGCGCCGCGTGCGACGGCGTGCCGGAAGCCGTTGACAGGCAAGCGCGTCCGGCCTGGGCGGGTACAGGCGCCGGCGGCGCGTCAGCCGTAAACGATGTCGCGCTGCAGGTCGAGCGCAATGAGCCCCATTTCGCGGGTGAGCTGCAGCATCGAGCGGCGTTCGAGGCGCGAGCCCATGAAACTCGTGACGCGGCCGTCGGGCTCCGCGGTGTACTGGAATGTCGCGCCGCCGGTGCCGAACCACGCGCCCGGCACATCGGGCGATTCCTGCCAGTCGATCTGCGCGAACACGCGCGCGATGCCCGCGCGCACCAGGTCGCCCGGGCCGATCGGCGGCGCGATGTCGCCGAGGTCGTCGAGCGAATAGGGGCCGGGTTTGTCCGGCCTCCGGTAGAAGAGATAGTCGACGTTCATGGGGCGCAATCGCTGGCAAAGCAACAAATTAGCGTGCTTCGCGATAAATTCAAATCAGATATGGACGAAATGTGGCCTGTACGAGACAAGAGGGACAGATCCAAGCCGGCTCGTCTGGGCGCACGCGGGTTCGTCTAAGATGACACCTTTCTCAAAATATCGATACCCGGACACCATGGAGACGAACGCAAGCGCCACCCCGCAGTCCGATCATCCCGTTTTCGTGCTCGTGCACGGCGCCTGGCACGGCGCGTGGTGCTACGCGCACGTCGCGGCCGCGCTGGCCGCGCGCGGCCACCTGTCGATCGCGCGCGACCTGCCCGCGCACGGCATCAATGCCCGCTTTCCCGCTTCCTACCTCGCACGCCCGCTCGACCCGGATGCGTTCGGCGCCGAGCCATCGCCGGTCGCGAACACGACGCTCGACGATTACGCCACGCAGGTGATGCAGGCGGTCGACGACGCCTACGCGCTCGGCCACGGCAAGGTCGTGCTCGTCGGGCACAGCATGGGCGGCCTTGCGATCACGGCGGCCGCCGAACGCGCGCCGGACAAGATCGCGAAGATCGTCTATCTCGCGGCCTTCATGCCCGCGTCGGGCGTGCCGGGCCTCGACTACGTGCGCGCGCCCGAGAACAAGGGTGAAATGCTCGGCCCGCTGATGCTCGCGAGCCCGCGCGTCGCCGGTGCGCTGCGCATCGATCCGCGCAGCGGCGACGCCGCGTATCGCGAGACCGCGAAGCGGGCGCTGTACGACGACGTGCCGCAGGCCGACTTCGAAGCCGTCGCGAACCTGATGACCTGCGACGTGCCGGCCGCGCCGTTCGCGACCGCGATCCCGACGACCGCCGCGCGCTGGGGCGCGATCGACCGCCACTACATCAAGTGCCTGCAGGATCGCGTGATCCTGCCCGCGCTGCAGCAACGCTTCATCGACGAAGCCGACGCGTTCACGCCCGGCAACCCGACCCACGTGCACCAGCTCGACAGCAGCCATTCGCCGTTCATGTCGCAGCCGGCCGTGCTGGCCGGCGTACTGGCCGATATCGCGAAGAGCTGAGCGCGGCACGCGCCGCCCGCATCCGCTCCGCGCGCAGCGGGGCGGGGCAGGCGCGATCCCGGGTGCGCCTATGCGTAGGCGACCGAACGGTCGCGCCCGAGCCGCTTCGCGCGATAGAGCGCGGCGTCGGCCTCGTTGACGAGCACGTCACTGGTCGGCGCGCCGGTCTTCGCACACGCGCCGCCGACGCTCGCCGTCACCGGCACGCTGACGCCCTCGGCATCGACCGGCATGCTGCCGATCGCATCGCGCACCTTGTCGGCGACGAGCATCGCCTCGTCGAGATTCGTGCATGGCAGCAGCAGCGCAAATTCCTCGCCGCCGAAGCGGCCGAACGTATCCTGCGACCGCACGATCGACGCGACGCGCCGCGCCGTCTCGCGCAACACGGCGTCGCCGGCCGCATGCCCGAACCGGTCGTTGATCGTCTTGAAGTGGTCGAGGTCGAACAGCAGCACCGACATGTCGCCACCGTAGCGCTGCCAGCGCGCGAATTCGTCGCCGAGCCGCGCCTCGAAGAAACGCCGGTTCGCGATGCCGGTCAGGCCGTCGCGATTCGCGTGTTCGCGCAGCTTCGCGACCGCTTCCTCGCGCTCGCGCTGCATCACGCTCACATGCGTGACGTCCGAGATCGTCACGCACACGGCTTCGACATCGCGGCCGCGCGTGAGCGGCATGAACGTGCAGTCCTGCTGCATGTAGTCGACGCCGCCCGTGATCGGCCGGTCGTGCTCGAAGCGGAACAGGTAGGGCCGCTGCTCCCACGAGCTGAACGCGAAGCTGCCGAGCTGGAACACGCTCTCGAGCTTGCGCGACAGCCATGCGCGCGGCAGGTCGGGAAAGCAGTCGAACAGGTTGCGGCCGATCACGTCGGCGGCCGGGATGCCGCTGTGGTCCTGCATGAAGCGATTCCACATCAGGACGGTCATCGCGCGATCGAGCACGAACAGGCCGAAGCCGACCCGCTCGATCACGAGGTCGCTCAGCGACGGAGTAGCGGCCGTCATAGCGCGGACAGCAACGCGTCGAGCGCGTCGCCCATCAGCCGGATCGAATCCTCGGCCATCAGCATCACGAAGTGGGCCCGGAACGCGTGGTCCTCGAGCCCGAAGTTCACCTCGAGCAGCAATGCGACACTCCAGGCCAGTTCGGTCGGCTGAAATACGTCGTCGAACGACACGTTCGCGCCGAGCAGCCCCGGCGGAAAGAACACGGGCTTGCGGCCGAGCTCGTCGAGGATCGACGCGACGCACGCGCCCATCAGCACGTTCGCGACGTCGAACACGACTTCGTCGGGCGTCGCCATCCCGCCGTACACGCCGTCACCGAACGTGCGGTCGACAACCGACATCAGCCGCGCGATGCCCGCGGTGCGGCACAGCACGATCGCCTCGCCCTTGATGTCGGAACGGAAGCCCTGGCGCACGGCGGTCACGTTGTCGTGGATGCCCGTCATCTCGCGCAGCGCATCGCCCGCGTCGGCCGCTTTCACGACCCGCACGCGCGGCACCGACAGCTCGATGAAGTGCCCGAGCAGCAACGCGAGCCGCGCGGCGGCGCGGCCCATTGCAAGATTGGCGATCTCCTGCAACGCGTCGCGTTGCTCCGCCGTGAACACCGAGTCAGGCATACAACCCATACTCCTTGAGAATGGGCAGCAACGCCTCCGACGTCACGGGCTTGGCAACGAATGCGATCGCGCCCAATTCGCGCACGCGTGCTTGCGCCTGCGGCTGGATATCGGCGGATACCACGATCACGAACGTGTTCAGATCTTCGTGGCGCAGTGTCTCCAGGACCTGATAGCCGCTCATGTCGGGCATCGTCAGGTCCAGAAACATTACGGAAGCTTTGCCGTCACGATAGAGCGCCAGGGCCTCTCGACCATTCGCGGCATACGCGACATCGACGTCCCAGCCTCCCGGCAGCGCCTTTGTCAGAAGTTTGCGAGCGAGCAGCGAATCGTCGGCAATTACAATCGGCAAAGACATGGGGCGATGCGGTATACGGAGTGGTCTCTCTCGCGTTAACGACCGCGCGGCGCATTTCTTGAGGCGCCATGCGTTCGGGCACGGGCAACCGCCTGGCGGCCGCGCGCGGGCGCATATATCTGTCATAGGGAAAGCAAGGCGCGATTCTCTGAGTAAACCAGAGGCGATGCAACTCGCCATATTCACCATTTCGAACAGAATCGATCCAAACGCACGCCATTCCGAAAACAGCCGCGACCATTTTCGAGATAAGCACGCAAAATTTTTCCTTGTGTACGTTTGCGCTGCCGGATTCGTCGCGTTTTCAATCTGACAATTTCCCCCTGTCGGAATCGACAGGGTTACTGGCGTCCGGGGCCGTGCAGCGGGCCATCGCAACTCGTTTATGATGGCAGGCACCTCCGCCTCACCCGCTTCTTCGATGACGTCCGACCGGCCCGCCGACTCCCACGCTCCCGCCTCCCCACCCGCCGACGACTGGCAGGACGACGGCAACTATGCGGCCGGTGCGCCCGAGCACGATTTCGCGGTGCGCCGCGTGACGTTGATCGTGCTGCTCGTCGCGGCGATCGTGCTGCCCTGCATCTACGTCGTGGTGATGGCGTACAGCGACCTGAAGACGCGCGAGGCCGCCGCGAGCGACGTGACGATGCGCACCGTGCGCGTGGCCGAGGAGCACGCGCTCAAGGTGTTCGACCTGAGCGAAACGCTCGACGCGCGCATCGTCGATCTCGTGCAGGACATGGACGACGCGACCGTGCGCAACCGGGAGTCCGACATCCACGAAGCGCTGAACACGATCGGCGGCGGCTATCCGCAGGTGGCCGCCGTATCGATCTTCGGCGCGAGCGGGATGCTGCTCGCGAACAGCCTCTACTATCCGGCGCCCTATGCGTCGATCGCGAACCGCGACGACTTCGCCGGCATCCGCGACGGCAAGGTGATCGAACACATCTCGCGGCTGATGATGGGGCCGCTCAAGCTCGAGAACATTCCCGTGTTCAACACGGGCGTCGCGCGACGCCATAGCGACGGCTCGTTCGCCGGGATGGTGTCGATCGCGCTGAAGTCGTCGTATTTCAACGCGTTCTACCGCGACCTGCTCGGCGGCGCCAGCACGCCGATGACGATGGCGCTCGCACGCTCGGACGGCGCGGTGATCGCGTCGTATCCGCCGCCGCCCGCACTCGCGCACACCGATCGCGCCGTCACGTTCGGCGACGCGCGCAACGATCCGCGCGCCGGCGTCGTGCGCGTGCGCCACGACGGCGCGAGCAGCGAGATCGTCGCGTATCGCCAGGTCGGCAGCTATCCCGTCTACGTGACGTGCGCGTACCGCACGTCGGCGATCTGGCGTGAATGGTACGAACACCTGAGCGTGCTGTTCATCTCGATGTTCGCGCCGTCGATCGCGCTGTGGTCGGTGATCTGGCTGTCGCTCAAGCGGCTGAAGGCGGAAGAGGAGGCGTGGGACCGCTGGCAGGCCGAAGCGTCGATGCGACGCTCGATCGAATCGGCGTACCGGCAGTCGCGCAAGATGCAGGCGCTCGGCAACCTCGTCGGCAGTGTCGCGCACGACTTCAACAACCTGCTGATGATCATTTCGAGCAACGTGCAGATCGTGCGGCGGCGCGGCGTCCAGCATCTCGACAAGGAACTCGGCGCGATCGAACGCGCGCTGAAAAACGGGCAGTCGCTCACGCGCCAGCTCCTCGGCGTCGCGCGCAAGCAGCCGCTGCACAACGAGACGATCGACGTCGGGCAATGGGTCGGCACGTGCCGCGAACTGCTGAAGACGTCGCTCGGTTCGAAATCGTCGCTGGTCGTTGCGATCGAGCCCGGCGTCTGGCCGATTCGCGTCGACGTCGCGGAGCTCGAACTCGCGGTGATCAACCTCGCGGTCAACGCCCGCGACGCGATGGCGGCCGGCGGCCGCTTCACGGTCGGCGCGCGCAACGTGACGCTGCGTCGCGAGGATGGCTTTCCGCTGACCGGCGATTTCGTGCAGATCGCGCTCGACGATACGGGGTCCGGCATGGCGCCCGACGTGCTCGCGCGCGCGTTCGAACCGCTGTTCACCACGAAGGCGCAGGGGATGGGGACGGGGCTCGGCCTGCCGCAGGTGTTCGCGTTCTGCGAACGCTCGGGCGGCCTCGCGACGATCGACAGCGCGGTCGGCGCCGGCACCTCGGTGCGCCTCTACCTGCCGCGCGCACGCGCCGAGGATGTCGTCGCGCGTCCGCCGGCGATCGCGCACGACGCGGGGGCAGGCGCGCTCGCCGGCCTGCATGTGCTGCTCGTCGAGGACAACAGCGAAGTCGCGGCCGGCACCGAAGCGCTGCTGTCGCTGCTCGGGCACCGCGTGACCTACGCGCCCACCGCCGACGACGCATTGCGCCTGATCGAGGGCGCAGCCGCGAACGACGCGTTCGACCTCGTGATTTCGGATATCCACATGCCGGGCAGCCTGAACGGCATCGACCTCGCCGAAGCAGTCGACAAGCGGCCGGAAAAACTACCCGTGATTCTGGTCACGGGCTACGCGGAGGAGCTCGACCGCACGCGCACCGTCAACGTCCGCGTGCTGTCGAAGCCGTTCGACATCGCGCTGCTCGACGAGATCCTGCTGGGCATCCGCGAAGCGCGCGACGCGCGGCACGCCGGCACGTGACCCGCTGCGTGCGGGCCGGCGCCGGCGGCATGAACGGGGCGACGCTCAGGCCGACTTCAGCAGGCGCACCCAGCCCGTGTAGCGATCGACGAAGCCCTGCAGGAACTTGCGGGTGTCTTCGCTGAGAATCTGACCCTGATCGTCGATGCGCGCCGGATCGTGCTTGATGAACATCTCGGGCTGACCGAGCGTCTTCACGTCGAGGTACGCGAGCACATTGCGCAGGTGCTGCTGCGCGAGGGCGGTGCCCGTCGCGCCCGGCGACGTGCCGAGCACTGCGCCCGGCTTGCCCGACCACGAGTTGGAACCCCACGGGCGCGAACCCCAGTCGATTGCATTCTTCAGCACGCCCGGAATCGACCGGTTGTACTCGGGCGTGAAGAACAGCAGCGCGTCGGCGGCTTCGATCGACTGCTTGAAGCGCTTCGCGACTTCCGGGAAATCCGAGTCATAGTCCTGGCTGTACAGCGGCAGCTCGCCGATCTCGACGAACTCGAACGAAAAATCGGCGGGGGCGAGCGAGATCACGGCGTGCGCGAGCGCGCGGTTCCACGAAGCACGACGCAGGCTGCCGACAACCACAGCAATGCGATAGGACATGGCATTCTCCTTCCGGTGAGTGAGGAATCGGATCGATTGCTTCCGAACGAGCGACAAAGGTCTGTTTATAGGCAAGCCAGCCCGCGAACCGTCCCACGGGGCCGTCCGGCCGACTTTCCACAAGGTTTTCCACAGAAATTGTGGATAACTTGGCCGTTATGTTCTGACGTTACAGATTGCCCGCCGCGGGTCGCCGCCGACACGCGACGCAGGGTTCGGCAAGCATAGCGCAGCGCGCCGGCCGATTTCGTGAATTCGCGACGGAACATGCATTGCAGCCCGGCACGGCGCCCAGTAAGCTGCTCGCACCGCGACGCGCCTGCCGGGCGGCGCAAGTGCCCTTGCCTCGAGACACGCAACCAGACATGCCGTCCGCCTACGACGACCCCGCCTATCTCGCGCAGCTGCGGCGCGACCTGCTGCGTTTCGCGCGACTCCAGCTCCGCGATGCCGACGCGGCCGAAGATGCCGTGCAGGAAGCGCTCGCCGCCGCGTGGTCGCATGCGGGCGATTTCGCGGGGCTGTCGGCTCACAAGACCTGGGTGTTCGGCATCCTGCGCAACAAGCTGATCGACGTGCTGCGCGCGCGGCAGCGAACGGTGAGCCTGTCCGCGCTCGATGCCGAGCTCGACGGCGAATCCGTGCTCGATCGCGAGCTGTTCAAGGAAAACGGGCACTGGGCCGCGCACGCGAAGCCGCGGCCGTGGCCTCGCCCCGAAACGCTGTTGCAGCAGCAGCAGTTCTGGGCGCTGTTCGAGGCGTGCCTCGATCACCTGCCGGAGCAGATCGGGCGCGTATTCATGATGCGCGAATTCCTCGACGTCGAGATTATGGACATCTGCAGCGAATTGACGCTGACGACGAATCATTGCAGCGTGCTGCTGTATCGGGCGCGCACGCGCCTGCGAACCTGCCTGAGCGAACAAGGACTGACGACCGAAGATGCTGCCGGGGAAATGTACTGACGTGACGCGACTGCTGTCGGATGCGCTCGACCGCCATCTGACCCTGCATGAGCGGCTGCAGGTGCGCGTACACCTGCCGACCTGCAGCGGCTGCAGGGCCTATCGCGGGCAGATCGCGCTGTTGCGGACAGCCGCGAAAGCAGCGGCGGGGCGGGGGCCTTCCCCGGATGATGACGGTGCGTCGTCCGGGGAAAGCTAAGCCTGGATCGCGTGACTGCCGATCGTCAGGGCGGCGGTGGCGTGCTGCCAGGCGATCGGGCTGGCTTCGATTGCCGATGCTTGTGTGAGTGCTTGCGCCGGGCTGACGCAATCAGAAAAATACGGCGGGCAAGAATTATTCGAACAGCGCCTGCACGGATTCGGGCGGCCGGCCGATGGCGGCCTTGCCGCGATAAACGACGATGGGCCGCTGCAGCAGAATCGGATGAGCGGCAATCGCCGCATAGGCTTCCACATCGGTCAGATCGGCGCGGGCGAGATTCAGCTCCTTGTACGGCGCCTCACCGTCACGCAGCATGTCGCGAACCGGGCGGCCAAGCTGCCGATGCAGCGCTTCCAGTTCCTCGACCGTCGGCGGTGTCTTCAGGTACTCGACGACTTTCAACGGCGCACCGGTGGTATTCAGCGACTCGACCAACGCAAGCGTCTCGCGCGACTTCGAGCATCGGGGGTTGTGGTAGATCGTGATCATCATTCAGGCCAGGAGGGGAGAGCCCTGTATTGTAGCCAGTCTGCATCGGGGGCCTGGCGGGGGCAGTCGGCGCGGGATCAGGCCTGGATTCGCTGCTTCGTAGAGGCAGGTGGATAAAACGGAGCGATGAACCGTGAGAGGGGAGTGCTGTTCGGGATGCGCGTCAATGAATCAATGGGTTTATGCGCATAAAGGTGGGTGGGACGCTATCGCGAGGCGGTGAATAAATGCCCGCACGCCAGATCAATACGATGGGTGTTTCGGACCGTAAAGGATGCTGGCGGGGGGTGTCGTAGGTCGGTTGGTTTATGCGCATAAAGCGTGTGATTGCAGGGTGAGGTAGCTCGCTGTTCACGGTGCGATGTGTGCGGACATTTCGGCGGGTCGGTGTGCTGCCTGTGTCGGTGTGCTGCCTGTGTCGGTGTGCTGCCTGTGTCGGTGTGCTGCCTGTGTCGGTGTGCTGCCTGTGTCGGTGTGCTGCCTGTGTCGGTGTGCTGCCTGTGTCGATGTGCTGCCTGTGTCGATGTGCTGCCTGTGTCGATGTGCTGCCTGTGTCGATGTGCTGCCTGTGTCGATGTGCTGCCTGTGTCGATGTGCTGCCTGTGTCGATGTGCTGCCTGTGTCGATGTGCTGCCTGTGTCGGTGTGCTGCCTGTGTCGATGTGCTGCCCTGCGTCGGTGTGCTCCCTCGCAGGGGATCTCGCCGCGCACGGGATTCCGGCGCGGTCGAGATGTGATCCTTTCGCTCACGGTTTATGCGCATAAACGTAGCGCCCGGACAGTGCACCGTGCCGACGTACGCGGGTTCAGTGGCACACCTCGACGCTGCGTCCCCGGCGGGGCACACCGCTCACCACTCACTCTCTGAAACGCCGGCTTTCCAGTCGCACGGCACGATCGACGGGCTCGGTTCCCGGGAGTTTATGCGCACAAACTTCCCGCCTCTCAGGCAAGACTGCCCTATCGAACGAAAGGGCAGTGCGCCGCAAGCCTGCGGCAACTCGCTACTCACCCCGACGACGCCATACGTGATGACGTCCCCGAGCCACCCATCGACGTTTCACGTGTCCGCCACACCATCCCATCGAGCCACCGGTCATCGCCGGTACGTTTATGCGCATAAACCGATAGTCCGAATGGCCAACGCGTAGTTGTCGAACGACAATTTCATTGAAATTCAAATATCGTCCTGTAGAATTCCAACGACCAAAATAGGAGTGAAAATTGGCCGCGGAAATCATTGCAGTCACTCAACAGAAAGGTGGCGTCGGCAAAAGCACGATTGCCATGCACCTCGGTGCCGCGTTCCATGAAAAAGGGAAGCGCATCCTCGTCATCGACGCAGACCGTCAAAACACCCTGGTTCACTGGTCGAGCGCATCCGGCGACAGCGAAACCGGCATTCCGTTTCCGGTCGTCAACCTGGCCGAAGCCGATGGCCAGATCCATCGCGAGATCAAGAAGTTCATCAACGACTACGACATCATCGTCGTGGACTGCCCGCCGTCGATCACCGAGAAAGTATCGGGCGTCGTCCTGCTCGCCGCATCGATTGCCGTGATTCCGACGTCGTCGTCGCCGGCCGACTACTGGTCGAGTGTCGGGCTGGTCAAACTGATCCAGCAGGCGCAGGTCATGAACGAAGACCTCCGCGCCGTCTTCCTGCTGAACAAGACCGAAGAGAAGCGCATGTTGACCCGCGAGCTCAAGCGCGCGCTCGAGGAACTCGGCTTCCCGTTGCTGAAGACGCAGATCCCGACCCGGGAAGCGTACAAACAGGCGATGGCGCTCGGTCAGACCGTGCTGCAGATGAACGATCGCGGCGGCAAGCTGGCCGCCGCAGAAATTCGCGCATGCGCCGACGAAATCGTCGCCATGCTGCCCTGACTTTATGCGCACAAAGGAGTCACATGAAACCCTCCCAATTTGCCAAAGGATTCCAAGCGCGCCCGGATATCACGACGAGCGAGAAGCGCACGGCGCTCGATCGACTCAATGCGATCGACGGCATCGTCAAGTCCGAGGCGCCCACCCCGGCGCCGACCAAATCCGCGAAGAAAGACATCGCGCCGCCGCCCGCGCCCGAGCTCACGCTCGATCCGTCGATCGATGAAACGGCGCAATATCGCGCGTGGCGCCTCGAGAACCGCTATGCGCCGGGGCAGGTGATCGAGCTGTCGCTGAAGGCGATCAAGCATAGCCCGTTCAATCCGCGGCACTTCTATCTGAAATCGTCGATTGCCGAACTCGCGGTCAACCTCGCGAAGCAAGGGCAGCAGCAGGCGATCCACGTGATTCCGGATTACGACAACCCGGGCACGTACTTCGTCAGCGATGGCGGCCGCCGCGTGCGGGCACTGAAGGAAGCGAACAAGGAATCGGTCAAGGCGATCGTGATCGACGTGCCGATCGGCATCCAGAGCTACAAGCTCGGCTACGATCTCAACGTCCAGCGCGATTCGCAGACGGTGTTCGACAACGCCGTCGTGTGGCGCCGCTTCCTCGACGACAAGCATTTCCAGAGCCAGAAGGAACTCTCCGAGCACCTCGGCCTCGACGAGTCGACGGTGGCCGTCGCGCTGTCGATCGGCAAGCTGCCGGAAGCGATCATGCAGGAAATGGTCGCGCGCCCTGATCGCTTCGGCTCGAACATGGCGTATCAGGTCGGCCGCTATCACAACGCGCGCGGCACCGAGGCCACGCTGCGGCTGATCAACAAGATCGTGTCGGACGATCTCAGCACGCGCCAGGTGTCGGACATCGTCAAGGGCCGCGTCGCGGCACAGGAAACGCCGAAGGCTGCGGGCCGTCAACGCTATGCGCAGCGTCTCGAGATCAAGCTCGGCGGCAAGGCGGTCGGCGACCTGAAGTCGTATGGCGAAGATCGCATCGAATTGCGCCTGCGCGGTCTCCCGAAGGACAAGCGCGACGCGATCCTCGAGCAGCTCGAGCGGATGCTGTTGTCGGAGTGACGGAAACGGCCGGCAGGGCCTGGTGAGGACGCCGGGCCCCGCAACTGAGGGCGGGGCCGGCGGCGGCCCGTCAGCGGGCCTGAGCGGGCCTCAGGCGGCCCGCGACTGGTTCAGCGTGAACGACAGCAGATCGCCGTCCGTCGGCTCGCCCCAGGTCTTCTGGGCCAGCCAGTCGAAAAAGGCCGTCTCGGCCAGCTTGGAATCGAGGCCGCGCTTGCGCCAGTCATCGCGCAGATGCGTGCCCATCGTCGGCAGCACCTCCGACTCGAACGACTCGCGCGCCACTTCGCGCTCGGCGTCGCCCTGCTCTTCGTACAGTACCTTCGCTTCCTTGCGGCGGAACGCCGCGAACTCGCTCAGCAGGCGTGCCTTCAGATCGTCCGGCTGGGCCGCTGCCACCTTCGCAGACGGCGTGCCGGCAGGCAGCGCGTCGACCGACTCGACCGGCGGCGCATAACCCTTCTTCAACGCATCCTTGAACAATGCCGGCGCGCTGCGCACCGGCGGCAGCGTCGTGCTGCGCATCCGCTGCTCGGTCATCTGCAGCGCGGCACGAATGCGATTCTCTTCGCTGTCCGCATAGAGCGTCTGCGCTTCCTTCAGCGGGATCCCGAGCTT
Source organism: Burkholderia aenigmatica (assembly GCF_048627025.1). Lineage (NCBI taxonomy): Bacteria > Pseudomonadati > Pseudomonadota > Betaproteobacteria > Burkholderiales > Burkholderiaceae > Burkholderia > Burkholderia aenigmatica. The sequence goes on along the minus strand of NZ_CP184469.1, from coordinate 3,053,085 downwards.
CACCATCCGGTCGACCAGCGTGCTGTCGAATACGTTCGGGTGTTCGTCGAGTGCGAGCATCGGCTGCTTGCGTTCGGTCACGCGGAACTGGATCTCCGCCACCCGGCGCCCTTCGCGGTGCTCGATCAGCTCGACGAAGATGTTGGTGACCGCGTTGACTTCCGCGATCGCGGGACGCAGATAGTCGCGCTTGAAGTACTTGTACTCGCGCTTCGCCTCGTCGCCGGCTTCCGTGTCGGGCGTACCCGACAGGATCGGCCGCCACCATTCCCACGGCTCGCGCATCGTCAGGTGGCTCGGGTTCGTCAGGTAGCGCACGCAGATTTCGTACAGCGCGAGGCCGGCGCTGCTGCGCAGCTGGCTCTGGAACTGCAGGCTCAGGCGTGCATACTGGACCGGGTCGAGGAGCTTCTTCTTGATCTTCGGTGCGAACGAGAATTCGACCCACACGCGGCGGGTCGCCGGATCCTCGAGAATTTCCGCATCGGCGATCAGCGTCGAGATCCCCCACTTGCGGCCCGGCTTCTGGCTCGACGTCCCCGTGCTCCATTCGACCTGCACCGACACCATGCGGCGCAGGTGTTCCTTCACCAGCGCGGTATCGTTCGAATCGAAAGCGGAGTTGGCGACGATGTCCGACAGCAGCGCGCGATACGTATCGCCCGAGTCGTCGGCCTGCTGCGCCACGGCCAGCAGGACATTGAACAGCTTGCGAGTGAGGAGCGTGATCTTGCCGCTCTTCGGCTGAATTGCGATCGCCTCGACGGCCTTCCGCAATTCGGCTGAACTGGCACTCACCACATCCACATCGGTTTTCTTGGCGCGCTTCGTCGTGGCCATACGTCGGGTCGGAGGAGAAGTTTTCCGGAAGGATAGCGCCTGCGGTGAAGTGCGTCCAGAACGACATGCTCACCATAGCGGGTGAAGTGCGCGTGCAAAACGGCACTCACCCCAGGCGCTCCCGAAAACCCTCACCGCTCCGGATTTGCAGCGTTCCGGACTCGTCCAGACGTGCTGCGGGATGCGCCGATTCACAGAATTTCACCTGTGCACGATACGTGCGGAATGTGCTCCCGTATCGGCTCACCTTTCGATTTGTCGTAATTTTACGACTGCGCAGCTGTGCGTTCGGCACAGGGTTGCGATCCCACCTCCCCGCGGCTCCCGATCGACCCGCATCGGGCTGTATGCATGTACAGGCGCGACTCATCGGGAGATCGCGATCGGGCTCGGCATCCCGGAAGACGCCTGTGAAACCGGCCCGCGCACCCTGATCGGGCCTGCTTTGCCGGCCCGGGCGCGCATTGTACAGCGCACAAACCGTGTCAGGTCCCGAAAATACTCACCTCGAGCACAGTGTGTTCATTCGTCTCGTTGTCGACGAATGCCCGACACGCACGGGATTCGCTATCAGAGCCTCCCGAAAAAGCTCACCGTCCGGAAAAATCGCTGTGCCTTCACAGGCAACGGAATGGCTCCCGAAAAACCTCACCGTAACCGTCGCAGTATCAAAAAACCCAATGCGATCCGATACTTATGCACAGAAGGCATTTAGCTGTGCGCCACCGACATCCCCCGAAAAGCCTCACCTTTCGACGGAAATCCTTCATACGACAACGCTGTGTCAGCCCCCGAAAAATCTCACCTGTGCCAAAAAGAGGCACAGCAAAAACGAGATTTCTTCCAGTCCTGGCGGGCTTTTCGGCGAATTCGGCAGCTCATGGATCCCGAAAAGCCTCACCTTTGACCATTTTTCGGGCAAATTCCATTCCCGGAGAGACTCACCTGTGGCCCGAATCCCAGCCTGTGATCCAGGCCCCGAAAAATCTCACCTCAACGGGATCCGGGCAGGAAAACCCGGATTTCCCTCCCGAAAAACCTCACCTTTAGGGCATCACAGGCCCCCAAACGTGCTTTTGCTGTGCAAAATGGCGTTCGTTTCCCGGAAATCCTCACACCAAACTGCCCTGGAGTCCCGTGAAACCTCACCTTTCACAAAAACTGCCTAAAAGATGGTCAGAATCGGGGCGCGAAGAAGGTCCTGCAAATTCTCACCTATGTCTGCACAGGCAGAAAACTGTGCAGTCAGGCACAGCGCGGGTTCTGTGGCTGTGAGGCCCCGAAAAGCCTCACCTTTGGGAAATCTTGTGTTTCACTGTGATCCCGAATCCGCTCACGACCTTTCCTGCAACGGCTCACGCTGGTCCCTGAACCCCATCACGTCAGCTCCCGCAGAAGATCACCTTGGCTCCCGTAAAACTTCACCTTGTCGGCCGGAAAGCCTTGAAGCATAAGGCTGTGCCGTGGCGTTAACGTTTTTAACTAAGGGTTCAAGGGTGTTTACTTCTAATACTCTCAAGACATCGGCTGACGAGTTTTCCACAGACACCCCAACCCCTGAACCCCCACAGGCAATCGGATCCGTGATCATGTGAAACAAATGCCGAAATTCGGGGTCTGCGGGAAAATGCTTGTGCGACAAGGACTTGGCTGACTTTCTTCGCTTTGTTTCACGGAATCCTGGACCACAGTCGTCCGGATTGGCTCACAGACCCGATTTCTGTGCGATACGACGTAAATTCACAACGTCGAGCCGAAACAAGTATCAATAAATACGTATTTCGTTATGATTGCCACACTTCAATGTCTGTGAGCACAGCGATGACCCTGGACGAAATACGTCAAGCCATTCGGGACGAACTGGAATCGCTGCGCGCGAGCGGTGCGCGACGGCAGGAATTGTCGCTGCATGCGTGCAAGCGGCTGTTCTTCGATCTCGGCATCCGGCCATCGGCTGCCAACGTCCGCGATCTCACCCAAACCGGCAGTGCCAGCGATATCCCGAAAGACATCGACCATTTCTGGGAACGCATCCGTTCCGCGTCCAAAGTCAGGCTCGACGGTGCCGCGATCCCGAAGGCCGTCGAGGAAAAGGCCGGTGCGTTGCTCGGCGCACTGTATGAAGAAGCGTTGAAAGCGGCGCGGGACAGTCTCGATGGCGATCGCGAGCAGGTTCGCGCCGGCGTTGCCGACGCCGAACAGCGGTTGCGTGACGCAACCGTCCGCCAGGAGACGCTCGAGGGCGCACTCGCGCGGGGCGAAGCGAAAAACGAGCAATTGCAGGCTCGCGTGACCGAACTCGAGGTCCAGCTCGCGTCGCAAACGACGCACGGTTCGGCCAGCGAAGCGACGTTGCTCACCACAGTCGCTCGACTTGAGAAGGAACTGGCTGCCGCCGCCGGCCGTGTCGAAGCCGAGCAGGCGCAGAACGCCACGCTGCGCGACCGTATCGATGCGCTGCAAGCCGAACTGCAGCAGCGCACCGAGCACTACGCGCAGCAAATCAAGGACGCGGTGGCCGAAGCCGAACGCCGCGTCAAGCCGATGCTGGTCGAGCTGGATTCGTTGCGCAGCATGGCGTCGACCTATCAGAGCGGTTTGCGCGACGTTCAGCGCAAGGAATTCGATTTCCTGCAGCAACTGAGTTCAGCCAAGGCGCGCGCCGACCGGCTGGAAGAACAGTTGCGCAGCCAAGGTGATGAACTGGAACGGGCGACGCGCGAGGTGAGTTCGCTACGTGCGAGTCGCGGCATGAATCCGGAAATCGCGACGCTGATCCGCCGCCTCGCCGATGCGGGGCAACTGGATGCGGAGGCGTTTGCCGCGATCGGCACCTCGCTGGATCACGACACGCCGGTGCCGGCCCATTGCCCGCATTGCGATGGCGAGCCGGAACTGTCACACGGTGAAGAGGGTTTTGAAGTGGCCTGCCCCGAGTGCGAACACGCTTCGGGCGCATGGCCGTCCCGATTCGAAGCCGTCGCGCACTTTGCGCACAGGTGACGCCAGGATCGGCTGCACGGCACAGGTGAGACGATCCGGGGAGCTTGAGGTGAGGTTTTTCGGGAGCTGTGAAACGGTGAGGCGGCGCCACGCAAGGCTGCTCACGGAACGCTTCGCGTGAGCAGCCGTTTGGCGATCAGTGAGTATCGTCGCGGTCGGACGCGTCACCGTTGCTGTCGGCCAGACCGTCGCGCCAGTTCTTCCATGCGCGATGCAGGCGGTTCGACGAGATCGGCCGCATGAAGCCCAGCCATTTGCCGACCCGTTCGGGCGGCACGTCGTGTTCGAACAATTCGGCCGCGTAGGTATTGCGCAGCGTTTGCGGGCTCGCGCGTGCGGTGCGCGACGACGTGAGCCCGGCGGATTCGACGATCGCGTCGATGGCGCGCAGCATCGTCGCCTTGTGCATCGGTCGCCCGGCATGGGATGCCGGGAACACGAGTTCGCCAGGGATTTCCTGGCGCTTGCGCTCGGTGAGCCAGGCTTCGAGCAGGGCGATCGCGAACGATGCCAGATGCGTTTCGCGTGCGAAATCCGGATGCGTCGACTCGATCTGCAGCGACGTTCCACTCGTATTGATGCAACTAATCGTGAGTGCGCGAGCTTCGCCGGTCTTGATGCCGGCACCGAGAAATGCGGCGACGAGCGCGCGGTCGCGCCGCTCCTTCCAGTACGCGGAACCGGATACGCCGATCGGCGAAAACAGGTAAGTGAGCAACGTCGCGCGCTCGGCTGGCGTGAGGAAACCGGTCGGTTCGTTGTCGCGTGCCTTGCGCCAGTTCGCTTCGCCATCCTGAGCAATGAACCGGGCCGGGTTGGTCGATGCATATTCGGTGCGCCGGATGTGGTCGAGCACGCGCTCGATCAGCCGCAAATAGCGCATTCGTTGGGTTTTCCGGATCGGCAGTTCGCCGACGAAGTTCGCGATGGTTGCGGTATCGACGGTTGCCAGATTCTTCTGGTGCGCACGCATCCATGTGAGAAACGCGCCCCATTGCGCGCGATAGACGTCGGCCGACGAGCGGCGATAGTCCTGCATGGCGAGCCATGCATCGAATGCGGCTTCGGGCGAGATGATCCAGTCGGATGCGCCGCGGTCGAACAGATCCGTTTCTTCCGGGCGTGCTGGGGTGTCGGGAGAGGCGGGAAGGGACATGTGATTTATTCCGTTAGTTGCGTATATGGTAGCCCTTTCCGCAACGCATCGGGCTGCAAGAGGCTGGACAAGGCCACCGTGCGCGGTAGCCCGGGCGGGCAGTCAGTCGCCCCACGCCTTGGACGGGCGGTGCGCACGCTCGAGCGGCGCCGTGTCGAGCGACGACTTTGCCGCTGCTTCGTACGCGAGAACCGCGAACGAAAAAACGGCAGGCAGCGCATTCGAGCGCCCGAAGTCGATCGGATCGTCCGTTTCGGGAAATGTCATGTCCAACTGCCGTTCGAACAATTGACGCATGCCGGCCTCGTGCCGGCTGGCAAAGCCGAGATCGGCGAGTGCTTCGGCCTCGATGGCGTGCAGCAGGCGCCACGTCAGCGGGACGCGCTGGTGGATGTAGCGCCCGGCGATATGCCGGACGATCAGCTCGAGGTCGTGCGCGGCAGCCTTGAAGCTGAGCGCGGCCAAATCTTGTTCTTCTGTCATTGCAGGCTCCTGTCGACCGGGCGGGCGCCTCGGTGCGCCAGCTCCGGCCCATGCATGGCGGAATGTCCGTATACTGTACAAACATACAGTGTTTTCCGCAACCGGCCTGCAATTGGCCCTTTGGCCAGCTATCCGCGCCGTCAGCGATGTATCACGATCAGCAATGCCCGCGCCTCGGCCTTGCCGGGATTGCGGATCGCGTGCGCCTCGTCGGCCGGGTAACGCGCGGTGTCGCCTACCTTCAGGCGCCGGCTGGCCGCCGCGGCTTCGATTTCCATCGCGCCCTGCAGCACGGTGAGGTGCTCGCGCGTGCCGGGCTCGTGGGCGTTCGATATCAGCGCGCCACCGCTCGGCAGCGTCAGCTCGTACCACTCGAACTTGCCGGCGAGGTCGATCGGGCCCCACACGCGCAACTGGTAGCGGCCGTCATGGCCGGCGAGCGTCGGGATGTCGTGCGGGCCGTCCACGCGAATGGTCTCGGGCGCCTTCGGCTGCGAGAACAGCTCGTCGAGCGTGATGCCGAGCGCGTTCGTCAGCCGCCACGCAACGGCGATCGTCGGGTTGGCCTTGTCGCGCTCGATCTCGGAGAGCATCGATTTCGATACGCCGGCCGCGCGCGACAGGTCGTCGAGCGTCAGCTTGCGTTCGTTGCGCAGCCGCTGGATCTGCTCGCCGACACGTGGCGGCGTTGCGGCCGGCGGTTGCGGTGCGGCGCTGGCAGGCGTGCGCCGCGAACCGGAGGAACTTGCCATTTGGATTCCGTTCGCTTAGAGTTGTTCGATATTTCGAATTCTAGTTCGGAATATCGGATAAATGCGGTCAACCGAACGACCGACTATAACAGTAGCAGGCCGTTGCGCCGCCGCCACGAGTGGCGCGTTGCGGAATGCGAAACCCTGTCAGGAGCTTTGCGATGCGTGATGCCTTTCTCGCCCAGGTGCGCGGGACGCTGGACCAGATCCGCGCGGACGGTTTTTACAAGACCGAGCGCGAGATCGCGAGTCCCCAGGCGGCAGACGTGCGGCTCGCCGGCGGTGCCGGCGTGCTCAATTTCTGCGCGAACAACTATCTGGGTCTGGCGAACGATTCGCGCCTGATCGATGCGGCGAAGGCCGGCCTCGACCAGGACGGCTTCGGCATGGCATCGGTGCGCTTCATCTGCGGCACGCAAACCGTGCACAAGCAACTGGAAAGCGCGCTGGCCGCATTTCTCGGCACCGAGGACACCATCCTCTATTCGAGCTGCTTCGACGCGAACGGCGGGCTGTTCGAGACGCTGCTCGACGAGAACGACGCGGTGATCAGCGACGAGCTGAACCACGCGAGCATCATCGACGGCGTTCGCCTCTGCAAGGCGAAGCGCTTCCGCTACAAGAACAACGACCTGGCCGACCTTGAGGCGAAGCTCAAGGAAGCCGACGCAGCGGGCGCGCGCCACAAGCTGATCGCGACCGACGGCGTGTTCTCGATGGACGGCATCATTGCCGACCTGAAAGGCATCTGCGATCTCGCCGATCGCTACGGCGCGATCGTGATGGTCGACGATTCGCACGCGGTCGGCTTCATCGGCACGCACGGCCGCGGCACGCCCGAGCACTGCGGCGTCGAAGGTCGTGTCGACATCATCACGGGCACGCTCGGCAAGGCGCTCGGCGGCGCATCGGGCGGCTACGTCGCCGCGCGTCGCGAGGTCATCGAACTGCTGCGCCAGCGCTCGCGCCCGTACCTGTTCTCGAACACGCTCACGCCGAGCATCGCCGCGGCATCGCTGAAGGTGCTGGAACTGCTCGGCAGCGACGAAGGCGCGAAGCTGCGCGAGCGCGTGCGCGAAAACGGCGCACGGTTCCGCCAGCAGATGACCGAAGCGGGCTTCACGCTGGTGCCGGGCGCGCATCCGATCATCCCGGTGATGCTCGGCGACGCGCAGCTCGCGACGAACATGGCCGACAAGCTGCTCGACGAAGGCGTCTACGTGATCGGTTTCTCGTTCCCCGTCGTGCCGCGTGGCCGTGCGCGCATCCGTACGCAGATGAGCGCCGCGCATACGCCCGAGCAGATCGACCAGACGGTCGCCGCGTTCGTGCGCGTCGGCAAGTCGCTCGGCATCATCTGACGGAGGCGCGATCATGAAAGCACTGGCAAAGCTCGAACGTGGCCCCGGCCTCACGCTCACGCGCGTGAAGCGTCCCGAAGTCGGCCACAACGACGTGCTGATCAAGATCCGCCGCACGGCGATCTGCGGCACCGACATCCATATCTGGAAGTGGGACGACTGGGCGCAGAAGACGATTCCCGTGCCGATGCACGTCGGTCACGAATATGTCGGCGAGATCGTCGAGATGGGGCAGGAAGTGCGCGGCTTTGCGATCGGCGATCGCGTGTCCGGCGAAGGCCACATCACGTGCGGCTTCTGCCGCAACTGTCGCGCGGGGCGCCGGCATCTGTGCCGCAACACGGTCGGCGTCGGCGTGAACCGCGAAGGCGCGTTCGCCGAGTATCTGGCGATTCCGGCGTTCAACGCATTCAAGATTCCGCCGGAGATCTCCGACGATCTCGCGTCGATCTTCGATCCGTTCGGCAACGCGACGCACACGGCGCTGTCGTTCAACCTCGTCGGCGAAGACGTGCTGATCACCGGCGCAGGCCCGATCGGCATCATGGCCGTCGCGATCGCGAAGCACGTCGGCGCGCGCAACGTCGTGATCACCGACATCAACGACTACCGGCTCGAGCTCGCACGCAAGATGGGCGCGACGCGCGCGGTCAACGTCGCACGCGAGTCGCTGCGCGACGTGATGTCCGACCTGCACATGACCGAAGGCTTCGACGTCGGCCTCGAAATGTCCGGCGTGCCGAGCGCGTTCACGAGCATGCTCGAGGCGATGAACCACGGCGGCAAGGTCGCGCTGCTCGGCATTCCGCCCGCGCAGACGGCGATCGACTGGAACCAGGTGATCTTCAAGGGGCTCGAGATCAAGGGCATCTACGGCCGAGAGATGTTCGAGACCTGGTACAAGATGGTCGCGATGCTGCAGAGCGGCCTCGACCTGTCGCCGATCATCACGCATCGCTTTGCGGCTGATGATTACGAGAAGGGCTTCGCCGCGATGTTGTCTGGCGAAAGCGGCAAGGTGATTCTCGACTGGACGGCCTGAGCGCCGCAGGGGCAGTGTGGCGAGTTCGCCGCCTGCCCCGTTTTTGTTTTACGTCTGTGTTTTCCAGATGAAACGCGCGAATCTCGGCTCAAGGTGAGATTATTCGGGAGCTGTGTTTGCGCGCCGAATCGCGGCGCGAACGCACATCGGTGACCTGCAATCGCACGTTCACTTCACCTGTCGACAGTTGCGTCGCTTCCCGCCATCCCGCCATCCCGCCGTTCGGCACCTGCTCCCCTCTTCCGAGCACTTCCCTCTTGGCTTGCCGCGTGATCGTTCGTTACGCGCCCTGTGCGATGCCGTGCCGACCGCGCCATCAACCGTGAGCCTTCACGCCGCATTGCGACTCACTCATGCGCGGGGCGATCGACATCAATCGACATCGAGCGGTGCGCAGACCGCTACTTGATCCGTTCACCATTCAACCCTCGCGGGTCGAGCTGAAGACTCAACACCACGAGCCAGCGCTTCGGGCACTGCGGCGCAACGTCGACCGGGTCGCCGTGCGCGCCGGGAGCCGTGACGAACCCGTGTTGCGCCGCGTATTGATACGCGCGCAACGCGTCCGCCTGCAGCCAGAAGCTGACGAGCGCGCACGTCACGAAGCGGAACAGCAGCACCGTCGCGGCATCGGGCGCGAAACCGGTCATGACGAGCAGGCTTTCGAACGCGAATGCCAGCGCTTGCGCGACCGCGATCGTGAGAATCGTCAGCTTCAACACCCCGCGCAGCCGCAGCGCCGCGCGCACGCGTGCCTGCCGGACGGTGAGTGGGGTGTGATCGTCGCCGCCTTCGCGCTTCGGCATATCGTGTTTCATGACGCCGCCCCGACGTGCCGCGCGACCTCGATCTGCGTCGTATCGCCGGCCACGATGCGACTGTCCGCGATGCTGACGGATTTGCACAGGATCGTGCTGTCGTAGTTGTGTCCCGGAAAGCGCATCACGTCGATCGGTTGAAATCCTTCGCGGCGATAGAAATCGATGAGCCGGATCGCCGCGTATGGCGCGTCGAGTGCGAGGTGCGTCGCGCCGCGCGCGGCGGCCCGCCGTTGCGCGAATGCGAGCAGCGCACGGCCGATGCCGCGATCCTGCCAGACGGGATCGACGGCCAGTTGGCCGAGCGTTGCGACGTGCCGGCTGCGGTACGGATCGCAGCGGGAATCGGGATCGTGCGAACGCATCGTCATCGTCGCGACCAGGTGCGCATTGCCGAGCGCGACGAAGCACTCGCCGGTGAGCACGCGTTCGCGCGTCGCCGAGGCCGGCTGATCGACGCACGGGCAGTTGAAACCCAACGCACCGAGCGGTGCGAAGGCGCGATGCAGCAGCGCGGTCAACGTGTCGTACGAATCGTTGCGCGGATCGAAGCGCCGCACGACGACGCGGCCATCGAGCCGCTTGGCATAAGCCGCATAGGCACGCGCGGGGCGCGCGGTTTCCGGTCGCTGCATGATGTCCTTTCGCCCAGACAGGGTGACCGAAGTGTAGTGAGCGTCGCGCCTCCGCTTCAAGAAAAAATGTCGTAAACGCGGCGGGCCGCGGCGCACAGCCATGAAGCGATTCAGCCCTCTCGTCGACAGGGCTTTTGCATGCGGGTGTTGACGATGGAGAACGATCGTTCTACCGTAAACCAATGAACACACCTCACGACCCCTCCGGCGAACCGGGCGTTCGCGACCGCCTGCTCGATGCGGCCGAAGCGTTGATCTATTCGGGCGGCATCCATGCGACGGGCGTCGATGCGATCGTCAAGCGATCCGGCGCGGCACGAAAGAGCTTTTATTCGCATTTCGAATCGAAAGAAGCGCTGGTCGTGGCCGCGCTCGAACGTCGCGACGAGCGCTGGATGCGCTGGTTCGTCGATGCAACGCTGGCGCGCGGCAAGGCGCCGCGCGTGCAGTTGCTCGGCATGTTCGACGTGCTGCGCGATTGGTTCGGACAGCCCGACTTTCATGGCTGTGCGTTCCTGAACGCGTCGGGCGAGATTGCCGATGCCGACGATCCCGTGCGTGTCGTCGCGCGTGCACACAAGGCACGCCTGCTGGCATTCGTGCGTGAGCGGCTCGATGCGTATGCCGACGAAACGGGCCTCGAGCGTCGCGGACTCGCGCGCCTGGCGCGCCAGTGGCTCGTGCTGATCGACGGCGCGATCGGCGTGGCGCTCGTGTCCGGCGATGCGAGCGCCGCGCGCGATGCGCGCGCAACGGCCGAACTGCTGCTCGACGCGGTGTCACGGTAGTCGAAGCCGCGAATCCGAACCGGCCGCGGGCGTCCGTGGCCATCACCTGAACTGGAGCACCCCATGTCCGCTTCCCCCGAAGTCCGTCCGCCCGTTCCGCCGTTCACGCTCGAAACGGCGCGCCAGAAGGTGCGCGCCGCCGAGGACGCGTGGAACACGCGCGACCCGCAGCGCGTGTCGCTCGCCTATACGCCGCAAAGCCGATGGCGCAACCGTGCGGAATTCGTGACCGGCCGCGACGAGATCGTCGGGCTGCTGCAGCGCAAGTGGACGCGCGAGCTCGACTACCGGCTGATCAAGGAGCTGTGGGCATTCGGCGGCAATCGCATCGCGGTGCGCTTCGCATACGAGTGGCACGACGACGCCGGCAACTGGTTTCGTTCATACGGCAACGAAAACTGGGAATTCGACGAAAACGGCCTGATGGCGCATCGCCACGCGAGCATCAACGACCTGCCGATCCGCGAGCAAGATCGTCTCTATCGCTGGCCGCTCGGCCGTCGTCCGGACGATCATCCGGGGTTGTCCGATCTCGGGCTGTGACGAGCGCGTCGACTCGACGGATCGGCGCAGGCATCATCGGGTTTCAAGGGTGAGGAAATTCGGGAGTCGATGCGCTGAAGGTGAGATTTTTCGGGACGAGGTGAAATGTCGCGTCGGACTGTGTGCTTCAAGCCGTTCGACGCGGCATCGTCCCGGGCAACGCGGACAGGTCGCACACGTCGCCAGCGTGTGAAGCGCGTATTGGCATGCAACGGTGTGCTTCACCGCGTGATGCATCTCACCGATCGAACATTGCACAGGGTCGGGAGTGATTTGGCGATCGGTGTGTACGCGCATGACGTGCAACTCACCGATCGCGTTCGTGCCGGCAACGGACAGTGCGAACCGTGCGCATTGCGGCGTGACGTTGCTCACCGCTCGACTTCATCGCGCACGAATCGGAATCCCTACGAGTGCGCAAACGCATTGCGCGTTGCTCACCGCACGCCGACTCGTGCAGTCGCCGCCCGGCGCGTGCGATCACGCCGGGCGTGATCGTCAGCCCGCGATCCGCGCGGCGATCGCTTCGCCCACTTCCTGCGTTCCCGCGTTGCCGCCGAGATCGCGCGTATGCGGCCCCGTGCGCAACACGTCCTCGATTGCGGCGACGATCGCATCGTGCGCTTCGCGTTCGCGGCCCGCGCCGTTGCCGAGGAAGTCGAGCATCAAGGCCGCCGACCAGATCATCGCGACCGGGTTCGCGATGAACTGCCCCGCGATGTCGGGCGCGGAGCCGTGCACGGGTTCGAACAGCGACGGAAATGTGCGGTCGGGGTTCAGGTTCGCCGACGGCGCGATACCGATCGTGCCCGTACACGCCGGCCCGAGGTCCGACAGGATGTCGCCGAACAGGTTCGACGCAACGACGACGTCGAAGCGGTCCGGCTGCAGCACGAAGCGTGCACACAGGATGTCGATGTGCTGCTTGTCGACGGCGATGTCGGGATAGCGTTCCGCCATCTCGGCCGTGCGCGCGTCCCACCACGGCATGCTGATCGCGATGCCGTTGCTCTTCGTCGCGACGGTGAGGCGCTTCGCGCGCCGCTGCGCAAGTTCGAACGCGAATTTCAGCACGCGCTCGGTGCCGTGACGCGTGAAGATCGACTGCTGCATCACGATCTCGCGATCGGTGCCTTCGAACATCGTGCCGCCGACCGACGAATACTCGCCCTCGGTGTTCTCGCGCACGATCATGAAGTCGATGTCGCCCGCGCGGCGGCCGGCGAGCGGCGACGGCACGCCGTCGAACAGGCGCGCGGGCCGCAGGTTGATGTACTGGTCGAACTCGCGGCGAAATTTCAGCAGCGAGCCCCACAGCGAAATGTGATCGGGCACGGTTGCGGGCCAGCCGACTGCGCCGAACAGGATCGCGTCCATGCCCGACAACTGTGCCTTCCAGTTGTCCGGCATCATCTTGCCGTGCTGCGCGTAGTAGTCGCAGCTCGCCCAGTCGATCTCGACGAAGTCGAAGCGCACGCCGAAGCGTGCGGTCACGGCATCGAGCGCGCGCAGGCCCTCGGGCATCACTTCACGGCCGATGCCGTCCCCGGGAATGACGGCGATCCGGTAAGTCCTGTCGTTCATGCGAGTGCTCCTCCTTCATCGTGGGTCGGGCCGCTGCCGGCGTGACGCGCAGCGGATCATGGCGCCATTCTATTTATTTCCATCCGGATTAAAATCGCGCGAAAGGTTAATCGACTTTCCACGAATCGTGAATAAATCGCCGAATCTCGACGACCTGCGCGTGTTCAGCCTGGTCGTCCGCCTGACCAGCTTCAGTGCGGCCGCCGAGCAGCTCGCGGTGTCGCCCGCCTATGTCAGCAAGCGCATCGCGTTGCTCGAGGCGCAGTTGGGCACGCGCCTGCTGCATCGCTCGACGCGCCGCGTGACGGTCACGGAAGCCGGAGAACGCGTGTACGCGCGCGCCGAGAAGATTCTCGACGACGTCGATCATCTGGTCGAGGACGTGTCGACCACGCGCACGGTGCCGCGCGGCACGCTGCGCATCTCGAGCAGCTTCGGCTTCGGCCGGCATATCGTCGCGCCGGCGCTGCTCGACTTCACTGTGCGCTATCCGCAGTTGAACGTGCGGCTCGATCTGTTCGACCGGCTCGTCGATGTCGCGGGCGAAGGCTACGACCTCGACGTGCGCATCGGCGACGAGATCGCCGATCACCTGATCGCGCGCCGCCTCGCCGCGAACTACCGCGTGCTGTGTGCGTCGCCCGACTATCTCGCACGGCGCGGGTCACCGCGCTCGCTCGCGGATCTCGCGTCGCACGACTGTCTTGCCATCAAGGAGCGCGATCACCCGTTCGGCGTGTGGCGGCTGAACGTGCGCGGCGAAACCGCAACGGTGAAGGTCGGCGGGACGCTGTCGACGAACCATGGCGAGGTGGCCGTGCAATGGGCGCTGGCCGGGCGCGGCATCGTGTTGCGCTCGATCTGGGAAGCCGGGCCGCTGATCGAACGCGGTGCGCTGTGTCGTGTGCTGCCGGACGCAATCCAGCCCGCGAACATCTGGGCCGTGTATCCGGAACGCGTCGCGGCATCGGCGAAAGTGCGCGTCTGCGTGGATTTTCTGGCGGAGACGCTGGCCGGCTTGAATGCCGCAGCGGGTGACGAGAGCGCCTGAAATCGGCGAAAGGTGAGCTTTTACGGGGGGATGTGCCGAACATCGGCAGGCACCCGTTTCCGGCTCGCAATCGTGTCGCGAGCCGGTGGCGTGCAGCAGGCACCGACGCATCGGCGGCCGTGATGTGCCGGGCCGGCCGACGATGGTGCCCGCACGCGGCTTACGCCGCTTTCGCCGCCCCCACCGCGCCAAGCATCAGGTCGAGATTCTGCACGGCCGCGCCGGATGCCCCTTTGCCGAGATTGTCGAACACGGCGGACAGCAGCACCTGGCCGTGTTCGGCATTGACGAACACGCCGAGCCGCAGGTCGTTGGTGCCGTTCAGCGCTTGCGGATCGAGATGCGTGAGCGCTTGCGTTTCCGCGAGCGGCATGACGTCGACATGACGCGCACCGGCGTAATGGTGCGTGAGACACGCATGCAACTGCTCACCGGTCACGCCGGCCGGGAGCAGGCGCAACTCGACCGGTATGGTGAGCACGATGCCTTGCCGATAGGCACCGTACGCCGGCACGAACAACGGGCGGTGCGCCAGACCGGCATGCAGCTGGATCTCGGGCGCATGCTTGTGCGCGAGTGCGAGGCCGTAGACCTGTAGCGGCTTCGCGTGCGAAGCGTCTGCCGATTCGAAGGCGTCGACGGCCGCCCGCCCGCCGCCCGAGTAGCCGGAGACGGCGTGGATGCTCACCGGATAGTCGCGCGGCAGCAGGCCGGCCTGTTGCAGCGGCCGCAGCAAGGCGATCGCGCCGGTCGGGTAGCAGCCCGGATTGGTGACGCGCCGCGCGTGTGCAATCGTCTGCGCATGCCCGTCGGCCATCTCGGGAAAGCCGTAGACCCAATCCGGCTGCGTGCGATGGGCCGAACTCGCGTCGATCACGCGCACCGCCGGATTGCGGATGAAGCCGACCGCTTCGCGCGCGGCCGCGTCGGGCAGGCACAGGATCGCGATGTCGGCTGCGTTGATCGCTTCGGCGCGCCGCACGGGATCCTTGCGCTCGGCATCCGGCAGCGTGACGAGCCGCAAGTCGGTGCGCCCGCGCAGGCGCTCGTGGATCAGCAATCCGGTCGTGCCTTGATCGCCGTCGATGTAGACAGTCGGGTCGCTCATGATGGTCGCACTCCTTGCGTTCGGTCGGCAGTAAAACCGTATCGTCCATCGAACGCCTAGAATAGGAAAAGTTGAATTTACTGACTGCCAGATTCAGCTTTTCTGAACGAAAGGGGGAAGGATGCGGGAGATCAGCCTCGACCGTCTGCGTACGCTGGTCGCCATCGCGGACCAAGGGTCCTTCGTCGCCGCGGCGCAGGTGCTTCATCTCGCGCCGCCGACCGTCAGTCTTCATGTTGCCGAACTGGAAAGCCGCGTCGGCGCGCCGTTGCTGTCCCGCACGCGCGGAAACGTGCGGCCGTCGGTCATCGGTGAGGTGCTGGTGGAGCGCGCGCGCCGCCTGCTGGCCGAGGTCGAAGCGACGCTGGACGATGTGCAGCGGCAGGTGCAGGGGCTGACCGGACGCGTGCGTCTCGGCGCATCGACCGGGGCGATCGCGCACCTGTTGCCGCAGGCGGTAGCCCGGTTGCGCGAGCAGCATCCGGACATCGATGTCCAGATCGCGGTGCTCACGTCGCACGATACGCTGGCGCGCATTGCGCAGGGCACGCTCGATGTCGGGTTGGTGGCGCTGCCGCAGACGGCGGTCGCGGGGCTGTCGATCCGTGCGTGGCGGCGCGATCCGGTGATGGCTTTTCTGCCGGCGGACTGGCCGCTTCCGGCGCGCGTGACGCCCGGCTATCTGGCCGCCCGCCCGCTGATTCTCAACGACGCGACCACGCGCCTGTCACGGCTCACGACGGAATGGTTCGCACTCGGCGGCCATCGGCCCGAGCCGCGGATCGAACTCAACTACAACGATGCGATCAAGAGCCTGGTCGCCGCGGGTTACGGCGCGACGCTGCTGCCGCACGAGGCCGGCGCTCCGCTACCCGATGCACGCATCGTCATGCGGCCGTTGCGTCCGGCGTTGTGGCGGGAACTGGGGATTGCCCATCGGGCGGGACCGGTCGAGCGTGCGACGCAGCACGTGCTCGATGCGTTGTGGGCGCTGAAGGCGCGATAGCGCGTGGAATGCGGGACAGCCGGCGCGGCGGGTCGTGCTGGGCGCACCGGCGCACGCGCCGCGCACCGTATCAAAGCCGGTTGTCCTTCGCGAGCGTCAGCACGCGCGCCCAGCGTTGCGCATCGCGCTTGTCCATCATCGGCAGTTTCCATTCGCTGCGCACGGCATCGCGCACGTGCACGACGAGATGCCAGCGGCCGCCGATCGGCGCGGCCTGGCAGCCGTCGAGCTGCGACAGCGTATAGCGGCCGTCCGCGCCGTCGTGCGACAGCCACAGCAGCCCTTGCGTCGCAGATACGCGCAGCTCGCCCCACGCGCGATGCACGACATGGGTCCAGCCTTCTTCCTTCGTGTTCGGAGCGATGTCGCGGCGGCGCTTGATCCACCAGGCGATCAGTGCGATCAGGATTGCGGCGGCGAGCACGGCGGCCGCGATCGCGACCGGCTGGCCGAATTGCGCGGCGATGACGTGAAACAGGTGAACCGCGCCCCATCCGGCAGCGATGAGCGCGAAGAGTGCGATAAAAATCGGCATGTCGAATCGGAGAAGAGGACGGACCGGCGCATGCATCGCGCCGATCCGTCGCGCACGGCATTACCGCTTGCGGTGAATGTCGTGCGTCACGAAGCCCGAGTCGTTGTTGGGCAGCGCGAGGCCGTCCTTGACTGCGAGCGTCTTGCGGATGTCGTCGAGACCCGCGGACCAGTGGTCGCGCATCGTCGACAGACCGAACTGATAGTCCTTGTAGTGATGCTCGTACGCCTTCTGCTGGTAGATCAGGTGCTGGATGTTGTACTTCTTGCTGCACGACATCGCATCGGCCTCGACACACCACGGATCGGCCTTGCGCTGCTCTTCCGGCACCTGGTCGAGTACGTGGCGCAGCACGTTGCGGTAGCGCTGTTCGCGCTGCAGCGTGTCGGTGACGAAACGCGTGCGGCTCGAATACTGCACGTCCTTCGTGCGTTCGGCGACATCGGCCATCGAGCGCGGCAGCGGCCCGCGCGCGCTCCACAGATCGACCTGGAACGCGAGCGTGTCGCGGCGCGGCCGAGCACGCAGCACTTCCATCAGCGGCGTGTTCGACACGACGCCGCCGTCCCAGTAGTACTCGCCTTCGATCTCGACCGGCGGGAACGCGGGCGGCAGCGCGCCGGACGCCATGAAGTGCTCGGGCGCGAGGCGGGTGCGCGTGTTGTCGAAGTACACGAAGTTGCCGGTGCCGACGTTGACCGCGCCGACCGACACGCGCGTCTCGCCCGAGTTGATCCGGTCGAAATCGCACAGCTTCAGCAGCGTCGCGCGCAGTTGCGACGTGTCGTACCAGCTGATCTTTTCCGGATGATCGGACACGCCCGGTACCGGTGGCGGAAAGCGCGGCACGAAGAAGCCCTGCTGGCCCTGCATCATCGCGCTCGCGGCCTGCGATGCGGTGAAGAACGTGCGGATCTGGTCGATGCTGTTGAACAGCGCGAATTCGAATGCGGCCGGAACCGTCGGGAAAAACGCCGGCTTGCAGATCGTTTCCCAGAACTCGCGCAGCCGCTCGACGCGATGCTCGGGCGCATTGCCCGCGATCAGCGCGGTGTTGAGCGCGCCGATCGAGATGCCCGCGATCCAGTCGAGCGGAACGCCCGCCTCGTGCAGCCCTTCGAACACGCCGGCCTGGTACGCGCCGAGCGCGCCGCCGCCTTGCAGGACGAGCGCGATCGTCTCGTACGGCAGCGTGCGCGCGGCGGCCGGTGCGCCGGCTTCGTGATGCAGGTCTGCCGCATCGACAGCCTGTTTTTCTGTTCGGGCGTGCGGTTTCATCAGTTCTCCGAGAAATCCCGCCATGGATGGCGGAAACGGATGACGTGACGTCGACGGACGGCACGCCATCGTGAGTAGTGAGAATAGGCGGTGATGCGGGAATCGCCTCCCTGTCGGGAGGCGGGGACGTTACTGCATGAACCAGCCGTGGCTGACGATGAACGACTGGCCCGTGAGCGCGGCGCTCGGGAAGGCCGACAGGAACAGCACCGTCTGCGCGACGTCCTGCACCGTCGTGAACACGCCATCGACCGTGTTGCCGAGCATCACCTTCTTGATCACTTCCTCTTCGCTGATGCCGAGCTCCTTCGCCTGCTCCGGAATCTGCTTGTCGACCAGCGGCGTGCGCACGAAGCCCGGACACACGACGTGCGAGCGCACGTTGTGCTTCGCACCTTCCTTCGCCAGCACGCGGGCCAGGCCGAGCAGGCCGTGCTTGGCCGTCACGTAG
Source organism: Burkholderia aenigmatica (assembly GCF_048627025.1). NCBI lineage: Bacteria > Pseudomonadati > Pseudomonadota > Betaproteobacteria > Burkholderiales > Burkholderiaceae > Burkholderia > Burkholderia aenigmatica. Next base: position 3,034,651 of record NZ_CP184469.1, on the reverse strand, counting down.
GCCGACTTCAGCGGCGACGCTTCGTGCGAGTGCACCGAACCCATGTAGATCACGACACCGCCGCGATCGTCCTTGTACATGTGCTTGAGCGCAGCCTTGGTCGTCAGGAACGCGCCGTCGACGTGGATCGCCTGCATCTTCTTCCAGTCGGAGAACGAGTAGTTCTCGATCGGGTTGACGATCTGGATGCCCGCGTTCGACACGAGGATGTCGATCGAGCCGAACGCTTCGGCTACCTTGTCGATCCCGCTGTTCACGGCTTCCTCGTTCGTCACGTCCATCGCGACGCCGATCGCCTTGCCACCTGCCTTGTTGATCTCGTCGGCGACCGCATTTGCGCCGTCCTGGTTCAGGTCGGCGATCGCGACCGCCGCGCCCGCCTTCGCGAGCTCGAGTGCGATTTCCTTGCCGATGCCGCTCGCGGCGCCCGTGACGACTGCGGTCTTGCCATTCAGGTTGCTCATGTTCGAATTCCCGTGGTGAAAGGATTGACAGGGAGAAAGGACTGCGGACGTGTTACTGAGCCAGGTAATCGTAGACGACTTCGCCAAGGCCCAGTGTCAAATCTGCGACCAGGTGGCGGGCTTCGACGATTTCGAGCACGGGCAGGTCGGCCACGGGCGCGAGCGCGTGCGGCGCCAGCTCGAGCGATGCGGGGCCCGTCCACGCGCCCTTCATCTTGATGTCCTGCATGTAATAGCGCACCAGTTCGCAGACGCGCGCGGTGCCGTCGACGTGCGGAATGATCTTCAGCAGGAAATTGGGACCGGCGAGACGCTTCGTCTGCTCGTCGATGTCGAGTTCCTTGTGCTTGTAGCCCATCGTGCCGGTGGCGACGCGCACCTTGCCGTAGTCGAGCGTGCCGAGGATGTGGTCGGTGTTGACGTGCAGCGTGGGCGACGCGAGCTTCTTCGGGAAGCCCCACAGTTCGCGGCCGCCGGCGATCGGCGGGTGATCGTCGAGATACATCGCGAGCGTGTAGCCGCCCGGCTGGCCGTTGTATTCGACGGGAATCACCTGGCCGCTTTCGGTGTAGTCGCCGAAGCCGGTCGAATCGGCCATGCGGATGAATTCGTAATGCACGAGCGGCTCGGTGATCTGCAGCGGCTCGGGGACGATTTCGCGGAGACGGTCCGGATCGGTGCGATACGTGATGATCAGGAACTCACGATCGACGAAACGGTATGGGCCCATCGGGAAGGCAGGGCTGGTCAACGGCATCGCAAACGCTTTCGATCGGACATCGCTGGGTTTCATGCGGACTCCTTGTTGTTGATCGCTTCGTGGATGAGTGCTCGTAAGCTCGTAATCCTATGCCTGTGCGTTGCCGTTGTGCGATGCCGCATTTGGAATTAATTGTTGCCGATTTCGAAGAATTCGCGACGTAAATATTGAGATGAATGATGCAAACGGCATGGATGGCACCCGGCGTCCCGATGTTCGCACGCGTCGATGACGCCGCGATGTGAAAAAGGTGAGTCTTTACGGGATGCCGGGTGAGCCTTTTCGGGAGACGGTCGCGCGGAAATGTGACAAATGTGTGAACTTGTGCTGCAGTGCAGGCTCTAAGTGCGTTCGCCGCAGCGGGCTTCATCGCGTGCGGCGTCCGTATTAAGCATTGCTTAAGCGGGTGCGCCTTAGCATCGTTCGTATCAGGCCGGGAAACCGGCCGATTTTTTACGCCCCACGCAACCGGATTCATGCAGACCCTCAATCTCACCCTCTTTTCCGCCATCAACGCCGGGGTTGCGCCGCAACCGGGCGTTGCCCGCCTCGCCATCTTCGCCGCCGACTGGCTCGTCTATGCGTTGCCCGCGATGCTGCTGCTGACCTGGATCTTCGGTGCGCGCCCGACGCGGCGCCAGGCGATCGAAGCCGGTGTCGGCGTGTGCGTGGCGCTCGCGCTTGCGCAGGTCATCGGGCATTTCTGGTTCTCGCCGCGCCCGTTCATGGCCGGCGTCGGCACGCAACTGATTCCGCACGCGCCGGACAGCTCGTTTCCGAGCGATCACATGACGTTCGCGTGGAGCATGGCGGCCGGGCTGATGCTGGGCGGCACGACCCGGCTCACCGGGTTCGTGATGGCCGCGATGGCCGCGGCGATTGCATGGGGGCGTATCTATGCGGGCGTGCACTGGCCGTTCGACATGGCCGGCGGCGTGCTGGTCGGCACGGCCGGCGCGCTGGCCGCGCACCTGTACGGGCAACGCGTGACCGCGCTGCTCGAACGGCTCGGCGATTCGGTGCATGCAGTCGTGATGGGCCGCCGGCACGCGCCGTAAGCGGCAGGCGATCGGGCAGGACGCCGTCAGCCGGGTGTCTTGGCCGATTCGGCCGATGCGGACGGGCCGCCGCCCGCATCGTGCAGTTCCGGCGTATCGGCCGGGTGTTGCGCGGAGTCGCGGTCCAGCGCGCTTTCCTTCAGGATCGCGCACATCGCGACGAACAGCGCGAGTACCACCGCGGCAAGGCCGCAATAGCCGGCGATCTTCAGGTTGCGAAGGAACGGCGAAGCGTGGCTATCTTTTGTCATGACCGGGCGCTCCTGGGCGGGCTGCGGCGGCTGTCGCCCGACAGCGGCGTCGCACACACAGATATATACCAGCCACGATAGCGGTGCCAAGCCCGCTGGTGCGCCGACGCGACGATTGTGACATCGGCCGTTCGATTTCAACCGGGTACCCCTTTGTCGGGTACCCGGATCCCTCCTCAGTCTTCCAGCGTTTCGTGCACGGCCGCCGCGCCGCGCTTCCAGTACGCCGCCGCACGGATGCGCGACTTGTCGACGCCGCGCTCGCCGGTCAGGTGCTGGCGTACCGCGCGCATCGACAGCGCTTCGCCGGCCGCCCAGACGTAGCCGTCGCCGGACGGCGGCAGCGGCAGGTCGCGCACGGCATTCAGCAGCGCGTCGCCGTCCGCCGCGTCGGCTTCGGCGCGAAAGCGCCAGATTTCATGCACGTCGGCGCGCGTGTCGAACGCGATCTGCGCGGTGCGATCCGCGACTTCCATCACGACGGCCACGCGCGCACCGGCCGGCAATTCCTCGAGACGCCGTGCGACCGCCGGCAGCGCCGTATCGTCGCCGATCAGCAGGTGCCAGTCGAAACCGGTCGGGATGACGAACGAACCGCGCGGGCCGCCGATGCCGAGCCATTGGCCGACGCGTGCCTGCGCGGCCCACTGCGACGCGGGGCCCGGATGGTTCAGCACGAATTCCAGATCGAGTTCGCAGGTGGCGCGGTCGAAGCGGCGCGGCGTGAAGTCGCGCGCGACCGGCTTCGGTTCGCCTTCCGGAAACTCGGGACCGTTCTCGCCGAGCGTCGGCAGCACGGGCCGTTCAGCACCGGGCGGCGGGAAAAATACTTTCACGTGATCGTCGAACGACGCGGATTCGAAATCCGCGAGATCGGGGCCGCCGAGCGTGACGCGCAGCAGGTGCGGCGTCACGGTGTGCACGCGCAGGACCTGCAGCGAGCGGAACTTGAGGGTGTGGCGCACGCGGGTCACGGTGCGGTCGGATGTGTTCTGCATCAATCCGTTCTCCTTAGGTTTTGACGGGGCGGCGCGGCTTACGCGCCGGTGCCGCCTTCGATTTCGGCCGTCGCGCGGCGCATGATGGCCGCGATGCGCCGCTGTTCGGTGGCGTCGGCGGCGCTCTTGTGCAGCAGCGCGCGCTTGAGGGCGAGGCGCGCCTCGACGAACTCCGGCAGCCAGCCTGCTTGCGCTTCGTCCTGCGCTTCATTGCCCGCCGATTCCCCGGCGAACGCGCGGCGCATGAACTCCATCTTGCGTGCGAGGTGCGTGAGGCGCGCGAACAGCGTGTCGACCCGTTCGCGCTGGGCGTCGAGATGCGCGCGGCCGGCGTCGGTCAGCGCGTAGCGCTTGCGGTTGCCTTCCGCCTGCGACGCGACGAAGCCGACTTCTTCGAGATACGTGAGCGCCGGGTACACCATGCCGGGGCTCGGGCTGTAGAAACCGTTCGAACGCGTGTCGAGCGCCTTGATCAGCTCGTAGCCGTGGCTCGGTTGCTCGGCGACCAGCGCGAGCAACAGCAGTTGGAGATCGTCGGAGCTGAACTGGCGGCCGCGCGGCATGCCGTCGTCGCCGAAATCGCCAAAGCCGCCGCGCCCGCCACGGCCGCCGAACGGGCCGCCACCGAACGAATCGTGGCCGCGACGGTGGCGGCCGATCGCGGACCAGAGACCGGCGAACCAGTCAGGGCCGGCATGCGCACCATGACCGTCGCATCGGGCATGGCCGCGGGAAGGGTTGTGTCGCATGATCGTGTCCTATATGTCGTAAAACATATCTAAAGATATATATCGAAAGATAGATCGTCAAGGGGATTTATTGGGGTTGGATGGACGGCAGGAGCGCGCGATCAGGAACCGATGCCGGTTTCGCGCGGGGCAGACCCGTAGGGTTTTCAAGAGACAGCAGACGTTCGGGGCTTACTCCGTAACGGCCCGATGGCGCGGCTGAGGGTTAGTGTCCTTCGTCGAATAACGTGAAAAATTGCTAATCGGCCTGGATCGTTTTTTATTTCTTTGTGACATTTTGATAAACTCGCGCGCAGTCGCCGGCTATATAGAACAGCAACATCCGTCGGCTTATAACGAATTAAAACTGAGAGGCCGTCGTGAATATCCGAGAGTCGTTTCGCAATTTCGTATCGGGAATCGATGCGAATCGGCGGCCCGTCGTACTGAACTGGGGCAAGGCACAGCGAGCGCTGGAGTCGAAAATCGCGCTGCAGCATGCGAGCATCCACGAAAGCATGATGACCGGCATCAACGGTTATCTGACCTGCATTTCGCAACAGGGCGATCTGCCGCCGAAGCTTTTCATTGGCGCGCCGGTTTCACTCGGTATCGTCACGGATCGCGGCCAAGTGCATGTCATCAATGCAATTGTCAGCGCGGTACAGATCGGTCGGACCGACGGGGAACTGACCGTTTACCAGTTCACTGTCACCGACGCGGTGAACCTGCTGCAACAGCGCACCAATTCCCGCATCTTCCGTAACGTGAGCGTTGTCGATGTACTTGGGGTCGTCCTGAGCGAATGGCGACAGCGTAGCGTGGCCCTCGCGCAGGCGTTTGAGTTCGACCTGACCCAACTGGACAGATCCCGCTATCCAAGTCGATCCTTCGTACGCCAGGTTAACGAATCCGACGCTCACTTCATCTCCCGGATCGCACGTCGCGACGGCATCACGATGTTCGTGCGCGCTGGACGGGCAAGCGGCGAGACGAAGGACGGCGATCCTCCCGTGCATACCTTGGTGTTCTGCGATGACCCGCAAAAACTGAGCGAGTCCACCGCGGGTACGGTGCGCGTCCATCCGCGAGATGCAGGAACGGAACAGCGCGACACCATCACTGCTCTGACGATGCGCCAGCAGTTGATATCGGGAGAATCGACTCGCCCTTCGTGGGACTACCGCTATGCCCGTATGGACCAATCGAGCGCTTCGACGAAGATCGATCAAGGCGAATCGGGTAACGATCTCGCGAAATTGCTGACGGACGTCTTGATCGACGTCCCGCATATGGCGGATTCGTGGGCAGACCACGAGCGGATGACAGAGGACCGCATTCTGGCTCACGAAGCGCAGGCGGTTCGATACGACGGCGTAAGCGGCATTCGCGACCTTGCAGTGGGATCATGGATCACGATCGCCGGCGATGACGAGTGGGGCACGTTCCCTTCCGACAAGCGGCAATTCGTGATTACATCGCTGCACCACGAGGTCTGGAACAATCTGCCTAAAGAGTTGACCGAGCGCGCGCAGACGCTGTTTGCCGCTAGCCATACGCTTCAACGGCCCCGAACGATGATCGGTGGTGACCCGTCCGGACAGGACACGCGCTACGAGAATGCGTTTTCGTGCGTGCCGCGCGGCACGCCGCTCACACCGCTCTACGATCCGAAGACCGATCTTCCGCCGACGCCGCTGATTACCGGGCGCGTGGTCGGGGCCGACGGAGAGGAAGTGAGTTGCGATGAGAACGGCTGCGTGTTCGTGCAGATTCTCGGCCAGGATTCCAGCGATCACGCGCATGCGCAGGGTGCTGGAACGAACGGCAACGAGAGTGACAGCGCACCGATCCGCGTGGCATCGAGTCTGGCCGGGCCGAATTTCGGCGAGACGTTCCTGCCTCGAGTGGGCACTGAAGTCCTGCTTGGGAGTCTCGGCGGGGATCCCGACCGGCTCGTCATCATCGGGGTGCTGGCAAATGGCGCGAACTTGCCGGCGAGTTTCACTCATACGGGCAGTCTGCCTGGCAATCGCTATCTCTCCGGTATCAAGACGAAGGAAGTCAAGGGGCGGCGCTACAACCAGCTTCGTCTTGACGACACGCCACAGCAAATCAGCGCGCAACTTGCGTCTGAGCATGCACATAGTCAGTTGAATCTAGGCTATTTGACGCAGCCACGCGACAACGGACAAGGCAAAGACCGTGGCGAAGGCGCCGAATTGCGCACGGACGCGGCAGCGGCGTTACGCGCGGCGCAGGGGATGCTGCTGACCACTTATGCGCGTACGCAGGCGAGCGGCGGACAACTTGATCGCGAGGAACTTGTCCAGTTGCTCGGCGAGTGCGCAGAGCTATTCAAGGCGTTAGGCGATTATGCCGGACAGCACGGCGGCACTGCGACCGATGCCGCTGGGCAGCAAGCCGTTGTCAGCGCTTTCAAGGGATGGGCGCCGGGGGACGGTCGTCCAGGGGACGCTAACGCATCGGATGCTGGCGCTGGAGACTCCCACGCACTGATGGCATTCGGCGCAAAGGCGGGTTCGGTCAATATCACGCCAAAGACTCACGTCATGTATGCCGGCGAGAATATTGACCAGATTGCCCAGCAGAACCTCCAATGCGTGAGTGGCCAGCGCATGATCGCGACGGCCGGCCAAGGCATGCATCTGTTCGGCCGCGGCGAAGGTGTACGTGCGGTTGCCGGCGAAGGCCCGGTAATCCTGCAGGCGCAACAGGACACGCTTTCGGCGACTGCCCAGAAGGGGGTGCGGATCATGTCCGTCGGGGACGAGGTTTTGATCTCGGGCAAGTCGATCCGACTCGTCGCGGAAGACGGCAGCTACGTGAAAGTCGGCGGCGGCGTCGAGGTCGGTTCCGACGGTGCGTTCACCGCGCACACGGCGGGACATGATTTCGTCGGCCCGAACACGGACCACGTTGCGCCACCGGCCTTCAATCGCGGCGGTGCCGATCAGAAGTTCCGCTTGCGGTATCCCGGCACCGATGGTGACGACGGTACGCATCCCGTACCGAATCGCCCGTACAAGATCACGCTGCGCAATGGCCAGATCATCAACGGGGTCTCGGATGCACACGGGTTGACGGAGCTGGCATCGAGCGACGCGATGCACATTGCACACATTCAGGTTTTCGACGTTTAAGGCAGGCGATCATGTCCGATACCACAACCTCGTCGCCCCGGATCGTCGGCGAACGTCAGGCGATTCTCAATTGCAACCGGCCGCAGGATGCGTGCGTCAATACCGACGTACAAAATCGCTTTCCATGCACGACGATCCTGATCCATGGCGTGAATGACCTTGGAACGGATTTCGGCACGGTCGAAGGCGGGCTGTGCGAGGGATTGAACGACCGCCTCGGTCGCACCGATTTCAAGGGCGCCGAATACTCGCACGGCCGGATGGCGAACGACGCGAGCATGGTGAGCGTTGCCGACATGATGAAGAACATGGATGACGTCATCTATCGTCGGCAGGAAGGCGAGGATACGAAAAGCCCGTTGATTCCGTTTTATTGGGGGCTGCGTGTCGGGAAGGAGGACTTACCGCGCGACCCGAATCAGGAGAAGGTCAACGGCCAGTACGTTGATCGGTTCGGCAACCGCCTTGACGAGCATCGCGCGCGCAACGGCGGATTCTTTGCCAATGCGACCAACAACATCCCCGACATGTTCGACTCGAATTTCAAAGGGGGAATGACGACGAAGATTCTCGACCGGATGCAGGGCGACCCGACACACCCGCTTCGCGAAGCGGAAAATCGCCATTACATGGTGCTGGCGGCGCGGCGCCTCGCGGCACTGGTCAGGCAAATCCGCCTTATCGATCCGGACGGGACCGTCAACATCATTGCGCATAGCCAGGGCACGCTGATATCGCTGCTCGCTCAGGCCTATCTCGTCGAGGGGCTGATTCCAAACCAATGTGGCCCGGCTGACCGTCCTGCCGACACGCTGGTCCTGATCGACTCGCCGTACAGCCTGAGCGAGGAGTTCATGGATCGGCTGCTGCAACGTGGCGATCAGCAGCAAACGACCTACGCCCGTGCGAAAACGCTGGCCAACCTTGCGCAGCATGTGGCGAGCGGCAAATATCCGACGCCGCCACTCGATCAATTGAAGTACGAGCCAGGACGGGACAATTTTGGCATCGTCGGCCCAACGTGGGATCCCGCGCAGGCGACGCGCCTGAGCGGGTTGCAAGGCAACGAATGCGTCGTGTTCGCCGAGCGCGACAATCGCGGCAAAGTGTATATGTACTTTAGCCCGGAGGATGCGACCGTCGGTCTGCGCGGCGTCAATGGCATGGGTTGTTCCGGCTTGCCCGACTCAATCAACGTGCGTGCGTCGCAGCGGGGAAGCAAGCCTGAGAAAATCAATTTGCTGTCGGCGGCTTTCCGGCAGCGTATCTTTACCCGGCGTCTGCGGCAGGGCAAGCCGGTTCAGGTTGGTACGCCGCCCGGAAACTTTACGATGCGAGAAAAGGGCGAGACATCCCATGGCTTACCGGGCGGCTTCACGAATTGGGTGAAGTCGACACAGACCACCGTCGGAACCGAGCGCAATATCAACGGCGAAGCATTGACGCCACCATTCGATCCCGAAATGGAAGGCAATGTGCTAGCTGGAACGGAGGCAACGCCGCTCTCGGAAAATAATGCTGGCGAGCATGCGCCCGGCAAACAAGCCATTGACCAGCTCGAAGCGGAAATTGCCTTGAGCACGAACAGTGGCGAAGGTGCGTTGCAGCCATTGCCCGCACAAACCATCGACTGGCCAACGAGCGAGGACGGGACGCTGCCGACCTCCGCCGAGGTCGAAGCGTCGTTGAATGCGGGCAAGGATCCCGACGATCAGTGCAAGGTAGGCCGGGTCGTGTCGACTGTACCGCCGTCGCCCGGGCACATCGTCGTCTATCGGCAGGAGACGCTCAACGAAGCCAAGGTTCGGCTGATGAATAAGCATCGGGGAGACAGCTCATATCACTCGGCGGTCATGAGCGGTCGTAGAAATCACCGCTGCGCGACCGCGTTCGATGTGTCGGTAGGCCAGGCGCGTGTGCTGGACGATCCGGACTGGGCAAAACTCCTGCGGGCTATTGCTGATTGGAGACTTCCGGAGAGTGATATAACAAAAGCCGAGAGAAAACTCGGAAAAAAGCTCGACTCCGTAACGTCAGACATAGTAAAAGCCAATTGCAGCTATTACGAAAGCGGAGTTTTCCCGGAAAATGATATCGTGCCCAAGGATTTTCCTGATGGTGTGGTCAGTGAAACCAGGAAAGATCGAAATAGTGAAGGTGCTAAAGAAGCACGATCGGGACATTGATAAATTAATGCGCCATGATTACGACAAACGTCACACGACCACCAGCTTCACGAGTATTTTTGCTTGCGCTCGCAATCCTGACTCTCTTATGGATTGCAGTCTTTGAATTTGTTGTTGGAAGGGAGGGATTTTTGGGAGGGAATATTGCAATGTATCGACGCTTGTCGCTGTTGATCTTGCCGCCGCTATTGTTGGCGGTAGGCGTCAGTATCGCCTATGGTGCCTCGTTGCGTAGAGACTCGCCGCCTCGAGACACGACGGCTGCTGCTCGGCCCTCCAGCGCAAATGAAGCTGTCGCTGCCGGGGACGGATCCCGGGACGCACGGTTCACATTGGAGATACGACGCTTTGGCGTCGCCGTTGACCGGTTTCGCCAGCGTGCGCTATTGATGCGGCTGGACGAGGCAGGGGCCAATGGAACGTTGCTCCTGCAAGATCCCAAACAATATCCGTGGTCGAGTAGTGATCGAAGCTTTGCGGGACATAAGCGAGAGAACAACGTTTTCGGCTATACGTTGCGCGGATGGGTCGATTATTGGCCGATTCCCGTGATAGTGGCCGGGCCGCCGCGAAACGAGAGTGATCCGGATGCGGACCGGATGGCAACCCACATCAGTAGTGCGGATAACGGGGCGGGGATTGGTAATACCCTTTATACGCGACTTGATGAAATACATACTGCGCACGGGGACGACGTAATCTCTAGAGCGTTTGATATTTTTGACCGCGAGCCGGACTTGCCGGCAGTAATGTTGCTGGTTGAGGATGGAATCAACACGCGATCCTATTTGGGTACTCCGGGCGCCGATTACCTGGGTTTGTCTACAAAAGATGGAAACTTCGTACCAAAGAATCCGGACAGTTACGTTGCGTTGCTCGTGACGAGAAAGGATCGCGTTGATCGACTGATTCGTCCATATGTGGTGGACGCACCAGAGGCAATCGACAACACCCAGACCCGATATGACGTGATCAAGCTGTGGAACTATTTCTGGCAGCTACAGAAAGCCTACTGGAAAAAGGGTGAAAAAGAGATGCCGGTGGGCTACTGGCAGGCGAAGCTCCCCGAGTTCTGGAAGACCGCGTCACTGAAGATGCCGGACGGCTTCAAGCCGAACCCGTGGGTGCCGATTCCGTGGACGACGTGGCAACTGAAGGAGTACGACAAATGGCCGGTCCTGGCCAATCTGCATCGGCCGGTACGAGTCGATCTGAGCAACGGGCACGGGGCGCCGTTGAAGAAGGGCGAGCGAATCGAAAAGATCCGCGCCGGCTGGCAGCAGGCAGTGGGTACGCTTGCGCCCGGCGAGCAACCGGGACGGATGTTCTACGACACCGGCACCTCGGCCGCCAATCTCGCGTTGCTGGTGCAGTCGCTGCACGACAACCCGCAGCATGTCGATATTGACGATCCGAAAGATGCATTCGACATGCAACGCCGTATCGGCGGCGACACCGGAACGAGCTCGATCTGGGTCCAGACCGCGCTGGCGCTGATGATGGGTTATGGCGACGGGAAGACGAGTGCACTGATCAACCTGCGGGATCCGCTGCACGCCACGATCGTCATGCTGACGCCGCCGGACGTCGCGTCGCGGCAGGCGCATCCGCAGACGTTCAGCTGGGATTTCTGACGGACCGGATCGACACGTCATGGGTCAAAAGCGATACATCATCGAAGGCGATGTGCACAGCCACGGCGGACGCGTTGTGTCCGGGGCGCCGAACTCGCGAATCAACGGGCGCGCGATTGCACGCTTGCACGATCCCGCGATTTGCGAGATTCACGGCCTGACCTTCATTGCGACGGTGTCGGGCCACGCCCGGTTCGACGGGCAAGTCGCCGCATGCGACGGCGACTTGCTGGCATGCGGAGCACGCCTGATCGCGAGCCAGGACCAGACGGGAGGCTAACGGAAATACGGGGCACGTGGGCGGTGCACCGGTCGAGCCGGCCGGGCCTCGCCCGATCGCGCCGGTGACGCTCAGATCACGAATTCCATTGGCTTCGTGCCGCATTGCGCATCGGGCAACGGCTCGCCACGCTGCGTCGCGGCCAACAACCGGCCGATCGCAATGTGGACTACATCGGCGCGCACACTTGACGGCGTGAAGCCTGCGGCGTTGTCGAGTCCCTCGCGGTGCGCACGCATGATTCGCACGTCTTGCTGGATCACGGAATGCGTGTAGAGGTGCAGCAGCGGTTTCAGCGCGCGCAGCACCGCGGCCGGCAAGGCAAAGCGATAGGCGATGTACGTATAGACACGCGATCGACGCGTGTCGAGCGGCGTGATCTGGCTGATGATCAGAAAACTCGAGCGGCTACCCCAGTGATAGTCGCACCGCGTGACGTTCGGTGCATAAAAATGATCGGTATGCCGAAGCGGTTCCCTGGACGGATTGGTCAGCCAGTCCAGCATGCCGATCTTGTCGCCGTCATCGTGATACGTGACCTCGACGCTCTGCTGCTTCAGTTCGACGGTCGCCCGTAGTCGCCGCCCAGTGGATGAGCGAAAGATCCGGTCGTGCACGAACACCGTATGCGGGACGTCCATGAAGTTCTCGACCAGCGCACCGAGATCGCCATCGAACGTATTGACCATGTAGTACGACTGCCACGGCCGTTCGCCGTGGTGCGGCATGTCGAACGGCCGCTTCAGCGCCGGATCGCCTCGCCCGCGATAGACCCAGACGAGGCCGTGCCGAGTCAGCACCGGCAACCTGCGCTGACGATAGGGGTAGGTCGTACCGGTCGGTTCGGCGCTTGCGCCGTCGATGCTGGGAATTCGGGTGACGCTGCCGTGCTGGTCGTAATGCCAGCCGTGATACGGACAGACGAGGCAGCCGTCGATGACTTTCCCGGCCGACAACCGGGTGCCGCGATGCACGCATTGATCGACGAGCGCGACGATCTCGCCGTCGGCCGCCCGGAATAGCACGATGCCGAGGCCGAGTACGCGCGTGCCGAACGGTTTGTCCTGCTTGACCTCGGCTTCGGTGCCCGCGACGTACCATTGCTCGACGAGCGCGCCGAAGGCTTCGCCATCGGCGTCCGGCGCGGATTCGTCGCACGGGGGACACGTTGATGCGATCGGTATGTTCAACATGAGCACGCGTCCTCGATGAATGCGCGGAGTGCGTCCGCCACGGCGAGCTTGGCCACCAGTGCGCGGGGTTTGACATCGCCAGCCCGGATGCCTGCACGCTCGTGGGCTCGCTGGAGGAGATCCGCCAGCTGGGCGGCGCCCCCGGGTAGGCGTACCGCGCGCAACGGGCCAAGTTGGCCGATCGTGCGTGCGTGCCGGTAGTGAAAAGCGCGGGCGAGAGCCCGTTCCAGCGCATCGCGCAGGGCGGCGACGTCTTGCGTACCGCTTGCAAGCAACAGCAGGTAATGGGGCGGATCCGCGTCCGCGCACGGAATCACGCAACCTTCATCGCCCGGTTGCAGCACCTCGGAAAGCGACGCAGCCAGATAGGCTTCGTCCAGCTTTTCACCGACCAGATCGCTTTGCGTGCCCGCCCGCCCGACGAAGGTCACGCATGGCGTTCGTCCCGCATATCCGGTCACACGGACCTGATCGCCGAGCCGATAGCGGTACAGGCCGCCTCCGGTCGTCACGACGACCTCGACCGTATCGCCCGGCTTCAGTTCTTCCACGCCTATCGCGGTTCCGTCGTCGAGCAGGAACTCCAGGAAGTGGCTGCAGACGGCGAGGGGACAGCTGGCCGTATCGCCGAACGGCAGGCTGACCACCGCCTCGGTGGAAAACAAGCCTTTCGGGAGCCATGCGGCCTGCGGAAACAAGGTGCGGGCATGTGCGGCGTAGTGTTTGCTTGGGCCGTCCATCCAGCAACTCACTGCGGCGAGTTGTGGCCACAGCCGGCCGCAGTGGCCGTCGTCGAGTGCGCGCCGCAGCGCTGCCGTACGGTTCGACGGCAGCGAATCGAACAGGAAGGCGAGGGTATCGCGGCGTTGCGGTTCGGCGTCGTCGAACAGCGGACGAAGCAGACTGGTCAGGAAGGTCGGGCTCCATACGCTGATGAAGGCCAGATCATCAGCGGCGATCAGCGCACGCAACGTTTCGTTGCGCCACGCCCGACCATCACCCGACAGCGATGGTGCGACGAGCGTCGGCAGCAGATCGACGAGCGGGCTGTCGGCCAGGTAATCGAGATCGCTGTCCGATCCGATCATGATGCCGTTGGGCGCGCGTTCGCGCGCTTGCAGTGGAGGTGACATCGACCAGTACGCGCGCCCGGCCGCGACGCCGGGCACGGCGCGATGCAGATCGGAGAGCCAGACGATCAGCGCGAACTGCAATTCTTCGAGAAAGGCCGGCGTATAGGGAATGAGCTTTTGCTGCTCGCTGCCGCCGCTCGTGCGCTCGAAGAAGCGGGGTGCTTGCGCGGTCAGGATCGGAGCGGACTGCTGGAGTGCACGATCGATCCATTGATACATGCCGGAGTAGGATGTCGCCGGCACACGCTCGCGAAATTGTGCAGGATCTGCGATACCGGCAAATCCGTGGGCGACGCCGAACGCCGTGTCCCGATTCGCTGCGAGCAAGCGCGACAGATAGGCCGCCTGCGCGTCGCCCGGCGCATCGAGCGCACTCAGCCACGCACGACGGAAGGGTTCTGCGGCAGCGGAAAACGCGGCCCACGCATCCTGTGCATGCACGTGCGCCCTCTCGTCAGAAATAGGTTTTGTCGAGCTGTGTCAGATCGCTTGGCAAGCGCCGCGGTGCCTCGAACACATGCAGCCAACCGTACCACAGCGGTCGCGTCTCCGCCGCGTCGGAACACGTATGGAGTTCCTGCCAGCGCAGGCTCGGATGCCGGTGATGCGTCAGGTTGTAGTTGAAGTTGAGAAACGCCCAGCGGATCAGCGTGGGCGCACGCATGTTGTATGTGCCCTCGACAACGTCAAGCGGCGTGTGCATGTGATACACCCACTGGAGCGACGACCACGAAAACGCGAACGCGAGATAGGCAAGCGCGATGTCGAGCATGCGCCAGTCGAGCAATGCACCCAGTGCAGTCCACGCGGCCACACCAGCGAGGGTTTCGTATCGAATTCGTCGAAATTCGGCCTGGTCGAAGTCTCTGAACGCAGCTGCATACGTGTTGTCGTGTCCGTACTTCGCCCAGCCGTGGGGGATGCGACTCGGAAGCACGGCCAGGACGAGGCTGCCCACGAAACTCGCGAACCAGATGCCACCCACGATCGCCGCGTAGTATTCGATTCGCTTGCGCCAGAGCGAAGCATCCGGCTCGACGAAGTCCACCCGCTCCGCGAGCGTTCGATTGCGTATGTGGTGGCCGAGATGATTCACGTGGATCAGCGTTGCCGCCGCGCCAAACATGGTCGATGCCCACCCCATCATCAAGTAGTTGACCACCCGGCTCCGATGTCCAAAACCGTGGAAAGTTTCGTGCATCATCGAAAAAACACCTTGCATGATCAGGCAGAACGGTACGAGCGACAGCCAGCGGAAGGGGCTCGTACCGTGCGACAGCCACGTCAGGATGCCGACCCATGCAACGCTCTGCAGCGCGAGTACGCAGAGATTCAGCCGATCGAAATGTCGCGAACGATTATCTATGGCGCATGCATTGGCAACGAACATACAATTCGGGCATGGATGGTGGCGGCGACGCAGAGCATACCTTTGATCGCCACCATCGAACAACACGCGCGCCTGCGCTGGCCGTGCGCGTTACGCCACGATCGGCCACGACCATGTCCGCAAAACGAACCGACGATTCAATGCATGAACGCTGCAACGACGCGGCAGACATCCATCGACGCAATCTGCATTTTTGCTTTGCCGAACACATTCCGCGCTATTGGTATCGTGACAAAAGGCGCGTGACGCGCTTTTTCGACGCATTCTCGATCATGTTTCCACTTGGCGAGAAGTTCTTTGTCGATAGCGTGCGGCAGTACCGCGACGTGCTGCCGGCCGACGGCATGCTCGCCGCGCAAGCGGATGCCTTCCTCTACCAGGAAGCGGCCCACATTCGCGAGCATCGCGCGTACAACCGGCGCCTGGTTCGCCAGGGCATGCCTGTCGACGCGCTCGAGGCGCTCATGCGGAGACGGCAGCAACAATGCCGGCGGGTCGCGCCGCCGCTGCTTCAACTGACCTTCACTGCCTGTCTCGAGCACTACACGGCCATTCTGGCCGATCTGCTGTTGCGCGATCCGGCCATTCTCGACGGCGTCGCCCCGTCGATGGCCGCGATCTGGCGGTGGCATGCGATAGAGGAAACCGAACACAAGGCCGTCGCGTTCGACGTATTTCGCGCTTGCGGCGGCGGCGCGATCAAGCGCTATTTCATGCGGACGGCGGCGATGCTCGGCGTCACGGCATGCTTCATCGTCGATCTGGGCTATTTCATCGTCCGTCTCGCGCGTGCCGACCGCGACGCCGGCAATTGGCGAAGCTGGGCACAGCTTGGCTGGTGGCTGTTCGGCGCGCCGGGCATCGTTACCCGCGTGCTGCCCGCGTGGCTGGCATGGTTCTCGCCGCGTTTTCATCCTGCCCGAATCGGGAATCCGGCCACGCTGGCTGCTGCCCGCGCGGCACTCGCTGCCGATGGCGTGACAACGGAGCCGGCATGAGCGCACGGTGTCCGGCATGGTCGCCGTCCGGCTTCGACGAGTGGCGGCAACACTACCCATCGACGCCGTTCGAACCGGCACCCGCAGCACTCGACTGGACCCGGCGCTTCATCGAATGTTGGCACGCGCATGGCGCCCACGCATCTCCGGACACCGTCATCGTGCTGATTGCGGGGCTCTATTCCGAGTGGATACCTGCCTGCTTCCGGCATGCCGCGCGGGCGTTGCGTGCCGCGCGGTACCCAATCTTGCGTGTGCCGGTCCGCTCATCGCGCGCGGTTGCCGAGCAGGGCGCGCATATCGTGCGCAACCTGTATGCGCGCCTGCCCACTGATCGCCGCTTTATCGTCCTTACCCATAGCAAGGGTGGGCTCGATGCATTGGCGGCACTGCATGCGGATTCAGGGCTTCGTGCCCGCTGCGACGGTATCGCACTCGTTCAGCCGCCCGTCGGCCCGAGTGCGATCGTCGATGGCCTGCTCGAGCAGCGGGGGGCGCGCATCGATCCCGCATGGTTGGGTCGAGCCGCCGGGAGATTGCTGCGCACACGCTGGCTGCTTGCAGGCTCGCGCGATATCGGCAGCGGGCGCGACGCGGGCATCGCGAATCTGTTGTCTGCGGTGCCCGGTGGCCTGCACTGTGTGCATGTCGTGAGCTGGTCGATAGAACGCACGTCCCGGTTCGACGCACATCACTCACGCCTCGACAGCTACCGTCCCGGTTGTGCGCATGACGGACAGTTCTACCTCGACCACCAGACGATTCGCGGCATGCCCCAAGTGTGCGTGCCGCATCTCGACCATGGCCAGCCCGTACTCGGCGGCGCCGGCTTCGATGCGGGACGTTTCTGGCTTGCACTCGTTGCGCTCCTGAACGACACGCGAGCGGCAGCGGTCGCGAGCGGTC
Organism: Burkholderia aenigmatica; assembly: GCF_048627025.1. Lineage (NCBI taxonomy): Bacteria > Pseudomonadati > Pseudomonadota > Betaproteobacteria > Burkholderiales > Burkholderiaceae > Burkholderia > Burkholderia aenigmatica. The sequence continues at coordinate 3,017,508 of NZ_CP184469.1, read as the reverse complement.
AGACGAGATAGATCTCGAATCCCGGGATCGCTTCGGCGCCACCCGGATCGAATGCGCTCGCGCCGGGCGTGGATAGCGTGTATAGATCCATCGGCAATGCGGTGTACCGATAGCCGTGCAAGGCGGGCCATAGCGGATCGTGATCGTACAGGCAAAGCTGCAGCAGGGCATAGCGGCTCCGCTCTCGTTGCCAGACCGCATCGAGCAGTGCCTGTGCGATGTCCGGGTCGCGTCCGCTCACATGCAGATGGGTCAGGTAAGTGTCCTGAAGCGGCTGGCCGGGTGCTGCGATGGGAGGGCGTCCGAGCAACGGGGCGATCGCGTTGAAGCCGTAGCGCAGTGCACCGAGGGAGCGCGGCAGACGTTCCAGCATGATGCGTTTGATACGTCCCGCATCCCACGGAGCAACGCAGCCCACGATACGACCTTGCGCGTTGCGTGCGATCATGAAACGTTCGATCCCGAAGTCGGGCCATGCGCTCAGGCGGCGCGCGAATTCGTCCGTCGTAAAGACGCAACCGAAGGGCTGGGAGCGCGATTCATGGTCCAGGAATGCGCGGAGTGCGTCGGCATCCGCGCCCGATGCGTTCGTGATCCTGACGGAGCCGCAGCGTCGCCCAGCGAAACGCCGTGCATAGATCGATACATTACTGTAGCCGCGCCAATGCCGAAATCCGAGCCGGGTCCGCTTGCCCGCCGTCCCGAATAGCGATTGCGTTGCGATCCGGTTGTCGCGGATGACGCAGCAGTACGTATGTTGCACATCCTCGTGCCGGGCGAGATCTGCGAGGCGATCGGCGACATAGTCGACCCATATGCGCGCCAACTCGCGATCGGGTGCGATGCGCAAGTCGCCAAGGTAAGCGATACGCTGTTTCTCACCGACGAGGTAACCGTCGCGAACGACCATGCTTGCCATTCCCTTGACGCGCCCGGTGTGGTCCTCCGCAAGCCAGGTTCGGTAGTCGTCCGAATGACACCGATGTAGCGCGAAGTAATCCGGTGACCGATCGAAGCGAAGCGGTAGCCCGCCGCGCATTGCATATCGCGCTTGAAATGCCAGGAGTCGCTCGTTGTCGGCCACAGTGGCCGGACGGATCCGCGTCGTCGGCTCATTCACCGGTGAAGATCCGCCTCGCCATCGGCCGGAGGTTTTCCGGCGTCAGTTCGCACAGACAGACGAGCTCGTTGCCGCGCGCATAGTCCGGATTACGTTCGAGAAAATACGCGACGTCGGGCATACGCCGGTGTATGTCCGGCACATCGGCAAGGGCGGGGGAGAGGCGGCCTTGCGGTACCGCAAAGTCGAGTATGCCCGACGCGGCGTCGTATGCCTGCCCGAAGCGTTCGACAGCCAGATGATCGAGCAATGCCTGACTCGCGGGTTCAGTTGGCCGATCGAATCGCGGGGAGAAGTCGTGCGCGAACGCGCGCAGGTAGCGGTACGTCCGATGTCCCTTGCAGATGAGAAACCAGTAAAGCGCGGCGTCGGGCGCGCGGCGCTTGAGCTCACCGGCGAGCCGGATCCAGCAAAACGCGAGTTGTTGGCTGCCCCAGCACGCGGGATCCACGATCGTATCGCCGGAAAACAGGATGCGTAGCGTAGTGCCGCGCCACTGCTGTTCGTAGAGTTTGAGCGTGGAGAAGCCGCGCAGCACGCCCGTGTCATCGCGCATGATGACGCAGTGCGTCTTGTCGTCGAGGTCGTGTTCGAAGCGTGCCCGTTCCGTATCCCGGTAGCAGGTCGAGTAGAGCGCATACATATGTGCAACGTCGACGTCGCGCAGTTGCGCACGTTGGATGGAACTGGCTCGAAGCGGCATAGCGTCGTTAATCATGCAAAACGATTTATTATGATACGCGATCGAGCCGCTCCCTTTTTATCATGCGCGCCATACCTCCCGTTTCCGTTTCCCGCGTACCGTCAGCGTTCCATGCGTGGCGCTGGCTCGCAATCTACGTGACCGTCTCGGGCGCGCTGTACTTCTGGGTCACGCACGCACCGATGGCGCCCGTGGCGCTGTTGCGGCCGGGACCGTACGATGCGTTTGTGCCGCACGTACCCGCCAGCGTGCCGCTTTATTTGAGTTACGCGCTCGTGATGCCGTCGATCGTCTGGTTCGGCCGGCGCAGCGATTGGCTGCTGCCCGCCTTTTTCGCGGGTGCGCTTGCGGCAGGCCTGTGCCTCGTCAGTCATCTGTTCTGGCCGACCGCGGTCATCCGGCCACCGGTCGCGACCGGATGGCTCGCTTGGCTGTATCGGATCGACACGCCGCTCGCAGCGAGTCCATGCGGACATGTTGCGCTGCCGGTGGCGGTAACCGTCGTGCTGGCGCTGCTACGTGTCCGTGCCGCGCGCTATTACGCCGCGTGGAGCGTAGTGTTGGCGCTCACGGTCCTGACGACCGGGCAGCATCTAGTCACGGACATGCTCGTCGGTGCCGCGCTCGGCATTGGCGTGGGCTGTGCGACGGCCCTGCTCGTCCGTCTCGACGTTGACTTGCGTACGGCCGGCGCATTGCTGCTCGAATGGCTTTGCATCGTTGTAACGCTGCGCGTTGCGTTATCGGCTGCGCACTGGGGCGGTTACCTCGCCGCGGCCGTCGTTGTCGCGACCCGACAACACGCGCTATTCATTCTGTACCACGATGCGACGCACTATCATTTGACCCGCCGCCGTTTCGCGAACGACTTTCTGATCAACGTCGCAATCGGGGTACCAGGCCTCGTGCCCATCGAATTCTATCGCCCGCTGCATCTCACACACCATCGGCACGTCGGGACTTCGCAGGATCCTGAGCGGAATTATCTCTATCACGCGCAGCCATGGAAGTTCGAGCCGCTCGACACGCTCCCGCTCATTCGACAATTGCTCGGTGATCTGCTCGTCGTCAACATGGTGAAAAACATGCGTGCATACCGGCGTGCGAACGGGCGAGGTGCACCCATGTCGCGCGCGCTGCTTGCGGCGATGGCGACCTGGGGTGTCCTGCTGGCGCCGCTGGTGCATGGATGCACGGTGCGCGAGCTGCTGACCCTTGCGGCGCTTTGGTTCATTCCCCTCGTGACGATCGGGGCGCTGCTGCAGAAAATCCGCAGCATTGCAGAACACAGCGGCGGCCCGGGTGTCACGGCGGGCTGGCACGACTGGACCTATTCGTGGCGCGTCGGGTTACTGGGGCGCTTTTTTATCTGGCCGTACCACATCAACTATCACCAACAGCATCATCGCGAGCCTGGCGTGGCGTGGCATCGCTTGCCCGGATTGCGTGCGGCGGACGAGCCGGTTCTGTCGTCGCGGCAATTGCCGGCGTTGCTCTGGTCCGGCGCATCCAGTGCCGCCCGGGTTGCCAAAGAGGGAAAGGGCTCGGCGACGATGCAGTGAAGTTGCCTGCCGGTCCTCGCACGTCAGGTTGACAACGGTTCGCTGCGATTCATCTGACACCCGCGCGCGCTCCGGACGCGGATCGCGTCACGCCACGGGGGCATGCCGGCGTGCGTCGCAATATGCCCCCGGACTACACTCGAACGGCGCCTTGAACGCCCGCCCGAAACCGACCCATCGTCTATGGGTGAGCACGCCGATACCGTCCGACATGTGTACCCGCGTTCGCCGCCGACGAACACTTCGCACGCGTGTGCATGTGAATCCTGCATCCGGTGCACGGATATCCCAGCGCCGCCAGAACCCGCGTCCTACAGTGGGCCAGATATGCCGATCCGCCTTTCAGCGCGGGATCGGCCTTTAATCTGGAGACAGCCACATGACAGCCGAATACACCCTTCAACACCGGATCGCGGGCGAGGCGTGCGACGCCGCCCAGGGCGAGTGGTTCGAGAAATTCGAGCCATGCACCGGACACCTGCTTGCGCGCGTGGCGGCCGGCACCGGCGCCGACGTCGACCGGGCCGTACGCGCGGCCCGCGCGCAATTCGACGGCGGGCACTGGAGCCGGTTGTCCGGCGCAGAGCGGGCGAAGCTGCTGAACCGGCTGGCCGACCTGCTCGAGCACGACGCGGAGCGCTTCGTCGACCTGCTCGCGCGCGAACAGGGGCGCCCGGCCATGGAGGTCCGCATGATGGACCTGCCGATGTCGATCGACACGTTGCGCTACTTCGCCGGGTGGGCGGACAAGCTCGAAGGCCGCCAGATTCCGACCGGCGGCTTCATGGGGCGCCCGACCCTCAACTACACGGTGCGCGAGGCGGTCGGCGTCGCAGGCCTAATCGTGCCGTGGAATGCGCCGCTGATGATCGCGTGCTGGAAGCTGGCGCCCGCGCTCGCGGCCGGTTGCACGGTCGTGGTCAAGCCGTCGGAGGACGCGCCGCTCGCAGTCGGCGCGCTGGCGGACCTGGCCGTGCAGGCGGGCTTTCCGCCGGGCGTCGTGAATCTCGTGCACGGCATCGGCGCGTCGGTCGGGGCCGCGCTGGTCAATCATCCGGGTGTCGACAAGATCAGTTTCACCGGAAGCACCGAGGTCGGCCGCTCGATCGCACGCGAAGCCGGCGCGCAGTTCAAGCGGCTGACGCTGGAACTCGGCGGCAAGGCGCCGCAAATCATCTTCGACGACGCGAATCTCGAGCAGGCGATCGCCGGCGTCGCGATGGGGCTGTTCGTCAACCAGGGGCAAACCTGCGCGGCCGGCTCGCGCGTGCTGGTGCAGCGCCGTCACTACGATGACGTGGTCGGCGCGCTCGCGCATGCGGCGCGGTCGGTCAGGGTCGGCACGCCGTTCGACCCGGCGACGCAGATGGGCGCGCTGATCAGCGCCCGCCATGCCGATCGCGTGAAGTCGCATATCGCAGCGGCGCTTCGCGACGGCGCGACGATGGTCGCGGGCGACGAGCCGGTGCCGTCGCAAGGCTTCTTCGTGCGGCCGACGGTGTTCGCGAACGTCGATCCGGCGATGCGCATCGCGCGCGACGAAGTGTTCGGGCCGGTCGGCACGATCATTCCGTTCGATACGGAAGACGAGGCCGTCGCGCTGGCGAACGACACCGTCTACGCGCTGTCCGCGTCGCTGTGGACCCGCGATCTCGCGACCGCGCACCGCACCGCTGCCCGTCTGCGGGTCGGCGCGGTCGCGGTGAACGCGTGGAGCCCGCTCGACGCGCGGCTGCCGTGGGGCGGCTTCAAGGACAGCGGCGTCGGGCGCGACCTGTCGCAAAGCGGGCTCGATGCGTACCTCGAGGAGAAGGTCGTCACGATCGCGATGTAGCCGCGCACGTTTCGGCACGGAGACACCACAACAACAAGATAGCGGGCATTGCGTCGCTTGCCCGCCCATCCCTATCGACAGACACATGACTACTCAAGACCTGACCTTCGATTACGTCGTCATCGGCGCGGGTTCCGCCGGTTGCGTCGTGGCCGCGCGGCTGATTCAGCAGAATGCCGGTTCGGTGTTGCTGCTGGAGGCCGGCACGCGCGACGACAATCCGTTCCACCGGATTCCGGGCGGCGTGATGCAGGTGTTCCAGAAGAAATCGTGGCCCTACATGACCGAGCCGCAGCCGAACGCGAACGGTCGCAGCATGATCATCGCGCAGGGCAAGGTGCTGGGCGGCGGCAGTTCCGTCAACGGGATGATCTACATCCGCGGGCAGCGCGAGGACTACGACGACTGGGCGACGCAGTGGGGATGCACGGACTGGCGCTACGACGACGTGCTGCCGTATTTCAAGAAGGCGGAAGCGAACGAAAGCCTGGGGCCTGCGTATCACGGCCAGACCGGCCCGCTGCCCGTCAGCGAGAACCGCTATCGCCATCCGTTGACGGCCGCGTTCATCCGGGCCGGGCAGGAAATGGGCTTGCCCTACGTCAACGATTTCAACGGCGAAGTGCAGCAGGGCATCGGCTATTACCAGACGACGACGCGCAACGGCGAACGCGCGAGCACCGCGCAGACCTATCTGGCATCGGTGCGCAACGACGCGAAGCTGAAGGTGGTGACCGGCGCGCTCGTGCACCGGATCCGGACCGAGGCGGGGCGTGCGGTCGCGGTCGAATTCAGCGAGGGCGGCAATGCGCCCGTGTCGGTGCGCGTGCGCAACGAAGTCGTGGTGAGCGCGGGGGCGATCGGGAGTCCGAAAGTGCTGATGCTGTCCGGCATCGGGCCGGCGGAGCAGCTCGCCGCGCTCGGGATCGAGACGGTTGCCGCGTTGCCGGCCGGCAAGAACTTCCACGATCATCTGCACATGTCGGTGCAGGCGTCGATTCGCACGCCGGCGAGCCTCTACGGCGAGAACACGGGGCTCCGCGCGATGCGCCATTTCCTGCAATGGAAGTGCTTCAGGAGCGGCCTGCTGACCAGCAACATCCTTGAAGGCGGCGCATTCATCGACACGCAGGGCACCGGGCGGCCCGATGTCCAGTTCCACTTCCTGCCGCTGCTCGACAATTTCGACAATACGCCGGGCGAGAAGCCGCCGGCGAGTGAGCACGGCATGTCGGTCAAGGTCGGCCATCTGCAACCGAAATCGCGCGGGCAGGTGGGGTTGCGCAGCCAGGATCCGGCGGACCTGCCGACGATCGATGCGAACTTCCTGAGCGACCCGGCCGACCTCGACGGTCAGATCCGGGCCGTTCAGGCCGGGCTCAGGATCCTGTCGGCGAAGGCGCTCCAGGCGCACGTGAAGGAAATCGTCGCGCCGGCCCGGATCGATCCGGACGATCTGCCGGCGATCGAGCGATTCGTGCGGCAGGACATCAAGACCGTCTATCACCCGGCCGGCACCTGCAGGATGGGCACGGATCCGCGCACGTCGGTGGTCGACCAGAAGACGCTGCGCGTGCACGGCTTCTCCAATCTGCGCGTGATCGATTGCTCGATCTGCCCGCAGGTGCCGAGCGGCAATACCAATGCGCCGGCGATCATGATCGGCGAACGCGGCGCCGATCTGCTGCTCGGACGCTGAAACGGGCGGCGCAGGGATGACCTGCGCCGCCTTCGCGTCGGGCGACGCCGACGCGAATCCATTCGAATCAGAGCGGAAACACGGCCTTGAGCCAGAACGCCGCGCCTTCCGGGCGGTTTCGCACATCGGTTTCCATCTGGTATTTGGCGGTCACGAACCAGCCCTTTCCGCTGTCGTACTTGATCGACGGGCCGATCGCGAACGAACGGCCGCGGTTGCCGGCGATGGTGTGCCCGGCCTGCGAATCGTCCGTCATCTGCCGGTAGACATAGCCGCCCGCGCCGACCGTCAGGCCGTTGCCGAAACCCCAGCCCGCCGAATAGTCGACGATGAATTCCTGGCCGGACTGGTAGTCCGTCGCGTGGTTGCGCTGGTTGAAGGTCCACATGAGCTTCGCGTCGAACACCGGCCCGGTACGGCCGCCATACGAGATGCCGGCGATCGGCTGGATCGCCCAGTAGTTTCGGCCGATGTTGGCCAGATCGCTTTTGTCGTACTGGCCCGTCGGCGCGAAGAAATCGACGGCGAGCAGCGTGTGCAGCGTCGGGGTGACGTGCCAGCCGAGCGCCGGCCCGAACGTCATGTCGCCGACGCCGGTTCGCCGTTGCGATTGCCCGCCCGCATGCACATCGAGCGTCACGAGCGGCAGCAGCGCATGCATGGCCAGCGATGCGCCGGCAAACGTGTAAGGCGTGACCCACACGATCCGCGGCGTTACCGAATAGGCGGTGATGCTGAAGTCCGGCGGCGCGACGTTGCGGCCGTCGTTGTCGCGCAGTTCGCCGGCGTGATAGCGCTCCGCATAGATCAGCGCATAGAGCCCGGGCGGCGGCAGTGCGCAGCACAGGTAGCCTTCTGCCCCGGTCGGGTACACGGAGCCGCCACCTTCGGTTGCGTGGGCGCCGTGCGCGACGGCGAGTGCGCACAGCATCAGGGAAATGGATCGTCGTTTCATCGTTTGTCTCCTGCTGCGGCGCGTGAGCGGCCGCTGTTTGTCTTTGGACGGGGTGCGTGACGGCATGGGCCGGTTGCGTGAAGCCCGGCCGGAAACCGGTTTCCGCCCGTCAGCAGGGTGCCGCGCCAGTTTTCCGCTCGCATGTGTTTGCGTGCAGAGCCATCAGGAGTGCGGTGCATCTAGGTGAAATCTTTACTGCGTCAGGTAGCGTTCCGGTCGCGCATGGGAGTTGTGCGAATGTTCTTTTGCGTCGACGCGCCGTACGCTACGAGCCGATCCCCTCTCATCGATGCTTGCCGAGTGCGTGTCGCCGCACGCGACCGGAAGCCGGGCGAGTCGATCGTCGAGCCCGCTGCCTGCGCATGCAGTCGGCCAGGCAATGGACGTACTTGAAAGCCGGATATTTCTGGAGGCGAACGTCATGATCGATTCGGGATCGCATCCGCCGCTGCGGGAGGGCGCACTATCGTGCTGGTCGGAGCAGATCCGGCATCGGTTCTTTCCGCTGGAGCTCAACGCCGGCGCGTCCGGTGCATTCGACGCCAGCGTCGACGTGTTCGATCATGCGCGCTGCCGCGTGGCGCGCATTGCGGCAAGCGCGCATAGCGCCTCCATCGGACGCGACGCCTGCAAGACGCTGAAGCACCGCTACGTCAAGGTGATCTGGCAATTGAGCGGCGTGGCGAGACTCGAGCAGGGTGCGTGCGAAGTGGTCGTGCCGCCAGGGCATTTCACGGTGTACGAGGCAAGCAGCCCGTACTGGATTCAAAGCGACGCACACGGCGAATTCGTCACGATGCTGTGCGAAGTGGCCGATCATGACGCGCTGCTGACGTTGGCCCGGCACGCGATCGGCCGCGCGATGCCGACGACGGGCGGCGCGGCCGTGGCGCTCGCCAGCCTGCAGGCGATGATCGCCGAGGGCCGGCGCATGAATCCGCGCAGCCGCTTCGGCGTGCTGGAACTGGTGGCGACGTTGCTCGCCGAGGCAATCGATTTCACGGACGGCACGGCGCCCGCTTCGCGGCGCAAGATCCGCGAGACGTTGCTGCGCGACGCGCAGCAATACATGCATCGGCATCTGGACGACGGCGAACTGTCGCCCGATCGCATTGCGGCCGCATTGAAGGTGTGCCGCCGCACGCTTTACCAGGCGTTCGAGTCGATCGGCGAGCGGCCGCAGGCGATGATCCAGCGCCTGCGGCTCGAGAAGTGCCACGAAGTGCTGTCGCAGACCGGCGCCGACGGCGCGAGCATTACGCGTCTCGCGCTGCAGTCGGGGTTCTCCGATCCGGCCTATTTCGCGCGCCTGTTTCGCCGGCGCTTCGGCGTCACGCCGTCGCAATGTCGGGAAGCAGCGATGCAGGACGGGGGCGGCGCGGAATCGTCGGGTTAGCAGCGGCTGCGTGCATCCATGCTGCGCGATCGGAATCGGCGGGTGGCCGGCCGCGTGTGACGACGCGGGCGGGCAGGGAGGCTGGCGCCGCGCCCGTGTCGTCAGGCGATCCGGACGCAGGATCGCCGACCGGATCCGCCGAGGCAGCGGCCTAGAACCGCGTGCTGAACCCGATCCGCGCGATCGATTGCAGCGCGCCGCTCGACGCGCCGTTCGCGTCCATCACGCCGTTGATCTGCGCATTGCTGCTGTGGTTTGCGCGCTGATGCACGCCCGCCACGTAGACCATCGTGCGCTTCGACAGCCAGTACTGGACGGCGGCCAGGAACTGGTGCGCGTGCGCATTGTCGAGCGTGTCGTTGCCCTTCATGTACGTGTAGCTCGCGCCGATCACCCATGCCGGCGCCGGCCGCCACGCGGCGCCGGCTTCCGCAGACCACGCGCCCGCGCCGTTCTGCGCGTTGCGTACGGTCGTGAAGAGCGCTTTCCCCGTGACGGTGCCGAGCGTGTAGTGCACGCCCGCACCCCAGTTGCGCACGCTGGTCGGCGGCAGCCCGTCCGTCGCGCCGTACTTCTGGTTCGTATAGGCCGCGCCGGCGCCGAACGGGCCGTTGTCGTAGCTCGCGCCGACGCTGACCGTGTTGTTCGCGCCGACCGACCCCGCGACGTTCCCGAAACCGTACAGCGCGCCGAAGGTCAGGCCCGACAGCGACGGGCTCGTGTACTTGACCGAATTGGCCACGCGATTGCTGCCCGCGACGCGATCCCAGTCGAATGCGCCGGTCGGGTTGTTCGGCAACGCGAGCTTGTCGAACGGGCCGTTGCGAAAGCCGTACAGGCCGACGAGATCCTGCGCGATCTCGTTGCCGCTCGCGGCCAGCGCGTCGACCATGAACTCGTACTGATTGCCGAGCGTCAGCGTGCCGTACCGGTCGTTCTGCAGCCCGACATAGGCCGTGCGCGCGAACAGCCCGCCGCCGATGATCGAGCCGTTGCCGAGCGAATACTGGTTGACGAGCCGGAAGATCGCGCGCGTGCCCGCGCCGAGATCCTCCTTGCCTTCGAAACCGAGCAGGTTCGGGAAGAAGATGTTGTCGTCGAACTTCGCGGCACCGTGGCCGCCCTGATTGCTGACATAGCTGATGCCGGCATCCATCAACCCGAACATCGTCACGCTGCTCTGCGCGAACGATGCGGCGGGAAGGGCGCATGCCGCAAGCGCCAGAAGGGTCTTTTTCGTCATCTCCAATGTGCTCCTCACATGTTTCCGATCGGGTCGGATATTTTTGATTGGACTACTGATTGATATGAACAAACCTGAGCCGGTCGAATCCCGGTTCGGCGGCAACCAAAGAAAACCGGTGTGCGACGGGCATCGGCGGAATTCACGCGCCTGCCGATGCCCGTCGAGCCGCGCGCTAGACCGTCGAATACCCGCCATCGACCGGCACGACCGCTCCGGTCACGAACGATGCACCGGGCGAGCACAGGAACAGGATGACTTCCGCAACTTCGTCGGCCGTGCCCCAGCGCGCGAGCGGCGTGCGCTCGAGGATGCGCCGCGACGCCTGCGTGTCGGCCATCAGGCCGCTGCTGAGCGGCGTGTCGATCCAGCCGGGCGCGACTGCGTTCACGCGGATGCCGCGATCGGCCCACGCCTGCGCGAGCGAGCGCGTGAGCTGCGCGATGCCGCCCTTGCTCGCGCTGTACGCGGGGCGGTCCTTGCTGCCGAAGTACGTGTACATCGACGCGACATTGACGATGCTGCCGCCGTGCGCCGACAGCGCCGGCCGTGCGGCGTCGGAGGCCCGCATCACCGACGTCAGGTTCACGCTCAGCACGCGCTCGAACTGGTCCATCCGGTATTCGTCCGCGTGCCGGCTGATGCCGACACCGTTGACGAGCACGTCGAGCCGCGGCAGCGCCGCGATCGTGCGCGTCAACGCATCGCTGTCGGTCACGTCGAGTTCCACGCACCGGATGCCCGCATGCACGGGCGCATGCGGGCCCGCCGCATCGAGCCCGAGTGCGACAACCGACGCGCCGGCTTCGGCAAAGCGCATCGCCGTGCGCGCGCCGATGCCCGATGTACCGCCCGTCACGATGACGGACTGGCCCTCAAACGCCCACTGACGACTCATGCTCGACGCTCCCGATGGTGTGCGCGCGACGGGCCGGCCGTTGCGCGGGTGAAACGAGGATCTTGATCTGCGCGCGGTCGGCGAGCAGCGCGTCGAAGCCGTCGGCGACGGCCTCTTCGAGCGACACGGTGCGCGTGACGATGGACGTGAGGTCGAGCGCGCCCGATGCGACGATGCGCAGCAGGTCTTCATACGCGTGCCGGTAACCGACGCTCGTCGTGATGGTCAGCTCGTCGTTGACCGCGCGGAACGCGTCGAAGCCTGCGCGCGGCATCAGGCCGACCATGACGACGCGGCCGCCCTTGCGCAGCGCCTGCATCGCCGATTCGAACGTGGCTGGCAACCCGGCCGCTTCGAAACTCGCGTCGACGCCGAACCCGCCCGTGGCCGCGCGGATCGCGTCCTGCAGCGCGGGGGCGCCGAGTGCGCGCGCATCGAACGTATGCGTTGCGCCGAAGCGTTTGGCTGCCGCGAGCCGTTCGGGCGACACGTCGACGGCCACGAGCGTCGTTGCCCCCTGCAGCTTGGCGAGCATGATCAGCAGCAGGCCGATTGGCCCGAGCCCGAACACCGCGCAGGTCTCGCCGAGCCGCAGTTCGCCACGCCGCAACGCGTGCAGCGCGACGGCGGCCGGCTCCATCACGGCGGCCTGTTCGAGACTCACGCCGTCCGGCAGGCGATGCAGCATGTAGGCCGGCACGACCGCGAAGTCGGCCATCCCGCCGTCGCCCATCAGCCCGGCGAAGCCCATCGACACGCACAGGTTGTACGACCCCGAGTGGCAGTACGCACACTGGTGGCAGCGATACTCGGGCTCGACCGCGACGCGATCGCCCACGCGTAGCGCCGTCACGCCGTCGCCGACTTCGACGACGGTGCCGCTGAACTCATGGCCGAGCGTCAGTGGCGCGGTGCGGCGCGACAGCGGATGCGGCGTGTCGACCGGTATCGCGTGGGGGCCGTCCGCGTATTCGTGCAGGTCGCTGCCGCAGATTCCGCAATACGCGACCGCGATGCGCACGTCGCCGGGGCCGACGCACGGTGTGTCGATTTCCACGAGACGGACGTCACGTGGGCCATGCCATTGAAGTGCCCGCATCTCAGCGCCCTCCGAGGTTGTGTGCATCGAGACGGCTCGCGGCCGTGCCGGCGAGCGCGCGCTTGCGCAGCACGGCGGGTGCGGTCTCGACGAGGCCGAACGACAGCACGCACGCGAGGATCGCGCCGGCAGCCGACGTCCACATCGCAAACTGCAGACCGTACTTGTCCGCCGCGAATCCGGCGACGGTCGGCGCGACAAAGCCGCCGATCAGCTCGCCCGCGCCCATGATCAGGCCAAGCGCGCTGGCGATTGCGCGCGGCGGCACCGTTTCGGCCGGGATCGTCGCCATGAACAGCGTGAAGCAGCCGAGGCCCGTGTACGTGGCGAACACGAGCGCGCCGAGCGCCCAGAGCGAGCCGGCATGGATCAGTACGACCGGGCACACGGCGGCGATCAGCGCGAACGCGATCATCGTCGGCTTGCGGCCGATCCGGTCGGAGATCGCCGGCACCGCGAAGCCCCAGAACACCCAGGCGGCGCCGAGGCAGGTCATCACGACGCCCATGTCGGACGGCGATAGATGGCGGCTTTCCACGAGGAATACCGGCGCGAACGAGATGATCACGATGAACCACGTGAGGAAGAAGCAGCTGATCAGCATGCAGAGCAGGATGTTGCGTTCCTTCAGCAGCGCCCAGCGGCTGACTGCCGCGCCGCTCGTGGCCGGCGCGCCGGCGGTATCGGCCTGCGCGTGCCGCACGCCGCCGGGCGGCACTTCGCGCACCCAGCGCCAGATGCAGAACGCGATCAGGAAGCCCGGAATGCAGGACACGTAGAACGCTTCGCGCCAGCCGTACGTGGTCGCGATGCCGATGACCACCGGCGGGCCGATCATCGCGCCGAGCAGGCCGGCGGCGGAGCCTTGCAGCAGGCCCATGTTCAGCCCGCGGCGGCTCGGCGTCGAGCTTTCGACCATCAGCGATTGCGACAGCGGCAGCACGGGGCCTTCGGCGATGCCCATCAGCGCGCGGAACGCGATCAGGCTCGCGAAGCCGCCGACGAGCCCCGACAGCGCAGAACACACGGAAAAGCCGAGCACGGCCGCGATCAGCAGCGGCTTGCGCGTGCCGCGCGCGTCGGACCACGCGCCGGTCGCAGCGCCCGACAGCGCCCACGTGAGCGCGAGCGCGGACGACACCATGCCGAGCTGCGTGTTCGTCAGGTGCAGCTCGGCCGACATGAACGGGAACAGGAACGACAGCGCGAGGCGGTCGAAGAACACGAAGCCGAACGTCATGAACAGGATCAGCAGCAGCCTGTTTTCATACGTCCAGGCGGATCTGGAGGAGGAAGGGGATGTCATGGTGAGCCTCGCCGCGCGTCAGCGGAACAGCTTCTCGATCGCTTGCGCGCCGAGGCCGACCTTCTCGTAATGCGCCTTGCACATCGCGATGTACGAGTGCACGTCGAAGTAGCCGTCGGGGTTGCCGGCTTCGTCGAGCCAGATCAGCGGCCCCTTGACGATGAAGAACGCGCGCATCGGTTCCGGGTGATCGAACGCGACGAGCGTATGGCCCTCGCCCGGCGTCTCGTACACGAAATCGCCGCGCGTCGCGGTCCATTCGTGCTCCAGATAACCCCACTTTCCTGACAGCGTGTAAGCGAACACCTCGTGCGGGTGATAGTGCCGGTTCACGAGCCCGGCTTCCTTGGCCATCAGGATGTCGCACCATTTGTTCTGCGACGGCGAGATCCACAGCGGCCGCGACGAAACCGTTTCGGTGAACGGAACGTAATAGCGCTCGTCGTCGGTGGCCGCGTTCGCGATGTACGCTTCGGGCAGCGCATCGGGCTTGAACGGATTGGCAATCGGCGGGATGTTTTGCCAGAATTCGGCTACGGCTTTGTCGACCACGGTCTGTCTCCTTGTATGGGTGTCGTGGGCTCGACTTTAGCCAGCCGGTGCGCGCCGCTCTTGACTGGGCTGGACGAATTGCTTGACCGCGCCGGACATTGCATCGCACCAGAATCCAGACGAACCATCCCCCAATCCGTGCCGCTCCGCACGACAGGCGCCAGCAGGAGGCGACGTGACGAATACGACCGTTTTTGCCCGCACGCGAGGCTCGACCGCCGACGTGCCGGCGCGCGACAGGATGGCGTACTGGGATGCGTTCAATGCGGCGACGCTGGTCGGCCTGCGCTGCTCGTCGCTGTCGCCGGCCGGGCTCGAGGTCGAGAAGACCGATCTCGCGCTGCCAGGCTTGGGCATCGCGGACATCAGCGGCCAGGATCACGTGATCGAGCGCAGCCCCGCCTTGGTGCGCCAGTTGCCGAAGGAGTCGCTGTTCGCGTGCCAGATCCTGAGCGGGCGCGCGTATTTCATCCAGCGCGATCGCTGCCTGCTCGCGGACACCGGCGATGTCGTCGTCTACGACACACGCGTTCCCTATCTGTTCGGATTCCTGACGCCGATGCGGCAGCTGCTGATCGATATTCCGATCACGACGTTCGACGATCGGCTCGATGCGGAACTGGCGGCGCTGCCGCTGCGGATCGCGCCGAAGCCGGGCGCGGGCGCGATGCTCGGCGCGACGTTGCGCGCGAGCGTCGAGCGGTTTATGAAGGATCCGGTCGAGCGCGATGCCGCACGGTTCGCCGAACACACGCGCACGCTGATCGCGGAACTCATCGACGCGGAAGTGAATGGTGCGGGCGCGTCGCGGGCTTCGCTGTCGTATCTGCTGACGGCGAAGCAGTACATCGCGACGCACCTCGGCGACCCGGAACTCGGGCCGCAGGCCGTCGCCGACGCGGTCGGGCTGTCGCTGCGGCATCTGAGCCGGCTCTTCGCGGCCGAAGGCGAGTCGATCACGCAGCACATCTGGTCGGAGCGGCTGTCGCATGCGCATCGCGAGCTGACCGATGCGCGGCTGCGCAAGACGAGCGTCGGCGAGATCGCGTTTCGCTGGGGGTTTTCGAGCCAGGCACACTTCAGCCGTGCGATTCGCGATCGCTATGGTGCGTCGCCGATGGCGCTGCGCGAGGCGGCGCGCGCGGCCGGGAGCTGATTCCGGCAGTTGATGTGGCGGCGCGTGTCTCACGCGCCGTTTTTTATTGTCGTGAACGAAAGCGCCCGCGCGCCGCGTTGCGTTATTCCGCCAGCATGAACTCCGCACAGCGCTCCGCGATCATGATCGTCGGCGCGTTCGTATTGCCGGACACGATGCGCGGCATCACCGACGCATCGCAGATCCGCAATCCGTCGACGCCTTGCACGGTGAGGCGCGGCGTCACGACCGCATGTTCGTCGTTGCCCATGCGGCAGGTGCCGGCCGGGTGATAGACGGTTTTCGCGCGATGCCGCACGTAGTCGGCGAGTGCCGTGTCGGTCAGCGTCTCGGCTTCGCGCACGATGCGGGCGAGCGACGGCGCACGGATGATCTGCCGCGCGAGCGCGACGCCGCGCACGAGGCCGTCGACATCGGCCGGGTCGGACAGCGCACCGCTGTCGAACAGAATGGGCGCGGCCGGATCGTTGCCGCGCAGTTGCACGGAGCCGCGCGAGCGCGGCCTGAGCAGGCACGGGTTGATCGACAGGCCGTGGCCGGGCAGCGGCGCGCGATCGACGTCGCCGACGAGCGTCGGCAGCACGTGGAACTGGATGTCCGGACGGCCGCTGCCGGTCGTGTCGACGAACGCGCCGGATTCGACGACGTTCGACGTCAGCAGGCCGGTGCGGCACAGCATCCACTGCAGCCCGTGCCGCACCGCCTTCAGTCCGCGATCCTCGCCCAGCAGGCTGACGGGCGCGTGGCTGCGGCCGTAGATCGAGACTTCGAGATGATCCTGGTAGTTCGCGCCGACGTCGCGGCTGTCGTGCAGCACGTCGATGCCGTGCGCGTGCAGGTGCGCGCCAGGCCCGATGCCCGACAGCATCAGCAGTTTCGGTGTACTCAGCGCACCGGCTGCGAGGACGACGTCGGCGCGTGCGGCAGCCGAACCCGTCGCGCCGCTTTCCGTCCGCCATTCGACGCCGGTCGCGCGCCGGCCGTCGAAGCGGATGCGTGTGACGCGGCAGCCGGTCAGCACGCGCAGGTTCGAATGGCCGAGCGCGTCGGCGAGATAGGTGGCCGCGGTACTGCCGCGTTGCCCGTCGAAGATCGTCGTGTGGTAGAAGCCGGCGCCATGCTGCGCGGCGCCGTTGAAGTCGTCGTTGTACGCGATGCCGGCTTCCTGTGCGGCTTTCACGAACGCGAGGCTCAACGGATGCCGGAAGCGCGTGTCGCCGACCTTCAGCGGCCCGTCGGTGCCGTGAAACGGCTCGGAGAGCCGCAGGTGCGATTCGGCGCGCTTGAACACGGGCAGCACGTCGTCCCAGCCCCAGCCCGTGCAGCCGAGCGCGGCCCAGTCGTCGTAGTCGTCGCGCGTGCCGCGCACGTACAGCATCGCGTTGACCGAACTGCCGCCGCCGAGCGTGCGGCCCTGCGGCACGTAGGTCTTGCGTCCCGCCGCACCGGGTTGCGGCTCGCTTTCGAACGTGACCGTGCGCCGCGTGCCGAGCACGCGGATGAACGTCGCCGGAATCCGGATGAACAGGCTGTCGTCCTTCAGGCCGTCCTCGAGCAGCAGCACGCGCCTGCCGGCCTTCACCAGCCGGTGCGCGACCGTGCAGCCGGCCGAACCGCCGCCGACGACGATATGGTCGTACGTCTCCATCCCGCTTCTTCTCCTTGCTGTCGGGCGGCGAAACGAGTGCCGCCGCGCAGGAAGCCAGCTTAGCGAGCGCCATGCCGCCCCATTTGACCGGGACGGACGCCGTGCTTGCCTCGCAGGGACAAGGCGGCGGGTGGAGGGTGGCAGGTGGCGGACTAGCGCGCGTCGGCCGGTGCCGGCACAGGCGCGCGGGTATCGCTCGGCGTTTCGCCGAAGCGCGCGCGATAGCTGCGGCTGAAGTGCGCGCTGTTGTTGAAGCCCCAGCGGAATGCGATCTCGCTGACCGTCAGGTGCTTCAGCGACCGGTCGCGCAAGTCGGCGCGGCAGCGTTCGAGCCGTCGCGCAAGGATGTAGCGGGTGAGCGGCATCCCTTCGATCTCGAATACGCGCGCGAGCTGGCGCGGCGACAGGTTGATCGCGCGGCTCACCGCCCGGCTGTCGAGGTCATCGTCGGCGAGATGGCTGTCGATGAACGCCTTGGCGCGCGACAGCGTGTGGACGGTCGACTTGGTCGGCGACGCGTCGCCGTCGCGCAGCCGCAGCATCGACTGCACGAGATCGAGGATCGCGGCGGCGCGCCGTTCGCGCGCATCGGGCGTCGGCTCCTGCGGCGCGGCGAGCAGCGCGTAGACCTGCCGCACGGCCCACGACGCGACGCCGTCGTCGCGATCGATCTTGACGAGGCTGCGGTAGCGCCACGGGCCGACGCGCGCCTCGAATACGTCGCGCGGCACGTCGAGCACGGTCATCGCCATGTCGGCGGGAAAGCCGTGACCGTACGGCATCGACGTGTCGTACAGCACGAGATCGCCGGGCCCGTGCTGCATGCAGTCGACGTCCTGGAACGTATAGCCTTGCCCGGCGTGCATCAGGCAGACGAACACGGCGTCGCGCTGGTCAGCATGGATGTTGTGCGGCGTGCGCACGACCGCGTGCCGGTTCGCGACGATGTCGCATGCGCCGAACAGCCCGAGGTCGCGCTTGCGCAGCGTCGCGTCGATGCCTTCGGACGACTTGCCGCTGCATTCGATCCGCACGAGCGTGCGCGCGACATGGTCGACCCAGAAGTCGACGCGCTCGTGGCCGCGTACGGCGCGCGTCGAGATCGTGGCGATCTCCGTGCTGGTGTTCGGCATGACGTTCTCCCAATGACCGCCCGAGCGGCGCAGTCTCGGGTATGGCGGAGGGCATGGTCAATCGGTGAAAGACCGGGGCGGGCGCGTGATGCGCTTGCAGCGGGGCGTTGCGGCTGCAAGCGTGAGCGATGTCCGGCTGAGTCAACACAAGCGGCCGTGCCAGTCAAAACGCGACGACGGTTTTCGTCTATGTGGCGTGCATTTCGGTACGCACTGCAGACAGGTGTCGCCCGCTTATCTCGACGAAGACGACGTCAGCCCAAGCGAAACGTCCTGCTCGTAACCCATCCTGTTGTCGCGGAATTCGACGGTCACATGGCCGGGCCGCGCCGCTGGCCCCCGGGGCGCACGCCATTGTATCCATCCGCCACTCACGAATTACCCGCCCCCGCGAGTGCGGCGACACGGGAGCGCACATGACACCGGCCGGTCGTGGAACCGCACAGACGGCGCGATCCGATCGACCGGCCCGCCACCGACTTCAGCCCGCGCTCGCCTCGTCGATCCGGCGAACGTCGTCCTGATCGAGCTGAACGCGAATCGCTTCGCCGAGCGATTCCAGCTGCGCCAGCGACGTCGCGCTCGCGATCGGCGCGGTGATCGTCGGCCGCGCGATCTGCCACGCGAGCGCAATCGCGGCCGGCTGCGTTCCGTGCTTCTCGGCCACCGCATCGAGCGCCGCGAGGATGCGCAGCCCGCGTTCATTGAGGTACCCGGCGACGCGATCGCCGCGCACGCTCTTCTTCAGGTCGGCCTCACTGCGGTACTTGCCCGACAGGAAGCCGCTCGCGAGCGCGTAGTAGTTGACGACACCGAGCTTCAGGTCGCGCACGACCGGTTCGAGATCGCGTTCGTAGTCGGCGCGGTCGAGCAGGTTGTACTCCGGCTGGATGACCTGATACGCGGGCAGGCCGTCGCGCTTGCTGATGTCGGCGGCTTCGCGCAGCCGTGCGCCGCTGTAGTTCGATGCGCCGATGATCCGCACCTTGCCCGCGTCGATCAGCGTTTGATAGGCGCCGAGCGTTTCCTCGAGCGGGGCCGTATCGGCGAGATCGCTGTGCGAGAAATACAGGTCGATGTAGTCGGTCTGCAGGCGGCGCAGCGAATCGTCGGCGGCTTTCAGGATGTTGTCGCGGGTCAGCCCCGCGCGCGCGGCCAGCAGGCCCACCTTGGTCGAGATCACGACCTGTTCGCGCTTGCCGGAGCGCTTGAGCCACTTGCCGATGATCGTTTCCGATTCGCCGCCGCTGTTGCCGGGGGCCCAGGCCGAATAGACGTCGGCCGTGTCGATGAAGTTGATGCCGGTGTCGGCGAGCGCGTCGAGCAGCGCAAACGACGTGTTCTCGTCGACGGTCCAGCCGAAGACGTTGCCGCCGAACGCGAGCGGCGAAACCTGGATGTTCGACGTGCCGAGGGTGCGTAGTGCCATGTTCTGCTCCGATATCTGCGGGGTGACGGAATGGAACTGCGGGATGGGCCGAGACGATCACGGCGAGACGACGGGGTACGTGGTGCGGTCACGCCGTTGTCGCGGGACGCCGGACATTCTCGCCGATCGCTCCGATTCGTGCAGGCGGCGCGCCGTCGCGATGACGGACGGTTTGACGCAGTTGACGGACGACCTGTCCGTTGCGTGAGCGCTTCGTGTGGCTGCGTTCGATCGGGAACCGATTTTTGTCGCGGCTGGCGCGCCTGAGCGCGGAACCGCATGTGGGCGGGAGCGGGTGGAAGGGCGGGAGGGGAGATGCTCCGGCGTGGTGCCGGAGCGGGCGGGACGACGGGCGGCGAACGGCCGCCCGTGCGACGGTGAACCGGTCAGCGCAACTGTACGGCCGCGAGAAACAGCACCATGCTGCCGATCGCGCCGTCCAGCACGCGCCACGCGACAGCCTTGCGGAACCACGGTGCCAGCAGTCGCGCACCGTAGCCGAGCCCGAGGAACCACACGACGCTGACCGACATCGCACCGATCGCGAACGAGAGCCGCGTGCCTTCCGGCTCGCGTGCGCCGGCCGTGCCGATCAGCAGGAACGTATC
Source organism: Burkholderia aenigmatica (assembly GCF_048627025.1). NCBI lineage: Bacteria > Pseudomonadati > Pseudomonadota > Betaproteobacteria > Burkholderiales > Burkholderiaceae > Burkholderia > Burkholderia aenigmatica. The sequence goes on along the minus strand of NZ_CP184469.1, from coordinate 2,997,167 downwards.
GAGATACACGTGCGGGTTGAGCCACGTGAACGCGAGGGTCATCAGCACGATCGCCAGGCCGCTTTGCGGCGGCGGCGCGACCGCGTCGCCGCGCACGTCGAGCGTTTCGTGACCCGGCTTGAACGCGCGGCGCAGCGCGTTGATGCCGAACCATGCGAGATACGCGAGGCCGACGTACAGCACGACGTGGACGAAGGTCGGATAGCGTTCGACGAGCACCGATGCGCCGCCGACGCCCGCGCCGATCAGGATCATGTCGGACAGTGCGCACAGCAGCACGATCTTGCCGATATGCGAGCGCATGATGCCCTGCCGCAGCACGAAGGCGTTCTGCGCGCCGATGGTGACGATGAGCGATCCGCAGAGTGCGGCGCCGTGGGAAAAAGCGAGCCAGTTCATGGAGAGTGACAGCCGTAGAAGCAGTAGAAGCAGTGGACGGATGAATCGGGTAGCGCTAGTCTGCGGTCAGCATGAAAATAAGAGAAGCTAATTCACCTAATGCAGATTAAGGAAATCTAATGCTCGACTACGCGTTGCTCGATGCCCTCGCGGCCGTGATCCGGCACGGCTCGTTCGAGCGGGCAGCCAAGGAGCTGAATGTCACGGCGTCGGCGGTGTCGCAGCGCGTGAAGCTGCTGGAGGAACGGGTCGGCAGCGTGCTCGTCAAGCGCGGGCAGCCGTGCGTCGCGACGACGTCAGGGGCGCTGCTGTGCCGGCATACCGAGCGCGTGCAACTGCTCGAGGCCGAGCTGGGGGGCCGGATGCCGGCGCTGCCGGGTCAGATCGCGAGCGCGTGGCCGACGTTGCGTGTGGCCGTCAACGACGACAGCGTCGCGACGTGGTTCATCGACGCGGTCGGGCCGTTCTGCACGGAGCGCGAGACGTTGCTCGACCTCGTGATCGACGACCAGGATTACACGGCGTCGCGCATTCGCGACGGCAGCGTGCAGGGCGCCGTGACCGCGCAGGCCGAGCCGATCCAGGGGTGCCGGTCGGAGCGGCTCGGGCGCATCCGCTATCGCGCGGTGTGCTCGCCGGCGTTTTACGAGCGCTACTTCGGCGCGGGCATCACGCGCGATGCGCTGCGCCGCGCGCCGTGCGTGATGTTCAATCCGAAGGACGGGCTGCAGGCGCGTTTCATCCGGCGCGTGACGCGCGCGGATCTCGATCCGCCGCAGCACTGGATACCGCACGTCGCGGGCTACCTGCGTGCGTGCGAAACGGGATTGGGATGGGGAATGTGTCCGGACCGGATGGTCGACCGCCAGCTGGCGGCGGGCGAACTGGTCGACATGTCGCGCGGGCGAACCGTCGACATCGAGCTGTACTGGCAGAGCTGGCGCCTGTCGATCGGCTGGCTCGACGATTTCAGCGCGGCGCTGAAGGCGCGCGCCGCGCTGTTTCTCGACTGATCGGTGAGGCGAGGCGGGTGGCGCGCGCGAGGGGCGCGCCGTGTGGCATCAGAGGTGCTGCAGGCCGTCGAAATCGACGATCTGGACGTGGCGGCCCTGCATTTCGATCAGGCCGCGCTTCTGGAATTTCGACAGCGTGCGGCTGACCGTTTCGAGCGTCATGCCGAGGTAGCTGCCGATGTCTTCGCGCGTCATCCGCAGGTTGAACTCCGACGGCGAGTAACCGCGCTTCAGGTAGCGCGACGATACGTCGAGCAGGAACGCGGCGACGCGTTCTTCGGCATTGAGCGAACCGAGCAGCATCGTTTGCGACGTTTCGCGCACGATCTGTTCGCTCATCAGCTTGTGCATGCGCAGCTGCATCGAACCGGCTTCCGAGCACAGCGTCTTGAGCGCGCTGTACGGGATCACGCAGACGGAACTGTCTTCCAGCGCGACCGCGGTGCGCGGATGCGTGTCGTCGCAGATGCCGTCGAGGCCGAGCGCTTCGCCGGCGAGATGCAGGCCGGTGACCTGCTCGCGGCCGTCGTGGCGCGTCGCGACGGTTTTCAGCGAACCCGAACGCACCGCGTATAGGTTGTCGAATGCGTCGCCTTCGCGGAACAGCGCTTCGCCGCGCTTGACGGGGCGCGCCGCGCAGATGACCGACTCGAGGCGACTGAGCGCTTCGGGCGCCAGGCCCTGCGGCATGCACAGATGCCGCATGGCGCACGTCGAGCAGTGCGCAGCCTGGCGAGGAGCCCAACTGCCGGCATGAGGCGTGGCGGCGGGACGTGTAGCGACGGGCGTCAGCATGATCGTTTACTCCGGCGTTGAATCGACGGAATCATTGTCCCACCGCAACTTGCGGCTGTCGGGTGACAAAACGTCGCGACCGGCCGCGCATGCCGAACGCCGTTCATGCAGCCGGTTCGTCGACGTTGGCGGCCGCCGGAATCAGCAGCACGGGCAGCGTGGCGTGGCGTACGCATTGCTCGGCGATGCTGCCGAGCACGAGGCGGCGGAACCCGCGGCGGCCGTGCGTGCCGAGCACGATGAGATCGGCATCGAACGCTTTCGCGCCGTCGAGGATCAGCGACGATACGTCGTTGAGCGACGTCGCTTCGCTCAGCTTCGTCTCGCCTTTCACGCCCGCTGCCTGCATCAGCGTCGTGAAGTCCTTCGCGAGTGCGTTGCCTTGCGCGACGAGCTGATCGCGCAGCACGGACGGATCGTAGCCGGGCACGTTGTAGTAGATCGCGGCGTTCTCGACCACGTAGAACGGTTGCAGCTCGGCGCCGTGCGATTTCGCGAGCGCCAGCGCGGCATCGAACGCATGGCGGGACGTGTCGCTGCCGTCGACGGCAACCAGAATACGCTTGTACATAGTGTCTCCGAGTGGCGGGTTGAAACGAAGTCGGCCGGATGGCCGATCGGGCGGGGCAATGCACACTGCTGCGAGGCAGAGTAAACCAATGACCGGGACTTTGCAGTGAGGTGCCGGCCGTGCCGCGTGGCGGTGCCGCTGCCGTTTCTGCGGCGCACGGCCATGCACGTGGCGCATGCTGCGCCGCGCGCCGTGTGACGCGTGTCGTGCAGCGTGGTCGCCGCCGCCGTCCGCAGCGTCGACCGGATGGCGTGCGCAAGCATCGGTGTTACGTGCGGCACGTGCACCCGCATCGCCGCGCACGCCGGTCGCATCGACACGGCGCGACAGTCACGCGGACGCATCGCCGCCATCGCCATTCAATCGCAACCGTGCCGTTTCGACATGACCTCGATCAACGCATGTGCGTTGGTACGATTCACGGCATGCATGAAATCGCCGGTGCCGCTGCGCGGAATCGTCCGCTGTTGCAGCGCGCGGTTACCCGTGCGCGGTCGGCGCACAGTGGCGCGCGCCGATCCCCGGCCATCGGCCGTCGGCCGATGCCGGTTCGCAAACGAACGATCGATTCAAACGCCGCGCCCGCTACCCCGGTACGGACGTCAGCTCGAATACGCGCTCCGGCCGCCGCTGGTGGCCGGGCCAGTACGCGCTGCCGTACATCCGGTGGACGGGGCCGAACAGCGCATCGCTCATGGGCTGCGGCGCGTCGAAGCCTTTCTCGACCACCATGTAGCCCGCCCGCAGCGCGAACGCCGGATGATTGCCGCCGGGGCGGCTGTCGAAACCGGCGAAGCCGTCGCCGGCTTCCGGCATCGCATTGACGAGCGACGCGTTGCTGCGCGTGATCTCGTCGGGCGAGATCGGCCCGCCGCCGGCGAGGCGCGCCGCCTCGCGGTTCTTGCCGTCGGTGTCGACCGTACTGTCGTGCGTGTCGTCGTTGTCGAGCTCGATGCTGCGCGGGCGCGAACGATCGATTTGACCGGATGTTTCCATCGCGGCTCTCCTCGCGGCGAAGCGTGCCGGATCGAAGCAAATCCCGTTCCGGGCGTGACGGGAAAAGGCGCGCGGGCGATCGCCGCGGTCGCGCGACGCGCACTGATTTGTCATGATTTATTTCAGCTAGAACACCCGTTTTCTACAGAGTATGATTCTTTTCCTGCGAAGCGGCGACAGGGGATTCGGTCGCGCCGCCTCTGCCCGCGCCGGGGGGCCGCAGCACCCTTTAAGACGGGTAGTGAACAACAAAGCAAGGGACTAGAGGTGGCGGATTCATGCAAGCGACTACTGCCTTCACGCACCGCGGTTATCTGTTGAACTGCGCGCCCGCGCGCGCCAGTGACGGTTCGTTCAAACCCTACGTCGTGATCTCCCGATCGAGCGACGGGGAGCTCGTTGCGAACCGGTTTTTTCCGATCGAGCTCCAGTTTCACGACGAAGGCGCCGCGATCGCGCACGCGCGCGACTGGGCCGTGCGGTGGATCGACGCGAGCAGCATCACGATCTGACGCCGCCGCGATTCGGCGCCATCGGCCGTCCGGCCGATCCCCGGCGTGCCGCTGCGGGACAAAAAACGCGGTAATCTTGCGGAACCCGTCACTTTATTAGCGGCCGTGCGACCGAGCGCGGCTGCCTGCATTGGCATATGTCGACATCACCCGCCCGTCAGTGGGGCCTTGAAGAAATCGTTGCCGGCTTGCGCGAGTCGCGCGAGGAACTCCATCGCACGCGCCATCCGCGCGGCATCCGCGAACTGCCGTCGCGCGACGCGATCTGCAAGATTGTGACCGGCCTGCGCGCGTCGATGTTTCCGACGCACTACGGCGCACCGGATCTGACCGACGAAAGCGTCGACTTCTACGTCGGCCACACGCTCGAAAGCACGCTGCGCATTTTGTCCGAACAGATCCGCCGCGCGCTGCCGTTCCTGCCCGAGCATGTCGATACACCGTTCGCCGAGCTCGACGAACGCGCGTTCGAAATCGCGCGCGAATTCGGCCGGCAGTTGCCGGCGGTCCGCGCGCTGCTCGTCAGCGATATCCAGGCCGCGTATGCGGGCGATCCGGCCGCGCAGCACATCACTGAGATCCTGCTGTGCTACCCCGGCGTGCTGGCGATGATGCACCACCGGCTCGCGCACGCGCTGCACCAGCTTGGGGTGCCGCTGCTTGCGCGGTTCATCAATGAAATCGCCCACTCGGCGACCGGCATCGACATCCACCCGGGCGCGCAGATCGGCCCGAGCTTCTTCATCGACCACGGCACGGGCGTCGTGATCGGCGAGACCGCGATCATCGGCGAGCGCGTGCGCGTGTATCAGGCCGTCACGCTCGGCGCGAAGAGCTTCCCGGCCGATGGCGAAGGCGCGCTGGTCAAGGGCAATGCTCGGCACCCGATCGTCGAGGACGACGTGGTGATCTATGCGGGCGCGACGATTCTCGGCCGCGTGACGATCGGGCGCGGCTCGGTGATCGGCGGCAACGTGTGGCTCACGCACAGCGTGCCGGCCGGCACGAGCGTCGCGCAAGGCAAGGTGCGGGAAGGCGGGAGCGCCGAGAAACCGTAACGCGGCGCGCGGCCGCCGGCCGCCGCGCGCGTGCGGTCAGTGCTTGCCGTCGGGCGCGCGGTGCTTGTACAGCACGTCCTGGTCGACGCGGATCAGGTTCTGCCCTGCATCGACGACGAAATCCACGCCGTTGTACGCGTTGCCCGTCAGCATCAGGATCGCGCTCGCGACGTCGTCGGGGCCTGCGATGCGCGCGAGCGGCGTCGATGCGCGGCTCGCGTGTTCGAAGTCGGCCTGCGTCTGGTCGTCGCTCGGCAGCATCAGCCCGGGGAATACCGCGTTCACACGCAGCACCGGCGCGGACGACAGCGCGAGCATCTGCGTGAGGTTGCCGAGCGCGGCTTTCGCGACCGTATAGCTGAAATGGTCGCGGTGAAAGTTTTCCTTGATCTTCTGGTCGACTACATTCACGACGACACCTTGCGTGCCGGCTGCGCGGGCCCGTTCGTAGAACGCGCGCGTGAGCAGGATCGGCGCGCGGCAGTTGACGGCCCACGCCTGGTCGAATGCCGCGAGGTCGAAGCTCGGGAAATGGTCCTGCCAGAATACCGACGCATTGTTGACGAGCACGTCGAGGCGCCCGAAGCGCGCATACACCTGGTCGATCAGCGCGGTGATCTGCGCGGCATCTGACAGATCGGCCTGCAACGCAACCGAATCGTGCCCGCGTTCGGCAATCGCGCGGGCCGCCGCCTGCGCGGCATCGGCCGAACGGTCATAGTGCACCGCGGTGCGATAGCCGTGCGCGGCGAAATACTCGGCGAACGCACGCCCGGCCCGGCGCGCGGCGCCGGTCACGAGCACGACGGGCGCGTGCGCCGCTTGCTTCGTCTGCTCCATTACGTATTCGTCAGGTTCACTGAAGAAGGATTCGCGACGATCGACAGGAATTCGCGCCGCGTCGACGGATCGGTGCGGAACGTGCCGAGCATGCGCGACGTGACCATCTCGACGCCCGGCTTGTGCACGCCGCGCGTCGAGATGCACTGGTGCGCGGCTTCGAGGATCACGCCAACGCCCTTCGGCTGCAGCACGTCGAACAGCGTGTCGGCGATCTGCACGGTCATCTTTTCCTGGATCTGCAGGCGCTTCGCGAACGCGTCGACGAGGCGCGCAAGCTTCGAGATGCCGACCACGCGATGATTCGGCAGATACGCGACGTGCGCGCGGCCGATGATCGGCACCATGTGGTGCTCGCAGTAGCTCTCGAAGCGGATGTCCTTCAGCACGATCATTTCATCGTAGCCGTCGACTTCGCTGAACGTGCGCGCGAGGATGTCGCGCGGCTCCAGCGCATAGCCGGCGAAGAACTGCTCGTACGCGCGCACGACGCGTGCGGGCGTGTCGATCAGGCCTTCGCGCGCGGGGTCGTCGCCGGCCCAGCGCAACAGTACGCGAACCGCGTCTTCTGCTTCATCACGGCTCGGCCGGGATGCGGCCGGCTCGGGCCGCGCGGACTTCTTTTTAGCCATCTATCTGCTCCATCGAATGCCGCCGCCGGGGCGGCGCGGAATCCGGGCATTGTTTCATGCTTTTGCGGGTCGCGTATGAGGCCTAGGGCCTGTTCCCGCTCATAACGGGCTTGCGAACGTGCGTTGCCGGTCGTAGTGCAAGGAGTGAGGCGCGCCGTTTGGCCGAGCCAAACAAGCGACGATCGACGCCGCAATACGGCCGGCAACGCGCGTTCCCCTGTTTGGAAAAATTCATTCGTGGGGCTGGCCGCCAGAAGGGCCGATCGCCGCGTCATGCTCCTCGCGAATACGTCGAGTATTCACTTCGTCGCATTCCTTGCGCTCGGCCCTTCTGGCGGCCAGCGCAAGCCCGTTATGAGCGGGAACAGGCCCTAGACTCACTTCGGCCATTCGTCCTGCTCGTCGTTGAACAGCGACGCGACCACGCCGCGCAGCCACGCGGTGCGCGGATCGTTGTGGTACTTGCGATGCCAGTGCTGCTTCAGGTCGAAGCGCGGCAACGCGAGCGGCGGTTCGACCGGCACGATGAACGCGTGTTCCGCCGCATACGCATAGCCGATCGCGTGCGGCACCGTCGCGATCAGGTCGGTGCGGCTCAGGATGAACGGCAGGCTCATGAAGTGCGGCGTCTCGAGCACCGCGCGGCGCTGCATGCGCTGCTTCGCGAGGTACTTCTCGAGCACTTCCTGGCTGCGGCCTTCGGCGCGCACCACCGCGTGCCCGCACGTGAGGAACTGCTCGACCGTGAACGGCGGCGCCTGCTCGAACGGATGGCCGCGCCGCATCAGGCACACGAACCGGTGCGTGAACAGCCGCTGCTGAAAGAAGTTGTTGCCGTCGAGATCGGGAAAGTAGCCGACCGCGAGATCGAGCGTCCCGGCTTCGAGGCCGCGACCGACCTCGTCGTGCGCGAGCGAGACCGAGCGCAGGTTCGCATGCGGCGCGCGCGTCGCGAACGCCTGCAGCAGCTTCGGCAGGAACACGATCTCGCCGACGTCCGACAGCGCGATCGAGAACGTATGCGTGCTCACGGTCGGGTCGAAGTCGTGCGGCGCGACGAGGCCGCGCTCGATCTGCGCGAGCGCGTCGCGGGCGGCCGGCAGCAGCGCGAGCGCACGCGGCGTCGGCTCCATCCCGCGCGACGTCCGCACGAACAGCGGATCGCCGAAATACTCGCGCAGGCGGCCGAGCGCCGTGCTCACGCGCGGCTGGCTGACGCCGAGCAGGTCGCCCGCGCGGCTCACGTTGCGCGTGTCGTCGAGCGCGACGAGGTAGGGAATGAGGTTCAGATCGAGCGTATCCATCGCCAAGCCAGTATCGTCAAAACGTATACAACATATCTCCTGAATCGCGTTGCCGCATAGTCGGGAAAGCGCTCAAATGTGTTCCACGATTCGAATTAATGTTCAGGAGACGAACAATGCGCACCCAAGTCGCGATCATCGGCGCCGGTCCGTCCGGCCTTCTGCTGTCCCATCTGCTGCGCCTGCAAGGCGTCGATTCCATCCTCGTCGAAGCGCGTTCGCGCGAATACTGCGAGAACCGCATCCGTGCCGGCGTGCTGGAGCAGGGCACGGTCGACACGCTGAACGAAGCCGGCCTCGGCGACCGGATGCGTCGAGAAGGGCTCGAACATCACGGCATCGAGCTGCTGTTCTCGGGCCAGCGCCATCGCATCGACCTGTCCGCGCTCACCGGCGGGCGCGCGATCACCGTCTACAGCCAGCATGAAGTCGTGCGCGACCTGATCGCGGCCGGCGTCGAGCATGGCCACGCGATGCACTTCGAAGTGAGCGACGTCGCGTTGCACGACGTCGAAGGCGAGCACCCGTTCGTCACGTGCAAGCATGCCGACGGCCGCGAAGACCGCATCGACTGCGACTACATCGCCGGCTGCGACGGCTTCCACGGCATCGCGCGCCAGACGATTCCGGCCGAGCGGCTGAACACGTTCGAGCGCGTCTATCCGTTCGCGTGGCTCGGCATCCTCGCCGACGCGGCGCCGTCGCTCGACGAGCTCGTCTACGCGCATCACGACAACGGTTTCGCGCTGTTCTCGATGCGCTCGCCGACGGTCACGCGCCTGTACCTGCAGTGCAAGCCCGACGAAGACCTCACCGAATGGTCCGACACGCGGATCTGGGACGAATTGCACACGCGCTTCTCGAACGACACGGGCTGGACGCCGACCGAGGGCCGGATCACGCAGAAAAGCGTGACGCCGATGCGCAGCTTCGTATCCGAGACGATGCAGCACGGTCGCCTGTTCCTCGCCGGTGACGCCGCGCACATCGTGCCGCCGACCGGCGCGAAGGGGATGAACCTCGCGGTGGCCGACGTCCGCGCGCTGTCCCGCGCGCTCGGCGCGCGCTACCGCAACGGCGACGCGACGCTGCTCGACACGTATTCGGCGACTTGCCTCGAGCGCGTGTGGCGCGCCGAGCACTTCTCGTACTTCATGACGAACATGCTGCACTCGTCGCCGGAGGACTCGCCGTTCGTCAATCGCCTGAAGTTTGCCGAGCTGAAATATGTGACGCGCTCGCGGGCTGCCGCGCAGGCGCTCGCCGAAAACTACGTCGGGCTGCCGTTCGACGATGCGACGGCCCCCGAGGGAACCCGCCTTGACAACGCGCTGTGCGCGACTCTATGATCGGCCCATCGTTCGCTAATCGAATCTAGGTTCGAATAGCGAACAAATACCGGGATCGAGATCGGCCCCGGCGCGGCACGCGGCACGCGCGTGTCCCCTCGACAGGCCGCGCATCGAGCCGCGGGTTCGTATCAGGAAGAGACATGGTCAACAAGATTTTCGAATCGCTTCAGTCGGCGGTAGCCGACATCCACGACGGCGCGACAATCATGATCGGCGGCTTCGGCACGGCTGGCATGCCGTCCGAGCTGATCGACGCGCTGATCGAACAGGGCGCGCGCGACCTGACGATCGTCAACAACAACGCGGGCAACGGCGAGACGGGCCTCGCGGCGCTGCTCAAGGCGAAGCAGGTGCGCAAGATCATCTGCTCGTTCCCGCGCCAGAGCGACTCGCAGGTGTTCGACGGGCTGTACCGTGCCGGCGAAATCGAGCTGGAGCTCGTGCCGCAGGGCAACCTCGCGGAGCGTATCCGCGCGGCGGGCGCCGGCATCGGCGGCTTCTTCACGCCGACCGGCTACGGCACCAAGCTCGCGGAAGGCAAGGAAACGCGCGTGATCGACGGCAAGCCGTATGTGTTCGAGACGCCGATCCATGCCGATTTCGCGCTCGTGAAGGCGTACAAGGGCGATCGCTGGGGCAATCTCGTGTATCGCAAGACCGCGCGCAACTTCGGGCCGATCATGGCGAGCGCCGCGAAGGTCGCGATCGTGCAGGTGTCGGAAGTCGTGCCGCTCGGCGCGCTGAACCCGGAACACATCGTGACGCCGGGCATTTTCGTCCAGCGCATCGTCGAGGTGCCGCAGGCCGCGCATGCGGCCGAGCTGGCCGCCGAACACGCCACGTCCCAAGCCGCCTGAGCGCCCGAACTTTGTATGGGACCGGAGTAAGCGCTGAAGCGCCAACTCCGGTCGACAGGAGCATTCAAATGAAACGACTGACCCGCGATGAAATGGCCAAGCGTGTCGCCCAGGACATCCCCGAAGGCGCGTATGTGAACCTCGGCATCGGCGTGCCGACGCTGGTGGCGAACCACCTCGACCCGAGCAAGGAAATCTTCCTGCACAGCGAGAACGGGCTGCTCGGCATGGGCCCCGCGCCCGCGCCCGGCGAGGAAGACGACGAACTGATCAACGCCGGCAAGCAACATGTGACGCTGCTCACCGGCGGCGCGTATTTCCATCACTCGGATTCGTTCGCGATGATGCGTGGTGGCCATCTCGACTACTGCGTGCTCGGCGCGTTCCAGGTGTCCGCGACCGGCGACCTCGCGAACTGGCATACGGGCGCGCCCGATGCGATTCCGGCGGTCGGCGGCGCGATGGATCTCGCGATCGGCGCGAAGCAGGTGTTCGTGATGATGGAGCACCTGACGAAGCAGGGCGAGAGCAAGATCGTCGCGCAGTGCTCGTATCCGGTTACCGGCGTGCAGTGCGTGAGCCGTATCTATACGGATCTCGCGGTGCTCGACGTGACGGCCGACGGCCTCGCGGTGAGCGAGATCTTCACCGACCTGTCGTTCGACGAACTGCAGAAGCTGACCGGCGTGCCGCTGATCGACGCGACGCAAAAGGCCGCTGCCTGAACCACCGGCGTGCCGGCGCGTGTCTCGCGCGCAGGCCGGCACGCTTGGGTGGACAATAGGCGCACGCCGTTTCCCCAATCTGATGCCATGCTCGAAGACAGCGCCCGCCTGACCTCCCTCATCTGCGGCACCGAGCCGCTCAACCGGATCTGGTCGCCCCGCGCGACGATCCAGCGGATGCTCGACGTCGAGGCCGCACTCGCGCGAGCGCTTGCCGCGCAGCAGGTGATTCCCGCCGCCGCGGTCGCGCCGATCGAACGCGCGTGCGATGCCAGCCGGCTCGACGCCGACGCACTCGCGCACGGCGCGGCGCTCGGCGGCAATCTCGCGATTCCACTCGTCAAGCAGCTCACCGCGCAGGTGAAGGCCGACGATCCCGAGGCCGCGAAGTTCGTGCACTGGGGCGCGACGAGCCAGGACATCATCGATACCGCCACCGTGCTGCAGCTGCGCGACACGCTCGACGCGCTGGAGCCGATGCTCGACGAAGCATGCGCGTCGCTCGCGGCGCTTGCGCGCACGCATCGCGCGACACCGATGATCGGCCGCACGTGGCTGCAACAGGCGCTGCCGATCACGCTCGGCCTGAAATTCGCACAATGGCTCGATGCGCTGCTGCGCCATCGCGCACGCTTCGCCGAATTGCGCGAGCGTGCGCTCGTGCTGCAGTTCGGCGGCGCGGCCGGCACGCTCGCGAGCCTGCGCGAGCAGGCGGCCGGCGTCACGGCCGCGTTGGCGGCGGACCTGAAGCTCGCGGCCCCGGCCGTGCCGTGGCACACGCAGCGCGACCGCATCGCGGAAGCCGCGTCCTGCTTCGGGATGCTGACGGGTACGCTCGGCAAGATCGCGCGCGACGTGTCGCTGCAGATGCAGACGGAAGTCGGCGAACTTGGCGAGCCGGCTGCCGCCGGCAAGGGCGGCTCGTCGACGATGCCGCACAAGCGCAACCCGGTCGGTTGCGCAGCCGTGCTGACGGCTGCCGTGCGCGCGCCGAACCTCGTCGCGACGGTGTTCGCGGGCATGGTCCAGGAACATGAACGCGCGCTCGGCGGCTGGCAGGCCGAATGGGACGCGTTGCCCGATCTCGCGCGCCTGACCGGCGGCGCGCTTGCGCAGATCGCGCAGATCGTCGCGGGCCTCGACGTGAACACCGAACGCCTGGCCGCGAACCTCGGCCTGACGCGCGGGCTGATTCTCGGCGAAGCGGTGATGCTCGCGCTCGGCGACAAGATCGGCCGGCTCGATGCGCACCACGTCGTCGAACAGGCGTCGAAGGAAGCCGTGCGCACGGGCGCGACGCTGTTCGACGTGCTCGCCGCCGATGCGACCGTGTCGGCGCACCTGTCGCGCGACGCGCTCGCGCGGCTGCTCGATCCCGCTCATTACGTCGGCGAGGCGCAGGCCTACGTCGACGCCGTGCTCGCGCTGCACGCGGGCGCGCAATCACCAGGAGAACATTGATGCCTTTCGCCACTGTCAACGGCGTGAAACTGCATTACCGGATCGACCGTGCCGCGCGCGACGACGCGCCGTGGCTCGTCTTCTCGAACTCGCTCGGCGCCGACCTGCAGATGTGGGCACCGCAGATCCGTCCGCTCACGCAGCACTTCAACATCCTGCGCTACGACACGCGCGGCCACGGCCATTCCGACGCGCCGGCCGGTTCGTACACCGTCGAGCAGCTCGCCGGCGACGTGATCGGCCTGCTCGACCACGTCGGCATTGAGCGCGCGCATTTCTGCGGGATCTCGATGGGCGGGCTGACGGGCGCTGCCCTCGCCGCACGCTTCCCGTCGCGCATCGTTCGCGCGGTGTTGTCGAACACCGCCGCGAAGATCGGCTCGCCGGAAGTGTGGGCGCCGCGTGCGCAGAAGGCGCGTGCCGAAGGGATGGCCGCGCTCGCCGATGCCGTGCTGCCGCGCTGGTTCACCGACGCGTTCGTCGAGCGTGAGCCGCGCCTGTTCGATGCGATCCGCGACACCTTCGTGCATACCGACAAGGACGGCTATGCGGCGAACTGCGACGCGCTGAATGCGGCCGACCTGCGCGAAGAGGTGAAAGGCATCGCGCTGCCGGTGCTCGTGGTGACCGGCGCGAAGGACATGTCGACGCCGCCCGACCAGGGCCGCGCACTGGCTGCCGCGATTCCGGGTGCGCAGCACGTCGAATTCGACGCCGCACATATTTCGAACATCGAGTGCACCGACGGCTTCAACCGCGCGCTGCTCGATTTCCTGACCGCGTGAGGCACCGGCGATGGATGACCAGGAACGTTACGAAGCAGGGATGAAGGTGCGTCGCGCAGTGCTCGGCGACGCGCACGTCGACCGTTCGCTCGAGAACCGCACCGAGGTGACCGACGAGTTCCAGAACCTGATCACGCGCTATGCATGGGGCGAGATCTGGACGCGCGACGGCCTGCCGCGCCATACGCGCAGCCTGCTGACCATCGCGATGATGGTGGCGCTGAACCGTGGCGAGGAACTGGCGCTGCACCTGCGCGCCGCGCGCAACAACGGCGTGACGCGCGACGAGATCAAGGAAGTGCTGCTGCAGACCGCGATCTATTGCGGCGTGCCGGCCGCGAATTCCGCATTTCATCTCGCGGACAAGATCTTCAAGGAGCAGGATGCGGCCGGTTAAGTGCCGGACGTAGTTCGATGTTGAGTCGAGGCCCGCTGATGGTTGGCGGGCCTCTGCGATGAATGAACGCGCCGGCAGAGCATCGGCGCGCGGCGTACCGGATGACCGGTGCGCGAACAAAGGCAAGACGCGGTTCCGAGGTCGCGTCGCTTATAAACAATTAGCTATGCATGCGACCAGGGTAGGCGCTAAGGCGTCAACCTGGATCGACCGCGAAGCATGGGATCCAGGTAAGCGCTAAGGCGCCAACCCGGATCGACCGCGTAGCATGGGATCCAGGTAAGCGCTAAAGCGCGAACCTGGATCGACCGCATAGCATGGGATCCAAGTAAGCGCTAAAGCGCTAACTTGGATCGACACAGGAGACTAGCGATGAATCGCACACCCGTGGTCGATGTCCAGACCTTCATCAACGAGCAGCCGTTCGGCGGTTTTCAATGGCTCGTATTCCTCATGTGTTTCGTCATCGTGCTGCTCGACGGCTTCGATACGGCCGCGATCGGCTTCATCGCGCCGTCGCTGCTCGGCGAATGGAACCTCACCAAACCGGATCTCGCACCGGTGCTGAGCGCCGCGCTGTTCGGCCTCGCGTGTGGCGCGCTCGTGTCGGGCCCGCTGTCCGACAAGCTCGGGCGCCGCTCGCTGCTGCTTTGCTCGGTATTCCTGTTCGGCGTCGCATGCCTGATGTCCGCCTTCTCGACCACGATCGGGCACCTGACGATCCTGCGCTTCATCACCGGCGTCGGGCTGGGCGCGGCGATGCCGAACGCGGTCACGATGATGGGCGAGTTCTGCCCGGACAAGCGCCGCGCAACCGTGATCAACCTGATGTTCTGCGGTTTCCCGCTCGGTGCCGCGTTCGGCGGCTTCCTGGCCGCGTGGATGATTCCGCATTTCGGCTGGCGCAGCGTGCTGATCCTCGGCGGCGTGACGCCGCTGCTGCTCAGCGTGCTGCTGTTGCTCAAGATGCCGGAATCGGTGCGCTTCATGGTCGCCAACGGCCACGCCGTCGACAAGATCCGCGCGACGCTCGCGCGCATCTCGCGCGATGCACTGAACGCCGGCTCGTTCGCGATGACCGAAGCCGCACCGCAGACGGGCAGCAAGGGCCTCGGCGTAGTGCTGTCGCGCTCGTACCTCGTCGGCTCGGTGATGCTGTGGCTCGCGTACTTCATGGGGCTCGTGATCTTCTACGCGTCGATCAACTGGATGCCGATCCTGCTGAAGGATGCCGGCCTGACGCCGAAGAGCGCGACGCTGATTTCCGCGCTGTTCCCGCTGGGCGGCGTGGGCGCAGTGCTGTGCGGCGTGCTGATGGACCGCTTCAACGCGAACCGCGTGATTGCCGTGTGCTACGCGCTGACCGCGGTGAGCGTCTATGCGATCGGGCAGGCGGCCGGTAACGTCGGGCTGCTCGTGCTGGTCGTGTTCGTGGCCGGCGTGCTGATGAACACCGCGCAATCGTCGATGCCGGCGCTTGCCGCCGCGTTCTATCCGACCGAAGGGCGTGGCACGGGTGTTGCGTGGATGCTTGGCGTCGGCCGCTTCGGCGGGATTGCGGGATCGTTCCTCGTCGCCGAACTGACGCGCCGGCACTTCTCGTTCGCAGGCGTGTTCGCGACGATCGCCGTCGCGGGTTTGCTCGCGTGTGTCGCGCTGCTGATCAAGCAGATGGCGCGGCCGCATGGCGTGACGCAGCCGGCAGGCAAGATCGAATCGCTCGGGCATTGAGCGCAGCGCGGGCCGGTGCGATGCGCCGGCCCGCCGATACGGCGGCCGTCGGGCCGCCGGCTATTCTTCCGCGTCGTGTTTCTTCACGAAGTTGCGCAGATACGCGCGCAGCGCGGCCTCCCGGCTGCGATGATCGGCAAGGTTCGCGGCGCCCATCTCTTCCTCTTCGCCGAACATCGTCGGCGGCGCGCCGTAGGTGCCGATTTCGATGTCTTCGCGCAGCACGCGAATCTCGTGCGTGAGCGGGTGATATTCGGCGATCCAGTGCATCCCCTCGATGTGTTCGCCCGCCCTCAGCAATGGCTTCATCAGCACTCTCCCGGCAGCAGCGGCGCAACCGGCGAAACGGTTGCGCGCGCCCGTACCAAAAGGGTACGCCTGCATCGGACGAATCTCAACGGGCGCGCGGTGAGCGCTCACTACGCCAGCAGATGCGCGACAAGCGGATACAACGACAGGACGAGCAGCGCGGCCATCGTCATGTTGAAGATGCGCAACGCGCGGCGGTTCGACAGGAACCGGCGCAGGCCGAGGCCGAACGCAGCCCACAGGCTGATGCACGGGAAGCCGATCAGGATGAACACGACGGCCATCCACGCGGCGTTCATCCCGTAGTCGGCGGACAGGCGGATCGTCGTTGCGGCGGTCAGCACCATCATCCATGCCTTCGGATTGATCCACTGGAACGCGGCGGCTTCGATGAACGTCATCGGCCGCGGCTTGCCGCCGTGCGCCTTCACTTCGCCCGATGTGCCGATGCGCCACGCGAGGTACAGCAGGTACGCGACGCTCGCGGCTTCGAGGATCGTGTAGAGCAGCGGGACGCGCTTGAATACCTCGCCGAGCCCGAAGCCGACGCAGAGCATCAGGATCGCGACGCCGATGCTGATGCCGCACAAGTGCGGCATGGTGCGGCGGAAACCGAAATTGACGCCGGACGCGAGCAGCATCGTGTTGTTCGGGCCGGGCGTGATCGTCGTGACGAGCGCGAACAGCATGCCGGCTGGCAGCGCGCTCAGGGTGAGGAATTCCATCGCGGATTCTCCATTCGATGCTGGACTGGGATGGAGGTCAGTTTAGCGACGGTTTTCTGTACAGTACCGGTACAGTTTGTTTGACGATTGCCGGTACGGGGGAAAGGGTGGGATGGTTGCTGTGGGGCGTTGTTGTTTCTCAGAGAAGATACCCCGAGGTCTCAATGTGTTGTCGTTGAATAAAAAACTGCGTTACACGCGCTTTTGATGAAATATAACTCGCTATGAGAGAATATTGTTGTCGATATTTTGCAGTGTTTGATTTTTACGCAATATTAAATCTACATCATCGTGTTGTTGCCGCACTGAGGGTACCCAACCGCCACTTCACTTCGAACGCTCATCGGCAGAGGCAGGAGCGGGGGAGCGTGAACGGCTATCCGACATGGCATCAGGTCACCGTCAGTCGACGGATTTTTCGGCCGTCACGATGAATTCTCGACAAATAGCCGACGAGTGCGTCGAAACACGCCGGATCGACTCTGAATACGTAGTCGAAACTCGAAGCAATCGTATGCGAATCATACTGATAGGTGCCGCTCGCGAACGTTCCCACGTTCGCGGGATCGACGCCCGGCGGAGCGAAGCCGCTCCGGGCGACAACGTTCGCCCATGTCTCGATCGCGGCACATATCGGGGTTGCGACGTCTTTGGCGAGGGGCTGATCGAACTCGACTTGTACTTCACACTCGCGAATCGAATCACGCCCGTCGAGCTTCTGCACGAACGCAAATGGCGCATCAACCGGGGGGCGAGGCCATTCCCCTTGATCCACGACAAGCTCCCGCTCGACCGCATTCGCGTCAGGTTCTTCAATGTGCACGATGCTGGAGCGAATGCCCATCGCCGCCAGTAGATTGGTCGCGACCCGCCACTGCCATGCCGGCAGATGATCCGTGGCAATGCGCCAACGTTGCGTTTCGCTCGCTGGATCCCATGTCGACGACATGACCATCGCCGATGCCCGGCGATTCTCGCGAGCGTCGCTCACATAAAAGCCAAGATCGATGTACCCGGTAAATAACGGCAACGGATCAGACATGACCAGATCGGAAGCCTCAAGCGAGGTCCCTTCTGCATTTTCTTCGAGATAAGCGACGCCCATGCCGCGTCCCGTGATATCGACTCGCATCACGCATACCTCGTCAATGATTCGATCGATCGAAGACATCGAGCCAATCCTGCACCCCGTGCTGTCGAAACTCCCACGGCAGCAGGCCGCCATCCACCGAATCGAGCCTGACCGGCCGCACCAGTTTTGCCACAGGACTGTATGCAGCAACGTAATCGTCGCGAGAGGCGTCTCCGAGTTGCGGCTCCGGCGTGGCCTGCAGGCACACACCATGTTTGAGCCGGCGCATACGCACCGCTGTTCCGGCAATGTGTTGCTCGATCCCGGAAATGCCACCGATCCAGTCGACCTGATTCTCGCTCAGGAAGGTCAACCAGTTCGCCCGTTTCAGATAGGGACGCGCAATGGCTGCCTGATGCCGCTCCGTGAACTCGGGGTCGCGCTGCCGCAACTTGTTGCCAACGCCGACCATGACGCTCGCGACATCGAACCCAGGATATCGCTGCATCAACGCGGCTACCCGATTGCGGGTTTCCGTATCTAGATCGGGGGATGGAAAATTGATGGGAAAGTTGAGCCCGAATCCACAGGATCCCGAAATAAAGCGTCGGTTCGCCACGATATCGAATTCGCACAGCCAGTCTGCGACACGATTGCCGGTCACCAGCGGATGGTCGAGCGGCAACGTCAGATTGAGGATCGTGTGCATCGGGAGCGACCGCTGCTCGGTCGCACGCCATTGCTTGAGTTCGTCAGGCGTCGGTTCGACATACGGACGATGGGCGAAGTCGATTCGCAGGCTGCCGGCCGTCGCCCCCGCATCGGCGCCATTTTCCATCAAGCAATAGAATTTCTTCGGAAAAGGGACGGGTTTTTCGCACCAGGTCTTGACGAGACTTTCCGCCCGCTTGTTGATGGGTTTCCAGCGTCCATCACCGGTGTTGTAGTGCGTCAGGTAATCGCCCAATGCTTCCCGCGCGCGCCTGTAGAAGTCGAAGATTTCAGGACCTTCGTCGAACTCCATCGCCCACTCGAACGACAGGCACGGACTGATCAAAGCGACATCGGCCCTTTCGAAACCAAGATTCATTGCGTCTTGCATCACGCTCCTCACGGAATGACGAATTCGGGAACCATACCCCCAGCCCCAGCCCCAGCCCCAGCCCCAGCCCCAGCCCCAGCCCCAGCCCCAGCCCCAGCCCCAGCCCCAGCTCCAGCCCCAGCCCCAGCCCCAGCCCCAGCCCCAGCTCCAGCCCCAGCCCCAGCCCCAGCTCCGCCCAAGCCAAAAGATGGCAACCCATTGGGAGATTCCAAAAGAGGCATGCCATACATCCCCATCGCCGGAACCTCTTTCACGACCTCTTCTTGTTGGACCTTCGTACCCTTCCCACACCCGCATTTCTCCGGGCCCAGGCTCGAGTCCTCATTGGAGTACGGATTACGCCCGCCGTTCTGCTGCTCGTTGATCGTGTTGTAGTCTTGACGCTGCAATTTGCCATTGCCCGCGCCGGGGTTCGTACGCCAGGTATCGACCGTTCAACTCGGCTCAGGCCTCCAGATTTTGGCACCACCCAAGGCGCTTACCCGGTATTTGTGGTCGCGAAGCACGATTCATTTTAGGAATCCTTATCGGATTGTATCGCACGCCGTCGCACAAAAATGGATGTGGCCGCAGTTCCAGGTTTACATAAACGCAGACTCGTCCAGTCCATCGCGTGAACTTGGTGGATCGATGTCCATCGTGTCCCCGTTATATCACCGCGATTTACCCGGCGGTGCGCCGCTGTCGTTGTGGGTTCGAGTTTTTTCGGAACTACCTCGCGTTCCTAGTCCCGCTGAGGAGGTCAGGACTATCGAGACGATGGATCGACCGTTGCCCAGGGAGTACGTCGGGATGAAGCCGATCAATCTGGGCACGAACAAGCGATCTGGTTGGCTCGGGAAATGTTGAGATTGTGTGGCGTAGTTTTTTGGCTACTGTCAAGGCCTGTGCGTAAGAAAATTGCGGCAAAGATACCTTGTGAATGTTCACGGGGGTGCGCAAATAAATCATTTAATAACAGTGACTTATGTATTTCCGTTAGTTTGCTGTTGTGAGAATAGAAATACACAATTTCTTTTTTGTGGCGAGGGTCGTTGCTTTCTCCGCTCTTACACTCGCGATTCCCAAACGGGCATCTGTCCGGGCATGACCAACAGAACAAGGTCCTCCGGGCGGTTGCAGACCGTTTATGAACAAGGTCGCGAGACCTGCCTCTTTTTAGAAGGGAGCTCCACGAATGAACAAGACTCTGATCGTTGCAGCAGTTGCCGCATCGTTCGCTACCGTCGCTCACGCGCAAAGCAGCGTCACGCTGTACGGCGTGCTGGACGCAGGCATCACCTACCAAAGCAACGTCCAGACCGCATCCGGCCAAGGCAAGTCGCGCTTTTCGATGGGTTCGGGCATTGACCAGAGCCGTTTCGGCCTGCGCGGCTCGGAAGATCTCGGTGGCGGCCTGAAGGCAATCTTCACGTTGGAAAGTGGCTTCAACATCGGTAACGGCAAGTTTGCGAACGGCAACGGCGGCATGTTCAACCGCCAGGCTTTCGTCGGCCTGTCGAGCCAGTACGGCACGGTCACGCTGGGTAAGCAGTACGACGCGACGCAAGACTACCTGGCGCCGCTGACGGCAACGGGTTCGTGGGGCGGCACGTACTTCGCGCACCCGCTGAACAATGACCGTCTGAGCACGAACGGCGACGTCGCGCTGAACAATACGATCAAGTACACGAGCGTGAACTACGCGGGTCTGCAATTCGGCGGCACGTACTCGTTCTCGAACAGCACGAACTTTGCCAACAACCGTGCATACAGCGCCGGCGTGTCGTACCAGTACCAAGGCCTGAAGGTGGGTGCGGCGTACTCGCAAGCGAACAACGCTGGCCTGTCCACGTCGGGCGCGGTGAACCCGTCCGTCGATACGAGCGGCAACGCCTTCGGCATTCAGGGCCGCACGCGTACGTATGGTGTTGCAGCAGCATATGCATTCGGCCCGGCACAAGTCGGCGCGGCATGGACGCAATCGCGCCTCGACAACCAGACGAACGGCCTGGGTACGCTGCGCGCTGACAACTACGAAATCAACGCGAAGTACAACCTGACGCCGGCTCTCGGCTTGGGCGCTGCCTATACGTACACGAATGCGAAACTGAACAACAACAGCACGCACTGGAATCAGTTCGGCGTGCAAGCCGACTACTACCTGTCGAAGCGCACGGACGTCTACGCTCAGGCGGTGTACCAGCGTGGTACGAAGGGCGCCGGCTTGGGTTCGTCGATCTACAACGGCGATATCAACGCGTTCCCGAGCTCGAAGGTCAGCCAAACCGCAGCAACGGTTGGCCTGCGTCACCGCTTCTAAGCGTGACGGCGGGCTAGTCAGTTCCGAAAAAAGCGCCCTCGGGCGCTTTTTTTGACGCCTGAATTCAAGGCTAGAGAATTATAAATATCGCGAAACGCTGGCAAATTGCAGATTTTGATAACTGCCTGTCGTATGAGCTGTTGGTAGTGTGCCCGTGTAGATGCGAACTCTGCTGATCGCAGTGTCTCATGTAAAAAAATGACGTGGCCTGAATTTATCGCATTGCTTTGAGCGATTTGCGTCACTGCGTTTTGGCGGCATGGTGTGCTTTATTCATTTGTGGTCATGTGTGAATTCCCAATGACTTGTTGGTGCCGCTGATGTGCAAGTGTGGATGAATTTTTGTGCGTGGTGTTGGGGCTATCAGAAAGGTGCTGCGACATAAATTCTTAGGATCAGATGATTTCTAATAAAGCGCAGGGTTGTGGGCGCTCAGAAATTTTAGATGGTTTCCTGAAAATTCAGGCGCCAATGCGGCGGGATTGTGACGGCGAAGTGAGGGAGCATGCTTGAGAGATTGCGACAGTGCGTTGCTAAATATGGTTGGCAATGTTTGACGAGTGACTGGATGGGTGTCAATTCACGTCATCAGTTCGCTTGCGCTCGTGGGCACGTTTTTGAGCGTGTGGCATTGACCTTGCTCTATCGAAATAGCGGTGCACCGGTATGCATATTCTGTCAGCAGGAAGATATTCGTGATAGATGGTTGGGTAAATTGGCAGAGCGAGGGGGGACGCTTCTGAGTGGTCCATTCGTTGGATTATTTGCGCGTTACCAAATTCGTTGCGCAGCGGGGCACGAGTGGAGCGTGGAGGGAAGGAAGATCAGTGAGGGGCGTTGGTGTCCGATCTGCGCGCATAGTGACGCGACGCGACGAAGCTGTTGTTCGGATGGTTTGGCCCGGCTTCACGCTAAAGCACAAGAGAGAGACGGAAAATGTCTTTCATCCAACTATACGATCGAAAGTCGTCTATATAGATTCGAATGTGCGAAGGGGCATCGTTGGGAGGCCAGGGCAAACGATATCCTCCGGGGAACTTGGTGTGGTCGTTGCGCAAAATTAACCACCTCCGGGCAGGTGGATCCCAATGGATTGGCACGTCTGCAGGCGGCCGCCCGAGAAAAGGGAGGAGTTTGTTTGACGGATGCGTATGTGGGTTCAGCCGCGAAATACCCTTTTCGTTGTGCGATGGGCCACGAATGGGTGGCAATAGCTAGTCAGATTTGGCTCGGGCACTGGTGTCGGCAATGTGCAGGCCTAAAATTGCGTCAGACAATTGATGACATGCGAGCGCTTGCGACCGCTCGTGGTGGACTGTGTTTATCGAAAGAGTATCAGGGCCGTAGGACCAAATTGACTTGGCAATGCCATCGCGGTCATATCTGGGAATCTCGACCGATAAATATAAGTGCGGGAACATGGTGCCCGCAATGCGCGATTACTAACAGAACTCGCCGTAGAGATAATTGAGCGCGGTACCGGCCTTAAAGCCCAAGGATGTGCATATCCCGTTTGGAAATAGTACAGTTCCCGCACCGCCAACCGTTACCGCGAAGTTCAGCCGCGTCGACCGGACGGTTCCCTGCACGATGCTCATCTCTCCCCTGCAAGACGCTATTTGGCAGCGTAAATGCTTCCGGGACCGAACTTCTCATTTGCGGCGTATAGGTTGTTCAGTCGACGATCGGGCCGACTGATGTGAAGCCTTTCTTGGCGCATCGCGTCATGTCAGTTGAAACGATGTCTATGAGTCACTCCGCTCGCGCGGCAAAGCGCCAGACGCGGTGGTCTCCACCAAACCACGGCGCGATTCACTTTGCTTGAATGCGTTGCGTCCTCGGCGATAGCGATTTCCTCACGCCTTGGCGGAAATGGCGCTGAGCTTCTCGAGATTGCGCTCGGCGTGGCCGCACGCATTGTCGTGCTGTGCGTGATGAACGGATTCCGAAGCGAAGTGTGCGACCGATGTGGTCGAAATGGGGGGCGGCGTTCACGATGGCGCTGCTGGCGACACGCTACCCGGGCTTGCGTAGTGCAAGCGCGAATTCGGCGGAAGCGCTGCATGCTGTCTGCGCGACCTCGGCGGGCGCGCAGACAGCGAAAATGCACCGTGTGACCTGACGGGCGGAACGTGCATTTCATTTCGTCTCATGCGCATTCGCCAGGCGTCAACGAACCGCTCAGTAAGCGTAGCGGTCGTAGTACGCCTCGTCGTCGCGATGCTTGTTGCGACGCATCTTGCGCATGTTGTCGCGGTCCCGTGCATCGTCGCGCTCCCGCGCGTTGCGGCCGAGGTTGCCGCCCAGTGCCGCGCCGCCGCCGCCGCCGAGCGCAGCCCCCAGGAGCCCGCCGTTGCGGCCGCCCATCGCATGGCCGGCCGCGGTGCCCGCGCCACCGCCGAGGGCACCGCCAATGATTGCGCCGTCGCGCTCGTCGCGGTTCGCTGCGATCGCGCCGCCGGCGCCACCACCGATCGCGCCGCCCACCACCGCACCGGTGCGGCCGCCCAGTGCATCGCCGACGGTTGCACCGGCGATGCCGCCCAGCGCACCGCCGAGCGCGTTGTCCCAGTTGTCCGCCGCGGCCGGCAGTGAAATTACCGCAGCCGCGGTGACGATGAATGCGGAGGCGATCTTCTTCAACATGCGAATGCTCTTCCTTGTGCTCAATCTGAAGTCTGGTTTCTTGCGTTGCTGCCGATTCGTTTCAACGAGTCCTTTAAACGAAAGGCCGGCGAAAGATAGCACTCCCATCCAATTCAGGTTCGCCATTGTCGTAACAGATT
The DNA here is from genome assembly GCF_048627025.1 of Burkholderia aenigmatica. Lineage (NCBI taxonomy): Bacteria > Pseudomonadati > Pseudomonadota > Betaproteobacteria > Burkholderiales > Burkholderiaceae > Burkholderia > Burkholderia aenigmatica. The sequence goes on along the minus strand of NZ_CP184469.1, from coordinate 2,973,443 downwards.
GTGTGCGCCCGGAAAGCGACACCGGCATCGCTGATTTTTTATCTCGACTCCATTATTTCTCCATCAAACTGCATGAAAACGTCCATCGAAGCCAAGCACTTTCGGCAAGTCTTTCTATGGAATACCGGCTTGCAGCACATACTGGATGCCGTTCGGCGCTGCGCGGTCATCGACCATCTTTGGGCGACGGCGTGAAAGCCGGGAGTAGCGGTTCCAGTGCGGCCCATAGCACATTGCTGATTTTGCGTCTGGACATGTTGCGAAGACATGGCGTTCATCGCTTCATGTCCAGGTTGTGTTAGCGACCCTGACGCTAAATGACTTTGTAGTATGACGAAGTGTCAGGGTATGGCACAGTTTTGGATATTCCGGTCAGGCGGTTTAGCGGTCTGTGTGCAATTAGAAATACGGCGGCTTTTTTGCGACTTGTCGTTAATTGGCAGGCCGACTGCTTCGCGGCAATTGTGCGTGGCGTATGCCACTTAACGACTGCCGGACGAAGCCCTGCTCGACGGGCAAATTGATGTCAACCTGCTGTCCCGCACGTCTCGCGGGATTTCGCTTAATGAGAGAGCCTTCGAATGACGGGTTTCAAGGAGCCGGAAATCAATGTGGTGACCTGCACCTCCGGTGCGCGTACCTTTCTCACCAACGCGTTCTTGGTCGAGCTGTCGAACGGTGTCGTGGCCATCGACGCAATGATGACCGTATCGGATGCGCGCCAGGTGCGTGATCGGCTGGATGCGCTGCGCAAACCCTTGCTCGCAGTGCTGATCACGCACGGGCATCCGGATCACTACAACGGTGTCGGCGAGCTGATTCGCGGTTTCGACAATGTGCCGGTCATCGCCACGCGGGGCGTCGACGAGGCCATGCGCCGTATCGACGATGCCAAGGCCGTCCAGTGGCAGTCGGTGTTCGGCGACGATTGGCCGGCACGGCGCACCTTCCCCAATCGCTTCGTGCGCGACGGCGACGTGCTGCATTTCGATGGCGTGCCGTTCGAGGTCAGGGAGTTTGGCCCGGGCGAATCGCACTGGGATTCGGTCTGGACCGCGGGATGCCAGCGGCGTGTCGCCTTCGTCGGTGACATGGTTTTCAACGGCGTCCATTCCTTCATGAACGACGGCCATACGGCGGACTGGCTGCGCAGCCTCGATGCGCTCGAACGTTTGTCCGGCGACATCGCACTGTTCTATACGGGCCACGGCCCAGCCGGCGAGCCACTCGCCATGATTGCCGCGCAGCGTGCTTATATCGGGTGCTATCGCGCGGCGGTGGCGCGGCTCGCGAACGGCAATCGTAGCCTGGACGATACCGGGAAGGGCGAGCTGGAGGCCGTCATGAAGCGCTTCCTGCCCACGGCCGACCTCGACATCTTCATCAAAGCCGGGGCGGATGCCGTAGCGGCGGAGTTGGCGTTGCAGGTATCGGACAAGTCCATTCCCACCGGCCTGCAGGCTCACGTTGACGCAAGATGAGGCAACCATGCCAGATAGCGCTTGCTATTTGGCGCAACGGAGCATCTCGCACGCACGTGCAACCGCTAGGCATTCGTCGGCCTATCGCCCCATCGAGATCGAGGCCCAGAACGACGCGTTGACGATGCTGGCGCAGCAGGATGTCACGATCGAGAGCGCTTCGAGACGGTTGGTCCTGCGCGCGGAGAAGGGGATGATTTTGAATGTCGGCGGCTCGTACATCGAGATCACACCAGACATGATCGAGAACGGCCCATCGGGCCAGATTCTCGAAAAGTGTGCGTCGTGGGACAAACCGGGGGCGTCGACGACAAAGAGCAAATTCGGCACTGCGAATGGTGCGTCGATAAGACCCTCGCTGAACATCACCGGCGCGTGTTGGGGGCGAGCTAAAAAGTGAAGCGATTTCCGTGAATCGCACACATGAACCGATGCACGGTCCCCGATAGGCACGCCAAATTGATTGTTTTATTGGTGTTCGTGGAGCTGAACTGCGTCAGATTACGTTCCGAAAAGTAAATAATAGATGGCGAGGCACCTGATAGTTCTGTCATCTATGCTCAGGGCAATAGTAAGAAATAAACTGATGGGTTTCGGAGTATTGGTGATGTACTGCAGTTGCCCATCGAGGTGGGGCGCCGCTTATATCGGTGTCAGATGCCTTGCCGTGACCATCCGCCTTCAATTCGAAAATTTTTGTTAATCGTTAAAATTGTCAAACTGCCTTGACAAAAATTAGGGCCATTATTCAAGCCTTGAGTTTGCGATTCTATTATTCTGAGAGCGTTCCTCATTCGGTGCGGGGCGCTGTAGCAACTTGAGGGTACTGAGAGTAGACGACGTGGTTTAATCGTGCATTCGAGAGGGAAGTGGATGCGTTCGATCGCCTTACGGCTGGACGTGTCCAAGACGGGGTATGCAAGCGCAAGTCGATAACGCGCCCGCTGCGCCGGACAATACGACGTTAAAAGAGGGCGCAACATGCAACTCAGCCTTGCGAAAAAACTCCAGGCGTTCGCCACGGGTATCGACGCGAATCGCCGTCCTGTCCGCCTCAATTTTGGAGCCTTGCAGGCTCGACTCGGTCCGCTACTGAATCTCCAGCATGCCGATATAGACGAAGCGTTGATGTCCGGCGTTGCTGGCACGCTGACCTGTGTGTCGACATCCGATGATCTGGACCACCGCGACTTTCTCGGTTTGCCCGTCTCGGTGTGCGTCACAACCGACCAAGGTGCCGAGCACACCATCAATGCCATTGTCGACGGCATGAAGACGGGGCAGTCCAACGGCGAACTCACGTGCTACCAGCTCAGCATCGTGGACGCATATTCATTGCACCGCCGAGGTCGGCGTTCGCGCAAATTTCTGAATCAGAACGCACCGTATGTGATCTCGACCGTATTGAGCGAATGGCGAACGCGCAGCGCTGCGTTTGCCCGTGTTTTCGAATTCGATCTGTCAGGACTTGACTCGTCGGCCTATCCTGCACGATCCCTGATCCTGCAAGAAAATGAATCAGACAGTGCGTTCCTTGAGCGCCTCTGTCGCCGTGAAGGCATCACGATGTTTGTGAAGGCTGGGCCGGCAAAGCAGTCAGAGCATGGCAATCGTGATGGCGAATCACCGATTCATACCTTGGTGTTCTGCGATGGATCGAGCGGGCTTCCCCAAGCGCCGGCAGGACGGGTGCGCTATCACCCGCGCGATGCCGCGACCGAGCAGCGCGACTCGGTTTTCCTGTTTGCACCCCATCGCACGCTTGTGTCGGGGCACGTTGGGCGTTCCTCCTGGAATTTGCAGTCGGCCGCGATGGACGAAGCGGCGCGCGATGCAAGCATCGATCAAGGCGCGGCCGGCAACGACCTGGCGCGCGAGTTGGCTGATATCCAGATCGACATCCCGCGCGCCGGCCATTCATCCGCCGATCACGATCGTCTGACGGCCAATCGCATGCTGGCCTACGACATGCAGGGCGAGCAGATCGACTGCACCAGCAACATTCGAAATCTCGCGGTTGGCTCCTGGCTTGGCATCGATGGCCTGGCGCATCTTGATGCGCAGTCGCCGGAGGAGCGGGATTTCACGATCATCGCGATTCATCATAGCGTTTGGAACAACCTGCCGGCCGGCGTGCATGAGCAGGCAGGTCAGCTTTTCGAACTGAGTCACAATTTCGAGCGCGGCCCCACGGCTCGGAAGCCCTTCCGTCCGGTCGATGATCAGGCTGATACGCGCTACGAAAACAGCTTCTCATGTGTGCGCCGTCGGATTTCTCTCAAACCTGAATACGATCCCTACACGGATCGCCAACATGCTCACCTGCTGACTGGCGTTGTCGTGACGCCGGGCGACGAAGAGGTATGGTGCGACGAACTTGGGCGACCTTCCGTCCAGATCATGGGGCTCTACAGTGAGTACCACACCCACCAGAGCGGCGCCGGCACGAGTGGAACCGCGTCCGACAGTCCGCCGATCCGCGTGTTGACCGCTTGGGCCGGTGAGCGGTTCGGTATATCGATGCCGTTGCGAAAGGGGATGGAAGTCCTGCTCGCGCCCGTTGCGGGAGAGGCCGATCGCCTCGTGATCATTGGCGTGCTGAGTAACGGCAAGCACATCCCCGCACAATTCCACCATACGGGCGACCTGCCGGGTAATCGCGCACTGTCGGGTATCGTCAGTCGCGAGATCAAGGGCGCGCGTGCGAACCAACTTCAATTCGACGATACGCCGCAACAGATCAGCATGCATCTTGGCAGTGATCACGCTGCCAGTGCGGTCAATGGGGGCTTCCTGACGAAGCCACGTGACAACGGGCAGGGCGATCCACGCGGAGAAGGGATCGAGGTCCGCACTGATGCGAACGCTTCGGTTCGGGGTGGCAAGGGCGTTCTTATCTCGGCATGGCAGCAATTGAAGGCGAGCGGGCATCAACTCGATCGCGAGGAGTGCCTTCAATTGATGCAGGAGTGCGTCGACCTGTTCAAAAGCCTCGGCGACTACGCCGCGCAGCATGAAGGCATTGCGGCCGATACTACGCCGCATCAGGATCTCGTTGGAGCCGTTCAGAGTTGGCCGAGCAGTGGGGCTGCTCGGGGCAGTGGTGGCAGTGGAAGCGCGGCGGCTGTCGCGATCACTTCACCGGACGGCGTCGGTGTCGTTACACCGAAAACCGTCGCTACGCATGCGGGCAAGAACGTCGATACTGTTGCGCTGGAAAGCGTCCAAACCGCCGCTGGTCAGAAGATCAAACTGGATGCCGGACACGACGTGGCACTGTTTTCGCAGGGCGGCGACGTATCGGCAATTGCGAACCAGGGGAAGGTCAAGTTGCAAAGCCAGGGCAACGATACGCTGATCGACTCTGCCAAGAATATTCAGTTTACCGCTGCCGGCGGCAAGTTGATTGGCATGTCGAAAGATGAAGTGGTTTTCACGACCGCAGGGGGAGCGTATCTGAAGCTGCATGGTTCGAATGTTGAACTGGGATGTCCTGGACAGTTCATCGTGAAATCTGCCGGTCACACATGGGACGGTCCGGCCAGTATGAGCGCTGACCTGCCGACGTTTAGTCATGCGCCGCTCAGTCGTGTTCCGAAACTGGTGAGAGCGACGGACGGGCAACCTTCGACGGACTTTGTCGGTGAAGTTCAGCGATCGTCTGGTGGCTTTGTTTCCGGGCAGACTGATGCGGCCGGCCGTCTTTCGCAGATCGACACAAACCAGTTCGAAAAGCTGACTTTCAACTTCTTCGAAAAAGAATGACCGAGTAGGAACGAGAGAACCTCATGGCTAATCCATCGACTTCCGCATCCGGCGCCGCATCGGGCAAACGTTTTCAAGTGGCGAGCGGCGAAGGCGTCACGAAGTTTTCTGGCGGAGATGCGCTTGCAATTCAACGTCCACCATTGCCTGGCGTCGTGATCTTTGTACACGGCGTCAATTCCGAGGGGGAGTGGTTTAAGCCCGCCGAAGAAGGGCTGTGCAAAGGGCTCAATCGGCGACTCGGTCGGCTAGACGATCAGATGGCCCACAAGGGGGTCGAGGGAGGGCAGCTTACACCGGCGCAATACATCGACAGTTTGACGCCAGACGGGTTTATCAACCCAAAGATGACTTCCAAAACGTATGTAAAGTCGACGCCGTCGTTTTCTCCGGTTATTCATTTCCGATGGGGCTATAAGGCAAACAAGGAGGAATTGAAGGAGTACGGGGCCAACGTCTTTCTGAACGAACAGAACTACTGGGGTGGCGGGCCGTTTGCGAATGGCTGTTCGAGCCTTCCCGACATGTATCACGAAGGCGTCAACGATCGGTTGTTTGGCTGGCTCAGAGTGCAGAGTCTGAATGCGATAACGGCACGCGAAGTCTACTCGACCCCGGCGCGGCACTACGGTGTGATGGCTGCACTACGCCTTGCAAAGTTGATCGAATCAATCCGAAGAAAGCAGGCGGACATGCCGATTACGGTCGTGTGTCATAGCCAGGGCAACATGGTTGGTCTACTGGCCGCATTTCTCGGCGATCAGCTACAGAACGTGAGCGACGTCAATGGAAAGACCGGGCGCTGTGTAGCCGATACGTATGTGCTGGCGAATCCGCCATACAGCGTCATGACGGATGATTTTGGTGGACGCGCTGCCGACTCATGGACACAGCGCGGCACGCTCGACAAGGACGGTAGACGCGGGCGCGAAACCTATCAGGCTCGCATCACGACATTGGGAAACTTCCTCAGCATCATCCACGAGCGTCGGCCATTCGACATGGATGCGGCGTATATCGACAAGCATATGGCGAATACGCGCCCGTCACCGAGTGGCGGCAAGCCTTTTCAGGCTGCATTGGACCGCCAGCATCATGGGCTAAACGGGTCTACCTACGGCCGGGTAACCTTGTACTGCTGCCCGCACGATCAGGTAATTTCGGCGGTGACCGTCCAGGGCATGGGGTGGCGTGGACTGAGCGACGGGGAACTGCGAGATATTGGCGTGGGGAACGTACTGACCCAGCGAGTTTTCGCTTCCGGCTATTACGTGGGCCTGCCGCCTGGTCCTCGAACAGTCTATCGGTATTGGGAGGACGACTGGCGATACGGGAAAGGTGCGACCCCCGGTTTTTGGTACCCCCCTCGCCGGTCACGAAATTTAGTTTCCGGCGAACCATGTTGGCGGCCAATTCCAACATCGAGAGAGCGAACATTCTATCGACCTTTGTTCTCGGGTCAGGGGTGTTTTCCCTGCTGAGATTCGTCAAAACCAAGGTTAATGGCGATCCGCCGAAAGGTTGGTCGGTGACGATCAGTGCGCCGAAGCTCGATGAGCCGTTCAAACCGCAGGCAATTCAATATGGCGGTAAGGCATGCAAAACAATGGACGGTCCGAATGCGGTCAGCGACTTCAACGAGTATTACGATCCTCCCGCGTCGGCTCGCCAGGCCAAAAAACCTGAAGACCGCAAGCCGGGCGACGCACTCGATAACTACAATGGGAAGGCCCCTGCGCTTGGTGATGCGAAATCCGAGGCTGAGCAACGCTACGAAGATCATGCGATCGTGCGGCAACGGATTCGCCGACTGAACGCAACGGGCTTTATGGATAAGGATGGTCGGGTGAAAACGGAAGAGCCGGGGTGGCAAGACCCGCAACAGCAAGGTGGATTGGCGCCGCTGAACCAGCAGATCCTGACCGACTACCTGAAGGGGACTGAGGAAAATAACCCGACCAACCACTCAACCACGATGACCAATCCGAAGCATGCGGAGAAGGCGCTTGCGTATGATGTGGCAGTTGGCGTGTGCAAATTGTCGGATGACGATTTGCAAAATCTCCGCGTTGAGGCGGATTGGCGCTTTTGGAAGGGGATAGCTGGTCAAAATCCTAATAGAAAATACGGCGAATATTTTTCACTGGGAACAATGGCAAATATAACCCTCGGCGAATGGATATCGCATGATGGTGAGGCGCGGATGCCCGGCAAGATAGTCGACGAGCGCGACGGTTGGATGATCCTCGACGGCTATTTAAAGGGGGCGTAATGATTCTTACGTGGCGAAAAAGGTTGATGATCAGCGCTCTCACCTTTATTGTTGTGGCGATTGCCACTTTTATTTGGTCGCACCACGCGAATGCACCACAACCCGAAGCACTCACATCGGAATCGTTGATGAAGCGTTATGTCCTGCTCCCGTTGCTGGTTGCCGCGATGATGCTGGCATTCACGACGGCTTGGTGGAAGAACCGTGTTCCCGAGATCGGAGCGGTGGCGCCAGCAGTTATCTCTGGTGTACCTGCATCGTCCGATAAGCCCTATATGGCACAGGTGGTCGGGCTGGCGTGGCTCAACCCGCTCCAGCGGCGCGACTATTCGACGGAGTGGCAGCTGCTATGGACCATGGGTCTGGCAAAACCGAACAAGAACGATGACATGGTTCGAACAGACCCAAAAAGTTTTAGTACGCTTCAACCTGTAGCTATCGTTGCCGATGGCAACGACGGGCAGGAAACGCTTTCGGGATTTTATCAAAAATATATTGAGACGCTCACGCCGCTTTTTGGCGAGAAATACGTTATGAATCCGCTTTATTTTTACACTGTTAAGCCGAGTGATAAAAGGGCGTGGAGGGAGGTCGCGGGAGTTCGGGTTGAAATGGCTATTCCAAGTAGGCTTGAGGCGCGAGAGGCGGTTGATTTTTTTAGAAATAGAATGATCAGTGAATTTGAGATTGGGAATCAGTCATTTCCTGATCTTTGGTCTGATCCTACGCCACCAGATGTACGTGCTATTCAAGGTGGGCCGAACGCGGGTTTCACTTCTTTGAGCGCGGCTCTTGATTATCTGCAAGCTCATCCGGACAAAAGTGTTTGGGTAGTAAATTGGGATGCGCCGAGCTTCCCGCCGAAAGACGAGCAGATGAATGAGAACTTGGTGCTCCTCATTCTGACTGGGCCGGAATTCAAAACCGAGCGTGAGCCGCTTGCGTGGATTGCGCGCCCGGCAGTTGGAGATGCAAGCGAGTTTGAAGCGAAGGTGGGCGCTTCGCGTGCCGTGCAAGCTTGGAAAGCAACGATTGAGCAAGCGACCAAGAATGCAGGAATCGGTGTCACGGACCTCAAATTTGTTGTGCATGATGCCGGCCAGGGCGGCGATGTTGCGTCGGCTCGCCTTGCATCATTGTCCCAATCACTGACCGAGAGTTTGCCTGAATACGACCACATGAAGCAGACATTCAATACCGCCGCGGTACTGGGTGACATGGGCGCAGGTTCGGCGCTTACCGATATTGCGTTGGCGATTGGTCGCGCGAATCACTTGGGCGGCGATACGCTGGTTGCCGGTACAACAGATCCGGACCATCCAGTCGCGCTCGTTGTAAAGCCGCCGAGCAAGCTGACACCGATTGACCCCGACCAGAACTGGTTTCGAGCGGCTGGTGAGGGTGACGCGTATTTGCCGTGGTGGGGCAAGCGGTTCGATGGCGACTACCCGGCATGGCGCGGTCAAGGCTTCTCGTACTAGTGTAGCTTGAGGTGTTATGGGGGGCGGTGCGTTGAATACTCATGGACTGCGTCGTCACCGGAACTTGTTGATTGGCGGTGTGGTTGCGATTGGAGGCGGAATTTATTTCGGCCCTTTATTTGTTCTTGTTGTCAGCTTCACGCCAATCGGCCGGATAGAGTGGGTATTTCATTGTTGTGTCGCCGTCCCTTTCGCCGTGGTTGCCGGAGGCGTCGTGTTGATCGGTATGGGGTTGTATAAAGGATTGCGTCCCCCGTACGACCAGAACGACGCTTGGGCGTGTCACACGTCTGAGCAAAATGACGATTACACAATGCTCGACCTCTATCGGCGAATGTATGGACACGATCCTGACGAAATAGACGTCATTCAGGAGTATCGAAAACATGCGCGGGATTATTCGAGTTGGTGATCGGCATAGCCATGGTGGAACCGTAGAAACAGGCGCGCCGAACAGCAAAGTGATGGGGCGTGCGGTTGGGCGTATCGGTGACCGTTGCGTATGTCCTGAGCATGGCGAAGTCGTTATCGCTGACGGCGATGGGAGTTTCAAGGTCGAGGGGGCGAATGCAGCGTTCCACGGACACAAGACATCGTGCGGCGCGGTTCTGTTTTCGAGTCTCCCAACGTCGGGCCGTCCCGGACTTGAATACGATGAGATTCCATTGATCTGGTCCAAGTCTTCTCCGTTCCTCCAGAGGTCTTCGAGGAGGGGCGTGAGATGAACACCTACGGTGATCAGCACGATACGCGGGACGTCTTTAGTTTGTGATGGCGGCATCACTCGAACTGGAAGGCAAGCCCGTTGCATGCCTTGTACCTTGTAGTCGCGCTCTACGCGCCGCAGCCGAAAAGCACGACTTGACTGGCCCGGATTCGACCTTTCGTGGGTTGAAGGAAAAGCACCGGTTCGTGTGCGCTGTGGGTCACGTAACCCGCATCAGTCCTCGAAACTTGATTCGCCAGTGGGAAATCGGATGCAGAGAATGCGTACTTATATGAACGCCGTGATTTAGCAAGCTATCTTTGCCGATAACGGCCCTTGGGCAAGCCGACCCTGGAATCAATGACTGACCGCACTGTCTGCAGTCGGCCAGGGACGTCCATTCCGCGATTGCGGGTTTATACTTCTCGACCCGGCAATCTGCGCGATACGGCAAGACCAATGAAAATAAGCGAATTTTTCATCGCTTCGCTAGGAGCGTTGGTGTTGAATCAACCTTCACTAGCCTTATCGCAAAACATCAATGGTAAAAATCTCTATATACAGAGATGCGCTATGTGCCATGGCGCAGACATCAAGGGCACCGGGCCATTGGCCAAGAAAAGCAATCCTGCCACGCCGGACCTCACAACTGCCGCGTTCAAAAAGCGACTCCATGATTATCCAGGCGTCATTGTTTCGTCGGTAATACTCCGTCCGAACGGGGACCTGATTCCGAGAACTTTGAAGGAGAACGGCGTAAGGCTGGCGCCGCACTCCTGGACCGTTCAGGATTTTCGCGATCTGAATAAATACATGGTCGACGTGATTTCCAAAGGCCGATGATTCCGTGTTGACTGTCTGACCGTAATGGGGCGGAAGCGGTCAAGACGAATTTTCAGATGTGTCGAGACGCCGTGAGCTCGCGCCTGGCCGAATTATCGCGCTATGAGCGCCAGTGCACAGTCAGGTTTAACGAGTCACGGTCCAACCTGCCCTGTCATCTCCTTCTGTTGCTCCGAGCGATCGGATGAACTTCACGCCTCTGTCGTTGCCGTTTAAGGTCGGGCTATGCCGGCTTTGTGCTGACAAAGTCTTGTAGATACGGTCTGCCGCGAGCGTGCACTGCCCAGATTACGCGCGCAAGCTTGTTGGCCAGTGCGACAACCGCGACGTTGTAAGGCCGTCGCTTCAGCAGCTGTTCAACCCAGGGGTGTTTGGATCGAAGTTGCACGCTGATGACGCTCGCGCAATGCACGAGCAGCGTACGTAGATAAGCGTCGCTACGTTTGCTGATCCCCAGCAGCGTTGTCCTTCCACCCGAGCCGACTTGCCTGGGCAACAGGCCAATGGATGCCGCAAACTCGCGACCGGACTTGAATGCTTTCGCGTCGCTGATCGTGGCAACTGCGGCGGTGGCGGTCAGCAGACCGACACCCGGGATCGCGCCGATGGCTTGCGCGCTCAAGTCGGTGCTCATCCACTGCTTAAGCCGTTGCCCGATGTGCGTGATTGGCTCGTCCAGGTGTGTCAAGGCTGCGCACTGCTCCTGGAGGGTATCGATCAGCGGTGCTGCGACGTGGTCGCCGACTCGATCGAGAACGGCTGCGATATTCGCGTCGAAGGCGCGCCGACCCGCCGGCATGACTTCGCCGTATTCGCCCAAGAGTCTACGGATGCAGTTGATCTGGGAGGTGCGGAACTTCACGAGCTGCTGGCGCAGCCGATGTAAGGCCAGCACGGCTTGTTGCGCCTCGCCCTTCACCGCGATCTTATTGCGAGGCTGCTGCACTGCCAGCCAGATTGCCCGTGCGTCCGCAGCATCGTTCTTGTTGCCGATGTTGAATGCTTTGGCAAAGCGCGAAGCCATTAGACGGACCTGGTGCCCGAGCCTGCTGAGTGATCGAGCCCAGTGCTGCGAGCCGTCACATGCTTCCATGCCGATCATGCACGACTCAAGGTTGGCGAAATATTCGAGGAAGCTCGCTCGCTTGAGCGATTTGTTGATGATTTATCCGCTGTTCGGCGCAATGTAGTTGATCTGGAAGACGATCTTGCCAATGTCGACTCCCACAGGGATGGGATTCATAGCCGCCTCCGTTCGGAAGTTCCGCAGGCGCATGATGTGCTCAGCGCGCAGCGGCGTTCACCCCATCGAATTACTTCTACTGTGCGCATGCATCATTTTGCGCAGAAGATCGATTCGGTCGCTCTGAACGTAAAGTAGCGGGGCACGGCTGCTCGATACCGGTTCCGTTGTAATGCCGGGCATACGTGGTCATGCTTGGGCACCCCATTGTTGCGCGGAGCTAGATGGACGACATGTGCTGCTCTGAACGGGCAGTTGACGGGAACGCTGCTTTTAGACGGCCGCCAGTGCGTACGAGATGCGGTAGTGTCAAGCGTGCCGTCGCATGTGCGGTTGCCGAGCCATGCGGCGCAATTTCAGTGGGAGGGGCCGCTGCGGGCGGAATGACTGCTGCTGCGGCAGGCGGGTGACCCGAGTGAGTCATTGGCTTCTCGGTCGAGTGTACCCGAGCATTTGATCCAATTTAGAGTGATGCGATCATGAACGACGAGTTACTTGAGCTGGAAATGCTCTACGAAAATTCCGAGGAATCAGTTCCTCGCAGTGAGCTCTTGAAATTTATGGATAGCGATCAACCGGAGGTACTCGGATCGCTGTACGCCAAGCTTACGAAGAGAAGTTTCACGGAGAAAATTGTCCCTCCAATGGAGTTTGGTGATTGCAAGCGATTATTCTTGAAATTCTATGGATTGTGCATTTCAAATGATTATGTTGAGGCAGACAATCCCCAGTCGTTCTTGATTTCAAGATATATTGCGGCGGTGGATTTCGGGAGATGGTTTGTTTCGATTGTAGAGGACAGAAAGATAGCCAGGAGTGATGTGGCTGATGTGGTGAGGTGGTTGGAAAATTTGTATGTGCAAGGTGATCAGGAAATTCGATCTTGCTTGATTGTTGCGTCGCTGGAGCACATGTTTTCAAGCAATTCAATAAGGAAGTTGTTTTCAGGCTGGAAGTTCGATCCAATCCTTGGGGCTGCGTATCGTGAAGCGCTGCTAAGTCGAGGCATGAATATTTGAATGCGGAAGAAAACGTTGATTATTTCAATAGGCAAGGCAGTAACATGCCCGTGAGACGCGAGTAGCTCCCCTTTTGCCTATCGGAAAATACTTTGTTCTCGAGCGAACGGGAGGAGCGGAGTCCATTGCATGCTTTGCGGACTCATCCCGCTGCTCCGGCCTCCAGTGACGTTATGCAGCGCAGCAGGTCTTCGGTGCGTCGCTTCGATATCGAAGTAGACCTGTATCCCATCGAGCACGCTATTTTGCCGAGACCTTGACCGGCGTATCCCATCAGGGACAGCCGGCCAGTACCGGAATCAGAGTCCGGGCGCATGGTCGCAATCCCGACCTTCAAGCCGTCGCGCAAATGAAAGCTCGGCAAACCGGGGGCGCCCAGATGCCCCACGGAAGGCGCGAAGGGCCTCAGGGCCGCAAGGACGGCGCAAGCGCCAGCGCGGTGTCGAGTACGGCCCGTCCGAACGTGCGGGCGTATGCGGCCGCATCGGCATCGTCGCGCGGTCGGTCAGCGCTCTCCTTGAACGGCAACTCGATGGTCATCGCCAGCGCGTCGAATTGCTCCGCGACCCACGGGATGCACTTCTTCGGGCTCGCATGGTCCGGTCGGTCGACGGAATAGCCACGCGCGGTCTGGAAGACGGGGGAGCGTCGCAGCAGTTCTTCGTCGAACGCGCGGCGCAAGACCTGCAAGCGTGGCGTCCAGGCGGGGCTCCCGTCAGCGCCCACCGAGAAGACGTGGGGCAGAACCTCGTCACCATGGAAGTCGACGAGCAGGTCGAGCCCGAGCGCCTGCATGCGCCGGCGCACGGCGGCCGTCTCGGGCGCGTCCGGATACTCGCGGTCCCAGCAGCGATTGAGGTTGGCGCCGCGCGCGTTCGTGCGCAGGTTGCCCAGGCGCACACCGTCTGGATTGACATTGACGACGACGTGCACGGCGTGGCCACCGATCTCCCAGACGGGACGCATCTCGCCGCACAGTGCCTGCACGAGGCCCTCGAGACAATAGCCGCCCTGCGATTCGCCAGGATGCTGACGGGCCATAAACCAGAGGCGCGAGCGCGGTGCACGGCCCTCGAACGAGAGCATGCGGATCGGCTCGCCGAGCGCGGAGGCTCCGAGAGTCGCCAGCGTCGCGCCTGCTTGCGTCGCCTGGGCGACGAGATTGTCCTCAGCGACGCGGTCGAAGGTCGGGAAATAGGCGAAGCGCAGGCGCGCGGCGGGGCCGGGCGCGTGGAAGGCGAGCGCGTCGCCATCGAAGTTCGTTGGCAGGCGGCACCAGGCCGCCTTCTCGCCGCCGTTGGCGTGCATGCAGACGCGGTAGTCGACCCAGCCTTTAGGGTAGGACGATCCGGCCAGGCCCTCGATGCGTACGTCGATGCCCTCGGAAGGCACATCGACCAGCTCGAAGGCGAACCATTGGGTGAATTCGGCCGCGTTGTCGCTGCGCAAACGCAAGCGCAAGGGCGAGCCGGTGGTGGCATCGGCGACGTGGTCGATCGCGGCGGCTTCGAAGTCGATGTCGATGTGCATGGGGCTGGTCCTTGTACCGTGATAAAAGGCGGGATTCCGCGAATCAAGCATGATATTTGAATCGCCTTGCAAGAAACGGCGGATCAATATTGGGACGCGGCGGCCTTTTACACAATGTTCGATCGACCTCCCCAGGGCGTTGTTGTCGCATCGAGGGCACCCACCGCCACGTCACATCGGACGCTCGGCAGTCCACCTCTTCATAAATTCCATTTGGACATCACGTGCGCGGGCGCAGCGTCGCATACCAGAACAACAGCGCGGTTGCACTGAACGCGGCGCCGAGCGTACAGACGCCGGCCCAGCCGAAGCGCGCATACACGCAGGTCGACGCGATCGAGCCGGACGCGCAGCCTGCAGCATAGAACAGCATGTAGCCGGCCGTCAGGCGGCTGCGTGCATCGGGACGCACGCCGTAGATCAGGCTCTGGTTGGTCACGTGCACCGCTTGCAGGCCGAGGTCGAACGCGATGACGCCCACGACGAGTGCCGCGAGCGAATGCATCACGAGCGCCGTGGGCAGCCATGACACGAGCATCAGCGCGAGCCCGATGCCGGACGTCCATTGCGCCAAGCCGCGATCGGCGAGACGGCCGGCGCGTGCGGCGCCGAGCGCGCCGGCCGCGCCCGCGAGCCCGAACAGACCGATCTCCGTATGCGACAGCGACAGCGGCGGCGCGCTGAGCGGCAGCACCATCGGCGTCCAGAGCGTCATAGCGGCCGCGAAATGCAGGAAGGCGATGAAGGCGCGCACGCGCAGCACGCGCTCCTGCGCGAAAAGTGCAAAGACCGACGCGATCAGGCGCGGATACGGCTCGGCAACACCCGGAAGACGATGAAGCGGGAGGACGCGCGACAGGACGACGGCAAGCAGCAGCATCACGCCGGCCGACGTGAAATACACCGCGCGCCATCCCGCGAGGTCGGCGATCGCGCCCGAGAACGTACGCGCGAGCAGAATGCCGAGCACGATGCCGCTCGTCACCGTGCCGACGACCTGCCCGCGTTCCGCCGGTTCGGCGAGCCCGGCCGCGAATGACACGAGCACTTGCGTGACGACGCTCAGAAAGCCGATCAGGGCCATGCCGGCGAACAGCACGGAGGTGCGCGTGGCCGTGGCGATTGCCAGCAACGCGAGCGCGCAGACGACCGTCTGGATCAGGATCATCCGGCGCCGATTCCACAGATCGCCGAGCGGAACGAGGAGCAGGAGGCCGAGCCCGTAGCAGACGCTCGTGATCGTCATGATGCCGCCGATTGCGGCGCGCGAGATGTCGAACTGGTGCGCGAGCGTGTCGAGCAACGGCTGCGCGTAGTAGACGTTGGCGACGGCGAATCCCGCCGTCGTCGCGAACAGCAGCGTGACCGGACGCGTCAGCGTGGCATGGGCTACCGCGAGGGGCTGCGGGGCGCGCTGTAACGGCGACAGTTGTTCGAGACTCATGATGGTGACGGCTGGCGAACCGGCATGAAGAAAGCGGGCGGGGTGGTGCTGACCTCCCCCGGGAAACGGCAACGCGCATGAGGTCGCCCGTGCTGCGAAGTCAACGATGGAGGGAAATGTACCGAGTGCGATGCGCAACGGTTAGCCGGTGCGTCTCAATGAATTGACGGTGCGTCCCACCCACACGGCGCGCGATGTGGACGAGCGCACAGAAACGGATCGTCGATGCGTTGGGACAAAAGCGCTAACGGTTGTGGTCGCCCCTTTCATACCATCACACGCAGCCACCTCCCGCCTGTCGACGCGGCCGGCTGGACGCATGTCGACGGCACGCTCGCGCGGTTCGAATCCTGGCCGTCGGCATGGCGACATACCGGCGTCGCGGTGGGGGCCGGTCTCGACAATCCCGCTTTGCCATTCACCGATCATGGAGGTTCGTATGGCACTCAATCCGCTGCAACAGTTCTTCTCGAAGGTCGGCGCCCGTGACGTATCGGGCGCGCTCGCGGTCATCGACGACGCGACGGTGTTCGAGCCGCAGGGCCCCGAGAGCCTGCCGATCTACGGGCGCTTCGTCGGCAAGGCCGGTGTCGAACGCCTGCTCGGCACGCTGGCCGAGCAGTTCGAAACCGAGCAGTTCGAGATCCGCCAATGGGCCGAAGCCGCCGACCATGTGTTCGCGTACGGCTACATGCAGCATCGCGTGCGCAAGACGGGTCGGACCTTCAGGAGCGACTTCGCCGTCGTCGCACAAATCGACGGCAACGTGATCCGCCACTATCGGATCTTCGAGGACACGGCTGCCGCCGTGGCAGCGTTCGCCTGACCGCCCGGCAGGATGCCCTCCCGGCCCGGTGCGCCGCGCGCCGGGCCGTCGCGCGTGGTGTTCGCCACGTCGTTCAGCGAATCTGCGCGAGCCAGCCGCTGTAGTCGGTATCCGTGTGTCGTTGCAAGCGATGCTGCGCGTTCCCCGCGACGATGCGCGTGTCGCTCGGTGCGTGACCGAACTCCAGCCTGAACGCGCGGCTGAGCTGCGTGTTGCTGTTGAAGCCGTACCGGTATGCCAGGTCGCCGATCCGGTGCCGTGAGCGCTCGGGCGACATCAGCACGCGGTGAATCGCAAGCAGGCGGCGTTTGCGGATGTAATTCGCGACACCGCCGTCCTGCTCGAATAACCGGTACAGACTGGAGCGTGAGATGCCGATCGCCTTGCAGATTCGATCCGGCGACAGGTCCGGCGATTCGAGGTTTTGCCGGATGTATTCCTTGATCTTCACGTACAGGGTCGACAGCAGCGCGTTTTGTGCATTCGACATCTCTTGAGCGGTCGGGCTGAGCATCGCCTTCGCCAGGCTCAGCGTCGCCTGCTCGGCATGCAGCGTTTCCGATTGCGACAGCGTGCCGATCTGGTCGAGCAGGTTCCTCAGAAAGCTGTCGAGGAGCTGGCTGATGCCGCCACTGAAGAGGGTGCCGTGGACGCTCGACGGCAGGTTCGGCAGCATGTCGCGCGCGACCAGCAGCGTGACCGCGTCGCCCGCCTGGATTTCACGGTGATAAGGACGCGCCTGGTCGACAACGAGGATGTCCCCGGGCTGTACGAACACCGGCCTTCCATCGATTTCCCCGCGCACGACTCCCGCGTCCCGGAGGTTGAACGAATAGTTGTCCATCCCGTCTCGCCGAATGAACGCCGTCGAACGGTTCAGCGTGTACGAGAGCGGAATGGCCGCGCGCCCCGGATGACGGTAGGTCCATTTACCGACCGAGATGTTGCCAAGCGTGTATCCGATAAATTGGTAGTCGATGATCGGGTCAATCGGCGTGGTTAAAGAAAACTCTGCAATCGAATACTGTGTCTGCCATGCGTCGAGCCGGTCGGCAGGTGAATAATCCTGTAAGGAAAAACGGAAAAGTGGATTTGCCGTGCCGCTCATTTTGTGGCCCTCGATGTCGTATTTCCGTTTGCTGAATTATAGGAATGTTTCTTAAAGGAAGGGGGGTGAAGAAGGTTGGGCCGCTATGTAGATTTTCTTATATCTATATAGCTTCTCTGGGGGTTTTAATTGCATTTGGATTAAGGGTGATTCTGTCGCTTTTAATGGGGTTCAACCGCGGGAGATGGCTTGCGGAGTAAGCCTTGTCTTCAAAAATTCCCGACGGTGATCTCGAGCTGTAGCCACGAAAGCCGTGGCGGATGAGGGCTGGAGGACGATCGTTGATCGATGCGCCCGTTGATATGCGGCGGCATTTGGGACAAGTCCAGCGCCCGATAAGCCCTCCGGCACATCACCACCGTGATCCGTCAGGTCGCCCTCGCGAGCCATCGCCGTCATGCAGCGACTACACCGCCCGGTGCTGCTTCACCAGTTCCACGGTTTCGCACGCTCGAAGAATCGTGTCTTGCGAGAATGGCGACAGCGGATGTCCGTCGAGCCACACAATCCACTCGATCACGGCATCGCACTCGATGTCTGTCAGCTTGGGCCAGCGCTGCAGAAAATAGTCATCCCAGTATTCCGCAACCGGCGATCTGTCCAGCGACCCCATCAAGCTCTCGATGACCGTCAGTGCAACCTGATTGTCTTCGACCGAAACGCGGATGATCCCGGGTAGGAAGTAGCAGAATGCTTCGGGCGTCAATCTGTAAATGGCGTCGGCGTATTGTGTCCAGTCGTGAGCCGTCGTCTCATCCCAGCGCAGGTTTGAGAAGTGCAACGCGTCGTCGTAGTCGTTCGTGTGGGATGAGACGGCCGGAACGACCGACGTCGGCCTCATGCGTTCGGAGAAGGCCGTTCTCACCTGTTTCATCACGAGACGCTCGTCGTCAGCTGTGTGCATTTTCGGTCACTGCTTGCTGGTGGAGTACGACGCCGAGTATTGCTTCGACAGCCTCAACTTTGCTTGCGCCATACAAGTGAACGCGCCCAGCCGGCGATCGCGACAAACGTCAGGCCGGGGGAACACGTCAATGCGACGAACAGGTCGAAGCCTTTGGAAAGCTCGGGCTCCGCGGCCCCAAAAATCCAGCGACTGATCGCTCGCGTCACGGCGTACCACACAGCCGCGCCACCTGCCGAATACAATCCGATCAAGAGCCAGGGCTGTGTTTCCGGTTCAACCTTGCGCCAGATATAAATCGCATACACAGCCCACGCGGCGTAGATTGGAACCCACAGAGGTCGAGGGATGTCGGAAGACGGGACGAAAACCGACAGGATCGCCACAAGGATCACGAGAACGATCAAACCAGTGACGTCCGCGAAGTATCGGTTTCTTTGCACCGTGAGCATGGGTATCAGCCTCTCATTCCTTGAATGCTGAATGGCGGACTTGCGCAGGCGTGCTGAAACGACAGAGGCCGGGAGCCTGGCTGGCGACTAGCATACACGGCTGCGACGGCGCCTGGATGGCGATGGCTGGGATACCGCGCCTAGATGATTCGCTTCCACGAACCGTTTTCCGCTTTCTCGGGCTCGACGAATGCCCAGATCGAGCGGCAGCAGGTGCAGCGACAGTACATGACCGAACCTGCCGAATCGGGTGCTTCGGAAGAGAACTGAGGCTGAGGAAGGTTGGCGAGGATGCTGTTTGCGACGGCCGCGTCACGACGATCGGCGTATTGCCGATACTCGTGACGTGATTCGAATGCTTTGGGCTCGCCGATACCGAGACAGCGCACGCAGGCCGGAAGCAGGCGCGCGATTGCCCCGTTGCTTTGCGCCTCGCTTCCGCGCGTAAGCTGCAGCCATTCACCGCGCGGGATTTGTGCGCCCACACGCGTTCTTTCGCCGTCAAGCCACACGCGCAACTGAGGCAGGTCGATATCTCGCTCGCGATAGCGGCGGAGCATGTTCTGAATATCCTGATCCATTGTGGTCGTGCACCTGACTGTCGACGGGCGTCGTCCGCTTGACGCAGCGAGATCGGCATCGCCACCACGATGCCTCTCACAAAATAACCGAGACCCAGTATGCCTCGGGATTCGGAGACGGCGGGTAGCGATTCGCCACCTTGTCCTTGATGGGTTGTACATCCTCCCGACGCTCGCTATGCATGACGCTTCTCATGTTCGAGGAGCCATTGCTTCCGCGCCAGTCCGCCGCCATAGCCGGTGAGCGCCCCGTCCTTCCCCAATACCCGATGACAGGGGATGACGATCGCCACGCGATTGGCGCCATTGGCGCCGGCCACTGCGCGAACCGACTGGGGTTTGCCGAGCCTCACCGCCTGCTCGCCATAACTGGCCGTGCTGCCATACGGAACGGTCTGCAACGCCTGCCATACCGATTGCTGGAATGGGCTGCCGGGCGTGTCCAGCGTCAGATCGAACTGCTTGCGCGTACCGGCGAAGTACTCGCCGATCTCGCGCTCGGCCTGGCGTGTATGCGCGTTCTCTCCCGTCAGGATGCGCGCTCGCAAAAGTCGCTGAAGATCCTTGAATTCAGTCTCGAGCATCCGCCGATCGACGAATTCGAGCAGGCAGACGCCCTGCTCGGTGGCACACACGAACATCGGCCCAAGGGGCGTGGTGAAGCGGTGGATGAGGATGACGTTCGCGGCCTCGGTCGGCGCACGCCCGGTCAGTTTCCGGCAGGTGTAGCCGAAGCCGCTGAGCGAGTCGTAGCCGCTGTCGAGCGCGACGTCGATGGTGCGACGGCCAGCCTTCAGTTCCTCCAGCGCCGTATTGATCCGCAAGGAACGCTGGAACGCCTGGAAACTCATTCCGTAGTGCTGCTGGAACCAGCGGCGAATCCGCTCCGGGCTGAGCCCGCGCTGCCTGAGGTGTGCGTCGCTCAGGCGTTCCTTCGGGTGGGCGCGTACCCAGTCGATGGCCTCGGCCACGTCCGGTGGCGCCGCATGCGCGTTCTCGGTCGGCCGGCAGACTTTGCAGGGCCGAAAGCCGGCATTGAGCGTCTCCCGGAGGTCCGTGTAGAACACCACGTTCTCGCGTTTGGGTTTGCGCGCCCGACAGGTCGCGATGCAGAACACGCCCGTCGTTTTCACCCCGACATAGAAGATGCCGACATGATCCGCCGCGCGCTCGACCAAGGCGCGGTAGTAAGCGTCGACTTGCAGGGTATCAGTGACCAGCATGGCAGAACACCGGATCGAAGGATTGCCCGGCGCGCACATCGCCGAACAGCTGCTGCAGCACGTGGTGCGCCCGCTGGTGCAGGAAATTGCCCATGCTGATGCGCTTGACGCCCAGTGCGGCCAGGCGCCCGAACGACGGCAGGGTCGGCATGCACATGACGTTCAGCGGGAGCGGGACGCCGCCCACGATTGCAGCGATATCCGCTTCGTCGGTCAATCCGGGCACAAAGAGGCCGTCCGCCCCGCTTTCGGCATAGCGTCGACCGCATGTGATGGTTTCCTCGCGCGCACGGTCGACCTCCAGCAGATAGGTGTCGGTGCGCACGTTGAGGAACAGTTCAACGCCGGCAGCCTGCAAGCCCGCACGAATATCGTGCAGGCGCCGCACAAAGGGCTCGACGTCCACCAGCGTACGCTGGCCATCGCGCACCACGCTGTCCTCCAGGTTGACACCGACGACGCCCAGGGCAGCCAGTTCACGCAGGTTGGCGACGACAGCCTCGGACGTCGCGCCATAGCCGGCTTCGACGTCAACGGTCAGCGGCAGGCCGGAAACGGACCGGATGCGGGCAACCAACGCCGTCAGTTCGTCGAAGCCGACTCCCTCGCCATCGGCATAGCCCAGTGAGTCGGCAATGGCGGCGCTGGACGTCCCGATTGCCGTGTAGCCGGCCGTTTCCGCGGCACGGGCGCTGGCGGCATCCCAGACGTTGGCGAGCAACAGCGGTTCGGCTTGTTGATGGAGCTGGGAAAAAGTCATGATGCGTTTCTCGGTTGGGCGGGAGGAAAGTATCGGTTTCCCGTCGCTCGCATCACAACCGAAAACTGGACAACCATTTTTTTATGCGGCGGCGCGACTGCTTGTGGCGTCCATCGGCCCCGGAAAGGCAACGTTATCAGAACGGCGGGGTCGCGCCACCGCGAAACTGACGGGGTTGTACTCCGCTGTATCGCTTGAATGCGATCGAGAATGCCGCTTCGGACTGGTACCCCACCTGCCACGCGATCTTGCCGACCGAAAGCGAGGTACCCGTCAGGAGCCGCGAGGCTTCCTGCATGCGAAATCGTGTGACATAGCGGAAGAGGCCTTCGCCCAGCTCGTGTTGCGCTGCGGCGATCAACCGGGAACGCGATGTCCCGGCCACGCCTGCCAGCATCTCCAGTGTCCAGGGGCGGGATATGTCGCGATGAAACTCGCGCAAGGCCGTCGCTACCCGGGAATGGTCCGGCAGCGATACCCAGGTCGGCAACTGACGGGTATGCGACGCGATGTAGTGCCGAATGACATCGATCACGATCAGTTCGGCCTGACGCGTTGCCACCGACCGGAATCCTGGGCGCTGCCACGTCAGTTCGTCTCGAATGGCGTCCGTCGCGCGACACAGCCACACCGGCAACTCGTCGAAGTTCAACAGCAACACGTCGGGCAACGCATCGAATAGCGAGGGGCTCACGCCTTTTGCTGGCGCCATGCCGAGGAAAAATGTCGACGTCACGCCCTTGTCCGGCGACTCGCCGAACGCGATCGTCTGGAAGCGATCGACATTGGCGGGATTGCGCAAATCGACGGGCTGGTTGGGGCGGGTGAAGAGCGCGTCCTGAACGATGTGTTCCCGTGCGCGAAGGATCAGGCACACGCTTTTGTCGTGCAGCGCATTCCTCTGTCCCGACTGCGTCATGAACAGGCTGCACGCCGCACCGGTAAAGACATACAGCGTGACCGGCCATACGTCGCCGGGCATACGTACGGCCCACGGGCTACTTGATTGTGCGTGACCGGCCTCGATTTCCGTGAAGCGGCAAGTATCGAGCGCAGCAGTTATCGGATCCATTGACCGTACTCCATTCATCCCTGCGTGTCGTCGGACACCGGTTCCCGCACCGGGCGTCCTGCCCCAAGGGAAACACTGCGGGCTGCCGCGCGCAATCCGTAGATGCCTCGATTCGCTGATTTCGCCGCGATGGTGCTCTCGCAAAAGGAAACGGGTCCCTCGGATGGGAGCGGAAAACCATACTGCCACCAGACCGATGTGCGGACGCTTCGAGCACTGGAGACATCAGACCGAAGCGGGCAACGCACGACGGATTGCCTACCCTTTCCGGATAATCAGATGCGCCCTTTCGACACCCCCGATCTGAAGTCGGCGACTTTTCTCGCGGACCGGCACCCGACCTACCGCACGCTGCAAAGCAAGTTTCCGCATTTCGATATCGAGATCAACGGCGAGCGCTGCATCGTCCTGACGCGATACAGCGATGTCGACGAAGTGCTGCGCAACCCGCTGGCGACCGTCCAGCAGGCGCCCGGCACGTTTCCAGAGCGTATCGGCACGGGTGCGGCGGCGCGGTTTTATCGCGAATCGCTGCCGAACATCGACGCACCCGATCACACGCGCATCCGGCGTATCGTTACCCCGGCGTTCAATCCGAAAACCGTCGCGAACATGCGGGGTTGGGTCGAAAAGGTCATCCTCGACCATCTGGACAAGCTCGAAGGCGAAACCGAGATCGATTTTGTGTCCGACTTCGCGGACCCGGTTCCGGCTGAGATCGCTTGCCGGCTGCTGCACGTGCCTGTTTCCGATGCCGGCGAACTCTTCGCGCGGCAGCACGGCCTGAACGCGGTACTGAGCGTGTCGGACATCACGCCGGAGCGTCTGGCCGAAGCAGATGCGTCCGCAACCTTCTATTACGAGTACATGGACGACGTACTCGACGCCCTCAAGGGCAAGCTTCCCGAGGACGACTTCGTCGGCGCATTGATTGCGGCGGAAGGCGCGGACAACGGCCTGACGCGTTCCGAACTGGTCACGACCCTGATCGGCTTCCTGGTCGCCAGCTATCACACGACCAAGGTAGCGATGACCAACACGGTGCTGGCGCTCCTGAATCATGAAAGCGAGAAGGCTCGCCTGATGGCTCAGCCCGACCTCGCCCGCATGGCCTGGGAAGAGTCGTTGCGCTATGACGCCCCCGTGCATTTCGTGCACCGCTACGCGTCGGAGGCGATCGTGGTCGGCGGCACGACCATCGAGAAAGGCACGCGCCTGCTGCTCGGGCTTCACGCGGCAAATCGTGACGAAACCCGCTTCCCGGATGCCGCCCGCTTCGTGATCGACCGCCCCGACAATCGTCATCTGGCATTCGCAGGCGGTGGCCACTTCTGTCTGGGATCCCAGCTCTCCCGGCTGGAGGGCGATGTTCTGCTGCGCACGATCTTCCAGCGTTTCCCCGGGATGCGTCTGGTGGAAACGCGCTTCGAACGCGTGCCGGACCTGACGTTCCCGATGCTGCTTCGCCTGGCGGTTTCGCTTCGTGCGAATGCGGGGTGATCGCTCATGAGTCAGGTCACCGTCCAGATACAGGGCGACATGTGCTGCGGCTTCGGCAACTGCGCGAGCCTGTGCCCTCAAGTGTTTGTGCTCGACTACGACACGAACCGCGCGCAGCTGGTGCTCGATGCACCGGTGGCCGCCTATGCTGCCCGAATCGCGCAGGCCGCTCGTGAATGCCCGACGCAGGCCATTTTTTTCAGTGAATCCGACGACGAAGCGTGGAACTCGCATGCGTGACCCAGCCATACCGGGCGCGATAGCCGAGTGGCGGACGATGCGCCTCGTGGATCGCTACCGGCTCGCCGAGGATATCTTTGCCTTGACGCTCGCGAGCGAGTGCGGGACGCCGCTTCCGGAGATCGCACCAGGCGACCACATCGAGGTTCGAGTGCCCGGAGGCACGCGCGCCTATTCACTGTGCAACCCGCCCGGCGCACGAGGCCACTATCTGCTGGCCATCCACCATGCGACCTCACGGGGTGTCGCACATTACCTGTGCGACACGTGCGGGATCGGCGACACCGTGCAGGTGCGTGGCCCCGGTAATCGCTTTGCCTTGTCGCCGACGCATCGACGCGTCGTGTTGATCGCGGGAGGTATCGGCATCACGCCGATCATCTCGATGGCGGAGCATCTGGTCCTGCGGGGCGTGGATTTCGACATGCATTACTGCGCGCGTAGCCGTGCGGCGGCGGCGTTCGTGGACCGGCTCGACGGCAGTGCATACCGGGATCGGGTTCGCTATCACTTTCGGGACGATCCGCGATGTGAACGGCTGGATCTCGAAGCGCTCTTCAACAGCCTCGATGCCACCCGGAACGTCTACCTGTGCGGGCCGAACGCGATGCTGGCCGAGGCGAGGGCATTGAGCGAACGGTATTCCCTTTCAGACCGTCTGCATTACGAACGTTTCGGGGCGATTCGCCCCGAATCGGATCTGTCTGCGCCGATCGGCAGCTTCGATGTATGGGCGGCCCGAAGCGGCCGGCGTGTCGAAGTGCCGGCGGATTGCTCGATTGCCGTCGCCTTGAACCGGGCTGGCGTCGACGTGCCACTTTCCTGTGAGCAAGGCGTCTGCGGCATGTGCGTGACGCGGGTACTGGACGGCATCCCGGACCACCGCGACGCCGTGCTTTCGGACGCGGAACGCGCGGCGAACGACGTCATCCTGCCCTGTGTCTCGCGCGCGAAGTCGGCCTTGCTCACGCTGGACTTATGAGCTGGCCTTCGCGGCTTCGAATGCCGAATACGCCGATTGCTCGTGTCCCCAATAGGGACACCCCACACAACACTCAGGAGACAAGATGAGACTTGCCATGTTTCGCGAAGGCGGCACCGACCGCATTGGCGTGGTCGAGGCGGACACCGTCATCGACGTGACCGCCGGACTGCCGGCGCTATCGACGGAACTCGCCGACTGGTTGCCCGGACTGGGGACCTCCTGGCGCATGCTCGCGCTGCTGGCACGCGAATCGACCGCGCGCTTGCCGTTGTCGGCCGTCCGCCTTTTGCCGCCGGTACGGCGACCGTCGACGTTTCTGGCGATCGGTGGCAACTACGCGTCGCACCTCCGGGAAGTCGCCCATTTGAACGTGAGTGTGGGGGAGCATCAGATCTGGTTCAACAAGCAGGTCTCGTGCATCACCGGGCCGTTTGACGAGCTCATCGTCCCGGCCGGCATGTCGACGCTCGACTACGAGGTCGAACTGGCGGTGATCATCGGTCTTCGCTGCCGCAACGTTTCGGCACGGGATGCCGTGCATTGCATCGCCGGATATACGGTCTGCAACGACGCGAGTATCCGGGAACGGCACAGCCGCAGTCCGACCATCACACTGGCGAAATCGTTCGACTCGCTTGGCCCGCTCGGCCCCTGGATGGTGACGGCCGACGAGATCCCCGACCCGCACGCGCTTCAGGTCCGCACATGGGTAAACGGCGAATTGCGGCAAGACGGCAATACGTCGGAAATGCGCTTCAACATTTTCGAGCAGATCGAAGAACTCAGCAGCGCCATGACCCTGGAGCCCGGCGACGTATTGGCCACGGGCACGCCGGCCGGCATCGGTGCAGCACGCCAGCCTCCATTGTTTCTTTCGCCCGGCGACGTCGTGCGCATGCAGATCGAAGGTATCGGAGAAATCGAGAATCGGGTAAGCGCCGCACGTCCGGCACGCACCTGATCGACGTCGTCGGGTGTCGTATGGCAATCATGCACCGGGCAGGATCAGTCATTTAAATCAGGATTACAGATCATGTTGTGTATCACATTCGACAATTTCGGCAATGCGGCTGGCGATTCGCTGCCATGGGACTGCCCGGCCGATGTCCCGCCGGTTGAATGGGCCGCCTACAACAGAATCGGTCTCGAACTGGGCCATCCGCGCATCCTCAAGCTTCTTGACGATTTGCACATCCGCTGCACGTATTTCGCGGAAGGGTACGCCGCCGTCCTGCATCCGGACGAGATGAGGATCTGGCACGCCGCAGGCCATGAGCTCGCCGTGCATGGCTGGAAACACGAAATCTGGTCGGGCATTGCCTCGCGAGAAGAAGAGGATCGTCTCGTCGGACTGGCCGTGAAGCGCATGCACGCTGTAACCGGAGAGGCGCCGACCGGCTTTCGGCCCCCGGGGCTCGCCATCAATCCGTGGACGGACGACGTCCTGGCGGCTCACGGCATCCGGTATGTCTCCCGGTTCCTGCCGGTTTCCCGAGCGGGAGCACATGGCGACGATGCGAAGCCAACCGCCGCAACCCGGCTCGATGTGCTGCCCACCGATCCGGCGCTGATCGACGGTGCCGTGATCCACCCGCGGTTCGGCGGGATCTTCGGTGCACTCGATGCGGCCGCGGCCTACGACAAGCTCCACCAACTGGCCGTTGCACATGAGCGCAAGCGCCCGGACGAACCGTGGGTGCTGGTCGTTCATCCGTTCACATCGGGCAACCGGGCGTGGTTCGGGTTTGAGGATTTCATGCGGCGTCTTGCCGGTGAGTTCGGCGCATCCCGCTTCTGTCTGGCGAGAGACGCGGCGTCAATGACGCCGCGCGCCAGCACGGGCATTCGCTGAGGTCGGATGCGACGTCACACGCCGATCGGCTCGTCCCGTCGCACGGTGCGCATCGGGCACGGCCATGAAGGACGCAGTTCAAACAATAGAAAACACGAAAAAAGGAGACAAACCATGAGGCAATTCATCTTTCTCGGACTCTTTCTCTGGGCACTCTCGCGTGGCGCGATGGGCGCGCAAGGTGTGACCTATGGCGGTCCGGTCGGCGGTACCGATATCCAGAACGCCTACCTCCCTCCGGCGCCAGGGCTTTATGGATCGTTCATTGGCGTCGGGGCGTACGGGGATCAGTTTTACGACAACGCGGGGAAGAGCGCCGTGACGTCGGTCAGAATGCCGGGGGGGATTGCCGAGTTCGGCTTGCTTTACGTCTATCCGTTCAAGCTGTTCGGCGGGACGTTGGGCAGTTCCGTCGCCACCGGATACGGGTGGGGCAACATCACCGTCAATGGCAGGCGTCAGAGTTTCAAGGGTATCAACGACATCTATACCGACGTCCTGACGTGGAGCAAGCACCTCGGATCGATTGAGGGAGGCATGCCGCGAGGGTTGACCGTGAAGCTGGGCTATTCGATGGTGATCCCGATCGGGAAATACAACACCACCGATCTGTATACGACCGGACAGAACACGTATTACTACATTCCGAACGCGGCGCTCACCTATCTGACCGGGCCCAATATCCTGGGTGACGGCACCGAGTTCAGCGTGCATTTCTTCCTGGATGTCGCGGGAAAGAACACCGCGACCCATTACAGGAATGGCGTGGTGGCGGATGTGGATGTTGCGATCAGTGAAGTCATCGGCAGATGGCAGGCCGGCGTGGCGGGCTATTACGCACGGCAGTTTACCGACGACAGGGTGAACGGCCAGCCTGTCCCGGGCGGAAACCGGTTTGCAAGTGCGGCTGTCGGGCCGGTCGTTGCATATAACATTCCCGAGTGCAAGTGCAGTGTCAAGTTCAAGGCACAGTTCTCCGTATTCACGCGCAATTCGCTCGCGCCCAACGCCGCCTATCTGTTTTTCAACAAGGCATTCAACTGATCGGGGGGAGGCGTCGGCCGCCGCATGCATTACCGCTCTTCCACCCGAAGAGACGGCAGGCCGAGCAGCACCTCGTCGCGGCGAGCGGCCAACTGGTCGATCGACCGACCGTCTATCCGCTATCGGGAGGACGTAGGGCGATGTAGCGACTGGGCGATCGCTGCGAAGTCGGCCTGAATGACCGCGAACAGGAAGGCGGTGGACATGCCGAACAGCAGCACGCCGTCGGATGACTCGATCGCGCCGAGCATTCGCCAGTTCGGGGTCAGCGAAAGGCCGGACGCGCCGCGGGTGGCCATCGTGTCGAGCGAGAAGAACAGGGCGTCGCTGAACGAGCCGAGCGCGTTCAGGTGAACCAACACGACGGCCCACAGAGCCGCTTCCAGCGTATGCAGCGTGCCGAGCGTGATGCAGATGAAGGTGACGATGCCGACCAGCTTGCGCAGTTGCACGTGAATGGTGTCGTGCTGCATGTCGAGGGCGCGGCGTATTCGACGCGCACCGACAGCCAGGAGGACCATCGCCGCCGCGTGAATCAGGATGTTGGTCATGCTGAGAAGCACACCGATCGTCCAGCTTTCCATGATGAATGGGTTTGTTCAGGAATGGGAAGGAAAACGCAACCGCTTCAAGCCTCGGGCAAGGCGTGTACCGCAGCCTGCTCGTCGGTTGCCGTCATGTGCGCGCGCTGCGCAGCTTGAGCGCGATGTCGAGCTTCGAGATCCAGCCAGGGCTTGACGATCATCAGGGCCTTGTACACGCGATCGACGAATGCGGCGTTGTTCTCGGCGACGCTGGCGGTCCACTGGCGCAGGGCCGGCGAGATCTCGGGGATGGCGGTGGTCATACGAATTCGCTCCTGACGAATGCCTTGCACGATCGGACGGTGCGCCGGGAAGCCTGAATGGTACGTCCGGGAGCGGTCGTGCTGCTGAACTGATTCAACAAAGGTTGGCGGTACAGAGGATTTGCCGCTTGCGTCGCGGCAGTTCGCCGCCAATGCACCCCTTGCGGGACCCCGCGGCAACGCCGCGCAACGGCCGGTTCACGCTACTGTCGTAGCCGTGCCGGCACCGTTGCGCGACGCGCGCGGAAGTTCATTCCATTCAGTGCTTGTCCAGCTGGAGCGCATCGAAACCGTGCTGGGCGCGTCGCTCGACGATCCGGGCTGGATCGCGCAACTCGACATCGCGCTCAAACTGAGGCACGCCACGTCCGGATGCGCGGCACCCGAGCCGACCGAAGCCGAACCGAAACCGCGGCGAGGGCGCGCCAGCGCGAAATGACCGGCCGGGGCGGCGTGTCGGGCTGCGTCACGCCGCGTCACGTTTGGTCGCGCACCGCCATCGCGAGCGGCATCATCGCCGGCCCGATGGAGGCGAGCAGGCGCTCTTTCGATACTCCGTCGCGGGATTGCACGGAAATGCCGTGCAGCTGCGTCGCATAGAAATCGGCCAGCGCCTTGATGTCGGTGCCGCGCGCTGTCGGTCGATTACCGGCTTGCGCCGGAGCACCGGTTTCCGGTCCCGCTGGAGGATTTCTGCGATGCGCTGGACTGGGTAGTCGGCGAGGCGGCCGGCCTGGGGCTGGACCCGGCGCGCATCGCCGTCGGCGGCGACAGTGCCGGAGGAAACCTGGCGGCGGCTGCCTGCCTGGTCGCACGGGAGCGGGGCGGCCCGTCGATCGCGCATCAGCTGTTGCTGTACCCGCCGCTGGATGCGTCGATGAGCACGACGTCCTATCGGACTTGCGGGCAGGGCTACTACCTGACGCAAGAGATCATGCGGTATTGCTTCGACCTGTACCTGGCCGATGCGGACGACGGCAGCTCACCCAGCGTGTCGCCGCTGCGGGCGGCGTCGCTCGAGGGTTTGCCACCGGCCACGTTGCTGGCGTGCGAGTACGACCCGGTGCGCGACGACGCGCACGCGTATGCGGAGCGATTGCGGGAGGCCGGCGTGCCGGTCGATTGCGTCGTGCTGCCGGGGATGATCCATGCGTGTATCCATATGGCCGGCGTGACGCCGGCAGCCCGCCAGGTGTTCGACGTGGCCGGCGCGCAGATGTGCAGGGCGTTGCGGCGGTGAGCGTATGGCCGAAGGGTGCGTGCGCGAAATCGGGAAGACCAGTGCGCTTTCCGTGGCTTCGACGGACCTCCTGTCTGGCAGGCCACGCAGTCGACGTATTGACGTCCGACAGCAGGTTGACTAGATTCGTCACATGAACGCACTTTTCGTCACGACCACGACTACCACCACGACCGCCAATGGCGGGCCGGGAGGAGGTTGCGCGTCGTAGTCCAGTGTGTCGAACCCACCCCAAGCCCCGCCGGAAACGGACGGGGCTTTTTTCATGCTCCGTCTGGCCGGCATCGAACGTCAGCGGAGAACAGGATGGAAGATTGCGATCGCCGGGTGTCCGGCGACAGAGTCGACTCGTTTCGTCAGAAGTCCAACAAGCCGGCCGCGTGGCTCACCGGAATCGCGGAAGGCGTGCCGACGTCGACGCGCGTCCTGCTGATCTTCCAGTTCCTGGTGAACCTGTCGGTGTTTGGATCGCTGCCGCTGCTTGCCGCGTTCCTGGACATGGAGCGTCATCTGGATGCGAGTAGCGTCGCCAGCGTGCTGACGGTGAATCTGCTGGCGAGCCGGCTGCTGCCGCTCGTGCTGGGGGCGTCGACGGATCGCTTCAGCAGTCGCGTGCTGACCACGCTCGGCCTGCTTTGCCGCGCGGCGGGGTTCGTCGGATTCGCGTTTGCGCTGTCGTTGCCGGGCCTGCTGCTGTGGGCATGCCTGTCCGGGCTGGGGGCCGCGCTTTACGAAACGACCGCGTATTCGATCTTCGGCTCGCTCGATGGCGCCGTGCGTCCCAAGGTGTTCGCGCTGAACAATCTGGCGCTCAATCTCGGCGCGTTGATCGGCCCGGCGTTGCTGTTCGTCGTGCCGAACACGAACGGGGCACTGCCGTTTCTGGTGAGCGGCGCGGTGTTCGCGGCGCTCGCGCTGATTGCACCGTGGATCGCGGGGCGAAGCCGGCGCCCCGCGGCCGCAGCGCACCCGCTGCGCGGTGTGCTGGTCGCGTTTGGCGACAGGCGGTTTCGCCGGCTCTGCTGGGCGCTTGTCCCGTTCTGGACCGTGTATACGCAGATTTACGTATTCATTCCGTTGACCTTCTCGCATGGCGCACACGGCTATAACGGCGTGAGGCCGTTCTACATCACGAATGCGCTGATCGGAATCGCCACCGCGTGGCTCGGCATGGGCTGGTTTCAGCGCACGAACTGGCGCGCGATGATGGTGATCGGGCATGCCGCGTTGTGCGGCTGCTTTGCGATGGCGGCACTGCTGTTCGCTCGCGATCGGGGCGCGGATGCGTCGCTCGTGATCCTGATCGTCATTGCGATCGTCTTCACGTTTGGCGAAAGCCTGATTCTTCCCGCGTCGAACATCGCGCTCGCGGACCTGACGACGGACGGCAATGCCGGCAGCTATTTCGGTGCGTCGGCGATTTCGTGGGCGATCGGCGGGTTGCTCGGCAACTTCATCGGCAGCATCGCCGCACGCTGGACGGCGCTCGCGCCGGGATGGATCCTCTTTATGGGAATCGCGCTGGCCGGTCTGCTCGCATTCTGCAGGCAGCGGCCGGCATAGCCAGGGCGACGGTCGATGTCGCGTGAGCTACCTGCGCCGCCGAACCCGCGCCTTTGCGCACTTGAACCACAGTCGCAGCGCACCGACACCGCCCGCGACCGGAATCCGCGGCAACAGGAACCGGTCGTCGTGCGCATCGGCGCAGCCGCGCCGGGTCGTCGTCGCGTGGTGGTAACCCGCGGCGGCGACCTGGTCGCGCACGCGCGGGTCCAGATCGCCGTACGGATAGCAGAACGATTCGACCGGCTGGCCGCTCAACGCTTCGAGCCGCCGCTTCGATTCGGCGATTTGCACCGCCGACACGTGCGCCGGCACGTGCGACAGCGCGACGTGATCGAGCGTATGCGAACCGATTTCATGGCCGCGATCGCGCCAGGCGAGCATGTCCGCGCACGTCATGAGCGGCGAGCATGCGGTATCGGCACCTGCATCCCAGTCGTTCTCGCCGCCGAACCGGCCGGCGACGAAGTAGCAGGTCGCGGTGAAGCCGAGCTCGTCCAGCACGGGCATCGCATGCGTCAGCACGTTGAGAAAGCCGTCGTCGAACGAAATGCCGAAGACCTTCCCGCTGCGCTCGCCGCGCAGATACGGCTGCAGTTCGCGCACGCTCAGGCCACGGTAGCCGAGCCGCCTGAACAGCGTCATCTGGCGGCGGAACGCGTCGGGCGCGACGCTCAGGCTGCGCAGCCGGTCGGGCGGCGGCGGCAGCGTGCGGATCTGGTGATACATCAGGATCGGGTAGCGCGGGGCGGACAGCAGCATGAGCGGCTCGCGAGGTCGGGGAATTAGGCGGCTTTGCGGAAAATCCGCAGGGTCTTGAAGTCGCCGACTTCGACGAAATCGGCATTCGCCGCCCATTGCTCGATGATCGGCTCGGCCTGCCGGTACGCCGACGAGCCCTTGTAGAACAGCAGGTGACCTTCGCGCGCGGTATGGCGTGCGAACAGGTTGAGCACGTCGGCGTCGGTCTTCGCACCGTAAAGGCTGTTCTTCTCGTTGCGGAATTCGCACAGATGGAACAGCGTGACGACGTCGAACGCCGGCAGCAGGTCGGAATTGCTCGTATAGATGTCGCCGAAATAGGCCAGATAGGTCTTGCTGACCTCCGGTAGCCGCGTGACGAGATCGACGTACGACTTGTATTCCTTCGGCGATGCCGTGACGCCGAAGACGGTGTTGTTCAGATGCGGCCGCGCGCACTCGAGGCCGACATGATGGTGGCCGCCGGTGCCGAAGTGATAGATGCGGATGCCGTTGAGGCGAACGGATTCCAGCCATTCGATGAAGTGCACGTCGCACGGGCACTCCCGCGTGCGCAGGTCCCAGTATTTCTTCCAAATGTTCATTGCCATTAAACCGACCTCAAGGATGTTGCTCGACGATAGGGGTTGTGTCGAATCGATTTCTGATAAACGGACAGCGTCGCGTCGACGAATCGTTCGAACGAGAACTCGCGCTTGCCCTTCAGCCGCGCGCTGCGTCCCATCGCGCGCACGCACCCGGGTT
The DNA here is from genome assembly GCF_048627025.1 of Burkholderia aenigmatica. NCBI lineage: Bacteria > Pseudomonadati > Pseudomonadota > Betaproteobacteria > Burkholderiales > Burkholderiaceae > Burkholderia > Burkholderia aenigmatica. The sequence goes on along the minus strand of NZ_CP184469.1, from coordinate 2,939,956 downwards.
CGCGCACGATCGCGCGCAGGATTGCCTCGATTGCCTCGGGCTCGCGCGGCGGAACCACCCAGCCGTCCACGCCCGGTTCGACGTTCTCGGGCAGCCCGCCCACCCGCGTGACGATCGCTGGGCAGCCGAGCGACATCGCTTCGCGGCACGCGTACGACAGGCTCTCGTAGTACGACAGCACGAACGACACGTCGACGATCGAGAACGGCGTCCGCACGTCGTCGACGCGGCCGGTGAAAACGGTGCGCGCGGCCATGCGGTGGTGCGCGACCTGTTCGCGTTGCTCGCCGGACGGCTCCGAGCCGACCAGCAGCACGCGAAACCGCTCGCGCTCGTGTTCGGGCAAGCGGCCCAGCGCCGCGATCAGGTCCATCCAGCCTTTTTCCGGCGCGGTGCCGGCGCTGCTGCCCAGCACGATCGCGTCCGCGGCGGACGGCCCGAACAACGCGATCTTGCGGCGGCGAATTTCGTCACCGGCCAGCCGTTCGGCGGCCTGCCGGCGCACGCCGTGCTTGACGACCGTGACGTTTCCGTACGGCGACTGGAGCGCCAGCATGCCTGCCACGTAATCGCTGACCGCGATGGTGTGGTCGGTGGCCAGCCGGGCGCGCAACACGTTGCCGAAGCTGTCGGCGCGATAGGTGTTGTGCTTGGTGAGCACCACCGCGGGCCGATACCGGCAGCCGAGCAGCGCGAGCATCACCTGCCGGTGATCGGCGGCCCCATTGACATGGATGACGTCGAAGCGCTCGGCGACGATCCGCTGGCGCAGCCGGACGATTTCCTGGCACAGCCGGTTCCAGCGCGGCTTGAATTCCATGTCGAAGATGGCCACGTCGGGACTGTCCTTCAACAGTCGCGACAGGCGGCTGCCTTCCGGCGACGCGACGGTCACGCGATGATGCCGGCTCATCGCGGCAGCGAGATCGCGGACGTAGGTGTCCTGGCCGCCGCCGTAGTCGCCGTGGAAGTTGGTATACAGAATGTTCATCACGATGCCGCCTTTCCTCGCTCATTCATTGAGCAGGACTGCTTATAAAATGAATGCCTCAACCCGTTGAAAGCCATGACTCGAACCCGGTTCCGTGTTGCCGATGCGGGCGTGCGCATCGACGCCCGGGCGTGGCGGCAATGCGAATCGTTTCCAAATATTACAGAAGCATTACGTGCCGTAGTGTCAAGGTCTGCGCATCTTTGTGAGGATGTGTCGTGATCGCTTGCGGTGTCGTCACGTGGTGCGACGCCGCCGGGGAGGCGGGGGAAGTCCGGTGACGCGTGACCCGTGGCGGCCCTGGCGCGAACGACGATAGGGCGCGATTACCCTCCAGGTCGCGCAGGAAGCGGGCTGGATCGCGACAAAACCTGCCTTTTCGACGACATCCGGACGCAGATCAACCTGACTGACTTTCAGATTTGAAAGCCGGGGGGCCATTTGCGTTAGAATGCCCCCCCTTGTCCGCCATGGCGACCGCCAACGGCGGACTTGTCGCACCCAGAGAGACGTGGGTTTCGATTCGTAGCCGGGCGCGAAAGATGTGCCAGCCGTTAGCAACATAAGCTTTGTGATTTGGATTACTAATGAAGAAGAAGCACAACATCACCAAGTACATCGTTGTCGCGATGATTCTTGGTATCGCAGTGGGTTACGCCTGTCATAGCGCGTTTCCCGACCCGAACATGGCGAAGGAGGTCGCCGGCTACGTGTCGTTGCTGTCCGACGTGTTCCTGCGCCTGATCAAGATGATCATCGCGCCGCTGGTATTCGCGACGCTGACCGTCGGCATTGCGCAGATGGGCGACGGCAGCGCGGTGGGCCGCGTCGGCGTCAAGGCGTTCGGCTGGTTCTTCATCGCATCGTTCACGTCGTTGCTGCTCGGCCTGCTGACCGCAACGATCCTGCAACCGGGCAGCCATCTGAGCCTGCCGCTGCCGGCCTCCGATGCGTCCCTCGGCCTGAAGACGGGCGCCTTCACGCTGAAGGACTTCGTGGTCCACCTGGTGCCGAAGTCGATCGCGGAAGCGATGGCGAACAACGAAATCCTGCAGATCGTCGTCTTCTCGATCTTCTTCGGGACCGCGCTGTCCGCACTCGGCGAATCGGGCAAGCGCCTGACCGGCGTGATCGACGATCTCGCGCAGGTGATGCTGAAGGTGACGGGCGCCGTGATGTGGTTCGCGCCGGTCGCGGTGTTTGCGGCGCTGGCGTCGACGATCACGACCCAGGGGCTCGGCATCCTGCTCACGTTCGCGAAGTTCATGGCGAGCTTCTATCTGGCACTGGCGCTGCTGTGGGGCGTGCTGACGCTCGCCGGCGTGGTTTTCCTCGGCAAGCGGGCATTCACGCTGATCCGGCTGATTCGCGAGCCGTTCCTGCTGTCGTTCGCGACGGCGAGCTCCGAAGCCGCCTATCCGAAGCTGCTGGACGCGCTCGACCGCTTCGGCGTGAACCGCAAGATCTCGAGCTTCGTGCTGCCGATCGGCTATTCGTTCAACCTCGACGGCTCGATGATGTACTGCACGTTCGCGGTGCTGTTCATCTCGCAGGTGTACGGCATCCATCTGCCGCTGGGCACGCAGATCACGATGCTGCTGATGCTGATGGTCACGTCGAAGGGGATGGCGGGCGTGCCGCGCGCGTCGCTGGTCGTGATCGCGGCGACGCTCAACCAGTTCAACATGCCGGAAGCCGGGTTGCTGCTGATCATGGGCGTCGACATGTTCCTCGACATGGGCCGCTCGGCCACCAACGCGGTCGGCAACTCGATCGCGGCGGCCGTGGTCGCGAAGTGGGAAGGGCAGCTCGACGATCCGCGCGACGACAACGATCCGGGCAACGGACGCGCCATGCAGGTGAAGGTGCCGGAAACCTCGGCATCGGCATGATGCACGGCAGTGCGGCAGCGCAGCGATAGTGGCGCGTTGCCTGCCCTTTGAGCATGGATGATCGCCGGCCTGGATTCGATACGGATTCAGGCCGGCGATTTTGTTTGGTGCCGTGATTTCGCCCTGAATGCGGCGGTTTTACCCGACTCCCTGAAACCGGCATTCGCCGTTTCAATCAGTCGTCGTTGAACGCGCGGCGATATTCCCGCAGGCACGAGCCTGATTTTTCCCCTCCCGATTCGACGTGTAAGTGACCATTCACTGTCGCGCCGTCGCGCGCGCCGTCAACGTGGATGGGCGCGACCGGCAATGCAGTCGAAGCCGAACCAGTGAAAAGCGCAACGGCGCGTGCAATCCGCAATTTTTTTCGATTTATATAACGCTATTCTCGCGCTGCGCATTATCGAACGCATGCTGCACGTAATACCGACTGCGCCGGATGATTCAGGGGAAGAATTTACGCATCGCGGTTTTCAAGCCATCCGGCCGGCCTTTCAGGTGAAGGTTCGCACCATTCAGGAGAGCATCCGTCATGGTCGCCAGACTACGGTTTCAGGCTGCGCTTCTCGCCGCAGCGATCGCCGCGATTACCCCTTCCGTTCACGCACGCAACACCACCGACTGGCTGGCGAACACGTACGGCACGCTCGCGGCCCACGTCGGCAACGTCGCGCGCGCGATGTGGGTCGCGCCGGAAGGCGTGATCTATACGGCGTCGATGTGGGACGAGGATGAAGGCGGTGTCGCGATCTACCAGAACGGCAAGAGCGCCGGCTCGATCGGCACGCACTCGGAGTTCCAGGGCAGCGCGATCACGGGCAACGCGACCTCGCTGTTCGTCGCGCTGCAGCCCGGCAAGACGTACGGCAGCGGCGCGGTGGGGCGCTACAACCGCGCGACGAAGTATCGTGACCGCGTCATCCAGGTCAGCGCGGCGACCAACCAGCCGCGCATCGACGTCGTCACCGGGCTCGCGACGGCCGGCTCGCTGCTCTATGCGAGCGACTTCTACGGCAATCGCGTGCGCGTGTTCACCACCGACGGCGTGTGGCAGCGGGACATCAGCGTATCGGCGCCGGGCGCGCTCGCGGTGGACGCGGCGGGCAACGTGTGGGTCGCGCAGAAGAGCGCGGGCTCGATCGTCGGCTTCAGCCCGGCCGGTGCGCTGCTGAACACGATCCGGATGCCGGCCGGGTCGCAGCCGTCGGCGCTGGTTTTCGATGCGGCGGCCGGGCAGCTGCTGGTGGGCGACGAAGGCCCCGACCAGAACATCAAGCGCTATACGGTGGCGGGCCGGCCCGCGCTGGCCGGCACGTTCGGCGTGCGCGGCGGCTATCTCGACACGACCACGGGCATCAAGGGGCAGGTCGGTGCGCAGCGCTTCACGCGTATCGTCGGGATCGGCAAGGACACCGGCGGCAATCTCTATGTGCTCAACAACCCGTGGGGCGGCAGCTGGGATCTCGGCCGCAACGGCGCGACCGACATTCATGCGTACAGCAGCGCCGGCAGCCTGCGGTGGACGCTGCAGTCGCTGAACTTCGAAGGGATCGCCGCGCCGGACCCGGTCACCGATGGCGCGCTGTTCTACGGCGCCACGCACGTGTACGGCGGCAGCGCGGGCGGCACGTTCGTTGCGAACACGGTCGATCCGTTCACGTATCCGTCCGATCCGCGCATCAACATGAGCGACACGCAGCGCGACGAGCATTTCGGGCTGCTCACGTCGGTCGGCGCGAACCGGATCCTCGTCGCGGCCGGCCAGAACCCGCCGATTTTCTACTTCTTCCACTTCAACGCGGCGAACGGCTACATCGCGATTCCGGACGGCTCGATTCCAGGCCCCGCGTTCAACACGACGCGGCGCGTGACGAGCGGCTTCAGCATCGACAGCAAGGGCGGCGTGTGGGCCGGCCTCGACAAGACCGGCGCGATTACCCACTATCCGCTGACCGGCTTCGACGCGAGCGGCAAGCCGTCGTGGGGGCCGGGCGTCGCGACTCGCGTGCCCGACAGCATCCAGCCGCTCACGCGCATCGTGTATCTCGCGGACAGCGACACGATGGTGCTCGCGCAGGGCGCCATCGGGAGCAACGACTGGACGTCGATCGGCACGCGCATCGAGGTGTATCACGGCTGGAGCGCGGGCAATACGACGAAGCCGGACCCGGTGATCACGCTGCCGCACAGCGGCGCGAAATCGATCGACGCGGTGGGCAACCATCTGTTCGTCGGCTACTGGTTCAGCAGCAGCGGGCCGCTGTGGCCGAACGTCGACGCGTTCAACCTCACCACCGGCAATCTCGACACCACGCTGGTCAACGCGAGCCCGGCAACCGTCGATACCAGCAGCGCGATCGATGCGATGTACAGCATCCGCGCATACCGCCGATCGAACGGCGAGTACGTGGTGATGAAGAACAACGTGAAAGGGAACAGCATCACCGTGTACCGGTGGACGCCCTGACTTCGATGAGGCGCGCGCGGCCGCCTCGACCTCGGTCGGCGGCCGGGCTCGCGCAGCCATGATGTGATTCACCGCGATTTCGCGGGATTTCCACGGCGTTTCCACAGAATTTCCACATCTCGCGTTCGTAATGACCGGCGTGCGCAATGCGCGCTTCACCGCCCGCCGGGCGGCTGTCCCCAACCACACGACGCGAAAAATCGCTTCCGGGCACAATGACAGCGGCACCGGCAGGCACTGCGCGTGCCCATGACGATGAACCGAATCGACTGGATGGTTGCACCGGCGCTTTGCCGCGCCGGAGCATGTGCGCGGCCGCCCCATGCCGCGTTTTTTGAGCCGAAGTGACGAAACGATGAAGATGAAAACCACACCGAACCGCCTGTTGCTGATCGCTGCGCTGGCTGGCGCGCTGAGCGGTACTGTCCACGCAGAGACGGCGGCGACCACGGCGACCGTTGCGACGGTCAACGGCACGCCGATCATGCAGGCGGACGTCGATACGTTGCTGCGCGCGTCCGGGCAACCCGACTCGCCGCAGATCCGCCAGGCGATCAAGAATCAGCTGATCACGCGCGTGCTGATTCAGCAGGCGGCCGAGAAGGCGAACTATGCCGACAAGCCCGAGGTCAAGGCGGCGGTGCAGCAGGCGAAAGCGAATGCCGAGGTGCAGCTTTACCTGCGCGACAACGTGAAGCCCGAGCCGGTGACCGACGAGCAGGTCAAGGCGCGCTACGACGAGCTCGTGGCCGCGCTTGGCAAGAACGAGTACAAGCCGCGCCTGATCGTCGTCCAGGATCCGATGACCGCCGCGACGGTGCTGAGCGAACTGAAGGCGGGCAAGTCGTTCGACGGGCTGGCGCGCCAGTACAGCATGGCGCCGAGCCGCGATACCGGCGGCGAGTTGCCGTGGGTGAGCTTCAACACGCCGGCGACGGAAGGCAAGACGTCCGGCTTGCCGCTGCCGGTCGCGCAGGCGCTCGAGAAACTGAAGGTCGGCGCTGCGACGAGTGATTCGATTCCGGTCGATGGCGTGCGGGCGATCGTGAAGCTGGATGCGAAGCGGCCGACGCAGGTGCCGGGCTTCGCGACCGCGAAGCCGGGGCTTCAGCAGCAATTGCAGGCGGCCGCCGTGGAGAAGGCGAGTGCGCAGATGATCGGCAACTTGCTGAAGGACGCAAAGATTACGCAGTAATGCGGCGGCGTCGACACGCCGGACGTCACGCGCGCCAGATCATGCTCGCGCTCGTGTCCGTTTCCGATTCGCTGTGGAAACCGAGCCGTTCGTAGAGCCGCCGCGCCGGATTGCCATGCAGCACGCTGAGCGACACGGGCACGTGCGCGTGTGCTGCGTCGTTCAGTAATGCGTTTAGTACGGCTTCGCCGATACCCCGGCCCTGATGCGCGGGGAGGATCTGGATCTGGTGAACGTGCCACTCGTCGGTGGCGCGTGTCACCTTCAGCAAGCCGATTGCTTCGTCGTCTTCGCAGACGATCATTGCGTCGTCGAAGTGCGCACGAATGCGCCGGTCGTGCGCTTCGTCATCGGTTGGCATTCCAGCGCGCTGCAGGTGCTCGGTCATCGTGAGCCGGCGCAGGTTCAACAGGAACGGCAGGTCGGCGGCAGACGCCGGGCGCAGGCGGATTGCGTGTGTCATCGGGCGGACTCGTTCGTTCGGGAATTCGGGATCGTCGACGGGAAGGTCGCCCCCCGCAGCGAATCATTCCCGATGACGGGCAGCCGGTCAAAGGGCACAGCGCCCAATCCGGCGCGCATGCGTGATCGATCATCCGGCGTGCCGGCCGGACGCCTTGTGCGCATCCGCGAGATTGGCGATCAGCGTGTCGACCACCACGCGTTTCAGGCTCGCGAGCGCGGAACGCGCATCGCCTCCGCCCGCATGGACGCACACGTCGACTGACGGCAGCGGCGGCAGGCCGTCGCGCTCGCCGAGCTGCCGCAGCGTCGGCGGCACCCCCACCATCGTTCTTGCCGTAATGCCCAGTCCGCCCGCGACGCCGGCCCACAGGCTTTGCAGGCTGCCGGTCGTGTAAGCGAGCCGCCACGGGATCCCGGCGGTGTCGAGCGCATCGGTGCCGGCCTTGCGGAACAGGCACGGCGATTTGTACAGCGCGAGATCCAGCGGCGCGCCGGCGCGCGGACGCACGTCGATGCCATGCGGCCCGATCCACGCCATCGGCAGCGTGACCAGGTGTTCCGCGTCGGCGCGATGCCCGCGCCCCATCGCGAGCACGATGTCGAGTTCGCCGCCATCGAGCCGGTCGAGCAACGCGCCGTTGCCGTCGACGACGATGTCGACGCGCACGCCCGGGTGCGTGCGCTTGAACTGGCCGAGCGCGACGGGCAGCCACGATTCGGCGAAGTCGCCAGGCAGCCCGAATCGCACGGCCCCCTCGATCGCCGCGCCGCGAATCGCGCCGACCGCCTCGTCGTTCAGTTCGAGAATGCGGCGCGCATAGGACAGCATCAGTTCGCCGGCTTCGGTCGGCACGAGGCCGCGCCCTTGTCGGCGAAACAGCGGCTGGCCGATCTGCGTTTCGAGCTTGCGCATCTGCTGGCTGACCGCCGATTGCGATCGGCCGATCCGGTCGGCGGCGCGGTTGAGGCTGCCGAGCCGATCCGCGGCGATCAGCGTGCGGAGTGCATCCATGTCGAGATTCGGCAGCGTCATGATTCGGTTTTTCTTATAAATCAATTTCGAATTATCGTATTTATTGCACATTCCCGTCGCTACCATCAAGTGAACCGGTCGTTCCGGTTCACGGGGATGCGCGCGATACGCGGCTGCGGATGCCTGTGAGGTGGCTTCCCTTCTTTCCGACAAGGACTGTGAATGAACATCCGCTCGATATTCCGCCAGGGCCTTCCCGGCATGCTGCTGGCCGCATCGATGATTCCCGGCGACGCATCGGCCGCGCCGTCGCTCGCGGGGACGTGGACGCTGGTCGCGGCGGACGTACAACATCCCGACGGCACGGTCGGCCGCGACTATGGTGCCGATCCGAAGGGGCTGCTGCTAATCGACATGCACGGGAACTATTCGCTGCAGATCTTCAGGTCGGAGCGCCCGCGCTTCGCGTCGAACGACAAGGCGACCGGCACGCCGGACGAATTCCGTGACGCCGTGCTCGGCTCGAGTACCCACTACGGCAAGCTGACCGTCGATCCGGCGAACCACTCGCTGGCGTTTCACATCAGCAATGCGTCGTACCCGAACTGGATCGGGCAAACGCAGACGCGAAGCTATCAATTGAAGGATGGTGAGTTGAGCTACCGCGTGCCGCCGCGTGCCAACGGCGACATACCGATCTCGGTGTGGCGGCGAGTGGATTGAATCGGGAGGAGGTTCGACGCAGATGGCATGCGGGCGCGATCGCAGCCGGCCCGCCAGGTGGCGGGTCGCCGGCATTGACCGAATACCGGCGCAGGCCGGGGTTGATTGCCGTGCTGGCCGGCGCGCGCCCGATTACCACGCCGTCGTGATCGCTGCCGGCCCGTCATGCGACGGAAAGTGCGGCAGGACTTCCTCGGCCAGTTCCTGGATGATTTCCGCCGCGGGCCGTTGCGAGAACTGGATACCCAGCGCGACATGATTCACGCCCACGTCGCGCCATTCGTTCAGCAGTGCGATGAGCCCGTTGCGGCCGGTCCGCAGGATGAACCCGCCATGCAGCGGCGTGCGCGGGTGATCGGGATCGTCCACGAGGTCGATCCATTCGTTGGTCATGTGCGGCCGGAATCCACCGTCGGGAATCAGTGCGCGCCACGCGCGGATTTTTTCCGCGAGTCGCAGCGGGCCGGCGCCGGTGTGCGAATCGCCGGGATAGGTCAGCCAGCCGTCCGCGTGCTCGGCGATCCACGTGAGCGGCTGGCCCGATGCGCCGGTGACGATCAGCGGTACCGCGCCGATGGTGGCCTTCGGAAGCAGCTCTGCACCGTTGAAGCTGCCGAGCGGTGATTCGATCGTCAGGTTTCCTGCCCGCATCAGTTTGCGGAAATAGGCGACTGCGTGCGCGAACCGTTCGCCGCGTGACGCATGCGCGAGCCCATAGGCGGGAAACTCGATGGGCCGGTCGCCGGACGCGATGCCCATGACGAGACGGCCGCCCGACAACTGGTCGATGGTGGCCGCGCTCTTGGCCAGGTCGATCGGATGGCGCAGCGAAAAGATCGCGCTGCCGGTGGCGAGCGCAATGCGCGTGGTGCGGGCGGCGAGGAAGGACAGGTACGTGAACGGGTCGAAGACCTGCCCTGCATCGCCGAACGACGGGTCGAACAGCGGCACGTCGCGTACCCAGACGGCGGCAAAGCCGCGGCGGTCGATGTCCGCAACGAGGTCGGCCTGCCCGGTCAGGACGCGCATGTCGCCGCGGTAGGCGCGTAGCGGCAGGAAGATGCCGAGGGTCAGCTGGTCCGCGGCGAACATGCGGCGATAACCGGGGTGGGCGGAAAAAGCCGGATTCGACGCTCCGGCAGGCGCTTGCGAGTCATTCGTGGCAGGCATGGTCAGTAACGGTGTGGCGGTTCGGGACGAGCGAGTCCTTGCGCGCGGTCGCTGCGTTGAAGCTGTCGGGCGACCTGCCGGCGCAGGGATCGAATATCGCGGTTTCGATGTAGGCAGACTAAATCTGATGGCGTGTGTGATTCGTGTGCGCTTCCAGCATGTTCGGCTACACGTCTCGATGGAAAAAGCGATAATTTCTGCCCGATGAGTTTAGGCGAGCTAAATCCAGTGACCGCCGTTCCTCCGCTTGGTTGGCCGCGCATGGTGCGGCGGCCGACCTGCGGGCCGCGCGTGGCTCGGCCTTCGAGGACGATTTCCTGCTGATTCGCGCCGCGGAAGCCGGGCGGGGCCTGGCGCTGGTGCCGGAGCAATACGCTCGTGACGAAATTGCCGAGGGGCGGCTCGAGCAGGTGCTGGATCTCTCCTGGCCCGCGCGGTTCGCCTACTACGCGGTCACGCGGCCCGGTGCCACGCAACGGCCGGAAGTGCAGGCATTCATGGACTGGATCGACGAGGAGTCGGCCGACGACGCGTGAAGGGCGCCGGCCGGTACGCTGCGGCCGTGGATGCGGCGGTCGTGCGCTGCGTCGCCGGTCGGCGCGCCGACCCGTGGCAGGTGCTCGTTCATCGTGAGCCGGCGAAGCATCAGCAGGAATGGCAGGCCGGCGGTAGACGCCGGGCGCAGGCGGACTGCGTGTGCCATCGCGCGAACTCGCTCATTCGGGAAGGTCGACGCGAAGGGCGAACCCTCAGCGGATCCGTTCCGAAGGCGGGAAGGCGGTCAAAGCCCCGGCAACTGAATCTGCAAGCCGGCTGGGCGATGTTCGAGGACATCCGTGACTTCGTATTCGGTTTTTGCTCCGTCCGAGGTTTGCCACTGCTGCATTCGGACATTGCAGACGAGCACGTCGCCCTTGCTGAAGCTGATCTGACTGTTGTTCACGCGCGACAGGAAGCCGGCGTCCGTGATTGCCGCGTGAATCGTCGACGTGCCGTCGTACAGCCGCCACTTGTTGTCGTCCTTGAATGCGAGCGACACGATCGAGAACGCCATCTTGCGATGCTCGTCGAGGATGAGCGAGTCGGCGGGCTCGGGTGCGTGAAACCACGCGATTTCGCAGCGGTCGACCGTTTCGAATATCTCCGTATCGGTGCCGGCCGCAAACATCACGATGCCGTCGCGCGCGAGCGGCGCAAGCACCTGCGCGGTGGCGTGGCGAACGCCGACGTCGCGCAACAGGGTGAGGACGGACAGGTCGATTTCGAGTGCGTCGCCGTCGACGTGCAGGATGGCGGTGTGTTCCTGCATCTGCACCTGCCGGATCTCGCGCCCGCGCAGCCATTTGAGGACGGCGAAGAGCCCCTTTCTCGCCCCGGGCGCGGCGATGCCGAGCGCGGTCAGGATCGTGACCGCATTGGCGAGCGCCGTGCCTTCGTTGCCGCTCAGCATGTCGCGCATGCGGCCGAGCAGCGAAGTCGCGAGCGTGAAGTCGATGCCGAAGCTGCCGGTCTTGAAGCTGCCGCGCACGTTCACTTGCGGCCGAACCTGATTGCCGCACAGCGCGCGGGTCGACGCGTCGAGCAGATCCCCGATGGCAAGCAGCGCGGGCGCGAGTTCGCGCACGTCCATCTCGGACGATTCGAGCGCGGGCCCGTCGTACGTGACGCGGAATCGGCTCATGGCGTCGAGGGGGCCGGGATCGGCCGGGCCGGTACGGTTTTCATGGCGAGCGGTCATGTGGAAAGTTGGCTGATGACGTGGACGATACCCGAAGCGCATGCTTTCGGATGCCTTTCATGTTAGGTGCGAACCACCGGCCGCGGGCGATTTTGGCCGTCCGGCCAAGGCGACGCTCGGACGTGTCCCGGCCGTACCCGGCACACACCGAACTTTTCCGATACTTGCCCGGTCACAACCGCCAGCTTGCGGGCGCGCCGGCACCCGGAACGCGCTTCCGGCCCCGGTATTCCCCGGCCCGCCCCGTCCGCATATCATTCGCACATCGCGCACCTGCCGATCGCAGGCGCAGCACACAGGGATTCTCGATGGACACCAAACGATCGCGGCCGGGCCTCGTCGCCGCGCTGCTCTGGGCGGCGCTGTATCTCGCGACCGGCTACATCTCGCACCAGTTCAACGGCCCCGTCCGGCTGACGGGCTACATCTGGCTGCCGGCCGGCGTGACGGTCGGCGCGTTCATGCTGCGGCCGATGCGCGAATGGCTGACGCTGGCCGGCGCGTTCCTGGTCGGGCAGCTCGCGCTGACCGGGATCGAACACGGCAGCCTGGTCAACGCGGTGCTGTTCACGGTCGACGAGGTCGGTGCGGCCGCGCTTGCGGTGTGGCTCGTCCAGCGCGTGCGCTTCTCGCTCGAAGGGCTGTATTTCCTGCGCTCGGTGATCCTCGCCGGCTTGATCGCGGGCGTGGTCGGCGCGATCGGCGGCGCGGCGTGGTACACGGTGGTCAAGGGCGCGCCGTTCTTCGACGTGTGGTCGGTGTGGGCCGCGTCCGACTTCGTCGGCGTGCTGCTGGTCACGCCGGTGCTCGCGTCATGGTCGCGCTTTCGCGCGCACCGCTCGGGTGACCATGAGCGCTTCGACCTCGTGCTCGGTCTGGTTTCGTTCGTGCTGCTCGCGATCGTCGCGCTCGTGATCTTCGACGGCGACACGTCGCAGAAATTCGGCACGGGCGCCGGCTTCGCGCTGACGTATATCCCGCTGTTCCTCACGGTCGCGGTGACGCTGCTGCTCGGCGGCCGCGCGGGCTCGTCGTCGGTGCTGGTGCTCGCGCTGATCGTGATCGAGCAGACCGCGCAGGGCGACGGCCCGTTCGCGTCGTTTCACGAGCATTACGGCAGTGCGCTGCTCGAGGCGCAGCTTTATCTGGCGGTCGCGTCGCTGCTGGTGCTGACGGTGAGCACATTGAAGACGACGCGCGAACGCGTGCACGAGCATGCGGCGGTCCTGCAGAACAACATGGAGCTCGCGCTCGCGAGCGCCGGCCAGATCGCCTACGTGCTCGATCCGGAATCGGGGCGGATCGAGTGGAGCGGCGACGTCGAGCGCGTGTTCGGCGTCGGCGTCGATGCGGCACAGATCGCAAGTGTGCCGGGCGTGCTCGAACGCGTGCAGCCGGGCGACCGCGATGCGCTGCGCGACTACTGGAATGCGGAGATCGCCGGCGAGGATCGCGCGTCGCTGTCGCTGCGTATCGTGCAGCGCGACGGCGGCACGCAGACGATCACCGATCACGGCGCGCCGCTGCTCGATTCGAATGTCGACGTGACGGTGGTGGCGGGCGTCTGGCAGATCGAGCGCGTGTGGCCGGCGGACGAATGAGCGGAGACGCGTCATGACGGGCCGCACGGGCGTCCTGCTGATCCACGGGCTCGGCGGCACGCAATACGATCTCGGTTCGCTGCACAAGGCGATGCGGCGCGCGGGTGGCGATACGCACATGATCACGCTGCCGGGGCACGGCACGCGCCCCGAGGATCTGGTCGGCGTGCGCGCGGAAGCCTGGCTCGACGCGGTGACCGAGCAGTATCGCGCGCTGGAAAACGAGTACGACACGCTGCATGTCGCGGGCATGTGCATGGGCGCGCTGGTTGCGCTGCTGCTGTGCCATCGCGTGCAGCATGCGCGCGGCCGGCTCGCGCTGCTGGCCACGCCGGTGTTCATCGACGGCTGGTCGACGCCGTGGTACCGCGCGTTGCGGCATGTGCTGTACCGCGTGCCCGGTGTCGCGGAGCGGATGCGCGTCGAGGAAGGCGATCCGTTCGGCATCAAGAACGCGACGATCCGCGCGATCGTGAAGAAGAAGTTCGAGCGGCAGGACAGTTTCCACTATGCGTGGGTGCCGCTCGCATGCGTGCGCCAGGTCGACCGGATGCGCGACTGGGCACTCGAGGCCGCGGCCGGCACGCCGTGCCCGACGCTCGTGCTGCATGCGCGCGAGGACGAATTGACCAGCCTGCGCTCCGCCGATTTCCTGCTGGACAAGATGCCCGATGCGCGCGGGATCGTGCTGGAGAACAGCTACCACATGATCTGCGCGGACAACGACCGCGACGACGTCGCGCGCCACGTGCTCGAATTCTTCGGGTTCGATCCGGTGCATGCGGTCAGCCCGGCGATGGCACGCCGGATGGGGCGGCTGGAGACGTGACGGCGAAGCGCCCGGCGCGGGATGCCCGATATCGGCCGCTCCCGGCGCGCATCGGTTGACGCCTGCGCGCGCCGGGGCGTCGCGCATTCAGGCCGCTTCCGTCGCGCGGCGAGCCAGCAGGGTCGAGGCGGCCAGCTGGCCGCGTACCGCATCGATGGCCGCGTCGTCCGGCGCATGGCCTTCAAGGTAGACGAAATCCACCGTCGAGATGCCGATGACGGCCAGCACCTGCTTCAGGTACGGGGTCAGGAAATCGGGCTGCCGTGCCGCTGCCCCCGTGCAGATGCCGCCGGAGCGCACCAGCACGAGCGCGGGACGATCGGCGAGCAGGCCGAACTTGCCTTCCGGCGTGGACGTGAACGTGCGGCCGATACGCAGCACGTAATCGATCCACTGCTTCAGCACCGCGGGTACCGTGAAATTGTGCATCGGCGTGCTGATCAACAGGCCGTCGCTGCGCTCCACTTCCGCGATCAGTTGTTCGGAGCACGCGAGCGCGGGATCGGAATTCGGCTGCCGCGCGACCAGCGCATGTGCATAGGCGGCCGATATCGCAGGCAACCCGGGTTCACCGAGGCTGCGCGACACGACGCGTGCATGGGGGCGGGCCGCCTGCCATTGCGCGATGGCGTCGCGCGCGATGCGCGCGCCCAGCGAATGACTGCCATGCGGGCTGGCATCGACAAAAAGAAGGTTGTTCATCAGGGCGCCTGCAGAGACTGGCTGAAATGCATGCCGCGGGACAGCATCCCCTGGCGGAAATAGAAGCGCTGCGCGAGCGCGTTGGACAAGCCGGTATCGAGTATCAGGTACATGCAGCCGTGTTGTCGCGCGTCGTCGCGCACCGCATCGAGCAGCCGCTCGCCCAGCCGTTGACCGCGCGCGTGCTCGGTCGTGACCAGATCGTCGACATAGACGAAGCGGCCGTACACCGTGTTTTCAAGGTGACGGTAGCCCGCCAGCGCGACGACCGCATCGTCGGGGCTGGCGTGTCGCGCGGTCAGCAGCACATAACCTTGTTCGGCCTGGCGGCGCATCTGCCGCACGAACCCATCGGCATCGGTCAGGTGCGGGCGCAACTCGCGCATCACGTCGAACGCCGACCGGTAATCCTCGTCCGTCACGGCGCGTTTCAAATGGATCTCTGGCATCACGATTGCTCCAAGGTAACGTCGTTACTTTACGAACCGGATGACGTATCCTGAAGGGTCAAAAAATGACTATTTGACTGGGACATGAACTTCGACGATCTGATGCTGGACCGTCATCTCGACATGCCGGTCTATCGGCAACTGTACCGGCGCTTCCGCGATGCGATCGAAACGGGCAAGCTTGCGCCGGGCAAGCGCGTGCCGTCGGTACGGAGTCTGGCCAGCGAACTCAATCTGGCACGGGGCACCGTCGAAGCGGCCTATCAGATCCTCATCGGCGAAGGGTACCTGGTCGCACGCGGGCCGGCCGGCACCGTCGTGTCGCCCCAGTTGCCGGATGGCCGGCAGCCGCGTGCCAGCGCGCCCAGGCCGGACGAACCGCAGCGCGGCGATCCGGCGGCGCGCGAGCCGAAGCCGTTTCAGATGGGCATTCCCGCGCTCGATGCGTTTCCGCGCATGCCGTGGATACGGTTGACGGGGCGTCATGTGCGGGCGATGGAGACGCCGTCGCTCGACTACGCGCCGCCGCAGGGGCTCGACGCGCTGAGGCGCGCGCTGTCCGCCTATCTCGGCGTGTCGCGCGGCATCGACTGCTCGGCCGGGCAGATCTTCATCACCGCGGGGTATCGCGGCGCGCTGGATCTGATCTGCCGGACCCTGCTGCGTCCCGGCGACACCGGCTGGTTCGAGGATCCCGGCTATATCCACGCACGCCGCCTGCTCGAGCACGCGGGCATGCGGCTCGTGCCGGTGCCGGTCGACGACGACGGCTTGTGCGTGGAAACGGGGCAACACCGTGCGCCCGATGCACGTTTTGCCGTGGTCACGCCGACCCATCAAAGCCCGCTCGGCACCGCGCTGTCGCTGCCGAGACGCCTGGCATTGCTCGACTGGGCCCGTCAGCAGCGGGCCTGGATCGTCGAGGACGACTACGACAGCGAGTTCCGTTACCACGGCCGCCCGCTGCCCGCGCTCAAAAGCCTGGATCGCCACGACCGCGTGCTTTACACCGGATCGTTCAGCAAGGTGCTGTATCCGGGCTTGCGGCTGGGCTATCTCGTCGTGCCCGACGCGCAGGTCGAGGCCTTTCGCGACACCGCCGGGTGGCTCGGCGGCAGCGGCCAGATGCTGATGCAATCCGTCGTCGCCGACTTCATGGAACAAGGGCACTTCGCGCGCCATCTGAAGAAAATGCGCGCGTTGTACGCCACCCGCCGCGCGTGGCTGTTCGATGCGCTGGTCAAGGTCTTCGGCGATACGCTGCATGTGCCACCCCGCGCGGGCGGCTTGCATGTCGTGGCGTACTGGCGCACGGCTGTCGACGATCGCGCCGTCGCACGCATGGCCGACCTGCAGGGGTTTTCCATCCAGCCGCTGAACGACTGGAGCCCGAGCGGGCGGATGCCGCCCGGCATGTTGCTCGGCTTCACGAACCTGACGTCGGCGCAGCAGGCATTGAGCCAGGTTCGACGCCTGCACCGGCTCGTTCGTGCGTGAACTGCGTGTGGCGGTAACGCACCGGTAGGGCGGGCCGCGCACGCCGGTCATCATCGGCGCGTGACGCCGAGCCGGGGCGACGCCGTTACCCGGCCTCCGGTCGCCGCGCGATCCGGGCGCGGGTTGCGGGCGACGCAAGACAGGTGGCCACGGCTTCGTAGCCGGGCGCGCCGGGATACGGTGCGACGCGGGCAGGCGGGCTATGGTTGGCGGGACACAGAATGATCGCTTCGTCGGGCCCGACAGCCGACAGATCCAGAAACGCCGACGAGCGGGTCAGCATGAACAGCGGCCGCATGCCGTCGGCCCTGGCGCGTCGGCGAAGGCACGCAATCAGCGCCGCCTGCGTCGGCTGGTCGAGATCCTGTTCGATCATGTCGACGACCCGAGCGCCGGCGCCGTCCGCCTCGAGGCCGGCGAGCAGCACGGTCAGCGCCGCAGACGCCGTGGCGCCTTCGTCCGCGAGCCATGCCGACGTGCGCTCGACGCGTGCCTTCAGCGCCGGATCGGCCTGCAACGCGGCGAATGCCGCCGCACCGTCGTCGTCCAGCCGATCCAGACCGATGAACGCGGCGCCGGGCAATGCCTCGGCCAGCCGATGCGCGAGACGGGTCTTGCCGCTGCCCAGCGAACCGATGATGTAGTTCAACGGACGGATATCGCGCCACTCGAACCATTCGCCGCCCCACGGCCAGGGGAGGCTGAATGCAACGCCGGTGGCCGCCGGATCGAGCAGGCGAGTCAATTCGCCGTCGTCGGGCATCCGGCCGCGCGCAAGATCGGCGCGGATCGCGCGAACCCTGTCGACCTTGCCGACCAGATCCTGAATGCCGCGCTCGAGCGCCGCTTCATGGGTCGCCAATGCGTCGCTCAGACTGCGGGCGTCGCCGTCCAGCACGCTCGCCACCTGGGCGAGACTCAGACCGAGCGCGCGCAGCGCCGCGATTTCGGCCGCCCGCGCCAGATCGTCCGGGCCGTAGGCCCGGTATCCGGCCTCGGTTCGCCCGGGCGTGAGCAGTCCATGCCGCTCGTACAGCCGCAGCGCCTTGACCGATACGCCGAGCCGCGTAGCGGCTTCCGATGCGCTCAGGCCGCGCGTGACATCGCTCATGGGACACCTTCGGGTCGTCGATTCGTGACGACCAGCATAAAGGCGATCCCAGGGGCCGGGTCAATCGGGTACCGGCATGTTCTGGCCGGCCGCGATGCGGGAACGCGCGCGTCGAGCCGCCGATGAACGGCGCCGCATATCTGGGAGAATGCGGGTGCGCCGGTTCACGGCCGTCGCGGCAACGGCAAGGGATTCAACAGGTGAAGAATTGACCGACAACGAACAACTTTCGCTCCACCGCGAGAGCCGCTTCTGGCGGCTGCCGCTCGTGAGAGCGTGGATCCAGGGACATGGCCGCGACGGCTATTCGTTCCGCCTGCTGCTGTGGCCGCCGGTGATCGTGTTCGTGCTCGAATTCGTCTGCATGATCTTCGATGCGCTGTACACCAGCATCGCCGTCAGCGCCGTCGCGACGCTGTTCCTCGGCTTCGCCGGGTACCACGGCGCGCAGCGCGAATGGCTGGTGCCGTCCGCGACCACGCGCGCGCTCGTGAAGGCACGCATGAAGAAGGCGGCCGAGCGGTTCTCGTCGCTCGGCGTGGGCGCGACCGTGCTCGCGATCTTCGTCGCCGCGACGTCGCTGTCGCTCGTGATGTCGGGTCAGCCGGTGCTCGACAGCGTCTCGAAGGACGCGGTGTCGATCTTCATCGCGCTGGTGTTCCTGCCGGTGTACGTGTCGGGCGCGGTGCGCAAGCTGGCGATCGCGCGGATCGAGGAAGTGGAGGCGCTGCGCAACGCGACCCTCGGCACCCGCCTGAAATTCGACCGGGCCGGCGCCGTGCGCGCGGTCGTCGTGCAGGGCGCGGCCGGGAAAGGGACGGTGTCGGTGCTGGAGTACACGGTGCTCGGGTTCAACCCGCCGCTCGAACAGGTCGGGCGCGAACCGCGGGTGTGACGGTGTGACGGCGGGTGGCGTCTCGATGCAGAAGCAAGAGAAAGCCGCCTACTATATTGCATTTAAAGCGATTTCCCGATTTCGCTTTAGACGAGTGGACGTAAATCTGGACATAGATTCATGTCCTGGCGCTTCGTGGACGACCATGGATAACAGTGGAGATGCCTGATGCCACGGGGAAGCGTGATCCGTGGATACCCAAGTACGGTAGACCATCAGCCGCGAACTTGGACACGAAAGGACGCAGATTACGGCGGTGTATGTGGGGCGGTGACGGGGCCGTGAAAAACGATATGAGTGAAGCTGCCGGCCCTCTAAGCTTCGGCGATCACTTTAGTGATAAAGAAGCAGGAGCGGACTTCCAAGGCATGCTTTTACTTCCTCAATAGGTACGCACTGCGGCCCCATCTGTTCTAAATATTTACTCGTCAATCGAGCAAGGCAAGACGCGTTGGCCATGGCTTGTTTGTATATTTTCGAGTTCTTGGTTTTCGATAGATTCAGCTCATCCACCAAGCCAAATCCCGTTTGAAATGAAGGCTCCAAATCTCTACTTACATCCGTCGCGAACTGATATTTGTCCCAGCACGCCTTATACCCAGGCGGCGCATGCGGAGAGTCGCTATGGAGTGACAGCGTAGTTCTTAGTCTTATGTCGCCGACTATAAAAAAATACTCCGGCCTTGGAATGTAGCCTATAGCATCCTGATAGCCAAGAAAGTAGGCGTGTTCGTAACGACCTTCGAGGAAGTATTTCCTCCCCCTCTCCTCCGCCTTGGTTGCTTGTTCAATATTGACCGTCAAATTGATTTTCCTCTTGTAGTTTTTTACTGTTTTTCTAAAATCCCTCCAATCAATAACAACGCCCCCATTTAAATCTGCCTCGAAAGCATGGGCGTGGAAGGGCACAGAGGAAAGCAAAAGTGAGCAAGCAAAGTGCACTGATCTTTTGATCATTACCGATTCCTTTCGGGTTTGCCTTTGACAATCAGTGTACCCACGCCGTTGCCGTCCGCGCTGCGGTGACTAACGAGCATTTCGTGAATTGAAGACCAGCTACTTAAGCTCAAGACAGTCGCGCAACCTTCAGACACATTGCCCACGTGAACGTATCGACTATTGTTGCCATACGAAATTGGAAACCACACTTGATGGTGGGACAGCCTTGGGTATTCAGCCTTGTACTGATTGGTGTAGTCTTTCTTGTGAGGAAAGTCAGGCAACAAAATCGAGTATGTCCCTGGCGGAATGGGATGGAAGTCGCCGTTCCAACTGGTGTTCATTGCGACTTCAAAATGAATGCTGCCGAGAACTCCGCGCGCTAATTGTTGCTGCAGCTGCTGATTTCGAGACTTTGAGAACCATCGTGGGTCAAAGTGTCCATAGGTCGCAACCAATTCGACAGGCTGCTGCTTGGGAGCTATTTTCCCAAGATACTCATTTGCGTTGTCATCAGACAAGAATGATATTTGTCCTTTCGATTCTCCCTCAAGCACTTTGAAGTAAGTTCGGCCGCTCTTGCTTCCGATGAGCATAACTTTGCAATATTTGAAAAGTGATTTCCACTGAAAACGTGGAAGATCATCACTTCCGACAAGTAACCAACCGCTGTCGGCATCAACTTTGTTGATATATCGAATTACGTCGGCGCTGATTCTTCTGGAGCTTAGCGGAGCAGTATTTGTGGAGGCGTCGCCTTGCCAGGCTGGATTTGCCATCGTTAGTCCTCGCTATGGCTGGTGAGTAGGTGATCCATGTCGGGTTCGATAGAAAGTCCTAACGTCTCCGCAGAAATCACGCGGTCAGTGCGTCCGTTGATATCGATGATTCCGCGAATAACCGCGCCATCTGATGTAGTGATTTTATATGGCATATCCGGAATTGGATTGCCATCCAGATCGTGCAAGATGAATTGTTCGTCGTAGCCCGAACCGCTTGCAAAGGCGGTATGGGCAATTACCAGGCTAGCAGGAGCAGCGCGCGCAATGAGCTTCGCGCCGCAGGTTGTTAAGTGGTCTTCTGTAGCCACTGGTAGTTCATTATCGGTGAAGCTTGCCACCCCTTGGGCGATCTTGAAAATATGCGGTGAGCATTTTGGACATGTAACAAGGTCACCGACGCGCACTATGGGAATGTCGTTCCAAGTATGGAAAGGGCTTCCGGAGATGACGACCCCTCCATGGGTCGTAAGATCTCCAACTACGATCTGAGATTTTCCGTTTATGTTTGTGCGCATGTTCATCGAGAGACCTCCAATTCTTAAGAGAAATCTCCGCCGCAGCCGCCAGCTAGATTTCTGAGTGCAAGTCGTTTTGGTGGGTATTGCAGATATAGGCTGTCACGTTTGACGAACAATTGAATATGGGATGCGTCTGAAAAAATATCGGATACGTCTGTTTTTAGTACGAAGATTGGTTTTTTGTTGCTCGTTATTTTGTGGATATTGCTTTCGACATGAGTACGCTGACGTTCGATTACATCCGAACGTCAGTTTTCCTCATTGGCCCACGTTGAGTCGAACCAAGGGGGGAGCGCTCCGAGTCGATCTCCACGACCGTGCAGCGGCGAGTCCTCGACCTGGCGTTCCAGCTAGCCGGCTTGAGCAAGATGCATGCGCACGGCAGCGTTACGCGCGGGATGGCCATGAAGCGCTGATGGGGTGGACGGTGCCGGTCGTAGGCGGACCTTCAGCGCGGCCGCTGATGCTTAGCGGCAAACGGATCTTGAACTGACGGCGCATGTTGGACAGGTGGACTGCTTGGAGGCACTGCTTGATTTCCTCGGCAGGCAATGCACGTTCACGCGAGAGGGCCTTGTAGACGTGCCGCATCGGTAATGCCAGCACCGGGTTGGCCGAGATCAGCCTGCATGTCACTGCGTAGTCGAGCATGTGTTTGAGCAGACCACGCACCTTGGCGCGCTGTTTCTTCTGAGTGGGCGACTCGCCAACTATTGCCATTTGCGATGTGCCATCGCGCATGAGCCTTGTGTTCTTGAGGGTAAGCGCCGGGTACTTGCCCAGCGTGAGCTTTTCGTATTTGCCGGTCAGTCTGTAGCGGTAGCGCTAGACCATGCCGCCTGTCGGAAATACCTCCAGATACAGGCCGCGATCATCGCTGACGGTATAGGTCTTGTCTCTGGGCGAGTGCCTTCAGGGCGGTGTCGGTGAGTGCCATCTTCTTCCTCCGTATGTCCAAGTAGAGGATGGCTCAGGCCATAAACGTTACTTGGACATAAAACCAGACGGCCTTCGGTGCGCTTCAGCGGAGCTTGATAGGAAAAAGCCTGGTATTCATGCGGGTTTCAAGGGTTTTTGTGGTCCTTGATGGAACCCGGTGGACGTCAGGTCATTTACTAGGCCGGAAAGCGCTCGTGTTCCGCCGCCGGCACGAGGTTGTCGGGCCACTGCACTTCGAACCGCGTACCGCCCGCGCCGGTCGGCACGCAGACGGCTTCGCCGCGATGCGCGTGGGCGATCGCCGCGACGACGGCGAGCCCGAGGCCGCTGCCGCCGGGCTGCGTGTCGTCGGCGCGCCGGAAGGCCTTGAACACATGCGGCGCGAAATCGGCCGCGATGCCGGGGCCGTCGTCTTCGACGCGCAACCGGCACATCCCGGCTTCGATGCGCGTCTGGATCCGGATCGCACCGGGTACCGCATGGCGGCGCGCATTTTCCAGCAGCGCCAGCAGCGCCTGACGGATACGCACCGGGTCGCAGCGCATGCGCCGCGTGTCGAGATCGAGCACCGGATGCTGGCCGGCGGCCTGCAGCGCGTGCGCAAACACGTCGACCACGGCGCGCACCTCGGCGGCGAGATCGGCGTCGCGGATCTCGATGCTCAGGTGGCCGCCATCCGCGAGGCTGACCACGCGCAGATCCTCGATCAGCCGCGTCAGCCCTTCGACCTGCGTGAGCAGGCTGCGGAACTGCGCTTCGTCGGGCTTGAACACGCCTTCGGCGAGCCCCTGCAGGCGGCCGCGCAGCACCGTGACGGGCGTGCGCAGCTCGTGTGCGATTGCGGCATTCCAGATCGCCTGCTCATTCGTGACGCGCTGCAGCTCGTCGGCGAGCGCGTTGAAGTGGTCGGCGAGCAGCGCGGCTTCGTGCAGCGAGCGGTCGCCCGCAACGGCGCGCGCGCCGAGATCGCCGCGCGCGACGCGGCGAATGCTGTCCGTGACCGAGTTGAGCGGCACGAGGATGCGACGCGCGAGATTGATGGCGACCGCGACCGACAGCGCGAGGCCGACCGACGTAGTCGCGATCAGCCACAGCCATTCCGGCGCGGTCGGCAGCAAGTTCTTCGTGTTGAAGTGCGCGGGCCAGTAATTGAACGCGACGTAGTAGAAGACGGTGGCGGTGAGCACCATCAGCAGCGTCACGCCGAACACCATCCCGGCCATCGTCAGCGCGATCTGCCGGCTCAGGCCATCGAGCTTCACGTTCAACTCCAGAGCTTGTAGCCGACGCCGCGCACGCTGACCGGCACGCCCGGCACGCCGAGGTCGTCCAGCTTCTTGCGCAGCTTGCTGACGTGGCTGTCCACCGTGCGTTCCAGCGCGTCGCCTTCCGGCAGGCAGGTGGCCATCAGCTCGGCACGGCTGAACACGCGCCGCGGCGCGCGCGCGAGCTGCGCGAGCAGCTTGAATTCGGTGAGCGTCAGCACGAGCGTGTGCCGTTCGCCGTTCACGTCGAGCGTGGCTTCGTGGTGTTCGAGATCGATCTCGAACGGCGCGACCCGCAGCACGCGCTGTTCTTCCTGGCGGGAGCCGGCCATCGAGCGGCGCAGCACCGCCTGCGCCCGCGCGACGACTTCGGCGGGATTGAACGGCTTCACCACGTAGTCGTCGGCGCCGATGCGCAGGCCGGTGAGCTTGTCGATGTCCTGGTCGAGCGCGGTCAGCATGATGACGGGCGTGTCGCCGCGATGACGGATTTCGGCGAGCACCTTCCAGCCGTCGACGTGCGGCATCTGCACGTCGAGCAGCACGAGGTCGGGTTTGAGCTGCAGGTGCAGTTCCAGTGCGCGGCGGCCGTCGGCGGCGTGCACGGTGCGCAGGCCGCCGCGCGCGAGATAGGCGGTCAGAATCTCGGCGATCTCGGGTTCGTCCTCGGCGATCAGGACGAGCGCCTGGGCGTCCTGGCCGGCACTGGAAGGGGGCGGGAGATCAGGCAGGGCCATTCGTGTGAGTCCATCGGGGTTTCCATCGAGTCGCCATACTACCGCATGGGAAACGCCGTCGAGCAGCCGTCGGGCGGCGGTGCGCGCCGGACAGCGTCAGTGGATTGCTTCGAAGGCGGGGCCTCGCCGAAACCGGTCGGTCGGCTCGCGATTCAACGGGGTGGCATGCCGGTGCCGCGTCACGCGCGATCGCGCTTCCCGTGCATCACCATGATGGTTTGCTGCATAACCGCGCACAGAGTTTCCTTGTCGCCGCTGACGGCGAAGACTTCCGCCTTGGTGACGATCAGCGTGCGTCCCGGCCGGATCACCTCGCCACGGGCGATCAGCTTGTCGCCGGCGGCGGGCGCGACGAGGTTCACCTTGTATTCGACGGTCAGCACCGACGCATCGGCCGCCACCGTGGTCATCGCCGCGTAGCCGGCGGCCGAATCGGCGATCATGCCGACCACGCCGCCGTGGACGAAGCCGTGCTGCTGTTCGATGCCCTGCCAGTGCGGCACGTGGATCTCGGTTCGTCCGATGTCGATCAGCGGCATGCTGGCCTGGATCAGGCGCATCGCGTGCTGCTTGTCGAAACTGGCGGCGACGGATTCGAGGTAGTTCGGGTTGAGGACGTCGGTCATGGCGTGTCGAGCGGGGTGAGCAGGGGCGGGCGCGGAGGCTGGGCGCAAACGGCTTGCGGGGTGTTCGGGAAGCGTAACGCAAAAGGCATTCCGTTCGCCCTAAAATCGGCTGTCCTGTCTCCGACACCTATCCGATCCCGATGCTCACCCTCCACCGGCTGTCCGGCGAGTCGGCCAGCGACCGTGCCAATGTCTGGCGCGTCTTTACCGAAGCGCCTTCGTACACGCAATGCGTTGAAGGCCGTGCGCCGACCGAGGAAGACGTCGACGATTTTTTCGTCGGCAAGCCCGCTGCGAAGGCTGCGGCTGACAAATCGGTGTTCGGATTGTGGGTCGACTGGCACATGATCGGCTGTGCGGATGTCATCCGCGCCTATCCAGACGATGATTGCCTATGGATCGGCCTGCTGTTGCTCTCGGAAGCACAGCAGCGGCGCGGTTACGGGAAGGCTGCGTTGGCCTTGCTCCTCGACATGGCGCGGGAATGGGGCTATCGCGTGGCGCAACTGGCCGTCATTTCGACCAATCCTCGCGCGCAGGCCTTCTGGCAGCGCGAAGGCTTCGACGAGATTCGGCGCACGATGAATCCGCGGTTTACCGGCGACGTGATCGTCATGCAGCGCCCGATCCGGTAACACCGGCGCGTCGATCCGCGGCAACGGCGGCCCGCCGCAATTCACCCAATGAATACCCCCGGATTCAGAAAATAAAGTTTAAAAATGCGTCCCCGCCCCCTATGCTGAATCCTTCTGATCTGGCGGGCATGCGATGGCTGAACTTTTTCTGGTACGGCACGGGCAGGCGTCCTTCGGCACGGACGACTACGACCGGTTGTCCGCAGCGGGCGAGCAGCAGAGCGTCTGGCTCGGCGAATACTTCGCGCAGCAAGCGCTCACATTCGACCGCGTGATCTGCGGCACGCTGAACCGCCACGCGCAGACGGTCGACGCGATCTTGCGCGGGATGGGCCGGGAAGGCACGCCGGTCGACCGCCACCCGGGCCTGAACGAATACGACTTCCACGGCCTGTTCGCCGCCGCCGCGCACGACTACCCGGAGCTTGCCCGCCTCGCGGCCGGCTCGATGAAGGAACATTTCCGCGCGCTCCGGCAGGTGCTGCAGCTCTGGTCGGAAGACAAGCTCGGCGATTCGGCACCCGAGACCTGGGCGCACTTCCAGCAGCGCGTGGCCGACGCCCGCGCGGCGATCCGCCACGGCGGTGGCCAGCGCGTGCTGGCGGTGAGCTCCGGCGGCCCGATCGCGGTCACCGTGCAGCAGGTGCTGGCGGCCCCACCGTCGAGCGCGATCGCGCTGAACCTGCAGATCCGCAACAGCAGTCTTTCGCAGTTTTTCTTCAACGCCGATGCGTTCCACCTCGCGTCGTTCAACGGCATCCCGCATCTGGAGGATTCCGAACGACACGCGCTGCGAACCTACGGCTGACCCACGAACGATCGCGACGATGACGAACCCTACCCAGCAACTCGACGTAGCCCGCCTCACGCGCTATCTGGAAGCGCACGTGCCTGGCTTCGAAGGCCCGGTCGACACGGAGAAGTTCGCCGGCGGCCAGTCGAATCCGACTTTCCTGCTGCATGCGAAGAGCGGCCGCTACGTGCTGCGCCGCCAGCCGCCCGGCGAACTGCTGAAGTCCGCGCACGCGGTCGACCGCGAATTCCGCGTGCTGAGCGCGCTGTCGGGCACCGCGGTGCCGGTCGCGCGGCCGTATCACCTGTGCGAAGACCGCGACGTGATCGGCAGCATGTTCTACGTGATGAGCTTCGAGGATGGCCGGATCTTCTGGGATCCGGCGCTGCCGGAACTGCCGAAGGCCGATCGTGCGGCGTGGTACGACGCGTTGCTGCAGACGATGGCCGCGTTGCACGACGTCGATGTCGACGCGGTGGGCCTTGGCGACTACGGCCGCCCGGGCAACTACTTCGAGCGCCAGATCGGCGTGTGGACGAAGCAGTATCGCGCGGCGGAAACGGAGCGCCTCGATGCGATGGAAACGCTGATCGACTGGCTGCCGAAGGCGTGCCCCGCGGATACCGGCCGGCCGACGCTGGTGCATGGCGATTTCCGGATCGACAACCTGATGTTCGCGCGCGACAGCTATCGCGTGCAGGCCGTGCTCGACTGGGAACTGTCGACGCTCGGCAACCCGCTCGCCGATCTCGCGTATCTCTGCATGTGCCTGCGGCTGCCGACCGGCGGGCAGGTGCGCGGGCTCGCGGGCCAGGATCGCGCCGAACTCGGCGTGCCGGACGAAGCGGCGATCGTCGCGCGCTATTGCGAACTGCGCGGCATCGAGCCGATCCGCGACTGGCACTTCTATCTGGCATTCAGTTTCTTCCGGCTCGCGTCGATCGCGCAGGGCGTGAAGGCGCGCGCGCTGCAGGGCAACGCGTCGAGCGAGCAGGCGCTGCGCGTCGGCGAGATGGCCGGGCGGCTGGCCGAACTGGCCGTCGGCGTGATCGACGCGCATCGCTGACATCGCGGGCTTCACCGCGCGGCGGCACGACAACACATCAATGGAGGAGCACAGCAACATGGCAACGAATCTGTTCGACCTGACGGGCAAGATCGCCCTGGTGACGGGCGCGAGCCGCGGCATCGGCGAGGAAATCGCGAAACTGCTCGCGGAGCAGGGCGCGCACGTGATCGTGTCGAGCCGCAAGCTCGACGACTGCCAGGCCGTGGCCGACGAGATCGTCGCGGCAGGCGGCCGCGCCGAGGCGCTGGCCTGCCACGTCGGGCGGCTCGAGGACATCGCCGCGACGTTCGAGCACATCCGCGGCAAGCACGGCCGCCTCGACATCCTCGTGAACAACGCGGCCGCGAATCCGTATTTCGGGCACATCCTCGATACCGACCTCGCCGCGTACGAGAAGACGGTCGACGTGAACATCCGCGGCTACTTCTTCATGTCGGTCGAGGCCGGCAAGCTGATGAAGACGCACGGCGGCGGCGCGATCGTCAACACGGCGTCGGTGAACGCGCTGCAGCCGGGCGACCGGCAGGGCATCTACTCGATCACGAAGGCCGCGGTCGTCAACATGACGAAGGCGTTCGCGAAGGAATGCGGGCCGCTCGGCATCCGCGTGAACGCGCTGCTGCCGGGCCTCACGAAGACGAAGTTCGCAGGCGCGCTGTTCGCCGACAAGGACATCTACGAGACGTGGATGGGGAAGATTCCGCTGCGCCGCCATGCGGAGCCGCGCGAAATGGCCGGCACGGTGCTGTATCTCGTGTCGGATGCGGCGAGCTACACGAACGGCGAATGCATCGTCGTCGACGGCGGCCTGACGATCTGAGCGCGCGATGAAGATCGACAGCTACGCCGGACAGGCCGTGATGATCACCGGCGCCGCGAGCGGCTTCGGCGCGTTGCTCGCAAGCGAGCTGGCCGCGATGGGCGCGCGCGTCGCGCTCGGCGACCTGAACGAGGACGCGCTCGAACGCGTGGCCGCGCCGCTGCGCGCAGCCGGCGCCGACGTGATCGCGCAGCGCTGCGACGTGCGCGTCGAGGCTGAGGTGGCGGCGCTGGTGCATGCGGCCGCCGAGCGTTTCGGCCGGCTCGACGTCGGCATCAACAACGCGGGCATCGCGCCGCCGATGAAGGCGCTGATCGACACCGACGAAGCCGATCTCGACCTGAGCTTCGCGGTGAACGCGAAGGGCGTGTTCTTCGGGATGAAGCACCAGATCCGCCAGATGCTCGCGCAGCGCGCAGGCGTGATCCTGAACGTCGCGTCGATGGCCGGGCTCGGCGGCGCGCCGAAGCTGGCGGCCTACGCGGCGTCGAAGCATGCGGTGGTCGGGCTCACGAAGACGGCGGCCCTCGAATACGCGCGCCACGGCATTCGCGTGAATGCGGTGTGCCCGTTCTACAGCACGACGCCGATGGTCACCGACAGCGATATCGGCGACCGCCAGGACTTTCTCGCGCAGGGCTCGCCGATGAAGCGGCTCGGCCGGCCCGAGGAAATCGTCGCGACGATGCTGACGCTGTGCGCGAAGGAAAACACTTATCTGACCGGGCAGGCCGTCGCCGTCGACGGCGGTGTCTCGGCCTTCTGACGGAACCGGACGAACGAAATCGAGGAGTCGATCATGGACTTTGGCTACACCCCGAAAGTGGAAGCACTGCGCAGCCGCGTGCGCGCATTCATGGACGCGCACATCGTGCCGCGCATCCGCCAGTGGAACGAGGAAGTGCACGCGGGCCAGTATCCCGTGTCGTTCATGGAGGAGCTGAAGGAACGCGCGAAGGCGGAAGGGCTGTGGAACCTGTTCCTGCCGCACCTGAAGGACGACGAGCCCGGCATGGGCCTGACGAACCTCGAATACGCGCCGCTCGCCGAGATCATGGGGCGGGTGGGCTGGGCGTCGGAAGTGTTCAACTGCAACGCGCCGGACACCGGCAACATGGAGCTGCTGCACATGTTCGCGTCGCCCGAGCAGCGCGAACAGTGGCTGAAGCCGCTGCTGCGCGGCGAGATCCGCTCGGCGTTCGCGATGACGGAGCCGGATGTGGCATCGTCGGATGCGACGAACATCACGACGCGCATCGAGCGCGTGGGCAACGAGTACGTGATCAACGGCCGCAAGTGGTTCATCACGAACGCCGCGCATCCGAACTGCAAGATCTTCATCGTGATGGGCAAGACCGATCCC
The DNA here is from genome assembly GCF_048627025.1 of Burkholderia aenigmatica. Classification (NCBI taxonomy): domain Bacteria; kingdom Pseudomonadati; phylum Pseudomonadota; class Betaproteobacteria; order Burkholderiales; family Burkholderiaceae; genus Burkholderia; species Burkholderia aenigmatica. Next base: position 2,910,772 of record NZ_CP184469.1, on the reverse strand, counting down.
GAGGCCGCGTCGCACCAGCAGCAGAGCATGATCCTCGTGCCGCGCGACACGCCGGGCGTGACGATCGTGCGCAACATCACGGTGGTCAATCACTACGCGCCGGAAGGGCACTGCGAGATCACGTTCGACAACGTGCGCGTGCCGGCGAGCAACCTGCTGGGCGAGGAAGGCAGCGGCTTCGCGCTCGCGCAGGCACGCCTCGGGCCGGGCCGGATCCACCACTGCATGCGTTCGATCGGCGCGGCCGAGCTGGCGCTGGAGCTGATGGTCGACCGCGCGCAGTCGCGCGTCGCGTTCGGCAAGCCGCTGAACAAGCATGGCACGGTCGGCGAATGGATCGCGCGCTCGCGCATCGAGATCGAGCAGGCGCGCCTGCTGGTGCTGAAGGCCGCGTGGATGATCGACAAGGTCGGCGCGAAGGCCGCGCGCAAGGAAATCGCGATGATCAAGGCGCTGGTGCCGACCGTCTATACGGACGTGTGCGACCGCGCGATGCAGGTGTTCGGCGCGGCGGGGTTGAGCCCCGATACGCCGCTCGCCGACCTCTGGACCTGGGGCCGCGCGCTGCGCTTCGCCGACGGCCCGGACGAGGTGCACCTGCAGGCGATCGCGCGGATGGAAATCAAGGACGGCGAGCCGGGTTCGACGGCCCCGTACCTGACGCCGCCGCTGCGCGGCTGAGCGTTTCGCCACGATGCGCAGGGCCGTGGACGAACGGGAGGCGCACGCCGTAAGATGCCGGCAAGGAGATCCGGCGATGCGCCTTTCGAAGATTGACCTGAACCTGTTCGTCGTATTCGACGCGATCTACACCAAGCGCAACCTGACGCGGGCGGCCGAGGTGCTGAATCTCACGCAGCCGGCCGTCAGCAACGCGCTGGCGCGGCTGCGCAAGACCCTGAACGATCCGCTGTTCGTCAGCACGCCGGCCGGGATGATGCCCACGCCGCTGGCCGAGAACATCGTCGGCCGCGTGCGCGAGGCGATGCAGCTGCTCGATTCGAGTGCGCACGAAGGCGACGTGTTCGATCCGGCGTCGTCGACGCGCGTGTTCCGGATGAGCATGAGCGACCTGACCGAAGCGCTGCTGCTGCCCGCGCTCGGCGAACTGCTGCAGACGCATGCGCCCGGCATGCACGTGCGCAGCTACACGATGGATCGCCGCGAAGTCGCGACCGCGCTCGCGAACGGCTCCGTCGACATCGCGATCGACGCGCCGCTGATCGGCGATCCGCATCTGCACCAGGCACTGCTCGTGCGCGACCGCTATGCGTGCATGATCCGCGACGATCACCCGTTCAAGGGCGACACGCTCACCATGGACGACTACCTTGCGATGGGGCACATCCACGTGTCGAGCCGCCGCAAGGGCAGCGGGCACGTCGACGCGGAACTGACGCGCCTCGGGCTGCGCCGCACCATCCAGATGCGCGTGCAGCACTACATGGTCGCGCCGCTGATCGCGATGCGCGGCGATCTCGCGCTGACGGCGCCGCTGCGGCTGCTGCAGCGCTATCCGGCGCGCATTCTCGAACTGCCGTTCGAGATGCCGGCCCTCGAATACTTCTGCTACTGGCATCGCAGCGCCGATCAGGACCAGGGCAGCCGATGGTTGCGCGAGCAACTGATGACGCTGATGGGCGGGATCGGCGAGGCGGAGTGAGGCGCGTGCGGTGGCACGCCAATGGGGGCGATGCGGCAGCGGTGCGGCGCTACCGCTCGTGCCGGTCGAATGCGCGCCGTCACGGCGCCGTGCGTTGCCCCTCTCTCGGCCCGTGCCCCGTCCACCGCTTGAACGCGCGCCGGAAGTTGTGCGCATCGCTGAACCCGACTTCATGCGCGACGTCCTCGATCGACAGCCGCGGGTTGCTCAGCAGCGTGAATGCGCGCTTGCGGCGGATCGTGTCGATCACCGTCTGGTACGACACGCCCTGATCGGCCAGCCGCCGCCGCAGCGTGCGCTCGCTCATGCACAGTTGCGCGGCAATCGCCGCGAGCGACGGCGCATGGCGCAGGTCGCGCCGCATGATCCGTTCGATCGATTCGAGAAATTCGGTGCCTTCGGGTTCGGGCGGCAGCGCGTCCTGCAGGAATTCGAGCGCCTGGCGATGCGCGAGCGGATCGTGGGTCGCGATCGGGCGGTTGCCGAGCGCGGCGTCGCATGAAAACAGGTTCTGTTCCTGTTCGAACCGCACCGGACACGGGAACACGCGCGCGTATTGCTCCGCATAGGCCGGCGGCGGGTAGCCGAGATCGATGACCTTCGGCTGGAACGCGGGGCCGACGAGCGAGCGCCCGATCTTCATGAAGCTGCCGAACGCTTCCTCGACGAGGAACGCCTCGATGTCCGATTCGATCAGCAGGTTGGTCGCGCGGATCGACAGCGTGCGCGCATCCGAGATCACTTCGAAGCGCATCAGCGGCCCCGTGTGGCGCTGCAGCTCGATGCCGACCACGATCGCGTCCTTCAGCGTCGGGCTCGTCAGCATCGCATAGCCGACCAGGCCGATCGATGCGATCGTCTCGCTCGTGCCGAGTTCGAGGCCGAGCGCCCGCCCCGGCGCCATCTCGAGCGCGCGGCGGATCATCGTGCTCGCCTGGCGCAATGAAATCCGGCACGACGGATTCGACAGGTCCGCGACGTCGAAGCCGAGCCCCAGGCACAGCCGCTTGGGATCGATGCCCAGTTCCTTGCTTGTCTCCGCGAGGCACCGCAACAGATGGACCGGCAGATTCGCCGTCGTATAACGGTCGGGTTCGTCCATGGATGCTCCGTATTTTTTTCCATGGATTGTACTCGTCCCGCCCGGCCGGAGACCCGGTGCCGCCCCGGCCGCGATCGCCCACATCCTGTGCGGCCCCGCTTCAGAAGTAGTGGCGCAGGCCGACCGTCGCGCCGAGCTGCGTGGTGCTCGTGCTCGGCGCCTGCCCGTTCACGCCGACCAGCTGCGCGCCGACCAGGCCGCCGCGATAGATCGCGTAGTCGACTTCCGCATAGAGCATGCTGCGCTTCGACAGGCTGTAGCCGGCGATCACCTGGAACTGGCGCGCGCGGCCGTCGAAGTCCGGCGTGTAGCCCGACTGCGTGGTCCACCATGCGTTGACGGCGGCCGTGAACGCCGACGTGAACTTGTAGGTCAGCCCCGCGAGCGCCATCTTGCGGCGGCGGAACCCGCCGGGCGTCGACGGATCGACCACCTGCGCGGGCGAGATGATGCCGAGCGCGGCGAGATCGGTCGAGCTGAACGGGCCGCTCTCGAACGACGTGAAGTCGTTGTCGCGCGCGTTCTCGATATAGCCGGCGTTGACGGTCGCGTTGCCGAGCGTGACGGAGCCGCCGCCGCCATAGATGTCGAATTTCGCGTGCGTGACGTCATCCCAGCTGCGCATGAACGACGCGCCGACCGTAAACGGCCCCTTGTCCGGCGCGTACGCGATCGCCGCGCCGGCCTGGCTGCCGAGCACGCCGCCGCCCGCCCGGCCGCCCGGCGCGTACTGCGCGAGCAGGTACAGGCTGCCGAGCTGCGCGCCGTACTGGATCATGTTGCTGGTGCGCGCGCCTGCGAGCATCGTCTGCTCCGGCTTGAACAGGTTGAAGTACGGATCCTGCGGGCCGGCCCACAGGTTCGAGCCGTAGGTCAGCGACACCATCTCGAACGGCACGTTGTACTGGCGGCCGAGCGTCAGCTGGCCGAGCGACGTCGACGTGAGCCCCACGTACGCGACCTGGAAGAAGTTCGGCGAGCCGGCCGGCACGATCGCGCCGCTGTTCGGGCCGAAGTGGCTTTCCACGTTGAACTGCGCGGACAGCCCGCCGCCGAGATCCTCCTGCCCCTTGAGGCCCCAGTAGCTTTCCGTCAGGCCGCCGCCGTCGGCCATCGAGATCTTGCGGCCCGTCGACACCGGCGTGCCGTCGGCGCCGTAGGACACGCCGTGCGTTTCGTAGCGGATGCCCGCATCGATCACGCCGTACAGCGTCACGTTGCTTTGCGCGTGCGCGCCGGTACCGGCCAGGACCAACATCGCGCAGCACGCGGCGCGAACGCTATCGTGACGATTCATTCTTATGGACTCCGCATCGAACAGGGGGCGGACGGCTCGCACCGTCGGGAACGACTGTAGAAAGCCAAATTTGCGTGGGCCAAGGCCGCGGCGGCCATTCTCGTGGTGCGTCGCGGCCACGGCATGGCGCACTGCGGTCAGGGCGACGCGCTGGCCACCGCACCGGGCGCCGCGCGGCGCAGCGCGAGCCGCACGAACGGGGCGGCCGCCAGCACGGCCACGCACAGCACGTGGGCGACGCGCGTGCCGCCGAAGCGGCCGAGCAGCGCGCCCGACAGCGCGGTGCCGATGCCGGCCGCGAAGAACGTGACGACGAGCGTGCGCGCGACCAGCGAGCCGTCCGGGTCGACGTCGGACAGCATCCCGGTGAGGAACGGCACGATCACGAAGAACGCGCTGTTCAGCACGAACTGGCTCAGGAAGTACGCGCTGCCGCTGCGTGCGCTGAAGAACCATTCGATCGACGCGATCATCGCGAGCTGGGTGGCCCAGATCAGCGCGAGGCGGTGCCGGTGGCTGGCCGGATGCGACGGAATCGCCGCACCGACGAAGCCGAGCAGCGACGACACCGACAGCAGCACGCCGATCGTCGTGGGCGACAATCCGGCGCGCTCGCCGACGAAGCCGGCGATCGCCCACTGCGATGCCTGCACGCCGTAGACGAGCGCGGTCACGACCCAGATCGCGATGACCGGCCGCCACGGCAGCGTGCCGGCGCGCACGTGGGTCTGCGCGGGTGCGCTCGCCAATGCGTCGATGCCGCGGATCGCGGGCGCCAGCACGGCGACGACGGCCGCCAGCAGTGCGAACACCCAGTGCCCGAAGCCGGCCGGCAACGCGGAGATCAGCACGAGGATGCCGCCGTTGATGACGCCCGCGAGCAGGTTGATTTTCCCCCACAGGCGGTCGGTCGACGCGCGCTGCGATACGCCTGACGCGACGACGACGAACAGCATCCCTTCGAATAGCCCCGTCAGCCCGCGCGCGACCGCCGCCGACGCGATGCCGGGCGCGACCGCGCTGAGCGCCTGCCCGGCGATCGTGCCGACCACGCCGGCCAGCGTGAACGACCGTGCGGCGCGCGCGATCCGGTGCGACAGCAGCGCGCAACTGATCGCGATGCCGAGGATCTCGGCGCTGACGAGCGCGGTCGCCGTGCCTTCGTCGAGCCGGAAGCGCGTCATCACGGCCGCGACGAGGAACGGCGACAGGATCAGGCCGTTGGTGGCGGCGGCGAACGCGAGCGCAAGGCGGACGACGGCGCCGGTCGACGGATCGGGACGCGACTGCGCGGCTACCTGCAGGGTGGCTGTGCTCATGAGGCCTCCGGGTTGGATCGCGGCCGATCCTGCGCGACGCCGGCCGTTTCGTGCATCGGGTGTGTCCCTCGGCGGGCCGGCGCGGCGCGAGCGGCTGCGGCGGCGCTGGCGTGTTGCGGCAGGCCGAACAGCGTGCGCAGGTACGGAGTCAGGAAGCGCCCGTGCGGATCCATCCGTTCGCGCAGCGCGAGGAAATCGTCCCAGTGCGGATAGCACGCTGCCAGCTCGGCGGCCTTCATCGCATGCACCTTGCCCCAGTGCGGCCGCCCGCCGTGATTGCGGCAGATGGCCTGCACGCCCGAGAAGTACGCGTCGAACGGCATCCCGCGATACTGGTGCACCGAGATGCGCACGCTGTCGCGGCCGTAGTCGGGGCTCAGCCAGATGTCGTCGCCGCGCACCCAGCGGTATTCGATCGGGAACATCAGCGGGAAGCTGCGGCGCGCGATGAACGCGCGGATTTCGCGCAGCGCGTCGGCGCCGCGTTCGGCCGGCACCGACCATTCCATTTCGTTGAAGCGCACGCGGCGCACCGTCGACAGCATCGCGTAGCTCGCATCCACGTGCCGGCCGGCCGACACGGTCGATGCGCACAGCCGGCTCAGCGACGGGCACAGCGACGGCACGCGTTTGCCGAGCCCGCACAGCGCGCCGAACACCGTGTTCTCGAGGAACGACTCGGACGCACGGCTCGCCCAGTGCACCGCGTTGGCCGGTTCGTCGGTCATGTCCCACGCCTTGGTCAGCACGGTGTCCGTATGCGGGAACCAGTAGAACTCGAACGAGCGATGCTTCGCGATCAGCGCGTCCGCTTGCGCGAGGCAGTCGTCGAGACGCATCGCGCCGCGTTCGAGGCGCAGCTTGAACGCGGGCACGAGGCGCAGGCCGATCTCGGTCAGCACGCCGAGCGCGCCGAGGCCGATCCGGCCGCCCGCGAACAGGTCGGGATGCGTATCGGCGGTCGCGCGGATCTCGCGGCCGTCCGCGCACATGAAGGTCAGGCTGTCGATCTGCGTCGCCAGGTTGCCGAGCGTGATGCCGGTGCCGTGCGTGCCGGTGCTGGTCGCGCCGGCGATCGACTGCACGTTGATGTCGCCGAGGTTCTCCATCGCGAGGCCGTGCGCGGCGAGCGCCGGGCCCAGCGCCCACAGCCGCGTGCCGGCATGCACGCGCGCGACGCGCCGGTCGCGGTCGACGTCGATCACGCCCTGCATCGCGTCGAGCGACAGGATCACGTCGTCGGTCTGCACGAGCGGCGAGAACGAATGACCGGCGCCGGCCGCGCGCACGGTGGCGCCGGTTGCCGCGGCGTCGCGCAGCACGGCCGCGAGCCCGGCGTGCGACGTGGGCGTCGACACGGTTGCATCAGGACTGCAGACATATCCCGACCAGTTGCGCCACATGGCTTTGTCTCCGTGGTTGTCGTTTGAATGGGGTGATCGTTTTGATCGGTTTGATCGACGGGCCGTGTGGCCCGCTAGAAGAAGCTCTTGCCTTCGCCGCGATAGGTGGGCGCCTCGCCGACCACGCGGCCGCCGCGGATCAGCAGCAGCGAGTTGAAGCGTTCGCACAGTTCGCCGGCCTTCGCGTGGCGGAACAGGATCGGCTCGCCGATCGCCGGCGCGACGCCGCGCGGCACGCGCACGGGCGTTTGCACCTCGCCCGCGCCTTCGTTGTCGATCAGCGTGCAGCCGGCCGGCAGCCACGGCCGCGGCAGGCGGCTCTTGCCGGCCGGGCCCGATGCGATATAGCCGCCGCCCGAGCAGGTCACGATGCCCGGCTGAGGGATCCGTACGACCGGCAGCGCGAAGCCGGCGGCCGGCTGCGCATGAAACGCCGCGTAGTGATCGAACAGCGCCGGCGCGTAGAGGCCGGAGCCGGCCGCAAGCTCGGTGACCGACGCGTCGCCGAGCGTGCTTTCGATACTGCCGGTGCCGCCGCCGTTCACGAAGCGCAACGTATGGCCCGCCGCCGCGAGTGCCTGCACGGCCGCCTGGCGGCGCGCGTTGATCTCACGCGCCGAGCGGCGCTTCAGGTGGCGCACCAGCGCGTTGCGCGCACCGCTGCCCGGCTCCGTGTCGGCCACGCCGGCGATCTGCCCTTCGTAGCCCATCAGCCCGTCGAGCCGCACGTGCTGCCGTTCGCCGATATGGTTCGCGAGCGCGAGGGCGCCGGCCGCGTCGCGCACCGGCGAGCGGTACATGCCGAAGTACAGGCCCGGATAAGCGGACGACATGTCGAGATCGATCGCGAGCGGGATCGTCACGCGTGCGTCGTGCGCGAGGCGGTCGATCGCGTCGACCTGCGCGATGGCGTCGACCATCAACGTGATCGAGCGGCCCCGCCTGAGTTGCGCGGCCACCGCGCGCAGGTCGTCGGGCTCGACGGTCGGATACGCGACGACGATGTCGTCGAACCCGCCGTCCGCGAGCCACGCGGCTTCCGCGGCCGAATAGCACAGCAGCCCCTGCATGAACGGGCCGGCGGCGAGCACTGCGCCGATCAGGTCGCGCGAGCGCACCGACTTCGTCGCGAGCCGGATCGGCAGGCCGCGTGCGCGGCGCTTCAGGTCGGCGAGGTTCGCGTCGAGGCAGTCGAGATCGACGAATGCGGCGGGCAGCCGGTGGCCCGCGAGCGCGTCGCGATAGGTCGGATAGTCGTGAACGGCGGCGGGTGCGCGATGTGGCAGGTCTGCACGGCTCATGGAACGGGCTCGGCTGGGTGGGGTGTGCGTCGCGCCGACCGTTCGGCGCGTGTCGGAAATCAGCATAGGGCGGGTCAAAATGGCGACCAAGCGCTCAGCGGGTCGTTCGACGGGTCTGATCCGGCCATCCGTATCGGCCACGCGCATGCACGGCGGTCGTGCGTCGCACCGCTGGATCGCTGCTTGCTTGGTGTCGCGGCGCCCACGCCACGTACAGGCCCGAACCGCCGCCGGACGGGCTTGGTGCGCGACATCACGCGGTTGGCCGGGCGGCAATGAAATGCGTTTCAAACGTTTTGTCGGACGTGGCCGATGCGAGCAGGTTTAGTGCCTGCGTTCTAGCGCCGCTTTTGACTGCATGCCGGATTCGACCTAGAACCTACTCGCGGATGCAGCGGCGAAGAATGGCGTGACGTGACGAGGAGGCGACGTGAAAAAGAACAGGGCACTCTGGCGGCGCACGGGCGCGATCGCGGCGGTCGGCGTGGCCGTCGTTGCAATCTGGCGATATGAAGCGGCGACACCGGCGCAAGCCGCGTCATCCGGCACACCGGCCGCGATGGCGAGCACGCAGTCCGCCGCGGCCGATACGTTCGGCACCGGCGCCGCGTTGCCCGGCCCCGAGGAGCGGCGGCTCGACGTCGACGCGCTGCGCCGTAGCCTTGACGGGCGCCCCGACGCGGATGCCGAAGTGAAACGCATCGTCGCGTTTGCGCGCTTTCGCGATGAGGTTGCCGCGTATGGGGATCGCCGCAACAGCATGCCGCAAGCCGAGCGCACCGCGCTCGCGCGCCGGATCCTCGACGAACTCCCCGACCACGTCGCGCGCAACGAGATCGTGCCCGTGCAGGCCGAAGCGCTGAGCGCGGCGCTGCTGACCGACACCGAAGCCGACCCCGCGACGCGCAGTGCGGCGATCCGCTCGATGCGTGCGCAATGGGACACGTATGCGCAGCAGACGGTCGGCCCGTCGCCGGCGCAGGACCCGCGCTATCTCTCGTACGAACAGCAAAGCCGCGACGTCGTCCGGCAGGTTCAGGCGAGCATTCCCGATCCCGACCAGCAACAAGCCGTCATCGCGCAGCGCCTGCAGGCTTTGCGCGTCCAGCTGTTCGACGGCGCTTCACCGTCCGGCGCGCACTGAGCGCCGAATCCGCGACGCCGGGACGGAGCCCGGCAGCCGCGTCATGTCCATCGACAAGGAGGGGAGATGTCCACAGCACGATGCCTGCTGCGCGCGGCCGTTGCCGCGCTGCTCGGTTGCGCGGCACTGAACGGCCACGCGGCCGATACGACGATGCCGGATCCGGCCATTCCATATTATTCGTGGTACGAAGTGACGCTGCCGGAGAGTACCGGTGCATCGTGCGGCAACGGCACGCCGATGCGCTTCTACGTCAATCGCGCGCAGTCGGACAACCTGCTGTACATGATGGAACCGGGCGGCGCGTGCTGGGACTACGGCACCTGCACGCAGACGTCGACCGGCGCCGAGGCCGGCCTCGGCGGCTTCAACCCGGACGGCATCCCGCACAACTACATGAACGGCACCGCGAACGAGAGCCTGCTGTCGTCGTTCCTGTCGCCGCTGCTCACGCGCATGGATCTCGCGCACATCCTCGTCGGCGAACCGAAGGTCGAGACGCAGCAGTGGACACAGGTTTTCGTGCCCTATTGCACCGGGGATATCCACATGGGCAGCGCGGTGCGCAACTACACGTCGCCGAGCGGCGACTGGCGGCTGCAGCACTACAGCGGGCTGAAGAACATCCAGGCCGTCGCGCAGTGGCTGACGTCGCACGGCTTCGGCAAACCGAACCGGCTGCTCGTGTACGGGATGAGCGCGGGCGGCTACGGCACGCTCGCGAACTACGCGACGTTGCGCAACACGTTGCAGCCGCAGGCGCATAGTTCGCTGCTCGACGACGCCGGCACGGTGTTCAACACGCCGTTCGATGCGGACGCGGCCACCCATCCGTCGGTCGGCCTGTACGACCGGGTGCGCACCGAGTGGGGAATGACGGGCCCCGACGGGATGATCACCGTGAACAGCCGGCTGACCAGCCATTTCGATCCGGGCAACATGGGCAGCGCGTACGCGGCGCTGTCGGCGACGTATCCGCACGACCGCTTCGGCTTCTCGAGCTACCAGCGCGACAAGATCATCGCCGCGTACCACTATCGCGCGTTCGTGCCGGCCGTGATCGCGGCGCCCGACGACACGACCAAGGATGCGCTGTCGCTCGCGATGTTCGACCAGGAGCTGGACGGGCTGAAGCAGACGCTGAACCCGCTGCCGAACTTCGGCTACTTCATGCCGTGGGCGCGCAACGACTTCATCGACAACCACCAGGTGACGGCGGTCAGCTTTACCGGGTCGGGGATCCACGAGAACGGCATCGACGCGGATATCGGCACGTTCGTCGACAACCTGCTGAACCAGCAGGACCCGGCCGAAACGCCGGTGATGAAGGCGTTCCGCACGCAGCAGTGGTCGGATTTCACGTTCTCGACGTTTCTTGCGTGGATCGACAGTGTGTTCAACCTGACCGGTGAGGCGGGGCCGATCTCGGGGCACAAGGCGTGAGGGGGCGGGCTTGCCCGCCGAGCGGGCAGTGACGACGGGCGGCGGCCTGCCCGCAGGGCCGCTTGCCTGCATCGTTGCGGCGACGCAGGCACCGATGCCGGTGCGTTACAGCACCGCCATCGATTCCGTCATGTTCTGCTTCATGTAGTCGAGGAATCGCTTCTGGAACAGCATCGTGTGCTCGTGCGCGGCGCGTTCGGCGGCATCGGCGTCACGCCGCGCGATCGCATCGATCAGTTCGTCGTGGTCGCGGCCGAGCTTGGCCGCGGTCGGCGAACTGACCGTGAAGTCGAAATGCAGATGGAGCAGGCGCTGCCCTTCGCCGAGCAGCCGTTCGTAGTAGCCGACGAAATACGGGTTGTTCGCGGCGTGCGCGATCGCCATGTGGAGCGCCTTGTTGGTCTCCGACATCGCCTGGAAGTCGCCGCTCGCGACGGCCTCCATGTAGATGTCGTCGGCCTTGCGGATTTTCGCGAGATCGGCTTCGGAGCGCTGCGTGGCCGCGAGCCGCGTGACGGCGCGCTGGATCAGGTCGAGCGCCGAGATGTATTTCGGGAATTCCTCGATCTCGAATGGCGTGACGAGCGTCGTGCGGTTCGGCAGGACCGTGACGAGCCCCTCGCTGCTCAGCCGCGCAATGGCGTCGCGCACCGGCGAGCGCGACAGGCCGAACTGCGCGGCCAGCGAGATTTCGTCGAGTTGCACGCCGGGCTTCAGCTTGAGCGTCAGGATCTGCTTGCGCAATTCCTCATACACATACCGCCCGCCGTGCCGGCGGCCGCCACCTTCTGTTTCAACGGCCTCTTTGCTCATCTCGCCACCCTTCCTGTAATCGGCCCGGGTCGCCGGGCGCGCTCTGGAGTTTAGCATCGCGCCCTCACGTGCCTGACGGTGCCGAAGGCCCGAATCCGTCACCCCACGTGTCGCTCAGCATGAACCCCGCGGCCAGCGGATCGTCGGGATCGACGCCGAGCTGCTGAAACCCGAACACCCACGCGCGCCCGGTCACGCGCGGCAATACCGCCGGCTTGCCGCCCACTTCGGTCGTGCCCAGCAGTTCGACGCGGAATTCCCCGCCGATCGTGGAACGCGACGTGAGGCGATCGCCGACCTGTACACGCCCGCGGGCGGCGAGCGTGGCCAGATTGGCCGAGCTGCCGGTGCCGCACGGCGACCGGTCGACCCGGCCGGGCGGCAGCGTCGTGCAGGTCTGGTACACCGTGTCGTCGACCCGATTGCGGAACATCACGTACGCGACTTCGTTGATGTCCGGGTAAAGCGGATGCTGCACGGCGACCTGCCGGTTGATGATTTCCTTGAGCCGCACGCCGTGCGTCGCGAGCTGCCGTGCGTTGTCCGGCGCGATGTCGAGCCCGATCTGGTCGACGTCGACGAGCGCGTAGTACACGCCGCCGAACGCGATGTCGGCCTTGATCGTGCCGAATTCCTGCGTGTGAACGTCGACGTCGAGGTGTTCGACGAACGACGGCACCATGTCGAGCGATACGCCGACGCAGCGGCCGTCGCGACACGTCGCGCGCGCCGTGACGAGCCCGGCCGGCGTGTCGAGCACGACCGTCGTCTCGGGCGCCTGCATCGGCACCATGCCGAGTTCGAGCAGCGCCGTCACGACGCAGATGCAGTTGCTGCCCGACATCGGGTGTGCCTTGTCGGCCTGCAGCACGATGAAGCCGGCCTGGGCTTCCGGCCGCGTCGGCGGCAGCAGCAGATTGACCGACATCTGCAGGCAGCCGCGCGGTTCGAGTACGACGAGCCGCCGCAGGCTGTCGTCGGTCTCGTTGATGTGGTTCATCTTGTCGAGCATGGTCTTGCCCGGCACGTCGAGGACGCCGCCGGTGATGACCTTGCCGATCTCGCCCTCGCAATGCACGTCGACGAGCTGCAGCGTTTTGTTCCAGCGCATGATCGATTCACCTTCTTACTTGATGTACCAGCCCCACGGCTTGTCGCTGTCGTAGCGCGTGATCTGCTTGATCTCGAGGTAGTTGTTCAGCCCCCACTCGCCGAGTTCGCGCCCGATACCGCTCTGCTTGTAGCCGCCCCACGGTGCTTCCGTAAACGTCGGCTGCGAGCAGTTGATCCAGACGATGCCCGCGCGCATCGCGCGGGCGACGCGTTCGCAGCGCGGCAGGTCGGCCGACATGACCGCCGCGGCGAGACCGAAGCGCGAGTCATTGGCCGAACGCACCGCTTCGTCTTCCGTATCGAACGGCCGCACGCACACGACCGGCCCGAAAATCTCCTCGCGCCAGATCCAGCTGTCTTCCGGCACGTCGGCGAAGACGGCCGGTTCGACGAAGTACCCGCGTTCGAGATGCGCAGGCCGGCCGCCGCCGGTCACGAGTCGCGCACCTTCTTCTCGGCCGCGGGCGATGGCCGTCAACACCTTGTCGTACTGGCCGCGGCTCACCAGCGGCCCGAGCAGCACGCCGTCGTCGCGGCCGTTGCCGATCCTGATTTTGCGCGCTTCCTGCGCGAGCCGCTCGACGAGCGGCGCGTACAGCGAGCGTTCGACGAGCACGCGCGACGTGGCCGAACACACTTCGCCCTGGTTCCAGAAGATGCCGAACAGGATCCATTCGACGGCCGCTTCGAGATCGCTGTCGCCGAACACGATGAACGGCGACTTGCCGCCGAGTTCGAGGCTCACGTTCTTGATGTCGCGTGCGGCGGCCTGCATGATCCGGCTGCCGGTCGGCACGCTGCCGGTGAACGCGAGCTTGTCGATGCCCGGATGTTCGGCGAGCGGCGCGCCGGCGTCCGCGCCGAGGCCCGTCACGACGTTCAGCACGCCGGCCGGCAGCCCGGCCGCGTCGGCGATGCCGGCCAGTTCCAGCGCGGTGAGCGGCGTCAGCTCGGACGGCTTGAGCACCATCGTGCAGCCGGCCGCGAGTGCGGGCGCGACCTTCCACGCGGCCATCAGCAGCGGAAAATTCCACGGGATGATCGCGCCGGCCACGCCGATCGGCTCCTTGCGGACGACCGTGCTGAAGCGCGCGTCGGCCAGCGGCACCGGGGTTTCGGCGTTGCCGTCGAGCTGTTCGGCCAGTCCCGCATAGAAGTCGAAGCAGCCGGCGGCATCGCCGAGATCCCACAGTGCCTCGGGCAGCGGCTTGCCGTTGTCGCGCACTTCGAGCTCGGCCAGTTCCGGCAGGCGGTCGCGCATGCCCTGCGCGATCGCACGCAGCACGGCGGCGCGTTCGGCGCCGGTCATGCGCGGCCACGGGCCTTCGTCGAACGCGCGCCGCGCCGCGGTGACGGCGAGGTCGATGTCTTCGGCGGTGGCGGCCGCCACCTTTGCGATCACGGTTTCGTTGCTCGGGTCGATCGAGTCGAAGGTATGGCCTTGGACGGGCGCTACCCAGCGGCCGTCGATGAAAAGTCGTTCGTAGGTTTGCATGAAAGGTCTCGAATGTCAGGCGAAACGATAGGCACTGAACGGCGACAGATCCTGCCGGGTCGGCCGGCCCGCGACAAGGTCGCCGATCAGGCGGCCGGTCGTCGCGCCGAGCGTGAGGCCGAGCTGGCCGTGGCCGAAGGCCATGTAGGTGTTGGGTAGCCGCTTCGAGCGGTCGATCACCGGCTTCGTGTCGGGCAGGAACGGTCGATAGCCGACGCCGTACTCGACGCGCGCGGTCCGCAGCTCGGGCAGGATGCGTCGGGCCTTTTCCAGGATGATGTCCGCGCGCCGGAAGTTCGGTTGCGCATGGCGACCGGCGAACTCGATCGTGCCGCCGATCTGCAGGCCACGTGTCATCGGACTGAAGCAGAAGCCGCCGTCCGCGTAGATCACCGAGTGACGGAATTCGACACCCGGGTCGGCGAGCAGCGCCTGATAGCCGGCGATGCCTTCGAGCGGCACGCGCACGCCGAGCTGGTCGAAGAACTGCCGCGCGCCGGTGCCGGCCGCGACGACGACATGGTCGGCCGCAATGCGCTCGCCGTTCGCCAGTGTCACGCCCGTCGCGCGTCCGGACGCCTCGTCGATGCGTGCGGCGTTCGCGCGGATGCGGCGTCCGCCTTGCGCTTCGAAGCTGGCCGTCAGCGCCGCGATGAAGCCCTCGGTATCGCTGACCGCACGCCAGTCGGGAAACAGCAGCCCGTGCCGGAACCGGCCGGCGAGTGCTGGCTCCAGGTCGCCGATGTCCGCCGCAGTCAGTCGCTGCGACTGGAACCCCAGCGATTGCCGCAGGTCCAGATGCGGTTGCTCGTGCGTGATGCCGGCCGGATCGTCGAACACTTCGAGCACCGGGCGCTGGCCCAGCAGCGCGCGGTCGCCGCATGCATCGAGCAGCGGCGCATAGTCGGGGTAGACGTCATGGGTCAGCGTGGCCATCGCCTGCGCGATCGATACGATCTTCGCGTGGCGGGCCGATGCGACGAAGCGGAAGAACCACGGCAGGATGCCCGGCAGTGCGCCCGGCCGCAGCGCAAGCGGCCCCTTCTGGTCCATCAGCCAGCGCGGAACCTTCATCAGGATGCCCGGCTTCGACAGCGGGATGACCTCGCTGACCGCCATCTGGCCGCAACTCCATTTCGCGGTGCTGTCGCCAGGGGCGGCCGGATCGATCAACGTGACGGCGTACCCGTCGCGCTGCAGATAGAGCGCGCAGCACACGCCGACGATTCCACCGCCGATCACGACGGCCGTTTCATCGCGTGCCACGCCGGGCGAGGCGGGTGCATGGTCTCGCGGAATCGCGTTCAATTGACGAACTCCTGCAGGCTGAAGCCGTGCGCATACGGTTGAGACGAATCGACGCGATACTGCGCGCGGCCCGTCACCCAGGCGCGCCCCTCGATGCTCGGCCGCACGGCGTCGAGCCCGCTGTCGAGGCGCGTGACCGATTCGACGCAGCCGATGAAGCGGCTGCCGATCAGGCTTTCATGGCAATACGCTTCGCCCGCGTTCAGCCAGCCACGCGCGAAGCGCTGCGCGACGCGTGCCGAACTGCCGGTGCCGCACGGCGACCGGTCGACGAGACTGTCGCCGGCGATCACCACTGCGCGCCCGTGGGCGTCGGCCGCGATCGGCTTGCCGGTCCACATGCAATGCCGGATGCCGCGAATGGCTGGATGGTCGGGATGCACGACGTCGATCGCGTCGTTCACCGCGCGTTGTACATCACGGCCATATGCGAGCAGTTCGTCCGGCGTGAAGTGTTCGCAACCGGGGAAGTTCGGCTGAACCTCGACGATCGGATAGAAGTTTCCGCCGTACGCGATATCGACGGCCAGCGTGCCGAGCGCCGGAATCGCGATCTCGATGTCGCGTGCGAGCAGGAAGCTCGGCACGTTGGTGAAGCGCACCGCGCTCACGCGCTCGCCGTTCATCTCGTAGCGCGCGACGATCTGCCCGGCCGGCACGTCGACGGTGACCGTACCCGGTTGCTTTGGCACGACGAGGCGCTCCTCGATCGCAAACGCGATCGAGCCGATCGTCGCGTGACCGCACATCGGCAGGCAGCCCGACGTCTCGATGAACAGCAGGCTGAAATCGGCGTTGTCGCTGACGGGCGGATAGAAGATCGTGCCCGACATGTGGGCGTGGCCGCGCGGCTCCAGCATCAGCGTGCGGCGAACCCAGTCGTGATGCGCGACGAAATCCTCGCGGCGTGCGTTCATCGTCGCGCCCTGCAGCGCCGGCGCGCCGTCGATCACCATCCGCACCGGCATGCCTTCGGTATGGCCTTCGATACAGGTAAAGCTGTGAATCGTCATGTTGGGATGCCCTCGGTCGACGTACCGGCGCCACGCGGCGCCGGTACGGGTGCGCGTTATGCCTGCGACGCCTCGAAGACCGCGCGGAAGGCCGCCTTCTCCTGGTCGGTCAGCGGCTGCAGCGGCATGCGCGCGTTGCCGACCTTGAAGCCGGCCAGCTCGCAGCCGTACTTGACCTTCTGGATGAACTTGCCCGACTCCATGCTCGCCATCACCGGGAACAGCGAGCGCATCACATTCTGCGCGCCTGCGATGTCGCCGGCCGAGAACTTGTCGTAGAAGCTCACGACCTGTTTCGCGAAGCAGTTCGCGGGCCCGCAGATCCAGCTCGTCGCGCCCCACAGGAAAAAGTCGAGCGCCTGGTCGTCCGAGCCGCACGACAGCTGATAGTGATCGCGGTACTTGCCGCCGATCTCGATCGCGCGCAGCAGATTGCCGCTGCTTTCCTTGATGCCGATCACCCGCGGATGATCCTTGAGCGCGTCGAGCACGCCAAAGCCGACCTCGACGTTCGTGCGCACCGGGTAGTTGTACAGGATCACGTTCACGTCGGTCACCGCGGCGAGAATCGCTTCGTAGTGCCCGATCAGTTCGTCCTGCGACGGCAGCGCATAGTACGGCGGCGCGATCAGGATGTTCGTGTAGCCGGCATCGCGCGCCTGGCGCACCTGCTCGATCACTTCCCGCGTCGACGAGCCATTCGCGCCGGCGATCAGCGTGCCGCGGTTGCCGACCACTTCGCGCACGGTCTTCATCACCGCGCGGCGCTCGTCGTGCGTGAGCGCGTAGTATTCGCCCGTCGAGCCCAGCGGTACGAAGCCGCTGACGCCCGCGGCGAGCTGATATTCGAGGATCGACGCGAGCGTGTCGTGGTCGACCGCGCCCGATGCGTCGAACGGCGTAACGAGTGCGGGCAGAATGCCTTTCAGTTGCATGAGATTTCTCCGGCTTGATGAGAGCGTTGCGAGTTAATAGGCATAGCGCCTGAGCATCCTGGACTCCACTACGCCGACCAGGCGGGTCAGCGGAAAGGCGACGAGGAAATAGATGACGGCAACCGTCGTCAGGAACTCGACGGGGCGCGCCGTGCTGTTCGATACGTTCTGGCCGACGAACATCAGGTCGGCGATCCCTACCGACGAAATGAGCGCGCTCTCCTTGAACAGGCTCACGACGTTCGACAGCAGCGGCGGAATCGCGCGCAACAGCGCCTGCGGAAAGATCACGTAGACGATCTTCACGTGCGGCGACAGGCTGAGCGCGATGCACGCGTCGTGCTGCTCGCCGGCGATCGATTTCAGCGAGCCGCGGAACGTTTCGCTCGTGATCGCGGCCATGTACAGCGTCAGCGAGATCAGCACCGACAGGTACGGCGGGATCGGCAGCCGCAGCACGACCGGGAAGCAGAAGAACACCCAGAACAGCTGGATCAGCAGCGGCGTGCCGCGGAAGAATTCGACGAACGCGGTGACCGGCCCGCGCAGCCAGCGCGACGGCGACATGCGCAGCAGGCTCAGCACGAAGCCGAGCAGGCTGCCGACGATCGCGCAGGTCACGGTGAACGCGAGCGTCAGCCCGAGGCCTTTCGCGAGCACGAGCCAGTACGGCCAGACGACGGAAAAATCGAGGTTCACGACGGGCTCCTCAGCGCTGGACGGCGACGTCCTGACGGCGCTCGATGACGTGGACGAGTTTCGCGATCGGCAGCGACAGCGCGAAATACACGAGCGCGACCACCGAGTAGGTTTCGAGCGGCCGGTACGCTTCGGTCGCGATGCTCTTCGCGACGTACATCAGGTCGGCCACCGCGACGATCGCGACCAGCGCGCTTTGCTGCAGGCTGCCGATGCCGTTCGTCAGCAGCACCGGCATCGCACTGCGCAGCGCTTGCGGCAGCACGACGTAGATCGTGCGTTGCCACGGCCGCAGGCCGAGCGCCACCGCGGCGTCCAGATGTTCCTTCGGCACCGCCTGCACGCCGGCGCGATAGGCCTCCGCGTTGAACGCGGTGAGGTTCAGGCCAAGGGCGAGCACGCCCATCGTGATCGGGTCGATGAAGACGTCGACCATCATCGGGACGCAGTAGAAGAACCAGATGATCTGCAGCAGCGCAGGCGTACAGCGGAAGAATTCGATGAAGAGCTGGGCCGGCCAGCGCACGATCGTCCAGCGGCTCATCGCGAGCAGACACAGCACGAAGCCGAGCACGAGGCCCATCGCGTTCGCCGCGACGGCCAGCACGACGGTGACTTTCAGCCCGTCGATCAGCGCACCGATACTGCCGGCGAGGAAACTGAAATCGAAGTGGTAGTTCATGGCTTCGGCCTCAGTCGAGATGCAGGACTTTTTCGAGGAATTCCCGCGTGCGGGCTTCCTTCGGACACTTGAAGATCTGGTCCGGCGCACCTTCCTCGACGATCTTGCCGTTCGCGCAGAACACGACGCGCGTCGCGATGTCCCGTGCGAAGTGCATGTCGTGCGTGACGATGATCATCGCCATCTTCTGCTCGGCGAGCTGCAGCATCACGTTCTGAACTTCGACGACCATCTCCGGATCGAGCGCGGACGTCACTTCGTCGAACAGCATCAGCTTCGGTTCGAGCATCAGCGCGCGCGCGATTGCCACGCGCTGTTTCTGGCCGCCGGAGAGCTGGCTCGGATAGGCGTGCAGCTTGCTTTCGAGGCCGAGGCGCGCGAGATACATGCGCGCGCGCTCGGTGGCTTCCGCCTTCGACAGCCCGCCGACGCGCACCGGTGCGAGGATCAGGTTGCCCAGCACCGACAGGTGCGGAAACAGCGTGTAGTGCTGAAACACCATGCCGACCTGCTTCTGCAGCTTCGCGTCGATGCGCCACCCGCCGCGCGCGTCGCCGCCACGGATGTACGGCGCGCCCTGGAACGCGATCTCGCCGTGCTGGATACCTTCCAGCCCCATCATCACGCGCAGCAGCGAGCTCTTGCCGCTGCCGCTCGGGCCGATGATGACGAGCCGGTCGTCGGCGCGCATGTCGAGGCTCATGCCGTCCATGACGACGAGGTTCGCGCCGTATGACTTGTGGACGTCGCGCAGCCGCACGAAATCGCTCGCCGGCGCGGACGCGGCGAAATGCGTCGTCGAAAGGGGATGCATGGCCGACCTGACGGCCGTCGTTTGAGGCGACAACATGACTGTCTCTCCTGTGGCGCCCGATGTCGGCGCGCCAGGTGCGAATCGGAAAATCGAAGCCCGTCGACGGTGCGCCAGGCCTGCTTGCGCGACGCTCGCTTACTTGCCGGGAACCAGCATGGCTTGTACGGAGGTCTTGATGAGGCGGTTCACCGCACCGGATTTGATCTGTTGTGCGAGGTAGCCGTTGAGCACGTCGAGGTCGGCTTTCGGCGTGTCCTTGCGCAGGCCGAACGCGACTTCCTGCTGGGCGAGGGGCGGCGCCGGGTTGAAGCTGGCCGACCAGTCCGGATGCGCTTCCGTCAGCAGCATGTTGGTGATGTTGGCGTCCGCGAGCAGGTCGGCGCGCTTCGAGATCAGCGACAGGCGCGTCTCGTCGTTGCCGGGCAGCCGCATGATCCGCGCCTGCTTCAGTTCGGCGGAAATCGCCTTGTCCTGCGACGTGCCCGACATCACCGCGATCGTGAGGGTCGGCTTGTCGATGTCGGCGATCGAGCGAAGGTTCTTCGGGACCCGCGGGTTGTTCTTGTTGTAGACGAACGAGACGTTGTAGTCGGTCGCCGGCGCGGAGAAGGCGACCGCCTTTTCGCGTTCGGGCGTGTCGTTCAGCGCGAGCGACAGGTCCCACTTGTCCGACTGCAGGCCGGCCACGATGTTGTCCCAGCTCGTGTCGACGAACTCGACCTTCACCTTCAGCACGTTCTGCCCGAAATCGCGGCACAGATCCGAGAAGAAGCCGCTGTACGCGCCGGTTTTCGGGTCGCGCATCACGTACGGGGGCGCGACCGCGGCGCCGCAGCGCAGGACGCCTGCCTTTTTCACGCCGGCCCACGCGTCGGGCCCGGCGGCATGCGATGCGGTGGCGGCGAACAGCGATGCGGCCACCGCCGTGCACACGGCGATTTGACGAGAGAAACGAGACAGTCGATTCATGGTGTCCTCACTGGAGATGGGTAAACCCGCATGCCTGCACTATCTGACACACAATTCTGTGTGTTTTATTGTGTACAACATTGTGTGCATATTAGAAGGGCAAAAATCGCTGTGTCAACGAGAAGTTGTCCTGTGGGGAGGCGGGGTTTTCCCCGGGTGCCGGGCGCGGGTTGCGTGGGGCCGGTGGGGGGGCGGTGCGCCGGAGCGCGAGGGAAAGGGGGCGAGACGAGGGGCGGGCGGGGTGCCCGGTGTGCAGAAAGGCCAGCCGGTGGCGGTGGCGGGCGGGCGAGTGCGGGGTGTGGTGAAACCGCTGTCGCGGTGGAGAGGCGGTCGGATGCCGTCGCGTTGTCCGCCGACGGCGTCGTTGTTTCAGGTTGGCGGCGGGGGAGAGAGCTCTCCCCGCAGCGACTTGCGGCGCGTTATTGCTTCACCGCCGGCGCACCCGCCTCCACGCCCGGCACACCGTTCGACCCGTAGGCTGCTTCGGCGCTCTTGTGCTCGGCGAGCCGCTTGGCAGCCAGACGCTCCTGCGCGGCGACGATGTCGCCCGGATAGTTGTCGCCGTCGCCGGCGGTCGGCTCATAGCCGACCGACTCGAGATCGAACAGCTCCTGGCGCACCTGTGCACGAGTGAGCGTCGAGTGCGACGACTGCGCGTACGAGACAGTCGGTGCGGCGAGAAGAGCGGTGGCGGTAGCGGCAACGGTGGCGATGGTGACGATGATGGATTTCACGATTTCCTCAGACGGTTTCGTTGCGGTTCGGCGTGTTTGCTGGCTGAACCGACGAGACAAGTTTAGGAACCCGGAACGGCCGGATAAACGGCGATTCCTGACCAGCTGTGTTCCTGAATACGTGAGAGTGGGTGACGCGCGATGTCCGGGGTAGCCGCTTGTTGCCTGGTTTTTTAGCGCGGAATGCCGATCGATGAGGGGCGCGCAGCCATTCCGTCAGGCTGGCTATGCATTCGATGTTCTGCGGGCAGACGCATGCCTGCCCGGCACGGCTAATCGTCGAAGCGCGGGAATGCCCGCTGGCGCTTCATGTCCTTCAGCCAGTCCTTGACGTTGGCCGGATCGTCGAACTCGCGCAGCGTGAGGTTCAGGTCGTGGATGCTGCGCTGAGTGCCCGCGATGTCGCGCGTGAGCATGCGCATGATGGTATCGGGCGCGACCTTGACGGACGGCGCAATCCCGTAAGTCCGCCGGAATCCGGTCTCGACGTCCTGGATCTCCTGATCCAGCTCGCGAAGCTGATCTTCCAGGATGCCGTTGTAGCGCGCGAGCCGATCTTCGCCGAGGCCGTTGATCGCGTGCCGGTCGATCTGTTCGATCTCCAGTTGCAGCTCCAGCAGTTGCAGGAGCTTGCCGTTCGCATAAGCGTGGTTGACCCGCTGCATCAGCACGGTCTTGCGTTCCTGTTCCCGGGGATCGGTCTCGCGATCGGGGTGCAGCGCGCTCGCCAGCTTGCGATAGACCTCGCGGATCGACCGGCTCGCTTCGGCCTGCTCGGCTTCGCGTTTCGCCAGCGCGGCGGATTGCCGGGGTGCTTTCTTGCGCTTGGCGCGCTGGGCCTCGCGGGCCGCGTGCTCGGCCATGTCCCGCTCGAACTGTTCGTCCAGTTCGGCCTGCATGCGCGCCATGAGTTCTTCGGGCGACAGCGAATCGAGATCGTCTGCCGCTGTCACGCCGGGCGTCGATTCCGATTCGGCCTTCGGTTCCGGCTCGTCTGCTACGTTGCCGTCGTGCTCGGCCGCGCTGTGCCGGTCGTGGATGGCCTTCAACTGCGCGTCGTCGCTGAAGTCGAGCAAGTCGCGAGCCATGTTGGCAATCATCCCGGAAAGGGTACGCTGCTCGGCCTTGCTCAATCCCTTCTGCAGGTATGCGTCGTCGAGCTGATTCAGCAACCGGATCCGCAGCGCGGTCGACGTCTGTTCGAGCGGTAACAACTCGTCGACGAATTTCTTCTGGAAGACCGGCATCACGGCTTCCCACGCGCCGAGACGCTCGCGCCGCTTCTCGATCTGCTGGACGAGCGTATTGAACGCTTTCTGGGCTTTCGACAGGCTGGCTGTCTCGTGGCCGGGCGCGATGGCGACCGCTGTTCCGCGACGTGCGGTCATGTGAATGTCCTCCGGCCGCGGCAGGACGCGCAGCAGGCCGGTATTTTAGCCGGTTGTCCTGCGGGGTAGCCCGGATGGGCGTGCTCCCCCGCAGCGACCGGCCGCGCGTCAGCGCTTCACCGTTGCGACCGCCGGCGCGCCCGAATACGTGCCCGAATACGTGCCCGGCGCGCCACTCGACCCGTAGGCCGCTTCGGTGTTCTTGCGTTCGGCGAGGCGCTTGACGGCCAGGCGTTCCTGCGCGGCGACGATGTCGTCCGGATAGTTGCCGCCGTCGCCGGCCGCGGGGTCGTAGCCGACCGATTCGAGATCAAACAGCTCCTGGCGTACCTGGTCGCGCGTGAGCGTCGAGTGCGACGACTGCGCGTACGACGCGGACGGTGCGGCGAGCAGAACGGTGGCGGTAGCGGCAACGGTGACGATGGTGACGATGATGGATTTCACGATTTCCTCAGATGGTTTCGTTGCGGTTCGGCGCGACTGCGGCAGGCCGGACCGATGGGGTGGGTTCAGGTGCCCGGAACGGCCGGATCCACGGCGATTCCCGGCGAGCTGTGTTGCAGAAGGCGCGAGCGTGAGCGACGCGCGCGCCGATGCGATCAGGCATCGGCGATCGCCGCGATGGCCGTTCCCGCCTGCACGGCCCCCGACGACCGCGGTGCGGCGAGCGACGGCAGCCTGAAGCGTGCGGCCGTCAGATCGACGAATGCGCGGACCTTGCCGGGCAGGAATTCGCGGCCCGGATACACGAGCGAGACGGTGACGCTGTCGTTCACGATCCGGTAGTCGTCCAGCACGGGGGTCAGCGTGCCGATGCGCAGGTCGTTCGCGACCATGTACTCGGGCAGCAGCGCGACACCGCTGCCGGCCAGCGCGAGCTGGCGCTGCATCAGTGCGCTGTTGACCGTGATCGGCGCGTCGAGCGCGATCGTGTCGATCGTGCCGTTCGGGCCGGCCCACCGGTAGGTGCGTGCACCGGTCGCCAGGCCGACGATGCGGTGCGCGGCCAGATCGACCGGCCGGCGCGGCGCGGCCGCGTCCAGCAGATAGGCGGGTGACGCGACGGCGACGAGCGGTGCATGGACCAGCGTGCGCGACACGACGGAAACCGACGTGATCATCGTGTCGGCGACGATGCCGGCGTCGAATCCGCCGCCGAGCAGGTCGACTTCCGATTCGGTCAGCGTGATGTGCAGCGACACGTCCGGATGGCGCGACTGATAGTCGGCGAACAGGCCGGCGAGCTCCGGCGACATCACGCTGTGCAGCACGACGACGTTCAGGTCGCCCGCGATCCGGCTCGATTCCTGCGTGGCGCGCGATTCGATTTCGGCGAGGTCGCTCAGCAGCGCACGGCACGCTTCCGCGTAGCGGATCCCGATCCCGGTGAGCACCGTCTTGCGTGTCGAGCGTTGCAGCAGCTTGACGCCGAGGTGCGATTCGAGATCGCCGACATAGCGTGTCACCAGCGACGGCGAAAGATTCAGCTGATGGGCTGCATGAGAGAAATGGTGCGTGTCTGCAACCTTGAGAAAGACCCGCATCGCACTGAACAGATGATTCACGTCGGTTTCCGGGGAGGCGTTGAAGGGAGAGGCGTGGCGTGCCGGCGGCGTCCGCAGCGGGCCGGATGACGCTTGCGGGTTCAGCTGCCGAAGTAGACGTTGCAGAAGCTCGCCGGGCCGACGCAGTCGGCATCCGGCGCGGCCGGATGGCTTGCCGGCGCAACGCGAAGCGGAACGACGGTCTTGGTCGCGGCGGAGGCCTGCGTGCCCTTGTCGTCGCTCGAACGCGCGGCGAGTTGCGCGGTGTAAGCCGGGGCGGTGGGTTGCGCCGCCTGGCGAACCGCCGGCGCAGCCGGTTGCTGCTGCGCGCAGGCACTGGCGGCGACGCCCGAGAAAGCGATCAATGCAACGGCGAGACGGGTCAGGACAGGATGTATCATTTAGGATTCCGATAATAATTTGATATGGTGTTCCAGATCGACCTGGCATGCCGGGGCAGTCGAATCGTCCTGTCGATGCCGGGGAGCGTGTCGGACCTTCTGTCGAGTCGGGTCGACGTTATCGACGTCATCAACGTAGTGCGGAAGGTGTCTGCGACACAAGATCCGGAGTCTCGACGCCGGGATTCGGCGCGACCGATTCACCTGGAATCGATAGTGAAAGAATGAAGGAAATCCCTGATCGCGTCCAAGGCGAATTTCCGATCCTGTCGATAAGACAAAATGATGACTCATTCGCATCTGAATCCATTTGATATGGATTGCGAATCAAAATTTATAAAAATGGAAGTGTGAGGTGACGGTCATCGCGCTCGTCGAGCGAGCGCCGGCGTCAAGCGCTTGTGCGGGGAGTATGCCGGTGCGTCGTCACGCGGACGACGCACCCTGCAAGATCAGGCGTGGTCGAGCGTCGTGATCGTGCGCAGCGATGCCAGGCTGCCGTGCTCGAGCATCTCGTGAACCAGATCGGCGAACGCGGTCGACGCGACGGTGCGATAGGCGCCCTTGCGGCGCAGCAGCGCAACGGTCCGCACCGGGAAGGGCGGATCGAGCGGCACGTACTGCAAGTCGCGGTGCTCGAATTCGATGGTGCCGGGCAGGATCGTCGCGATCTTGCCGCGGCTCACGATCTTCAGTACCGCGCTGATCGAATTCGCCTGCAATGCGACATCGGGCTGCATGTCGTATGTCTGGAAATAGCTGTCGACATAGAAGCGCGACACGAAGCTCGTCGTCAGCAGCGCGAGCGGCGTGTCGGCGAGTTGCAGCGGCGTGACGGGCTCACGCTGGGTGGTCAGCGGATGCGACCGGCCGACCACGAGCATCAGGCGCTCGGGAAACAGCGCTTCGGCCTCGATTTCGTCGTTGCGAACATCGACGAACCCGAACGCAAGGTCGACCTGGTCGTCGCCGAGCGCCGCCTCCACCGCGTCGAGCGACATCTCGTTCATCTCGATCACGATGCCCGGATGACGCTCGTGGAACAGCTCGATGACGGGCGCGACCAGATACTCGGTGAAAGTCGGCGTGAAGGCGATCCGCAGCTTGCCGCGCGACAGGTCGTGCACGTCGTGCAGCGCGCGCTGCGCGGTGAGCAGGTCGTTGTGCGCGCGGCGCACGTATTCGAGGTAGACGCTGCCGAAATCGGTGAGCTGGACCATGCGTCCGCTGCGGTCGAACAGTTGCGCACCGAGCTCGTCTTCGAGCTGGCGCACCTTCTGCGACAACGCCGATTGCGACACGCTGAGCGCCTCGGCCGCGCGCGTGAAATTGCGGTGCTCGTCGATCGCGAGCAGATAGCTGATGTTGCGAAGCAGCGGGCTGCGTTGGGTGAACTTCATTTTTCGCGGAATGGGTCGCGGGTCACGTAGGTCCGGCATCTCGCCATTATGCGCCGGAAGGCGGGCGGCGGAACGCGATGGGGCCGGGTATTCGGCGACGATGTCACGGTTGGTCATTGCCAGCCGCCTCCGAGTGCGAGGAACGTGGTGATCTGGTCGTTGTTCACGTCCTGCCGGGCCGCCGCAACGGCCGTTTCGGCCGCGAGCCAGGTGCGCTCGGCGTCGAGTGCCGCGAGTCCGCCGACCCGCCCGCCGCGCCGCAGTTCTTCGGTTCGCGCCATCACGTCGCGCGCCGCGTCGCGCGATGCCTCCAGGCGCTGCAGCCGGTCGAGCGCGCCCGCGTAGGTGTCGAGCGACGTTTCGGTTTCGCGCAGCGCGGTGAGGACGGTTGCATCGAAATGCGCGAGGCTCGCACGGCTGTCGGCCTGTGCGGCGTCGATGCGGTCGCGAATCGTGCTGCGATGGAGATTCCACGTGACCATCGGGCCGATCGCGAAGCGGTTCGTCAGCGGCGTGAAGAACGCGGCCGCGCCGCCGGTCGAACCGATGCTGGCACCGAGCCTGATGTCCGGATACAGCGCGGCCGTTTCGACGCCGATGCGCGCGGTCGACGCGGCGAGCCGGCGCTCGGCCGCGCGGACGTCGGGCCGGCGCTTCAGCAGCGCGCGCCCGTCGCCGGACGGAATCGGCGTCGACAGTTCGAGCGGCTTGTTACACGACAGCAGCGCGCGATCGTAGTTTTCCGGCGGCTGGCCGGTCAGCGTCGCGAGACGGAACGCTGCGTTCAGTCGGCGCGCACGCAGCGGCGCGAGCTGCGCGCGGCTGTTCTCGATGCCGCCCTGGTCGCGCTGCTGCTCGAAGGTCGGCGCACGTCCGTTCGAGATCAGCTGGCGGGTGAGGGCGAGGCGGCGCTGCTGGACGTCGATCGAGCGCTGCAGCACGTCGATCTGGTTGCCGGCGTTGCACAGGTCCGAGTACGCACGCGTGACTTCCGCGCTGACGTTCACGCGCACGAGATCGCGCGCAGCGGCGACGGCCTCGTTGTCGGCGGATGCCGCTTCGATCCCGCGCCGGATCCCGCCGAACAGGTCGAGGTCGTAGCTCATCTCGAGTCCGATGTTGTAGATCTCGTGCCGCGGCGGCTCGACGTGCGACAGGACCGACGCCGCCGATTGCTGCGTGTAGTTCGTCGATGCGTCGACGCCGGCGCTCGGCTCGCGCGCGGTGCGCGTCGCCGCGAGCAGCGCATTGCTGCGTTCGAGGTTCGCCTGCGCGGCGCGCAGGTCGACGTTGCTTGCCAGCGCCTTTTCGACCAGGCCGTCGAGCGTCGGGTCGTTGTAGAGGCGCCACCAGTGGTCGGGCAGCGGGTCGCTCGACGCAACCGATGCACCCGCAACGAACGCATGGTTGGCGGCCGGTGCGTTCACGAGTGCGTTCGACGGCACGCGATAGTCGGGGCCGACCTCCGCGCATGCGGCGAGCGCGATGCACAGCGCTGCGATGGCAGTCGTACGCAGGCTTACCATGGCAGGCTCCGGTGTACCGTGACGTCGCCGGCCCGCGCATGAATCTCGACCGACGCGGTCTGCCCCGGCACGAGCCGCACGCCGGGCGGCACCGAATCGATCGCGATCCGCACCGGGATGCGCTGCGCGAGCCGCACCCAGGTAAACGCCGGGTTCACGTTCGCGAGCTGGGCATCGCCTCCCGCGCGCTCGCGGTCCTCGACGCCGCCGGCGATGCTCTGCACGTGGCCGCGGATCTCGCTCGCCACACCCATCAGATAGATGCTGGCCGGATCGCCGACATGAATCGCCGGCAGCTTGGTTTCCTCGAAGTAGCCTTCGACGCGCAGCGACGTGTCGTTCACCAGCGCCATCGCACCCTTGCCGGCGCTCAGATAGACGCCCGGCAGCAGCCCGACGTTGGTCACCGTGCCGTCGATCGGTGCGCGGACGAGCGTGCGTTCGAGGTTCAGCGCGGCGAGGTTGCGTGCGGAGCGGGCCTGCGCGAGCGCGGCGCGCAGCTTTTCGACGCGTGTCGTGCCCTGCTGGGTCGATTCCTCGGCAACCACGTCCGGCATCGCGCGATTGCGGCGGTCCTCGCGAATCGCTTCGTCGAGTTCGGCCTGCTCGCTCGCGACGTTCGCGTCGGCCTGTTCGAGTGCGATCCGGTAGCGCGACGGGTCGATCACGAGCAGAACCTGGCCCTTCGTCACTTTCTGGTTGTCGTGTACGCGCACGTCGGTGACGAGCCCGCTGACGTCCGGGGCGATCGGCACCACGTCGGAGCGCACCTTGCCGTCGCGCGTGAGCGGTTCGATCTGGTAGCGGACCCACAGCCCGTAGATCGCGCCGAGGATGCCGAGGATGATCGCGACCGTCAGCACGGTGCGTAACAGGGGAATGATTCGCTTCATGTTCAGGAAAGGAGGCGATACGGAAAATACGCGTCGGCGAGACGGGCGATGCCCCACCACAGCAGGAAGAAGGCCGCCAGTTCGAGCAGCGCCGGTTGCCAGAGCAGCACGCGCAGCGGCAGGCGAAGCAGCACGCCACGCAACAGGAACGTGACGATCAGCGCGACGACGGCCCACGCCAGCGCGGACGGCAGGTAGATGCCGAAAATGTGGATCTCTTCGATCATCGCGTCGTTCCTTCGACGAGTTGCACATGCGGGAACAGGTTGCAGCGCATGCCGACGAGCGCGAGCAGCGTGGCGTCGTCGCGGCCGGTCGTATTGCGCGCGGCGGCACCGATCGCGCGGTTCAGCGTGCGCATCAGCGATGCGGTGGCGGGAACCGGATGGTGCGCGTCGGCGCGTGCGCGATACAGCGCCGACACGGCCTCGAGCGCGGCCTCGATCGCGACACGCGTCTGCGCATCGCTTCTGTCGAGTCCTTCTCGCACCTGGATGATGTTGCGGCCGATGCGCAGGTCGCTCAATCCGTCGACCGCATGCAGCGCATCACCCGGATTCGCGAACGCCATGCGCGCGGCGACCTGGCCGAGCCGGTCGACCGCGCGCGCGGTCCAGGTCGGCGCGTCGAGCGGCCGGTGCGGGTCGGCCATCTGCGCGAGATCGGCCCAGTTCTGGCGCACGATCCGGTAGGCGGTCCAGCGCGTGCTGGCCGAGCGGAACAGTTTGGTCACGACGAGCGTCGTGACGATGCCGCCGACCTGCGCGAGCCCCGTATTGAGGAACAGCGCGAAGTCGGCCTGGAAGCGATCGAGAAAGCCCATGGCGACGATGAAGCAGGAAAACATCGGGAGGGCGCGCGCGGTGCGCGCCGGATCGGCCTGGATGTAGCCCATCCAGATCAAGGCCGGTGCAAGCGTCAGGATCAGCATCCCGGCGCCGTCGACACGCGGCAGGATCACGAACAGGTACAGCGCGGCGAGCGGAAAGGTGACGAGCGTCGAGACGAGGTAGCGGCCGATCACCGGTGCGGGATCGTCCTGTGCCGCGAACGAGCAGGTGACGAGCGCGGCGAACGCGGCGGTTGCCGAGCCGTTTGGCCAGGCAAGCAGGATCCACACCGCGCAGTAGATGACGATCGCGGTGGTCGTCGCGGCACCGGCGAGCAGCGCGAGGCCGTGATCGCGCGCGAGCTTGAAGCGGCGCGTGCCGTCGGCGGGCGGCAGGTGGCGTTCGAGCTCGGCATCGCTTTCCGCGAAGGTCCGCACGAGCCCGCGCGCCGCGTGCAGCGTGTCGATGAAATCGGCGGTGCGGTCCAACAGGTTCGCGGCGAGCAGCGACGTCCAGGCCGGGTCGGCCAGGCGCTCGGCCGCCAGCGCACGGCAACGCGCGGCGAGGCCGACGTCGAGCGCTTCGCCCACTTCCTGCGACGCGTGCAGGTCGTCGATCACCGCATCGACCAGCGCGGCGGTTTGCGCATCGACCGCGTTCAGCGAGCGCAACTGGTCGAGCCGGTTCGCGGCGGCCGATGCGATCGACAGCAACGCCGCGAGGCGATGCTGCAATGCCGTGACGGTGTCGCGCGTGGCGAGTGCGAAGCGCTGGTCGAACGGCAGCGTCGTCGCGATCATCCCGAGTTCGGTGACGTCGGCCGCGAGCTTGCGGCGATGCTCGTGCTCGAGCCGCGTGTGATGCGTGCCGAACGCTTCGGCGGTCCAGCGGCACGCATCGCCGAGAAACGACAGCGCGCGTTCGTGGATGACCGGCCGGCTGTTCGCGGGCTTCAGCAGCATGTGCGTGATCGTCACGCACAGGATCGCCACCGTCATTTCCTCGACGCGCGACACCGCGGTGATGAAGATGTTGGTCGGATCGTCGAGATACGGAAAGCAGATGACGGCCGAGCTGAACGCGGCCATCTGGAACAGGAACGCGCGCGGCGTGCGGTCGAGCACCGCCAGATAGATGCAGAAGCCGATCCACAGCGCGAGGCACAGCACGAGCAACGCTGGCGAATTCTGCAGGTTCGGGGCGACCACCACCGACACGACCGCGCCCGCGGCGATGCCCGCGAGCCGGTAGATCGTCTTCGGACGGAAGGCGCCGGCCATCGGCTGCGAGGTCACGTAGACGGTCAGCAGCGCCCACCACGGGCGCGGGAAGCTGACCGTGAACGAGATCAGCAGCACGAGTGCGGCCGCGATAAACGTGCTGATCGAGAACAGGAGCTTTCTCGGATCGATGGAGAATGGGTCGCGCGGCCGAAGCGGCGCGACAGTGGCTTGCGACACGTCGGGTTCCTTTGGCGAGACTGGCGAAGGGGATTGCAGCGATTGCGCTAGGGCGCGGGAGGCGGAGCGCCGCACGTCATGTCGTGCGGCGCCGTTTTGCGGCGTGTGCGACGCGGGAGGGCGGCGGGGTGCATGGAAAAAAGCGTCCACGCGAAGCGGGGTGTTGTGGCAGGCATGTCAAGCACGAGTGCGCGCCTTTTCCTTGTTATTCAAGCACATGGCCACGCGTTGGGGGGACGGCGGGTGCCACGGAAACTCGGGTAGGAAGGATCAGGGTTTCATTCGATTGCGATGCCCGAAATTGTGCGCTGCGGCGCGCGCGGCGTCCAAGTCGGATTTCTGACCGGGGCAATCGGTTTTACTTATCGTGCGGCGTGCCGGGGCGCAAGAATGCCGATTGATGTCGACGCGGACGAATCGGCAGACTCATCGCGGGCGCGTGATGGGCGACGTGCGGGGAATCGGTTGTACGCGCAACCGGGCAGGCCGGATCGCGTTCCGTCAGTCGCCGAACAGCTGCCCCTGACCGGAGATTACGCGCTCGAAGTCGTCGCGCAGGAACGGCAGGATCGCGTCGGCGACGGGCTGGAGCTGGCGGCTCACGTAGAACGCATAGTCGATCGGCGAGCGCATGGTTTCGAGCGGCTCGGGGCCGGCCGTCGTCATCACGTAGCTGATCCAGCCGCCGCGCTGATACTGCAGCGGCCGGCCCTGTGCCTGGTTGAACTCGTCGGCGATCCGTGCCGCACGCACGTGCGGCGGCACGTTGCGCTCGTACTCGCGCAGCGGCTGGCGCACGCGCTTGCGGTAGACGAGCTGGTCGTCGAATTCGCCGGCCAACGTGCGCCGCACGGTGTCGCGGATGAAATCCTGGTACGGCTCGCGGTTGAACACGCGCCGGTACAACTCGCGCTGGAACTGCTGCGCGAGCGGCGTCCAGTCGGTGCGCACCGTTTCGAGCCCCTTGAAGACGAGATCCTCGCCGCCGCCGGCGGCCGCCGCGAGGCCCGCGTAACGTTTCTTGCTGCCTTCTTCCGCACCGCGCACGGTCGGCATCAGGAAGCGGCGGTAGTGCCGCTCATACTGCAGCTCAAGCGCGCTCTCGAGCCCGAAGTGGTCGCGCAGGTGCGCCTGCCACCAGCGGTTGATGTGTTCGACGAGTGCGCGGCCCTTCGTGCCGGCTTCGTCGTCGTCGTGCGCGCGACCGAGCCACACGAACGTCGAATCGGTATCGCCGTAGATCACTTCGTAGCCCTGAGCTTCGATCAGCTCGCGCGTGCGGTGCATGATCTCGTGGCCGCGCATCGTGATCGACGACGCGAGGCGCGGGTCGAAGAACCGGCAGCCCGTCGAGCCGAGCACGCCGTAGAACGAATTCATGATGATCTTCAGCGCCTGCGACAGCGGTGCGTTGCGCTGCCGCTTCGCCTCGTCGCGGCCTTCCCATACGCGGCGCACGATATCGGGCAGGCAGTGCGCGGTACGCGAGAAGCGCGCGCCGAGAAAGCCGGGCACCGACGCGTCGTCGCCGGGATTCGCGAGCCCTTCGATCAGCCCGGCCGGATCGATCAGGAACGTGCGGATGATCGACGGATAGAGGCTCTTGTAGTCGAACACGAGCACCGAGTCGTACAGCCCGGGGCGCGAATCCATCACGAAGCCGCCGGGGCTGTTTTGCCCCGTCACGTCGCCGAGGTTCGGCGCGACATAGCCGAGCCGGTGCATGCGCGGCAGGTACAGGTGCGTGAAGGCCGCCACCGACCCGCCGGTGCGATCGGCCGCGAGGCCCGTCACGCTCGCGCGTTCGAGCGCGAAGGACAGCAGGTCGGCCTTGTCGAAGATGCGCGTGACGAGCTCGCAATCTTTCAGGTTGTAGCGCGCGAGCGCGGGCTTGTCGTGATCGAAGCGGCGCTGGATCTCGTCCATCCGCTGGTACGGGTTGTCGATCGACTTGCCTTCGCCGAGCAGCGACTGCGACACGTATTCGAGGCTGAACGACGGGAACGTCCACGTCGCGGATTTCAGCATGTCGATGCCGTCGAGGATCAGACGGCCCGCCGCACCCGCGAAGAAGTGGTCGGGCTGCTGGCCGTGCGCGCGCCAGTCGAGCACGCTGCCGCCGCGCCCGAGCTTCAGCGGCACGCCGTATTGCTCTGCGTGCGCGTGCAGGATGCGCAGGTCGAACTGCACGAGGTTCCAGCCGATCACCGCATCGGGATCGTGTTCGTCGAACCAGTCGTTGAGCCGCGCCAGCATCGCGGGCCGGCTGTCGCAGTAGTCGAGGCGGAAGTCGATGGCGCGGGCTTCGTCGCTGTCGTCTCCGTTCGGCGGGCCGAGCATGTAGACCTGCCGTTGCCCGCAGCCTTCGAGCGCGATCGAATACAGCTCGCCGTGGACGCTGGTTTCGATGTCGAGCGACACGCAGCGCAGCGCCGGGCGATAGCCGGTCGCGGTTTTCAATTCGGCGCCGGTCAGCGTGCCGTCGCGGCCGGGCTGGCCGCGAAACTGCACGCAGGCCGTGATGAAGCGCTCCATCGCGTAGCGGTCGGGCGGCTGCACGTCGGCTTCGTAGACGTCGACGCCGGCCGTCGCGAGGCGCTTCTGCAGCCCGGACAGATGACGGTAGCGCTTGCAATAGAGGCCGACGACCGGGCGCTGCCGGAAGTCGCGCAGCGCGAGCGGACGCAACTCGATATCGCGCTCGCCGGCCAGCGCGCGTTCGGCGAGCCCCTGCTGTTCGGCCGGAATGAATGCGACGGCTTCCTGCGGGCGCAACTGCACACGGCGCGGACCGCGTTCGGTTGCCAGCCAGAACTCGATCTCGATGCCGGTCGCGGTGTCCCGCCAGTGGCGGGTGAGGATGAAACCCTGCTCGAACTCCGTCAAAACGCTCGCTCGTCGTGGATGCCCAGGCGGCGGATTTTAGCGCTTGAGCGGGTGGTGTGCCGGGATGGGGGCGATACCGTCCCGGCGTCCTGGCCAATGATCGTATGATTCGGAGTCGAATGAACCAATCCGGAATCGTTTAATGAAACTCGCGATCGATCGCATCGCACGTGTTGCCGGTTACGTTGTTGCTGCGGCCTGCCTGGGTGGAAACGGGAGCGCGATATTCGCGGCCCCGACATCGAAGGGTCTGCCGGCCGCCACGGAAGCCAACTGGATACAGGCGGTCAAGCGGCATCGCACCAAGGATGGCGCGACGGTTGCCGAAGTGCTCGCCTATGCGGAAAAAATGCGGCCGCGCATCTTCAAGGCCGGACGATTCGACGTGGGTTACAACGGCGCGACCGGGGCTGCCAGCTCGGTTTCGATCGGCTACTGGATCGGATCGAAGCGCGCACCGGACGATGCGTTCGTCGATCTCGGCTATTCGATGTCGCCCGATGGCCGCGTGATGCCGGTTTCGCCCGACGAGCATACGGCAACGGCACTGGAGAATGGGCGGAAGGCATTTCTGCGTGCCGTCGACGACGCCTATCGGGACACATGCCTGTCCGATCCCGATCATCCGCCGGCATGCTGACAGGCATCGTTCACTACTGTCGTCACCCGATTTGCACGACCTGATACATGGCGGGTCACGTGCATTCATCGTTCGCATCGCGTTCACCGCCGGCGCGTGTTCTGCGCGCGCCTGCTGTTCGGCGCGGAATCAGGCAACGGTGAGCCGTTGCGCGACACGCCACTCGGTGCGCGCGGTATTGAACGGCTGGAGCAGCCAGCGGCGCGCGGCGACCGTGTGCCGCTTTTGCGTCACATATGCGTCGACGGAGAGTTCGAGCGCGTCGTCGTCGACGCGGGCGAGCGTGGCGGCCGCGCCCGATCCGTCGGCGAATTCGATCACGGCCGGATGCGGCTTCGCGGAACGCGGCGCGTCATTGTCGAAGGTCACGACGCTGCCGGGATACAGGTGCGAATGGGTTGCGCGTAGCAGCAGGGCGGTGGGCATGGCGGGCGTTCCGGACGGTGTAGTGCGGCAGAGGCCGGTGACGGCTGACGGCCTTCATGAGCATGAGCATGCGTGGCGCATTCAGGTTTTCAATGATTTGAATACCGCCCGATTGACGTCACGGAATCATCGTTCGTAGAATCGCCGGTCAAGAACAACATCATTCCGAGAGAGGCGCTATGGTTGCGCACCGTATGGTCGTAGCGATTGAGCCATGAACCGACACCTTTGGGTGGTTGTGTTGCCCGTTCTGTTGTGTGCATGCACGAAACGAGCGCCCCAGGCGACCTCATCGCCTGACATGGGTGCCGTGCGCGCCGATCTTGCGTTCACCTGCACGCATCAGGCGGACCGATTGCCGCCACTCGATCCGCAGGCCGACAGCCTGTTCCGTTACGCGCGATACCTGGAAAAGAAGAACGGCCCCAGGGACTTCAATGATGTTGCCCGCTACTACAGGATCGCAGCGGCGCACGATCATTACAAGGCCAACCAGAACCTGCAATCGCTTGTGTCACAGGGGTTGGCCAACTCCCCCGATGCGCCGGCCGAGGTTGTCGGCCTGGGCATGGAACTGGTCAAGCAAGGTATCCCGAGCGGCTACTACGATATCGGTCACGCTCTCGAGACAGGCTATGGTTTGAAGCAGGATGCCGAGGGCGCACTGCGCTACTTTCGCAAAGCGGCCGATCTTGGCAATCCAGAAGCCCAGTTCTATGTTGGAAACCTGCTGTTGCCCAACGATAAAGCGCCCGCTATCGCGAGACAAATGTTGGCCTGTGCAGCCGATCAAGGATCCGGTCAGGCTGCCAACTTGCTGGGTGTCGATCAAAAGACAGGGGGTTTGTATCCCGATGCTGCCAGGACCTTCCAGAAAGGGGTAAGCGCAGGCGATACCCTGTCTGCCTCGTTCCTGAGAGATGGATTCAAAGGACCGCCGCCGTCGAATCAGCTCGATTACCTCGCGCTGCAAAGCGATCCTGAACGGACCCGGCGATACGATCTGATCGGGAAATTTCTCGATGCCAACGATGGCCGCAACCCGACCGTACCCGACATCGACAAGATCGTTCCATTACCGCCCGCCAGGCTCCCGCCATGGGACGGCACGTTCCAGTGGCAAAAGGAACGGGATGCGGCCACGCCGCCGAAGCAACCGACGGACGCGCTCGTCAACGAGATGGCGAAGGCCAGGCATCTCGATCCGGCGACAGGGCTGCCGCTCCCGGGATCGGCAGACAACACCTCGCACACCGAGCAACCTGACAACGCCGCGTCCCGTTTGCCGTTGGGTACGGTGGCACGAACCGGTCAACCCGGCCCGGAACAATTCACCTGACGGTCTGGCGCGACACCATTGACTGATCACTCCATTTACCCAGGAATCCCGATGACCTCACCCTCCCGGAAACGCTCGTTACCCGGCGCCGCCGCACTCATCGCAGCGGCCATTACCACGGCGCAGTTCCTGATCGTCCTCTACGTGTGGTCGACGAGGTCATCACCGTCCGTGGGTGTGCTGGCTGTGCAACTGTCCAGTTTCATCCAGAGCCTGGTATTTCGAACCGGCCTGGTCTTCCTGATCGTCCGATGGCACGGAGAGCATCGCGATCGGCTTGCATTCCGCCGTCCCGTGCGGCCGTTGACAGCCTACGCGTTATGCCTGCTGCTCTGGCAGGCCGCGCAGATACTGGTATACCAGGCGCTGACGGGACTGTTGGATAGTGGTGCCCTTAGCCTTGCGCAAATGGGGACGATCATCGCCCCGGTGAATGCCGTCCTCTATGCGCTGGTGGCCGGGCTGGCGTGGTGGTTTGTCGCCTACCTGTTCCGCAACGATGCGTTGCCCGGGGCGGCGCGCGGTAATCCACGACGGTCCATTGCGGGTCTCGCGGCCTGGCTGTATGCCAGCGCACTGCTGCTCTTCATGCCGCAAGCCGTGCTGATGTCGCTCAACTACTATGACGACAATCTCAAGCTTGTGATGTTGAACTATGTCGGAGGCCTGGTCATTTGCGCCGCGGTCGTCTTCGCCGGCGCGATGTTCGGCCTGCCGCGCGAACTCGGTCGGCTGCACGTCTGGCGTCTGCTGGGGGCGTCGCTCGCGTCGATGGTATCTGTATTGCTGGTGGCTTACGGGGTGCTGAGCGTGGTGGGCGATACGCTCGGGATAATCAGTTTGCTGTCCGGAGTGATGCCGATCGTTGCTCTTGCCGGAACCGGCGTGGCCTACTGGGTATGGTTCCGCGTGTTCTATGCCGCTGCGCGTCGCGAGGCCGCCGAAACGTCACAACGCATGCCGTCTGCATGAAGGCCGCAAGTGGATAGATCTGCTCTCATCTTCTGACATCCCTGGAACGGTCTGATCGAGGTCGCTTGATGCCGATAGCAGCGCACCGGCCGTTACCGGTAACCCATTCGTTCCCCAGACCGGTTGCTGGCTGGCACGGTATTGCCTCGGGTCTGCATGCGTTGCGCGTGACGTCCGGTGCGGCACGAGCGAACCGTCCTGTTCAACCAAACTGGGCGGTCAGCCATCGTTCGGCCCATTTTGTCGCGTATGCAACCGCGTCATCACGCGCATCGAAGCCGGCCAGATCGCCGCTGGTGTGTACTTCCTGTTCATCTCCGCCCAGAAGAATCGTGGTGATCCTCGCATGCGCGATGTACTCTCCATCTGCCCTGCGAGGGGTGGGATCGATTTGGAACCGTGTCAAGTTGAATAGCATGGCTTCCTCCCTGTCGGGTTACCGCGAGCCAGGCTGTCGCGGGCGCAGCGCAAGAAACAGTCAGACATCAAGACGTGCGACGACCTGGCACGCTTCCTGACCGGAATCACGACCTGCCGACCCGTTTTCGCAGCGTGGCGCGCGACCGGGCACGAACGTCGGGAAATCATCCGTATCGACCTCGCGGCGAGGGTCACGGACAGGCTGGCGAATGACATGTCGCCTTGGGGGGAGGGGGGAACCCGTTGCTTCGGCAACCCTTCGGAGCAACGCTCAGGCGGCGGGACAAGAGGGGGAGCGCGGGCGCCATCCAATGGTGCACGGACGCTGGGTCACGGTGAGGGGCCAGACCGCATTCAGCGGGTATGCCGAGCGATGCGCGGGAATCGGTCACCGGTCATCCGACGGTTTGATCGTACGCCGTTCCATACGTTTGTATAGCGAAATTTCGAGCAACGCCTGCAGCCGCAGCCGGCCTTCGGGTTGCCGCGAAGGTGTGCGCGACGGCGGCAGCGCGTATAGTGGGGCTAGCCTTGTCGCCGGTTCCGTGGATCAGTCCTCGCATTCAGGGGCGACATCGTCCGGGCATCGGGCCGTGCAAGGGCGTCGATGCTTCAGGTTGGCATTGCGAATGTGTCGTCGACTTTGAAGCAGGCCGTGCCCTGGCTTGCACGAACCGGATCCGGACGAAACGGCGCCCCCATGAAAATCGATCACAGTTCCATTCCCTGCTACCTCGTCCTTCGTACCGGCTGGCCACCCTATGTATTGAATGCGGACCGCCTGGTGCTCCGCCGCGAAGCGAGCCCGTTGCTGTGCGCGTTTGCGCGAGCCCGCGGAGGGTTTGCGCATGTCGATGACGTCGCGTGGAACGGCTTCTCCGCCGCCGAGGGTCTTTCGGTGGTCGAGCGTCAGGAGACCGGGTTCTTTGCGTTGATCAATGGAACCGAGACCGAGCATCAATTGCGTTTGCTGGCCACGCTCTGATGTTGTCGCCGAGGTGGCCATGGTCGTCGAGTGCTCTGCCAGTTTGATCGTCGATCGGTGAGGACCGGACGACGGCCGCGTGGTCTGCCCGTCCGCCGAAAGCGCTTGACACACTCTGTGATGCCACGTACTGTCAGTCGCTGAAGTATTCAAGAAGCGCGATTGCTGCTCATCATCGACCGTAGCCTGCGGTATTCGTTGTCCTCTCCCTCCTTGATTCTTTTCCCGCGTCCGCGTGGGCGCATGCGCTCGTCCATTTTCAGGAGATCTAACATGGATACCGGTACCGTCAAGTGGTTCAACGACAGCAAGGGCTTCGGCTTCATCACGCCCGACAAAGGCGGCGACGATCTGTTCGCGCACTTCTCCGAGATTCGCGGCGACGGCTTCAAGACCCTCGCCGAAGGCCAGAAAGTCAGCTACGAAACAAAGAACGGCCCCAAAGGCCTGCAGGCGTCGAACATCACCCCTCTGTAATCGGCCTGAGTCGTTCGCCTCGTTCACGGAGCGGCACGTAACCGCCGCTTCTTGCGCTACGCGCCGTCGTCGCGGGTGCCACGTGTCTCGATGCAGGTCCGAGAGGGCCTGCCGTTTCGCATCGGGACGTCGCCCGCATGCAGGCCGGTGCGCCAACCGCCTTCGTAGCGCATGCGTGATCGGACGAGTAGCGCTCATCGGATCGTGCAAGCGGCGTAGCAGGAGAATTCGCATGACTCGAGGTCAATCTCGCAGCAACAAGGCACCGCCGCGCGTCAAGCCGGCCATCGTGCTGCCCAAGCTTGGCACGGCATTGAACTGGGTGCCGCCCAAGCCGGCCTCGGCCACGAAATCGCGTCCGAAAAAGCGCACGCCGGCTCCGCAATAGCGATCGGGATCATCCCGCGTGACGAGGGGAGCCGCCGGCCGCTTCGCCAGGAAAGCGAATCGTGCGACGCTGGCCGGATCGTGCCCGCCTTGGTCTGGACAAGGCGACGCCTTCCGCCCGCGATACCTCGCAACCCGACATCGTGCGGTTGCCGACCCTCCGTCCGCTGTTGTACGCAATCCGGAATAAGTTGGACGCTCGGCAAGCGATGCGCGTATGATGGGTTCATCCGGTCGACCCTGGTACGCCGGTCGCTCGCCCCTCCATCTACCCGCTTGCTGCATCGCCCCGCCTCCGCGCTGCAACGTTGTCCCTTTCACCCTACTGGCCCGTCCCGCAACGGGGATACCGGCCGGCCGTGTTCGCCCGTGCGATTCGTTGCGGCCGAACGCCAGGAGCTTGTCATGAGCATGCATGTCTACCGTGGATTCGAGATCTATCCACTGATTTACCCTCACGTGCCGGTGCTGGATGGCTGCCCGCACAACTACGATGCCGGTTTCGATGCGGCAGTCAAGATTTGCCTGCGCGGCGATACGCTGACGCGCAGCCAGACTTTCCGGTTGCGCGACAACGCCCCGTTCGGCAGCGCCGGCGATGCACGTCGTGCTTCGCTGCGCTATGCCGAGAACATCATTGACGACAATCGCGACAAACAAGGCTTCTTTTCCGGCACGCCTTGAGGTGAATCGTCAAGGTCACGCGATGTGTCATCCATTCGGAGAACGAAATGATCATCGACGAGCTGCTCGGCTTGATCAGGCGGCATGAGGTCATCCGGACCGACGCCAACCTGCCGGCCGGAATAGCCGATTCAGCGCAGTGTCGTCAGCCGGAGCTGCAAATGTTCGTGGCAGTGCGCGCATTGTCGATCGGGGCTGGATATTCGGAGTTCGAATCCGACGAGATAGCGAGTGCCGTCATGACACGACTCGGCTAGTTTTCCGTTCAACCATTTGAAAACAGGATCACGATGACAACCATTACGCTGAAGATTAACGAACCCATCGATGTCGCGCTGCGACGGTTCCGGCGCAACATCGAGAAAACCGGGCTGATCCGGGAGTTGCGCAGTCGCACCGGCTATGAAAAGCCCACGACGGAACGCAAGCGGAAAAAGGCGAGCGCCGTTGCTAGACAGCGCTTGCGGGCGAAGCGCATGTTGCCGCCGCGCAAAATGTACTAGGAGCGCATCGTGTACAAGATGCCGGACGAGGAGCCCCCGTTTTTCCCGCTGACGAAATGCGAAGTCGATTTCGATCGGCAGAAGGACATGGTGACGCTGCTGCCGAGCTTCTATGCGTTCGGATGCGAGTACACCAGCCGCGGTTTTCTGATCGGACGCGACGATGCGTTCAAGTTGATCGCCGCGATAGAGAAGGCGCTCAGCATTCAGGGATGAGCTGACGACGACACACTCGCGAGCATCGACAACCCAAAGATGAGCCATGCGCGTCGCGACCAAGTACGTGGCCCTGCTTCCTGTTCTTGTTGAGCTGCAACTCGCCACGCAAAGGCAGACTCGCGAGTGGCTCGATCATGTCCGGATAGGCCATGCTTCACGTCGGGTAGCGGAGTCGGTTCACCCGGTCGACAACGCTGCATTTGCGGAGACGGGCTCTCGACGGGATGCCCGGCAGACCGGTTGAGTGTGCGGATGAAGTGCGGCCCCTACCTTCGAGCGTAGGTCTGACGTGGTCGCGCTGGCATAGGGGCAGGCAGGTTCCGCGCCGGCGGTGGTCATGCAGCATTGAGCATGCGGCAACGCCGCTACACCGACACCGACGCGAAATCCTGCTTCAAATGCTCCACACGCTGCGGCCGCTGATACAGGTAGCCCTGCGCGTACTGAATCCCGACCGCATGCAGCGCGCGATGTTGCGCTTCCGTTTCCACGCCCTCCGCGATGATCTTCAGGTCGTAGTGATGCGCAACGGTCGCGATCCCCTCGATCAACCCCGCGTTGCCGCCGTTCAGCGGCGACACGAACTGGCGATCGATCTTCACGTAGTCGAACGGAAAGCGCGACAGCATGTCGAGATTGCTGTGATGCGTGCCGAAATCGTCGATCGCGAACTTCGCACCTTTCGCTCGCAGCGCATGGAAGATCGCGGTGGTTCGCGCGTTCTTTTCGAGCAGGATGCGCTCGGTGACTTCGAGCACCAGCGTAAAGCCTGGCGGCAGCGCGCGAATTGCCTCCTCGACGACGGACACGAACTGCGTGCGCTCGAGGTCCTTCGGCGCGATGTTGATGGCGATGCGCAGCGGCATGGCCGGCGTCAGCGCGGACAGTTCCGACACGGCTGTCCGCAGCACGAATTCCGTCACTTTCGGCAGCACCGCGCTCGATTCGACCTGCGGGATGAACACGGCCGGGCTGATGGCCCCCCACTTGGGATGCTGCCAGCGCAGCAGCGCCTCGACGCCGACGGTCCTGCGCGTCTCGACATCGACGATCGACTGGTACACGACATGAAGTTCGTCGCGCCTGAGTGCGTTGCGGACGGCCTTCAGCAGCAGGCGGCGCGGCGCCATCGCCAGCAGGTAGGCCGCCATCACGAGGCCATCCGCCAGCAGCACGATCGTGATGCCGATCAGCCGGTAGTGGTGCTGGACTTGCGACGCATAGTGCGCGGAGGCGGCAACCGACACCGTGAACGGCCAGCGAGGCGACGCGATCGTGCTGCCGCCTGCGGGTTCCGCGGCCGATTCCGGCGTGAACGTCCCGTGCTGATCGAGATGGCCCGAACCCGCGATCGACAGCGTCGCGGTTTCCGTCCCGTAGCGGGCGCCGTGCGCGAGCGCGTCGGCCACATAGTCGCCTTCGATCAGGTAGAGCACGCCCGCGCCGGGCGCGATGGCGTAAAACACGGGCAGCACCGGGATGCCTTGCTGGAATGGCGTCTGGCGCAACAGCGTGACGAGCGTCGAGCCCGGTTCCGGTTCGTGTGTGTAGGCGCCGAGCGGCAAGTCGATCGCCCCCAGCGCGGACGAGCACATGACGCGGCCGTCGTTCACCAGCGCGACGGCGCGCAGGTAGCGCAGGCGCGTGCCGATCTCGGCGAGGGTCCGGAATACCGTCGGGCATGGCCGCCCGACGAGCGCGGTGAGTTCGTCCACGTGTCGCAGGCGGGCACCGTCGAGGATGCGATCCACCGATGCCACGATGTCGTTCGCGATCACGCGTTCATGCTGGGTGACGGTATCGCGCGCGTAGCGGTCGGCAAGCACGATTGCGCACGCCGGCACGAGCACGCAAACGATTACGGCGACGCAAAAGACGACTCGCGGCCACGCGCCGCTGCGCTGGAAAACGGGCTTCGAGCCTGGCGTGAACGCCAACATTCCCGCGGTCGCCTTTGGTGTTGTGTGTATGAAGCAGCCAGTCGAACCGGTCGATCCACCCACGTCGCGCATGCGTCATGCCGGGTTCGGGCAAGGTGGTGTGCGCGCCGGGTTCGCGATGCGATCGATTCTACGGTCGCGACGGGC
Organism: Burkholderia aenigmatica; assembly: GCF_048627025.1. Taxonomy (NCBI): domain Bacteria; kingdom Pseudomonadati; phylum Pseudomonadota; class Betaproteobacteria; order Burkholderiales; family Burkholderiaceae; genus Burkholderia; species Burkholderia aenigmatica. Next base: position 2,868,058 of record NZ_CP184469.1, on the reverse strand, counting down.
ATCTGCGGCAGCCCCGTCGCAATCGGCCATGTATTCCGGAGGCTGGCCGCTATAAACATGTGCATGCAGCGCATGGTTATCGACGTAGCACACCGAAAAAACCCCCGGCCGCAGGGTCGTGCGGCCGGGACGAAAAAACACCGTCTCTTGGCACGAGGATGGTGCGCGGCAAGTATAAGATGTGACGAGAGATTGTGAAATATTGTTATTCAACAATTGGTGTAGTTTTGTCATTGTGTCTCGACGAGAAACATTCCTGCGAAATGTTGTTTTCGTCGACCTGCCGCCGGCTTGCAAGCGGTCACCGCGCGTCACGGTCGTGCGTCTCGCCGGAGCGTTGAGATGGAAGAAAACACCGTGCCCACGGTCGTCGTGACCGACGGCGCAGCCGCAACCGACGGCGGCTCGCTGTGGATCCGGATTGCCGTGAACGGGCAAGCCCACAACTACCTGCTCGATCGCGCGCTCGCTTCACGCGGGACGCCGCGCTACAACACCATCAGCGGTGCGCACGGGCCACTTTCGAAAGCTGAACGAAAGATATTGCTCGCGCTGCTGCGCCGCCTTGCCGACCCCGCGATGTGTGCCGGCATCGTCGGCACGTTCGTGCAGGTGCTGCAGGAATCTGGCGGTGAATGAACGATGCGGTCGCGATGCATCGCGCGAGCCGCGAGTCAGAAATCGTTGCGCATCTTGCGGAGCAGATCGCCGGCCGACTGGTGCGTGTCCACCGCGGTGAGGACATCGGTCAGGAACCACGGCAGGTTCAGTTGCGTATTGGAATCGCCGACGCATACGCGGATCGGCGGCGCCTTCGACGGCGAGCGGGCGTCGGGTGTGGCATCGCGGGACGGAACGCAGTTTTTCGCGTGCGCTTGAACGGGAGCCGGCTCGGCGCTACCGGATGTTGCGCCGGCGGCTGCCGGCAAGCTGATGGCGGCAAGCAGGGTCAGGACAGCGACAGGGGCAACGCGTTTCATGGGATTCTCCGGCGATGCTCGTTCGACCGCGCGGGCGGACGCGAGTTCGTCGGCGGCGCGGTGGCCATGGCGGCGCGCCGCGCTCAGCCGCGCGCGACGTTCGCCGCTCGCGCAGGTTGCCGGCTGCGCCACTGCTGCGGCGATTCGCCGGTCCAGCGCCGAAAGGCGCGCGTAAAGGCGCTGTGTTCCGAATAGCCGAGCAGCCACGCGACTTCCGCGAGCGTCAGCCGCGGATCGTTCAGGTGGTCGATCGCGAGCCGCCGCCGCGTGTCCTCGCGCAGTATCCGGAAGTTGAGCCCGAGTTCGGCAAGCCGTCGATGCAGCGTGCGCGACGACACGTGCAGATCCGACGCGATCTGTTCGATGCTCGCTTCGCCTTGCGTCAGCAGGCGCGCGACGGCTTCGCGCACCGACTGTTCGAGATCGTCCGTCTGCCGCAGCTCGGCAAGCAGCGCGCTCGCCTGGCGTTCCATCATCTGCAGCAGCGCGTCGTCCGGTTGGCGCAGCGGCTGCGTGAGCAGGTGCAACGGGAACGCGAGCCGGTTCACCGGCTGGCCGAACCGTACCGGGCAGCCGAAGTAATCGGCATACGGCCGTTCGTTGGCGGGCGACGGGTGTACGAAGCAGACCTCGTCGGGCCCATGACGCGTGCCGGTGATGTTGCGCGCGAACTGGACGATGGCCGTCAGCGCGACTTCATCGACGAGCGGGCCGAGCGGCTCGGGCGCGTCGTGCCATTCGATCGCGACCGAGGCCGCCTCGACCCGCACTTCCATGCGCGCTACGTTCGCGATCAGGTGTTCGTATTGCTGCCAGCGTGCGAGGGCGGCGCCGGCATCGCGGCACGCATGCAGCGCGTAGCCGAGTGCACCGAGGTGGGCGGGCGTGATCCGTTGGCCGACGTGCAGGCCGAGCAGCGGATCGTCGAGCGCACGTACCGCGCATTCGAGCAGGCGCCGCCAGTGCGCGCTCGCGTACAGCGTGAGCCCGCGATCGTCCTCGGGCGGCCGCGCCTCGCCGAGCACGCGCGCGGCATCCTTGCCCTGCTCGGACAGATAGTCGAACAGCAGCCGCACGTAGGTGCTCGAGTAGTAGACGCGCTGCGTCGATAGCGGGGAGGCGGCGGGCATGGCGGAAAGTGTCAAGTAATCGTCCGCAAGTGTCAACGCGGGGCGACCCGTGCGCGACCATACTGCCGGTCAGTTCTTGATCGAGGCCGCGACCATGCCGACCGAGTTGATGACGTGGCTCCACGCGTTCCTGGGGAACGACGTGGACTGGAAGCAGGTGCTGCTGATCGGCATGACGCCGGTCTTCCTGATCGCGTTCGCGATCGAATACGCGGTGATGACCGGGCGCGGCCGTCGCGAGCCGTTTCGCTGGAAGGAGATCGTCGCGAACCTGTCGCTCGGCGCCGGCTATCAGGTGGCCGAGACCGTGATGGGGCTCCTGTTCACGGGCGCGATCTTCGCGTGGGTTTACCGGCACCGCTGGTTCGACGTGCCGGTGAACGGCTTCTCGATCGTGCCGATCTTCGTCGTCGTGGAGTTCTGCTACTACTGGTTTCACCGCACGTCGCACCGCGTGCGCTGGTTCTGGGCCGCGCACGTGCCGCATCACAGCGGTGAAGTGATGAACTTCACGACGGCGATGCGGCAGTCGTTGCTGAACGCGTTCGTCGGCGTGTTCGTGTTCTATCTGCCGCCGGTCTGGTTCGGCATCCCGCCCGCCGTCGTGCTGTTCCTGCTCGCCGTCGATCTCGCGTACCAGTACTTCGTGCATACCGAAGCGATCGGGCGGCTGCCGCGCTGGTACGAATACGTGTTCGACACGCCGTCGAACCACCGCGCGCATCATGGCCGCAATCCGCGTTACATCGACAAGAATTACGGCGGCGTGCTGATCGTCTTCGATCGCCTGTTCGGTACGTATGTCGAGGAAACGGAACCGGTCGACTACGGGATCACGCAGCAGATTCGTTCGTACAACTTCCTGGTGCTGAACCTGCACGAATTCGTCGACATGTGGCGCGACGTGTTCGCGCCCGGGCCCGTCCTGCAGCGGCTGAAACATCTGTGGATGCCACCCGAGTGGGAGCGGCCGGGGCATCGGCCGATTCATACGTGGAGTGTCGAGCGCAAGGGCGAGGACGCGACTGCGGCAGCAGCGCGCGCCGTGCCTGACGAGGCGGCGCTGGCGCCAGGGCGCAAGATCGTACAAGCCACCCGCACGCGATCCGGCTAACCTGCGAGCTTTCCTCGGCGAAAGGCACGGCGGGCAATGACGAAGAAAGTATTCTGGGACGATCCGTACCGGACCACGCTGGATACCGTCGTGAGCCACGTCGACGGCGCTCGCGTGCGGGTGGACGCGACCATCTTCTTTGCGTTTTCGGGCGGGCAGGAAAGCGACGCGGGGTCGCTCGGCGGCTTTCCGGTCATCCAGGCCGACAAGCAGGGCCTCGATATCGTCTATACGCTACCGCACGATCATTCGCTGCGCGTCGGCGATCGCGTGACCTGGCACATCGACTGGACGCGCCGTTACCGGCTGATGCGTCTGCATTTTGCGGCCGAAATGGTGTTGCAGCTGGTCTATCGGCTCAGGCCCGGCATCGAGCGCATCGGTGCGCATATCGGGCAGGACAAGGCGCGCATCGACTTCGCGAGCGACACGAGCGTGGCGCCGCTGTTTCCCGAGATCGAATCGGCCGCGGCCGATCTGTCGATGCGCGACCTGCGCATCGTGACCGACTTCAGCGATGTCGACGCGCAACGCCGATACTGGACGGTCGACGGCTTCGCGACGATGGCGTGCGGCGGCACGCACCCGGCCTCGACCGGCGAGATCGGCATGCTGACGCTCAAGCGCAGGAATACCGGGAAGGGCAAGGAGCGGATCGAGGTCATGCTGGTCGAGCCGGAGAGGGCCGGCGGGCAGCGGGGCGAGCGGGTTTCATGATCGTCGGAAGTGCGGGCTCGAAAGGCTGAACGCCGTCGCCGATACGCGATTCGGCAAAGCGCTTGTCCCGGGCATGTATATTGACGATCCATGCATCGAGTGGCCGGCGATTTCGTGTGGCTTCGATTGCAGGTCTCCCTGCGCACGCATCGCCGACTGTCCGGATCGCGGCGCTTGCGGTGAAACATCCAGTACAAGCATAAAAACAGCGAACATTCCGAGCCCGCGCATGAGCGATACCGAGATCGTATTTCAATTGACCGTGGAAGATCTGGTCCACGCTTACCGTCTGAATCTTTGGCGCAGATACAACTGGAAATATCTGCTCAAGACATTCGCGATCATGTTGATTGCGTACACCGTCCTTTTTTTCGGTGGCCTCCGGGTGGCAAGCGACATCTTGCCGGCATGGCGCAATGTCTGGTGGATCGCGGGCATTGCAGCGTTGGTCGCGATCGGCGTGCCGCTGTTCTATCATCTGATGTTGCCTCGTGCCGCCCGCAAGATCTACAGCCAGCAAAAGACACTCCATCAGCCGCACACGGTCGTCTGGCGCAGCGAATGTTTCATCGTCGAATCACCGACTTCGCGCGAGGAACTCCACTTTGCCGATCTCGTTCACTGGAGCGAGGATCGTTATGTGGTCCTGCTTTACCAATCGGTGGTGATGTTCCGCCTCATACCGAAGCGGGTGCTTGGGGAGCCGCAATTGGCCGTGCTGCACCGAACGCTGCTTCAGAACGGCGTCCGCAAGATCTAGCGAGCGGGCGAGTGCATGCTGAAGCCCGGACGCGTTGAGTCGCCCGGGTTTCGAACGTGCTTGTTGCAGAACGCGGCTGCCGCGTCACCTCACGGATGCGCGTAACACGGCTTCGAGCCTCTGTAGTCGTAGAAGTGGCTGCTTGGCGCGATCTTCGCACCGCCGCACGCGGCCTGGAAATCCGTTTCGCGCGCGTTATCCTGCAGATAGGCGAGATACCATGCTCGCGTCGTGCAGATTGACTTTTCCGTCGTGACGCCGCCGGATCGCCGAAGGCCGGCCACCGCCGGCCCGTGTGCAGGCGTTCAGTGCAGGCCGGCCGATGCGATCGAGCGCACGGTGTCGGTGATGTTCACGCAGCGCGACAGCCCGAAATGCTCGGCTTCGCGGCGCTCCGGTTCGCTGCTCGCGATCGCCACCGCGCGTTCGGGCGGCACGCCGAGTGCCTGCAGCGCGACGTCGAAAGGATGCTGGTTTGATCCGGAGTCCTGCTGATTGGCGTCCGTGACGACGACCGAGAAGCGGTCGAGGTTCGCGCGGCCGAACTGGCCTTCGAACATGTCGCTGAGCCGTGCGGCCGGCAGCGTCGTGACGAGACCGAGTCGATATCCTTCTTCCGATGCTCGGTCGAGCCACTGGATGATCGCGTCGCGTTGATGGCGCGATTCGTGCGAGTCCGGTGTTGCTTCGATTTGCGCGAATGCTGCGTCGAGACGGGTGACGATGGCTTCGATAACCACGGTGATTCCTCTTCAGAGACGTGATGATCCGTTCGCCGACGGGAATGCCACACACCTTAGCGTCGATCCTGAAAACACGACTAATTAATATTTTTATCCGACCCATACGATTTGGCTAATGAATCGGGTGGCGAGCCAATGTGGGCGCGGGATGCGTGTCGCACGTCGTATTCCGTGCGAACGACATCGTATCGACGGTCTTCGATGTGATGCACCAGATTCGCGCACGCAGTGAATGCGTCGCACCGTGCATGTGCATCCAAAAAAAACGGCATACCGGGCGATGCACGCCCGATATGCCGTCTTGCGATACTGCGCGCGAACCGGCGCGATCAGTGCAGCTTGATCGACGGCTGGTTGCGGCTTTGCAGCCAGTGGCTCAGCGACTGGAACAGCGCACGCTTCACGCCGACCACGCTGAACAGGTGCTTGCGATACAGGAACTTGTACAGGCCGATCGCGGCGAGCCCGTCGACGATCAGCGAGCGCGAACGCCCGCGGAGGTCGGCCTGGTACACGGCGCCCGCGTGCCCGAGCGACACGACGGTGCCCGCATCGTGGAACGTGAAGCCGGCCACCGGCTTGCCGGCGACGCGGCGCGCGAACGCGTTGACCAGGTACACGGCCTGCTGGTACGCGACCTGCGCGCGCGGCGGCAGGAAGCCGCTCGCGCCGGCCGTCGGGCATGCGGCGCAGTCGCCGAACGCATACACGTGCGGGTCGTCCGGCGTCTGCAGCGTATCGGTCACGATCACCTGGTTCGAACGATTGAGCGCGATGTCGCCGATCTCCCGCAGGATCGCGGGGCCCGCCACGCCGGCCGCCCAGATCGTGATGTCGCTTGCGAGCCGTTCGCCGGTCGCGGTCGTCACGGCGTCCGCGCCGACTTCGGCCACGCGTGTATCGGTCAGCACGTCGACGTTCAGCGCGCGAAGCTGCGCGTGCATCTTGCCGGACAGCCGCTCGTCGAGCGCCGGCAGGATACGCGGGCCGCCTTCGATCAGCCGGATGTGCACGTCGCGCGCGGACACCAGCGCCTTGAAGCGGTACGTCGTCAGCTGCTGGATCGCGTGCCGCAGCGCGGCGGCCAGCTCGACACCCGTCGCGCCCGCACCGATCACGTTGATGCAGATCGGCGCCGCGCGCTGCGCGGGCTGCTGCTCGGCCAGGTGATTCGCCTTCGTGCACGCCGCGAGGAACTTCCGGCGGAAATCCTCGGCCTGGTCGAGGTTTTCGAGCGGCAGTGCATGGCGCGCCGCGCCCGGCACATTGAAGAAGTTCGTCACGCTGCCGACGGCGAGCACGAGGTCGTCATAGCCGAGCTCGCGCTGCGGCAGGATCTCCGTGCCGTCCGCGTCCTGCACGGCCGCGATCGTCGCCGTGCGTGCCGCGCGGTCCACCCGCTGCAGTGCGCCCTGCACGAAACGGAACCCGTGGCGCTTCGCTTGCGCCGCGTATTCGATCGTGTGGGACGCCGGGTCGCGATGGCCCGATGCGGCTTCGTGCAGCAGCGGCTTCCAGAAGTGCGTCGGATAGCGGTCGACGAGCACGACTTCGGCTTGCCCGCGACGTCCGACGGTATCGCCGAGACGCGTGGCGAGGTGCAGGCCGCCGGCGCCGCCGCCGACGATCACGATGCGCGGCAGGCGCGGTGCGCGGTCCGTTGCAAGGTTGGGCGTGGTGTTGTCCATGGTGGGCTCCCGCTAGATGACGATTCGGATGACATTGCTCAAGAACCGACGATATAGTTTCGAACCCACTCGAACAATTTAATGTTTATAAGCGACTCATATGTATTCACTTATAGGAAAGACCGCGACGTTCCGGCAACTGAAGGCGCTGGACATGATTGCGCGGCTCGGCAGCGTGTCGCGGGCGGCCGAGGAGCTGAACCTGACGCAGCCGGCCGTGTCGCTGCAGGTTCGCCTGCTCGAGGAGGCGGTGGGCGCCGCGTTGCTGCAGCGGGTGGGGCGCGGCGTGCAGCTGACCGCGGCCGGCGAGATCGTGTCGCGCTATGCGCGCGAGATCCTGCATCTGTGGACCGAAGCGGGCGACGAAGTGGCCGCGTTGACGGGCGATCTGGGCGGCACGCTGCGGATCGGCGCGATCACGACGGCCGAATACCTGATTCCGCCACTGCTCGTGAAATTCACCGCGACGCGTCCGCATGTGAAGACGTACTTCAAGGTCGGCAACCGCGACGACATCATCCGCATGCTCGCCACGCATGAAATCGATCTCGCGGTGATGGGCAGCGCGCCGAAGGAGCTGCGCACGCACGCGGTCGAGTTCGCGAAGCATCCGATGGTGTTCGTCGCGGCGCCCGGCCATCCGCTGATGCAGCGCAAGCGCGTCGCGCTGAAGGATCTCGAATCCGCGCACCTGCTCGTGCGCGAACGCGGCGCGGGCACGCGCTCGACCGTCGAGAGCCTGTTCAAGACGGCCGGCTACCGCTTCCATGTGGGCTCCGAACTGTCGAGCAACGAGGCCATCAAGCAGATGGCCGAAGCCGGGCTCGGCATTGCGTTCCTGTCGTTGCACGCGTGTGCACTCGAACTGCGCGCGGGGCTGCTCGGGCAACTGCCGTTCCCCGGCAACCCGATCGAGCGCGAATGGTATGTGGTCACGCTCGCCGACCGGCGGATCTCGCAGGTCACGGGTTTGTTCCGCGATTTCCTGATCAAGCAGGGCGCGCCGGTGATCGACGGCGCGACGGTGGCGCCGCACGAGCGGCGGCGCAAGTAGGCGGCGTACTGGGTCGAACGACGCCGGCTGCGTGGCCGGTCAGACGAGCCCGAAATCGTCGTTGCTGTCGGGGATCGATGCGAGCAGCCGTTCGAGCCGGTACCAGCCGACGACGCGCCGGCACCAGGCGGCGATCGCGGTGCGGTCGTTGCGGGAGCGGGGGCCTGATGACGGGCGGGGCGTGGCGGAAGGCGAGGACGCAGTGAGCGCGACGCGTTGCGCAAGGCATTGATGGGGCATGACGGTCTCCGTAGGTGTCGGATGGGGCCATCGTAAGCGGCGCCGCGCCCGCCGGCGCACACGCAAGGATGCCCCTGAGCAGAAACGGATGATCTTTTTCTGCTCGGCCCGGGCGTGCCCCCGGCAGGCCCGGCAGGCGGCCCGAAAACGCGTCACAATGCGCGTTCGACATCCCCATCCACGGGAGGAAGGCCATGAGCGATGCGATTCTCGCGGCGCCGACGGACAACGGCGTCCCGGTCAGCCTGCGCACCAGCCGCGGGCTCGGCTGGCAGGGCTTCGGCGCGTCGCTGCTGGAGATTCGCGCGGGCACCTACCGGATTCCGGCGGCCGACCATCACCGGATCGGCGTGCATATCGGGCCGCCCGTCCGCGCGGATTGCGCGTGCGACGGCGAGCGCGTGTCGCGCATCCAGGCACATGGCGACGTCGACGTGATTCCGGCCGGCCTGCCCGGCCAGTGGACCGACAGCGCCGACTGCCGGATCCTCCATATCGCGCTTACCGACACGTTCGTGCGGCGGACCGTCGAACAACTCGAACTGAAGCCGTCGCAGGGGCAGATCCGCCGCCGGCTGCAGGTGCGCGATCCGCGCCTGCAGCACATCGCGTGGGCGATGGCCGCCGAACTCGAAGCGGAAGACGCGTCGGATCCGCTCTATGCGGAAAGCCTGTGCACGGCGCTCGTCGCGCGACTGGTCGACGGCCAGCCGGCGTTTCGCGAGCGTCGCCGCACCCTCGCGCCGAAAGCGGCCGCGCGCGTGATCGACTATGTCGAAGCGAACCTCGACCAGCGCATGACGCTGGCCGAACTCGCGGCGCTCGTGTCGATCAGCGTGCCGCACTTCAAGGTGCTGTTCCGTGAAACGCTCGGGATGCCCGTGCACCAGTACGTCGTGCGGCGCCGGGTCGAGCGCGCGAAGGCGTTGTTGCTCGAAGGCCGGCTCAGCATCAGCCAGGTCGCGCTCGAAGCCGGGTTTGCACACCAGAGCCACATGGCGAACTGGATGAATCGCGTGCTGGGTGCGACGCCGACCGAGATTGCGCGGTCGGGCGAGCGGGGCGGGCTGCGGCTGGCTTATGACGGCGAGGGCAGCGGGAGTGGGGCATAGCGGAGCGATGGCGCCGCGCGGGATATGCGTTGTCGCTTCGGATCTCGCGGCCCTTGTCCGACAGGCTGTTGGACAATGACCGCGATCGTCCTCATCCAGAAAGCGCTGCACTGTCCCCGGTCTCGACGAGCCTCCTGAAGCGCAGCGCCTTGGGCGTGAGCGGCTCATCCATCGCCAGTGTGTCGTCGTTGCCCGTCATCGGCAGACCGCAGGACGCGAAGCGACTAGCGAGGCAGCGGACGACTCGCATGGCCGCCGCCCCCAAACCCATCATCCTTTCCTGCTGGTTTCATCCCTCCCTGCGCGCCGTTCCCTCCGCCCAACCCGACAATCACCCCACCTTCACCCCCTCAGGAGCGAATCGTGTTCGTGATCTTCGGTGCATCCGGCAACGTCGGCCAGTCGACCGTGACGGCGTTGCGCAACGCCGGCCATCCCGTGCGCGCGGTGTTGCGCGACGCACGCCATCGTGAACGTTTCGCGCAGCTCGGCTGCGACGTCGTGATCGCCGAGCTGACGGACGCGAACGCGATTGCTGCGGCGATCGACGGTGCGCGGGCCGTGCAGATACTGTGCCCGGTACCCGTCGCGGACCCCGATCCGGCCGCGACGATGACGCGGACGATCGATGTCGCGACCGCCGCGCTCGCCGCCACCCCGCCGCCGGTGCTGCTCGCGCTGTCGGACTACGGCGCGGAGCGTGACGGCAATACGGGCATCACCCGCCTGTTTCATCACTTCGAGGAACGGCTGAAGGCGATCCCGACGCACCTGACGCTGCTGCGTTCGGCCGAGCATCTGCAGAACTGGGCGCGCATCCTGCCGGTCGCGCTCGGCACCGGCGTGCTGCCGAGCTTTCACCATCCGGTCGGCAAGGTGTTCCCGACGGTCTGGGCGCCGGATGTGGGCGTCGTCGCGGCGCGGTTGTTGGTCGATGCGCCAGAACGCGGCAACGGGCCGCGCATCGTCAGTGTCGAAGGGCCGCGGCGGGTGAGCGTGACGGCGATTGCCGATACGCTCGGCGCAGCGGCCGGCCGGGCAATCGTCGCGCATGAACTGCCGCGCGACACTTGGGCCGCGACGCTGCTGCGCGCGGGCCTCAGCGAACGCCATGCGCAGTTGATCGTCGATCTGTACGACGTGCACAACGCCGGGCAGATCGACGTCGAGGACGGTGTGTCGGAGCGGCTTTACGGGACGACGACGCTGACCGACGCACTCGCACAACTGGTGCGCCAGCACGCGCGGTAACGGCGCTGGCGACTGGCATTGCACATCACGCCGGTCGCCGCACCTTGTTCAGTACAGCATACGAAAGCGACCCGATCACGATTCCCCAGAACGCGGAGCCGAGCCCGAGCCACGTCATGCCCGATGCGGTCGCAAGGAACGTGATCAGCGACGCCTCGCGGTGGTTTTCGTCCTCGAAGATCGCCCTGTACGAACATGGCGAAATCGTGTCGGTGAGTCTGGAGGACGATTGGGGCGACGGGATGTGATCGGTTGCCAGGGAAACGAAGTAACCGCTTGCAGGCGGCGCGTGTAGGGCATGCGCCGCTGCTGGTCCGGTCGCAGGGCAGGTTCAGGACGCCGGCGTCGAAGTAACGAAGCGCCGTGCGTCAGATACTCCCCGGCACGGGGCGTTTATGTTTTATGTAGTACGAATGTTATTGAGATGAGTCGATGCGTGACGCGATTAGGATTGACATTTTCGAAAGGATCAGTCAATGAAGCGACGCATTGCAGTTGTTGGCGATAGTCTTTCAAGTGGTGGGGCAATTCAGCCATACAGCGGACCACCGTTTCTTTTTCATGGGCATCAAGCAGCTCTGATTGGCGGAAGCGCATTCTGCGAGGCATGCAAAGACACCGGTATCATCGCAAAGGCGGGTGGTCCGTATCGGCTCAAGTTTCAAGGCGAGGTCGCACTAGACCAAGACATCGTACTGTGCGGTTGCTCGGCGCCTCCGCATATCATGGCTTCACTTGCCGGCGAAGCATGGTGCAGTGATGGGCTAAAGGGCCTCGGGGAAGTCGTTTCGAGCCGCACGGCAACCGGTGGCGTCGCATCGGTCAAGAAAGGCGCATACGACGAACGCGTGAAGGCGACCGAGCATGCGACGGAAGGCATGCCGTACTACATCGAAACTTCGGATGGCCGCGTGCATTACGGGAGGCTTGACGCGAGCGGCCGGCTTCCCCGCATCCACACCGGTGACAACTCCGACGACTACACCATCTATTGGGGTGATGACGCTCTCGTGAAGCAACACGGAGAATGACACGTGCCACACCCTAAGCCAATCAAAATCCGTTCGAACAACACGCAAGGTTCAGAGAGGGAAGTACCTCTTTCAGGCGTCACGTTTAAAGAGCTTTGGGATAACTTCCCCTCGGGAAAGCCATATGACAACCCCGCCTACACAAATCAATGCGCCATTCGGATGAGCGTCACATTGCATCGCGTAGGCGTTGGCATGAAGTCATTCAACTCGAAGACGATAAAGCCCGTGTCGGGTGCAAAGACTATCGGCCGAATCTTTCTCGATGATAAACCGACCGCAACGCGTGCCGAAGAGATGGGAAAATGGTTGCAGCTGCAGCCCTTCGCCGGTCTTCCCAAAGCAGAGGACATCACTGGGTCGGAATGGGAGTCGAAGGTCAAGGGGCGCACCGGTATCATACAGTTCTCCAGGTACTGGACGCGCGACGGCGAATCGACCGCGAATGCGAGTGGTGGCCACATAGATTTGTGGAACGGTTCGCGAATGACGATCAGCAGTGTGCCTGGTGTGATATCAACGTTCGGCAGAGTTTTCGGCCTGCACGAACTTCTCCCCGACACGGATTTCGGTTGGTCAGACCTGCGCAACTCCAAGCAGATACTCTTTTGGGAAATCAAGTAATGCGCCGTTTCTTTGGGACCGCAGGATTCGGGCTCACTGGCGTCGCTAGTGTTGTCATATGGACGTTGATTGACAGTTACTTGTGCTCAGTCTTTTCGAGCCTCTGCGTCCCGCGCGCGGGCGAGTGTGGCGGCGGCGTGGATGCTTGCGCTATAACCATACAGAGTACGATCAAACTGTTCTCATACGTCTTTGGCCCGATGATTCTGTTTGCAGCGTTGGGTTTCTACCTGTTTGCGCGGCGCCGCCCGCCGCTCGTCATTGCCGGATATCTCGTTGGCGTGGTCGCTGCCCATTGGCTCTTGGCGTTTCTGTGCGTGCGCATATTGCACACCTGACTAGCCGAGGCTGCGACTGGCGTTGCGCATCACGCCGGTCGCCGCACCTTGTTCAGTACCGCATACGAAAACGACCCGATCACGATTCCCCAGAACGCGGAGCCGAGCCCGAGCCACGTCATGCCCGACGCGGTCGCAAGGAACGTGATCAGCGACGCCTCGCGGTGGTTTTCGTCCTCGAAGATCCCGTGTACGTTCGCGCCGATCGCACCGATCAGCGCGAGCCCCGCGAGGATCGCGACGAATGCCTTCGGCAGCGCGAAGAACACCGTGACGATCGTGCCCGCGAACAGCCCGCCGACCAGGTAGATCGCCCCGTTCGCGAGCCCGGCGATGTAGCGCCGGTCCGGGTCCTCGTGTGCGTCCTTGCCGGTGCACAGCGCGGCCGTGATCGCTGCGACGACGATCGTGATCCCGCCGAAGCACGCGACCACGAGCGACATCACGCTGGTCGCCGTGATGATCGGCCGCGCGGGGGTGTGATAGCCGGACACCCGCAGGATCGTCATGCCCGGCAGGAACTGGCCGGTGAGGCTGACGACGACGAGCGGCAGCGCGAGGCTGAGCGTCGTGCCGAGCGTCCATTCGGGCGCGATGAAGATCGGGTGCGCGAGGCTCGCCGACACGTTGCCGAGATGCGTCATCCCGAGCAGCGTCGCGAGCGCGGCGCCCGTGAGCAGCACGAGCACGATGCTGTAGCGCGGCAGCAGGCGCCTGAAGATCACGTAGGCCGCGATCATCCCGAACGCGAGCGCGGGCTGCTCCGACGCGGCGGCGAACGCATGCGTGCCGAACGGCAGCAGGATGCCGGCCATCATCCCGCACGCGATACCGCGCGGAATATGGCGGACGAGCCGGTCGAAATAGCCGGTCACGCCGATCAGCAGGATGATCAGCGCGGCCGTGAGGTACGCGCCGACGGCCTGGTTGAGCGTCAGTTGCGGAAACAGGCCGACGAGCAGCGCGGTGCCGGGCGCCGACCACGCGGTGATGACCGGCACCTTCAGCTTCCAGCTCGCGAACAGGCCCGATACGCCCGCGCCGATCGAGATCGCCCAGACCCACGACGACACCATCGCGTCGGACACATGGGCGGCCTGTGCGGCCTGGAAGAAGATCGCGAGCGGGCCCGCATAGGAAATCAGCACCGCGAGAAAGCCCGCGGTAATCGCGGAAACGGACCAGTCGTTGCCGATCGCGCGGATCGTGCCGGGCGGGGTGTTCGGTTGCATCGTCGTGGGGAAGTGCGGCGCGCGGCCGGGGGCAGAGCCGGGGCGAATGATTGTTGGAAGCCCCGGACGAGCCGTCATTCTGGGCATTGCCGACGCAATTGGCAATGCGCGGGTGTGAGCGGTGTCGTCGGTATTTTGTAAGGTGTCGGCCGTTAGCGAGCCGGATCGACGGAGATCGAATCGACTTGCTCCACGACCTTGACCGCCTGTGTCAGATCGCCTTCGAGCGTGCGGCCGTGGCTGTCGTAAAAGATCTGCGTCGTGTAGATCGTCAGCGTGGCGGGAACCGGCTTGCCGTGATCGCGCCAGTCGACGGGCACCGTGTAGGGGCCGATTCTCGCGCCGGACAAACCGGGGATGGCGGCACCCGAGATGCGAATGCCGACCGCGGCGCCGCGCATCTCGAAGGTTGCCAGAACGAAGCGCTCCAGCGCCGGCTTGTTGCGGAACAGGGGCAGGATGTCGTCGCGGAATCCGACCGTGCCTTCCGCGAATCCGGTCAGTGGAAGCAGGGTCAGCAGCAGGGCCGCCAGGACGCGCCGGATCCCGTTACGCGTGCGTGATGTCGATTCTGGTGCGTGCATGCTTGACGTCTCCTCCTGCCGGATGTCCGTGGCCCGTTTTCCCGGTGGAGACTGTACCGGAAGCGGCGGGATCGGCGCGTTTTCGCCGCGACGACGAAGATCGCTCCAGGGTCACGTACTGACCTGCAACACCTCGTCGACCACCGCCACCTTCGCGCCCCGCCCCGTCGACAACGACGCCGTGCCCCGCTCGAACGGATGCACGGGCGTATCGGTCGGCGTCCACGCATGGCGCGCCAGCAGTTCGCGATATCCGCCGCGAATCACGAAGCCGCCGCATTTCTCCGCATACGCGTCGCGGCGCATCCGGTACGCGCGCGGCAGGTCGTACCACGGCAGCTTCGGCAGGTCGTGATGGACGAGGTGGTAGTTGTTGTTGAGATACAGCAGGCGCATCGCGAAGCCGGCTTCATTGATCGCGATGCGGGCCTTCGGATGGGGCGCGGCGCGGTGCTCGTACAGCGAGCGGATCATCGCGATCGACAACGCGGGCCACGTGATCGCGAGCAGGTAATACCACCACGGGATGCCGATCGCCCACTGCAGCCACGCGAGCAGCGCAACCACGCAGGCGACGTGCGTCGCCCACATCGGCAGGTAGCGGAAATCGCCGCGCCGGAACGCGGCAAAAGCGTCGACGCCCATCGCGGCGATGCTCAGCGGCGGCCCGGCGATGAAGCGTCCAACGAAGGTCTTGCGTGCGAGCGTCAGCACGCGGCGCCAGCGCGGCAGCCGCGCCCAGTGCTCGCGCGTGACGTAATTCGTTTCGGGATCGACGCCCGGCACGGTCAGGTCTTCGTCGCGATGATGGTCGAGATGCGTGTCGCGATACAGCGTGTACGGATACCAGACCGTCAGCGGCGGGTAGCCGAGCAGCTTGTTCATGCGCGCGGAGCGCGTCGGGTGGCCGTGCAGCAGCTCGTGCTGCAGCGACAGGTGCCAGGCGCCGAGCAGGATCAGCGGCGGCGTCGCGGCCGCGCGCGACAGGGTGCCGTCGCGCACGAGCAGCAGCACGGCGAGCCAGCCGCCGTAGATCGCGACGACCAGCAGCCAGGTCGGCCACTCGGTGCGGGCGGTGAAGCGGGTGTCGAGCGCGGCGATCGCACGCGCGTGGTCGACGTCGAAGTATTCGGCCATGGCGTTGAGGCGGGATTGAACGGGCGGTGCGGGGAACGCGCGGTTGAACCGGCAAGCTCGGCCCGGGTGCGCAGGTGTCTCGCGGATCACGGTCGGCCTGTCCGGCATCACGCGCGGTGGCGATGCGCGAGCAGGCATCAGGACGGTACCGGGATCGCGCCGCGCGGCCAACCAATCGATTCGGATTTGCTTATCGTCGCGGGGCCGATAAGCTTCGGGCGTGCCGTGCCACGTTCAGCCCCTGTTTTGGCGCGATCGAACCGCGTTCCGCTACGCGAGCGTCGATGCGTAGAATGCCCGCATGAGCTCATGGATCGCCGCCCTGCCGATGTACAACGTGACGCCGCGCCACGACGCACTGTGGCGCGCACTGCTGCGCGATGCACTCGATGCGTTCGCAAACGCGGGCGGGCCCGCCACCGATGTCACGCTTCCCGATGAATCCTTCGACGATCTTCACGCGCTGTGGCGGCGCGACGATCTGCTGCTGTCGCAGACCTGCGGCTACCCGTACCGGATGCTGGGCCTGCGCGATGTCGTGCGACTGATCGCGACACCCTCGTTCGATGCCGACGGCTGCGACGGCGCGCACTACAGCAGCGTGCTGGTCGTGTCGGCACGTGCGCATGCGGGCGGCGCGACGACGCTCGCCGCATGCCGGGGGCTGCGGGCCGCATTCAACGGTCGAGATTCGCACAGCGGGATGAACGCGCTCCGGTATGCGGTTGCGCCGCATGCGCACGACGGACGATTCTTCGGATCGGTGGCGGCGTTCGGCTCGCACCTGAACGTACTGCGTGCGCTGGCTTCTGAGGACGCCGATTGCGCGGCGATCGACTGCGTGACGTTCGCATACGTGAGGGATGCACTGCCAGAATTGCTGGAGGGCATCCGGATCATCGGGATGACCGCATCCGCGCCGGGGTTACCGTTCATCGCCTCGCGGGCACTGGAGGACACACAGGTCGCTGCGTTGCAGGATGCGCTCGATCACGCAGTGACGGCCGATGCGGAACGGGCGCGCGTGCTGCGGCTGAAGGGATTCGAACGGCTGTCGCCAGCCGACTACGACAGGATTGCGCGGTTCGAGCAGCAGGCAGCCGCGCACGGTTATCCCGCGCTGGCCTGAGCGCCGCGAGCGCGCGTTGAAGCGCTAGAACGGCAGCGTGCCGGGCGGCGCGTTGCGCACGACGGCGAGCGTCGTGCCGATATGGTCTTCGAGCGCGAGCGCCGCGCGCGCATCGGCGCGCCGCATCGCGGCGTCGAACAGGCACTTGTGCTCCGCATGCACGTCGCGCTTCGAATCGCCGAGCCCGATGCACACGCGCCGGTAACGTTCGCTTTGCTGCGACAGCATGCGCAGGATCAGGTAAGTCCACGGCGTCGCGGCTGCCGAGATCAGCGCTTCGTGAAAGCGCCGGTTGCATGCTTCCCACGCGGTCCGGTGTTCGATCGATACCGGCTGCTCCCAGGCCGACAGCATCTCGAAGCTTTGCCGCACTCTTTGTTCCCACGCATCGTCGCCGCGCCGCACGGATTCGCGCAGCGCATCGACCTCGATATGGATGCGCAGCCGCGTGATCGCTTCGAGATCGTCGACCGACATCGGCGTGACGCGAAATCCGCGCTGCCCTTCGGCGACGACCAGCGCATCGCTGACCAGCCGCGTGAGCGCCTCGCGCAGCGTGCCCGCGCCGACGCCGTACACGTTCTTCAGGTGCTCGACGCGCAGCTTCGCGCCGGGCGGGTAGTGCCCCTCGATGATGTGCTGGCGAAGCTGGTGGTACGCATGCTCGCTGAGCGTGCGGGCATGCGGTTCGACTGCGTCGTCGGCGGCCGGCTCGATCGCCGGCGGCGTGTCGTCGGGCAGTGCGTCGGTGAACGGGTGGGTGGGCAGGATGGTATTCATGTCACGCGTCCTCCGAATCCTGTTTGCGGTTGAGGCGATAGCTGAGCTGCGCGCGCGTCAGCCCGAGCAGGCGGGCGGCGGCCGACAGGTTGCCGTTCGCGCGATCGACGGCCTCGTGCAGCAGCGCGCGCTCGAGGCCGTCGAGTCCGCCGCCACCCTGCAACTGGTCGAGGATCGTCGCGCAGTCGATCGATAGCGCGGCGGCCGGCTTGATCTGCCCCGCACGGTCGACGGTCGCGCCGCCAGGCAGCCCGACACCGGGGAACAGGTCCTTCGCGTCGACCGGCCGGTTGGGGCGCGACAGGATCACCGCGCGCTCGATCAGGTTCTCGAGCTCGCGCACGTTGCCGGGCCACCGGTAGCCGCGCAGTGCGTCGTACGCGTAGTCGGTCAGCGTGGGCGCCGGCTTGCCGTGCAGCGACGCGAAGCGTTCCAGCATCGCGTCGGCGAGCAGCGCGATGTCGTCCTGCCGGTCGCGCAGCGGCGGAATCAGCACCGGGTAGACGTTGATCCGGTAGTAGAGGTCGGCGCGGAAGGTGCCGTCGCGCACGGCCTGTTCGAGATCGCGGTTGGTCGCCGCGACGACGCGCACGTCCACCTTCCTGCCGTCGGTCGCGCCGAGCCGTTCGACCTCGCCTTCCTGAAGCACGCGCAGCAGCTTGGCCTGCACGTCGAGTGGCAGCTCGCCGATTTCGTCGAGGAACAGCGTGCCGCCGTTCGCGCGCTCGAAGCGCCCGGCCCGCGCGACCTGCGAGCCCGTGAAGGCGCCTTTCTCCGCGCCGAACAGTTCCGACTCGATCAGCGCGTGCGGAATGGCCGCGCAGTTGATTGCGACGAACGGCTTGGCGGCGCGTGGGCTGAGGCTGTGCAATGCGCGCGCAAAGCGCTCCTTGCCGACGCCCGTCTCGCCGGTGAGCAGGACGGCCACCTTGGTCGGCGCGGCAGTCTCGAGCAGCGCATAGGCGGCGCGAAACGCGTCGGAGCGTCCGACGAGCCGCGTGCGGCCATCGTCGGGTGCGATCTCGAGGCGCAGCGACTCGACCTCGGTCTGCAGGTCGCGGATCGTGTTGATCAGCGAATCGGCCTTGAACCACGACGAGATTTCCTCGGCATCGGGCCATTCCTCGGCCGGCTTGCCGACGATCGTGCAGTGCGGGTCGTGCATGCCGACGCAGCTCGTTTCCTTGAACAGGATCGTCCGGCCGATGAACGCGCTCGTATAGCCGGTCGCATAACCGATCAGCATCCAGCACACCGGCTCGGGCTGCGGCCCGAACGTGCGACGGTGCACGTCGGCCTCCCATGAATGTTCCCAGCGGTATTCGCAATAGAACGCGCCCGTCGCGGGATCGGCCTCGAAGCGCAGTGGCGTGACCTGCACGGCGCCTTCGAGCATGTGCAGCTGCGGGCCGACATGAAACATGTCGAACAGCGACGCGCCGCTGCGGATCTCGCGGGCGAGCGCGGCGTCCCGTTCGCCGGCGGCGAAGCCGACGCGCGTGAAGAACCGCCGCGTCTGCGCGGGCCCGACGCTTTCCATCAACTCCTGGCGCAGCGTCGCCAGCGCGCCGGCATGGAGCAGCACCATCCGCTGTCCGGCGAGCCAGATGCGGCCGTCGCTCGCCGAAAAATGGATCAGCTTGCGCAGGTCGGTGTCCGGCGGCAAGGGGGGCAGGCTGGGCCGCGTCATGTCTCCTCCGTCGAGATTTCTCGTGATTTTCGAAATTTCCGCAAGCGGCGCCCCAACCCGGGCGACCGTTTGATCATTTCATCAAATGCGTACCGCCGGGTTGCTCAAATGATGAAGAGGGCCGCCGAATCAGGCGTTTGGCGCAATGGCTCGGGCGCGTTTTCCCTTCTGGTTAACCGCCATTGTGGTTCGCGAATTTTAACTTTGCGTCAGGGCTTTCCCTGAATTATCGAGATTTTTTGCGGAACCGGCCGCGCGTGGCACGGATGCTGCATTGAAGGACGGCATGGAGGCGACACCGATCATGAATCCAACCGAACCCGATCTTTCCCCACTCGACCCGGGCCGCAAGTGCGTCCGCGTCACCGGCACGAACCCGCGCGGCTTCGTCGAATTCGAGTTGTCGA
Source organism: Burkholderia aenigmatica (assembly GCF_048627025.1). Classification (NCBI taxonomy): domain Bacteria; kingdom Pseudomonadati; phylum Pseudomonadota; class Betaproteobacteria; order Burkholderiales; family Burkholderiaceae; genus Burkholderia; species Burkholderia aenigmatica. The sequence goes on along the minus strand of NZ_CP184469.1, from coordinate 2,848,317 downwards.
TCGGCGGTGCGCCGGAGCTGTGCGTCGAGCTGACGTTGCCTCCTGCCGCCTTCGACGCGTTCTGCCGCGAACAGCAGGTCACGCGGCTGGACGTCGAAGCGAACCCATGACCTTGAGGAGCAAGAAGTGACCATCGAGCTGAAGACAGTCGACATCAAGCCGCTCCGGCACACCTTTGCGCACGTGGCGCAGAACATCGGCGGCGACAAGACGGCGACGCGCTACCAGGAAGGCATGATGGGCGCGCAGCCCCAGGCGAACTTCCATTACCGCCCGACGTGGGATCCCGATTACGAGATCTTCGACGCGTCGCGTTCGGCGATCCGGATGGCGAACTGGTACGCGCTGAAGGACCCGCGCCAGTTCTACTACGCGTCGTGGGCGACCACGCGGGCGCGCCAGCAGGACACGATGGAAGCGAACTTCGAGTTCGTCGAGTCGCGCCGGATGATCGGCCTGATGCGCGACGACGTCGCCGCGCACGCGCTCGACGTGCTGGTGCCGCTGCGCCACGCGGCCTGGGGCGCGAACATGAACAACGCGCAAGTCTGCGCGCTCGGCTACGGCACCGCGTTCACGGCGCCCGCGATGTTTCATGCGATGGACAACCTCGGGGTCGCGCAGTACCTCACGCGGCTCGCACTCGCGATGGCCGAGCCCGACGTGCTCGACACCGCCAAGGCGGCGTGGACGAGCGGCGCCGCGTGGCAGCCGCTGCGGCGTTATGTCGAGGACACGCTGGTGATTGCCGATCCGGTCGAACTGTTCGTCGCGCAGAACCTGGCGCTCGACGGGCTGCTGTACCCGCTCGTGTACGACCGCTTCGTCGATGAACGGATCGCGCTCGCGGGCGGCACGGCGGTGGCGATGCTGACCGCGTTCATGCCCGAATGGCACACCGAATCGAACCGCTGGATCGATGCCGTCGTGAAGACGATGGCGTCCGAATCCGACGACAACCGCGCGCTGCTGGCACGCTGGACGCGCGACTGGTCCGCGCGGGCCGACGCGGCACTCGCGCCGGTGGCGGCGCTGGCGCTGCAGGACGACGGCCGCGCCGCGCTCGACGAAGTGCGGGAACAGTTCCACGCGCGTGTCGCGAAGCTCGGCCTCGCGCTCTGACGCCGGGCCGCCCACCTTTCACCCAGGAAACCAGCATGTCCAACGTATTCATCGCCTTCCAGGCCAATGAGGAGTCCAGACCAATCGTCGAGGCGATCGTCGCCGACAACCCGCTCGCGGTGGTGGTCGAGTCGCCCGGCATGGTCAAGATCGATTCGCCCGACCGGCTGACGATCCGCCGCGAAACGATCGAGGAACTGACCGGCACGCGCTTCGACCTGCAGCAGCTTCAGGTCAACCTGATCACGCTGTCCGGCCACATCGACGAGGACGACGATCAGTTCACGCTGAGCTGGTCGCACTGAACGCCGCGCCACGCGCACCGACAACACCGGAGACACGAATGGACACGCCAACGCTCAAGAAAAAACTCGGCCTGAAGGACCGCTACGCGGCGATGACGCGCGGCCTCGGCTGGGAGACGACCTACCAGCCGATGGACAAGGTCTTCCCGTACGACCGCTACGAGGGCATCAAGATTCACGACTGGGACAAGTGGGTCGACCCGTTTCGCCTGACCATGGACGCGTACTGGAAATACCAGGGCGAGAAGGAAAAGAAGCTGTACGCGGTGATCGACGCGTTCACGCAGAACAACGCGTTCCTCGGCGTGACCGATGCGCGCTACATCAACGCACTGAAGCTGTTCATCCAGGGCGTGACGCCGCTCGAATACCTCGCGCATCGCGGCTTCGCGCACGTCGGCCGGCACTTCACCGGCGAGGGCGCGCGCATCGCGTGCCAGATGCAGTCGATCGACGAATTGCGGCACTACCAGACCGAAACGCACGCGATGTCGACGTACAACAAGTTCTTCAACGGGTTCCATCACTCGAACCACTGGTTCGACCGCGTCTGGTACCTGTCGGTGCCGAAGTCGTTCTTCGAGGATGCGTACTCGTCGGGGCCGTTCGAATTCCTGACCGCCGTGAGCTTCTCGTTCGAATACGTGCTGACGAACCTGCTGTTCGTGCCGTTCATGTCGGGCGCGGCCTACAACGGCGACATGTCGACCGTCACGTTCGGCTTCTCCGCGCAGTCGGACGAATCGCGCCACATGACCCTCGGCATCGAGTGCATCAAGTTCCTGCTCGAACAGGATCCGGACAACGTGCCGATCGTGCAGCGCTGGATCGACAAGTGGTTCTGGCGCGGCTACCGGCTGCTGACGCTCGTCGCGATGATGATGGACTACATGCAGCCGAAGCGCGTGATGAGCTGGCGCGAGTCGTGGGAAATGTACGCGGAGCAGAACGGCGGCGCGCTGTTCAAGGATCTCGCGCGCTACGGCATCCGCGAGCCGAAGGGCTGGCAGGACGCATGCGAAGGCAAGGACCACATCAGCCACCAGGCATGGTCGACGTTCTACGGCTTCAACGCGGCGTCCGCGTTCCACACGTGGGTGCCGGCCGAGGACGAGATGGCGTGGCTGTCCGCGAAGTATCCCGACTCGTTCGACCGCTACTACCGCCCGCGCTTCGACCACTGGGGCGAGCAGGCGAAGGCCGGCAACCGCTTCTACATGAAGACGCTGCCGATGCTGTGCCAGACCTGCCAGATCCCGATGCTGTTCACCGAGCCCGGCAACCCGCGGAAGATCGGCGCGCGCGAATCGAACTACCTCGGCAACAAGTTCCATTTCTGCAGCGATCACTGCAAGGAAATCTTCGATCACGAACCGCAGAAGTACGTGCAGGCGTGGTTGCCCGTGCACCAGATCCACCAGGGCAACTGCTTTCCGCCCGATGCGGACCCGAGCGCCGAAGGCTTCGATCCGCTCGCCGCCGTACTCGATTACTACGCGGTGGGCATGGGCCGCGACAACCTCGATTTCGAAGGCTCGGAAGACCAGAAGAACTTCGCGGCATGGCGTGGCCAGGCCACGAGCAACTGATCGATACGCAACACCTACGCAACCTTGAACGAGACCGGCGCGCGCGCGAACGCGCGAACGCCGGCCGACAGGAGACAAGCATGGCCGTCATCGCGCTCAAACCCTACGACTTCCCGATCAAGGACGCGGTCGGGAAGTTTCCGGCACCGCTGCTCTACGTGTGCTGGGAAGACCACCTGATGTTTCCGGCGCCGTTCTGCCTGCCGCTGCCGCCGGACCTGCCGTTCGGCGCACTCGCGCGCGACGTGCTGCCGCCCGTCTACGGCTACCACCCGGACTTCGCGAAGATCGACTGGGATCGCGTCGAGTGGTTCCGCTCCGGCGAGCCGTGGACGCCGGACACGGCGAAGAGCCTGGCCGGCAACGGCCTCGGGCACAAGGACCTGATCAGCTTCCGCACGCCGGGCCTCGACGGCCTTGGCGGCGCGAGCTTCTGACCGCGACGCGGACGGGCGAACCATCATGAGCCACCAACTAACCATCGAGCCGCTGGGCGTCACGATCGAGGTCGAGGAAGGACAGACGATGCTCGACGCGGCGTTGCGCCAGGGCATCTACATTCCGCACGCGTGCTGTCACGGGCTGTGCGGCACCTGCAAGGTCGCGGTGCTCGACGGCGAGACCGACCTCGGCGACGCGAACCCGTTCGCGCTGATGGACTTCGAGCGCGAGGAAGGCAAGGCGCTCGCGTGCTGCGCGACGCTGCAGGCCGACACCGTGATCGAGGCCGACGTCGACGAGGAGCCGGACGCGGAGGTCATCCCCGTCAAGGACTTCGCGGCGGACGTCACGCGCATCGACGCGCTCACGCCGACCATCAAGTCGATCCGCCTGAAGCTGTCGCAGCCGATCCATTTCCAGGCCGGCCAGTACGTGCAGCTCGAGATTCCGGGGCTCGGGCAAAGCCGCGCGTTCTCGATCGCGAATTCACCGGCCGACGTGGCCGCCACCGGCGAGATCGAGCTGAACGTCAGGCAGGTGCCGGGCGGGCTCGGCACCGGCTACCTGCACGAGCAGCTGGCGACCGGCGACCGCGTGCGGCTGTCGGGCCCGTACGGCCGCTTCTTCGTGCGCCGCTCGGCCGCGTTGCCGATGATCTTCATGGCCGGCGGATCGGGCCTGTCGAGCCCGCGCTCGATGATCGCGGACCTGCTCGCGAGCGGCGTCACCGCGCCGATCACGCTGGTCTACGGCCAGCGCAACGCGAAGGAACTCTATTACCACGACGAATTCCGTGCGCTCGCCGAGCGTTACCCGAACTTCACGTACGTGCCGGCGCTGTCCGAAGGGGCGGCCGATGCCGGCGGCGGAATCGCGCAGGGGTTCGTGCACGACGTCGCGAACGCGCATTTCGACGGCGACTTCTCGGGTCATCAGGCGTACCTGTGCGGGCCGCCCGCGATGATCGACGCGTGCATCACCGCGCTGATGAAGGGCCGCCTGTTCGAGCGCGACATCTATCACGAGAAGTTCATCTCGGCGGCCGACGCGCAACAGACGCGCAGCCCGCTGTTCCGGCGGGTGTGACATGGACGCGGGGCGCGTGTGCGCCACGGTGACGATCGCGCAGACCGACGAGCGCTATGCGTGCGCGTCCGGCGAATCGTTGCTGGCCGGCATGGCGAAGCTCGGCCGGCGCGGCATTCCGGTCGGGTGCCTGAACGGCGGGTGCGGCGTGTGCAAGGTGCGTGTGCTGCGCGGCGCGGTGCACCGGCTCGGGCCGATCAGCCGCGCGCACGTGAGCGCCGACGAAGAACTCGACGGCTATGCGCTCGCGTGCCGCGTCGCGCCGGACGGCGACGTCGAGCTGGAAGTGGCGGGCCGGCTGAGAAAGCCGTTTTTCTGCGGCTCGGCGTGCGCCGGGACGCCGGATCTCAACAAGTAACCAAGGAGGAGACTCACCATGGGTGTGATGCGTATTGGTCATGTCAATCTGAAGGTGATGGACATGGAAGCGGCGTTGCGTCACTACATCCGCGTGCTCGGCATGCAGGAGACGATGCGCGACGCGGCCGGCAACGTCTACCTGAAATGCTGGGACGAATGGGACCGGTATTCGCTGATCCTGTCGCCGTCCGATCAGGCGGGGCTCAAGCATGCGGCCTACAAGGTCGAGCACGACGCCGATCTCGACGCGTTGCAGCAGCGTATCGAGGCGTACGGCATCCCGACGGAGATGTTGCCCGAGGGCGCACTGCCGGCGGTGGGCCGCCAGTTGCGCTTCCTGCTGCCGAGCGGGCACGAGCTGCGCCTGTTCGCGAAGAAGGAGCTGGTCGGCACCGCGGTCGGCTCGCTGAATCCCGATCCGTGGCCCGACGACATTCCGGGTTCGGCCGTGCACTGGCTCGACCACTGCCTGCTGATGTGCGAGCTGAACCCGGAGGCCGGCGTGAACCGCGTCGAGGAGAACACGCGCTTCATGGCCGAGTGCCTCGACTTCCACCTGGCCGAGCAGGTCATGGTCGGCCCGGGCAACACGATCCAGGCCGCGACGTGGATGTTCCGCAGCTCGACGCCGCACGACATCGCGTTCGTCGGCGGCCCGCGCAACGGGCTGCATCACATCGCGTTCTTCCTCGACGACTGGGCCGACGTGCTGAAGTCGGCCGACGTGATGGCGAAGAACAAGGTGAAGATCGACGTCGCCCCCACGCGGCACGGCATCACGCGCGGCACGACCATCTATTTCTTCGATCCGAGCGGCAACCGCAACGAAACCTTCGCGGGGCTCGGCTATCTCGCGCAGCCCGATCGCCCCGTCACGACGTGGACCGAGGACGAGCTCGGGCGCGGGATCTTCTTCCATTCAGGTGAACTGAACGAAGCGTTCACGACCGTCTACACCTGACTCGCACAGGAGCGCAGCGTCATGGCTTGCAACGATTCGACCCGCAGCGTCGTCACGCGCACGATCGACTGGCCCGTCGCGTCGCGCGCCGCGCAGGCGGCGGCAGAGGCCGCCGAGCGGCTCGGCGTGCGCGTGAACGTCGCCGTCGTCGATGCGGCCGGCCTGCTCGCGGCATTCGTGCGAATGCCCGGCGCGCCGCTGCATTCGATCGACATCGCGATCGACAAGGCGTACACGGCCGCGAGCTTCGGCTTGCCGACCGGTGCATGGCACGACGCGCTGGCCGCGCATTCGGCGGCCGTGCGGCAGGGGCTCGTGTTGCGCCCGCGCTTCGTCGCGTTCGGCGGCGGGCTGCCGATCGTCGACGACGGCGCGCTGATCGGCGGCATCGGCGTATCGGGCGGCAGCGAGGTGCAGGACGAGCGCTGCGCCCGCGCGGGGCTCGACGCGGCCGGCGTCGGCGGCGGGTGACGGGCGACAGACGAAACACGGCACGCGGCGCGCGGACGTTCTTCACGAACGTCCTTCGCGACCGCACCGGATCACGGATTCACGACTATCGGCAACCACATCATGTACGACACGGAACCTCTCGCCGCGACACGCGGCCCCGCCGGCGGGCAGCCGGAACCGCGGCGCGTCCGCAACTTCATCGACGGCGACTATCGCGCGGGCGATCGCTGGTTCGACAAGCGCTCGCCGCTCGACAACGCCGTGATCGCCCGCGTGGCCGAAGCGAGCCGCGCGGACGTCGACGCGGCCGTGCAGGCGGCGCGCGCGGCGCTGTCGGGGCCGTGGGGCGGCCTGACCGTCGCGCAGCGCGTCGAGATCCTGTATGCGGTGGCCGACGGCATCACGCGCCGCTTCGACGACTTTCTCGAAGCCGAAGTGGCCGACACCGGCAAGCCGGTCAGCCTCGCGAGCCATATCGACATCCCGCGCGGCGCGGCGAACTTCAAGGTGTTCGCCGACGTCGTGAAGAACGTGCCGGGCGAAACCTTCGAAATGGCGACGCCGGACGGCGCGGGCGCGCTCAACTATGCGATCCGCCGTCCGGTCGGCGTGGTCGGCGTGATCTGCCCGTGGAACCTGCCGCTGCTGTTGATGACGTGGAAGGTCGGCCCCGCGCTCGCGTGCGGCAACACGGTGGTCGTGAAGCCGTCGGAGGAAACGCCGCAGACGGCCGCGCTGCTTGGCGAAGTGATGAACGCAGCGGGCGTGCCGCGCGGCGTCTACAACGTCGTGCACGGCTTCGGGCCCGGCTCGGCCGGCGAATTCCTGACGACCCATCCGGGCGTGAACGCGATCACGTTCACCGGCGAGACGCGCACCGGCGCGGCGATCATGAAGGCGGCCGCCGACGGCGCGCGGCCCGTCAGCCTCGAGATGGGCGGCAAGAACGCGGCGATCGTGTTCGCCGACTGCGATTTCGACGCGGCCGTCGAGGGCACGCTGCGCTCGTGCTTCGCGAACGCGGGGCAGGTGTGCCTCGGCACCGAGCGCGTGTATGTCGAGCGTCCGTTGTTCGAGCGCTTCGTCGCCGCGCTGAAGGCCGGCGCTGAACGGCTGCGGCCGGGCCGACCGGACGCGGACACGACCGGCATCGGCCCGCTGATCAGCCAGGAGCACCGCGACAAGGTGCTGTCGTACTACCGCCAGGCGGCCGAACTCGGCGCGACGGTCGTGACGGGCGGCGGCGTGCCCGACATGCCGGACGACCTGCGCGACGGCGCGTGGGTGCAGCCGACGATCTGGACGGGCCTCGGCGACGATTCGCCGATCGCGCGCGACGAGATCTTCGGGCCGTGCACGCTCGTGATGCCGTTCGATTCGGAAGCCGAGGTGATCGGCCGTGCGAATGCGAACGCGTACGGGCTGTCGACCGCGATCTGGACCACCAACCTGTCCCGTGCGCATCGTGTCGCCGCGTCGATCGACGTCGGCATCGCGTGGGTCAATTCGTGGTTCCTGCGCGACCTGCGCACGGCATTCGGCGGCGCGAAGCAATCAGGCATCGGCCGCGAAGGCGGCGTGCATTCGCTCGAGTTCTACACGGAACTGCGCAACGTCTGCATCAAGCTCTGACCCACCCGTTACTGATCGGAAGACTCTTATGGACTCCACGTTGATTACCACGCTGGGCGACCGGCTGTACGACGCGATGACCTCGCGCACGCCCATCGCACCGCTGACGTCGCAGCACGAGGACCTGTCGGTCGACGACGCGTACCGGATCCAGCAACGCTTCGTGCAGCGTCGCCTGGACGCCGGGGAAACCGTGATCGGCAAGAAGATCGGCGTCACGTCGAAAGCCGTGATGGACATGCTCGGCGTGTACCAGCCCGATTTCGGCTACCTGCTGTCGGGGATGGTTTACGGCGACGGCGCGTGCATCGCGCTCGACACGCTGATCCAGCCGAAGGCGGAAGGCGAGATCGCGTTCGTGCTGAAGCGCGACCTGCTCGGGCCCGGCGTGACGAACGCGATGGTGCTGGCCGCGACCGAATGCGTGATGCCGTGCTTCGAGATCGTCGATTCGCGGATTCGCGACTGGAAGATCCGGATCGGCGACACCGTGGCCGACAACGCGTCGTGCGGCGTGTTCGTGCTCGGCGACCAGGCGGTGAGCACGCGCCGCGTCGATCTCGCGACCTGCGGGATGGTGCTCGAGAAGAACGGCGACGTGATCGGCACCGGCGCCGGCGCGGCTGCGCTCGGCTCGCCGGTCAACGCAATCGCGTGGCTCGCCAATACGCTCGGCCGGCTCGGCATTCCGCTGAAAGCGGGCGAAGTGATCCTGTCCGGCGCGCTCGCCGCGATGGCGCCGGCCGGGCCCGGCGACAACTTCCGCGTGTCGATCGGCGGGATCGGCGCATGTTCGGTGCGGTTCGCGTGAGCGGCGCCGTTCCCCTTTACTGGCAAACGAGGAATTCCCCATGACCCGAAAGATCCGCTGCGCGCTGATCGGCCCCGGCAACATCGGCACCGACCTGCTCGCCAAACTCATGCGCAGTCCTGTGCTCGAACCCGTCTGGATGGTCGGCATCGATCCCGAATCCGACGGCCTGAAGCGCGCGCGCGAACTTGGGCTGAAGACGACCGCCGACGGCGTCGACGGCCTGCTGCCGCACGTGCAGGCCGACGGCGTGCAGATCGCGTTCGACGCGACGAGCGCGTACGTACATGCGGAGAACAGCCGCAAGCTCAACGCGCTCGGCGTGCTGATGATCGACCTGACGCCGGCCGCGATCGGCCCGTACTGCGTGCCGCCCGTCAACCTGATGGACCACATCGGCTCCGGCGAGATGAACGTGAACATGGTCACGTGCGGCGGCCAGGCGACGATCCCGATGGTGCGCGCGGTGTCCCGCGTGCAGCCGGTCGCCTACGGCGAGATCGTCGCGACCGTGTCGTCGCGCTCGGTCGGCCCCGGTACGCGCAAGAACATCGACGAATTCACGCGCACGACGGCTGCGGCGGTCGCGCAGGTCGGCGGCGCGAAGGAAGGCAAGGCGATCATCGTGATCAACCCGGCCGACCCGCCGCTGATCATGCGCGACACCGTGCATTGCCTGACCGAGACCGCACCCGACGAGGCACGCATCGTCGAATCGGTGCACGCGATGATCGCCGACGTGCAGCGCTACGTACCCGGCTACCGGCTCGTCAACGGACCGGTGTTCGACGGCAACCGCGTGTCGATCTACCTCGAAGTCGAAGGCCTCGGCGACTACCTGCCGAAATACGCGGGCAACCTCGACATCATGACGGCCGCCGCCGCGCGCACCGCCGAGATGTTCGCCGAGGAGCTGCTGGCCGGCCGCCTCGCGCTCCAGCCGACCGCGCAGGCAGCGTGACGCGCGCATCCCACGACCGGACGAACAAGGAAACGGCAATGAATCTCAAAGGCAAGCGAATCACCGTCCACGACATGACGCTGCGTGACGGCATGCACCCGAAGCGTCACCAGATGACGCTCGACCAGATGCGCGCGGTGGCGACCGGGCTCGACGCGGCCGGCGTGCCGCTGATCGAAGTCACGCACGGCGACGGGCTCGGCGGCTCGTCGGTCAACTACGGCTTTCCCGCGCACACCGACGCCGAATACCTCGGCGCGGTGATCCCGCTGCTCAAGCGCGCGAAGGTATCGGCGCTGCTGCTGCCGGGCATCGGCACCGTCGACCACCTGAAGGAGGCGCACGCGCTCGGCGTGCATACGATCCGCGTCGCGACGCACTGCACCGAGGCCGATGTCTCCGAGCAGCACATCGCGATGGCGCGCAAGCTCGACATGGATACCGTCGGCTTCCTGATGATGAGCCACATGAACAGCCCGGAAGGGCTCGTGAAGCAGGCGAAGCTGATGGAGTCGTACGGCGCGAACTGCATCTACATCACCGATTCCGCCGGCTACATGCTGCCCGACGACGTGAAGGCGCGCCTCGGCGCGGTGCGCGCCGCGCTGCAGCCGGATACGGAGCTCGGCTTTCATGGCCATCACAACCTCGCGATGGGCGTCGCGAACTCGATCGCCGCGATCGAGGCCGGCGCGAACCGGATCGACGGCGCGGCGGCCGGGCTCGGCGCGGGCGCCGGCAATACGCCGCTCGAAGTGTTCGTCGCCGTGTGCGAGCGGATGGGCATCGAGACCGGCGTCGACGTGTGGAAGATCCAGGACGTCGCGGAGGATCTCGTCGTGCCGATGATGGACTTCCCGATCCGGCTCGACCGCGACGCGCTGACGCTCGGCTATGCGGGCGTGTACGGCTCGTTCCTGCTGTTCGCGAAGCGCGCGGGCGACAAGTACGGGATCCCGGCACGCGACATTCTCGTCGAGCTCGGCCGGCGCGGGATGGTCGGCGGGCAGGAGGACATGATCGAGGACACCGCGCTGACGCTCGCGAAGGCGCGCGCGACGCAAGCCAAGCAGGAGGCCGCATGAACCTGATCACCGATATCGTCGAATCGCTCGCCGCGCATCTCGACGGCTGCATGCGCGACGCGCGCGACACGCCGAAGATCACCGACCGCCATCCGGAGATGGACTGGGACGATGCCTACGCGGTGCAGGACGCCATCCGCAGCCGGCAACTCGGGCGCGGGGCGCGGATCGTCGGCTACAAGGCCGGCCTGACGTCGCACGCGAAGATGCGCCAGATGGGCGTCGACACGCCCGTGTTCGGCTTCCTCACGGACATCTACGACCTGCCCGACGGCGGCGAGTGCGACACGTCGGCACTGATCCATCCGAAGGTGGAGCCCGAGATCGCGTTCGTGACCAAGGCCGAGCTGAAAGGGCCGGGCTGCCATATCGGTGCGGTGCTCGCCGCGACCGATTTCGTCATCGCCGGCATCGAGGTGATCGACAGCCGCTACCGCGACTTCAAGTTCGACCTGAAGAGCGTGGTGGCCGACAACACGTCGGCCGCGCGCTTCGTCGCGGGCGGGCGGCCGCTCGCGGTGGAGGGCGTCGACCTGCGCACGCTCGGCGTCGTGCTCGAGAAGAACGGCTCGCCGGTGGCGTTCGGCGCCGGCGCGGCGGTGCTCGGGCATCCGGCCGCCGCGGTCGCGATGCTCGCGAACCACCTGGGCGCGCGCGGCGAATCGATTCCCGCGGGCAGCCTGATCCTGTCCGGCGGCATCACCGAGGCGGTGGCCGTCGAAGCCGGCGACAGCGTGACGCTGCGCGTGCAGGACATCGGCTCGATCGGCCTGCGTTTCATCTGAACGAAACACGACCCAACAGGAGGCCATCGTGCCGGTTGCTCATCTCTACATCCTCGAAGGCCGCGACGACGACAAGAAGGAACGCCTGATCGCCGAGGTCACGCAGGCCATTCATCGCTCGCTCGACGCGCCGGTCGAATCGGTGCGCGTGATCATCACCGAGATGCCGAAGGCGCATTTCGGGATCGGCGGGCAGAGCGCGAAACAGCGCGGGCGGTAACACGCCACGTCCCCACGAATCGACTGAAGGAGCGTCATGTCATCCAATCCTGAACTCGGCCGCCGGATCGTCGCCGGCGGCATCGACACGAACTATCACGACAGCGGCGACGGGCCGCCCGTGCTGCTGATCCACGGCTCGGGGCCAGGCGTGACCGCCTATGCGAACTGGCGGCTCACGATGCCCGCACTCGCGCGGCAGTTTCGCGTGATCGCGCCGGACATGGCGGGATTCGGCGAAACCGAGCGCCCGGCCGGATACCGCTATTCGATGGACCATTGGGTCGATCACGCGCTCGGCCTGCTCGATGCGCTCGACATCGAGCGCGCGCACGTGGTCGGCAATTCGTTCGGCGGCGCGCTCGCGCTGGCACTCGCGATCCGGGCGCCCGAGCGGGTCGGCCGGCTCGTCCTGATGGGCGCGGCCGGTACGCGCTTCACGCTGACCGAAGGGCTCGATGCGGTGTGGGGCTATACGCCGTCGATCGCGAACATGCGCGCGTTGCTGGACGTCTTCGCGTTCGATCGCACGCTCGTGAACGACGAACTCGCGAAGCTGCGCTACGACGCGAGCGTGCGGCCCGGCTACCAGGAAGCGTTCGCGAACATGTTTCCGGCGCCTCGCCAGCGCTGGGTCGATGCGCTCGCAAGCGATGAAGCGAAGCTGCGCGCGCTGACGCACGACACGCTGATCGTGCACGGGCGCGAGGACCGCGTGATTCCGCTCGAAAGCTCGATGAAGCTGCTCGATCTATTGCCGAATGCCCAGCTCCACGTGTTCGGCCGGTGCGGGCACTGGACGCAGATCGAGCACGCCGCGCGCTTCAACCAGCTCGTCATCGACCATTTCAGCGCGTAGTCCATTGGCAGGACGGGTTGCCGCCGCGTCGCGAGCATCGGCGCAAGCGGCGGCAACACGGGTGCTCATGACAGCACCCCTATAAAAAATCAATTCAGTAGAACGAATATTGGAGACATCGATGAAACGGAAGTCTGCATTCGGGTTGTGTTCGCTCGCCGCATGCGCGGGCCTCGCATTGAGCACGGGCGCATGGGCGACGGAGGGCGGCGGCGACACGATCGGCGAGGGCGCCGAGGCGTTTTTTGCCGGCGCACTGCCGCCGGCCGGACTGTATGCGCTGCTGTACTACACGCATTACCACGCGTCGCGCTTCAACGATTCGCACGGCAACGGTTCGGTGCCGGGCTTCAAGCTCGATGCCGACGTGCTGATTCCGCGCGTGGTCTGGATGTCGAACCTGTCGGTGCTCGGCGGGCGCTATGGCGCGTATGCGGTGCTGCCGATGCAGCATCTGGCGCTGGATGCAGGCGGCGCGTCGTTCGACCGTACCAATCTCGGCGACCTGATCGTCAGCCCCGCGCTGATCGCGTGGGGTTCGGGCGCGCTGCGCACGGTCGCGGCGATCGAATTCGTGTTTCCGACCGGGCAGTACGACGCGCAGTCAGCGCTGAACACCGGCAAGAACTACTACACCGCGCGGCCGGTGTTCGGCGTGTCGTGGCTGCCGAACGACAAGGTCGAGGTGTCCGCGAAGATCACGTACAGCTTCAACTCGCCGAACAACGACACCCACTACCACTCGGGGAACCTGTTTCACGTCGACTATTCGGCGAGCTATGCGGTCACGCCGAAGGCGCGGGTCGGCTTGTCGGGCTACTTCGTCAAGCAGACCACGGACGACATGCAGAACGGGCAGCCGGTCGCGGGCGACGGCTTTCGCGGCCAGACGTTCGCGATCGGGCCGGGGTTTCGCTACCAGTTCAGCAAGATCAGCGTGGAAGCGCGCGTCGTGAAGGAGTTCTTCGTGCGCAACCGGCCGGCCGGGGAGGCCGTGTGGGCGAAGGCCGTCATTCCGTTCTGACCTGACGGCGCGGCGCCGGTTGCGCGCGTGACGCCGCCGTGGCGGGGCCGGGGCGTCACGCGACACGGCGTCGTGCGTTACCGCGCGAGCGCCGCGAGACGCGGGAACAGCGGCAAAGCGTTCGCATGGTTGATCGCGGCGTGCCGGTCGGCGCCGAGCGCCGCATACGCATCCTGCGCGTGGGTGAACGACGTGCTGACGGCCGGCGGCGCGTACGGGAAGTCGCTGCCGTACAGCACGCGATCGGGTTGCGCGAACGCGGTGAGGCTCGGCAGTGCGGACGGCGACGACAGCGCGGTATCGAAGTAGAACGTGCGCAGCAGGTCGAGCAGCCCGTCACGATTCGGCACGTCGTTGCGCACGCCCGGCGCGAGTTCGGCAAAGCGGTACGCGGTGTACGGCAGGAAGCCGCCCGCGTGCGACAGGATGATGCGCACGTTCGGATGCCGCGCGATCACGCCGTTCAGCACGAGCTGGACGGCCGTGCGCGTCGTATCGAACGGATAGTCGAGCAGCGGGCCGGGCATCCCGGGCACCGCGTCGATCGCGGGCTTCGCCGGGTGGATGAACACGACCGCGCGGCGGCGGTCGAGTTCTGCCCAGACGGATTCGAAGGCCGGATCACCCAGATAGACGCCGCCGTAGTTGCTGAGCAGCACGACGCCGTCGGCCTTCAGCGTGTCGAATGCGTGGCCGATTTCGGCGAGCGTGCCGTCGACGTCGGGCAGCGGCAGCGTCGCGAAGTTGCCGAAGCGGGTCGGCCGTTGTGCGACGAGGCCGGCCACGTATTCGTTGACCTGGCGCGCCATGTCGCGCTTGGCCTGGCCGTTCCAGCCCTGGACGCCGGGCGCCGTCAGCGACAGCACGCCGGTCTGGATTTCCAGCGAATCCATGAACGCGATCGCGCTTTCCGGGCTCCAGGCGGGGCTGCCCCAGCCGGACGGGTCGCCGCCGTGGGCGGGCAGCGCATCGGCCCAGAACGGCGGGACGACGTGTTGGTGGACATCGATACGGTTGCGGTCGGACATGATTCGGCTCCTGTGGAAGTGCGCTGCGGTGCAACGTCTGACCGTCAGGATGCGCGTGGTTGATTTTTCAATCCAATAGATTAAATTTCAGGATTGATTGTTTTAAGTGATGAATTGACCGTATGGACCTTCGCCATTTGCGTTACTTTCTCGCGGTTGCCGAAGAGGGGCATTTCGGCCGTGCGGCGGAGCGGCTGCATATCGTGCAGCCCGCGCTGAGCATGCAGATTCGCGCGCTCGAGGAGGAACTCGGTACCGCGCTGTTCGAGCGCAGCACGCGCAAGGTGGCGCTGACGGACGCCGGCCGGCTGCTGGTGACCGAGGCGCGACACACGCTCGAGCAGGCCGAGCGCGCGAAGACGCTGGTGCAGCGCGCGGCGCGCGGCGAGACGGGCATGGTGCGGATCGGCTTCGTCGGCAATGCGGTCGCGACGGGGCGGCTGTCCGACGACCTGATTGCGTTTCATGCGGCGTGGCCGGAAGTGACGCTCGACCTGCACGAGATGGCGCCGGCCGCGCAGCAGGACGCGATCCTCGCGGGCCGGCTCGACATCGGCTATTGCCCGGCTTTCGGCTCGGCGTTCGATCCGAAGCTGGCCGTGCGGACGGTCGGCAGCTGGGCGTGGGACGTGATGATGAGCGACCGGCACGCGCTGGCGAAGCGGCGCACGGTGAGTGTCGCGGCACTCGCGGACGAGCCGTTCATTTTCTACGCGGCGGACGGTGACGACGAAGGACAGCTTGCGATCCTGCGGCGGGTGCTCGGCAAGACGCCGCGCATCGCACACAAGGTGAGCAGCACGCTGTCGGTGCTGGCGTTGACGGGGGCTGGGCTCGGCGTGGCGCTGGTGCCGTCGCCGCTGAGCCGGATCGCGGCGCCGAACATCGTGTACCGGACACTCGCCGGCAGCGTGCCGGGCTCCGAACTCGTCGCGCTGAGCCGGATCGGCGGGGAATGGGGGGCGGTACAGCAGTACCTGGCGATGCTGGGCGAGCGCGCCGCGTGAGGGTCGCGGCGCGCTTCGGTATTACTCTTCGTCCATCAACCGGACCTTGACCCGCTTGCCCTTGATCTTCCCCGCATTGAGCTTGCGCAGCGCGTCGTGCGCCACGCCGCGCTCGAGCGCGACATAGGTCGAGAACTCGGTCACGTTGATCTTGCCGATCTGCTTGCCGTCGAACCCGGCGTCGCCGGTCAGCGCGCCAAGCACGTCGCCCGGGCGGATCTTGTCCTTGCGCCCGCCGAGGATCTGCAGCGTTTCCATCGGCGGCAGCAGCGTGTCGGTGCCGGTCGGCGTCAGCTCCGCGAGCGGATGCCATTCGACCTCGCGCTTCTGCGCCTGCTCGATCCCGCCGACGCGGCCCATCTCGTCCATGCTCGCGAGGCTCAGCGCCCAGCCGTCCTGATCCGCGCGGCCCGTGCGGCCGATGCGGTGCACGTGCACTTCGGGGTCGGGCGTCACGTCGACGTTGATCACCGCTTCGAGCTGCGCGATGTCGAGCCCGCGCGCGGCGACGTCGGTTGCCACCAGCACCGAGCAGCTGCGGTTCGCGAACTGGATCAGTACCTGGTCGCGCTCGCGCTGGTCGAGCTCGCCGTGCAGCGCGAGCGCGTGGAAGCCCTGCGCGTGCAGCACGTCGAGCAGGTCGCGGCACTGCTGCTTGGTGTTGCAGAACGCGATCGTGCTCACCGGCCGGTAGTGGTTCAGCAACTGGCCCACCGCATGCAGCCGCTCGTCTTCCGTCACTTCATAGAAGCGCTGGCGGATCTTGCTGTCGTCGTGGCGCTCCGCGAGTTTCACTTCCTTCGGGTTGCGCAGGAACTGCTGGCTCAGCTTCGCGATGCCGTCCGGGTAGGTCGCCGAGAACAGCAGCGTCTGGCGCGTGGTCGGGCACATCCGTGCGACCTTCGCGATGTCGTCGAAGAAGCCCATGTCGAGCATCCGGTCGGCTTCGTCGAGCACCAGCGTATTCAGCGCGTCGAGCTTCAGGTTGCCGCGATCGAGGTGGTCCATGATGCGGCCCGGCGTGCCGACGACGATATGCGCGCCGTGCTCGAGGCTCTGCGTCTGCGGGCGCATCGGCGTGCCGCCGCACAGCGTCAGCACCTTCACGTTCTCTTCGGCGCGCGCGAGGCGGCGCACTTCCTGCGTGACCTGGTCGGCGAGTTCGCGCGTCGGGCACAGGATCATGGCCTGCACGTCGAAGCGGCGTGCGTCGAGGCGCGCCAGCAGCGCGAGCGAGAACGCGGCGGTCTTGCCGCTGCCCGTCTTCGCCTGCGCGATCAGGTCCTGGCCGGCCAGCGCGATCGGCAGGCTCGCGGCCTGGATCGGCGTCATGTCGACATAGCCGAGCTGCGCGAGGTTGGCGAGCGTGGCGGGCGTCAACGACAGCGCGCTGAACGGCGTGGCGGTCGGCTGGGTCATTCCAGGTCTCCGAGGTAAGGGCGGCCTTCCATCTGCTCGTAGACGACCTTGCCTTCGTCGTCTTCGAAGCGTTCGAGGTAGTTGCGCGCGCCGCACAGCGGGCAGCGGAACAGCAGCCCCTGGCCTTCGTCCTTGATGACGACGTCGGACTGCTCCCACTGCGTGCCGCAGCTCTGGTTTCGGCAGGTAAACACGGTCTTTCTCCAGCTGAATTCGGTTGATGGCGCGCCCGGGCGGGCGCGGCAACGGCGGGCGGCGCTCGCGCGGCTTGGGCGCGGGCCGCACCGGGCGTCGCTTGGATTGCGTCGATGCGGATGATGGATCGGGCGGCGACAGGGTCGCGCGTGCCGCAATTCTAGCGGAAGCGGGCGACCGGCTGGGCGGTTCCGCCCGGGACCCGCCAAGAAAAACGGCCGCCCCGGAGGGCGGCCGTGTCATGCGGCGCAACGGTGTCGCGCGGCGCTTGGCGCGTTACAGCGCCATGTCGGCCGAGGCCTTCGCCGGGCGGGCCGGCGCGGTGCCGGTGGCCTGCGACGGCGTGTTGACGTCGATCTTCGGCGGCGGCGACAGCTGCAGCACGTCGCTGGTGGTCGTCCATTCCTCGACGACCTTCGCCGGGCTGTCGTTCAGCTTCGTGCCGTAGCTCGGCACGATCTGGCGGATCTTCTGCTGCCACTCGGGCGTCGCGACCTTGTCCTTGAACACCTTCTTCATCAGGTTCAGCATGATCGGCGCGGCCGTCGACGCGCCCGGCGATGCGCCGAGCAGGCCCGCGATGCTGCCGTCCTGCGACGCGACGATCTCGGTGCCGAGCTTCAGCACGCCACCCTTCACCGGGTCGCGCTTGATGATCTGCACGCGCTGGCCGGCTTGCCACAGGCGCCAGTCTTCCTTCTTCGCGTTCGGGAAGTATTCCTTCAGCGCGTTGAAGCGGTCGTCGTCGGACAGCATCAGCTGGCCGGCGAGGTACTGGACCAGCGGGAATTCGTCCACACCCACGCGCATCATCGGTGCGACGTTGTGCGTGTTGGTGCTCTTGAGCAGGTCGAAGTACGAGCCGTTCTTCAGGAACTTGGTCGAGAACGTCGCGAACGGCCCGAACAGGATGATCTTCTTGCCGTCGATGATCCGCGTGTCGAGGTGCGGCACCGACATCGGCGGCGAGCCGACCGACGCCTTGCCGTACGCCTTCGCGAGATGCTGCTTCACGACTTCGGGGTTCTCCGTCACGAGGAACGAGCCGCCGACCGGGAACGCGCCGTAGTCCTTCGCCTCGGGGATGCCCGACGCCTGCAGCAGGTGCAGCGCACCGCCGCCCGCGCCGATGAACACGAACTTCGCGTCGACCGATTGCGCCGGTTCATCCGAGTGCAGCTTGACCCACGTCACGTGCCATGTGCCGTCGGCATTGCGCGTGATCTCGCGCACTTCGCTCGACAGCGACAGCGTGAAATTCGGCTGCGTTTTCAGGTAGCCGACGAACTGGCGCGTGATCTCGCCGAAGTTCACGTCGGTGCCGATCGGCGTCCACGTTGCCGCGACCTTCTGGTTGCGGTCGCGGCCTTCCATCATCAGCGGCACCCACTGCTTGATCTGGTCGTAGTTTTCCGAATACTGCATCCCGCGGAACAGCGGGCTCGCCTGCAGCGCTTCGTAGCGCTTCTTCAGGAAGCGGACGTTGTCGTCGCCCCACACGAAGCTCATGTGCGGCGTCGAGTTGATGAACGAGTGCGGGTTCTTCAGCACGCCCTGCTTGACCTGCCACGCCCAGAACTGGCGCGAGATCTGGAACGACTCGTTGATCTCGATCGCCTTCGAGATGTCGATCTTGCCGTCCGCCTTCTCCGGCGTGTAGTTGAGTTCGGCGAGTGCCGAGTGGCCGGTGCCGGCGTTGTTCCAGCCGTTCGAGCTTTCCAGTGCGACGCCGTCGAGGCGCTCGACCATCGCCATCGACCAGTCAGGTTGCAGCTCGTGCAGCCAGACGCCGAGCGTCGAGCTCATGATGCCGCCGCCCACCAGCAGGACGTCGACCTTCTTCGTATCGGCGGCGTGCGCGGACGACGCGGCGACGCACAGCGCAAGCGCCGACAGTATTACCCGTAACGTTTTGATCACAGCAGATCCCTTTTTCAACTTGGATGCATCGGTTTGCCACGCCGCCCGGCGCGTGTGTCGATCGCGGCGACACGCGGATCCGGAGATCCGGATCGCGAATCCGGAATTCCGGATCGACGCCGCGCGCCGTTGCATTTGCGCACGCGAAGCCGTCGGCAAGGACACCTTCGGATCGGCTTCCTGCGGGCAGGCAAGCGCCTGCGTCACAGTGGCGCACGACGCGCCCGGGCCCTTGCGGCAAGCCTGAGCGGAAGGCGCTTCGGGCTGCGTGGAAAGAGGCCGCGCGCGACGCGTTTTGCGGGGGCGGGGTGGCAAGGGGCGCGTAATGTAACCGAACTCGTTTGCTGTGTCACAAACGAAAAATACCGTTGTTTTCGTGGGGTTTTTTGCGTGTCCGGGTTTCCGGAATGACGGTCGCGGGAACCGGGAAAGAGGGGGATAACTGCGCGGGATCGGGAGGGGTTTTCGGAGGCGCTGCATCGTGTCGCGGCAGCGCGCCGCGACACGATCGCGTGACGTCACGTCACTTTACTTCGCGGCGCCGTTCCGGCAGAACTGGTCGTACGCTTGCGCCGAATTCGCGAAGCCCTTCTGTTTCGCGAGTTCCCACGGGCGCTCGCATTGCTGCGTTGCTTCGCACCACGAATAGCCGGCCGACGGGATGCAGCCGTGCGCATCGCGATCGCTACCGGGCATCGGCGGGACGGCCGGCGCCGACGATTGAGCCGGCGGCGTGGATGGCGCGGCACAGGCGCTCAGTGCGAACGCGCAGGCCAGCGTGGCGGCCAGCGACACCGAAGGGAGGAAACGCTTCATTGGGTAGTGCTCCATGGGATGAGTTTCGGAGAGTCGGGCGGCGGCCTGCACGTTCGCCGCATCGTTCAGTCGCCGGGCACCGGCACGCGCGACGAGAACTTCACTTCGCGCAACGCGAGGCTCGACTGGATCGACGACACCCCGGCCTGCTTGCGCAGCACGCGCTCGACGAATTCGGCATACGCGTCGAGATCGGCCGCGACGACCTGCAGGATGTAGTCGGCCGCGCCGGTGATCTTGTGGCAGGAC
The DNA here is from genome assembly GCF_048627025.1 of Burkholderia aenigmatica. Classification (NCBI taxonomy): domain Bacteria; kingdom Pseudomonadati; phylum Pseudomonadota; class Betaproteobacteria; order Burkholderiales; family Burkholderiaceae; genus Burkholderia; species Burkholderia aenigmatica. The sequence goes on along the minus strand of NZ_CP184469.1, from coordinate 2,827,990 downwards.
GTCACTTCGTCGTGACGCCGCATCACGTCCTCGAAGTGATCCGAATCCTGGTCGGAATGCATGTTGAACGTCACCAGCACGAACGCGAACACGTTCATGCCGAGCGCGCGCCGGTCGAGATTCGCCTGATAGCCGGTGATCACGCCCTCGTCCTCGAGCCGCTTGCGGCGCCGCCAGCAGGGCGTGACGCTCAGCGACAGCTTCTCGCCGAGCGTCGCGTTCGACAGCGCGCCGTCGTCCTGCAGCAGGCGCAGCATGGCGCGGTCGACGCCATCCAGTTCGGCCGAAGCGCGATTTTTGCTCATTTCCGGGATTCCGTAGGCGGTTTTCTCAAAATTGTATAAAAGCCGCGCGTCGAAAGCAAAGCTATTGCCGGTTGCCGTCAATAAACTGTTGCCACCCTCACCGCAACAGTCAACCATGCTCACGGTCTACAGCAGCGATCATCAACTGCATCGCGGCGTCGAACTGAAGGACGGCGCGATCACCGATTCGTTCGAAAACCCCCTTCGCGCCGAAACGGTGCTCGCGCAGGTGCGCGCCGCCGGCCTCGGCGACGTGATCGCGCCGAAGCCGTTCGACCGCGCCCACTACGCGGCCGCGCACAGCGCCCGCTACGTCGATTTCCTCGCCGGTGCGTGGGACGAGTGGACCGCGACGGGCCGCACCTGCCAGGCGCTGCCGCTCGTGTGGCCGGTGCGCGCGATGCCGGCCGCCGCGACGCCGCCCGCGTTCATCGACGGCAAGCTCGGCTTCTACGCAATGGACGCCGGCGCGCCGATCAACGCCGGCACGTGGGATGCCGTGAGCGCGAGCGCGAACTCGGCGCTCACCGGCGCCGACCTGCTGTCGAGCGGTGCCGCGCGCGCGGCGTTCGCGCTGTGCCGCCCGCCCGGCCATCACGCGGGCCGCGAGTACATGGGCGGCTATTGCTATCTGAACAACGCGGCGATCGCCGCGCAGCACTGCATCGCGCAGGGCGCCGCGCGCGTCGCGGTGCTCGACGTCGATTTCCACCACGGCAACGGCACGCAGGACATCTTCTACGACCGCGCGGACGTGCTGTTCGCGTCGATCCACGGCGAGCCGCCGGTGTCGTACCCGTACTTCTCCGGCTATGCGGAAGAACGCGGCATCGGCGCGGGCGAAGGGTTCAACCTGAACCTGCCGCTGCCGAAGGGCACGCTGTGGGACACCTACTCGGCGGCGCTCGACCAGGCGGCCGCCGCGATCGCCGCGCATGCGCCCGACGCGCTCGTCGTGTCGCTCGGCGTCGATACCTTCGAGCACGACCCGATCAGCCATTTCCGGCTGCGCTCGCCCGACTACCTGCGCATCGGCGCGGCGCTCGCGCGCCTGAACGTGCCGACGCTGTTCGTGATGGAGGGCGGCTACATGGTCGACGAGATCGGCATCAACGCGGTCAACGTGCTGCTGGGATTCGAAGGGCGCGCGTAACGCGCGGCGCCGACCGTTTCAACGGCGGCCGTGCTCCGTGCCGGCCGCCGCAACCGTGGAGCAAGGGCATGACGCGATATCTGGATGTGACGAGCGTGTCGACGCTCGTGGCCGAAGTCGGGATGACGCAGATCCTGACGACGATGGCCTCGACTATCGAGCAGGACTACCGGCGCTGGGAGACGTTCGAGAAGACCGCGCGCCTCGCCAGCCATTCGACCGACGGCGTGATCGAGCTGATGCCGACGTCTGATGCGCGGCTGTATGCGTTCAAGTACGTGAACGGCCACCCGAAGAACACCAAGGCCGACCTGCTGACCGTGATGGCGTTCGGCGTGCTGGCCGACGTCGACACCGGCTATCCGCTGCTGTTGAGCGAGATGACGCTGACGACCGCGATCCGCACCGCCGCGACCTCCGCATTGGTCGCGCGCTTTCTTGCGCGCGCCGATGCGCGTTCGATGGCGCTGATCGGCAACGGTGCGCAGAGCGAATTCCAGGCGATCGCGTTCCACGTGATGCTCGGCATCGACGAACTGCGCGTGTTCGACATCGATCCGGCCGCGACCGACAAGCTGATCCGCAACCTCGCGTCGTTCGAGGGATTGCGCGTGATCCGCTGCGCGTCGGCGGCGGACGCGGTGCGCGGCGCGGATATCGTGACGACGGTCACCGCCGACAAGACCAACGCGACGATCCTGACGCCCGACATGATCGAGGATGGGATGCACGTGAACGCCGTGGGCGGCGATTGCCCGGGCAAGACCGAGCTGCATGCGGACGTGCTGCGCCGCGCGCGCGTCGTCGTCGAATACGAGCCGCAGACGCGCATCGAAGGCGATATCCAGCAGATGCCGGCGGATTTCCCGGTGACCGAGTTCGCGCGGATCGTGTCGGGTGCCGAACCGGGCCGCGAATCGGCTGCGCAAGTGACGGTGTTCGATTCGGTCGGCTTCGCGCTCGAGGATTTCTCGGCGCTGCGCTACCTGAACGCGGCCGCGCGCGAGCGCGACATCGGCATCGAGCTCGACCTGATTCCCGCGCCGCGCGATCCGAAGGACCTGTACGGCGTCGCGACGCGCGGCGAGTCCGCCGTGCTGCCTGCCGGGATCGGCCGGGCGGTGCAGGACGCGCTGCGTCACTGACCGTCCACGCTTCGTCATCCGAACCACAACACGTCCCGCATTGAACGGGGCCCACAAGACTGACCAGGAGACAGACATGCTTCGACATTCCATGACGGTATTCGCGGCAGCGGCGGCGCTCACGTGCGCGCTGTCCGCACACGCGGACGAAATCGTGCGCATCGGCCACGTCGCGCCGCTGACCGGCGCGATCGCGCACCTCGGCAAGGACAGCGAGAACGGCGCGCGCCTCGCGGTCGAGGAAATCAACGCAAAAGGCCTGACGATCGGCGGCAAGAAGGTCACGCTGCAGCTCGACGCGCAGGACGACGCGGGCGATCCGCGCACCGCGACGCAGGTCGCGCAGCGGCTCGTCGACGATAAGGTGGTGGGTGTCGTCGGCCATCACAATTCGGGCACGTCGATTCCGGCATCGCGCGTCTATCGCGACGGCGGCGTCGTGCAGATCTCGCAGGCCGCGACCAATCCGACTTACACGCAGCAGGGTTTCAAGACGACCTACCGCGTGGTCGCGACCGACGCGCAGCAGGGCCCGGCGCTCGCGATGTATGCGGCGAAGAACATGGGCATCAAGACGGTGGCCGTGGTCGACGATTCGACCGCGTACGGGCAGGGCCTCGCGACCGAATTCGAGAAGGCCGCGAAGGCGGCCGGGATGAAGGTCGTGTCGCGCGACGCGACCAACGACAAGGCGATCGACTTCCGCGCGATCCTCACGAAGATCAAGGGTGCCAACCCGGACGCGATCATGTACGGCGGCATGGACGCGACGGGCGGCCCGCTCGCGAAGCAGGCGCGCCAGCTCGGCATGCGCGCGAAGATCCTCGCCGGCGACGGCGTGTGCTCGACCGACCTGCCGAAGCTCGCGGGCCCGGCGTCCGACAACGTCGTGTGCTCCGAGGCCGGTATCGCGCTCGAGAAGATGCCGGGCGGCGCGGCGTTCGCGAAACGCTACGAAGCGCGTTACCACCAGCCGATGCAGGTGTACGCGCCGTTCTCGTACGACGCCGTCTACATCATCGTCGACGCGATGAAACGCGCGAACTCGACCGACCCGGCGAAGGTGCTGGCCGCGATGCCGGCGACCGACTACAAAGGCGTGATCGGCGAGACGAGCTTCACGCCGCAGGGCGACCTGAAGCATGGCGCGATCTCGGTGTTCACGTACAAGAGCGGCAAGAAGGCGCTGCTCGATATCGTGAAGATGTAACGCAGCACGCGCCGGTATCGCGCGCTCGCCGCAGGCACCGACCTCGGAGCGCGATACCGGCGATCACGTAGAGAACGGTCGCACGTTCTTTCATGATGGCTTCCTGCCCGCGCGTCGAATCGACGGGCAACGAACGCCGCCTGCAACGGGCGGCAACGCACGGAGCCATTCGCTGCCAGGGTGCCGGACGGGATGTCTGTCTCGCCCGGTCGGGCCGTGTCGCGACGTCAGGCGATGCGGTGCATCGGACCGGCCTGGTCCGATGCGCGACAGCGGGCGAAATCCCATCGCACGGACTCGACATCGCAGGGGTGGCCCAGCCGCGAACCTTGCGGCACAATCCGTTCACCCGGCTCGCCTCTGCGCCTCAGCGCTGCTTCGCGCCGTGTGTCGCGCACCGCCCCCGACCGTTTTCCGGAAACCGACATGAACAATATCGAAGGCAATCGGCCGCCGCGTCGCGCATCGAAGATGCGGCTCGTGCTGCGCCAGTACTTCAGCCTGCGCGAAGGGCAGGCCGATCACACATCGATCGATCGCGACCTCCGTGCCGGTATCGGGCTGCGCGGGACGAATCTGTGGATCCTGATGTCGGCCATTGCCATCGCGTCGATCGGCCTCGACGTCAACTCGACGGCCGTGATCATCGGCGCGATGCTGATCTCGCCGTTGATGGGGCCGATCATGGGCCTCGGCTACGGGATCGGCATCTACGATTTCGGCCTGATTCGCCGGTCGCTGCAGAATCTCGGCGTCGCGACGCTGATCAGTCTCGCGACGTCGACGCTGTACTTCTCGTTGAGCCCGCTCACCGGCGCACACTCCGAACTGCTCGCCCGCACGTCGCCGAGCATCTGGGACGTGTTGATCGCGCTGTTCGGCGGGCTGGTCGGCATGGTCGGCGCGACGCGCAGCGAAAAGACCAACGTGATCCCGGGCGTGGCGATCGCGACCGCGCTGATGCCGCCGCTGTGTACGGCCGGCTACGGGCTCGCCCATGGCAGCCTGCAGTATTTCGCCGGCGCGTTCTACCTGTTCTCGATCAACCTCGTGTTCATTGCTTTCGCGACGGTGATCGTCACGTGGGTGATTCGCGCGAAGCCGGTGGCGCCCGTGGATGCCGCAGTCCAGCGCAATGTCCGGCGCTTCGTGCTGGCGGCGGTGCTGGCGACCGCGGTGCCGAGCGTCGTGCTGGCCTACCGTCTCGTGACGCAGGAAGTGTTCAACGCGCGCGCCGAGCAGTTCATCAAGGCCGAGCTGTCGTTGCCGTTGAGCGTGGTGGCGAGCAAGCACATCGACCCGGTGAAGCGGACCATCGACGCGGTGCTCGTCGGCCAGCGCGTCGACCAGCACCGGCTCGATGCGCTGTCGTCGAAGCTGCCGGGTTACGGGCTGGCGGACGCCACGCTCGTCGTGCGCCAGGCCGGCGACGAGCGGATCGATGCGCGCGCGCTCGAAACGTCGCTGAAGGCGACGCTCGCGCAGCAGCTCGTCGAGGCGCAATCGGCCGCGCAGCAGGACGCGCAGGACAAGGACGACGCGATCGCGAAACTGCAGCGGCAGCTCGACGCGCAGTCCGCCGACCGCGCGGAACTCGACCGGGTCGCGCATGAGCTGAGCGTGCAGTATCCGCAGGTGCGGCAGGTTCGGTATGCGAATGCGTTCGAATGGGATGGCGCCGCGAGCGCGCCGGGTGCGGACGCGGTGCCGACCTTCGTCGTGTCGACGGCGAAGCCGATGCCGCGCGCGGAACGCGCACGGCTCGAAGCCTGGCTGAAAGTGCGGCTGGAGCCGAAGCCGGTGCGGCTCGTTGTGGCGGGCTGACGCGGCGCGGCGCCGGGTTGATGCGTCACCGGGCCGCTGCATGAGCAGGCGCTAGGCCTGCTTGCCGAGGGTTGCGGGTTGACGGTCGGTGCCGTGCACGATGTGCAGCTCGCGCGTACGGATCGGCAGCGTGCAGCTCGCGTCGGCGAGCGTCTTGCGCACCTGGCGCGCGAGTCGCCAGCGCATCGCCCAGAACTTGTCGGTGTGCGTCCATACGCGCATGTTCGCGACGACCGTGCTGTCGTCGAAGCGCATCACCATCACGTCCGGCGCGGGATCCTGCAGCACGTCGGGATCGGCCGCGGCCAGCGCGCGCAGCGCGTCGAGCGCGCGATCGATATCGTCGTGCACAGACACTTCCACTTCGAGATCGAGGCGGCGCGTCGGGTTGCGCGTGTAGTTGCGGATCGAGCTGCCCCACAGCGCGCTGTTCGGCACGTATTCGCAGATGCCGTCCGGCTTCGTCAGCCGCGTCATGAAGAGCCCGACCTCGTCGACGGTGCCCGCGACCCCCGTGCCGCCGTCGATATAGTCGCCGACCTTGAACGGCCGCAGCAGCAGAAGCATGATGCCGGCCGCGATGTTCTGCATCGTGCCCTGCAGCGCGAGGCCGATCGCGAGGCCGGCGGCGCCGAGCACCGCGACGATGCTCGCGGTTTCGATGCCGAGCTGCGACAGCGCGCCGACGATCGCGACGATACGGATGCCCCACACGGCGACGTCGCAGAGGATCGGCCGCAGCGTGTCGTCGACGCGCTCCTTGTTCGAGAGCAGACGGTTCAGCCAGTTGCCGATGCGCTTCGACAGCCACCAGCCGGCGACGAGCAGCGCCAGGCCGGCGCACAGCTTGATGGAGAGCGTGGACAGCGCGTTCCACAGGAACGTCCAGCGTTCCGGATGCAGGTGATCGAGCAACATGACGGGATTCCGGTTTGAAGAAACGGTGCGCGACGCGTGGCGTGCCTGCCGTGGTCGGGCAGGCTTGCGCTGACGTGCGGGCAGCGTTCGACCGTACACGGGGCGAGATGGTTCGCGCGAATGGGTGGGGGCGAATGCCGCATGGCCATGCCGCCAGGCCGCGAAATCGCGATTTCGATTTAGTACGAAGCGGCTTTTCCATCAAATAGGACTTGTCCTATTCAGCCATTTCGATCGCGCCGATACACTCGTTTTCACGTTGCCGGGTCGCGACGATCGTTCCTCCGCGATACCCGGTTCTCTCCCGATTTTTCACTGACAGACAGCGAGTGACGACGTCATGCGGTTAGACCTGCGTTTCCGTCTCGCACGCGAACAAGGTCAACCCGCGCCGCGCGGCGTTCACGCTTTCCCGATGCGCCGCGCGCTGCTGCGCGGTGTCATCGCGGCGGCCTGTGTGGCCGGCGCACCGGGGGCGGTGGCCCACGCGTCTCACGACGCCGCGCCGTTTTCGCCCGTGATGGCTGACCTTGTCGACGTGCCCTTTTTCAATGCCGCGCGCACCACGTGGGGCGGTTTGCACGCATCGACGGCTGCGCCGCTCGACGTTGCCTATGCGTCGCATGCGTTGGCCGTGCCGACGACCGGCGAACGCGACGACCCCGTTGCGCGCTTCGGTGCCTGCGTGGCTTACCGCGTGCTGTGCGATGCGGCGCGCGTGGCGGTCGAACGCGCGTACGCGTCGAGGTTCGATTACGGTCTTGCGTCGCCGTTGCCCGTGGTGGGCGCGCCGGCTGCGTTCGAGCGGCGTCCCGTCGATCTGGCCGCCGCCGAGCCGTTCGTGCTCGCGGAAGCCGAACGCGGCGCGCGGGCCGGCGCGATCGTCGGCAGCCTGCAGGCGTCGCTGGCACGCGCCGATCTGCCGGCCGGCGTTGCCGCACAGATCACCCGCATGCTCGCCGGTCGCGTCGACCCGAAGCAGCGCGGTGTACTCGGCGACACGTTCCGCGTTGCATACGAACCCGACGGCAACGCCAAGCGGCCGGGCGGCGTGCGCGTGACGGCGCTCGAGCTGCGCTTTCGCGGCCAGCATGTCGCGGGCGTGTGGTTTGCGCCCGATGCCGGCTCGCCGGGCGCCTATTACGACCTCGGCGGCGTGCCGCTCGCCGGCGCGCGGTTTGCGATGCCGGTCAGCGCAACGCGGATCAGCTCGCATTTCGGTACGCGCGTGCATCCGGTAACCGGTGCGCGCCATGTGCATTCCGGCGTCGATCTCGCGGCGCCGTCCGGGCGTGCGGTTCATGCGTCGGAGCGCGGCGTCGTCACGTTCATCGGCACCGAGCCGCGCGGCTACGGCAAGTACGTGGTGATCCGCCACGACGGCGGCTATGCGTCGTACTACGCGCACCTGTCGGCATTCGAGCCGACGCTGCGAACCGGCATGCGGATCCCGCGCGGCGAGCGGGTCGGCGCGGTCGGCAGCACGGGCACGGCCACCGGGCCGCATCTGCACTTCGAGGTCCGGCGGCATGATCGTCTCGTCGATCCGGTCGCGCTGGTCCAGGCGGGCAAGGCGGCGAAGCTGACGGGCGAACGGCGCGTCGCGTTCAATCGCGTGGTGCTCGGCGCGCGTACGCATCTGGCGTCGGCTGCGTGGTCGCAGCCGGTGGCGATGGCGAAGCCTGCCGGGTCGCTTGCTGGCTGACCGTTGGCGAGGGGCGAGCCGAGACGAGGCACGTCGCGGCCGATCAACGCAAACCGCTTACACGGCGGGTTCGACGGGCAACCAGATTTCCAGCACGCCGGTGCCAATTACTGGATCGTAGTCCGCGCTGTAGCGCTCGAATTCGGGCGCGTCGACCGCCTTGAATCCCGACGTCGGCAGCCAGCCGTTCCAGATGCTGTAGAACGTCTGGTGCAGCGTGGAAATATGCCCGCTGTGTTCGAAGACCGCATACCGCTGCGGTTCCAGTTCGATGCAGCGAAAGGGGGCGGGCAGTCGATCGCGGCTGGCGACTTCCACGCCCGCGATGTATTCGAAGCTGCCATCCGCATCGGGGTTGCAGCACACGCCGTAGGTCACATCGTCGACCTGGCCGGGAAGGGTACCGATGTATGGGATGAACGCTTGCCACAGCGCCGGAATGCCTTCGTTGGTGTCGAAGGTGTAGCGGTCGCTCATGCCGGCGATCAGCCGCTTGCCGGTGGTTTCGAAGCGTGACGGTGCAACGTCGATGATCTTCAGCTCTTTCATGCGTAGCGGCTCCACAAGAGACAACCCGTCGAGGGTGCGCCGTGCCCGCACGTCCTCGGGCGTCATGCCGAAGCAATCGCGGAAGGCGCGCGTGAACGCCTCATGGGAGCCATAGCCGGCATCGAGCGCCACATGCAGGATGCCCGGCGCACCTTGTGCCAACGCGCGCGCCGCACGCGTGAGCCGTCTCGACCGGACATAGCGCATCACCGGCCAGCCGGTATTCATCGAGAACAGGCGCGAGAAGCCGAAACGCGTCATGTCGCAATTGGCGGCAATCCTGTCGAGCGTCAATTCCCTGTCCAGCTGGGTTTCGATAAACCAGAGTGCTTGTCCAACCGGATTCATGGCATTCCAATGAGGGTGTCGGGCGGACTATATGGTATCGGCGGCGGGGGCATTTGATCGTTCTTGCGCGACAGGCGGGGCGTGGGCGGACGACGCGCCAAAGCAGATCGCCACGCCGGGCGGCGTGGCGAGGGGGCAGGATGGCGCTGCTTAGCCGAGCGGCCAGTTCAGGATGGCGATCCCGTCGTTGTAGTCACCGTCCGTGCCGTCTTCCGAGCCGACCAGACCGAAGTAGGTTTTCTTGAAGATGTCGACCTGGCGCGAGCCGATCTTCGACGGCTTGCCGTTCGCCGTCACGACCACGCGCACCTTCCCCTTGCCGGAGTTCACGATCTGCGTGTTCAGGTTCGCGTCCTGCGTGCCGGCGCCCTGGAACGTCGCGGCCGGTTTCGCGTTGTCGTCGACGAAGACCTCGATCGTCTGCGGCGCCGACGAATTGACCAGCGCGGTCACGCCGAACGCGATGTTCGGCGGCAGGTTGAAGACGCCGTCGCGTTCGCCGCCGCCGGTCGTCGTGGTATCCGGCTGCGTGGGCTGCGGCTGCGGCGTCGCCTTCGAGAAGTAATTGACCACCGCACCGACGCCGAACTTCGCCGCGGCCCCGGGCAGCACGCCGGGCGCGCCGGCCCACGTCACCGTGCAGGCGACCAGCTGCCCGGCCGCATCGGTCTTCACCTTGTTTTGCCAGCTGCCGACGTCGAAGCTGTACGGGATGGTCGCGATGTCGACGAACACATCGTATTGCGGCAGCTTTTCCACGAGCTGTGCGGTCATGAACTGGCGCATCCGGTCGAGCACCGCCTGGTCGCCGTTCGCCTGTACGGCGCTGGCATCGTTGCCCGCGAGTTGCAGCAGGGCGTACAGATCGTCATGGGTAAACGGTTGTGACATGTCGTCCTCGTCTCGATGAAAGGGCTCGCGTCGCGCGGCCGGTGAATGGGTTTCGCCGTTGTCGCGCACGGAGTACAGCGTGAGACTGCAAGTGACTGCTCGAATGCATCGGTTCGCCATGTGTGGTTGGCCCCGTCGCCATGGCGGGATCGACGGCGGCGCGCGCACCCGGCCGCGCCGCACGTCATCGTGCTCAGCCCAGCGGCCAGTTCAGGAACACGATGCCGTCGTTGTAGTCGTCGTCGCTGCCGTCTTCCGAGCCGACGATCCCGAAGTAGGTCTTCTTGAAGAGGTCGACCTGCCGCGAGCCGAGCCGCGACGGCTTGCCGTTCGCCATCACGATCACGCGCACGCGCCCCTTGCCGGAGTCGAGCACTTTGGTGCCGAGGTTCTGGTCCTGCACGCCGGCGCCCTTGAACGTGGCGGCCGGTTTCGGGTTGTCGTCGACGTAGATGTCGATCGTCTGGTCGTTCGCGGCGTTGGTGAGCGCGGTGACGCCGAACTTGATGTTCGGCGGCAGGTTGAACGTGCCGTCGCGCTCGCCGCCGCCGCCGATCGTGCCGCTACCCGTGCCGCCCGGGTTGCCGCCCGCGCCGGTGTCGCCGCTTCCGCTGCCGGGCGACGACGATTGCGCGGCTGTATCGCCGATCGCGGACAGGCTCGCGTACGAATCGATATGCATCGCGCTGCCGCGCACGCTTTTCCACTGGCCCTTCACGAACGTGACGCCGGCGCCGGCGTCGATCGTCGCGACGAGCGTGAACGGCATGCGCCCGGTGGCTTCGGGCACTTTCGACGAATAGGTGAAGCAGCCGTCCGCGACGACGCCCTTGTCGGTCGCGATCGCGAAATAGATGCCGGGGAAGTTGTTGCCGGTCGCGTACGGCGTCGGCACGTTGAGGATGACTTGCAGTTTCCCGTCTCGAATCTCTGCTTTGGCGATGTCGATGGTCAGGCCCGGGATGTCGACGTAGGTTTCCGATGTCGTCACGGGGGCGCTGTTGATCGAAGCCGAAAGGAGGGGCATGGAGGTCTCCGTTGGTAGGGCGGGTTTCGATGCAAAGAGGGTGAGGTGCCGCCGAATGCGGCGAGCAACCGCCGGCCGGCCTGGAGGCGGGCGGCGGTGGTGAGTCGTCGGGTGCGCGTCAGGTCAGCCGATCGGCCACTGGAGCACGACGATGCCGTCGTTGTAGTCGCTGTCGTGGCCGTCTTCCGACACGACGATCCCGAAGTTGACCGTGTACGGCGAGCCGTCCGATTTCTTGCCGTTGATCGGCGCGAGGCGCGCGTCGGTGGCCGACGGCTTGCCGTTCACCGACACTTCGAAGCGGATCTTGCCGTTGCCGGAATTCAGCGTCGCTTCACGCGTGCCGTCGCGCGTCGTCAGCTTGTGATACGCGGCGGGTTCCTTGCTGTCGCCGATAAACAGCTTGATGTGCTGCTGCTCGGCGGCATTCGCGAAGAAAATCGCGCGGAAATCGGTATTCGGCGGAATCGAAAACTCGCCGGCGCGATTGGAAGACGTTTGAGAATCGGCCATGCTTTCCTCCTGAGGAATGATGGGTAAGGCTTCGAGCTGTGTCGCGCAAACGTTTGCAGTTTGAAGCACGACGAATCGAGCATGCCGAAAAATAAATAAAAAAATATTCGATGAGGAATGGCTATTGTTCAGTAAATCGAAAACGGAGGTTAATCGATTTAATGAAATGTGTTTAATCGAGGGTATTTCAATATATTCGGGAAACTATATCGACGCGCGTATCGATTTTTTGAACGATGCGCGGTTGCGCAGGCGGGGCGGATGGGGAGGCTGGGGGCAATCGGGTTTCGGCGCGGACGCTCGGCGTTCGCATATGGCAGCGTTAGCGTTTCAACACCATCTTTCTCTGTCGTGGCCGCGCCCACCGACCACCACCGAACGCCCACGCCGAAACCCGATTGAATGCAACAGGAGGGGGTGCGGCAACCGGCGAAGTACGTAGACCAACTCACTCCGAACGTGAACAGGGGCCTCACCGGCACCGCACCCGTGAAGCATATCGACGGGGCCGCATGCCGCCTATCGGACAGGACTGATTCTGCGCGGTCAAATTCGGCGCCATTTGCACTCAGCCCGTTGACAGCCCCCATCGCCCTGTGATTTGATTTCGGCCATGCAAGCCGCCCAGCCCCGCTTCTCGCTACGACTACTAGCCCGTTTCTCCGGGCTGGGTCTGCGGCTGCGCGCTTTCCATCTGCTTCTTTCCTGAAGCGCCAGATTTCCCCCGCATCACCGACCTGGCCCCGGTTATCGACCGGCGCCTGAGTTCGTCCTTCTTCCGAATCGCTCCGCTCCGTCCCGGTCGCTCAACCGCCAAGGCTGTCGTTCGCCGTACCGCTTAGCCGTTGTGCCGTTTTCACCCGTTTTTACCGCTGCGCGCGCAGCCGGCCGCCACGACCGATGGCCGCCGCGCCGCGGTTTCCCGACAAACCGACCGAGGACCGACCATCATGATGCTGAAGAACCCCGCGACGAAGTACCGACCGTTCACGCCCGTCAACCTGCCGAACCGCATGTGGCCGACGCGCACGATCACGCAAGCGCCGATCTGGATGAGTACCGACCTGCGCGACGGCAACCAGTCGCTGTTCGAGCCGATGGACGCCGCGCGCAAGATGCGGATGTTCAAGATGCTGGTTGCGATCGGCTTCAAGGAGATCGAGGTCGCGTTCCCGTCGGCGTCCGAGACCGATTTCAACTTCGTGCGCGAGCTGATCGAAGGCGGCCACATTCCCGACGACGTGACGATCGAGGTGCTCACGCAGGCGCGCGACGACCTGATCGAGCGCACCTTCGAATCGCTGCGTGGCGCGAAGCGCGCGATCGTGCACCTGTACAACGCGACCGCGCCGGAATTCCGCAAGATCGTGTTCGGCCTCGACCGCGACGGCGTGAAGGCGCTCGCGGTGAACGCCGCGCGCACGATCAAGCGCTGCGCCGACGCCGCGACCGATACGCATTTCACGCTGCAATACAGCCCGGAAACCTTCACGGCGACCGAGCTCGATTTCGCGAAGGAAGTCTGCGACGCCGTGTTCGACGTGTGGCAGCCGACGCCGGAGCACAAGGCGATCGTGAACCTGCCGGCCACCGTCGAAGTCGGCACGCCGAACTTCTACGCGGACCAGATCGAATGGATGCACCGCAACCTCGCGCGCCGCGATGCGCTGATCGTGTCCGTGCATCCGCACAACGACCGCGGCACCGCGGTCGCGGCGGCCGAGCTCGCGGTGATGGCCGGTGCGGACCGGATCGAGGGCTGCCTGTTCGGCAACGGCGAACGCACCGGTAACGTCGATCTCGTCACGCTCGCGCTGAACCTGTACTCGCAGGGCGTCGATCCGGGACTCGATTTCTCGCAGATCAACGAAGTCGCGCGCACGGCCGAGGAATGCACGCAGTTGCCGATCCATCCGCGCCATCCGTATGTCGGCGATCTGGTGTTCACCGCGTTCTCCGGCTCGCACCAGGACGCGATCAAGAAAGGCTTCGCGGTGCAGCGCCCCGATGCCGTGTGGGAAATGCCGTACCTGCCGATCGATCCGAGCGACGTCGGCCGTACGTACGACTCGATCATTCGCGTGAACAGCCAGTCGGGCAAGGGCGGTATCGCGTACCTGCTCGAACAGAGCTATGGCGTCGCGCTGCCGCGCCGCCTGCAGGTCGACTTCAGTGCGGCCGTGCAGCGCCTGACCGACGACAGCGGGCTCGAGGTGACGAGCGCGCAGATCTGGTTGCTGTTCCAGCAGGAGTACGTGGAAGGCGATGCACCGCTGCGTTATGTCGGCCATGAACTGACCGAGCGCGACGGCCGCGAGACGATCGTGCTGACCGCCGACGTGCACGGCGAGCGCCGCGTGCTGCGCGGTGAAGGCAATGGCCCGCTCGATGCGCTGATGCACGCGTTGCGCACGCCGCTGCGGATCCAGCACTACGAGGAGCGCGCGTTGTCGCAGGGCGCCGATGCGAAGGCGATCGCGATCGCCGAGCTGGCCGGTACGGGCGTGCGCGGCAGTGCGTTCGGCGTCGGCATCGACGCGAACCTGACGACCGCGTCGATCCGCGCGGTGATCAGCGGCATCAACCGCGCGTATGCGCGCGCGGACGAAGCAGCGCAGGCGACGTTTTTTGCCGCGCAGCCCGCGGTGAAGGCTGTCGCGTAAGCGGGGCGTTGGCGGCCGCGTCGGCGATGTCCGGCGCGGTCGCGTCGTTGCCCGGGCGGTTGCCTCCGCGCGGCCCGTCGAGCGCGGCGCACAGCTCCGCCTTCATGAAATCCACCCACGCGCGCGTCTTCGCGTCGAGATGCCGGCGCGACGGATACACCAGAAACACGCCCACGTCCTCCGCGCGGTAATCGCGCAGCACGCGCACCAGCGCGCCTGAACGCAGCCCGTCGTCCGCGACGAACTCCGGCAGCAGGCCGATGCCCGCCCCTTCCCGAACCGCGATCTCGAGCGATGCCGCGACGTCGGCCGTCATCGTCGGCTCGAACGCGACCGTTTCCGAATCCGCACCGCACGTCAGCGTCCATTCGCGCGCCGGGTAGGCGGGTGCGACCAGTTGCAGGCAGCGATGCCGCGCGAGCGCGCGCGGCGTATCCGGCATCCCGTGCCGCGCGACATACGCGGGCGACGCGCACAGCACGCTGCCGATCCGCCCGACGTCGATCGCGACCTGATCGGAACTCGGCAGGCTCGGCATCGCAATCACCGCGACGTCGTAGCTGTCGCGGATCAGGTCCGGCACCTGCGGCGCGAGCGTCAGGTCGACGCTGACGTCCGGATAGCGCGCCTGGAAGCGCGCGACGAGCGGAATCACGAAACGATTCGCGATGCTGGCGCTGCAGTGCGCGCGCAGCCGGCCGTGCGGATGCAGCCGCGCGCCGCGCGCTTCGCGTTCGCTCGCATCGACGGCGAGCGTGATGTCGCGTGCGCGCGCGAGATAGCGTTCGCCGGCTTCGGTCAGGCACATCGAGCGCGTCGTGCGGTTCATCAGCCGGATGCCGAGATGCGCTTCGAGCGACGCGATCGTGCGGCTGACATACGCGGTCGTGAGGTTGAGCCGCTTGCCGGTTTCGGTGAAGGTCCCCGCGTCGGCGAGCGTGACGAAAACCTGCATGCTTTGAATGAGATCCATCGTCGGGGCGGGCGCGTGGCGCCGGTGTCATGCGATGCCGTTACTGTAGCGAGCGGCCTGCCGTACCGCGCGCGCACGTCAGCGAACGATCGTCGCGAAACGGACAGCGCGGTTCAGCGTCGCGAGAAGTATTCGCTCGGCGGCACGCCGAGTGCCTTGCGGAACATCGCCGCGAACGCGCTGGGGCTGTCGTAGCCGTGTTCGAGCGCGAGTTCGAGGATCGGCGTGCCGGCGGCCAGGCGCGGCAGGCTCAGCAGCAGGCGCGCATGGCGGCACCACGCGCCGTGCGTCATGCCCGTTTCACGCTTGAAGGTGCGCGCGAGCGTGCGCTCGTTCATGTGCGCGTCGCGCGCCCACGACTGCAGGGTGACGACCGACGACGGGTCATTGATGAGCCGCGTGCACAGCGCGGCGAGCGCCGGATGGCGCGGCATCGGCACATGCAGCGACAGCAGCGGCGCGATCTCGATTTCGTCGAGGATCAGCGCGAGCACGCGGCCCGCGCGATGCGCGAGGTCGTAATCGGCCGGCAGTTCGCATGCGGTCACGATCAGCTCGCGCAGCAACGTGCCGACCTCGATCACGCGGCATTCGCGCGGCAGGCTCGGCCGCACTTCGTGCGCGACGAATACCGTGCGCATCTGCACGTCGCCGGCCATCCGGATTTCGTGCTGGGTGCCGCCCGGCACCCAGACCGCGCGCCCCGTCGGCACGACCCAGCTGCCGGCATCCGCATGCACGAGCATCACGCCGGAAATCGCGTGAATCAGCTGGCCATGCCGGTGCGAATGCGGCGGATACGCGATGCCGGCCGCCGCGTCGGACGCGACGACGGCGATCTGCTTGTGCTTGTCCTTGTGCTCGAGCGCACTGAAAAATTGATCCACGTGTCCTTTTCTCGACGACGAATGCGCTTTGCGCGCGAGATCGACCGAATGGGTCGAAATTACCATAGGCCCATCGTTTGTTCGACTGCCATTGCACGATGCACGCCACGTTATCTCCTCCGGTTTCCTTCCGTTTGTCTGTTGCCGCCGCGCTGCTGAGCGCCGCGATGCTTGCCGCCTGCTCGGTCGGCGATCCGTACCGTCCGCCTGCGGCCGATGCGGCGCGCACGGCGCCGTTCGACGCGGCGAGCGATGCACCCGTTGCATCCGGCGGCGCGTTGCCCGATCGCTGGTGGCAACTGTTCGACGATCCGGCGCTCGACGCACTCGTGCGTGAAGCGCTCGCGCAGAACCGCGATCTCGCGGTGGCCGCGGCACGGGTCGCGCGTGCGCGGGCCGTGCTCGACGAAGCGGGGGCCGCGCGGTTGCCCGAGACGACAGCCGGTTTCGGCGTCGACTACGGCAAGCACACGCCCGACCAGATCGTCGCGAGTGCGAAGGGCACCGATGCGCGTACGCGCTGGGGGTTCGCGCCGTCGTTCGCGGTGTCGTGGGAAGTCGATCTGTGGGGGCGCGTCGGTCATCTCGTCGATGCCGCGCGCGCCGATTCGGAGGCCGTGCAGGCGGCGTCGGATGCGATGCGCGTCGCGGTGGCCGCCGAAACGACGGCCGCCTATGCGCAGGCGTGCGCGTACGGCGAGCGGATCGACGTGGCCGAGCGCTCGGTCGCGATCGCCGACCGCCTCGCGTCGCTGACCGCCCGCCAGCGTGCGCACGGTCTCGTGTCCGATCTCGAAGTCGCGCGCTCGCGCGCGTTCGCCGACGATACGCGCGCCGAACTGCCGGCGCTCGCGGGCGCGCGCCGCGCCGCGTTGTATGAGCTGGCCGTGCTGACCGGTCATGCGCCTGGCGCGATTCCCGACGCGGCCGCGCGCTGCCACGCGACGCCCGCGCTGGCGCGGCCGTTTCCGGTCGGCGACGGCGCCGCGCTGCTCCGGCGCCGGCCCGACCTGCGCGAAAGCGAGCGCCGGCTCGCCGCGTCGAACGCGCGGATCGGTGCCGCGACGGCCGAGTTGTATCCGTCGATCGTACTCGGCGGGTCGGTGAACTGGCTGTCGACCACCGGCGATCCGTCGTCGCTCGGCGACAAGTATGCGATCGCGTGGGGCGTCGGGCCGCTGATTACCTGGCGTTTTCCGAATCTCGCGGCAAGCCGCGCGCAACTCGCGCAGGCCCGCGCCGACGATGCCGCCGCGCGCGCGTCGTTCGATGCGCAGGTGCTGCGCGCACTGAAGGAAACCGAGCAGGCGCTCGCCCGCTATGGCGCCGAGTGGCGCCACAAGGCCGCGCTCGAAACCGCGCGCGCCGAGCACGCACGCGCCTACCGGCTCGCCGAACTGAACTACGACGCGGGTGCGCTGGATTTTCTCGGCGTGCTCGATGCGCAGCGCAGCCTCGTCGCGGTCGATGCGGCACTGGCCACGTCGACGCAGCAGGTCGCACTCGATCAGGTCGCCGTCTTCAAGGCACTGGGGGGCGGCTGGCAGCCCTAGCCGGCCGTTCGTGAATCCGCACGCACTCAACCATTCCGATTCCGATCATGAGCACCACAGCCGTACCCGAGAAATCCGCCCGTTTCGCGCGGCGCCACTGGATCGCCGCCGGCGCCTTCATCACCGTCATCGCGCTTGCCGGTTTCGGCTGGCACTGGTGGACGGTCGGCCGCTTCATCGAGCATACCGACGACGCGTACGTGCGCGCCGACATCGTGACCGTCAGCCCGCGCGTGGCCGGCTATGTCGCACGCGTGGCCGTCGACGACAACCAGCCCGTGAAGCGCGGCGACGTGCTCGTCACGCTCGACGATCGCGACTACCGTGCGAGGCTCGACGATGCGCAGGCAGCCGTCGCCGCGGCCGATGCGACGCTGCAGGCCGAGGAAGCCGCGGCCGCGACGCTCGACGCGCAGGTCGGCCAGCAACGCAGCGTGATCGAGCAGGCGCAGGCCGATGCGGCCGCCGCGCGCGCCGAAGCCGCGCGGCGCGATGCCGATGCGGTGCGCTACAAGCAGTTGCTCGCCGAATCGGCTGCCAGCGGGCAGCGCTGGGAACAGGCGCATGCCGATGCGCTGAAGGCGCGCGCGGAACTGGCCCGCGCGAGCGCGGCCGTGCGCGCGCAGGACGACCAGCAGACGGTGCTGCGCCGGCGCCGCGCGCAGAGTACGGCCGCGATCGAGCAGGCGCGTGCGCGACTCGCGGCGTCCCGCGCGAAGCTCGCGCTGGCGCAACTCGACCTCGAACACACGGTGATCCGGGCGACCCGCGACGGCACGATCGGCCAGCGGGCGGTGCGCGCCGGACAGTACGTCGAGGTCGGGATGCCGTTGCTCGCGGTCGTGCCGCTGCGCGATGTGTACGTCGTCGCGAACTTCAAGGAGACGCAGCTTGGCGCGATGCATGACGGGCAGCCGGTCGAGATCGATGTCGATACCTACGCGGGCCGCACGCTGCACGGCCGCGTGCTCGGACTCGCGCCGGGCTCGGGGGCCGAATTCGCGCTGCTGCCGCCCGACAACGCGACCGGTAACTTCACGAAGATCGTGCAGCGCGTGCCCGTGAAGATCCGCCTCGATGCGCCGCCGTCGGGCCTCGTGCTGCGGCCCGGCATGTCGGTGATCGCGCGTGTCGACACGCGCGGCGTACCGGGAGCCGGATCGTGACGGCCGCAACCGGGCAGGCTACGCAGGCCACGCACGACGAAACCGTCTCGCTGCGCGCGTGGGTCGCGGTGCTCGGCGGCGTGTTCGGCTGCTTCATGGCGGGGATGAACGTGCACGTGACGAACGCGTCGTTGCCCGACATCCGCGGTTCGCTGGGCGCGAGCTTCGAGGAAGGCTCGTGGATCTCGACCGCCTATCTCGTCGCCGAGATCGTCGTGATTCCCCTCACCGGCTGGCTCGTGCAGGTGTTCTCCGCGCGCCGCGTGCTGCTCGTCGGCGCAACGGGGTTTCTGGCGTTCTCGATCGCGTGCTCGGTCGCACCGACCATCTCGTCGATGATCGTCGCGCGCGCACTGCAGGGCGCGTTCGGCGGCGTGCTGATTCCGCTGTCGTTCCAGCTGATCGTCACCGAGCTGCCGCCGTCGAAGCATCCGTTCGGCATGGCGCTGTTCGCGGTCGCGAACAACGTCGCGCAGGCGGCCGGGCCATCGCTTGGCGGCTGGCTCACCGACATGTATTCGTGGCGCTGGATCTTCTATCTGCAGATTCCGCCCGCAATCGCGCTGATCGTGGCAATCGCGTGGGCGATCCGCCCGGTGCCCGTGCAGTTGTCGAAACTGCGCCAGGCCGACTGGTTCGGGATCGCGACGATGGCGCTCGGCCTGAGTGCGCTGCAGATCGTGCTGGAAGAGGGCGGTCGCAAGGACTGGTTCGCGTCCGACCTGATCGTCGAGCTGTCGATCGTCGCGGTGGCGGGGCTCGTCGCGTTCGTCGCGATCGAGTTGCGGCGCAAGGAGCCGTTCATCAACCTGCGGTTGCTCGGCCGCTACAACTTCGGGATCGCGAGCCTGATGCAGTTCCTGTTCGGCGCGGTGGTGTTCGGCGTCGTGTTTCTCGTGCCGAACTACTTCGCCGAGCTGCACGGCTACAGTGCGCGCGACATCGGCCTCGCGATGATCCCGTACGGGATCGTGCAGTTCGTGATGTCGTTCCTGACGCCGCCGCTGATGCGCCGCACGAGCCCGCGCGCGACGATCGTGCTCGGCTTCGTGCTCGTCGCGGCCGGCTGCCTGATGAACATCCACCTGACTGCCGACGCCGCATCGAACGTCATCGTGCCGTCGCTCGTCGTGCGCGGGATCGGGCAGTCGCTCGTCGTGATCGCGCTGTCGGTGATGGCCGTCGACGGGATCGAGAAGGCGCAGCTCGGCTCGGCGTCCGGCGTGTTCAACATGGTGCGCAACGTCGGCGGCGCGATTGGTATCGCGGTGGCGAGCCAGATCGTCGTCGAGCGGCAGAAACTGCACGCGATGCGGATTGGCGAGGCCGTTTCGCCGTTTTCGGCAGCCTTTCAGGAACGCATGGCGATGCTGGCGCGGCTGTTGTCGCGCGTGCACGGGCCGCGTGCCGATGCGTTGCCGGGTGCGTCGACCGGCGGCGTGCACGAGCTGGCGCTCGCGCTCGTGAACCAGCGCGTGATGCGCGAGGCGCTGCTGATGGCGTACAGTGACACGTTCCTGATCGCGGGTGTCGCGATGGCTGCGTGTACGGCGGCGGCGTTCGTGTTGAAGGGGAAGAAGAAAGCGTGATGGGGACAGACGCCCGATGTTGAAGCCTGATAGTGCTGACAGGCGTCGAATTCCTGCAATGCGCGTATCGTGCATGCGGCGCGCGAGGTTGTTCTCCCGCGCTGATCACCATGAGGAGTGTGGCATGTCGAAGGATGATTCCCTGAGAGGACAGATCAAGGAGCAGGCCCAGGCAGCGGACCGCCACAACCTGGCGCGGCCGGCGGCGAACGGCGCGCTGTGGGCGCGCGGCCTCACGACGCAACGGGTCGCCGACCTGTTCAGAACCCTGCAGGGGTTGCCGGGGCACTGGATGCAGTTGCAGAACGAAGTCAATGCCGGGAATCGCTATTTTTACGGTGTGCAGAATGGCAGCGTGACGACCGAGGAAGGGAAGGCGCTGATCCGCTGGATCGCCAAGGCGGTCGTGAGCGCCGCCGGGGAGGCGCAGTTCGACTTCCCGCTGCAGCAACTGCGTTTCACTGCCGACATGGGCTGGCTCAAGCTCCAGCGTGTGCAAGGGCGTGTGATGGTGTTTTCGCAGCCCTGACCGTCAGTTCCGGGGCGTCGTCGGAACCCGGGGCCGTTCATGAATACGGTGTCGGTGTATCGAGGATGATCGCGGCGAGCCGGCACTTTGCGCCGGCTCGCCGGTGATGGGCATTCGGTGGCGGCCGGACCCGGCCGCCACACAGACGCCCTTCCGTCCATTCCGCCGGCTGTCAGACCGACACCGTGATGCCTGCCGAATGCGGCGGCCCCGCAGGCCGCACCACGATTTCCACATGCTGGCCCAACGACGCCAGCGTCTGCATCAGCAGTTCCAGCGAAACGTTCCGAAGCCTTTCGCGTTGCTCGGGCGTGACGACCGGCCGGGCCATCTCCGAGAGCGCCGCAGCCTCGTCTTCGCTCAGGCCGCGCGAGACGATCAGCGCATTGAGTTTCAGTACGAGCGCAGACTTGGCCGAGAGTGCGCCTGCATCGTCGAGGCCGAAGTCATCCGGCAACGGGTAGGCGCGTTGGCGCGAGTCGTTGTAGTTCATTCCGCTCCTCCCGTGATCACTGAAAACTGCGGCCTGGGTTGTCTTGTCGCGCGATCGGCATCCTGTCCGACATCGTCGCCGTGCCCCTCATCGATCGGCGTGATCACCAGCCGCTTGTGCGTGACCTCGATCTGCAAGCGCTGCTCGGGTTCGAAGCCCGCTGCCTCGATCCAGCGGCCGGACAGTTTCATCCACAGATGGAGGACTGGCGGTGCCATGTCGCTGAGCCTGAGGTGCGGGACGATGCGGCGAGTCTGAAGAGACATTCGAGAGGGCACGAAACAATCGTGAAAACTAACCGGTGCGTTATGATTCGCGTCAGCCATGACTGACTCCCATGATGAGTGGGTTGTGGTTAGCGGCCCGCAGGTGTTAGCGCATCTGCGGGCCGCGCTCGTTTACGCAGCGGAATTCGATCGTCATCCATTCACATATTTTGCATATCGAAATGAAATGACATTCCACGCGAAAACGTGCAACCACTCTAGCCGAGATCGGCCACTGTCAGGTGCGGGTCTGGAGTGTCTTCGTCGGCACTGACGGTCACCCCGATATCGTGATGCTTGCTGCGCAACGATTCCACGGCGATTGCGCTGGCGGGACGCATCGTCGCTTCATGGCCGATATGTCAGAAAGCGTGTCGGTCGAATGTTTCGATTCGCCGGCCGCAGGTCACACGACGATGTCGTTCGCGTCGTGCCGGCAACACCCAAACTTGTGCGGGGACGCCACCGTGCTGTCCGCCACGCCGGCCCCGACTCACGCGTGCAGCGCGTCCATCTGCCGGCGTGCGTTCGCGAGTCCCGCGTCGAAGCCGTGCGGCTTCATGTCGAGCCCTTCCGCATAGACGAATTCCACATCGGAGATACCCATCAAACCGAGCACGGCACGCAGGTACGGCGTGACCGCATCCGTTTTCTGGCCGACGTGCACGCCGCCGCGCGAACTGAACACGATCGCGCTGATGCCTTCGACGAGTCCCACCGGGTAAGTCTCCGTGTACCGGAACGTCACGCGTGCGCGCGCGACGAGGTCGAACCAGTTCTTCAACTGGGTCGGCACGTTGAGGTTGTACATCGGCGCGCCGATCAGCAGCAGGTCGCTGCCCTTGAGCTCGGTGATCAGTTCATCGGACAGCACGATCGCGCGCTGCGCGCGCTCGCTCGGATTGGCCGCGCCGCGCAGCGCGTGGAACAGCTCGCTGTCGAGCATCGGCAGGTCGGTGTCGACGAGATTGCGCACGATCACGTCGTCGGCATGGCCGTTGGCCTGGCGCTCGGCCAGGAACGTGTCGATCAGCGCGCCGGTTTGCGACTGACTGCCGTTGATGCTGGATTTGAGGACGAGGATCCGGGCCATGCGGGGTGCTCCGTTGCGAATGTGAGGACTGGAATCGATCCTATCAGCCACCTTTTATCTCCAAAAGCGATAAGATCGATGCACTGTG
Organism: Burkholderia aenigmatica; assembly: GCF_048627025.1. Lineage (NCBI taxonomy): Bacteria > Pseudomonadati > Pseudomonadota > Betaproteobacteria > Burkholderiales > Burkholderiaceae > Burkholderia > Burkholderia aenigmatica. Next base: position 2,805,102 of record NZ_CP184469.1, on the reverse strand, counting down.
TAGCGTATTTATCCCCAATTGCATGCGAAACAACCTGAAGGGCATCGACGTCTTCGTCGCCGCCGCGGAAGCGAGCAGCTTCGCGCAGGCCGCCGACAAGCTGCACATCACGCGCTCGGCGGTCGGCAAGAGCATCGCGCGCCTCGAGGAGCGGCTGGGCGTCGTGCTGTTTCAGCGGACGACGCGCAGCCAGAGCCTGACCGACGAAGGGGCATTGTTCTACGACCATTGCCTGCGCGCAATGGAGCAGATCCAGGCGGGCGAGGCGCTGCTGGAAACCGGCAAATGGCAGATGAAGGGGCGCTTGCGCGTGTCGATGCCGACGCTCTTCGGGCATCTTTGCGTGGCGCCGATCCTGATCGAACTGGCGAAGGCGCATCCCGAGCTCGATCTCGACCTGTCGTTCAGCGATCGGTCCGTCGACCTGGTCGAAGAGCGTTTCGATCTGGCGGTGCGCGTCGGCACGTTGCCGAACAGCAGCGAGCTGGTGGCGCGTCCGCTGGGCGAGCATCGGATGGCGTTCTGCGCATCGCCGGCGTACCTGAGCCGCTGCGGCGAGCCTGCGACCTATGACGAACTCGAACGGCACAAGGCGCTGGCTTATACGCGTTTCGGCCACGTGCATCGCTGGCGCGTGATCGTCGACGGTCAGCCCGTGGAGCTGCAGCCCGCCGTTCGCTTGCTATCCGACGATTTGAGCGCGCTGATGGATGCGGCCGTCGCGGATCTCGGTGTTGCCTGGCTGCCGTACTGGCTGGTGCGCGACGCGTTGCGCGGCGGCACATTGCGTGAGCTGTTGCCCGATCGGTCGGGTGTGATCTTTCCGATCCAGGCGGTGTGGCCCTACACGCTCCATCTGCCACTGAAAGTCCGGGCCGCCGTCGATGCGCTGCGGGAACATCTGCCGGCCCGGCTGGCCGCGGTCGAAGCCCGGACGTGACGAAGCGGTTGCCGCGGTTCTTTGGACGAGACGCGCGTTACTGGCCGAAGCGGTCCGCCACGGCATCCTTCAGCCGCGCGGCGGTGATCTCGCCCATGTGCGATTCGACGAGGTTGCCTTTGGCATCGAAGAAGAGCGTCGTCGGCAACCCGCGCGAACCGTAGGCCTTCATCGCGTGCAGCGTGCGGTCGAGCAGCACGTGATCGAAGCGCAGCCCTTTCTGTTCGAGGAACGCGCGCACCGTTTGCGCGTCTTCGCCCTGGTTGACCATCAGCACCGTCATCCCCGGATGATCCTGCTGCGCTTGCGCGAGGATCGGCATTTCGCGCTGGCACGGCGGGCACCACGTGGCCCACAGGTTCACGACGACGGGCTTGCCCGCGAAACGTTGCACCGGTACCGGCGTGGCGTCGAGCGCTTCGAGCTGCAACGCGGCAAGCGGCGGCGCGCCGTGCTGCAACGTGGCGAGCGTGCCTTGTGCGATGCCCCAGGCGGCAACACCGGCGAGCATGCCGGCCATCACCGGGCGGCGCAGCGCGGGCAGGCGGCGCAGGCGCCAGCCCGCGAACACGATTCCCGCCGCGAGGCCGATGCGCCAGTCGAAGCCGCCGTCGCCGAGCGCGATGATCGAGCGCGGCGCGGCGGCGTATTCATGCCACCACTGGGCGACGTAACCGATGCGCGCGGCGAGCAGGCCGAACAGCAACGCATCGAGGATCAGGCTCGACGCGGTCTTGTGATGTCCGTCCGGCGGGCGGCGTTGGATGAAACGGGCGACGAGCCACGCGAGCAGCGCGGCGACGGCCACCGCGACGACGCGGATCGAGAAGGGACCAATGCTCAGCATGAAAGGGTGGGACGTGATCGAGCGGGGCTGGAGAGGAGATTGTCCGCCACGGCGATGAAGCCGTCGACGGTCGTGCGGCGATTCGACAGGTCGCCGCGTATGGGGGTTCCCTTCGAGAACGTAACGGCGCGTTGCGGATTCGGTGAACGCGCGTGGATCGGGACTGCGTGATTTTCATGCGGAAGGGCCGCGAATCAGACCAGTCTGATGGTCAGCGGAATAGCGGTCATCAACAATACGCATACCGGTGAGATGTGGTGTCCTCCGGCATCCCGAACAGGGATCTTTCCTTGACGGCCGCTCCTCCCGCGAGCGGCCGCTTTTTTATCGCCGTGCGTGCGGGCGGGCGTGAGTGTCTTATGGCGGTCGGTGGGCGCGGCCGCATCCGATGTCTATCGGCTGGTTCAACGGAATAGGGACGCTGCCAGATGCGAGCACAGGGCATTCACTCGCGCATCGCATGGCGGTCGGTTCGCGACCGACGAGACCATTCGCTGGCGGTGGCATGTGATCCACCGCCGTTACCCGACGAGCCGCGCATTCGCGATCCGTCGGGCGTCGGGTCTTACAGCTTCTTCGATGCTGCCGGTGCCGTGTCGGCCTGCGTGGCCGCGGCTGCCGGATCGAGTGTCGCGAGGGTCTTCTCGGTGAATTTCTCGTACAGCCAGTCCATGCGCATGCTGTCGATGCCGGCGATACCGCCGAGCGCATACGACGCCGACACCTTGAAGCGGTCGACCGGATGATTGTCGGCGTCGGCGAGCGTCACGGTGCCGTCGACATAATCGCTGCCGGCCATGAAGCCGAACATGACGGCGGTGAAACTCGATCGCGTGCGAATGCCGGTGACCTCGACATTCAGGTGCATTGCATCGGTAGAACCGGCCGTTGCCAGCAGCTTGCGTGCGGCCAGTGCGCTTTCGATTTTCCCTTTCAGGTTCTCGGGGCTGAATTTCAGATTGTCTTTCAGCGCTTCCTGCGCGGCATTGTCGAGCGTGACTTGCACGATCACGGGTTTCGTGCCGAATTTGGGCGTCGATGCAGTTGCGATGGCCCCCGCCTGATCGCTGGCGTCGCGTGTCACGCTGCTGGCGCAGCCCGACAGGAAGCCGATCGTCACCAGTGCCAGAGCGGCATGACGGAATACAGATTTCATGATTTGGTCTTTTTTAGTTCGGGTTATTTGAGATGGCTCTGTGGCCGGGCGGGAATCTAACACCGGACGATTCGATTCAAAAGGTCGAATGAATCGAAAATCGATTCGGCATTCATTGATCGCGGTGTCATACGCGGATGAAACACCGGCTGACCGCGTTGCGAGCGCGCGCGGGTATTGGCGATCGGGCACTGCGGTCACGGCGCTGACCCGCGCAGGCGATCACGGTCCGTTGCCGGACACCGCGCCGCCGAGCCGATACGCCGTGAAGAACTCGTACCAGGGCGACCCTTCCGCGACCGGCACGTTGAGCGCCGCCGTCCGCCGCTTCAACGCGCCGAACACGTCGTTGATACGCGCTGTCTGCTCCGAATCGTGGAACGGATAAGGCCGCGCCCGGCCGGCCGCGAATGCGCCGTACGCGATCGCGAGCAGGCGCGCGCTGTCGTCGGTCGCGGCGATCGAGCCGTTGATCGTTTCGACGAGGCGCGGCCGGTCTTCGTCGCGCGACCCGGACAGGCACAGGAACACGAGCGCCGACAGTTCGTGCAGATCCTTCACCCGCAACAGGCCCGGCAGCCGCGCGACGATCCGCCCGACCGGCTCGTCGCGCAGTGCATCGCCGAAGTCGAGCACGGCGGTCATCGGATTCGTGTCCGCTTTCATGCGGTCGAGCGCCGACGGCGCGGCCGACGCGCTGGCGCCGTCCGGTGACGCGGAGGGCGCGGACCGCAGCGCATCGGCCACCTGCTGCGTCCATTCCGGAAAGATCATCCGCACGTTGCCGAACTGCTCGCCGCCTTCCGCCGCCGGATTCCAGCGATAGACGATCGTGCCGCCGCGAATGAACGGTGAATACAGGTGCTCGGGCGTTTGCGGCAGCGGCCGCCGGTTGATCGGCAGCCAGGTGAGCGTCAGCCAGTCGTAGCGGCCGGTGGCGGGCACGGACGGGCTCGAACTTGCGACGACCTGCCACGTGCCGCGATTCGCATAGCGGCGCCGCGCGTCGGGTACCGCGACGGTCTGGCCTTTCGCGGTATCGAAGTACGTCGTGCCGGTCACGTTCATGCCGCTGTCCGCGGCCGGCGTGAGGGTGGAGATGACCCACGATGCGCCATCCGCCGAACGGTAGTCGGACGGCTTCAGCGTCGCGACGTCGTGCACCATGCGCGTTTCCGCCGCGACGGGGCTCGGAGGGACATTGGCGGGCGAGGCCAGGATGCTCGGCATGGGATTTCCTCGGAATCGGGTGCGCATCGTCGAGCGGCGGCGACGCAGATTGTTTTATGTCACTGTAGAACGTCGCAGCCGGAAACGGAAACCGGCTGCGCGGCGCGCCCCGCCGACGTGTTCCGCCGCTTCGGCTTACCATGCGCATCCTGAGCCAACGACGCACACCGGGCGGGAGCGCACATGACCGACACGACAGCCATCACCGAACACTGGACACAGGTCGCCGACCAATGGATCGACTGGGCCGGCAAGCCGGGGCACGACGCATTCTGGAAATACCGCGCGGGGCTTGCGGCGTATATCGGCCGCGACACCGGCCGCGCACTGGAGATCGGCTGCGGCGAAGGCCGCGTGAGCCGCGAGCTGAAGGCGCTCGGCTACGACGTGACCGCGACCGACGTGGTGCCCGCGATGCTCGACGCCGCGCGTCACGCGGATTCCGCGCATCGCTACAAGCTGGCCGACGCGGCGTCGCTGCCGTTCGACACGGCCAGCTTCGATCTGGTGATGGCGTACAACGTGCTGATGGATCTGGACGACATGCAGCGCGCGTTGACCGAGGCGCGTCGCGTGTTGAAGCCGGGCGGGACGCTGTTCGTCTCGCTCGTGCATCCGTTCCGCGATCGCGGCAGCTTCGCGGGGCCGCAACCCGATGCGCCGTTCGTGCTGACGGGCAGCTATTTCGGGCGCGAGCACTTCGATGGCGTGGAAACGCGCGACGGGCTGTCGATGCACTTCGCGGGCTGGTCGCTGCCGTTGCAGGCGTACATGGAAGCGCTGGAAGCGGCCGGCTTCGCGATCGTGTCGCTGCGCGAGCCGCCGCCCGATCACGCGGATACGGACCAGTTGAAGCAGTGGGCGCGCGTGCCGCTGTTTCTGTGGATCAAGGCGCGGCCGGTGGGTTGAATGGGTAGCCCCGGGGACACAACAATCGGCCGAAAGGATGATCTTGTATCCCCGGGGCTACCAAGTTTGTCGAAGAGGCCGTTCCCGGGAGGGACCATGGCCTTCAATCGGGCGGGGCGATCGGGCAGTGGCGCTTGTCCACATCTCGCCGTTCAACTCAGCGCGACAACTCCTTCCGGTAGAGCACGGCGCCCGGTTTTGCCGCGACGGTGTCATAGAGCCGCATCGCCGTGTGATTCGTCTCGTGCGTCTGCCAGTACACGCGTTCGGCGCGGTGAGCGCGCGCGGCGTCGTACACGGCTTCGATCAGCGCGCGGCCCACGCCCTTGCCACGCTCGCTGTCGAGCGTGAACAGGTCCTGCAGGTAGCAGGTCGGCCCGATGTGCGTCGTGCTGCGGTGATAGAGGAAATGCACGAGCCCGACGAGCCGGCCTTCGCGCTCGGCGACGAGCGCATGCACGGGTTCGTAGCCGTCGAAGAAGCGCGACCAGGTGCGCTGCGTGACGGCCAGCGGCAGCGCGGTATCGTCGAAGCGGCCGTAGAAGCGGTTATAGCCGTCCCAAAGCGGCAGCCATTGGTCGTAGTCGTCTTCCCGGACCGTGCGTACGGTCAGGCCGGCTTCTGCAGCGTTCATGTTCGTGAACCTTTCGATGAGGAGGGCTGGACGCGTTGCCGGCCTGGGCCGGAAACGACGGAGGCATCCACGATAGGCAGTTCGACGCGCGGCGGGTAGGCCCATGACACCGGCGCTTTCTGGTGCCACGACCGGCCGCGCGCCGCCACCGCCGCGCCGCCCGAACGCCGCCACGGCATTCCTTTTTACTCTGGTGGGCTTTTTTCGCCCATCGCTGCCATCCGGGCTGCGTCGTGCCCGGTTCATCGCGTCATTGAACGAGACGCGTGCGCCGCATCCGGTCACCGAGGGCCTGCGGGCCGACTGGAAGGCCGATCGCCCGATGTTGCTGACGGGCGTCGCGGTGGTCGTCCTGTCGAGCGCGAGCGCGGTCGTCGCGATCACGCACCGGCGCTCGGTCATCGGGCCGGACGACAAGGTCGTGCGGCTCGGCGACGCGCGCGTGCCGGCTTAGGGCCGCACGATCGCGTCCGCAGGTTTTGCAGGCCGTCGCCGTTACCCGCGCAGCGGCGGATTGAGTTGCGCGAACGCCTGCTGGCGGCGATACGGGAAGTACGGATAAGGCGCTTCCACCGCGCTTGCCGCGTCGAGCTTCGCGACCTGCGCATCGGTCAGCGCCCAGCCGACCGCGCCGAGGTTCTGCCGCAGCTGCTCCTCGTTGCGCGCGCCGATGATCACCGACGACACGGTCGGGCGTTGCAGCAGCCAGTTCAGCGCGATCTGCGGCACGGTCTTGCCGGTTTCCTCGGCGATCGCGTCGAGCGCGTCGACCACGTCGTACAGGCGCGCGTCGTCGACCGGCGGCCCGTAGCTGGCCGTTTCATGCAGGCGGCTGCGTTCGGGCAGCGGCGCATTGCGCCGGATCTTGCCGGTGAGCCGGCCCCAGCCGAGCGGGCTCCAGACGAGCGCGCCGAGCCCCTGGTCGGCGCCGAGCGGCATCAGGTCCCACTCGTAGTCGCGACCGACGAGCGAGTAGTAGACCTGGTTCGCCACGTAACGCGACCAGCCATGCTGATCGGCCACTGCCAGCGATTTCATGATCTGCCACCCGGCGAAGTTCGACACGCCGATATAGCGCAGCTTGCCCGCGCGCACGAGATCGTCGAGCGTCGACATCACTTCCTCGACCGGCGTGCCCGCATCGAACGCGTGGAGTTGCAGCAGGTCGATGTAGTCGGTGTCGAGGCGACGCAGTGCGGCGTCGACGGCGCGGACCAGCCGCGCGCGCGACGTGCCCGCGTCGTTCGGGCCGTTGCCGGTCGGCAGGCCCGTCTTCGTCGAGATCAGCACCTGGTCGCGACGTCCCTTGAGCGCGGCGCCGAGCACGCGCTCGGATTCGCCGTCCGAATACACGTCGGCCGTGTCGAACAGGTTCACGCCCGCTTCGAGGCAGATGTCGATCAGGCGGCGCGCTTCGTCGACGCCCGTGTTGCCCCATGCGCTGAACAGCGGGCCCGTCCCGCCGAACGTGCCGGCGCCGAAGCTCAGGACGGGAACCTTGAGGCCGGAGCGGCCGAGGGTGCGGTATTCCATGGCGGGTTTCCTTTGGGTGATCGAAGTGCCGGGTGGCGGCCGCGAAGCCGGTGTTGCCACACTGTATCGCTTGCGGATATTTCGGATAATTGGGCAGACTTCGAAAATATCGTTCGGAAGAGGCGAATAATGCTGCTGGACAATCTCGCGCTGTTCCTGCGCATCGTGGAGAAGGGCGGGCTGGCCGCGGCGGGCCGTGAGGTCGGGCTGTCGCCGGCCACCGTGTCCGAGCGTCTGACGGCGCTCGAGCGCCACTACGGCGCGGCGCTGCTCACGCGCACGACGCGCGCGATCAGCCTGACCGACGAAGGTCGCACGCTCGTCGACGGCGCGCGGCGCCTGCTGGCCGAGGCCGACGAACTGGAAAGCCGCGTGCGGCTCGGCGTGCAGACCCTGTCGGGGCCGGTGCGCCTGAGCGCGCCGGCCGATCTCGGCCGCGAGCGCGTGGTGCCGGTCGTCGACGCGTTCCTGGCCGAGCATCCGGGCGTCACGGTCGACCTGCATCTCGGCGACGGTTACGTCGATGTCGTCGGGCAGGGGCTCGATTTCGCGATTCGCCGCGGGGTGCTCGCCGACAGTTCGCTACGCAGCCTCTCGCTCGGCCGCGCGCGGCGCGTGGTGTGCGCGTCGCCCGCGTATCTCGCTGCGCACGGCACGCCGCAGCATCCGGACGATCTCGCCGCACACGACTGCATCGTGATGCGCTTCGGGCCGGACCTGTATGCCGAATGGCCGTTCAGCATCGACGGCGAACCCCGGCGCGTGACGGTGCGCGGCCGGCGTGTGGCCAACGACGGTGCGCTCGTGCGCGCGTGGTGCGTCGCCGGGCACGGCGTTGCACTGAAGTCGCTGGTCGACGTCGAGCAGGATCTGGCGTCCGGCGCGCTCGTCGAAGTCCTGCGCGCGTTCTCGCCGGGCGACGTCGACTTGCAGATCGTCTATCCGGGCAACGCCGTGCAGCCACGGCGCGTGCGCGCGCTGATCGACAGGTTGGCGCAGGCGCTCGCGGCGTGAACGCGGATCGACGTCAGTCCCACTTCGACGGGTAGTCGGGACCGCAGTCGATCTTGGCCGCGCTCAGCTCCAGCATCGCGCGAGGGGTGAACCTCTTGACCGGCGGCTGGGCGGCGACCCACTCGGGATAGACGTTGCGCCACTTGTCGAGCAACTCGCCGCGGCGGGTTTCGCTGATGCTCGCCTGATACAGGTCGTTTTGGCTGTATGGCATCGGGGCCGGCATCGCGAAGTCGGGAAGCGCGGGCGCCTGTTCGAGCCGGCTGCCGACGAGCGGAACGGCCGTCAGGTTCGGCAGCAGGCTCGACGCCTTGCGCATCCGGCGATAGGCGCAGACGGGCGCATCGGCGACTGATGCATCGCCCGTCGCCGGTTCGGCGGGCGGCGCTTGCGTCGCGGCCGGCAGCGCGACCGCGAACAGATAGACGGGCCCGCGTTTCAGCGCGCCGATCTTGTCGATGGGCCGCCGCACCTCGATCCCTTCGGGCCACGTGTAGGCGCGCCCGAGCGGTGTCGTGTGCTCGACGGCTTCGCCCGTCGACAGGACGATCATGTCGCCGCGCCACCCGTTGACGCGCACGAGCGGCTTTGCGTCCCCGCCCGCCGCGACATACAGGATGCCGCGCTCGACGACCATCGCCGGTACCGGAAACGGCGGCGTGCCACCGTGCCTGCCGGAGTTGTTGGAGATGGAGTGAGCGAGCGCGGGCAGGTCGATTTCGCGGCGCTGGAAGTGCTGCCCGCCGTCGGTCGAGAGCAAGATGGTCAGGCGCGGGCACGCCTGGCCCTTGGCGACGCCGGAGGTGCATCGTGCGACTGCATTCTGTCCCGCATAAATAACGATCGTGTCGGGATTGTCGCTGCGGAACGTCATGTATTGGATCCCCGCCCCGGACGGGAAGGCGGTCGACGTATGCCGTGCGCTGTCGACGAAGCGCCAGCGGGTCTCCGGGCCCGTGTACGCGACGGCTTCGGCCAGCAACGTGCGTTGCGCGTCGAACTGCATGAACGGGTAGGCCGGGCCGACGACGGGGCGCGGCTTGATAGTCGAAGTGGTCGCACATGCGCCCAGCAACAGGGAGACGGTCAGCGCTGCCACGACGCGCGCAGGCTGCGGCTTTCGATCGATCATGAATGGCCCCGGTGGAATGAATGATCTTGTTGTTCGACGAAGAGCGGGCACTTTAACGCATCGTCCGACCCGGTTGATCACGTTTCGTCATTTAGCTAATATTCGAAACGTTAATCGAGCTCCGCATTCTCATGGACGACGTCACCCGCATCAGCGCACTGGCCAACGAAAGCCGCCTGGCCGTGATGCGCTGGCTCAAGCAGCCGCGCAAGCATTTCCCGCCGCAGCCGCACGGCGATGTCGACGAACTCGGCGTGTGCTGCACGTACATCACCGAGAAGCTCGGCATCGCGCCGGCCACGACCACGCGCCATATGCGCATCCTCGCGGATGCCGGGCTCGTGCAGGCGACCCGCGTCGGCAAGTTCACGTACTACAAGCGGATCGACGGCGCGCTGCAGCAGCTCGGCCACGATCTCTCGCAACTCTGACGCTTACCGAGGCAACCGACATGGACGAACTTGCATTGTTGACCGACGCCGACCGGCGCGCGCATGCGTACCTGGCCGCGACGAACGAGCGGCGCGCGTTTCCCGACGCGGCCGCATTGGCCGGCCTGGCGGCGTTCGACGAGCCGCTGCCCGACACGGGCCGCCCGGCCGACGACGTGCTGCGCCTGCTCGACGAACGCGGGTCGCCCGCGACCGTCGCGTCGAACGGCCCGAACTACTTCGGCTTCGTGATCGGCGCCGCGTTGCCGGCCGCGGCGGCGGCCGAGCGGCTGATGCTGGCGTGGGACCAGTGCGCGTCGTCGTATGCGAATTCGCCGGTCGCGGCGACGATCGAGCGCCAGGCCGCGCGCTGGGTCGTCGACGTGCTCGGGTTGCCCGAAGACAGCGCGGTCGGCTTCGGTACGAGTGCGACGGCCTGCACGCTCGTCGCGCTGGTGGCCGCGCGGCGCGCGTTGCTCGCGCGCAAGGGCTGGGACGTCGACGAGGACGGCCTGATCGGCGCGCCCGAAGTGAAGGTCGTGATCTCCGAGCTTGCCCACATCACGGTGAAGAAGGCGCTGCGCGTGCTCGGTTTCGGGATGAAGCGCGTCATCGTCGCGCCGGTCGACGCGCACGGCCGCATCGACCCGGCGCAATTGCCGCCGCTCGACGACATGACGATCCTCTGCGTGCAAGCCGGCGAAGTGAACACCGGCGAGTTCGATCCGTTCGCGGCGCTGATTCCGCCTGCGAAGGCGGCCGGCGCGTGGGTACACGTCGACGGCGCGTTCGGCCTGTGGGCCCGCGCATCGTCGAAGCGCGCGCTGACGGACGGCATCGACGGCGCGGACAGCTGGACGACCGACGGCCACAAGTGGCTCAACACGCCGTACGACGGCGCGATGGTGATCTGCCGCGACGCGGCCGCGCTCGCGACCGCGATGAACAGCGACGCCGTCTACCTGAGCGGCGCGCAGGACGCGCAGAAGAACCTGAACCTCGAATTCTCGCGGCGGGCGCGCGGCATTCCCGTGTGGGCCGCGCTGCGTTCGCTCGGCCGTGCCGGCGTGGCCACGATGGTCGAACGGCATTGCGCGCAGGCGGCGCGGGTCGCGGACGGCCTGCGTGCCGCCGGCTACGACGTGCTGAACCGCGTCGTGCTGAACCAGGTGCTCGTGCGCGCCGGCACCGACGATGAAACGGCTGCGATTCGCGAGGCCGCGCAGGCGTCGGGCGAAGTATGGTTCGGCGCGACGGTGTGGCAAGGGCGGCCGGCGTTCCGGATCAGCGTGTCGTCGTGGCGTACCGAAGACGCGCACATCGATCGTCTCGTGGCCTTGCTGACGCAACTGCGCGGCGTGCACGTGCGCTGAGCGGTGGCGCTTCGAAGGGCTCGCAGAACGCCTGGCTCGCGAACCTGATGGGCCTCTGAAAAGGGAATGTCGAGGCCCTCGAAAGAATGGCCGCAAACGCCCTGAATGGAGACTTTGACAAGGCGGGCAAGAAGGCGCTCCAGCTCGCCCCGCTTGACCAACAACGCCAGATGATCTCTCGAATGCTGGCGGCAGACCAGTAAGTACGCAGCCTGCTATTCATTTTTTGCCGCCGATCACCCATCTGCGCGGGACGCATCATGTCGTAGCGGGGAACTTCAACTCTGGCTAGAGCAGGCTACTCTGGCAGAAGACACCCCCGATCCGACAAGCAATACATGTATCGGGACGCACTGTGATTGCAAATTCATCTGGTCGCTCGCTCAGCCATATACGATGGCTCAGTTGGATACGCGCACACCCATCCTGAAAGATGGAACAGTTGACTATCGATTCAGCTCGCACACCATTTCGAGACGAAAATTGAGCCTGGGGATGCCGACTTCGTCTCCAGGCACTACGGTGCGAGAGCTCGGTGAGTTGCCTCAAGCTATGCGCGGATGTTCCTTGAAGAGTTCGATCTCGACGAGAAGGACAAACTAAGGTGGGATTCAATGAAGTCGAGTAAATTGCGCTGGTTGTATGTTTCGATGATCGCTCTGTGCATTGCGTTTCTCGCGCTACTGAGTAATCACGACAAAAAGAATGAGAGGATGTCGAGTCGAGTCGTCACGATCAAGTTCGGAGCCGAGGGTAGGTCAGATGCCACGGCTCAGGGGTTTTCCTTGATGAATCACCCATCTGGTGTGTATGCATATACGGCTCATTGGGATGATCGGCATAAGCTTGGGTTGGTAAAATATGTGCAAGGAAAACATTCTTTCGATCTCGACAATGCCTTGATCGTGACAGGCCTAGGGGATAAGGATAGTCCGGAGGATGGGGTTGATAATTGGGATATCAGTTTTAATCCATCTTCATCGCGACTCATCTCATATGAAGAAGCTCGAGATAAGATAGCTGGCCTGCTTGATAGATTGCGATCTGCGGGGTGGGTGCGATACATAGAAACCTCGGAGCCTCGTCTGGTTGGAAAGGAGGCCATGACTTACGCATTAACAAGTTCTGGTGTTCTTTATTCGATAGATTCAACCTATACGCCAAGCATAGCGGAGTGGAAGCGTTTGATGGCTGTTGAGCCGAGGTGGTATTTTTATGCGGATGGTATATTTTTAACGCTGTCGGTGTCATATCTTTCATCCGGGGCTGATGGTATGGGATATTATTTGTCGGATCTTCAAGTCAGTACTGCATCCGATAATTACAGCCCTTATTTTTCGGACAGCGTCGAGCGTCGAAGGAACTGGAAGAAATATCTGTCCGATGAACTGAGGCCGGCAGTGAAAGAACGATCGAAGCGCGAGGCTGAACTGAAGGCTCAGGGCTACTCGATCGACATGACGTATCAGGCTCCGCCGTTCGAGGCACCGGACTTCTCGGCCATGGCCGGTGACGCACATTGACCGGGAGGAGAGATCGATGCAACGAGCGAGCTTGCATGGACGAGCGCAGATCGTGGTTGGCGACGCGACCCGACGAGCCATCGCGGCAAGGTGATTTCGGGGAGTCCGTCTTCGACCTGGAGCGCGGCCCTTGAGGTGGCGGATACTCCTTGCAAGACTCACGTGCGCCGGGGCCCCCGCAAGCACCGCATCCGCCGCATCGTCAGCGCACCGACTCGGGAAACGCGTGCATCGAGAATTCGAACGCGGCTTCCGCCAGTGCCTCGATCTCCGCCTCGCCACCTTCCAGGTGACCGTCGATCCACAGCATGGCGAAGCCATGCACGAAGCTGCGCACGCCGACGCTGAACGCGCGGATCTGCTGCTCGTCGAGGGTGGATCCGACCATCCTCCGGATCGCTTGCGTCGTCACCTCGCTGTTCTCGCGCCGGGCCTGGACGAGTTCGGCATCGTCCCGGTGCTGGACCGCAAAGCCGCCGTACATGAGCCGGAACAACTCGGCATGCGCGTGCGCGAACTTCACGTGGGCCAACCCGCCGGCCCGAAACGCGTCGCGCGCCGACGCGCCGCGTGAAATTTCCGCGGCGAACGCGTCGATCTGCACTTGCGTCAGGCGCCGGAAGCCGTCGACCACCAGCGCGACCAGCAGCGCATCCTTGTTGACGAAGTGGCGATAGACGGCCGAATCCGACACGCCCAGCTGCGTGGCCAGATGGCGCACGCTCATCTCCCGCCCGTTTGCGTGCTCGAGCGCGGCAAAGGCCAGATCCAGCACGGCCTGCCGCAGGTTGCCGTGGTGGTAGCCCGCTTTCTGATTCCCGGGGTTTCTACTCATTTGACAGTGTTCAATGTCACGTTCGACAATGTTTGCAACTCAAACATTGTCGGTTCTGGCGATGCCCGCCCTTGATGCGTTGACGAAGGATATCTGGACTGCATCAGTCCCTCATTCTTTCATGGGGCTGCATGTCGGTACGCGCATGACCGTCGTCCGGCTGTCGTCGGGCCGGCTGCTGCTGCATTCGCCGGTGCCGCTGGATGCCGGGTTGCGCGCGGCAATCGATGCGCTCGGCGAGGTCGGCCACATCGTCTGCCCGAACCTGTTTCATCACCTCTATGCGGCCGGCGCCGTCGCCGCGTATCCGCGCGCATTGCTGCACGGCCCGGCCGCGCTGCAGCGCAAGCGCAAGGATCTGCGCTTCGACGCGGTGCTGACGGAGGTGCCGCATCCGGAATGGGGCAACGACTTCGAACTGCTGACGATCGAAGGCTGCCTGCTGGGCGAGACGGTGTTCTATCACCCGGCCAGCCGCACGCTGATCGCCTGCGATCTCGTCGAGAACTTTCACGCGTCGCCGCATTGGCTGACGCGGCACTACCTGCGCCTGGGCGGCGTGCTCGGGCAGGTCGGCTGGCATCCGTTGCTGCGCGTGGTCTATCGCGACCGGCGCGTGGCCCGCGCATGCATCGACCGGCTGCTGGAATGGCCGTTCGAACGCGTGGCGCTCGCGCACGGCGACCCGCTGACCGAGCACGCGCACGACGCGGTGCGGCAGGGCATGGCGTGGCTTTGAATCCATCGATAACGACGCACGATCAGGGAGAGACGGGATGGCAGGATCGAATGACATCGGGCGCCCGGCGGCGCAGGCGTCCGCCATCGCGGCGCGTGCCGGCGACGTGCCGGGCTGCCGCTTGCGCACGTGGGCCATCGTGGTGTTCGTGGCGTTTGCCATCGTCACCGTCCTCTACGCGCTGACGGCCATCGCGACCGGGCAGGCGAATTTCGGCGCGGTATCGGGCGACGCGCTCCTGCATGCGCGCGAACAGCTCCGCGCGATGTCGATCGCCGGCGGCGATCCCGGCTGGGGGCAGGTGTTCGGCACCGACGATCCGTTCATCTGGATCGCGGCCAGGCTGACGTCGGCGCGGCTCATGTTCGGCGAGAACGGCTTCTACGACACCGTGCTCTATTACGCGCAGATGCCGAAGGCGAACATCGTCATCCTGTCGCTGCACAACATCATGGGCGGCACGTGCATGCTGCTGGGCGCGCTGCAGTTCTGGCCGGCGTTGCGCCGCAACTATCCGCGCTGGCATCGCACGGCCGGCGTGATCTACATGGTGTCGTCGCAGATCGCGATGATCGGCGCGATGACCTACATGGTGCGCACGCCGGTCGCGATGATGTACGACACGCTGACGTTCGCGACCGGCCTCTGGTTTCTCGCGCTGGGCGTCACGGCCTCGCTGTGGATGTCGATCCATCACCTGATCCGCCGCGAGATCGCCCAGCATCAGGCCTATATGGCGATCAACTACGGCTTCCTGCTCACGGCGCCGTTCACACGCATCGACTGGATCTGGGCCGCGATGGTCTATCCGGACGTCAACCAGAACACGTCCAATTTCTCGGCGGTCGCCGTGCTGATCGCGCAATGCATGCTCTTCGGCTACCTGCTGCTGTGCATGAATCGCTGGTTCCAGAAGTCTCGCCCGGCCACGGGCCGCGCCGGCCCGGTGTTCCCGGTCGCGTTGACGGAGGCCGTCGCCAAGGTGGGCGTCGCGGTGCTGTCGGTGTTGAGCATCGCCGCGCTGGCCGCTGTCGTCGATCACTACCTGGTGACGCCCGGCCTCGACCAATTCCAGGCCGGCCAGGACTGGATTCCGGCCGGACTGGCCGCGTTCCAGGGCAGCGTGCTGCGGGCGGCGCCCGGATCTCGCTGGCTCTATGCCGTCAGTGCGATCGGCGTGTGCGCGCTCGCGCCGTTCCTGCTGCGCGTCGCGTTCATCGGGAAAGCGCAGCCGGCGCGGACGATGCGGCTCGCGACGGCGACCGGTGTGCTGACTGCCGCAAACGGCGCCGTGTTGCTGTACTGGGGGCAATTGCTGGGCGGCCCGACCGCGATCACGTCGTCCGGCGGGACACCGTTCCAGATGAACGGGGCGTTCGAACTGTTCTTCGCGGTGCTGCTGCTGTGGGGCGTGATGCGTGAGCGCCATGCGCTCGTCAAGGAGTGGAGCCTGTTCGCCATTCTCTGCGTGCTGGCGCTGCCGAGTTTCTATGCGCTCGTGCCGCTGGTCGGGTGGATCTATCTTCAGATCGGCATGCCGGACCTTCAGCACTACGTCGAGATCACCAGCGTCTATCGCGTCGCGATCAGCGTCGGCCTGATCCTGGCGATGCTGGCGGGCTCGCTTTACGCCGTCTATGGCAGCGCGACGCAGGAGAAATTTGCGCGCTAATTGCGCTCGCCTGTTCGCGCGAAGCAGAGGGGATGGGCGGGCAACGGGGCGGTGTGTGCGGATGAGGATGGACCGCCTGTCGTTTTTCCGTCGAACCGCGCCCCTTGCCCGCAGGAAAATATCGGACAATGGCCGGCACGCGCGCCGTGCCGGCCTGGGTGGCTCGCTCAATCGAAGCATGATGCCAACGAGAGAACCCCCATGTCGACCCATTCCCCCCGTGAACTGCTGAAGGCCGCCGATATCGCGAAGATGGAGCCGACGCGCGCGGTGCATTCGCTGAATCCCAATGCCGTTCGTCTCAAGCGACAACTCAGCGACCTGACCGGCCTGACGCAATTCGGTGTTCACCTGCTCACGCTGATGCCCGGTCACGAATCGGCCGAGTATCACCGTCACCTGTACGAAGAAGAGTTCGTGTACGTGCTGTCCGGCACGGGCGCGGTCACGATCGGCGAACGCACCGATGCAATCGGGCCCGGCGATTTTCTGGGCTTTCCGCGCGGCGGTGAAGCCCATACGGTGCAGAACACCGGCGATACGCCGCTGGAACTGCTCGTCGGCGGGCAGCGGCTCGAACACGACGTCTGCGAATACCCGCGCGTCGGCAAGCGGCTCTATGTCGCGGGCGAGCTCGAGGATTATGTCGATCTGCCGAAGCAGGCCTGACCCGGCCCGTTTCCGCTCGCTCGACGACGCGCTCCGTTCGTGCCAGCGGGGTTCGTGGCGCTTATGATGCGGGAACGCCACTGACAGGGTTCCCCGATATGGACGCGCCGCTCCCGCCGATGTCTGCCCCGATTCCCGAAACGGAACCGGAAACCGAAGCCGTTGCCGAGCCGCGCGCGTCGCGCCTGCATCGGCCGGTCGCGCTCGTCACCGGATCGACGTCGGGGATCGGCGCGGCAATCGCGCGCCGCCTGGCGGCGGACGGCTATGCGGTGATCCTGCATTCGCGCAGCTCGGCCGACGTGGGGCGCGCGATGGCGCGCGAACTTGGCGCGGCCTACGTGCAGGCCGATCTCGCCGACGATGCCGAACGCGTGCGGCTGATCCGCGCCGCACTGGCCGTGCACGGGCGGCTCGACGTGCTCGTCAACAATGCGGGCGTCAGCCGCGTGATTCCGCATGACGATCTCGCCGCGGCGACCCCCGATGTGTGGCGCGAGATGCACGAGATCAACGTGATCGCACCGTTCCGGCTCGTCGCCGAGGCGGAGGCCGCGCTGCGCGAGGCGGCGTCGCACGGGCGGGCCGGGTGCGTAGTGAACGTCAGCTCGCATGCGGGCGTGCGGCCGAAGGGCGCGTCGATTCCGTATGCGGCGGCGAAGGCCGCGCTCAATCACACGACGCGGCTGCTCGCGCGTACCCTCGCGCCGGCGATTCGCGTCAATGCGGTTGCGCCGGGGCTCGTCGATACGCCGCTCACGGCCGACTGGACGGATGCGCAGCAGCTCTGGCGCGAGCGCGCGCCGATGCGCCGTGCGGCGACGCCGGACGACATCGCGCAGACGGTCGCGATGCTCGTCGCGTCCGATTACGTGACGGGCGAGATCGTGATGCTCGACGGGGGAATGAACTTGACGTGATGCCGCGATTCAATGAAGCGGTGAAGCGGTGAAGCGGTGAAGCGGTGAAGCGGCCGCGCACCCGCGCGCCGTTGTAACGCGCGCGATTACCTCGACCGCTTGCTTGCCGAACTACGCGCTTAGCCGAGGCGCGACCGCAGTTGCGCGAGTGCCTGGTCATGCGTGCGCTCGAACTTCAGCGGCGTGACCGCGACATACCCTTCTCCGAGCGCGACCGTTTCCGAATTCGCATCGTCGTCCCGCGGCGCGCGCGAGAGTTTCAGCCAGTGGTAGTCGTTGTTGCGCGGGTCAAGTCCCGACACGATCTCGACGCCCTGCAGCGTGCCGGCGCCCTGGTTCGTCACCTTCAGCCCTCGCACCTCATCGGCGGGCCGTGGCGGGAAATTCACGTTCAGGCACGCGTCACTGTCCCAGCCGGCGGCCACGAGCCGGCGAATGACGTCCGGCGCATGCGTGCGTGCCGTGTCCCACGGCACCGCGTTGCGATCGGTGAAGGCCTGGCTCAGCGCGATGGCCGGCACGCCGACCAGCATGCTCGTCATCGCGGCGCCGACCGTGCCGGAAAACACCGTTTCGGTGCCGAGGTTCCCGCCGCGATTCACGCCGGACAGCACGATGTCGGGCCGCGCGTCCTTCATCAGATGGCTGATCGCGATCGCGACGCAATCGCCGGGCGTGCCGCGCACCGCGAAGCGGCGTTCGCCCTTGCGATGCACGCGCAGCGGGTCATGCAGGCTCAGCGAATGCGACGTGCCGCTCTGGTCTTCCGCCGGCGCGACGATCCACACCTCGCGTGCCAGTTGCGTGGCGACCTGTTCGAGCACGTCAAGGCCGGGGGCGTCGAATCCGTCGTCGTTGGTGAGCAGGACACGGTCGAACAGCGGGCGGGTTTCTTGCATCGGGACGATCCTCGTGGAGATGAGTGATGAGACGGAAGTGCAGCGTGGCGCAAGCCACAAGGCTAGCATTCCCGCGTGAGGATCGTCGTGTCGCGCGCTCGGTGCGGAAGTGAAAACGGGCGCATTGCGCGCCCGTTCGTTGGTGGCCGTGCCGCGTGCGCGGCGGGTCGGAACCGCTCAGCCGAGCAGGTGCCGCAACAGGCCGGCCGACACGACGCCGACGATGACGGTCGGCAGGATCGACAGGCGCGTCGCCGCGATCAGCGTAATGGCCAGCGCAAGCAGGTCGGCCGGGCGCGTCGACACGAACGCCGGCGCGATCACCGAGATCAGCACGCAGCCCGGCACGTTCTCCATCACCGACGCCATCCGCGGGCTCAGCGTGCGGTTGCGGAGCAGCACGTAGCCGAGGATGCGCGACAGATACGTCGTCGACGCCATCAGCACGATCGTCGCGACCGTGCTGAAATCCGGGAAATCAGGCATCGCGCGGCTCCCACAGCAGCGCGGCGATCAGCCCTGCGCAGGCGCCGGCCGCGACGTACCACGCGCCGGGCACGGCCAGGTGCGTGGCCGCTGCGACGACGAGGCTCACGAACCACGGGCGGCTCGCGCGCATCCCTTTCCACATCCCGCGCAGCAGCACCAGGAACACGGCCGTGAACGCCATGTCGAAGCCGTATTGCTCGACGTTGCCGATCGTCGGGCCGACCGCCGCACCGAGCGTGGTCATCGAGATCCACGTCAGGTAGAGCCCCATGCAGATGCCCGCGTAATAGGGCACGCTGATGTGCGTGGCCGAGCGCGCCCGGGCGTCGGCGAGCGACATCGCCCAGCTTTCGTCGCACATGAAGAACAGCGCAAAGAACGCGCGGCGGCGCGGCAGGCGGCGGATATACGGCTCGAATGCGGCGCCCATCAGGATGTGGCGCGAATTCACGAGGAACGACATCGCGACGATCAGCGCGATGTGCGGCGGCGATGACCACAGATGGATCGCCGCGAATTCGGAGCCGCCGCCGAAGTTCATGCCGGTCATCATCGGCACTTCGAACAGGCTCAGCCCTTTCTGCGCGGCCTGCGCGCCCAGCACGAGCGCGAACGGCACGAAACCCAGCATGACGGGCAGCGCCGCGCGCAAACCACGACCCATCTCGGCGACATAGGCGGGCTTGTCGCGAAGCCCTGACGACGTTGAAACGCTACTGCTCATTACTCCTCCTTCGGGGGAGGAATTGTCTGCTTTTTTGACTCGAATCGGGTTGCGTTGTCGCCAGATTTTTCTGAGAATTTGGCATTGAACGCGTGATACGCGATTTTTTTGGAATTGAATGCCAATGAAACTTGATGCCATCGACCGCCGGATCCTGAGCGCGCTGCAGCGCGACGGCCGCATGCAGAACGTGGAGCTCGCGCACGAGGTCGGGCTGTCGCCGTCGCCGTGCCTGCGGCGCGTGCGACTCCTCGAGGAAGCCGGCGTGATCGAGAAATACGTGGCCGTGCTGAATCCCGCGAAAGTCGGCAAGGGGCTGACGATCTTCACGCGTGTGTGGCTGAAAGGGCAGGACGCGGAATCGGTGAACCGTTTCGCCGAAGCTGTCCAGCAGATGCCGGAAGTCGTCGAATGCCACCTGATGGCCGGCGATTGCGATTTCCTGCTGCGCGTCGTCGCGGCCGACATCGACGACTACCGGCGCTTCCAGATGGAATACCTCACGCGCATTCCGGGCGTGCTGAGCGTGAAGACCGACATTCCGATGCAGAAGGTCAAGCTCACGTCGGCGCTGCCGACCTAGCGCGACGCGGGGGCGCGGCTACGCGACGGACGGGTCGACGAGCGGTCACGGCTCGGTGACAATCGTCCGATAGACTGACGAATCACGCCGCTTCGAACCGGTCGCCGGTGTCGTCACGCGACGTTCGATGCGCAAGCAACTAACGGTCAATGCCGCCGCGATCGGGCGGGCGGCGCTGCGCGCCGGGTCATGCACCGGCGCGGATGCGTTTCTTCTTGTCGGGCCATTCATGCAGCCAATCAACAATCCGTGGAACTCGCTGGAAATCGTCAAGCTCGTGCTGGGCGTGCTGACGCCGTTGTCGGTCGCGTGTCTCGGCTGGCTCGTCGCGCGCCGGCTGAAGCGGCTCGAACTCGTGCAGTGGACCAACCAGCGACTGATCGAGAAGCGGCTCGCGCTGTACGACGCGGTCGCGCCGCAGCTCAATGCGTTGCTGTGCTTCTACACGTGGATCGGCTACTGGAAGGACATCTCGCCGGACGACGTGATCCGCGCGAAGCGCGACCTCGACCGCACGTTCCACATCTACCGTTACCTGTTCGACGACGACGTGTACGACGCGTATCACACGTACATCCACGCGCTGTTCGACGTGCATACGGGCCCGGGCCGCGATGCGCGGATCCGCTCGCTGATCCAGGCGCCCGACGGCGATCGCAGCGTGCACGGCTCGTATGAGTGGAAACCGGCGTGGTCCGATCGTTTCGCGATCGCGAATGTCGTGCCGAAGGACGACGTGCTGCGGCACTACACGCAGTTGATGGAGCAGCTGCGCGTGGCGCTGGGCGCGACGCGCTGAGGGCCTCGGCACCTGCGCACCGCTTCACGCCGGTATCGAAATCCGCCACTGGGCGGCGCGAATACCCGCCCTCGCACATGAAGCGGATGCGCAGCCCGGCGGCTGCTGACATGCTCGCGCCATCTCCACTCGCGCGAGGTCCGTATGGTTGTCGATACCGGCTGCCAGCCGCTCATGATCCGCTCGCCCGAAGCGGGCCGGCGGCGTCTCTTCTGCGTTAATTCTCTCGATGCGCATCACATGCCGTTGCCGGTCGAGCCGGAGATCGGCGACATCGTGTTCATCCGCGTGACCGTGCGGCCGTTTCTCGAAGTGGCGAGCGCGACGCGCTCGTGGACGAATCACGTCGGGATCGTGGTCGGCGAGCGCGGCGGCGAGCCGCTGATCGCGGAGAGTACGTTTCCGCTCTCGCGCGTCACGACGATGTCGCGGTTTCTTGCGCGCTCCGATCGCGGCGCGTGCGTGATCGCACGGCTGAAGCAGCCGCTCGATGACGCGCAGCGGCGCCGGCTCGTGGAGGCTGCGATGCGCCGGATCGGCGTGGTCTACGACACGGGGTTCAATCTCGCGTCGCGCCGGCAGTTCTGCTCGCGGTTCGTGCGCGAAGTCGTGCGCGATGCGACGCGGATCGCGCTCGGCGACGTCGAGACCTTCGACATGCTGCTGCGCCGGAATCCCGATCATCCGCTCGGCTTCTGGAAGATCTGGTATTTCGGCCGGATTCCGTGGCGCCGCCGCACGGTGACGCCGGCGAGTTTGCTCGATAGCAGGGCGTTGCGGGTGGTGGTGGATACGCGCGAGCCGGCGACCGATCGCGGCGACTGAAGGCCGCGTGTGTCACCGGGCCGCGCGAGGTTTCATGCGTGACGCGCAGGTGATGCGTGTCCTCAGTTGCGCCCCGCCACCGCCAGCCGCGCTGCCAGCCCCACGAACACCGAGCCGAGCAGGTACTGCGGCAGCTTCGACGGGCGGCGGCGCGCGCCGATCCGCTGGCTCAACCTGCTCGCGGAAAGAATGACCGCGCCGTTCACGACGATGCCGATCAGGTTCAGCACCGTCGCGAGCACGAGAATCTGCACGGCGATCGAGCCGTGTTCGGGCCGCACGAACTGCGGAAACAGCGCGAGCACGAACAGCGCCATCTTCGGGTTCAGCAGGTTCGTCGTCAGCCCCTGGCGGAAGATCGTCGCGGTCGAGTGGCGACGCTGCGAGGCGACGGGCGACAGCGCGGTCGCATCCGAACGGAACGTCTTCCACGCGAGATACAGCAGATAGGCGGCACCGGCGAAGCGCACAGCGTCATACGCGAGCGGCACCGCGACGAAGAGCTGCGACAGGCCGAGCGCGGCCGCCAGCGCGTGACAGTAAGTGCCGGCCTGGATGCCCGCGAGTGTTGCGAAGCCGGCGCGCCGTCCCTGGCTCACGCTGCGGGACGCGATCAGCAGCATGTCGGGGCCAGGCGTGGCGGTCAGTGCGAGACACGCACCGGAGAACAGCGCGAGCGTGGAGAGGTCGATCATGGGGAGCCTTTTGTGGATGCAGCGCAAAAGGGATGCCAGTTTAAGAGGGGGCGTGAAGCAGGTCAATCGAACGAACGGACGACCATTTATTGGGCCGTCGAGGCCGATCGCCAACACGCGTGCGCTGCCTTTGGCACGCAGCGAGTGCCTGGTGCCGCGTCTACGGCATCCGCTGATGCAGCGTCTTGCGTGGGCGATCGCCGCCCCGCTCAAGGCTTGCGGCAGGCCACCTGATAATCGATCACGGTGTTCTCCGCTGGCTTGTCCGGCTCGCCGCCGGCCGTCGTTACGCCGAGCACGCCGGCCGTGCTCCGGTAGCGCAGCGCGCAATATCCCATGCCGGTGCCCGAACACGCTTCGGCTTCGATGATGCCGTGCCTGGCGAGCGTCGCCGCGCCGTCCGCCGGGTCCGGTTTCTCGCGCGGGCGCAGCGGTTGCCAGCCGTGCGCGATCAGGATCCGACGTGCCGTGTCGAGCGGCTTGCCGTACACGTTGGGCACGACGGCGCGGCCTTGGCAGTAAGTGCTTTCAGCCGCTACCCGGGTCAAGCGCAGGCCGCCGTTCTCTTCGCGCAGTTCGCCGACGGGTGGCGCGGGGCCGTCGCCGCCCCAGATCAGCAACGCGCCGCTTTCCAGCCGATCGGCCGTACCGAGTTGCCAGCCTGCCTTGCGCGCCGTGTAGCCGAGCGCGACGAGCGTCGTGCCGTCGAACACGCCGAGGTTGGCGTGACGCGCGAAACAGATCGCGCTCGTGCCGGCACCGAATCCGCTCGCGAACGTGACGACCGTGTAGCGGCCGAGCGGCGCCTCGGACGTCACGATCCAGTCGCGCTTCGCGACTTCGCGGCCGGCCGCGGTGGTGGTCTTCGCGCGATATTGCGTGCAGAACGGGTCGAGCGAGCCGTTCTCCGGCGAGTGCGGCAGCACGCCGAGCGGCACCAGCGACGCACCGGCGAGATCGGAGGCCGTCCGCAGCGGATCGGCCGATGCCGTGCCGCCGAGCGCGGTACACGCAACGGCCGCGCTCGAAACGATCGACGCAAGACGGCGGGCAAACGGCAAGGCAACGAAACGGGACACGCTGGCGGTCTCCGGGGAAAGAGGGACGGGCGCGATGATCGCGGGTTTTCGGACGCGTGTCACGGCTGGGTGTCACGGTCGCGCGCACCGGCCGACGGCACGCAGTGTGCCTGCCGGGGAAGTCAGTGCGTCGATCCGTCCGGATGCAGCACTTTCTCGAAGAGCGCTTGCGCGCGTTCGGCCGACATCCCGTTGTGGAAGTCGATCGACAGCGGATGATCGGTCGTTTCGAGTTCGACGAACGGCCGCTGGCCATCCAGTTGCGGATGCATGCGCGATTTCAGGCCGTCGAGCGGCGGATAGCCGGGCAGGCGATTCGCGAGCCAGCTGAAGTACGGGCCGCTGGCGTTGCCGGCTTCCTGGTTCTCCAGGTAGTCGTCGAAACTGCGTTCGCTGAGCGAGACCCAGAGCCCCCACAGAAACGGTTCGTCAGCGCCGATGATGGGCACTTCGAGGCACGCGCGCACGAAGAAGTACTGGTGGTCGACGACGCACAGGTCTTCGTCCCACGTCGCCCGCGCCGCGCGTTCCGGTTCGGGAATGTCCAGCAGGTAGTCCGGGAACTGGAATCCGACGCTCGGCTCGCCCTCATGCCATTCGTCGCATTGCGCACATTGAAACCGGAACGTCGTCATGTGTGGCCTCGCTTGGGCGGTAGGGTCGAACGAGCGCGCGATCGCTGGATGCTACGTCGACGCAAGTCGCCGGGGCCGCCGCGGCGTATCGCGCGCCGCTTCGCGGTTGCATCGATGGTCGGCGCAAACGCAGGCCGCCCCGGCGCGTCTGCCGGTGGCGTGCCTGCATGTCACGGGCGATTCAGCCCTTCGCGACGACGTCGATCCGCAGTGCTTCGCCGCCGTCGACGATCGCCAGCAGGCGATCGACGTTCGGATGCACGCCCGGGCGGTTGCGTGCGTCGGCGGTATGTTCGGCGAACACCGCAAGGCCGTGCTCGGCGGCTTTCGCGTCGAGCGTGCCGAATGCCTGCTTCAGGTAGTGGTACACCGCGAGCGAGCCTTGCTTGCCCGGCTGGTTCTCGATGGTCGCGACCACGTCGCCGTTCGCGCCGACGAGGTCGATGCGTGCGACGCCGTCGATGGCCGGCAATTGCGCGAGGTTGTCCTTGAATACTGGGGTCGGTTGAATCACTGAAAACACTCCGTCGGTTCGGTCATGGGCCAATGAGCATGGCCGGCCGTATCTTATCCGATCGGCCTCTGCGCACCGGCCGGCACGCCCGCCTCACGCGAGCGCTCGATGTCGGGGCTGCGATACGCGCGCTCGGGAATCTCGGCGAGCCGCGATGCGTGCACCTGATGCGGCGTGAGCCCGTAGAACTTCTGGAAACTCATGATCAGCGGCGACCACTTGTCGGGATCGATGCGGTCCGCATGACCGTCCATCAGCAGGTCGGGATGCACGTGCACGCGCTGGATGCGCAGCTCGAACACGCGGATGCTGCCACGCACGTCGGGCGCTTCTTCACCGATCCCGTGCGTCGCCGCGACGACCGCTTCCAGGTGTACCGGGCATTCGAGCGCACGCGGCGGCGCGACGGTTTGCGAGGCCGCCTCGGTGAGCCCGGCCGTGCCGAACTTGTCGGGTTCGTACACGTAGCCCCTTGTGAGCTTCCTTGCGGGTACCGGATACGTGCCGGTCGTGCGCGCGATCCGGTCGACCGCGTGCGCCTGCGCCGACGACGGCAGGTTCAGCACGCATTCGCCGGTACGCAGCAGGTTGCGGGTGGTCTGCGAACCGGCGCCGATGCCGATCACGCCGCGCCAGCCGAGCCAGAACGCGGACGAGATCGGTGCGAGATTGGCGGTGCCGTCCTCGTTCAGCGTGCTGACCAGCACGACGGGCGTGCCGAAATAGAGGATGTTCGGTTCGGTGACGCGATGCGGAGCGTTCATGTCGGCGCCTTCGTTGAGGGATCAGTCCGCATGCTGATCCTGTCGCGGCGGCGCGGCGCTCCGAATCTTGTCGTGTCATTCCGGAAGGGACGCGAAGGCCGCGTGTGCACCGGCCCGAACCCGCCGGCATCGCGCGCGCTTTTCCGCTACAGTGGGAGATTGCAGGCCGCGTCCGCCGCACCGCACGGGCGCGCGCGGTCCTGTTCCGCCAACGCACACGAGGGCCTGATGGATACCGAGCAACGCTACACCGCCAACGCGCCGACGCGCGCGGAAGTCGACGCACTGGGCGGCGCAACCGTCATCGAATTCGGCGCGAACTGGTGCGGGATCTGCGCGGGCGCGCAGCCGGCGATCGTGGCGTCTTTCTCCGCGCATCCCGCCGTGCGCCACCTGAAGATCGAGGATGGCCCGGGCCGCCCGCTCGGCCGCTCGTTCGGCGTGAAGCTGTGGCCGACGCTGGTGTTCCTGCGCGACGGTGTCGAAGTCGCGCGCGTCGTGCGCCCGGCCGACGCAAAGCAGATCGAAGCCGACGGCTTCGCCGCGCTGGCCTGAGGTCACGGCGATGCAACAGGCGATCACGCACATCGGCATCGACACGCACGGCAGCGGCCTCGTTGAGTTCACGTCGCAGGTGCGCGCGTTCGTCGACCAGCAGGCCATCGGTACGGGCCTGCTCACCGTGTTCTGCCGCCATACGTCGGCGTCGCTGCTGATCCAGGAGAATGCGGATCCGTCGGTGCAGCGCGATCTCGAGCGCTACTTCGCGACGCTCGCGCCCGAGGACGCCACGCGCTACGAGCACGACACCGAAGGCAGTGACGACATGCCGGCGCACCTGCGCACGGCGCTCACACAGGTGCAGCTGTCGATCCCGGTCGAACACGGGCGCATGGTGCTCGGCACGTGGCAGGGGATTTACCTGTTCGAGCATCGCCGCGCGCCGCACCGGCGCGATATCGTGCTGCATCTGATCGGCGAGTAAGCGGGCGCACGCGGCGCATCGCCGGGCACCGGCTCAGGCGAGCAGCTTCTCGACGAGCGCGCCGAGTTCGCGCAGGTGGACGGGCTTCGGCAGGAATGCGTCGAATACCTGCTTGTTCTCGCGCAACGCGGCCGATTCATACGCACTGACGCCGAGGATGGCCGGATGCCGGCCGTCGTCATCGGGTACCGCGACCGCACGCATGCGCCGCGCGACCTCGAAGCCGCTCAAGTCCGGCAGCTCGAGATCGAGCACGACGATGTCGTAGCGGCCTGCACCGAAGCACGCGACGCCTTCCTGCCCGGTGCCGCACAGATCGGCGTCGATGCCGAGCGCCGACAGCATCGCGCCGAGCGTTTCGCGCGCGTTGTCGTCGTCGTCGACCACCAGCGCGCGCCGGTCGCGGTGCGCGGCCGCGTGCTGTAGCGCGGGCGCGTCGCCGGCCGCGTTGCCGGCGGTGTCGCTGCCGGGCACTTCGGCCGGCAGCGTCACGACGAACTCGCTGCCTTCGCCCACCGTGCTGCGCACGTCCACATGTCCGCGCAGCGTCGTCACGATTTCGCGCACGACGGCGAGCCCCATGCCGATCCCGTCCACATGCAGCCCGACCGCGTCGTTCGCGCGATAGAACGGCTCGAAGATCTTCGACAGGTGCTGCTTTGCGATGCCGGCGCCCGTGTCGCGCACGGCGATCTTCAACTGCTGGCCGGCCGGCGCGTCGGCGAGCGTGATCGACACGTCGATCGATCCGCCGACCGTGTACTTGACCGAGTTCTCGATCAGGTTCGACAGCACCTGACGCAGCAGCTTGCGATCGGAACGGATCGCGAGGTCGTGCGGCTCGACCTGCTGCACGATCGCGATCCGCTTGGCCGCGATCTTCTCGCGCAGCGGGTCGAGCACCTCGGCGAGCAGCGACGCGATGCCGACGGTTTCCCGTTCGGCGAGGCGCTTCGTCGAGCGCAGCTTGATGTAGTCGGTCAGGTCCTTGACGAGCGCTTCGAGCGACAACGCGGAATTCTGCAGCCGCCGGATCGTCTTCAGGTTCGCGTCCGACTGCGGGCGGGCGAGCAGGATCTCGATGGATCCGCAGATCGCCTGCAGCGGCGTGCGCAACTCATGGCTGACCATCCCGAGGAACGCGTTTTTCGCCTCGATCATTTCGAACGCGCGGTCGGATGCCTTGCGTTCGGCGTCGAGTGCCGCGTCCTGCCGTTCGAGCAGGTCGTCGCGCGTACGCATCGTATAGAACAGCAGCAGGAACAGCGCGCACAGGATCACGCCGAGCACGATGCCGAGGATCAGGATCGCGCGCTGCTTTTCCTTCAGCTGATGGAACGTGAAGTCGCGCTGCGCCATCTCGATCGCGCGGAAATAGTTCGCGAGGCCGTTGACCTTCGGCCAGTACGCATTGACTTCGTCGAGCACCTGCTGCGCGTGCTTCGGCGAGTCGCGCAGCAACGGCACATCGCGCTTCAGGCGCGTCATGAATTCGCCGAGCGTGTCGATCTCGTTGCGCGCGCGCGGGATCCGCAGCCAGTATTCGGACACTTCCGACGGCCGTTGCAGAAAGCCGAACGACACCGACAGGCTGTCGAGCTGCATCTGCACGTGATCGAAGTCGTCGTCCGCGCGCGTCGCGTAGAGGATCAGTTGCCGGTCGAACCGCGTATAGACGTTCCGGTATTGCGCGGCGGTCCAGAACACGCCTTCGCGCGGCCCTTCGAGCACGCCCTCGTTGACCGAGGTGGCGAGGAGGTCCCACAGCAGGAACGCCCACGCGGCGAATCCCGTGATCCACAGCGAGCCGAGGATCAGGATGATTTTTCTGTTCTTCCGCCGCCGGCGTTTCATTTCACCGTCAGGCCGATGATCTGCCACGCGAACTTGGCTTCGCCGAGCGGCGTCTTCAGTTCGTCGGGATACTGGTCGCGCGGGTACATGATCCACAGCGGGCCGTAGTTGTCGTTGCCGAGCACCTTGCCGTTCATCGTCCGCGCGAGGATCACGCCGTAGCGATCGGCGTCGGACACGGGAATCGTGAACGTGTACTCGTCGATGCAGCGGAACTCGATCTGCGTGCCGTGCGCGCCGACGGTCTTCAGGATGTCGGACAGGCGCGGGCCGGTGAAGGTCGCCTTCGGCGTCCAGCTGGTCGACGTGACGATCGTATGCTGCGGCAGCGCCATCAGCGCCTGCTCGGAAAACACGTACGCTGTCTTGCCCTGCTGGTTGTGCTTGTCGATCTTGCCGTCGACGGTGAACGTAAAGGACGAAGCGGCCCAGGTAGCGGCCGCCATGCCGAGCAGGCAGGCCGTCAGCAGGCTCTTGGTCCAGGTGGTCGAAATTCGCATGTCTTGCCCTCGGTCGTACGGGAGTGGTGTGTCGCTGTGGTCTCAGTTCGCGGCGGCCGCGGCCGGTAGCGTGATCTTCAGTTCGCGCGCCACTTCGGCGAACAGGATCGGCAGGCGCACCGGTTTCTCCTCGCAGCGCGCGTTGTAGTGCGACACGATGTGCGCGATCTCGTCCTCGCTGGCTTCGCCGGTCGAGATCTTGCCGGTCAGCAGGAAGATCGGCGCGCCGCTGTTCTCGCTCGAGCGGATGCCGCGCACGAGTTCGGCGGCCGTTTGGTCGCCCAGCATCCAGTCGAGGATGTAGCCGTCGAAATCCTCGACCTCCAGTGCCTTGCGGAACGTCGCACCGTCGAAGTACGGAATCGCGTTCACGCCTTTTTCGATGAAATATTCACACACCGTTTCGGCGACGTCCTGCGAATCGTCGACCACGGCGATCCGCGCCGCATACACGTTCGGCTGGGTCGAGCGCAGCTCGATGACGTCGACCGGATACGTGCGGCCCTCGCGCGCGTGCTGACGCTCGGTGATGAGCCATTCGCCCTGCCACTGCAGCGCGACGAAGTCCGTCTCGCTCTGGCTGCTGGCCTTGGTCGAGATCGCGGCGCGGCAGCGGAAGCGCCGCGACTCGATCACGAGCGTCGCGTCGATCATCTCGGCGGCGGCCGGCTGCGTGCCCTTGTCGTCGAGCAGGATCGCGGGCGGCACGCCGAAGTGCGTCGCGATGTCCTGCAACTGCGACAGGTTCCACGGGATCAGGCCTTTCATCTTGCGCGTGACGACCGAGAAGCTGAGGCCGAGCACATTCGCGATCGTCGTGTTGTGACTTCGCTGCGGAATGCCGTTCCGGTTCAGTAGGTCGCGCACCTTGTTGGCGGTGATGAGATCGACGTTGGCCTGCTCGCTGTTGGACATCTCGATGGGGTCTCCAGGGGGTTTTGGCGAGGGAGAGCATATCAAAACTGACGTGACACGCAAACTTTGAAAACGCGAATCACCTTGACATGCCTTTTTTCTTCATTATTATTGCTCACCACGTCACTATTGTTTGTCGCGTCATGTTTGGAGATCGAGGCCGGCAACAGTCGGACCAGCGAAAAGCGACAACAATGAAGCAGTGACTGAACGATTCGAAGCGAGAACCTGAGAGAGCCTAGGGGTGCGTGTCGGCGTTGGCGGATTGTATCCGCTGCGCCGCGCGCCACCGGGTGCGCGCTCGCGGGGGTGGGATAGCGCGAAGAATTGCGGCGCCAATAAAACATGAGGAAGGTAACAATGTACCGCCGTTTACTCGCACCGGGGCTGCTGTTGCTACTGGCCGCGTGCGCGCAGGATCCGTCCATCACCAGCAACACGGTGCGGATCTGCGACGACACAGGTTGTTCTGACCGTCCTAAAGATCAGGTGTCCTATCAAAAAAGGGACGATTCGGAAGACCGTGAAGATCCGCGCATCGCTGCGTTGAAGCAGACCGCGAAGACCCAGCCGAAGGCTGCCTACGACCTCGGCCTGCGTTATTTCCGCGGCGACGGCGTGCGCCAGGACAGCTACCAGGCACTCAAGTGGATGCGCGAGGCCGCCGAGCGCGGCGACCTGCAGGCGCAGAAGGCGCTCGGCAGTTTCTACCTGTTCGGCCTCGAGGAAATGGGCTCCGATGCGCGCGAAGCGGAGAAGTGGCTGTCGATCGCGGCCGGCCGCGGCGACAAGGAATCGAAGAAGCTGCTCGAGCTCGCCCGCCAGGCCAAGAAGGAAGACGAAGAAGACTGGAAATGGCGCACGGAATGGCGTGACCGCTATTACGGCTACTGGTACTCGGGCTATCCGTACTACGGCGTCTGGCAGCAGACGTACTGGTACTACTGACCGGGCCTGAAGCAACGGGGGCAGCCGCGGGGAGACCACCATCGCGCGCCAGCCGGGGGGCTTATCGAAGTTCGCACGAACACATAAGCCGAACAACGACTCTATCGATCGACAACGACATGAAGACCATCCTTTCCCATCGTCTCACTCAAGGTGCGCTGGTTGCAGCGCTGTGCGCGTCCGTGGCCGGCTGCGGCGGCATCGTCAACGCGGGCGGACAGAACGCCGGCGTGACCGGCGCGGCGGCAGGCGGCGCGAGCGCCGGCGCCGATTCGGGGCTGCAGCGCTGCGCGTCGCCGCTCGGCACGATCGCCGTCGACGACGGCCGCAACGCCGACTGGTGGGGCCCGTTCGGCAGCGCGACCAAGATGACGACGATCGACCCGCTGCTGCGCCTGGCGGTCCAGCAGTCGAACTGCTTCGTGATCACGTCGATCGGCAACCAGAAGAGCGACGCGCGCCTGTCGCGCATCACGCAGCTGCAGCGCAACTCGGGCGAGTACCGCACGGGCTCGAAGCAGCAGAAGGGCCAGCGGGTCGCGGCCGACTACTACATGGAGCCGCAGATCGTCATCAACGATTCGCCGGTCGGCGGCATCGGCAGCATGATCGGCGGGCTGATCGGCAACAGCGCGGTGGCGGCGGTGGCCGGCCATCTGCAGACGAAGGCGTCGGTCGTCACGCTGACGCTGTTCGACGTGCGCTCGGCCGTGCAGATCGCGGCGTCGGAAGGCAGCTCGACGGCGACCAACTACGGCGCGGCGCTGGGCGGCTTCGGCGGTGGCGTGGGCGGTGCGCTCAGCGGTTTCTCCGCGACGCCGGAAGGCAAGGCGACGGTCGTCGCGTTCATCGACGCGTACAACAAGATGGTCGTCGCGCTGCGCAGCTACAAGGCGCAGGACGTCAAGGGCGGCCTCGGCCGCGGCGGCCAGCTCCAGGTCAACTGACGCACCCGGGCCGGCGGTGCGCCGCCGGCCGATTCCTGATTCGTGTCTGTCTGTGCGCGCGGCGTGATCCGCGCGTACCGGCTTCGTTCGTCCTTTTTGCATTGAGGTGATCCCGATGAAAGCCGTTGCATTGATCGCATTGACCTGTCTGGCGCTGACCGCTTGCGGCGGCGACGATTCCTCACCCGCAGCGTCCGGCGGCGGATCGGGCACGAGCAACAACGGCGGCAGCGGCGGAACCGGCGGCACGGGTTCGGGCGGGACGGGAAGCGGCGGCAGTGGCGGTTCGGGGGGCTCTGGTGGTTCGGGTGGTTCGGGCAGCGGCACGATGACGTGGCGCTACGACGCGCAGCCTGTTGCGGTGGATCAGGCGAGCTTCCTGACGCTGGTCAACAGCGAAGGCGCGAAGGGCTACCGCTACCTGGGCGACTTCTACTACAACGTGGCCAACGGCGGGTCGCAGGCGATCTTCGTGAACGACGGCACCGCACAAACCTACACGTACCAGCTGCAGGCGACGCCGGCCGACATGACGGGCTTCGTCAATCAGGCCAACGCGCAAGGCGCGAGCGGCTACCGCTTCGAAGGTCCGCTCACGCTCGGCTATCTCTACCGCAAGGACGGCGGCTCGTCGGCCACCTACACGTACACGACGACGGGCCTGCCGGCCGACACGAACGCATTCCTCACGCAGGCGAACGGCCAGGGCCAGTCGGGCTACTGGTTCCTCGGCCCGATGGCCGTGGGGGCGGTGCAGGCGAACGTGTACATGAAGAACAACGCGTCGAACGCGACCTATACGTACGATGCGCTGGTGCCGACGGCGACCGTCAGCGACTTCATCGCGCAGGCCAACAGCGAGGGCGCGAAGGGCTACCGTGCGAAGGGCGAGATGCTGTTCGGCAGCACGATGTCGTGGGTCTACGTGAAGGACCAGACCCAGTCGCCGACCTTCACGTACCAGTCGGCCGCGATCCAGGGTTCCGGCGCGAGCTTCGTCCAGCAGTCGAATACGCTTGGCGCGCAGGGTTCCGCGTACCTGAGCGATCTCGCGCTCGGCTCGCCGACTCCCGTGCTGGCGTCGTTCTATTTCACGCCGAAGAACTGCACGGGCTTCCTGTGCACGACGCTGAATCCGCTTACGCAGAACTGAGCGAACGAGGCGGCGGGTGCCCCAGCGCTCGTCGCTTCGGCGCCCGATGCTTCAGGACGGCGCGCTCCGTTCGGCGCCGATACCGAACGCGTGCGCGAACGGCATCGCCGGTGTCCCCATTCCGTCCCGATTCCGTCGGCGTTCGATGACGTCGATTCGGATGGGGATTTCGTTCAAGTTCAAAAATGTAATTCATTCATATTGGACATGTACTAAACACGTCGCATCGGCCTGATTTTTGGCGGGCCGTTTGGCATGATCGGACCACTTCAATCGTCCACGGCCACATTCGTACGCGACGTCGGAGCCCGGCGAGAACGCGAGCCGGCAGCCGGCATCGTCGTCTCGCGACATGTCTTACAGTCCACTCCAGTCCCTCCGGCGTTACCAGAACATTTCGATGTTCGGCGGCGGAATCGTCGTCACGGCCCTGATCCTGACCGCCTGCGCGCTCGGGATGGGGTCGATCGTGTACGGCTACCTGGACGGCGAGCGGCACAATTTCCTCACGGGGCTCGTGCAGACGCTCAACGAGATCAAGGTCAGCGAGACGTCGTTCCGCAACGGCGTGACCAATGCGCAGCTGATCTGGCGCGAAACCGGCCCGGCGCCGGACCTCGTCGTCGATACGTTCTTCGCCAACGACGAGCAGGTCACGATCAAGCCCTATCCTTCCGTCGTGCTCGGCGTGCCGGGCCAGACGGCCGACCGCACCGAGATCGCGCGCTACCTGTCGCTGTCCGTGCTGCTGGCGCGCATCTGCGCGGCAAGCTCGATCAATCGCGGGAGCACGCTCGTCGGCTATCACTACAGCACGCGCACGGGCCTGCTGGGCCTCGTGCCGGGTTCGGGCCCGGGCGCGACCTCGCTGGCGACGCCGGAAGGGCGCGCGCGTGCGATGGACGCGTTGCGGATCGATTTCGGCGACACGAATCCGGCGGGCGCCGGCGCGAGCGGCAAGCCGCATGTGCGCTGGCTGCCGCCGTTCGTCGATCCCGTCTCGGGCGATGCGCGCATCCGGATCGCCGCCCGGGCCGAGGTCGACGGCGAGCCGTTCGCGGTCCTCGTGACCGAATATGCGCCGGAGCGATTGCTGTCGTGGCAGCTCGCGCATCCGGCGGACGGCGTGTTCCTCGTGACGACGGCGGACAACCGTCTGGTCACGGCGAGCCCCGACATCTCGAGCGACGCCACACTGATCGGCCGCCTGCTGAGCCTGAACATGCCGCGCGACCGGGCCGCGCTGGAGGAAGCGTCGTACCGCGACGGTTTCGTGCTCTTCCACGGCAAGCTCGATTCGACGGGCTGGACGCTCGTCTATGCGTTGCGGTGGACCGACGTCGCCGCGAGCATCGCGCTGCGCGCGGGCCTGTTGCTCGGCGCGTCGCTACTGACGATCGCGATCATGTGGGTGTTGCTCGTACGCCTCCATCGGCGCGTATTCGCGTCGATCTACGCACGTTCGCAGCGCGTGTTCGACAGCGAGGCGCTGTGCCGCAGCGTGATCGAGACGGCGCCGATCGGGCTCGGCCTGATCTCGCGCGTCGATGGCCATTTCATGCTCGTCAGTCCCGCGCTTGCCGAAATGATCGCGCGGCTCGGTAGCGACTATCGGACGCTGTCCGCCCAGGCGGTCGCCCGATACAACGCCTTTCTCGAGGGCGGCGCGTCCGGCGGCCCGCTGCAGGCCGATTTCGTGCTGCCCGATACCGGCGCCGATACGGCGCCGCTGCAGCTCGAGATGAACGTATGCGGCGCGCGCTATCAGGAAATCGACGTGCTGATCGTCGCGGTCGCCGACGTGACGGCCCGGCGGCAACTCGTGCAGAAGCTCGAGGAAGCCGTCTGCGCGGCCGATTCGGCGAATGCGGCCAAGTCGTCGTTCCTCGCGGCGATGACTCACGAAATCCGCACGCCGCTGAACGTGATCCTCGGCAATCTCGAACTGCTGGAGCGTTCGGCGCTCGATGGGTCCCAGCACGATCGCGTGCAGACGCTGAAAGCGGCCGCGTCCGGCCTGCTCGGGCTGGTCAGCGACATTCTCGACTTCTCGAAAATCGAAGCCGGCGCAATGTCGGTCGAGTCGATCGAATTCGACGTGATCGGCGTGATCGAGCGGGCGCTGACCGCGTTCGCACCGGTCGCGAAGGCGAAAGGGTTGCCGTTGTATTGCGTGTTTGACGCGAGCGGCGAGCAGCGCATGCGCGGCGACCCGACCCGGCTCGCGCAGGTGCTCGGCAACCTGCTGAGCAACGCGATCAAGTTCACCGCCGACGGGCACGTTACCGTGCGCGTGTCGGTCGCGTCGGCCGGGTGCGGCGACGCGGAATTGTCGATCGCGGTCGAGGATACCGGCGTCGGCATCGCGGGCGTCGATCGGCACAAGCTGTTCAAGGCGTTCTCGCAGGTCGATGCGACGATCACGCGCCGCTACGGCGGCACGGGGCTCGGACTCGCGCTCTGCGATCGGCTGGCCTCCGCGATGGGCGGCCGGATCGAGGTCGCGAGCGCGCCGGGCACCGGCAGTTGTTTCACGCTGACGGTGCCGCTCGGCATGCGTGTCGTGCCGCTCGCCCCGCATGCCATGCGCGGCTCGCAAGTGTCGCTGATCGTCGTCGCGCGGCCGGAATGGCAGCGCTTCGCATTGCCGCATCTGCGCGCATGGGGTTTCGATGTCGACGCGTTCGAGCGCCCGACGCGCATTCCGGCGGATCGGCACGCGCGGGCGGACGCGGTCGTGCTGTTCGGCGAATCCGATACCTGGTCTCGCGAGGAACTGGACAGCCTGTGCGGCGAGATACCGGTCATCCTTGCAATGCCGGACGGGCCGCTGCAACCGTATCGGGCCGGCAGGACGATACGCATCTCCAGCTATGCGCTGAGCGGATTCAGGATGGCGCTCATGGACGCGATCCCGGAGGCCGGTACGCGGGCCGCGCGGTTGCCGGCGCCGACGCGTGCCACGCCGCGTCGCGCATTGCGCGTGTTGCTGGCCGACGCCGATGCCGTCAACAGCACGCTGCTCCGGGAGCAACTCGACGTGCTGGGCTGCGAGACGCGTACGGCAGGCTCGGCCGAAGCAGCGCTCGACCTGCTGACGGCCCGCGAGTGGGATGTGCTGCTGCTGGATGCCGGCCTGCCCGGCATACCGGCGGGCGCGATGCGGGATCTCGGCATGGCTTGCGAGGTGGTGGTGGTGACGTCGCATGTCGGGCCCGACGACATGCGTCGGTACGCGGGCGCGGGAATCGGCTGCGTGCTGACCAAGCCCGTGACGCTCGCGCATCTGCGCGGTGCGCTGGCGGGCATCGCACGGCGGCGCGGTGTGTCGGCGATGGAGGGAAACATACAAGAACAGGATGTCGCGCACGTCACGCGTAGCGACACGGCGTGACGTGCGCAGATCGCAACAGGTTACGGGCCATCAGCCTCAAGGATGGTAGGCAGCGCGTCGCCTCGGCACGGGGCGGCGCGGTTTATTCAGGTGAGAAGAGGGGGAGACCGTGAGCTATACGGTGAAAGTCTTCGCACTGTTGCTCGATTTCGCCACGCTTCCCGAGAAATCCCGGAAGGATTTTCTCGCGAGGATGAACGAATTCCTGATCATGTCGCCGATGCAGAAGCGGCGCGCGATCAGCGAGTGGAGGCAGGCCACGGAAGAGCGTGGCGAATCGGGTGACAGATAGCGTGCAGCGACAGTAACGACGACGTGGTCGCCGCGAGACTCGCGCAGCGGCGGGGAAGCGGCCCTGTCCGATGGTGGCCTGGACCCTGTCAGGCTGCGGGACGTTCCGAGCCCGTTCGCGTTGGGCGTGCCGGGGGCGACGCAATGCCGCGCGCAGACGAAGCGGCGCGCGCATATGCCTGACGGCCAATACTTACGGCCTCGACGGCGTTTTATCTTAAAATTGAATCGCGCGTGCATCGGAAGGTGCACTGAGTCGACGCCAGCCGGCAGGATGGAACGAAGCCGGAGACGGCTCGTATCCTGCGGCGATCAATGGCGGCGCGGTCGAAAGCCTCGGGGAGAACAGGGACCATGAATGAATTTTTTGTGCGTGTGATGGTGGCCGACGACCACCCATCATCTGCGATCGGGATGTCGCAGGCGCTGGCTGACAGCAGCACGGTCCGGCTCGTCGGCTCCGTTTCCAATTCGACCGATCTCGTGGCGGCACTCGACGAAACGCCGAGCGACGTGCTCGTCGTCGACTACGTGATGCCCGGCGGGAAATTCGGCGACGGTCTCGTGCTGCTGTCGTTCCTCCAGCGCCGCTATCCCGCGCTACGCCTCGTGACGATCACGATGATCGACAACCCGAGCGTGCTGCATGCGATCCGCAAACAGGGTGTCGGCTGCATTCTGAGCAAATCGGATGCGATCTCGCATCTCGTCGGCGCTGTGCATGCGGCTTTCGTCGGCGCCAACTACCTGTCGCCGCATATCAAGCAATTGCTCGAGTCGACCGGCACGTCGCCGTCGGTCCGTCCGTTGACGACGCGCGAGATCGAAGTGGTGCGCCTGTTCAGCGCCGGCTATACGGTCGGCGAGATTGCGGTACAGCTCCATCGCAGCAAGCAGACGATCAGTTCGCAGAAGACGAGCGCGATGAAGAAGCTCGGCATCGTGCGTGACGCCGACCTGATCCGTTATGCCGACGAGGGCAAGCTGTCCGAGGTGTCGGCCGATACGCCGACGGAGGACGAGTAGCCCTGGTGCACCGCATGGCCGATGCGCATTGACGGCCGTGGCGCATCGGTACGCGGCGCGCGCCGTGCGAAAGCGCTGGCAGCACGCCCTTCAGCATCACGATAACGACCCATGCCCGCAAGAACGAAACGACTCGCTGCCCACGCGGCCTCGGTAGGCCGCAAACCGTTCGACCCGGGTCGGGTCCGGCGCGAGCAGCAGGTGCTGCTGTATGGCAGCGGTGCGGCGATCACGATCTTTATCATCGTGTGCACGGTGCTCGCGCTGCGGCTCGAGGTGCTCGATCATTTCGCGGAGCTGCGAGGCAGCTTCCTGCGTCGCGAAACACAACTCCAGGGCGAGCTGCAATCGACGAAAGTGCTGCTTGGCCAGTATGCGAACAATTCCCAGGGCCTGTGGAACGCCAGGGCACGCGTGTCCGGGGATCTGCTGGCAGAGTTCACCGGGCAACGCGGGCGTGTCGTGCGGGAGCGTCTGGGCGAGCTCGCCTTTGCCGGGTTTGCCGACCTCGCGCCCGATCGTCCGGCGAGCGACTACTCGCCGTATCTCGCGCTGATCTATCGTCAGCTCGATCCCATGGCCACGCAAGCGCCGGTCGACGGCGGTGGACTGTCCGGTTATCTGGTCAGCCAGAATGGCGGCTTTGTGGCCGTGTTCAACCCGCTGCTCGTCCGGCGGGCCCTGGCGTTACCCGAAGGATTCGATGTAGGGAAGCTGATTCGTGGCGTGTTGCCGGTGGACGCCGCCTCGTTGCCTGCGACGCCGGGCCTGGGCGATCCGGTCCGGATCGAGACACGGGTCGATCCGCTGCTCGGCCGCCCGGTCGTGCGGTTCGTGCGGCGCCTGTACGACACGGACGGGCGGCCGTTCGCGTGGATCGTCATCAACGGCCGCGCGAACATCGACCGGATCATGACGCCGCGCTCGGCCGACGAGCAGTATGCGCTGGTCGATGCGAACGGCACCGTGCTGATCGGCGAGCAGCGCAGCATGCCCCTGATCAGGCTGGCGCTCGCGCATGCCGATGAACCCGGTGTCGAGCATGCCGTGCGGCGCGTCGGTACGCGCTTCGTCATCAGCGATCGCCTGCCGGGAAGCGACCAGGTTCTGATGGCGACCTATTCGTGGCGCGATCTCGCGGCGGCCGTTGCGCCGCAAGCCGGCATCACGATCGGGGCGGCGTTGCTCGCCGTCGTGGCATTGTGGAGCGCCTGCGTCTTTTTCGACCGCCGTGCGTTGCGCCCGGCCAACCGTCGTGCAATCCGGCTGATCGAGAGCGAGGCGTTCAACCGGACGCTGATTCGTACCGCGCCGGCCGGATTGCTGCTGTTGTCGGTGGCGGACGGCGAGACGGTGGTGCGCAACGACGCCGTGCTGGCCTACGACAGCGGCGCAACCGGGTTGCCGCTCGGCAAGCGCATCTGGCAGGCCTACCGCGAGCGCAACGTGGGCACCGCCGAGCGGCGTGTCGTCATGCAGCAGGAACTGGCCGTCGAGGGTGTCGAGGGCGCCAACGGCGAGACGACCTATCTCGCGGCCCACGTTGTCCAGACCCGCTTCCGCGGCGCCGAGGTGCTGCTGTGCACGCTGACCGACGTCACCGCACGCAAGCTGACCGAGAACAAGCTGAGGGAAGCGCGGACGGCGGCGGAGCAGGCGAACAAGGCGAAGTCGACGTTTCTGGCGACGATGAGCCATGAAATCCGTACACCGCTCAACGCGATCGTCGGCAACCTCGAGCTGATGGGGCGGGCCCGGTTGCCCCCGATCGAGCAGCGGCGCCTGAAGACGGTCGTGTCGTCGTCGGATGCGTTGCTGCGCGTGATCAACGACGTGCTCGACCTGTCGAAGGCCGAGTCGAACCAGATGGCGCTGGAGCATATCCCGTTCGATCTGCGGCATCTGCTGCAGGACGTGGCGGCCGTGTTCCGGCCGCTGGCGGAGGCGAAGGGGCTGGCGCTGGGATGCGATGTCGCGGCGGAGCTGGCCGACGGGTACGTGGGCGATCCGACGCGACTGCGTCAGCTCGTGTCGAATCTCGTCAGCAATGCGATCAAGTTCACGGAGCGGGGCGGCGTCACGATCGAAGCCCGGCTCGCGCAAAGCGCGGGCGGGGTCGGCGGCGTCGAGATCGCCGTGCGCGATACGGGCGTCGGCATTCCCGACGAATCGTTGCCGACGCTGTTCGACGTCTACATGCAGGCCGATCCGTCGATCTACCGACGCTTCGGTGGCACGGGGCTCGGGCTGCCGCTGTGTCGCCGCATCGCGCGGCTGATGCAGGGCGAACTGATGGTCGAGAGCCGGATCGGCGAAGGCTCGAGGTTCGTGGCGTGGCTGCCGATGCCCGCGGCGATGGGCGGCTGGCGCGGCGAATCTCAAGGGTTGGATACGGGGGTCGACCATGGGCCGGGCCCGGCGGCGACCCGGCCGGATGGCGTGCCTGCGCT
The DNA here is from genome assembly GCF_048627025.1 of Burkholderia aenigmatica. Classification (NCBI taxonomy): domain Bacteria; kingdom Pseudomonadati; phylum Pseudomonadota; class Betaproteobacteria; order Burkholderiales; family Burkholderiaceae; genus Burkholderia; species Burkholderia aenigmatica. The sequence continues at coordinate 2,765,076 of NZ_CP184469.1, read as the reverse complement.
GCGCGTACTGGTCGCCGAGGATCACCCGGCGAGCCGCGCGCTGCTGGGGGATCAACTCGATGCGCTCGGCTACGACGCGACGATCGTCGAGAACGGCGTCCAGGCGATGCGCGCGTTTTTCGAAGCGCCGTTCGACGTGGTGTTGACCGATCTGAGCATGCCCGAGCTCGACGGCTTTGCGCTGGCGAATTTCCTGCGCGAGCAGGGCGCGGCCGTACCCGTGATTGCGATGACGGCACATGCGACCGACGACGATTACCGGCGCTGCGCACAGGTCGGGACGGCCGAAGTCGTCCTGAAGCCGCTGTCGATCGACGTGCTCGACGCGGTACTGCGGCGGCATGGCGGCGAGCGCACGGTGAAAGCGCGCGCGGCGGACGCCGTATCGAAAGCGGACGCGCGCAGGGCGGTGGTCGTGACGGACGAGATCCGGCGTACGCTGCGCGCGGCTACGCTGCATTCGCTCGATGCGATCGAGGCGGCGCTGTCGACCGGTGGACTCGATCCGATCCGGATCGAACTGCATTCGCTACGCGGCGGCTTCGCGCTGGTGGGCGACACGGTGGCGCGCGATGCCTGCGCGGAGATGGAGGCCGTGGCCGGGCAAGACCGGGCGCTCGATGCGCTCGGCGCACGCTGGCCGGATTTCCGGGACCGGATGAGACAGGCGCTCGACCGGCTGACCGCGGACAAGGGCTGACGGGTCGTCGTTCGATGTCGCGTCGGGCGGTCGCGCGCTGCCTGACGATTCCGGGTCAATGATCGACACTTGTCCGATTGGGCGATATTGGACAAGGCGGGGCAGAAACCGGTATACAGCGATTCGTGATCGATGCGACGAGCAGGCGTGGCGAGGCACGCATGTCGGGCAGACGGGTAGTACGCCGTTGCCCGACACTGTGCAATCGGATGGTCTTCCGATCGACGAAGGAGCCGCGGAAGCCGGCATGATTCAGTTGCGCATCATGCGACTTCCGCGGTCTTCATCGATCAGTTGATCGGCTTGCGGCCCGAACCGACGAGCGGCATCGACGGATCGCGCTGGGAAGCGGTGTTGCCGATCAGCGTGCCCGCGTTGAAGCCCACCAGTGCACCGTAGTTCTGGCCGGCGTTCGCCGCGACGACGATCCGGCTGGCGGTCGACGATTGGCCGATGTAGCCGAAGCTACTGCCGGCGAGCCCGCCGAGCGTCGCCGAGACGCCGCCCGAAACCGTGCCGCTCGACGACGCGCGCAGGATGGTGCCGTAGTGCTTGCCGGCGACGCCGCCCACGTGGCTGAAATCGCCGCCATGGACGTTGCCGGTGGCACTGGAGTCGGTGACGGTGCCGGCCAACTGGCCGACCAGCCCGCCAACCGCGCTGTCTGCGCCCGCTTCGACGTTACCGGCGGCCTTCGATTGCGCCACCTGTCCGACGTTCATCCCGATCAGTCCGCCCGCAGACGACGACCGGCCGGCCCGCACATTGCCCGTTGCGGAGGACGCGGCGATCGTGCCCGTGTTGTGGCCGACCAGCCCGCCGGCCTCGCCGTTGTTCCCGGCCGTCACGTCGCCCGATGCCTGCGATTGCCGGACCGTGCCGCGGTTGTCGCCCGCGAGGCCGCCCACGAGGCTGTTGTCGCCGGCCAGAACCGTGCCGGATGCACGCGACGCGTTGATGCTGCCGCCGTCGTTCGTACCCACGAGCCCGCCGGCCGAGCTGCGGTTGGCCGCGTGCACGTTGCCGGTTGCGCGCGACGCGTCGATCTTGCCCCGGTTGAAGCCGGCGAGCCCGCCGACGATGCTGTCGTCGTTCGCGCTGACGCTGCCTTCGGCCGATGCCGTATCGAGGTTGCCGCTGTTCCAGCCGACCAGACCGCCGGCCCACGAGCGGCGGCCGGCCGTCACGTTGCCGTGCGCCTGTGCCGCGCGGATCTGCGCCGTGTTGATGCCGACGAGGCCGCCGGCCTTGCTGTCGTCGCCTGCGTTGACGTTGCCCGTCGCGGTTGCCGTATCGAGCATGCCGTTGTTGTTCCCGACGAAGCCGCCGGCACTGCTCGAGCGGCCCGCCGAGACGTTGCCGTGCGCCTGCGACGCGCCGATCGTGCTGCTGTTCGAGCCGGCGAAGCCGCCGACCCGGGCGCGATCGCCCGCCACGACATCGCCGTCGGCGCTCGACGCTTCGATTTCGCCGAAGTTGTAACCGGCGAATCCGCCCGCGACGCCATCGTTGCCGATCGTGACCTTGCCGGCTGCCTGGGCGTTGCGAACGAGGCCGAAGTTGAGCGCGACGAGGCCGCCCGCGCCGGCGTTGTTGCGCGCCGTGACGGACGAACGGGACGACGAGTTGGAAATGACGCCGTTGCCTCCGTTGATGCCGACCAGGCCGCCCGCCATCCCTGAGTCACCCGTCGCGATTACGTTTCCGGCGCTGGACGAGGCGTCGATCAGGCCGTCGTTGTTGCCGACGAGACCGCCTGCCGTGCCGGTGCCGTCGATGGTGACGCGCACGTTCGCGTGGCCGTCGCGGATCGTCGCGACCTTGCCGTTCCGCTCGACGTTTTCGCCGACGAGGCCGCCCAGCGAAGCCGTATTGTTATCTCCATAGACCTGCCCGGACGCGCTGACGTGCTCGAGCGTGCCGCCGCGGTTCGCGCCGACGAGGCCGCCTGCGGCCGACAGGTTGTAGGCATGAACGGACACGTCGTGTGCGGCGACGTTCGTGATGGTGCCGGTGTTGTAGCCCGCCAGCGCACCGACGGTTCCACCCGTCCCGCCGGCCGTTGCCGTGATGTCGCGGAGCGCCAGATTGGCGATCTGCCCCGTGTTGGCGGCGAACAGGCCGACGTTCGCCGCGCCGTTGTAGATCGACAGCCGCCGGATCGTGTTGCCGAACCCGTCGAACACGCCGGAGAACGCGTTGTCGCCGCCGATGCTGCGGAATTTCGCGTTGGCGCCGTCGACCGCATTGCCGAGTACATAGCGGCCGTTCAGGTTCGTGTCGACGTTGCGCAGATCGTCGAGCGTGTGCAGCACCTTGTAGTCCTCGCCGTTCGAGCGATACGACGCGTTCTGGCCGGACAGCGTCACGACGGCCTTGTCGTTCGAGAGGGTGTGGCCGTCGCGCGCATTCAGCTCGAGATGCGCATCGCGGCCCGTGAGGTTCACCGCGTCGTCGATCCGGATCTGCTTCGCCGCGTTCACCAGCAGGCGTGCGCCGTTCCCGGACGCGGACACGTTCTGGCGCAGGTTCACGTCGCCCGTGGTCGACGTCAGCGTCAATGCGTGGTCGCTGTTCCACGCGACCGGGCCGCCGACCGTCAGGTCGTGCCGCGTGTTCGTCAGGGCGACGTTCGTCGTGCCGAGATTGCGCGACAGCGCATCGGCGCCGATCGACAGGTTCGAGGCGTTCGAGCTATTCGAGCTGCCGCCGTTGCCGATGCCCTCGTTGCCGGTGATGTTCGTATTGTTGTTGAAGCCCCGGGTGTTCGGTGCCGTGCCGCTTGCATCGACGCCCGCGTTGGCGGCCTCGATCGTCCACGTGCCCGCGCCGTTGCCTGCGCGCGTATCGACTTGCGCGTCGCCTGCGACGTTCACACGTTCGCCGCGCGTCGTGACCGAGCCGGCCGGCGCGCCGGATTCGGCCGCGCTCGCGTCAAGCTTGCCGCCGACCTGCACGGTGCCGCCGTCGAGGGTGATCTTGCCGCCGCGCGCGTTCAGGCCGCGCGCTTCGATCGTGCCGGTGTTGTTGACCACCGCGTCGAGCAGGTTGCCCGCTGCACGCGCGGTCATCAGCACCTGTCCGCCGTCGGCCTTCAGCAAGCCGCCGTTGCTGGCCTGCGCGTCGACCGCGCCGCCGTCGACCTGCACGTTGAGCAGGCCGTTGCCGTCGAAGTTGACCGTGAACGCATTGCCTGCGCCGAGCGCGACGCTGCCCATGTTGGCCTGGATCACGCCGTTGTTGGCCACGCGCGCGCCGAGCAGCGCGATGCTGCCGCCGTCGGCGGCGGTGAGCGTGCCGTGGTTGACCACGGCCTGCTTCGACGCGCCGGAGAAGCGGTAGTTGCCGGCGAGGAAGTCGGCGTCGGAGAGGTTCTGGGTCGACGCGACGAGGCCGCCGACGTTGACCTGGGCGCCGGCACCGAACATCACGCCGTTGGGGTTGACGAGGAAGACGCGGCCGTTGGCGCTGATCTGGCCGTCGATCTGGCTGCCGTTGCCGCCGATCACGCGGTTCAGCGCGAGGGACTTGTCGGTGGGCTGGTGGAACGCGACGCGCTCGCCGTTGGCGACGCTGAAGTCCTGCCAGTTGGTGATGAGCTTGTCGGTATGCTGGTTGATGTTCATCGTGCGACCGTCGTCGGTGCGCACGATGTCGGCCTTGCCGGAGGTGATCGCTTCGCCGGAAGGCAGCGCGAAGGCGGGCAGGGCGACGAGGCCGAGCAGCGACGCGGTGGCGGCGGCGAGACGCTTGCCGCTGCCGGGCTTGCCGCGACGTCGGGCGGTTTCCCCGACGGCAGCCCAGCATCGCTGGGTCGGGTTCCATACCAGTGCATAGGTCTTGTTCATCGCTTTGTTTTCCTTATGGTTGGGTGGGTGAAACGATGGGATGTCGTTCGAATAAAGGATCGAGGATCGAAACCGGTCGCCGCGACAGTGGCAGTCGCTCCCGGGATGTCGGATCGATTGGTGCGCAGGGGCGACGGCTGTTCGCCAACGCGCCGCGACCGGAAAAGCGGCCGGTCGCGCGAGGGCGGCGGCGCGGGCATGCGATGAACCGCGAACCCGCGCCGCCGCTGGCAGGCAGGGCTTTTACTTCACGGGGCCCGTGATCTTCTCGCCGTCGATCGTGCCGTTCGGGCTATTGGTGCCGATCGTCATGACGTTGGCCGCCGGACCGGAAGTCGAGCTCGACTCGATGCTGCCGTCGTTGAACCAGACGAGGCCGCCAGCGAACGGCAGATTGCCGGTGAAGGTTGCCGTCGACGTCGAGTGGCGGATCGCGCCATAGTTGGTGGCGACGAGGCCGCCGACCGCCGCATGGGTGCCATTGATCGTCGCCGACGACGATGCGTGCTCGATGCGACCGTTGGCTTCGTTGGTGCCGACGAGACCGCCGATCATCGAGAGGGGCATCGTGTAGTTGCCGCTCGACGTCAATTTGCCGCTTGCCGATGCGTATTCGATTGCGCCGTTGTTGCGTCCGACCAGTCCGCCGAGATAGCTGCCAGGGCCTGTCGAAGCCGTGACATCGGCCGAAACGTTGCGCAGCGTGCCGTCGTTGTTGCCGGCGAGGCCGCCGACCACCGAATGGGTGCCGTTGATCGTCGCTGACGACGACGCGTGCTCGATGCGACCTTTGGCTTCGTTGGTGCCGACAAGGCCGCCGATCATCGAGCGAGGCATCGTGTGGTCGCCGTTCGCCGTCAATTTGCTGTTTGCCGTTGCGTATTCGATTGCCCCGCTGTTGCGTCCGACCAGTCCGCCGAGATAGCTGTCCGGGCCTGCCGAAGCCGTGACATCGGCCGAAACGTCGCGCAGCGTGCCGTAGTTGCTGCCGACGAGGCCGCCGACGTTCATGTAGCCGGCGCCGGTCACTCGGCCCTGGCTGGACGAGTGCTCGATGGTCGCGCTGTTCATGCCGACGAGCCCGCCGATGTTCTGCGCATGGGCCGCCATGTAGCTGGCATGCCCGAGCGAGACGTCGGCGTTGGCATGGCTGTTCGTGATGGTCGATTTGCCCGTGTTCTCGCCGACGAGGCCGCCGATGCTGAGCGTGTCCGGCCGCCCGGACACCCGGCCGTCGAAGCGGAGGTTGTCGAGCGTGCCGTCGCGGTTGAGGCCGACGAGGCCGCCTACCATGCCGTACTCGCCGGCGTTGTTGGCGACGGTCATGTTCTTCGCATCGACGTTCCGGATCCGGCCGCCGATGTTGATGCCGACGAGGCCGCCGAGCATGGGGCTGAAGTTGCCCGCGGTCGTGCTCGCGGTGATGGCATCGAGCTTCAGGTTCCCGATCGATCCGGTGTTCATCGCGAACAGACCAACCGCCATATTGCCGGGGTTCGTGACGTTCAGGCGGCTGAGCGTGTTGCCGAGACCGTCGAACACGCCGGTGAAGTAGCGATTGCCGCCGATGCTGCGGAAGTTCGCGTTGGCGCCGTCGATCGCATTGCCGAGCACGTAGCGGCCCTTCAGGTTCGCGTCGACGTTGCGCAGGTCGTCGAGCGTGTGCAGCACCTTGTAGTCCTGGCCGTTCGAGCTGTACGACGCGTCCTGGCCGGACAGCGTCACGACGGCCTTGTCGTTCGAGAGGGTGTGACCGTTGCGCGCATTCAGTTCGAGATGCGCGTGGCGGCCGGTCAGCTTGATGGCATCCTTCACGTCGATGCGATTTGCGGCGTTGACCGACAGACTGGCGTTGTCGCCGGTTGCGGCAATGGCCTGCTGGAGATCGACGCTGCCGTTCTTCGACGTCAGCGTGAGCGCGTTGTCGCTGTTCCACGCGACCGGGCCGCCGACCGTCAGGTCATGCTGCGTATTCGTCAGCGCGACGTTGGTCGTGCCGAGGTTGCGCGACAGCGTGTCGGCCGCGATCGACTGGTCGGCGCCGCCCACTCCCGCATTGGCGGCTTCGATGGTCCAGGTGCCTGCGCCGTTGCCTGCGCGCGTATCGACTTGCGCGTCGCCTGCGACGTTCACGCGTTCGCCGCGCGTCGTGACCGAGCCGGCCGGCGCGCCGGATTCGGCCGCGCTGGCGTCGAGCTTGCCGCCGACCTGCACGGTGCCGCCGTCGAGGGTGATCCTGCCGCCGCGCGCGTTCAGGCCGCGCGCCTCGATCGTGCCGGTGTTGTTGACCACCGCGTCGAGCAGGTTGCCTGCTGCACGCGCGGTCATCAGCACTTGCCCGCCGTCGGCCTTCAGCAGGCCACCGTTGCTGGCCTGCGCGTCGACCGCGCCGCCGTCGACCTGCACGTTGAGCAGGCCGTTGCCGTCGAAGTTGACCGTGAACGCATTGCCTGCGCCGAGCGCGACGCTGCCCATGTTGGCCTGGATCACGCCGTTGTTGGCCACGCGCGCGCCGAGCAGCGCGATGCTGCCGCCGTCGGCGGCGGTGAGCGTGCCGTGGTTGATCACGGCCTGCTTCGACGCGCCGGAGAAGCGGTAGTTGCCGGCGAGGAAGTCGGCGTCGGAGAGGTTCTGGGTCGATGCGACGAGGCCGCCGACGTTGACCTGGGCGCCGGCGCCGAACATCACGCCGTTGGGGTTGACGAGGAAGACGCGGCCGTTGGCGCTGATCTGGCCGTCGATCTGGCTGCCGTTGGCGCCGATCACGCGGTTCAGGGCGAGGGACTTGTCGGTGGGCTGGTGGAACGAGACGCGCTCGCCGTTGGCGACGCTGAAGTCCTGCCAGTTGGTGATGAGCTTGTCGGTGTGCTGGTTGATGTTCATCGTGCGACCGTCGTCGGTGCGCACGATGTCGGCCTTGCCGGAGGTGATCGCTTCGCCGGAAGGCAGCGCGAAGGCGGGCAGGGCGACGAGGCCGAGCAGCGACGCGGTGGCGGCGGCGAGACGCTTGCCGCTACGGGTCTTGCCGTGACGGCGCGCGGTTTCCCCGACCGCGGTCCAGCATTGCTGCGTCTGGTTCCATACCAGTGCATAGGTCTTGTTCATCGTTCTTGTTTCCTCAAGGTTGAATCGATTCCGTTCATGAGTATGTTCTGCATACCTTATGAATCGATGAGGCGGGCTGGAGTGATCGCCCTTTCGAAGTGCGGGCGGCCCGGTAAGGACCGTCCGGCGCTACTGTCCGGCAGAGTGAGGCTCGTTACCGGACAGTTCTTGCCGGTCGCTCAGAAATACTGTGCGGCCTGTAACCAGATGCTCGGCCCTCGCGTGACGGTGGGTACGTCGTCGGCGGCGCCGAGCGGCCACGCCGCCGTCAGGCTGGCCTGACGACGCGCGGCATACCAGGTCAGCCCGACCCCCGTGGCGGAGAGTTGCAGCGTATTGAGATCGTTGCGCCATGGCTGCTTGTTGATCTGCATCCGTCCGGTGTCGACGAACGTACTCAGTTGCCAGCCCGGCGCGGCGAGGTAGCGAAGCTCGGCCGTGGCCTGCCAGCCCTGGTCGCCGCTGCCTGCGCCGAGGGCGTACGCGCGCACGCCGTAGGGGCCGCCCAGGATGAACTTCTCCGACGCGTCGAGATTGCGCGATGCGAGTTGCGCGCTGAACTGCGTATAGAACTGGAACCGTGCGCCGAGCGATTGCAGGCGCAGCGCATTCAGGTTCAGCTTCGTGAAGCTGCCGTGCGTTTTCGCGAAGGTGTTCATTTCGAGCGGATCGTTGCCGCGCATCCGGCCGACGCCGAGCGTGGCCGAGAACGAATTGCGACCGCCGCCGAATGCGTCGTCCTCGTTGTAGCCGTTGACGGAGAACGACCACAGGCCCACATTCTTGTCGCTGACGAACTCGAACACGCCGTAGTCGTCGTGGAGATTCTTGTTTTCGTAGAGCACTTGCGCGCTGACGCTCGCGCGGCGACTGCGCACCAGCGGCTGCGTCACGAATGCGCTCTGGACGCTCGCGCGACCGTGATAGCCGAACGGACGGAACGTGCCGTTGAGCCGGTAGGCCATTTCGGAATATCCCACGCCGATCTGCGTCGACGCCGGACCGACCGGGAGCTGGTAAGCCGCGCGGTAGTAGCGCTGGTTCGTATTGCTGGTCAGCCCGCGCAGCGAGAGTTGATCACCGAGTTTCAGCGGCGAATTGACGGTGAGGCTGCCGGTCGCGCGATAGCGACCCGTGAGCAGATCGCCGAAATTGTCGAGTTCCACCGAGCCGGTGGCGAAGCGGCTGCGTTCCGCATCGATCACGAGGTCGGTCGTGCCGGGTTGCGTGCCGGCGCGAAGCGTGCCTCGCGCATCGACGCCCGGCAGTTCGTCGAGCAGCATCAGGCTGCGCTCGAGATCGGCGGCACGCACGGCGTCGCCGGGGTGCAATGCCGTGATCGGCTGGCGCAGCACACCGTCGAGCACGCGCGAGCGGTTGTGCAGTTCGATGTGTCCGTAGCGGCCTTCGGAGACGGCGATGCGGATCGTGCCGTTCTCCACGTCCTGGCGCGGCAGATACGCTCGGGCCAGGACGTAGCCGTGTTCGCGGTAATAGGCCGTGATACGGCCGGTTGCCTGTTGCAGCTCGGCGAAATTCAGGTCACGGCCGACGAAGTCGGCGAGCAGCGGCCGCAGGCGCGCGGTGTCGATCACGCGATTGCCTTCGATGTCGAACGCACGGACCGGCACGCGCGGACCTTCTTCGAACGCGGCAGGTGCCGACTCGTCGCGCCCGGCCGGGACCGCAAGATCGGGCGCGGCCGGAGCCGGCAGTGCCGGGCGAACCGCTTCGACGTCACGCAACGACTGGCTCGCGCCCGGTATTTGCGCATGCGCCACGCCGTGCAGAGAAAGGGCGGCGCCGGTTGCGCATGCCGCCAGGACTGCGGCGCGGGTGAGCCGGCCGGCGCGCAGCCCGGTCGGGGCGCGATGCGATGGCGAGCGGACGGCGCGCGATGCGTGCGCCTGTTTCGGGTCATTGCGGTCGCCAGGCAAGGCGATGACAGATCGGACGGAGCGGATTTTCCACCTCGGGTGCGTTGGCCTGCGAGCCGGTGCGTGGATATTCGCCCCGGTCGATTGATATGCCGGGGATGTTACGGATCGGTGCCGCTCGTGAATATTGAACAAGTACGAGCGCGATACGACGATTCGTCAGTTTTGTCGGATTTTTTGAACTTCGAGGCGATTCGCTGACGGGGCGCCGGCACCGAGGACCGGGACGGGACCGATACGCAGCACCAACGCGGGCGCCGTCGGTAGCCGTATCGCGAGGATGGGGCGTTCGGGCCCGCCTGCGACAGGCCCATCCGCACGTCGATGCCGAGGTGCGCGGCGACCGCGACATGGCCCGCTGTCCCGGGATGGGCGCGCGCCGGTCCGCCTGCCCGTTGTAGACGAGTCGTCGGTTTTGACGGCACCGCGCGGAGCGCCATCCGAAGACGATCCACCCGTTGCGTCCGATCGGGCTACCGGCGGCGCGGGCCGGCCCGACCGATGCGTTGGCGATCGCGCTCGCCGTTCGGATGATGCGCCGGTCGTTGGCGACGACGCTACCCGCCGAACCCGGTTGCCTTCGAGCACGTCGCCCGATGCGGTGGGCATCGCAATACGGTCCGAGCCAAACCCAGCGAAGCGACCGACGCGATGGATGCCCTGCAACGGATGCGCTGCGCGTTGACTGGCCATTCGACATTTCAGGCGACGCGCGACCGAATACGGCGCTCGCACGTGTGCCGACAGGGTGTCCGGTCGGGGCCGTGCGTCATAAATCCCGGCGACGCCTATCCCTGATCGTCTCGAATTCATCGCACTGGAAACCAGCATCGATGCGTGGCCGATATGCCGATTGGCGGGGCGTGTACCCGGCGAATATCTCGTGGTCGCGGGGTTGAATTAATTGTGAATAGATTTTGCGCGAGATGATTGTCTGATTTATTTAATCCGGCGTTGGACGTTGTCGCGGCGTCGGTGTCGGGATTTAACCGCTTTGATGTTTGGTACGCGTCCTAGCGGTTTGTTTATTCCATTAGTACTTGTCTTATTTTTGGGGGCGGTGGTTGTCAGTAAAATCCTATCACTGACTCGGGATGATTGTTTTTATAAGAAATATTGACCGGTGATCGTGATTGAGTTGGTGGTCACGGCTGAAAGTATCGAGTGCAGATGATTGGGCGTGTTTGGTATTTTGCCTGATTTTGTTTTGTATGGGGAATCGGTTTTTTTGAATTTGAAGGAGAGGGTGCGGCGCGAATATCTACATTTGTTTTTGTTGGTGGTCTGGCGGTGTGAGTGTTTTTAAAAATGCCGCTGATAATTATCTATTAACGTTTGGATGAAATCGAAATGAAAAAAATCTCGCTGATGATGTCGGCTGCCGGTCTGGCACTCATGACCATGAATGCTGCCCATGCTTCGGACGGCACGATCAACTTCACGGGGTCGGTGGTTGCGTCGACCTGCCAGATCAACAACGGCACGAATGACCTGACGGTTCCGCTGCCGAAGGCAGCCACCAACCAGCTTTCCAAGGCTGGGGCCACCGTCGGCCGTACGCCGTTCACGCTCGCGCTGTCGGGTTGCACGACGGACAAGAAGGATGGCGAAAACACCATTCCGGCGCCGGTGAAGAAGGTTTCGGTGGCGTTTGAACCCGGTCCGAACGTGAACCTCGCAACCGGCCGACTGAAGCCGACCGGTGCCGATGCGGCAGGTGGCGTCGAAATCGCGATCCTGAACGACAAGTACGAGCCGATCAAGATCGGTGCGGAAAGCTCGACCCAGGGCTCGCAGATCGTCGATATCGACACGGCAGAAGGCGGCACCGGCGGCGCGACGCTGCAATTCGCTGCCCAGTATGTTGCAACGGGCGGCGACCTGTCGGGCGGTTCCGCGAACTCGTTCGTCACGTACTCGCTGGTCTATCCGTAAGCACCCGATGTGCTGAAGGAGTGTGCCGGTCGCCGGAAGGCGACCGGCACGGAAAGCGATTCGCCGTGTTCATCAGCGCCAGATGATTCGCACTACATATTGAGGAGCCATTTCGAACATGAAGATGAACCGATCGTATCGATTTCTGCCGGTGCTGATGTCGCTGCTGTTCTGCGTGAGCGCTCATGCGAGCGTCACCCTGTCCGGCACGCGCGTCGTGTTCGACGCGGCCGACAAGGAAGTCACGCTTCAGCTCGCTAACGACGGGAAGTCGCCAGCGCTTGTCCAGGCATGGCTCGACAAAGGCGACGAGCGGGCGGCGCCGGACACGATCGACGTCCCGTTCGTGGTGACGCCGACGATCTTCCGCGTCGAACCGGGCAAGGGCCAGACGCTGCGCATTATCCATACGGGCGAGCCGTTGCCGAACGATAAGGAATCGCTGTTCTGGCTGAACGTGCTCGACGTGCCGCCCAAGGCGACCGAGAAAGACGATGTGAACCGGCTGCAGTTCGCGTTCCGCACGCGGGTCAAGCTGATGTACCGGCCCACCGGGCTACCGGGCAGCGCAATGGATGCCCCGCCGCAGCTGAAGTGGACGCTCGGCACCGATGACCAGCACCACCCGGTGCTGAAGGCCGTCAATCCGACCGCCTACGTCGTCAATATCGCCGGCATCGAATTGAAGTCCGGCGGCAAGGCGTTCGACGCAGGGGTTGGCTATGTGCGCCCGGGCGAAACGGCGTCGTTTCCGATCAAGAACGCAACGGGCGCGAATCTGGCAGGCGCAATGATCCTGTTCAGCAGTGTCGACGACTGGGGCTCCAGTCATTCCCACCAGGCGACGGTTGCCAAATGACGCCACGCCGGGAGCGATGATCTCCCGCGATGGGTGGCAGGTCGTGCAGTTCAACTAACAAAAACCGAATAATCGACGGGAACCAGTCCATGATGGAGAGGCAACACAACGGTCTGCACGCGGAGGTGAAGCTCAGGCTGAAACCGGTCTGCGCGTTGGTCCTCTCGATCATCGCGGGGTGGCAGGCCGATGCGCGCGCCGCGCATCCGGATCAAGGCGCGGGGCTGCAGGTCGCGCAGACGGATTTCGCGCAGGTGGAGTTCGAGGGCGGCTTCCTGAACCACAGCGGCGGTGCGATCGACGTGTCGCGCTACGGGCGCGGCAACGTGATTCGCGCCGGCATGTACAGCCCGGACATCTACGTCAACGGCGGCTGGGTCGGCCGTAGCGAAGTGCGGTTCAAGAGCGCGCCGAACACGGTCGATGCGCAGCCGTGCTTCGACAAGGCCGCGCTGGAGCGGCTCGGCATCAATATGACGCGCTTGTCGCCGGACGTTCTGGCGACGCTCGATCAGGACGGCGCCTGCTTGCGCATCGGCCAGGTCATTCCCGAGGCGTCGGTCGATTTCGATTTCAACAATCTTCGGCTGGATCTGAGCATTCCGCAGATCTCGATGCGGCGTCAGGCGCGCGGCTACGTGAGCCCGGATCAATGGAGCGAAGGCGTGCCGGTCGCGATGGTCGGCTACAACGCGAACGTATACAACGCTCAGGCGAGCGGCGCGAAGGGCCGCACGCAGGGTTACGTCGGCGTCGACGGCGGGTTCAATTACCAGCGGTGGCACTTCCGGCACAGCGGCTCGTTCAACTGGGACGATCGCGGTAACCGGCGCTACGAGAACATCGCGACCTACCTGCAGCGCGATCTGGTTTCATGGTCGTCGCAACTCGTGGTCGGCGATACGTACACGTCCGGCGACCTGTTCGATTCGACGTCGTTTCGCGGCGTGCGGGTGTTCACCGATGACCGGATGCTGCCGGAATCGCAGCGCGGGTATGCGCCTGTCGTGCGCGGCGTGGCGAACACCAATGCGAAGGTCACGATTTCGCAGAACGGCGTGAAGCTGTACGAGACGACGGTTGCGCCCGGCGGGTTCGTGATCGACGATCTGTATCCGACCGGTTATGGCGGCGACCTGAAGGTGCTCGTGACCGAGGCCGACGGCTCCGAGCATTCGTTCTCGGTGCCCTACGCAGCCGTGCCGATGTCGCTGCGTCCGGGACAGCATCGCTACAGCTTCACGGCCGGTGCGGTCCGCAACCTGTTCAACACCACGCCCGTCTTCACGCAGGCGACCTGGCAGTACGGCTTCACCAATTCGCTGACCGGCTATGGCGGCGCGACCGTCGCGCAGGGCTATTTGTCGGCGATGGCCGGCGCGGTATTGAACACGTCGTGGGGCGCGTTCGGTGTCGACGTCACGCATGCGACGACGAGGATTCAGAACGAGCGGTCCTACTCGGGGCAGAGCTTTCGCGTCAGTTATGCGAAGACGGTTGCCGCAACCGGCACGAACGTCGCGATCGCTGCGTACCGCTATTCGACGAACGGCTTTTTCGGGCTGAACGACGCCATGATGGCGCGCGATCAGGCGAAGATCAGCGGGTCGTCGGACGGTCTCTACCGGCAACGCAATCGCGCGTCGCTGACGATGAGCCAGCCGCTCGGCGAGAAGGGCGGCAGCGTCAACTTCACCGGATCGACGTCGACCTACTGGAACCGCAAGGGATCGGACACCGATTTCACGATCGGCTACAGCAATTCGTTCCGGTCGGTGTCGTACAACGTGTCGGCCACGCGCCAGCGCGATGCGTGGGGCAAGGCCAGCACGATGGTCTATGGCGGGTTGTCGATTCCACTCGGCCGCACGCGGCCGGCAACGCTGTCGACCAACCTGAACCACGACTCGCGCGGTTCGACGCAGGTGATGACGAGCCTGAGCGGCTCGCTGGGTGTCGACAGCAACCTGTCGTATGGCGTGAACGTGAATCACAACGCGGCGTCGGGCAGCTCGCAGACCAGCGGCGGCGCGAACGTCATGTATCGCGGTGCGCTTGCGGAGGTGAACGGCAGCGTCAGCGCGAGCAGCGACTATCAGCAGTATTCGATTGGCGCACGCGGCGCGCTCGTGGCGCACCCGGGCGGCCTCACGCTGTCGCAGCCGCTGTCGGAAACCTTCGCGATCGTCGAGGCGAAGCATGCGGAAGGCGCGCGCGTCACCAATTCATCGGGTGTGCGCGTGAACAGCAACGGTTATGCGATCGTGCCGTTTCTGACGCCGTTCTCGATGAACGACGTGTCGCTCGACCCGAAAGGCTTGTCGACGGACGTCGAACTGAAGGAAACGAGCCAGCGTGTCGCGCCGCTCGCGGGCGCTGTGCCGCTGCTGGTTTTCAAGACCGAGTACGGGCGTTCGGCGGTGATTCGCGCGCGTCAGGCGGACGGCGCCCCGGTGCCGTTCGGTGCGACCGTGACGGATGAGGCAGGCAAGGACATCGGCGTGATCGGGCAGGGCGGCAAGCTGCTGGCGCGCGGCCTTGCCGAGAAGGGCGAACTGAAAGTGCAGTGGGAAAAGGATGGCGGCAAGGCGGTATGCAGCCTGTCGTATTCGCTGCCGGTGCGCAAGCGCACAAGCGGATACCAGCCGTTGCAGAGTTTCGAATTGCCTTGCGTCGCGGGCGGTGCCGCCGAGCATGCGCCAGCCGTGTCGCAACAGGCCGCACCGGCACAGGGGTAGTGAGTCGACGCGCTTGCTCTTGCGGCCGGTCGAGCGCCGATGCGCAGGCGCGGCGGGACGGACACGCGGTGCCCGGCGCTGTATCTGCTTCGGCATCGGCCCTGGAAACGAACAGAACAGGACGGGATCTTTAATGAGAAACGTAGACAGAATGACGATACGTGCAATCACACGAACGACCGTCGTCTTTGCATGCGTGCTGAGTAGCGCGCCGGCGTTGGCGCGTTGCTTCGTCGATGGTTCGACATCGAACACGATACAGGACACGATTACGTTCAGCGACGCCACCTATGTTCGCGACACGGTGATCGGCACGAAGACGACTCAATACGCAAGAGCCGGAGCTTACAGCTATCTGAACTGCGATATCTCCAACTACTCGACCAAGACGACGGCGACGGTCATCAACGGCGAACTGGTTCCGGGTTACTCGAATGTCTATAAAACCGGCATCGATGGCATCGGCATCAAGTTCTTTGGCGTTGCCTTCGGTTTCGCCAATACGCGCGAAGCGCCGTTCGAGCTGTCCGCACCGTCGAATACCACGGATGGGTCATGGTTCTCCGCGGCAGCCCAGTTGATCGTGATCGGGCCCGTTCACGGCGGAACGATCAAGACGCTGCCGAAGCTGCAAGTCGTCTACAAGCAGGGACCATACGAAGCGCAGACCTACACGCTGTCCGTGAACGGCAACATATCGATCGTCGCCAAAGCGTGCAAGCTGACCGGTTCCCCGATCAACGTCAAGGTGCCTCAGGTGCGTTACTCGACGATGGAAGCACCGGGATCGGTCGGCGGGGAGACCGGTTTCAATATCGGCCTGACGGATTGCCCCGCGGGTCTGTCGGTTTACGCCACGCTGGCCGACGCAACGGACCCAACGAACATCTCGACAACCCTGAAGCCGACCAGCGAGTCGACCGCGCGCGGCATTGGTTATCAAGTGTTGTATCGCGGCGCCCCGATCGCCTTTGGGCCCGATTCCTCCGCGCCGGGAACGAAAAATCAGTTTCTCGTGGGGCGATCGACAGGACCATCGCTCGATATTCCAATGTCGGTTCGCTACATTCGCACCGCCGATGCCTTCTCTTCGGGCACTGTGAAGGGGCGCGTCATTTTGAACATGTCGTATCAGTAATCCGGACGATCGGGAAGTCCGGCTGCCCGAGTCGATGCCGGCCCGTGTGCCGACGGACATCTGCGCGCCATATGGCGGGCCGGATCCAGGGGGCGCGATATCACGCAGGTCGAGGCTGGCGATGCGACTGGCGTAGTGCGAGTCCAGGCTGCCGCGCTTGCGGCTGAGTGTGGTCGATGGACTGCTTGAAAAGTGTCCGCTATTTGAGCGGAAAGCACGATTCATATTTGAATAGAACGAGACCTACATTTATATCAAATTGTTTAGGACGTGTCCGATTCAAAGCCACGGGTTGCGATGGCACTATCGAGGCATGCATTGAGTAGGGTGTGACAGCATTTCGGCGATCCGTTGGGTCGCAACATTGAAGCCTGATATTTAACAGTTTATGAAGTTGATCTGGGTTGATGTCAGTTGGTAAAACTATGCATTACTAAATAATAGGATAAGGCCGAAAGTCGATTCGTACCGGCGCGTTCGGACGGCGTGAACGCATGCTGCCGTGTCGTCGAGATTCGCTTGCGACGGATGGCCGGTCATGTGTTATGCGATCTTTCGACCACGCAAGTTACACGCCCGTCATTCGGGGGAAGGTCTCCTGGTTTCGGCTGGCGGATGCCGGCCTGCTTGCTGCTACGGCATGGGCCGCGAAAAACGGGTTCGGTCCTGTGCCGCATACCCAATCCGATTCCGTGCTGATCGCCATTTCGATCGCGTGTGCGCTGGTCCTGTTTCCTTTGATCGGCCTGTACGGCGACCCTGAGCGTCGCCTGACGTGGCGTCGCATTTGGCTCGCGCCGGCAGGCGTGGCCATGGTCTTGTGTATCGGTGCGATTTTCGTCGCCGCGCTCGACTGGCAATCCGGTACGGAGCTTGGCTGGGTGTTCGTCTGGTTCGCGTTGTCGGCGGTCGCGCTGATCGCGTCGCAGGCATTGCGGCGCTGGCTTTGCGTTCGAGCGGCGGCGCGACATGCACGGCGCAAGCCGGTCGCGCTCGTCGGGCATCGCGAACGTTGCCTTGCGCTCGCGGGCCGCGACGCCCGGGGCATGGGCGTGCCGGTTCCCGTGGTCGCGATCTTCGACCTGTCAGACATGCCGGCAGTCGAGCCGGGCGACGCGGAAGTCCATCGCGATCTCGGGGCTTTCGTCGAGTGCGTGCGTCGCACGCAGGTCGGGGAAATCTGGATCGTGCTCCCGCTGTCGGAAGCCGATCGCATCGGCGCGATCGTCCGGGCGTTCGACACGGATCTTGTGGACATCCGGTTCGTGCCGGACCTGGCAGGCATGACGCCGCTGCATCCGCACCGGGCGCTTCGCGGCCGCGCACTCTATCTCGTGGCGTCGCCGCTGTCGGCTCGGGCGCTCGCGGGCAAGGCCGTGTTCGATCGCATTTTCGCGGGTCTGGCACTGCTCGCGACTGCGCCGCTGATGGCCGCGATCGCGATCGCGGTCAAGTGCTCGTCGCCGGGGCCGGTGCTGTTCCGCCAGCAGCGCAGGGGGGCGTATGGACGCATCTTCACGATCTACAAGTTCAGGACGATGCGCCAGCACGACGCAGGCGTGCCGGGCGAAGTGCGGCAGGCGACGCGGGGCGATCCGCGCATTACGCGCGTCGGCGCGCTGCTGCGGCGGACGAGCCTCGACGAGTTGCCGCAGTTCCTGAACGTGCTGAAGGGCGACATGTCGGTGGTCGGGCCGCGTCCGCATGCGGTGGAGCACGACCACTTCTACCGGCACCGGGTCGACGGCTACATCCAGCGCTACAGGATCAAGCCGGGCATTACGGGCTGGGCGCAGGTCAACGGGCTCCGTGGCGAAACCGATCAGGTCGAGAAGATGCGGAAGCGGGTCGAACACGACCTCTACTACCTGAACAACTGGTCGTTCTCGCTGGACATGTGGATCGTGGCGGCGACCGTTCTGTGCGGATTCACACATCGCAACGCTTATTGAATGACGCGTCGCAGTACGCGGTTTGGATAACAGGAATGGAAACTGGAAAAAGATCCCGCTTCCGGGCGCGATGCGCGCGGTCGGCGATCGCACTTCTGTCTGTCACGGTGTTGTCCGCATGCGCGGTCGAGCCGGGCATGCACATGAACCTCACGCAGGATGAGCGGCAGGACGGCGGCATCGCGGCGCAGGCTCACGAAAGCGGCTTGACCGTGTCGCTGCATCGCATCGATGCGGCGTCGTTCGACCGGCCGCGACGCGAGCCTGCTTCGGACGACACGGCGTCGGTACCGATCGGGCCGATCGACGGTGCGCTGATCGCGGCCCAGCGGCGCGATGCTCGTGTGCAGGGAGAGCGTACGCGTGCGGCGCTCTTCGCAATGCCGGCGCCCTACACGATAGACGCGGGCGATGTGCTGCAGATCACGGTTTGGGATCACCCGGAACTGGCTGCTGCACAGGGCAATCCGGGCAATCAGACGATACGTCCCGCCGATCCCCCAGCGGGCTTCGTCGTCGATCAGGCGGGCAATCTGGCGTTTCCGTACGTCGGCGACGTGCATGTCGCAGGTATGAGCACGGGCGAGATTCAGGCCGTGCTTCGCGAGCGGCTGGCAAAGTGGTTCGTCGCGCCGCAACTGACGGTGCGCGTCGCATCGTATCGCGCGAATCGTGTCTATGTCGACGGCGAAGTCCGTGCTCCGGGCGCGCAACCGCTCAACGACATGCCGATGACGCTGCTCGAGGCCGTCACGCGCGCAGGCGGCTTCACGCCCGATGCCGACCAGAGCCGCATGACGCTCGTACGCGACGGTGCCGCCTATCCGATCGACCTGCCTGGGCTGATCCGCGATCGTCTCGATCCGTCGCGCATCGTGCTGCGCAAGGGTGACCTGTTGCAGGTCGGCGCGCGCGACCAGTTCGGCGCGTACGTGATGGGCGAAGTCAACCGGCCGACGACGGCACTGCCGCTGCGCAACGGGCGGCTCACGCTGGCCGATGCATTGGCTCAGGCCGGCAGTGTGAACCAGAGTACGGCCGATCCGAAGCAAACCTACGTGATTCGCGCAGGCGCGGACCGGCAGGCACAGGTGTTTCATCTGGACGGCCGTTCGCCGGTGTCGATGGTGCTCGCCAACGAATTCGAGCTGCAGCCGCACGATGTCGTGTACGTCGACAGCACGAAGCTCGCACGCTTCGGTCGCGTGCTTGCGCAGTTGCTGCCGGCCATCAACGCCGGCCTGACCGCCGCGATCGTCACGAAATGATGAAGCGAATCCTGATGGTATGTGCCGGCAACGTCTGCCGCAGCCCAGCCGCGCAGGTGCTGCTGTCTCGCGAGCTGCCCGGCTGCACGATCGAATCGGCCGGCATCGTGGCGATCGGCGGGATGGCGATCGACCCGGTGATGAGCGAGGTGCTGACCGCGCGCGGATTCGACCTGTCCGGGCATCGCGCGAGACGCGTCGACGACCGGGCCTGCCGATGGGCCGACCTGATCCTCGTGATGGAGGTCGCGCATCGCCACGCGATCGAGCGGACGTATCCGATGACGCGCGGCCGCGTGTACCGCCTCACTGAGCGTTACCAGACCGACGTTCCGGATCCGTATCGCCGAAGTCGCCATGTGTACGACTACGCGATGAGGCTGATCGAGCACGGCGTCGTCGATTGGGCCGCGCGGATTGCCCGTCTCGAACCGAACCTGACGCGACATCCGGATACCGACGCGGTACGCCGGAACACTTGAGGTGAACCTCATATGAACGGATCAAACCAAAGCCGGCGCCTGTCACGCGACGCCGACGAACTCGACGTGCGCGGCATTCTGGACGTGCTGATCGCGCACGCGGGTCGCATCGTCGCTGTCACGGCCGCGTGTGCCGCACTCGGTGCTGCCTATGCGCTCGTTGCGAAGCCGGTCTACAAGGCGGATATTGCCGTGCAGGTGGAAAGCGGTGGATCCGACCTGCGCAGCATGGCGGAAGGCGGGCTCGTCGGCGGCCTCGGCGCGCTGTTCGACGTGAAGTCGACCGACGACGGCGAAATGGAGATCCTGCGTTCGCGGCTCGTGACCGAGCCGGTCGTCGATCTTCAGCGCCTATACATCGAAGCGATGCCCCGCCGCGTTCCCGTGGTCGGTGCCGCCATTGCACGCTTCAATCGCGGGCTGTCGACGCCCGGCCTGCTCGGGATCGGCGGGTTCCTCTGGGGCCGGGAGCACATTGATATTCCGGCGTTCCAGGTGCCGAGCGCTTTTTACGAGCATACGTTCATCGTCACGTCGCGGGGCGACGGACGCTATCGCCTGTCCGGTGCCGATCTCGATCGCGACGCGGAAGGCCGGATCGGCGAGCCGCTGCGCG
Organism: Burkholderia aenigmatica; assembly: GCF_048627025.1. NCBI lineage: Bacteria > Pseudomonadati > Pseudomonadota > Betaproteobacteria > Burkholderiales > Burkholderiaceae > Burkholderia > Burkholderia aenigmatica. The sequence continues at coordinate 2,744,498 of NZ_CP184469.1, read as the reverse complement.
TGAAGACGGCTGCCGGCGACGTGATCTTGCAAGTGGCCGGAATCAAAGCCGCGGCAGGCGCGCAGTTCGTCGTGAAAGCCGACTCGAAGCAGGTCGTGCTCGCCGAGCTGCGGAACAAGCTGAAGATCGCGAATCGCGGCAAGGATCAGTCGGGTGTGATCGGCGTGTCGTACGAGAGCCACGACCCGGTGCGCGCGGCGGCCGTGCTGAACGCGATCGCCGACAACTATGTACTGCAGAACGCGAACCGCAAGGCGGCGACCGCCGAGAAGTCGCTGGCGTTCCTGAGCGATCAGGTGCCGACGGTGGAGCGCCAGTTGCGTGCGGCCGAGGATCGCCTCAACGCATATCAGGCTCGCCATGAAATCGTGGATCTAACCGAGCAGGCGAAGGCGATGCTGACGCAGTCGACGGATGTGCAGACGTCGCTGTTCGAGCTCGAGCAGAAACGGCTGGCGTTGACGTCGACGCTGACGCCGGTGCATCCGGAGCGGGCGGCGGTCGAGCGGCAGATCGCCGCCGCCAAGGCGCAGATCGGGATGGTCAACGATGCGATCCGCCGCTTGCCCGACGCACAGCGCAACGTCGTGCGCCTGCGCCGCGACGTGACGGTGCAAACCGAGATCTATGTCGGCCTGCTGAACAGCATCCAGCAGCTTCGCGTCGCGACCGCGAGCAAGATCGGCAACGTGCGTGTGATCGATCGCGCGATCGTGCCAGACGAGCCGGTGCGACCGAGGCCGGCGCTGGTGACGGTGATTGCCGCGCTGGTTGGGCTCGTGCTCGGCACATGCGGCGTGATTGGCCGTGCCGTGCTGTTCGGCGGTGTGACCGATCCCGCCGAGATCGAGCGCGACACGAACATGAATGTGATCGCGACGATTCCGCACAGTGCCGCGCAACGACGGTTCGCGCAGCGCGACATGGCGCGCCGCGGCGTGCCGGTCCTGTCGCTTGCGCGACCGAACGAACCTGCCGTCGAAGCGCTACGCAGCCTCTGCACGGCGCTGCGGTTTCAGTTGCTGGACCGGCCCGAAGGCAACCGCGTACTGATCACGGGCCCGTCCGCCGGTGTCGGGAAATCGTTCGTGTCGGCCAACGTCGCCGTTTTGCTCGGCCAGTCGAGCCTGCGTGTGCTGTTGATCGATGGAGACCTGCGCCGCGGCGAGCTTGCCGAGCGTTTCGGCATTCGGCCGGAGATCGGATTGTCGACGGCCCTGCGCGGCGGCGTGATCGCCGACGACGCGATCGTTCGCGACGTCGCGCCGAACGTCGATCTGTTGCCGGCCGGCCCGCGCGCCGACCGGCCTGTCGAATTGCTGTCGTCGCAGCGACTGGCGGCGTTGCTGGCGCACGTGACACGCGATTACGACGTCGTGCTGCTCGACGCACCGCCGCTGCTGCCGGTGACGGATGCCGTCGTGCTGGCCGCGCACGCCGATGCGATCCTGCTCGCCGCGCGTTCCGGCGTGACGACCATGGGCGAGCTGCTCGAATCGGCGAAGCGAATCGAGCGAGCGGGCACGCGCGCGACAGCCGTCGTGTTCAACGGCTTCCGTCCGGGGCTGCGTTCCGTGCAGTACGGCAACTACGGTGCTTACGCGTACGACGGCGCCGCTTCGCAACCCTCCGCTGATCGCGCCTGACAAGCCGATGGAGAATCCAATGACCCCTCGCCACGAAAACATTCTCGTTACCTTCGGTACTCGCCCGGAAGCCATCAAGATGGCGCCGCTCGTCCACGCGCTGCGCGCCCGCGATGGCGTGCGCTGCGGCGTCTGCGTGACGGCCCAGCATCGCCAGATGCTCGATCAGGTGCTGGATCTGTTCGGCATCACACCGGATTTCGATCTCGACCTGATGCGCGCCGGGCAGACGCTCGGCAGCCTGACCGGGCACATCCTCAATGCGCTCGACCCGGTGCTCGAATCGTTTCGTCCCGATCTCGTGCTCGTGCACGGCGATACGACCACGACGCTGGGTGCGACCCTCGCGGCTTACTACCGGCGCATCCCGGTCGGTCACGTGGAAGCCGGCCTGCGCACCGGCAATTTGTATTCGCCTTGGCCGGAGGAGGCGAACCGGAAGGTAACGGGCGCGCTCGCGCTGCATCACTTTGCGCCGACTGAGACATCGCGTGCGAACCTGTTGGCCGAGGGTATCGACCCCGGTCGCGTCCACGTCACGGGCAACACGGTGATCGACGCATTGCTGACGATTACCGAACGTCTGAAGCACGACCGGGCGCTGGTGCAGCAAATGCGCGAACGGTTCCCGTTCCTCGACGACGCGCGACGGATGATCCTCGTGACCGGCCATCGCCGCGAGAACTTCGGCCGCGGGTTCGAGCAGATCTGCGAGGCGATCGCGACGGTCGCGAAGCGCTATCCGGAATCCCGGATCGTTTATCCGATGCACTTGAATCCGAACGTGCGCGAACCCGTCACGCGGCTGCTCGGCGATATCGACAACGTGGTGCTGATCGAACCGCAGGAGTATTTGCCGTTCGTCTATCTGATGAGTCGTGCGTGGCTGATCCTGACCGACTCCGGCGGGATCCAGGAGGAGGCCCCGTCGCTGGGCAAGCCGGTGCTCGTGATGCGCGACACCACCGAGCGGCCGGAGGCCGTCGCGGCCGGCACGGTGCGATTGGTCGGCACCGAGGTCGAGCGCCTGGTCGGCGCCGTGGTCGAGCTGTGGGAAGACGGCAGCGCCTATCGTGCGATGAGCCGCGCACACAACCCGTATGGCGACGGTCGCGCGAGCGAGCGGATCACGGATCTGCTCGTTTCGCCACCGGTCCGCACGCAAGGGCTGGCATACCTGACCGGCTCGCTCTGCTGAATCCCCGACGTCTGGAGAACCCATTCATGTCATTCGAAACCGTTTCCGTCATCGGGCTGGGCTACATCGGCCTGCCCACCGCGGCGGCCTTTGCCGCGCGTCGTAAAAGCGTGATCGGCGTCGACGTGTCGCAACACGCGGTCGATACGATCAATCGCGGCCGTATTCATATCGTCGAACCTGAACTCGACATGCTCGTGCACGCAGCCGTGACGCAAGGCTACCTGCGCGCGACGACGGTGCCCGAGCCGGCCGATGCGTTCCTGATCGCGGTGCCGACGCCGTTTGCCGACGGCAACAAGCCGGACCTGAGCTATATCGAGGCCGCGTGCCGGTCGATCGCGCCGGTGTTGAAGAAAGGCGACCTCGTGGTGCTGGAGTCGACTTCGCCGGTAGGCGCGACCGAAAGGATGGCCGCATGGCTCGCGGCGCAACGCCCGGACCTGACGTTCCCGCAGCAGGCGGGCGAGCGCTCGGACATTCGTATCGCACATTGTCCCGAGCGCGTGCTGCCGGGCCATGTGGTGCGCGAACTCGTGGAAAACGACCGCGTGATCGGCGGGATGACGAGTAAATGCGGCACGCGCGCGCAGGAGCTGTACGCGGTATTCGTGCGCGGCGAGTGCATCCTGACCGATGCGCGCACGGCCGAGATGTGCAAACTGACCGAGAATTCGTTCCGCGACGTGAACATCGCGTTCGCGAATGAGCTGTCGGTGATTTGCGACCAGCTCGACATCAACGTGTGGGAGCTGATCCGGCTGGCCAACCGCCATCCGCGCGTCAGCGTGCTCCGGCCGGGGCCGGGCGTCGGCGGGCATTGCATCGCGGTCGATCCGTGGTTCATCGTCGATTCGGCGCCGGAGCACGCGCGGCTGATCCGTACCGCGCGCAACGTGAACGACGCGAAACCTCATTTCGTGTACGAGCGCGTGCGGCAGGCGGCGAGCCGGTTCCGTGAGCCGGTGATCGCGTGCCTTGGCCTCGCGTTCAAGGCGGACATCGATGATTTGCGCGAGAGCCCGGCGATGGAGATCGTCGAGGCGCTGGCCGAGAATGCAGACGCGACGCTGCTGGTCGTCGAACCCAACATCACCGCATTGCCGGCAGCGCTCGAAGCGAAGACCCGGCTGTGCGACCTGCACACCGCGCTGGCCGAAGCCGACGTGATCGTCATCCTGGTCGATCACGCGCCGTTCCGGCGCATGGACCCGGTGCGGCTGCAGGCTAAGGTCGTGATCGACACGCGCGGCGTGTTGGCTCGCGCGTGACGGCCGGAGCGTGAAAGCGATGTGGCGGAACGTCGATGCCGGAAAGCTGCTGGGCCGTATCGAGGCGCTCGTCTGTACGGGGGCGCCCGGCCTTTATCGCGTGCTGACGTTCTGGGTCATCCAGCGGGTCTATTCGCTGGACGAGCTCGGGCATGCGGCGTCCAACATGTCGATCGCGCAGATGATCGGCTTCTTCACGGCGATTGGCTGGGCGACGCTGATCCTGGTGCGCGTGCCGGCAAGCGAGGGGTCGCACGCGGCACGCGGCGTGTTCTATTCGCTAGTGTCGATGGCGGTTTGGACTGCCGTGGCGGCGACGCTCGCGTGCGTGCTGGTGTCCGCGACCGGTCTCGTCGCGTTCGATCTCGCCGGCGTGATCGCGCTGATGTGGGGCTGGACCGTGTATCAGCTCGCGCGGCATTTCTTCGTGTCCTATCGTCGCTATCGGATCACGATCGCGTTCGACTGCCTGCTGATCGCGGGATCGTGCGCGATGCTCGGGGTCGGCGAGCGTCACGGCTATGCCGCGTCGCTGTGCCTGGCACTTTCGCTGGCCGTGGTGGCCGTCGCGATGTTCGTCGCGATCGGCGCGCCGGCGCGCGGCACGTTTTCGATCCGAATCGACTTGAAGGGCTTGCAGTTCGGGTTGACCAATTTCCTGTCCGGCGGTATCGCGCTGGTAATCGTGCCGGCCGCGAAGGCGATGTGCGGTGCGTCGTTCGCGGGGATGTTGTCGTTGTTCTCGTCGGTGACGGCGGTCGGCAACCTGCTGCCGCGTGCGATTTCGATCGCGCAATTGCCCGATCTCGTGAAGCGGAAGAAGGACAAGGCGCCGCTCGACACGACGCTGAGCACGATGCGGCGCAATATTGACCTGTCGAATCTGATCGTGCTCGCTGTGAACCTGGTGATGGTGGCGGGGTTGACGTATCGGGCGGGGTTGGATGGGGAGGATGAAACCCTTGCGCTCGCGGCGGGTGTTCTGTTGGCGTTCCAATGTGCCGCTGGTGTCCTCGGCGCCGTCAGCAGCAATGTGATGATGGCATTCGAGAAAAGTGCGACGACTTCGCGGATCAACATCGGGACTTCGCTGCTATTTATTGCGCTCTTCGGCGCGAGTGCTGCGATCGGCGGCGAGGGTGGGCTCTTCTGTCTGCTTGCGGCTTCCGTATCGGTGACGTTGATTCGTACCCGGATCGTGGTGATTCACGCAGAACGCGTGTGCGCAGTCTATGCGGCATCAGTCGATGCAGGGCAGCCGGGCAAAAGACGACCATTGATGGCAGGCCAGCATGATTGACGCCTTCTCTTCGCGTTCGAATACGCCCCCCGTGCAACGGTTTGGCGAGCAGTCGGTACGATTCTCGGCGACCTTGGTCTGGGTCATTCTGGGGCTCGGGTTGATCCTGTCGCCGGTCGGTGATTTCCTGTCCGTGTACGCGAAAAGCAGCGAGGCGGTGCAGGGTGGCGACACACGGGTATCACTGGCTGTACGTGGACTGATCGTCGCCGGGTTGCTGACGGCAACGCTGTGGGGCCTTCGCGTGCGGGTCTCCGACATGCGCGTGGCGATTGCCTCGTCGCTGGCGCTCTGCGTAACGCTCATCGCCTACGCAGTGGGTTCGATGTCCCCTCGTGAAGCGATCGAACAGATCATTTACGTACTCAAGATCTTCTCGTTCTTCGTCTACCCCGCGGCGATGACGCGACTTGACGACAGACGTCTGGCACAGATCGAAACGGTCGTGTTTGCATCGTTGCTGGCCTACGGTGGAGCGATTGTACTTGGAGCGACGTTGTCGATCGAGATGTTCCGCAGCTACCAGGCTCAGACCCATATTCGATCCGGGTACAAGGGAATCATCTATGCGCAGAACGAAGCCGCAGCGCTTGTCGTTGTATCGATCGCGTTCGGCTATCTGCATGCACTGGTGCGAGGCTGGAGTTCACGCAGCGTAGCGCTGGTTTGCTGCATGCTGATTGCTGCGCTGTTGACCGGCACGAAAGGGGCGGTGGTCGGGGTGCTGGGTACGACTTGTGCCTATTTCTATTCGCGTCACAACGCGTTCAAGGCCACACGCTATGCCGCAATCGTAATCGGCGGACTGGCGGTATCGGCGGTGCTGGCATATCTGTTCATTCCGCAGGTCAGCCAGGCAGTCGAACTCAGCCAGCGTTATTTCTCTAGTCAGGGAAGCCGGATCGGCGGCGACAAGCTCGTCACGCTTCTGCTGTCGGGACGTAATCTGAAATTCGCCGCCATTTGGGACGACCTTCGCCAGCAAGACTTTGTCTCGTTGCTGACGGGCGGATACCCGGTCGTGAGATACATGGTCGAGATCGACGTACCCGACCTCATCCTGATGTTCGGTTTGCCGATTTTCTTCATCTACTTCCTCGCGCTGACTCGAGCATTCGTCCGTCGCGGCCCTCGAACTCGAAGCCGGCGGTTCGGCATCCTCTTTTTCATTGTGCTGATCGCGATGGCTTCGAGTGCCGGACACGTGCTCGGATCGGCCGTCATTGCTCCGTATCTCGCATTGATTGCTGTGATGATCCAGCGTGACATACGCAATGCCCATGAGCAAAGGGACACATATGATCATTGAAGGACGCAACCCTTCGCGCGGCTCTGCTATCTCATGCCTCTCGGTGTTGCACGTCGGGCCTGGGCGCGGGCAGCGCGGTGGCATCGCTTCGGTTCTCGATGAACTGGCTGAACAACGCGAGCGCTTCACCGAATGCGGAATTCGCCTTGCATTCTTCGAAACGCAGGGGTTTCAACACATCGGTAGCGTCATGCGATTCTTGGGGCTCGACCTCGCACGTTTTGCGATCGCCATTCGTGCAACCGATGTTGTCCATTTCCACGTGTCCGAGCGCGGCTCCTTCTATCGCAAGTGGGCGCTATCGTTGCTTGCAACGCTTATGCGAAAACAGGTGGTGTTCCATTTGCATTCCGGCAACTTCGGGCGGTTTGCGTCGCAGTCAGGCAGGTTGACGCGGGCATCGATTCGTTGGTTCGTTGGACATGCCGATGCGGTGGTCGGTGTTTCTGAATCTGGCGCTGCGATCCTGAACCGATTCAGGGCGGGAGCAGAGGATGCCATGGTGATCGCCAATTCGGCTGGCGCCGCGCAGCGCAATGCGACGCGAACGTCGAATCACGAGCCGGATGCATCAAACCCCTATATCGCGTTCGCAGGACGGCTGTCCCAGCAAAAGGGCGTGGGTACGTTGATCGAAGCGCTGGCTCTGTTGGTGACGCAAGGGTGCGATGTCCATCTGCGACTGGCCGGCGATGGAGATGTCGGCCAATGGCACGCCCGCGCCGTTGAACTTGGCGTGGCCGAGCGTGTTCATTTTTGCGGCTGGCTCGACGAGGCTGGCAAATCTTGGCTTCTCCGTGGGGCCTCTGTCTTTTGCCTGCCTAGTCGGTTCGAGGCATTCGGCATTGCGGCGCTCGAAGCGATGTTTCTTGGTGTTCCCGTCGTGGCGAGCCGAGTAGGCGGTCTGTGCGATCTGGTTGAGGATGGTGTATCCGGCTGCCTTGTCGATCCGGGTGATGCCAGCGCACTTGCGGACAGTCTCCGCGATCTCTTGTGCGATGCGGGGCGCAGGAAGCGAATGGGCGCGGCTGGCCGGGATCGCGCCTGTCGTCTTTATGCCGTCGAGGTTGTGATGGCGCAGTACGTCGATTGTTATCGGGGAATGGCAAGACATGATTGATAGGGAGAAAAGCGTCGACACGAGTGCTCGCAGGGCCATGGTGCTGGCCGGTCTGGCATCGATCGTTCTGACCGGTTCGGCAATCGGACATGAGCCCGATATTCGCCCGACTTCTTATCGTCTGATTTACTGGAATGACTGGCAGGCCGGAATTGGGGACCTGGAGTTCCAGAAGGCGCAACGTTCGGACATCGTCTGGATACGGGACCCGGTGGTGGCGGGCCGGCACGCGATTCGAGTGCAGTTGCGTAGAGGCGAGAACTTCACGCGTCTCGTGAATACGTTGCCGCGAGCCGAGTTCCTGTTGCCGCGTGACATCGTGCTGGCGCCGGGACAGGAATACTTGATCCAGTGGCGAACCTATTTGCCGAACGACTTTGTGTTTGATCGCGAGCAAATGGAAATCATCACGCAGATCCATCAGAGCGGACTGACTGGATCGCCGCCGTTCATGTTGACGCTGCTTGGCCAGGAGTATGCATTTTCCGTCCGCGGCGGTGTCGATACAGCACACGGGTTCGGTGCACGGCTGTGCTGTGTCGGTGCTGATCTGGGCAAGTGGGTCGAGTGGGCCTTGCAGTATGTGCCTGATGCGAGTGGCCGTCAGGCCGTGACGCATTTGTGGAAGGACGGCGTAAGTGTGTTTGATGGCAGCGGCCGACCGAATGCTTATCCAGGCGACATGTATGCGTATGTGAAATTCGGCGTGTACAAGCCCGATTGGTTGAAATCGCCGTCGGATATCGACTCCGTCACGCTTTACTTTGGCGAGGTGTCGGTCGGCATGAAAGAGGAGGGACGGTGAAAGAATATCGAGACCCCGCTGCCGTCGCCGACGCATTGCTCGATCATTGCAAGCGCTACGATTACGCCGGATACGATCCGTTCGACGGTCTGAACAGCCGCCTGTTCCACCACGCCGGGTTGTCGTGCGTGCCGCTTGCGAGCATCGCGTGGCTGCAGTTTCACAAGCGCAGTCCGATCAATCTGCGCGGGCTCGTCGGCGTGCCGCGAAAGCGCAATCCAAAGGGCATCGCGCTGATGGTTTTGGGCCTGCTGGAGCGCGAAAAGCGCATCGGAGACGAGCAAAGTCTCGTAGAAGCGTGCGAACTTGGCGATTGGTTGCTGGGCCAGCGCGTCGATCGGGCACGATGGCAACACAGTGCTTGGGGATATCACTTCGATTGGGCGGCGCGCGCATTCTTTGTGCCGGTCGGCACGCCGAATGCGATCACAACCTGCTATGCGGCACGCGCGCTCCATGCGCTTGGCGAAGCGACCGGTGAAGCGAGATTCAGCGACGCGGCGGTGGATGCCGGTTACTTCCTCGATTCGCTTTACATGCCGTACGAGGGGGCCGGTTACTACGCATACATTCCAGGCGAGACCGCGTTCGTGCATAACGCCAGCCTGTGGGTGGCAGCGTTCGTCGCCGAGGCAGCCCGTCGCACCGGTTCAGCCTCCATGCGCGAGCGCGCGCTGAATGCTGCGGAACTCAGTGTTTCGATGCAGCGTGACGATGGCGCCTGGGCCTACGGGCTGCGAAGCCATCATGGTTTCGTCGACGGATTTCATACCGGATACAACCTAGAGGCGCTGCGGTTGCTTCAGCGCTCCGCGAATACGCATTGCTTCTCCGATGCGATCGGCCGCGGGCTGGAGTACTACCGGAATACGTTCTTTCTTGCCGATGGAACCGTCAAATACTACGACACGAATGTTTGGCCGATCGACATGCACTCGGTCGCGCAGGCGTTGATCACGCTCCTGACGGTTTCAGGCACGGAAGACGATCGGATGTTGGCGAAGCGCGTGTATGAGCGGGCGATGCAGACGCTGTATCTGCCTGAGGAGCGGCGGTTTGCGTATCAGAGAACCGCACGATTCCTTAATCGGGTCGACTACCTGAGATGGACGCAGGCATGGGCTTTTTATTCAATCGAAATACTTGCAAACAGTCAGTCAGGTCGTTTCAAACCCGAAGCTCCAGTTTCTGAATGAAATCCGGTATGAAAAAAATCGAACTCTTCGGATGCCCGATGGACGTTGCCACCGTATCCGAGACCGTGGATGCGATCCGCAGCCGTATCGCACATCGGCAGTTTACGCAACACGTCGTCGTCAACGTCGCCAAGATCGTCAATATGCAAACCGATCGAGAACTGGCCGCTTCCGTTCGCGCATGCGACATCATCAACATTGACGGCATGGGTGTGGTTTGGGGTGCGCGAGTGCTCGGCTTTCCGGTCCCTGAGCGTGTTGCCGGTGTCGACCTGTTCGATACTTTGCTCGGGATGGCGCAGGAAGAGGGGTGGCCGATCTTCATGCTTGGTGCCACGAATCCGGTGGTTCAGCAGGCGTCGGTCGTGGTGGCGGAGAAGTACCCGCAACTGCGGATCGCCGGCGTTCATCACGGGTATTTCTGGGATGACGAGCGGGCGGTAGTCGAGCGCATTCGTGAATCGGGTGCCCGGTTGCTTTTCGTCGCGATTACCTCTCCACGGAAGGAAAATTTCATCAACCAATGGAAAGCGGTTCTCGGCGTCGATTTCGTAATGGGTGTAGGCGGGACGTTCGATGTCGTGGCGGGGAAGGTGAAGCGTGCGCCGCAGTGGATGCAGCGAAGCGGGCTGGAATGGGCGTACCGAGTGATCCAGGAACCGGGACGGATGTGGAAGCGCTACCTGTCGACCAACAGCCGATTCCTGGTGATGTTGACCGGCGCATATGTGTCCCGGATGTTTCGGCGCAAGAACGCTGTCAATAGCCGATAGATCCGTTCCAACCGAACCGATCGACGGAGCGGCGCATCTGCGGAGACACGCCGTTACCGATCGAGCCTGGAGATCAGATGCCTTGGCGGCGGATGAGCCGGAATGTATCGGCCTCGGGGGCGTCTTCAACCCTCCCTGAAAATCCCGCTATACGCACTCAACGCCGGCACCCCGCCGAGATGCGCATACAGCACCTTCGACCCCGGTTCGAATTCCCCGAGCCGTACCTTGTCGATCATCCCGTGCATCGATTTCCCTTCATAGACCGGATCGGTCAGCATGCCTTCGAGTCGCGCGCACAGGCGAATCGCTTCGAGCGTGCCGTCGTTCGGCAGCCCGTATTCGGGGCCGGCGTAGCGGGTGTCGAGCACCACGTCCGCTGCGGTGATCGGGCGGCCCAGATCCACGAGCTCGGCCGTGTGCCGCGCAATGCGCGTGATCTGCTCATGCGTGCGCTCGGGCGTCGCCGACGCGTCGATCCCGATCACGCGGTCGGCGCGCCCGTCGGCTGCGAAGCCGACGACCATCCCCGCCTGCGTGCTGCCCGTCACCGAGCAGACCACGACGTAATCGAACTTGAACCCGAGTTGCGCCTCCTGCGCCCGCACTTCTTCCGCGAACCCGACGAAGCCGAGCCCGCCGAGCGGATGCTCGGAACAACCGGCCGGAATCGGATAAGGCTTGCCGCCCGCCTGTCGCACGCTTTCCATCGCTTCTTCCCAGCTGCGTCGAATGCCGATGTCGAAGCCGTCCGACACGAGCCGCACGTCCGCGCCCATCATGCGCGACAGCTGGATGTTGCCGACGCGGTCGTATACCGGATCGTCGTAGTTGACCCAATGCTCCTGAACGAGCACGCATTTCATCCCGAGGTGTGCGGCGACGGCCGCGACCTGCCGCGTCTGGTTCGACTGCACGCCACCGATCGACACGAGCGTATCCGCGCCCTGCGCGAGCGCGTCGGGGACGAGGTATTCGAGCTTGCGCGTCTTGTTGCCGCCGAACGCGAGGCCGCTGTTGCAGTCCTCGCGCTTCGCATACAGCTCGACCTTGCCGCCGAGGTGCTCGCTCAGGCGCTTGAGCGGCTGGATCGGCGTCGGGCCGAACGTGAGCGGATAACGGGGAAAACGTTGCAGGTTCATCGGCGAGCTCCGGAGGGCGGTGAAAGTGGCTGCTGCGTCCGGGGCGCGGCCGGCGGCGGCATCCCGATGGAAAAATGATAGGGAGGACGGCGAGAAATGAGCTTGCGAAATAAAGCTTCGCGGCCTACGTTATCGAAGGAGATAACGCATTCAAAACAATTTGAATGCGCTGAAACGGAGATTGACGCAATGAAATTAGAACGAAGCGGCGCCGCGCTGGCCGACGCCCCACCGGCGCTCGATCGCATCGACCGCGCGATCCTGCGGCAACTGCAGCAGGATGCGTCGATCTCCAACGTGAGCCTCGCGGCGAAGGTGAAGCTGAGCGCGCCGGCGTGCCTGCGGCGCGTCGAGCGGCTGAAGGAAATGGGGCTGATCCGCGGGATCGTCGCGTTGCTCGACCCGAAGCCGCTCGGTGCCGGCATGCTGGTCGTGATCGGCTTCGTGCTCGATCGCTCGACGCCCGAAGCGTTCGCGGCGTTCGAGCAGGCCGCGCAGAAAGTGTCGGGATGCGTCGAGTGCCACGTCGTGACCGGCGAATTCGACTACTTCATGCTCGTGCGCACGCGCGACAACGAGAGTTTCAACCGGCTGCACGCGGAACAGCTGCTGTACCTGCCGGGCGTGCGGCAGGTGCGTTCGTTCATGGTGCTCAAGGAGATCCTGTCGACGCATGCGCTGCCGCTGTAAGCACGCGTGTTCGGTGAATGCACATCGGACCGGTGCCGGGCAACCCGCCAACCCGTTCGTTTGCCGACGAAACCGCGACAGTCTTCCGACGCAGCCGACAGGCACTGAACGAATCGTGCGCACGCGCGTCGCACCTTCACGACGCGGCGCGAACCGATCGCGTATGCTCGTCCCGTCGGCGGCGCGAGCAGGCCGCCGGAGCCGGTTCATGCATGTGACGACCCATCAACGAGCGAGGACATCATGGCAAGACAGACGATGGCGGAGTACCTGGCGAAGACGCTGGCGGCAGCGGGTGTCGAGCGCATCTGGGGCGTGACGGGCGACAGCCTGAACGGCCTGTCGTTCAGCCTGAGCCAGATCGGCTCGATCCGCTGGATGCACACGCGTCACGAGGAAAGCGCCGCGTTCGCGGCCGGTGCGGATGCCGCGTCGACCGGGCGGCTCGCCGTGTGCGCGGGCAGCTGCGGCCCCGGCAACCTGCACCTGATCAACGGGCTGTACGACTGCCACCGCAATCACCAGCCGGTGCTCGCGATCGCCGCGCACATTCCGTCGACCGAGATCGGCCTCGGCTATTTCCAGGAAACCCATCCGCAGGAGCTGTTCCGCGAGTGCAGCCACTTCGCGGAGCTCGTGACGAACGCGTCGCAGTTCCCGCGCGTGCTCGCGCGCGCGATGCGCACCGCGATCGACGAGCGCGGCGTCGCGGTGATCGTGCTGCCGGGTGACATCGCGCTCGGCGACGGCCCCGAAGAACTGCCGGCATGGAGCGAATCGGCGCCGCCGTCGATCCTGCCGGCCGACGCCGATCTCGACCGGCTCGCGGCGCTGCTCAACGCGTCGGACGCGGTCACGCTGTTGTGCGGCAGCGGCACGCGAGGCGCGCACGACGAGGTGGTCGCGCTGGCCGACACGCTCGGCGCGCCGGTGGTGCATGCGCTGCGCGGCAAGCAGTTCGTCGAATGGGACAATCCGTTCGATGTCGGGATGACGGGGCTGATCGGCTTTAGCTCGGGCTATCACGCGATGGAATCGTGCGACACGCTGCTGATGCTCGGCACGGATTTCCCGTACCGGCCGTTCTATCCGTCGAACGCGAAGGTCGCGCAGATCGACTGGAAGGGCTCGCAGCTCGGCCATCGCGCGCCGCTCGCGCTCGGCCTCGTCGGCACCGTGAAGGAAACGATCGCGGCGCTGCTGCCGCGCCTCACGCGCAAGACGCAGCGGCGTTTCCTCGAGAACGCGCTGAAGCACTACGCGGCGGCGCGCAAGGGGCTCGACGATCTCGCGGTGGCCGAGCCGCCGGGCCGCGCGATCCATCCGCAGTATCTGACGAAGATCGTCGATGAAGTCGCGGCGGAAGACGCGATCTTCACGGCCGACGTCGGCACGCCGACGCTGTGGGCCGCGCGCTACCTGACGATGAACGGCAAGCGGCAACTGCACGGCTCGTTCAATCACGGCTCGATGGCGAACGCGATGCCGCAAGCGCTCGGCGCGCAGGGCGCGCATCCGGGGCGGCAGGTGGTGTCGCTGTCCGGCGACGGCGGGCTGTCGATGCTGCTCGGCGATCTGCTCACCGCGCGGCAGCTCAAGCTGCCGATCAAGATCGTCGTGTACAACAACAGCCTGCTCGGCTTCGTGTCGATGGAGCTGAAGGCGGCGGGCTATCTCGACACGAACGTCGACCTGAGCCCGACCGACTTCGCGGCGATCGCGAAGGGCGCGGGTATCTTCAGCGTGCGCGTCGAGCATTCGGAGAACGTCGAAGAGGCGCTGCGCATGGCGTTCGCGCACGACGGGCCGGCGGTGGTCGACGTCGTCACGTCGAAGTACGAGCTCGCAATGCCGCCGAAGATCGAACTCGCGCATGCGAAGGGCTTCAGCCTGTTCATGCTGCGCGCGATCCTCAGCGGGCGCGGCGACGAGATCGTCGAGCTGGCCAGAACCAATCTGCGGTGAAACGGCGCCGCGCTGCTTCGCGCAGCGCGCGCGGCGTACCGTCTCGACGAACGCAGCGGGGTGCGATCGTCCCCGCAGGACGCATTGAACAACACGAAAACATGGCAATCGAGATTCGCGCCTACGAGGCATCCGACCTGCACACGCTGTCGGCCATCTGGTTCGACGCATCGCTGCTTGCGCATTCGTTTCTCGGCGAGGCGCGGCTGCGCGAGCAGCGCACGCTGATCGAACAGGTTTATCTACCCAAGGCGGAAACCTGGGTCGCGTGCCGGGCCGGCGAACCGGTCGGCTTCATCGGCCTGCTCGACGCGTCGATCGGCGGCTTGTTCGTCGCGCCGGCGATGCAGGGCCACGGGATCGGCCGCGCACTGGTCGAGCATGCGCTCGCGCTCAAGGGCACGCTCGATCTCGAGGTGTACGCCGACAATCGCGATGCCCATGCGTTTTACGCGCGGCTCGGCTTCGAGGAAGTGTCGCGGCGTGACGAGGACGATGAGGGCTTACCGCTCGCGAATATCCTGATGCGCGCCACGCGTTAAGCGTGCGGGCAGGTGCCGTGTGCCGCGCGGCACGGAATCGGCTGTGAGGATGTTCCGGTGCGTGTGAGCGTGCCGCGCTCAGGCCGGCACCGCTTCGCGCCCGGCAGCCACCCACTCGCGCACGGCCTCGACGAACAGCCGCAGCGCCGCCGGCGGATGCCGGTTCGCCGGATAGTAGAGGCACAGCGCGCCGAAATCCTGGCTCCATTCCGGCAAGACCTGCACGAGCCGCCCGGCGGTGACGTGATCGGCCACGCGCGACGCCGTCACCCACGCGATGCCGATACCGGCCAGCGCGGCCTCGATCATCAGCCCCTGGTTGCCGAGCGTCATCGGCCCGTCGACATCCACGCTGACGCGCTTGCCCTTGCGGATCAGATCCCATCGATAGAGGGCGCCGCTCTCGAACCGGTAGCGGATGCACCGGTGCTGCACGAGATCCTGCGGACGCGCCGGCGGCGTGTGCCGCGACAGGTAGTCGGGCGACGCCACCGCGATGAAGCGGATCGTGTCGCCGAATTTCACGGCGATCATGTCGCGTGGCACGTCTTCGTGCACCCGGATGCCGGCGTCGAAGCCGTGCTCGACGATGTCGATCAGCCGCGAATCGGTGACGAACTCGACGTGGATGTCCGGATAGCGGGCGACGAACGCGGGCAGCACATGCCGGATCAGCGGGCGCGCCGCCGCTTCCGACGCGCTGATCCGGATCTGGCCGGACGGGCGGTTGCGGGCGGTGGCCGCGTCGTTCAACGCATCTTCGAGATCGGCCACCGCGGGCCGCACGCGCAGCAGCAACTGCTCGCCGGCCTCCGTCAGCGCGACGGAACGCGTCGTACGGTTGAAAAGGCGCACGCCGAGCCGCGCCTCGAGGTGGCGCACCGCATGGCTCAGCGCCGACGGCGACACGCCCAGGATGCGTGCCGCGCCGCTGAAGCTGCGCTGCTCCGCGATCGTGATGAAGGTCGTCAGTTCGCCGATGCCGGTGCGGACCATTTATGAATTTTCCTCAGTAACGCATGAAAGAGTACGCCGATTGTTGAGCGGTATCCATCAACCTACACTGGGTTCCTCGGCATCCCGTCGATCCTTTTCATCTTCAGCAGGAGAACGTCATGCAAAAGCGCATGCTGGGTAAGAGCGGCCTCGAAGTCTCGTCAATCGGGCTCGGCTGCATGGGATTGAGTTACGGCTACGGCCCCGCCACCGACAAGGCGAGCGGCATCGCACTGATCCGCGCCGCGTTCGAGCGCGGCGTGACGTTCTTCGACACGGCGGAAGCGTATGGCCCGTTCGTCAACGAGGAACTGGTCGGCGAGGCGGTCGCGCCGTTTCGCGACCAGGTCGTGATCGCCACCAAGTTCGGTTTCGAGGACGGCCAGCCGATGAAGGGCGTCGACAGCCGGCCGTCGCATATTCGCGACGTGGCCGATGCGGCGTTGAAGCGGCTGAAGGTCGATCGCATCGACCTGTTCTACCAGCATCGCGTCGATCCGAACGTGCCGATCGAGGACGTGGCCGGCACGGTCAAGGACCTGATCCGCGAAGGCAAGGTCGCACACTTCGGGCTGTCGGAAGCCGGTGAGCAGACGATTCGCCGCGCGCACGCGGTGCAGCCGGTCGCCGCGCTGCAAAGCGAGTATTCGCTGTGGTGGCGCGAGCCGGAGGCGCGGATCCTGCCGACGCTCGAGGAACTCGGGATCGGTTTCGTGCCGTTCAGCCCGCTCGGTAAAGGTTTCCTGACCGGCGCGATCGATGCGAACACGACGTTCGCGGAGAACGATTTCCGCAATGTCGTGCCGCGCTTCTCGGAGGAGAACCGCAAGGCGAACGCGGGCCTCGTCGACCTGCTCGGCCGGATCGCGACCGACAAGGGCGCGACGCGCGCGCAGATCGCGCTGGCCTGGCTGCTGGCCCGCCAGCCGTGGATCGTGCCGATCCCGGGCACGACGAAGCTGCACCGGCTCGACGAGAACGTGGGCGCGGCCGCCGTCGTGCTGACGGCCGACGATCTCGCCGCGATCGAAACCGCGCTGCAGCAGATCAGGATCGTCGGCGAACGCTATCCCGCGCACTTCCAGCAGCGTATCGATCGCTGATCGGGCACGCGCCGGACGATCGGGCACGAATTGATCAGCGGAATCAGGGACAATCTTCACGTCGCCTTAAGTTTGCGTTTCCTAGAATCGATTTGAACGTCGCTCTTCCTGCGACGGACCGATTCGTCCAGGAGGATGCGCATGCCAAAACCCCGTGTCGCCGTAGCCCTGTTCAACGAAGCCATCGGCACGTCGCGGCCGACAGCGCAACCGTTCGAGGGCCGCCCATGATGTGGCCGAACGCGTGGCGTGTCTCGGCACTGTTCGTGCGCGAGTGGGTCGGCCGTCCGGCCTCGGTGGGCGCGTTGTGCCCGAGTTCGCGACAGCTGGCGCGCGAGATGGCCGACGCGGTGCCGGACGGCGACGGGCTGGTCGTCGAGCTCGGCGGCGGCACCGGCGCGATCACCGCGGCCTTGCTCGAGCGCGGCGTCGCGCCACGGCGCCTCGTCGTGGTCGAGCGTTCGCCGGCGTTCGTCCAGCATCTGCGGCGACGCTTTCCAGGCATCTCGATCGTGTCGGGCGACGCGCGGCAGCTCAGCCGGCTGCTGCCGCCCGATGCGCGCGTCGACGCGATCGTGTCGTGCCTGCCGCTGCGCACGCTGCCGCGTCAGGACGTGGCAGCGATCATCGATCAGTGCCATCGCGTGCTGTCGGCCGATGGTGTGATGATTCAGTTCACGTACGACCTGCGGCCGCCCGGCCGTCATCCGCTGGGCGATTCGGCATTTGTTGCCAGTGGCAGCCGGATCGTCTGGGCAAACATTCCGCCTGCGCGCATCGTGACCGTGCGCAACGTCACAGCCGAACACGCGGAATGATGCCGCCGCATGCGGGGCGCCCGACCGTGGCGCCTCGCCGTGTCCTTTCATAAATCCTTCGAATCCTTCCAATTAGCATTCATATTGCCGTCACATCAGGTTCCTACCATCGCCTTTCATTTCGAAAGCATCAATGGCGGGGGACCGGGCAACATGAATCGAATCAAACTGGCGGCGCTGCTGTGTGCGGGCGCCTTTGCACTGGCCGGATGCGGCAGCGACGACGACCCGACCAGCACGGCGCCCGGCCCCACGACGCCGCTGGCCGCGCGCAACGTGATCTTCTTCCTCGGCGACGGCATGGGGATCACGACGCTGACGGCCGCGCGCATCTATGCGGTCGGTGAAGACGGCGCGCTGACGATCGACACGCTGCCCGAATCCGCGTTCGTGAAGACCTACTCCAACGATGCGCAGGTGACGGACAGCGCGCCGTCGATGTCGGCATACATGACCGGCGTCAAGACCAACAACGAAGTGATCTCGATGTCGCCCGACACGAAGGCGATCGAGCCGACCGCGAGCCTCACCGGCAACTGCGGCGCGAACAACGGCAAATCGGCGACGACGCTGCTCGAGATCGCGAAGGCGCAGGGGCTGGCCACCGGTGTCGTGACGACCACGCGCGTCACGCATGCGACGCCGGCCGCGACGTACGCGCACGTGTGCCATCGCGACGCCGAGAACGACATCGCCGCGCAGCTCGTGCCGGGCGGCGCGGGCTACAACGGCGCGCTGGGCAACGGCGTCGACGTCGTGCTCGGCGGCGGCACGCAGTTCTTCGTGCCGAAGGACGGCGGCGGCAAGCGCACCGACGGCCGCAACCTGGTCAACGAGCTGAAGGCGAAGGGCTATGCGTTCGCGCAGAACCGCGACGACCTGCTGGCCGCCGATGCGACGAAGAGCGGCAAGCTGGTCGGCCTGTTCTCGTCGAGCCACATGAGCTACGACCTCGACCGCGGCGCGACCAAGGAGCCGAGCCTCAGCGACATGGCGACGCGCGCGCTCGACGTGCTTCAGCAGAACCCGAACGGCTATTTCCTGATGGTCGAGGGCGGCCGGATCGACCACGCGCTGCACGACACCAACGCGAAGCGCGCGCTGCAGGACACGGTGGCGTTCGACAACGCGATCAAGGCCACGATCGACAAGGTGCGCAAGACCGATCCCGACCTGAAGAACACGCTGATCGTCGTCACCGCAGACCACGACCACACGCTGGTGCTGAACGGCTATGCGGCGCGCACCGGCAAGACCGAGGCAGGCAAGCCCGGCGTGCTGGGCGTGCTGCGCAACTACCAGACGGGGACGGTCGCGAAGGACGCGGACGGCGCGCCGTACACGATCATCGGCTTCGGCAACGGCGAGAACCGCGTGCAGGGCAGCCGCGCGGGCACCGCGCTCACCGATGCGGTGACCGGCGCCGACGACTATCGCCAGGAGGCGGTCGTGCGGATGGACAAGGGCAACGAGACGCACGGCGGCACCGATGTGTTCCTCGGTGCGATCGGCCGCGGCGCGGATGCGTTCCACGGCGTGATCGAGAACAACAAGGTCTTCGAGCTGGTGCGCAACGCGGTGCAGCTGTGAGCGCCGACCATACGGGTACAGGGGAATACAGGATGTCGACCATCAAGTGCATCGCGGCGGCGCTGGCCGTCGCGGGTTTCGCGTGCGGCGCGGCGCAAGCCGCCGGCCAGGCGAAGAACGTGATTTTCTTTCTCGGCGACGGCATGGGGCCGACGACCGTGACGGCGAGCCGGATCTACAAGGTCGGTGAGTCGGGGCAGTTGACGATGGAGAAGCTGGCCCGCACCGCGCGCGTCAAGACCTTCTCGAACGACGCGCAGACGACCGACAGCGCGCCGTCGATGGCCGCGTACATGACCGGCGTGAAGATGAACAACGAAGTGCTGTCGATGTCGTCCGACACGCGCGCGGTCGCGCCGGGCAACGACGCCAACGGCAACAAGACCGTCAACAACTGCGCGCCGGGCAACGGCCAGCCGGTCGCGACGCTGCTGGAGCTGGCGAAGGCGCGCGGCAAGGCGGTCGGCTCGATCACGACGACCGAACTCACGCACGCGACGCCTGCCGCGACCTATTCGCACATCTGCCATCGCGATGCGCAGTACGACATCGCCGCGCAGGCGGCGCCGGGCGGCGCGGGCTACAACGCGGCACTCGGCGACGGCGTCGACGTGCTGATGGGCGGCGGCCGCAACCACTGGACGCCGTTCGATCCGGTGGCCAACAAGCGCGGGCGCGCGGACGGGCGCAACCTGCTCAACGAGATGAAGGCGAAGGGCTACACCGTCGTCGCGACCAGGGATCAGCTCGCGCAGGCCGGCAACGGCAAGCTGATCGGCCTGTTCAGTTCGACGAGCCATCTCGAATACGAACTCGACCGCGTGGCCGGCAAGGGCGAAGGGCCGTCGCAGCCGAGCCTCGCCGAGATGACGTCGAAGGCGATCGACGTGCTGTCGAAGAATTCGAACGGCTACTTCCTGATGGTCGAGGGCGGCCGGATCGATCACGCGCTGCACGGCACCAACGCGAAGCGCGCGCTCGAAGACACGGTGGCATTCGACGAAGCGATCCGCGTCGCGCTGTCGAAGGTCGACCTGTCGAACACGCTGATCGTCGTGACGGCCGACCACGACCACACGATGACGATCAACGGCTATTCGAAGCGCGGCAACCCGATTCTCGACATCAGCCGCAACTATCGTGACGGCCAGCCGAGCAAGGACGCCGACGGCAACACCTACACGACGCTGGTGTTCGGCAACGGCGCGAACCGGCCGAACGTGCGCGCGTCGGTCGATTCGGCCACGGCGACGAACGAAGCGTATCTGCAGGAAGTCGGCGTGCGGATGGGCAGCGCGGGCTCGGAGACGCACGGCGGCGGCGACGTGATGCTGTTCGCCGACGGCGCAGACGCGAAGGCGTTCAAGGGCACGATCGACAACACGAAGGTGTTCGGTCTCGTGCGCTCGGCGTTTGGTTTCTGAATCCGTTGACTGCATGAGGAACGGGAACGCCCGATGAAACGTCAGCTTCTCTGCGCACTCGCTTGCGGGTGGGTTGCGCTACCGGCCCTTGCAGCGGCCGATTTCGATGCCGTGCTGCTGCACGAGAGCCGCACGGTGTCGGCCGACGGCGTGACGCGCACGACGCTGTATCGCGAACGGATGGTGCGGCGCGACGGGCACGTGTGGGTCGAACGCGTGCTGCCCGTCGCGGCGGCAGGCGGTCACGGCGACGATCACGACCATGACCACGACGCGGGCGGGGCACGCGAGACGCCGCCGCGTGCCGGCGTGCAGCCGGCCGCCGCCCACGCCGGCCACAAGCACTTCAACTTCCAGGCGGCCGCGCGGCACGTGACGAATGACGGCAAGACGACGCGCATCGAGTATGTGGACGCGGCGAACCGGACGGTCGTCAGCGTGCCGCCGGCCGAGTACGAAACCACGGGCTTCGACGGCTCGTGGGACAACGCGTACTACGTCACGCCGCCGTCGCAGTTGAAGCGGCTCGCGGTGGCGAAGCGCGGCGACGCGCCCGGCACCCGCTGGTACGAGCAGGCGGTCGACACGCCCGGCGCGCGCGGCGTGAACCGGATCCTGTGGAGTGAGAAGTGGCAGGCGCCGCTGTCGGTCGAGTACCGGAGCGCCGACGGCCGCGTCGTGCGCAAGCTGACGCTCACGCCGACGCCGGCCGCGCGGCGCGAGACGTTGCCGTGGCAGACGCTCGCCCGCTATACGCGCAAGGAATACGCGGATTATCTCGACTGATCGACGATTTCGACCCTCTGTACGCGGGGCTTGCGGTCAGGCCGGCCGGTATCGTCAAGCGATACGGCCGGGCCCTGGCCGACTTTTTCTTTCTTCTCGTGGCGCCGCAGCGATCGCCGATGCGGACTAGAAGCGCGCGCCGTCCGGCACGCGCGCCGAAGGCCGCGACGCGACCCGCTTGATGAAGCGGTCGAGCGGTGTCGCATAGCCGCGCCCGATCGCCGCGCTCAGCGCCACCGACAACGCCAGATACGCCATCAGCAACAGCAGCTTCGTGTCGCCATGCGTGGCCGACGGCGGCCAGAACGTGCGCAATCCGCCGAGCACGATCAGGTGGAACAGGTACAGCTCGTAGCTCAGCTTGCCGGCCCGGCACAACGGCGCGAGCAGGCGGCCCGGCACGCGTTCGCCGTTGACGTGCGCGCCGATCAGCAGCACGGCCGTGCCGAGCGCCATCGCGGTGACGCCGGCGACGTGGCTGGCCGCGATCGGCCAGGCCAGATAGAGCACGGCCATCGCCGCCGCGACGGGCCACTGCACGAGCGGCGCGGCCAGCCGCTGCCAGTTTGCGCGTTCGGCCAGCAGCGCGGTACAGCAGCCTATCGCGATCCCGTCGAACGACGCGAAGTACGCATAGAGGAACCCGCCTTCGTCGCCGGCGTGCGTGAAGCGGTACACGGGCCCGATCGCGGCGATGACCACCCAGAACGCGACCAGCCGCGCATCGCGGCGCAACGCGACGCACAGCAGCGGGAACGACAGGTAGAACACCTCTTCGACCGACAGCGACCACAGCACGCCGAGCGCGTAGTTGACCCACCCGTAGGCACCGATCAGCACGTTCATCCAGAACGTCAGCGACGCGAGATTCACGAGCCAGAACGACACCGCGATGCCCTCCGGCGCATGGTTCTGGAAGATCGGCACGCCGGCCGCCGCGAGGCCGTTGACGAGTGCGAGCAGCAGGAGCAGGCACGGGACGATGCGCGCGACGCGCGACACGTAGAACGCGCGTACGTCGACCGCGCCGAGGTGGCCCCAGCGGCGCCGCGCATTCGACGTGATCAGGTAGCCGGAGATCACGAAGAACATCGTCACGCCATAGTTGCCGTTGCGCGCCACCGCATGCACCGCATGCACCGCATCCCAGCCGACCAGGCGTGCGAGCGACGTGTCGCGCAGCGAGTAGGGGATGTTGAAGTGATGCAGGAGGACCAGCACGATCGACACGCCGCGCAGCAGGTCGATCCGCGCGTTGCGCGGGCCCGCGCTCATTGCGGCCTGCCCGTTTCGGCGAGGGCGGGCAGCGTCGCCAGGAACGTATCGCGTGCGCGCAGGCCGGCGTTCGGCGTCTGCCGCTTGTCGTCCTGGATCAGATACGCGAACACGAGCGTGCGCGGCCCCTTGGCCGCCCAGCCGACGAACCAGCCATACGCGTGCGACGCATCGTACTTGCGCCCCGGCGACCCGGTGCCCGTCTTGCCGTGCACGATCCAGCCGTCGGGCTGCGTGTCGATCAACGTGATGCGCTCGGTCATGTCGTACGCGTGCGCGCTGACGGGCAGCGTGCGGTTCGCGATCTTGCGCATGAAGCCGACCTGCTCGAGCGGCGAGATGCGCAGCGACGCGTTGACCCATGCACCCATGACGCCGTTCAGTTCGCCCGCCTGACTCGTCGCGTCCGCGTTGCCGTAGCCGAATGCGTTCGTGTACTGCTGGAAGCGCGCCTGCCCGAGCGCCTGCGTGACCTGCTGCGAGTACCAGAAGATCGACAGCTTCATCCAGCGTGCCGGATCGGTCGGCTCGCGCCACGGTGCGCCGCCCCAGTCGGGGTAGCTGGTGTGGAAATCGAGCGTCGGTGTGTGCTCGTCTTTCAACACGCCCGCATCGAAGCCCATCAGGCTGATCGCCACCTTGAACGTCGATGCCGGCGTCACGCGCGCCGCGCAGTCGCCTTGCTGCACGAGCACCTGCCCGGTGGCGGCGTCGGCGACGACGGTGCAGATCGGACGGGCATGGGAAGAGGCAGCGGCCAGCAGGCCGGCGGCGAAGGTGAACAGCGCGCGACGCCAGTGTTTCAAGTGACACTCCTCGGGGATGTGCGACTTGCGCGCGGTGCGGGCGGAAGGCGGCAGGCCGTGCGCAATGAAGGCGACGGCCGGCATCGAGGATCGGGTGGATGGCGTCCGTTGCGGAGGCTCACAGTGTATCGACGGATGGCCGTCCGTTGACCTGTCACGGTTGACGGGGCAATTGCACGGCCTTTACCGGTTTCGGCCGCATCGACCGGCCACGCACGGCCGCGCCCATGAAAAAGCCCGCCGGCAGGCTGGCGCTTGCGGGCGGGCAAAGACACCTCGGGCCGACCTGCGCGGCAGGTCGATGCCGATGTCGCTCATTCCTGCTTCGTCACGTCGACTCGGTGCCGGCTGCCGCAGCCCATTCGGCAGGCGAGCGACCCATGAAGAACTGGCTTCGCCACGTCGCAATGCCAAGATTGACCGAGCGGACGCTCATCACGTTGACGAGAGCCTGATTTCGCAGCCAAGGCGATGCGGAAAGCGCTGCGTGCGCGACAGCGGTCGCCCCGGCCTTGTTCAGCAGGGTCGGCGTGCTCGCGAGCACGGTGATGGTGGCGATCGCCTTCTGCGTCTGGCCCGCCGGGCCGCCCACCCGCATGGTGCCGATCCAGACGCCGCTCTGGATCACGCCCGGAACGGTGGACGTTGCACGCTGGATCTGACGGATATCGGCCATGCGATCGTCATCGATCAACCGCGTTTCCGCAAAACGACTGCCGGCGAACATCAGCAGGCCAAGGACGGCCAGGATCGCCCAGTGCTTCCGGCCGACCGGAGCGGCATTCTCGACGGGGGCCGCGACGTGCACGACCCGGCTGGCGGTGAGCAGATCATGTACGGACTGGCGGCTCGGCCGGTTGAAAACGAACAGATACAGCAATGCCAGGCACCAGAAGAACACGACCGCGCCGTTCGCGGTGGCGAGCCATTCCATGTCCGGATCGTGAAGCGCGGGCAGGTCGATAAAGCCGATGCCGCCGAGTATCAGCGGAACGGCGATCAGCGCGTACCGTGCCCAGGCGCGAACGTACCCGGGACCGGACCCGTCAGGGGCGGCGCTATCGGCAACACGGATCTTCATCACCCGCTTGCCGAGCGACTGGTGCCGGTTTCCACCCTCGAGCAGGCCAAAGTAAAGGGAGCCGATCAGGAAGCCGATCAGTCTTCCCCATTCGCCAATCGTCGAAAGGGCATCGAAGAACGGGATTGCGATTGCCAGCCCGATCAGTCCGAGCAGGATCGAATCGATCGAAAAGGCGGCGGTGCGTCGCCAGAAGCCGGCGGCGCCGTGTGATTGTTGGTCTTCATTGCGCTCCATTGCCGTCGCCCCCGATGCGTTATGTTCGTCGAGCCGTTTGGGCTCTTTGCGGCGCGTGGCCGCAGGATTGCCTATGCCGACATCGATCCGATCGTGACAGGCAGATCATATCGACCGGCTTGCCGCAAAATTGCAAACTATTGTGAGCAGTGCGCAAGCGCGAACGGGCTTCATGCCGGCTGCGACTGGTCGACGCTCGACCCGAACGCGGCGAGGCGTGCGCTGCCGGACGGGCAGCGCACGCGCTGCGCGCGTATCGGCCGGGCGAGGGATCGAGACGGGCCCCAGCGGGCATGAAAGGCTGGCAACGATTGTCGGGGATTTTCGTGAGGCCGTCGAACGCGTGTGCCCGGTTCGACGCGGTAGCCGCTGACGCGCACGCGCGCCGCAATGCGGCGAGGACCCATGAAAAAACCCGCCGGCAGGCTGGCGCCTGCGGGCGGGCAAAGACACCTCGGGCCGACCGGCGCGGGTGTCGCGTGAAGAACGGAGAACCGGGTTGCGTCAGAACTTGTGGCGCAGCGCGAGGCGCACGGCCACCTGGTTCGACGTCGACGACGGCGCGTCGGTACCGGGGATGAACGCGTTGTCGAGGATCGAGTTCGTCTTGTCGCCGGCGATGTGCTGGTAAGCGGCCTGCACGTACACGTCGGTGCGCTTCGACAGGTTGTAGTCGGCCATCAGCCCGGCCGAATGGATCTTCGGCTTCGCATTGCCGGTCGATGCGTCGTACTTCTCGAGCGACAGCACGTATTGCGCGCCGACCATGAACGCCGGCGTGATCTGGTACGAACCGTTCAGCTCGAAGTTCTGGTACTTGATCGCGCTGACCGTCGCGCCCGGTGCGATGATCGCGCCCGGGTTGCCGAGGTAGCCGTTGCCGGTCGGGTTCTTGTAGTTCGAGTTCGTGTACGCGAAGCCGACCGTCGCGGGCCCGAACGTGTAGTTGATGCCCGCGCCGAACACGCGCATGCGCTCGGCGATGTAGCTCGCGTCGTTCGCGGTGATCGCGCCGGCCGAGCCGTCGCCCGGGCGGTTCGCCTGCAGGTACGCGGCGCCGATCAGCAGGCCGTTGTTCTGGTACTGCGCGCCGAAGCTGTACGCGCGGTTGTCCG
Source organism: Burkholderia aenigmatica (assembly GCF_048627025.1). NCBI lineage: Bacteria > Pseudomonadati > Pseudomonadota > Betaproteobacteria > Burkholderiales > Burkholderiaceae > Burkholderia > Burkholderia aenigmatica. The sequence continues at coordinate 2,718,310 of NZ_CP184469.1, read as the reverse complement.
AGAAGTTCGTGCTGTTGCTGAAGCTGTATGCGCCGCCGAACTGGAAGCCGCCGAAGTTCGGGCTCGCGTACTTCACCGTGTTGTCGAGGCGGAACGAGTTGTCGGTGTTGTCGTTGTCGAACGGGTGAGCGAGCAGGTAGCCGCCCCAGTTGCCGTTGGCCGTGGTCGGCGCGAGATAGTCGACTACGGAGTCGTACTGGCGGCCGAACGTCAGCGTGCCGTACTGCGTCTGGCTCAGGCCGACGTACGCCTGGCGGCCGAACATGCGGCCGCCCTGGTTGAGCCGGCCGGTGTTCACGTCGAAGCCGTTTTCGAGCTGGAAGATCGCCTTCATGCCGCCGCCCAGATCCTCGCTGCCCTTCAGGCCCCAGCGGCTGCCCTGCGCGTAGCCGCTCGCCATCTCGTAGACGTGTCCGGTGCCGACGTTGTTCGTGTAGTTCAGGCCTTCGTCGATCACGCCGTACAGCGTGACGCTGCTTTGCGCGAACACAGGGGCTGCGAAGGTTGCCGTTACGGCGAGCGCCGTCAGGGTCTTTTTCATTGAGAGATCTCCGGGATATCCAGCTTGTATCGATTGTCGTGAGCGCGTCCGGCGAGGCGCGCCCCGTCATCCGGGGCGACCCGGCGCAGCGCGCGGCGCCGGATCGCGCAAGGCGCGGCGGCGCGGCAACCGGCAGCGTCGGGTCGTGTCTCCTCCGATGACTCCGCGCATTCTTCCCAAGCCGAAAAGGAACCGAAAGCGAGTAATTTCGATGATTGCAATCGGGTTCGCCAATGGGGTCGCGACAGGCCGTTTCGACAGTCGAAACAGGGTGCGTTGCACCACGGTTCAGGGCCGCTCGCGCAACGGTCAAACGAGTGCGCGATACCACCCGCGCAGCGCCGTGAGTGGGCGGGTGGAACAGGCTGAGAAGCCCGTCCGGCGGGCTTGCAGGGGTGTCCGGAGATCGATTGGCGCTGCCGATTGCAATGATCGGAATTACTCGTTTCCCTAAACATATTGGCGGCTGAAACATGCAGGCTGACCGGACGTGGCGGGATTCACGATGCGCCGGTCGCCGCGCATGCCGCGACGCACAAACAACAGATTCGATTTGGAGACGACCCACCATGCAGATTCGACGACTGAAAACGGTCCTTCTCGCCGCCGCGGCGATCCTGTCCGCGCCCGCGGCCCACGCGGCCGGCGGCGCGTGCGCCGACGGCAAGACGGTCCATTTCGCGGGCATCACGTGGGAGAGCGGGTCGTTCGCGACCGAGGTGCTGCGTCAGATCATGGAGAAGGGCTACGGCTGCAAGACGGACGTCGTGCCGGGCAGCACGGCTGCGACCGAAACGGCGCTCGCGCGCAACGACCTGCAGATCTGGGCCGAGCAGTGGACGGGCCGCAGCGAGATCACCGCGAAGGCCGTCTCGTCGGGCGCCGTGAAGCTGATCGGCGATACGCTGCCGGGCGGCACGACGGAAGGCTGGTTCGTGCCCGACTACGTGGTGAAGGGCGATCCGGCGCGCAACATCAAGCCGGTCGCGCCGGGGCTCGTGTCGGTCGACGATCTGCCGAAGTACAAGCAGGTGTTCGCCGACGAGGAGGAACCGGACAAGGGTCGCTTCCTGAACTGCCCGACGGGCTGGGACTGCGAGCGCGTGAACACGCGTCTGCTGCGCGTGCTGAAGCTCGACCAGTCGTATACGAACTTCCACCCGGGCACCGGTGCGGCGCTCGACGCGGCGATCGCGTCCGCGTACCAGCGCGGCGCGCCGATCGTGTTCTATTACTGGGGCCCGGCCGCGCTGATGGCGAAATACAAGTTCACCGCGCTGAAGATGCCGGCCTATAACGAAGCATGCTGGAAGACGTTGCGTGACGAGAGCAGCACGCACCAGTGCGCGTCGTCGTACATGGTGTCGCGGCTGACGGTCGGCGTGTCGAAGCCGTTCGCCGATGCGAATCCCGATCTCGTCGGCGTCTTCGGCAAGGTGCGTTTCCCGATGGACTTCCTGAACCAGACGATCCTCGAGATGACGACGAAGAAGATCGACGGCGCGGCGATGGCCACGCAGTTCCTGAAGACCCGCCAGGACATGTGGAAGCAGTGGGTGCCGGCCGACGTCGCGCAGAAGATCGCTGGCAGCCTGAAGGGCGCGTAACCTGCGCGCGGCGGCGGGCCCGCGCCCGCCGCCGCCGTCACGCGCCTTCGCGGCGCGACGGAGAACCAACATGAACGGCTTCTTTCTGCACCTGTCGATCGCCGACTGGGTCAACAGCGCGCTCGAGACGTTCGTCGCGCAATACGGCGACGGCTTCCATCACTTCAGCGTACTGGTGCTGCGCTACCTGCTCGTGCCGCTCGAAGGCGCGCTGCGCGTGGCGCCGCCGTGGCTCGTGCTGCTGGTCGTCGGTGCGATCGCGTGGAATGCGACGCGCCGCCTCGGCCTCGGCGTGCTCTTCATGCTGCTGCTCTACGCGATCGGCTGCTTCGGGCTGTGGGACAAGCTGATGCAGACGCTCGCGCTGATGCTCGTCTCGACGGTGCTGTCGGTCGCGATCGGCGTGCCGGTCGGCATCCTCGCGTCGCGCAGCGCCTGGCTGCGCCGGATGCTGCTGCCGGTGCTCGACGTGATGCAGACGCTGCCGAGCTTCGTGTACCTGATCCCGGTGCTGATGCTGTTCGGGCTCGGCAAGGTGCCCGCGATCCTCGCGACGATCATCTATGCGCTGCCGCCGCTGATCCGCCTGACCGATCTCGGCATTCGCCAGGTCGATCCGGACGTGACGGAAGCGGCGCGCGCGTTCGGCACGACGCGCTGGCAACTGCTGGTCAACGTGCAGTTGCCGCTCGCGCGGCCGAGCATCATGGCCGGCATCAACCAGACGACGATGATGGCGCTGTCGATGGTCGTGATCGCGTCGATGATCGGCTCGCGCGGGCTCGGCGAGGACGTGCTCGCGGGCATCCAGACGCTCGACGTCGGCAAGGGCACGCAGGCCGGCCTCGCGATCGTGATTCTCGCGATCGTGATCGACCGGATCAGTCAGGGCTTCGGCCAGGAGCGGCGCGCCCGGCGGCGGCTCGCGCAGCAGCGCCGGCAGAAGGGTGCATCGCGCGTGCCGTACCGGCTGCCGCGCAAGGCGCAGTCGGCGGGCGTCGATTCGAATCAGGCGACGCAGTCGTCGCGTGCATAGGAACGGAGACAGACATGGCGACCATCGACGTCAAACACGTGTACAAGCTGTTCGGGCCGCCCGCCGCGCATGCGCGCGTGCTCGACCTGCTGCGCTCGGGCAAGCGCAAGGCCGACGTGCTGGCCGAAACGGGCTGCAACGTCGGGCTCAACGACGTGAGCCTCGGCATCGAGTCGGGCGAAATCTTCGTGATCATGGGGCTGTCGGGTTCCGGGAAATCGACGCTCGTGCGGCACTTCAACCGGCTGATCGAGCCGACGGCCGGCGAGATCGTGATCGACGGCAGCGACGTGATCAAGCTCGACGCGCACGGGCTGCGCGAGCTGCGCCGCTTCAAGGTCAGCATGGTGTTCCAGAACTTCGGGCTGCTGCCGCACCAGACCGTGCTCGACAACGCCGCGTATGCGCTGCGCACGCGCGGCGAGAAGCGGCACGACGCGGCCGAGGCCGCGCGCAACTGGCTGACGAAGGTCGGGCTCGACGGTTACGGCGATCACTATCCGGACGAGCTGTCGGGCGGGATGCGGCAGCGCGTCGGGCTGGCGCGTGCGCTCGCGGCCGATACCGATGTGCTGCTGATGGACGAGGCGTTCTCCGCGCTCGATCCGCTGATCCGTACCGAAATGCAGGATCAGTTGCTCGAACTGCAGGCGACGCTGTCGAAGACGATCGTGTTCATCACGCACGATCTCGACGAAGCGCTGCGCATCGGCGACCGGATCGCGATCCTGCGCGACGGCACGCTCGTGCAGGTCGGCACGCCGGACGACATTCTGTCGCGGCCGGCGGATGATTATGTGAGAAGGTTCGTGGAGAAGCGGACGAGTGTGAATTGAGGCGGGAAGCGAAACGAGAAAGGGCGGCACAGGGTGTCGCCCTGTTTCGTTCATGCGGGTCGGGCCGACGTCAGGCCGGTGCGCGTATCGAATTCATAGGCACCCACGTAGTCGAGCGAAGCGTTTTCCGGCGTCGTGACGATGTTGGGCGAGTACACGCCGATTGCACTGTCGGCGACGAGGTCGGCAGGAACGGCATGTACCCATGCCGATTCCCAGGAAACACCAAGCAGCAATTGCCGGACCGGAACGGGACTGCCGCGATGAATGGCCTCGATGCATCCTGGCTCGTAGTCGCGCAGTCCGACTTCCGTCATGAACGCGGACGGAATACCGTCGCCGTCCTCGGTGTACTGCTCGTCGATGAACGCGCGCATCTCCGCGAACGAGCGGAATCGGCCGCTGGAAACGAACAGGTGAACGGTAACGATCATCGGTGACCTCGTCGGGCGTGAGATGGCCGGCGGGGAGCGCCCGCGCAAGCGCACGATGATACGCGTGTGTGCGATGCCGGGCACCTCACTCAACGATCGTCTCGCCCCGCAACACGGGCGCCGGAATCAGGTCAGTGCCTTGCTTCGAGACTGTCACTGCCGGCGCGTTGATGTTGCCTGACGGGATGTCGGGGACCACCGATGCATCGCCGGTCGGCGAGCCCGGACCGGTGCGAAGCAGTATTACTGGCCGCTGCCTGCCACGGTCGACTCGACGACGGTCATGTCGAGATGTCGCACGCCATAAGGGCCGACCAGTTCGTTGACGCGAACGACGCCCGACACCGCGCCGTCGGGAAGGTCAAGGTCGCGATTGCAGACGAGCGCAGGCGAGCCGAGGCCGGGGTCGGCGAAGGTGATGCGATACCCGCAGCCTTTCGTCTGGTGGGCGCCCGGCACGAACGCGGCGTCGAAGGACTGCGGCGAATGCGCGGTTGCCCTGACCAGCAGCAGGAGCGAGAGCTCGCCGGATATCATGCCGAGCCCGCAGGACATGAAAGCGGCGATCAGCAGATCCTTGATCGAGCTCTTCGTTCTGAGATCGCGCGAGAAATACACCCCGAGCAGGGCAAAGGCGATGACGGTCGCGATGCGAATACGGTTTGCGCCGGGCCAGTCGCCGACCGTGCAGTGCCACGTCAGTGGCAGCGTAACGAACCCCACCAGCATCGGCACCAGGACCATGGCGGGGAAGGCAAGCGCGTGCCATCGCTTGATGTCTTTTTTCGGGGTTTGCCGGGTGGCCATCGGAGCTGGAGCTTGCCGCGTCTGATCGGAATGATCGCGCATTATGACCGACGGGCGGCGGTGACCCGGTGCGGCTACGGCTCGATCGACCCATACCGCGGATAGCGCCCGCTTCTGTAATTCTCAGGCATCCTGCATTTCTGGTAACTCTGCATCAGCCGGAACGCGGACTTCTCCCGGTCCGTCTCGTCGCCCTCCTGAAGCCAGAGCGCATGGCTTTTCTCCGCGAGCACGATGAGCAGGCGCCGTCTGGCGGCCGACAAGGCCGAACGATCCAGCAGGTCGCAGACCAGATTGGCCGTGACCACGCCGAACAGCTTGCGGTACTCGTGGCAGTCGGTCGACGCGAGCAGGTGCATCGCTTCGGCGACGGCCGTCTCTGCTTCCGCCACCGATCGCTGCAGCGTGATCGCGGGAAGCGCGAGCGCCGTGATGTAGAGGCGATCGTTGGCGTCGAACCGGTCGAGTGACGCATTCACGTCCTCCAGTCGTTCGAGCACCGCATGCTGGCGATCGATACGTCGGAGCGATTCGGCCGGTGCGCCGTCGTGCGCGTCGATGAGTTGGTCGAGATAGCCCATTCCCGCTTGCCAGTCGCCGAGATGCTCGCCGAACACGTGCGTCGCGAGCGCCGCCAGTTCGACGAGATCCTGCGCACCCATCGGGAACGCCAGCCGCTCGCGCAGTCGGGCCGCGACCACTGTCGGCTGCTTCGTATGATCCTGCCAGTCCCGTAGCAGCGACTCGCGCAACTGTTCGTCGTCCACCTGCGTCGTCTCCATGCGTTCCTCCGTTCGGTTGCCCGAATGGTAGGAGCGAGGATGGCGTGTGTACAGTGCAGGTTTGGAAGATATATGATGCATCCGATGCAAATCTGCGGGGAGCGTGGCGTTGAACCGGATCGACCTGAACCTGCTGCTGGCGCTGAAAGCGCTGATCGACGAGGAAAGCGTGTCCGGCGCGGCACGCAGTCTCGATCTGAGCCCGTCCGCGATGAGCCGGACCCTTGCCCGGGTCCAGGACGCGATCGGCGACAAGGTGCTGGTGCGCGCGGGAAAGGGCATGGTGGCGACCGAAACGGCGCGGCGGTTGAAGGAGCCGCTCGACCGGATCCTGCAGGATGTGGCGCTGCTGCTCGGCGCACAGCACCGGTCGATCGATGCGCAGCGCGTGTTCAACATCAGCGCGAACGACGGGTTCATCGATTCGTTCGCGGTACCGATCATCGCGCAGGCGCACGATGCATGGCCGCATGCAAGGCTGCGCTTCCTGCCGAAGCACGAGAAGACCGTGGCGCGCCTTCGCAGCGGGGACGTCGATATCGAAATCGGCGTGGTCGGCGAGACGGGGCCGGAGATCATGATCCGCAAGCTGTTCGACGACCGCATGGTCGGCGTGCTGCGAAAGGGCCATCGGCTGGCGCGGCGCCGGATGACGCTCGATGCTTATCTTTCCGTGCCGCACATCAGCGTGTCGCGCAAGGGGCGCTTTCACGGGCCGATCGACGATGCGCTGAGCGAGCAGGGGCGCGAGCGCAACGTCATCGCGGTGGTGCCGAACTTCAAGTCAGGCATCGAGCTCGCCCAGCGCTCGGACTGGATCGCTCACGTGCCCGAGAAGCACACCGCCCAGGCCCGGCAAGACGTCGTGACGTTCGATCTGCCGGTCGCGACCCCCGCGCTCGCGATCTCGATCATGTGGCATCCCCGCTTCGAGCGCGACGCGATGCATGCCGGGCTGCGGGACCTGATCGTGAACGTGTGCCGGCAGGTCGTGGACGGCACGAACCGCTAAGGTTGGGCGGTGGCGACCGTCGAACCTGCCGGCACCGCGTCACTGTACGACCGTTTCTCGTGGCTTCGATTGCACGCCTGCCGTCTCCGCCGTCAACGCGTCCGCCAGAATCAGATCCGCGCCTTTCTCCGCGACCATCATCGTCGGCGCGTTGATGTTGCCCGACGTGATGTTCGGGAACACTGATGCATCGACGATCCGCAGCGCCTGCAGCCCGTGCACGCGCAGCGATGCGTCGACCACCGACATCGCCGCGTCCGGCCCCATCGCGCATGAGCCGCACAGGTGGTAGATCGAACCCGACTGCTCGCGGAAGTACTGCAGCATTGCCTCGTCGGAATCGACCTGCGGCCCCGGCGAGATTTCCTCGACGGTCATCGATTTCAGCGCGGGCGCGCGCATCAGCGCACGAATGACCTTGCTGCCCTGCACGGCTTCGTCGAGATCCTTCTGCGTGGTCAGCGCGTTGATGTGAATCTTCGCGGCATCTTCCGCGCGGTTCGACGCGATCTCGATCGTGCCGCGGCTCGTCGGCCGGCACGGGTTGAACGCGATCAGGAAACCCGAATACGGCTCGGGCTTGATGCTCGCGCGATCGCTCTTCGGGATCCGGTACGACAGCGGGTTGAAGTACAGCTGGATGTTCGGTTCCTGCGTATCGGCCGTGCCGCGGAAGAAGCCGCCCGCCTGGTTCACGCTCATCGCGAGCGGGCCGCGCTTCGTCAGCAGGTAACGCAGCCCGATCTTCATCTTGCCGATGAGCGTACCCATCTCGTCGTTCAGCGTCGGACGGTTCGCCTTGAAGTAGAAGCTCACGCACAGGTGGTCCTGCAGGTTGCGGCCGACGGCCGGCAGCGCATGCACGAGCGGCACGCGCTGGCGCGCGAGCAGCGCCGGATCGCCGACGCCAGACAGTTGCAGCAGCTTCGGCGTATCGACCGCGCCGGCCGCGAGGATCACCTCGCGCGCGGCGACGAGCGTTTCGTCGCCGTGCTCGCCCGCGACCACCACGCCGGTCGCACGCGTGCCGTCGAAGGTCACGCGTCGCACGAGCACGCCCGAGCGCAGCGTGAGGTTCGCACGGCCGAGCGCGGGGCGCAGGTACGCGAAGCTGCTGGAGCAGCGTTCGCCGTGCTTCGTGTTCAGGTCGTAGATGCCCGCGCCTTCGAACTGCGCGCCGTTGAAGTCATCGGTGCGCGGCAGGTTCAGTTGCCCGCACCCCTTCAGGAACTCGTGGACGATCGGATGCACGTCGGCCTTCATCGACGTGATGTGGATCGGCCCGGTCGCGCCGTGATGCAGCGGATCGGTCGTGCCGGCCGCGTGCGTTTCGAGCTTGCGGAAGTACGGCAGCACGTCGTCGTACGCCCAGCCCGGATTGCCGGCGTTCGCCCAGTCGTCGTAGTCGCTGCGCTGGCCGCGCACGTAGACCATCGCGTTGATCGAGCCCGACCCGCCGACCACCTTGCCGCGCGGGCAATACAGCCTGCGGTCGGCGAGCTGCGCTTCGGGTTCGCTGTAGTACATCCAGTTGTAGCGGCGGTTGTAATAGGTCTTCGTGAAGCCGACCGGCACCTTGAACCAGAACGACGCGTCGCGCTCGCCGGCTTCGAGCAGCAGCACCGAGTGCCGGCCCGATTCGCTCAGGCGGTTCGCGAGAATGCAGCCGGCCGAGCCCGCGCCGACGATGATGTAGTCGTAGCTCATGTCTGTCCTTTGCGCTCAGCCCTTCGCGGGGGCGAGATCCTTCACGTCGACGGGGTGTTCGCCCATCTGCAGGTGCAGCCGCTCGCCGGTGTACGGCGTGTGGCGTTTCACGACGTCCATGTCGAGCTCGATGCCGAGGCCCGGCTCGTTCGACGGGATGATGTAGCCGTCTTCCCAGCGGATCGGCGTCTTCACGACTTCCGCGTGGAAACCGCCCCACGTCATGATGCTTTCCTGGATCAGGAAGTTCGGCGTGCAGGTCGCGAGCTGGATGCTCGCGGCCGCGCCCACGGGCCCGTTGTACAGGTGCGGCGCAATCTGCGCGTAGTGCACTTCGGCGAGCGTCGCGATCTTCTTCGCTTCGAGCAGGCCGCCGACGCGCGCGACGTTCAGTTGCAGGATCGATGCGCCGCCCGCCTGCAGCAGCTTGTGGAATTCGTACTTGGTCGTCAGGCGCTCGCCGGTCGCGATCGGGATCGACGTGTGCTGCGCGACTTGCGCGATCGCCTCTTCCTGGCCGGGGGGAACCGGCTCCTCGAACCACAGCGGGTCGTATTTCTCGAGCCGCTTCGCGAGCCGGATCGCCGACGACGGCACCATCTGCCCGTGCGTGCCGAACAGCAGGTCGGCCTTGCTGCCGACGGCTTCGCGCACGCGGCGGCAGAACAGTTCGCAGCGGTCGAGCACTTCGAGCGACAGCTGGTGGCCCGAGTAGGCCGTGTACGGGCCGGCCGGGTCGAACTTGACGGCGGTGAAGCCGAGCTTCACGTTCTCGGCCGCGCATTCGGCCGCGAGATCGGGATCGTCGTAGTCGTATTCGCCCTTCGCGTTCTTCGGATAGAGATACGTGTACGAGCGCAGCCGCTCGTGGATCTTGCCGCCGAGCAGCTCGTACACGGGCTTGCCGGCGGCCTTGCCGATGATGTCCCAGCACGCCATTTCGAGGCCGCTGACGACGCCCATCATCGTCAGGTCGGGCCGCTGCGTGAAGCCGCTCGAATACGCGTGGCGGAACAGCCGCTCGACGTGATGCGGGTCGCGGTTCAGCAGATGGCGTTCGAACACGTCGTCGATGATCGGCGCCATCGCCTTCGGGCCGAAGGTCGCCGAGTAGATCTCGCCAACGCCTTCGATGCCGTCGTCGGTCTTCAGCTTCACGAAGATCCAGTACATCCCGCCGACATGCGGCGGCGGCACGGCGACGATATGGGTTTCGAGCGAAACGATCTTCATACGGACTCCTGGATACGGTTGAGGCGGAATTTGAGGAACGCAGCGGCGCCCGCGCCGCACAGCGCGATGGCCGCGATGTAGCCGAAATAGAGCTGGTAGCCGTGCGCACCCGGGTAGGCCTGCGTCACGTAGCCGTTGATCAGCGGCACGAACACGTCGGGCGAATAGCCGAGCACCGAGATCAGGCCGATCGCGAGGCCCGCGCAATGGGTCGGCACCTTGCAGTCGTCGAGCAGCGACCAGTACAGGCCGCGGATCGCGTAGGTCAGGATGCCGATGAACAGCACGAGCACGACGAGCATCGCCTGCGGGCTGTGCGCAGGCGCTGCGATCAGCCCGACGAGCGACAGCGCGGCGAGCAACAGCGCCCAGAACAGCACGGACACCTTCGACACGCGATCGCCGAGGGAGCCGCCGCCGATGCCGCCGACCGGGCGCATCCACAGCTTGAGCGTCGTGATGAAGCCGGCCGCCGTCGCGCTGAGACCGAAATTGCCTTCGTGCAGGTACGCAGAGAAGCTGTAGGTCGCCCAGAACACCTGGTAGCCACAGAACACGATCGCCGCGACGAGCCACAGCTCGGGGATCGCTGCGAGCGTCTTCAGGTCGGCCAGCACGTTGCCTCGGCGGTCGCTACCGTGCCGGCGATCCTTGGCCGTCGCACGCTCGCCCGTGCTGGCCTGATCCTTCACCAGCGCGAGCAGCACGCCGAGCGCGATGCAGAAGAACGCGTACAGGTGTACGACGAGCCGGAAGCCGGCTGCATCGGTGCCGCCGTGTGCCCGCGTCACGTATGCGAACAGCGTGATCGCGATCGTCGCGAGCAGCGCCTCGACGAGGCCGCGGCCGCCGTCGAGCAGGCCGAAGAAGCGGCCCTGTTCGTCGGGGCCCGCGATCATGTTCACGCGCTTGATCACGGCGGCCCAGAACGTGAGGCCGGTGGTCAGCCCCCAGCCGCCGAAGATCAGCACGAGCGTGTCGAACGACGGCCCGGTCGCATAGACGAGCCCGAGCGCACCGGTGGCGAGCAGCGAGAAGCAGATCAGCCAGCGCGGCGACAGGCGGTCGGCGAGCCAGCCGCTCGGCAGATAGCTGATGAGGAAGATCGTGCCGAGCGACGAATACAGGTAGCCGAGCTGCACGTCGTCGATACGGAAGAACTGCAGCATCGTCGGCTGGTACACCTGCCGCAGATACAGCATCGGGTAGATCGCGCCCGCGGCGATCACGAGCAGCAGCAGTTGCAGGTAGCGTTGCGAGCGCGAGCTTTGCGACGCATGTGCGTCGTCGTGCAACGCGAGCGACGCGGCGTGCGTCGACGGTTGGGTCGGCATGATGTCTTCCTCCATCAGACTTCCGTCATGCGGAGGTCTGCAGATTTTTTATGTGTTCGGTCGGATCAGGGGCGGCGCGCGCGGCGTGGTGTCGTGGTGCGCGCGCCGGAAACGGCGCGTCGGCGCAGCGGCGTCAGTACTTCATGACGACGAGGCGCGTCTGCGTGAATTCGAGCATGCCGTGCTTGCCGTCGTCGCCGCCGAGGCCCGAGCGCTTCCAGCCGGCGTGGAAGCCCTGGTACGGATCGGCCGGCGTGCGGTTCACGTACAGCTCGCCGGCTTCGATCGCGTTCGCGACGGTCATCGCGGTGCGGTAGTGCTCGGTGTAGAGCACCGACGACAGGCCGAACTGGTGGTCGTTCGCCTGCGCGATCGCTTCGTCGATCGTCGTGTAGCGCAGCACGGGCATGACCGGGCCGAAGGTTTCCTCCTGCACGATCTCCATGTCCTGCCGGCAGTTCGTCAGCAGCGTGGCCGGGTAGAAGAAGCCGGGGCCGGCAGGAATCGCGCCACCGGTTTCGAGCGTCGCGCCGGCCGCGACTGCGCGTTCTACCATCCCGTGGATGTGCGCGCGCGCCGATGCGCTGACGAGCGGGCCCATCCGCGTCGCGTCGTCCGCACGGTCGCCGCTGCGCACGGCCGCCATCTTCTCCTTCAGCAGCGCGACGAAGCGGTCGTGCACGCTGTCGTGCACGTACACGCGTTCGATCGCCGTGCAGAGCTGGCCGCAGTGCGTCGTCTTCGACGCGACGAGTGCCGCGGCCGCGCGTTCGAGGTCGGCGTCGGGCTCGATGATCGCGGGCGTCTTGCCGCCGAGTTCGAGCGACGGCTTCGCGATGTTCGCCTTGCAGTAGTCGAGCACCTTGCGGCCCGCGTTCACGCTGCCGGTCAGCGTGATCATGCCGACTGCCGGATGCGTGCACAGCGCTTCGGCCGTCGCGTGGTCCATCGTCAGGATGTTGATGACGCCCGGCGGGAAGCCGGCATCGTCGGCCGCTTTCGCGATCTCGAAGGCGGATACCGGCGTGTGATTGCTCGGCCGCACGACCACGGTGTTGCCGGCGATCAGCGCGGGCGCGACCTTGCGAAGCAGCGTGTAGACGGGATAGTTGAACGGAATCAGGCACGCGACGACGCCGATCGGCTCGCGCTGCAGGAACAGGTTCTCGTCGGGCGTGTCGCTCGGGATGATCTCGCCCTCGATCCGGCGTGCCCACTCGGCGTGGTAGCGCGTGATCTGGCCCGCGTAGACGGCTTCGTTCGATGCGTCCTCGACGCTCTTGCCGGATTCCTGCGCGAGCGCCGCGCCGATCTCGGGCGCGCGTGCGGTCAGCGCGTCGGCGAAGCGGTGCAGGTACGCGGCGCGCTCGGCGCTCGGCAGCTTGCGCCATGCCTTCTGCGCGGCGGCTGCGGCGTCGACGGCGGCGAGCGCGTCGGCCGGCGTCGCGGCCGGCACGCGCGCGAACGGCGCTTCGGTGGCGGGATTGTGGACGACGATGAACGTGTCGCTTTCCGGGGCGACGAAACGGCCGTTCACGTAGTTGCGTTCGGTGCGCATGAAGTGACTCCTCCGATGAATGCAGGCGGATCGCTTCGAGTGGCGACACGCGCGGTACGGGACAGAGGCCATTCTGTTCATGCGTTTAGCGCACGACAAACGACTTATTTTCGCGCCGGGCATGAGAAAAACGCACGTTACTCGGGGAGTCGGTCGGAGTCGCCCGTCCGGCAAGGCTGCCGTGGCGCGGGCCTTGGGCGGGGCGGGCGGCGGCCGGGACGGATTTTCAGACGGGGCCGGATGCGGACGGGCGTGGAAGCCGGTAAGGTGTCGCCCGCGATGGGTGGTCGAGGGCGATCGGGGCAGATCGCGTGCTAGGCCAGCGGCACTTGCGGCAGCGGCGACGACGGTTCGAGATGGCGCTTCGCGAGCCAGACTTCCTGCTGCAGCCAGTCGCGGAACTGGACGATGTGCGGCAGGTTCGTCTGCTCGGGCCGCGTGACGAACCAGTACGACTGGTGGCCGTCGACGTGCACGTTGAGCACCTGCATCAGTTGCCCGGTCGCGAGTTCGCGCGCGACCATGTGGCGGTCGGCGATCGTGATTCCGAGGCCGTCGATCGCCGCGCGGATCGCATGGTCGAGCAGGTCGAATTCGTAGCCGCCGCGTGTGTCGACGTCGGCGATCCCGGCGGCCTTCAGCCAGTGCTGCCAGGTCAGGTAGCGCTGGTCGTCGGTGGCGAGCACGTGCAGCAACGTGAAGCGGTTCAGGTCGATCGGCGCGCCGTCCTGTCGCAGCCGCGCATACAGCGCGGGTGCGCAGACGGCGATATGCTGCTCCTGCATCAGCAGTGCGTTGTCGAAGCCGTCCCATTCGCCGTCGCCGAACCGGATCGCGCAGTCGAGCACGCGCGATTCGCCGAGACTGTCGTGAATGCGGGTCGTGAGGCTCAGCTCGAATTCGGGATGCGCGTCGCGCAGCCGGCCGAGGCGCGGCATCAGCCAGCGCGCGGCGAAGGTGGGCGGCACGTTCGCGCGCAGACGGTTCAGGTGGGTTTTCTCCTGCAGGCTGCGCACGGTCAGCTCGATCTTGTCGAACGATTGCTGCAGCGCGCGCAGCAGCACGCGGCCGGCCGCCGTCAGTTCGAGCTGGTGATGGCGGCGCTCGAGCAGGGTTTCGCCGAGCTGGCCCTCGAGCTGGCGAACCTGGCGGCTCACCGCGCTCTGCGTCACGTTGAGCAGTTCGGCCGCGCGCGTGAAGCTGCCGGTGCGGCCGGCCATCTCGAAGGCTTTCAGCGCATTCAGCGCCGGCATCTTGCGTCTCACGGGGCGGTGTCGTGTTTGGTGCGGGATGCTTATTGTAGGCGGGTGGCGCGGGCGCGGGGACGATGAATGGAGACGGCGGGTGTGCTTCGTTACGACGAGGCTGCCCGCAGGATGGCCGGCGATGCCGGCCGGCAACAACACGAACGATACGAACGAAAGGGACACACATCATGCGACGCCTGCCATCGTTGATCGCATTGCGATTTTTCGAGGAGACCGCGCGTCACCTGAGCTTCAACCGCGCGGCGGTCTCGCTGTGCGTGACGCAGGGGGCGGTGAGCCGGCAGATCCGGCTGCTCGAGGAGGCGCTCGGCGCGCGGCTGTTCGAGCGCGATCACAAGGGCGTGCGCCTGACCGATGCCGGCCAGCGGTTGCTGCCGTTCGTCGGGCAGGCGTTCGACACGATCGAGCGTGGTGTCGGCGAAATCGCTGCCACGCGGCCGGGCGCGAAGCGGCGCTTGACGGTGTCGCTGCCGCCGACGTTCGCGACGCAGTGGTTCTCGCCGCGGCTCGGCACGCTCGCGGAGGCGCTGCCCGACGTCGAGTTGTCGATCCGCACCGAGCCGGCCGACGATTGCCATTGCCACATCCGCTTCGGGCGCGCGGCGCGCGCCGGGATGCAGTCGGAGCTGTTGATGATGGAGCGGCATGCGCTCGTCGGCGCGCCGCGCTATCGCGGCGATACGCTCGACGTGCTGCTCGGCCGGTTGCCGGCGCTGCATGTGCTGCACGAAGGCAAACGCCTGACGCTGTGGGCCGACTGGTGCGAGCAGGCGGGCGTGCCGCTGGCGCGGATCGGCGACGGTATCGAGTTTTCCACGCTGGAACAGGCGATCCGCGCGGCGCGCAAGGGCGCGGGGCTCGTGGTGGTCGATCTGAACATGATCGAGGAGGAGATCGGCGAGGGCAGCCTCGTGCGGCTGTCGCCGGTGCAGCCGATCGGGCCGTTCGGGTATTGGCTCGATGTCGAGCCGGAGAGTGTCGCGGTCGAGCCGGTGGTCGCGTTTGCTGCGTGGTTGCGGGAGCAGGCGGGGAGGCGGGGGTAGGGGGTGTGGACTGTGGGACGAGGCTGATCTTTCTTTGGAAACAGTCGGATCCGTCCGCACTTGTCCCTGCTGTTCTCGCGGTGGTGGCATCTGTCAACGATCGTTACCGGGAATGGCAATAGTCACGATCGTTGACGGCCCGGGCCATGCGGTTTCTTCTTGTCGTTGCCGGCTATCGGTCGGGGTCGTGCCCGAAGTGCATGAGTGTTTCCCGGCGCCCCCAGAATTCTATGTCGGCGATCGTTTCGACAGGCATCTGGCACTTCGAGAGATCGATACGCCCGACGTTGAAGACGGCGCGTCGCGGCGGGGATACCGGCATGTCGGCCGGCCGCGTATCGTGCCCGACGGCGGACTTGCGCATGACGCGCGCCAGGCTGTGATGGAGTTCGGTTGTGACGAGCGCATCGAGGAGGTGCCTGGCTTCGGCGCTGAGGGCGAGACGATGCCGGATCGCCTGCCGGCCGCGCTTCGCCGTGGGGCGCGTGATCCGGAATCCGGCAATCGGCGCGTGCTTTGCATTCATTCGTAAATCCCCTTTTCGATCAAGTATCTTTGCAGCGCCTGCACGGACCTGCCGTGCGGTGTGACGTCGAATGTCATCCAGCGATGTGATCCCGTTACGCGCCAGAAATCTCGGCCGAATCGCGTCGCATAGAGCGCACGCAGCGACCGGAGCGATCCGTCGGCAAGACCGACCGGGTGCCCCTGGAAATACTGGAACAGTGCCGCTTCATCACCGCACTTGTCGGGAATGGGCGCGTCGAAACCGAACCGTGGCCACGCGTAATACCCGAATAGCCGGCGGCCGCCCGGTTTTGGCGCTGCCTTTCGGCCCCCCGCTGCGAATGCAATGATTCGGGTGATGCCCAACTTATCAGACGCCCTGACGATCCGCCACAGCATCGCCGCGCCGAATCCCGCGACTGCGTGATCGACGAGATCGATTGTCATGAGTTCGAGTAGGGATGTGTCCGATTCTCGACGGACCGATACGCGGTTTTCGGATCGGATCCAGGTGGGATTCGTGACCGAGAAGGTCAACTGGCCTCTGCTGTCGAGATAGGCTTGAATGGCCGATCCGGCAGGCGCTCCGCACAACGAAACGAGCAGTTCGTCGGGGACGTCGCTGTTCACACCAAGAAACGCGGCGATATCCAGATCGTTTCGATCGACCTCGAGCCGATCGTCGAAGTACGTCGTCTCGTACGGCAGGACATGACTGAGATCGACAGGTTGAGCGGGCATGGCTTCCGGCGATGAATGGAAAGCCCTCAGCATATCGGCGCTCATCCCGCGGGCAGAGTCCGCCAAACGGCCAATCGCGAGACGGAGCGATCGCCCGTCCCGCCCGCCTCACGACCAGTCGAACGTCAGCAGCGCGACGCGGCTGACCGGCTCGTAAAACAAGAGAATCGAGTCCGCACCCATCGCGCGGTATTCCCAGCCGGTGACGCTGGCGACGAAGCGAAAGCGCGCACCGTCTGGGCCGATCGGCCGGATGTTGTCGGGATCGCTGTCGTCGATCGGAAAATCGGACGTGCCCGACCAGTTGCCCCAGCCGACCGTTCCGCCGAGCTGGTCGATCAGGTTGCACGGTTCTTCCTGGCTGAAATCGCGCTCGTCCGGCGCGTACTGGTTGGACGAGTAGAGCACGCCGTATTCGGCGAACCGCTGGCGCGCGGTTTCGATGCTGGCCTGTTGCTCCGCGTAGTGCGCTTCCAGTTCCTCGCGATAGCCCGTGTCATGCGCGCCGGGCGGGTTTTCCAGATAGAAGTAGCGCGGGTCGCCGAGCAGCGTGTAGCGGTTGTTGTCGTCGAGCCGGAATGCGATCCAGTTCGCGCGCAGATAGTCGTTGTGGTACGCGGCCGTGTCCTGCCCGACGAGCCCGTCATAAGGTTCGATGGGGCTGAGCAGATGGATCCAGCCTTCCCACGACGGATTGACCGCCGACAGGTCGATCGACACGAGCGGATGCAGGTGGCGCGCGAGTGCGGCGTCGGGCTCGGCAAAGACGTCGGCGTCGGGCGGGTAGACCTTCAGGCTAGGTTGTGGCGTGACGATGTTTTCAATCATGATCGGTGTCCGCACGGTGAGGGTCCGGTAAGGCTACACGAGTGAAGGCGAAAACTGGATGAATGCCGGCGCCGGGCAGCCGGTTCGACACGCATCCGATTCCGTCCATCCGCCCGATCGGCCCTTCGAACGCATTCGCGTCGATTCTGTTCTGAACGAACGATGCGCATCGCATCGCGTTCGGAATGAAAAAACCCGGCCACGGCCGGGTTCTTTCGAATCGCGCGCAGCGGCGCGCGGCGCGGATCGACCGCGGGGAGCGGTCAGCGGCCGAGGCCGGCCATCAGCGTGTACTTGAGTTCCACGTATTCGTCGAGGCCGTACTTCGAGCCTTCGCGGCCGAGCCCCGATTGCTTGACGCCGCCGAACGGCGCGACTTCGGTCGAGATGATCCCGTCGTTGACGCCGACCATCCCGCTCTCCAGCGCACCCGACACGCGCCACGCACGGCCGAGGTCGCGCGTGTAGAAATACGCGGACAGCCCAAACGGCGTGTCGTTGGCCGCAGCCACGGCCTCTTCCTCGGTCGTGAAGCGGAAGCAGCCGGCGACGGGGCCGAAGGTTTCCTCTTCGGCGATCAGCATGTCGGCCGTCATGCCGGTCAGCACGGTCGGTTCGTAGAACGTGCCGCCGAGCGCGTGACGCTTGCCGCCGGTGAGCGCGTGCGCGCCCTTCGCGGTGGCGTCGGTCACGTGCCGCTCGACCTTGCCGAGCGCCGCCTCGTTGATCAACGGCCCCTGGTCGACTTCACCCGCGAGCGCGTTGCCGACGCGCAGCTTGCGCACGGCGTCCGCGAGCTTGCGCGTGAACGCGTCGTACACGGCGTCCTGCACGAGAAAGCGGTTCACGCATACGCAGGTCTGGCCGGTATTGCGGAACTTCGACGCGATCGCGCCTTCGACGGCCGCATCGAGGTCGGCATCGTCGAACACGATGAACGGCGCGTTGCCGCCGAGTTCGAGCGACAGCTTCTTCAGCGTATCGGCCGACTGCTTCGCGAGCAGCTTGCCGACCCGCGTCGAGCCCGTGAACGACAGCTTGCGCACGACGGACGAATGCGTGAGCGCCTCGCCGATCGCCACCGCATCGCCCGACACGACGTTGAACACGCCGGCCGGCACGCCCGCACGCTCGGCGAGCACCGCGAGCGCGAACGCCGACAACGGCGTTTCCTCGGACGGCTTCAGCACCATCGTGCAGCCGGCCGCGAGCGCGGGGCCGGCCTTGCGCGTGATCATCGCGAGCGGGAAATTCCACGGCGTGATCGCCGCGACGACACCGACCGGTTCGCGCGTGACGACGATCTGCGTATTCGGCTTCGGGCTCGGGATCACGTCGCCGTACATGCGCTTCGCTTCTTCCGCGAACCATTCGAGAAAGCTCGCCGCGTACACCACTTCGCCGCGCGCTTCCGCGAGCGGCTTGCCTTGCTCGCGCGTCAGCAGCTCGGCGAGCGCATCACGGTTTTCGAGCATCAGCTCGCCCCAGCGCTTCACTCGGGCGCCGCGTTCCTTGGCGGTCAGCGCGCGCCATGCCGGAAACGCGTGCGCGGCGGCGTCGATCGCGCGCTGCGCATCGTCGGCGCCGCCCTTCGCCACCTTCGCGATCGTTTCGCCGGTCGCCGGATTCAGCACCGCGTAGGTCGCGTCGCTCGCGCCGTGCGCTTCGTGCCATTCGCCGCCGATGTAATGGCCGGTCCTCAGAAATTCGCTCATCGTGTCCGTTCCTTCAGTGCTTCACTTCGATTCAGTCCGCCGCGAAACTGCCCTGCGCCGGACGCGACTCGCGCGCGATGCGCTTGCCGGCCGTGTAGTCGTTGATCAGGTCGCACGGCGTGTAGTTGCGTTCCAGCTCGTGCAGCTCTTCTTCGGTGAGCTGCGTCTCGAGCGCGCCGAGCGCGCTGTCGAACTGCGCGACGGAATCCGCGCCGACCAGCATGCTCGCGACGCCGGGGCGGCTCAGCACCCACGCCTGTGCGATCTGCGCGGGCGGCACGCCGCGGCGCTTCGCGACCTTCGCGACCGATGCGGCAATCGCGAGCGACGACGCATCGCCGTACATCTGCGCGGTGAAGAAGTCGGTCTGGTTGCGCGTCGATTGCGGCTCGCAGGTGAGCAGGCCGCGCGCGAGCGGGCTGAAAACCGACACGCCGACGCCCTGGTCGATGCAGTACGGCACCATTTCGCGTTCTTCCTCGCGATACGCGAGGTTCAGCTGCAGCTGCATGTTGATCGGCTTGTCCCAGCCGTTTCGTTCGCAGGCCTGCATGATCTTCGCGAACTGCCACGTGTACATCGTCGATACGCCGATATAGCGCGCCTTGCCCGCGCGCACGATGTCGTGCAGCGTGCTCATCGTTTCCTCGACGGGCGTGTTCACGTCGAAGAAGTGCAGCATGAAGATGTCGACGTAATCCATGCCGAGGCGCTTCAGCGATCCGTCGATGCCGTCGAGCACGTGCTTGCGCGAATGGCCGCCCGCGTTCGGATAGCTGCCCATGTCGTAGCCGACCTTGGTCGTCACGACGAGTTCTTCACGACGCGCGTTGCGCTTCAGGATGCGGCCGACCACTTCCTCGCCGACGCCGGTCGAATAGAAATCCGCGAGATCGATGAAGTTCACGCCGGCGTCGAGCGCACGGCGCACGATTGGTTCGCTTTGCGCTTCATCGAAGATCCAGGGCTTCCATTCGGGGGTGCCCATGTTCATCGTGCCGAGACACAGGCGGGACACCTTCAGGCCGGACTGGCCGAGGCGGACGTATTCCATGTTTCCTCCAGGTGCGGCCGTCCGTCGCGCGTCGGCCACTTGTCGTCGTCAGATTTTCTTCGGGGTGTAGAACGGGTTCGACACGTCGCGCGCGGCGGCGAACACCGCGTCGCGATGCGGCAGCCCTTCCATCGCGGCGACGATCGCGTTGCGGCACGCGCGGTAGTTGTTCTCGAACACGGCGTCGAGATCGTCGGTTTGCGGGTTCACCCAGTTCGCCGACACGACGACCCAGTCGTTCTCCGCTTCGGGCGGCAGCGTGCCGTTCTCGAGCGCTTCCGCCACGGCTTTCGCGATGCCGGCCTGCGATGCGCCCCACGTGGCATTGCCGTGGAAATCGCTGGCGATCTGCGCCTTGTTCACGTACAGCGTGAGCGGCTTGGTCGGTACGCCCGGCTGCGCGATCACGACGAACGGCGCATGGCCGGCCGACGGCGTCGCGAGCGCGGTGGCGAACGCCTGCCCGGCCGGGCCGTTGCGCGGGCCGACCAGCACGTTGATGTGCGCGAGGTTGACGCCGGGGCCTTCGAAGCCTTCGCCGATGTAAAGCTGCCTGGGTTGGGATGCGGTCATTGCGGTGTCTCGTCGATGAGGTTGGGTGTGAGGCGATTGTGGTTGGCCGTGGCGCGGCCGGTGAATCGATGTTTTCTGATCGGGCTATGAGTTTTCGTCGTCTCCGGGAAAGCCCTGAATCCGGCACGCGAATGCCCGCCGGGCGGGCCTCGGCCGTGCTCGTGACGGCACGCGGGGCGGGATCGGCGGGTGGGCATTCGCTTACCGGCTCCGGGTTTGTCATACCCGGGCAGGGGTTGGAGGGCCGGGCGCATCTGGACAACAATCGGCGTACTCCGAGCCCTATCTTTCGTCTTCCCTTCTTTTTTCGAAAGCGAGTAATTCCGATGGCTGCCATTCAAAGGCCCGATTGGTCGAAGCTCAGTTCGCTCGATCCGGAGCTGATCCGGGCATTCGTCGCGGTGGTCGAGAGCGGCGGCTTCACCGCGGCGGCCCGGCAACTGCATCGCACGCAATCGACGATCAGCCTGCGCATCCGTACGCTCGAGGAGCGGCTCGACACGCACCTGTTCATGCGCAACAGCCGGCGGCTCGAACTGTCGCGCGACGGCGAGAATTTCCTGATCCACGCGCGCCGGATCATCCAGGTGCAGAACGACGCGATCCTCGCGCTGAAGCAGGCGAGCAGCGACCGTGGCGTCGTGCGCTTCGGGCTGCCCGAGGATTACGCGGAGCTGTGGCTGCCCGACCTGCTGAAATCGTTCTATGCGATGCGGCCGGGTGCGCGCTTTCACGTGCATTGCCGCACGTCGCTCGAATTGCTCGAACGGCTGCAGGCCGGCGAGCTCGACGTCGCGCTCGTCGTGCGGCACGGGCCGAACGCGGGCGGGCGGCTGCTTGGCCGTCACGACGTCGTGTGGGCCGCGCACCAGGACTTCGTGCTCGGCCCGCAGGCGTCGGTGCCGCTCGCGCTGTTTCCGGAGACGTGCTGCTACCGGCAGCGCGGGCTGCAGGCGCTCGCGACGGCCGAGCGGCCGTATCACGTCGTCTACACGAGCCAGAGCCCGACCGGCATCAAGATCGCGGTGAACCACGGCGCGGCCGTGACGATGATCGACCGCTGCACGCTGCCCGAGAACTGGCGCGTGCTCGACGAGACGGACGGGCTGCCGCCGCTGCCGGCGGCCGATCTCGAACTGCATCGCTCGCCGGGCATCTGCGATCCGCTGACCGACGATCTCGTGTCGCTGATCGAATCGATGGTCGACGAGCGGCGGCGCGCGTCGCTCGAGGCGTTCGCGTAGCGGGGCTGCCGGGGCGCATGCACGGCTGGCGCGAGTCGTGGTGCGGGATTACCGCGTGCGCATGACGACCGCAGGGCCAGTTGCGAGCCGCCAGCCGCCAGCCGTCAGCCGTCAGCCACCAGCCACCAGCCACCAGCCACCAGCCACCAGCCACCAGCCACCAGCCACCAGCCACCAGCCACCAGCCACCAGCCGCGAGCCACCAGCCACCAGCCGCGAGCCGCGAGCCGCGAGCCGTCAGCCGCGAGCCGCCATCCGCCATCCGCCAGTCGGCGCCGCGTTGCGCCCCGCATGCCGTTTTTTGCACCGCCGCGCCGTTTTTTTGCACGACGTTTATGCGGTCTCTTCTAAGCTGGGGATGTGTCGAACAGCCGAGACGGCTTCCGTCCGCTCCATGACCTTCATTCATCCCGTTCCCGCCTTCGATGTCGCCGGCCGCCGGTTGCGCGCCGGCGCACCCAGCAACGTCATTCCGTTCCCGCCGCCACGCCCGCGCCTGCAGTTGCCCGTCACGCTGACGGCCGATTCCGGCGAACGCGCGCACGCCCGGCTCGCGGCGCTGCTGCATTCTCCGCTCGGCGTGTACGTCGTCAGCGCGCGCGCCGTGCGCGACGTGGTTCACGTGCACTTCGACATTGCGCCGGAAGACCTGGATTTCACGCTGCACATGCTGATTGCGCAGCAGGCCGATGCGGTGATCGGGCCGGTCGCGCGCTGGTTGCGCGTCGGGCCGAAGGCGCGGTAACGCGGAGGCGGGCGGGTGCCCGCTTGCCGATGGCGCGGGTGATTCGCGGTCGGGGCGCCAGTCGCCGCGCCGGCCGCGAACAGGTGGCGGATAGGCGTGTATCGCGTCGCGCGCGGCGCCGATCCTGAATACGGAGCGTTCATGTACCTCACGGAAGAAATATCTGTCGCGCGGCCGGCCAGCCGTCGCGTCCGGACGGCGTCGCTGCCGTCGGGCCAGCAACTCGCGCGTCAGCTCGTGACGACGGTGCGCGTGGCCGAAGTGCTGCTGCATCAGGCGATCGTCGTGCCCGACGGGCATCAGTGGTCGGTCGACACCGAGCGGGTCGACGCGGACGGCGGGCCGCTCGCGGCCTGGGAGACCTGCGTGACCTGGCGGATCGGCAAGGTGTTCGCGCCGACGGTGAGCCCGGCCGCGCGCGTCAACGATCGCGATCAGGTCGCGGTCGAGATCCGGCTCTGTCTGCCTGAACAGGACTACGTGGCCGAGCGGTGCGTGAGCACCTTCGGCCGCCGCCACGGCAACCGCTTCGGCGCGACGCTGTCGGTCGCGTCGGGCGCGCAGTGGGGCTGGCAACGCACCGAGCACGTCGCACCGGAGCGTACGCAGGTGCGCGGCGATACGCTGGAGGCGCTCGTCGATGCGGTGGCCGCGAACGTCAACGCGGCGCTGGGCGCGGCCGGATTCGGCGCGACGCGCTGATCACGCGTCGCCGGTCTGCCCGGTCTGGCGCTGCAGATCCTCCATCAGCTGTTCCGCGAGAAAGTCGCACGGCGGCCGCTTCGATTTCGTGCTGCGCGCGAGGATCAGCTCGAGCGGCGGCAGGTCGGGCAGCCCGTGCGAGCGGCCGAGCATCGACAGTTGCGCGGGAATCGCGCAGCGCGCGAGCGGCGCGACCGCGAGGCCGGCCTCGACCATGCTGAGCAGCCCGAGCAGGCTCGGGCTTTCATAGGAGGTGCGGTACGGCACCTTCGCGCGTTCGAGGCTGCGGATCGCGTTCTCGCGGGCGACGCTGCCCGGCATGAACACCGCGATCGGCAGCGGCCGCTCTTCCCACACGCGCGGCCCGTTCGTCATCGCGGCCCACGCCATCGGCTCGTGGCGGATGAAGTCGCCGGACAGCCCCTTGATCCGCGTACCGCAGACGAGGTCGACCGTGCCTTCCTTGATCAGCGGCGCGAGCGCGCTGCTCGGCAGCCCCATCACCTGGATCTCGACCTTCGGGTAGGTCGCCGAGAATTTCTTCAAGACCGACGGCAGCAGCGACGACGCATAGTCGTCCGGCACGCCGATCACGACCTTGCCGGTCACTTCCGGCCGCACCACGGCCGCCCACGCCTCGTCGCGCAGCGCCAGCATTCGTCTGGCGAATCCCAGCAGCACCTCGCCCTCGCGCGTCAGCACGATGCTGCGCGGCTTGCGCACGAACAGCGGCCGCCCGATCGCGTCTTCCAGGCTCTTGATCTGCATGCTCACGGCCGACTGCGAGCGGTTCACGGCCTCGGCGGCGCGGGTCATGTTGCCGGTCTCCGCGACGGCGACGACGGTGGCCAGCACGTCGTGATCGAGCATCTTCATCAGAATTTACTCCGAGAGACCCCGCCATTGATGGCGGGAAGGAAAGGAGCGCAGTTGACAGGCAGCTTCTTCCACGAGTTAGGATCACCTGCATGATCCTTGTCTACCGCTACCGCGTGAAGTCGCTCAACGGACTGCTCAACAAGCAGAGCCGTGCGGTGAACTACGTCTGGAACTTCTGCAATGACACGCAGAAGCACGCGCTCAAGTGGAGCAAGAAGTGGCCGACGGGTTTCGACTTGAACGTGCTGACGACGGGGAGCAGCAAGGCACTCGGCATCCACTCCGGCACGATCAACGCGACGTGCGAGCAATATGCGAAGTCGCGCAGCCAGCACCGTCGGCCCTACCTGCGCTATCGCGGCAGGAAATCGCTGGGCTGGGTGCCGCTGAAGGGCCGTGACCTGAAGCGCGAGGGTGACGCGTTCCGTTTCGCCGGTAACACGTTTCGCGTGTTCAACAGCAGACCGCTTCCCGAAGGCAAGATCAAGGATGGAACCAACTTTGCTCAGGATGCGCGCGGCAACTGGTTTCTCAACATCGCGATCGAGATGCCCGATGTTCGGGCCCGCCCGGTCCGTTCCGGTGTTGGTATCGATCTCGGCCTGAAAGACTTCGCCACACTTTCGACCGGCGAAAAGTTGCCTAACGACCGGTATGGTCAGCGTGCGGCCGAAAAGCTGGCGAAAGCCCAACGCGCGCGAAAACACAAACGGCATATCGCGAAGCTGCACGCGAAGGTGGCGAATGCCCGAGCCGATTTCCAGCACAAGCTCGCGCTCAATCTGGTGCGGCGCTTCGATTACCTCGCGGTCGGCAACGTGTCGGCTGCCAAGCTCGCCAGAACTAGGATGGCGAGAAGCGTTTACGACGCATCCTGGTCGTCCTTCCGCAGCAAGCTCCGCTACAAGGCGATCGCGCACGGGGCCACGTTCGAGGAAGTCGACGAAAGCGGTTCTACCCAGTCCTGTTCGGCGTGCGGATCGAAAGACAGCACGACGCGGCCGAAAGGCATCGCGGGACTGAGAATAAGAGAGTGGACCTGCAGTGACTGTGGTGTCGAGCATGATCGAGATACCAACGCTGCGCTGAACATTCTCCGATGCGGACGTGCATCGCCAGATGTGGGAATCCTCCGCCTTTAGCCGGAGGAGGACGTCAAGGGTATCAGGAAAACTGAACGTAACGATCAGCATTATGCGTTTTTATTGTTGCTGTGTGTCTGCCATAGTGAGCTCACGCTGACGTTTCGCCCGAGGGCGGCGCGGCGCTCCGGCCGGTCGATCCGGCGTGCAGCACTGAACAGGAAAGCGTGGGGTATCGATGATGGACCATCCGTTGCGCGCCGCACTGGCCGCGGAATTGCATGCCCGGCCGTTCCTGCGGCTCGCTGAAGCCGTGTCGCTCACGCATTACGCGATCTACGCGGACGGCCAGCCCGACATCCACGAAACGCTGCTGCACGCGCTGTGCCGCGATACCGGCATTGCCGCGCCGCACGAAGGCGCGACGCACTACGCGGTGCAGTCGCCGAGCGGCTGGCACCTGAAGTGGGAACGCCACACCGAATTCTCGACCTTCACGTTCGTCGCACCGCGTCGCGACACCGGCTATTTCGACGATCTCGCGATCGAAGGCATACCGGCCGCGTGGTTCGCGCGGCTGGCCGGCATCCGCTTCGTCGCGGTGCGCATGGAGCTGCTGACGGGCGACGCCGCGCGGCTCGTCTGCGGCGACCTGCGCCGCTGGATCGACGGCCCCGCGCTCGTCGGCAGCAACGTGCTCGGCGGCGGCAAGGTGTTCTGCGACTGGCATGTGCGCGACGACGGCTTCATGCGCTTTCTCGTCGTCGACGAGGATTTCCGCGAGGAGCAGGGCGGCCGGCTGCTGCAGCGCCTGTATGAAATCGAAACCTACCGGATGATGGCGCTGCTGGCGTTGCCCGTCGCGCGCCGGATGAGCCGCGAGCTCGACGAAGTCCACGCGGCGCTGCACACGCTGATGCAGCGGATGGACGCGAGCGGGGCCGACGGCGACGACACGGCCCTGCTCGTCAAGCTCACGCATCTCGCGGTGCGGGTCGAATCGCTGTCGGGATCGGGCGCGCGCTTCAGCGCGTCGCGTGCGTACGAAAAGCTCGTGCTGGCGCGTATCCACGAGCTGCGCGAGGAGCGTATCGAAGGGATGCCGACGATCGCCGAATTCATGGAGCGGCGCTTCGCGCCGGCGATGGAAACCTGCCGCAGCGTATGGGCGCGCCACGAGCAGATCGCCGCGCGGATCGCGCGGGCGGTCGACCTGCTGCGCACGCGCGTGAATCTCGCGCAGGAAAAGGACGTGACACGCCTGCTGGCGGGCATGGAGCGCACCGCGCGCAATCAGCTTCATCTGCAGCACGCGGTCGAAGGGCTGTCGGTGGCGGCCATTTCGTACTACGTGCTGTCGCTCGCGACGGCGGCGTTCAAGGCGCTGCACGTGATGAACCTGCCGGTCGATCCCGAACTGGCGGAGGGCCTGCTGATCGCGCCGGTCGTGTTCGCGGTGATTCACATCACGCGGCGCACGCGCGCGCAGCTGGCGCGATCGGAGGCCGCGCATGACGGCGCGCCGGTGCAGGCGGCAGTATTGAAGCAGGTTGGTTAGAACATCAAAAACACGATCAGGTAAAGGAGTGGAGATGACTTTTTCGCAGACCCAACCGGGGTTTTACAGCGGTTTCGATGCCGCGTTCGACGAACCGGCACTGGATGAGCCGGGCGCGCAGGAAGCGCCGCGCGTGACGTCGTATCAGGCCGTGCTGCAGGAGCCGATGACGTCGCTCGTCGGGAATACGACCGATCGGCCGGACGTCGCGGCGGTGGCGATTCTCGGGTACAACTGACGAACTGACGCAACGCCGGGCGCGTATCCTGCCCGGCCGAGCGGCGTCCGCACGCTGCCGCTGCCCGGTCAATCGCCGGTGCGCATGCGCGGCATCGTCGGGTACGCGACCCATCGGGCCTCGATCTGGCGGCCGGGCAGGAAATGAAACTCGATATAGCCGTCGTGCCGGTTCGGTAATGCCGGCACGGCGACGTCGGTTTCGATGACTTCAGGCGCCTGGTTCCGGGCGTCTTCGTCGGGCGTCAGATCGTACGTGATCCTCACGTGCCAGGTCTTCTTGCCACGCGGCACGCTCATGCAGCACACGGTGCCGCCCCCGCCGCCAAACTGGCGCGCGTGCACGCTGCCGGCGCCGAAGCCGTCGACCACGAAGCTGTAGACGCCACGATCGGTGTAGTTGAATCCCACGACCCGATACGGGCCGTCGGCGCGCGTCTGTGCATGGACCCACCAGGCTGCACCGACCAGCAGCGTTGCGATGGCAAGCGGGTTGAGCGTCATGCGGCGTATCAGGTTCGACATGTCGATGTTCCCGTGATTCGAATCGTGTGTGACGAACGGTTGCTGGCGGTGCCCGGGCGCGTGACGCGCGCCCCGGCGGCCGAGGTCATCGCGCGCGCCTGACCGGCCCCGCCCCGTGGGCCAACGCCAGTTCGACGAACGCGCGCGCGGCCGCGCTCCGGTACGCGCCCTTGCGCTGCAGCAGCACGGCCGTGCGCCGCAGGACGGCCGGATCGAGCGCAATGGCGACGAGATCGTCGTGCCCGGTCGCGATCGTCGCGGGCAGCAGCGTCGCGAGGTTCGTCCGGCGCACGATCTCGATCACCGCCCCCAGCGAATTGGCCTCCATCAACACGCGCGGGCGCACGTCGTGCTCGCGGAAATAGCGGTCGATCTGCACGCGTGTCGCGAACTCGGCCGTCAGCAGCACGAGCGGCGCATCGTGCAGCGCGCGCAGGCCGGCCTTGCGTTTCGCGGCGAGCGCATGCCGGCGGCTCACGACGAGCGCGAGCGTTTCGACCAGCAACGTTTGCGCTTCGATATCCGCCGTCTGCACCTCGTCGAATGCGATCCCGACATCGAGCTCGTCGTCGACGAGCAACGCCTCGATGCGCTCCTGCGACATCTCGCGCACCGACAGCGACACGTCCGGGTAGCGGCCGTGAAACGCCTCGACGAGCGGCCCGACGAGATAGCTCGTGAAGGTCGGCGTGACCGCGATCCGCAGCGCGCCACGGCTCAGATCCTGCACGTCGTGAATCGCGCGCCGGCCTTCCGCGAGATCGTGCAGCGCCTGCCGCGCATAGCGGAAATACACGTCGCCGGCGTCGGTCAGCCGCGTCACGCGCCCGGTGCGGTCGAACAGTTGCGCGCCGAGCGTTTCCTCGAGCTGGCGAATCTGCTGGGACAGCGCGGGCTGCGACACATGCAGCGCGGCGGCCGCGCGCGTGAAGCTGCGATGCTCGGCGACGGCCAGGAAGTAGTGGATATGGCGCAGCAGCATGGCGGTTCCTATAAGTCCTGCTTATCCGGTGGATCATAAATCAGTCTTTTACGTTATTGGAAGTGCGGCGTAACCTGCCCTTCATCGATTTCACCCGCACCGGAGAACACGCGATGAAGGACATCATCGAAGGCTTCCTGAAGTTCCAGCGCGATGCGTATCCGGCGCGCGCCGCGCTGTTCCGCGATCTCGCGCGCAGCCAGAATCCGCGGGCGCTGTTCATCTCGTGCTCGGACAGCCGGCTCGTGCCCGAACTCGTCACGCAGCGCGAACCGGGCGACCTGTTCGTGATCCGCAATGCCGGCAACATCGTGCCGTCATATGGCCCCGAGCCGGGCGGCGTGTCGGCGTCGGTCGAATACGCGGTGGCCGCGCTGCGCGTGACCGACGTCGTGATCTGCGGCCATTCCGACTGCGGCGCGATGACCGCGATTGCCACCTGCCAGTGCATGGATCACATGCCGGCCGTCGGCCACTGGTTGCGCTACGCCGATTCCGCGCGGGTCGTGAACGAGGCGCGCACGCATCGCAGCGAACGCGAGCGGATCGACTCGATGGTGCGCGAGAACGTCGTCGCGCAACTGGCCAACCTGAAGACGCACCCTGCCGTGCGGCTCGCGCTCGAAGAAGGGCGGCTCGCACTGCACGGCTGGGTCTACGACATCGAATCGGGCTGCATCGACGCCCATGACGGCGCGACCGGCCGGTTCGTCTCCCTGGCGGACCATCCCGAGGTCCGCGCGACGCCCGCGACGCTCCCCGTCGCGGCCTGAATTGCTCCCACCCCACCACGAGGAATTGCCATGATCCAGTCCCAGCACAGTCAGACTGCCCGCCACGCGCTTGCCGAGACCGTCGTGCTCGCGAAGGCGCGCAAGAACCTGTCGTTCGCGCAGCTCACCGAAGGCACGGGCCTGAGCGAAGCGTTCGTGACGGCCGCACTGCTCGGCCAGCAAGCGCTGCCGGCGGACGCGGCGCGCAGCGTCGCCGACAAGCTCGGCCTCGACGACGACGCGGTGCTGCTGCTGCAGACGATCCCGCTGCGCGGCAGCATCGACGATCGCGTGCCGACCGACCCGACCATTTATCGCTTCTACGAAATGCTGCAGGTGTACGGCACGACGCTGAAGGCACTCGTTCACGAGAAGTTTGGCGACGGCATCATCAGCGCGATCAATTTCCGGCTCGACGTGAAGAAGGTCGACGATCCCGAAGGCGGGTCGCGCGCGGTGATCACGCTCGACGGCAAGTACCTGCCGACCAAGCCGTTCTGACGCCCGAGCGGCGCCGCGGCAGCGGTGCCGCGCAGGTTTCCGCCCGACGTGCGTCGGCTGCCGGCCGGCGCACGGCCCGCCATTCCGTTTCAACGAGGACGCAGTCATGGATTTTGTGAAACGCACGATCGATCTTGCGATGAAGAACGTGGAAGAGGGCGGCCGCCCGTTCGCGACGGTGATCGTCCGCGACGGCGAGGTCGTCGCGGAGAGCCCGAACCTCGTCGCGCAGACGAGCGACCCGACCGCGCACGCCGAGATCCTCGCGGTGCGCGACGCGTGCCGCAAGCTCGGCACCGAGCACCTGACCGACTGCGAGATCTACATTCTCGCGAGCCCGTGCCCGATGTGCCTCGGCTCGCTGTACTACTGCAGCCCGAAGCGCGTGATCTACATCACGACGCGCGAGGACTACGCGCCGTTCTACCGCGACGACCGCCAGTATTTCGAGCTCGACACGTTCTATGCCGAATATGCGAAGCCGATCGACGAACGCCGGTTGCCGATGGTGCAGCAGAAGCACGGCGATGCGATCAATGTCTACCGGCGCTGGAAGGAACTGAACGCGAAGTGACGTGATCCGCGCGGCGCATCGGCCGCGCGTGGCAGCCGCCCGGCTGCTCGTTTTCCCCACCCTCCGTTTTACCCGGCGGCGCCCGTGCCGCCGGGCGCCCGCGCTGCTGCTCGGGGCCGGCTCGTGCCCCCGTTTTTCTACCTCCCCAAACATCGATCCCGTTCAATGTCCGGAACGGAAATCCGCGATCCAAAAGGTTTTTGACGGGTTTAAAAATTCGCACTGGAGACGACAGAAACGTGCGGAAAGCCCGATGAAAACCGATGAAATCCTGATGACAGGCAGCGCGGCGACCCCGGCCGGTCGCGACTGATTGCCGTCGATCGCCGTGCGTTCCCCCACACCTGTTTCGTTGCGCCATTCGTTCCGGACGAGGAATCGCTCGATCCCTCTCCGCCAGCACCGCGCGACCGCCCGACCGGTTGCGCCTGACGCCTGAGATTCGCTGACCTGCTTAAAACGGACCATCATGAAACGGGATTCATTCAGTACACCTGATGCGATGCATCGTCCGGCGACGGACATGCTCAAGCCAAACGACGCGTTCGTGCGCATCGAAAACGTCGTGAAGAAATTCGGCGACAGCACGGCCGTCGACAACGTGAACCTGACCATCGCCAAGAACGAGCTGTTCGCGCTGCTCGGCAGCTCGGGCTGCGGCAAGTCGACGTTGCTGCGCATGCTCGCCGGGCTCGAGACGGCCACCTCCGGCAAGATCTTCGTCGACGGTGAAGATCTCGCGTCGCTGCCGCCGTACCGCCGCCCGGTGAACATGATGTTCCAGTCGTACGCGCTGTTCCCGCACATGACGGTCGAATCGAACGTCGCATTCGGCCTGAAGCAGGAAGGCACGCCGAAGAACGAGATCAAGGAGCGCGTGGCCGACGCGCTCGCGCTCGTGCAGATGAGCAAGTACGCGCAGCGCAAGCCGCATCAACTGTCGGGCGGCCAGCAGCAGCGTGTCGCGTTGGCCCGCTCGCTGGTCAAGCGCCCGAAGCTCCTGCTGCTCGACGAGCCGATGTCCGCGCTCGACAAGAAGATCCGCCAGAAGACCCAGCTCGAACTCGTGAACATCATCGAGAAGGTCGACGTGACCTGCGTGATGGTCACGCACGACCAGGAAGAGGCGATGACGATGGCCAGCCGCCTCGCGGTGATGAGCGAAGGCAAGATCGTGCAGATCGGCGCGCCGGGCGAGGTGTACGAGTTTCCGAACAGCCGCTTCTCGGCCGAATTCATCGGTTCGACCAACCTGTTCGAAGGGCGCGTGGTTGAAGACGAGCCCGACCACATCTTCGTCGAAAGCGACGACCTCGAAGCGCGCATGCACGTGAGCCACGGCATCACGGGCCCGCTCGGGATGCCGGTCGGCATCTCGGTGCGCCCGGAACGCATTCACGTGTCGCGCGAGAAACCGAGCTCGAAACACAACTGGGCGCGCGGCGTCGTGACCGACATCGCGTACATGGGCAGCTACTCGCTGTACCACGTGCGCTTGCCGAGCGGCAAGACGGTGGTGTCGAACCTGTCGAGCTCGCACCTGATGAACGACAGCGCACCGGCGTGGAACGACGACGTGTTCGTGTCGTGGTCGCCGGCCAGCGGCGTCGTGCTGACGCAGTGAGGACGCCACGATGAGAACCTCCGCCTCCAATCCGTCCGCGCCGGTGCCGACCGGCGCCGCGAGCGCCGGGACCGGCCGCGCCCGCCCGGGCCGCTTTGCCGCGCTGTCGCGCTTCCTGCCGTCGGGCCGCAGCGTCGCGATCGGCGTGCCGTTCCTGTGGCTGGCCGTGTTCTTCGCGCTGCCGTTCGTGCTGGTGCTGAAGATCAGCTTCGCCGACCAGGTGATGGGCATCCCGCCGTACACGTCGCTCGTCGAGATCAAGGACGGCGTCGTGCACTTCGCGCTGCAGCTGTCGCACTACGCGTTCCTGCTGCAGGACGACCTGTACATCGCGACCTACCTCAGCTCGCTGAAGATGGCCGCCGTGTCGACGGTGCTGTGTTTGCTGATCGGCTATCCGATGGCGTACTACATCGCGCGCTCGGAACCGAACCGCCGCAACGTGCTGATGATGGCCGTGATGCTGCCGTTCTGGACATCGTTCCTGATCCGCGTGTACGCATGGATCGGCATCCTGAAGGATGACGGCCTGCTGAACCACACGCTGATCGCGCTCGGCATCATCCACACGCCGCTGCGCCTCTACCACAGCGATGCCGGCGTCTACATCGGGATGGTCTATTCGTACCTGCCGTTCATGGTGATGCCGCTGTACGCGCACCTCGTGAAGATGGACCTGACGCTGCTCGAAGCCGCGTACGACCTCGGTGCGAAACCGTGGGTCGCGTTCACGCGGATCACGCTGCCGCTGTCGAAGAACGGGATCATCGCCGGCAGCCTGCTGGTGTTCATCCCGGCGGTGGGCGAGTACGTGATTCCGGAACTGCTCGGCGGCGCCGACACGCTGATGATCGGCCGCGTGATGTGGGATGAATTCTTCAACAACATGGACTGGCCGATGGCGTCCGCGGTGACGGTCGCGATGGTGCTGCTGCTGCTGGTGCCGATGGCGCTGTTCCAGTACTACCAGGTCAAGGAACTGGAGGACGCGAAATGATCAAGCCGAGCAAACCGCTGTCGACGGGCGTTCTCGCCTTCGGCTTCCTGTTCCTGTACATCCCGATCATCAGCCTGATCGTGTACTCGTTCAACGAGTCGAAGCTGGTGACGGTGTGGTCGGGCTTCTCGCTGAAGTGGTACTCGGCGCTGCTGGACGACGACGAGCTGCTGACCGCCGCGTGGCTGTCGCTGAAGATCGGCCTGCTGACGGCCACCGCGTCGGTCGTGATCGGCACGTGGGCGGGCTTCGTGCTCGCGCGCTTCGGCCGCTTCAAGGGCTTCACGCTGTACACGGGGATGATCAACGCGCCGCTGGTGATTCCGGAAGTGATCCAGGGCATCTCGCTGCTGCTGCTGTTCGTGGCGCTGGAGCAGATGTTCGGCTGGCCGAAGGGCCGCGGGATGGTGACGATCTGGATCGGTCACGTGATGCTGTGCGTGTCGTACGTGGCGATCATCGTGCAGTCGCGCGTGAAGGAGATGAACAAGTCGCTCGAAGAGGCAGCGCTGGATCTCGGCGCGACGCCGCTTAAGGTGTTCTTCGTGGTGACGCTGCCGCTGATCTCGCAGGCGCTGCTGTCCGGGTGGCTGCTGTCGTTCACGCTGTCGATCGACGATCTGGTGCTGTCGGCGTTCCTGTCCGGGCCGGGCTCGACGACGCTGCCGCTGGTGGTGTTCTCGCGCGTGCGGCTGGGGCTGAACCCGGAGATGAACGCACTGGCGACGCTGTTCATCACGGCCGTGACGATCGGCGTGATCGTCGTGAACCGGATGATGATCGCGCGCGAGCGGCGCCGCATGGCCGACATGAAGGCGGCGTTCGCGGTGGCGTGAGGGTGGGTGTCATGGCGTGACGAAAGCGACGGCGGGCGCGTGACGGGCCCGCCGTTTGCGTGGGGCGCTCGCTTGCAGGGCGGGGTAACCGGTCAGTCGTGCGCCGCGCGCTTTGCTGGCATCATGTCGGACAATTCAACGACGTGCATTCTCCCGATGACAACCGTTCCCGACGTTACGCTTCAACTGACCGACACCGAGCAGCCGGCCGCACACGATCTCATCAGCCGCAAGCTCGGCGAATTCAATCACGCGATGACGGGGCGCGCCGACGCGGCCGCGCTCGACGTGTACGTCACCGATTCCGCGACTGGCGAGATCGTGGGTGGCCTCACGGGGCGCACGTCGCTCGGCCTCTTCTTCATCGATCTCTTTTACCTGCCCGAATCGCTGCGCGGCGGCGGCTTCGGCAGCCGGTTGCTGCGCGAGGCGGAAGCCGAAGCGAAACGACGCGGATGCGCGCGTGCGGTGCTCTACACGATCTCGTTCCAGGCGCCGGATTTCTACCGGAAGCAGGGTTACGAAGCGTTCGGCGAAGTACCGTGCGAGCCGGAAGGCACGTCGCGCGTGTTCATGGTGAAGGTGCTTTGAATCGTTTCAGCCGGTTCGCGCCGCGCGGCACGCAGGCCGACGCAGCGCGAACGACGGCGTTCGGGCGTCGGCGTCCGGGCGTCGGCCCCGCGCGAGGGCGGCGTCACTGAATGCTCGCCGCGCGCCGGCGGAACGGCTCCCGTGCGAACCGGCGCGAGGCGCATGCCGTCCGCGTCAGCAATGCTCCAGCGCGTAAGACAGGTCGGCGATCAGGTCGTCCGGATGTTCGAGCCCGACTGACACACGAATCAATCCTTCCGACACGCCCGCCGCCGCACGCGCCTGGGCTGGCACGCCCGAATGCGTCGTCGACGCCGGATGGCAGATCAGCGACTCCGTGCCGCCGAGGCTGACGGCCGACTTGAAGAGCGTCAGGTGGTTGATGAACCTGAACGCCTGCTCGCGGCCGCCGTCGAGGATGAACGCGAAGGTCGAGCCGGGCCCGCTGCACTGGCGCTGGTAGACGGCCTGGTAGACCGGATCGTCGATGAGCTCGGGGTGCAGCACGCGCACCGGACGATGCGGATTGCCGGCGAGCCAGCGGGCGACGGCGCTGCCGCTGCGTGCGGCCTGCTGCATGCGCAGCACGAGCGTTTCCATCGAGCGGGTGATCATCCACGACGAATGCGGGTCGAGCTGCGAGCCGAGCGTGCTGCGGATCGAGCGAATCTTCGTGATCAGCTCACGCGTGCCCGTGACGCCGCCGGCGACGAGGTCGCTATGCCCGCCGATGTATTTCGTCAGCGAGTACACGCTCAGGTCGATGCCTTGCCGCGACGGCTTCTGGTACAGCGGCCCGAGCAGCGTGTTGTCGCAGACCGACAGCGGGCGATAGCCGTGGCGTGCCTCGAATGCATCGATCTCGCTGCGCAGCCCGTCGAGGTCGAACAGCGCGTTGGTCGGGTTGGCGGGCGTCTCGATGTAGCACATCCGCACGTTGCCCTTTTGCGCGGCCGCTTCGAGCGCGGCGCGGATCGCGTGGGTGGACAGCCCGTCGGCGATCACTTCGGAGCGGATGCCCCACTCGGGCAGGAACTTCGAGATCAGCGTTTCGGTGCCGCCATACAGCGGCACGGACTGGACGACGCAGTCGCCCGGCCGCAGGAACGTCAGCAGGATCGCGGCGATGGCCGACATGCCGCTCGACGTCACGACGGCCGCTTCGGAATCGTCGAGCAGGGCGAGGCGATCCTCGACGATCTCCAGGTTCGGGTGATTGAAACGGCTGTAGACGAGGCCCGCGCCTTCGCCTTCGGGCGAAGGCTTGCGCCCGGCCACGACGTCGAAGAATTCGGCGCCGTCCTCGGCCGTGCGGAACGCGAAGGTCGACGTGAGGAACACGGGCGGCTTCACCGATCCTTCCGACAGGAACGGATCATAGCCGTACGACATCATCTGGGTTTCGGGATGGAGTTCCCGGCCTGCAATCTTGCGCTTGTGATAGTTGTGATAGGCCATGCAGTGCTCCGTGCAGGGTGGTGAGGAACGGCCGTTGCAGCGGTGGCATGATGCGTGCGGTGCCGGGTAGGCACCGGGCGTCGCGACCGCGTGTGGCGATACTACTCCGAAGGCGCTGCTTCGTGACGCACCCCTGACACGATCGTCAGGGTGTCGCCTGTTCGACGATCATGTCGTACAGGGCACGGGCGGCCGGCGACAGTTGCGCACTCTTGCGCGTGACGAGCACGAGCGTGCGCGATACCGCCGGCTCGACGAGCGCGATCGTGCGGATCATCGGATACGCGTTTTTCTGGATCGCGAGCTTCGGCACCACAGCCGCACCGAGCCCCTCCGCGACGAGCCCGAGCGCCGTCGAGCTGCGCTGCACCTCGTAGAACGAATGCAGCGACACGCCGCTCGTCTTCAGTGCGCCGTCGAGCAGCCCGCGATTGCCGCTCACTTCGCCGGCGAAGATCAGCGGATGCGGTTGTAACGCCGCCCAGCGAATGCGCCGCCGCTTCGCGAGCGGATGATCGTCGCGGCACACCAGCACATAGGGATCGCTCGTCAGCGGCACGTTGACCAGTTCGGGATGCTGGTCGCCGGCAATGCCGATGCCGAACTCGGCCTCGCGATGCAGCACGGCCTGCAGCACCGACGCCGACGCGTGATCCAGGATCTTCACGCGATCGTGCGGCCGGTGCGCGGAGAACGCGCGCAGGATGCGCGGCAGGTATTGCACGCCGACCGTCGGCACGCACGCGATCGTGACGTCGCCGCGCTGGCTCAGGCCGGTTTCGCGAATTTCGGTGAGCGCGTCGGACAGCTCGTTCAGCAGCCGGCGTGCTTGCGGCAGGAAGCGGCGGCCGATTTCGGTGAGTGTGGTGCGGCGCGTGGTGCGCTCGACGAGCGCGACGCCGAGAAAAGTTTCGAGCTTGCGCAGCCGCTGCGTGATGGCCGTCTGCGTGACGTGCAGCGTGTCGGCTGCCTGCCGGAAGCTGCCGCCGTCGGCGATCGCGACGAAGGTCTGGACACCGAGCGTATCGATTTTCATTAGAAAGTTGAATCAATCACGATATTAAATTCATTTTACTGAACGCCGTGGCGATCGCAGAATGCGATGGTTCGACGGCTAGCGGCATCCCATCCGCGTAGAAGGCAAGGCCGTCCACGCCGACCAGGAGAAACGACATGACGACCCCACTCGATCGATACGCCGCCCAGTATGTGCAATTCGAGGACGAACGCACGCGGCCGATCCGCGATCTGCTGGCCGCCGTGCCGGACACGCCGATCCATACCGCGATCGACATCGGCTGCGGGCCCGGCAATTCGACGGAGGCGCTGATCGCGCGTGCGCCGGACGCCACGGTTCACGGGATCGATGCCTCGGCGGACATGATCGACGCCGCGCGCAAGCGCCTGCCGGACTTGCGTTTCGATGTCGTGGATATCTCCACCTGGGACGATCCGGGCGGCTACGACCTGATTCTCGCGAATGCGGTGCTGCAATGGGTGCCTGCGCACGATACGCTGTTTCCGTCGCTCGTCGGCCGGCTTGCATCGGGCGGTCATCTTGCGGTGCAGATGCCCGACAACCTCGACGAACCCGCGCACCGGCTGATGCGCGAGGTTGCCGCGGCCGGGCCGTGGGCGGACAAGCTGAAAGGCGCGGCACGCACCGAGCGGTTCGACGCGCGTTATTACCACGCGCTGCTGTCGCCGCTGTGCTCGCGGGTGGACGTGTGGCGCACGACCTATTACCACCCGCTGCGCGGTGGTGCCGACGCGGTCGTCGAATGGTTCAAGGGCAGCGCGCTGCGGCCGTTCCTCGCAGCGCTCGACGACGGCGAGCGCGCGGCGTTTCTCGCGCGGTATCGCGAGGTGATCGCAGGGCCGGGCGGCTATCCGGCGCTCGCCGACGGCACCGTGCTGTTGCCGTTCCCGCGTCTGTTCGTCGTCGCAACGCGGACGTGATGCGGCCGTGACTCAGCCATGACCCGGCCATGAAGCGCGGGCGGCGGTGCGTCAGCGCGCCGGCCGCATCGATTCCGGGTCGACCGTGCGGATCCGCGCGGTCTGCCCGTCGCGCAGGTCCTTGTACCAGAACAGCGCCACTTCACCGTCGTTCTCGTCGTCCGCGTACAGCAGGCGATCGTGTCCGCCCAGCACGAAGCCCGAGCGCGCATACGTGCTGCACGCGGCGACATTGTTCGACTGCGTCTCCAGCCGCATGAAGCCGAACCCGTGGCTGCGGGCCCAGGCTT
Organism: Burkholderia aenigmatica; assembly: GCF_048627025.1. NCBI lineage: Bacteria > Pseudomonadati > Pseudomonadota > Betaproteobacteria > Burkholderiales > Burkholderiaceae > Burkholderia > Burkholderia aenigmatica. The sequence goes on along the minus strand of NZ_CP184469.1, from coordinate 2,680,137 downwards.
CGGCGGCCGCCAGCAGCAACTGCCCGATGCCTTGCCGCCGGCAGTGGCGGTCGACGGCCAGCTCCGCGATCTCGGCCATCCCGTTCCAGCTCTGGCCGATCGCCACGAACCCGGCGAGCCGGTTGCCGGCCGTCGCGCGAAAGAGCGCCGTCTTGCCGGACGCCTCGTCCGCCCAGCCGGCCGGATCGAAGCCGTAATTCTTGCGCCGCGCCGGCAGCGCGCGGAGATCGAGCAAGTCCTGATACGGCGCGTTCAATTCCCAGGCGATGTCGAACGAGAAGTCGCATCGGTCCAGTTCGTCGGCGGGCAGCCCGCTCGTCTGTTCGATGCTGATGTGTTCGGCTCGGTCCATGTGTCGGTGTCCTGTCTTCTTCGGGATGGCGTGGTGTCGTCCGTCACGCGATCGCGGTCGTCGTGATGGGCGCCGCATCGCGTTTGTTCTTGTGTCGATTGTTTGCGCCCGCACAATTCGCCGTGCGCGAGACCGGTACAGACTGACTGCGTCCGTGACCGCGGAACGCGGGCCAGCCATGAACCGGACGGCGACGCAAACGTGTGCGGGGTTCGCGCGCCGGCTGCGGCGCTCGTTCAACCGCCTGATTATGCGGGATTTCGGCGTTGGCCCGGCACCGGCATCGGGGCAGAGCCGGCTGCCGCGCGTCTTGCTTCCGATCCGCATGGCCGTCGATCGCATGTGGATGAAAGACGACAGGAACCCGAATAAATGTTTACCGTTGCGTGACAACTCGATATATTCCGAAAAACATATCGAAGGTCGTGGCGTCGTCTGGCGCCACGTCGTCCACCCGCTCCACGAAAGCCGGAAGAGATTCTGACCGGCATCGCCGGAGCAACGCGTCGTCGCGGCATGCGCAACCGGTGCGCACGCTTCCCGACGCCGCAATACGAGCGGCCGCCCTGCGGCATGCCGCTTCCGCAAGCCCACACTGGCATCGAAACGACGCATCGTGCACGTGCATGAGGGGTAGGTGCGTGCGGCGATCCCGTGGCTTGCGCTTGTTCGTCAGTCGGTTCTTCGTCAACACGCCGCGCGTCGCGCTGCGACGCAGGCGCGCGCGTCAACAACGTGCGTCAACAACAAAAGGAAGTGAACGTGAAAAAGACCATCGTGGCCGCGGCCGCACTCGGGATGTTCGGCACCGCCGCGCACGCGCAAAGCAGCGTCACGCTCTACGGGCTGATCGATGCGGGTATCACGTATTCGAACAAGGTCGCGACGTCGGGCGGGCACGGCAAGCTCGTCAAGTACGGCGACGGCGTCGCGTCGGGCAGCCGCTGGGGCATCCGCGGCACCGAGGATCTCGGCGGCGGGCTGAAGGCGCTGTTCGTGCTGGAAAACGGCTTCAGCAGCGGCGACGGCACGATCGGCCAGGGTGGCGCGCTGTTCGGCCGGCAAGCGTTCGTCGGCCTGTCGAAGAACGGAATCGGTTCGCTGACGTTCGGCCGCCAGTACTCGTTCTCGACCGACTACATCGGCGCGAACTACTCGATGGGCAGCCAGACGCCGGCCGGCAACTACGCGTATCACATCAACGACCTCGACCAGCTGACGTCGAGCCGCATCAACAACGCAGTGAAGTTCCAGAGTGCGAACTTTGCGGGTCTCACGTTCGGCGCGATGTACGGCTTCTCGAACTCGACGCAGTTCGCGGGCACGCCGACCACGACCGGTGCGAACGGCGCGCAGGGTTCGTCGAGCGCGTACAGCTTCGGTGCGAACTATGCGCAAGGGCCGTTCGGCATCGGCGCCGCGTACACGAACATCCGCTTCCCGAACGGTGCGACGCCCGCGTTCGGCGTGAGCATCGCGAACATCAACACGCAAGGGCTGCGCGACCTCGAGACGGTCGGCGTCGGCGCGCGCTATGCGATCGCGGCGGCGCTCGTGTGGGCGAACTGGACGCATACGAAGTTCGTGCCGCTGTCGGGCGAATCGTCGAAGCTGAACAACTACGAAATCGGCGGCCGCTATGCGTTCACGCCGGCCCTGAGCGGCGGGCTCGGCTACACGTTCTCGAAGCTCGACGGCCGCTTTGACGGCAAGTGGCACCAGGTCAACGCCGCGGTCGACTATGCGCTGTCGAAGCGTACGGACGTCTACGTGAGCGCGGCCTATCAGAAGGCGTCGGGCAGCAACACGATCAACGGCCGCGCGGTGCCGGTCCAGGCCGAGATCGGCTCGTCGGGGTCGTTCATCGGCAACGCAGGCGCGAACACGCAGTTCGTCACGCGGATCGGTCTGCGTCACAAGTTCTGATCGACCGCACACGCGAGCGGGCGCTCCATCGGGGCGCCCGTTTCGCTGTGGCGTGCGGAGAAGTGCGACTCGGCACCGGTTCGCGAATCGATATATTCTCCTGTGCATATCGAAACGACGAACGACGGAACCCACCCCCTTTCACCCGTACGGGAGCACCATCTTGAATTCGACGCACCGCGAAGCCGTCGGCGAAGCCTTTTCGCTCGACGCGATGCAGCACGCAAGAACCATGACCTGGCAGGCCGTCGACGCGATCGCCGCGGGCATCCGGCCCGGCATGCGGGAATCGGAGGCCAACGCGCTGGGGCTGAGCGTGCTGAAGGATCTCGGGATGGACCGGATCTGGCATCCGGTGCTCGTCCGCTTCGGGGAAAACACGCTGCGCACGTTCAAGGAGCGCTCGGTGGCGGACCCCGTCCTCGCCGCCGACGACATCTTCTTCATCGACCTGGGCGCGGTATGGGCGAAGCATGAAGGCGACGCGGGCGCGACGTTCGTGTGCGGCGACGATCCCGACATGCATGCGTGTGCGCGAGCGGCGCGCGCGATCTACGACGAAGTCGAACATCACTGGCGCACCACCGGCTGCGCGGGTATCGCGCTGTACGAATTCGCCGCGCAACGCGCCGACGCGCACGGCTTCCGGCTGAACGTCGACATCAAGGGGCATCGCGTCAGCGACTTTCCGCATGCGATCTACAAGGCCGGCAATCTCGGTGACTTCGATGCCGCGCCGGCGGCCGGGCTGTGGATCCTCGAAATCCAGATCGCGCACCCGACACGGCCATTCGGCGCGTTCTACGAGGATCTGCTCGTATAACGCATCCCCATCGGCTGGAAAAGCATTCGGGCGCAACGTGGTACGTCACGCCCGAATGCGTGCCGGCCCCATGCGAGGGGCCGGCACGGTCTGGCCAGGCCGTCAGATGTTGATCGTGACGGGGCCCGCGAGCGGCGTGTAGCCGTCGTCGAACAGGTACCACGCATCGTACTGCCCCGACGCCAGCGTACTGTTGGCCGTGGACGAGAACAGCAGCGAGCCGGTGCTCTTCGGCAGGTAGGCCCACGACTTGTAGCTGCCCTTGGTCGGCTGCGCGCCATGCGCAAAGATGCCGACCCAGTTCTTCGGGCTGTGACTCCACGGCGGTGCGACGTAGTCAAAGCGCAGCGTGCCGAACGTCGAGCCCTGCGACGCGAGCGACGCGACGAATTGCTTGCCGGTATTGCCGATCGCCGAATCCGTGAGCAGCGCGCCGGATTGCGTCTGCACGCAGCCGGCCACACGGCGCAGGAAGTTCGGATCGTTCGCGTCGCGGATGCTGGCGTCGTACCAGCCGCCGTCGCCATACCACGTGACCGCTTGCGTCGCACCGGCCGCGACGGTGAACGACTGCCGCGTGTTCATCCCGTATGCGTTGTCGGTGAGCTGGAACGTCGTCGCGTTGGACCCGGCGGAATTGTCGAGCGTGATCTGCACGTTGCCGTTCGCGACGTCGTAGCACAGGCTGATTTCGGCGGTCGATCCCGTGTTGCCGGACGAACCGATGCTGCCGCGGAACGTCTGCAGGAAGCCGTTCGGCCCGTAGACGGAATAGTCGTAGCTGCCGCCGCTGTTCAGCGCGAGCGAGTCCGACAGGTTCGCGCACTGGGTCGCGCCGGCCGCGATCGTGTAATGCCGCGGGATCGTGCTCGTGCCGTCGACCCACGCCTGCAGGTGGACGCCCGCGGTGCCGGTGTTGGTCATCGTCAACGCCAGCGCGTTGCCGGCGCGGTTGACCTTGCCTTGCACGAAGAACTCGTAGGGCAGGCGGCACGCGGTGCTGCGGCCGGTGGTCTGCGCCGGCACCGCGGTGGTGGTCGGGTAGGGGATCAGGACGGCCGGGCCGTTCGGGTTCATGTTGCTCGCCGGCGGCTGGATCGCGGGCACCGTCTGGTCGGCGTTCGAGAAATCGAAGGCCGACGTCAGGTCGCCGCACACCGCGCGTCGCCACGGCGAGATATTGGTTTCCTGAAACCCGAAGCGCGCTTCCAGGAACCGGACCACCGACGTGTGATCGAAGACCTGCGAATTCACCTTGCCGCCCTTCGACCACGGCGAGATCACGAACATCGGCACGCGCGGCCCGAGCCCGATCGGCACGTCGCCGCTGGCCGAGCCGTCCGATGCGCTGCCGCTGCTGGCGACGAATTCCGCGGCCGTCGAGACGGTCGACTGCCCGGTGCCGGCCGCGGAGCTGGCCGGGACGGCGGGCGGCACGTGATCGAACAGGCCGTCGTTCTCGTCGTACATCACGAGCAGGACCGTGCTGGCCCAGACCTTCGGATTCGAGGTCAGCGCATTCAGCACGTTGCTCACGTACCATTCGCCGCCGCTCGCGGCCCACGACGGATGCTCGCAGTACGCGTAAGGCGCGGCGATCCATGACACTTGCGGCAACGTGTCGTTCGCGACGTCGGCCTGCAGCTGGCTGAACAGGTTCGTGTCGTATTCCTTGCCGCCGCCGCTCGGGTCGATCTGCGTGCCGTTGAGCGCGGGCGCGAGCGGATCGTTGGCGCCGAGGTTCTGGTACTGCTTGAAGTTGAGAACGATGTTGTCGCCGTAGTTCCCGTTCCACCACAGCGTGCTGCCGGCGCTGTTGGAATTGCCGTACGCATGGCCGGAATCCAGGCCGTTGCCCTTGTCCTGATAGAACTTCCACGTGACGCCGGCCGCGTTCAGCCGTTCCGGCAGGGTCGTCCAGCCGGTGCCGGTCATCGTGTTGTCCGTGTACGGCGAATAGCCCGCCACGTTGCCGCAGCAGCCGGTCCACAGATACAGCCGGTTCGGGTCGGTCGGGCCGAGCATCGAGCAGTGGTAGTCGTCGCACACCGTGAACGCGCTCGCCAGCGCGTAGTAGAACGGGACGTCGTTCTGCGTGAAGTAGTACATCGTGCCGCTGGTCTTCGCGCCGGTCCAGTTGTCGTAGCGGCCGTTGTTCCAGGCGCTGTGCGTGGTGCCCCAGTCGTGAGGGAGGTCGCCGTAATAGGTGTCGCCGTTCGCCGTGCCGGAGGGCGGCGACGGGTTGAACGGGAACACGTAGGACAGCATCCAGGGTTGGCGCCACACCGGATACCCGCTCGAAATCACGACCGGCCGCGGATCGCCGAAGCCGCGCGCGCCGCCCAGCGTGCCGAGGTAGTGGTCGAACGAGCGGTTTTCCTGCATCAGGATCACGACGTGCTTCACGTCCTGGATCGTGCCGGTGACGGTGGCCGCCGGAATGGCCTGCGCGTGCGCGATGCTTTCGGGCAGCATGCCCGTGATCGCGGTGGCACCGGCGAGCTTCAATGCATCGGCGAGGAACTGACGTCGGGTTGTGGGTTTGTTTTGCATGATCGCTCTCTGTCTTGGATGGCTGGCCTTGCGGCCGGCGTCGGTCAGTGGCACGCGCTCGCGCAGTGCAGGACGGGCGTGGACGCCGAGCCCGGTGCGGCCGCACGCGCGGCCGCCACGTTGGCCGCGGTGCCCGAGTCGCCATCGCCGCAAGCGGCCAGCGTGCACAGGAGCGCGATCATGAAAACGCCGCGCCAGTGCGGAAAGCGACTTTCCGACTGGTGCGAGTTGACGATTGGCTTTCTATTTGATTCGAATCGGATTCCTGAATGATCGGGACGGTTGCTGCGTGCTCCGTATTTCATTACCCCTCCAGACATGAAAAATGAATCGCAGAGAATAGCGCCCGAATCAGAACAACTTCATGACAGGCCACCCGCGCGTGCCTGCCACTTGCAACAGCCTGGAGTCGGGATTGGTGGCGACCGGGTGCGTGACGTAATCCAGCAGCGGCACGTCGTTGAACGAATCGCTGTAGAAGTAGGTGCGTTCGAAATCGGACGGCGCGTAGCCGAGTGATGCCAGCCACTCGGTGGTGCGCACGATCTTCCCTTCGCGGAAGCTCGGCACGCCCGTACTGCGCCCGGTAAACGCACCGTCCGGCGTGCCGTCATCGGTATCGAGCTCGATGCCGAGCAGGTGCTCTATGCCGAATTCCGCCGCGATCGGCCGCGTGACGAAGACGTTGGTCGCCGTCACGATGCAGCAGAGATCGCCGTTCTCGCGATGGCGGTCGACCAGCTCGCGCGCCTGCGGCGTGATCGCCGGACGAATCACTTCGTCCATGAATCGCGCATGCCAGCGTTCGAGCACCTTGCGCGGATAACGGGTGAGCGGCGCGAGCGTCACGGCGAGATACGCGTCCATGTCGAGCGTGCCGGCCGCATAGTGGCCGTAGTGCTCGTCGATCAGCGCCACATGCGCGTCGTCTTCCCGCCAGCCCACTCGCGTGATGAAGCGGCTCCAGGCCTGGTCGCTGTCGAGCGGCAGCAGCGTGTGGTCGAGGTCGAACAGCGCGAGATTCTTGTACATGGGGGCTCCTTGTGTTGCGTGTTCATGCGCCGATGAGCTTCTCGATCGCGTCTTTCGCGTTCTTGCCGTCGATGGTCGCGACGCCGTCGAGCCACTTCGACAGCACGCCGGGGTTTTTCTTCGCCCATTCCTTCGCGACCGCGACCGGATCCGCGTGATTCATGATCGGCACCATCAGCTGGTTCTCTTCGTCGGTCGTGAACTTCAGGTTGGTCAGCAGTCGGCCGACGTTCGGGCAGCGTTCGAGGTAGCCGGGCGTGACGAGCGTATAGACCTTCGCCGAGCCGTAGTTCGGGCCGAACACGCCGTCGCCGCCGTCGAGATAGGCGATCTTGTAGTTGATGTTCATCGGATGCGGCTCCCACGCGAGGAACACGATCATCCGATGCTCCTGCACCGCGCGTGTGACCTGGACGAGCATCCCGGCTTCGCTCGATTCGACCAGCTTGAAGCCGCCGAGCCCGAACTCGTTCTTGTCGATCATCCGCTGGATCAGCGCGTTGCCGTTGTTGCCGGCGCCGATCCCGTAGATCTTGCCGTCGAGCTGGTCGCGGAACTTCGCGATATCGGCAAAGCTCCTGAGGCCCTTGTCCGACGCGTATTGCGGCACGGCCAGCGTATAGCGCGCGCCGACCAGGTTCGGTTGCGGCAGCTGGTGGACGGCGCCGGCATCGACGAACGGCTTCACCGTCGGCGTCATGCTCGGATCCCAGTAGCCGAGGAACGCGTCGATCTGTGCCTTCTTCACGCCGGCGAGCACGATCGGCGGCGACGCGATCGTCTTGGTCGCCTCGTAACCGAGCCCGTCGAGCAGCATCATCGCGACGCCGGTGGTGGCTGCGATGTCGCTCCAGCCGACATCGCCGAGCGTCACCTTTTTGCAGACGTCGCCTTCCGACGCGTGAGCGGGGGCCGTCGCCAGCGCTGCCAGCAGTGTTGCGGCCAGCATCCATGCCTTCTTCATCATGTTGGTCTCCTAATCAAGTGTTCCGGATCGTGTTGCCTGAATGGTCTGACGATTGATCGTACTGATCGGATGAAACAAACGAACTTGGGTCTGGCTTTGTAGTTTTGCGTACCGTATATTAGAACGCACAAATTCGCAAGATCGCACAAAAATACAACTCGCCGGTTGCCGGGCTTGGCAACCGGCGGGCGAAGGCAAGGAGAGTCGGGCGGCGGCCCTCGCGGGCCGTGCTTCATCAGGTAGACCAGGCAAAGCAAGGAGACCTCGCATGATCAGTCAGCTGGAAATCATTTCTCGCCTGTTGCTGGCGGCATTGCTCGGCAGCATCGTCGGCATCGAGCGGGAGCGCCTGTCGTGGGCGGCCGGCTTGCGCACGCACATGCTGGTGGCCGTGGGCGCCGCGCTCGTGATGATCGTGTCGGCGTTCGGCTTCGCGGATATCCAGAACGCGAAGAACGTGTCGCTGGACCCGTCGCGCGTCGCCGCGCAGGTGGTGTCGGGCATCGGTTTCCTCGGTGCCGGGTCGATCATGCTGCGCGGCGAGATCATCCGCGGCCTGACGACCGCGGCGAGCCTGTGGGTCGTGGCGGCGGTCGGGCTGGCGGTGGGCGGCGGCATGTATGTGGCTGCGATCGCCGCGACGGCGATCGTGCTCGCGATCCTGGCCGGCCTGAAGCCGATCGAGAAGCGCTTCTTCGCCGCGCGGCAGCGCTGGGGCGTGCGCATCCTCGCGAGCCGCGGCGCCGTGAAACTGACGTCGCTGCAGGCGATGCCCGGCATCGACCAGGCGCGCATCGTCCAGTTCATCATCGAACAGGACGATGCAGCGCCAGACGACGACCGCATCCACGTGGTGTTTTCAAAGATGACGAGCAGCGAGGTCCAGGCGGTCCGTCAATCCCTGCAGACCCTCGTCGGCATCAAAAAGATGGAGGAGAGCGCAGCATAGTTCGCCGTTCGAATAACATTGACGTTCATTCCGAGGACATTCCATGTGGCAAGAAGAGCGATACCAGAGGATCCGGCTTCTGTTATCGAAGATGCAGCGCGTTTCCACCGACCGGATCATGGCCGACCTGAACGTGTCGCGGGAAACCGTGCGCCGCGATCTCGTCGACCTCGAGGCGCTCGGTGAACTGAAGCGCGTACACGGCGGCGCGGTGCAGGTGGGCGACGAAGCGCCGATCGCCGAGCGCGCGCAGACGCACGTGAAGGCGAAGCTGGCGATCGCCCGCGCGGCGGCCAGGCTGGTCACGGGCTCGCAGACGTTGTTCATCGACGCGGGCACGACCACGACGCTGCTGGCCGAGGAACTGGCGAAGCTGTCGGGCCTCACGATCGTCACGAACTCGATCGACGTCGCACTGAAGATGCGGTCGAGCGACCCGGCGCAGGCGAATAACGAAACGATCCTGCTCGGCGGGATGATCGGCAGCCGCGCGGCCGCGACCGTCGGCGACGGCACGGTCGCCGAAATCTTTCGCTACCGCGCCGATCTCGCGCTGCTGTCGCCGGTGGGCGTCGATGCCGTCCGAGGCGCGACCAACTACGACCGGATGGAAACCGAAGTGGCGCGCGCGATGGTCGGCAACGCGGCGGACGTCGCGATCCTGGCCGATTTCAGCAAGCTCGGCACGAACAGCCGGATCAGCTTCTGCGAGCCGGCGCGGATCGGTGCGCTGGTGACGGACTCGAAGGCGGAATCGGTCGACAGCTTCAAGAGCCTCAAGAAAGTCATCAAGAACATCGTGCTGGCGTAGTGCCGGGCAGCGTGGGGCACGATCGGCCGCCGTTATGTCGCCCATGCGGCGCGCATGCTGTCGGCCGGTTTTTTAGCGGCGTAATATATCCATCGATACAACGCAGGCACGCCTACCGGCGGGCCGTCATGGAGGCGGGCGATGGAGATGGCAGGGACGGCGGCGCCTTCGGCGCATCAAGCGGCAACGGGCTCGATCGCGCTGACGGGCGCATTCGAGCGGCCGATGACGGTGACGCTCGACGACCTGCGCCGGCACGCGAGCGCGACGGCCGAGCCGTTCGACCTGCGCTGCTTCACGACCAACCGCTTCATCCGCTCGGTCGCGCCGTATCGTGGCGCACGGCTGAAGGACCTGCTCGATGTGGCCGGGCTGCGCAACGACGCGCCGGGCGACTTCAAGCGCATGGTGTTCATCGCGCATGCGCATGACGGCTACGCGGTCACGTTTTCCTGGCATGAACTGTTCAACACGCCCGTCGGCGAACACGTGATCGTCGCGTTCGAATGCGGCGACGCGCCGCTGTCGATCGACGACGGCGCGCCGCTGCTGTTCTCGGGCGCCGACCTCCTGCCCGCACCGCGCCACGTGAAGCGACTGGCCGGCATCGTCGCGCGCGTGCTCGAGGTCTGAGCCGGCACGCAGGCGGCCGCGTGCGCTGCACCGGCCATCGTGTATGCTTGCCCGCATCGTTCAAAGGGCGGGACAACATGAAGACACCGGCACACCCCAAGCCTGAGGTGCGGTTCAGGATGCGTATCCAGCAAGCCGACACGATCGCGCTCGGCCCGGGCAAGGTCGCGCTGCTCGAAGCCGTGCGCGAGCACGGGTCGATTTCGGCGGCGGCGCGCAGCCTGAAGATGTCGTACCGGCGTGCGTGGTTGCTGATGGACGAGCTGAACCGCTCGCTGAAATCGCCGGCGACGGTATCCGAGCATGGCGGGCAGAGCGGCGGCGGCAGCGTGCTCACACCGGTCGGCGAGGAGATCATCCGCCTCTATCGCGAGATCGAGGCGCGTGCTTACGCGGCTTGCGCCGACGAAATTACCGCGCTCACGAAAATGGTGCGGCGCTGAAAGTGCGCGGCATGTGCGCTTGCCCGGAGGCCTGTTCAGGCTGACGGCGGGCTTTCACTGGCCCATGAAGGGCAGCGCGCAAGGACAGCGGCGACGCGAACCGGGCCCTAGCCGTGCCGCAGGCAGAAGCGCGGCGTGTCGCCCGTGGCGGCATCCGGAGCCATCACATCGCGCGCCTGCGCATCGAGCCGCCCGATCAGCTCGACGAAGCTGGCGACGCTCGCAGTCCGCAGCGGGTAGTACGCGATGTGGTGGCGTTCGCAGATGCGCTTGAGCAGGTTCATCGAATCGTGGTCGATACAGTCGACCGGGAACACGACCATCTGCGCGCCCGGTAGCGCCGCGGCCAGCAGGCCCTTGCGATCCTCGATGCCGCCGTCGTGCAGCGTCATGTCGCCGCCCGCCGTTTCGACGATCCGCTTGATCGCCCGGTTCGAGCCGGGGCGCCCGCCGACGTACACCAGACGCGTGCCCTGAAGGATCGACAGCGGATCGGCCGCGCGTTCGGCCGGGTCGTCCGCCGACGCCTGCACCGCCTGTTCGATCGCGCTCGCTTCGGCGCGCAGCGTCTTCACCATCGCCATCAGGTCGTCGAGCCGCGCGCGCATCGCGCGGGCGCTCGCCTGTTCCGCGGCGATCCGCTGCTCGGCCGCCTCGCGGCGGCTCGTGTGCAGCGCGAGCCGTTCGTCGCGTGCGGCCAGCGCTTCGCGCAGTTCGTGTACTTCGTCGCGCAGTACGCTTTCGGCCGCCAGCGGCTGCGCGTGCTGGCGTGCGGCGAGGGCATCCCGTTCCTGCAGTGCCGCGTCGCGCTGCGTGCTCATGTCGTGCAGGCGCACCTGCTGCCGTTCGAGCTTCGCGTGCAGCGCCGCATTCTCTTCCTCGAGCGCGACCAGCCGCCGGATATCGGCGCGATTGGCCGCGCCGACCAGGTGCGACAGCATGTGCAGGTCGCCGAACGCGGCCTGGCGCACGCCCATCGTCGTGCGCGGATGCGTCATCAGCGCCCAGTACGCGGGCGGAATGTCGCCGCTCTTCAGCGCTTCCTTCCAGCGCGCGAGGAGTTCGTCCGCGTCCTTCGCGCTGTCGAATGCGCGGATCGCGCCGGCGTAGCGTTCGTCGAGCGCCTTGTGCAAGGCCTTGGCGCCAGCGGTGCCGCCGATCGCGAGCTCGACGGCTGCGTGATGGATGTCGAGATCGGTCGCGTGCTGACGGTCGAGGTCGGTGAACTTCGGTACGAGCCTGCGCAGTTCGTGGGTGGTCAGGCAGGTGCCGATGATCGAGCAGTGCAGGTTCGCATCGAGCTCGGACAGGCGCGCGCGGCGCTTCAGCTCGGTCAGTTGCGCGCGTGACGGCGCACAGCATGCGTCGACCCGCGTGCCGGTTGCCGCGGGCAGGTTACCGCCGGGCGACGAGAGATCCGCCGTGCGGGCAAGGCGAAAGGGCGGAGCGTGCATGTTGACCTCTGTCCGGCGTGGTCGGGCCGGAGACGGATGCGCGAAAGATTCGCGAAATATACCACGGAATATAACGCACGAAATTCCGGGGAAATCACGGAGCAAGGCCGCGTCGCGCGGTCAGCAGAGCGCGCTTGAATGGTCGGTGAGCGATAGTGCGGACGGGGCCTCGGACGAAACGGGGAGCGATGCCTGCGCATGACGCGCCATCACGTACTCGACGCACAGCCCGACGAACAGCAGGTCGACACGCTCCAGCGCGGCGACCGCGTCGCGCATCGCGGCCGGGTCGTTGCTGAACGAATCGGAGAACACGTCGTCGCGCGTGCGTTCGAGGCGGCGCGCGTGGCCGATCGCCCGTTCGAGTTCGGACAGACGCGTGAAGCGGGCGGTGCGAGCATGGTCTTCGAGCGTCGACAACAGGTCACGAAAGCCCAGGGCGGACAGCGCGTCGTCAGCATGCGCGGCCGAGAACATCAGGATGAAGCGCACGACGCTGCCGCGCAGGCGCCGGAACGCGTCGACGACATCCGTGACCTGCTGCGCGCGCGCGTCGCTCGACAGCGGCCTGAGCGCGCGGATCTTGCGCGCGAGCGGCTGTTCCCGTGCGGTGCGCTGCGGGGCGCGATCCGTCGGCGTGCGGGGCATGGTGAGTCTCCGGAAATGCAGGTATCGATATATTCTACGGAATATATCGAGTGCGCAGAAAAAGACGGCACCGTCGATGAGACACGGTGCCGTCAACGGCCTGAACGGCCGACTGGTCAGTCGATGTTGCTCACGGCCGTTCCGAACGCGGCCGTGAAGCGGAGGTACGCGCCGTCGGGCACGAGGATATGCACGGTGGCCGCGCACATCCGGCCCGCGTGCGTGAACGCGCGTACGCCTAATGCTGCCGCGTGAGCGCCGCCGGCAGCACGGCGGCCCGGGCGCCGGCCGTTTCGTCCATCGTCGTCCGGCCGCCGTCCCGAAAGAACCCCTGCTCGGCGGTATTGTTCATCACGAGGATGCTGATCCGGCGATTGGTCGGCTCGTCCGCCACATTCTTGTCGAGTGGCAGGACATCCGCGAGCCCGCGCACCTGCAGCAGCTTGTCTTCCCGCAACCCGCCCGCGACCAGCGCGCGCCGCGCGGCGTTCGCACGATCGCTGGAGAGCTCCCAGTTCGAATAGCCCGTGGGGCCGTCGGGATACGGCGTCGAGTCGGTGTGCCCGGCAATCGACACGCGGTTTTCGACATCGTCGAGTGCCGTACCGATCTGGGTGAGAATCGCGGTGGCATAGCCTTCGGGTTGCGAACTGCCCGACGCGAACATCGGGCGCTTGAGCGAATCGACGATCTCGATGCGCAAGCCCTCGTTGGTGATCGCGATCCGGATCTGGTCCTGGTACGCGCGCAACGACGGGCTTTGTGCAATCGCCGCGGTCAGCTTCGCCTTCAGGCGTTCGAGCTTGTGCGTGTCGACGATGCCGGCGAGTGCCGCAGGCGCGCTGGCTGGCACCGGTTGCGTTTTCGAGTCGATCGCCGGTGCGGGATCCGACAGGTCGCGGCCGCCTCCTTGCACGACGCTCGGACGCGGTGCCTGCGCGTCCTGCCCGCCGGACAGGAGCGTCGACAGCGGCGTGTTGAAGTAATCCTCGATCCCCTGCTTGTCGTACTTCGAGACCGAGCCGAGCAGCCACATCAGCAGGAAGAACGCCATCATCGCCGTGACGAAATCGGCGTAGGCGATTTTCCATGCACCGCCATGGTGGGCGTCGTGGTCTTCGCCTTTCCTGCGGCGCACGACGACGAGCGGGGCCTGTTTCGACGGATTGGAGCGACTGTCGGCCATGGCGCCTCCGTTACGCTGCCTTGGGCGACTTCGTCGCGCGGACGGCCTCGTCGAGCTCCTTGAAGCTCGGGCGATCGGCCGTGAACAGCACCTTGCGGCCGAATTCCACTGCCACCGCCGGTGCGTAGCCGCTCATCGACGCGAGCAGCACGGCCTTCACGCACTGGAACGGCTTGGCCGCCGCGCGGCCTTTCGCATGGAGCAGATCCGCGAGCGGGCCGACGAAGCCATACGCGAGCAGGATGCCAAGGAAGGTGCCGACGAGCGCGCCGGCGATCATCTTGCCGAGCACGGCGGGCGGCGCGCCGACCGAGCCCATCGTATGCACGACGCCCATCACCGCGGCGACGATGCCGAACGCCGGCAGGCCGTCCGCCATCTTCTGGATCGCGTTGGCCGCGACCGACGCCTCCGCATGGTGCGTATGCAGCTCTTCATCCATCAGGTCCTGCATCTCCAGCACGTTCACGTTGCCGCCCGACATCATCCGCAAGTAATCGACGATGAAGTCGAGCAGGTGATGGTCGCCGAGCACATGCGAATACTTCTGGAACAGCGGGCTTTGCTCGGGCGCGTCGACGTCGGCCTCGAGCGCCATCATGCCGTCCTTGCGGGCCTTCTGCAGCAGCTCGTACAACAGGGCGATCAGTTCGACGTATTGCTGCTTCGTATAGCCGCCGCCCTTGAAACAGGTCGGCAGGCTCTTGATCGTCTTCTTCAGCGTCGTGACCGGATTGCTGACGACGAACGCACCCAGCGCCGCGCCGAAAATGCATAGCAGCTCGAACGGTTGCAACAAGGCCGGCACATGGCCGCCTACGCCGACAAAACTGCCGATCACCGACCCGATCACGACGATCCACCCGATGGCTACAAACATGATTCCCTCATCCGCGACTTGCGCTGCTGTATCCGTTGTTCAAAAGCGAGCGGGGCGCCTGGCTGTCCCGCTCCGTGCCCGCGATGGCCTCGGGTCGCTGCGTGTCGGATGCGAACCGGGCCATCGTCCCGATGCGCTGCAAAACGACGCCAATCGGCGGGTGTTGATGCAATAACGGCGATCGTCCGGACAACTGAACCCGTGATTCCACGTATCAAGGGCGTCGCATGCGTTGCATACGTTTGCGCGTGCCGATGTGTGCGGCTTTCTTGATCGAGGTCAAATAATGCGTTTCCGTCGCGAGAATTTCCGTATGAATGCGACCCGGAAAGAGGGTCGCCAATGACGTCACCCTCCCCAAAAGACGCTCACGCCGGGATGCCGGGATGCCGGGGCGCGCAGCGCGCATCGTCGTCCGCGGCTGGATCCGCGTGCCGGCAGGGTTTTCAGCAGGACATCCGGGGCGCCGCACGATCCATCATGGCGAAAGCACTGTCGCAGCCAACTGCAGGAGGGCGCACCGTGACGTCCGATCCCACTCCCTCGACCGCCTTCGTGTTCGCCGGCGGCGGCAGTCTCGGCGCGATCGAGGTCGGCATGCTGCGCGAGCTGGTCGCGAGCGGCGAACGGCCCGATTGCGTCGTCGGCGCGTCGGCGGGCGCGATCAATGCCGCCTATTTCGCCGGCCGGCCGGACGCGGACGGTGTCGCGATGCTCGCCGCGCTGTGGTGCAGGATCCGCCGCCAGGACGTCATGCCGTTCTCGTTGCGCAGCATCATCGCGATGCTGCTGCGCAACCGGCCGCATCTGGTCGACGCCGATGCGCTGCGTCTGCTGCTGGAAAAGAATCTGCCGTACCGGCGGATCGAGCAGGCCGCGCTGCCGCTCCACATCGTCGCGACCGACGTGCTGAATGGCCGCGAAGTCGTGCTGTCCGCCGGCTCGGTCGTGGATGCCGTGCAGGCCAGCACGGCAATTCCCGGCGTGTTTCCGTCGGTCAGCATCGGCGGCGTGGAACTCGTCGACGGCGGCGTCGCGAACAATACGCCGATCTCCGTTGCGATTGCGCTTGGCGTCAAGCGGATCGTCGTGCTGCCGGCCGGGTTCGCCTGCGCGTTGCGGGTCCCGCCGCGCAGCCCGATCGCGCATGCGACGCACGCGCTGACGCTCGTGATCGCGCGGCAACTGGTGCGCGATCTGGCGCTGTACGCGGCACACGCGCACATCCATGTCGTGCCGCCGCTCTGTCCGCTCGACGTCTCGTCATACGATTACTCGCAGTGCGCGCAGCTGATCGACAAGGCCGCGGAACGCACGCGCGCATGGATCGACGCGGGCGGGCTCGCGGAGTGTGCGATTCCCGGCGAGCTGCGCGAGCACGATCATGCCGCGGCGCGGTCGCATTGACGGTTGCGCACGCGCCGTGCAAACGCATGGCTGACGAACGCCGGCTGCCGGGTCTCTCCCCGGCAATCGGCAAAAAAAACGGCACCGTGCACGTGACACGGTGCCGCCAACGGCCTGAACGGCCGCCCTGGTCAGTCGATCGCGCGCATCGCGTGGCGCAATTCCTGGTAGCTACGCAGACCTGCAACGCCGAGTTCGCGGCCGATGCCGCTGAGCCCGAAGCCGCCCCAGCACACGTGCGGGTAGATGAGCTGCGGCGCGTTGATCCATACGAGCCCCGCGCGCACGCGCTGCTGGAATTGCTTGGCGATGGCCGCATCGCGCGTCACGACGGTTGCGACGAGCCCGTAGCGCGTGTCGTTCGCGAGCGCGATCGCTTCGTCGTCGGTACGGAACGATTTCACGCACGCGACGGGGCCGAACACTTCATCGGTCCACAGCGGGTTGTCGGCGGCCGGTTCGGCGATCACGACGGGCGCCATGAAGAAGCCGTCGCCGCCGGCATCCGTCACGCGGCCGCTGAAGGCGACGCGTGCGCCCGCATCGATGCCGTGCTGGAGCATCGCTTCGACGCGCGTACGCTGCGCGGCCGAGATCAGCGGCCCCATCGCGACCTGTTCCGCCGCGGGCGGCGCGACGACGAGCGCGCGCACGGCGGTCTCGAACGCGGCCATGAAGCTGCGGTACACGCTGTCGTGCACGAGGATGCGCGCGGTGGCCGAGCACATCTGGCCCGCGTTCGTGAAGGCGCCCGCGACGGCGAGCGACACCGCGACGTCGAGATCGGCGTCGTCGCGCACGATCAGCGACGACTTGCCGCCGAGTTCGAGCGTCACGCGCTTCATGTCGACGGCGGCGGCCTGCATGACCTTGCGGCCGGCCGCCGTGCTGCCGGTAAACGAGATCTTGTCGATCAGCGGATGCGCGGTCAGCGCCGCACCGACCTCGGCGCCGCCGTTCACGACGTTGACGACGCCGGCCGGCACGCCGGCTTCGGCGACGATCTCGAGCAGTGCGTGTTCGGTCGGCGACGTGAGTTCGGACGGCTTCAGCACGACCGCGCAGCCGGCCGCGAGCGCGGGCGCGAGCTTCCACGCGGTCGTGACCATCGGGAAGTTCCACGGCATGACGAGCGCCGCGACGCCGACGGAGTCGTAGAAACGCTCGGCCGTGACGGCATCGCTCGGCAGCGCGACCGGCTCGGCCGCGAACAGCGCCGGGTCTTCGCACAGCGTCGCGTAGTACGCGAACGTCGCGGCGACGTCGCCGACATCGGCGTCGGCCTCGAACGGCGGCTTGCCGCTCACCTGCATCTGCAGCGCGGCAAGGCGATCGCGCGACGCTTCGACGCGCTCGGCGATCGTCGCGAGCATCCGGCCGCGTTCGGCGGGCGGCGTATCGCGCCAGCCAGCGAACGCGTCGCGCGCGGCGCGCACCGCGGCGTCGACGTGCGCGGCCGTCGCGAATTCCTGCCAGCCGATCGCAGCCCCCGTCGACGCGTCGAAGATCGGCGCGCCGGGCGCGTCGGCCTGCGCGCGCACGGGCTGGCCGGCGATGTGCGCCGCGGGCAGCACGAACGTGGCGGTGGATCGGGAAAGCTCGGCGGTGGACATGAGGGTCATCCTGTCGGTCGGGTTAGCGGTAGGCGACGCCCGGCATCACGCAGAGCATCTCGAACGCGAGGTTCGCGCCCGTGAGCGCGGTGGTGCCGGTCGGATCGTACGGCGGCGCGACTTCGACGAGGTCCGCGCCGACGATGTTCAGGCCCTTCATCCCGCGCACGATCTCGAGGCCCTGTTGCACGGTGAGGCCGCCGATTTCCGGTGTGCCGGTGCCGGGCGCGAACGACGGATCGAGGCCGTCGATGTCGAAGCTCAGATAGACGGGCGTGTCGCCGACGCGTTCACGCACCTGCGCCATCAGCGGCGCGAGCGACTTGTTCCAGCATTCTTCCGCTTGCACGACGGTGAAGCCCTGCTGGCGGCACCAGTCGAAATCGTCCGCGTGGTAGCCGGTGCCGCGCAGGCCGATCTGTGTGACCTTGTCGCATTGCAGCAGCCCGTCTTCCACCGCGCGGCGGAACGGCGTGCCGTGCGCGATCTTCTCGCCGAACATCGTGTCGTTCACGTCCGCGTGCGCGTCGACGTGCACGACGGCGACCTTGCCGTACTTCTTGTGCAGCGCGCGCAGGATCGGCCACGCGATCGTGTGATCACCGCCGAGCGTGATCGGCCGGCAGCCGTTCGCGACGATCTCGTCGTACGCCTCTTCAATGCGGCGCACCGAGTCCTTCAGGTCGTACGGATTGGTCGCGACGTCGCCGATGTCGGCCACCTGCAGCGAATCGAACGGCGCCGCGCGCGTGGCCATGTTGTACGGGCGCAGCAGCACGGATTCGGTGCGGATCTGGCGCGGGCCGAAGCGCGAGCCCGAGCGGTTCGACGTGCCGAGATCGAGCGGCACGCCGACGAAGCACACGTCGAGGCCGTCGGTCGTTGCGGCTTGCGGCAGCCGCATCATCGTGGCGATGCCGCCAAAGCGCGGCATTTCGTTGCCGCCCATCGGTTGATTCAGTTCGCGGGGCATGGGCCGTCTCCTTTTTCTGAGGTAAAGCGATCGGCCGATGGTAGAGGAGAACGTCCGCGCGAAGATTTTGAAGTCGCAACGTTTACATCGACGGCTCTCGATGCAAGTGGCGCCGCCGCATCGACGCGGCGCAACCGAACGCGGCCGCGCGGGTGCGGCCGGGCGGTTCAGCGCGGGATGGCGGGCGGCGCGGTGCCGTCGTGCGAGCCGGTGGAAGGGAACGCGGTGGTGGCCGAACCCCACGCGGCGAGCTCG
Organism: Burkholderia aenigmatica; assembly: GCF_048627025.1. Lineage (NCBI taxonomy): Bacteria > Pseudomonadati > Pseudomonadota > Betaproteobacteria > Burkholderiales > Burkholderiaceae > Burkholderia > Burkholderia aenigmatica. The sequence goes on along the minus strand of NZ_CP184469.1, from coordinate 2,661,232 downwards.
CGCTTCGTGCGCACGCCGAGCTTTGCGAACGCGCGCTTCACGTACGACTCGGCCGACGCGACGCGCACGCCGAGGATCTCGGCCGTTTCGGGCACGGTCTTGCCGGAGAGCAGGTGCTTGCAGGTTTCGTATTCGCGTTTCGACAGCTTCACGCCGTCGGCCGCGATTCGCGTATCGAACTGCGCGAGCGGATGGACCTCGGGCGTCGGGTGTGCGACGCGCCGTGCGGCCGTGGTCGACGCATGCAGTTCGAGCAGCGGGAACAGCATGTCGCTGATGCTGCGAAAGCGGTTCATCTCGGCGAGCGTGAACGGCGGCCGGTCGCGGCCGCGCTCCAGCGCGATCGAATGCTGCGCATAGCGGGTGCCGCGTGCGAGCACGCATTCGTGCCCGATATGCACGTCGTCGAACAGCCGCTGCCGGAATTCGCCGGGCGGGATCGCGGCGATGTCGCGAACCACCAGCATCGTGCCGGTCTTGCCGCGCAGCCCCGCGAACAGCGGGTCGCTGTCGAGAAAGCGCTCGTAGTAGAGCGTCATCACGTCGGAGATTTCGGTGGATTCGGTATCGATGCCACTGCTGCCGATCCATTCGCATCGATAGCCTGTGGGCATCGAGCCGTCGACGCGCGAACGTTCGACATGCGCGACGTCGAGCGGCACCACGTCATTGAGCAGTTGCGTGAGGCGCGGCACGAAGTGCGGCGTGCCGACCGTCTCGATCAGCTCGCCCAGCGCCTTGAACGACACGTTGAAACGGTCGTTGTCGCGGTGGAAGGGGTTCACGTTGAGCAGCATGCGGTTCCCCGGGTGAAAGGCGGGCGCGATTTTAGCGGTTGCAACGGAAAACGTCATTAGGGGAAACACCGTCGGTTGTCCTGCCGACCCGTTTGCCCCGGAAAACACCGCTTGTCCCCCCTGGAGGGGGGCATACCGGGGCAGTGTAAATGAGTAACTTTGTCTCTGCTTTTTCAATCAAGAGACGAAAGATTCAGATGACCAAACTGATCAAGGACATCCTGCCGCTCGGCGCAGGCATCGGCGAATTCACGAAGCTCGACTTCGGAATGGACGAAAGCGACTGGCGCGCGGCGGAAGGCAAGAGCGGCAACTACCTCATCGGCTGGTGGGAAGGGAAGGTCGGCTCGGTGGAGTTTCCGGAAACCGCGGCCGACGAGGCGGTGTGGCTCGTCGAGGGCCGGATCGCACTGACCGACGTCGAAGGCAACCGCAAGGAATTCACGCCGGGCCAGGGCTACCTGCTGCCGGCCGGCTTCGCGGGCCGCTGGGAGACGATCGAGGACGCGAAGAAGTTCTACGTGCTGCTCGAGAAGTCGTGATGTCCGAAGCCGCCGCCGTGGTGTCGTCGTCCGTGTGACGCGCACCCGGCGGTGGTTTCGTTTTTCGCGTGTGATGGCTGGGATCATGGAAATGGAAGTCAAAGCAAGAGAGACTGCGCCGGTGCAGGCGCACGCAATGCGTGGCGCGCCGGTCGCACTGGGCGTCGAGGCGGCGCTCGCGAATACGAAGCTGTTCCCGTACTGGCTCGACAACCCGGCGGCGCCTGCGACCGAGCCGGAGCTCGTCGGCGACGTGACGGCCGATCTGCTGATCGTCGGCGGTGGCTTCACGGGGCTGTGGGCGGCCGTGCAGGCGAAGGAACAGATGCCGCACCTGAACGTGGTGCTGATCGAGGCCGGCAAGGTGGCGCACGGCGCGTCGGGCCGCGCGGGCGGGATCATCTCGACGTCGGTGATGCACGGGCTGCCGAACGCGGTGCGCGTGTTCCCGAACGACATCGCGCAGCTCGAGGCCTTCGGCCATCACAACCTCGACGGCTTCGAGGAGACGCTGAAGCGCTACGACATCGACGCCGATATCGAGTGGAACGGCGAGATGACGGTCGCGGTCGATCCCGAGCACATCGCGCACCTGAAGGGCGATTACGACCTGCATCGCGAGTACGGCCACAACGTCGTGCTGCTGAATCGTGAGGAAACGCTCGAACAATTGAATTCGCCGCTGTTCGCGGGCGCGCTGTGGTCGCGCAACCGCAGCGGCATCGTGCATCCGGCAAAGCTCGCGTGGGGGCTGAAGCGCGCGGCGCTGAAGCTCGGCGTGAAGCTGTATGAACACACGCCGCTCGTGACCGTGACCGACGAAGGCAGCACGGTATTCGTGAAGACGCCGAAGGGCAGCGTGCGTGCGCCGCGCGTCGTGTTCGGCAGCGGCACCGCGAAAGTCGGGATTCCCGACATCAACCGTCGCGTGATGCAGGTGCGCGACCACGTGCTCGCAACCGAGCCGCTCACCGACGAACAGCTCGCGCGGATCGGCTGGAAGAATCGCCAGGGCGTGTACGACACGCGCACGCAGCTCAACTATTTCCGCCTGACGAAGAACAACAACATCATCTTCGGCGGGCTGGTGAGCTATCACTTCGACGGCGATCCGGAACCGCACCAGGACGGCCAGCGCGAAACGTACTACCGGCTCGCGGAAGCGTTCTACCGCACGTTCCCGCAACTGTGCGACGTGCGCTTCTCGCACGCGTGGGGCGGCCCGATCGACTACTGCTCGCGCGGCTCGGTGTTCGCGAAGCGCTATCTCGGCGACAAGGCCGTGTTCGTCGCCGGCTATACGGGCTTCGGCGTCGCGGCGAGCCGGTTCGGCGCATTCATGGGGCTGAACATCCTGTTCGATCGCGACAGCCCCGAGCGCAAGCTCGACATCGCGAACCAGAGCCCGAGCTACATCCCGCCGGAACCGATGCGCTGGATGGCCGCGAAGATCACGTTCCATGCGTTCGATGGCGCGGATGCGGAAGGCGGCTGGAAGCGCGCATGGATCAGCGGCATCAAGGCGATGGGCTTCCCGATGTAAGCGACGACGGGGCGGCCCCGCGCCGGGCCGCCCCGTCGTAGCGACACCCAAAAACGATCCCCAGAGGAGACGGTCCGCGCCGCGGACACGGAGAGAGACACCAGATGAATGTAGTCAACCTGCAGGATGAGGCGCGACAGGAAAACGCGCTGTTCGTCGTCGTGATGCTGCTGCTCGGCATGCTCGGGCCGACGGTCTTCCTCGGCCTGCCCGCGATCGTCGGGCAGGTCGAGCGTCATTGGGGCTTCGGCGAAGCGGCGCTCGGGCTGTCGAGCTTCATCGAGGTGCTCGGCGAATCGACGGGCACGCTGCTCGTCGCGTTCGTGCTCGGCCGCCAGCCGGTCCGGTGGGTGCTCGCGGGTGCGGTGACGCTTGCGGCCGGCGCGAACCTCGGCACGCTCGCGACGCACGGGCTCGTCGCCTATTCGGCGTTGCAGTTCATCGCGGGCGTCGGCTCGGGCGGGCTGAACGGCATCGCGTTGCGCTACCTGTCGTATTCGCGCGCACCGGAACGCAATCTCGGGATCATGCTGATGGGGCAGGTGACGTGGAGCATGGTGCTGCTCGCCTACATCTTCCCGATGCTGAGCGACACGTGGGGCGCGCACGGCGTGTTCGGTTTCGTCGCGTGCGTGCTCGGCATGTTCGTGCTCACGACGCCGCTGTTTCGCCGCGGCGAGACGATGGCCACGCCAGCGCCGGCCGGCGTCGCCGGCCGCATCGACCGCAAGGGCGCGATGCTGGTGCTGTGCGCGCAGCTCGCGCTGTACGGCGGCGTCGGCGTCGTGTGGACCTTCCTCGAGAAGATCGGCACCGCGGCGGGCCTGAGCGGCAAGTCGGTGTCGCTCGTGCTCGGCATCGCGAACATCGCGAGCCTCGTGATCTGCGCGGCGATGCCGAAGCTCGGCGCGGGCGCGGGCCTGCGCCGCTGGGCGCTCGTGAATCTCGGCGGCTGCGCGGTTGCGGCCGTGCTGCTCGCGCTGCCGGCATCGGCGGCGACGTTCACGCTCGGCGCGATCGTCTTCATCGGCTGCTGGACCGGTGGCGCGCTGCTGATCTACGCGACGATTCCGCAGTACGACCTGGTCGGCAAGTCGGCCGCGCTGTCGCCGGGCTGCGTCGCGCTCGGCTATGGCGTCGGCTCGGTCGCAGGTGGCTCGCTGATCGAGAGCGCAGGCACGCAGTCGGCGCTGATCGCGGCGATCGTGCTGTGCGCGGTGGCGTTCCTCTGTTACCGGCGGCTGCGGCCGGCCGTGTTCGGGATGGCGCCCGTGCTCGCAGCGGCATCTGAATGAGGGTGGCGACGCGTGCCGCTGCCGATGGCGGCGCGCGGTCGGTCTGGTTCATCGGCGCAGGCGGCGGGCGTGGCGTGCGATGCGCGTCGTGCTGGCCGGCCGGGTAACGCGCACACGCGCAGCGGCTTGAAGCATGTTCTCGAATACTTCCGATCTCGATCTCCGGCTCATCCGGGTCTTTCTGGCCGTCGTCGACGCACGCGGCATCACGGCCGCCGAGGCGTCGCTCGGCGTGCGGCAGTCGACGATCAGCACGCAGCTGTCGGCGCTCGAAGCGCGCGTCGGCTTCAAGCTGTGCGATCGCGGGCGCGGCGGCTTTCGCCTGACGTCGAAGGGCGAACGCTTCGCGGCCACCGCGCGCACGCTCGTTGCGGCAACCTCCGAATTCGTCGCGCGCGTGCGCGACATCGATCGCAAGCTGGTCGGCACGCTGTCGATCGGCCTGATCGGCCAGGCGCCGCTCGTCGAGAACGCGCGCGTGGCCGATGCGATCGGCGCATTCCGCAAGCGCGACCAGGCCGTCACGTTCGCGATGAAGGTCGCGTCACCGCAGGAGCTGGAGGAAAGCCTCGTCAACAACCAGCTCGATCTCGCGATCGGCTATTTCTGGCATCGCGTGCCCGGGCTGCTCTACACGCCGCTCTTTACCGAGCAGCAGGTGATCTACTGCGGGCGCGGGCATCCGCTGTTCCATGCGTCGCGGCCCGTGACGGCGGACGACCTGCAGCTTCACGACTGGGTATGGCGCACCTATCCGGTGCCGGAGGAGCAGTATCCGCTGCCCGAGCGGCGCGTGACCGCGAGCGCGGACAGCATCGAGGCCGCGACGATCCTGATCCTGTCGGGCGGGCATCTCGGCTACCTGCCCGCGCATTACGCGGAGCCGTTCGAGCAGCGCGGGCTCGTGAAGGCCGTTGGCCGCACGACGTTCAGCTTCGACGTGCCGCTGCATCTCGCGATGAAGCGCAGCGCAAGCGACAAGCCGATCGTCGACGCGTTCTGCGAGGACCTGCTGCGCGCATTCAACATCAAGGCGGCCGCGCTGGCCGCGTAAGCACGCGCCTGGCGTTCAGCAGTCGACCAGCACCCAGTCGAACAGCTCGCGGCGCGTGCGCACGCCGAGCTTCGCAAACGCGCGCTTCACGTACGACTCGGCCGTCGACAGCTTCACGTCGAGCTGCTGCGCGGCCTCGGGCACCGAGCGCCCGCACAGCATCAGCCGGCAGATCTCGTGCTCGCGGCGCGACAGCTGCACGTCCTGCCGTTCGAGACGCGCGTCGAAGCTCGCCTGCGACGCGGCATTCACTGACACCGCCGCCACCCGCCGCGCCGCGCAGGTGCGCGCATGCAGCTCGAACATCGGGAACAGCAGGTCGACCATCTGCCGGAAGTGGAACAGCTCGTCCGTCGTGAACGCGGCCCGGCCGACGGTGCGCGCGAGCCCCAGCGCGTATTGCAGATGTGCGTTGCCGTGCACGAGCAGGCATTCCTGCCCGATACCGGGCTCGTCGAAGATCCGGCGGCGGAACTCGCCCTGCGCGATGCCGTCGACATGGCGCTGCACCAGCAGCGTGCCGGCCTTGCCGCGCAGCGGCGCGACCAGCGGATCGACCTGGCAGTAGTCCTGGTAATAGACATCCATCACGCGCAACGTATCGGCCGCGAAACGCAGGCTGCCGCTGCCGAGCCATTCGACGACGAAACCCGACGTGCTGCCCGTATCGGCGCGCCAGCGTTCGAGATGCACGGCATCGGCGTCGATGCTGTCGTTGACGAACTCCGTGACCGCGCCGACGAAATCCGGCGTGCCGACTGCGCGCAGCGTCGCGCCGAGCGTGTCGGGGCGCACGCCGATCAGGTAGTGGCCGCGGGCGGCCGGGTCGGGCTGGAGAAGTCGCATGGTCGGGCGTGGGCGGTCAGGGGACAGCGCGACGTTACGCGAACGCCGTGCACGCGTCAGCCGGGAATTCACCGGATTCGCGCGGTGGATTTCGCGCGTTGTCCCCAAAACGATGACAAGACCGTGCGCGCGGTGGCCGGAATTCGCCCGAGCCCCCGCGGCGGGGGGGCATACCGGCGCGAATCGTCTGCCTATAGTGAAAGCACTTCGAAAACCTGATCACCAGAAAGGACAGGCCATGCAGATGCAACCGACGCACGCCGCGAAGGATTCGACACCGGCGGATTTCATCCTCACCAACGCGAAGGTCTACACCGTCGACCCGCACAAGCCCTGGGCTCAGGCCGTCGCCGTGCGCGGCGGCCGGATCGTCCACGTCGGCGATACGGCGGCCGTGCAGGCGTACATCGGTGCGGATACGAAGGTCGTCGACGCGGCCGGCCGGCTCGTGCTGCCGGGCTTCGTCGAATCGCACTGGCACTTCGAGACGACCGCGTTCGCGTTCCAGGCGTTCGTGAACTACGAGGATCCGCAGCAGGTGCTCGGCGCGCTGCGCGACTACGTCGAATCGCATCCGGACGAGCCGGCGATCACCGGGATGGGCTGGATCCAGGCGACGATTCCGCCGGCGCTGCTGCGCAAGGAGACGCTCGACGCGATCTGCGCGGATCGCCCGGTGTGCCTGCTGTCGACCGATTTCCATTCGATGTGGGTGAACTCGAAGGCGCTGGCGATCGCCGGCATCGACGCATCGACGCCGCCCGTGCAGGAAGGCGCGAGCTGGTTCGAGAAGGACGCCGTGACCGGCGAGCCGACCGGCCTGATCGTCGACGGCGCTGCGTATTCGCTGGTGTTGCAGCGGATCAGCGCGGCCGGCTTGCTGCCGACCGGCATCGACCTGTACCTGAAATCGATCCCGCCGTGGCAGAAGAAGCTGTGCGCGGCCGGCGTGACGACCGTGTTCGATGCGGGCTTCTTCGACGCGAGCGGCGACCAGTCGCTGCTGTACGAGACGCTGCAGACGATGGAGCGCGCGGGCGACCTGAAGCTGCGCGTGGTGGGCAGCGTCGCGGTGATCGGCGAGATCGACGATCCGGTCGGCACGCTCGTCAAATACCGCGAGCGGTACGATTCGCCGCTCGTGAAGGCGCGCGCGCTGAAGCTGTTCCTCGACGGCACCGAGGCGAACCACACCGCCTACCTGCTCGAACCGTATGCGGACCGCCCCGACACCTGCGGCGCGCCGACGATGCCGGCCGATACGTTCAACCGCTACCTGGTCGAAGCCGATCGCGCGAACGCGAACGTGATGGTGCATTGCGTGGGCGACGCAGCCGTGCGGATGGCGCTCGACGGCTTCGACGCGGTCAACCGCACGAACCCGCCGCGCGACCGCCGCCACGTGATCACGCATGCGTTCCTCACGCATCCGGACGACATCCCGCGCTTCCGCCGCACGGGCGTGATGGCGAACACGCAGCTGCAGTGGGGCGTGGTCGACGCGTACACCGAGCAGTTGCGCGACCACTACGGCCACGCGCGCTGGAGCAACATGTACAAGTTCCGCACGTTCCTCGACGAAGGCGTGACGGTGTCGATCGGCATGGACGGCCTCGCGTGCCAGTGCCGCTGCCAGCACAAGCCGCTCGAACACATCGAGTCGGGCCATACGCGCCAGCTCGCGGGCGAGCCCGATGCGCCGGTGTTTCCGGACCTCGCCGAGCGCCTGAGCATTCCGCAGCTGATCGCCGCGTACACGATCCACGGCGCGTACCAGCTCGGGATGGAGCACGAGGTCGGCTCGCTCACGCCCGGCAAGCGCGCGGATCTGGTCGTGCTGGAAAACGACCTGTTCGAAGTCGGCCAGTACGACATCGGCCGCATCGACGTCGCGCTGACGATGATGGACGGCCGCATCACGCACGTGGGCGAGGACTTCGGCGTGCGCACGGGCGTGCAGGCCTCCTGAGCGGTTTTACGCTGACGAAGCGGCAGCGGAAGCTTTCAAATCGCTTCCGTGTTGTGCCGATCGGGGCCGCCGTCCGGAACCGGAGGCCCCGATTGTGCGGCGTGTCCCCCTATTGGCAGGGCAGACCGGCCAATTTCCTCTGGCTACATTTTTCCGGACCGAAGCACACACCGTTCATCGCGAGCGGATCATGATATCGACGGAGGAAACCATGGCAGGGGATTGGAGCAAGCATCTGAAAACGGCATGCGCGGCGCTCGCGCTGGGCGGCGTCCTGTGGACCGGCGCGCCGGTCGCGCACGCGGCGGACGTCGTCAACGTGTACAACTGGGGCAACTCGATCGGCAAGGCGACGATCGCGAACTTCGAGAAGGCGACCGGCATCAAGGTGGTCTACCAGGAGTTCGATTCGAACGAGACGCTGCAGGCGAAGCTGCTGTCGGGCACGTCGGGTTATGACGTGGTCGTGCCGTCCGACATCTTCTGGGCGCGGCAGTTGCAGGCCGGCATCTACCGCAAGATCGACAAGAGCCAGGTGCCGAACTACGGGCTGCTCGATCCGGAAATCATGAAGGTGCTCGCGAAGGACGATCCGGGCAACCAGTTCGGCATTCCGTGGACCTGGGGCACCGACGGGCTCGGGATGAACGTCGAGAAGGTGAAGGCCGCACTCGGCAACGACGCGCCGCTCGACAGCTGGGCGCTGCTGTTCGACCCGAAGTATGCGCAGAAGCTGAAGCACTGCGGCATTTCGGTGCTCGATTCGCCGGTCGATGCGTTCGGGATGGCGTTCGTCTACCTGAAGAAGGACCCGAACACGACGAACCCGGCCGACTACCAGGCCGCATACGAGCTGCTGAAGACGGTGCGGCCGTACATCACGCAGTTCAATTCGAGCAGCTACATCAACGATCTCGCGGGCGGCGACATCTGCCTCGCGCTCGGCTGGTCGGGCGACGTGAACTCCGCGCGGATCGCGGCTGCTTCCGCGAAGAAGCCGTATCACATCAAGTACGTGATCCCCGCCGAGGGCAGCGCGATGTGGTTCGACATGATGGCGGTGCCGAAGGATGCGCCGCATCCGGACGCCGCGCTGAAGTTCGTCAACTTCGTGTTGTCGGAGAAGGAGAGCGCGAACCTGACCAACGACACGTCGTACCCGTCGGCCGTGCCGTCGTCGAAGCATCTGGTGCGCGCCGAAGTGACGAGCGATCCGGCCGTGTTCCCGCCCGCCGACGTGATCCGCAAGCTGAGCCTCAGCAAGCCGGTTCCGCCTGAGCTGATGCGTCTGCAGAACCGTCTCTGGACGAAGCTGAAGACCGAGTAAGCCGGCCGCCGCTCTCCCCACTCCCGTCTACCTTTCGCGCGCCCCGCCGCTCATCGCGGCGGGCGGGGGCGCGCTCGTCCCGACGACCACCCACGACATGAAAATCAAACACATGACGGCGCTGTGCGTGCTTGCGTTCGAAGCCGCCTCGGCCTTCGCGCACACGCCGCAGGCGACCGACGCGAGCAAGATGAAGGCGCTGCAGGCACAGGTCACCGCGCTGCAGCAGCAGGTGAACGAGCTGCGCGCGAGCATGCTGGCGGCGAAGCCTGCCGGCGCGGCAACGACTGCCACTGCCACCGCCGCCTCGGGCGGCGCGAAGATCGGTTCGATCAACACGGCAGCGGCTGCCGCGCCGGCCGCCGACTCGGCGCCCGCATTCACGAACGACGACCTGCAGCAGATGCGCGAGCAGATCGCGAACGCATCGCTGAAGGTCGACTCGCTGCAGGAAGCGGCGACCACCGGCCCGCTCGCGGGCCTGAGCATCACCGGCTACGTCGATCCCGTGTACCTGTTCAACCGCGCGCAGCGCACGTCCGGCTTCCAGTTCCTGAACCACGATCCGGGCGCGTACGACTACTTCAACAGCACGATCGGCGACGTCTACCTCGACATCAAGAAGACCTTCGGCGTCGGCCCGATGGCGCCGTCGGCGGAGGTCGTGATCCAGCCGAACCGCGGCTTCGGCAACGTGTTCAGCAATTCGCACGGCGGCATCGGCAACAACATCATCACGCAGGCGGTGGTCACGGTTCCGCTCAGCACGACGCGCACCTTCGAGGTCGGGATGATGCCGAGCCTCGCCGGCTACGAGGTGCAGCCGTCGAACCAGATGCTGACGCTCACGCACGGGCTGCTGTACGACTTCAGCGAACCGGGCAACCTGATCGGCGTCGGGCTGAAGGGCTCCAACGCGGCGATGACGCGCTTCTGGCAGGTCGTGATCGGCAACGAGGTGCTGCGCACCGCCGGCGCGATCGCGAACGCGGCGAACAACACGACGAAGACCAACTGGACGCCGACGATCACCGCGCGCTTCGACAACGCGACATCGACCGCCTTCGACTTCGGCATCTCCGGGATGCTTGGCCGGCAGTCGCTGTTCTCGCCGTGCGCGACGCCGGGCGGCTACGGCTATCAGTGCAACGGTTCGTCGCCGACTGGTCTCTACAAATACGTGGAGGCCGACGTGACCTATACGCACGACAAGACTCAGGTCAACGCGCAGGTCGATTACGGCGAGCTGCAGAAGGGCGCATGGAACGGCGGTACCGCCCGCTGGTACGGGATGTCGTTGCTCGGCCATACGAAGTGGACGACGTCGTGGGTCGGCCGCATGGGCGCGACGCTGCGCTTCGACTACCTGAACAACACGTCGAACGGCGGCGGCGGCACCAACATCCAGTACGGGCTCGCGGGCGGCAATCCGTCGGTGAACGGGTCGAGCGGCTTCGGCATCGATCCGGCGTGCTTCCACGGCTCGTCGACCAACGGCACCGAGTGCAAGGGCGCGCAGCGCTACGCGATCACGGCCGACCTGTTGTTCTATCCGACGCAGCAGATCACCGTGAAGCTCGAATACCGCCACGACGCGGCGAACCATCCGGTGTTCCTGAAGAGCAACGGTACGTACTCGCGCAGCAACGATCTCGCCGGAATGCAGTTCATCTATTCGTTTTGAGCACAGGGGCCGCGCCGCGCGACGCGGCGCGGCTCCGCTTTTTTCATTGTCGTCGCTCGCGACGCGTGACATTCTGGGCCGGGCATCCCTCGGTCCGCATTCAACCCAGGAGAAACCATCGTGAAACTGCACACCTTCGTGACCGACACCCGCGACTCGCGCGAGCGCGGCCGCCAGATCGGCGAGCGTTTCGCGCCGGAGATCCGGCAGACCGTCGCGCTTTATCTCGCGTTCTTCCCGAAGCTCGGCATCGATCCGCAACGCGCACGCGAGATCGGCGAGGCGAGCCTTGCGTCGCTCGAGGCGTGGGCGCCTGACCTGGCCGGCGAAATTGACGCGATCGCACATGCCGTCAACCTGCCGCGCTGGCAGCTCGCGTGCCTGAACGCGCGCACCGAGATTCTCGCGATCGCGCCGGCGTCGACGGAAGGCGAATGTTCGACGACCGTCTACGCGCCGGCCGGCCCGCAGACGCCGCGCACGCTGCAGACCTGGGACTGGCACGACAGCCTCGCGCCGCAGGGGCTGCTGATGAAGCTGGAGACGCGGCACGGCCGCACCGTCAAGCTGTTCTCCGAATTCGGGATGCTCGCGAAGCTCGGCGTGAACAGCGCGGGGCTCGGGCTGCACTTCAACATCCTGCACCATACGAGCGACAACGGCAGCGCGGGCGTGCCCGTGCATGCGATCGCACGGTGGATTCTCGAAGAAGCGACGACGGTTCAGGAAGCGATCGAACTGGCACGCACCGCGCGCGTGAGCGCGTCAACGGTGCTGACCGTGTTCACGCGGCATGACGCGAACCCGCGTGCGGCCAGCATCGAGCTGAGTCCGTCGGGCATCGGCGTGGTGGTACCGCGCCCGGACGGCTGGCTGCTGCATACGAATCACTTCCTCGACCCAGCGCTGAGCAGCGGCGAGTGCATGCCGGACAGCTCGACCACGCGCGAACGTTTCTCGCACCTGAACGACGTCGTGAACGGGATGACGAGTGCCGATGTGCGCGAACGCGCGGCGGCGATGTGCGGGGCGGCCGGCGACCAGGCCGTCGTGTGTTTCCATCCGGACCTGTCGATGCCCGACACCGAGCGCTGGGAAACGCTGCTGACCGTCGGCATCGATACCGATGCGTGCGCGCTCGACTACGTGGCAGGCAATCCGCACGATCTGGCGCGCGACGGGTTTCAGCGGTTCTGACGCGACGCGCATTCAGCGGTAGCGGTAAAGCAGGGCGGCGTGCGCGGGCCGCCCGTGCGTTGCCGACGCTTATGCGTCGATGCGCTCGACCTTGCCGACCAGCAGCCCGTACGACAGGCTGCCCGCGAGCGCCATGGCGGCGATGTAGGTGATCGCGCGCGAGAAGTCCGCGCCGTCCACCAGCAGCCCGATCACGATCGGCGTCGCGATCGCGGACAGGTTGCCGATCAGGTTGAACACGCCGCCCGTCAGGCCGAGCAGCCGCGCGGGCGCGAGCCCCGACACGAGCGACCATGTGATCGACGCGAAGCCGTTGCCGAAGAACGCGATCGTCATGAACGCGATCACCCAGCCGGTCGACGTGACGTAGTTCGCGCCGATGATGCAGGTCGAGATCAGCAGCCCCGAGATGATCGGCAGCTTGCGCGCGAACCCCTGCGATGCGCCGCGGCGCATCAGCCAGTCCGACAGTACGCCCGAGCACAGCACGCCGACGAACGCGGCGAGGAACGGCAGCGACGCGAGGAAGCCCGACTTGATGAAGTCCATCCCGCGATACTTCACGAGGTAGGTCGGGAACCACGTGAGGAAGAACCACAGCGTCGAGTTCAGCGCGAACTGGCCGAGATAGATGCCCCACAGCTTGCGCCGGCCGAGCACGACGCCGAGGTCGCGCCATGTCGATGGTGCGCGTTCGCTGCGTGCCGCGACGCGGTCTTCGAGATCGACGAGCCCGCCGCCGTCGCGGATCAGCGCGATCTCGGCCGCGTTGACGCCGCGAAACGCGCGCGGCTCGCGGTACACCGCGTACCAGATCGCGGCCCACGCGATGCCGGCGAGGCCGGTCGCGACGAACACCATGTGCCAGCCGAGATGCACCTGCAGCCATGCGAGCACCGGCGTGAGGAATGCGAGGCCGACGAACTGGCCTGACGTGTAGCCGCCGATCGCGCTCGCGCGTTCGCGAGTCGGGAACCACGTCGTCACCACGCGGTTGTTGATCGGGTAGGCCGGCGCCTCGAGCGCGCCGACCGCGAGGCGCAGCACGATCAGCCCGACGAACGAGCCCGCGAAGCCGAGCAGCAGCGTCGCGGCCGACCACAGCGCGAGCGCACCCGCGTACAGCACGCGCGGCGACACCTTGTCGACGAGCCAGCCGCCCGGGATCTGCATCAGCGCGTAGGTCCAGCCGAACGCGGAGAACACGAGGCCCGCGCGCACCGGATCGATGTTCAGCTCCTTGAACAGCGCGGGCGCGGCGATCGACAGGTTGCTGCGGTCGAGATAGTTGATCACGACGGTGACGAACAGCAGCGCGAGGATCAGCAGCCGCTTGCGGCTCGGTGGCGCGGCCTGCGCCGCGGCCGCGCGGGCGGCGGAATCGGCTGCGATGCCGGTGTGTGCGGGCCGCTGTTCCGGCGGGTTGGCGTGCGTGCGTGACGCGGAATGGGCCACGGTTGTCTCCTGTGTTCTGTGCTCGGCCGTCGCCCGCGAGCGGGGCGGCCGAATCTAATGGCGTTGGGGCGAACGTTAGAGCCGTGGCGCGCAGTGCGTCAACATTTGGACAGGTATCCCTATTAATGGGACGAGCGGCGCTCAATATGTGGGAAAGGGCGGCGATCGTGGCGCGAGACGCGCTTGCCGTTTGCGTCGCAAGTCAGCCGCACCGACGACGGGCCGGAATCGATGTCGAACCGGTCGCGCAGGTCGTCCGGTATCGCTTCGCCGGACTGGCCGGCCTTTGCCGGGTAGTGGCGATACCGGTACCTTTGCTCGCCTTGTTCGGGATCGGCGCGATTGCAAGAATGGCCGTTCCATTCCTGCTCGCTGGTGAGATTGACGATGAAGACACTCAAGCCCGGTTTCGCCCTGTGTGCCGCCATGATCGCCGTCGGGACGGCGCGGGCCGGCGATTTCTCGATCGCCAGCGTGGAGCTGGCTGGCGGCGCGTTCGATCACGCGCAGGTATCGGGCAGCTTCGGCTGCCACGGCGAGAATGTTTCGCCATCCATAAGATGGACGGATGCGCCGGCGGGTACGCAAGGCTACCTGCTGACGATGTTCGATGCCGATGCACCGACGGGTTCGGGGTTCTGGCACTGGGTCGTCGCCGATATACCGGCGTCGGCTCACGGCATCGTGGCTGGGTCGGGCAATGACGTTGCGAGGCTGCCGGCGGGTGCCGTTCCGATGAAGAACGACACCGGCCACGCCGGCTATCTCGGCCCGTGCCCGCCGCAAGGCGAGACACATCGCTACGTCATCACGCTGACCGCGCTCAAGGTGGCGAAGCTGCCGGTCGAGCGTGATGCGACGCCGGCGGTCGTCGGCTTCACTGCGCACGACCAGGCCATCGCGCAGGCGACGATGACCGTACGATTGAGCCGTTAGCCGCGCGTGCTGTCGTCCTGAAAGCCGCTCTTGCCGACGAAGATCTCCTTCAGCGCGGCGCGTAGCGCGACCGGATCGTATTGACCGGGCGCGAGATGGATCACGTAGCGCGTCTGGCCGTCGAGACGCGCGGCGAGGGCGGGTTCGATCTCGACGTCGATCGTGTCGTCCGTCAGGCGCACCGACAGATCCTTGACGCGCACGTTGATCTGGTCGCGCACCATCACTTCGATCAGCGCGTCGTCCGGGAAGCGCGACAACGCGAAGCAATAGTCCTGCTCGGCGTCGTGACAGTAGATGTTGGCGAAGCTTTCGTCGTCGTCGAGATCGGACGTCGCCGCGCCGATCGTGGCGTGAAGTTCCATGAAGGTGGGTTCCTGCGTAAGGGAGTAGGGGTTATCGGGTTGAATGGAGGGCCGAGTCGATCGCGGCTGCCGCGCCGGGCGTCGTGCCGGTGGCGCACGCCGCATCGGCATCGCGCGCCTTCAGCCACAGCCCGAATTCGCGCATGACGTCGACGACGGGCCGCAGCCGGTCGCCGTCGGCGGTCAGGTCGTACTCGACCCGCACCGGCACTTCCGGGTAGACGGTGCGCCGCACGAGCCCCGCGTCTTCGAGCGCGCGCAGGTCGAGCGTCAGCATGCGTTGCGAGATGCCGGGCATGTCGCGCCGCAGGTCGCTGAAGCGCCGCGGCCCGTCGAGCAGATACGACACCAGCAGCAGCCGCCAGCGGCCGCCGAGCAGGCGCATCGCTTCTTCAACGGAACATCCTGTCGCACTCGATTTCATCGTGCCGAATCCTGGTCGGTAAATTTTTTGTGACTACGGCACAAACGACTGCCGTCTTCTCAGCCCTGCGCCAATGCGAGATATTAGCGCCCGCGTCGCGGCGAATCGATCCATGAACCACCCACGAAGGACACGCATGAAGCTCTATCACGCTCCCGGAAGCTGTTCGCAGGCCATTTGCATCGTGCTGCGCGAAGGCGGCGTCGACGCGGAGATCATCCAGGTCGACGCGCGCAAGCATGTCATTGAAGACGGGCGCAATTACTACGATGTGACCGAACTCGGCTACGTGCCGCTGCTCGAACTCGACGACGGCACGCTGCTGCGCGAAGGGCCGGTGATCGCGCAGTATCTCGCGGATTTGCGTCCGGATGCGGGGCTCGCGCCCGCCTACGGCACGCTC
The DNA here is from genome assembly GCF_048627025.1 of Burkholderia aenigmatica. Taxonomy (NCBI): domain Bacteria; kingdom Pseudomonadati; phylum Pseudomonadota; class Betaproteobacteria; order Burkholderiales; family Burkholderiaceae; genus Burkholderia; species Burkholderia aenigmatica. Next base: position 2,645,395 of record NZ_CP184469.1, on the reverse strand, counting down.
GCGCGCTATCGGCTGATGGAGTGGCTCAACTTCCTCGGCACCGAGATCCACAAGGGCTTCATCCCGCTGCTGTATGCGGTGCAGGCGGGGAAATACGTCGACCCGGCCAGAACGAAGCTCGACAGCCGTTTTGCATGGATCGACCGTCAGCTCGACGGCAACGCGTTCCTGACGGGCGACACGTTCACGGTTGCCGATGCGTACCTGTTCGCGCTGACGGGCTGGGGCAAGGCCGAATGGATGCGGTCGGTGTACCACGCGGATATCGACCTGACCCGGTATGCGCATCTGCGTGCGTGGTACGAGCGGGTGCGGGCGCGGCCGGCGGTGCGGGCAGTGCTGGAGGCGGAGGGACTGGCGCGGTAGCAGGCGACGGCGGTCGCGGAGTCGGCGCGTCTTTCCGCTTCATCGGCGCGCCGCCACACAGCAAAACCCCGCGCTATAATCCCCGCCATGAAATTCCTCCGGACCATCGTCCTGCTGCTGCTCTGCGCGGTGCTGCCCATCAGCGGGCTGGCAGCCAGCGGCCTGGCCGGGGAATGTCCGATGATGCAGCAGGGCATGTCGATGGACATGGACGCTGGCATGTCCGCCGACATGCCGGGCTGCGATTCGATGAAGCCGTCGCCTGCCGGCAAGGCCCACGCGAAAGCGAAGGGCATGGCCTGCAAGCTCACGGCGCAATGCCAGTTCGGCAGTCTCTATCATCCGGCCGCTCGCGCCGAAGTCAGTCGTCCCGCTGCCTACGCCAGCACCGTCGCGTTCCACTACGCGCAACTCCTCCCGGTCCGCGATCCGAACGGGTTGTGGCGCCCTCCACGCATCAGCTGATCCCGATCCGATAGGTTCGCCGCATGCGCGGTGAGGTTCGTCCTGTATCAGGACGTGGAATCCCTATGGGGTTCCGCCGTTGGGGTTAAACCATGTCATTCCATTTCGGCACGCCGCTTGCGCGGCGTGCGCGTCGGCGCGCGCCCATGCTTTGGGCGGCGCTGCTGGTTGCGGGCGCCGTTCACGCGCAGCCAGCCCCTTTCACGCTGGACGCCGCGCTGCAGTCCGCCACCGATCATTCCGCTTCGATGCAGGCCGCGCAGGCGTCGGTGCGTGCCAGCTCGGAGGTGGCCGTGAAGGCCGGCCAACTGCCCGACCCGATGCTCAAGGCCGGCATCGACAACCTGCCGGTCAACGGCGGCCAGCGTTTCACCGTCGGCCAGGACTTCATGACGATGCGCCGCATCGGCATCGAGCAGGAGTGGGTGTCCGGCGACAAGCGGCGCTTGCGGTCGGCGCTCGCCAACGAGCAGGTCGGGCGCGAGCGCGCCGGTTATCTCGCGCAGCTCGCGAGCGTACGCCAGCAAACCGCGACGGCGTGGCTGAACGCCGTCTACGCGAAGCAGGCGCTCACGCTGCAGCAGGCGTTGCTCGATCACATGAACCATGAGCTTGAAGCGACGAAGGCGTCGTATCGCGGCGCGAAGGCGAGTGCGGCCGATGTCGTCCAGGCGCGGGCCATGCTCGCGCAGACGCAGGATCAATTGCTGAAGGCGGAGCAGGTCTACCAGACTTCACTCATTGCGTTGTCGCGCTGGACCACCGTGCCCGTCGACGACGTCACGGGCGCGCCGCCCGCGCCGGAGTCGTTCGTGTCGTCGCTGCCGCCGGACGAGTTGCGGCTGTCGCAACCGGCGCTGATCACCGCCGCCGACGATATCGCCGTCGCCGAAGCCGATACGGCTGTCGCGAACAGCGAACGCAGCCCGAACTGGACGTGGGAAGTCGCGTACCAGCAGCGTGGAGGTGCGTATTCGAACATGGTGTCCGTCGGCGTCACGATCCCGCTGCCGATCAATCGCAAGAACCGCCAGAACCGCGACGTCGCCGAAAAGGCCGCGCTCGCGACGAAGGCGCGCCTGATGTACGAGGACACGCTGCTCCAGGTGCAGGCCGATATCCGCACGCAGTCCGCGACGCTCGCGAGCGGTCGTGCGCGCATCGCGAATCTCGGCGACGCGTTGCTGCCCGCCGCCGACCAGCGCGTGCAACTGGCGAATGCCGCGTACCGCGCCGGCACGGGTTCGCTCGCGGATACGTTCGCCGCGCGCCGCGCGCAACTGGATGCGCAATTGCAGGTGCTCGATCTCCGGCGCGAGGTCTCGCAGACCTGGGCGCAGCTCGAATACCAGGTCGTGCCGTCGACGCTGGCCGCCGCGCAATAAAGGAGAACGACATGATGAAGCAAACACTGGCCCGCGCGGCCCTGCTGGCGTTCGCCGGTGCTGCGCTGCTCGGCGCGGGCTATTTCGCGGGCGCGCGCCATGCGGCGACGGCCGCGGCCGCAACGGATACCACCGCGGCGGCATCCTCCTCGCCCTGCAGCGCCGATCCGAAGATCGGCCGCAAGGTGCTGTACTGGCACGACCCGATGGTGCCGAACCAGCACTTCGACAAACCGGGCAAGTCGCCATTCATGGACATGCAGCTACAGCCCGTCTACGCCGACGAAGGCGGCGGCGCGTCCGGCATCCGGATCGATCCGGGCCTGCAGCAGAGCCTCGGCATCCGCTATGCGACCGTGCGCCGGCAGCAGACGGCGGCCGGATTCGATGCGGTGGGCACCACGCAGTTCGACGAATCGCGCGCGGATGTCGTCCAGTCGCGCGTCACCGGCTACATCGATCGTCTCTATGCGCGCGCGCCGATGCAGCGCATCGCGAAGGGCGCCCCGGTCGCATCGCTGTTCGTGCCTGATTGGCTCGCGCCGCAGGAGGAATACCTCGCGCTCAAGCGCGGCGGGATGGACGGCAGCCTGCTCGATGCGTCTCGCGCGCGGATGCGGGCGCTGTCGATTCCCGACGGCATGATCGCGAGCCTCGATCGCACCGGCAAGGCCCAGACGCATGTCGTGCTGACCGCGCCGGAAACCGGCGTCGTCAGCGAGCTGAACGTGCGGGACGGCGCGATGGTCGCACCCGGGCAGACGCTCGCGAAGATCGCGGGGCTGTCGACGCTGTGGCTCATCGTCGAGGTGCCCGAGGCGCTTGCGCTGAACGTGCAGCCGGGGATGTCGGTCGACGCGACGTTCGCGGGCGACCCGTCGCAGCATTTCACGGGGCGTATCCGCGAAGTGCTGCCCGGCATCAGCACGAGCAGCCGCACGCTGCAGGCGCGCGTGGAGATCGACAACGCCGCGCTGAAGCTCACGCCCGGCATGCTGATGCGCGTGCAGGTCGCCGCACGGCAGACCGTATCGCGCCTGCTCGTGCCGTCCGAAGCTGTGATCGCGACCGGCAAGCGCTCGATCGTGATCGTGAAGAACCGCGATGGCCGGCTTCAGCCCGTGACCGTGACGTTGGGCAACGACGTCGGCAGCGACACCGAAGTGCTCGGCGGGCTGAACGAAGGCGACACGGTCGTCGCATCGGGGCAGTTCCTGATCGATTCCGAGGCGAGCCTGAAAAGCGTGCTGCCGCGGCTGGAAAGCGGCACCGGCGCGAGCGGGGCAGCGGCGACACCCGCGTCGGCATCGACGGCGGCGGCACCGATCTACGAAACCACCGGCAAGGTCGAACAGGTCACGGCCGACGACATCACGTTCTCGCATCAACCCGTTCCGGCGCTCGGCTGGGGCGCGATGACGATGGCATTCGGCAAGCCGTCGCCCTCCGCGTTCCCGGACGTGAAGCCGGGCGAGACGGTGCGCTTCTCGTTCACGCAGGGCGACGATGGCTACCGGCTGACGAAGGTCGAACCGCAGGGAGGCGAACGATGATCGCGCGCATCATTCGCTGGTCCGTCCACAACCGCTTCCTCGTGCTGCTTGCCACCGTGTTGATCGCCGCATGGGGTGTTCACTCGCTGCAGCAGACGCCGCTCGATGCGTTGCCTGATCTGTCGGATACGCAGGTGATCGTGAAGGCGTCGTATCCGGGCAAGGCGCCGCAGATCGTCGAGGATCAGGTGACCTATCCGTTGACGACCACGCTGCTCGGCGTGCCCGGTGCGAAAACGGTCCGCGCGTATTCGTCGTTCGGCGACGCGTTCGTCTACGTGCTGTTCGACGACCGCACCGATCCGTACTGGGCGCGTTCGCGCGTGCTCGAATACCTGAGCCAGGTGCAGAGCCGGCTGCCTGCGGGCGCGACGGTATCGCTCGGGCCGGATGCGACCGGCGTCGGCTGGGTATACGAGTACGCGCTCGTCGATCGCACCGGCCGTCACGATCTCGGGCAACTGCGCGCGCTCAACGACTGGTTCCTGAAGTTCGAGCTGAAGGCGGTGCCGGACGTGTCGGAAGTCGCGAGCATCGGCGGCATGGTGCAGCAGTACCAGGTCGTGCTCGATCCGGACAAGCTGCGCGCGTACGGCATCACGCAGGCGGAAGTCGCGAACGCGCTCGGCAACGCGAACCAGGCGTCCGGCGGCTCGGTCGTCGAGCTGGCCGAATCGGAATACATGGTGCGCTCGACCGGCTACCTGCGCACGCTCGACGACTTCCGGCACGTGGTGCTGCGCACGAACGACGCCGGTACGCCGGTGCTGCTCGGCGACGTCGCGCGCATCCAGGTCGGCCCGGCGATGCGGCGCGGGATCGCCGAGCTGAACGGGCAGGGCGAGGTGACGGGCGGTGTCGTCGTGATGCGCTCAGGCAAGAACGCGCTGACCACGATCGATGCGGTGAAGGCGAAGCTCGCCGACCTGAAGCGTTCGCTGCCACCTGGCGTCGAAATCGTCACGACCTATGATCGCTCGCAACTGATCGAGCGCGCGGTGGGCAACCTGAAGGACAAGCTGATCGAGGAGTTCGTGATCGTCGGGATCGTCTGCGCGGTGTTTCTGTTTCATCTGCGCAGCGCGTTCGTCGCGATCCTGTCGCTGCCGCTCGGCGTGCTGGCCGCGTTCATCGTGATGCGCTACCAGGGCGTGAACGCGAACCTGATGTCGCTCGGCGGGATTGCAATCGCGATCGGCGCGATGATCGACGCGGCGATCGTGATGATCGAGAACGCGCACAAGCATCTCGAAGCGTACGACCACGCGCATCCCGGCGAGCCGATCACGGCCGCGCGCCGATGGGAGCTCGTCGCGATGTCGGCTGCGGAAGTCGGGCCCGCGCTGTTCTTCTCGCTGCTGATCATCACGCTGTCGTTCATCCCGGTGTTTTCGCTGGAAGGGCAGGAAGGCAAGCTGTTCGCGCCACTGGCGTTCACGAAGACCTACACGATCGCCGCCGCCGCCGGGCTGTCGGTGACGCTGGTGCCGGTGCTGATGGGGTATCTCGTGCGGGGTCGCATTCCGCACGAGCACGCGAACCCGATCAACCGCGTGCTGATCCGCGTGTACCGGCCGCTGCTCGAAGCGACGCTCAGGCGCCCGTGGCTTGCGATCGGCATCGCGGTCGTCGCGCTCGTGCTGACGGCCGTGCCGTTGTCGCGGCTCGGCGGCGAATTCATGCCGCCGCTCGACGAAGGCGACCTGCTGTACATGCCGACTGCGCTACCGGGCATTTCGGCCGACAAGGCGAGCGAACTGCTGCAGCAGACCGACCGCCTGATCAAGACGGTGCCCGAGGTCGACACGGTGTTCGGCAAATCGGGCCGCGCCGACACCGCGACCGATCCCGCGCCGCTCGAGATGTTCGAGACGACGATCCGGTTCAAGCCGCGCAGCGCATGGCGCCCCGGCATGACGCCGGAGAAGCTCGTCGACGAACTCGATCGCACGGTGAAGGTGCCGGGCCTGTCGAACGTGTGGGTGCCGCCGATCCGCAACCGGCTCGACATGCTGTCCACCGGCATCAAGACGCCTGTCGGCGTGAAGATTTCCGGGCCGGACCTGGCCGGGATCGACGCGATCGCGAAGCAGGTCGAGGCAGCGGTGAAGCCGGTGCCGGGCGTCACGTCCGCGCTCGCGGAACGGCTGAACGGCGGCCGCTACATCGACGTCGACATCGACCGGCTTGCGGCCGCGCGCTACGGGCTGTCGGTGGCCGACATCCAGTCGGTCGTGTCGTCGGCGGTCGGCGGCGACGACGTCGGCGAAGTGATCGCGGGGCGCGAGCGCTTCCCGATCAACCTCCGCTACCCGCGCGAGGTGCGCGATTCGGTCGAGAACCTGCGGCAACTGCCGGTCGTCACCGCGCGCGGCGCGCAGATCCGCCTGGGCGACGTCGCGCGCATCGCGATCGCCGACGGTCCGCCGATGATCCGCAGCGAGAACGCGCGACTGTCCGGCTACGTGTACGTCGACATCCGCGGCACCGATCTGCAGCGCGCCGTGCGCGCGATGCAGCAGGCCGTTGCGCAACGGGTCGCGTTGCCGCCCGGCTATTCGATCGCGTGGTCGGGGCAGTTCGAGTATCTCGAACGCGCGGCGGCCAAGCTGCGTACCGTCGTGCCGGTAACGCTGGTGGTGATCTTCGTGCTGCTGTTCCTCACGTTCGGCTCGGCGGCCGATGCGCTGCTGCTGATGTCGACGGTGCCGTTCGCGCTGGTCGGCGGCTTCTGGCTCGTGTGGGCGCTCGGCCATGCGGTGTCCGTCGCGACGTCGGTGGGCTTCATCGCGCTCGCGGGCGTGGCCGCCGAGTTCGGCGTCGTGATGCTGCTGTACCTGAAGGGTGCGCTGCAGCGCCGGCTCGATGCCGGCGAACCGCTGACCGATGCGCTGCTGCTCGACGCGATCCGCGAAGGCGCGGTGCTGCGCGTGCGGCCCAAGGCGATGACGGTGGCCGTCGTGCTCGCCGGCCTCGTGCCGATCATGATCGGGCACGGTGCCGGTTCCGAAGTGATGCAGCGCATCGCTGCGCCGATGGTCGGCGGCATGGTCACGGCGCCGCTGCTGTCGATGTTCGTCATTCCCGCCGCATGGCTCCTGCTTCAGCGCCGTCGTGCCCGAAGCATGGGCCATGCGCGGCATTCCGAAGCAGTTCCTCACGGCACGAACGTGCCATCCATCCCAACCGGAGAATCCCGATGAAGAAATTGATTACCGTTACCGTTGCGACTGCCGCCGTTCTTGCTGTCGGCGCGTTCGTTACCCCCGCCTTTGCCGCCGGCGACATGGCCGGCATGGACATGTCCGGCATGAAGATGTCGTCGGGCGGCGCGGGCGAGTCGAATGCCGCGCTGACCGACGCTGAAGTGAAGAAGGTCGATGCCGCGAGCGGCAAGATCACGCTGAAGCACGGTGCGCTCGAGAACGTCGGGATGCCACCGATGACCATGGCGTTCAAGGCGAAGGACGCCGCGATGCTCGAACACGCGCGTGCGGGCGACAAGGTCAAGGTACGGATCGAGAAGGTCGACGGCACGCTGACGATCGTCAAGCTGGTGAAGGCGTCCTGACCTGAGGATGCGCCGGTGCATCGCCCGCCCGTGAACCGGGACGGCGGTTGCACCGGCGCCGCGCATGTCGAGCCGGAAGCGGCTCGTGCGGCGGCGTTAGACGGCGCACGACGGGTTGGATACAGCTCGGCATGGGATCGGCATCTATATTTCAACAATGCTTGAAATGTCGAAATGATGGCGCTATCCTTCGCGCCATGGACTCCAATCTCGTCGTGCGCGCCCTGGGCGCGCTTGCTCATGAAGCGCGCCTGGCCATCTTCCGCGCACTGGTCGTGGCCGGGCCCGAAGGGCTGTCGGCCGGTGCGATCGCCCAGCAGATCGGGCTGTCGCCATCGAGCCTGTCGTTCCATCTGAAGGATCTGTCGCACGCCGATCTGGTCACTGCGCGTCAGGACGGCCGGTTCATCTATTACGCGGCGAATTTCGAATCGATGAGCGGGCTCATCGGGTTCCTGACCGAGAACTGCTGCGCCGGCGCTGCCTGTGGCGTACCGGCCGCACCCGACTGTTGCGGAGGCGGCGCATGACCGGCTCGAACGTTGCCCGGCCGCAAGCCGTGGTGGCCCCGCCCGCCATCGGATTCTTCGAGCGCTACCTGACCATCTGGGTCGCGCTTTGCATTGTGCTCGGCATCGCGCTGGGCCTGGCGCTGCCGGAACTCTTTCAGCGCATCGGCCGCATGGAATACGCGCAGGTCAACCTGCCCGTCGGACTGTTGATCTGGGTGATGATCGTGCCGATGCTCGTCAAGGTCGACTTCGGCGCGTTGCATGAGGTTCGGCAGCATGTGCGGGGGATCGGCGTCACGCTCGTCGTGAACTGGCTCGTCAAGCCGTTTTCGATGGCGTTGCTCGGCTGGCTGTTCATCCGGCACCTCTTCGCGCCGCTGCTGCCGGCCGACCAGATCGACAGCTATATCGCCGGCCTGATCCTGCTGGCCGCCGCGCCGTGCACGGCGATGGTGTTCGTGTGGAGCCGGCTGACGGGCGGCGATCCGCTGTTCACGCTGTCGCAGGTTGCCCTGAACGACAGCATCATGGTGATCGCTTTCGCACCGCTGGTCGGCCTGTTGCTGGGGATGTCCGCGATCACGGTGCCGTGGGCGACGCTGCTCACGTCGGTCGTGCTCTACATCGTCATCCCGGTGATCCTCGCGCAAGTGTGGCGCAGGCTGTTGCTCGCCAGGGGGCAGGCGGCGTTCGACCGCGCGATGGCGAAGATCGGCCCGTGGTCCATCGCCGCGCTGCTGGCCACGCTGGTGCTGCTGTTCGCGTTCCAGGGCGAGGCGATCCTGAAGCAGCCGCTGGTGATCGCGCTGCTCGCGGTGCCGATCCTGATCCAGGTGTTCTTCAACGCGGCGCTCGCCTATGGGCTCAATCGCGTCGTCGGCGAGAAACACAGCATCGCTTGCCCGTCGGCGTTGATCGGCGCGTCCAACTTCTTCGAACTGGCCGTGGCGGCCGCCATCAGCCTGTTCGGCTTCCACTCCGGTGCAGCGCTCGCGACCGTCGTCGGCGTGCTCATCGAAGTGCCGGTCATGCTGCTCGTCGTGCGCATCGTCAACCGTTCGAAGGGCTGGTACGAGTGCGCGTGACATTATTCAGGAATCCGGAAATGACCGACATCACGATTTATCACAACCCCGATTGCGGCACGTCGCGCAACACGCTGGCGATGATTCGCAACACGGGCGTCGAGCCTCGCGTCGTGCTTTATCTGGAAACGCCGCCGGGGCACGAGGCACTGCGCGCGCTGATCGCGGCGATGGGCGTGCCGGTACGCGACGTGCTGCGGCGCAAGGGGACACCCTATGAAGCGCTCGATCTCGACAATCCGAAATGGAGCGACGACGATCTGATCGGTTTCATGGTCGCTCACCCGATCCTGATCAATCGCCCGATCGTCGTCACCCCGCTCGGCACGCGGCTGTGCCGCCCGTCCGAGCAGGTGCTCGATATCCTGCCCGATCCGCAGAAGGGGCCGTTTGCGAAGGAAGACGGTGAAATCGTGATCGATGCGGAGGGCAAGCGTGTCTGACTACCTGAACGATCTGCCGCAACTCGACGCCACGCTGTTTCGCATGCCGGACGCGAGCCGGCTGCAACCCGCGCAGCCGTCGACGCATCCGCCTCGAATCGTGCTGCTCTACGGGTCACTGCGCACGCGCTCGTTCAGCCGGCTGCTGGTCGAGGAGGCGGCGCGGCTGCTGACGGCCATGGGCGCCGAAGCAAGGATCTTCAATCCGGCCGGACTGCCGTTGCCTGACGATGCGCCGGACAGCCACCCGAAGGTGGCGGAGTTGCGCGAGCTCGTGCAATGGTCGGAGGGCATGGTGTGGTGCTCCCCCGAGCGGCACGGCGCGATGACCGGCGTGATGAAATCGCAGATCGACTGGATTCCGTTGTCGGTCGGCGCGGTACGGCCGACGCAGGGCAAGACGCTGGCGGTCATGCAGGTCAGCGGCGGATCGCAATCGTTCAACGCGGTCAACCAGATGCGCGTGCTCGGGCGCTGGATGCGCATGCTGACCATTCCGAACCAGTCGTCCGTCGCGAAGGCGTTCATGGAATTCGGCGACGACGACCGGATGAAACCGTCCGCGTATTTCGATCGGGTCGTCGACGTCATGGAGGAGCTGGTCAAGTTTACGCTGCTGACGCGCGACGTCGGCGCGTACTTGACCGATCGCTACAGCGAGCGCAAGGAAAGCGCCGAACAACTGTCGCAGCGTGTAAACCAATCGCGAATCTGAGCCGCTTTCCGGTGGGCGGCGCGATGAGGCGTCGCTCCCGCCGGCGCGGCGGGAGCATGCTCTACGCGCGAGATGGGCACGATCAGCGCGCCAGCGTCATGAACAGATAACCCGCATAACCGGCGCCATTCGCCAGCAAGGCCCAGATCGCGAGCCCGCGCGTGCGCGCATTGAAGCGCAGCCACGCTGCCGCCGCGAGTGTGATGATCACGCCGGTCAGCACTTCGGGCCGTGGCTCCCACGGCGTCAGCATGATGCCGATCGCCGGCAGCAGCGTGCCCTGGAACACCATCGCGCCGGTGATGTTGCCGAACGCGAGCGTGTCCTTCTTGCGGCGGATCCACAGCACGCTGTTGACCTTCTCCGGCAACTCCGTCGCGATCGGCACGATGATCAGCGACAGCAGCAGTGCCGAGACACCGAGCACGTGCGACACGCCTTCCACGCCGTGAATGAAACCCTTCGCACCGCCGACCAGCAGCGCGAGGCCGAGGAGCAACTGCAGCGCAATCGTCGCGAGGGTGGTCGGCAGGCCCAGGCGTGACAGGAACATCTTGTGCGGCGCTTCGGTGCCGTGCCCGGCATCGACGAGCTGGTTCGACGCGCGGAACGTCATCACGACATACATCACGTAGATGCCGACCAGCATCGCGGCGAGCAGCGCGCGCACGGCCCAGTTGTGATGCGGGACGAACATCGCGGCGGTGGCCAGCGAGAACGCGGCGAGGAAGTAGTTCAGGTCGCGCACGAAGCCCGTGCGTTCGGGCGCGATCGTGCCGCGCAGCCCGCGCGAGCGGATCACCGCGAGCGTCATCAGGAAGGTGGTGAGCGTCGCGAGCATCAGCGGCGCGCCGAGAATCGCGCCGACGCCGATCTCCTCGTTCACGGTCTGGTTCGCCGTGCCCCCGGCGAGCGCGAGCAGCGGCACCATCGTTTCGGGCAGCGCGGTGCCGACGGCCGCGAACAGCGAGCCGGTGACGCCTTCGGAAATCTTCAGGCGTTCGCCGAGATGTTCGAGCGCATTGGTGAAGACCTCGGCGGCGACGAGGATGACGATCAGCATGAACGCCAGTTCGAGGAACATGAAGGTCATGCGGCACCTCCGCAGGCATGCGCGCGGACGGCGGCGAAACGCGGGGAAAAGGCGGTGGGGAACATGGGGACTCCGTGGTCGGACGCTGACGAACCATGGCGCATCCGACGACGTCCGACCAGGAACGACGCGATGCACCCATGGTCTCGCCAAGCCGATCAGGCTGAACGCGCCACGGCCGCAGGCCGAGTGTGTTGACGGCGTTCGCTTTCCGGGGATGGAAAGCAGGCTACTCCCCAAAGACGAAGGGCAGTCTAGCCGAGCGGATTGCTTTCGACAAGCCTTCATCTCAAAAAAATATACCCCTCTCCCCTATAGGGGAAACCTTCCGGATTTATACTCCCCCCCACTATCCAGGAGTCAGTCGTCGATGAGTCATACCGTTCGTGAAAAACAGAAGCTGCTGAACCGCGTGCGCCGTATCAAGGGCCAGGTCGAGGCGATCGAGCGCGCGCTCGGGGAGGAACGCGGCTGCAACGAGGTGCTGCAATTGATCACGAGCTGTCGCGGCGCGATGAACGGGCTGCTGGCCGTCGTGCTGGAGGACCACATTCGCGAGCACATGGTCGATGCACATGGGCCGGATGAGCACGAAGGCAGCGCGACCGAGCAGCTGATCGACGTGGTGCACAGCTATTTCAAGTGATCGGGGTGGAACATGGGCAATTTCACGAATGACGCGTTCGGCGCGGGGCACGACCATATCTTCCTCGGCGCGGCGCACGAGCAGAACGAGCGGCGGACGTGGATGGTGATCGGCCTGTGCGCGGCGATGATGGTGGCCGAGATCGTCGGCGGCACGCTGTTCGGATCGCTGGCGCTCGTCGCCGACGGGCTGCACATGTCGACACACGCAGGCGCAATGCTGATCGCAGCGCTGGCCTACACCTATGCGCGCAGGCACGCCGACGATCCGCGCTTCGTGTTCGGCACCGGCAAGCTGGGTGACCTGGCCGGGTTCACGAGCGCGATCGTGCTCGCGATGATCGCGATCCTGATCGGCTACGAGGCCGTCGCGCGATTCCTGTCGCCGGTGCCGATCCATTTTGGCGAGGCGATTCCGATCGCGGTGCTCGGCCTCGCGGTCAACCTGGCGAGCGTGTGGCTGCTGAGCGGCGGCCATCACGGGCATGATCACGGCCACCATCATGGGCATGGCCACGGCCACGGCCACGGACATGGGCACGCACACGGCGATCACGCCGATCACGCGGACGAAGCCATGAGGGTCTTCTCGACAGCCGGCGTGTTCGACGTATCGGTGTTCGAGGACGGCGTGCCGCCGGTGTTCCGGATCGCGCCGGCAACCGGCGAGTCGAGCCTCGACGGGGTGTCCGCCTCGATTACGACCGTTCGCCCCGACCAATCGCGACAGCATTTCACGATGGTCGCGCGCAACGGCTTCCTGGAATCGCGAGAGACCATTCCCGAGCCCCATGCGTTCGATGCGATCGTGACGCTGAACGGCAACGAGCACGCGCTGACGTTCGTCGAACACGATCATCACGAAGGCGCGCACGCTGCCGCCGCCCGCGATCACAACATCCGGTCGGCCTACGTTCACGTGATCGCCGATGCCGCGGTGTCGGTGCTGGCGATCATCGGGCTGCTGCTCGCACGTGCGTTCGGCTGGGTCTGGATGGATCCGCTCGCGGGCATCATCGGCGCGCTCGTCATCGCGAACTGGTCGTACGGGCTGATGCGCGATACGGGCGGCATCCTGCTCGACGTCAACGTCGATCGCAAGCTGGCGGAGCGTGTACGCCAGGCGATCGAGGCGTTTGGCGACAAGGTCAACGATCTCCACGTGTGGCGTGTCGGTCCCGGGCACATGAGCGCGATCGTGTCTGTCGAGACATTCGACGCGGCGCGTGACGCGCGCTTCTACCGTGCGCTCGTTGCGCGATTTGACGGCGTTTCCCACGTGACCGTCGAAGTGATGGCGTCGGCGAAGGCGGCCTGATCGTGGCCGTGAAATCGCCGTGCGTCGAGCTGTGCGCGTTCGACGGCCGCACCGGATTCTGCGTGGGCTGCCTGCGCACGCGTGACGAGGCGCGCGACTGGAAGAAGATGACCGACACTCGCCGGCACCAGATACTGAACGATCGCGTGCGCCGGCAAGCGAAGATCCGGCGCGACACGGGGAAATAGCGTGCTCGCGTGACGGCCGGCACGTGCGGTCGTGTCACTGGACTGCAGTAGTATCACCGGCATCCAGTGTCAGGATTCCTGAACCGGGAGCGACCCATGCAGACCGAACCGTCGACCGGCATTCTTCGCCAGATTCCTCGCAGTGTCTGGGTGCTGGGCTGCGTCAGCCTGCTGATGGACGTGTCGTCGGAAATCATCCACAGCCTGTTGCCGATGTTCCTGATGGCAGGGCTCGGCGCGAGCGCGACCGCGATCGGCGTCATCGAGGGGATCGCCGAAGCGACAGCGCCGGTCGTCAAGATGTTCTCCGGCACGCTCAGCGACTACCTGCGCAATCGCAAGTGGCTGGCGGTCGCCGGATACGGGCTCGGCGCGCTCAGCAAACCGTTGTTCGCCATCGCGCCGACGATTGGCATCGTGGTGACGGCACGGATCGTCGACCGGATTGGCAAGGGAATCCGTGGTGCGCCGCGCGATGCGCTGGTGGCGGACGTCACACCGGTCCACTTGCGCGGTGCCGCCTACGGGCTGCGACAGTCGCTCGACACGGTGGGGGCGTTTCTCGGGCCGCTTCTGGCCGTCGTCATCATGCTGATCTGGCACGACGACTTCCGTTTCGCCTTCTGGCTCGCCGTGATTCCGGGCATGCTGGCCGTGGCGCTGCTCGCGTTCGGTATCGACGAGCCGGCGCGTGCGCCAGGCGAGCCGCGTGTCAACCCGATCCGCCGCGATGTCGTGAAGCAACTCGGTGCGCGCTATTGGTGGGTCGTCACCGTCGGCGCCGTGTTCGCGCTGGCCCGCTTCAGCGAGGCGTTCCTGGTGCTGCGCGCGATGGGCAGCGGCGTGCCTGTCGCGCTCGTACCGCTCGTGATGGTAGCGATGAACGTCGTGTACGCACTGTCGGCCTATCCGTTCGGCAAGCTCGCCGACACGACGAGCCACACGAAGCTGATGACGGCCGGGCTCGTCCTGCTGATCGCTGCCGATATCGTGCTTGCGCTTGGCGCGCATTGGGGAACCGTCCTGGTCGGTGTCGCGTTGTGGGGGCTCCATATGGGGATGACGCAGGGGTTACTCGCGACGATGGTCGCGCATGCCGCGCCGTCCGAATTGAGAGGCACGGCGTTCGGCGTGTTCAATCTGCTCAGCGGCGTCGTGACGCTCGTATCGAGTGTCGTCGCGGGCATCCTGTGGGACCGGGTGGGCGCCGCGGCTACGTTCTACGCAGGAGCAGTGTTCAGCGCGGTGACCATCATGTTGCTCGTCTGCATTCGCACGTCGTTCGCCGCCGTTCAGGATCGCTAGCCGGAAGGCGGCGAACGGTCTAGCTATCCGTGTCGCGCGGAAAATAAAGCGCAAACGTCGTGCGCCCGTCGCGGCTCGCGACCTCGACCTTGCCGCGATGCAGCTCCATGATCGACTTGACGATCGCGAGCCCGAGCCCTGCATTGCGCGCGGCGCCGTGCCGCGACGAATCGATCCGGTAGAAGCGTTCGAAGATCTTGTCGACCTGCTCGGGCGGAATCGCGGCGCCGCGATTCGTGACTTCGACGACCGCGTAGCTGCCTTGCGCCGAAACCGCCAGCTCGATCGTCGACGCGGCCTCCGCATGTTCGAGCGCGTTCGACGCGAGGTTACTGACGGCGCGCCGGAACAGCGTCGCGTCGGCGACGACCGGCGCTTCGCCATGCACGTCGATGCGCACGCCGGCTTCGTCGGCCAGTGCCTGGAAATACGACGCGAGCCGGCGCAGCTCGCTGCCGGCGTCGAGCTCGGCGGTCTTCAGGTGCTGCCGCGCATTGTCGGTGCGCGCGAGAAACAGCATGTTCTCGATCATCCGCTGCAGCCGTTCGCATTCCTCGATGTTCGAATCGATCAGCGCTTCGTATTCCTCGGTCGTGCGCGCGCGCGACAGCGTGACCTGCGACGAGCTGATCACGTTGGCGAGCGGCGTGCGCATGTCGTGCGCAAGATCGGAAGAGAATTGCGACAGCCGCACGAACGCGCGTTCGAGGCGATCGAGCATCCGGTTGACCGACGTCGCGAGTTCACGCAGCTCGACCGGGCCGCCGCGCGCGTCGAGCCGCGCGTTCAGGTTGTGCGCCTCGATGCGCGACGTCTGCCGGCCGAGGCTCTCGACCGGGCGCAGGCCGCGCGATGCGACTGCGTAGCCGAGCGCGCCGACCAGCAGCGCGCCCATGGCCGCCGCGAGCCAGATGTCGACGCGATAGCTTTCGAGCAGCGACTGGCGATCGGTTGCCGTGCGTGCAAGTGCGACCTGGATCGCGTCGCCGGACGGGAGTGTGGCGCGTGCGTAGACGCAACGCGACGTGCCGATGCCGGGCGGCGAGCAGGTGAACGGCCCGCTGGCTCTATCGGCCGGATGCGGTGCTGCGATCACCGACGCCAGCGTATTCCCGGCTTCGTCGGAATGCTCGACGATCGCGCGGTTCTGCGCATCGTAGATGCCGAGATACACGCCCGGGTGCGACAACAGCACCTCATGAAACACGGCGGGATCGGCACGCAGCGCGGCGATCGATCCGCTCGCGTGCGCGAGTTGCAGGAACTGGTTGAGCTTGCCGGAGATCTCGATATCGTCGCGCCGCGTCAGCTCGGCGGACAGCGAGCGATACAGGTACGCGCCGGTCAGTGCGAACACGAGCGCGGCGACGACGGCGAACGCGAGCGTCAGGCGCCGCAGCAGCGAATACGAGCCGGGGCTGCGCGTCACGAACGATCCTCGAGCACGTAGCCCATTCCGCGGATCGTGTGGATCAGCTTCTTCTCATAGGCGTTGTCGATCTTCGCGCGCAGGCGCTTGATCGCCGCATCGACGACGTTCGTGTCGCTGTCGAAATTCATGTCCCAGATCTGCGACGTGATGAAGGTGCGCGTCAGCACTTCGCCCTCGCGCTCGGCGAGCAACTGCAGCAGCGCGAATTCCTGCGCGGTCAGGTCGATGCGGGTGTCGGCACGGCGCACGCGGCGGCGGATCAGGTCGACTTCGAGATCGGCGACCTGCAGGAGGTCGCGCACGTTGCGCGGCGCGCGCCGCAGCAGCGAGCGGATGCGTGCGAGGAACTCGGCATACGCGAACGGCTTGAGCAGGTAGTCGTCGGCGCCCAGTTCGAGCCCGGCGACCTTGTCCTCGATCGCCTCGCGCGCCGTGAGCAGCAGCACGGGCGTCTGCTTCTGCGCGCGCAGCCGCTTGAGCACCTCGAAGCCATCCAGTTCCGGCAGCATCACGTCGAGCACGACGAGATCGAAATCCTCGTGCAGCGCGAGGAACAACCCGTCCTTGCCGTTTTCCGCGACGTCGACCGTGTAGCTCGCCTCCATCAGCCCTTTCCGGAGGTACGACGCCATCTTCGGTTCGTCTTCGACTATCAGTATCCGCATGGTGAGGCAGGCTGTCCGTGATTCATCCGTGATTCCAGCCGGTCAGTGTAACGCCAGAGCTTACGGCGCCGCGCGTGCGCGAAGGATGACCGCGGGATGACGGAATTGTCATGAAACGCCGGTCATGTTTCGGCCATGTCGTCGTCACCGCGGCGGCGATAAGCTGCGGCCGTCGTGTCCCCGGAGCGCGCCGTCGCGGCGCTGCGCCGGCACATCCGGTCGTTGCCTGCGTGATTCCGCATCCATGTCGTACTGGCGCAAATTCGTCCTCGTCGTGCTGCTGGCGCTGAGCCTGCCGATCCAGTCGTTCGCGGCTGTGTCGATGGCATGCGCGGGCGCGGTCGTCGCCATGCCGCATGCGGAAGGCGGGGCGAGTGCCGTTGAAGCAGCGCCACATGCAATGCCGAGCGCGCAGGGTGGCCAGCATCGGCACGAACACGACGATCATGCGCGACATACACAGCCGTGCTCCGCGTGCGGGTCCTGCTGCTTGGGCACCGGCATGGCGGATCTCCCCGCGATGTCCGTCACGTCGAGTATCGGTATCGCGATCGTCTCTTTCGCACCGACGCCGGTCGTCGTGTCGTTCCTGACCGGCGGCATCGACCGGCCGCCGCGCCGGCATCTCGTCTAGACCCTGCCCGCGGCCCCGACCGGCCGCGCTCTGCAATCCGCTCCGGCGGCGGCATCACGCCCGCCGGACGACTCACGACGAGACCCATTCATGCGATTGATTACTGCGGCGCTGCTTGGCGCGGCGGCCCTCGTGCCGTCGCTCGCGCCTGCGCAAACCCCGCTGCCCGATCCGGCGGACGCCGCCGTGGCGGTGCCGGATGTGACCGTGACGTCAGCATTCGACGGCTATCGGCCGTATCGGGACGAAGAAGGCCCGGGCTGGAAACAACTGAACCGTGACGTGATGGAGCGGCCCGCGAAAGGACGTACGACGGGCGGCGCGGCCGGAAGCGGCGCCGCGCATTCGAAGCACGGAGGCGCCGCGCCATGACGATGCTTGCGATATCGCCGAGGATCGGCGCGGCTGCGGCCGTGCTGGCCTTCCTCGCGGGCTGCACGACGTTCTCGAAGGACGGCGGGTTCGACGCGGTGTCGTCCGCCGCGTCGGAACGCATCGGCAAAGACGCGGTCGTGGTCAAGACCGACGCCGACCGCGAAGCCGTCGACAAGCGGACGAAGGAACTGCTGGCCAAGCCGCTGTCGATGGACGACGCGGTGCAGGTCGCGCTGCTGAACAACCGTGGGTTGCAGGCGTCCTACGCGGAACTGGGGCTGTCGGAAGCCGATCTCGTCCAGGCGGGCCGGCTGCCGAACCCGCGCTTCGCGTTCAGCCGCACACGCGCCGGCGACGGCGAGCTGACGCTCGGCCGCACGTTCTCGGCGAACGTGTTCGCGCTGCTGACGATGCCGCTCGCGACGAACATCGAACGCCGCCGCTTCGAGCAGACCAAGCTCGAAACAGCCGACGCGATGCTGAAGGTCGCAGCCGACACACGCCGCGCGTACGTCGAGGCCGTTGCCGCCGAGCAGGCCGCGAACTACGCGCAACAAGTGCGCGATGCCGCGAGCGCGGCCGCCGAACTCGCGCTGCGCATGCGGCAGGCCGGCAACCTCAGCCGCCTCGATTACGCGCGCGAACAGGCGTTCCATGCCGATGCGGTCGCGCAGCAGGCGAAGGCGCGCCAGCAGGCTGTGGCCGCGCGCGAGAAGCTCACGCGCGCGATGGGCCTGTGGGGTGAACGCACGCGGTACACGCTGCCCGAGCGCTTGCCCGACCTGCCGAAAACGCGGCCGAACCTGCCCGATCTCGAACGTTTCGCGATGAGCAACCGTCTCGACATCCAGGCCGCGAAGCTGCAGACGCAGGGCGTCGCGTCGTCGCTCGGACTCAGCAAAGCCACGCGCTTCGTCAATGCGGTCGATCTCGGCTACGTGAACAACTACGAGACCGGCAAGGGCCACGAGCACGGCTACGAGATCAGCGTCGAGATTCCGCTGTTCGACTGGGGCGGTGCGAAGGTCGCGCGGGCCGAGGCCGTCTACATGCAGTCGGCGAACCGGCTCGCGAAGACGGCGATCGATGCGCGCTCCGACGTGCGCGAATCGTATGCGGCGTACGTGACGAGCTACGACGTCGCGACCCACTATCGCGACGAAGTCGTGCCGCTGCGCAAGACGATCTCGGACGAGCTGCTGCTGCGCTACAACGGGATGCTCGCGAGCGTGTTCGAGCTGCTGACCGATGCGCGCGAACAGGTGGGCGCGGTCAACGGCTACATCGATGCGCTGAAGGACTACTGGCTCGCCGAAACCGATCTGCAGATGGCCGTCGGGGGCCGGTTGCCGTCGCCGGGCGCGACGCCATCTACCGAACCCGAAGCCACTTCAAACGCCGACGCTGCACCGCAGCCGGCTTCCACTCCCGCGGCGCAACCGGCGTCCGCGACGCAACCGCATCCGGAAGGTCATTGACATGGTGTCCCGTCGACAATTTCTCAGCGGCTCGGGCGCCGCGCTGCTTGGTGCGGCGATGGTCAGCAAGGCCGGCGCCGCGTCGCTGCCCGAAGCGCCCACGATGGCGAAAACCGCCACGCAGCCGCCGCTCGTGCCGCCGAACGGCCGCCCATACACGCCCGTCGCGACGCTGAACGGCTGGACGCTGCCGTGGCGGATGAAGAACGGCTGGAAGGAATTCCACCTGACGGCCGAGCCCGTCGTGCGCGAGATGGCGCCGGGCATGAACGCGAACCTGTGGGGCTACAACGGCCAGTCGCCGGGCCCGACGATCGAGGCCGTCGAGGGCGACAAGGTGCGCATCTTCGTGACCAACCGGCTGCCCGAGCACACGACGATCCACTGGCACGGGCTGCGGCTGCCGAACGGGATGGATGGCGTCGGCGGCCTCACGCAGCCGCATATCCCGCCCGGCAAGACTTTCGTCTACGAGTTCCAGCTGCAAGCGCACGGCACGTTCATGTACCACCCGCACGCCGACGAGATGGTGCAGATGGCGATGGGGATGATGGGCATGTTCATCGTGCATCCGAAGGACCGCGGCACGATGCCGGTCGATCGCGACTTCGTGTTCCTGCTCGCCGCGTACGACATCGAACCGGGCAGCTACACGCCGCGCGTGAACGAGATGACGGACTTCAACATGTGGACCTTCAACTCGCGCGTGTTCCCGGGCATCGATCCGCTGCCGGTGCGCGCGGGCGACCGCGTGCGGATTCGGTTCGGCAACCTGACGATGACGAATCATCCGATCCACCTGCACGGCTACAGCTTCGAAGTCGCGGGCACCGACGGCGGCTGGATTCCACCGGCCGCGCGCTGGCCGGAAGTGACGGCCGATGTCGCGGTGGGCCAGATGCGCGCGATCGAGTTCACCGCCGATCGTCCGGGCGACTGGGCGTTCCATTGCCACAAGTCGCATCACACGATGAATGCGATGGGCCACCAGGTGCCGAACCTGATCGGCGTGCCGCAGAAGGATCTCGCGAAGCGCATCGGCAAGCTCGTGCCCGACTACATGGCGATGGGCAGCACGGGCGGCGCGATGGGCGGCATGGAGATGCCGCTGCCCGACAACACGCTGCCGATGATGACGGGCACGGGCCCGTTCGGGCCGCTGGAGATGGGCGGCATGTTCACGGTCTGCAAGGTGCGCCAGGGGCTCGGCCGCAACGACTATCGCGATCCGGGCTGGTTCAGGCATCCGAAAGGCACCGTCGCGTACGAGTACACCGGCGAACTGCCGGACGGCTGAGCAGCAGCATGCGGCGGCTGCACGCAGGCGGCCGCCGGTTTCATTTCATTCACTGGGAGTCGACACGATGAAGAAGGGACTGGTTCTGATGGCAATGGGCGGTGCGCTGGTGTTTTCCGCGGCGTCTTACGCGGCCGGCGACATGGCCGGCATGGACATGAGCGGCGGCGCGAAGCAGGAAGCCGCGGCGCAACAGGGCATGTCGCACGGCGAGATTCGCAAGGTCGACACGGCCACCGGCAAGCTGACGATCAAGCACGGCCCGCTGGAAAACCTCGGGATGGACGCGATGACGATGGTGTTCAAGGTGAAGGACCCGGCGATGCTGTCGCAGGTGAAGGCCGGCGACAAGATCGACTTCGTCGCGGAAGACGTGGACGGCGCGCTGACCGTCGTCGAGCTGAAGAAGCCGTGACGCGGAGCGTGAACATGAAGATCCCGAACCTCGCACGGCTGGCCGCGTGTGCCGTGGCCGGCGCGATCGTCGCGGCCGCACCGGTTGCGGCGTTGGCGCACGGCAAGCTGGAAAGCGCCGCACCGGCGACGGGCAGCACGGTCGATACGGCGCCCGACACATTGCGGCTCACCTTCAACGAAGACCTCGAACCGGCGTTCAGCTCGGTGAAGGTATCGGATGCGAACGGCAACGCCGTCACGCAGGCAAAGGCGAAGATCGATACGGCGAACCCGCGCGTGATGACGCTCGCGATGCCGAAGCTCGCGCCCGGCGCGTACACGGTGCAGTGGGCGGCGATGACGGCCGACGCGCATCGCACGAAGGGCACTTTTACGTTCAGGGTGAAGGGATGAACGACGGCCTTGTCGGCCTCCTGCGGCTCGTGTCGGTGGCGATCCAGAACGCCGGGTTCGCCGTCGTCGTCGGCGCGCTGCTCGGCAGCCACTGGCTCGCGCGTGGTGCGTCGGCGTGGCAGCACGGCATCGGGCGGCGGCTCGTTGCGACGCTGCGCATCGCGTCGGTCGTATCGCTGGTCGCGAGCGTTACCGCGTTCTGGGCGCATTGCGCGCTGATGAGCGAGGTGTCGTTGCTCGAAGCGGGGCCGGCCGTCTGCGCGATGCTCGCGGGCACCGGGTTCGGTCATGCGTGGCTGGCTGGTGCGGTGTTCATGCTCGTCGTCGTGGCGCTGTCGTTCGTCAGGCGCGCGAACGAGTCGCGCTTGCCGTTCGCGATGTGGGCCGCGCTCGCCTGCGTCGCGCTCGCACGCAGCAATGGCGGGCATCCGGTGGATGCCGGATGGTTCAGCGTGCCGGTGTGGATCGACTGGCTGCATCTGCTGGCGATCAGCGCGTGGGTCGGGCTCGTGCTCGTGACGGCATTCGGCGTGATGCCGAGGCTGTCCGCGATGCCCGCGAACGAGCGCACGACCGGTGCATCGTTCGTGCAGTCGCTGTCCGATGCGTCGACCTACGCATTGATCGTGCTGTTCGCGACCGGCGCGTACAACGGCTGGCGCGGCGTCGATACGCCCGCCAATCTGATCGCATCGACGTACGGGCAGATCCTGCTGCTGAAGTTCGCGCTCGTGCTCATCGCGGCGGCGCTCGGCGGACACAACCGCTTCTTCGGGATGCCGACGTTGCTGGCTGCGCTGAAGGATCCGGCCGCGTCGATGCCGGCCAGCGCGTTGAAACGGTTCGGCACGGTGTTGCGGATCGAGGCGGTGGTGCTCGGCGGCGTGCTGATGGTCGCGGCCGTGCTCGTGTCGAGCGCGTTGCCGGGCACGGTGTAGCGCGTCGGCGCGACGCTGTGGCAGCGAACGCGCGCGGGGCAATCGTCACGGGCACGGCGGATTTTCATCAGACGATTTCCCCGCTTTTTCAGGCGTAAACGCGCGCTCGACGGCGATCGCAGCGCGATAACGACAATTACATCAACCTGTCTTTCAATTACCAAAAACTGTCATTGAGCGCCGCTAAGCTTTCGCCACCCTCACAACCGGGATTCCCCGTCATGCGCTCGACAATCCGCCTCATCACCCCGCTATTGCTGCTCCCGACGCTCGCCGCGCCGGTTTTCGCCGCCACTGCCGCGCCCGTCAGCCCGAACTGCGGCGGCAGCACGACGCCGATCGCCGATATCCAGGGGCCGGGCGCGCCGTCGCCGCTCGCTGGCCAGAACGTGTCGATCGAAGCGGTCGTCACCGCCGATTTCGGCGGCACGGACGGCTTCGGCGGCTTCTTCGTCCAGCAGGCCGATGCGCAGCGCCGCAACCAGCCGGGCGTGTCCGAGGGCCTGTTCGTCTATGCGCCGAAAGTGCGTGCGAAAGCGGGCGACCTCGTGCACGTGACGGGCAAGGTCGAGGAAAAATACGGGCAGACGCAGCTCACGCAGTCGGGCGCGATCGCGGTGTGCGCGAACAACCAGACCGTCACGCCGGCGACGCTCACGCTGCCGGTCGACAGCCCGAACGCGTTCGCCGCGTATGAAGGGATGCTGGTGCGCCTGCCGCAGACGCTGAACGTCACCGACAACTACGAGCTCGGCCGCTACGGCAGCGTGATGCTCAGCAACGGCCGCCTGCGCACGCCGACGAGCGTCGTGCCGCCCGCGCAGGCGCAGACGCAGATCGATGCGAACGCACGCAACCGCCTGATCCTCGACGACGGCTCGAACAAGCAGAACCCCGCGACCGTGCCGTACCCGGCGCCGGGCCTGTCGGCCGCGAACACGCTGCGCGCGGGCTACACGGTGCGCGACATCGAGGGCGTGCTCGAAGTGCGTTACGGCGCCTGGCGCGTGCAGCCGCTGCCGGGTGCCGCCGTGCCGGCGTTCGAAGCCCGCACGAACCCGCGCACCAACGCACCGGCGCGCGATCCGAAATCGAACCTGCGCGTCGCGTCGTTCAACGTTCTCAACTACTTCAACGGCAACGGTCTCGGCGGCGGCTTCGACGATCCGAACAACCGCGGCGCGAAGAACTACCAGGAATTCCAGCGCCAGGAAGCGAAGATCGTCAGCGCGCTGAAGGCGATCGATGCCGACGTGATCGGCCTGATGGAAATCCAGAACAACGGCTACGGTGAACTGAGCGCGGTGCGCCAGCTCGCGGCGAAGCTCGGCAACAACTGGCGCGTCGTCGATCCGGGCGTGTCGCGCCTCGGCGGCGATGCGATCACGGTCGCGATGATCTACGACAGCCGCAAGGTCGAACCGGTCGGCCGTGCGGCGACGCTCGCGATCGACGACAAGAACCGCCAGCCGCTCGCGCAGTCGTTCCGGATGATCGGCGGCAACAAGCAGTCGCTGACGGTCGCGGTCAACCACCTGAAGTCGAAGAACTGCCCGGATGCCGCGAACGACGATCTCGACCAGGGCGACGGCCAGGGCTGCTGGAACCCGACGCGCACGCGCGCGGCGGCGAAGGTGGCCGACTGGCTCGCCGGTAATCCGACGGGCGTCGCGGGCCAGGGCGTGCTGCTGATCGGCGACTTCAACAGCTACACGTACGAAGACCCGATCCGCGCGCTCGAATCGCGCGGCTACCGCAACCTCGTCGCGCGCTGGATCGGCGCGAACGCGTACAGCTACGTGTACAACGGCGAAGCCGGCTATCTCGATCACGCGCTCGCGACGCTGCCGCTCGCGTCGCACGTGAAGGCCGTGCACGAATGGCACATCAACGCGGATGAGCCGCTCGCGCTGCAGTACACGCTTGCGTACAAATCGGCGGAGCAGCAGAAGACGTTCTACGCGCCGGATGCGTATCGCTCGTCGGATCACGATCCGGTGCTGATCGATATCGCGATGCCGGGCGGCGGGAAGTAATGGCGGATTGAACGCGAATGAAGCGCGGCGAGCGGCGAGGCTGCACGCCGCGCTTCATTTTCACCGCACGGGCCGGCTGGATCGCGGGTAAATAATTCCGCTGAAATTTTCGTGAATTAGCAAAATCGGTATTTTATGGATGGAGTGATGCGGATAAGCGCCTCGATTGAAGAATGGTTGAAGTGACTTGAATCATTGAGTGGCGGTCTATGCGTAATGTCACGCTGAATTAATCGATGGCCGATAATTAAAATGAAAGAATAATTCCGGCGATCTGAAGGCTTTCGAGGCGCTGCATCAGCGCCAGTAAAGGATGCCTGCTTGTGCGAGAAAAGCGGCGGATTCGGCGGATTATTGCCCACAAAGCGCGCAATGCACAAATAATCCCGCTTTCTTTCAATTCCCAGACACTGTCCGCCGTTAGCATCATTGCGGGATTTTTAATATCCGAATGATCTTTGACAACGCGGCGCAGCACCGCCTATTTTTGTGTTGTCGTAAATTTGGGTCATATAAAAGTTGTCCAAACTGCAGGGGGCGTCCGAGCACCATTCTCGCCAGCAGT
Source organism: Burkholderia aenigmatica (assembly GCF_048627025.1). Classification (NCBI taxonomy): domain Bacteria; kingdom Pseudomonadati; phylum Pseudomonadota; class Betaproteobacteria; order Burkholderiales; family Burkholderiaceae; genus Burkholderia; species Burkholderia aenigmatica. The sequence goes on along the minus strand of NZ_CP184469.1, from coordinate 2,620,521 downwards.
TTGCTGTGTCTGTATCAAGTTCAGTCTCTTAGAAGTCCAATCCCCAACCGCCGACTGCCGACCGTGCAACGCGAGTGGCGGGTCGGTCTGCGCGTTTCGCAGGCGTTGGCGGCCTTTGTGAAGCGGTATCCGAATCAAAGGACAGAGATGAAACCAGACAGGAGCTGTACCGGCAGCCGCCGTGGCCGTCACGGCCGGTTGACCGGGCTAGGTGCCTTGACCGTCATGACCTTGGCGCTCGCGGCCTGCGGCGGCGACGATTCGTCGTCCGTCGGTGCGTCGAGCCTCGCGCAGGCCACCGCCAGCCAGCAGGCCAGCGCGCAACAGGCGGCCGGCCAGACGCCGGCCAACCAGCCGTACGTCGACCCGGTCGCGTATTCGATGAATGCGGGCGACGGCCTTGCCCCCGGGCAGGTGTCCGAGAAAACGGCCGTCATGCATTACCAGTGGAAAAACGGCGGCACGACCGTCAACTACACGACGACCACCGGCCACCTGACCGCGCAGGACGCGAACGGCAATGCGGAAGCGTCGATGTCGTATGTCGCGTACACCGCGCCGAGCACGAACGGCAAGCCGCGCCCGGTCACGTTCGTCTATAACGGCGGCCCCGGCTCGTCGTCGATCTGGCTGCGGCTCGGCTCGTTCGCACCGACCCGCGTGGCCACGCCCGATCCGCTGTTCGGCGCCAACTGGCCGAACTATCCGCTCGTCGACAACGCCGAAAGCCTGATCGACACCACCGACCTCGTGTTCATCGATCCGCCCGGCACCGGGCTGTCGGAAGCCGTGTTGCCGAACACCAACCAGAAGTACTGGGGTTCCGATGCGGACGTGAACATCATGCGCGACTTCATCCAGCGCTACCTGAACGTCAACAGCCGCAGCACGTCGCCGATCTACCTGTACGGCGAATCGTACGGCACGCCGCGTACCGACATGCTCGCGCTGGCGCTCGAATCGGCTGGCGTGCACCTGACGGGCATCGTGCTGCAGTCGGCGATCCTGAACTACTTCGCGGATGCGGTGGAAGCCGTGGCGATCACGCAGTCGACCGAAGGGCTGCTGCTCGAAACCGATACGGTGGCCGGCTACCTGCCGGGCTACGCGGCGGTCGCGGCGTACTTCAACCAGGTGTCGCCGGCCCCGGTGAACCCGGGTCTGTACGCACTGCAGACGGAACTGTTCACGACGCTGATCTACAACCAGCTGCAGAAGTATTCGCAGTCGTGGGTGTTGAGCCAGCTCGGCATTCCGGATGCGCTCGGCACGCCGGTGTTCCCGAGCGATGCGACGCTCAAGCTGTGGTCGATCCCGTCGAGCCTCACGCAACAGGCGCTGAGCGGCTACTTCAACGCGAATCCGTTCGGTACGAGCCTGCTGCCCGGGACGACGATCGGCCGGTATGACGGACGCGTATCGTTGCCGAACTCCGATCCGCGCCTGCAGAACGACGGCGATCCGTCCGACATCCTGATTTCGCAGCCGTTCACGAACGCGCTCGCGACGCAGATGCCGGATTACCTCGGCTACACCGCGCCGAACGCGACGTACCTGCCGCTGAACGACAACATCATCGGCGTCTGGGACTTCACGCACGACGGCCAGCCGATGCCCGACACGATCCCCGATCTGCTCGGTGCGCTGCAGCTCAACCCGAAGCTTCGCGTGCTCGCGGAGAATGGCTTCCACGATCTCGCGACGCCGTTCTTCAACACCGAGAAGCAACTCGCGCGACTGCAGACGGTGAAGGGCTTCAATCCGAAGCTGCAGGTGAACTTCTTCCAGGGCGGCCACATGATCTACCTGGACGACGTCGCCCGGCCGCAGATGAAGCGGGACCTGAAGACGTTCTACAAGGGCGCGCGGATTCCGACGGCGCTGACGCTGCACACGCTGCCGCCGCCGTGGCCGGATGAAAACCCGCCGAGCGTGCCGACCGGCAGCGTCCCGGGCGCAACCGCCGCGACGACGCTGGCGGCGGCCCCTTGAGCGACCGTGAGCGACGGACTCCTTGTCAAAGGAACCCTCTATTCATCCATTGAATGCGAGTGATCATGTCCCTAATCAATTTGATGCGGCGTATGTCTCCGTTGATCGTCCTCGGTGCCGTGACGAGCAGTGCCTACGCGTTGCCGCCGCAGGCGGTGGCGCCGGTGAAGCTGCCGCACGGCGGGCACGGTGTCGACGGTCCGTTCTTTCCTGCCACGAAAGCGGCGCCGGTGTTGCCGTCGACCGGCGCGACGCTGCAGCAGCAGGCGCAGCAGCGGGTCGATGCGCGGCTCGGCGCCAATACGGTGCTGAGCAACGGCGCGGCCGTGACGAAGGCGCAGGCGCAGAGCAGCGGTCTCGGCTTCGTGTCGAAGCACTTCGACGAGATCGATGCGAAGCACACCGGCCGCGTGACGATGAGCGATGTACGGCAGTTCATCCAGCAGCGGCAGGTGCAGGCGCAGCAGGAACAGCAGGACGAGTGACGTAGCAGGCAGGGCGGCGGCCGGTGCGGGATGATTCGCACCGGCCGCCGGAAGGTGCGCGACAGGCGCTAGCCGGCCTGGCGCGCGTAGCGCTTCGCGGTGGCCGACGGCAGTTCGCCGAACATCGCGCGATAGTCCTGCGCAAAGCTGCTCAGGTGCCAGAAGCCCCATTTGGTGGCAGCGGACGTCACGGAGTCGCCGAGCCGAAGCTCGCGGCGCACGTGATTCAGCCGCACGGCCCGCAGGTAGGCGATCGGGTTCAGGTTCAACGTATCCTGGAACGCGTATTGCGCGGTGCGCCGGCTGACGCCGAGCTCCACGCACAGCTCGGCGATCGACAGCGGGCAGGTCGATGCGTCCTGCAGCCGCTCCCGTACCGCATTGACCAGCGACCAGTATTTCGTCGGGCGTACGATCTGTGCGCCGGCGTCCGGCGTCGCGGCCGTCATCACTTCCGAGATCGCGTACAGCACGGTGCGTTCGAGCAGTTCGATCCGGTCCTGCGTCGTCACGTCGTCGACGTGCGAGCTTTTTGCCGCGGCGGCGAGTGTCTGGCGCAGCAGGTCGCGCAGATGGTCGGCCACACCGGTTGCCATCGGGATCACCGGCGCGTGGGTTTGCGCATGCAGCGACGCGGCCACGGTGCGCATCGCTTCCGTCGACAACGTCCCGGGTTCGATCTCGACATTCACGAGCACGTGCCGGTCGGGCGAGTAGAACTCGAATTGCGGCTGGCTCGAGAACACGTGCAGGCTGTCGCGCCCGCTCTTCTCGCCGCACAGGCGCGCGTGCCCTTCCAGTTCCAGCGGCACGGCCACGGCGATCCGTTCCGACGGCACGGCGCCTTGTTGCAGGATGACCTTGTCGAGGTCTTCGACCAGCAGCTTGATGCCGCCCAGCGACATGATCGACGACGAGCCGTGAAACAGCCCGCCCGAGATCTGCGTGTAGTTCATGTTCCAGCCGTCGAACGAGCGCGCCTGTTCCTCCACATCGGTGAACGCGCAGAACGCAACGGTTCGCGCGAACAGCGGGGCGCCAGAGAAATCGCTCGGGTGGGCAGACGGCGTCATCGAGGGCGGGAAGGGGCGGGCCGGATCGATTCATTGTAGCCGCTCGCCGCGCCGGTCAAAAAGGCCGGCCGGGTATCGCCTCGTCAAAACCCTAACTTGCCGAAATCCGATAGTGGAAAACCTTTCGACACCCTACCTTTGGCACCAATACGACGCTGGAGAGACGGTAATGGAACTTCCCCGTGGCGGATTCTGGAGAAACTGGGTCGGCAATCAGTCGTGCGTGGCCGCGCACCTGGCGTCGCCGACCAGCGAGGCCGAGATCGCGGCGCTGGTGCATACGGCGACGCGGCAGGGCAAGCACGTGCGGTGCGCGGGGTCCGGGCACTCGTTCACGCCCGTCGTGGCCACCAGTGGCCTGCTGCTGTCGCTGCAGGATTACCAGGGCATCGTCGATGTCGACGAAGCGCGCAAGCGCGTGACCGTGAAGGCCGGCACCAAAATCAATGCGGTGACACGGCACCTGAAGGAATGCGGCCTGTCGCTCGTCAACCAGGGCGACATCGATTCGCAGGCGATTGCCGGCGCACTGGCCACCGGCACGCACGGCACGGGGACGACGCTGAGCAACCTGTCGTCGCAGGTCGTCGGGATGCGCATCGTGCGCCCGGACGGCTCGATCATGAAAGTGAGCGACCGGCAGGACCTCGACTTGCTGCATGCGACGCAGGTGAACATCGGGATGTTCGGCGTGGTGTCGGAGATCACGCTGCAAGTGACCGATGCGTTCTGGCTGCACGACCGGGTGTGGCGCGAGGACTTCGACGCGTTGATGGAGCAATACGACGACCTGGCCGCGACGCACCGGCATTTCGGTTTCTTCTGGTGCCCGACGTCCGCCAGCCGCGATCTCTACTGCCTGCCCGACACCACGAAGGTATCGAAGTCGAAGAAGGACTACGACGTGTGCGAGATCAAGGTGATGGATGTCACCGACGCGCGCACGTTCCATGAAGGCGAGCACGAGAAGATCGCGTACAGCTCGGAGGTGTACGCGATCCACTACGTGCCGAACTTCCACGAACTCGAATATGCGGTGCCCGCGCAGCACGGCAAGGAAGCGCTGCGCCGGGTGCGCGAGCTCATCCTCACGAAACACCGCGATTGCATCTTCCCGGTCGAGTACCGCTTCACGAAGGGCGATCCAGCGTGGATCAGCCCGTTCAATCACCAGGACAGCGTCACGATTTCATGCTCGGGCGGCCCGAACGGCGTCGACTACTGGCCGTTCCTGAAGGACGTCGACACGATCCTGCGCGACTACGGCTCGCGTCCGCACTGGGGCAAGCTGCATTTCACGAACCGCGAGGACGTCGATCGCTGGTTCCCCAAGGCCGAAGCGTTCCGCGCGCTGCGCCGCAGCGTGGACCCCGAAGGCACCTTCCTCAACGATCACCTGCGGACGCTGTTCAGTTGAGCAGACGAACGCACCAGACTGGAGAACGCAACATGAATGTCAAGATTGACGGCCGCCTGGCCGGCAAGGTCGCCATCGTGAGCGGCGGCGCCGGCGGCTGCGGCGGCGCGGCGTCCGAACTGTTCGCCGCGCAGGGCGCGAAGGTCGCGATCATCGACCGCGACGGCGACGCCGCCGAAACGCTCGCGTCCCGGCTGCGCGACGCAGGCCTGCAGGCGATCGGCCTCGGCGCCGACGTGTCGAAACAGGCGGAGGTTCAGCAAGCCGTGAGCGCCGCGCGGGAGCAGTACGGCAACGCGGACATCCTGTTCAATCACGCGGGCACGCTGATCGTCAAACCGTTCCTCGACATCGAGGAATCGGAATGGGACTGGCTGATGGGCGTGAACGTGAAGAGCATGTTCCTGATGACGAAAGCGGTGCTGCCGCAGATGCTGGAGAAGGGGCGGGGCAGCATCGTCTGCACGTCGTCGATTTCGGCGGTGTGCGCGACGCCGGGCGAGGTGCTGTATGACGCGACCAAGGGCGCGTGCCACATGTTCGCGCGGGCGATTGCGGTCGAGTATCGCGATCGCGGCATTCGTTGCAATGCACTCGCGCCGGGGTTCATCCGCACGCCGCACGGGATGCGCGAACTGAAGGACCTGCAGGCGATGGGCGTCGATGCGACCGAGGCGGCGATCGCGGTGCAGCAAGGCCGCCTGTGCGAGCCGTCGGAAGTCGCGGCGGCCGCGCTGTTCCTCGCGTCCGACGAGTCGAGTTTCGTCAACGGCACCCATCTGTTCGTCGACAACTGTTTCTCCGCCGTCTGATCGCTTTGCTCGCAAGAAGCTGAAGGGCAGGCTTCATGCCTGCCTGATCGGCAAGTTCCGTCGAAGGTGTCGCAGCGATGCGACCCTTCGTTTTTTTTTGCGTATCCGGCGCGCGGTGTGTCCCAGCGGAATGTCGGAATCCTTCTAGCTGAACGGGAGCCGGTCTGGTGGAATGCGAAGGCCGAAACACCAAGCAGCCGGCAAGCCGCGGTCAGTCATTCACTCTCAACTGGTCAATCAACATGTTCAACCGCACCACCAGCACCGTTGCCAACGTCGATCCGGAACTTTTTGCCGCGATCGAGCAGGAAAACCGTCGCCAGGAAGATCACATCGAGCTGATCGCGTCGGAAAACTACACGAGCCCGGCCGTGATGGCTGCGCAGGGTTCGCAACTCACGAACAAGTACGCGGAAGGTTATCCGGGCAAGCGCTACTACGGCGGCTGCGAATACGTCGATGTCGTCGAGCAACTGGCGATCGACCGCGTGAAGCAGCTGTTCGGCGCTGAAGCGGCGAACGTGCAGCCGAACTCGGGTTCGCAGGCGAACCAGGGCGTGTTCTTCGCGATGCTCAAGCCGGGCGACACGATCATGGGCATGAGCCTCGCGCACGGCGGCCACCTGACGCACGGTTCGCCCGTGAACATGTCGGGCAAGTGGTTCAACGTGGTGAGCTACGGCCTGAACGAGAACGAAGACATCGATTACGAAGCAGCCGAGCAGCTTGCACAAGAACACAAGCCGAAGCTGATCGTCGCGGGCGCATCGGCGTTCTCGCTGAAGATCGACTTCGAGCGTCTGGCGAAGATCGCGAAGTCGGTCGGTGCGTACCTGATGGTCGACATGGCCCACTACGCGGGCCTGATCGCAGCGGGCGTGTACCCGAACCCGGTGCCGCACGCGGACTTCGTGACGACGACGACGCACAAGAGCCTGCGCGGCCCGCGCGGCGGCGTGATCCTGATGAAGGCCGAGTACGAGAAGCCGATCAACTCGGCGATCTTCCCGGGGATCCAGGGTGGCCCGCTGATGCACGTGATCGCAGGCAAGGCAGTGGCGTTCAAGGAAGCGCTGTCGCCGGAGTTCAAGGCGTACCAGGAGAAGGTGGTCGAGAACGCACGCGTGCTGGCGGAAACGCTGGTGAAGCGCGGTCTGCGGATCGTGTCGGGCCGTACGGAGAGCCACGTGATGCTGGTCGACCTGCGCGCAAAGCACATCACCGGCAAGGCAGCGGAAGCGGCACTGGGCGCGGCGCACATCACGGTGAACAAGAACGCGATCCCGAACGATCCGGAAAAGCCGTTCGTGACGAGCGGCATTCGCCTGGGTTCGCCGGCGATGACGACGCGCGGGTTTGGCGTGAAGGAAGCCGAGATCGTCGGCAACCTGATCGCCGATGTGCTGGAAGCGCCGGAAGATGCGGCCACGCTCGAGCGTGTGCGCGGGCAGGTTGCGGAGCTGACGAAGCGTTTCCCCGTCTACGGTTGATGCAAGAGAAGTTCGGCTGCCGCAAGGCGGTCGAACCGCGTCGCTTCACGTTCCAACAAAAAACCGACTCGCGGCACGGAGCCAGCGAGTCGGTTTTTTCAGCCTGCTTCGAAGACGCTTCAGACAGTCGGATCGACGTTCGCCTCGAGTTCGCGGATGCGGTCGAGATTGCGCGTGTCCTTCAGCACCGGCGGGCCCGCGAACGTGTTGCGCACGCCGAAGCCGTACCAGATCACCATCAGCACCACGACGAAACCGACGAGCACGTACAGCACCTTCTCGTTCGGCGGCTGGATGCCGACATACGCGAGCACACAGGCGCCGACCAGCGCGAGCAACGCACACGGCTTCGACCAGATCCCCAGTTGAAACGGGCCCTTGTCGGTCCACGTGCGGCCTTCGGCCAGCATCCCGGAGCCGATCGGCATCGCATACGAGATGAACAGGAACACCGCGCTGCCGGCACTCAGCACCGAGAACGCGTCGCCGTACAGCGTGACGACGATCGCGAGCACCGCACACGTCCAGATGGCGGGGCCGGGCGTCCGGTGCGTCGGGTTCACGCTGCGCAGCAGCTTCGATGCCGGCAGCCCGCCGTCGCGTGCGAACGCATACATCATCCGCGACGTCGACATGATCGCGGCGAGCCCGCACACGTAGTTGATGAAGAACATCGCGAGTTCGAGGATGACGCGCAACGTTTTAGGAATCGGCGCGAGGATGGCTTCGAAAAAGCCGGTGCCCTGCTTCATGCTGGCGGTCAGGTCGGGCATCACCAGCACGAACGCGCACACCATCACGTAGCCGAACACCGCGGACCAGAACACCGACCCGATGATGCCGCGCGGCACGTTTTTGGCCGCGTCGTGCGTCTCTTCCGACGTGTGCGCGGAAGCGTCGAAGCCGGTGATGGTGTAGGTCACGAGCAACAGGCCGGACAGGAACGCGAGCGGCGTGGCCTGCTTCGGCCATGCACCGCCGTCGACGCCGGTGAAATTGGTGAACGTCACCAATCGGTGCGCATCGAACGCGACCGGCGAGTAGTAGAGCAGCGACACCACCAGCGCGATCGTCACCACGAAAATGAGGTAGCCCGACAGGTCGGTGATCTTGCTCGCGATCTTGATGCCGCGGGCATTCAGGATCGCCTGCGAGATCGTGATGAACGCGATGAACGCCGTCTGATGCCACCACGTCAGGCTGTCCGGGCTGACGCCGAACATCGGCGCGATCAGCGTCTTGAAGAACGGATCGTAAGTGCCGAAGTTGATCGCGGCGATCACGAAGATCAGCCCGATCAGGTTGAGCCACGCCGTCATCCACCCCCATTTCTTCCCGCCGAGGATCGCGCCCCAGTGGTAGAGGCCGCCGGCCGTCGGAAACGCGGACGCGATCTGCGACATCGACACCGCGACGATCAGCGCGAACAGCGAGCCCAACGGCCAGCCGAGGCCGATCGACGCGCCGCCGGTGGCGGAAAACGCGAGCTGGAACGCGGTGATGCCGCCCGACAGGATGCAGATCACCGAAAACGAAACTGCGAAGTTCGAGAAACCGCTCATACGTCTCGACAGTTCCTGCGCATAGCCCATCTTGTGCAGCAGGCTTACGTCACTGTCGGTGCCTGAATCAGGCTGGAATTTTGCATCCATGGTCGCTCCGTCACGAATGTCCTGCGTGGCAGGACCGTCATCGCCGCCCGGGCCGTGCGATACGGCCCGCTCCTGGGATTCGTCGGCGGCTCGCGATGCCGTGGGGAAATCGGCAATCGCTTTCCAGTCCGATGCGTGAACGGTATGAAATCAAATCTCCCCGCTCTATCAGATTTCGGCAACGTAGTGAAATTCCGGATGCGGGCCGGCTGGCCGGTCTCGTCGTCCGGATGACCGGGGGCGCGACGGATGCACCGCATGTGCCGCCTGTGCCGACAGGCGATTGCCGCCAGGATAGCGGCCCCGCACGAACACAGAACCCGGTGGCGGTCTATTCCGCCTGCGGCTTGTCGCGTCGCGGTCCGAAGCGCGCGCGATAGTCGCGCGGCGATACGCCGACCTGCTTCGCGAACGCGCGCTGCAGCGCGTCGATACTGCCGAATCCCGATCGCTCGGCGATCCGTTCGATTGGCCAGTCGGCCCGCTCCAGCAGCGCCTTCGCGCGCTCGATGCGCGCCGCCAGCACGTACTGCGCGGGCGACAGTCCGGTCTCCTTGAGGAAATGGCGCGCAAACGAGCGTTCGCTCATGTGCATCCGTGCGGCCAGCGCGGCGACGCCGAGGTCGCCGGCCGGATCGTCGGCGATCTCGGCGAGCAGGGCGCGCATGCGCGGCGTCGCGTGGGCCAGCGAGCCGAGCCCGACGCTGAACTGCGCCTGTCCGCCGGGCCGGTGCATGAACAGCACGAGTTCGCGAGCGACCGCGAGCGCGGTCGGCGCACCGCAGTCCGCCTCGACGAGTGCCAGACACAGATCGATGCCGGCCGTCACGCCGGCCGACGTATGGAACGGCGGATCGCTCACGTAGATCGCGTCCGGTTCGATTCGCGCACCGGGGCAGAGCGCCTGCAGCGCCGCGCACTGGTTCCAGTGCGTGGTCGCGCGCTTGCCGTCCAGCCATCCGCCCGCGGCGAGCACGAACGCCCCCGTGCAGATGCTCGCGATGCGCCGCGTGCCCGCGATCCGCGCGCGCAGCCACGGCAGCACGCCGGCTTCCGACGCGGCGTGCTGCAGCGCCGCTTCATCGCCGCCGGCGACGACGATCGTGTCGATCCGCTCCGGCAGCGCCGCCAGCGCGACGGTACCAGCGAGGCGCAGGCCGGCGTGCGTGACGATGTCAGCCCCGTGTTGCGACGCGAGCGTGAGCCGGTACGGCACGGCGTGGTCGGGCAGGTAACGGTTCGCGACCGCGAACACTTCCATCGGCCCGGTGATGTCGAGCGACTGGACGCCTTCGAAGCCGACGACGACGATGTCGCGTGCCGGGCAGGTTGACTGGGACATGGCGGAAAGTGCGGTGGAGTTGTCCTTGTGACCGCGAGCATGATCCTTGTAATTTTCCGGACGTGCAATCGACGGATGCGGGTGGACGATGCGGGTATGGAAGACAGGCGGGGCAGTACTGCTCGCGGGCGCGATGCTGGGCGCGTGTGCAGCGGGGCGGACGGCACCGGCGATGGCGGAGGACACAGCGCCGGTCGCACGCCCGCTGACGATCGGCGCACCGAAGGCGGGCCGCACGCGGCCGCTCGTTGCGATCGTCGCGGACAACGCGGGAACGGAGACGACCGATTTCATCGTGCCGTACGCGATGCTGAAGACGTCCGGTGCGGCCGATGTCGTCGCCGTGTCGGCCGACGAAGGTGAGGTCGAACTGATGCCCGCGCTGCGCATGCTGGCCGACACGACCTTCGAACGGTTCGATGCCGCCACGCCAGTGGGGGCCGATGTGGTGATCGTGCCCGCGCTGCATCGCGCGGACAGCCCCGCAGTATTGGCGTGGTTGCGCAAGCAGGCCGGTGCCGGCGCGACGATGGTGGCGATCTGCGATGGCGCGGAAGTCCTCGCGAATGCGGGCCTGCTGCGGCATCGCACGGCGACGTCCCACTGGTATTCGCGCGATGGTCTGCGCCGCCGCTTTGCCGATACGACCTGGATCGACGATCGCCGCTACGTGATGGACGGCGACGTCATGACGACGACCGGCGTGTCGGCGTCGATGCCCGCTTCGCTGGCCTTGGTGAGTGCGCTGGCCGGGCCGGCAGCGGCACGCGAGACTGCGCGGCGCGTCGGTGCGCAGGCATGGAGCGATGTTCACGACGGCAGCCGGTTCGCGTTGACCGCGCGTGCGGTGGCGGTCGCGTTGACGAACCGCGTCGCGTTCTGGCGGCACGAGACGTTCGATCTTCCGGTCGAAAACGGCTTTGACGAGCTTCCGGTTGCGTTGACCGCCGACGCGTGGGCGCGAACCTGGCGCAGCGACGTCGTCGCGACGGCGGACGCGCGCGTGATCGTGTCAACGCACGGGCTGCGGTTGCTGGCGCAGCCGGCGAATGTCCGGCATGCGCGCGTGACAATGCCGGCCGGTCGACGTGGCGATGCGGTGCTTCCCGGCGTGCTCGACGATATCGCGGCCCGCTATGGCGATGCGACATCGGGCTGGGTCGCGCTGCAGCTGGAGTATCCGAAGTAGCGGCCGGCTTACTTCACCCACTCTGCGAGCCGCGGATCGGGAATGGGCAGGATGTCCCGCGACTCGGTGGGCTCGGCCACCCATTTCGTCCCGTTCCAGTGGAAATCGGCCTGCGTCTCCGTCCCGTGGCCGTTCGCGCGGATGACCAGCGTGCAGGCCGCCTGGATCGGGTAAGTCGGGTTTTTCGCGCCGATGCAGGAGCCGAGAAACACCATGACGTCGCCGAGGCCGAACCGCTCCTTCATCGCGTAGGTCGCGTCGAAGTCCGAGAGTCGATCCGGTACCGGCGTCGCGTCGCACGCGGCGACGCTCGCGGCAAGCAGCAGCGCGGCGGCGCGGCTGGCACGCCGCCAGTGCCACGGGCTGTTGGCCGAAGGTGCATCAGCGTCGGCGCGCTTCCACGCGCGGGAATGTGACGGGCAGGGCATTCGGGGTTCGGGTGACGGACACGACGGCCATTGTGACGGATTTCACCGGCGCCCGGGCTGGCCGACCAGGGCCCCGACCCGAATCCCGCGCGCGAACGCTACGGCGCAATCACCGTCATCCTGAACGGCCCGCCGTTCGCCGCGCATCGAACTATCGGCTTCGTGCGCGAACGCCGGAGGCGGAGCGTAACGGGGCGGTGTTCCCGGTCAGGCCGAGGCCGTGCGCCGGGCGGACCAACGATTCCACAGCATGCCGGAGCGGCTGCCGCTGCGGCAGTACGCGAGCACCGGCTTCTGCAGCGTGTCGACCAGCGCACCGAATGCCTCGATTTCGGCATCGCCGATGCGGTCGCGCTCGACCGGCAGGTAGCGCGCTTCGAGGCCCAGTTCGCGCGCCGCCGCGGCGATTTCATCGAATGCCGGATGCGCGTCGCCTTCGCCGTCCGGCCGGTTGCAGATGACCGAGCGGAAGCCGGCATTGCGGATCGCCTTCAGGTCGGCCGGCGTGATCTGCCGTGAAGCGGAAAACCCGTTCGACGCCGTCGCGCGACATTGTTCGAGTGCCTGGCGGAAACAGGCGATCGCGAAGTCGACATCCTCCTCCGTCGTAAAGCGGCCGAAGCTCACGCGCACGGTGCGGCCGGCCGTCTCCGCATCGAGGCCGATCGCGGTCAGCACGTGGGACGGCGCGCCGCTGGTCGAGTTGCACGCGGACGTCGACGACACCGCGAGCGCTTCGCCGAGCATGAACGGGAAGAAGCCGGGCGCATTCACGGTCAGGCTCAGCGTGTGCGGGATGCGGCGCGCGGTGGCCGCGTTCTGCGTGATATCGCCGAGCGCGACCAGCGCGCTCGTCAGGCGTGCGCCGAGTGCCGCGATCCGCGCGGCTTCGCCGTCGAGCTTTTCGGCGGCCAGCTCGCATGCAACGCCCATGCCGACGATCTGATGCGTCGCGAGCGTCCCCGAGCGCAAGCCGCGCTCATGCCCGCCGCCGTGAATCTGAGGGGCGATCCGGTCCGCGATGTCGCGGCGGACGAACAGCGCGCCGATGCCCTTGGGGCCGTACAGCTTGTGCGCGGACATCGACAGCATGTCGATGCCGAGCGCGCGCACGTCGATCGGCGTCTTGCCGAGCGCCTGTGCGGCGTCGACGTGGAGCAGCGCGCCCGCGGCATGCACGATTCGGGAGATTGCGCCAATATCGGTCAGCGTGCCGAGCTCGTTGTTGACGAGCATCAGCGATACGAGGCCCGTATCGGGGCCGATGGCGGCCGCGACCGCGTCGGCGGTGATCTCGCCGTCGCGGGTGGGCGTCAGGTACGTGACCGACGCGCCGTGCTTCGACAGGTTCGCCATCGTGTCGAGAATGGCCTTGTGCTCGATGCGGCTCGTGATCATGTGGCGCTTGCCGGTCGCGTTTTCCGCGTAGCCCTTCAGCGCGAGGTTGTTCGATTCGGTGGCACCCGACGTCCAGACGATCTCGTCGGCCTCCGCGCCGATCAGCGCGGCGACTTGGGCGCGTGCCTGCTCGACCTTGTCTTTTGCCAGCCGGCCGGCGGCGTGCGAACTCGACGCGGGATTGCCGAAGATGCCGTCGAAGCCGAGGCAGGCCGACATCGCTTCGATCACGCGCGGATCGGCGGGCGTCGTGGCCGCGTAGTCGAGGTAGTGCAGCGTGGTGGTGTCGCTCATGTCCTTCTCATACTCTTTTCTTTCGGAATGGAAGAAATGATACGGGGGACAGGCGGGAAAAAGGATCCAAAGTTGGTCGTGTATTCAGCTTGATATGGAATAACGTTTTATCTGAATGTGGATTGGGAGAATTTGTTTTTCATCTCGACGGCGCCCGACAGTGGCGGTTTCGGCAGGTGGACGCACGCATGGCCGGGCTGGTCGATCGACCGACGCATCACGCGCAGACGTGTTGTGGGCCGAAGTGATGCCGCTGTACGTCGCGGTAACGTGAATATTCCGGTGCTTGAGGTCCCGGCTCTTGATCGGATAGCCGGGCGGGCCGCTCGTCTTTGCCGGCGTGGTTTCGTCAGGCCGGGCAACGGCGGCCAGGAGTGAATCGGGGTTGAGTGAAGCTCCGGGACGGGAATCGATCAGGTTGCCGTAATTGGGTCATTCTGAGTCGCCAATCGATACGCATCACGCACCCATGCGTGGAGTGCGGGCTCATATCTGGCCGGGATCGTGATCGTGAGGGTGGTGACGCGCGTACAGTTTCCCGGTAGCTCCAGATACCGCTGCCACGCCTTTCGTACCAGCTGCGACATCGCGGAACACGTCATGCCGAGTTCAGCCGCCACAGCCCGTTGTGAGCGACCCTTGACGAAAATCTCGTGCAGGGCCCACTGGTTCAAAGGCTTGATTCGCGTATCTTGCATGCGCAACAGGCGGAATTGTTCGGCAGTCATGCGTCGGGTCTTTTGCATTCAAACTCGCCCGGAGGTGTGAAGTGAAGAAATCAAGGTCGCGCCGCATGAAGTCTTGTGTCCATCGAACGCGGCGTCTTGACCTTCGACATTGAATGCGGTGTCGCCTTCGGCAATCGTGCCGGGACCGTGAAGCGGACACGAACACACGTCGCCGATGCGGGCGACCGAGCGCCCCATCACCTTGCTCGTTCCGGCTCCGGATTCGACCCGGCCGCCGTGGGTATGGACGTCGCCTACCCGGATAATTCCTCGCATATGACTCATCCCCTGAATGATTGGTGTGGTGCCCACGTTCGCACGCGACGTGCCGTCGCGTTGGTTTGCATCACCATGAATAGCCCTGCATGCCGTAGTTGGTATCGTGCCGGCGTCCCCACCACGGCAGATAGGCGTTGTTGCCACCGCGCGCGCGGAACCAGTCCTTGTCGGGATCGATCGGCGTGAGCTTCGACGGCGGCAGGACGACGACCGCGACCGGGTGATCCGGATCGGTCGTGCCGGCGACGAGTGCGTTGCCGCCGAAGTGGTTGATCCGGCCGATGGCGAAACGCAGACGATCCGACACAATAATTATTTGGCATCCAGACTATTGAATTGGCTCGCAATTCTTCCGATCTTCCTCCGATGGTCCGCTGTTTTGGGCCGCATCCATCCAACCCAGATTAAATTGGGTATAACTGTAGTGACATAACAGCGTGGGCTTTCCAGCGGCGCTTTTGTCATCGACGGTTAAGGCATCAAGTGTGAGGGGTACAGAAGGAAATGTAACATCGGCTAACGCGATTTGATGAGCTCTGTACTTGATGTTGTAATCGCCAACCCAATATTCCGCCGCCTTGCCTGATACAACGCGATAGCCGATCGGTGCTGTTTTTGGTGAAACATAATACAAGGCCATCGATTGATGTAGCCGCACATCATCGCCTCCCGAAAATCGAAATAGGTCGCTAGGAACGAATAGATCGGTCGGATAATCCTTTCTTCTCGAATCCGGCTTCGGTTGTCTGGCAAAAATCCATTGATGTTCGTCATCGTAAACGATCAACTGAATATCTATAGCCACAGGGCTGGCGAGAGAGTTGTAATCTTCAATCTGACTGTAACGCCGCGCCCAGCCCGGATCGCGATTCCTTTTATCGGCAACAAGGTCATCGGGAATTGCAAACACGATTTCCGGGTAGTTATCGAATGCACCCATGAAACGATATTTGGTGCCGGGTACATAGGCGGAGATCGGGCGGCGCATGGGTAAATTCGTACCTTGGACTTTCCAGCTAATCGGACGTGCATCCAGAAGGATTTTCCAATCGGGCTTTGTTCCGCTCTTCAAGGCGACCAGATTTTGCCATTTACAGTCGCTGCTCCGATCATGGCAACTATTATAAAAATAAAGACTGATGCCCTCGCTTTCCAGCGTCAACCACGGACGTGGTTCAGCCGGAAAGCTATAAATTTTCTCGTAAGATTTTGTTGAAAAATGCGGCACAATCATCGGCGGGCAACCGGCTAGCAACACACTTATCGGCAGCGCGACGATCAATCTTATCTTTTTAAAATATTTTGATTTTAATTTCCCGGGCATGCTATTCATACCATTCCGCTATTTTCATATCGTCATTGTTAATCTGGAGTCATGGTGGTGACGAAAGGAAACACCATGAGCGCCACCAAACCGGGCGCGATAGTAAATGGCTGCACTCGATCTCCTGTTACTAGACGCGGCGGTTACGTTCACATGCAGCGCGCCGCCAAGCCGATGTGCATCACCACGAATAACCTTGCGTGCCGTAATCGGTATCGTGCCGACGCCCCCACCACGGCAGGTAGGCGTTATTTCCGCCGCGTGCGCGGAACCAGTCCTTGTCGGGATCGATCGGCGTGAGCTTCGACGGTGGCCGGACAACGACCGCGACCGGGTGATCCGGATCGGTCGTGCCGGCGACGAGTGCGTTGCCGCCGAAGTGGTTGATCCGGCCGATGGCGAGCGCGACGTTGGTCAATGCGCTGCCAGTTCCCATGTCGCCGAGTAGGGCGGCCGTGTTGAACGTCTGTTTGTGGTGGTCGTATTCGGGAAGCGTTTCCGTCAAGGTCTGCGCGAGCGCGGCAAGACGTGCCGACGATGCGTCGCTGCCTTTGCCTGCGTCGTGAACGATGTAGTTGAGGTCGGGGGCCGCGATGCCGGCGTTGCGTGCGGCTTGATCGATCGTTGTCTTCCAGGCCTGCACGATTCGCGTCGTACCGGTCTTCTTCGGAAAATCGAGCGTGTTACCGGTCGCGGCCTTGCCGATCCATGCGAGCGGTTCACGCTCCGTGTTGAACGTCGGACCGGCGAGGAACAGCACGACAAGGTTCTCGTTGATCTGTGCGTCCGTGGGCGGGAAGTTGGGTGCATCCCAGTTCACTACCCAGACGGTCTTGTCAGGGTTCGCCTGCAAGTAGTCCAAGGCTTTGTTCAGCGATGTGAATCCGGCGTTGGCACCGCCTTGCGTGATTTGTACGTCGGGGAGCGTGCTCTTACTCCACATCGTTGGAAAATGCGTATTCCCGATCGAAAACGTCCTTCGAATAGAGTCCTGCAAATAGCTTTGCGATTCGGCTGCGTCGAGTCGCTCCGGAATTGCAAGTTCGACACGGATGCCAGCCAGCTCACGCCAGCTCTTCTTATCGTCAGGTTTGACCGTGTAGAAGTATTTCGCATTGCTCGCATAGCGTGAGTGAAGCAGCAGCGGGAACTTGGTCATGTACTTGCTATAGAAACCTTTGAATGTTTCTGTGCCTTCGTTTCCGTATGCAATACCTGCTACCGACTGGAGCGTCGTAAAGGACTTCGGATCGGTCCGCACCATGTCGTCGTTCTTGTTCGGAGACGCGAGTCCTTGCGTCCACAGCAATTGCCATTCGGTTGGATAGTCCATGCGTTGCAACGGATTCAACCAGATCAAACCCACAACCTGCGCGACGAACGGCTTCGCCGCTTCTTCCGCGGATGGCCCTGCATGCGTTACCGGTTCCGTCGCGGGTGCCGCGTGCGCTGACCGTATCGTGGCCGTGGTGAACAGGAGCACCATGAGCGCAGCCAAGCTGGGTACGACTACAAATCGTTTCATCCAATCTCCTATTTCCAGTTGTGTCGGATCTGGTTGTTCTACGTGTGCCATCATCGACGCCATGAGTACGGCCGCGATCATCCACGCTGCGATCGCAATGGCGACACGTCGCGGCCATGTAGCGATCAGTGCTTCCATATCGACCCCCCTACCTTCAGATAGAACTGACCTTCTCGTTCATCCGTGATCGTGCCCGGCATCTTGCCTTCACTGCTCTCCGCATGTACCCATTCATGCATCGGAAGCCCGTCAAGCTCTCCGCGCATAAAGTACTCGGTGTATCTCTTGTTTAGGCTATTGTTGGGAATACCGTCTCCCATCCGCCAATCGGCTTCAATCCGTAGCGCTTTCATTTGCTCGGGCGTCAAATAGGAAACCCCGATCGCCACATCGTACGCAAGTGCCTTTTCCGCATGCTCCGGATTGGTCATCGTCGTGGAATGGTTCGTCGGGCTGTTGGTCGAACCACGATCGAGCCAATCGACAATCTGCTTATCGCGCCATTCCTTGTAGCCCTCCGGCATTTCGCTCTTGCCGTCCTCGCCGATCACGTGGCCATCACCATCGAGCCATTCCGTATTCAGCGTGCGCCGTGCCTCCATCCGCATCAACGCGCGGTCCTCATAACGCTGTCCGGCTTCGCTCTCCGCCGTACCTTGCGCGACGCTATCGCCGTTCTTCGCGTGGTACTGGTCGTAGGGATCGTCCGCACGTTTGTCTGCCTCGCTCTTGCTTGCGTCGCGCCATGCGGCCGGCGGATCATTGCCTTCGTTGAAGTCGCTTGTCGCTTCGCCGTCCTTCGTTTCAATGGGCTTGCCG
This sequence comes from Burkholderia aenigmatica, assembly GCF_048627025.1. Classification (NCBI taxonomy): domain Bacteria; kingdom Pseudomonadati; phylum Pseudomonadota; class Betaproteobacteria; order Burkholderiales; family Burkholderiaceae; genus Burkholderia; species Burkholderia aenigmatica. The sequence goes on along the minus strand of NZ_CP184469.1, from coordinate 2,602,274 downwards.
AACCGCAACGCCTTCGGCGCGAACGGTTCGTCGAGTGCCGGCGCGTCCGCCACCACGGTCCAGCCCTTCGGCGGATTGGCGTTCACGCGGAACATATTCAATGCCGAGCTGATCTGGGTCACGAAAAACATGATCGGCGCGGATGCAAGCGTGGCCGCCACCCCGAACACGGACTCGTTTCCCTTGAGTGCACCGATGAGATTGAATTTGGCAGGTGGCGAAGGCGGATACCAGAATCCCGACGTCGTTCCCTTTTTGCCATGCCGCCAGTCATCCTCCCGATACCGGTAGCACTCCTGCACGCCAACCTGGAAGCCGGAGGCAAAGACGCGCTGCGTCAGCACGCCGGGGACACCGATATCGTTCAGTTCGTTCTTGTCGATGCCGCGCCAGCCGATGCCTTGAACCGTGACCGCCGAAATCACCTGGTCGTGCGGACAGCAATACGCGGTGACGCGACCGTACGTCAATTCGTTCAGGCCGTGGCGAACCCGATCCTCTTGTGCCGCAAAAGACCGCTTGCTGGTCGGCGATACCCGTTCGTTGGCCATGTCTTCATCGATCTTGTCGGCGGAGCGTTCGTAGGCTTTTCGCGTGCCGATGATCGACAGAAACTTGCCGAACGTTTTCGTGCGCGCGGCGTAGGTCTGCCGTCCTCGACGGCCCTCGCCGTCCTTGGTCGCGCGTTGCGACCAGGTATCCATGAACGTATCGGATGGGTTCGGACCGTCTGCGCGCGCAAGGCTGTACGGTGCATTCGCCAGCACGTAGGCGTCTGCCACGCAATGCCCGTGGCGTCCCCACGGATCTTCGACGTCGGGCAGCGCATCGCCGAAGAATGCCGCCGTCAGGCCCACGATGTTGCCCTGGCTATGGCACACGACGGTAATCGGTACGTCGGCCTGCATGCGGCGAATCGACTCGATCAACTTCGCAAGGCGCAACGCCGCGAGCACGCCGTACGCGCGGGGCGGCGCGCGGTACAGCGGGCGGTTGGTCGGATTGATGCCCTGCACGGTTATCCACCCGGCCGCCCGGTCGTCGAGGCCGCCGTGCCAGAGGTCGGGCAGGCTCGCGCAGCCGTTCGTGAACGGACCGCCGCCCCAATAGTCCTTCTCGTTCAGGAAAATCTTGTCGCCGTACTCTTTCAGTTCCTCGGCTGTCGCCCGATAGCCCCATCGGAAATGAATGACGGGCGAGAAGGACGCATCAGATTGGATGTAGTTGCCGGGCCAAAGCTTCGGATTCAGGAACCCGTCCGGCGTCACGCTTTCCGTGTACTTCACGGGCACCAGCTGCCCGGCATCGATGCCGTGATACTTCAGTTGATCGTCCAGCCGCCCGAGCCGGCGGTTCAGACCGTCGCACAGCCCCCGCTCTGAGGCCTCGAACCATTCGCCTTCGGAGTTCACGCCGTGTACGAAGATGACGATACCGGGCAACGGCAGTTGCTTGATGCAGATCAGCCGGGTGCCTTTCGTCCACATCGCGACACCTTCGCTCCGGCCGACGACGATCTGCGGCGGCTCCGGGCGCGGTGCCGCCGCGTCGGACATGTCGTTCTCCGCGGCGTGCTCGTTGGTGCGGGCGTCCGCAGCCGGCCGAGGATCGAGAGATGAATGGGACATCCGGACTCCTGCGCTTGCATTAAACATTTTTCTTGGTGAACTGCACCGCCAGCCTCTCGAACCGGTCGGTATCGACCGCCGGCAGTTCCCCGGCCCTGTCGGTCGTCAAATCCGACAGCGTTCCCGATGCCTTTCGAATCTGGCCTTCGAACCCCGGTGCCGCGTTACCGTCCGTTGGGCGGATCAGCTTCGGGACGCGGCCGAGCGTACGTTGATCGAATGTCGGCAGGTCGACGCTCATGCTTGCGGGGCCGTCCCATGCATGACCGTCCGATTTCACGGTGAACTTGCCAGGGCATCCCAGTTCGATATCGCTGCCATGCAGCTTGAGATACGCGCCGCCGGACGTGACGAATACGACTTCGTCGCTTGCCGTGCCGGCAAGCTTGCCGTCGGCCGCAGTCAGCTGGATGTTTTTGCCGGACTCGATTTGCGTGTCGTCGTTCTGCGATTGAATGGCCACTTTCCCCTGGTTCGCGATCGCCGATACGCCGTTGCTGTGCGCGAACATCGCGACGCCATGCCCGGCATGCAGATTGATCCGCTCGCCGCTCGTGATTTGCATGTGCTGCTGCGCAATCTGATCGATGTTCTCGCCCGCATACATGACGTGCGTTTTCGGTGTGACGTTCAGCGACCCCGCTTGCGCGCCGAACGCCATGAACGCGGATGCGTTGCCCGCGGCGCCGGATTCCGAACCGCCGGGGTTCCAGTGGCGGAATGCGCTGGCGATGTTGTCCTGGCCGGCCGTGTCGGCGGATTGCCCGCCATGCTGGCCGGCATGATCGCCGAGCGACTTGAACAGCGCCGTGCATCGATCGAGCAAGTGAATCAGTTCATCGCGATCGAGCTGACCACCGGTCGCGTGCGAACGCGCATAGGTCGTCAACAGCATGCCTTGGGCGGCGCGCAACGCCGCAGCGGCGTCGGTACGCAGCTCCGCGCCTTCGCCCCGATCATTCCCGTGTCCGTCCACACGGGGCTGCGTCAGATAGCCGAGATTCAACTGGGTATGCGCATGTTCGCTTGCCAACTGCGCGGAGATTTGCGACGGCGTATCGTCCAGGCGTAGCTGGTTGTGCCGGCGGCCCCTGATTTCCCTCGTCTTGATCCCGGACACGTAGCGATTGCCCGGAAGCGTGCCGGTATCGCTGAAAGCTGCGGGCGGGTTCGCGCCGTTGCTCAACACCCCGATGATCACCAGACGGTCCGGATCGCCCGACAGGCTACCGAGCAGGACCTCCATGCCGACACGCGGCAGGAACAGCGCACCGAAGCATTCGCCCGCGAGACTTGCCGCGACGCGAATCGGCGCGCTGTCGCCGGCCAGACCGTTTGTTCCGGCGCCTTGCGCGTGAGCATGGTCCGTCGGATCCAGCCCATGAATCAGCACACGGACGCGGCCAGCCTTGTCGCAAAACACCTCCTCGCCCTGCGTGCCGACGATCGTGCCGGTCAGCAGGTGAACCGGCGGCACATCGATCGTCGGATCGTAGGACGGCCTGAGCGGTACACCGCGTTGCACGCACGTGAAACTGTTCTCGTAGCGCGTGTCCGTTTGTCCCGATGCATCGGGCGGCGGGACGGTCGGCGTCAGGTTGGGGCTTGCCGCGAATAGCCTGCATGCGTGGCCCGACAGGTCTTTCGGCAGGTTGTTGCGGATGACGTGTCGAATCGAGGTGACGACAAATCGACGATGATCGATCGACTTCATATCCAGCTCGGGGTCGCCCGCCAGCGTGAACCCGTGCCCAACCAGCATGTCGCGCACGGTGCCGATGCCTTCGAAGCGCGCGGCTTCGAACTGATGCGCCAGCATCCGGTCGTGCGTGATGCGCGCGTGATCGTTCCACGAGTCGCCGACGTGCGGGATATCGATCGCGACGTCGGTCAGCAGGCGCGCAAGATCATTCCCCGACTCGCCCTGATCGATGCCGGTGACGGCCGCGCAATCGTCCACACGAGCGGATTTGTAATCCCATGACGGGCGGCGGACTTTGCCGGGCGAAAGACGCTGGTCGTACGCAAAGAGGGTGACGGTGTCGCTTTGCTCGACGCCGCCGTCGCGCGGGTGAAGGCGTACGGTGCCGGCGGGTGCGTCCGGCAGACGATGCGGATCGTCGCAGAACACGAGTGTGTGAATCGGCCGCTCATCGGTCACGCCGCGTATCCCTTCGATCGGGCCGGCTTTCGCAAAGACCGTGATGCCTTCCCGGCGCAGCAGGCGTCGAATGAAGCGTGCGTCGGACTCGTTGACCTGCCGCGTCAGTTCGCGTGCCGGATAGCGTTCGGCCTGCAATGTCGACAGGTCGAAATCGAACGCTCGCGCGAGGGCGGGGCTACGCTGTTTCCACTCGCTCATCAGCGTCGCCAGAATGTCCGGCACGCTGCGCGAGCGGAACAGGCGGGCGTTCGTGCGCCGGTCCATCAGCGACAGGGCGTCGCACACTTGCAGCTGATACACGGTCAGTTCGCCGTCGGATTGACCAGTTCGCACTTCGTGCACGATCGCGTTGATGGCCCGGAGGTTGCCCCGATCAGTCGTCAGCCGGACCGATACGGGCAAACCGAGAAACAGCGCAGGCGGCAGATGATCGTAGGTGGACACGCAGGTCAGTTGCCCTTCGATGCCCGACATCAGGCCCTCGCGGATATCGGCGTGATGGAGCGCCAGCAGATGGCCGACTGCGCGTTGCGCCTGTCCGAAATGGAGATCGACCGGCCGCCTGTTCCCGACGGCCAGACCGGACGCAAAATCCCGGAATGTTTTTGTTATCGACATCACTACGATCTCATGATTTATGTTCTTGATTCGTATTAGTTCGAACGGGTCTCTCGGTGTAATAAACGAATGCGCTCTGAAATATTCGGTTAAGAATATCGATGTCGTGCTGGATATGAAATGAATTTTTATTTTTAGATAACGTTTTAATCTTGATGAAACGGTATTTGACGTTTTTGATGATTATTTTATTTAATAAAAGTCTTGCTTCGAGGTGTGTTGGCCGCGTCCGAAAGGTCGGTGTGGCAATCGGTCAGAAGTATTCTTGTTGATCAGATCGAAGTTTGATTATTCGGAAATAGTATTTGTCCCATATCGAACGAAGCGCGCTGCCATTTCAACAGACGAAAAACTCGCCCGCCGAGAGGTTTGGCCCCGATTGCCCCTTCGGGCGATACAGGATGAATCGCACCATCTACCGGCTTGAAGAGGCCAGTGCCCAGCCTGTCGGATGGTGTTGCATGGCCCGCGTGGGCGATTGCGATGTCTATCAGGGATTCCCCCGTCACGCCCGAGCGAGCGCCATGTCTACCTTGTGCGCACCCGCTCCACGCCCTCCTGCCGCCCCTTTCTGCCCGCTCCACCCGATTATTTGCGTTTCGCGAATGGCGCGTTCGCCGGTTGTTCCATACCCGATTGGCGGCCTTGCACCTATCGTGGTGACGTCGGCTGACTGAATTCCGCGCCACGAACCGGAACGGCAGCCGCCACTTCCTCGCGATTCGCGTCGCACACAAAAGACATCGGACCTGGCTCATGCGCAGGCGCTCCGGCGCGCGCAGGCGAACCTGTGTCCACGGAGACGGACATGAAAGCAAACGAGTGGGATACCTCATACGAGTGGAAGGCGGTCACGCTGCTGGCGCTCGGCTTCGGGCTGGTCGGCCTCGATCGCTGGCTGATCGCGCCGCTGTTCCCGTCGATCATGAAGGACCTCAACCTGAACGCGCAGGACGTCGGTAACTGCATCGGCGTGCTCGGCCTGTCGTGGGGCATCTTCGCGGCGCTGATGGGCGGCATCTCCGACAAGATCGGCCGCAGGAAGGTGCTGATTCCGGCCATCGTCGCGTTCTCGCTGCTGTCGGGCTTCTCGGGGCTCGCGGGCGGGCTGCTCGGGCTGATGGCGATTCGCGGCCTGATGGGCGTGGCCGAAGGCTCGTTCTGCCCGACCAGCTTTGCCGCGACGGCCGACGCGTCGCATCCGCGGCGGCGCGGGCTGAACCTCGGCCTGCAGCAAAGCGGCTTCGCGCTGTTCGGGCTCGCGCTGTCGCCGATCATCGCGACGCAACTGCTCGGCTTCGTGTCGTGGCGCTGGGTCTTTGCGCTCGTCGCCGTTCCCGGCCTGATCCTCGGCGCGATCATGTTCTTCGTCATCCGTGAGCCGAAGGTCACCAAGGCCGTTGCGTCGGAGCATGCGCCGGCGTCGCTCGGCCATGTGCTCAAGAGCCGAAACATCCTCGTGGCGATGGCCGCGCTGTGCTGCGCGATGACGGGCGTCTTCGTGCTCGGCGCGCTGCTGCCGCTGTACCTGACCGATTACCTGGCGCTCGGCACGCAGAAGATGGGCCTCGTCGTGTCGGCGATCGGCTTCGGCGGTTTTCTCGGGCAGTTCGGCTTGCCGGGCCTGTCCGACCTGGTCGGCCGCCGCCTTGCGAGCATCGTCGGCTTCGCGGGAACGGCCGTGATGCTCTACATTTTCCGCGGCCTCGGCCCGCAGCCGCTCGCGCTGTTCGGGGTCCTGTTCGTCGCGTCGTTCTTCACGCTCGGGCTGGTGTCGCTGCTGTCCGGCCCGGTGGCGACCGAGGCCGCGCCGATCGGACTCGTGTCGACGTCGATCGGCGTGGTGGTCGGGGTCGGCGAGATCTTCGGCGGCGGCATCGCGCCGGCGCTGGGCGGCTACGTCGCCGCACACTTTGGCATCCAGAATATTCTGTGGCTGCCGATGTGCGCGGTCGTGCTGGGCATCGTGGTCAGCCTGCTGCTGAAGGAAACCGCGCCGGCCGTGCTGCAGCGTCGCGTGGCCGTGCAACCGGAACTGGCGGCCGGCGAGCAATCGCGGTAAGGCCCGCGCGGGCAGGGCGGTGCATGCGGGGGCCGATGTCCTCGCGATTGACATCGATTGGGGGACACAGTGACGCCTCCCGCATGACACAGCCCGATACCCGCACAGGTAGACTGCCGGTTTCGCTGTCGAAAAAGGGCGCGGTATGGACCGGTTTCTGAGCATCGAGGCATTCGTCAGGGTGGCGGAGGCGAGCAGCTTCGCCGAGGCGGCGCGGCAGCTCGGCGTGACCAGCTCGGTCGTGACGAACCGCATCCAGCAGCTCGAGAAGTTCGTCAACGCGCCACTGTTCCATCGCAGCACGCGCCACGTGCGTCTGTCGGAAGTGGGCGAGGCGTTCTATCGCGAGTGCGCGGAGGTGGTGGGGCGCGTCAACGAGTTGACGGACCAGATGCGCGAGCTTCGCGCGACGCCGACCGGGCGGTTGCGCATCCAGGTACTGCCCGGTTTCGCCCTCGATCACTTCGGTGCGCCGCTGATGGAATTCAACCGGCGCTACCCGGGCATCCAGCTCGACGTCATCGTCAACGACCGCGTCGTGGATCCTGTCGAAGAAGGGTTCGACATCGCGTTCCAGATCTTCCCGCCGATCTCCGAGTCGCTGATCGAACGGCGGCTGTTCACCGTCAGGCGCCTCTTTTGCGCGTCGCCCGCCTACCTCGACGCGCATGGTGCGCCACAACATCCGCGCGACCTGCTGCAGCACACCACGGCGCTCTATTCCGGCTATCCGTCGCGCAACCGCTGGACGATGACGCGCGGCGACGAGGTCGTCGAAATGGAGCTGCCGGGCATGATCCGCTCGAACTCCGTCCACCTGCTGCGCGAGTACGCGCTGTCGGGCGGCGGCGTCGTGTGCCTGCCGACGCTCGTGGCGAGCGACGCGCTCGTCGCGGGCCGGCTGGTGCCGATCCTGACCGACTTCCAGCTCGCGCCGCTGAGCTTTGCCGCGGTTTATCCCGCGACGCAGCGACAGGCGTTGAAGGTGAAGGCGCTCGTCGAATTCCTCGCGGAAACCATCGGCGACGAATCCCCGTGGGATCGTCCGCTTTTGGAGCGTGGCTGGGTGCGTTGAAGCGCGCGGATTATTCGCGAAACGCAAATGCCGTAGTCGTCGTCCCGTGCCTTGTTGCGGGGGTTCCTTGCCCCTAGAGTTGAATCCAACAAGCGGTTCAACTCAGGAGACAGAAATGACCGACACGGCATTCCACACCGTATTTGGCTCGCTCGACCGTTACCGGAAGGGCGAGATCGAAATCACCAGCGGCAGCGCCCGCCACTACGCCTTCTCGAATGTCTTCGAGGTGGCATCGAAGTCGGCCCCTTATGAAAAGGTCGTCGCCGGCAAGAACCTCGAATACGTGATCGAAGTGCTGCGGACCGACGGCCAGTCGCCGTGGTTCGCCTGCGCGCACGACGAGTTCGTGATCCAGATGGATGGCGAAGTCCGGATCGACTTCATCAAGCTCGATACGCCGCCGACATCGGGGCGCGGCACCGTGAGCGCCGGCACCCAGCCGGCCGGCCGCAAGATGGGCTACGTCGTGCTGCGCCAAGGCCACCAGGCGCTGCTGCCGGCCGGCTGTGCGTACCGCTTCACCGCGAGCCAGCCGGGCGTCGCACTCGTGCAGACCGTCCTGGGTGAGCTGTCCGTGGAGAAGTGGGCCGACATCTGCCTGCACTGATTCGACCGACCTCATTCGACTATTCCAGGAGACACGTTATGGCCACCCTCGACACCCTCGACCTTTCCGCGGGCTTTGCCGCCGATCTGGTGCAAGCCACCGAAGCCGATGCCGTTACCGGCTACCGCCGCTTCCGGCTCGGTGAATTCGAATTCCAGCGCGACGAATATTTCGTGAAGATCTGCTGGCCCGCGAAAGGCCAGACGCGCACGCATGCGATGCCGGCGGACGCATTCCTGCGCGCGATGATGCGCGACGTGGCATGGGGCTTCTTCTACGGCTGGGTGAACTTCGACCACGTGTTCGGCACGCGCAATCACTACGGCAAGGTGGACATGTATGCGGGCACCTTCAACGGCATCCTGAAGGACGCCGGGGTCGACTACACCGAGACCTTCGACACGCCCACGATCATGGCGACCTTCAAGGCGATGCTGCACGACTGGACCAACGAAGGCTTCGACCCGTTTGCGGCGCCGGAGGAAACGGGCACGGCGTTCGGACGCAAGCACGGCGAAAACGGCTCGGCGATCGAGCGCACCCGTATCGCGACGCGCCGCATGCCGGGCCTCGAAGGCGATTCGCCGCTGCGTGACGACCTGCCGGTCAACCGCGCGTTCGTCGACGTCGCGCAGGACGAACCGGAAGTGCACGTCGAACCGGGCTTCGAAGGCGAGCTGCACGCGTTCAACCTGTTCAAGTACCTGTCGCGCTCGGACGTGACGTGGAATCCGTCGGTCACGTCGGTGTGCGGGCGCAGCCTGTTCTGCCCGACCACCGAGGAATTCATCCTGCCGGTGTTCCACGGCAACGACCGCGTCGAATGGTTCCTGCAACTGTCCGACGAAATCGTGTGGGACATCGGCGACAAGAACACCGGCGCGCCGCGCGCACGCGTGACGATGCGCGCCGGCGACATCTGCGCGATGCCTGCCGACATCCGGCATCAGGGCTATTCCACGAAGCGGTCGATGCTGCTGGTCTGGGAAAACGCGACGCCCGACCTGCCGCAACGCTACGAGAGCGGCGAGCTCGCGCCGTATCCGATCGCGTTCTGAGCGGCGCGCCAGTTTCCGCTTCCGCATCCGCTTCAAGCCATACACCGAGGACGATTCATGCAAACCCAACTCTTCATCGACGGGCGCTTCGTTGACGCCGTCGACCGCGGCACGATCGACGTGCTGAACCCGCACGACGGCTCCGTCATCACGAAGATCGCGGCCGCCACCGCGGCCGACGTCGATCTGGCCGTCGAAGCCGCGACGCGCGCGTTCCCCAAATGGTCGGCCCTGCCGGCCGCCGAACGCGGCCGGTTGCTGCTGCGCCTGGCCGACGCGATCGAGGCCAACGCCGACGAGCTGGCGCAGCTCGAATCGCTGGACACCGGCCACCCGATCCGCGATTCGCGCTCGCTCGACGTGCCGCGCACGGCCGCCTGCTTCCGCTACTTCGGCGGCATGGCCGACAAGCTGCAAGGCTCGGTGATTCCGGTCGAAACCGGCTTCCTGAACTACGTGCAGCGCGCGCCGATCGGCGTCGTCGGCCAGATCGTGCCGTGGAATTTCCCGCTGATGTTCACGAGCTGGAAGATGGGCCCGGCGCTCGCCGCCGGCAACACGGTGGTGCTCAAGCCGTCGGAAATCACGCCGCTGTCGACGCTGCGCATCGTCGAGCTGATGGCCGAGGTCGGGTTCCCCGCGGGTGTCGTCAACATCGTCCCCGGCTACGGGCAGTCGGCCGGCCAGCGGCTCGCCGAGCATCCGGGCGTCGGCAAGATCGCGTTCACGGGATCGACGGCCACCGGCCGCCGGATCGTCGAAGCGTCGCAGGGCAACCTGAAGCGCGTGCAGCTCGAACTGGGCGGCAAGGGTGCCAACATCGTGTTCGACGATGCGAACCTCGACGCGGCCATCAACGGCGCCGCGTGGGCGATCTTCCACAACCAGGGGCAGGCGTGCATCGCCGGCTCGCGTCTCGTGCTGCACGAGCGCATCGCGGATGCGTTCCTCGAGCGCTTCGTTGCGTTGGCCGCGTCGATCCGCATCGGCAACCCGCTCGACGCCAATACCGAGATGGGGCCGCTGACGTCGAAGCAGCACCTCGATCGCGTGCTGTCGTTCGTCGACGTCGCGCGCGAGCAGGGCGGCCGCGTGCTCACGGGCGGCAGCGCGCCGCAGGATCCGGCGCTCGCCAACGGCTACTACGTGCGCCCGACGGTCATCGAGGCAAAGAGTGCGACCGACCGCGTCGCGCAGGAAGAAGTGTTCGGCCCGTTCGTCACGGTGCTGCGCTTCGGCAGCGACGACGAGGCGCTGGCCATTGCCAACGCAACCGAATACGGGCTGGGCAGCGGCCTCTGGACCAAGGATCTCTCGCGGGCACACAAGATGGCATCGCAGATCAACGCGGGCATGTGCTGGATCAACTGCTACAAGCGCGTCAATCCGGGCAGCCCGTTCGGCGGCGTCGGCCAGTCGGGCTACGGCCGCGAGATGGGCTTCGAGGCGATGCACGACTACACGGAAGCGCGGTCGGTGTGGGTCAACGTCGACGGCAACGTGCCGCCGCACTTCAAGCGCTGAGGTTCGCCATGGATCGCTTCGTCTATCAGGGCACCCCTTCCCGCGTGGTGTTCGAATGGGGCGCGCTCGACAGGCTGCCGGACGAGCTGTCGACGCTCGGCGCCCGCCGCGCGCTGATCCTGTCGACGCCCGAGCAGCGGCCGCTCGCCGAGCGCGTGGAGGCGATCCTGGGTGAGCGGGCCGCCGGCATCTGTGCGCAGGCGGTCATGCACGTACCGATCGAGGTCGCGCACGCGGCGCGCGAGATGGCCGGCGAGCTCGACGCGGACTGCTGCGTCGCGATCGGTGGCGGGTCGACGATCGGGCTCGGCAAGGCCATTGCGCTTGAATCGGTGCTGCCGATCCTGGCCGTGCCGACGACGTATGCCGGCTCGGAGATGACGCCGATCTTCGGGCTCACGGAAGGCCGGCTGAAGCGCACCGGGCGCGACGCGCGCGTGTTGCCGCGGACGGTGCTCTACGACCCGTCGCTGACGCTGTCGCTGCCGCCGGACATTTCGGCGGCATCGGGCATCAATGCGATGGCGCATGCCGTCGAGGCACTCTATGCGGAAGACGCGAACCCGGTGATCAGCCTGATGGCCGAAGAATCGATCCGCGCGCTCGGCGAAGCGCTGCCCGTGGTCGTGCGCGATCCGGGGAACCACGAGGCGCGCAGCCGCGCGTTGTACGGCGCATGGCTCGCGGGAACCTGCCTGGGCGCGGTCGGCATGGCGCTGCACCACAAGCTGTGCCACACGCTCGGCGGCACCTTCAACCTGCCGCATGCACAGACGCACGCGGCGATGCTGCCGCACACCGCGCACTACAACCACGCTGCCGCGCCCGATGCGCTGCGCCGCGTGGCGCGCGCATTGGGCGGGAACGACGCGGCCGAAGCCGGCCCGCTGTTGTTCGCGCTGAACGCGCAGCTCGGCATCGCGCCGGCGCTCGCCGACCTCGGGATGCCGGAGGCGGGCCTCGACGAAGCGGCCGACCTTGCGTGCCGCAATCCGTATGCGAATCCGCGGCCGATCGAACGCCCGGCGATTCGCGCGCTGCTTCAGCACGCATGGGAAGGGCGCGCGCCGCAATGAACGGCCCGACGCGTCAACGGAGACAGAGATGAGCCATGACCCCCATGACGACGACGCCAGGCTGACCGGGCAGGTCGTCGCCAGCTTCGACGGCACGCCGAGCCCGCGCCTGCGCGCGCTGATGCAGAGCCTCGTGCGGCATCTTCACGCGTTCGTCCGCGAAACGGAGCTGACGGAGGCGGAGTGGATGGCCGCGATCCGCTTCCTGACCGAGACCGGGAAGCGGTGCGACGACGCGGTGCGACAGGAGTTCATCCTGCTGTCGGATACGCTCGGCGTCTCGATGCTGGTCGATGCGATCAACCATCGCTTCGCGACCGGTGCGACGGAAACGACCGTGTTCGGCCCGTTCTATATCGAGGGGATGCCCGAGCGCGCGTATGGCGAGAACATGGCGTGCACGCCAGGCGAGCCGGCGGTCGTGCGCGGCCGGGTGCTGACCACGGACGGCAAGCCGGTGGCGAACGCCGTGCTCGACGTGTGGCAGACAGCGGAAAACGGCATGTATTCCGGCCAGGATACGGCGCAACCGCACGGCAACCTGCGCGGCCGCTACCGCACCGACGCCGAAGGCCGCTACGCGATCACGACGATTCTGCCGATCAGCTATCCCATTCCGACCGACGGCCCGGTCGGGAAGATGCTCGAAGCCACCGGGCGTCATCCGTGGCGGCCCGCGCATCTGCACTTCATGATCGACGCGCCGGGCTGCCGTACGCTCGTGACGCACCTGTTCGACGAAGACGATCCCTATCTGAAGTCGGACGCCGTGTTCGGCGTGAAGCCGTCGTTGATGGTGGCGTATCGCCGGTGCGACGCGGATGACGCGCTCGCCCGTCAGTTTGGCCTGACCGGCCCGTATCGCGAAGTGACGTACGACTTCGTCCTCGACCGGAGCTGACTGTCATGGCGCGATTTTTCGCGGTGTTTGCAACGGACCAGCCGGGCATGCGCGACGTGCGCGATCGCGTGCGGCCGCGTCACCGGACTTACCTGCGCTCGGCCGACCAGCACGGCGTGGTGGTGCGGCTCGGCGGCCCGACGCTGGACCCGCACGGCGACGCGATGAACGGTACGCTGCTCGTCGTGGAGGCGGACGACATTCAGGCGGTGATGCAGTTCATCGGCAACGATCCGTATGTGAAGGAAGGGCTGTTCTCGCGCGTGGAGGTGCGGCCGTGGGACTGGAGCCTCGGTAATCCCGAGCAGCGAGTGTGAGACATGGACGCACGACAACTCTGCCGGTTTTCCGATGTGCCCGACGGCGGCGCGCGGGTCGTCGATGAAGCCTGCATCGGACGTCCGGTGATCGTGGTGCGACGCGGTGATCGGGTATGGGCGTACGTGAATCGTTGTCCGCACTTCTCGGTGCCGCTCGATTTCGTACCGGGCAACGTGTCCTGTTACCGGTCGCAGGTATTGATGTGCGCCCATCACAGCGCGCTGTTCCGATTCGACGATGGCGTGTGTATCGACGGGCCGTGTTCGGGATCGGCGCTGGAGGCCGTGGTTGTCGAGGTGGACTCCGCTGCGTGGATCATCTATCGGGGCGCTTGATTCGAGTGCTTCGATGCGTATGGGCGGGGCCGATCGATAAGACGGTAATCGTATTGATCAATCAGTAAGACTAATCATGTTTCGGGTGCTGGTCAGTCAACGCCGGACACCGGAATGAAGGCGATTTCTTGTGAAGCATCGAACGAGCACCTGCCACGTAGCGGGTGGCAGCCTCGCATTTTCATAAAAAAGACGGAGACGCAATGAAACTCAGGTTTGGAGCAGTGGCGATTCTCGCCGTGGCGCAGGGCGCATGGGCGCAAAGCAGCGTGACGATGTTCGGTCTGATCGACGCCGGCATCTCTTATGTCAGCAACGAGGGCGGCGGAAAGAACGCCAAGTTCGACGACGGCATCTACGCGCCCAATCTGTTCGGCTTTCGCGGTACGGAAGATCTCGGTGGCGGATATCGCGCGACGTTCGCGCTCGTGAACCAGTTCTCGATGGCGAACGGCAGCATCATCGGGACGGGGATTTTCGGGCGCAATGCGTACGTGGGCCTCGAAAGCGACCGGTTCGGCAGCATCACGCTGGGCAATCAGTACGACTTCATGGTCGATTCCCTGTTTTCAAGGAACAACGCGATTTCACGGGATATCTCGGGGCTGTACGGCTTCCGGAATGGCCCGTTCCAGCGCCTCGCGCTTCCCGGTAATCCGACCGGTGCATTCGATTGGGATCGCACGGCGGGTAGCAAGCCGATCGCGAATTCCGTCAAGTACAGTTCGCCGACGGTGTCGGGTTTTTCCGGCGGCGCGATGTACGCGTTCGGCGGGGTGGCCGGATCAATCGGGGCGGACAATGCGGTCAGCGCAGGGCTGAACTACGACATGGGGCCGTTCGGGGTGGGCGCGGCCTACACGAACGAGAAATACGGCCCCGCCCCCGGCGTGCCGTCCACCAGCGTGCGCAACTGGGGCGTGGGGATGCACTACGACTTCGGTGTCGTGACCGCGGATGCGCTGATGACCACCGTACACAATTCCTTCAACGACGCCGGGGTGTGGATGGCCGAAGCGGGCGGGCTGTGGCACGTCAGGCCGGATGTCGTGCTGGGCGCGAAGTACATGTACATGAAGGGCAATGAAGCGGTGAACAACAACCACGCTCACCAGGTCAGCGTGGCGCTTCAGTATCTGTTCTCGAAGCGGACGATGGTTTACGTGTCGGCCGACTACCAGCGCGCGAACAATGGCGCGAATGCGCAGGTCAACGGCGTGCTGGATCCGAACGGGGCGTCGAGCTCCGCGAGCCAGACGGTGGCGCGGATCGGCTTGCATACGGTGTTCTGACGGGGCGGGCGGACCGGGCATCCCGTTCCGCCCCGCCTTGTGCCTTTGCGCTATCTGGCAGGCGCGGCGGCCGTCTTCGCGTTGTCCTGCGCTGCCGCCAGCGCCGCGTCGGCCGCTTGCGCGCGCTGGATCGCCGGACGCGCGAGGATGCGGTCGATGTACGCGCGCACCGTCGGCGTCTCGGGCATCAGCTTGAACAGCGTGATCCAGTTCAGCGCCGCGCCCCACAGTACGTCGACGGCCGTAAAGCGCTCGCCCAGCAGATAGGGCCCGTTGGACAGTTGCGCGCCGATCGTGTCGACGACGGTATCGAAGTCGCCATAGGGCGACGTGGCGTACGGTGCGGGCGGGCGGTTCATCGAGCGATCGACGATGGCCGGCTCGAAACACGAACCGTAGAACACCATCCAGCGCAGATAGGGCCCGCGCAGCGCATCGCCTGCCGCCGGCGAGAGACCGGCTTCCGGATACAGCTCGGCCGCATACAGGTAGACGGCGGCCTGTTCGGTGACGATCACGTCGCCGTGGCGCAGGGCGGGCACCTTGCCCATCGGGTTGGTGCGCAGGTAGTCGGGGTCGTGATGCTTGCCGATCGACAGGTCGAATGTGTGCAGTTCATAGTCGGCGTTCAGTTCTTCGAGCAGCATGCGGGCGCCGGCCGAGCGGCTGCGCGGCGCGTGGTAGAGGATCAGGTGACGGTCGGGTTGCATGGCGGGCTCCGGAATGCGGTCGGGGAGAGGGAACCCAATGTAGGACGTCCGGGCTCCGCCGTCTTGGAAAAATCCGCTGTGGCGGTGCATCATCGTGACATCGCCGCTACCGTCTACCGTCCACATCATGTCCGACTTGCGCAAGGTGACCGATACCCCGAAGGGCGTGGTCGGCCCACGGGCCGCCCGGCAGCGCTTCCGCCTGAATCGCTACTACCCGTGTACGGAACTGGCCGGCGTGCTGGATCACCACTGGATCGTCGAATGGGATTTGCGCGACCAGCCGCCCCATGTGCAGCGCACGCTGCCGTATCCGTGCGTGAACCTGGTGTTCGACCGGCGGCGCACGGGCATCTTCGGTGTGGTGTCCGGTGCGTTTGAAACCACGCTGGCCGATGCGGGGCGCGTGATCGGCGTGCGCTTCCGGCCCGGCGCCTTTCGTGCGTTTTTCGGCAAGCCCGTGCACTGGATGACCGACAAGGTGCTGCCGGTGTCGACGCTGTTGGGTGGCAGCGATGCGGAAGCCGAGGAGGCGGTGCTCGGTGCGCCGGACGATGCCGGCATGGTGTCGGCCGCGGAGTCGCTGCTGCTGCGGGCGCTGCCGCCGCCCGATCCGCAGGTCGAACGCATCCACGACATTCTGCAGATGCTGCAGCAGGATAGCGGTCTCACGCAGGTGCGTGACCTGGCCGAACGTGCCGGCCTGAGCGAGCGCACGCTGCAGCAGCTCTTTTCCGGCCATGTGGGCGTGACGCCGAAGTGGGTGATCTGTCGGTATCGGCTGCATGAGGCCGCGGACAAGCTCGCCAGCGGCGATGCGGTGGATCTGGCGGAGTTGGCGCATGCGCTCGGCTACTTCGACCAGGCGCATTTCACGCGGGACTTCCGCAAGCTGGTGGGCAAGGCGCCGGCCGAATACCGGCGGGACGACTCGCAGCAGTGAGGTCGCCCGGGCATCCGTGGGGGAGCCTCGGCCCTCATGTAAGATGCGCACAGCTTTACCCGGTCTTGAGAGGGGCCGGTTCTCGCGCAACAACGGCAATCAGCCGCACAACAACAAGGAAGCCACGAGATATGCCGGGGATTCCCGCTGAAGACTTTTCTGTCTGGCACACGATCCTGACCGTGGCCCGACACGCACCGTCGCCGCACAACGTTCAGCCGTGGCGCGTGCAATTGATCTCGGACGATTACGCCGAGCTGTTCATCGACGGCACGCGCACGCTGCCGAAGGAAGACACGACCGGTGCGTTCCTGTTGTCCGCGATGGGCATGTTCATCGACGCGATCGATCTGCTCGCGGCGCCGCACGGCTTGCGCGTCGAATGGCAACTGCATCGCCCGGTGCAGGCATTCGCGGCCATGCTGTCGCAGCCGACGCCGCCGGGGCTGATACCGTTCGCCGCGTTGCGGCTCGTTGCCCAGGCGAACGCGGACGCGTCGCGCGACGATCCGTCCGCGCTGATGCTGGCGCGCCGCACGTCGCGCGTTTCGATGAACCCGACACCGGTACCGGACGCGGCCGTCGCGCAACTGGCGGCGCTGGCCGACGAATGGGGGCATCGATATACGCACCTGTCGGGTGCGGAACTGATCGAGCCGATCATCGCGACGAACATCGACGCCGTGTTCCATGACATGAACGTCTCGGACTACCACGACGAAATCACCGGCTGGTTTCGCTTCACCGACCGTTCGACGGCCCGGCACCGCGACGGCCTCGACTGGCGCTGCATGAACCTGTCGCGGGTGGAGTTCTGGATGTCAGCGCGGCTGTCGAAGATCCTGACGTTCAAGCCGACGCGCTTCTATTTCAAGCGCCGCTATCGGTCGCAACTGGGCCACGTACCGGCGATCGGCGTGTTGAGTGGCGATTTCTTCAATCCGGAGAACGCGATCGAGTCGGGTCGCTTCCTGCTGCGCTTCTGGCTCGCGCTGACGAGCCTCGGCCTGTACCTGCATCCGTATGGCAACCTGGTCACGAACCCCGATGCCGCCGCGTGGTTCAGCGCGCATACCGGGGTCGACCGGGCGTGGCTCGTGTTCAAGGTCGGCTACTCGCGTACGCCGCCGCAGAGCCAACGCAGGGCGCTTGCCGACATCCTCGTCGATGCGCCGGTTCCGTTCCACTCGCCGAGATCCGCATGAACACGCTCATTCGTCTCTTTCTCGAAGCCGTCCTCTGGACGCTCTGGTTCCTTCGCCGCGTGATCAGCGTCGACGGACGTCTCTATGTATTCCTCAATGCGCCGATCTTTCAGCCCTATCTGGCCTATGTCGGCCGCATGCGCGCTCGCGTCGCGTTCCTCAAGGCGAGCACGTCGTGCCCCGCGTATATCGAGTTCCTGAAGGCCGAAGGCTACAAGGCCGGCGGCACATGGCGGCTGTCGGACCTGCCCGCCATGACCAAGGAGAACTACATCAAGCGCTATTCGATCGAGCAGCGCTGCTATGGCGGCGCGATTCCGAAGTCGGGCGTCGTCATCGACGAATCGTCGGGATCGACCGGCCAGCCGAACAACTGGGTGCGCAGCGCGGCCGAACGCAGCGACGTCAAGCGCATCCTGCAGCTGAACTATCAGCTGGTGTTTCGCGACTCCGGCAAGATGTTGCTGAACTGCTTTGCGCTCGGGCCGTGGGCGACCGGCATGAACGTGTCGATGTCGCTCGTCGACGTCGGCATCATGAAGTCGATCGGCCCGGACAAGGCCAAGCTGATCAACACGCTGAAGCTGTTCGGGCCGAAGTACCAGTACCTGATCTTCGGCTACCCGCCGTTTATCCGCTCGGTGGTCGACGAATGCGACCTCGACCTGACGCCGTATCACATCGATTTCATCGTCGGCGGGGAAGGGTTATCGGAAGCGTTGCGCGACCATCTGCTGCGCAAGGCGAGCACGGTGATCTCGTCGTATGGCGCGTCGGACCTCGAGATCAACATCGGCGTCGAGACGCCGACGACGATCGGCTTGCGGCGTGCGCTGCTGAGTCGCCCCGAGTTGTGCCGCGAATTGTTCGGGCGCGATACGCCGCCGATGATCTTCCAGTACAACGCGCTCGATTACGTGATCGAGACGAATGACGACGGTGAACTGCTGGTGACCATCGGGCGGCAGTCCGGTGCGGCGCCGAAGATCCGGTACAACATTCGCGATTCGGGTGGGACGTATAAATTCCGCGAGCTGAACAAGCGTCTGTCGGCGCATGGCATGCGCCTGACGGACTTTGCGTCACGCACCAGCCATTTCCCGTTTCTGTTCGTGTACGGGCGTAACGATTCGAGCGTGCCGTTTTATGGCTCGAAAGTGTTCCCGTCGGATATCGAGCAGGTTCTGTCCGCGTCGCCGGTGCTGCATGACGCGATCAGCACGTTCCAGCTCGCGACGACCGAGGATGCGCAATTGACGAGCTTCCTGCATGTCCATCTCGAACGGGCTTCGGGGAATGGGGCGATGCAGCTTGATGATGCAGCGCTGCACGGCGAGGTGTTCGAAGGGATGAAGCGCGTGAATCAGGATTTTCGCGAGGTGTCGCGGCTGTTCGATTCGAAGCAGGTGATCGTGCATGTGCATGAGCACGATACCGGGCCGTTTCAGGGGCGGGATATTCGGATCAAGAACAAGTACATCGCGTGAGGGGCGGGGCGTGCTCTCGTGCAGCCGGTGATGTTGCACGAGGGTTTTCGTACCGTGAATCCTGAGGTGGTCGCGCGACGCCCATGCTTTCCAGATGCGGGGCGCTGACACATCAGCCGATCCGCACCCTGCGTGGCAGCTTCATGATTCGCCTATCCTTGCCCCTTCGCCGTCAGGAACGCAGGGCGCCGCATCTGCCAAAGCATCCAGACACTCCCCAGGCCCACGGCAACCGCGCCGACCCATGCCGTACTGGTGAGCCCCATCGCTTCCAGGCTGGCTCCACCCAGCAGCGAACCCAATGCGATACCGCCATTGAAGCCCGCGATGTTCAGGCCGGCCGCAACCGCGGGCGCTTGCGGTGCATGGACGTGCGCCAGCCCGATGACCCGCGCCTGCAGGGCCGGCACCGCGGCATAGGTCAGCGCGCCCAGCAGGCCGGTCAGCAGCGCCATCAGCGGCAGAGACGGTGCCGATAGCCGGATCGCCAGCAGTACCACCGCCAGGCTAGCCAGCACCGTCATCACGGCCGCATCCGCGCCCTTGCGGTCGGTCAGGCGGCCGCCCCACACATTGCCCATGGCCGCCATCACGCCGTAACCCAGCATCAGCAGACTGGCCGTTCGCTCTGAAACGTGCGTCACCTGCAACAGAATGGGCGAGATGTAGGTATAGAGCGAGAACGACCCCGCATAGGCCAGCACGGTGATACCGGCCCCAGCGAGCAGGGGCGGATTGAACATGGCATGCAGGCCGTCCATCGCATTGGCCTGAGCCGAGACATCGTTGCGATCGGTCGGCATCAGGGCCAGCAGGCCCAGGAAGCCGATCGCACCGCTGGCGGCCACGGCCATGAAGATGGCCTGCCAACGCCACACGCTGCCCAGGTAGGTGCCAAGCGGCACGCCCAGCGCCAGGGCCAGCGTGAGGCCACCGAACACCACGGCCACCGCCGCGCCCGCGCGATGCCGGCCCGCCAGTTGCGTGGCCACGCTGGACGCCACGGCCAGAAACACGCCATGCCCCAGCCCCGACGCGAAGCGGGCCACCAGCATCGGCGCCAGCGCACCGGACAGGCTGACGACGGCATTGCCCAGCGTGAACAGTGCCATCGCCACCAGCAGCAGGCGTTTGCGCGGCCAGCGCGTGGCCAGTGCCGTCAGGCCCGGCGCACCGATCACAGCACCCAGTGCATAGGCCGTTACTGCTGTGCCCACGTGGCTGACGCTGGCATGCAGGTCAGCGGAAATGATGGACACCAGGCCGATGGTGACGAACTCGGTGAAGCCCAGGGCGAATGCGCAGAGCGCGAAGACATAGATGACGAAAGGGATGCGCTCGTTCATGGCTCAGTTCCGCGCTGCCGATACTGCTGCCGGCAGCGGCCGGATCGCTGCGACGGAATCGGCCGGCCCTGTGCTGTCATGGCGGGTCGGGATGAAAAGAATGTGTTGGATCATCAGCAACTCCAGTTGGGATAGGCCGGCGAGTGCAACTCCCGGGGGAGTGAGGCGAGGCGGCACCGGACGAAGCGTGTCAGTCTCGCGGACTCGCTATATCCTTTGAATGACCAAAATAGCCAAACACTTTCTACGAAACGACCCAAATGACCCTGCGCAATCTCGACGACCTGTCGGTGTTCGTGCAAGTGGTGGAGCGCCAGAGCTTCTCCGCCGCCGCGCGCGACCTGCACCTGGCGCCCAAGACTGTGAGCAAGCAGATCGCTCGGCTGGAACAGGCGCTGGGCACCACGCTGTTCGAGCGCAATACCCGCCATCTGCGGATTACCGACGAAGGCCGCGCGATCGCCGAACGGGCGCGGGTGGCGCTGGGTGTGCTGGAGGAATTGCAGGAACTGGCGACCGGCGGTAGCCAGGAACTGAGCGGCATCATTCGCCTGACCGCGCCCACGCCGTTTGGCCGCAAGTTCGTGGCAACGGCGATTCAGGATTTCTGCCGCCTGCATCCCAGGGTCGGCTTCGACCTGCGCCTGTCCGATCAGGTGCAGGATCTGTATGGCGGCGACCTGGATATGGCGATCCGCATGGGCGAACTGGCCGACTCGCGACTGGTGGCCCGGCGCATCGCCGACAACCGGCGCGTCCTGGCAGCGTCTCCCGCCTACCTGAAAGCGTATGGCCGGCCCGAAAAACCGGAAGACCTCGCGCAGCACAACTGCCTGGTATTCGCCTATCCCGGCTTGCTGCAAAACACCTGGCCTCTGCGCAAGGGCGGCCGGGAGCATGCTGTTGCGGTCAGCGGCACCTTGTGCAGCGACAACGGCGAGGTGCTGCATGCGTGGTGTCTGGCCGGATTGGGCATCTCGCTGCGTGAGACCTGGGATATCCATGAGGAATTGCGCGACGGACGGCTGGTGCGCGTACTGCCGGAATGCGAAGCCACGCCCTCGAAGATCAGCATCGTGCGGGCGCGGCGCGAACCCGTGCCGCGCCGGCTGATGGCGTTCAGCGATTTTCTGTTCGAACGTTGGCGGCATGCGCCGTGGGACGCAATCTGACGATCCAGCATTGAGGGAGGGAGCCGCATGCACATGGACGAAGCACCGACCCATCGTGCGAGCGAACAGCACGGCGCCTGGTTCTCGTTCCAGCGCCTGGGCGGCTTTGGCCCACCGATCACCGCCAACAAGTCCATGCCTTCGGCCGATGAACGTCCGCGGGCGCCCCCGGCACATGGGGCGGATGGGGCGGAGCCATCCGGCCGGAATGCGACTCTCCCGGCACTGCTTGCCCGATGCCGGGTATTCGGTATAATGAACCAGCGTTCGAAATGTCGAACGCGAGAAATCAAGCATCCAGAGTCGGACTATCCGACGCCAACCTGCCCTCCCGGGCAAGGTGGACGCCTTCGAGGCGATGCGGCCGATTTACGGCAACGAAACGGGAGCAGCATGGCTGGCACCGGTTCGATAACCACTCATCCGGAGCAACCATGCGTCAAGCTACCTCTGCTTCCCACCCGGCAGTCTGTGAAGACTGGTCGCAGTTCCTTCCTGGTTTCACGCTGACGCATACGGTTCATCTCGTGTCGAGACCGAATCCGGGCATCGTCTCGACCGCGGCTGCCGTGCTCGAAGGTGAGACCGCCACGGTCGACCGTTGGGCCATCACCCGCTGTGGTGAAGTGCTCGAGCAAAAGATCGTTCTCGGGGAAATGACGGAAGGGCAAGCGGTGCGACTGCGCGAACGACTGGCCGCGCTCGATGGTGTACTGCGCACGAGGGTGGAGCATCATTTCGTGCGGGCCGGGTCGGCTGCCTCCTGAAATTCACCGGTGCCAATCGCGGCCTGGGTCTGGCTTTTGCGCGAGAGGCACGTCGTCGCGGGGCGGCGAAAGTCTATGCGGGCATGCGCAACACGAGCGGTTTCGACGAGCCGGGCGTTGTGCCGGTCAGGATCGATGTCACGGATCCAGCGTCGATCGCCGAGGCCGAGAAACTGGCTATCGAACGAACGGTGATGGGGAAAATGGTTGGCTTCCTGGAACGCGACGGCTTCGTCACGATCAAGCCGTCGCCCAAGGACGGCCGAAGCCGCCTGATCGAGCTCGCCGAGGAAGGGCGGCGCCTGCACGAAAGGGCGGCCCCTCTCTGGCGGGAGGCGCAGCGGGAGTTTGAGCAACTGAATGTCACTGCCCCAGCCCATCGCGCCGCTGCTCGCTTGTCGTGGATTGTTGTAGTCTGGGCACTGCGATAGTGCGGCGCGCCGGCCTGCTGCCGAACTGACAATGAACCTATGATGTGTCGCGCAGGCGACCGGTGAACTCGAACGGTTGGACCGTTACCGATCGCTTGATCCCGCCGATCTCATAGTCGACCGATCCGCCAGAAAATCAGGAGTTTGTCGTGTTTCACCGGAGATCCATGTTGGGCCGTCTGAATGTCGCGTGTGTCGTCGCCGTGGCGATCATGCTGGCCCCGGTCGCGTCGCGTGCAGCGGCCGACAATGTCAACGAAACGGCGAGCGTCGCGCCTGCCGTTTCGGCCAACACGTCGCTCACGCGGCCGATTGTCGGCGACGATCCGGTTGCGATTAGGGAAGCACTGGAGAAGCTGCACGTCAAAAGCGCGTCCCCGTCCCTGAGCGATCGCGTTCGCAGCCTGATCCCCGGCGTGGCCGACAAGCATGGCCAGAACGCCGACCTGGCCGCGGTCAACCTGGATCGTGAGGTAACTTTCCTGGTGCCGGTGTCGTACGGGCTGCGATATCAGTCGCAGAAGCATTTGTTGAACGTGGACGTCGACCTGGTCGACGCCGACGGTGAAGGCCGGACAGGCATCCTGCTCAGAAAGGTCATTACCGGGCCGCGAGGGCGAGGGCTCGTGATCGCACCCGAGGCGAAGGCAAAAGGCTATATCCAGCAGATCGACATCATCGAACTCGATCCCGGAAAAGGCCGGAAGTCCACCGTGCGCGGCCGCGTGAGGCTGTCACCCGCTGCGTACGCGCAAACGCATGGCGGGTTCGTGTTCGCTCTTTCCGGGCACCTGGTCCGGCCGTACCTGACCGAACACATCGAGCACGCCGAGCCGAGCAACGACGAGCCGACCGACATCACGACGAGGACTTCGAGGTTGTACCTGGATATCGAATCCATTTCGCTCGTGAGTCCGGCGAGTGGTGCGGTGTTGTTGAAGAAGCTGAGTCTCTCGCAATAGCGGGTTTCTAGCGCGAGTCTTTGGCCGGTAAAGGGGCTCCGCAACGGAACATTTCGAGCGTGCGGGGTTGAGCGAGCGCACGCTGCAGCAGCGTTTTTCCAGCGATGTGAGCGTGACGCCGAAGCGGGGGATCTGTCGATACCGATTGCATGAGGCCACCGACCGGCTCGCCGGCGGCGAGCCGGTCGATCTCGCGGAACGGGCTCATGCCCTCCCGGGTATCTCGATCAGGCTCGCTTGACGCGCGATATCCGCAAGCTGGCGGGGAAGACTCGGGCGGAGTATCGGCGGGAGCATGGTCGCGGGTGACGCCGCTGCACATGGCGGCGGCGCCACGTCAGGCCGGATCGTGCCGCTGCGGAAACAGGGCGACGTCAGCCTGACCGTTGCTCGGCTGCGATGCGGGCAAGTCATTCCGGAAAACTTCTCGCGCTGCGCGTCGTCATGCCCGACCTGCTGAAGTGCATTAATTCTGGTTACGCGTCACCGCTGGTTCTGGTTACGCCCGAACTCTCTCGGCAAATCAATGGCTTCCGTGGCCGACCCGACGACGTCAAATCGTACGTATGTTTGCGTGACCACCGTCAACATCCGAACACTCGCTTTTGCAATACATTGGATTACGTACGCTGGGAACCGCGGGGAGGCCCCTAGACCGAGTCTCCCGTAACGCCTTGACACACACTTCATTCGCGAATCGAAGCGAGTTGCTTAAGTTGCTTCAGAGTTCGGCGCTGTTCAAATTTTGGGGTTACGAAATCTCAGCGCGTTCGAGATGGCAGATGCGGAACTCAAACTCATTGCAAGCGCAGCAATCATCGGCGACCCCGGGCAATGCGGCGGCCGAAGCTTCAAGGTCGACATTGAGCGGGTAGCGCCTGAGCGGGCACATTGCCATCGTCTGAATGAGGTCGCAGACGGTAACCTCGTCGGCATAGGGAAGACCCTATGCAGGCAATATGACAAGCACAGCCGTGCGCCCTCTAATCGAGGGGGAGATAATCCACGAGAATTGTGCTCTATCTCGAAATAATTTAGCTTCGGATGAGTGGCTTCCTATTTTTGTCGAAGGGTAGCAGCGGCGAGCGCTTAAAATCGCGTGTGGCCTCGTGCCATGGCCTAATTTCGTTTGAACGTGCAACCTTCATAGATTGGGGACTCCTGTGCTCGACCCACTGATTTCACTGTCATTCTCGGTCCAATCGAATAAGGGCGTGTATGCCGCTCTCTTGGGGTCGGGCGTTTCACGGTCCTCGCGAATCCCAACTGGCTGGGAGATTGTCCTAGAGCTAGTACGGAAGGTGGCGAAGCTGAAGGGCGCAGACTGTGAACCCGACCCGGCTGCGTGGTATCTCGACGAGTTTGGCAAAGAGCCCGACTACGGAGAACTGCTCGACGCGGTCGCACGAACTCCGGACGAACGGCAGGCGCTGCTCCGTAGCTATTTTGAACCGAGCGACGAGGAGCGAGAGGAAGGCGCAAAGATGCCCACCAAGGCGCATCGAGCCATCGCGAAGCTGGTCAGCGGAGGCTATATCCGCCTTATCGTTACGACGAACTTCGACCGCCTGATGGAACGTGCACTTGAGGATGAGGGCATCGCTCCGGTGGTGGTGAGC
Source organism: Burkholderia aenigmatica (assembly GCF_048627025.1). Classification (NCBI taxonomy): domain Bacteria; kingdom Pseudomonadati; phylum Pseudomonadota; class Betaproteobacteria; order Burkholderiales; family Burkholderiaceae; genus Burkholderia; species Burkholderia aenigmatica. The sequence goes on along the minus strand of NZ_CP184469.1, from coordinate 2,576,968 downwards.
GGGCCGGACCAACTTGCCGGGCTACCTCCGCTGGCTCATCTTGGGTGCTGTGTAGTCAAGGTACACGGTGACTATCTCGACACGCGCATCAGGAACACGCCCGCGGAACTTGCCGACTACTCGCCGGAGATGAATCGTTTCCTCGACCGTGTGTTTGACGAGTTCGGGTTGGTCGTGTGTGGATGGTCTGCCGATTGGGATGTGGCGCTTCGCGCCTGCATCGAGCGCGCTCCGTCGAGACGCTATTCGATGTATTGGGGCTATAAAGGGTCGCTGGGGAGTGCCGCACAGGGGTTGATGAGGTTGCGAAGCGGCCTTGCTCTGCCAATCGATGGCGCAGATAGTTTCTTCGACCAGTTGCAGACGAACGTCCAGTCCATCGAGGAGTTCAGCAAGCCGCATCCGTTGTCCAAGGGTATTGCCGTTGCGTCGGCGAAGCGTTTCTTGAGCGACCCGGTGCATCGTATCCGCTTGTCGGACCTGATTGAGAATCTCGGACGGGACCTTGCTGCACAATTGACTGCAGGGCCATTTGCAGACACATCGACGACCTTCACTGGCGAGTTGCTGACAAAGCGCGTAAAGACATACGAGTCGATGGCTTCGACGCTCATCTGCGTTGCCGCAACGTGCGGCAGATGGGGCAACGCTCAGGTTGCGAGACTTTTGCGAGGTACGCTGGAGCGTGTCTATGCAGGCCGGAAGATAGATGGATTGGTGGCGTGGCTCGGCTTCCAGAATTATCCTGCAACGCTGATAGCGTATGCCACCTTGCTCGGTGCATCATTGAGCGACAACCTGGTCGCAATGTCGGGCATATTCAACGGCAGTGCGCGACTGAACAACGATGATTTGGCGTTCGCCGTCGTGTTTCCTCCGGCCTGCTTCTTGCAAGATGCACAGGGCTTGGGGCGCCTTCTCAAAGGAATGGAAAGGCGGTATGCGCCCGTGAACGACTGGATGCAAAATACGTTGTGGGATGCCCTCGGCGACCAGTTCGTTTCCAACGAAGACTTCGAACGGCACTTTGACTGGGTCGAGATGCTACTAGCCCTTGCGTGTCACTGGCGCGCAGGTACCGGTGCATTTGGAGATTGGTTCCCGCCCGGCAGTTTTGGCCACCGGACGAGAAACCGACAGGCTGTCGCCGCGCGAATTAAGGCTTCTCTGGATAGTGATGGGAACAATGCACAGTATGTAGCGTCTGGACTATTCGGACGCACGGTCGATGAATGTAAAGCGGAGTTGGATGGCTTGGAAACCTTCAGCCAAAAGCTTAGGTGGAGCTGGTGAATCTCTAAGGCTGTCCAACTGCGCGGCCGGGGGCGCTCAAAGGTGCTTGATAGTACATGCGGCTTGCACTGCGGCGCAGTCGGCCATCATGGCCAATGACGGAGCCCGTTTCAGTAGCAATGCATCAACAAAGACAGGCGCCGCGACGACATCCATAGGGGCTTCAGCTATAGCGCAGACGTGCAGAGCGGACGAGGGTGAGACACTAACAGAATTTCATGCTGTTGGTGTCCTACGGCAGTGCTTTCAAGGCAGTTAAACGTCAAATCATCAAAGCAAACTCATGCTCACAGATATCTTCGCGTACCGATATCTCAAATATCCTATCTGGACGGCGTACACCGAAGCGGAGCGGCGGCTGCTAAATCAGACTATCTCGTTGGCTAAGGAAATGTTTCCTTGCTACAGAGGCAGCGGGAGCGAGCGAAAAAAGATTGAAACGAATGAAACCAAGTGGCAACTCATCCATGACCGACTTGCACGCGAGCTTGGTGTCGGTGAGCTTTCCCCCCTCTACTATTCGGGCCAGCAAAAGAATGGTTTCGGGGTTGACGTCCCTGTCTCTTGGGCGTTCGATTGGGAACACGTGTGCGCTACCTTCGTCAGTGCTCCGCCTACTGCCAGCACGTTGGACGTTGATATGTTCATCAAGGAGCGGATAAGTTTCATCGAGTTGACGATGCGTCTGCGTGAAGAAGAGCTCACCATGCCGGACCCGCCTTTGGCCAAGACTATGGCGGAGTTGGACATAAAGCACCGTTTGGCCAAGGGGCCGCAGTTGCCTGCGAACTTAGTCGACAGACTAACAATTGCGAAAATGCAGCAACGCGCCATATTTGAGGCTCAGGTTGACGAGCTTAACGAGCGCTTTCGCCGTGCGGGTGCCCCCCTTACCTTCCACAACGGATTCATCCAAGTATCGCAAGACGAGCTAGTCGAACAGCAGATTGCAACTCCGTTTTGGCGCCTCGTGGCTGACTCAATGTGGGCGAATGTCGACGTCGACATGAAAGAGGCCTTGGACCGCCGTGATTCGAACGACAAGGACCCTGCAATCTTTGCGGCGAAGGCCCTCGAAAGTGCCATAAAAATCGTGTCTGGCCACAAGGGGTGGACCCGGGGCATTGAGAACGGTGCAGCTGCGTACATCGACAACCTCGTGAGCAAGAATAACGAGGGTTTCCTCGCCGTCTGGGAGGGGGATATTCTCAAAGATTACTTCCGTAAAGTGCGGAATTCCTTGGGACACGGCCCAGGCCCCGAGCGGATGCCGGAGTTGTCGCCCGCACAGACAGACTGGGCAATCGAGACCGCGATGTCCTGGATACGTTCGCTAATTCGCCGGATGTGACGTTGCCGAGCTGCGCTCGCCGCTAGAGAAAATGAACCGATTCGAGAGCTTGAATTTTGCGCCAGCGCAAACCCGCATAACGCTTCGGGACCGATTCACTCGGCTCTTGCAAGTCAACGACCAGTCCCGCCCGGAAATTCCGGAGAGCACGATGAGTGACGAAGTCGTGCTGGAGTTGCTTCGTCACCTAGGCATCGTGAGCAACAGCGACGAGACGCGAGCAAGACCCGCTTACGACCTCGAACGGCAGCGACATACGAACCAACCTGCGTTCGAGCAACTCGTAGCCCGAGGCATGGTGCTGTCCATATGGGGTAACGTCCATATCGCACACGAAGTAGTTCGGGCGCTCCAAGCCGAAGAGAAATGCAGCCTACCGGCTCTTCTGGAGTGGCAGAAAGAGCGGTTTGCGGTAACGTATTCCTGGAGTGGCGAAACGTCGAACGATGATGAGCTTCGGACGCTGGTCAACTCCGTGCTGGACAATACGGTGCGTCCAGAGACCATCGTTTGCCAAAGTCCAGAGTGGGTTGCTGCCCGTCTCTGGGAGCGCCTGGACAACGGCGTTACGCCCGAATCTCGAATCAAGCGGTGGTGCAAGCTGTGGTCAATCCTGCGATATCCCACAGTCGTTCCCCAGCAAGCATGGGCACCGGCGCAGCGCGAGCAGTTTATCGAAACGGCATTGGCCGTCCTTGCGGACGGTCAGGGCCTCCCGGACGTGACCGAGTCCAAGCAACGGTATCTCCAGGTGATGGCCAATGCATCGTTGCGAGACCCCGCCGATTACCAGCGCTCCATCCCTGACTGCCCCGAGACGTTGGTAGACCGTGCGGTGTGGCTCCGGTCGGCTACCGTGGAGCGCTCTGCCTATGAGTTGATGCATGCTGCCGGAATCTTGTTCTGCCTCTCCAGCATGCTCGTCGCGGACATCTGCGCCACGGAGCACTCGGGCGTACCTAACCCGGTGGCGCAGCGGTTGTTCGAGTTAGCCGCAAAATATCCGGACATCTTGAACTCAATTCTCCATTGGGCTGACGAGCGGCCAAAGCTGCTTGCAGACATGGTGCTCGCGCCCAAATTTTCGGCACTTGCGTGCCTCTTGATTTCAAGATGGCGAATCCGCCCATCCGCTTGGGACAAGGACGTCATTGCTCCCCAACTGCATGAGGCTCGCGATACAGCCTTCTCTGACGCAGTAGCGTTGATGGAGCATCACCTCAAGCTGGGCGCGCTGGCTCCGGCCGAAGCTGCAGCCTTGTTTCGCGCGCTGTATTCGCAAGTCAAACCAGGAAACATTGCCGATGTTCAGGACAGTGAGACTCAACTGGCCGTCCTGAGGTCTGCCCTGCTGGCGCAAGAAAAAGATGTCCAGCTACGCATCTTCGAGTGGCTCGTGAGCGCTACCGATGCTTTTCGGCTTGGCACCGCCGAGTTCTCGGCAGCGTTGGACCTGCTGGACAGCGGGCAACTGGTCGGCGATATAGCACCAGAGCCACTCGTATCAGGTTACGTCGCGTCTGTCGTCTCTGACGAATTCCTGCTCTCTGCTGCTCGCGTCTCTCCCGGCGCGGCAACGGCGCTCTATACCCTCGCGCAACAGTGCGAGCCAGCTCTTTCCGCCAAGTTTCTATTTCCGTTCGAACTGGTACAGCGGCTAGAGACCGCCGAAAACATCTTCATCGCGAGAGATAAGCTCGCTCGCGGGGTGCAGGTGCATATGCGGGTCCTCGCGCGTGTTGTGGTTGAACACCCACAACCAATCCCTGCCGACTTGTTTGAAGCATTCTTGAAGACGGTCAAAGCTGGGGCCATCGAGGATGACGACGAGGGGCGAGTTGCGGCAATGGCTGTTGGGCACGAAACGGACCCTTATCGCGGGCGAGGCGACCGCCCGCTCGCCACGGACCTTTCAGCGGCCGTGACCATTCTGGAGCCCACGGAAGCCGTTGAATTGTTGGGAGCCATCCTCGAGACGAATGAACCTGCATTCCTCGCGCAATTGCTTGGTGCACTACCGATGAAATTCCGCAAGCTGGTTGAGCGACGAATCTCGGAACTCGCGCCCCAGGATGCCGGCGCGACCCACTGGCTGACGGACCGGTTTGTGCGCATTGAGGAGTTGCTTAACGTTGGCGCGCTTGAGGCGGCCGAAGCCTACATCGCAGCAGACGACGACAAGCCGGAAGCGTTCCACCAACGAGTTGCCTTGTCGCGGTTGCGAGCAAAGCTGAGACTTGCATTCCTTAAGAAGGATTGGGACGCAATCCATACAGCCGAGATGCCTAAGGAAATTCAGCAAGCAGAGCGCGATGAGGCGCGGGACAGCATTCTCTTCTATCAAGGTGCGGCTCATTTGGCTCGCGACGATGGCGACGCGAACGCAGCGGAGAAAATCTTCGCATATCTCTATCAAAAAAAGCGTACTAGCTCCGCGTATGCTACCAATCACTTTGCCGCACGAGTACAAGTTGTCGTAGGGGCTAATCCGTTCGAGCGGCTGCGTGGCGCGGCTCTCACGCAGGCAAGCCAGTATCTTTCTGAGGCGAAGCAAATCGAAGCTGCCGTCGCATTCAGCACGGCGGAGTCCGACATATATTTCGCAAACAAAGCAATTCTGCTCCTGGCTGTTGGCAGAAGTGACGAAGCCGCGCGACTTCTGCGCCCCATGCTGAGCGTACGATTGAACGACAGAATCGCAGCGTTCCATGCTGTCGCGCTCGCTCGTGCCGGACATCTGGAGAAGGCACTTGCGGCGTTAGACTGGGCCGAAGCAGAGCTCGGAGGTGGCGCCATGATTGAGATTGCCAGAGAGCACCTCGGCGGCGAGCGGTCCTCAACCTTCCGAGTCGGCCTAAGCGAGGATGATAATCCGCTTCCCCGGATAAAGGAGGCCATCGGCGACATGCTGCGGCTGGACCCGGAGGAGCAAGCGCGTGTCTGGCGAGGCAATCCCAGAGCGTTCGAGCGATTCGTCATTGAGCACGTATGCCACGCCAGCGCCAGCCTAACATCACTTGTCGCCCGGCTCAAGACGGTGAAAATCGACTCAAAGGAGGACGACGTTAGCGCGATGGTCCGCGAACTCTTGCGCTCAAGGCTTGCCTTTGTTTCTTGGGGCGTGTCGGACCAGTCTACGGGGAGCTTTACTGCAGCTGAGAATCCGGCTGAGCGAGATTTGGTCATCTCAAAGGATGGCTCGGACCTTGTGCTTTTCGAGGCCGTGGTCTGTCGCCGGTCACCGAACAGTGCTTGGATGGAGGCCGACCTCAAAAGTCACTTCCAGAAGCTCTTGGCATCGTCGACTTGCCACTTGTTTTTCCATCTGACGTACGCCTATGTGCGACCAATCAGTGCAATCCTCGAGCAGCTTGAAAATATGGCGCGCGACCACGCTCCTGGCCATTGCTCTCTGAAAAGCATCCGTCCTATAAAGCCTATGGGTACCTGGCCACCCGGATTCGAGGCTCGCTATTCAACGGACGTCGGCGAAATTCTCGTGGTCTTTCTTGTGCTCGACTTGGCGCAGGAGCACATGCGCGACGCTGCGAAGCTTGCGGCGAGCAATGAAGCTCGGGGACGACGAAACGTGTAACTTCGTGACGGAGCCGAAAATTGCCAAAAATCCGATGTAGCCAGGCGGTACGAGATTGAGGATTGGGCGCATCGCGCCAGAAGGGATGATATGAGCTTCCAGAACGAATTCGCCGTTGTCGACATCATTAAGAGCTCCGGCGCAGCAACGCTCGGCGTCGACGCACTGACTCTCTCCATTGTGAAGTTGGAGCGCCAGTTGCGGCGCCTCTTTACACACTTGGTCTTCCAGTGCGATGCTTTTGACGACCAGAGTATCCCCGACCTTCTGGTCACACTGGAACAATTCGGGAACGTGAACGTCACTGGCTTCATCAAGGGGATTGACACCCTGGCCCGTTTCTCAGTTGCCGACATGGTGGGTGAGACGTACGGCGAAATGCGCGCCAAGCTGAAGGAAATCTACAAGGTCAGAAATAAGGTATTCCATGGTCAGCTGAGTGGTCTCTGCCTTGAGCAAGACCAACTGCTCGAGATGGGCGCAACGGTTAGAGGGTGGTGTGAACTGCTCGCAGCCGGCGCGCTTGACCGGGTCGGATATGATGGGTTTGAGCGTGATTCCTTTCGGAAATCGGCCAATGCATTGGCGGTGGACTATCGACTGCAACTCGATAGCGTCGATGCTTATAAAGCCTTTATTCGAGAGCACGTTGCTGGAACCACGAGATGGTAGTTCTACGCCCTTCGTAATAGCCCTCTCCATAATGAACCATCGTAATCTGCCCGTTCGTCTCGCTCATATGGCCTGCCGCTCTATCGGTGGCCGCAACCTCGATGAGCCTATCAAGCACTTCTACCGAGGAGGTAGATATGTACACTGGCTTAACTAGCGAGAGTGCTGACTCCATGCCATTTACGACTAATTCGTTTATGGCAGTCAAGTCCACGACGAGCGGTCCCTCCCATGACTTGAGTAATCCCTCAGAAGCGGCCTGTTCCTCGAAGGCTCCGCTACAGGCGTAGAGTTTTGGTCCGGGCTCTGCAGGCCAGTCAGCAGCCATGACGAGAGGGGACACTCCGAGGAGCTTGGCAACGACTCCGATGGTGGCTTGACCTTGGGCGTATCCGTCGAGCGCTAGCTTTATTCGCTCGGTGCGTGCTCACAGCATCGATTGCATCAGGCTGAGGTCAAGCTGACCGTCCTCGAGCGTCTGCATTTCGATGGACGTTATTGGTCCCCCGGGGACGACCGACTCGCGAACAAGTTTCTCGGCGTGCGCAGCGAGAGCCATATACCCGGAATTGATGTCGACGACGGTACGCTCCAATGTCGCGATGTCACCAGTCTCGGCCGCCATTTCGGCGACCATCATTTGTCCCTGTTCGTCGAGGACCTCGACATGTTCGGAGCCGAACTTGTAGCCAGCGGGGATATTGCCGTCGGCTTTGACTATTCCCGCTAATGCTGCTCCATGTACACCATGAGGTCCTGCATCGAAGTTGCCGGGCTCAGGTGTTCGTGGCGCTCGTAGCGCACTATCGCCGCAACCGTGCGAGGCCCAATGTTTCCATCCGCTTGCAAGCCCTGCAAATCGGCGAAAGTGAGGCTACCAAAGTCCTAGACGACCTCCTCGTGTCTAGCCAGCATGAGGGCACGTCAACTTCGACCAAACGCGACCAAATTCAGAAATCTGTTTTCGCGCTTCAGGAGAGGCTCGACGAACACCGCGAGGCGCCGCATGCGCCGGATGCTGGTCCTGCGAAGCCCGTTGTAACCTTCAAGAGGCGGCATAAGATGGTCCCCGATGTCGTGCGGCCGAGAGGGCACTAGCGACTGCTTCCCCGTTACCGGCGTCCTCATGAGGGGGCGAAAACGCTCGCGTGTTCAGCCACACGTCGATGAGTCGTGAATGCAGCGCCCCCGGGCGCTGCACCAAGATTCACCGCTTTGCTTCCATCATGACGGCTTTCAAAACCGATTGCTTCCGCAAATCTGAAAGACCGCCGACATCAAAAAATATGGACTCTTTTGTAAGCAAACGTTTGCGTACGTCAGGCCAGGAGTGGGTTGCACCAAAGATGCGTCTATCAACGCATCAACACTATATCTAGTGCCTTGACCATGTATGACATGGCGCATATAGTATGGTTAGCACTTGTGGTGCTAGAGTGCCAATTCGTTGTAAGCCACGGCATCGCGTGGCGGCAGTCCCTAGTTCGTGTCAAAAACTGGCGCGGCCATTCTGGCCCGCGTTATTTGGTCAGGGATAGTGGATGGATAAGGCAAAGTCGCGATTTCAAGTCCTCGCCTTGTCTGGTGGCGGCTATCGGGGACTGTTCACGGCTCGAATCCTGGCGGAAATCGAGCGGCATATCGAAGCACCTATTGGCTCGCGCTTTGACCTCGTTACGGGTACGTCCATCGGCGGCATCTTGGCACTCGCGGTTGCGCTTGAGATTCCGGCGCAAAGGATGGTCGAGCTTTTCCAACGACACGGAGAAGCCATCTTCCGCAAGCGCTTCTCCGTCCGAGGTTTTTTCCGCTCCCAGTACAGTAGCGACGCGCTTTTTCGTTACCTTTCAGGTGACGATGTTTTTGGTCAGCGCTTGATTGGCGAATGCCTGCACCCCGTTATCGTGCCGGCTATCAATTACACGCGCGGCCTGCCGGTAGTCTTCAAAACCCCGCACCACGAAGACTTCAAGACGGACCATCGCCATCGCATTGTGGATGTCGCGATGGCGACTAGTGCGGCGCCCATCGTGTTTCCCCGTTATGTTTTCAACGACTGCCAGTATGTCGACGGCGGGCTCTTTGCAAACGCTCCTGGGCTGCTTGGCGTCCATGAGGCTTACAAGTTCTTTGGCGTTTCTCGGGCGGAGAGCGATGTTCGGGTGCTTTCTATCGGAACGATGTCCTCCAAATTCACGGTCAATCCCAAACGAAATCGCTCCGGCGGCACGATGGATTGGGGTGGCTGGTGGCCGGTCAATGCGCCGAAACGACTTTTCGGGCTGAGCATTTCGGCACAGGAAGCGATGACGAACAAAGTGCTCGAGCATCAGTTTCCCGAAGGCAAGTACGTGCATATCGATGACGTGCTGACGGACGAACGTGCACAGGCTGTTGCCCTCGATAAGGCCGATGCAGCGGCCCGTGAAGTGCTGCTCGGGTCGGCAGCTGAAGCTGCAAAGGATTTCGTAGGTAGCGCTGCCTTCAAGAATTTTATGGATTACACGGCAGCTTCGCCGGTCTATCACTATGGCCCTCGCGCCAACATTCTTAAGGTGGCGTAATGCTGAAACTTCATCGCTTGCTTTACTCGTCAGTGCAGAGCGGCACTTTTGCCGCCAACATTGCCGTTTCCCCTGAGCAACGCCGGTTTCTGGTGTCGTGCAAAAACAAGATTCGTGACCATCTGCGCCCGGCTATCGAGAAGGTCTCTACGACAGTGCTCGGTATGGACCGACAGGTTACGCCGCGGTTTCGCACTCAAGGGTCCTGGGCCTATGGAACCTGCGTGCATCCCTGCACGTTGCCGCCGCAGGAAATGGATTGGGATTTCGGAATCTACCTCCCAGTTACCGTTTGGGAAGAGAACGGTCCGCCTATCCACATGGCCAAGGCGTACTTCATGCTGGTGGAGCGGCTTCTGAAAGAGCTTTGCGACGACGAGGGGTGGACGCTGGACAAGTCCAAAGGGACTTGTATTCGCGTCAATGTGTCGGCTTGGGCACATATTGACGTACCGCTCTACGCCGCGTCTGAAGCTGAATTCAAGAAGGTATATGAGGTCCGCGTGGCCGCAACCGTGCGAAAGTCCTTTGCGATGGATTCGGCGGATTTTGCTGAAAGCGTCAATCTGGGCGACCTGGTTGGCCAATCCTGGGATGAGATGGAAGGCATCGTGCTGGCAACCCGGTCTGGGGAATGGGTGGCTTCGGACCCGAACGACGTGGCCAAGTGGTTCTTGGACCGGATTGAAGAGCACGGACCGCAGCTTCAGCGAGTGTGCCGCTTCTTGAAAGCCTGGCGGGATTATCGTTGGGATAAAAAAGGTCCGACTTCCGTATCTATCATGATTGCCGTGGCCCAGAACTTTGAGCCCGTCCTATCTCGTGATGACTTGGCGCTTGAGCGTGCTGCACTGGCACTCGCTAAAGCTATCCTGGCTGACATTCGGGAGCCGGGTATCGACAACGGAGCCGACGATTTCAATCGACTTGACGCGAACGAGCGCCTTGAAGCGTCTGGTCTTGCACAGGAGTTGGCAGATTCGCTGAAGCACGCCCGTGAGCATAGCGTTGTGCAGGCGCCCCGAGTCATCATGATTTTGAAAGGCCAACTGGGTGACCGGCTGCCGAATCAACCGGGCTGGATTGACGTCGACTCGTCAGGCGATGACATTCGTCGGGTTCCGGCGGTAACGGTGCCTCCCCCAGTGGTTGGGGCCACGAGCGCGGGCTGACCAGAGGATGCAAAGCGCGTACGGCCGTGCTCTGGCCCTGTTGACGCAATATGGGCTGCGGCCGGTCAAAGCGCGCTCTGGCGTTCGCGCTTTCGAGGGGCGCCTTAAGGTAGACACAGGGGAAGTTCCAATTCGATTTGAAATTGAAGACTGGGACTTCTTGCACTACCCGCGTATCACACTGCTCGAGCGGCCAGTTGGCACGCCGCAACTGCTGGAACATGTCGACGCGCTGGGTGGCTTGTGCTACCTAGCGCCGGGCTCCGTTGTGCTCGACCGGTTTCAACCCGACGTGGCTATCCATCAGTGCCTCCACGCCGCCATTGATGCGCTGAACCGTATCACGCGGGGGCAAGGGCGAGAACACGGTATTACCAATGAGTTCGTCGCGTATTGGACCGTGGGACAGGCACCGGCGGCTTATCCTGTATTGGTCGACGAGCTCGAGCCCAAAGCCGAATCTGCGATGTATTTCCTGCTGGACCAGGCCGGCCAGGAACGAAGAGCACTGATTGCGCAGAATATCTTTGCGGCGCAACGGATTGCCACGGGTGTTGACGCTGAGAGGCTGGTCAAGGGAGCCTTCACGTGTCTTCTGTTCAAAAGCGATAAGTCACCTGGCGCATCAGTCGATTGCTTACCAGCAACTATCAAGCAGTTCTTTACATGGGTTAAGTTGTGGGACGGCGACCTAGCCAATGCGATTCAGCATCGCCTGGGTTCCGACAAGACGTACCTTTCTCGCGAAGGTTGTGTTCTTGCTATCACGACTCCAGTCGGGCGTTTTGGCGTTGCGTTTTCGTTGGACAGGCAGCATCGCATTGGTTACGCCAACACGCCGAAGCACTATCGGAACTACCTGCACAACGGTGGTGGTAACACAGCGGTCTTGCGACTTCAGCTCGATGAAATTGGCCCATCCTACATCCACTCGCGAAACCTGGAATTTCCCAGCCTGGTCGGAAAACGGCTGACACTCATAGGCTGCGGAGCGATTGGCGGGTACCTGGCGCAGGCGTTGGTACGGCTGGGTGCTGGTACCGGGAAAGATGGCTTGTTGCGACTCGTCGACGTAGGGCAACTTGAGCCTGACAATTTAGGACGACACGCCTTGGGATTTCCGTCCCTGTATCAAAACAAGGCCTTAGCACTTCGCGAGGAGCTTATTCGGCAGTTTCCGTATCTGCAGGTCGAGGTTCAGTCGGACGCGCCTAGATTGAACGACCAGTTTTTTGTGACGGACCTCATCATTGAAGCGACCGGGGAAGAAGCCCTGAGCAGTCTCGTGAACGCCTCGCACATGGGGCATCGGCTTGGACCCGTTCTGTACGTGTGGGTAAAAGGTAACGGTGAGTGTGTTCAGGCGCTGTGGTCGGACTCATCGAAGTTCGGCTGTTTTCAGTGTCTGCGTAAGGGAATCGGGCCCAACTATCGTCAGGACCGGTTCCCGGTCCTGACGAATCCGCCTCGGACGAAATTTCGGGGCTGTAGCTCGTTCACGCCCTATGCGGTTTCCGCTCCCATGTCTGCTGCGGCATTAGCTGCCGATATGGTCAGTGATTGGCTGAAGGGGGCAGTCAGCCCAAGATTTCGTACGCGTTATCTGGAAACGGCCGATGCCCAACGCATCAAGAATCAGGATATCGCCCCGACGAACGGATGCCCCGCATGTCAGCAGCAGCCCTGATTCTTCGACACCCATTCCACGAAGACGCGCGAATTCTGATTGAACCGTTCGTGCTGTCGACGTTGATGCGCTTTCGGCAAACGGACCCTACAGCGCCAGAGTCCGGTGGCATCCTGCTGGGCTATCGGAGGGGCATGCATCTTCACGTGTCGATGGTAACGACTCCGCAATCAGGTGATATCCAACACCGTTACGGTTTTCGACGACAGGCACATGGGCATCAGAAAATAGCTCTTGACCTCTGGAAAGCCGAGCGCGAGACAATGGACTACCTCGGTGAGTGGCATACCCATCCGGAAGCTGTCCCTACACCGTCGTCAATCGATACCGGGGAATGGCGAAAGATTTGCGCAAAAAAAAGCGACTTCATGATGTTTCTGATTCTAGGTACTCGCAACGTGCTGTGGGTCGGAGCGGGCCGACGTGGCGAACTGCGTGGGGAAACCGCCGACGTGCCTAGCGAAAGTTGAACTGAATAGCGGACGAATGCTCCCCGCAACCGTGAAGCCGCAGGACGCCCCTCAAAGTGGAACAATGACGGTCGGAGGCCCTCACTCCACCGTCACCGACTTCGCCAGATTCCTGGGCTTATCGATATCCGTCCCCCGCGCCAGCGCGGCGTGATACGCGAGCAGTTGCATCGGCACCGTATGCAGAATCGGCGAGAGCGGTCCGTAGTACTCATTGAGCCGAATCACCTCGATCCCTTCACTCGGCACCAACCCGCAGTCCACATCCGCAAACACAAAAAGCCGGCCATTCCGCGCACTGACCTCATGCATGTTCGACCGTAGCTTTTCAAGCAGCATGTCGTTCGGCGCAACCGCAATCACCGGCATTTCATTGCTGACGAGCGCCAGCGGCCCATGCTTCAGCTCCCCCGCCGGATAAGCCTCCGCGTGAATATACGAAATCTCCTTCATCTTCAGCGCGCCCTCGAGCGCGATCGGATAATGCATCCCGCGCCCGAGAAACAGCATGTTGTCGCGTCGCGCGAGCAACTCTGACCACGCCATGATCTGCGGCTCCAGCGCGAGCACCTTCGACATCGCATCAGGCAGATGCCGTAGCGCCCGCAAATGTTCCTTTTCCTCGTCGTCGCTCAACCGCCCGCGCACCTGCGCAAGCGACAACGTCAGCAGGAACAACGCAACGAGCTGCGTCGTGAAAGCCTTCGTCGAAGCCACCCCGATCTCGATCCCCGCACGTGTCACGAACTGCAGCGCACATTCGCGCATCAACGCACTCGTCGCGACGTTGCAGATCGCGAGCGTATGCATCATCCCGATACGTTTGGCGACATGCACCGCACCGAGCACGTCGGCCGTCTCGCCGCTTTGCGACACCGCGACGACCAACGTGCGCGGATTCGGCACACTGTCGCGATACCGGAACTCGCTGGCAATTTCCACGCTGGCCGGCAGCTTCGCGATGCTCTCGATCCAGTATTTCGCGGTGAGCGCCGCGTGATAGCTACCACCGCACGCGAGCAACAACACCGAATCGACGTCATTGAAAACCCGCCACGCGCCGTCACCGAACAACTCCGGCATGATCGAAGACACATCGAGCAACGTATCGGCCACTGCCTGCGGCTGCTCGAAGATCTCCTTCTGCATGTAGTAGCGATACGACCCGAGATCGGCCGCGCCGCTATGCGCGGCGACCCGCTGCACCGCGCGCTCGACGCGCTGGCCCGCGGCGTCGACGATCCAGTAGCGATGCAGTTGGATATCGGCAACGTCGCCGTTCTCGAGGTAAGCGATCCGATCGGTGATCCCCGACAGCGCAATCGCATCGGACGCCAGAAAATTCTCGCCTTCACCGACGCCAACGACGAGCGGCATCCCGTCGCGCGCGCCGACGATCCGGTGCGGTTCGTCGCGACACATCACCGCGATCGCATAGCTGCCGCGCAGTCGCGCGACCGCGCGTCGCACTGCATCGAACAGATCGCCGTCATACAGGTGGTCGATCAGGTGCGCGATCGCCTCGCTGTCGGTCTGGCTCGCGAACACGTAGCCATGCGCCTGCAATTCCGCGCGCAGTTGATCGCAATTCTCGATGATCCCGTTGTGCGACAGCGCGATGCGCGCATTGGCGTCGCTCGGCGAGAAGTGCGGATGCGCGTTGAGCGTGACGGGCGCGCCATGCGTGGCCCAGCGCGTGTGCGCAATGCCGGTATAGCCCGACAGTGCTTGCTCGGCGATCTCGCGCTGCAGGTTCGCGACGCGGTCGACGCTGCGGGCGCGCGCCAGCGCCCGGTCGCGGTAGACCACGACGCCGCACGAATCGTAGCCGCGGTATTCGAGCCGCTTCAGGCCGTCGACCAGGTTCGGCAGGATGTCCCGCTGGGCAACCGCCCCGACAATTCCACACATATCGCGCTCCGTAAATGTCCTGTCTGGATCAGTGAGAGCGATGGTAGAGCGGCCTAAATGGAATTAAATTTCAAAATACAAGTACAAATGAAATGAATGGCAGATCGTCTATCATGTTGAAATTAAATTTCACGCCCTGACCGGAAGGAGCCGCCGATGGCCGGCATCACCCTCGACGATCTCGATCTGCGCATCCTCGCGATCCTGCAGGACGACGCGTCGGTGTCGAACCTGCAACTGGCCGAGCGCGCGCTGTCGTCGCCGCCCACCTGCATGCGCCGCGTGCGGCGGCTGACGGAGGCCGGCGTGATCCGCCGGCAGGTCGCGGTGCTCGATCCGGTGGCGATCGGCACGGCCGTCACCGCGCTGATCGAGATCAGCCTCGACCGGCAGACAGCCGAAGACTACGACGCGTTCGAAGCGTACGTGTGCGCGGAGCCGGCCGTCACGCAGTGCTATCGGGTGTCGCCGGGGCCGGATTTCGTCGTGGTGGCCGATCTGGCCGACGTCGCCGAATACGACGAATTCGCGCGACGCTTGTTCACCGGTGCGTCGAACGTCCGCAACGTGCGGACGTTCTTCTCGACGCATCGCGCGAAATTCGAAGCGAACGCGCGGGTTGCGCATGCGATGCGCAAGCGCGCATGAAGTGATCGCACCATTGTTCGCAAAGCGTTCGCGAATGCCTTCGCGACGGCATCACGCAGCCGCGTCAGCCGCATCCACCAATTGCAGTGGCTTGCCGTACCCGAAGCAATGCGCGGGTTCCGGGAACACACGCTGCCGCACGTCGTGCGCGTACTGACGGATCGCATCGCGCATCACCGCGTTCGCATCGGCATAACGCTTCACGAAGCGCGGCGTGTACGCATCGAACGCGCCGATCATGTCCTCGGTCACGAGCACCTGCCCGTCGCACGCGGGCGATGCGCCGATGCCGATTGTCGGGATCGTCAGTGTTTCGGTGATATGGCGCGCGAGCGCTTCGGCCGTGCCTTCAACGACGACGCTGAACGCACCGGCCTGTTCGGCCGAGCACGCGGCGTCGAACACCTGCGCGGCCGAACGCGGATCCATCCCTTGCGCGCGGAAGCCGCCCGTCGCGTTGGCCTGCTGCGGCATGAGGCCGACGTGCGCCATCACGGGAATACCGCGCTCGGTGAGGAAGCGGATCGTGTCGGCCATCTCGCTGCCGCCTTCGAGCTTCACGGCCTGCGCGCCGGTTTCGGCGAGCAGGCGCGCGGCGGAGCGATACGCTTGCGCGGGCGATTCCTGGTAAGTCGAGAACGGCAGGTCGACGACGACGCAGGCCTGCGCGGCGCCGCGCACGACGGCCGCACCGTGTGCAATCATCATGTCGAGCGTGACGCGCAGCGTATCGGGCATCCCGTACAGCACCATGCCGACGGAGTCGCCGACGATGATCACGTCGGCCACCTCGTCGACCAGCTTCGCCATCGGTGCGGAATACGCGGTCAGCGACACGAGGCTGCCGATGCCCTTGGTCGATCGGATCGCGGTGACGGTCTTGCGGGTGGTGCGGGTATGAGCGCTCATGAACGGAAGCCGTGTGAAAGAAGAGTCGCCACGGTAGCATCGCGCTCGTTCGCGCAATGACCTTCGGAGGACGTCTTATGTTGCTGGCGGGACAACCGGGTGACCCTTATGCGGTGCCGCCGATGGCGCGCCTGCCGAGGCCGCTGTACGTGCGTGCGTTCGAGATTCCCGGCAACGCGAATGTCGACGCGCACAGTCATCCGTGGGCGCAGCTGATGTATGCGACGAGCGGCGTGCTCGAGGTGTCGACGCCGTCGGGCCGTCACCTGCTGCCGCCGCACTATGCGATGTGGATTCCGCCGCACGTGCCACATGCGGTGTCGACGCGCGATTGCGTCGCGTTCCACAGCCTGTATCTCGACGCAGCGATCGCGCGCGACGACGTGCACGACGATTGCGCGATCCTCAGCATGACGCCGCTACTGCGCGAGCTGGTGATCGCCACGGCCGACTTGCCGGTGAACTACGACGAGACCGGGCCGGACGGTGCGCTCGTCTGCCTGATCGCCGACCGGATCGCGCGGATGCGACAGGCGCCGCTGACGGTGCCGCTGCCGCGCGATCCGCGTCTGCTGAAAATCGCGCGTGCGTTGCATGCGTTTCCCGGCGATACGCGCAGTCTCGACGATTGGGGGCATCAGGTCGGCGCGACGCGGCGCACGCTGTCGCGGCTGTTCCGGCAGGACACGGGGCTGTCGTTCACCGAATGGCGGCAGGCGGTGCGGCTGCTCGCGTCGCTGCCGCTGCTCGATGCCGGCGAGCCGATCGGCGCGGTGGCCGCGCAACTGGGCTACGACTCGACGTCGTCGTTCATCGCGTTGTTCCAGGCGAAATTCCGCGTGACGCCCGGCGCGTATGCGAAGCGTGAAGCGCGCCGGCCGGTGCTGAGCGCGTGACGCGGTCGCTTAACACTACTCAGAACGCGAGCGCCTGCTGCACCGGATGATGAGCACCGCGCTCGAACCCCGCGCCTTCGAGCGACAGCAGCGCGCGCTTGCGATCGATGCCGCCCGCATAACCGGTCAGGCTGCCCGACGCGCCGACCACGCGATGGCACGGCACCATGATCGACACCGGGTTCCGGCCGACCGCACCGCCCACGGCGCGCGCGCCGCTCATCGGCAAGCCGACGCGCTCGGTGATCTCGCCGTACGTCACGAGCTCGCCGAACGGAATCGCGAGCAACTCCTTCCAGACGCGTCGCTGAAACGCGGTGCCGCGCAAGTGGATCGGCACCGAGAACGTCTCGCGCATGCCGGTGAAGTATTCGGCGACTTCTTCCGCGACCTTGCGCGCAAGCGGCGACATCGCGCGCGCGTCCGCTTCGGTCACGATCGCAACCGGCGGGAAGTATTTCTGGCCGACGAAGTAGAGGCCCGTCAGCGCATCGTCCTCGATGCGCACGGCGATGTCGCCCAGCGGGCTCGGAATCAGGTGAGCGGGAGTCATCGCAACACATCTCCATGAAGGCGCCACACGTGCAGTGCGGCATACGCGCGCCACGGCGCCCAGCGCGCCGCATGTGGCGCGGATGAGGGCATACGGGCGCGTTCGGTGCGGGCGGGAAGCCACGCATCGTCGGCCGGGAACGCATTCGGCCAGGCCATCGCGCGCATCGCGACGTACTGCACCGCGCGTTCGTCGAAGCCGGGCAGCGCGCGCAGCGCGGCCAGCGTCGCGTCGAGTGGCGCCATCGGTTCGAGCGCGAGCGTGCCGTCGTCGACTGCGCGGGCGAGCGACACGATTGCCTGTGCCGCGTCGCGCGCGATGCCGATCGTTTCAAGGGCGGAAGGCGGCAGGGCGGCCAGCGTCGCGGCGGAAGGCAGCGCGTGCGTGAGGCCCGGCGGCGCGCCTTCCACCGATGAGCCGAAACGTTCGGCGATGCGCGCCAGCACCGGCGTGCCCGCATGTGCTGCCGCCAGCCGTTCGCCCGCGATCGCACGGATCGCAATCTCGACGCCGTCGAACGCGCCCGGTACACGCAGGCCCGGCGAGCCGCTCGCGAGTTCGCCGAGATGCGCGTCGATCACGTCGGGGCGGCTGTCGAGATCGAACAGCCGCCGCACGCGTGCGAGCACGGCCGGCACGACCGGCGTCAGCGCGGGCGATACGGTGACGGCCAGCGCGAAGCGCTGCGGTACGTGCGTGACGGACAGCCAGCCGGCGACGCGTCCGTTATCGCCGTTGCCGTTCCGGTTCGGCATGTCGACGACACGCGCATAACCCTGTGCATCGATTCGCTCGACCCCATCGATCTGCCGCTGCGCGAGAAAGCGCATCAGGTCGTCCCACGCGAACGGCGGCCGGTACGGCAGCGGGAACGTCATGTCGCCATCGGCCGATGCACGGACCCCTTTGCGCAGCCGCAATGGGTTGAGGCCGTAACGCTGCAGGAACAGGTCGTTGAAGCGCCGCACGCTGCCGAATCCGGCCGTCGACGCGACGACGGCCACCGGCAGCGCGGTATCGGTCAGCAGCCGCTTGGCCATCAGCAGCCGGTGCGTCTGTGCGAACTCGACTGGCGACACGCCGAACTGCGCGCCGAAGATCCGGCGCAGATGGCGCTCGGTCACGCCGACGCGCTGCGCGAGCGCGTCGACGGAATGGGTGTTCAGGAAACCGTCCTCGATCAGCGTGGCGGCCGCGTCGGCGAGATTGCCGGACAGGTCGAGCAGCCCGTGGCCGGGCGCGAGCTCCGGGCGGCAGCGCATGCAGGGTCGAAAGCCTGCTTTCTCGGCGGCCGCGGCGGTCGGGTAGTAGCTGCAGTTCTGCGCCTTCGGCGGCTTCACCGGGCAGACGGGGCGGCAATACACACCGGTCGTCGCCACGCCGACGAAGAACCAGCCGTCGAAGCGGCGGTTCCGCGAAAGCAGGGCGTCGTAGCAGGTGTCGGGATCGAGGCGCATGGGACGACTGTAAACCATCCCGGCCGCCGATTCTGGCTGGAATCGGACATGTGTATCGGCCACCGTACCCACGCGCGCCCGTCGGGAAAATTCGGGAAAAACGGTTAATGCCACGCGGCGAAACAGTCGTCTCTTTTGCCATGGCCAATTTGAGATGACTCATCGAAATCCCCGACTGACAGGGCGCCGGCACACGCCCTATCCTTTGAAAAACGTTTTCCAGATTGATCGGCGGAATCGGCTGCGCGCGACAGCGCGCAGCCGTCCGCCCCGGCGCCGGTCGCCGGTCAACGAACATCGTGCGGCGCGACGGGCGCGGCCGCGTATCGGAGACATTCATGCAATCTGCCGTCGTCGGCGCCGTGCGCGCTGCCGCCAGCCGCTACCGCTGGACCGTCTGTGCGCTGCTGTTTTTCGCGACCGTGATCAACTACATGGATCGGCAGATCCTCGGCCTGCTCGCGCCGATGCTTCAGCACGACATCGGCTGGAGCCAGGTGCAGTACGGCCGCATCGTGATGGCGTTTTCCGCGTTCTATGCGCTCGGCCTGCTCGGCTTCGGGCGCATCGTCGACCGGCTCGGCACGCGCATTTCGTATGCGCTGGCGATGCTGGTGTGGAGTATCGCCGCGATGCTGCACGCGGCGGTCGGCTCGGTAATGGGTTTCGCGTTCGTGCGCGCGCTGCTCGGGATCGGCGAGGGCGGCAACTTCCCGGCCGCGATCAAGACGACGGCCGAATGGTTCCCGCGCCGCGAACGCGCGCTTGCCACCGGCATCTTCAACTCGGGCGCGAACATCGGCGCGGTGTTCGCGCCGGCGATCATCCCGGCGATCGCGGTGGCCTACGGCTGGCGCGCGGCGTTCGTGATCATCGGCGCGATCGGCCTCGTGTGGCTCGCGGTGTGGCTCGTGTTCTATCGCCAGGCCGATACGCGCGCGCTCGCCGCCGAGTACGACGAGCCGCGCGACGAAGCGGAAGCGCTCGACGCGGCGAATGCGAACGCCGGTGCGCCGCGCTGGGGCGAACTGATCCGCAAGCGCGAGACGTGGGCGTTCCTGATCGGCAAGTTCCTGACCGACCCGGTGTGGTGGTTCTACCTGTTCTGGCTGCCGAAGTGGCTCAACGAATCGCGCGGGATGGACATGCAGCACATCGGCCTGCCGCTCGTCTGCATCTATGCACTGACGACGGTCGGCAGCATCGGTGGCGGCTGGCTGTCGTCGATGCTGCTGCGCGCGGGCTGGAGCGTGAACGGCGCGCGCAAGACGGCGATGCTGATCTGCGCGTGCTGCGTGCTGCCGATCGCATTCGTGTCGCAGGTGCAGAGCCTGTGGGCTGCGGTGCTGATCGTCGGCCTCGCCGCCGCCGCGCACCAGGGCTGGTCGGCGAACCTGTTCACGACGGCGTCCGACCTGTTCCCGCGCCGCGCGGTCGCGTCGGTGGTCGGGATCGGCGGGATGGCCGGTTCGATCGGCGGCGTGCTGTTCTCGGAAGTGATCGGCCAGGTGCTGCAGCGCACGGGCCACTACTGGGTGCTGTTCGCGATCGGCGCGTCGGCCTACCTGATCGCGTTGGGCGTGATGCACATGCTCACGCCGAAGATGAAGCCCGCGCAGCTCGACGCGTGACGAGGCGATCGCTTAGTCGCTCAATCGTGAATCGCATGTCCGCAAACGAACGCGCCGCCCTTGGGCGGCGCGTTTTCTTTTGAAGGCTCGAAGCAGGGCGCTCAGCCGACCGCGGCCGTCGACGCGCGCATGATCAGCCGCGGCTCGAACGTCGAATAGCTCGCATCGGTGCGCCCCGCGAGCGCGTCGATCAGCTTCTGCATCGCGAGCTCGCCCATGTTCTCGCTCTGGATGTCGACGGTCGTCAGCGCGGGCGCCGCGTATTCGCCGTACGGCACGTTGTCGATGCCCGCGACCGACACATCCTGCGGCAGCCGGAAGCCGAGCGACGCGGCTTCCTTCATGAAGCCGAGCGCGATCAGGTCGTTGTAGCAGATCACGGCCTGCGGGCGCTGCGGCCCGAGCATCACGCGCGAGCACGCGCGTTCGCCGGCTTCGGCGGTCGGCGCATGCGCATCGTGCACGTCGAGCGTGAGCCCGGCTTCCGCGAGGCAGTCGCGCGCACCCTGGATCCGTTCGTCGTTCACGCGGGCGGTGCCGAAGCCGAGATACGCGATGCGCGTGTGCCCGAGATTGAGCAGGTGGCGCGCGAGCATGTAGGTCGACAGCCGGTTGTCGATGCCGACGCTTGGAATCGGCAGGCCGGGGCTGCGCCGCAGCAGCACGAGCGGCTTGTTGAGGTCGAGCATCCAGCCGGCTTCTTCATCCGGCATCCGCGTGCTGACGATCAGCCCGTCGACGCGCTGCGCGAGCGCTTCGATCAGCGAGCGTTCGCGCGTCTGGTTCTCCTCGGTATCGACGAGCAGCAGCGTGTAGTCGTGCTGTAGCGCGACGCGGTTCGCGCCCTTCACCACGTTCGTGAAGTGCGGGTTGCTGATGTCGAGGATCACGAGGCCGATGGTGCGCGTGCGCCCGGTGATCATCGAGCGCGCGAGCGGGTTCGAACGGTAGCCGAGACGCTCGATCGATTCCTTGAGCCGTGCCTCGACGGTCGGCGAGAAGCGCTGCGTGCCGTTCACGTACTTCGATACCGTCGCGACCGACACGCCGGCTTCCGCCGCCACGTCGCGGATCGTCGGGGAAACTTTTTTCATCGGAAGGGTAACGTTTTCGTTCGATAACGCCGGATTGTGGCAGAAAAAGGGCACGCGCGGCCACGCGGCGATATCGGGAAAGTGCGGATGGCAGCGAACGGGTTCGACCATTGACGTTCGGCGACGCTCCCGCGTATAGTTGGAAAACGTTTTCCGATTCAGTCAGATTCAAGGAGATTCCATGAACGCCTCATCGACCGGCACGCGCAAACCGTTCGGGCGCTTGCTGCTGACGGGCGCAGCCGGCAACCTCGGCCGCCAGTTGCGCGGCGCGCTCGCCGACTGGGCCGACGTCGTGCGCGTCAGCGACATCGCGACGCTCGGCGACGCGGCCGCGCATGAAGAAACCCGCGTCGTCGACCTGGCCGACCGGGCCGCGGTGATGCAGCTCGTCGACGGCGTGGACGCGATCGTCCATCTCGGCGGCATTTCGGTCGACGCGCCGTTCGACGATCTCGTCGGCGCGAACATTACCGGTACGTACAACCTGTACGAAGCCGCGCGCAAGCACGGCGTGAAGCGCGTCGTGTTCGCGAGCTCGAACCATGCGATCGGTTTCCATCCGGTCACGGAAGTGCTCGACGCCGATTCGCCGCTGCGCCCCGACAGCCTGTACGGCGTGACGAAGTGCTTCGGCGAATCGCTGTCGCGCTACTACTTCGATCGCTTCGGGATCGAGACGGTGTGCCTGCGGATCGGTTCTTCGTTCGAAGTGCCAAAGAATCCGCGCATGCTCGTGACGTTCCTCAGCTATCGCGACTTCATCGAGCTCGTGCGCTGCTCGCTGCTGACGAACCGCGTCGGGCACGCGATCGTGTACGGCGCGTCGGACAACCCGGTGAAGTGGTGGGACAACACGAAGGCCGGCTTCCTCGGCTTCCGCCCGCGCGACAGCTCGGAACAGTTCGCCGGATTGTTCCCGGTGACGGCGCCGACCGCTGACTACGACGATCCCGCGCAGCGGTTCCAGGGCGGCGGGTTCGTCGTCGGCGAGCCGATGGAGCGCAACGCGTCGTAAGCGCCGCCGGCGTGGCCGATCAACGCAGGATGTCGGTCGCCTTGTGCGGTTCGGCGACGCCGTCGATCAGGATCAGCGGGCCGCTCGCGTGTCGGGCGCGCAGCGGCTGGATCTGCCGGTACGCATCCGATTCGTACCACGCACGTGCCGTGTCGAGATCGGGAAACGCGATCGCGATCAGGTCGCCGCGCCATACGCCTTCGCGTACTTCCGGCCGCGCGCCGTGAATCACGAAATGGCCGTCGAACGGCGCAAGCGTGCCGTCGATGCGTTCGAGGTACTCGATGATGTCGTCGCACATCTCGACGTCGTGCAGGTGGGCGATGGCGTACGCGGTCATGGTGGGCTCCTTGGCGTGAGTGCGTCGATGGAGCCATGATCGCGGCGCTGGCTACGCGCGTCGATTACCTGCGACGTAAGCAAAGCTGCACGGCCGGGGAAGGGGGCCTGCGCGTGCCGGCAGACACATCGCGCGTGCAGCACGGTACCGCTTACCCGCCCGCATCGTCAGCCGTGACGCCGCGTCGCCGTCAATGCGGCTTGCTGCAAACCGGATCGGTGTCGCGCCGCTCCACCGAATCGCACCAGTAACTCGGCCGCCATGCTTCGAACGTGACGGCTTTCGCCGCATTGGCGCGCGTGACGCGCACCGGGTCGGCTTTCAGCGCATCGCCGTCCGGGTCGTCGTTGAGGCGCCAGTTCCGCATGACCTCCCGATGGAATACCCACGTGCGATGGGCTGCGTCGTAGCGAAACGTCACGCGGTCGCGCCAGTGGCTCGGCCCCGCGAAGACGCCCTGTTCGACCGTGAAGGTGCGAGGTTCGATCGTGAGCGCGTTGTCGGCCACGCCGTCCAGATACGGGTCGCCCATCCCGCCTTCGTCGGCTTTCATGATCACGGCGTCGTTGCGCGCCGCCAGCCGATAGCGCCCGTCCTTGCCCGGCAGGAAGATCAGCAGCGGACGCAGCGACGCCTTGCGCATCGAGTCGTCGGGCTGATGCGCGACGACGACATAGCCGATGCGGGCGCCGTCGGTCAGTCGTCCTGACGCGGCATCCAGCGCTTCGTAGCCGGCGGGAAGCTGCGCGACGATGTCGCCTGGAAGGCCGGCGGTGTCCGGGCAACGGATCGAAGCCGGCGTGTCGCCGCAGTTCGCGGCGAAGGTGCTGCCGATGCCGAACGTCAGCAGCGCGGCGACGAGGCATCCTTTGATGCGGGGGAGCGTCATGCGGATCGGGACTTGATGAGGATGAGGTCGCGCGGCGGAAGCCGACGGGCACGCGTCGTCTTGTCTCGCCACAGCGCAGGTTGTGTGTGCGTCAGGTGACGCAGTGTAGCCAGTCATGCGCGCTTGCGCGTCGGCCGTGGGACGGGCACGGGCACCGGTGCCGGCGGCTCGTCGGCCTGCGCGCACAGCCGGTCGAGCATCCGTTGCGCGGCGCCCGCGCAATCCTCGCCCGCCGGCTTGTTCTCGATCTCGTCGATCAGCACCTGCAGATGTTGCCGGTTCTGCGCGAGACGCCGTTCGAGCAGCGCGATTTCATCGACCTTGTGCCGCAGCGCGACCAGCAGTTCGTCGCGCGGCCATGCGCCGAGATCGGGCGGCAGCACCGCGCGGATTTCGTCGAGCGCAAAGCCCGCGCGCTGTGCGCGGTCGATGATCGCGAGCCGCGTCAACGCTTCCGACCCGTATTCCCGATAGCCGTTTGCCTGCCGACGGGCCGGTTCGAGCAGGCCGCTCGCTTCGTAGAAGCGGATGCGCGACGCCGCGATGCCGCTGGCGCGCGCCAGTTCGCCGATTTTCATGCTGTGCTCCAAAAGGGGCTTGACCTTAAAGTTGACTTTAAAGTTATCGTTGGGCATCGTCAATCGAGGGTGCCCTCCATGAACCTGTTTACACCGCTGACACTGCCCAACGGGGCGGTGATTCCGAACCGTCTGGCCAAGGCCGCGATGGAAGAGAACATGGCCGATGCGAACCACGCACCGTCCGACGCGTTGCTGCGCCTGTATCAAGCGTGGGCCGATGGCCAGGTCGGCCTGATCCTGACCGGCAACGTGATGGTGGACGGCCGCGCGATGACGGGGCCGAACGGCGTCGTGCTCGAGAGCGATGCGCATCTCGACCGCTTCCGCCGCTGGGCGCAGGTGGCGCGCTCGGGCGGCGCGCACGTGTGGATGCAGATCAATCACCCGGGGCGCCAGATGCAGGCGGCGCTCGGCCAGACGACGCTCGCGCCGTCGGCCGTGCCGCTCGCGCTCGGTGCGCTGTCGAAGCAGTTCCCGGTGCCGAAGGAGATGACGCAAGCCGATATCGCCGACGTGCAGCAACGCTTCGTGCGCGCCGCCCAACTCGCGGAGCAGAGCGGCTTCACCGGCGTGGAGATTCACGCGGCGCACGGCTATCTGTTGAGCCAGTTCCTGTCGCCGCTGACGAACCGCCGGCAGGATCAATGGGGCGGCAGCATCGAGAATCGTGCACGCCTGTTGCTCGATATCGTGCGGGACGTGCGCGCGACGGTGTCGCCGGCATTTGCCGTCGCGGTCAAGCTGAACTCGGCCGATTTCCAGCGTGGCGGCTTCAGCGCGGACGATGCGAAGCGCGTGGTCGAACTGCTGAATCCGCTCGGCGTCGATCTCGTCGAACTGTCGGGCGGCAGCTATGAAGTGCCGGCGATGCAGGGCGAGGCACGCGACGGGCGCACGTTGGCCCGCGAAGCGTATTTCCTCGAATTCGCGCGCGACATCACGGCCGTCGCACGGATGCCGCTGATGGTCACGGGCGGCATCCGGCGCCGCGCGGTTGCCGAGCAGGTGGTCGACAGCGGCGTGGCGATGGTCGGCATCGCGACCGCGCTGTCGATCGAACCGAACCTGCCGCGCGACTGGCGAGCCGGCAAGGACAGCGCGCCGGTGCTGGAGCCGATTCGCTGGAAGAACAAGGCGCTGGGCGCGCTGGCGAACATGGCCGTCGTCAAGTTCCAGCTGACGCGGCTCAGCGAAGGCCGCCGCACGCACCCGCAGGTGTCGCCGCTGCGCGCGCTGGTGAGGCAGCAAATGGCCGCGCAGTGCCAGACGCGGCGCTACCGGAAGTGGATGGCGGGGCGCGCCGCAGGCACACGCGCGTGACGTGTGCGCGGGGCGGTATCGACCGCCCCGCACGGATCGGCCCGCCCATTTGCGGGTCGTTTCAAGGCTCGATTCTTTCGGATTGCTTTCTGAAATATCGAGCCTGTTTACTGCATTATTCAGGCACCTGAGCGCGATTTCAGCGTGGCATAATCCACCACCTTCATCGCCAGCCATTCTCGCCGCGCGTCATGCACGTCGCCCGTTTCCGCAAGCCAGGCAGCCTGATCGGATTGATCGCAATCCTGATGATGGCGCTCGCCCCTGCGGTCTCGCAGATGATGGCGTCGCGTCATCGGCTCGTCGATGCGCTGGCCGTCTATTGCACGGCGAGCGTCGAAGAGGCGGTGGTCGCGCACGACGACGGCAAGCCCGCACATGGCATCAAGGCGCACTGGCAAGCTTGTCCCTATTGCAGCTTCGTTGCCCACGCCGCCGCGCTGCCGGGCCATCCCGTCGCCTTCGCCGTGCCGCTTCCGGACTCACAGCGGCCGATCGTGTCGGCATCGATTCCGGCCCGCATCCGTCTCGTCCATACCGTCGCGCAATCGCGCGCGCCGCCTGCGTTCTCCTGAGTTCGTCTGATTTTCCTGCCTGACACGCCGCCGCTTCGCGCTCGGAGCGAGCGGCCGTTCGTCGCGCGCGTGCGCGACGGCATCGAACGACAACCGGAGAACACACCACATGCCCCGCTTTACCGAACGGCACGCGCCCCGCGCATGCGCCGCGCTGCTGGCCGCCTTTGCCGGCCTGTCCCATGTTTCTTCAGCGAACGCGCACGCCGTGGTCGGCGATCGCGTCTTTCCCGCGACGATGACCGTGGACGACCCCGGTGTCGGCGACGAATTCGACACGCAGTTCGGTCACATCAAGTCCTCCGACGACAGCGGCAACAGCTTCAACGTCAATACCGTGTCGTACGAGTGGGACAAGCTGATCACAAAGAACCTCGCGTTCAGCGTCGCCAGCCAGTACGTGTCGCAGAACGTCCCGGACGGCGGCTCCGCGAAGGGCTGGGACAACGTGACGCTCGGCGTGAAGTACCTCGCCTACACGAATGCCGCGCACGAATTCATGGCGTCGGTCGGCCTGAAAACCCAGATCGGCGGCACCGGCGCGAAATCGATCGCGAATCCATACTCGACGTTCACGCCGGCCGTCTACGTCGGCAAGGGCTTCGGCGATCTGCCCGCGTCGCTCGGTTACTTGCGCCCGCTTGCGCTGACGGCCGAGCTCGGGCCGAACCTGACCACCGCGTCGTCCGACCAGGGGCCGAATTCGCTCGGCTGGGGCGTGACGCTGCAATACAGCATCCCGTACCTGCAGCAGCAGGTGAAGAATCTCGGCCTGCCGCAACCGCTCAGCAACATGATCTTCGTCGTCGAGGCGCCGATGAGTACCTGCACCGCGGGCGCGTGTTCGGGGCAGACGACGGGGACGCTCAACCCCGGTGTCCTGTGGCTCAATCGCTACGGGCAATTCGGTGTCGAAGCGCAGATTCCGGTCAACCGGGCAAGCGGCCATCATGTCGGTGTGCTCTTCGACGCGCATCTGTATTTCGACGACCTGTTCCCCGGCTCGCTCGGCAAGCCGCTCTTCTGATCGACGGAGAATCGACATGACTGTTCAGACCACGCTGCGCGCTGCTGCCGCCGCGCTGTTGCTCGCCGGCGCGCAGCTTGCGCACGCGCACGCCTATCCGACCCACCAGGCACCGTCCGCGGGCGAAACCGTGACCGGCTCGCCGAAGACGGTCGCGATCGATTTCGACGACGGGCTCGAACCCGCGTTCAGCTCGATCGCCGTCACCGATGCGCAGGGCCACGCCGTCACGAACGGTAAAGCCGAAGTCGACGCGTCGAACCGCAAGCACATGTCCGTCGCGCTGAACCCGCTGACGCCGGGCGTCTACACGGTGGCGTGGGTGGCCGTCGCGCTCGACGGCCACCGCACGCAGGGGCACTACGCGTTCACGGTGAAGTGACGGCAGGCGCGCTCGTCGGCGCGCAGCAGGATACGGCGCTTACCGGCGCGTAGTTTCTCGGGCTGGCGTAGGGCCGCGTGCTCGCCGCCGTGCTCAGCCAGACAGCGCCGACCGCCGGCTCGCCCTGAGGCGGCATCCACGGCTGCAAACATCGAGGGCCCCGCGCCGGGGCCCGCTTCACCCTCATTTCCCCTCGCGGTCGAACAGGTTCGGGCCGACCTTCGCGTCGCGATTGTCCTCGGCCACTTATAATGAGAACGATTTTCATTTTTCTTCCGTAGCGTTCTCCCCGCCATGCGCCTCTCGAATCTGACCCAACACACGCCGGCCCTGGTCGACCATGTCGACGACGCGCGGCCCGACGACCCCATCGCCCAGCGCCTGCGCGATCTCGGCTTCGTGCGCGGCGAGCCGGTACGCGTCGTGGCGCGCGGGCCGTGGGGCGCCGATCCGCTGCTGATCCAGGTCGGCTCGACCCGCTTCGCGCTGCGCCGCGCCGAAGCGGAGCGCGTCAGCGTGAGCGTGCAGGAGGGCGGCCAGTCATGAGCGCCACGGCATTGCGTATTGCGCTGGTCGGCAACCCCAATTGCGGCAAGACCGCGCTGTTCAATCAACTGACCGGCGGCCGGCAGAAGGTCGCGAACTATGCCGGCGTCACCGTCGAGCGCAAGGTGGGACGTTTTGTCGCGCCGTCGGGCCGGCAGATCCAGGTGCTCGACCTGCCCGGCGCGTACAGCTTCGAGTCGACGAGCCCCGACGAGCGCATCACGCGCGATGTGCTGCTCGGCCGTCACCCCGGTGAAGCGCCGCCCGACCTCGTGGTGTGCGTGGCGGATGCGACCAACCTGCGCCTGCACCTGCGCTTCGTGCTCGAAGTGCAGCGCCTCGGCCGGCCGGTTGTGCTGGCGCTGAACATGATGGACGCGGCCGAACGCCGCGGCATCAGGATCGACGTCGACGTGCTGGCGCGCGAGCTGGGCGTGCAGATCGTGCAGACGGTGGCCGTGCGGCGCGGCGGCGCGAGCCGGCTCGTCGACGTGCTCGACCGCGCCGTCGCGAACCCGCCCGCGGCACCGGCCGACCAGCCGGCCGCGGCCGACGCGGCCGATCCCGACGCGATCCACACGCGGGTGCGCGCGCTGCTCGCGGCCGCCGTCGTGATGCCGCGCGCCACCGACATTCGCGACGATCGAATCGACCGCTGGGCGCTGCATCCGGTGCTCGGGCTCGTGATTCTCGCGGCCGTGATGTTCCTGGTGTTCCAGGCCGTGTATTCGATCGGCAAGCCGATTACCGACGCGATCGGCGACGGCTTCGGGTGGCTCGGTACGCTGGCCGGCGCGCACCTGCCGGACGGGCCGCTGCGCGGCCTCGTCACCGACGGGCTGATCGGCGGCCTCGGCACCGTGCTCGGCTTTCTGCCGGAAATCCTGGTGCTGTTCCTGTTCATCCTGGTGCTGGAGGAGTCGGGCTACCTGCCGCGTGCCGCGTTCCTGCTCGACCGGATGATGGTGTCGGTCGGGCTCACCGGCCGCTCGTTCATTCCGCTGCTGTCGAGCTTCGCGTGTGCGATTCCCGGCGTCCTCGGCACCCGCAGCATCACCGACCCGCGCGACCGGCTCGCGACCATCCTCGTCGCGCCGCTGATGACGTGCTCGGCGCGCCTGCCGGTGTATGCGCTGCTGATCGGCGCGTTCATCCCGTCGCAGCGCGTGCTGGGCATCTTCAACCTGCAGGGCGTCGTGCTGTTCGTGCTGTACGCGGCGGGCATCGGCGGCGCGATGCTGGTGGGCTGGATCATGAAGAAGGTGCGCGGCCCGCAGGGCGAGCACGCGTTGCTGATGGAGCTGCCGTCGTATCGCCTGCCGCGCATGCGCGACGTGGCGATCGGCCTGTGGGAGCGCGGCTCGATCTTCATGAAGCGGCTGACCGGCGTGATTCTCGCGCTGACCGTGCTGATGTGGTTCATCTCGACGTTCCCGTCGCCGCCGGCCGGCGCGGTCGGCCCCGCGATCGACTATTCGTTCGCCGGCTACATGGGACGCGGCCTGCAATACGTGTTCGCACCGCTCGGCTTCAACTGGCAGATCAGCCTGTCGCTGATCCCCGCGTTCGCCGCGCGCGAAACCGCCGTCGCGGCGCTCGCGACGGTCTACGCAGTGAGCGGCGGCGACGCCGACATCGCAAGTGTCGGCCACGCACTCGCCGCCAACTTCTCGGTTGCCAGCGCGCTGTCGCTGCTGGCCTGGTTTGCGTTCGCGCCGCAATGCATGTCGACGCTCGCGGTGATTCGCCGCGAGACGGGTTCGTGGCGCAACGTCGCGATCTCGTTCAGCTACATGTTCGTGATGGCGTATGCCGCGTCGTTCGTCACCTACCAGATCGCGCGGGCGCTGACATGAGCGCGGCCCTTGCCTGGCAATACGCGGCGATCGCGGTGCTGGTCGCCGCCAGCGCGCTCTTCATGTTCCGCAAGCTCGCGCCGAAACTGGCGGCGCGCGGTCAGCGCGCCGCCGCACTCGCATTGTCACGGCCGGGCCGGCCGCGCGCGCTGCGCTGGCTCGGCGCGCGCCTGATGCCGGGCTCGGCGGTCGCGAGCGCCGGTTGCGGCGACGGCTGCAGCACCTGCGGCGCCTGCGACACCGGCGGCGCACCCGTGCCGTCGGACGAACAGCCGCTCAGGTTCCATTCGCGCGTGCGAGACTGAAGGGCGCGGCGAGGATCGCGATAGCCCGGTCAGGCAACGGCCTGGCGATCGCATTCCTCGTCGTGTTCCGGCGGGGCCGGCCGTCGCGATAGGCGCGCAACGCGTCGGCGGCACGGCGGCCGCCTACCATTTGAACGCCTGCCACCGGTACGTATCGTCGAGCGACTCGATGACGAGCCGCTCGACCGGCACCGGCTTCACCGATCCGCACCACTCGAGCGGGTCGGCACCCTGCCGCACCCCCTCCGTGACGAGCGCGTCGCGCGCCGCATCATCGACACGCGCGCGCTGCCAGAGCGTCTGGTCGTGAAGCAGCTTCGTCGCATCGATCCCGAAGCGCACCAGCCCGCCGCCGGCCTGCCGCGTCTGCCACATCGTCAATGTCACGCGATCGCCGGTCACGGGATCGATCGCCCGCCGGTTGGCCATCTTCTCCCAGTGGGGATTGCGCGAGAACCAGGCGACGGGTTTCGCTTCGGGCGCCATGTCGAGCGCGTTCGGCATGATCACTTCGCTCATGATGATCGACTCGAAGTGCAGCATGACCGTGTAGTGCCACGCCATCGTAGCCATCCGGCATTCTCCTGTTTCGATTGAACGTGTCTGCGGCGCGACCCGGCCCGCCCGCTCGCTCGTCCGCCGCGGCGGATCGGCCGCGCGGGCGTGGGGCCGGGTCGCGCGGCGTCAGAACCGGTAGTTCGCGAGCACTTCGAGCCGCCGGTCGTTGCCGAGCAGGTACTGCGTCTCGTTGTAGTACGCGGACTGCACGAAGCGCCGGTTGAACACGTTGTAGGCGCGCGCGGTGATCGTCGTGTCCTTGCGCGGTTTCCACGCGAGGCCGAGGTCGACGGTGGTGTACGACGGCATCACGAGCTGGTTCGCGGTGTCGGCGAAGCGCTTGCCGACGTACTTGACGCCCGCGATGCCCGTCCAGTCCGGCGCGAAGCGCCAGCTCACCCACAGGTTCGCGAGCCGCTGCGGCACCGATATCGGCACGTTGCCCGCGCGCGAGACCGTCGTGCCGCCGGAGGTCTGCTGGAAGTCGTCGTATTTCGCGCGCAGGATCGACACGTTCGCGTCGACGCGCCAGTCCTTCGCGATTTCCGCGCCGACCGTCGCCTCGAGCCCGCGCGACGACTGCTGGCCGACCTGGATCGACTGGTTCGGGTTCAGCGGATCGGCCGTCAGGAGATTGCTCTTCACGATCCGGTACGCGGCCAGCGTCCATTCCGCCTTGCCGCCGAGGAGCGACTGCTTCACGCCGATCTCGATCTGCCGGCCGGTCGCGAGCGTGAAGTTCGCCTTCGACGCATTCAGCGACAGCAGCGAGCTGATCGGATCGGCCGCGACCGAATACTGGCCGTACACCGCGAGGCCGGGCTGCACGTCGTACACGGTGCCGATGCGCCAACCCGTGTTCGCGAACACCTTCGTGAACGCGCCACCGTTCACGAGATCGTCGCGGTTCACGCTCGCGTGGTCGTAGCGCAGCCCGCCGATCACCGACCAGCGCGGCGTGATCTCCAGCCGGTTCTCGGCGAACAGCGCGTACTGGTTCGACTGGCTGCGGTACTTCGGATAGGTGCCGGCCGTGTTGATGAAGCTGCCCGGATCGAAGTTGAACGGATCGACCGTCGACGTGCCCGAATACGGTGAGTTGTTGTCGTGCTGGAACGTCGTGTGATTGAACTCGAAGCCCGCCGAGAACGTGTTGCGCATCCCGAGCAGCGCGCTGTTCACGGTGGCCGCCGTCACGTTGCCGTACTGCTCCTGGTCGTGGAAGATCTCCGTGTAGCTGCTGCGCCGCACTTGCGCGGTTGACGGCAGGTACGTGTAGTACTCGGCATCCTTCCAGTGACGGTTGCTCTTCATCCGGTACAGCGTGCTCGTCACGTTCAGGCTGTCGCTCGGCTGCCAGTTCGCCGACACTGTCGCCCAGCTGTCGCGGAACGCGATGTCGCTGTCGCCGACGTTGTAGTTCTTCTTGTCGAGCGCGCGATCGCGTGCGCCGTTGACGAGCGGCACGCCGAAATACTGCATCGGATGCTGGAAGCCCTGCGCATACGACGCCGTCACGTACAGGTCGGCTGTCACGTCGTAGCGCAGCGCGCCGGAGATCGACAGGTTGCGCGAATTGCCGCGGTCGACCCAGTTCGACGAGCGGTTGCCGCTGATGTCGAAACGGTACGACAGCTTGTCGTTGATCGCGCCGCCGCTGCCGAACGCGGCCCGCGCCGTGCCCTCGGTACCGCCGCCGACCTGCAGCTCGTTCTGGATCGCGCCGCGCGTCGGCTTTTTCGGCACGATGTTGACGACACCGCCGATCGCGCCTTCGCCGTAGATCACCGAAGCCGGGCCACGCAGCACGTCGATATGGTCGACCGACCACGTGTCGAACGGAAAGGTCATGCCGATCGCGCCGTACGGGCGCACGCCGTCATAGAGCTGCGTGACCGACGACGCGCCGACGAAGCCGCGCGCGCCGAGCTCCGAGCCGCCGTTGCCGGGATGCGG
This sequence comes from Burkholderia aenigmatica, assembly GCF_048627025.1. Classification (NCBI taxonomy): domain Bacteria; kingdom Pseudomonadati; phylum Pseudomonadota; class Betaproteobacteria; order Burkholderiales; family Burkholderiaceae; genus Burkholderia; species Burkholderia aenigmatica. The sequence continues at coordinate 2,543,712 of NZ_CP184469.1, read as the reverse complement.
CGATGCGCTGATGCCGGTGGCGCGGCTCACCGCGTCGACGATCGAACTGTCGCCGCGCGTGTCGAGCGTCTTGCGGTCGAGCTGCTCGACGCTCGCGGGCGTTTCGAGCGACGACAGCCCGAGACGGCTGCCGGTGTCGAGCGGTTGCGTGAGCGGCGTCGCCTTCTGGGCGTTGACGCGAATCGGTGCGAGCGTGGTGCCGGTGTGCTTGGCGTCGCTTTCCTGTGCCTGCCCGGCCGGCGCGAAGGCCGCGAGCAACGCGGCGGGCAGCATCAATCTGAACTTCATGTTTCGTTATCCTTCGAATCGGTGGAATCGCTTCGCGATCACGCGGTTGCGCGTGCCGAACGACCGAACAGCAGGCGGTCGATCAACCAGACCGCGACGATCGTCGCGCCCATCAGCGGAAAGACGACGCCGAGCAGCACGAGCCCCGCGATCCAGCCGCGCATCGGCGGCGCGCCGCGCTCGCGCGACGGCGCGCCCAATTTGTGCGCCGGGCGGCGCTTCCACCACATCACGGTACCCGTGACGGCCATCGCGGCGAGCCCGAGCGACAGCACCGCGCAGACGATCTGGTTCGCCAGCCCGAAGTAGCGGCCCATGTGCAGCGACGTGCCGTACGACACGGCCCGCGAGACCGCGCCGTAGTCGTCATAGCGGATGTCCTTCAGCACGGCCCCGCTGTACTGGTCGATGTAGATCGTCCGCTCGGCTTTCGGGTCGTCCGGGAAGTACGACGCGGTGAACACGCCGTCCGCGCCGGACGGCAGCGCGAGCGTGTAGCCGCTCGTCACGCCGAGGCCCGCGACGATCGCGATCGCGCGGGCCAGCGGCAGCGGTGCCGGCGTCGGTGCCGATGGCGAATGCGGGACGGGCACGTTGCCGACCGCCCACGGCGTTTGCGGCAACGGCAGGTCGTCCATCACCATTCCCGGCATCGATTCGCCGGATGCGTGGTGATGGCCGGATGTCGCCGCGGCCTGGGCCGGCGCGGGCGCCGTGACGGCACCGGGGCGGGTCGAGCGCACCGCCCCGCCGCCCCATGCGCCTTCCGGCGCGCCGAGGTTCACGGTCGCGGCCAGCGCCTTGAAGTTCTTGCCCCACGAACCCGACCACGGCAGCCCCGTCAGGATGAACGCCACCGTGCCGGCCGCGAGCCAGATGCCGGCCGTCGCGTGAATGTTCTTCCACAGCGGCCGGCCGCGCAGCGACAGGTCGGGGCGTAGCGCCTGCCCGACGCGCGCAGCGCCTCGTGGCCACCACAGCGCGATACCGGTGCCGATCATCACGAAGGTCCAGCACGCGGCGAGCTCCATCAGCAGTTCGCCGGTCTTGCCGAGCAGCAGCTTGCGATGCAGCATCCGGTCGATCTGCATGAAGCGGTTCTCGACGCTCAGCGTGCCGAGCACGCTGCCGTCGTACGGGTTCACGTACACGCTCTCGCGGCTGCCGTCGCGCAACCGGAACACGTATTCGGCGCTGCGGTCCGGCGCGGTCGAGACCTGCACGGAGGCCGGCGTCGCGCCGGCCGGCATCGCGGTGCGCGCGTTCGCGAGCAGCGCGTCGGGATCGAGTCGCGGCGTGGCGCGCGGCTCGACGACGAGCCGGTGCGGATACAGCAGCGGCTCGATCTGCGGCTGGAAGCAATAGAGCGTTCCGGTGATCGCGAGGACCACCAGGAACGGCATGACGAACAGGCCGGCATAGAAGTGCCAGCGCCAGAGTGTCCGGTAGCCGGCGTGGGTGGATTGGGCGGGCGCGATGGCCCGCTCGACGGTGGTCGACATGGTGTCAGCTCCTCGTGTTCGTTGAGCGGCCACGCCGGCGCGGGCCGGCGGACGTCAACGTGCGTCGCGCCCGCCTGCGCGCATCGATGGAACGGGCGGCGCGGCGCCACGCGCAGGCGGGGCGCATGACGGCGTCGCCCGCGCGATGCGGGCAAGCGGGTGAACGCTTGAATCAGGTCGTATGAGACGAACGGCGTGCAGGCGCATGCACATCGACGTGCACGAGCCGCTGGGCGGAACCGTCAGCAGAACAGAGGAGGCGCGCGCGAAGGGGGGCGATCGTCGAAGATCGATCGCACGAAGGGAATACTGTCGAAGTGAATCCGGAAGCGCCGCGGCGCGGCCGCGGGAAACAGCAACACCAGCAGGACGAACGACGCCAGCGCCGTGAACAGCGCGGCACCGAATGCGCACAGGCTGTCGCCGTTTCCGGACGATGCCGTGTTGTCGGCATGCGCGTCATGCTTGAGCGCATCGGCGAGCGCCAGCGCATCGTTGGCCGGTGTGATCGGCGCGCCGGCGTCGAAACGGGCAGCCAGCGCGGCCACGTTGACGATCAGCGGGCCGCGGCCCGAACACAGCACCACCGAGCCCGCATCCGGACTATCCGGATCGAGCATCACGGCACCCGACATCAGCGCGCGGGACAGCAGCGTCATGAGGAGGAACCCCCACAGAAGCTGTCGCGCGACACCGTGCTGGAGCAGGAAGCGGCGAAGTGCGTTCATGGCGCGCGATTGTACCTCCGTTTGCGGGGCGGGGCCGGTCGTCTCGCTGATGCGCGGCATCGGTCCGGCGTGCTGTAGCAGCCGAACGGGCGTGTCCGCAGCGGCTAGTCGGAACTGCACGATTCGCTGCCGGGCGGCGCGTTCGCCGGGCCATACGACCAGGTGCCGTCCGCGCGGGCGGTCAGCACGTTGCCCGAGCGCCGGTCGTAGAGGTGCCACTGTTCGTCGGCCGGGTCGTCGCCGTAGGGCCAGGTCGTCAGTTGGCCGCCGAGGTCGAAGTCGAACGCCCACGAACCCGGCTGGGCACGCGGCGCGACCGATTGCAGGATCTGCCCGTCGAGACGTTGCGCGGCCGCCGCGATGTCGCCAGACCGGGATTCGCTGTGCGCGAGCTCGTGACCGTCGAGCGCGATCGACCAATGGCAGTAGCAGATCCACAGATGCCCGTTGCCGGTGACCGTCACGTGCCGCGACGCGAGCCTGTCGCGCGCCGCCGCCGACAGCCCGCGCGAGCCCGCGAGCGGCTCCCTGACATGCAGCGCGGGTTGCCCGAATTCGAACGTGAGAAAGCTGCCCTGGCCTTTCGTCACGGACCAGGCCGGGGTTTCGCAGATGGCCGGCCAGATCCGGTCGAAGTCGGCAGCGTTCACGGCGTGCGTCTCACCTCGGCGAAACCGGCCTCGGCGTCGTCCGCGCTGGCGTCATCGTCGGCCAGCAGATCGGAGAGGTCGGCCGGCGACAAGCGCAGCATCGTGCGCTCGACGTCGTGATCGTAGCGGCGGTCGTTCGGGTCGTGATGCTTCTGCGCCTTGCGCCCGTAGCGCTTCACGAACACGCCGAGTGCGCCGGCCAGCCGGGATTTCCGGTTCCTGAGGCTCATGCGGCGAGGTCATCGGGCATGCGCGCGGATCGGGCAGGGCTGCCGTGGCCGCGCTTGCCGCCCGCGGCAGCCGCTGCGTGGCGCCGGCTCAGGCCGGATACGCATCGTCGACTTTCAGGTTCGCGAGCCGGAACAGCGTGCGCAGCGTCTGCGGATGAATGTCGCGGTGCGCGGCGAGCGACGTCAGCATGAAGTCGAGCACCTTCGCGTAGCGGAGCAGCACGAGGCAGCGCGCGAGATCGGGCGTGCGGCCGCGCATGTCCTCGGCGAGGTGGACCATTTCGGTGGACAGCGAGCGCGCCATCTCGAGTTCCATCTGCTGTTTTTCGGTCCAGTCGGGCAACGGCTGTTCGAGCAGCTTCGCGAGAAAGAGCTGGAACGACGTGTCGGACGAATTGGGCAGCGCATCCATGAAGGGCCTCGTTGCTTGCGCGTATCGATCGGGCGTATCCGGTGGGTGCGCCCGAGGGTGGATTCGTGTCCGCGCGATGAACGGCGCGGCTGTCCCCCGAACGGAATGCAGGTTCCGTACCAGCGCCGCGAGACCATTGTCGAGCCGGGCTGAGCCGCGCTGCGGCGCGGGGCGGCGAGTCCCGCCGATACTGGGGGGCGGAGGTGGTCGAGGCGGCCATCGACATGCGCGGCGCGATGCATGTCGGGTACGGCGGGCGGTGCGGCGAGGCGAAATGCTTCACGGATGTAACGTAACGGCGGGATAAATTGCGCGGCGCGTGCCTCGCCGGATCGACGAAACGGGGCGGCCCGTGCGTGCCGCCTGCGCCTGCCAAGCGTTCGGCCGGCCGGAAGCGGCGGGACGGGACGGCCGCCAGGGTCGGCAAAAACCGCTGGCGAATGTGACGAGTGTTTCAAAACCGAGACGGATTTGCCAGCGGCGATCCGGTTGCGTGACCGCCCAACTGGCAACTGGCCCAGCGAATTACCGGCCAATTGTCCATGGGCAGACGGCGCGCGTATGCCAACAATCCCCTGATCATCCCTGCGAGGTTCGACATGAGCGTCCACGCCTTCTTCTCGGCCAATCTGTTGCTGGCCTACACCGCCTATTTCATCGGTACGGCCAGCCCCGGGCCGAGCAATCTCGCGATCATGTCGGTCGCCGCGAACCAGGGCCGCAAGGCGGCGCTCGCGTTCGCGTTCGGCGTCATTTCCGGGTCGATGTTCTGGGCGACGGTGGCGGCGCTCGGCGTGTCGGCCGCGCTGCTGGCGTGGTCGAAGCTGCTGGTCGCGATCAAGCTCTTCGGTGGGGTGTACCTGCTGTGGCTCGCGTTCAAGTCGGGGCGCACGGCGCTGTCGGGCACCGCGGCAGCGTCGCTGAACGCGGCGGGCGAGCAGCGGCTGTCGCGCTTCTATGTCCGCGGCGCGATGCTGCACCTGACCAATCCGAAAGCGATCCTCGTGTGGGTGTCGATCGTTGCGCTGTCGTCGAACGGCGCGGGTGCATCGCACGGCGCGGTCGTGCCGGGCTGCCTTGCGATCGGGTGCCTGGTGTTCGGCGGCTATGCGCTCGTGTTCTCGATGGACGGCGCGCGCCGGCTGTACGTGCGCGGCCGGCGCGCGATGGAAGCGTGCCTCGCCGTCGTGTTCGGCGTCGCGGGGATCAGGCTGCTGGTGTCGAACGTCTAAGGCGGGCACGCCCGCGCATCTAGCGGGCGGCGCGCCGAACACGTCGGCGCGACTTCGTTCGTGAAGCGAAACGTCGTCGAGCGACTACTGGCGATCAAGCCGCATTCAGCCCTTGTGAGAGGCTTTGAAATCGTGATGGCGGCTGACGAGAACGCGTTCATTGAAAACAGCATGGGCGCGCGGATCCTTCAGCTCGACCTCTATCTGTCGCGCTATGCGCCCGCCAACAGCTTTACGCAGCTTGTCGTGCTGTCGAAGAACGACGGCTCCTTTATCGTGCGTTGCCCGATGCGGCCGGGCATCGCGCCACTGCTGTAGCACTACACGAGGCTCGAAATCAGGTGACAACCGCATGTCGCGCGATGGCCGTGTCGCGCGATCGGAATGCCGTTGTCTCTCATCGATTCGTCGCCTTCCTCGATGATGTTCGGTGACACGCCGGGATGCTGCGGACACGATATGCGGTCGCCTTTGCGGGCGACGTAGCGGCCATCGAATTTCATGGTCGATGAGCCCGTTTCGACTTTGCCACCGTGGTCAGTTGAGTCACCGATACGAATGATATTAATTGACATATCTCTCTTTCGCCCTCGAAGGAATCTTTGAGGCGTTACCGGCCCTAGTCATCAAATCAACGTACCTCTTATATGCCGCACGCCCTTTCTCAAAATTTCCTCCACTCCAGTAAGAGTCAGCAATATTAAGCCATGCAACAGCACGATTCGGTGTTATAGATAATACGCTCTGCAAAACCGGAATTGCCTCACCATCTCGATGACTCAATTGAAGGGCGTACGCATAATCATTAAGTGACGAAATCAAAATGTTGCGCGCGATGCGATCACCCAACCATTTCTCTTGATATATATTGGCATATGGAGCCAGAATTTCAACTGCCTCCCGAGGATGGTCATTTTTCAAAAAAATAAGAGCCTCTTGGTGGGCCATGTCAAGATAATAAATATACTTCTTTTTTAGATCGCCATCTTCCACCACCAATTTATAATTGCCAGTTAAATCTATATCATCTGCACAAATCCCCTGAACATTTACATCCTTTATTTCGAGAGCTGAATTTCTCAGGCTCGCAAAAATACGATGGCCCGCCACAGCTTTCTCGCTAATATTTGCAATTCCGTTATGAACGGGCGCAAGCTCACCATCAAGTGAGTCATTTTCTAACTTTAGCTCTCTGGATTTAACGTAACAATCCGCCGAAGTAGATGCGCCGGCTGGTGGGGCGCCACCCGATAGCGTTAATGTATAAAGATTATCATTTTTTACCAGAGCCGCATCCGCCCCTTGAGCTGTATAAAATTTGACTAAACCCTCGGAATGCGCAAGCAGCGTTGTAAAGGAAAAAAATCCACAAATTGATAAATTAATAATTCTTTTCATTGGCAAGCTCCTGTTGCGCCTTCACTCTCTCCGAAACAAATCTTTTTGCGACATTTTCTTGCTCATCGGGCGATGAATGGATAAATCGAACAAGCTTCCCATCCGAATTTTTTCTGCCACGCTCCGCATAAATTGCATCAATCAACTTCACGTCATAATCTCGCGTCTCCGTTGGCGGCTCAAGGGAACTCATTGCCGTTGTAATAACATCGGTTGACGGCCCATGCTGCACACAAGTTGACCAAATTACATCATTCAGTGCATGGGAGTGGTATCTCATGTCAACATGCGCGGAGTCCTGAATTGTTTGAATCTGAATGTCGTAGTGAGTTTCTCTCGTAAACTTATGTTCCGCATCATGAAATTTAGATTCGTCTGATTTTACCAGCTCCCGCCATTTATCGGAAAATTCAGATGATCCTGGTGTTAATCCCTCAAAGGCGTTGGGCCAAGGGAATCCAGACCATGAAACAAATTGTTTTACTCTTCCGCCAATAATGGGCGGGCCATGCTTTTGTCGTGTTTGGCTCGTAAACTGATACGAACCGTATGAAACTCCCCCAGGGTCTCCTTGACCACCGGAGATGGCAATTGGCCCTCGACCACTAGTTTCGTAATATGTCGACAACCCCCCAAGATCGTAATCCCGTCGCTTTCTAACAGTGGCAAGGAAATTGCCCAGCAGTCCGATCGGATGAAAGTGCCACGGCGAGAGGTCAGCGGGAAAACCATCGACCCCCTTGATTTGCTCCCACCACTGAAGCTTCGCGAGTCGGTCAAGCTCTGTCTTCCACATCTCTGTCTTCTTCTGCATAAGTGGGGTGAGTTCTTCCCACTTACCTAGACCGCCGCCCCATTCGGTTTCATTGCGCACTATAAGATGCGAGACCGCTTCGGCCATCCAGCGCGTGTCCAATGCGTGCTTCAGTTCCTGCGCCGACACCTTCCCGTCTTGGTTCGTATCGATCGCCTTCTCAAGCTTCGTGATGAGTTCACCTGCATTTACTTTCGTAGCTTCGTCTATAAACTCGGTACCGTCCTCGTCCGCCAAATACTGTTCGGTTGTATGTATGTGGCGTTTGAACATGTCGGAAGGGCTGACGCTGCCGTTGTCAACCAACTGGAAACCCGGCCATTCCCAAGGACTGCGAAATTGTATGTTTGGGTGGTCAGTGTCGCATACCCAACCTGTCAGTTCGGAGCCATCCTTCGTGCCAATCGTGATGTTCCACCAATGATGACCCTTGTCGTCGATTGCGACGTTACCCTCGCCAAGCTTATCAAGTTCGGCACGACGAAGCACGTCCCGGAAATCCGCTCCCGGCCCGCTTACCTTGGAAACGTCCAGCGGAAAGTTCTGCCATCCCGACACATTCGCCGTGCTGATCGTGTTCGCAAGACTGCTTTCCACCCACATCGGGTTCCCGACGTTTGTGAAATGCTGCGTTGCTTTCTGCTTTCCTTTCGCGGGCACATTTGTCACGCTCTTGGGCTGCACCTTGACCCAACGCGAACCCTTTGCATCGCCTATTGGCACGAGTTTCAACCCGGCTTGGGTCTGTTTCTGATCCGGCTCGGGAATTTCGCTGACCAGCTTGGCCCCCGGCTCGATTTCCAGAAGCGGCTTGTCTTTATCGTTCAGTTCTGTGGCGCGCGCGCGGCTTCGATCCATGAAATCCTTGAAATCCGCGCCTGCGAACACTTCGAGATGCAACATCGGGTAGTTCGGCTTCGGAGGTATCGGACTGGCCTTCATCGGCCATTGATATTGGCCGACATGAGCGAGGACTTCGCCTGCCTTGACGCGCTGCGGCTCCTTCAGGATTACGACTGTATCAAGCGGTTTCGGATCGACAATGGCATCCAGTTCGCCTTTGAACACGTAGCTCCAAGGCGCTTGGGGGGACACCGGCTTACCAACTTCGGCAGACAAAATCGTGCCCGATTTAACGGCCTTGATCTTGATCCAGTCCTGGTGTTTGGGGTCGCCATCGCCAGCAATAATTTCAGCCCCTTTCGGCAACAGACCGACAATCTTGCTCTTGCCGTTCGGCAGTTCACGAATGTTTAACCCTGTCTCGGGAGCCGGTAGATCGACTCCTTGATCGTTGTTCGCGGGTGGTAGTTCGTTCTGGTTGGTATTGTTAATGGGTAGATCGTCGGCCCCATCGGTACGCGTAGCGGGCGGCTGCGCCGGTGCCTTCGGCTTCGGCATAGATTGCGAGTTCTTCGCCTTATCGCCAACCCGATAGTAGCGCTCGCCTTCCCAATACGACATCGGCGCAGGAAGCGTCGGATCAGGTTTCGGGTTAGATTGGGCCTGTTCGATCGCTTTCTGATAGGTCTGCCAATCCATCGTATGCATGTACAGGCTGAAGAAAACGAGGGGCTTGTCCTGCGCCGGTTTGCTGCTCGGCGCGTTATCGGCTGGAGCGGGTGGTGGTGTAGCGGTAGTTGATGCAGGCGCGGGAGCTGATGCAGGGGCCGCAGGCTTCGCGGGTTCTTTCGGTGCCGGTTTCGGCGGCACAGGCGGCAATTTCAGTTCGTGCCGGACCAGTACAAAGCCGGTCGAATAGTGCGCCAGAGTTTTGTCAGGGTACGTCGTTTCCTCGTATTTCGTATTCAGCCGGTACGCGACAATCTTGCCGTCCGCGATGGCGCGCACGCCGCTGTCCTGCTTCAACATTTCGGCACTGCCTGCAGCGAAGTGCACGCCCCCATGCCACATGCCGCTGACGCCCATCGGATAGAAGCCGTTCTCGCACTTCGCCAGCGCCTTGAAATACGTCATCGGGACAGTCGCGTCGGCCTTACCTACGGGCGTGAAGGGATACGCCCAGCTCAGTGTGGTATCCGCCGGTTCCGTTGATTTCGGGGCCGATTGCGGCGCGGCCGCTGGATGATGTTTCTTTTTGTGCGTTGTCTTGCCCATGATTCCCGACTCGGATTCGGTTTCAGAATTTTTTATGTCGATACTATACCGGCCGTGTGATTCAACCGGAGAACACGGTGAAACGTCCGCCGTCTACCGATACTGGTGAAGAATGAAGCGGATTTTGCAGCGCGCCACTTGCGGCACCGGCTTTTTCCCAATTCGCGCACTTTTCCACAATCTGGCCCGACGTTGCGTTCTCGATCATGTTCGCCGTCAGTTTGATATACGAACCATTCGCGCCGATCCAGATTTCGTCGGCCGACAGGTACATCTTCTTGCCCGCCGTAATCTTCACATCCTGCGACGCGGCCAAGCTCATCGAATCATTCTGCGCCTGAAGGTCGATCGGGCCGCTTGCCGCGTAGATTTTGACGCCGAGCTTTTCAGCAAACAGGCTGATTTGTTCGAGTACACTCGCGAGCAACGCTCGACCGGCCGCGAGATTGATGTCTTCTCCGGCGACCACATTGGTTTGCTTGTTTGCCGTGATGTGCGCCGATCCTTGCGTCGATGCTGCGATGCCTTCCGGACTGGATAGCAGCATGATCGGTTTCGCGAATCCGTTTGCATCGCCCGTGCCGCCGCCCGCCGTGCGACCGCCCTTGCTCGTGCCTGCAACCGCGTGCTGCGTGGCGTCTGTGAAGGCTTTCAGCGCGTCGTGGCCGTCTTGCTGGCTTTGCGCCCGGTTCGTCTGGCTCGCCTTTGAGGTCGTTTGCAGCGTTGCTTCGGCGCGGATAAGTTGCTCGGATGCTGCCGTCGCACTCATCGGTTGCGTAGTGGAGGGTTGCGTCGACACGTAGAGCCCTTGTTCGGCGCGCACCGCACCGTAGCCGAGAGACTTGAGGTCGAAGCCCTGCCCGATGAATGCGCCGCGCGTATTGCCCGAATGCTGGATCAGGTAGCCCAGGTGCAAATGGGAGCTATAGCTCGTCGAGTACAAATGCACGCGGTTCTGTCCGCTGGCGTCATCCATCATCAGTTGGTTGTAACCTTCGCCGCCGTATTCGCGCGAAAGCAAACCCGAAGTCAGCCCGTGGGTGTGCCATTCGGGCATACTTTCGCCGCCGTGCATTCTGGACAGAATCACGGGGCGATCACAGTCGCCGTTGATAAAGCCGATCAGGCATTCATCGTTCTTGCGCAGCGGAAACATGCCGCCGCGCTTGAACCCCGCATCGGGCATCGCTGCGCGTATCCATGCCGATACATTCTGGTCGCCGTCATTGAGCCGATCCGATGTCAGGCGCACTTTCGCGCGCAGCATCGCATCCGTATAGATTTCCTCGTTATCCGGTCCGCCGACGATGCCGGTTTGAAGCTGCATGACGGGCTTCTTGTGTTCGAACGGACTACGAAACGCAACGCGGCGACGTTGCGCTTCGATTTCGACGTGGAAAAATCCAACGCCTCCGTCTTCGTGGCGCACGGACGAACCCGCGCCGGTCGCACGCGCTTGTTCGACCTCTGCGCGCAAGCTCTTGCAAAAGCGTGTCAGGTTTTCGAGACCCGGCACGTTGTTCTGGATCAACCAGTTTACCGAAAGAATCACCATCTCGCGATCCTGTTCCGACTGCGCATCGTGCACGGGGTGCCCTGTCAGCACGCCATAGCGGCCCGGCCATGCGCAACGCAGCGCGCCCACCCCGTAGAAGCGCTGCGCGCGCGAGCGCCATTCCTCTGCGATAAAGTTCGCCTGATTCTCGCCCATATCGCGATCTGACCACGTATGTGACCCGGTGTATTCGTACTGCTCGCCCAAGCCCGGAACGTCATCAAGATCGAACGCGGGCATCGTGACGTGCTTGGAAATGTCCGGGCGCTTGTAATCGAATGTGCCCGTGTCGAGTTCGGCGGACTGGATTTCTTGCGAATCGATCCACTCCCCAAGGCCGTCAAATTCTTCGTCCTGCACCGCGCCGCTAAACGAAATGGTCTTGCGCATCAACTCGGGAACCGAGAACAGATCGTCCATGATGACGACCTTGTGCGACTTGCCGTCCGGCGTGATATCGAAACGCGGAAAGAGGCCGAGTTCTTCGAATGTACGATGGACGTAGTTCCAGTCGGACTCCCATTGCATCCGCTGAGAATACGAGCGCAGCGCTTGGCGCACTTGCCACGTCACGTTACCGGATGCTTGCGGATACTTTCCGAGCACGTCGGACACGGTTTGCTGCGCGGGCGTCTCGATCCAGTCGCGCCGGTCGCTGCCGAGTCGAAGCAGCGCGAGGAACGAGTTGAATCGAAGCTGGTAGTAGGTGTTCGCGCCGTCCGCGCCCAAGCGACTGAACGCAGTCACATAGCCATGAACCGGCATTTCGCTGCCGTCCGTCTGTCGAATCCACAGTGTCACGGATTGCCGAATCAGCGCCTTGGCCTGAATCGTTTCAAGCCGCGTCGATGTTGCATCGATGGTGAATTCGAAGTCTCGTCCAAGGCATGCACGCCCCCGGACATAGAGCGGAATCAACCAGTCTTCGCCAAGTGGCGTATCAAGGCGAACTATCCGTCCGGATTGCACGTATTGCGCGCGCAGCACCTTGTTCAGCAGATCGGAAACCATCGGACTACCCCGTGCAGTGTAGTAACAAAAACGGCCGCCGGGCAATGCTGGGCGGCTGATCGGTATCACATAACAGGAAGGCCCAAATGTTTCGGCCGCTATTGAGGGCCTTCGAGCATCGGCGCGGTTCAAACCGCTGAATCGCGCCGATGTGGCGATTCATCATATCAAATCGCGATCTACCCCATCGCGGACTGACGATGTTTCACCTTCAGTGTCGCACCGACCGGTTTGCATCGCCGCCATACCGCGCCCGCCAGTATCGCGAAGCCGCCATGCGCAGCGCGTCGTGTCGCCGCTGCAAGTCTTCTTCTCCCAGCTCAGTGAGTTCGCGTATCTTTTGCAACACATAGCGTCGATCTTCGTCGCGCATTTCGACGTGTGGCGCGAAGCGGGCGATGGCGGTCAATCTAGAATAGTGGGCCGCGACGTGCTGGAACGACTCCAGCGCGCATTGCACCGCGCTTTCGAGTACCGCGATGTCGCGGGGAAGCAAGGGGTCGCGCGAGTGCGGCGTAGTCGGAAATTTGTCTTCAGGTGTCACGTTTGGCCTGCCCTCTTCTTCTTGGGGATGAGCCCGCGTCAACCGCGATGGAAGAATGGGGTGGGCGGGCACGAAACGAGGGTGGAAAACCGGCCTTGTAACCACTAACCGGTAGGCGCGAATACCTCCTCGCCACGGCCCGCCCGCAAACAGGCGTGCAGAAGCAGACGCACGACCTGCCGGGGCAGGCGTGCGAGTTACAAGGTTTATCGGGTTTCCACACCCGAGCCACCGCAGTTTTGGTAGCGCGTTGACTCTCGCCCGGCCTCCCGTGCCGTACAGTCGATTCGTCCGATGAAAACGGGCGCGTGGCTGTTCGTTGCCGAGGATTTTTGCGGATGCGCCCCCGCCCACTTTGATTACTCAGTGGTTACACACGAGAAAGATAGCGCCGGTACGCTCAAAATAAACCAATAACTCATTGTTTTTGCACAATAAATTGTAATCGCATTTCTTGACGGAGGGCATGGCGCGTGCCGTTCGTGGTCGGCCTGTTGATCGGCCCGGTCGGCTTCTATATCCGCAGGAGCGTGTCGGAAACCGATGCGTTCGTGCACGGTGAAGCGCTGCCGGTCGCACAGGTGCTCAAGCGCCTGTTCGGCGAGCACCTCGCGTCGTTCCTCGCGGCGATCGGCGTGACGATCGTCAGTACCGCTGCGTTCTACATGTATCTGATCTACATGCCGACGTTCGCGGTGAAGCAGCTCGGGTTGCCGATGTCCGCGCCGTTCATGAGCACGACGGTCGCCGGCATCGTGATGGTGGCGATCGCGCCGCTCGCTGGCCTGCTCGGCGACGTCTGGCGCCGGCCGGTCGCGATGGTCGCCGCCGCGATCGTCGTGCTTTCTGCGATCACGCTGCCGCTCTATACGTGGGTCATTGCGAGCCCTTCGCTGCGCAACCTGCTGATCATGCAGGCCGCTGCCGCCGCACCGATGGGCGTGCTCGTCGGGCTGGTGCCCGCGCTGTCGGCGCGGGCGTTCCCGGCCGCGGTGCGCAGCACCGGGCTCGCGGTGTCGTACAACATCCCGACGACGGTCTTCGGCGGCTTTTCTCCGCTGATCGTTACGTGGCTGATCGCGACCACGCACAACAAGGCGTCGCCTGCGCTGTACATCGCCGCGATGTCGGTCGTGAGCCTGGTCGCGCTGCTCGGGTTCCGACGCATGCCGCACGAATAAGCGAACCGGATTCAGTCGCCGTTTGTTTCGGTGAAATGCAGGATAACGAAAGAATCAAGCGCGCTGGAATGGCGATATCGCAATGACCGGCCCGTGCGGCCGCTCCCTCACCCTCAACAGGAGAAGTCCCGCATGAAATTCACCCCCACCTTCGCGCCGCCCAGCGAGGCGGAACTCAAAGGACGCCTCGACCGCGTGCGCGCACGCATGGCGGAAGCCGGCCTCGATCGCTACGTGGCGTTTTCGCCGGACAACATCTACTACCTGACGAACTTCGCGAACATCGTCCATGAGCGGCCGTTCGTGCTGGTCGTTTCGCGCAGCGGGCCGCCGCAGTTCGTCGTGCCGCAGCTCGAGCAGCCGCATGTGCGGACGCGCTCGATCGGCGAACTCGAGCTGATTCCGTACTTCGAATTCCCGGCGCCGGCCGGTCGCGAATGGAGCGACCGCTTCAAGGCGCTGTTCGGGCCGGGCGAACGCGTCGGCGTCGAGTCGGTGTGTCCGTTGCAGGTCTATGCGCAGACGCCGGGCGAGCGCGTGTGCATCGACATCATCGACGATGTCCGGATGATCAAGTCCGACTACGAGATCGGCCGCCACGTGTATGCGTGCGGGATCGCCACCGATGCGCACAACCTGCTGCTGAGCGAAGCACGCCCGGGCCTCGGGATGGCGGAGATGTCGTCGCGCATTCGCGGCTTCATCATGCAGCGGCTGCTGGGCGACGATCCGTCGCTGAACCCGTCGGCCACGCGGATCGTCGCGGTGTTCCAGCCGGGCAGCGTGTCGCACGATCCGCACAACTTCAGCAACATCGACATGCGGATGGAGGAGGGCGGCCCGCACGTGTCGATCGTCAATGCGGTGATGAACGGCTACGGCGCGGAAGTCGAGCGGACCTTCTTCCTCGGCCACGTGCCCGACGCGGCGCGCCGCGCGTTCGACGTGATGTCGGAAGGGCGCCGGCTGGCGTTCGATACGGCGATGCCCGGCGCGTTGCTGAGCGACGTCGATCGCAAGGTCAACGACTATTTCCGCCGCGCGGGGATGGGTGACCGGCTGCTGCACCGGACGGGACACGGGATGGGTGTCACCGCGCACGAGGCGCCGTTCTTTGCCGAAGGCTACGACCGGCCGATCGAGAAGGGGATGTGCCTGACGATCGAGCCGGGCATCTATATCGAGGGTGTCGGCGGCTTCCGTCATTCCGATACCGTGCTGATCGGCGATGAAGGCCCGGTTCAGCTGACCGGCGGGCCGCTCGATCTCGACGCGTTGACGTTCCCGGTACGGGCGTAGTGACGCGCAGGGGCAAAAAAAGCCGCTGCACGGGCGTGTGCGGCGGCTTTTTCATGAACGGCTCGCTTCGGAACTTGAAGCCCCCATCGATGAACGTCAAGATCTGCACCCCATGATTCCGAGGATTTTCATATCGGGCGTCATGGACTCGCCTATAGTCACGAAAGATAACGGTGACGAGGCCTGCTTCGCGCCGAACATGGACGCGCCGGGTGCTTCTCGGCAACATGGTGCAGATCATGAAAGATATCGATGTGCGGGGAGGATCGTGATGGCGCGTTTCGTTCGTTCACTGCTCTTGCTGGCGGGGCTGTGTGCCGGTTCGTTTGCGTATTCCGTGGAACCCGGGATGAACAATCCCTTGTTGTCGGAATTGCGTCCGTGGTGCATCGGTCGCCTGATGTTCGACCGGCCTGTCTCGAGCGAGATCTCGAACGAGCGTTACGAGTACCGCGGCGAAAAGCTGGTGACGACGCACGATGTGTCAGTGGAGGACTACGACGCCAAAGTCGCGGCGCGCGAGAAGGAACTGCGCACCAAACAGCGGGTGAATCCCGTCGATCTGCAGGAGACGACGGGACGCGCATGGCTGGAAAAGGCGTTTTCTCCGGTGCCGCACGCGCGGGTCTTCGTCTTCAACAATGCGGTGGTGAAAGCAGTAGCCTTACCGTTCGATACGGAAGGTTATCTGTTTGCGGACCGCACGCTCGTCCAGACGACGAGCTTGATCGGTTCGGATGTGCTGGACCGGGCCGAAAACATCTATGACGATACCTACCGCCGCATCAAGGTGCGCGATAACTGGAGCGTGCCTGCGGAATCCGGTTTTTGCTTCGATGGCGGGATCGTCACCGGCCCGTCGACTTACTCCGAAGAAGTCAGCCAGTCGTTCGCGTTGATGCCGGGCCGACCGGCGCTGCTCGTGATCAAGCTGCGGGATGCGGTGGACGAAGATCTGAAGCAGCCGCTCGCCCGCAATCTGCGCGCGCTGCGCGCGACACTCAATCGCATGCCGGGACACTACAGCATCCTGCGCCAAGGCAAGCGGCAGGTCGCCGGCATGGACGCGGAGGAGGTGCTGTTTGCGCTCGAGGATGGCGCAGTCACGGTCTATCGCTTCTACTTGCTCGCGCCGGGGAATCCCGCGACGGTGGAGCAGCCGCATACATCGGTCGAACTGCTGCTGGGCGCGCCCGCGCGCAGCGACCTGCCACCGGAGAAGGCCACCTCGCCGGTCGATGAAGCGGGCGCGTTGCAAGTATGGGACACACTGCTGAACAGCCTGCGCGCGAGGCCGGGTGCGATCTGACCGGAGGCGGACGAGGTGGGGCACGCGCTCAACCCGATGACTCCGCCGCACTGACGCGCGGCGGAGGGCTCCCGACTCAGAGCGGCTTCAGAAAATGAAGCCCGTATTGATGAACTTCGAGTAGTGATCCGACACGATCGAATCGAGCAGTTGCTTGCTGCTGTCGGTCTGCTTTGCCGCGACCATCGAGCGGATCGAGAACGCGCGCAGCGCGTCGCTTACCGACAGCGTGCCTTCCGCCGAATCCTTGCGGCCCGCGAACGGGAACACGTCGGGCCCGCGCTGGCACTGGCAGTTGATGTTCACGCGGCACACCTGGTTCACGAGCGGATCGACGAGCGCGCCGATCTGCGCCGGATCGGAACCGAAAATGCTGACCTGCTGGCCGTGATCCGACGTCGTCACGTAGTCTAGCGCGGTGTCGACGACGTCGAACGGTGCGACCGGGATGATCGGCCCGAACTGTTCCTCGCGATACAGCTTCATCCCTTCCGATACCGGATACACGACGGCCGGATAGAACAGCGTCTTGCTGAACTCGCCGCCCGAATGGTTGACGACCTGCGCGCCCTTGGCCTTTGCGTCGTCGATCGCGTCCGTCATGTAGGCGGTGCGATGCATGCCCGGCAGCGGCGTGATGCTGACGCCCTTCTCCCACGGCATGCCGATCTTCAGCTGTTCGAGCGCGGCGGTGAAGCGCTTCAGGAACTCGTCGACGATCGAGCGGTGCACGAGCAGCATCTTCAGCGCGGTGCAGCGCTGGCCGTTGAACGACAGCGCGCCGAGCAGGCATTCCTTCACGGTGAGGTCGAGATCGGCGTCGGGCAGCACGATCGCCGCGTTCTTCGCGTCGAGGCCGAGGATCGCGCGCAGCCGGTGCGACTTCGGGTGCTGCTTCTTCAGGTGATCGGCCACCTTGCTCGACCCGATCAGCGCGAGCACGTTGATCTTGCCCGACGCGAGCATGTGCGGCACGACCACCGCGCCCGGCGCGTAGATCGTGTTGATCACGCCCTTCGGGAACGCGTCGCGGAACGCTTCGAGCAGCGGCTCGAACAGCAGCGTGCCGTACTGAGGCGGCTTGAACACCACGGTGTTGCCCATCAGCAGCGCGGGGATCAGCGTCGCGAAGGTCTCGTTCAGCGGATAGTTGTACGGGCCCATGCACAGTACGACGCCGAGCGGCGTGCGGCGGATCTGGCCGATCGTGCCTTCCGCGATCACGAAGCGCGAATTCGCGTTGTCGAGCTCCTTCAGCGCGTCGATCGTCTGCGTCATGTACGTGACGGTGCGGTCGAACTCCTTCTGCGAATCGGCGAGGCTCTTGCCGATCTCCCACATGATCAGGTTCACCACCAGCTCGCGCTGCGCGACCATCCGCTTGATGAAGTCCTGCATGCACGCGATGCGCTGCTCGACCTTCATCGTCGGCCACTCGCCGCGGCCGGCGTCGTATGCGCGCACCGCGGCGTCCAGCGCCGCGTCGCTTTCCGTTTCGCCCATCACCGGGTAGCTGCCGATCTCGACCTGCTCGACGCTGCCGTCCGCCTGTCGCACGCACACGGGCGACAGCACGGTCTTGGTCGCGCCGTCCCACGGCCGCAATGCGCCGTCGACGAGCGACACGCGCTGGTGGATCGGCGAAGTCAGCCGGTACTCGGCGGGGATGTCCTGAAAGGCGGGAAACAACTGCTGCAGGGAGGCGGAATCGGGCATGACGGTCTCGTTTGACGGGGTGTCCGGGAAGGACGGGCGATGCGAATCCTGAGCTGAGCGATCCTCGATCCTGAATCGGCATCATGACGCGCGGACGACGGAGCGTCACGCATCGGCATGGCCGAATCGAGGATTGGAACCAGTTCCATTAAAAAGGAACGCCGCGCCGAATGCAAGATTTGCCGAACGATGACGCATGCGCCGTAAGCGTTTGGAAAGACTGTTGCCGAATGGGCGGTATAACACGCGCGGAGTACGCGCAAACGTTTCCCTTGGGCCGGATTACGCGGATAATGGCGCAGCGCGGCGAAGAAAAAAATGCAGTGAACCTGAGAGCATACGTAGTGAAGAACAGCAGTCGGTCCGCCGCGCTGCCGATGCGAGGTCGGCTGCCCGGAGCGCCGGGTCGGGGTTGCCCGGTCCGGCGCGTACCGGACCCAATGCGCCCCGCCGGCTTCAACGGATCCTTCGCGATTCCTCTCCCTTTTCAGCGTGGTCGTGTGCCTGGCTTCGGATTCTGTCCGGCCGACGCGACACGCATGCGACGCCACCGCGCCATGACGCCGGCGCGATCGCGCCGTTACTCGACGTCCTCGTCGTCCACCATCTCGCCGTCATCCGCGTCGAAATCCGGCGACGCATACGCGCTCGCCTGCTCGAGCAGCCAGCCGCGAAACAGCTCCAGCGGCTTGCTGTGGCTGAACTCCGTCGGATACACGAGGTAGTACGCGGAATCGCCGACCGTCGCCGCGTCGCACGGCACGACGAGACCGAGCTGCTGCAACTGTTCCTCGACGAAGAACTTCGGCACGAGCGCGACGCCGAGCCCGGCCGCGGCTGCGCTGATCAGCATCGTATGCAGCTCGTAGCGCACGCCCTGCATCGTGCGGATGTCCTCGACGCCGTGCGTCTCGAACCACTGCGCCCACGCGCCGGGGCGCGTCGTCGAGTGCAGCAGCGGGTACGCGAGCAGATCCTCGACACGCTCGACGGGCCCGTCGAGCAACGCGGGCGAGCAGATCGGCACGACTTCCTCGCCGAACAGGTAGTCGGACGACGTGCCGGGCCAGGTCGGCTTGCCGTAGTGGATCGCGGCCTCGAAGTGGGTGTCCTCGAACGAGAACAGGTCGGTGCGGCTGCCCATGTTCACGCGCACGTCGGGCGTGCGGTCGTAGAAACTCTTGATGCGCGGGATCAGCCAGTGCGACGCGAAGGTCGGCAGCACCGCCAGCTCCAGGTAGCCGCCGCCGCTGCCGTGCGCGATGATCGACAGCGTGTCGCGGTCGAGCGTCTCCAGCGCGCGCCGCACCTGCGTGCCGTACAGCTTGCCGGCGCGCGTCAGCACGACGCGCTGCTTCACACGCGCGAACAGCCGCACGCCGAGGCTGGCCTCGAGCGTCGCGATCTGCCGCGATACCGCGCTTTCGGTCAGGAACAGCTCCTTGGCCGCGTGCGTGAAGCTCTCGTGGCGCGCGGCGGCTTCGAAAGCCACGAGCGCGCCCATGTTGGGGATCTTGAATTTACGCATGATGTTCGATTCGTCTGACGATCAGCCCACACGGCACAAGGCGGAGGGCGGAGCAGGGGGCGGCTGATAATTCCAAAAACTCATCACATATCAATTTAATCTCGCTTTACGCCCGGCTGCAACCCTTTGAATAATGCTCCCCACGCAAGGCCAGGCGCCCGCAGGGCAGCCGGCCAACGAGTTGCCGGCACGTTTGCCGGCGGTCCCCCGAGACGAGAAACCTGATGCGCAATCCGAATATCGAGAGCTTGCTGACGAAGCTGCTGGGACAGGCGAAGACCGACGCCCTGTTCTCGACCCTGAACATGCCGGCCATCCTCGAAGAATGGGAAGACGGCGTCGTGACGCGCGCGGAAATCGCGCAGGCGATGAACATGGCGCTGTTCGAAGGGCTGCTCGAACGATCGGCGAATGGCCGCGCGTACACGGCCGACGCGATCGAAAGCGGCGGCTCGGTCTACTTCGACCACGGCGCGCTGCGCACGGTGCGCTGGCCGAACACGGGCGCGCTGCCGCCGGGCGAAGCCGCGTTCACGCGCATCCTGCGTCCGCTCGGCTTCCGCCTGAACGGCCGTTACCCGCTCGACAAGCTCGGCATGACGGGCCGCGCGTATGCGCATGAAGACGCACCGGACGAAATCGCGCAGTTCTTCGTCAGCGAGCTGCATCCGGAACGTTTCTCGAAGGAATTCCAGCAGGCCGTGACGAACGTCGTGAGCACGTCGCGCGATCCTCTGTCGCCGGCCGCCGTCGCGCTGCTGTGGGAAGTCGAGCGCGAAGGCTGGCTGTCGCTCGACGCCGCGCACGCGCTGCTGCCGGAGATCGTCGGGGCGTTCGCGCGTCAGCACGACCTGCCGAACGAGCTCGACTACGAGACGCTGCTGCTGGAATCGGCGGAAATGGCGTGGATCTCGACCGAAGGCAACGCGTTCAACCATGCGACCGACCGCGTCGCCGACGTGTTCAAGCTGTCCGACGACGAGAAGGCGAAGGGCCGGCCGATGAAGCCGGAAGTGGAGCGCTCGCGCTCGGGCCGCGTGTTCCAGACCGCGTATCGCGCGGATACCGTCGAGCGCGAGTTCCGCACGCGCGACGGCAGCACGGTGAAGCGCAACGTGCCGGGTTCGTTCTACGAGTTCATCACGCGCAAGCGCACGTTCGACCAGGCGGCACGCCGCTGGGTGACCGACCTGCGTTTCGATGCGGGCAACGCGCAGGGCATCTTCAAGATGACGGCGAACGCGGCGAAGTAATGCTGCGAAAGCGGGACGCTGCGCCGGCCGCGACTGTTTGGCCGGCGCATGCACGAACCGCTGCCGGAACCGCTCAGGGAATCGCGGCGTCCGGTTGGTTTGAGTCGATGCGGGCACGCCAGCGGTATTGCCGAGTTATCCGTAGCAGTTTGCCCCAGCCTCAGCTGGCGGCCTGACCGGTTCGTCTGCCTCCAGACTTTCGGTACGCTTTCGACCTGCACGTTGGCCTCCCAGGCACGCTTGATCTCCGGTTGCAGGATCGCATCGCGTTCGCCGTGGTCGACCTCCTCGCGCTGGAACCCATCCAGCAGCGTCCGCGGCGTACAGCCGATCATCGGCGCAATCGATTCGGGCGCCGCCCCATCGACGGATGGTCGCGACGCTGCTCGCGTACCAGGCGCCCCGCGCGCTCCCGGACCTCCGCCGAAAACCCGCTTGCCTTCTTGTTACTGACCCGGTGCTTCCGCAAAGACGAACCCCACGAAATTCCGTGCGGTTCAGGGGGCGCCTGCCATGTCGGGGAAAAGCCGTCATTGACACGACGGCCGGGCGCGAGGGTTTACACGGCCAGAAAATTTTCGACGCGATGTGTCACATCCACCGGCACGGGACGACAAAAGTCACGCCAGTCGAACCATCATGCGTCAGCCGATTCGTCGTAGTGCTTGCCTGGGAGAAGCCTTTCGATCACCCGGTCGATTGATTGGACGAGGTCTTGATGTCAGCTGGCCATTCATGACACGCGCTCAGGAAACCCGTGCATGCGACACGGGCGCTTCCAGACGTCCATTCTTGACAGGAGAACCCGGATGAACCCGATTCGCAAGCTGATGCTGTGTGGCGCCATTCCGTTCCTGCTCGTCGCCGGTGCGGCACAGGCAGACGGCGGTGGCATTGGCCGCAACGGTACCTACATGTCGCACACGAGCGACTGGACCATGATGATGATGGACAAGCTCACGCCCGAGCAGCGCACGCAAGCCATCGTCATCCAGCAAAAAATGATGGCGATGGAAATGGAGCACAACGAAGCGATGGCAAAGATGCAAATGCAGTACGACAAGGAAATGATGGCCATGCGGAGCCAGTTGCTCGAACTCTACAAAGGGCACTAAGCGTGGCGAGCCCGGTGTTGAACGCCGGGCTCGTCGTCTCTCATTGCGAGGCGGCCGTTGCCGCGCTCGCCGCCTTGGCTTACTTTGCTGCGTGGTGATGGCCGATTGCGCAACCCGCGGCGGCACCCGTCGCCCCATGGGGCCCCGCGACATGGCCGGCGACCCCGAGCCGCGTTGTTCGGCTTTATCGAGCGGGCACGGTCAGAAGACGTGCGTGATCAGAAAGAACAGCACCAGCAGCCCGACCGGCACGCCGAGTAGCCAGGCGATCAGGTATTTGCCCACGTCGTTGTCCTGGTGGCCGCGACACCGTTGGCGCCGCGGTGGGTTGCGCTAAAGCGCGATCGCGTTACAGCTCGCGGTCGAATTCCTTCAACTGCTTCTCGGCCGCGTCGCGGGCGATCCCGTAACGCTCCTGGATCTTGCCGGCCAGATACTCGCGATTGCCTTCCGCGACGGCCAGGTCGTCGTCGGTCAGCTTGCCCCACTTGGCCTTCAGCTTGCCGGAGAGTTGCTTCCACTGGCCCTTGATCTTGTCCTCGTTCATCGTGTGCTCCTTGTCATGCCGGGATAAAAGGCGCGGCGGCATGCCACGCCGGGAGGTCAGGCCTTCGCCTTCAGGCCGGACGCGTCGACGTGCTTCACGCCCTTGACCGCGCGCGACACGGCGATCGCCTTCTTC
The DNA here is from genome assembly GCF_048627025.1 of Burkholderia aenigmatica. Classification (NCBI taxonomy): domain Bacteria; kingdom Pseudomonadati; phylum Pseudomonadota; class Betaproteobacteria; order Burkholderiales; family Burkholderiaceae; genus Burkholderia; species Burkholderia aenigmatica. Next base: position 2,521,147 of record NZ_CP184469.1, on the reverse strand, counting down.
ACGGCGATCTTCGTCGGCAGCACGCCCGTCAGCGTGACGACGCCGTCGACCGTCGTCACGCTGATGTCGACACTCTTCAGGCCGTCGATGGTGGCCAGCCGGCCCTTCACCTTGGTCGTGATCCACGTGTCGGTGACAGGCTGGTCCGATTCGGCCTTCATGCCGTTGTCGGCGGACGAGGTTTGCGCCTGCGCGTTCGTGAGCGGTGCGGCGCAAAGCAGGAAGGCCGCACTGACGGCGAGCAGCGTCGAAAGATGCGAGGTCTGGTTCATGGATGTTCTCCTTCGATTGGCGTGGTGAATGGACACGTTGCCGAGCATGGATCGTGCCGCGCGCTACCGGGCGATCGGCGTGTCGTAGCCGGGCTCGCGCGGCGGCATGTCCGGGCGCGGCCCGTCGGGCGGCAGCGGAACCGGCGGGTCGGTGCCGGGCGGCGGTTCGGGCGGGCTGTCCGGAGGCGGTTCGGGCCGCGTCGGATCGGGTGTCTGATGCAGCTTCATCGTGCTTCTCCTCTGCGGTTCGGATGGCAGCGCATGAGCGCCGATGCAGTACCAGCGTACCGAGGCGAACGTGCGTGGACATCGCGCAAATTCACCTGATCGGCTAGTGCGTTTGCACGGGGCGTCCTGAAGGAGAGGGAGATGAGCCTGTTGACGGCGACGCGCGGAAAGCGGGCGTCGCGGATGCTTGCGGGATCGGCGAGTTGCCGCACGGTGGCGGCGAGCGGCGCGAATGTACTATGACAAATAGTGCATTCGCGCCTGTCGCGGACCGGTACGGCACGCGATCATCGTCACACGCGCCGGCCGGCGCGTGGTGTCGACGAAGCGGCAACCGGGCCGGCAGTCATGCTGACGACAAGGACAACCATTCGATGAACGAACAGGTAAACGAACAGGCGCTGAAGTCGCACACCGACCGGCGCCAGCTGCACCAGATCATTGCTGGGCTCACCGAGGGCGTGATCCTGGTCGAGCCCGACCAGCGGATCGTGTGGGCGAACGAAGCCGCACTCGCGATGCATGGCGTGACCGAGCTGAAGGCGCTCGGCGCGACCGTCACCGATTACCGTGAGCGCTTCCGGCTGCGCTACCGGAACAACCATCCGGTGCGCGACGGCCACTATCCGATGGATCGCGTGATCGCGGGCGAAGAGTTCAGCGACGTGACGGTCGAAGTCGAATCGGCCGCCGACGAAACCGTGAGCTGGGTCCACCGCATCCGCAGCCTCGTGCTGACGAACGCGGCCGGCGAACCCGACTGCCTCGCGCTCGTGCTGCACGACGCGACCGAATGGGCGAGCGCCGAGGAGCGCTTCGAGCGCACCTTCAACGCGAACCCGGCGCCGGCCGTGATCTGCCGGCTCGACGATCTGCGTTACGTGAAGGTCAACCAGGGCTTTCTCGACATGACCGGCCACGCGCGTGAGGACGTGCTCGGCCGCTCGGTGTACGAGATCGACGTGCTCGAACAGGCCGAGCGACGCGAACTCGCGATCGAGCGGCTCGGCGAAGGCGCGACGATCCCGCAGATGGAGGCCGTGCTGAAGCTCGCGGACGGCAGCACGAAGGCCGTGGTCGTCGCCGGGCAGCCGATCGACATGAACGACGAGGCATGCATGCTGTTCACGTTCATGGATCTCGAGCCGCGCAAGCAGGCCGAGCGCGCGCTGCGGCAGAGCGAGGAACGTTTTGCGACGGCGTTCCGGATGGCACCGGTCGCCACCGCGATCGTCACCGCCGACCGTTTCGAATTGCTCGACGTGAACGGTGCGTTCGCCGCGATGACGGGCCATGCGCAGGACGACCTGCTCGGCAAATCCGCGGACGAGATCGGGCTGTGGGCCGAGCGCGGCGCGTGGCAGCGCATCGAAGGCCGGCTCGCGCGCGACGGCAACGTGCGCAACGCCGACGTGCAGATTCGTACGCGTGAAGGCGACGTGCGCGATTGCGTCGTGTCGGCCGACCCCGTCGCGATTCACGGGCGCGACTGCCTGCTCGTCGCGCTGCTCGACATCAGCGATCGCAAGCGCACGGAGATGGAGCTCGTCTACGCGATCGAAACGGCGATGCAGGATGCGTCGTGGTTCAGCCGCACGCTGATCGAGAAGCTCGCGAACGTGCGGCGCGCGAATGCGCCGGATGCAGGCGCACAACTGTCGGACCTGACCGCGCGCGAGCGCGACGTGTTCGATCTGCTTTGCCACGGTCTTGCTGACAAGGAGATCGCCGGCCGCCTCGGGCTCGCGCCGAACACCGTGCGCAATCACGTCGCGACGATCTACGCGAAGCTCGACGTGCATAGCCGCGGCGAGGCGATCGTGTGGGCGCGCGAACGCGGGATCGTCGGCGCGGCCGAAGCGAACGGCGCGCGCGGCGAGAAGGGCGGCGCGAAGGGCAAGGACTGACGGCGTCGGTACGAATGCACCATGTGCGCTGGTGCATCCGCATCTGCCGCGCGCGGCGCCCGCTTGCGATCCTGTCCACTCGGCGGTGCGGCGCAGGCCGTCGCGTCGCCGGCTCTCCCCAACCGTCGCAGGAGACGACCATGGACAGGAATCGCATCGAAGGCAAGCTCAAGCAGGTCAAGGGTTCGGTCAAGGAAGCGCTCGGCAAGGTCACGGGCGATCGCAAGACGGAAGCGGAAGGCGTCGCCGAACAGCAGGCCGGCAAGATGCAGGAGAAGGCCGGCGAGGCGGCCGACGCGGTGCGCAAGCAGACGGGCACCGATCGGCACTGACCGATGACGCGGCGCCGCAGGCGTCGCGATGGCCGGCCGGGCAGTCATCGCAACGATGATGCGCCATCGGCATGACCACGGCCGGCCTTGATGGACGGGCGCCGGCGCGGCATTCCACGACAACGGTTTACCCGCGGCCCACCGACGCGTGGGCCGCGGGCCGGCCGCGAACGCGGAACTTGATGACAAATCCTCACAACATAGTTCCGATATTTCGTTTGCTGCACGGGTATTGGCTATCCACAATCCATTCACCTCTTTCGCGATGAAAGGTTCTTCGGAGACGGAGCCGCGGCGATCGACCGGCTAGCAGGGTGCGTTGCATGACGCCCGCTGGCGGACGAGATGACCGGCACGCGAGAGGTTGCCGACGCGCGGCAGTCGCGTGTTGCATCCCGGCCCCCAGAACAAGGATTGTCATGACGTTCCGCATTCGTTCGCTTTCCGGCGTCGCATTGACCGCCGCGATCTTCGCGCTCCAGACGGGCGCGGTTCATGCGCAGGAGACGGTCGTCAAGGTCGGCGTGGCCGGCCCGCTGACGGGCGGCGGCGCCGCCTACGGCAAGGACATCGAGAACGGCGTGCGCATGGCCGTCGACGAAGCGAATGCCGCGCATACGACGGTGGGCGGCAAGCCCGTGAAGTTCGTCGTCGCGTCGCAGGACGACCAGAGCGATCCGCGCACCGGCGTGCAGGCCGCGCAGCAGCTCGCCGACGCGCAGGTGGCCGTCGTGATCGGCCACTTCAACTCGGGCACGACGCTGCCTGCATCGAAGATCTACGCGAAGGCCGGCATTCCGATGATCACGCCGTCGGCGACCAATCCCGACATCACGCGCGCCGGGCTCGGCACCGTGTATCGCGTGATCGCGACCGACACGCAGAACGCCGGCAACGCAGGCGCGTATGCGGCGAGCGTGACCAAGGCGAAGCGCATCGCGATCATCGACGACCGCACCGCGTTCGGCCAGGGCGAAGCCGACGAATTCGAGAAGTCGGTGAAGGCGAACGGCGGCACGATCGTCGCGCGCGAATTCACGAACGACAAGGCGGTGGACTTCAGCGCGCAACTCACGAAGATCAAGAGCACCAATGCCGATCTCGTGTTCTTCGGCGGCCTCGATGCGCAGGCCGCGATGCTCGTGAAGCGCATGCGCCAGCTCGGCATCCGCGCGCAGTTCCTCGCGGGCGGCGGCGTGATGAACGCGAACTTCATCAAGCTGGCCGGCAATGCGGCGGAAGGCGCGTCCGTGTGGGAGTACGGGCAGCCGCTGTCGCGTCTCGCGAAGGGCAAGCAGTTCGAAACGAAATTCAAGCAGAAGTACGGCATCGACATGCTCGCGTATGCGCCGTTCGCGTACGACGCGACGTGGATCGCGATCAACGCGATGCAGAAGGCGAACTCGACGAAGCCGGCCGATTTCAACGGCGCGCTGAAGAGCACGCGCTACGACGGCATCACGGGCACGATCGCGTTCACGAACACGGGCGACCTGAAGAACCCGAGCTCGACGCTGTATGAGGTGAAGAACGCCGCGTGGCAGCCCGTCACGACGAAATCGGCGGATTGAACGCAACCCCCGCGCGCGGACTTTCGCGGCGACGCCGGACGTGCTGAAATGCCATCAGCGATCGGTTGCGATCGCGGCGCACGCCGGTGTGGCAGCCGCCCAGGTCTGCCTGCGCGACGCCGCGTGTGACGCGGCACGAACAACCCACGGGCATGGCCGGCTGGCCGCGCCCAACCTGTGCAACTGGAGTCAGTCGTGAGTTCTCAAGTCGTCATCGTCGGCGGTGGTGTGATCGGCAGCTCGATCGCCTATTTCCTGCGCGCCACCGATCCCACGGTTTCCGTGACCGTGATCGAGCGCGACCCCACCTATGCGCGATCGTCGTCGGCGTTGTCGGCCGCGTCGATTCGCCAGCAGTTCTCGACGCCGCTGTCGATCGAGATGTCGCTGTTCGGCATCGACTTCCTGCGCACGATCGGCGAACGGCTCGAAGTGGATGGCCACCAGCCGTCGATCGACCTGCACGAAGGCGGCTACCTGTTCCTCGCGACGCCGGCCGGCGATGCGACGCTGCGCGAGAACCATGCGCTGCAGACGAGCCTCGGCGCGGACATCCGGCTGATGGATCGCGATGCGCTGCGCGCGAAGTTTCCGTGGCTGAACGTCGACGATCTCGTGTCGGGCGCGTACGGCGTGAGCGGCGAAGGCTGGTTCGACGGCTACGGGCTCGTGCAGGCGCTGCGCAAGAAGGCGCAGGCGCTGGGGGCGCGCTATGTGCCGTCCGACGTGAAGTCGGTGGTGCGCGATGGCCGCAAGGTGACGCATGTGGTCACGGTCGATGGCGAGCGCTATGCGTGCGACACGCTCGTCAACGCGGCCGGGGCGTGGACGCGCGCGCTGTCGTCGATGATGGGCATCGACATTCCCGTGTATGCGCGGCGCCGCAGCATCTTCAACGTGTCGTCGCCGGCGAAGCTCACGGATTGCCCGCTGCTGATCGATCCGACCGGCGTGTATTTCCGGCCGGAAGGGCGCACGTACATCTGCGGGACGTCCCCGAGCCCGAACCGCGACCCGGACGACCTGCCGCTCGACGAAGTCGACCACGACCTGTTCGACGACGTGATCTGGCCGACGCTCGCGAATCGCGTGCCGGAGTTCGAGGCGCTGCGCGTGGAGAACTGCTGGTCCGGATACTACGAGTACAACGTGTTCGACCACAACGCGATCATCGGGTATCACCCGGAACTCGACAACGTCGTGTTCGCGAACGGCTACAGCGGCCACGGGCTGCAGCAAGGGCCGGCGACGGGGCGCGGGGTCAGTGAACTCATTCTGGGCGGGCGTTATGACACGCTCGACCTGTCGACGCTCGGCTGGGCGCGGGTGCTGGAAAACCGGCCGATCGTCGAAAAGAACGTCGTGTAGCGCGGCGTAACCCGCCCGGTGTGGTGGGCGGGGATTCTCCTTGTGTCTCAACTCATTGGCCCGACTGTGTCGGGCCTTTTTTGTTGTGCGTGTTGCTGCGCGTGTCAGCCGACGCCGTAGACCGCGTCGCGCAGATCGAGCGTGTACGGACCGTTCATCCCTTCATAGAGCGTGTTCGACAGCGACACGACGGTGAGCCCGCGGGCGCGGTCGACGAACCACGAATGGCCGTAGACGCCGCCCCAGCGCCAGGTGCCCGGGGACTCCGGCGACAGCGCCGCGCGCGGGTCGCGCAACACGGAAAACCCGATTCCGTACCCCGCGCCGGGCAGGTCGGGCAACGCGAGGTTGCCGGAGTGGATGCGGCCCATTTCGTCGACGAGCTCGGCCGGCAATACTGCGCCACCGCCCGCCCGCAGCGTGTCCAGCACGTTCAGCACGTCGCCGGCGGTGCCGACCATCCCGCCGCCGCCCGATGCGAATGCATCCGCATTGAGCGCGCGCGACGGCGAGTACGTCACGCCGACGGTTCCGTCGTAGATGGGTACGGCTTCGTTCTCGGCGAGCCGGTGCGGCTGCGGCGTGTCGTTGACGTAAGGCGTCGCGAGCCGCGCGGCGTCGCGTGCGACGAATCCCGTGTCGCGGGTGCCGAGCGGGCGGAGCACGAGCGCATCGACCGCATCGGCGAGCGGCAGTCCGGTGACGGCCTCGATCACTGCCCCAACGACGTCGATCGACAGCGAATAGTTCCAGCCGGTGCCGGGTGCGTACAGCAGCGGCACGCTCGCGATCCTGCGCATGTTTTCGGCGAGCGTGATCGATGCGCCATCGAGCCCGTCGGAGACGCCCGCACGCGCATACGGGCCCGCCGCGTCGGCTTCCGCGTAGCGATAGCCGAGGCCGGCGGTATGCGTGAGCAGGTGGCGCACCTTGATCACCGGTACGCTGCCATCACGCAGCGCCGGCCGGAACTCGGGCAGCCAGCGCGTGACGTCGTCGTCGAGCGACAGCTTGTGCTGTGCAACGAGCGCCATGGCGGCTGCCGCGACGATTGGCTTCGTCACCGACGCGAGTCTGAACAGCGTGTCCTCTTGCATCGGCGTGCGCGCTTCGCGGTCGGCGAACCCGGCCGCGCGGCGATAGACGAGCTCGCCGTCGCGCGCGATCAGGACGACCACACCGACGAGGCGTTGCGTTTCGAGTTGACGGGAGAGTACCGCATCGACGCGCTCGGTGAGTGCGGGATCGGCCGACGGCTGCTGTGATGACGCTCGGTTGGGGATCATCGAAGACTCTGTCGTGAGGGGGAGCCGACATGTTAGGCGGCACGCGGCGGAAGTGCCACTTATCCATACATGGAACAGGGCTTCGTGCGCCGCACGGTCGACGTCGACGGCCACCGGGCGGGAGATTCAGCCGGGGGCCGCGGCGGCTCCGTGGCAGCGAGGCGCTCCGGCTGGCGGCGGCGCCACGTCGCCCATACGCGGGACCGCCGACAAAATATGCCCCAAGCGGCGCGCGGCCTTCGTTAGAATCTGCTTTCGTCGAGAAAATAACGCAATTGCATGGGTGCAGGGCGGTATCGCATGACGGACACTGCTCGCCCAGATTCCATCGTTCATCTTTCACCGGAGGCGAGCATGCCTGGTTTACTTCCCGATGTTGACCGCGAGGGGCTCCTCGAATATTCGGTGGTGTACACCGATCGCTCGGTCAACCATATGTCGCAACGCTTTCAGGGCGTCATGCGCGACATCTCCGCCACGCTGAAAAAAGTCTACAACGCGAAGTCGGTCGTGATCGTCCCCGGCAGCGGGACGTTCGGCATGGAAGCCGTCGCGCGGCAGTTTGCAACGAACAAGAAGTGCCTGGTCATCCGCAACGGCTGGTTCAGTTTCCGCTGGTCGCAGATTTTCGACATGGGCAGCATTCCGTCCGAAACGACGGTGCTGAAGGCGCGCCCGGTCGAAGCGGGACGGCAGGCCGCATATGCGCCGGCCCCGATCGACGAAGTGGTCGCCGCGATCAAGGAGCACAAGCCGGATCTGGTGTTTGCGCCGCACGTCGAAACCGCGTCCGGGATGATGCTGCCCGATGGGTATCTGCGCGCGGTGTCGGACGCCGTGCATGCGGTCGACGGCATGTTCGTGCTGGATTGCATCGCGTCCGGCACGGTGTGGGTCGACATGCAGGCGAGCGGCGTCGATATCCTGATCAGCGCGCCGCAGAAGGGCTGGAGCGCGTCGCCGTGCTGCGCGATGGTGATGCTCAGCGAACTCGCCCGCGAACGCATCGACGCGACGACCAGCACCAGCTTCGCGTGCGATCTGCGCAAGTGGCTGCAGATCATGGAAGCCTATGAAGGCGGCGGGTTCGCGTACCACGCGACGATGCCCACGGACAGCCTCACGACGCTGCGCGACGTGATGAAGGAAACCGAGGCGTATGGCTTCGACAAGGTGAAGGCGGAGCAGCTCGAGCTCGGCACGCGCATTCGTGCGTTGCTGGCCGACAAGGGTTTCCGCAGCGTCGCGGCCGAAGGCTTCGAGGCACCGGGCGTCGTGGTCAGCTATACGGACGACGACGGGATTCGAACCGGGAAGAAGTTTGCCGACGTCGGCCTGCAGATCGCGGCCGGCGTGCCGCTGATGTGCGACGAGCCGGAGGATTTCAAGACGTTCCGTCTCGGGCTGTTCGGCCTCGACAAGCTGCATGATGTCGACGGGGCGGTCGCCCGGTTTGCCGACGCGCTGGATCGGATTCTCTAGCAGGCTGCTGAAATCGGGAACGGCATAACCGGACCCGGAGGGCGGTGCGTTAGAGATATCGTGTTCATGATCTTGGTCGGATGGGTGCGATGCAAGAACCGCTGTTCACGACGGTGGACCCGCACGGCGCGGTGACATGAGCCGCCCAAGTGTGTCGGTCGCGCGGCAATGCGCCGGTTGGACCGCTCGTGAGCGGTCCAACCACGACGATCCGACTGCAACCCGGCAACCAATTGCCTAGTCCATCCCTTTACGCCGTGATCTCGTGGTCAAGACGAGGCGTTTTTCAACGGGCTGCTAACGCCCGCCATTCCACGGGTTGGTTCGAATCCACGCCCGTGGACTAACTTCCCGGGTTCAAGCGCTTGCCGAGCGCCTGCCCCTTCGGCGTCGTCCAGTCGACGGCCAGCTCGGAAACGACCTGCGAGGCCGACGTGATGACGGCTCCAGCCTGTTCCAGGCGTCGCAGCGCCGCGTCGTCGCCGATTTTGGTGAACGACGCGGATGCGTCGGTGACGACCTGTACCTCGTAGCCCTCGTCGAGGAGTTGCAGGATCGGGAACACGACGCAGACCTCGGTAGTGATGCCCGCCACGAACACCTTCTTGCGCCCCGTGGCCTTGACTGCCTCATTGAAGTTCGGGTCGTGCATGGCGTTGACGATGCCGGAGCGCTTGATGCGCGCGGCAAATGCCTTCGGCGCCACCGCTTCCAGCTCAGGCAGCAACGGCCCCTGGACGCGTTCCTCCATGCTGGTCGTGAACACCAGCGGCAGTTCGGTCGCCACGGCGATCTTCGCCAGCAACACGGCGTTCTTCCTGATCTCCGTCACGTCGTGCGAATGTGTCCAGGAAGTCGTACCGACCTGATGGTCGATCAGTAGCAACGCCGCGTTCTCCGGGGCGAATACGTTACTGTGCGTGCCCCGCTCCTTTCATGAATGGGTCATCAGGATGACTGATCGATGGCCGGCGATGCTGGTCATGGGCGCTTCGGGCGTCAAGCTTGTTCGGCGAGCCACTCGTTCAGACTCAACAGGTCGGTCTGGCTCGCCCTCAGTGCGCGAATGTCGGCCTTGTATCCGGCCTCGCCGAACCACTCGAACATCCTGCGAGCGTCATAAGGGAGCGACCGCAGCAGCAACCGTGGAATGGGGAATGGCAACCCCGTCGACCAGCCGTGGCGCTTGAAGGCTGCGGTAATCTGCGCGCGGGTCAATTCATCACCGGCGATTTCCTCGGCCTTGCCGATGAACGCATCAGGGTGCGCGAAGGCATGCGCGACCCACTTGCCGATATCGGCCGTGGCGATCATCTGCAGCGGCTTGTCTGTCGGCACGTAGCTGCGCAACAGTGCCATCAAGACGGTGCGCATGCTCGACTTGCTGAAGTTGTCCATGAAGAACACTGGCCGCACGATCGTCGCCGGGATGCCGATCTGGCGGATGTGCTCCTCGACGCGCCATTTGCTGTCGAAGTGCGGCACGCGTGATTGGCGGTCGGCACCGCCGACAGACGCATAGACGAGGTGCTCGACGCCAGCCGCCAGAGCGACGTCGGCTACCGCAATGCCTCGGCGCGCTTCCAACTCCCCACCTCCATCGGAGCCTTGCACGGAGAACACGCCATGCACGCCTGCGAAAGCCTGACGCAGCGAGGCGGGATTGTCCAGGTCCGCGGCCAGGACCTGGACATTCTGTGCAGCCAACGCACGGCTTGCCTCGGATTCTGCGTTTCGCGAGATCGCGCGGACTTGCCATCGCCCGTCTGCCAGGAGTGCGCGTATCACGGCCCCTCCTTGCTGCCCGGTACCACCCAGGACAGCAATTGTTTTCTTCGTCATGCACGAGCCCCGAACGATGATATGAACATCGACTGTTTTGATGGTATGAATATCGACTGTTTTATTCGATTGAACAAGTAGGATGAAAAAAGAGACTAGTATGAACAACCATACTGATCATGGCGTACCGCCGCGTTGTCCGCCGACGGAGGCCGAACTCAATGAGTTCCGCCAAGCGATCGACATCATCCGCGGCAAGTGGAAAGTGGAAATCATGTGGGTCCTGCTTGATGGATCGCTGCGCTTCGGCGAGGTACGCAAGGCGCTGCCGGGCATCACCCAGCACATGCTTACCGCGCAACTTCGGGCGCTGGAAGCGGATGGGCTGGTCAACCGGACGGCTTATGCAGAGATTCCGCCGCGGGTGGAATATGTTCTGACGGATCACGCTCGCGCGCTCAAGCCGATTTTCCTGGCGTTGACGAAATGGGCAACGTCGCTGCGGAGTCCTGAAAAAATCTCGCCGGAGTCTTCCGACTGAAGTCGGGAGGGGCGTTGGGCTAACCTCAACCCGGTCCGCCCGCCTGTTTTGAATCCATCGGCATGCGCTCGCGGCGCACCGATTAACACACCTGCAGCAGCAAGGCTCGCAGCAGTTTCTTTAGCATCGTCGCTCATTGCGACCGTGTCCCGGTCGGAGTTGGCCGGGTAATCGGCGACGGCGGCTGTTTCTTCGAGATCGTCGATATCGCGGTGTTGCCCGCTCACCAGAAGAAAGGCGTAGGCGACCTGATCATGCGTGCACGCATGGGCTACATTCACGAGCATGCGCTGCCGACCGCCCATGTCAGCCTGATGGCCGATCATGGGACCCCGGAGTGCTACGAGCGTTACGGCTTCCAGCCGTCGCTGCTGCCCGACAAGGCGGGGATGTTCCTGCGCATCGCGTCACGCGCGGGACGCCGATGCAAGCCGTCAGATGTGGTGGTGCACGATCTTGACGCGATGCCCGAGAATCTTGCCGAGTTCGACGGCCAGACGTGGCTCGATCAACCAGTTCGTGAACCCGAATCCGAGATTGCCGAAGGCCCAGTCGAGCTCGAGGAACGTCCAGTCGACGATGCGTGCCGAGCCGCCGCATGCGGGGCAGGCGAGCGTGTCATCGGCTTCGTTCGAGTACCAGGCGCCGACTGCGTCGCCCCAGGGCACCTCATCGAGTGAATGAGACGCGCCGCAGTGTGGACAACGTACGTCGTTGGGCCCCGGGCCTGAATGAAAGACCGTGCGTTCGGTCTCGAGGCCGACGCCACACCAGTCGTTGCCGAGATTGATGAACTCGGACCACGCACCGGCATTCGGGCCGGGACGATAGATATCGCCGTGCAGCCCATTGCCGCTTTCGGGCACCGCTTGCACGATGCCTTGCTCGGCCAGCCATGCGATGCCGCGTTGCGCGAGGATCGGTGCTTCTTCAAGGCTTGCGTCGATGTCGACGACCCAGACGATATTGTCACTCATGGCGAATCGGGGTATCAGATTGGATGGTCAGGCGATTTCAGGACAGGCACTTTTCGTCACGACGTCGGCAATGTTCAACCGGCTGCCGTGCGCTGATTCGGGTAAGGGTCTTCGTCCGAAGACTGGTGCCAGACGGATTGATCGGCCCGCTGAAGTGCTTCAGCATGTTTTTCCCTGAGCCGGTCGATGTCCGGTGCCGCCAACCGGTTTTCCGAGGCACTGATCGAGTCGCCACTGGTGAGATACAGATAGAGCGCGGTCAACTCTTCCAGTTCTGGCGCATCCGATGTAACCGTGAAGATGGCTGGATCGGTGTCGGTCGGATCGATCTTGACGCTCGGGGCGTCGCTTTTCCTGTCGCGGAGATACAGGCGCGTCCAAAGCCTGCTGTGGACCGGATAGGCGTCGCCGTCCGTGTCTACATTCCGTGGGGGCCCGTACAGCAGGTCGATAAAGCATCTGAAATCCGGGCGGTTCCTGGCGATCTTGACGGTATGCATTGGGTTCCTGGCTGTTCGCACGCTGCTGTAGATCGCAGCAGGAAGCGATTCTAAATCGCTATGTCGAAAGACGCTTTGCTAGCGACCTGGCGGTGTCGAAGACGCTTGTCGATGGTTGGCTGGACTGAATTGACTGACCACATTTCCCCTCGGCAACCATTCCCGTCTCATCTCTTCAATCATCGCCGATGACGAACACGCGATGCGAGTCACGCGGGCCGACGCTACCGCGCCAAGCGATACAAAACATCGGGACAACCTTCCTCGTTCCTGCTTCCGTCGCTGTATGCAATCGCAACGAACCCGTGCCATTCATAAAATGCAGCAGCATCGCGATTCATCTGGAACGTATAGAGCTGGAGCATGCCCACCGTCTGCGACTTCACCGATTCCAGGAGGGAAGATCCAATCCCGCGTCGCTTGAATTCGGGGCACACATACAACTGGTCAAGCCATGCCACGCCATCGGTAACGACGTGCGCGGCCATGCCGACCATGCGGTTATCGTTCACGGCGACGGTGACATTGCCCGACGGCACAAGTACGTTGGCCACCCAATCGTGGACTGCGGCTTCGGCGTGCGCGAGCGGCGCATAGGATGCCAGCGTGTTGCGCGACCGTAGATAGACTTCAGCCACCTCCGCGGCATCAGCCGCAATCGCTCGACGCAAGATCAAGGGCATCTGTCGGCCGCTCCGAAAGCTTCACAAGGTGCACAACGATAGCAGCACGGAATCGAACTTCCAAGATCGCGCAGACTGCGCTGAAACTGGCGAGACCGGATATTCAGCGCGACGTATCGAGTGTGCGGTACAGCGAATCGGCCGTGAGATCTCGCTATCGATTCACTGTTTTCTTCCGGGATTCCCGGGATCCGACATTCCCGTATCATCTGTCCGATTCGCCCGGATCGCACGACCTGGCGATTCCGCACAAACGAGAGGACGAGCGATGAAGGGCGAACGGCGCGGCCACGGTAAAGCGATCGAGCACGACGCGGCGGCGGCGCCGAAGCGGGCCGGTATCGCACCCGTCGCGAAGAGCACCGATCCGCGCGACTACCAGCATGCGCCAGGTATCGCCGCCGTCATGCCGAAAGCCTTTCCCGACGGCTTCGTCGTCGCCGAGCATCGGCACCCGCGCGCGCAACTCGTCTACACCACGACGGGCATTGCCGAAGTCGTCGCCGGTCAGTCGCTGTGGATGATCCCGCCGCATCGCGCACTCTGGATTCCGCCCGACCTGCCGCACGCGATGCGCGCACACGGACCACTCGAAATGCGCACCGCCTACGTCGACCCGCGAGCGTACCGGTCGGCAACCCCGGATCAGCCGAGCCTGGTCAACGTTTCGCCGCTGCTGCGCGAGTTGATCGTGCGTGCGTCGTCGTTCCCGGTCGAGGTCAATCCCGATGGACGAGACGATCTCGTCATCCAGCTCATGCTGGCCGAGATCGAGTGGTCTCCGGAGCAGCCCTTGCCGCTGCCGTCCGGCCAGGACCGGCGTCTTGCCCGAGTCTGCGACGCGCTGCTCGAGCATCCGGCCGATCAGCGAACGCTGACGGAATGGGCCGATGAAGTCGGTGCATCGAGCCGGACACTCGCCCGGCTGTTCACTGCCGAAACCGGGTTGTCGTTCAGCCAGTGGCGGCAGCAGGCCCGGATTTCGGCCGCGCGCCCGCTGCTGGCGTCCGGATGCGCGGTGATCGCCGTCGCGGCCGAACTCGGCTATGAAACCACGAGCGCCTTCTCGACCGTGTTTCGCCGGTTTGTCGGCATGACGCCCAGCGCGTACGCGAAACTGTCCGATTCCGCGTAGCAATCGTCTTTCCAGCACATGCGGCGCGTGGCGCGTGCCTTTATCGTGTCGGTCATCGAACCCACTGACCGACTGAGGTAAGCCGACATGACGCGACACGACATCGAATTCCTGTCCGAAGCCGCCACGCTGCGAGGCTGGTACTACGAGCCGGCGCAGCGCCTCGCCGATACGCCGACGTATCCGGCGATCGTGATGGCGCACGGTTTCTCCGGCGTGAAGGAGCAATATCTGGACCGCTACGCCGAGGTGTTTGCCGCCAGCGGTTTTGGCGTGCTGCTCTACGATCACCGGAATTTCGGTGCGAGCGACGGGTACCCGCGTCAGGAGATCGACCCCGTGCAACAGAAGCGCGGCTATCGCGATGCGATCAGCTATCTGCTGACCCGCCCCGAGGTCGACGCCGCACGCATCGGCATCTGGGGCACCAGCTACAGCGGCGGCCACGTGCTCGAAGTCGCGGCAATCGATCGGCGCGTCAAATGCGTGGTGGCGCAGGTGCCGACGATCAGCGGGTATCAGTCGGCCTTGCGCCGCACGCGTTCCGATCTGGTGCCGGCGCTGCTGGCTCGCTTCGATGAAGATCGCAGGCAGCGATTCGCGGGTGGCGCGCCGGCGATGTTGCCGGCAGTCAGTGCCGATCCCGCGATAGCCTGTGCGATGGCCGGCGCGGATGCGTACCGGTTCTTCACCGAGTCGGCGGCGCAGTTTGCACCGAACTGGAAAAACGAAGTGACGCTGCGCAGCGCCGAGATGTCGCGCGAAAACGAACCGGGCCAGTATGTCGATCGCATCTCGCCCACCCCGTTGCTGATGATCGTGGCCGACCAGGATCTGCTGACACCCACGGACCTGTGCCTCAAGGCGTGGGGTAACGCGCTGGAGCCGAAGCGCTTGGTTCAGATCAAGGGCGGGCATTTCACGCCGTATATCGAGCATTTCGACGCAACCAGCCAGGCGGCGGTGGAATGGTTCACGCTGCATTTGGCCGGCACGCGTTGATCTGGCCCGTTGCTGCGTTGGCGGTGTCCACGGCTTGTATGACAGTCGCGGCCGGTTTTGACGGTGCGTGCGTTTGCCGGGCACATGAAAGCGTGATGCGCGATGGCGCCAATCTGCCAGCCGGAAGCGGTGCACGCGAACGGCAAGCCGAGCCGTCGTGACACGGGCACGCGGGCTCACGGCCTCATGGGCGATGTGTCACCACCTGAACGCACGCGACGGCGACCGAGGCTTCGTTATATGGAGTAATAGCTGTAATTTGGCCTGAAATTTTCTTTCCGGCGACTCGGGCTAGACTGGTCTCGCCTTGATACCCCCCCAAGGTTGTTGTTGTGTTCTCGGTTTGGCCCGCGCGTTCAAGTGCGGGCCAATTTTTTCGGGCGGGCGCCGCGGGCGGCCGAACGATCGCCGGCCGGATGCACATTGGAGGAAACGTAGCGTGACAGTACGCCCGACAGTCCGCGATGCCGGTTCGCTCGTGCGGATCGCCGCGTTGAGCGCGGCGGCCGCCGCCGCGATGATGTCCGCCATGCCGTCGGCATTCGCGCAAGCCAGCGAGCCCGTGACCAGCAGCGTATTCGTGCACCGCTCGTACGACACGGGCAATAGCGCGATCAATGACAACTTCCAGTACATCGCGCATCCGCCAATACGGCCGGTTGCCGCGAGCGCGCCTCCGGTCGCGCGTGGCGCACACCGCGGCCGCCGCGGACAGACGGGCGCCACGAATTCGGCCGGCGCAACGGGCAGCGGGGCGAATAGTGCGGCGGTTCCGTTGCCGACGATGCCGGCGGACGGAGCATCCGGCGCTCCGGTTTCGCAGTAGTCGTTTCTTTCCGAATCCTTCCAGGCAAGCCTGTCGATCGACGATCGGTCGCAACGCCGTGCGCGATCGTCGGCTGTCGCCAGGATCATGATGATGTCAGGTAGCACGGTGTGACCGCTCGATGAGGGATGAGCGGGATGTCTCCTTGTATCTCGCTCGTTGGCCCGACTGTGTCGGGCTTTTTTTGTTCGGTTGCGAGCGGAGGTGCCGGCGACGGCTACGTGTGGCAACATCGCGGTGATTTCCACATTCCATCCGGGTGCCGGCAGACCCATCTATCCGAGGGGGAGTCATGTTTGACCATGTCAAATTCGGCGTGAGCGACTATGCAGCCAGCAAGGCGTTTTTCCTGAACGCGCTGGAACCGCTTGGCGTAGTGGTGCAGGGGGAGGGCGAGCCTTCGTACGGCATCGAGATTTCTCCGCCGGGCCAGCCCTCGTTGTGCCTGTTCCAGACGACGGAGAAACCGGCGCATCTTCACATCGCGTTCGTGGCCGAGCATCGGCAGCAAGTCGACGCGTTCTATCGCGCGGCGCTGGAGTCAGGCGGGAAGGACAATGGCGCGCCGGGGCTGCGGCCGCACTATCACGCGAATTACTACGCGGCGTTCGTCATCGGGCCGGATGGGCACAATATCGAGGTGGTGTGTCATCGGGCGGAGGGGTGAGCGTCGGGCGACTGATCGCTGTCATTCAGACCATGAGCGAACGCATGCGCCACGCACGCAACCGAGCATTCCCGGATGAGTGAAATCACCATTGATTGGCCTTTTTATCTCATTGTGCTTGGAACCGGCATGGAATACTGGCCCGTGACGCTTTGTGTCGGCGTGGTGGGATTGTATTTCGGGGCGACTCGCCTGCGCGGTGTGTGGCGAGTTGCCTGCCTCCTCATTGCGCTCTTGTTCATCGGTGATGCCGGTACCGGAATTTACTTATCCCTTGGTTAGCGTTCAGGAAAATCACGCTGACGCATGGCGTGCAAAACGTTGTCGGCGTGGGCGCGCGGTACGCGTCGGAGCGCGAGCGGTCAGGAGCAGGCGCCGGGTTTCGGTGTCTGGCGTGTCAATCAGTAGTGGAAAGGCAGCGTAAAAGAATGACGAGAAATCGCGGTAACGGGATGCGCGCCGACAGCGGTGCGGGCGTGTTCTCCTTGCGGGCACGGGCCGTACTTTTGCGGGCGGTTTTATTTTTCCCGTTGGCATACCACTGCCAGGCTCACGCCGAAGCGTCGGTGCCGAAGAACATCACGCCGGCAAGCTCCGGATATAAAACGGAGATCTTCAATCTCGTCGGTCCGGACGGGGATCAATTCGATACGGCGATCGGCCGGACGGTATCGGCCGCATTCGACCGTTTCCTGAATCTGGCCGGCCAGGATTCGAAAACGATTCGAAAGCGCTTGCTGAGCGGTCCCGCGACGGAAGGGACCCTGTGGCAAATCGGTGAGTCTCGCGAATGGCTTTATCACATTTGCCAGGCCCACCAGTGCAACGTGACGAATGTTGCCCTGCTTTACGATGAACAATCACGTCGCACGGCCGGGCGTCTGCTGTACCGCTGCGAGACAAAGTGGCTCGGAAACCCGAGCGACGCGGAACGGGCGCTGATCGAGCGTGAATATCCCGTCAAGATCGACCCGGACGACGCAAAGTTTTTTTGCAAGAAGCCGTGATCGACGTGGTTTTCCTCGCCAACACGACTGCAACGGGACGCGTTTGTGCGGGGCCGTGTTCGCGTGGATTCCAGCGTGCGACTTCAGGCTGGCCGCTGGCGTAGCGGCCGGATGAATGGTCTATTTCTTCCACGATGGCGGGAAAAACAGCTCCGTGGTCGCCGCAAGCGAACTGGCGTCAAACATCTTCAAAAGGTGTTCGGCGCGCATGTCGTACAGCTTGATATGCACCAACTCGATCGCGCCGCTGTCGTCCTCAAGCGCGGATGCATCAACTTCCGGACTCACGAAGTGTTGTTCGCCGGCGAACCGTTCGAGTGGCTGCATCCCGAGCGTCGTCGCGAGGAAGATTCGGGTGGCCTCGGGCAGACGGGTATCGGCACTGAACTCCCAGCCATCGTCGGTTAGCCGCTTTTCATTCGGTAGCGGGAGAATGAATGCCGCTTCGTAGCGTCGCCTCAACGGAACCCCCTGAATCATGGCGAAAGACAGACGATTGAAGCATATCTCTTCCTTCTCCCGTGTTCGGCATGATCGGGCTTCGTCGACAAGATTCCGGGAACGCCGCCGCACACATTCGCGGCAGGTTTGCGCGAAGACCCGGCAGATGGCCCCGACGTCTTCCAGCCGCACACACAATCCCTTCGATTTCACTTGCACCTGACGCTACGTCAGCTTTTATGGTCGACACCGACTACTGGGAAAAAATGCGACTGAAAATCGGCGATCTGGCGAAGCAGGCGGGACTGAGCGTCCGGGCCCTGCATCACTACGATGCAATCGGGCTGCTGTCACCGTCGCAGCGCACGGACGGCGGCGCGCGCCTGTATGGGCGGGACGACCTCGTCCGGCTGCATCGGATCGAGGCGCTGAAGCGGTTCGGGTATTCGCTGCCGGACATCAAGGCCAGCCTCGATGGTCAACTCGCCGGTTCGCCGCTCCAGCTTCTGCGGCGCCAGATTGCGGAACTCGACGTGCAGGCATCGCGCGCGCAGCGCCTCAGTCGTCACCTGCAATACATCGTGGACATGATCGCCGCCGGCGACGAGACCACGGCGACCGACTGGCTGAACGCTCTGGAGTTGATGAACATGATGCAAAAACACCTTGATGACGACGAACTCGATGCGCTGCTGGCATCCGGGCCGGATACGATCGCGCCGACGGATCCATCCTGGCTCGAACTGATCGACGAAGTCCGCATTGCCCGGCAGCAGGCGCTGCCGGCCGACAGCGAGGCCGCCCATGCACTGGCGTGGCGCTGGATCCGGCTCGTGGTCCGGATGACCCGCAACGACCCGACGCTCGCGACCAAGCTGATGACGATGCAGCTCGACGAGCCGCGGGCCCCGCAAATCGTCGGCATCACGGCGGAGATGCTGGCATGGATCGACGAAGCGTTCATGCACGCGCGCTGTGCGCTGCTCGCGAAATACCTCGATCCGGCTCAGGCCGACGAAGTGCGGCGGCGCCAGTTCGCCGCGATGAAGCATCGGGCGTGGCCGGCACTGGTGGTCGAGCTGAGAGCGCACCTGGATGCGGGCGTCGACGCCGGCGCTGCACCGGTGCAGGCCGTCGTCAAGCGCTGGCAGCAGCTGTTTCTCGACAGCTTCTGCGGCGACGACGCGGCGCTGGAAGCACGCGTGCGCGATGCGATGATGCGTGAACCGGATCTGCAACTGGGCATCGGCCTCGACGATGCGTTGCTCGCCTATCTGAACCGGGCGCATATCGTCGGCCACGACACGACACCGGTGAACGCCGGCCCCAAGCCGAGCGCATTGATGGTGGCCACGCAGCGGGCCGCGCACCAGTTGCTCGACCGGCCGCTGGTGCTCGACGATCCGGTCGCGCTGACCGTCCTCGGCACGGCCGAGGCGCAAGCGTTGCGCGACAACCTCGACAAGTTCCGCCAGCCGATGACCGTGGGCATGCGCAGCACGGTGGTCGTACGCAGCCGGCTGGCCGACGACGTCTGGGCCGATGCGATCGAACGCGGCACCCGCCAGTACGTGGTGCTCGGCGCGGGGCTCGATACCAGCGCATACCGGCGACCCGATGCGCCGGGACGCGTGTTCGAGGTCGACCTGCCGGCGACGCAGGCGTGGAAGCAGGCCCGCTTGCGCGAGGCCGGCATCGCGGTGCCACCGTCGCTGCAGTTCGTGCCGGTCGACTTCGAGCGCGTCGGTCTCGCGGAGGGGCTGGCGCGCGCCGGTTTCGATGCCGATGCGCCGGCGCTGTTCAGCTGGCTGGGCGTGACGATGTATCTCGACGAGGCCGCGGTCGTCGAGACGCTGCGCTTCATCGCCGGCTGCGCCAAAGGCAGCGAGGTTCTACTCGAATATGTGGTCCCGCTGTCGAGCCTGTCGCCGATCGTGCGTATCGCGGTGGAGCAGATGATGGCGCGCTTCGCCGAGCGTGGCGAACCGTGGAAGAGCTTCTTCGAACCCGCCGAGCTGACCGGGCGGCTGGCTGCGCTGGGCTTCAGCCACAGCAACACCTGGACGCCGGACGAGTTGAACCAGCGTTATCTCGCGAATCGTTCCGACGGGCTGCATATCGGCGCGTCGCCGGGGCGTCTGGTGCTGGCCACCGTCTGATGTGTGTTGGCCGGCGCGCGTCGCCGGCCGCACCCGTTCATTCGACAGACGCGGCCGGATCATCGACAATTCGCGCCTGACAAAACATGAGAGAAGGGGGCAGGTGCATGCGCAGGGTTTTCAAGCGGCTCGGCGTGATCTTGAGCATTTCCATTGCTGGCATCGCAGGGGCTCAAGCCGCATCCAGCGAACTCGCATTCCCGCGTTTCGCCCAGGCGGAGGGCCGGCTGGACAACGAGGGGTTCCCGTTGTCCGGCGTGAAACTCTGCGTGCTCCCCGATCGCGCGCCGTGCTTCGAAATGCCGCCCGCGCCACTTCCCGATGGCTCGACGGAGTATCAATACCAGTTCGGTCTGAAGCCGCGATCCGAACGGTTGCCGATTGCGTCGGGCGGCTCGTGGGTGTTTTTCTCGGGGATGTTCTTCGGCGGTGGCAGCGGGATGCTGGAGCGCGTGGCGATATTACGTTATGGCGCGAACGGCAAGATCGAGAACCTGATGCCGAAAGTCACCCAGACGGAGCTGGCCGACCGCGCGATGTGGAAGGTGCCGGACGTGTCGCCCTATCCGGTGTTCGTTCGAGCCGATTACCTGTGGGGCGACGGCGAGAGTCATTTCGAGGCGCACCTGTTCGTCGTCGATGCGTGGGTGTTCGATCCCGCCACCAGCCAGTACAGGAAGCGGTTTTCCTACCGGACGACCAAGCGCTATGACCGCGGCGAGGGCTCGGATCATGTGCTGACCGCCGAGCGTGCGGAAATTCTGCGGCGCCTCGCCGCCAGCCAGTAGCCTGCTACGGGGCGGCCCGGTATCCGTCGAAGCACGTGACGGCTTTCGGCGGACCCGGCGCGCGAACCCTCATCGCTGCGCTTCGCCGTACGTCTCCCTGCACACCTCGCGCAGCGCGTCCACGAGCAGATCGCGCGCCGGCGCGCGCGAATCGGCGGCGCGGGTAAACAGCGCGATCGGCGGGAGCGTCCACACCAGCGAGTACGGCACGATCGCCACGCCGGCGAACCGCACCAGTTCTTCCGCGATATCGGCAGGCACGATCGAGACGGCCTCGTCGCTCGACGCGATCATCTCGCCGATCAGCTTCGACGAATAGCTTTCGACGATCGGAACGGGCGGCGGGATGCCGGCCGACAGGAACAGGTCGGTCACCTGTTCCCGCATCGGCGTATGCGGTGCGCCGAGAATCCAGTCGAGCGCGTGCAGCTTGTGCCAGTCGAGCGCGGTGCGGGCCAGTTTCGCGGCCAGACGCCGGCTCGCGATCATGCGCGGCTGCTGCTGGTACAGCACCTCGAAGGAGACCTGGCCCAGATCGATCGCCGACGACGCCCGCCCGATCACGATGTCGACGCTGTGGTCCCTGAGCTGCAGCAGGAGCTGATCGCTGGTGCCTTCGTGAATCGTCACGGTCACGCGCCGCTCCATGCGCGCTTGCAGCCGCTTGAGCGCCGCCGACAGCATCTGTCCGGAAATGAACGGAATCACGCCGATGTGCAGGTGAGCTGCATGCCCGGCGGCGACGGCCTCCATTTCGCGGGCGAGGTGGTCGAGATCCTTGATCATCGCCTTCGCCCGCTCGAGCACGACCGCGCCGAGCGCGGTGGGCCGCATGCCGCGCGACGAGCGCTCGAACAGCGGCGTGCCGAACATGCTCTCCAGCTCGGACAACGCGTTCGTCACGGCCGGCTGGCTGCTGGCCATGTGCTCCGCGACGCGCGTCAGCGATCCGTGCTGCTGGATCTGCAACAACAGCACCAGGTGCCGCATCTTCAGGCGCGCGCCCAGCCGCCTGACCACGTCGTTTGCGTCAAAAGTCATTGACTGGTCATGTATTCATCATGAAAAAGTGATGGGCCGATATTAAAACAGAATCATCACCTTATGGCGGATCCCTAGAATCACCTTCATGGATCGCGCCGGGACTGGCCTGGCGCCCGTGCCCGGATCGGAAAAACATGAAACAGACAGAGACACAGCAGCAGGCCGCGTTCGACTATCACGAATTTCCGACCCCGGGAAAGATCTCGGTCGTCGCCAGCAAGCCGCTCGTGACCCAGCGCGATCTCGCGCTGGCCTACACGCCGGGCGTGGCGGGCGTGTGCGAAGCCATCGCCGCCGATCCGCTGCAGGCGCACCGTTTCACGAGCCGCGGCAATCTGGTGGGCGTGATCACGAACGGCACGGCCGTGCTGGGTCTGGGCAACATCGGCCCGCTCGCGTCCAAGCCGGTCATGGAAGGCAAGGCCGTGCTGTTCAAGAAGTTCGCGGGGATCGACGTGTTCGACATCGAGATCAACGAAACCGATCCGGACAAGCTGGTCGACATCATCGCCGGTCTCGAGCCGACCTTCGGCGGCATCAACCTCGAGGACATCAAGGCGCCCGAGTGCTTCACGGTCGAGCAGAAGCTGCGCGATCGCATGAAGATTCCGGTCTTCCACGACGATCAGCACGGCACCGCCATCACCGTCTCCGCCGCGTTCATCAACGGGCTGAAGGTCGTCGGGAAGTCGATTTCGGAGGTGAAGGTCGTGACGTCGGGGGCCGGCGCCGCCGCGCTGGCCTGCCTGGACCTGCTGGTCGACCTCGGGCTGCCGGTTGAGAACGTCTGGGTGACCGACATCGAAGGCGTCGTCTATCGCGGCCGCACTGCGCTGATGGACCCGGCCAAGTCGCGCTTTGCGCAGGAAACCGACGCGCGCAAGCTCGCGGAAGTGATCGGCGGCGCGGACGTGTTCCTGGGCCTGTCGGTCGGCGGCATCCTGACCGCCGACATGCTGAAAGAGATGGCGCCGCGCCCGCTGATTCTTGCGCTGGCCAATCCCACGCCGGAAATCTTCCCGGAACTGGCGCATGCGACGCGCGACGACGTCGTGATCGCGACGGGCCGCTCGGACTACCCGAACCAGGTCAACAACGTCCTCTGCTTCCCGTACATCTTCCGCGGTGCGCTGGACGTGGGTGCGACGACGATCACCCGCGAAATGGAGATCGCCGCGGTTCACGCGATCGCGGGGCTGGCCGAGGAAGAGCAGAACGAAGTCGTTGCGGCCGCCTATGGTGCGTACGACGTGGCGTTCGGCGCGCAATACCTGATTCCGAAGCCGTTCGACCCGCGCCTGATCGTCCGCATCGCGCCGGCCGTGGCCAAGGCGGCGATGGAAGGCGGCGTGGCGAAGCGCCCGCTGACCGATCTCGACGCGTACGTCGAGCAACTGCAGCAATTCGTCTACCACTCCGGCGCGTTCATGAAGCCGCTGTTCGCGACGGCGCGCCAGCTGGTGCGCGACGGTGGCAAGGCGCGGATCGTCTTTACCGAAGGCGAGGACGAGCGCGTGCTCCGCGCGGTGCAGGTGATCGTCGACGAGAAGCTGGCGCGTCCGATCCTGGTCGGGCGCCCGGAAGTGCTGCTGGCGCGCATCGAGCGCTTCGGCTTGCGGATCCGGCTCGGGCAGGATGTCGAGGTGACGAACCCCGAGTATGACGAGCGGTTCCCGCAATACTGGACGACGTACTGGGAACTGCGGTGTCGGGACGGCATCTCGAAGGAAATGGCGCGGGTCGAGATGCGCCGCCGCCTGACGCTGATCGGCGCGATGATGGTGCGGCTCGGCGATGCGGACGGGATGATTTGCGGGACGGTGGGCGAGTATCACAACCACCTGCGGTTCGTCGACGAGGTGATCGGGAAGAAGCCGGGTGCGTCCACGTATGCGGCGATGAACATCCTGTTGCTCGATCAGCGGACGGTCGCGCTGGTGGATACGCACGTCAACGACAACCCCGATGCGGAGCAGATCGCGGAATTCACGATTGCCGCGGCACGTCAGATGGAGTGGCTGAATCTGACGCCGAAGGCGGCGTTGCTGTCGCGCTCGAACTTCGGGTCGGGCAGTGCGGCTTCGGGCGTGAAGATGCGTCGGGCGCTGGAGATCGTCCGGGAGCAGGCGCCGGATATCGAGGCGGACGGCGAGATGCATGGCGACTGTGCGCTCGACGAGGGCTTGCGGTCGAGGCTGCTGCCGATGTCGCCGCTGAAGGGGGCGGCCAACCTGCTCGTATGCCCGAACGTGGATGCGGGGAATATTGCGTACAACCTGCTCAAGACCGAGGCGGGCAGCAATGTGGCGGTGGGGCCGTTCCTGCTGGGCGTCAATGCGCCGGTGAACATTCTGACGTCGAGCTCGACGGTGCGGCGGATCGTGAATATGGCGGCGCTGACGGTGATTGAGGCGAATCGCAACACGGGTGCCTGAGTCGGTGCAGAAAGGGGGCGGGTTGACCGGGCGTGGTGTCGTTCGGGGAACCCGCCCCATTTGTTATCGATTCGAACTCGTCGTGTCGCGCGGCGTGGGTCGAAACGGCGTTCGGGTTCGTCAATGCGATCACAGGCGGGATCGGCGTTGTTCATATCCTTATGGCGATCTTGACGAGTGCCGTTTATTACAAGATCGTGAAACGACGCCTGATTTTCCCATTTCTTGCACTTCTCCAATCGAAATGACGATGGGATAGGTGGCGCCGAGGGCGAGAAAGCGCGAGCCGCTTAATTCCTGGCTGAGCGTCAATAGAGCCCCGATACGAATCTCGCGATCGATATGCGGGCAAGGCCGACTGGCACGGCATCAAAGAGGGGGAAATTCGCCGAATTTCCCGTGCGCAGCGCGCGCTATCCGGGAGTACGGCTGCAGAGTCGCCACTGTTGGCCGGGTCCAGAAAAGAGATGAGTGATTTAAAGCGACTCACGAGAATAATCGGAAATTTTTCCCTGAAAAATTGTGAAGTCTCTTTAATTTTGCGTGCGCCGGTCACATTTTCCGATTATTTGAAATAGATGAGGTGCAACGGCCACTATCGTCTTGTTCCGAAAGGTATTTATAATCACCGCTCGGCAGAAACCCCACCTGAATACCAACCAAGGGCAAGCTGCATGGGCCATACCGCGCTTTATAAGACATTGCGTCTTGGCGACGCGCAATACAATCGTCTTGTCAAACTGGACACGCCGCTCGGCGTCGACTGGTTATTGCCGCTCTATGTGAAAGGAACGGCTAGACTTGGCCGCGATTACGAATTCGAGATTGATGCCGTTTCACCACGTGGCAGTCAGATCGAACTCAGCGCGCTGCTCGCCAAGCCGGTCACGCTTTGGATCCAGCAGGCAAACGGCTCATACATGCCGATCCATGGCTATGTTCACCGATTCAGCCGGCTGGGGGCGGATGGGCCGCTGACCTTTTACAAGCTGGCTTTCTCATCCTGGCTCTATTTTCTACGCCTGCGCCGCGATATGCGTGACTGGCAGGAGCAGAACGGCGAGCAGATTCTGACCGACGTATTCGACCAGCATCCGCAGGCACGCGGCGCGTATCGTTTCGATTTGCATAAACCGCTTCCGTCGTATTCGAACCGCGTGCAATGGGAATACGACCTGAACTTCGTTCATCGCAGCCTTGAAGAGGTGGGCGCGTTCCCGTACTTCGAGCAGGCGGACAATGGTCGGTCGCACACGATGGTGCTGACGGACGACGTTTATTTTGTCCCGCAGCTGAAGCAGCCGGTTGTCGAGTTCGGCCCTACGGAAATCAGCGGCGAACTGGACGGGTTCGCGCAATGGAAGGAGCAGCTCCAGATCGATAGTGCGCAGCTGACGTCGCGCTCGTTCGACTATAAGCGCCCCGATCTTCCTCGGCAGGTGCAGGGTGTGACCGACGTGGACGGCAAGCTGCCGACCGATGGGGAGATCTACGACTATCCCGGCGCGTACATGTGGTCGGATCGTGAGCAAGGCGAGCGTCTTGCGCAGATTCGGCTCGAAGAGCGCAAGTCGCGGATGAAGCGCTTTCACGGCATCGGCGGCTTGCGTTGTGCGATGCCGGGGCGGCGCTTCGAACTGCGCGGCCATCCGGTGCACGATGCGGGCAGTCAACCGGATCGCGAATTCGTTCTGCTCGGCGTCGACTGGTTGATCTGCAATAACCTGCCCGGTCTGGACGAAGCAGAGCAATTCCCCGACGGGCTGGCTGAGGAGGTTGCGCAAGCGAAGGCAGGCGCGACGGTTCGCCATGCCGATGGCAGCGAAGGTTTCTTTCAGGTGATGGTCGAAGCGCAACCGCGCAACGTTCCGTTCCGCAGCCCGTTCGAACACAAGAAGCCCGTGATGCAGTTGCAGAATGCGATCGTGGCCGGGCCGAGCGGCGAGGAGGTTTATACCGATTCGCTGAACCGGGTGAAGGTGTGGTTCCACTGGAATCGCCGCAACGGCCAGGATGAACGCGCGTCGTGCTGGGTGCGTCCGACGTTTCTTGATGCGGGCTCGAGCCGTGGCGGGATTCAGCCGCTACGCAAGGGCGACGAAGTCGTCGTGGGCTTCATGGAAGGTGACTGCGATCGGCCCGTCATCATTGCGCGGATGTACGGGGGCGCGACGCAGCCGGTGTGGCACACAAACGGTTTGCTGTCCGGTCAACGCTCGCGCGAGTACGGCGGCACCGGCTACAACCAGCTCGTGATGGACGACTCGACGCAGCAGAATCGGGTTCACCTTTACTCGAGCAGCTACCAGTCTCATTTGCACCTCGGGTACCTGATCCAGCAGACTGACAATACGCGTGGTGCGTTCCTCGGTAGCGGTTTCGACCTCAAATCGGACGCCTATGGCGCCATTCGGGCGGGGCAGGGCTTGTTCGTATCCACGCACCCGACAGCGACGACCCAGCCGTTGAACGTGACCGCTGCATCCGAGCAGTTGGCCAGTGCGGAAACCGTTGTCGATCTGACGTCACAGGCGAGTTCGGCGAACCAGGCGGAGAGCCTGCAGGAAGGGCAGGACGCGCTCAAGAAATTCACTGACGCGACGCACTATGGCGTGAGCGGTGGCGCCGGCAGTGGTGGTCGGACGGACGGGGGCGGCACGGGCAACGCGAACGGGTTCTCGACGCCGATCATGTTGATGGCGAGTCCTGCGGGCTTGGGGCTGTCGACTCAGGATTCAGCGCAACTGACGGCTAATCAGCAAGTCAATATCGTCAGCGGTAAGAGCACGCACGTGGCGGCCGGCAAATCGCTGATCGTAAGTGTGATGGAGAAGATTAGCCTGTTCGCGCAGAACGCCGGAATCAAGCTCTTTGCGTCCAAAGGCAAGGTCGAAATTCAGGCGCAGAGCGACGAGATGAAGCTTTCGGCGCTCAACGACGTGACGATCACGAGCTCGAACGGGAAGGTCGTGATTTCAGCGGAGAAGGAGATCTGGATCGGTGCAGGCGGTTCGTACATCAAGATCACACCTGATCTGATCGAGAACGGAACGAGCGGCCAGATTCTCGAAAAATGCGCATCGTGGGACAAGCCGGGCGCATCGTCGATGCGCTTGCCTTCACCGCTTGCCAGCGTGCCGAAGGGCTGTTCGTGGAAGACCGCTGCGGCATCGGCCGATAGCGCGTCGAGCGTCGTGCTGGAGTAACGGGATGGAAACGATCGAACCTGTTGATGACTTGAACCGTGAGTTGATCGATTCGACTGTCCGTGCCTTGCGCGCTTATTTCGACCAGCAACGCATGTCGCGCTGTTGCCTTGTAGTCGACCCGAGTCAGCGTGCGTTGCCTCAAAGCGGCGAGGGTGCACCGTCGTTCCATGATCGGCCTGGCGCCGTCGTCGCAATTGGGCACGAAGCCTTCCCTGATGATCATCGTCCGTATTTGATCGAGCTGGATTTGTCGACCTCGGAAGGTGTGGCGTTGCTGGTTGAAAGCGTTCGGCTGGCCTTCGAAGATCGACAGCCGGATGCGGTCGCAAAGGGGCTCGGTCAACGGATTGGCGGCTGGTTGGCGAGCGACATGGCACCGGAGCAAATCGCCGGATACTGGTCGAATCACATACTGCAAATCGACGATCAGGGGCGCCGATGCGCATTGCGTTTCTACGACGCGCGTGCACTGAGCCTGATGTGGCCGATTCTGTCTGACGGGCAGAAGCGGACCTTGCTTGGCCCGGTCAAAGTCTGGCATGCGTTGGATGCCACTGCAAAGTTATGCGTCTACTCGTCGGCAACGACATCGTGTACGGAACTGGATCTGACTGAAGGGCAGTGGCGTGATGTCCATCGTCATGGCGTGATAAATCGAGCGCTTGCGTTGCATATGTTGGCTACGCAGCGGCAGCCTCGATCCAGCGAAGTCGAGACCGCGATTGCGAGCGCGACCCGTGCGGAGCAGCACGGACTGACCGATCGAGAGGACAAGATCGCTTTTATCGGGCATGCGCTGGCGTGGCATCCATATTTCGATCGTCATCCGAGCGTTGCACTGGCATTGCGCCAGCGCGCGCCGGATGAGTTCTATACATCCGCTGTCGGTGAATTGAGCGAGGACGAAATCGAAGCGATTCGCCGGGGAGCGTGGTACGACGAGTCGAAGGCAGTTTTGTCTTTCTAGTCTCAGCAGAATAAATCTAGTTCCCATATCGAGAGAGCGAATGGATACAGCAAACCAGTGTGCCAACTGCGAAAAGACGGGGCTGCCGATCCTGCCGGTTCGGTACACAGTCGTGCCGAATTCCGTGGCAGCAAAGTTGCCAGCCGGCGTTAGCGGGCATGGGGTGACTGACGTCAAACTGACTGAACATCGATACGCGCTGCGCACGTTGCGTGCAGGTTGGGTGTATCTGTTCTACGTAAAGGGTGCGCGAGGTAGTAACTACTGGGAAGCGTATAACGTCACGGAGGACGGGCGCTTGTGGAAGCAGTCGCTTCCGCTGCCGGCCGAGCCGACGACTCATCCTGCATGTGCAAAGAAATCTATCGCAGTGCCGATGGACATCATTGCTATCGAGAGGCCCGATAAGTGCACTGACCGTGTGTATGTCGCATTTTCGCAGCACGCGTGGCATCGTGACACGTTCGAACTGTACAAGAAGGATGCAGCGCTTCGTCAGAAACGCATGCAATGGATCGAGCCGTCAAAATGGATCTCGGCGGGCCAGGACGCACATGGGCACGCTGTCGTTGCAACCCGACAAAGTATCGATGACGTCATCGAGTACATGCCTGGCCTCGATCCCAAACTGTTGCAGCCGCCTGCGCAGACGCTGAGCGACGAAACCGGCAAATACAAGCCGGAAGTCATGCGTCAGGTGACGACCTGTTACCCGTTGCATATTCGTCAGGCGTCTCCCGGGTCGGCCAGTGACGCGTTGATCCGGGTGATGAGCGATGTCGGCCAGCTCGACAAGGGCAAGCATCATCCACCGATGTTGTTGGCATTGTGGGACGGTATCGGGAACGTTCATGAGTTGAACGGCTTCCGGAACGACGCCGGGAGCTGGTTACTGACGTACACGCGTGAGCGGGTGAAACAGATCGATGCGCTCGAGTCGATTACCTCTGCTGAAGGAGCGGTACGCAACGGTGCAGTCGAGTCGAAAAGCCGTTTGCGGTCGGCGTGGACGGCTGGTTGGGAGGCGATGAAGAATAATCCGTATGCGGCGGATGGGGTTCCCGATGCTCTGGTCGTATCTCCGGAACAGCAGGCGATGTCCGACAAGAAAATTGCTGCTGCCGGAGTGATCACGCCGGCTGAGGCAAAGCGGATAGGCGATGCCGCGTGGCCGAAGTATTACGGCAAACTCGATCCGAACAAACTGAACGTGTTTCGACCGTGGTACGAGTCGGTGCAGACGGCCTCGCATCAGTTACAGGCCAATCGGACGCCGGATGTCGGCGCGTGGCTGAAAGCGTCGACGTTCATGGCTGCGCTGCATGATTATCACGAAAACGATTTCGACGATGGACATGCCTTTGCCGCAGTCATCGATAGTGCGTTGTGGGGTTTGCCGTCGGAGGAGAAGGGCGCCAAGTTGGTCGAGGATCTGGTCAACAACATGGATCCCACGCAACCGTCGAGTCTGGTGTGGCGGGCCTATGCGTACAACCAGCAGGATCAGAAGGAGGAAATCAAGGCGCTGCTGGCGAAGGCAACCGAATACAAGACACAGCCGGCGAGTGCCGGCGATCAAGTCAGTCATTGGGCCGACTTCGTGTCTTCGTATCTCATCAAGAATCTGAAGGCCTTCCTGAAGTTCTGCGACAAGATGACGGATGTGCTAAAGCGCGGAGCAACGGCGGCGTCGGGTTCGGAATATATCGTGAAAGGTCTTCGTGTCGATCAGCTCGCCGTGACGATAGGCAATGGCCTGTTCAAATGGAGTAAGAGTGCGGAGTTGGCCGATAGCGTCGGTATGTATCTGATTCGCGGCACGTTGATGTTGCGAGGCGGGATTGCGCAGGCGGACACAAACAGGCTCATCAAGGCTGCGGTGCTGGCCGAGCCCGCGATGCGCCTGGCTTTGCAGATGGGCTATCGCGCGTTGCGACAGCAGGGACTACCCCCGCCTCAGGCGTATCTGCGTTCGCTGCAGGCCGTAGGAGCGGATAAGCGTGTCAAGAATTTGACGGACATGTGGGAGGAGGTCAGCAAGTCGCAAAAGGGGGCGTCGACGCAATTGAATGCCCGGTTGGCTAGTACGCTGGTGGTAATCGAGATGCTGAATTTCGGATGCTTGCTTGCCAAGGCAGATAAGAGCAGCGATGACTATGCGCTGCTGGTCGCGTCCGGGGTGTCGGTGGTTGGGGCGGTATTTACGGTTTCGGAGAAGGCGCTCAAGGCGTTCGGGAGTGACGCAGCGCAGACGCTGCGCAATCTGAAGGCGATTACGAGTTTCCTGGGAGGGGTTGCGGCGCTGATTCAGGCGGCTGTGGACGTCCGGAAGGCGAGAAAAACGGGAAATAGTGTCATTGCTTATCTTTACTACGCCAAAGCGGCATTAGGCTTTGGTACGGGCCTGTCATATCTTCTTACCGCTCTGACATCGTCGGCTCCGCTGCTTGCGCGCTTGGCCGGAAATGGGGGGCGCATTGTGATTCTGGCAAGGGGAGGTGCAGCGGGCATTGCCGGTGCGACCGCCAGATTGGCTTCGTTTACGACCCCCGAGGTTACAGAGGCTGGCGGGTGGTTTGCTCGACAGGGTGCGGCGAAGGCGGCGGGCACGACTGCAGTCGGCGTAGCCGCAGAAGGAATGGGTGTAACGATCGGTGGATCAGAGGCATTGCTATTGCTTGGTCGGGGTATTTTGATTCTGACTGGCTGGGAGGTTGCTGTGGCAGTGGTCGCAATCCAATTCCTGATTTGGTATTTTTCGGACGATGAGTTGCAGACATGGCTTGAAAAGTGCTCGTTCGGACGAAAACCTGCGAATCCAGCTTGGGATGCGGGAAAGCAGAGCGATGAATTTGAAAAGGCATTGAAGGTAATGGGTCTTTCGACTGACTGAATGGATTAACGATGGCAGACACGGCACAATCCTCCCCCACGCAATTGCTGAGAGGGCATATCCGGAATCTTCGTAGCACGAGGCAGTCTCAGGAGTTTTTGTTTACAGAAGCGGATCGGACCGCGATGGGCGCAACGGCTGTTGCGGCTGGGCTGGCGGGTCTGGGTGGGGTGGCCATCGGGCTGGCTGCGTCCGCGGATGATACGGCCGAGAAGGCTGATCTGCTTGAATTTGAACTGGATGGGAAAAGCATTCGTGCTTGGGTATGGGTATCCGTGTTCAAAAATGGCGATGAAGTCGAGGTTGTCGCCGAGCCATTTGGCGAGATATGGCATGCCTTTGGCATCAAACGCGTCAGCGACCGAATCGTTGCGCTCCATCCGCATTGCAGTCGTGGCCGATATGCGCACTATAAGGCGACGGCGCGATGGTGGATTGGGCTGACTGGTATATTTTTGTTGTGCTTTAATATTTTCGCTGCAGTTGTTTTGTATTTCAGCGGCGAAAGCGATTGGTTTGGTGTTTTGAATTTATTTTTGGGTGGTGGGGTGATCGTCGCGATGATTACTGGCGTCATTTCATTCCGTATAGGTAGGAGGATGATGAAATTCGTTCGCCTCGCCGAGGGAATTTTTTTGGGGTTTGGTTGGAAGGATGTCAAGAGTATCGATCTGCCCGCGATCACGAAAAATAGCAAGAAGCCTGGGGAGCCAGGTGCACTAGGTGTCTTGTATTTCCGTTACTAACGGGAGTTGTTGCCGGAACGAGCGATAAGATATCGTGTTCGCATCATCCTGATGTCAAATCGAATCTGATTGTAGCGGGCGGTGAGTCTATGGCTGATAACAGTGTTCCGATTGCTCGGCACGATCATCGAGCGACCTGTCGATGCCATCTGATCCATGAATCGGGCCTGGGATTCGGTAAAGCAGAGCGACGAATTTGAGAGGGCATTGAAGGTAATGGGTCTTTCGGCTGACGGAACGGATCAATGACGGCAAGCACGGAAAAATCCTCTCCTACCCGCTTGTTGAGAGGGCATATCAAGAATCTTCGTAGCACGAGGCAGTTTCAGGAGTTCTTGTTTACCGATGCGGATCGAACGGCGATGGGCGCAACGGCTGTTGTGGCTGGGCTGGCGGGTCTGGGTGGAGTGGCCATCGGGCTAGCCGCGTCTGCGGACGATACGGCCGAAGAGGCCGCTCTGCTTGAATTTGAACTGGACGGGAAGAGCATTCGTGCGTGGGTATGGTTATCCGTGTTCAAAGAGGGCGACGAAGTCGAGATTGTCGCAGAGCCGTTTGGTGAGATATGGCGTGCATTCGGCATCAGACGTGTCAGTGACCGAATCGTAGCGCTCCATCCGCATTGCAGTCGAGGCCGATATGCGCACTATAAGGCGACGGTGCGATGGTGGTTTTATATATATTCGGCATTAATGTTGGTCATGATTGCTTTGGGGGCGATCATGTTGCTTTTTGAAAACATTTATAATTGGCTGGGAATTTTTTATATGTATGCAGGCGGGGGAGCTATGGCTGCGGCTATCTTTGGCGTGATCGCATTCAACATATCCAGGAAATTTATGGGATTTGTTCGTCTGGCTGAGGGGATTTTCGCCGGTTTCGGTTGGAAGGATGTGAAAAATATTGACCTGCCCGCGATCACGAAAAAGAGCAAGCAGCCTGGCGAGCCTGGTGCATTGGGTGTCTTGTATTTCCGTTACTAACCGTAGTTCGCTCACTCGAAGGTTGGGCCTTACTCATGATGAATCTCATCCGTGTCGGCGATGACACCGACCACGGCGGCAAGGTGATCACTGGTTCATCGACGATGCGCTTCGACGGCCGTTTTGTTGCCCGCAAGGGCGACGAGGTATCGTGTCCTCAGCATCCCGACGTCAAGCCGAATCTGATTGTAGAGGGCGATGAATCAATGACCGACAACGGTGTTCCGATTGCGCGGCACGGTCATCGGGCGACCTGCGGCTGCCATCTGATTTCGAGTCTTACCTGATCCGCGCGGATTTCGTGCGTGCCGTGACGCCGGGATTTGGGCCGCAGGAAAGTCAGGTCAGCGGGATCGTGCCCGGCCTCGGTGCGCAGCGTCGAATCTCTCTGCCGTTATTGGCAGACGTCACGACGAGTTGAATGAAGCTTGTCGCGGGCGCATACATGGCGAAAAAGTGGTCCATGACGACGATGAACGTGCTGAGGCTGGCAGCGGCGAATGCCTGTTCATCGACCGTCAACGTGACTTCCAGACCCCGCACGAAGCTCGGCATCGGTTCTCCCGATAACCAGAGCTGCCTGACGCGATGGCTCAGGTTCGTCAGGCCATCCAACAGGTTCGCGTGTCTCGCAGCATGATTGGAGAATTCGCGGAACAGGCGTTTCAGTTCCACGAGCCCCGCTCGGGTCAGTTCGATCGAGTGTGGGGCGAGCAGCGCGATAAACCGCCATGCCGCATTGCCATCGCGTGGCAAACGTTCGACCTCCGTCGGAGCGCTCAACATCACGATGCGTGACACCAGCGCGCCCTGCTCATTGACCAGATCGCCATCGTCGGCGCCGAATCGAATCATGCGAGGGAGATCGCCATTCGAGCAGGTGACATCTACCACGATCTGCTCAATCCCGGTGTCGGCAGCGGGGCGTCCGTCAAGTCCAACCAGATCGAGTGCAGCGTCCTTCCTGTCCGATGGCGCGGCCACATTGCGTTGTTTGGGCACCCAGTAGGGACCGGCCGGCCTGGTAGAGCTGCCGTGCATGAGCGACGTGAACGGATGAATGACGTTCGCCCGGGATGCGTTCGTCGTGGCGCGGACGGCGTCGACCGAGCAGATTTCGACGTCGGTGGCATCGGTATTCTGGGACCGGACGGGGTACGTGCCGCTGATCGGGTCTCGCTTGAGCGACAGTGACGTGAGTTGGAACAGGTTGACGATTGGCGTGCAAAAGAGCCTGAGATGGTCGGCCGACAGATTCTTCAACCTCTGGGCAGCGGGCGAATCCGGGTGAATACTGGAAATGGCGAGGTGGAGTGTCAGACGTTGCGCGGAGCCTGCCGCACGGGCGAGCGACGCGAGATCGACGTCGACAAAATCGAATTTCTTCGGATACGCAAAGTATTCGCTCAGCAACCTCAACGCTGCCGGGCCGTCATCTTCGTCAATCAGCCTCTCGGATTCACCGTAGCCGACTGCGGCAAGGGGCGACGCGTTCAGTGCTTCCCAGCGATGTTCAGTGTCCTCGACGAAGGCTGCGGCCGTGTATATCGTCATCGCATCCATGGTGGCGCCGACGATTTCGCTGGCGCCACTGATGTGGATGCGCAACGGGTGGGGCATGGCGTCGATACGGAAGTTCGGACGGGCAACGGCGAAGGTGATTGAGAGCAGGCCGGCCGTGTTCGGGGGCAGCGCCACATTCGACGGGGCGGCCGACGCCGACGTGTAGCGCGCATCCGAAATACGTACGGGTGCCAGCGTGACGTCATATACGGTTCGGAAGCGGCAGTCTTCGGTCTTGCTGACCAGCTCGGTTGCGCGGGGAACGATGGACGGCTCGGTGATCTTGTCGAACATGTCCGAGACATCGAACTGAGCGACGGCGCATGCCGGAAACGCGCGTAGATACCGGGGGTAAAGCATGCCGAGGAGGGCTTCGGCAAACTCCGGATAGCTGTCATCGAGCCGGCTGTCTATATCCGCCGCGAGGAGCGCGAACGACTGCAGCATTCGCTCGAGATGGGGATCTTCGGAACGGTCGCCGCTAATCCCGAGCCGAATGGCAATCTTGGGATAGCGCGATGCGAAGGCGGCAACCGATCGGCGTAGTAGTGCAAGTTCTCGTTCGTAATGCGGAAGCAGGTAATCCATCGCGTAAAGTGAGGAACCGGCACGACGACAAAACTGTCTGTTCGCCGTCTGGCGGTTGCACTGAATGGTGTCAGGCATACTAAGGTCGGCTGTCGCTATGATAACCGCTTAATCGGCGATGCTCTTTGAAGTGTTCTCGACCCACTGGCAGGCCAGCGATGCCGCGATTGAGTGAAGTTCCCGAGCCGTCGACCGACCAAACCTGATTTCAATAAGACTCTCCGCAGCGAACGGCTGCCTGCACCGATGCGTCAGATACCTTTTCTTGCTTTTGCGCTCTCGGCCCTCGTGCCCGGTCTACTGTGGTCGTATTTCACCGGCGATCACGGGTCACTGAAATATTCCATTCCAATCGCCTATTTCGGCACGGCAGTGTTTGCCATTCCACAATATCTGCTGGTAGTGAAATACTGGCGCGTTTCCGTGATCGCATCGTGTCTGTGTGGCGGTATGACGGGATTGTTGACGTGGATTGCCACCTTTTTGATTTACACGTCGATCTGGGATGACGATCTTTTCAAAGCCGGTTTGTCGGCCGCTTTGGGGTTTCTGGCGTTCGTATGCCTGGGTGCGGTGGCGGGATTCGTGTTCTGGCTCATGCATCGTTGGCAACGAGCCAAAGGCTGATCCGTGCGCGCGAAGCCATGCCACGCGCCTACGTCGCGGCGGCTTCCGTTACCGGTCGCCTGGCGAGCGTCCGTGTCGCGTGCGGCGCCTGCCGCGGGGGCGCACTTGTCGATCGAGGTGGGCGGCCGCCCGCTTCGAGCGTTGGCAATCGTTTGCCCCCGGCCACCCGGACCTCGGCTTTACCCTGAAACGCACACGTCGAACGCCCGCCGGCTCCCCGCGCCGGCCTTCCGCGCCGATGCTGCAGTGCAATTGATCAGTATCTCGTAACAATAGCCCCGTCGCGACGCCCCGAAGTGCTCACTTTCGATACCAATCCTAACGATGTTTTGGGGCTCGCTAGTTCGGATATCATCCGATAATTAGCTTTTATTTTCGTCTAAAATCGCGCTTCTTCTTACTTTAGGATGGAAGGCGTTTTGAAAAAACTGACGAAAAATCTCTCGCGCACGGCCATCGCCGCATGCGTTGCTTATGCCGGGCTCATGCCCTTATCCCGGCCCGCCGAGGCCCAGGTCGAACCGCTGAAGAATCCCGTCTACGGTGTGACCCTCGACGACCTGACCAAGCTGGACGCCATCGTCGCGTCGCTGCAGAACCTGCCGTACAAGCCCACCGTGCGTGTCGTGTTCGATCCGGGTACGTCTGCGGCCGACTACTACGCACCGCTGCTGCGCCTGCACGCAGTCGCGTACGTGATGGGCGAAGTCTACGATTCTTACTATTTCCCGACAGATCTCGCCACGTACAAGGCACGGACGCAGGAACTGGTGTCGCAGTTGAAGAACACCGTCGACGTCTGGGAGATCGCGAACGAAATCAACGGCGAATGGCTGCGTACTGACCCGAGCGGCACGAACTCCGTGGTCAACTCGGAAGAGCAGCAGATCGGTCAGATGGTTGCCGCGGCCAACCAGATCGTCAAATCGAACGGCGGCAAGACGGCCATCACGCTGTACTACAACGACGACAGCAAGGGCAACAACTGCTGGGAGAAGCCGCTGGATTACTGGAAGACGTGGCCGACCACCTTCCTGTCCTCGACGGTCCGCCAGCAGGCCGACTACGCACTGTTCAGCTACTACCCGTACCAGGATTGCCCGGGGCTGAATCCGACGTGGAAGAACGACTTCGCAGCGCTGGAAAGCATCTTCCCGAACGCGAAGGTGGGCTTCGGCGAAATCGGCACCTCGGACACCGCCGCGCCGGCATCGGTGCAGCAGAACCTGATCAAGACGTACTACCCGATGGTCAACAGCATGACCGATCCGCGTTTCATCGGCGGATTCTTCTGGTGGAACTACGTCGAGCAAATGCTCCCGTATTCGACGAGCTCGTACTTCCAGCTGTTGCGTCAAACGATCCTTCCGCTCAAGTCGCCCAACTAAGCGAAAAGCGCTGTTCAAGATCAAGCGTCAGCGTCGATGGCTAGAACCACAATGTCGCGCGTACCACGAGACCACGTGCGCGTGCCGCTGACGTCAACCCGAACCGGTATTGCACCGTGACATCCAGGTAGCTTGCCGGCGCGCTATACCGGCCTTCGCGAAACCAGTACCGCAACTGGATGCCGGGCCCGGCGCCGATCGCCGTCTTGTCCGGTTGTCGATTGTCGTGATCGCCGGCCACCGCGGCGTGCGGGTAGATGGTCAGCCGATCGCTGATCATCGGCAAGCGCCAGGTGTGCCCGTAACGCAACTCCGAATAAATGATGTACCGACCCGCGCTGATGAAGTACGCGCCCTCCACATACGCCTGCCAGCTGCGCCAGCTCGGTTCGGTCACCCTCAGGTCGGTCCCGGCTTCCGACGAATAACCCAGGCGCATCAGCCAGTCGGTCGTCGACAGGGCGCCGACGTGGAACAGCCGCTCGGCGGTCAGCACGACGTTCTGGTCGGGCAGCGGCTTGTAGCGTGCGCCCACCGAACCCTGCACGGTCGGCATGCCGGTCACGTTGCCTGTCCCGTCGTAGGCCGTGCCGTATCCGCGCACGAAGAACTGGAAGATGCGGCCGTTCTGATAGCCGATCTTCGGCGGCTGCCAATACACTTCGATACCCGGCTGCAACACGCTGATGGTGCCTTGCGGGCCGAACGCGGCCGACTGGTACGGCGCGCTCAGCACGAACCCCCAGGTGCGCTGAAGCTGTTCGACTTCCCGCCGATAGCCGAACTTGTGCTGCGCGTCGAACGTGTGTTCGTTTTCGTCGGCGTCGAGGCTGTGCTCGAACAGATCGATGGACTCCTGGTTCAGCCCGATCCGCTTGGCGGCGTAGCCCGCGTCCGCGTAGTTCATCGCGTTGCCGGCGCCGCCGGAAAATCCCTCCTGGAATGCATCGAGCGCCTCGCGGTCCTTGTGGTCGCGCAGCAGGTCATAGGCTTCCTGCAGCTTCTGTTGCGCGGTATTGTCCACCGGCGCCTGAGCGGCCTGATCGTCTTGCCGCGCCTGCGCCGCGATCGACGCGGCCATGTTGCGCTCGCCATCGGACGTCGCATCGCTGGTTGCCAGATCCGCCATGCGGATCGCGGTGTCGCGGTCGCCTGCCTGCAGGCTCATCTGTGCGATACGCAACTGGACCACGGCCGATTTCTCATCGGCCAGCGGCGTCAGTGCAATGCCGGCTTCATGCGGACGCTTCGCCGCGAGCGCGCTGTCCGCCCAGGCGAGGCGCAGGTTGCGCTGCTGTTCCTTGCTCCATTTCCCGGTCGCGACGGCGGCGGCGAAATCGCTGCAGGCAACGTCGTAGCGCATCTGCCGCTGCGCCAGGTAGCCATGCTGCGCGCGTACCGCCGCACTCTTCGGAAAACGAACGATCAGCGATTCGGTCATCGCGTCCGCTTGGTCGACTTTTCCTTCCCGTCGGTAGACATCGACGAGCAGCAGCCCGAGCTGTTCGCTTCCAGGTTGAATCTTGATGGCACGCGACGCATACACTTCCGCGAGGGGCAGGTCGCCGGCATTGATCGCCTTGTAGGCGCTGTCGGCGAGCCGGTAGGCTTTGGGCGTCAGGTGCTGGGCGGCGGATGCCGGCGCCTGCCAGGCCAGCGACACGGCGATCGCCAGTGCGCTCAACCGTGCGCAGCGCTTGAGGCTGGCCGCGAGCGGGAATCTCGAATGCTTCATGCCTGTTCTCCCGACGGTTTTTTCGTGGGAGCGTCCTGCTGCGCCGACGGATCGCCGTCGCGTGCGCGTACGAGTTCGACGAAGCGCGAGTGCCGGGCGAGTTCGGCGGTAATCTCCAGATCGCAGGCAATGAAATAGGCCACCTTCGCCCGGGCGCCGCGCCGCACGACATCCTGTTCGTCCGGCGTGAGCGGTCGCCCGACCGCGATGTTCAACGTGCCGTCGTCCGCCGTTGAAAACGGGACGGCGCGATACGCGTACTGCAGCTCGAATGCCAGTGAATCCGCGAAGTGGCCCACCGCGACGTTGCTCAGGCACACCCGAGGCAGTTCGGCTTGCTCGGCGATTGCATCCGCCAGCGATTCGGTCGAGAGCGCGCTACCTTCGATCAACAACTCGCCCAGCCGCTTGCCGCAGATCAGCTGCTTCTCCAGGCTCGCCTGCAATTGTTCCAGCGTGACCACTCCCCAACCGACGAGAATCTCGCCGATCTTGAGGCGCGCTTTGCCGAGT
This sequence comes from Burkholderia aenigmatica, assembly GCF_048627025.1. Classification (NCBI taxonomy): domain Bacteria; kingdom Pseudomonadati; phylum Pseudomonadota; class Betaproteobacteria; order Burkholderiales; family Burkholderiaceae; genus Burkholderia; species Burkholderia aenigmatica. Next base: position 2,481,502 of record NZ_CP184469.1, on the reverse strand, counting down.
TCCTTGTTCGACAGGTAGGTATGACTGGTCTTGTCCCACGCGATGGGCTTGCCGCTCGCGAGATGGCCGAGATAGATGCGCCACGCACGGCAGACCGCGTAGAAATTGATCAGGTTGTTGACGAACATCCGCGGAATCGACAGCAGCCCCTGGACCGGGCCGTTCAACTTGCTGACGAAGTGATAGCGTTGCCCCGCACGCGCAAACAGCATGGCGGTGTTCACCCACAGCAGCGGCGCGACCCAGGGGCTCGCCGCGAGCGCGGTGGCGCCGACAGGGATGGCATGGCCGGCTTTCTGAAGGGCGGCCAGCAACAGGAAGTTGAGCAGCACGCCATAGGCAATCACCGAAAACAGTGACGTCACGATGCCTTTGCGATCGTGGAAGAACATGTAGCGGGTGAGCAGGTTGCCTTTCCAGCCGAGTTGCTCCCAGCCCTGAAAGGCGATGCCGAGAATCCAGCGGGCGCGCTGACGGTAGGCGGTGCGAAATGTCTTGGGAAAATACTCGCGCGTGGCCAGCAGGTTTCGATTGACGACGCTGCTGCTACCACTGGCACGCTCGGCCCCGGTGTCGCGCGCGATATCCGAAAGCGGAAAGCGGGCGAAGGTTTCCTTCATGCCGAGGTCCCTCAGCCGAAAGCTGAAGTCGTAGTCCTCCGTCAGCGAACTGGTGTTGAACGGGCAACCGTTGCGTTCCTTCATCGCCGCTTCGATCGAGCGCCTGCTGTAGCACGACGCCACGCCCGCGCCCGGGACGATGCCGGTCAGGCGGGCCCGCACCGGCACGTCCTTCTGGTGCGTTTCGCTGAAGTCGTCCAGGTAGCAGCCGGCGACGAACTCGTTCCACTTGCGCGGCAAGGACAGCACGGGAAGCTGGACCAGGTCGCTCTCCGCCACCGCGTGGTTGAGGTACTTGAGTTCGACCGGATGAATGACATCCTCGCAGTCGTGCATGACGACGCCCGCGAACTGGATGTGATGAACCGCTTCGTAGCGCAGGATGGCTTCGACGATCCAGTTCAGGCAATCCGCCTTGCAGGTCGGCCCATCGTTCATGACTGTCGCGCGCGTGACCCTGCCCGGATACCGGCGGACCATCCGCTCGACCTCGGCGGTGGTTTCGGCATCGTTGTGATAGGTGCCGACGAAGATCACGTAGCGCTCGTATTCGAGGGTCGCCAACGTGTTTTCGATCATCTTGGCGATCACGTCATATTCTTTCCAGGCCGGCACCATCAGCGCCAGATGGCGCTCTTCCAGCGCGCGCAGCATGCCGATATCGATCGTTTGCGATTTTTCACGGCGCAGGATCCGACCGATTTCAAAGGACCAGTAACAGGCGTCCAGCGTGAGGTCATCCAGTGTGCTCACCAGGATGACGATTGCGGTCACAATGGTGACAAGGTTAAGTGCATATAAATACGCACTCCAAATCATGTTATCCATCATTCTTTCCGCGCTGTTATCTTGTAGTGGATTATTTCCCCTCGTACCGGCGCAAGACGAAACGTTCCCCGTCTTCGCCGCCCCCGTCACGTCCACTCCGTGGTGTGCGCCACGCGAATGCCTGCCGCTCGAAAAGGCGCTGCGCCGGGCGCGACCTTCCTCGATGCAACGTGTTCAGTGGATGACTTTTCGACAACCCGGTCCCTGCTTGCCTGCTTCCGTCCCAGCGTGCTTCAACACGCTTGCCGCCACGCTCCACCCGGCGCACGCGCAGTGCTCCCCGCGCACCGACTTCGCAACCCACTGCTCATGAAGCAAGTCGTGCGCCATCGCTGCGTGACCCTTGAGCCTGCGGGCGTCACGGGGCGTCGCGCAGGATCGGCCCATCGAATCCGAGTCAAATGTTTCAGCGCTGAAACACGCGGTAGATCGACCGGATGACACATCGTTTTCAGACCCTCTGCCGGGCGCAGGCGGCCACCGTGGGGAAGTCGTCGCGCGATTCCAGCAGCGACCGGCCGGATGGATCGGCGTCGAACCGGAAATCAGGCGCCTTGGTCGTCATTGCGCATGCCTGTCGTCCGCGGCCATGACCGCGTTGCATCTTTGCGAAGCACCGCGATCAACTGGTTTTCCCTGAATCGTACGAACAGGCTTGGCGCGTTTGTCCGATTAAATTCGTGACACCGCCGCGTTGCACGCCTGAAACGTTTATCGAAGCAATTTTTGAGCTGCGTTGATGCGTCAATTTAGGCGCCTTGGCGCTATGCCCATTTGCGACGGATGGTACGGTTCTAGCTTGAAAGTAAAACCATCTCCTGCCGGATTTATTCGTCTGGTTTCAATCGCGCAGCAGAAATTCACGACATAACGCCCCGAATCCGGATGGCGCTTCGCCGTGCTCGTTTCGTTAACTGAGATGAACTTATTTTGCATATCAAAGGATGAAAATCATGCCTTCGCATCGCAATCAATCTTTTCGGAACGGGTTGAGCACTGCCGGATCGCTCGTCGCCATCATCGCCACGCTTGTCTTCGCTGTCGGCGTGCAGGATGCGAGTGCGCAGCAGAACGGCAATTCTTCTGTCCAGAAGAAGGTGAAACCGCCTCCGCTGCCGAACGGCTCGGCTCAGGTCAAAGTGAAAGCAGGCATGTCCGACGAGGATTGGGACAAGGCGTACAAGGAAACGGGCCGCCCGAAGTTCGACAGGAAGTCCGTCAAGAAATCCAATGGCAATGTGGAACGTGACTAGGGAGAAACGGCCATGAAAAAGATCTTGCTCGTCATCGCCCTGCTTGCCGGACTCGCGCAAATGACATTGCCGGGCACCGCGCATGCGCAGGCCACCACCGCCCATACGCTCGTGCTGTACGACAATCCGGCCAACGATCCGTATTCGAAGCTGGGCCTGATGTACAGCATTATGTTGAGGAATCTGCTGGGTCACTTCAATACGACGGTCGACCTGGTGCCGATCCAGAACTACACGTCCGGCATGATCGGAAGCCACGACGCGACGTTCTATATCGGCGACTACTACAACAACCCGATTCCGACGGCGTTCATGAGCGACGTGATGACCGCCCAGAAGACCGTGGTCTGGTTCAAGTACAACCTGTGGGAACTGGCATGGAACACGGCCTACACGTTCAACCAGACCTACGGGTTCAGCTTCTCGGGCCTCGCGGGGATGAACGCGACGCCGTCGGCGAGCAATCCGAATCCGGGCTTCTACGACACGGTCACGTACAAGAACCTGTCGATGGTCAAGTACTACGCCTATGACGCGTCGACCGGCGTCATCAATGCGGATCCGGATGTCGGCCTGACCCAGATCGTCGATGCCACCAAGGCACAGGCGCTCGTCACCATCAAGAACAGCCAGAGCGGTGCAACCACGCCGTACGTCATGCGCTCGGGCAACCTCTGGTACTTCGCGGACATGCCGTTTTCCTACATCGGCCCGACGGATCGCTACCTGGTGATTTGCGACATCCTGCACGACATTCTGAAGACCAATGCACCGGTGAATCATCGTGCGCTCGTCCGCCTGGAGGATCTCGACGCGTACACGACGACGAGTTCGATGCAGAAGCTGACGAATTACCTGTACTCGAAGAAGATCCCGTTCACGATGGCCACCATCCCGTTGTATACGGACCCGAACGGCTATTACAACGGCGGCGTGCCGGAGACGATCCATCTGGCACAGGCAACCGGCCTCAAGAGTGCGCTGAACTATGCGGTCGCGCATGGCGGCTCGATCGTGATGCACGGTTATACGCACCAGTACGATTCGACGCCGAACCTGCAGAACGCCGTGAGCGGCAGCGATTACGAGTTCTGGTTCGCCGTGCAGAACCGGCCTGTTGATGAGGACTCCGTGCAATGGGCGGAAGGCCGGATGACCGACGGCCTGCTCGAGTTCACGACCAACGGCTACAAGGTCGTCGGCTGGGCCGCGCCGCAGTACCAGATGTCGCCGGCCGCGTCGTCGGCGACGGCCCTCACGTTCCCGACCACGTTCCAGCGGGCCGTGTATTACACCGCGACCAATCCGCAACTCGGAACGGGGGCGGCCAACCAGGACTTTTCGGCCGGGCAGTTTTTCCCGTACATCATCAACTCCGATTACTACGGGCAGCGGATCATTCCGGAGAACCTGGGCAGCGTGCAGTACAACATCTGCAATATCGACCCGTTCTCGTGCATCACGTACACGTGGCAGCAAATCGTGACCAATGCCCAGTATGGTCTGGCGGTGCGGGACGGTTTCGCATCGTTCTTCTTCCATCCGTACTGGCTTGAACCCGATCTCGGATTGCCGGCGTATCAGGACTTCCAGAGTCTCGTCACCGGCATCACGAATCTTGGCTACACGTGGGTGGACGGCACGACGGCCAAGTGACGGCGCCGTAGCGGCAACTCCGTGCGACCCGCGTCAACAACGCGGGTCGCACGTTTGCATTTGATCGGCTACGATGACGCGCAGGCATGCTTCCCGGGGAGCCAGCGATGACCACGTACGCGATTCCGGCCTTGCGCAGGATTCGTCTGTGCATGGGCCGGTTTCGGCTCGCAGCACGACCGGGCCTGCTCGCCGCCGCGCCGCGTTCGCCCCGGGCGGCGACGCTTGCGGCCATCGGCGCATCGCTCGTCGTGGCCGCCTGCAGCTGGACCGCGCACGACGTGCACGCGGACGGCATCGTCTGGCAGGTGGACAACTCGACGACGAACCCGGTCGGCAACTGGCAGATGCTCGGCATCAGCGATCTGCTGATTCAATGGACCGTCGTCGACGATGCCGCGTACCTCCCCAACACCCGCATCCCGCCTGCTGCGCACCTTCCCGACTGGGAACGTATCGGTCGCGAGCCGTGGGCCCGAAACGTCATCCTGGGCCTGGCCGGCTACCAGGACGAAAAGCGCGCGCGCACCCATCTGTCGACGCTCGCCGACCAGTCGCTGGAAGTGGCGCACGCATCCGTCCCGCTGCATGTCACCGGCTACTACTTCCCGGTCGAAATCGATCCGACCTGGCAGGATGCCCCCAAGCTCGCCGCGGTCCTGCAACGGTTGCCGCGTCCGCTCTGGGTGAGCGTGTACGACCAGACCAATATCGGCGGAAAGGCGCTCGCGGACTGGCTCGCAACGTGGCTGCCAGCGGACGTCGGCGTGTTCTTCCAGGATGGTTGCGGCGTCTATGCCCGCGAGCCGTATGTCGCGCGCAGCTACCTCGACGAACTGGTTGCAAAACTGGGCAAACGCCGCGTGCGGGTCATCGCCGAGGCGTTCCGGCCCGCCGAGCGCGGCGGGTTCCGTTCGGCCAGCGCCGACGAGTTGAGCAGGCAACTGCTGGCGTATCGCGGCTATTCGGTCTATCTGTTCGATGGTCCGCACTATGTGTCGGACGACCTCACGCGCGCGCTCTCGACGTGGAAGCCCGGGCCGCCGCCGGTCGCGCCTGCGGGGCCGGCGCACTGATTCGGCGCGATCCCGGCAAGCGGAGCGGGCGGGGCGAACGCAGCGCGAAACAATCGGACGGATTGGCTTTCCGCCGGCAACGCGTGCCCGGAATCCGGTGTCGAGACGCCGGGAACCAGCGTGTTTCGCTTCCCCCGTCCAAGGCCCATTTGATGATCAAACCGCAAGACCTAGTGCATAGATATCGTTTGCCGCGGCCTTAATGACTATCGACAATCGTGGCTCGATTTCACCGCCGTGGCGCCAGCAGCGCCGCGGTGGCCGGCATCGGGCGGCTATCCCGGCCGTCCGCGCCATCCAGCTCACGACGACATGTACGCGTTCACTCCCTCATTCCAGAATCCCGCCGGCTCGCCGATCCGCGAACTGTTCAAGTACCTGTCCGAACCGGGCATGATTTCCTTCGCGGGCGGCTATCCGGCCAGCGACCTGTTCGACGTCGACGGCCTGAACGCGGCCGCCGAGCGCGCGTACGCGCAGCCCGTGCGCTGCCTGCAATATGGCCCGACCGACGGCCTCGCCGACCTGAAGCAGCAACTGATCGCGCTGATGGCGCGCCGCGGGGTAGCGTGCACGCCGGCCGAACTGCTCGTCACGACCGGTTCGCAGCAGGGCCTCGACCTGCTGCTGCGCGTGATGGTGTCGCCCGGCGACGTCGTGCTGACCGAGCAGCCGGCCTATCCGGCGACGCTGCAGGCGATGCGTCTGCAGCAGGCGCGCATCGTGACGATTCCGGTCGACGGCGACGGTCTCGACGTCGACCGTCTCGGCGAGCAGCTTGCGTCCGGCGCGATCGCGCAGCCGAAGCTGCTCTACACGGTGCCGACCTTCGCGAACCCGACGGGTGCGACGCTCACGCGCGAGCGCCGGCTGAAGCTGCTGCGTCTCGCGGTGCAATACCGTTTCCTGATCGTCGAGGACGATCCGTACGGCGACCTGCGTTTCGCGGGCGAGGCCGTGCCGTCGATGCTGGCGCTCGCCGATGAAGTGGACGGCGCGCGCGACTGGCTCGTGCATTTCGCGAGCCTGTCGAAGATCGTCGCGCCGGGGCTGCGCGTGGGCTGGACGATCGCGCCGGCCGAGATCGCGCGGCGCTGCGTGATCGCGAAGCAGACGGTCGATCTGTGCAGCACGCCGTGGACGCAGGCGGCCGCCGCCGAATATCTGGCCGACGGCGCGCTCGAACGCCATCTGCCGCGCATCACGGCCGCCTATCAGCGCAAATGCGACGCGATGTGCGACGCGCTGCGCGACGGCCTTGGCGATGCGATCGAATTCCATCGTCCCGAAGGCGGGATGTTCGTGTGGGCGCGGATCGGCGCGGTGTCGTCGGACGTGCTGCTGCAGCAGGCGATCGCGAACAAGATCGTGTTCGTGCCGGGCAAGGCATTCTTCGCGGACAACGTCGACGCGGCCTCGCTGCGCCTGTCGTTTGCCGCACCGGACGTCGACGCGATCCGGGAAGGCGTTGCGCGCCTCGTGCGCGCGTATGGTGCGGCGCTGGCCGCTTGAGGAGACATCCACATGAAACTCACCGTCAACGACACCGTATCGATGGGCGCAGCACCGGGCGCGGGCGATCACCGGCCGGTTGCGCACCGTTCGTCGCAGATCAGCGCGGGGCCGCAGTATGTGGCCGACGTGCTCGGCCGCTTCGGCGCGGAGCCGGCAGCCGACCTCGGCGAAGCGGCATCGGTCGTGCTCGGCTACAACTGAGTTGCACGGCGACGGCCGGCGCGCCATGCGCGTGCCGTCGCCGCCGCAAACGGTTAAGCTTGCGCGATCGCCACCCGCACGATCGCCGCTTCGTCATGCCCGACTCAACGTCCGAATCGCTCGCACGAACCTACGAGCGCCTGTGGTCCTGCCTCGAATCCGGCGTGAGCGCGCAGCGCTCGCCGTTCACGATGCTGCAGGCCGCGACGCTCGGCATCGACGGCGCGCCGAAGGTACGCACGATCGTCTTGCGCCAGGTGAGCCGCGCCGATCGCGTGCTGTCGTTTCATACCGATGCGCGTTCGGAGAAGGTCGCGGAGCTGCGCCGCGATCCGCGCATCGCGCTCGTCGCCAACGATCTCGATGCGCTCGTGCAGATTCGCGTGGAGGGGGTTGCATCGATCTGCGACGACGCGCAACGGCGCGCGATCTGGCAATCGAGCCGCCCGCATACGCTGCTGCTGTATCGCGCGCCATTGCCGCCGGGTACGCCGGTCGAGTCGCCCGAGGCGGCGCATGTCCCGGCGAGCCAACGCGCCGAGCCATCCGGCGACGGCTATGAAAACTTCTGCCTGCTTCACGTGACCGCAACGCGCATCGACTGGCTCGAACTCGCGCGCAGCGGCCATCGCCGCGCGGTATTCGATCTGCACGCAGGCGGCTACGACGGCCGCTGGATCGCGCCCTGACCCTGCCGTTCGTCGGACACCGCCTGCGCGATCATCCACTCGCGCATCACGGCGATCGCATCGTCGTCGCGTCGCTCGGCCGGATACACGAGATAGAACCCCACCGACAGCGGAAACGCGAAATCGAACGGCTTGCACAGCCTGCCCGCGGCAATGTCGCGCTCGACGAGCGGATCGGTCGCGAGCGCGATGCCCTGGCCGGCGACGGCCGCATCGATCGCGAGCGACGTCTGGTTGAAGCGCAGCCCCTTGTGCGGATCGATATCGACGGGTTCCGGCATCGCGGCGAGGAACGCGGGCCACAGGTCGTGCGCGTCGTGCAGCAGCACCTGGCCCGCGAGCGCGCTCGACGACGCGGGCGCGGCCAGCAGCGCGGGGCTGCATACCGCGCACACGTCGAGCGGGAACAGCGCATGCGTGGCGAGATGCTTGCCGAACGGCGGCTTGCCGTAGCGGATCGCGAGATCGACGCCGTCGTGGCGGAACGTCGCGAGCTGCGGGTCGGCGATCACGCGCACGTCGTAGTCGGGATGCGCGTCGGTGAATCGTGCGAGCCGGGGGATCAGCCATTTCGACGCGAACGACGGCGTCGTGCTGATCGTCAGCGCGGCGCGCCGCTTCACGAGCTTGTCGGTGGCGTCGGCGATCGCGTGCAGCGCGCGCTGCACGTCGGAGAAATACGCGGCGCCGTCGTGCGTCAGCGCGAGGCCGCGCGGCAGGCGTTCGAACAGCTTCAGGCCGAGCACGTCCTCGAGGTGGCGCACCTGCTGTGCGACGGCGCCCTGCGTGACGCCGATCTCGTCGGCCGCGGCGCGGAAATTGAGGTGCCGCGCGGACACTTCGAACGCGCGAAGCGCATTCAGCGGCGGCAGGCGGGAGGGGCGAGGCGGCATCGTCAGGCTGTAGAAAAACTATCGGCTGGAGGCAGAAATACTGGTTCGACAGTCGGTATCGATGCGCCTACATTACCACCATGGCGCGCCGAACGGCGGCTGCGCGGCGGCAGGATTCGAACGAGGAGCAGATCGTGACTGTAGAAAAAGTGGCGTTGATTACGGCGGCGGGCAAGGGCATGGGCGCGGCGATCGCGCGCGAACTGGCGGCGACGGGCTATCGCGTCGCGCTGATGTCGCCGTCGGGCAGCGCGGTGGCGCTCGGCGAGGAACTGGGCGGGTTCGGCATCCAGGGCTCGGTGACGGAAGAAGCCGACATCGACCGGCTCGTGCAGGAAACGGTCGCGCGCTACGGTCGCATCGATGCGGTCGTGAACAACACCGGGCATCCGCCGAAGGGTGAGCTGCTGGCGATCACCGACGACAACTGGCACGCGGGGCTCGACCTGATCCTGCTGAACGTGGTGCGCGTGATGCGCCGCGTGACGCCGATCTTCCAGAAGCAGGGCGGCGGTGCGGTGGTCAACATCTCGAGCTTCGCGGCCGACGCGCCCGAGCAGCCGATGCCCGTTTCGTCGGCATTGCGCGCTGCGCTGAGCGCGTGGACGCGTCTTTACGCGGAACGCTATGCAGCCGAGAACATCCGGATGAACGCGGTGCTGCCGGGCTTCATCGACAGCTGGCCGGAAACGCCGGAGATCGTCGCGCGCATTCCGGCCGGCCGCTTCGGCAAGACCGGCGAGATCGCGAAGACCGTCGCGTTCCTGCTGTCCGACGGCGCGGGCTACATCACCGGGCAGAACATTCGCGTCGACGGCGCGATCGTCAAGGCGCTCTGAGCGTCACACGGGCGAGCGGCCGCGCGGGCCGCTCGCCGCGCAACAGCTACAAACGCGTACAAATCAGACAAATCCGGGATACATCAGACCTTTCAAATGGGCGACGCCGCGTGAGCAGGGCGCGCCGGATTGAAAGCGAAGGCGCGACCCTGCGCGCGGCATGTTCACTTTCCACCTCACGAAAGGAGATGCCGAACGATGTCTTCCACACCGTTTTCCCCGATGCGTCGCCACCTGCTGGCCACCTCCGTGGCCGCCGGGGTCTCGGCGATGCTGCCCACCGCGCTGCATGCGGCGACCGGTACCAGCGGCATACGCCCGTTCACCGCGCACATTCCCGATGAAGCCGTGGCCGACCTGCGCCGCCGCATTGCCGCGACGCGCTGGCCGGGCCGCGAGACCGTCGCCGACGAATCGCAGGGCGTGCGGCTCGCACGCATGCAGGCGCTGCTCCGTTACTGGGGCACCGACTACGACTGGCGCAAGGGCGAGGCGCGCCTGAACGGTTTCCCGATGTTCATCACGGAAATCGACGGGCTCGACATTCATTTCATTCACGTGCGATCGCGGCACGAGAACGCGATGCCGATGATCATGACGCACGGCTGGCCGGGCTCGATCTTCGAGTTGCTGAAGGCGATCGGCCCGCTGACCGATCCGACCGCGCACGGCGCGAGCGCGGACGATGCGTTTCACGTCGTCGTGCCGTCGTTGCCGGGCTTCGGCTTCTCGGGCCGGCCGACGCAGACCGGCTGGGGTTCCGACCACATCGCGCGCGCGTGGGGCGAGCTGATGGCTCGGCTCGGCTATACGCGCTTCGTGTCGCAGGGCGGCGATTGCGGCTCGGTGATCTCGCACCGGATGGCGATGCAGCGCGTGCAGGGCCTCGCCGGGATTCACGTGAACATGCCGGCGACGGTGCCGCCGGATATCGCGACGCTGCTCGCCACCGATGCGCCCGCACCGGCTTCGCTGTCGCCGAAGGAGAAGGCCGCGTACGAGAAGCTCGCGACGTTCTATCGCGACAACTGCGGCTACTCGGCCATGATGGTCACGCGCCCGCAGACGGTCAGCTATGCGCTGGCCGATTCGCCTTCGGGTCAGGCTGCGTGGATGTATGACAAGATTTCCCAGTGGACATATAGCGGCGGCGTGCCCGAACGCTCGATTCCGCGCGACGAGATTCTCGACGACATCTCGCTGTACTGGCTGACGAACACCGCGACGTCCGCCGCGCAGATCTACTGGGAGGATCACTCGAACAACTTCAACGCGGTGGATATCTCGCTGCCGGCTGCGATCACGGTGTTTCCGGGCGAGATCTACCAGGCGCCGCGCAGTTGGGCCGAGCGCAGTTATCACAACCTGATCTACTTCAACGAAGTCGACAAGGGCGGGCATTTCGCGGCATGGGAGGAGCCGGAACTGTTTGCTCGTGAAGTGCGTGCCGGGTTCCGGCCGTTGCGGCGCGCGTAGGCGAGGGGGAACTGACGAACGCGGGCCGGGGCAGTCATGCGGCTTGCGTTCGTTTCTGTTTTATCGCGAAAACAGCGGTTATTTTGTTTCTGCTTGCAGAAGCAACGCGCGTTTTTACGCACGGTTGAATGACATATCGATGAAATACACCCTTCCCGACTGAAACATTCCAGCGTAATTATTTGATTGGAAAGCGATTTTGATAAAAATCAAAAATATATCGCACGAATGATCTGATGGTTTGAAACCCTTAATACAATGATTCGCGACTGCACATGCGTGCGGACTGCTCCTCCTGTTTATTGGCTCGCGGCAGAAAGGTAAATCAACCTTTCTACAGTTTCGCGCAGTGAAAAAATACGACCCGAGGTTTCGCGATGACGAATCACGACGTGCGCGAGTCGCGCGTGTCCGGCAATGGCATGCGGCTCCTTGAAGGCAAAAGGGGAATCGTCGTCGGCATGGCGAACGAGCAGAGCATCGCGTGGGGATGTGCGCGCGCTTTTCACGCAGCCGGCGCCGAGCTGGCCGTGACCTGGCAATCCGACCGGGCGTTGCCGTATGTCGAGCCGCTGCTGGAGCAGCTGAAGCCGGCGATTGCGGTGCCCGTCGACGTGAGCCGGGCCGACCAGATGCACGCGGTGTTCGACATGATCGGCGAGCAGTGGGGCGGCCTCGATTTTCTGCTGCATGCCGTGGCCTTCGCACCGAAGGCCGATCTGCACGGGCGGGTTGTCGACAGCTCGCCGGAAGGGTTCGCCCTCGCGATGGATACCTCCTGCCACTCGTTCATCAGGATGGCAAAGCTTGCCGAGCCGTTAATGACGTCCGGCGGCAGCCTGATGGCGATGACCTATATCGGCGCCGACCAGGTCATCGCGGAGTACGGCGTGATGGGGCCGGTCAAGGCGGCGCTGGAGGCCACCGTCCGCTACCTGGCCGTCGAACTGGGGCCGGCCGGCATCCGCGTGCATGCGGTTTCGCCCGGCGCATTGCCCACGCGGGCGGCCTCCGGGCTGCCGAACTTCGATCACCTGCTTGACGACACCGCACGGCGTGCGCCGTTGCGCCGGCCGCTCGACATCGACGACGTCGGCGCGCTGTGCACCTTTCTTGCCAGCGATGCCGCACGCGCGATGACCGGCGGCGTTCACTACATCGACGCGGGGATGCACGTGCTCGGCTGACGCGAGGCGGCCGCTCCCGGAATGCGTCGAGACTCACCTTGCCCCTCTGGAGAACAGTGTTATGGATGCTGCCACGCAACTGGCGCGCAGTCATGAGATCGCCACGGAGATTGCCCACGTCCTGCAAAAGCGCACGCAGCACGCGCTGGAACAATACGGGAAACGGTTGGGCGAAGCGCTCGACGGCAGCGAGAGCCCAAGTCACGACTCGGGCACTGCCCCTTTCGCCACGCCTTTCTCGCCGCTGAGCGCGTGGCATTACGCGGTGGATGCAGTGCAGCGCTCGCTGCTGTTCTGGGACACGCTGCGCGAGCGCGGCACGCAATACGTCGAGCGCACGGCCCAGGGGCTCAAGCCGGTGCTGCATTTCGACTACGAAGTCGTGCTCGATGGCCGGCAGTTCGAACGGCCCGTCAATTACGCGCTCGTTCACATCCAGCCGCCGGACGGCGTGATCGTCGACGCCAGCAAGCGGCCTTACCTGATCATCGATCCGCGCGCGGGGCATGGCCCGGGCATCGGCGGCTTCAAGGACGATTCGCAGGTCGGCGTGGCGTTGCGCGCGGGGCATCCCGTGTACTTCGTCGTGTTCTTCCAGGAGCCCGAGCCCGGCCAGACGCTGCTCGACGTGTGTGCGGCGGAACAGGCGTTCGTCCGGAAAGTGCGGGCGCTGCATCCGGACAGCCTCAAGCCGGCCATCGTCGGCAATTGCCAGGGCGGCTGGGCCGCGATGATGCTCGCGAGTTCGTCGGCGGACGATACGGGCCCGATCGTCATCAACGGCGCTCCGATGTCGTACTGGAGCGGTGCGTGGAGCGACGGGCCCGGCGACAATCCGATGCGCTATGCCGGCGGCCTGCTCGGCGGCACCTGGCTCGCGTCGTTCTCGTCGGACCTCGGCAACGGCAAGTTCGACGGCGCCTATCTCGTGCAGAACTTCGAGAACCTGAACCCGGCGAACACGTTGTGGGACAAGTACTACCACGTGTACGACAACATCGACACCGAGCCGCCGCGCTTCCTCGAGTTCGAGCGCTGGTGGGGTGGGTACTACCTGATGAACCGCGAAGAGATCGAGTGGATCACGCGCAACCTGTTCATCGGCAACAAGCTCTGGTCCGGCGAGGTGCGGGACGGGGCGGGCAAAGCGTTCGACCTGCGCGAGATCCGCTCGCCGATCATCCTGTTCGCGTCGATGGGCGACAACATCACGCCACCGCAGCAGGCGTTCAACTGGGTCGCGGACATCTACGGCAGCACGGAGGAGATCAAGTCGCGCGGGCAGGTGATCATCGGGTTGATGGAAGAGGATGTCGGGCATCTCGGCATCTTCGTGTCGGGCAAGGTCGCGAAGAAGGAGCACGCACAGATCGTCAGCGTGCTGGATGCCGTCGAAACGCTGCCGCCCGGCCTCTATGCGATGTCGATCGAGGAGGTGAAAGGCGCCGACGGGAAGATCGCTTACGAGGTCACCTTCGCCGAGCACCGTCTCGAAGAGATCGCGCAACACTTCAACCGTTTCGGGCGCAAGGACGAACATGCGTTCGAGGCTGTCGCCGAGCTGTCGGAATTCACGCAGCGCGCCTATGAACTGTTCATGCAGCCGTTCGTGCAGCAGGCATCGAACGAGACCACGGCACGCCTGTTGCGCGATTTTCATCCGCTGCGCTTTCAGCGCTGGGCGTTTTCGGACCTGAATCCGTGGCTTGGCTGGCTGAAGCCGGCCGCCGACACGGTCAGGGCTCACCGCCAGCCGGCCGACGATATCGAGCCGTGGCGCAAGCTCGAACATCGCGGCTCCGATATCGTCAGCGCGTCGCTCGATTTTTTCCGTGCGATGCGCGATGCGAGTACCGAGTCGCTGTTTTTTACGCTGTACACGCAGCCCTTCATGCTGCATTTCGCCGAGCAGTATCGTGACCATCATGCCGCTTCGCCGGTGGCGACGGACCCCCGCGATCTGCCGTTCGTGAAGGAGGCGCTCGCATCGATCGACCGGGGCGGCTACACGGAAGCGGTGGCGCGCGCGGCGTTTCTGCTCGAACGCAGCGGCGAACCGTTTCCGCTGGCGCAGCTGGCGACCGAGCGTGAACTCGCGGAAACCTACGCCGAGTACCTGCCGGACCTGCCGGCCGATCAGTGGCGGCGCATCTACGGCGAGCAGGAGATCATCGCGACTTATGCGCCGCAGCAGGCCGTCGCCACGCTGCCGGCACTGCTTGCCAGGCCCGAGGACCGCCAGCGGCTGCTGACGTTGCTGGACAAGCTGCTCGGCGATCCGCGCGTGCAAAGCGCGTCGGTGAGCGAGCAGCAGTGGGCGGCCCTGCAACGCATCCGCGCGGTGCTGGGCGCGCCGCCCGCGAAGCGGCCGGCCAAGGGGCCGGTAGCGACCCCCGATCGTGTGCAGTGACAGCCGGCAAGGAACCGAGATGGAAAACAGACACGAGAAATACCAGCGCCTCATCGAACACTGCCAGACGCTGGCGCCGATGCCGACCGCCGTCGCGCATCCGTGCGATCGAAGCTCGCTCGAAGGGGCGCTGGAGGCGGCGCGCAAGGGGTTGATCGACCCGATCCTGGTCGGCCCGCGTGCACGTATCGAAGCGACCGCCGCGGAGTTCGGGCTGTCGATCCGCGCGCACGAGATCGTCGATACGCCGTACAGCGAGGCGTCGGCAGCGGCGGCGGTGCGACTCGTACGCGACGGCCGGGCGTCCGCGCTGATGAAGGGCAGCCTGCACACCGACGAACTCATGGCCGAAGTGGTCCGGCACGATGCCGGGCTGCGCACGGGCCGGCGCATCAGCCATTGCTTCGTGATGGACGTGCCCGCGCACGCCGATCCGCTGATCGTGACCGACGCGGCGATCAATATCGCGCCGACGCTCGAGGAAAAGGTCGACATCCTGCAGAACGCCATCGATCTCGCGCATGCGCTGGCGTTTCCGCAGGTCTACGTGGCGATCCTCTCGGCGATGGAGACGGTCAACCCGAAAGTGCCGTCGACGCTCGAAGCCGCCGCGCTGTGCAAGATGGTGGATCGGCGGCAGATTACCGGCGCGCTCGTCGACGGCCCCCTTGCACTCGACAACGCGATCGATCCCGAGGCCGCGCGCATCAAGCAGATCGATTCGCCGGTGGCCGGGCACGCGAACGTGCTGATGGTGCCGGATCTCGAAGCCGGCAACATGCTCGCCAAGAGCCTGTCGTTCCTGGCCGGCGCGGACGCGGCAGGGATCGTGCTCGGCGCGCGCGTGCCGGTCATCCTGACGAGCCGCGCCGATTCGTTGATCACCCGGCTGGCTTCCTGTGCGGTCGCGATGCTCGTCGCGAACGGGCAGCGTGAAGCGGCCAGGCGCGCGGGGTGACGCCATGGCAGACGTGATTCTGGTGTTGAATGCCGGCTCGTCGAGCATCAAGTTTTCCGCATTCGACGTGCAGGGCGACACGCTCGGGCTGATCGTGCACGGCCAGGTCGATGGCCTGTACACGGCCACCGCGCACTTCAGCGCGGTCGACCATCACGCGGAACGGCACGAGCGGCAATGGGCCGGCGGCGCGTCGTTCGGCCATCACGAAGGGCTCGCGCAGATCGCCGCGTTCCTGGAGGATCATCAGGAAGGGCACCGTCTCGCCGCGGTGGGCCATCGCGTCGTGCACGGCGGGCAACGCTTCAGCGGCCCGGTGCGCGTCACGCCCGAGATCGTCGCCGGGCTGGAAACACTCACGCCGCTCGCGCCGTTGCATCAACCGCACAACCTCACGCCGATTCGCATCCTCGAAACGGTGCAGCCCGGTATCGAGCAGGTGGCCTGCTTCGATACGGCGTTCCACAGCACGCAGCCCGCGGTGACCCAGGCGTTCGCGCTGCCCGCGTCGATCACCAGCCGGGGCGTGCGACGCTACGGTTTCCATGGGCTGTCGTACGAGTACATCGCGAGCGTGCTGCCCGACGTCGCGCCGCAGGCGGCGCGCGGGCGCACGGTCGTCGCCCACCTTGGCAACGGCGCGAGCATGTGTGCGCTCGTGGCAGGCAAGAGCGTCGCGAGCACGATGGGGTTCACGGCGGTCGACGGATTGCCGATGGGCACGCGTTGCGGCAACCTCGATCCGGGCGTCGTGCTGTTCCTGATGGACGAACTCGGGATGGACGTGCGCGCCGTCGAGGATCTGCTCTATCGGCGCTCCGGGCTGCTCGGCGTGTCCGGCCTGTCGAGCGACATGCGGACCTTGCTCGCGAGCGACGATCCGCATGCGCGCTTCGCGATCGAGCTATACATCTACCGTATCGCGCGCGAACTCGGTTCGCTGGCCGCCGCGATGGAGGGCATCGACGCCATCGTTTTCACGGCGGGGATCGGCGAGCACGCGGCGGCGATTCGCGAAGGCGTGCTGCGCCGCGCGGCCTGGCTCGGCGTCGAGATCGACGTCGAAGCGAACCGCGCGGACGGGCCGCTGATCGCGACGGCGTCGAGTCGCGTGCCGGCCTGGGTGATCCCGACCAACGAGGAACTGATGATCGCGCAACATACGCGCCGGTTGATCCGGTGACGAACGAACAAGAAAAGGAGCCGTCATGGCCGAACTTTTGCTGGTCAATGTCGAAGAACACGCACGCGACGACGAAGTCGGCGCGTTCCTGAAACGGCACGGGTTCCCGCTGTTCGATGCGATCGAGCGCGTGCCCGCCGGGATTGGCGATCCCATCGCGTTGCTCAGGTTCAATACGCTGACGTCGGTGGGGCTCTACACGCTGCGGGCGCGGATCGACCACATATCGTGGCGGGGGCGGTCGATTCGGGCCCATATCCTGCCGGATCGGAAGGACTGAGCGGCTTCGTGCATCGGCGTGGTGCTCGCGGTGATGGCGGGCCGGCCGTCAGGTGGCCCGCGTTCGCTGGCGATGCCTGACGGCATCACGCATCCGCGATGTTACCGGCGGACGTCAGGTAGCGCCGTCGCGCCGATACGTGCGGCAATCCTGCATGACCGTGCGCGTCAGAGAACGCGGCAGTCGCTGTGTGAACTCCCCAGCCAGGCGAGCAATGCCGTGGCGCCATAGACACAAAGCAGCGCAATCAGAAATCGAAGCCACGTGACCTTGAAGCGCTGAAGTCGCCGAACGACCTCGGCGAGCGCGATGCAGGCAACCAGTCCGACCGGCAAGACATCCCGATAGAGCTTGAAGACGCCATAAACGGCGGCGGCCGTGTAGAGCACGACCCAGACCACGGCACCGCCGAGGTCATTGCAGTACCCGGTGGAGAAACCGAAGAACGACGCAAGCGAAAGCGCTGCCAGTCCGAACACGGTCAGGATGGTCGCGAGCCAGAGCGGCGGCCTGTTCGGGCTTGCCCGTTGTACGGGGACGCGTTGTTCATTGGCATGGGTCAAACCGATCACCTGAAGTCGAATGGGATGTCACCCCGGTACCCGGAGTATCGCCGCAATCTTGCATGGGCGGCGCACGCGTTTCCGGTCACGCCTTTTCAACGCGCGAGCATGTGCCCGCGATCGCCGGGTAGTTTCGGCGCGGGCGCCAACGGCGCCACCACGGGGCCGATGGCGCCTGGAGGCGGGCCGAAAGCGTCGTTCTCCACGCAATTTTTGAATCCCCGTGTGTCGTATTCGCACACAGATACGTTGGGATACACAGCCTCCGGATGGATCGGATATAAATCCGGTGAAGCGATTCACACGGCGGCGCAGTGCCAGCGCCGCCACCGCGAACGACGCTTCCCGAGCACCCGCACGTGCCGCGGGGCCCCCTTCTTAGCGATCGACCATGGAGAACGAGTCATGCCTGACACCGTGAACACCCGCCGCCGCCTGATCCTGGGTACGACACTCGCGAGCCTGAGCCTCGCCGACCTCGGCTTCAGTGCCCTCGCGCATGCGCAGTCGGCGCCCGATGCGCCGGCGGGGAAGCGCGCAGCCGGCGTCGCGTCGCTGGGCACGATTCACCAGATCGACGCGGGCGTGCTCAACGTCGGGTATGCGGACCTCGGGCCGAAGAACGGCCCCGTCGTGTTCCTGCTGCACGGCTGGCCGTACGACATCTACAGCTATGCGGAAGTCGCGCCGCTGCTCGTCGCGGCCGGCTATCGCGTGATCGTGCCGTACCTGCGCGGCTACGGGTCGACGACGTTCCGCTCGGCCGACACGGTGCGCAACGGCCAGCAGGCCGTGACGGCGGTGGACATCGTCGCGCTGATGGATGCGCTGAAGATCGACCGCGCGGTGTTCGGCGGCTACGACTGGGGCGCGCGCACGGCCGACATCATCGCCGCGCTGTGGCCGCAGCGCGTGAAGGCGCTGGTGTCGGTGAGCGGCTACCTGATCGGCAGCCAGGAGGCGAACCGCAAGCCGCTGCCGCCACAGGCCGAATTCCAGTGGTGGTATCAGTTCTACTTCACGACCGAGCGCGGCGCGCTGGGCTACGCGGCGAACCGCGATGCGTTCAACAAGCTGATCTGGCAGCTCGCGTCGCCGAAGTGGCAGTTCTCCGACGAAACCTATGCACGCTCGGCCGCGTCGTTCCAGAACCCCGATCACGTGGCCGTCGTGATCCACAACTATCGCTGGCGCCTCGGGCTCGCGAAGGGCGAGGCGCAGTACGACGATATCGAACGGCGTCTTGCGGCCGGGCCCGCGATCACCGTGCCGACGATCACGATGGAAGGCGACGCGAACGGTGCGCCGCATCCGGAACCGGCCGCGTACGCGAAGAAGTTCACGGGCAAGTACCAGCACCGGACGATCACCGGCGGGATTGGCCACAATCTGCCGCAGGAAGCGCCGCAGGCGTTCGCGGATGCGATCCTGCAAGTGGAGCATCTGTGAGGCGGGCTCGCGTGGGCCTGGTGCGTCGCGGCGCGCGGCGTGCGTTGGTCGCGGGCGTGCTGCTGGCTGGCGCGCTGTCGGCGAGCGGCCCGGCCGCGTTCGCGGAGCAGCCGAAGCCGGCGGCCGCCGCGTCGCCGATCTACGGCGTGACGATCCCGCCCGGCTACCGGAAGTGGGAAATGGTCGCGCCGGCCGAGGAAGCCGCCCCCCTCGATGAACTGCGCGTGGTGCTCGGCAACCCCGTCGCGATCCGTGCGCTCGAACAGGCGACGCTGCCGTTTCCGGACGGTACGATCCTCGTGAAGCTCGCGTACAAGCGCAAGCAGTCCGACGAGTTCGCGCCGGCGACGGTGCCCGGCCAGGCGACGACCGTGCAGGTGATGGTGAAGGACTCGCGCCGCTATGCATCGACGGGCGGCTGGGGTTTCGGGCGCTTCGTCAACGGCGTACCGGCCGATATCGGCCAGCATCAGACGTGCTTTGCGTGCCACCAGGCGCGTGTGAAGAACCACGACTACGTGTTCACGCGGCTCGCGCCGTGACGTACGCGGTGTGATGGGTTCGACGGAAGGCGTGCCGTGCGTGGCACGCCTTTTTTTCATGGCGGGTGTGCTTGGCGGGGAGCACTTCAGCAGATAGCGTAAATGAACGATGCGGCAGCCGGGTTTGTATCGCACTGTATCTGCGGCCGCTCCTGAAAAACTGGCATGCAGAAAGCACCGGTTCTGGAAACATGGCAGATACGTGCGCGGGTTCTACTGTCGACATGCAGGAAACGTTCGATGCCAGACGAACTGGATCGGATGCCGAATGATCGACTGACTACCTTCCTTCAAGGAGAACCTTCATGAAAGCCGCTCGAATCCTCGCCGTCGCCGTCCTCGCCGCCATCCCCGCATTGTCGTTCGCCGATACCGGCCACGGCCTCACGCGTGCCGACGTGCGCGCCGAACTCGTCCGTCTGGAACAGGCCGGCTACAACCCGGCCCGCAGCGAACCGCATTACCCGGAAGACATCGCCGCCGCGCTGCAGGTCGCGCGTTCCGACCAGAACGGCCCGTCGAAGTCGCAAGGCGACAATGTGGCCGACGCATCGACGCCGGCCAGCCATCGTGACGCCGCCCAATCGCGTTCCGGACGGAACGCTGCGGACGACCTGTACGCGCATTCGTGATCCGGTGCCGCGCCTGCTGCATGGAGGCGCGGTCGCCAATGCAGCACTTCATTTGAATCACACGACACAGACAGGAGCATGACGATGGCCGGTTTGACGAAACGCGTTCTGGTATCCGCCGCGGTGATCGGCGGACTGTTGGGTGCAGTCGCGGCGCAGGCCGCGCCGAAGGATGACCTGAAGGGCACGAACGTCGTGCTCGTGCACGGCGCATTCGCCGACGGGTCGAGCTGGAACCGCGTGATTCCGCTGCTCGAGGCGCGCGGGCTGCACGTGGTGTCGGTGCAGAATCCGCTGAGCTCGCTCGCCGACGATGCGGCCGCGACGAAGCGCACGATCGACGCGCAGAAGGGGCCGGTCGTGCTGGTCGGCCATTCGTGGGCCGGCGTCGTGATCAGCGATGCGGGCAACGACGACAAGGTGAAATCGCTCGTGTACGTCGCCGCGTTCGCGCCCGACAACGGCCAGTCGATCGCCGATGTCACGCAAGGGCTGCCGGCACCCGCGTGGGCCGGTGAGCTGCGCAAGGATGCGGGCGGCTTCGCCACGCTGTCGGACAAGGCGATCGCGCAGGATTTCGCACCGGACCTGCCGCCCGCGCAGCAGCGCATCGTGGCGGCGACCCAGGGGCCGTGGTATGGCGGTTGCATCTCGGAGAAGGTCACGCAAGCCGCGTGGCATGCGAAGCCGTCGTCGTTCGTCGTCGCGACGCAGGACAAGATGATCGATCCGAAGCTGCAGGAAGCGATGGCGAAGCGGATCGGCGCGACGGTCACGCGCGTGAACGGCAGCCATGTGTCGATGCTGAGCCAGCCGAAGGCCGTGGCCGACGCGATCATCGCAGCGGCCGAACGCGCGAAGCAGGATACGCAGTGAGTGAACGCGGCGCCGCGCTTTCGTTGGGAAGCGCGGCGCCATGAGTGATTGTGATGCCCTTCCACAAGGAGAAGTCATGACGCAACTCTGGCAACTGCCGGCAACCGAACTCGCGAAACGCGTGCGGCATCGTGAAGTGTCCGCACGCGAAGTGGCCGACGCGGTGCTCGATCGCCTCGATGCGGTGAATCCGGCGATCAACGCGGTGATCGAGCACCGGCCCGACGATGTACGGCGGCAGGCCGACGAAGTCGATCGCGTCATCGCGCGCGGCGACGATCCGGGGCCGCTCGCGGGTGTGCCCGTCACCGTGAAGATCAACGTCGACCAGGCGGATTTCGCGACGACCAACGGCACGCGTCTGCAGGAGAACCTGATCGCGCATGCAGACAGCCCGGTGGTCAGCAACATCAGAAAGGCCGGCGCGATCCTGCTCGGCCGCACCAATTCGCCGACGTTCGCGTTGCGCTGGTTCACGTCGAATCTCGTGCACGGCCACACACGTAATCCGCGCAATCCGTCGCTGACGCCGGGCGGATCGAGCGGCGGCGCGGCGGCAGCCGTGGCCGCCGGGATCGGCCCGCTGGCGGTGGGCACCGATATCGGCGGCTCCGTGCGTTACCCGGCCTATGCATGCGGTGTGCACGGGATCCGGCCGTCGCTCGGACGCGTGCCGGCGTTCAATGCGTCATCGCCCGAGCGTGCGATCGGCGCGCAACTGATGTCGACGGCGGGGCCGATTGCACGCACGATCGACGATCTCTCGCTCGCGCTGCGTGCGTTCGCCGCGCCGGACCCGCGTGATCCGTGGCACGTGGCGGTGCCGTTCGACGGGCGCGAGGTGCCCAAGCGCGCGGCGCTGTGCGTGCGGCCGGGTGGCTTGCAGGTCGTGCCCGAGGTCGAGGCCGCATTGCGCGATGCCGCACGGCGGTTGATCGATGCCGGCTGGACCGTCGATGAAATCGACGACACACCGCCGATGCGCGAGGCTGCACTGTTGCAGGAGCAACTCTGGCTCGGCGATGGATTCGACGCGTTGACGAGCGCGGTCGTGAACGACGGCGATCCGGGTGCGGCTGCCGTGGTCGAGGCGGTGCGCGGCAAGGTGCGCGATCTGCCGGCCGACGTGATCAGCCGCGCGCTCGTCCGGCGCACGACGCTGACGCGGCAGTGGCGGCTGTTTCTCGACGAGTATGCGGTGGTGTTGCTGCCGGTGTCGTCGGAGCTACCGTTCCCTGACGATCTCGACCGGCAGGGGCAGGACGGGTTCGATCGCGTGTGGGAGGCGCAGCTCACGTTGCGCGCGCTGCCGGCGATGGGACTGCCGGGGCTGGCAGTCACGACTTCGCTCGTGAATGGCGTGCCGGTCGGCGTGCAGGTGGTGGCCGCGCATCACCGCGAGGATCTGTGCCTGCTGGCCGGGCGCGATATCGAAGCGCGCGGCGTGCCGGTCGCGCCAGTCGACCCGGTGCAGTAGCCGGTCGACGGACAAGCGAATGCATCGGCGATGCCCGTCCGGCATCGTGCCGATGCATTCCGCCAGCCAGCCGGATTTCATCAGTCGTCCCTGCCTGCGCGTCCGCGTATGCACGCCGTTTTGGATTCCATTCCAACGCGCCGCACGCAGCGTTGATCGTCTCCCGCAATGCCTTCCAATGCCCTTCGATGTGTGACATCGAACGGTCGCCATTCCGCCTGTCCTCCTCGCCACCGAACCGGCCCCGATAGCGCGCGTCTGCTATTGCATTCCTCGCGGCGCTGATTAGGAAATGAATTTTTATTGGTTCTGCTTGCCCGGCCGCACTCGCATAGTGGCGCTGACGGCTATAGACAGCATGCAAGCTGCAACGGCCGCATTCCCGGTGTTTTTTGATCATACGAATCAGCGAAAACAAGGAAGTGTCATGACGGTTGCATTGGAAGAACGAACCGCTGCGCAGCAGGCGCTTGAAGACGCGCGCGCGGCCGCCGCAGCGGCCGGCACGCCCTATGCGGGCGGCGTTGCGCCGGAAGCGGCGTGGGCGCTGTTCTCGTCCGGCGATGCGTTGCTGGTGGACGTGCGCACCGCCGAGGAACGGAAATTCGTCGGCCACGTGCCGGCGTCATTGCATGTGCCGTGGGCAACGGGCACGAGCCTGACGCGCAACCCGCGCTTCGTGCGCGAGCTGGAAGCGAAGACCGGCAAGGCGGCCGTCGTGCTGCTGTTGTGCCGTAGCGGCAACCGCTCGGCGCAGGCGGCCGAGGCCGCGACGAAAGGGGGCTTTACGCAGGTATTCAACGTGCTCGAAGGGTTCGAGGGCGACCTCGACGCGCGGCAGCATCGCGGCGGCAGCAATGGCTGGCGTTTTCGCGGCCTGCCGTGGGCACAGGACTGATTCACGGCCGTTACGGGGAGAAAGCAGCATGGCCGCATTCGACATCGACGACATCGTTCAATCGCTGCAGACCGTGCGTCGCGCATGGCGCGAGAAGCAGCGGCGCTCGCTCGAACCGGGCGGGCGCGACTTGCCGGCGCGCGAGGCGCTCGCGCAGATCATCGGCGCACTGAAAGGCGTGCTGTTCCCGATGCGGCTCGGGCCGCCCGACCTGCGCCAGGAGAGCGAGAACTTCCACGTGGCCCATGCGCTCGACGCGGCGCTGAATGCGTTGCTCGCGCAGGTGAAGCTGGAATTGCGCTACGCGGCGCGACAGCGCCAGGCCGACGGGCAGGTCGATCACGTCGATGAAGTGGCGTCGACGGCCGTGCAGGCGTTTGCCGCGCGCTTGCCGGAGATTCGCCGGTTGCTCGACAGCGACGTGCTGGCCGCATTTCATGGCGATCCGGCGGCCGGCAGCGTCGACGAGGTGCTGCTGTGCTACCCGGGCATCCTCGCGATGATCCATCACCGGCTCGCACACGAACTATACGGGCTCGGCCTGCCGCTGCTCGCGCGGATCATCGCCGAGCAGGCGCATGCGGAGACGGGCATCGACATTCATCCGGGCGCACGCATCGGTGCGGGCTTCTTCATCGACCATGGCACGGGCGTCGTGATCGGCGAGACGGCGATCATCGGCGAGCGCGTCCGCGTGTACCAGGCCGTCACGCTCGGCGCGAAGCGCTTTCCGCGCGATGCGGCCGGCCATCTGGAGAAGGGGCTCGCACGTCATCCGATCGTCGAGGACGACGTCGTGATCTATGCGGGCGCAACGATCCTCGGCCGCGTGACGATCGGGCGCGGCGCGGTGATCGGCGGCAACGTGTGGCTCACGCAGGACGTGCCGGCCGGCGCGAACATCACGCAGGCGGTGCTGCGCAGCGAAGCGAACGCCGCGCCGCGCGCGGCGGCGCGTGTCGCCTAGGAGGCGCGATGAGCGACCTCATCCATCACTTCGGCGCCAACGTGCGCAAGCTGCGCGAAGCGCGCACGTGGTCGCAGGAGCAGCTGGCCGAGCATGCGGGGCTGAACCGCTCGTATGTCGGCGAGATCGAGCGCGGCGCGGCGATCGCATCGATCGTCACGGCCGACAAGATCGCGCGCGCGTTCGACGTGTCGATTTCGACGCTGCTGCCGGGCGTGTACGTCACCTGAGGCCGCCCCGTTTTGTTTCCCTTTCGGTTGCACGCGACATGACGGCTATAGCATGTTGAGCCGGCAGGTGTGTGCTTCCGATAATCACCGAGCGTCATAAGCAATCCCGTTTTTCATCTTAAGAACCCGGAGCCACACATGTCGACCGTTGCAAGCGGCACGGCCGCGCTGAGCGATCACGCCGCCCGCCAACTAGCGAACGCTACCAAGACCGTCCCCCAGCTTTCCACGATCACGCCGCGCTGGCTGACCCACTTGCTGCAATGGGTGCCGGTCGAGGCCGGCATCTATCGGCTGAACCAGGTGAAGAACCCGGAAGCCGTGCGCGCCGCGTGCACGCAGCTCGAGGACGAAAGCGTGCTGCCGCAGACCTTCGTGCCGTACGAGGAACAGCCGCGCGAATACTTCCTGAACGCGGTGAGCACGGTGCTCGACGTGCATACGCGGATCTCCGATCTTTACAGCAGTCCTCACGACCAGATCAAGGAACAGCTGCGCCTGACGATCGAGACGATCAAGGAGCTGCAGGAAAGCCAGCTGATCAACAACCCCGACTACGGGCTGTTGGCCAACGTGACCGACGACCAGCGGATCTTCCCGCTGACGGGCGCACCGACGCCGGACGATCTCGATGAGCTGCTGACCAAGGTGTGGAAGGAACCCGCGTTCTTCCTCACGCACCCGCTCGCGATCGCCGCGTTCGGCCGCGAATGCACGCGGCGCGGCGTGCCGCCGCCGACGGTCAGCCTGTTCGGCTCGCAGTTCCTCACGTGGCGCGGCATTCCGCTGATCCCGTCGGACAAGGTGCCGGTCGCGGACGGCAAGACCAAGATCCTGCTGCTGCGCGTCGGCGACAAGCGGCAGGGTGTGGTCGGCCTGTATCAGCCGGGTGTCGCGGGCGAGCAGGGCCCGGGCCTGTCGGTGCGCTTCATGGGGATCAACAACCAGGCGATCGCGTCGTACCTGATCTCGCTGTATTGCTCGCTCGCGGTCCATTCGCCGGATGCGCTGGCTGTCCTCGATGACGTCGAAATCGCCAAGTTCCATGACTATCCCGACACCTACCGTTAATCCCGGCCTGGCCGGCGGCGACGCGCACGCGTTGCCGCACGCGCCGCTGCCGGCCGGCTTGCCCGATCCCGCGACGCTTGCGCGGCTCGCGTCCGAGTTCTTCGCGACGCCGCCCGGGCAGGCCACCGCGCCCGGGCTGTCGGCGGGCAGTGGCGCGGTCGGCGGCGTGCCGTCGGCGTTGCCGGCCGCCGCGCCGATCCTCGCATCCGTGAGCAACCCGGTACCGGGCGGCTCGCCGCTCGCGGGGCCGGGCGGCGCGGGTACCGGCGTGCCGGGCCTCGCGCTTCCGCAAGGGAAAGTGCCCGGCGCGAACCTCGCGCCGTCCGCCCCGACCCACGTGCTGTCGCTCGGCAACCGCGCACCGGCGCTCGCGCCGCATGCGGCCGCGCAGAACGGGCTGCCCGACAACGTCGTGTCGATCGCGCCCGCGCTCGAACCGCGCGTCGGCGGCGCGGCGCTCGGCGTGCCGACAGTGAGTGCGCCGGCACCGGAGCGTGCGGCAAAGGCATCGCCGTACTACTTCACCGACGGTTCGCTGCAGGGCTGGCAGGCGACGCCGCAGGATATCGTCGTACCGTCGAACGGCCTCGCTTCGCCGGAAGCATTCGGGTTGCCGGGTGACGATGCGCTGCGCGAGTTGCTCGCCGTGCATCGCGACGTGCCGCAGTCGCGCGCATCGGGTGCCGACGTGCCGCGTTACTTCATCGACGATGCGCACGCAGCCGAGCCGCAAGGCTCGTTGCATCGCGGCGCGCATCCGCCGTTCGACGTGAACGCGATCCGCCGTGACTTTCCGATCCTGCAGGAGCGCGTGAACGGCAAGCCGCTCGTGTGGTTCGACAATGCGGCGACGACCCACAAGCCGCAGGCCGTGATCGATCGGCTCGCGTACTTCTATGCACACGAGAACTCGAATATCCACCGCGCCGCGCATGCGCTGGCCGGTCGTGCGACGGATGCGTACGAGCAGGCGCGGGACACCGTGCGGCGTTTCATCGGCGCATCGTCGTCCGACGAGATCGTGTTCGTGCGCGGCACCACCGAGGCGATCAACCTGATCGCGAAGACGTGGGGCGTGCAGAACGTCGGCGAAGGCGACGAGATCGTCGTGTCGCATCTCGAGCATCACGCGAACATCGTGCCGTGGCAGCAGCTTGCCGCGCTCAAGGGCGCAAAGCTGCGCGTGATTCCGGTCGACGATTCGGGGCAGGTGCTGCTCGACGAATACCGGAAGCTGCTCAACGACCGCACCAGGATCGTGTCCGTCACGCAGGTGTCGAACGCGCTGGGCACGGTCGTGCCGGTGCAGGAGATCGTCGAGCTTGCCCATCGTGCCGGCGCGAAGGCGCTGGTCGACGGCGCGCAGTCGATCTCGCACATGCGCGTGGACGTGCAGGCGCTCGATGCGGATTTCTTCGTGTTCTCCGGGCACAAGATCTACGGGCCGACCGGCATCGGCGTCGTGTACGGCAAGCGCGCGATCCTCGACGACATGCCGCCGTGGCAAGGCGGCGGCAACATGATCGCGGACGTGACGTTCGAGCGCACGGTGTTCCAGCCGCCGCCGAACCGGTTCGAGGCCGGCACCGGCAACATCGCGGATGCGGTGGGGCTCGGTGCTGCGCTCGACTACGTGAGCCGGGTCGGCATCGAGAATATCGCGCGCTACGAGCACGACCTGCTCGCGTATGCGACGAGCGTGCTCGCGCCGGTGCCGGGTGTGAGGCTCGTCGGTACCGCGCGGGACAAGGCGAGCGTGCTGTCGTTCGTGCTGAAGGGCTATGAGACCGAGGAAGTCGGGCAGGCGCTGAACGAAGAGGGCATCGCGGTGCGCTCGGGGCATCACTGCGCGCAGCCGATCCTGCGGCGGTTCGGGCTCGAGGCAACGGTGCGGCCGTCGCTCGCGTTCTACAACACGTGCGACGAGGTCGATGCGCTGGTGAGTGTCGTGCGGCGGCTTGCGACGCGGCGTTGACGTCATTCGCTTGCGGCGGCCCGTGCGGGTCGCCGCAAGCGTTCTGTTGCTACGAGGTCAGAACCGCACGACCTGTTTCTGCTCGACGCTGAAGCCGTCGCGCAGCACGCTTGCCGAATCCGCGAAGTAGCGGCGGGTTTCCGACAGCAGATCGGTGTTGCCGCGACGGCAGAACACCACGCCCGATCCTTCCTCCGTCAGCAGTTCGTCGATCAGCGATTCGGGTTGCCCGATGTCGGCGAGATGGACGTTCTGCACGCCATGCGCGAGTGCGTCGAGCGCTTCCCGCACGCAGGGCGCCGCGGTGGCGGCCGGATGCTCGGCCAGCCATTGCTCGAGTTCCGCGATGCCGTAGAGCCCGGCGAGCTCGCCGAGTTCGTGCAACAGCGTGCTGTCGACCATCATCACCAGCGTCACGGCGCCCGTGCGCTGCGCGAAGAGGCTGCCGAGCCGTTCCGGGGGCAGCAGGTGATCATGGCCGGCGTCGTCCGGGGCGACCGGCATCACGACGGGCACCAGCCCGTTCGCGAGAAACGCGTTCAGCGCGGCGCCGTCGAACCGTGCGACCGCGCTCGTGCCGATGCGGTCGGCATCCGCGCTCGCGACCAGCAGGCCGCCGTCGTGACCGTCGATGCCGATTGCCTTGGCGCCGTGACTGCCGATCAGGCGCACCAGTTCGTGATTGACGCCTGCCATCGCCGCGTGAACGACGTGGACCGATTGCGTACCGGACGCGGCCGGACCACCCTGGACGACGATCGGGCGAACGCCGGTGAGGGCGAGCAGCGCGACATCCTGCGCGAATGCCTGACGGGCACGCGCGTCGCGCGCGGCGCCGCCCTCGACGATGACGACGGTTTGCCCGTGCAGGGCCTGCATGAACGGCAGCGAGCGGGCCAGGCCGGCCACGCGACGGGACGTAAGGGTGGGACTTTCAGGGTCTGGGAACATGGGAATCCGAATGGATGAAGGGGGTGCCAGTCGCCGCACGGTGCGGCATCAATGCGTGCGTTGCATCAGCTGGTGAATGTCGTCGGGCGTCTGCGCGTCGCGCGATGCCTGCCGGAACGCGCGCTCGCTGAAACACCGCGCCGCGTCGGCGAGCAGTTCGAGGTGGGCGCGATCGTCTTCTTTCGGCAGGACCAGCACGATGAATTCGCGCACGGGCTTGCTGTCCGGTGCGTTGAAGCTGAACGGATACTGCGCGCGAACGAACAGCGCGATGGCCGAGCGGAGACCGTCGACACGCGCATGCGGAATCGCGACGCCCTGGCCGAGGCCGGTCGAGCCGAGTTGTTCGCGCTTGATCAGTTCGGTCCTGATCCGTTCCGCGGTTACCCCACCGCTGCGCTCGATATATCGCGCGACGAGGTCGAACAACTGGATTGCGCTTTCGACCGGTACGTCGAGCAGGATGTTGTCCGGTGGGCAGGCGTCGGCCAGCCGGGTCGCGGCGGGCATGCCGCCGCGTCGGCGGGGAAGGTCGGGTTGGCCGCCGATGGCGGCCTGCTGCGTTTGCATGCGGATCTCTCCGTGTCGGGATGACAGGGAAATCCTAGACAAAAGCGCGTAAAGACGGTGTCAGATACGCGGGGGCCCGGCATTAAAATTGTGTATCGATGGCGTCGCGGCGTGCGCGACGCGTTCGATACGTATCGCTTCAGGTACCCGACAGCACGAACGGCAGCGTCGTCAGCAGAAAGACCGAAATGCCGACGACCGGCGCACCGAACGCGATCGCCGCGAACGCCACCGCGGCGCTGGTCAGCACGAGCGTCCTCGACACCCGTCGGTGCCGGTCGTGTGCAGCCGCCCTGTCATCGCGGATTGCATCGGTCCGCGCGCCGATCACGTGTTTCCAGAACGTCAGGCCAAGCATGATTGCTCCTGTATGAGAGATGACCGGAACGGGGCGCGCGAGGCGCCTGTCAAGCGGGTCAGCAGCGCTTGAGCTTGAGGACGCGCGAGATCTGTCCGGACGTGAAGCTGCTGTTGCGCACGTAAGGCGCGCAGTCGAGCGGTGCGGTGAGCGATTCGCTGACGACGTACTGGCCGACGAAGCGGTACGCGTCGGTTGCCATGCGGATGAACACCGGAATCGCATCGCGTTGCGCGGCGAGCGTCCTGCCGGCCGCTCGCGCGGACGCGCTGCCGTCGCAGAGGATCACGTCGGGCGCGTGCGGGTTGAGGTCCGTGCGCAGGCAGGCGGCCACGACCTTGCCGTTTTTTGTCGGCAGGAACGCCTGCTTGCTGCCGCCGCAGGCGGTGTGGATGAATTCGCGGGTGTACTGCTTGTCGATCTCGAACATGACCGGGCTCCGGGTATCGGAAATTTCCGTTGGTTAAATCAGGTATGCGAAGTAACTCGGCTGGATCGACATGCGGGATGCGAGGCATGCCAGTCGATCGTTGCCGGGGCGGCGGATCGATGGCGCGTCGTGATTCGGGAATTCCGCGCGAACACGCTTGCCGGCACGATGCGCGATCAACGCATCGACGTCGTGTTCAAGCGTGCACGGGAAGGACTACGGCGCGCACCGTCCGCCTGCTGGCAGGACGGTGGCTCGGGAACAGAGAGACGCAGGCGTCCTGCCTGTCAGGCAGAAAAGCAACTCGGAGGGCGAGGACTTCGGATGCGCATGTGCGTACTCGGTGATGGACTGATTGCGAACACATTCTAGTGAACGCAAGCGCGGGCGCAAGTAAAAAGGTCGTAAAGGTTACGCGGCCCGTGCGGGATCGCGCCGTGTGCTACGTGCACTGCCAGAGATGCGCGCTGGTGCGGCACGGCGCGCACCAGAATGTGTAGTTTGCGCCCCCGCTGCCCCACAGCCATTCGCTGCCGTCCGTTTGCGGAAGGTTGGAATCGAGCTGCATGACGAACGACATCTTGCGGCCGCAATCCGGACAATCGGGATACTGCGCCGACTGTACCCACGACGGTGCGCCGCCGACACGACTCAGGTTCTGCCGGCTGTTCGACAGGCCCCATTCCTGCCGCGTCCAGCGTGCGGGTGCGGCGAAGAGTGCAACGTCGGCGTCCACGAACGGGGCCGCCGTATATTCCGGCTGGATGGCGACGTCGCGTTGCTGAGACGGGTGCGCACAGGCGTTGCCGGCGTCGTCGTGACGGTGGAATAGCGGGCCGTCGCTCTCCCAGCCGACACACGACAGGCAGGTGTCGAACGACACGGGCGTTGAGCTGTCGATGCCCGCTTCAGCGGGTTGCGGCAGTGTCAGCAATCGATGCAGCGGCCCGTGACACAGGCCGCATCGATGCGACGATACGCCGCCAAAGCGCGCGCCCGATCGATGCGAATCGCCGGCGCGCCAGGTTGCATGATGCGCGAGAACCCCACGATGCCATTTCGGCTGCGCGCGGAGGATCGGTGCGCCCAGCGTCGGGCCGAAGTCGATATGCAGCGGCGTTTCGCCGTGCAATGCGCGCAAGGCGTCGTGTTCCTGAACGTAGCCGGCGGACATGAGCCAGTTGGCGCGCGTCCCGGGATCGTCCGGAAACAACCACGCTGCCGCGTCGCGAACGGCCGCAGGCTGTCGCGAATGGAGCAGCGCGACGGCACGGGCATGTTCTACCTTGCTACCGGCAGGGACGTCGGCAAGCCGGCCGCGCCATCGTTCGACCGTCGCCGGATCGAGCATGCGCCACACGTTGTCCTCGAGGTACACGCGCGGCGACTGCTTCGTGGTGTAAATGTCGACGAGCATGTCCCAGTGACCGGAAAACATCTGCGGCGTCTGCGTTGCCACGCTCGACAACACGCTCGCGAGTCGTTCGTTCCATGTGCCGTTGCAGATGGCTTGCCACGCTTCGGTGGCGACCTTCTCGAGGGCGGTGTCGTCCATCAGATCGAGCGCGGCATCGAGGAACACCGCGTGCGGGAACACGCGATCGAACGATGCGATCACGAGGTCGGCGAGTGCCGCCGGGTCGTCGTGCCGCAGCGCCAGCATCTGCGACATCGGATCGTTGTTGGTCCAGCCGAGGCGTTCGTAGTCGTCGAGAATGGTTTGGATGGTCGGCATGATGGGGACCGGTGACGGTTCGAGGAGTGAGCGCAAGCCGGGTGGATCAGCGTCCGGCGAGCATCCGCCCGCCGACACCCATCAGCAGCAGGCCGGCCGTCGTGTCGAGCACGGCCTTGCGGCGCACCAGCAGCGCGCGCACCGACGGGTGCGAGGCGAGCAGCGCCATCGTGCAATACCACGCGGCCGAGATTGCCACCGACAGCGCGACGACCGCGAGATCGAGCCAGGCCGGCGCGTGGGCCGGCACCATCAGCGCGAAGATGCTTCCGTAGAACGCGACCGATTTCGGATTCGTCATGCTGACGACATAGCCCTTCCTCGCGGCGTGCCAGTCGGGCGCTGCGGCCGGCGCGGCAACGGGCAACGGCTTGCGGGCGGTCACGATCATCTTCAGGCCGAGCCAGATCAGGTACGCGGCGCCCGCCAGCCGCAGCGCCGTGTGTACCCACGCGACATGCGTGACGAGCAGGCTGAGCCCGGCGATCGCGATTGCCGCCCAGGTGCCGGACGCGGCGGCCAGGCCCAGGCCCGTCATCACGCCGGCGCGGCGCGACGCGACCGCGGTCGACGTGACGATCACGAAGTTCGGGCCGGGGCTGGCGACGCTCAGTAAAAGGACGCCGGCAAGCGGCAGCAAGGTGGTGACGGTGGTCGACATGGCGTGGAAGGCAGTGCGACGGGACGGGCGTTCATCTTACCCGAGCGCGCTGGCGGGCCGGCACGCCGCTCTTTTTCGCCCATCCAATGCAAAAACGCGTGACGACTTCCATCGCCACGCGTTGCATACGCTGCGTATTGCTGCACGTATGCCGGCGTACCGGCACACGCGCCGCACCGTCAGAAATCGAATCCCGGGCCGCCTGCACCCGGGCCGCCCGGCGCGGCTGCCGGCGCGGCATCCTTCGGCGCTTCGAATACGGTCGCATCGGTCGTCAGCAGCAGCCCCGCGACCGACGCCGCGTTCTGCAATGCCGTGCGCGTGACCTTGGTCGGATCGAGCACGCCCGATTCGACGAGGTCGCCGTATTCGCCCGTCTGCGCGTTGTACCCGAAGTTGCCCGAGCCTTCGGCCACCTTCGCGACGACGACGCTCGCTTCCTCGCCCGCGTTCGTGACGATCTGGCGCAGCGGTTCCTCGAGCGCGCGCAGCACGATCTTGATGCCCGCGTTCTGGTCGGCGTTCACGCCCTGCAGTTCGCGGATCGCCTGCCGCACTCGGATCAGTGCGACGCCGCCGCCCGGCACGATGCCTTCCTCGACGGCCGCGCGCGTCGCGTGCAGCGCGTCGTCGACGCGGTCCTTCTTCTCCTTCACTTCGATCTCGGTCGCGCCGCCGACCTTGATCACCGCGACGCCGCCCGCGAGCTTCGCGACGCGTTCCTGCAGCTTTTCACGGTCGTAGTCCGACGTGGCTTCGTCGATCTGCACGCGGATCTGCTTCACGCGCGCTTCGATGTTCTTCGCGTCGCCCGCGCCGTCGATCACGGTCGTATTTTCCTTGCCGACCTCGATGCGCTTCGCCTGGCCGAGTTCGGCGAGCGTCGCCTTTTCGAGCGTCAGGCCCGTTTCTTCGGCGATCACCTGCCCGCCGGTGAGGATCGCGATGTCCTCGAGCAGCGCCTTGCGGCGGTCGCCGAAGCCCGGCGCCTTCACGGCCACCGTCTTCAGGATCCCGCGGATGTTGTTCACGACGAGTGTCGCGAGCGCTTCGCCCTCGACATCTTCCGCGATGATCAGCAGCGGCCGGCCCGACTTCGCGACCTGTTCGAGCACCGGCAGCAGGTCGCGGATGTTCGAGATCTTCTTGTCGTGCAGCAGGATGTACGGGCTTTCGATCTCGGCGATCTGCTTGTCGGGATTGTTGATGAAGTACGGCGACAGGTAGCCGCGATCGAACTGCAGCCCCTCGACGACATCGAGTTCGTCCGCGAGCGACTTGCCGTCCTCGACGGTGATCACGCCTTCCTTGCCGACGCGGTCGATCGCTTCCGCGATGCGCTGGCCGATCGACTCCTCGCCGTTCGCGGAGATCGTCGCGACCTGCGCGATTTCCTTGCTCGTGGTGGTCGGCCGGCTGATCTTCTTCAGCTCGTCGACGGCCGCGGTGACGGCCTTGTCGATGCCGCGCTTCAGGTCGAGCGGATTGAGCCCGGCCGCGACGTATTTCTGGCCTTCGCGAACGATCGCCTGGGCGAGCACGGTCGCCGTCGTGGTGCCGTCGCCGGCCGCATCGCTGGTGCGCGACGCGACTTCCTTCACGAGTTGCGCGCCGATGTTCTGCAGCTTGTCGGCCAGTTCGATTTCCTTCGCGACCGACACGCCGTCCTTCGTGACGACGGGCGCGCCGAAGCTGCGTTCGAGCACGACGTTGCGGCCCTTCGGCCCGAGCGTGACCTTCACCGCGTTCGCGAGAATGTTCACGCCTTCGGTCAGCCTGGTCCGTGCGACGTCGCTGAAAATGATTTCCTTTGCTGCCATGATTGCGCTCCGTTATTGATTGACGACCGCGACGATGTCTTCCTCGCGCAGGACGAGAAACTCGGTGCCGTCGAGCTTGACGGCCTGGCCCGCGTACTTGCCGAACAGCACGCGCTCGCCGACCTGCAGGTCGGGCACGATGCGCTGGCCGTCCGCATCCTTGCGGCCGGGGCCGACGGCGATCACTTCACCCTGGTCGGGCTTTTCCGCGGCGCTGTCGGGGATCACGATGCCCGACGCGGTGGTGGTTTCCTGGTCGAGTCGCTTCACGATCACGCGGTCGTGCAAGGGGCGTAGGCTCATTGGTTCGTCCTGTGCTGATCTGTTCTGTCGAGATGGGCTGGCACTCTTTTGCAGAGAGTGCTGACGAGTATAAAAATGCACGGCGGCGCGATCCAATAACGGATTCGGAAATGCATTTTCACGGACGCGCTTTGGACGAACGACGCGAAAGAGAAAGAAGAAGAAAGACGGACGGGGCCGCGCGTCAGATCAGCAGCGACAGCGTCCTGAACAGCGCGAGATCCGCCTTGCGGGCCGATCGCGCATGGCGGCGGATCACGTGCAGCAGGCAGTCGATGAAGCAGCGCGCGGCGTCGCTCAGCGTGCTGCTGCGCCGCGTGACGATCCCGAGGTCGCGCGGCTCGAAGGTTTCCTTCAGCTGCAACGCGCGCATCCGTTCGCCGAACGGCGGCACGGCCGCGAGGATCGTCGGGCACCACGTGCACATGTCGGCCTGTTCGAGCATCGTCTGCAGCATCGCCACCGACTGCGCGCGCACGATGCGCCGTTCGTCGATTTCGGCGCCGTGGCGCGTGAACAGGTAGTCGACGAGCGCGGCCTGCCCGTCGGCCGCGAAATTCAGCACCCAGTCGTTCTCGACCAGGTCGTGGATCGACCGCGCGTGCTCGCGCGGATGGCCGGCGCGCACCATCACCGCGGTTTCGTAGCGCAGCATCGGCTCGAACGCGAATTCCTGCGTGCCGCCGGGTTGCACGTGCCCGAGCGCGAAGTCCATGCTGCCGTCGCGCAACAGCGGCTGCGCGACGGCCATCAGCGCTTCGTAGAGTTCGAGGCGCACGTCGGGCATCTGCTCGCGAAAGCGCAGCACCGTTTCCGCGAGGAAGGTCATCGTGAGCCACGGTGTCACGCCGACGCTCAGCCGGCCCTCGACGCGGCCACGCATGCGTTCGAGATCGCTCTGCGCGTGTTCGAGCTGCTTCAGCACGAGCTTCGCGTGCGTGAGCAGCGTCTTGCCGTAGTCGGTGAAGCCGATCCCCTCCGGTGCGCGGACCAGCAGCGGCAGGCGTTCGCTGGCCTCCAGTTCGCGCAGCGCGCGCGTGA
Organism: Burkholderia aenigmatica; assembly: GCF_048627025.1. Lineage (NCBI taxonomy): Bacteria > Pseudomonadati > Pseudomonadota > Betaproteobacteria > Burkholderiales > Burkholderiaceae > Burkholderia > Burkholderia aenigmatica. The sequence continues at coordinate 2,445,889 of NZ_CP184469.1, read as the reverse complement.
CGGCCGCCTGCGACAGCCCGAGGGTGCGCGCCGCGCCGCGAATACTCCCGGCCTCCGCGCTCGCGACGAGCGCCTGCAGCTGATGCAGCTTGATCGTGCTCATGGTGCGATACCCGACAACGAAAGGTTGTCATCATAACGAAACCGCGGCTGTTCGCCGGGATTTTCGCTGCCTACGATGCGGTCACGATCGGTCATTCGGGCGATCGGCAACCGGAATGCATCGAGGAGAATCGGGGTTGGACCACAAACCTATCCTGCCGGAAATGGCGGCCATCGAGACGGAAATGATCGCGCTCCGCCGCCGGCTGCACGCGCATCCGGAGCTCGGCTTCGAGGAGCATGCGACGAGCGACCTCGTGGCCGACTTCCTGACAACGTGGGGTTATCGGGTGACGCGCGGGCTCGGCGGCACGGGCGTGGTCGGTACGCTGACGCACGGCGCCGGGAAACGGCTCGGGCTGCGCGCGGACATGGACGCGCTGCCGATCCGCGAGACGACCGGGCTGCCGCACGCGAGCCGATGCGACGGCGTGATGCACGCGTGCGGCCACGACGGGCATACGGCGATGCTGCTCGCGGCGGCGCGCTGCGTGGCCGAGCGCGGACGCTTCACGGGCACGCTGAACCTGATTTTCCAGCCGGCGGAGGAAGGGCTCGGCGGTGCGAAGCGGATGATCGACGACGGGCTGTTCGCGCAGTTTCCGTGCGATGCGGTGTACGCGATGCACAACGTGCCGGGCCTGCCGGCTGGCGTGCTCGGTTTCTGCGACGGCCCGGCGATGGCATCGGCGGACGAGGTGCGCGTGCGCGTGAGCGGGCGCGGCGGGCATGGCGCGGTGCCGCATACGACGATCGATCCGGTGGTCGTCTGCGCGTCGATCGTGATGGCGCTGCAGACCGTCGTGTCGCGCAACGTGAATCCTCAGGAGCTGGCGATCGTGACGGCCGGCTCGATCCATGCGGGCACCGCATCGAACGTGATCCCGCCGCACGCGGAACTCGCACTCAGCGTGCGTGCGCTGTCGCCGGACGTGCGCGCGCTGCTCGAACGGCGCATTCGCGAGATCGTGCACGGGCAGGCCGCAAGCTATGGCGCGACGGCCGAGATCGACTATCGGCACGAGTACCCGGTGCTCGTCAATCACACGGCGGAAACCGCGTTTGCGCGCGACGTCGCCCGCGAATGGGGCGGCGATGGCGCGCTGATCCCGCATCTGCGGCCGATCGCGGCCAGCGAGGACTTCGCGTTCATGCTGAACGCGTGCCCCGGCAGCTATCTGTCGATCGGCAACGGCGACGGCGCCGCCGGATGCGGGCTGCACCATCCCGGTTACGACTTCAACGACGCGTGCCTCGCGACGGGCGCGAGCTACTGGATTGCGCTGGCGGAACGCTACCTCGCGTGACGGGCCTGCACGATTTTGACTGACGATTCACACAAGGAAGGAGACTGGCAATGAAGCAATGGAAACGGATGGCAGTGCTCGCGATGGCGCTGGCGGCAAGCGCGGCGCACGCGGGCGACTGGGCGGGCAAGGAGATCCGCCTCGCGGTCGATCCGACTTATCCGCCGCTCGAATACAAGCTGCCCGACGGCACGCTGACGGGCTTCGGAATCGACATCACGAATGCGTTGTGCGCGGAGCTGCATGCGCGCTGCGTGTGGGTCGAGTCGAGTTTCGACGGGATGATTCCGGGGCTGCTCGCACGCAAGTTCGACGTGATCGCGTCGTCGATGACGATCACGCCGAAGCGGCAGCAGCAGATCGCCTTCACGAACCGGATCTCGAATGCGCCGGCGCGCCTCATCGCGCGCAAGGGCTCGCCGCTGCTGCCGACGGCCGACGCACTGAAGGGCAAGCGTGTGGGCGTCGAGCAGGGCTCCGCGCAGGCGGACTACGCGGTCGCGAACTGGCAGCCGGCCGGCGTGCAGATCGTGTCGTACCAGAACCAGGATCAGGTCTATGCCGATCTCGTGACGGGCCGGCTCGACGCGGCGTTCCAGGCATCGATCGCGGCCAGCGACGGTTTCCTGAAGAAGCCGCAGGGCAAGGATTTCGCGTTCGTCGGCGCGGCGATCGACGACGTGAAGTATTTCGGGCAGGGCGACGGGCTCGGGCTGCGCAAGCAGGACAACGACCTGCGCGACGCCTTCAACCGCGCGCTCGCGACGATCCTCGCGAACGGCACGTACCAGCGCATCAACAAGAAGTACTTCGACTTCGACATCTACGGCGCGAAGTAAGCTGCGACGCCCGCCAAGCGGGCAGTCACGACAATATCAATAAGGAAAACGAATGAACTGGAGATCGTTATTCGTCGCGATTCCGGCGCTGTGTGCAGCGCCCGCGTTCGCGCAGGGCAGTGTCACGCTGTACGGCCTCGTCGATGCAGGCATCGACTACACGAACAACGTCGGCGGCCACAGCGCGTGGCAGATGGCGAGCGGTTTCGCGCAAGGCAGCCGCTGGGGGCTGAAGGGCACCGAGGATCTGGGCGGCGGCTACAGCGCGCTGTTCCAGATCGAGAACGGCTTCAACGTTAACAGCGGCACGCTTGCACAGGGCGGCCGCATGTTCGGGCGGCAGGCCTACGTCGGCCTCGGCAGCGCGCGTTTCGGCACGCTGACGCTCGGCCGGCAATACGATGCGGTGGTCGACTATCTCGCGCCGACGACCGCGAACGGCAGCTGGGGCGTCTACCCGTTCTCGCATCCGCTCGACAACGACAACACCGGCAATACGTTTCGCGTGAACAACACGGTCAAGTACGCGAGTCCGGATTTCGCCGGCTTCTCGTTCGGCGGCACGTACAGCTTCAGCAACGACACGGGCTTCGCGAACAACCGGCAGTGGAGCATCGGTGCGCAATATGAGCAGGGCGGACTGCTCGTTGGCGCGGCCTTCCTGAATGCGGACAACCCGGGTGCGACGTCAGGCGGCGCGATCGCCGGCTCGGGATCGGTCGGCGCCGATGCGAATTTCGCGTCGGCGCGGCTGCGGATCTTCGGTGCGGGCATCAACTACACGGCGGGGCCCGCGACGCTCGGGTTCGCGTACACGAACAGCAACGTCACGCGGCCGACCGCGAACGTCGGCTACCTGTTCGGCGACGAAACGATCGAGCCGGTGACCGGTCCGCTCGCGGGCGGCACGGTGTCGTCGATCAAGTACCAGAACTTCGAGGTGAACGGCAAATACCAGTTCACGCCCGCGCTGTTCGTCGGTGCACAGTACGTGTACACGACGGTGCGCTATGACGCGACGACGGGCAGCGCGAAGCCGAAGATCCATTCGCTCGGGCTGATGGCCGACTACAACCTGTCGAAGCGCACGGACGTGTACCTGATGGGCGCGTATCAGCGGGTTGCGGGCGATGCGACGGGCTCGTCGCTCGACCAGGCCTATATTCCCGGTGCGGCGGACTTGTCGTCGACGTCGAAGCAGCTGATGGTTCACGCGGGGATTCGTCACAAGTTCTGACGGGGCGATGCGGGAAGCGCCGTTGAGGCGGCGGGCCAAACGGCCCGTCGCCTCGACGCGCTTACTGCGCGACGCGAATCACCACCTTGCCGAAGTGCTGCCCCGACTGCAGGTAGGCATACGCCTGCGGCGCTTCGTCGAAACCGAACACGCGATCGACCACCGGCTTGATCTGCTTTGCGTCGACGAGCCGCACGACGTCGTCGAGCATCGTGCGGCTGCCGACCATGATGCCGTGCAACTGCCGGATCCCGCCGATCAGCGACAGCAGCCCGAGTTCGGGGCCGCCGAAGCTGCTGAGGCCGCCGATCACCGATACGATGCCGCCCATCTTCGTCGCGGCGACCGAGCGCGGCAGCGTATCCTTGCCGCCGACTTCAACGACCAGATCCGCCCCTGCGCCATCGGTGAGCCGCAGCACCTCATGCTGCCATTCGGGCGTCGCGCGATAGTTGATCGTTGCGTCCGCACCGAGTGCACGGGCGCGCTCGAGCTTCGCATCGCTCGACGACGTGACGATCGTGCGCAGCCCCGCCGCATGCGCGAGCTGCAACGCGACGATCGACACGCCGCCCGTGCCGAGCAGCACCACGGTGGCGCCAGGCCCCAGGCCGCCGTCGTCGAACAGCGCGTTCCAGGCCGTGATGCCCGCGCACGACAGCGTCGCCGCCTCGTCGTAGTTCAAATGCGCGGGAATCGCGACCAGCGCGGCTTCGTCGGACACGAAATGTTCGGCCAGCACGCCGTCGAATTGCGCGCCGGGCGACCCGGAGACTTTCTGCGGCGTCGGCGGCCCGTCGAGCCAATGCGGGAAGTACGTGTTGATCACGCGATCGCCCGGCTTGAAGCGCGTGACGTCGCGACCGGTTTCGATCACTTCGCCGGCGCCGTCGGCAACCGGAATCAGCGCGTCCGTGCCGATGCCGAGATAGTCGCCGCGCGCGAACATCAGGTCGCGATAGTTCAGTCCGGCCGAGTGGATCTTCACGACGACGTCGGTCGGCCCGACCGCGCGGCGCGGCGCGTCGATGCGCCGAAGCCCGGCCACGCCGTCGCCCGGTTTCACTTGCCATGCGTTCATGTCGACTCCTTTTCGAGATAGAGCGGACTATCATAGTGTTGCGCACGGGGACGCATTGGCGAGAAATCGGCCGATGACTGTCGTCTGTGTGGATACAAACCGGTGACCCAATGGAGCGTAATCGCATGGATGAGCGGCTGAGAGGCGTGGCCGAATTTGTCGACGTGGTGGAGTCGGGCAGCTTTGCGGCGGCGGCGCTGCGGCTCGGGGTGACGCGCTCGGCCGTCGCGAAGGTCGTCGCGCGGCTCGAACGCCGCCTCGGCGCCCGGCTCCTGCAGCGCACGACGCGCCAGCTCGGCCTGACCGACGAAGGGCTCGTCTATTACGAGCAGTGCCGGCGGCTGCTGGCCGAACTCGGCGAGACGGAGGCCGCGCTCGACGCGGGGCAGCGCGAGCCGGCGGGGCGGTTGCGCGTCAGCGTGCCCGTGCTGTTCGGGCGGCAATGCGTGGCGCCCGTCATGCGACGCCTCGTGGAGCGCCATCCGCGGCTCGAAATCGACGTGTCGTTCAGCGATCGCGTGGCCGATCTGGTCAACGACGGCTTCGACATCGCGGTGCGCATCGGCGAGCTGGCCGATACGAGCGCGCTGGTCGGCCGGAAGCTCGGCGTGCAGCGCATGGGCATCTGCGCATCGCCCGCGTATCTCGAACGTCATGGCCGGCCAGCGGGGCTCGACGCGCTCGCGTCGCACGTCGGCATCGCGTATTCGCGCGGCGGGCATGCGACGCCGTGGCGGGTCGTCGGCGCGGACGGCGCGGTGCACGACCATCGCCCGGCCGGCCGCCTGCGGCTCGACGACCTGCAGGCGATCGCCGATGCCGCCGCCGCCGGCGCGGGCCTCGCGTGGCTGCCGTGCTGGCTGATGGCGCCTTACCTGCGCGACGGCCGCCTCGCGCTCGTGATGGACAGCAACAGCGTATCGGGTGCCGAGGTGTCCGCGGTGCGGCCGGCATCGCGCCAGGTGCCGTCGAAGGTGCGCGTCGTCATCGATGCGCTCGTCGACGAGATACCGCGCATGCTGGCGTCGGACGATTGACGCGTGACGTTGGAGGCGCGACGCGCCGAGCCGCGGCGATCGCGACATCCACACGACGCATGTTCGGCTGGCGCGGCGTATGATCGTCGCAGCCGAATATCCGGGGGCGCGCCGTCATGAAGCGGGAACCGCAGGTTGTCATCGTCGCGACAGTGGCCGTACCGAACCTCAACGGGCACCCGGTGTGCCGCTGATGCGCGGGCTCGCACGCCGCCCCGGCACGAGCGGGCCAGACATCCCTGCGACGACACCATGCGAGCGCGCATGACGACGATCGATACCCCGAAGGCCGCACGGCAACCGGGCTGGTTGCGCATCGCGCCCGCGCTGTTCCTGCTCCTGTGGGCAAGCGGCTTCGTGTTCCTGAAGCTCGGCTTGCGCTATGCCGATCCGCTCACGTTCCTCGCACTGCGCTACGCATGCGTCGTCGCGCTGCTCGCCGGCCCGTTCCTGTGGCTGCGCCCCGCGTTGCCGCGCACGGGGCGTGCCTGGCGCGATCTCATCGTGGTCGGCCTGTTGCTGCAGGCCGGTTATTTCGCGTTCACGTACCTGAGCCTCAAGCTCGGCATGTCGGCCGGCGCCGTCGCGCTCGTCACGTCGCAACAGCCGATTCTCGTCGGATTGCTCGCGCCGATGATTGCCGGCGAGCGCGTTGGCGTGTTGCGCTGGATCGGCCTCGCGCTCGGCGCCGCGGGCGCGGTGCTGGTGATCCTCGCGCGTTCGTCGGTCGACGTCGCGTCACCGTGGGCGCTCGCGTTCGCGCTGTTCGCGCTCGCGTGCATCACCGGCGGCACGCTGTGGGAAAAACGCTTCGGCACCGACGTCCATCCGGTTACCGCGAACCTCGTGCAGTACGCGGTCGGCCTCGCGGTCACGGCACCGCTCGCGTTCGCGCTCGAACCGATGCACGTGCAATGGACCGCCGGGCTCGCCGGTTCGCTCGCGTACCTCGTCATCTGCAACTCGCTGATCGCGATCTCGCTGCTGCTCGCGATGGTGCGCCACGGCGAGGCGTCGCGCGTGTCGGCGCTGTTCTTCCTGATTCCGCCCGCGACCGCGCTGATCGCGCTGGTGGCGCTCGGCGAGACGATCGGCGCGCTCGCATGGCCGGGCATGGCGCTCGCGGCCGCGGGGCTGTTTCTCGTGATGCGCTACTGAACGCACGCGGGATGCAACTCGCCACGCGCATCTCACATATCGAGACGACGTCCCGGTAATTGACGCGAAATTCGCACGGCTTCTAGACTGGCCTGGATGACGCCGCGCTTCACGCGGCGCGACGCCGCCGCCGTGCGCGCGGCGACTGTACCGTCCCTCGAGACGGGCGAGACGAACCAGGAGACACACCGATGACCGCTGCCGCCCCGCAGTTGCACGCCGCGACGATGCGGCGCCTGAACCTGCGCCTGATTCCGTTCCTGATGCTGCTGTATCTCGTCGCGTATATCGACCGCTCGAACATCTCGGTCGCGGCGCTGCAGATGAACGCCGATCTCGGGTTGAGCGCCGGGATGTACGGGCTGGGCGCGGGGCTGTTCTACGTGACCTACATCCTGTTCGAGGTGCCGAGCAACCTGTTCCTCGCGCGCGTCGGCGCACGCCGCTGGATCGCGCGGATCATGATCACGTGGGGCATCGTCGCGGCCGCGATGAGCGCCGTCCATACGCCGGGGCAACTCTATGCGATGCGCCTGCTGCTCGGCGCGGCGGAAGCGGGGTTCACGCCGGGCATCATCTACTACCTGTCCGCATGGTATCCGCCGAGCGATCGTGCACGCGCGATGTCGTTCTTCTATATCGGCGCGACGCTCGCGTCGGTGATCGGGCTGCCGCTGTCCGGCGCGCTGCTGAACCTGAACGGCGTGCTCGGCATCGAGGGCTGGCGCTGGCTGTTCCTTCTCGAAGGCGTGCCCGCGCTGCTGCTCGGATTCGTCGTGCTGCGCCGCCTGCCCGACACGCCCGCCCATGCGCGCTGGCTGCCGGCCGACGAACGCGCGTGGCTCGAAGCGACGCTGCGTGACACCGCGCCGCGCGAGCACCTGTCGCACGGCGTCGCGCTGCGGCGTGCGTTCGGCGACGGCAAGGTGTGGGCGCTCGCCGCGTTCTGGCTGCTGCAGGCGTTCGGCACGATCGGCCTCACGCTTTTCCTGCCGCTGCTCGTGAAGAGCCTGTCGGGACAATCGAGTTTCGCGGTCGGCAGCCTGTCCGCGCTGCCGTTCCTGTTCGCGTGCGTCGCGATGTACGTGAACGGCCGGCGTTCGGATCTCGGCGGCGAACGCGCGCTGCATCTCGGCGTGCCGATGCTGCTCGCCGGCGCGTTGCTGATCGCGGCGATCTATACGCCGACGCTGCCCGTCGCATATGCGCTGCTCGTGCTCGCGGTCGGCTTCAACTGGGCCGCGACGCCAGTGTTCTGGGCCGTGACGACCGAATACGTGTCGGGTCTCACGGCCGCCGCGTCGATCGCGCTGATCAACGCGGTCGCGAACATCGCGGGGCTCGCGCTGCCGCCGGTGATGGGGCGGATCAAGGACGTCACGCATTCGTACGACCTCGCGCTGCTGCTGGTCGCGGTCGCGTTGCTGGCCGGCGGCGTGCTCGGGTTGCGGGTCGCGTCGCGGCGCGCGATGCAGGTGGCGGCGGGGCGGGTGGGCTGACCACCGCCGCGTGCGCCGATGCCGGATGCGTCACGCGGCGGGTGCGTGCCTGGCAAGTGCAGTGACGCACCCGTGACGCGCTCGCGCCGAGCCGAGCCGAGCCGAGCCGAGCCGAGCCGAGCCGAGCCGAGCCGAGCCGAGCCGAGCCGAGCCGAGCCGAGCCGATTCAATTCGACTCCCGGAGTGAATTGCAGTTCACCGAATACTCCGCGTGCTCGCCATTGACGTGCAGCACCCGTGTCGCGTTACAGGCATCGCTCGAATCGACGCTCTGCCGCAGCGTCGCGAGCGGCCGATCCTCGCCGCCGGCGAGCCGCGATTCGCCGGCGCGCGTCAGCGCCGCCGAACCCGCGCCGCCGGTTTTCGTGATGCGCTGGCTGTACGACACGTCGACCGGTGTTGGAAATCACTGACGATGCGGACGCGGATCGAACATACCGTGTTGCTACAGCCGCACCCGTAGCGACACGACGTCATTCCCGTTACGCACGTAGAATCGTCCAACGAAAGCGCAGGTTCCGGGCTTCCGCTCCGGAAACGCGCTTCCACGCCATTCATGTGAACGGACTTCGGGAGCACTCATGTCATCTCGCACGTATCTCGTCACCGGCGCCTCGCGCGGCATCGGCTTTGCGGTCAGCGCCTTGCTCGCACGGCGCGGCCATCGCGTCATCGGCCTCGCGCGTCACACGCAGGACATCGATTTTCCCGGCGAATTGCTCGCGTGCGATCTCGCCGACATTGAGCAGACCGCGGCCACCCTTGCGCGCATCGGCGAGCAGCATCAAGTCGACGGCATCGTGAACAACGCCGGCATCGCGTTGCCGCAACCGCTCGGGCAGATCGACTTCCAGTCGCTGCAGGCGGTGTTCGATCTCAACGTGCGGGCTGCGATCCAGGTCACGCAGCACTTTGCGGATGCGATGAAGGCGCGCGGCTACGGACGCATCGTCAACGTTTGCAGCCGCGCGATCTTCGGCAGTCTCGATCGCACCGCCTATTCCGCCGCGAAGAGTGCGCTCGTCGGCTGCACGCGCACGTGGGCGCTCGAACTGGCCGAGCATGGCGTGACCGTCAACGCGGTGGCGCCGGGGCCGATCGAGACGGAACTGTTCCGGCAGACGCGGCCCGTCGGCAGCGAAGCCGAGCGCAAGGTGCTCGCGACGATTCCCGCGCGCCGGCTCGGCACGTCCGACGACGTGGCGGCCGCGATCGCGTTCTTCCTGGCGGACGAAGCCGGCTTCGTCACGGGGCAGGTGCTGGCCGTGGATGGCGGCGGCAGTCTCGGCGGGCGTAGTTGACGCAGCGGTTGAAGCATTCGGCACGGTAGACGCGAGGCCCGGCAGCGGCCGGCTTCGATACCCAATCCGGGCGCGCGCATACGCGTGCGCTGATGGCGCGCATGTGGCTTGCGCGCATATTCCGCTACCCCGTTAGCATGTGACGAATCCGACTTTGGGCGCCGCGCGCGCGACGCTAAGATCGCCGATCCTGTAGATCGAGCGTTCCAGAGCAATGAAAAAGTCCGCTTCGCCGTTGCATGCTTTTCGTTTCCGTGTCGTCTGCGCCGCGATTGCCGGTGCGCTGTCGCTCGCATCGTGCGGCGGCGTCGACAGCGATCCGCCGTCGTCACCGGCCGGCACCACGCCGCCGCTGGCTCAGAAACGCCCGAACATCCTGTACATCATGGCCGACGATCTCGGCTATTCCGACATCCATGCATTCGGCGGCGAGATCAACACGCCGAACCTCGATGCGCTCGTCGCGTCGGGCCGCATCCTGTCGAACCATCACACGGGCACCGTCTGCGCGATCACGCGTGCGATGCTGGTGTCCGGCACCGACCACCATCTCGTCGGCGAAGGCACGATGGGCGTGCCGACCGACGAACGGCGCGGGCTGCCCGGCTACGAGGGCTACCTGAACGATCGCGCACTGTCGTTCGCACAACTACTGAAGGACGCCGGCTACCACACGTACATCGCGGGCAAGTGGCACATCGGCTCGGGAATCGTCGGCAGCGCGACGGGCAGCGGCCAGACGCCCGACCAGTGGGGTTTCGAGCGCAGCTACGTGCTGCTCGGCGGCGCGGCGACCAATCACTTCGCGCACGAGCCGGCCGGCTCGTCGAACTACACCGAAGACGGCCGCTACGTGCAGCCTGGCCAGCCCGGACAGCCGGGCGGTGTGGGCGGCAGCCCGGCCGTGTTCTATTCGACCGATTTCTATACGCAGAAGCTGATCTCGTACATCGACTCGAACCAGCGCGACGGCAAGCCGTTCTTCGCGTATGCGGCGTATACGTCACCGCACTGGCCGCTGCAGGTGCCCGATCCGTGGCTGCACAAGTACGCGGGCGTGTACGACGCCGGCTACGACGCGATCCGCAACGCGCGGATCGCGCGGCAGAAGGCGCTCGGCCTGATCCCCGCCGACTTCAAGCCGTTCGACGGTCTGCCGGAAACGACGGCCGCGTCGCCCGCGACCGCGAACAACGGCACGGCCGGCGCGAAGTACATCAGCGCGGTGCATTCGGCCGCGGACGGCTACAGCGACTACGGCCCCGGCAAGGTCGACAAGCTGTGGTCGAGCCTGTCGCCGGCCGAGCGCCGTGCGCAGGCGCGCTACATGGAGATCTATGCGGGGATGGTCGAGAACCTCGACTACAACATCGGCCTCCTGATCCAGCACCTGAAGGACATCGGCGAATACGACAACACGTTCATCATGTTCCAGTCGGACAACGGCGCGGAAGGCTGGCCGATCGACGGCGGCGCCGACCCGACCGCGACCGATACCGCGAACGGACAGGCGCCGATCTACTCGACGCTCGGCACCGACAACGGCAAGCAGAACGCGCAGCGCCTGCAGTACGGGCTGCGCTGGGCCGAGGTGAGCGCGTCGCCGTTCCGGCTCACGAAGGGCTATTCGGCCGAAGGCGGCGTGTCGACGCCGACGATCGTGCACCTGCCGGGCCAGACGCAGTCGTTGCCGACGCTGCGCGCGTTCACGCACGTGACCGACAACACGGCGACCTTCCTCGCGGTCGCGGGCGTCACGCCGCCGTCGCAGCCGGCGCCGCCGCTCGTCAACACGCTGACGGGTGTCGACCAGAACAAGGGCAAGGTAATCTACAACAACCGCTACGTGTATCCGGTGACGGGCCAGTCGCTGCTGCCGGTGCTCACGGGTTCCGCGACGGGCGAGGTGCATACGACGCCGTTCGGCGACGAAGCGTACGGCCGCGCATACCTGCGCAGCGCCGATGGCCGCTGGAAGGCGTTGTGGACCGAGCCGCCGCTCGGGCCGCCCGACGGTCACTGGCAGCTGTACGACCTCGCGTCGGATCGCGGCGAGACGACCGACGTGTCTGCGCAGAACCCGTCGGTGATCAGCACGCTCGTCGACCAGTGGAAGACCTACATGAGCAACGTCGGCGGTGTCGAGCCGCTGCGTCCGCGCGGCTACTACTGATCGCGGAGACGACACGATGCGGTTCAGGTTCTGGACGATCGGCGCGGCGCTGGCCGCCACGCTGTTCGCCGCCGCGTTCGCGGCCGGCTATGCGAATCCCGTCGCACCGGCGGGCGATGCGTTCGACGACGCGAATCGCGGCCGCGCGCTCGCGCCGCTCGGCTCGGAGCGGCAGTGCGCGCGCTATTCGGGACTGCCGGCCGGGTGGCGCGACGACGCGAAGGCCGGGATGGTGCACCTGCGCGGCGGCGCGTTCGTGTTCGGCAGCACACGCGGCTACGTGGACGAGCGCCCGGTCGGCGACGGCCGCACGCGTGTCGGCGGGTTCTGGATCGACCAGACCGACGTGACGATCGCGCAGTTCGCCGCTTTCGTGCAGGCGACCGGCTACGTGACCGAGGCCGAGCAGCAAGGTGGGGCGGCGGTGTTCCATGTGCCGACGCGCGACGAGATGAACGCGCGCGACTTTGCGTGGTGGTCGTGGGTGAAGGGCGCGTCGTGGCGCCATCCTCGCGGGCCGGGCAGCGGCATCGACGGGCTCGGCAACCTGCCGGTCACGCTCGTCACGCAGCGCGATGCGCTCGCGTATGCACACTGGCTCGGCCGCGACCTGCCGACCGAGGCCGAATGGGAATACGCGGGCAAGGCCGGCCGCGACGATGCGTCGCTCGATGCCGCGCCGCGCGACGCGCAGGGCAAGCCGGCCGCGAACTACTGGCAGGGCGTGTTCCCGGTGCTCGATACGGCCGAGGACGGTCACGCGGGGCTCGCGCCGGTCGGCTGCTACGCGGCGAACGGGTTCCGGCTCTACGACATGATCGGCAACGCATGGGAATGGACGAAGGACGCGTACACGGGCCCGCACCAGTCGCATACGAACGGCGACACGGCGGCCGTCGCGCCGCCGACGCGCCGGCACGATACGCCGATGGTCATCAAGGGCGGCTCGTTCCTGTGCTCGCGCGACTACTGCGTGCGCTATCGTGCGTCGTCGCGCGAACAGCAGGAAGCCGATCTCGGCGCGTCGCATATCGGGTTCCGCACGATTCTGAGGGATGCAACATGAAGCGCGTGTGGCATTGCGCGGGGGCGTGGCTGATCGTTGCGTGCGGGGTCGTGCATTCGGGCTCGACGGTTGCAGCCGAATCAGTCGCTCCGGCCGTGCGCGTCGGCGTGACGCGCGGCGTGCATGCGCAGATCCTGGACGAAGTGAAGCGGGTCGCCGCGTCGCGAGGGTTGGGTGTCGACGTCGTCGAATTCGACGATGCGTCGCGCATCGACGCGGCGCTGGCCGACGGCCGGATCGACGCGGCCAGCTTCGAGGATGCGCAACAGCTTGCCGCGACACGCGCGCGGAAACGCTACGCACTGGCCGACATCGCGCCGACCGTCACGCTGCCGATGGCGCTCTATTCGCGCAAGCTGAAGACCCTGAACGAACTGCAGCCCGGTGCGAGGGTCGCGATTCCGGCCGATCCGCGCGGGATGGCGCGCGCGCTCGTGCTGCTGCAGAACGACACGCTGGTGACGCTGCGCGAGCAGGCGGGCCTGCACGCGACGTTGCGCGACGTGACCGGCAACCGGCTCGGGCTGAAGCTCGTCGCACTGCGCCGCGATCGCCTTCATGCGGCGCTCGACACGGCCGCGTTCGTCGCGATCGACAGCGACGATGCCGCGCGCGCCGGGCTGCAACCCGCGCGCGACAGCATCAGCATCGAGGATGCGCGCTCGCCGTATGCGAACGTGCTGACGGTGCGCGATGCCGATCGCGCGAAGCCGTGGGTGACGCAGCTCGTCGCGGCCTACCATTCGGACGATGTCGCGCGCTTCATCCTCACGCGCTACCAGGATTCGGTGCGGCGGCCGTGGTAGACAGCTACCTGCTCGCGTGCAACGCATGCGGACGCTGCTGCAACAGCGCGCCGACGTTGTCGTTGCGCGAACTGTTCCGCCATCGGCATCGCTTCGTCGGCGCGCTGACGATCCGTCGCGTACCGAAGCGGCGGATCGGCGAGCGCTGGCGCGCGGGCGGCCGCGAGCACGTGCTCGATGCAGAAGACGTCGCGGCTTCCGATGCGCTGGCGGAGCGGTTGTTTCATCGCACCGGCGGCGCGGGCGCCGAATGGATCGCGCTGACGCTGCAGGGTTACGACTATCCGTCGCTTGGCCGGTGCGCGGCGCTGGCCGACGATGGCCGCTGCAGCGTGCATGCGGACAAGCCGTCGATCTGCAGCGCGGTGCCGCTCGATCCGATGCTGCCGGATCGCTTGCAGTCCCGAGTGCTGGCCGCGCGGCGCGACGATGCGCGATGGCTTGGCGCGAACTGCATCGTCGAAACGGCGAGCGCGCACGCGTCGGTCGAATCGTCATTCCCGATTCCGCTGGTGACGGCCGGACAGGTCGCGGACCGTGCGGCGCTCGACGCGTATCGCGAAGCACTCGTGTTCGAGCGCGCGGTGTGGCGCGATGCGGTGTTCGCGTCGTGGATCGGCGGCGGGCAGGGCGTGCAGCACGCCGTGTCGCGGCTGGCGCCCGGCGGTTACCTGACCGTGTCGATCGTGCCTGTCCTGCTGGCCGTCGCACCGGTATCCGAGCATTGCCGCACGCGCTGCATTGCGTTCATCGACGCGCAACTCGGGTTGATCGACATGAACATCGAAGCGGCACTCGCGCGGCGACATGCCGACGACCGCCCCGCGACACGCGAGCTGCGCGGCTTCGCGCAGGCGCTTGAACGTGCGCGGCAGGCACTGGTCGCGATGCCGACGCCTGCGGCCGGCAGGCGTGAAGACGCGCTGCGCATCGACGCGTGGCTCGCCGACCGGCCCGCCGCCGATCCGCTCGCCGCGTAACGATCGCGGCACGCCACACGTGCCTTACAATCGGCGCTCTTTCAATCGCTTTCGATGGAGCGGGCATGTACGCGTCGACCTTCATTTTCCGAGCCGGGCAATACGACGACGAATTCCACCGGCTCGACCGGCAGATCGCCGACATGGCGCGCGCGACGCCCGGCTATCTCGGCGAGGAGACGTGGGAGAACGCCGAATCGGGGCTGATCCAGAACGTCTACTACTGGGAGTCGGAGGCGGCGCTGCAGCAACTGATGCAGCACCCGGCGCATCTCGAAGCGAAGACGAAGCAGGCGCGCTGGCTGGACGGCTATCGCGTGGTGATTTCGAAAGTGTTGCGCGAGTATGGCGACGGCAAGCTCACGCAGCCGCATGCGGGGCAATCCGCCTGAATGGCTGTCTGATTCATTTCTTTCGCATTACGGATAAATAACAAGGCGCCGCACTCGGCAACCCGTGTTTGCGCACGGGTTTCCGCGAGATCGCGTGCAATCAATTCTTCATCAAGCATGGCTAAGGTGGCGAGGCTTCACGTCGTCAGTCTGTCCACCAACAACGTCCTCACTCGATGTCGTACGGAGCCTTGTCCATGCCGAATTTCGCCTTGTCCGCGAAGCGCCGCCGCGCGCTCCGCGATCGTACCGTTCCTGTCTTCGCACTCACGCTGATCGCCGCGAGCATCGGCGCGCAGGCTGCCCCGCATGACGACGGCGGCGACAGCCGTTTTGCACCGGGGTTCGTGCCCGGCTTCCTGGTGCTCAGCCGCAGCGTGTACGACAACGTGTCGAGCAACGTCCAGCCCGGCGTGATCCTGCCGCCGAACTGCGCGAAGACGACCGGCGGTTGCGGCGCGGCTGCCGGCGCGCCGAACGACGGCACCTATCCGTACGTGTGGAACAACGACCGCTACGACGGCAGCTTCGGCATCACGTCGCGCATCTTCCTCGACCAGATCACGCCGGCCGGCGGTGTCGTCAGCACGCTCGAAGTGCCGAACAGCCTGCACAAAGGCTTCGCGCACGACCAGATGGTGACGAGCTTCAGCTCGAAGTCGGAACTCGGCCTGCACCTGTCCCTCGACGGCAGCTATCTGACGTTCATGGGCTACGTCGCGCCGGTCAACGCGATCGACGTGTCGAACTCGAACACGCCGCTCGCGGTCGATACGACGAACCCGGACGGGCAGAACGTCTATCGCGCGATCGCGCGCGTCGATCGCCACGGGCATTTCCGCTTCACCGAGACGAACGCGTACAGCGGCAACAACGGCCGCGCGGCGATCCTGAACAATCGCGACGGCCGCGAGATGTACTACACGTCGGGCAACGCCGGCAACGGCTCGAACCCGCAACCGGACAACGTGATCCTCGGCGCGGGCGCGCAGCTCGTCGACGGCGCGAAGCATCACGAAACGCAGCAGGATCCGGGCGTGCCGACGCCGCTCGCGAGCTTCTCGGTCACCGAACTCGGCGCGAAGGCCGACAAGATCGGCAAGGACGACAACTTCCGCGGCATCGCGGTGCACGACAACGTCGTGTACTACACGAAGGGCAGCGGCGGCAACGGCGTGAACACCGTGTACTTCGTCGATACGACCGGCACCGCGTGCCCGTCGGGCGTCGGCGTGCCGTCGCCGAAGGCCGTGCTGCCGACGGCGCCGCTCGCATACAACGCGGCCACGCTGCAGACGACGGGCCTGCCGAACAACATGTGCGTGCTGGCCGGCTTCCCGACCACGCCGAACAAGACCGCGACGACGCTCTCCTATCCGTTCGGGATCTGGTTTGCTGACGCGAACACGCTGTATGTCGCGGACGAAGGCGACGGCTACACGGGCGGCGCGGACCTGTACACGCACGCGGCTGCGCAGACGACGGCGGGCCTGCAGAAGTGGGTCTACGACGCGGGCGCGAAGCAGTGGAAGCTCGCCTATACGCTGCAGAACGGGCTGAACCTCGGTCAGCCGTATTCGGTTGCCGGCTACCCGGCGGGCAACAATTCGGCGACGGGCCTGCCGTGGGCACCGGCGACGGCTGGCCTGCGCAACCTGACCGGCCGCGTCGAACGCGACGGCACGGTGACGATCTGGGCGATTACGTCGACGGTCAGCGGCAACGGCGATGTCGGGGCGGATCCGAACCGTCTGGTTGCGGTGCGTGACGTGCTGAAGAACACGAGCGCAACGACGGCCGCGCACGAGCAGTTCGCCGTGCTGCGGACTGCGAAGTTTGCGGAAGTGCTGCGGGGGATCGAGTTCGCACCGGGGACGGATACGGGGCGGTCGCACTGAGGCGAGCGAGCCCCGGCTGATACCGGGTGACAGAGGCCCGGCTGCGCGTTTCCGCGGCCGGGCCTTTCAACTGTGTCTTAGCGCGGGTTCAATCGGTGCGTTGCGCTTCACCGTCCTTCGGCTCCGCTTGCGCCGCGCGCTGCCAGATCGGGAACATCGCGTTCTGGACCGACGTCTGCGCGTCGATGACCTTGCGGTGATCGATGCCTGGCAGGTCGAGCAGCCGATCGACCGCCGCTTTCACACCGTCGGCGTTCTGCGGGAACCCGCACGCGAACTGCTTGTTCGTATCGAACAGGATCCACCACACGTCCGATTCGTAGGGCCCCTGGTCGTTGGTTTCGATCACGACCGCGCCGAGGTCGGCCAGCGCGATTCCGTGCGTCGTGCCCTGCGGGTCGGTCGCCTCGATGCGTGTACCGGTCGTGGTTACGACCCAGCGGCTCGACGGGATGGGCGAAAGAGGCGGTGACGGTGCGGTCCCCGGTTGCGCCGCGTCGCCGGCGCCGGCGGACGCGGCGGCATCCATCGCATCCATTGGATCGACCGGTTCATCCGGCCCGATCCCCGTTGCAGGCGCGACGACGTCCTTGTTCCCGTGCCCGCCGATCCACGGCAACGCGGCGCCGCCAACCATGGCCGCAAGCCACAGGTAGTACCCGATGCCGAAAGCGTGGATCGGCTTGAAGTCCGGGCCGGTCGGAATCGTGTGCCATCCGAGCGCGAAGGCCACGGCCACGGCGAGCAGTGCGGACACGACACGGTTCGGCTTGATCAGCGCCACGATCAGCAGCGGGTTGCCGAGCCACGCGAATTGCAGGTCGAGGATCGCGAGCGGGCCGATCACGAGCACCATGTAACCGCGCCACCAGTGCACCGCGCCGATCGCATTCGGCGGTTCGGCGGCGACCGGCAGCAGCAGCGACACGACGTACAGCGCGACGAGGACGGCGCGCGCGAGGTTCAGGCGAGCGGAAGCGGTACGAGTCTGCATGTTGCCTTCTTGTTGTGCAGGGGCGAGCGACGCGGTCGATGCCGGACGGCCGTGCCGGCATTCACGACGCGTGGCGCGCACGCGTCGCAGGCGATTGTGGGCGATTCGCGCGGCGATGTCGAATGCGCACCGGACACCCGGCCTCGCCCCCCGCCGGCCCGCACCGCATCAAAGCGCTTCGACCAGCAACCGCTTGCTCTTCTCGCAATACTCGTGACATGCGGCCCGCGCGGCAGTGGCCGCGCCGTGCACGAACCGCGGCGCATCCGCCCGCCGCGACATCGACACGACGATCGACGGCGGCGAAGGTTGCAGCGGCAGCTCGACGACTTCACCGCTTTCGATCAGCGCATCGACGAACAGACTCGGAATCGCCGCCACGCCAAACCCGTCGCGCACGAGCTGCACGATCACCGAGATCGACGGCGAGCCGGTGATGCGCGTGTCCGACAGCGGTACGCCGTGCGTGTGCGCGAGCGTACGCACGATGTCCTCCAGCGCACGATGCGGCGCCGTACCGCGCCCGTAGGTGAGAATCGGCTGCCGCAGCACCTGCCGCGCGAGCCCCGTGCGCGCATTCGGCAGCAATCCGGCACGCGCGATCCAGCGCACCGGATAGTTCGCGAGCGCATCGCACACGACCGACGCCTCGTCGCTGCCTTCCACGCGGATGATCAGGTCGAGCTCGCCCGCCATCAGCCGGCGCTGCAGCACGACGCTGACGTCGACGGTCAGGTCGATTTCCAGCTGCGGATAATCGGCCGCGAGCCGCCGCATATAGTGCGGCAGCCAGCTGTGTACGACGGTCTCGATCACGCCGAGCCGCAGCTTGCCGCGCAGCGCGCTCTCGCCGGACGCAGCGGCCTGCAGCTCCTGCGTCGCCTCGACCACGGCTTTCGCATAGCCGAGCAGGTATTCGCCGTTCGGCGTGAGGCGGAATTCGCGGCTGTCGCGGTCGACGAGGACGGTCTGCAGTTCGTCCTCGAGCGCCTTCAGGCGCTGCGAGATCGCGGCCGGCGTCGCGTGCAGCGCGGCGGCCGTCGTACGGAAGTTGCGCAGCTTCGCGAGCGTGACGAAGGTTTCGAGAAAACGCGTGTTCATGGCGGTCGGACGGACGGTGGAGGCGCACTGTGCCGGTGAGGAAAAGTGAACGGAGCCGGGGAAAACCCCGAGATCCGTTAAGAAATTCTATACACGAAGCGCAAAAAAACTCGTTGGCGGCAAAATTTTTTCTTTTCTATTCTTCGCCGTATCCGATGACACGCCATCGTCATCCTGCCGACACACCGATCTGCCACAAGCCTTGACCACCATGACGCCTTCCGAATTCCGCCAGTCCGTGCGCCGCGGCGCGTTCCGCGGCCCGACCGCCGGCCACTGCGGCCCGTACGCGCAAGCGAACCTCGCGATCCTGCCCGAAGCGGTCGCGCACGATTTCCTGCGCTTCTGCCAGGCGAACCCGAAAGCGTGCCCGCTGCTGGGTGTCGGCGAACCGGGCGCGTTCCGGGTCGACGCGCTCGGCGAGGATCTCGACATCCGCACCGACGTGCCGAGCTACAACGTCTACCGCGACGGCCGCCTGACCGAACGCGTCGAATCGCTGGAAGCGCTGTGGCGCGACGATTTCGTCGTGTTCGCGATCGGCTGCTCGTTCTCGTTCGAAGACATGCTGGCCCGCGAAGGGATCGGCCTGCGCCACGTCGAGGAGGGGCGCAACGTGCCGATGTACCGCACGTCGATTCCGAACCGCCGCGCGGGGATCTTCGGCGGCCAGCTCGTCGTGTCGATGCGGCCGATGCGCGGCGCCGACGCGATCCGCGCGGTGCAGATCACGAGCCGGTTCCCCGGCGTGCACGGTGCGCCGATCCATCTCGGCGATCCGCGCGAACTGGGCATTGCCGACCTGAACGCGCCCGAATTCGGCGATGCAGTGACGATCCGCGACGGCGAGCTGCCGGTGTTCTGGGCGTGCGGCGTGACGCCGCAAACCGCGCTGATGGACGCGAAGCTGCCGATCGCGATTGCGCACACGCCGGGCCACATGCTGATGACCGACATCACGAACGCGTCGCTGGCCATATTCTGAGCTGGGGCAACGACGACCCGCACGACATACCGCACGGACGATCGCCATTTGACGGCGCATAACGACAGGAGCACCACCATGGAAAGCAAGACCCTCGCGGCGAGCGCCGCGGAGCCCGCGAGCCCCGAGCGCAACGGCCTGTTCTCGTGGTACGGGGACGCGCAGCCGCGCGAGCGCCGCGCGTTCTGGAGCTGCAAGGTCGGCTACATGCTCGACGGAATGGACACGCAGATGCTGTCGTTCGTGATCCCGACGCTGGTGGCGACCTGGGGCATCTCGCTTGCGGATGCCGGCTTCATCGGCACGATCACGCTGCTCGCGTCGGCGCTCGGCGGCTGGATCGCCGGCATCCTGTCCGACCGGATCGGCCGCGTGCGCACGCTGCAGCTCACCGTGCTGTGGTTCGCGGTGTTCACCGCGCTGTGCGGGCTCGCGCAGAGCTACCACCAGCTGCTCGCGGCGCGCGCGCTGATGGGCTTCGGCTTCGGCGGCGAATGGACGGCCGGCGCGGTGCTGATCGGCGAAGTGATCCGCGCGCGCGACCGCGGCAAGGCGGTCGGCCTCGTGCAGTCGGGCTGGGCGATCGGCTGGGGCCTGTGCGCGCTGCTGTATGCGCTGCTGTTCTCGGTGCTGCCGGCCGAGCAGGCGTGGCGCGCGCTGTTCCTCGTCGGGCTGGCACCGGCGCTGCTGGTCGTCGCGATCCGCCGCTACGTGAAGGAGCCGGACGTCTACGAGAAGGAGAAGGCCGCGCAGGCGAAGGTGGCCGATGCACCGCGCCTCACCGAGATCTTCGCGCCGAAGCTGATCACGACGACGCTGCGCGCGGCGCTGCTGACGACCGGTGCGCAGGGCGGCTACTACGCGATCACGACGTGGCTGCCGACCTTCCTGAAGACCGAGCGCCACCTCACCGTGATGGGCACCGGCGGCTATCTCGCGATGATCATCTTCGGCTCGTGGGTCGGCTACCTGACGAGCGCGTACCTGACCGACCGCCTCGGCCGCAAGCCGAACTTCATCCTGTTCGCGGTCGGCTCGATGGTGATCGCGTTCGCGTACACGTCGCTGAACCTGACCAACGCATCGATGCTGTGGCTCGGCTTCCCGCTCGGCTTCTTCGCGTCGGGCATCTTCTCGGGGATGGGCGCGTTCCTCACCGAACTGTTCCCGACCCGCGTGCGCGGCTCCGGCCAGGGCTTCTGCTACAACGTGGGCCGCGCGATCGGTGCGCTGTTCCCGTTCCTGATCGGCGCGCTGTCCAAGCAATACGGGCTCGGCATGAGCATCGGCATCTTCGCGGTCGCCGCGTACGGCGTGGTGATCGTCGCCGCGCTGACGCTGCCCGAGACACGCGGCCGCGAACTCGACGCCGCGTAAGCGGCAGGGCGCTCCGCCCTTCAATTTTTTCCCCTTTCATCGACCCCGTGACACGGCGCGCGACGCGCGCCGTGCGGCGGCGCTCGTCCTTCGATTCAACGACGCATCGACCCGACATCATGACTGACCGACACCTTTCCCCCGTTCCGTCCGACGCCGCACGCTGGCAATTCTGGATCGACCGCGGCGGCACGTTCACCGACATCGTCGCGCGCCGGCCCGACGGCACGCTCGTCACGCACAAGCTGCTGTCGGAGAACCCCGAGCAGTACCGCGACGCGGCCGTGGCCGGGATCCGCCACCTGCTGGGCCTCGCGGCCGGCGAGCCGATCACGCCCCAGCGCGTCGACATGGTGAAGATGGGCACGACGGTCGCGACCAACGCGCTGCTCGAACGCAAGGGCGAACGCACCGCGCTCGCGACGACGCGCGGCTTTCGCGACGTGCTGCGCATCGCGTACCAGAACCGGCCGCGCCTGTTCGATCTCGACATCGTGCTGCCCGACGCGCTGTACGAGACCGTCGTCGAGATCGACGAGCGCATCGGCGCGCACGGCGACGTCGTCGTGCCGCTCGATGTCCAGGGTGCCGAAGCGTCGCTGCGCCGCGTGTTCGACTCGGGCGTGCGCGCACTCGCGATCGTGCTGATCCACGGCTATCGCTACACCGCGCACGAACGCGCGCTGGCGGACCTCGCGCGCCGCATCGGCTTCACGCAGGTGTCGGTGTCGCACGAGGTGTCGCCGCTGATGAAGATGGTGTCGCGCGGCGATACGACCGTGGTCGACGCGTACCTGTCGCCGATCCTGCGCCGCTACGTCGAGCAGGTCGCGCACGAGATGCCGGGCGTGAACCTGCAGTTCATGCAGAGCAGCGGCGGGCTGACGCGCGCCGACGCGTTCCAGGGCAAGGACGCGATCCTGTCGGGCCCGGCCGGCGGCATCGTCGGGATGGTGCGCGCCGCGCAGGCGGCCGGCTTCGAGCGCGTGATCGGCTTCGACATGGGCGGCACGTCGACCGACGTGTCGCACTACCACGGCGAGTTCGAGCGCGTGTTCGAGACGCAGGTGGCCGGCGTGCGGATGCGCGCGCCGATGATGAGCATCCACACGGTCGCCGCCGGCGGCGGCTCGGTGCTCGGCTTCGACGGCGCGCGGCTGCGCGTCGGGCCCGAATCGGCCGGCGCGAACCCGGGGCCGGCCGCGTACCGGCGCGGCGGCCCGCTGACGGTGACCGACTGCAACGTGATGCTCGGCAAGATCCAGCCCGATCATTTCCCGCGCGTGTTCGGCCCGCAGGCGGACGAACCGCTCGACCGCGACGGCGTGGTCGCGAAGTTCGCCGCGCTCGCCGACGAGATCCACGCGGCGACGGGGCGGCGCGAGACGCCCGAGGCGCTCGCCGAAGGCTTCCTGGAGATCGCGATCGGCAGCATGGCGAACGCGATCAAGAAGATCTCCGTGCAGCGCGGCCACGACGTGTCGCGCTACGTGCTGACGACGTTCGGCGGCGCGGGCGGCCAGCACGCGTGCGGCGTGGCCGACGCGCTCGGGATGACGCAGGTGTTCGCGCATCCGCTTGCGGGCGTGCTGTCCGCATACGGAATGGGGCTCGCCGACCAGACCGCGATGCGCGAGCGGGCGGTCGAGGCCGTGTTGTCGGACGATTCGCTGCCGGCGCTGAATGCCGCGCTCGACCGGCTGGCCGACGAGGCGGTCGGCGCGCTGCTCGAACAGGGTGTGCCGCCGGAGCGGATCGCGACCGAGCGCCGCGTGCACCTGCGCTACCAGGGCACCGACTCGGCGCTCGACGTGCCGGCCGGCAGTGTTGCGGCGATGCAGCAGGCGTTCGAGGCCGCGTACCGGCAGCGTTACGCGTTCCTGATGCCCGGCACGCCGCTCGTGGCCGAACTCGCATCGGTCGAGGCGATCGGCCGCTCCGACGCGCCGGTGGAGATCGCGCCGCTCGCACCGCGCGGCGACGGCGATAACGCCGCGCTGCGCGCCCATTCCGCGGTGCGCTTCCATTCCGGCGGCCAATGGCACGCCGCGGCGCTGTACGTACGCGACACGCTGCTGGCCGGGGACGCGATCGACGGCCCGGCGATCGTCGCGGAGAAGAACGGCACGACCGTCGTCGAGCCCGGCTGGCGCGCGCAGATGACCGCGCAGGGCAACCTCGTGCTGACGCGCGTCACGCCGCTGCCGACACGCCGCTCGCTCGGCACCGACGCCGATCCGGTGCGGCTCGAGATCTTCAACAACCTGTTCATGTCGATCGCCGAGCAGATGGGGCTGCGGCTGCAGAACACCGCGTACTCGGTGAACATCAAGGAGCGCCTCGACTTCTCGTGCGCGATCTTCGACGGCGACGGCAACCTGATCGCGAACGCGCCGCACATGCCCGTGCACCTCGGCTCGATGGGCGAGAGCATCCGCACGGTGATCGAGCGCAATCGCGGCCGCATGCGCGACGGCGACGTATTCATGCTGAACGACCCGTATCACGGCGGCACGCACCTGCCGGACGTGACCGTCATCACGCCGGTGTTCGCGGACGGCTCGGACGCGCCGCTGTTCTATGTCGGCTCGCGCGGCCACCACGCGGATATCGGCGGCACGACGCCGGGCTCGATGCCGCCCGATTCGACCCACATCGACGAAGAGGGCGTGCTGATCGACAACTGGCAGCTCGTGTCGGCCGGCACGCTGCGCGATGCGGACACCCGCGCGCTGCTCGCGTCGGGCCGCTACCCGGCGCGCAACGTCGAGCAGAACATGGCCGACCTGCGCGCGCAGGTCGCCGCGAACCAGAAGGGCGTCGACGAATTGCGCCGGATGGTCGCGCAGTTCGGCCGCGACGTCGTGCTCGCGTTCATGGGGCACGTGCAGGACAACGCGGAAGAGGCCGTGCGGCGTGTGATCGGCGCGCTGCAGGACGGCGCGTACCGCTACCCGCTCGACAACGGCGCGGAGATTCGCGTCGCGATCCGCGTCGACCGGGCGGCGCGGCGCGCGGAAATCGATTTCACGGGCACGTCCGCGCAGCTCGACAACAACTTCAACGCGCCGAAGGCCGTGTGCATGGCCGCCGTGCTGTACGTGTTCCGCACGCTGGTCGGCGACGACATCCCGCTGAACGCCGGCTGCCTGAAGCCGCTCACGGTGATCGTGCCCGCGCGCTCGATGCTGAACCCCGAGTATCCGGCGGCGGTCGTGTCGGGCAACGTCGAGACGTCGTCGGCGGTCACCAACGCGCTGTACGGCGCGCTCGGTTGCGTCGCGTCGAGCCAGGGCACGATGAATAACTTCACATTCGGCAATGATCGCTACCAATACTACGAGACTATTGCGGGCGGCAGCGGTGCCGGCGACGGTTTCGCGGGCGTCGGCGCGGTGCAGACGCACATGACGAACTCGCGGCTCACCGATCCGGAGGTGCTCGAATGGCGCTACCCGGTGCGGCTCGACTCGCACCGGATCCGCGCCGGGTCGGGCGGCGGCGGGCGCTGGCGCGGCGGCGACGGCGCAGTGCGGCGGGTCCGCTTCCTCGAGCCGATGACCGCGTCGATCCTGTCGAACAACCGGATCCACGCACCGTTCGGCGCGGCGGGCGGCGAGGCCGGCGCGCTCGGCCGCAACACGATCGAGCGCGCGGACGGCACGGTCGAGGCGCTCGACCATATCGGCCGCGCGCAGATGGCGCCGGGCGACGTGTTCGTCGTCGAAACCCCGGGCGGCGGCGGATACGGCGCGGCGGGCTGAGCCGTACACCCGGCGCGGGCACCCCGCGCCGGGTGCGAGGCGACATTGCAACAGACTGTGGAATAAAGCCGCGCATTAACGCACGAACGGAATCAAAAATGACGGAAAATCGGGTCGCCGGCATGCGATCCGACCCTGTCGCCACGATCCTGTCACATCGCTGCCACCGAATCCTGGAATCAGCCGCAAACGCCCGCCTGGCGGGGCGCTCAGCCCGTCTCGCCGAACCCGTTGCGCACCGCCGCAACCGCGATTGAGCGGGCTGCCAATCATGAAAAATCCGGCTTGCCAATCGAGTCCCGATTCCTTGACACTCTGCTCTAAATGTGAGTGCCCATCATGATCGTCATTTGATAAGATGGCTCTCATCATTCGTTAGGCACAACCTGCGCGCATCACGCGCGAACGCCGGGTCGCATTAGCTGGAAACAAGTACGGGACGAGGCCCATCATCACGGCAATCACGGCCGCCGTTCCGGGTGCGCGCGACGCGCGGCCCGGAACGGCGGGCGGCCGGCTCGCTCCGTCTACACTGTGCGTTTTTTCTGGATCGGGGCGTCTCCATGGATGACGAAAACGATAGCGCGGTGCTCGAGGCGCATGTCGGTACGCGCAGCCCCTGCTGGCGTCTCGGCAGCGACAGCAATGCACTCGAACTGGCGGCCGTCCGCGGCCTGACCAACGTCGCCGTTGCGCTGACGGTCGAACAGGCCGCGCGCATCCGCGCGCTGACCGGCGTTACGTCGCACCTCGTGCTCGACATCGCGCTGTTCGGCCAGCCCGTCAGCCTCCATCTCGTCGGCCGGAAGGTCGACACGACCGACTGGGCCGGCACGGCCTCCGCGTATTCCGATACCGAATCCGTCGCGGGCGATCTCGCGCACGGGCTCGCGTTTGCCGAGCAGGTCGTGTCCGAAGTGAATTCGCTCGTCGTGATCCTCGACCGCAACGGGATGGTGCAGCGCTTCAACCGCCTGTGCGAGGAAGTGACGGGCAAGCGCGAGGTCGACGTGATCGGCCGCAGCGCGTTCGAGCTGTTCATGAGCCCCGAGCAGGGCGCGCAGTCGCGCAGCAACATCTCGGGCTTTTTCGCGAGCAACCACTCGTTCGCGGTCGAGCGCTACATCAACACGGTCAACGGGCCGCGCCTGTTCCAGTTCCGCAACAAGTTCGTGCAGAGCGGCAGCGGCGTCGACGAGCAGTTCCTGATCTGCTCGGGCATCGACATCACCGAGGAGCGCAGCGCGCAGCAGCGGCTCAGCGAACTCGCGAACACCGACGTGCTCACCGGGCTGCCGAACCGCCATGCGATCAGCGAGCGCATCCACGCGGCGATCGCCGCGGAGACCGCCGCGTCGCGCGGGCAGGTCGGCATCCTGTTCCTCGATCTCGACAACTTCAAGCGCGTCAACGATCACTACGGGCACATCACCGGCGACCGGCTGCTGCAGGACGTGTCGTCGATCATCAGCGGCTGCCTGCCGTCCGGCGCGACGCTCGCGCGGCTCGGCGGCGACGAATTCCTCGTGCTGTTCGAGCACGGCACGCGGCCGCTGCTCGAAGCGACCGCGCAGATCATCCTCGAACGGCTGCGCACGCCGATCCATCTCGGGCTGATGGAGGTCTACACGAGCTGCTCGATCGGCATCGCGATGCATCCGCAGCACGGCGATTCGCTCGAGACGCTGATCCGCAGCGCCGATACCGCGATGTACGTCGCGAAGGAAGAGGGCAAGCACACGTATCGCGTGTTCTCGCTGGAGATGAACCAGAAGGTCGCGAAGTACATGTGGCTCGACACGAACCTGCGCAAGGCGCTCGAGGAAGAGCAGTTCGTGCTGCACTACCAGCCGGTCGTCGATATCGCGACCGGCGACGTGCACGGTGTCGAGGCGCTGGTCCGGTGGCAGTCGCCCGACCGCGGGCTCGTCGCGCCGGTCGAGTTCATCCGCTTCGCGGAGGAGTCGGGCCTGATCGCGCCGCTCGGGCGCTGGGTGATGCGCAGCGCGGCCGCGCAGGCCGCCGCCTGGAAGGCGAAGGGGCTCGGTATCCGGATCGCGGTGAACGTGTCCGCGCGGCAGTTGCAGGACATGAACATCGTGTACCAGCTGGCGTCGATCCTCGACGCCGCGGGGCTGAAGCCCGGCCTGCTCGATATCGAGCTGACCGAAAGCTGCTTCATCGAGGACGAGGATGCGGCCAACGGGCTGATGCGCCAGTTCCGCCAGCTCGGCGCGGAGATCCATCTCGACGATTTCGGCACCGGCTATTCGTCGCTGTCGCAGCTGTCGCGCCTGCCGCTCGACGCGATCAAGCTCGACCGCAGCTTCATCACGGGCATCGACCGCAATCCGCGCTCGCAGGCGCTGGTGCGCTCGGTCGTGTCGCTCGCGAAGGCGCTGAATTTCGCGGTGGTTGCCGAAGGCGTCGAAACGCATGCGGAAGCCGAGTTCCTCAAGCAACTCGACGTCGATCACGCGCAGGGCTACTACTACGCGCGCCCGATGCCGGCGCAGGCGTTCGAGGCGTGGCTCGCGGAGACGAGAAAGCTCAGGCTGATCGCCTGAGCTTCGTTCACGAACGGGCGCCGCCGGCACGCGGCGGCGCCCGTCGCATTACACCGTGCGCAGCTTCGACACGCGCCGGTTCTGCAGCATCACGAGGCGTTCCATG
The DNA here is from genome assembly GCF_048627025.1 of Burkholderia aenigmatica. NCBI lineage: Bacteria > Pseudomonadati > Pseudomonadota > Betaproteobacteria > Burkholderiales > Burkholderiaceae > Burkholderia > Burkholderia aenigmatica. The sequence goes on along the minus strand of NZ_CP184469.1, from coordinate 2,418,119 downwards.
TACGCGAGATCCTTCGGCTCGATCGTGAACGCCGCATGCACCCACGCTTCCGTGATGTCCATCAGCTCGGAGCGCGTCAGCTGGAACACCCGCTCGCGGGCGCGCAGCATCGCGCGCACGCCGTTCAGCTTCGGCTTCGTCACGTCGATGAAGGTGCGCGTCGCGAGATACGCGTCGCCCGCGTCGAACGTCTGGTCGATCAGGCCGCGATCCTCGTACCACTCGGCCGCGTGCGCTTCACCGGTCGCGATCAACTGCTCCGCGAGACCCCGATCGGCCTTGCGCGCGACCAGCGAATAGCCGCCCATGCCCGGGAACAGGTTGAACGCGATCTCGGGGAACCCGAGCTTCACGCCCTTCTGCGCGAGCATGTAGTGATGCGCGAGCGCGGCCTCGAAGCCACCGCCGAGCGCGCTGCCCTCGACCATCGCGATCGAGATCGCGCCGGTACCGAAGCCCGTGTAGATCTCGTACACGCCGTCGATGCACGAGCGCGCATAGGCCATCAGCAGGTCACGCTTGCCGCTGCGGATCGCGTCGACGAAGAAGCTCAGGTCGCCGCCGACGTTGAACAGCTCGGGGACGAGCGAGCCCGTCACCCAGAAGTCGAACGGCAGGCCCGAGTCGCGCGCGACGCGTGCGAGATGGATGATGTCGGTAACGAGTTGCTGGTTGAAGCACGGCCGCGGCTCCGATCGCAGCATCATCCACATGACATTACGTCCCTCTTCATAAAAGGCAGTCAGTTGCGTGAGTTCGCCGGCTTCATAAAACGGGCGGCACGCGGGATGGGATTGGAGTTGCATGGTATGTCCTCGTGAGATGTGGTTTTTGAAGACCATCGCGCCCGGTGCCGAGCGGGAGGCGAGTTCCCGCCGGGCGCCGGGCGCGAGGCATCGCCATTGTTGCGCGCGCACATTCGGCGTATCTGTGGAATGGGTCACCGGAGAGGCGCGCGGGCCCGTGCTGGACGGCGGTCGAGGACAAACGGTCGAGGCGCGGGGAGCGTCCGGCCGGGCCGGTATCGCGGCGTTCCGGACGTGACGACGGAATGCGGGCAGGCCGCATGACGGCAAACTTGAGAACGGCGCGGCAATGCCGCGTGCGACGCAGGCAGTCGTAACCGCGCATTGGCAATGCGGGGAGCGTGTCGCGACCGCTCGCCGTGCAGGGTATTCACGGGTGCCGACGGGGATCCGGCAAATTCTTTGCGGCGTTAGAATCGCGCGCCCGTTCATATCTGCGCGCCCCGTTCCGCACGCAGGGACGCAGATCTCCTCCGCGGCCGGCATCCGACGGAACTTGCCAGAGTCGGTCGGCTTCAGCCAACATTCGCATCCGGCACGGCCGCGCGTTCCGAGCGCGGCCGGCATGGAGGAGAACACGTATGTCAGAGAAACATCGGGTCCTGGTACTGGACGACGATCCGGAGGTGCGCGCCTGGTTGAGGGTCGTGCTGGAAGAGGCAGGGTTCGACGTATCGACGGCCGACAGCGCGGCGATGATGCAGCAGCAACTGGCCGCCGCGCCGCACGCGCTCGTCATCCTCGACCTGAAGCTGCGCGGCGAGGATGGCCTGACGGTGGCGCGCGAGCTGCGACGCCGGTCCGACGTCTCGATCATCATGATCAGCGGGCTGGGCGACGAGACGGACCGCGTGCTCGGCCTCGAAACCGCGGCGGACGATTTCATCACGAAGCCGGTGTCCGGGCGCGAGCTGATCGCGCGCGTGCGCGCGCAGCTGCGCCGCACGACCGAGCTGTCGATGCCGCGTCCCGCACCGAACGGCGGCGGCCCGCGCTTCTGCTTCGACGGCTGGACGCTCGATTTCGCCGCGCGGACGCTGACGCACGGCGGCAATCCGTGCGCGCTGACGCAGGGCGAATTCGAGCTGCTCGCCGCGATGGTGCAGCAGCCGTCGCGCGTCTGGTCCCGCGACCAGTTGCTCGAACATACGCGCGGCTTCGGCATCGACGTGTACGACCGGACGATCGACGTGCTGATCCTGCGCCTGCGCCGCAAGATCGAGCCGAACCCCGAGCAGCCGACCTATATCCGCACGCAGCGTGGTATCGGCTATGTGTTCGCGGTACCCGTCGTGCGCGTGTGACGCGATGCGGACGACGTTCAGGCTGGTGCCGCCCTGGAGTGTCCGGGCCAAGCTGATCGCGACGTTTCTGCTGCTGTTCGGCATCACGCTCGCGGTCGTGGTGGTCGGCGTGCTCGGCATGCGCGCGAACCAGAACGCGCTCGACGAATACGAAGCGAACGTCGTGCCGGAGATTGCCCGCGCGCTCGAGTTGTCGGACAAGGTCGCGCAGCTCGCCGCGGTCGCGCCGAGCATGATGCTGACCGATTCGCCGGACCTGCTTCACAACGACACCGAGCTGCTGCGCGGCCTGCTCGGCGACATCCGGCGGCTGTCGCCCGGCTTCGGCAAACAGCCTGGCCCCGCCGCGAAGGCGGGCGAACAACTTGCCGTGATCGACGATCTCGACGCGATCGACCAGGATCTCGCCCGGCTGCTGATCGTGTCAGGCCGGCAGCGGCAGCTCAAGGAGGAGTTGAGCGACCTGCGCCTCGCGAACGACCGCATCGGCGACAGCATCGCGCGCGACAAGAGCGTGATCGCGCAGCGCGCGCCGACGCTGCTCGAGATCTGGGCACGCACGGCCGGTGCGCTGCAGGCAGCGAACGCGGCGGAGCTCGGCAGCGCGGAAAGCGATAACGAGGCGCTGTGGCTGCGCGTGCGTGAACGCGGCGAAGACCGTCGCCAGCCGGCGCTTGCCGACGCGCTGCAGCGCCTCGATGGCGGCACGCGCAACGCGTTCGCGGTGCGCCGCGAGTTCTTGTCGAGCGAAGCGCAGACGGGCTATCTCGTCACGCTCCTGCGCGGCCACGCGGACCACCTGAGCGGCAAGTCGGCGCGCTACGTCGAGCGGTTGCGGCAGATCGCCAGCGAACGCAGTGACAAGGTGCGCAAGGTCGCGGTGTCGAGCCAGTCGGGCCTGTTGCTGCTGGCCGTCGCGGGCGTCGCCGTGGCGCTGCTCGGCGTCGCGTATGCGAGCCGCATCCTGCACAAGTTGCAGGCGATGACGCGCGTGATGGCGCGACTCGCGAAAGGGATCACGTCCGACCAGATGCCGTCGACGCATCGGCCGGACGAAATCGGCGAGCTGGCGCGCGCGTTCGAGGTGTTCCGCACCAACCTGATCGAGAAAGAGCAACTGACCCAGGGGCTCGAGTCGCAGCGCCGCCTGCAGGAGTCGGTGCTCAACTCGATGAACGACGGGGTGTCCGTCCACGACACGCACGGCAGCTTGATCGCGTGGAATCCGACCTTCGCGACGCTGCTCGGGATCGACCCGGGCGCGCTGCATGCGGGCCTGTCGCTCGCGACGCTGCGGCAGGCCATGCATCAGCCCGCGCGCTGGCGCCAGGTGTCGCGCGAGACCGCGACCCGCACGTCGGACGGCGCGCGCATTGCCGCATCGGCCGAGCTGCACCTGCGCGACCATCGAACCCTCGAATTCCACTGCCAGCCGCTTCCGGACGGCGGATGGGTGGCGGTCTGCCGCGACCTGACGAGCCGGCGCGCGGTCGAGGCAGAGTTGCGCCAGGCACAGAAGATGGACGTGCTCGGCCAGTTGACGGGCGGCGTCGCGCACGATTTCAACAACTTCCTTGTCGCGATACTCGGCAACCTGGAGCTGCTGCTGCCGCGGCTCGACGGGCAGCAGGACGCGCAGACGATGGCCGAGCGGGCGCGCCGCGCGGCCGAACGCGCGTCGCGGCTCACGCGGCGGTTACTCGCGTTCGCGCGGCGCCAGCCGCTGCAGGCCGAACGCGTGTCGGTCAGGGCGATGCTCGCGGAGATGCTCGATCTCGTCGAATACTCGGCGGGCCAGCGCGTGACCGTCGTGCTGGAGCCGGCCGCCGACGCGATGTGGGTGAACGTCGACCGCGGTCAGCTCGAGAACGCGGTCCTCAACCTGACGCTCAACAGCGCAGCCGCGATGCCGGACGGCGGGACGCTGGCGCTGGCCGCGCGCCGCGAGCCGGCGGCGGACGGTGCCGCGGCGCCGCCGGCGATCGTGCTGAGTGTCACCGACACGGGCTGCGGAATCGCGCCGGTGCTGCTCGACAAGGTGATCGAGCCGTTTTTCACGACCAAGGCGGCCGGCGAGGGGAGCGGGCTCGGGCTCAGCAGCGTCTACGGCTTCGTGCGCCAGAGCGGCGGCGATCTGCGCATTCACAGCGAGGTCGGCCAGGGAACGCGCGTCGACCTGTGGCTGCCCGAGTGCGCCGCACCCGAACGGCGCGGCGTACCGGCCGTCGTTGCGGCCGCGCCCGTTGCCGGACAAGCCGGTGCTCGCGTGCTCGTGGTGGACGACGATCCCGAGGTGCGCGACACGGCGCTCAGCCAGTTCGCGGCGCTCGGCGCGCGGGCCGACGCGGTGGCGACCGGCGACGCGGCATTCCGCTGGCTGGCCGAGCACGGCCCCGTCACGCTCGTGCTGTCGGACATCTCGCTCGGCGCGGGCGGCAGCGGCATCGCGTTCGCGGCGCGGCTCGCCGAGCGCTGGCCGGCACAGCGCGTCGTGCTGACCTCGGGCTTGCCGCCCGAGATTCATCAGACCCATCCCGACTGGCGCGCAGACCTGCCGTTCGTGCCGAAGCCGTTCGATCTCGCGGCACTCGCCGCGCTGCTGGGCTGACGCGCGACGGCGATTGTTTCGATTGTTAATGGCGCGCCGCGTTTCCGAAATTTTCGATTAACCGGACTGGAGTCTCATAGACCCACGGCACCCGGCGACGCGCTCGCGACACCGCGGCGCGCGATTCGAACGATTCGAAAAAAACTGGAGACACCGAATGACGAAGCTCAAGGCAGGTTTGCTGACGATGGCGCTCGCGATGACGGCTGCCACGGCCGGCGCGACGACGCTGCGGATCGCATGTGGCGCAGCCGGCGTCGACCAGGATATTTGCCAGGTCTCGGCGAAGCGCTGGGCCGAGAAGACCGGAAACGAGGTCGAATTCATCAGCATGCCAAACAACTCGAGCGAGACGCTGGCGCTTTATCAGCAACTGCTCGGTAGCGGTTCGGACAAGATCGACGTGATGCAGATCGATACGGTCTGGCCGGGCATCCTCGCGAACCACCTGATCGACCTGAAGCCGTACAGCAAAGGGTTCGAAAGCCAGTCGTTCCCGAGCATCGTCGCGAACGATACGGTGAACGGCAGGCTGGTCGCGATGCCGTGGTTCATCGATACGGGGCTGCTTTACTACCGCAAGGACCTGCTCGACAAGTATCGCGTGAAAGTACCCGCAACGTGGGATGAGCTCGACGCCACCGCGCGCAGGATCCAGTCGGGCGAGCGCAGCGCAGGCAACGAAAAGGTCTGGGGCTACGTGTGGCAGGGGCGCGCGTACGAAGGGTTGACCTGCGATGCGCTCGAATGGATCAGCAGCTACAACGGCGGCACGGTGGTCGACGACAAGGGGCGCGTGACGATCGACAACCCGGGCGCGGTCAAGGCGCTCGAGCAGTCGGCGAAATGGGTCGGCACGATCAGCCCGAAGGCCGTGCTGAACTACGGCGAAGAGGAGGCGCGCGGCGTGTTCCAGGCCGGCAATGCCGTGTTCATGCGCAATTGGCCCTACGCGTGGGCGATCGCGAATCGCACGGGCAGCCCGATCAAGGGCAAGGTCGGCATTGCGCCGCTGCCGAAGGGCGGCGCCGACGGCCGCCCGGCCGCCGCGCTGGGCGGATGGCAGCTCGCCGTGTCGCGTTACTCGCCGAATCCGAAACTGGCCGCCGATCTCGTGATGTACCTGTCGAGCGCGGAAGTGCAGAAGATGCGTGCGATCCAGGGGTCGTACAACCCGACGCTTCCGGCGCTGTATCGCGACAAGGACATCCTGCAGGCCAACCCGTTCATGGCCGACCTGCTGCCGACCTTCAGCACGGCGGTCGCACGGCCATCGACCGTGACGGGCGCGAAGTACAACCAGGTCAGCAACCAGTTCTGGAACGCCGCGCACGACGTGCTCGCCGGCAGCGACACCGCATCGGGCGCGCTCGCGCGGCTCGCGGTCGCTCTTAAACGGCTCGCGCCGGGCGGCAGCTGGCACTGAGCGCCGCGGCGCGCGCTTGATCGATCGGGCCGGCCTTTGTAGGGTGCCGGCCTGAAAGGAGACATCGAATGAGAACCGGAAGCATCGAAATCAGTAGTAGTCCTTCATTTGCTGGTGTGCCCGTCCGGGCGCGGACCGGGCTCGCTCACGCGCGCCGACGCCAGGCGTGGCTGCTGGTGACGCCTGCGCTGCTCGCGCTGGCGGCCATCGCCGGCTGGCCGCTGCTGCGCACCGCGTGGTTCAGCCTGACCGACGCGCAGCTATCCGACTTGTCGCAGCGTCATTTCGTCGGCCTCGACAACTATCTCGGCGCAGCGGGCGTGCTGCGCGATCCGGCCTGGTGGCAGGCCGTCGGCAATACCGTTCTGTTCGCCGTCGTGTCGGTGGTGCTCGAGACGAGCACCGGGCTCGGCGTCGCGCTGCTGCTCGACGTGCCGTCGCGGCTGCGTACGCTGCTGCGTGCGGCCGTGCTCGTGCCGTGGGCGATCCCGACCGTCGTATCGGCGAAGATCTGGAGCTGGATGCTCAACGACCAGTTCGGGATCGTCAACGCGATGCTGATGTCGATCGGCGCGATCCATGAGCCGCTCGCGTTCACCGCCGATGCGCAGCTCGTCTTCCCGACCATCGTGCTCGTCGACGTGTGGAAGACCACGCCGTTCATGGCGTTGCTGATGCTCGCCGCGCTGCAGACCGTGCCGCGCGATTGCTACGAGGCCGCGCGTGTCGACGGCGTGCCGCGCTGGCGCGTGTTTCGGTCGGTGACGCTGCCGCTCATCCTGCCCGGCGTGCTGGTCGCGATGATCTTCCGCTCGCTCGACGCGCTGCGCGTGTTCGACCTGATCTACGTGATGACGTCGAACAGCCGGGTCACCAAAAGCATGTCGGTCTATGTGCGCGAGCAGTTGATCGATTTCCAGCAGGTCGGGTTCGGGTCGGCGTCGGCGATGCTGTTGTTCGTCACGATCGTGCTGTTCACCATCGGCTACATGGCGCTCAGCCGCCGCCGGATGCAGGAGGCGTGACATGAAGAAGCATCCGCTCGACATGGCGATTCACGGGCTGCTGTCGGCGCTCGTGCTGGTGATCGCGCTGTTCCCGTTCATCTACATGATCGGCACGTCGATCAAGCATGGTGACGCGTTGTTCGATACATCCCTGTTCCCCGCGAGCCCGTCGCTCGACAACTATCGCCAGCTGTTTCGCGACCAGCCGTTCGGCGCGTACCTGCTGAACTCGGCGCTCGTCGCGGGCGGCGCGGTCGCGCTGTCGCTCGCGGTGTCGGTGCTCGCCGCGTATGCGCTCGGCCGCGTGTCGTTCCGCGGGCGCGGGGTGCTGATGATGTGCATTCTCGGCGTGTCGATGTTTCCGCAGGTCGCGATCCTGTCGGGCCTGTTCGAGCTGGTCCGCGCGCTCGGCCTGTACGACCACCTCGGCGCACTGGTGCTGTCCGATCTGATCTTCACGCTGCCGTTCACGATCTGGATTCTCGTCACGTTCATGCGCGAGTTGCCGCGCGAGCTGGAGGAAGCGGCACTCGTCGACGGGGTCGGCGTGTTCACGCTGATCTTCCGGATCTTCCTGCCGCTGCTGCGGCCGGCGCTGGCCGCGACGTCGCTGCTTGCGTTCGTGTCGGCATGGAACGAGTTCCTGTTCGCGCTGACCTTCACGATCTCGTCGGAGCAGCGCACGGTACCCGTCGCGATCACGATGATCTCGGGCGCGAGCAGCTACGAATTGCCATGGGGAACCATCATGGCGGCGTCGGTCATCGTCACGGTGCCGCTCGTGCTGCTGGTGCTGGTGTTTCAGCGACACATCGTCTCCGGCCTGACCGCCGGCGCGGTCAAGGGTTGACGCGTCTCGACCCGATCAGGATCAAGAGGGAAAACATGAGTCAGATCAAGTTGAACGGCCTCCACAAGCAGTTCGGCACGGCCCCCATTCTCAGCGACGTGAATCTCACGGTCGAGCCGGGCGAGTTCTGCGTATTCATCGGCCCGTCGGGCTGCGGCAAGTCGACACTGCTGCGGATCGTCGCCGGCCTCGAGGAGCAAAGCGCGGGCGACGTGTGGATCGATGGTCGATGTGTCAACACGTTCGCACCTGCGCAGCGCGACATCGCGATGGTGTTCCAGAGCTATGCGCTCTATCCGCACATGTCCGTCTACGAAAACATGGCGTTCGGGCTCCGTCATCTCCGCTTGCCGAAGGACGAGATCGACCGGAGGGTGCGGCTCGCGTCCGAGTCGCTGCGCCTCGGCGAGCTGCTCGAACGCAAACCCGGCGCACTGTCCGGCGGCCAGCGGCAGCGCGTCGCGATCGGTCGCGCGATCGTCCGCAAGCCGAAAGTGTTCCTGTTCGACGAACCGCTGTCGAACCTCGATGCGGCGCTGCGCGTGAAGACGCGCGTCGAGATCGCGAAGCTGCACCGCAGCCTTGACAGCACCAGCATGATCTACGTGACACACGACCAGGTCGAGGCGATGACGCTCGCCGACAAGATCGTGCTGCTGCGGCCGCTCGAAGGACGCAGCGGGATCCCGAGCATCGCCCAGATCGGCACGCCGCTCGATCTGTACCACCGTCCGGCGAGCCAGTTCGTCGCCGGCTTCATCGGCTCGCCCGCGATGAACTTCCTGCCGGCAAGCGTTGCGGCGGCAAGCCGTACCGAGGTTCGCGCGCTGGCACGCAACTACCCGCTCGACGCCAGCGTGTCCGGCGACAGCCTCGAGGCGGGCACCGGCGTGACGCTAGGCATCCGCCCCGAGCACGTGCGGGTTGGCACCGGTGCGGTGACGGGGCAGGTCGCGCACGTCGAGCAGATGGGCGAACACACCTATCTGTATCTCGACACACCGCTGTGCGGCCAGCCGATCGTGGCGAAGACCGATGCCGGCGGCGCGCGGATCGGTGACCGCCTGCGCGTCGATCTGCCGGCCGGCGCGTTGCATCTGTTTCATCCGGACGGACGCGCGGCGGCACGGACGCCGCGCGAGCCTGCCGCGCCGGCGCTCGCGATCGCCTGAGCGGCACGCGGCGAATCCAGCCACAGGTTTCAGGCGGCCACGGCGCATGGCCGCTGTCGAATTGGCGCCAACTCATCGATAAAGGATAGTCATGCTAAACAAGAAGCTTTCAGTGATCGTGTGGAACGAGTTCGAGCACGAACGGGAAAACGCGGGCGTGCGTGCGATCTACCCCGACGGCCTGCACCAGGTGATCGCCGCCGCGCTCGCCGAGACGCCGGCGCTCGGACACGGCGCGTTGCCGCTCGAGATCGGCACCGCGACGCTCGACCAGCCCGATCACGGTCTCAGCGAAGCGCGGCTCGCCGCGTGCGATGTGTTGATCTGGTGGGGGCACAAGGCGCACGCGAAGGTCTCCGACGAGATCGTCGAACGCGTGCAGCGACGCGTGCTCGAAGGGATGGGCCTGATCGTGCTGCATTCAGGGCACTTCTCGAAGATCTTCCGCCGCCTGCTCGGCACGAACTGTTCGCTGAAGTGGCGCGAAGCGGCCGAGAAGGAGCGGCTGTGGGTCGTTGAACCGTCGCACCCGATCGCGGCCGGTCTCGGCGAGTATTTCGAACTGCAGCACGAGGAGATGTACGGCGAGCGCTTCGACATCCCGCAACCGGACAGCACCGTGTTCATCTCGTGGTTCGAGGGCGGCGAAGTGTTCCGCTCGGGCTGCTGCTGGGAACGCGGCCACGGCCGGATCTTCTATTTCCGCCCCGGGCACGAAGCCTACCCGACCTATTACGACCGAAACGTGCAGCGCGTGATCGCGAACGCGGTGCAGTGGGCCGCACCGCGCGTGACCCTCGCCGACCGCTGCCCGAACTCGCCGCCGCTCGAGACGCTCAGCGAGAAGAGCAAGCAGTTTGCGCACGTCGGCATCCAGCAAAGCGCAGGAGACCTCGCATGAACGACGATTACAAGGTTGAGCTGCCGGAAGCGGCGGCCATCGCACGCGGCCGGCGCCTGCGCGTCGGCGTGATCGGGCTCGGGATCGGCCGCAAGCATATCGAAGGCTGGCGCGAGCATCCCGACGTCGACGTGGTCGCGATTGCCGATCCCGACGAGAAGCGGCTCGCAAAGGTCGGCGACACGTTCGGCATCGACGCACGCTACGCGTCGGCCGACGCGATGCTGGCAGCCGAGAAGCTCGACATCGTCAGCGTGTGCACGCCGAACAAATTCCATCGCGAGCTGACGCTCGCCGCGTTCGACGCCGGCTGTCACGTGCTGTGCGAGAAGCCGATGGCGCTGAACGCGGACGAGGGGCGCGAGATGCTGATCGCAGCGCAGCGCGCCGGCAAGCGGCTGATGATCAATTTCTCGTACCGCTTCAGCGCGCAGTCGCGCGCGCTGAAGGCGCAGGTCGAAAGCGGCCTGTTCGGCGATTTCTATTTCGGACGTACGGTCTGGCATCGCCGGCGGGGGATGCCCGGTTTTGGTGGCTGGTTCGGCACGAAGGCGCTGGCAGGCGGCGGGCCGCTGATCGATCTCGGCGTGCATCGCCTCGATCTCGCGCTGTGGCTGATGGGCTATCCGAAGCCCGTATGGGTGATGGGCAGCACCTACGATCCGATCGCGCGTGAACTGGCCGCGCGCGCGGGCAAGACGTTCGACGTCGAGGATCTCGCGGCCGCGCTGATCCGTTTCGACAACGGCGCGACGCTCGCGCTCGAGGCGTCATGGGCAACCAACATCCAGGAAGCGGAGTTGATGGAAACCCGCCTCCTCGGCACGCGTGCCGGGTTGCTGCAGAAGAACCTGAACGAGGGCTACACGTTCGATGCGCACGTGTTCATCGAGCAGAACGGCGCGCAATTCGACATGCGCTTGAATCCGCCCGCGGAAGGCGCGCATTCGGCGATGTACGACTACGCGGAAGCGATTCTGTGCGACGTTCCGCATCCCGCACCCGGCGAGGAAGGGCTGATCGTGATGGAAATTCTCGACGCGATCTATGCGAGCGCAGCCGCGGGCGAGCCGATCCGCATTCACGCACCGGGACCGGCGGCCGCCGACGTGCCGCCGGTGCTCGATCTCGACTCGCCGGCTGAGGTCGCGGGCTGAGTTCGTGCGGGGCCGGCGCGCGGATCGTCCAGCGCGCCGGCTGGCCGGCAGCATCGCGGACGACGCAGCACACACACCTATTCGATGACGCCGCGCATCGCACGCGGCGCACTGACAACGTTTGGAGACACGTTCATGATCGACGAAGCAGGCTGCGCCGTGCGCGGCCCCGCACGCACCCCGTTCAGGCTCACGCGGCTTGCCGCCGCGTTCTCGCTGGCCGTCGCGTCGGCCGCGCTGCATGCGGCGCCGGACCCGATGACGGTCGCCGCGGACAGCGCGCCGGGCGGCCTCTCGCAGGCCACCGGCGTCGTGCCGGCCGACACGAGTGCCGCCAACGTGGCGACGCCGACGCCGTCGTCGGCCTGGAACCAACTGACGCCGTGGACGCAGTTCCATGGCTATCTGCGGGCCGGCGTCGGCACGAGCGACGGCCATTCGCAGGCCTGCTTCCAGTTGCCGGGCGCACCGAGCAAATACCGGCTCGGCAACGAATGCCAGATCTACAGCGAACTGGAGATCGACCAGACGCTGTACAAGTTTTCGAACGGCATGCAGCTGTCGGCAGTCGGCATGGCGAGCCTCGTCAACGATCTCGACCGCACGCCGACCTTCGACGGCAATCACGGAAGGATTCGCCTGCCGCAGTCGTACGTGCAGCTCACGAACTTGCCGGGGCTCGACGACATGCGCATCTGGTTCGGGCGCATCTATTACCGGCGCAACGACGTTCACATGAACGACTTCTACTACTGGAACCCGAGCGGCCTCGGCGCGGGCGTCGAGAACGTGCCGATCGGCGGCGGCCTGAAGCTCAGCTACGCGCTGTTCCGCGAGGACTACATCGATCAGCCCAACTACGCGACGCGCCACGACCTGCAACTGTCGGGCGTGCACCCGAACCCCGGCGGCGAACTGCAGTTCGGGCTGTCCTACATCCCGGCCCGCGCGCCGGTGCTGAATGCGGGCGGCATGCTGCAGGACGCGCACAGCGGCTGGTCGTTTACGGTCCAGCACGTGCAGACCAACCTGCTCGGCGGCAAGAACAAGCTCGCGTTCCAGTACGGCGTCGGTCCGGGCACGGGCCTCGGCTACACGGGAACGCTGACCAACGACAACCGCTACAAGAGCCTGCGCGTCCTCGACGCGTTCGACTGGCAGGCGACGCGAGACTTCGGCGGACAGGTGGTCGGCATCTACCAGCGCGATATCGCGCCGTCGGGCGGGTCGCAGACCTGGGTATCGGTGGGCGTGCGGCCGGTGTATGCGTTCACGCAGCACATCAAGCTGCAGGGCGACCTCGGGCACGATCGCGTGACGCCGTCCGGCGGCCCGACGCGCACGCTGCTGAAGGCGAGCGTCGCGCTGACGCTCGCGATGGACCGCTCGTTCTGGTCGCGGCCCGAATTCCGCGTGTTCTACACGTATGCGCGCTGGAACCAGGCCGCGCAGGATGCGGCGGCGCCCGGGGATCCGCTGTCGACGACGGGTATCTTCGGCACGTCGCGTACGGGTTCGACGGTTGGTGCGCAGGTCGAATGGTGGTGGTGAGCGCGATGACGGAACGTTGTACGACGATACCGATGGGTGCCGATGCCGAGCCGTTCTCGCGCATCGTGTTCGGGATGTGGCGGATCGGCGACTGGGCGTTGTCGGTCCGCGAGCGTCGCGCGCTGATCGAGGCAGCGCTGGAACTCGGCGTGACGAGTTTCGACCATGCGGACATCTATGGCGACTATGCGGCCGAGGGCCTGTTCGGCGACGTGCTGGCCGATGCGCCGCACCTGCGCGAACGGATGCGGATCATCACGAAGTGCGGGATCCGGCTCGTATCCGCGCGCCGGCCCACGCACGGGATCAAGCACTACGACACGCGGGCCGCGCATGTCGTCGCGTCGGTCGAGCAGTCGCTGCGCGCGCTGCGCACCGACCGGCTCGACTTGCTGCTGCTGCATCGTCCCGATCCGCTGATGGATGCCGACGAAGTCGCGACGACCTTTGCCGCGCTCCGGCGTGACGGAAAGGTGAGGGAATTCGGGATATCGAACTTTACGGCGGCACAGGCAGCGTTGCTGCAGGACCGGATGGCGGCGCACGGGATGTCGCTCGCGACGAACCAGGTCGAATGTTCGCTGCTGCATCTCGCACCGCTCGACGACGGCACGTTCGATCAGGCGCAGCGCTGGCGTTGTCCGCCGATGCTGTGGTCGCCGCTCGCGGGCGGACGCCTGTTGACCGATGCATCGCCCGTCGCGACGCGCGTGCGCGCGACCGCGGCGCGGATCGGCGACGCGCTTGGCGTGTCCGCGACGACGGTGCTGTTCGCGTGGCTGCTCGCGCTGCCATGCCGGCCGTTACCGATCGTCGGGTCGGGCCGGATCGCGGCGCTGCGCGAAGCGGTGGAGGCAACCCGCATCCCGCTCGGGCGCGAGCAGTGGTTCGAGCTGCTGAGCGCGGCGCGCGGCGTGGAGGTGCCATGACCGTTGCGATCGACACACGATGACAACTCGGGAGAGACGATGAGCGAAGCGATCATGAATGGCCCACCGGTTGAGCCGGGCGGCGTGCGCGCCGACGAACCCCGCTTGCTGGCGGACATCGGCGGCACGCACGCGCGCTTCGCGCTGGAGACCGCGCGCGGCGGGATCGGCGACGTGCGCGTCTATCGATGCCGCGCCCATGCCGGTGTGGACGACGCGGTGCGCGCGTTCCTGCGCGACGCGGGTGGCGTGCGGGTGCGCGACGCGGCGATCGCGATCGCCAATCCCGTGGACGGCGACATGGTCAGCATGACCAATCATGACTGGCGTTTCTCGATCGACGCGACGCGCCGCGCGCTCGGATTCGACACGCTGCGCGTCTTCAACGACTTCGCGGCGCTGGCGATGGCCGTGCCGCATCTGTCCGCGGGACAACGGCGGCAGGTCGGCGGCGGGCACGCGGCGCCCGCGGGTACGATCGGCGTGCTCGGCGCGGGAACGGGGCTGGGCGTCTCGGCACTCGTGCGCGCGGGCGACGCATGGGTGCCGTTGTCCGGCGAGGGCGGGCATGTGTCGTTTGCGCCTGCCGACGCACGCGAGGCCGACGTGCTGCACTACGCGCGGGCGCGCTGGCCGCACGTATCGTTCGAGCGGCTGGTCGCCGGGCCTGGCATCGCGGTGATTCACGCGGCGCTTGCGGCGCGCGACGGCTACGACGCGCCCGGGGCCGACGCGACCGATACGGCCGCCATCATCGATCGTGCGCTCGACGGCGACGCACGCAGCGTGGCGACGCTCGAGTGCTTCTGCGGCATGCTCGGTACGTTCGCGGGCAATCTGGCTCTGACCCTCGGCGCGACCGGCGGCATTCATATCGGTGGAGGCGTCGTGCCGCGCCTCGGTGCATGGTTCGATGCGTCGCCGTTTCGTGACCGCTTCGAGGCGAAGGGGCGCTTTGCCGGCTATCTCGCGAAGATTCCGACCTTCGTGATCACCGCACCGCATCCGGCCTTCGTCGGCGTGTCGCGCCTGCTCGCCCGGGCGTTGGGCGAGGCCGGCTGACGCGTTGCACGGGCCGCCGAGCCGTTGCACGAAGGTTGCCTTCCCGACGCCCATCGATCGGATGGACGCTCGCGTTGCCACGCATGCTCGTCCTGTTGCACGTCGATCGACCGTGCCGCCGCCGCGGGCAACACGCGCGTGCCGTGGCCGCACCGTCATGTCCGGCCTGTGTGGCTGTCACTCGACTGTCTGAAACGTGTCGGCGTGCTGAAAGAAATCCGGCCGTGCGCGACGCCGGCTTATGGAATACGCCGACTGGAACTTGTCCCGGAACTCATTTACTTTTAGAACAGTGTCGCCTATGCGTCGGGCGTTCCGGAGGAGTCGTGACCGCATTCCAGAAAGTGTGGCAGTTGCTCGTCGGAAAACCGCTCGACCCGCTCGATCCGCGCACGCGGCATGCGATCGCCGTGACGCCGCTGCTCGCCTGGGTCGGGCTCGGCGCCGACGGCCTGTCGTCGTCGTGCTACGGCCCGGAAGAAGCGTTCCTCGCGCTGGCGCACCACACGCCGCTCGCGCTGTTCCTCGCGCTCGCGACGGCGGCGACCGTGTTCATCATCGCGCTCGGCTACAACCAGGTGATCGAGCTGTTCCCGACCGGCGGCGGCGGCTACCGCGTCGCGACGTCGCTGCTCGGGTCGAAGCCGGGGCTCGTGTCGGGCGCGGCGCTGCTGGTCGACTACGTGCTGACCGTGGCGACCTCGCTCGCAAGCGGCGTCGACGCGTTCTTCAGCCTGCTGCCGGTGAGCGCGCAGGCGTTCAAGCTCACGACCGAGATCGTGCTGATCCTGATGATGACGGGGCTCAATTTCCGCGGGATGCGCGAATCGATCATGGTGCTGCTGCCGATCTTCATCGGCTTCGTGATCCTGCACTTCGCGCTGATCGTGTATGGCGTCGCCGTGCACGGCAGCAACCTCGCGATGATCGTGCCCGATGCGGTGCACGAGGCGCACGGCATGTCGCAGTCGCTCGGCGTATTCGTGATGCTCGCATTGCTGATGCGTGCGTTCTCGCTTGGCGGCGGTACCTATACGGGCCTCGAGGCCGTGTCGAACAACGTGAACATGCTCGCCGATCCGCGCGTGCCGAACGGCAAGGTGACGATGTGGTACATGTCGACGTCGCTCGCGTTCACGGCCGGCGGCATCATCCTGCTGTACATGCTGTGGCATGCGCGGCCGGTCGAAGGCGAGACGCTGAACGCGGTCGTGTTCGGCAGCGTGATCGACCATCTCGGGCTAGGTTCGGCGTTCGCGCGCCACGCGTTGCTCGCGGCCGTGCTCGCGTTCGAGGCCGGGCTGCTGCTGGTCGGCGCACAGACGGGGTTCCTCGATGGCCCGGCCGTGCTGTCGAACATGGCGTCGGATTCGTGGGTGCCGCGCCATTTCCGCGACCTGTCGGGGCGCCTCGTGCGGCAGAACGGCATCATCGTCGTCGGGCTGTCGAGCCTGCTGATCCTGTTGTGGACGCACGGCAACGTCGACGTGCTGGTCGTGCTGTACAGCATCAACGTGTTCCTCACGTTCAGCATGTCGCTGCTCGGGCTGTGCACTTACTGGTGGCATCATCGCAGCCAGCAGGGCTGGTTCAAGCATTTCTTCCTGTCGGCGCTCGGGCTGAGCGTGACGGCGACCGTGCTCGTCATCACGCTGATCGAGAAGTTCACGGCGGGCGGCTGGCTCACGGTGCTCGTGACGAGCGCCGTGATCGCGCTGTGCTTCATGATCAACCGCCACTACGCCTACACGCGCGCGCAGCTCGCCAAGGAGGACGAACTGTTCTCGGGCAAGGCGCCCGAAATCGACGAGGCCACCGCGCCGGGCAAGCCCGATCCGTCGCAGCCGACCGCCGTGCTGCTGGTCGGCAAGCATCGCGGCGCGAGCATGCACGCGCTGCTGTGGGTCAACCGGCTGTTTCCCGGGCACTTCCGCAACGTGATCTTCCTCGCGGTCGGCGAAGTGGACGCGAAGGCGTATGACGGTCACGAGCATCTCGAGCGGCTGCGCCACGCGATCACCGAATCGCTCGACTACTATGTCGCGCACTGCCGCCGCAACGGCATCGCGGCCGACTACCGGATCGCGTTCGGCACGAATCCTGTCGTCGAATTCATGAACCTCGCGTCGTCGACGCTCGACGAGTACCCGAACTCGGTGTGCTTCGCGAGCAAGCTGATCTTCCGCCGCGTGAATTTCCTCACGGCCTGGCTGCACAACCAGACGCCTGTCGAGCTGCAGGCGCGCCTGCATGTCGAAGGCAAGCAGATGGTGTTGCTGCCGATGAACGTCGGGTAGCGGCGCACGTCGCGCGCGGTCATCGCATCGCCGCACGATGATGTGCGATTCAGGGCCCGTACGCTTGAATACATCACAATGTGATATAAAATCAAAGCAGGCCTACGTGCCATCCGGCCTCCACGCCACCAACGAACCCGGCCGCGCGACGCGCGCATCGTGCCGGGCGAACGTCCGGTTCAGAAGAACGGGCGGCGCTCACGCGCAGCGGGATGGCCACGGGGCCTCGCCGCGACCGGCGGCACGATGCGCCGTACGGTTCGCGGCGACGACATGGGGAAATGACGATGCTGATCACGTTTCGCTCCTCCGCCGCACCCGACATCGTGATGTTGCGCGATCTGGCGCAGTATCTGCTGGGGCTGGTCGGCAAGGGGCTCGACGTCCGCGGCGTGATTTCCACCGACGAGCTGCCGGGTGCGATCGCGCGGCTCGAACAGGCCATCAGGGACGATGCGGCGCGCGAGCGCGCCCACGAGCATTCGACGCAGGCGTTGCGCGACGACGTGTCGCCGCATGCGGGCGGGCTCGCGCAGCGCGCGTGGCCGTTGCTGGACATGATGCGTGCGGCCCGCGAACAGGGCCGGCACGTGATGTGGGGCGTGTAGGCGCCATCGCGCGTGCCGCCCGCGGTACTGGACCTCCGCTGGAAGGCCGGCGGCAAGCGCGTCGTTCGACGCGCGGCCGCCGGCCGATTTTTTTGCGCGGCGCGCCAACGCGACTACGGATGATGATGCGTATGCGAGCGTGACGAGCGTCGCGCGGGCCGGTGCAGCAGCCTGTCGCGCGTGCGGTCGCGGCCGCGCCCGGCCGTGAAGAACAGCACCGCGAACACGAGAAGCGCGATCAGCAAGAGCGCCTGGACGAGACCGTTTTCCATGTCGCCTCCAGCATGACGAGGGACCAAGGGCGCCGCGACCGGCCGTCAGCCGGCGGGCATGAACGGGCCGGCGAGCATCGTGTCGATGAAGCGCTTGGCCAGCGCGATCGAGATCCTGACCGCATCCGCGTCGTTGCGGAATACGTGATGCTTCGGGTCGAGCAGGTGCGCCTCGTGGCATCCGCGGGCGTCGTGCCAGACCACGACGGCGAGCGGCTCGTACAGCGCGCCGAGTTCGAGCCCTTCACCGGCTACCGGGTCGACGAGCGCGATCGCGCGAATCCCGCACTGGCGATAGGTCAGGCAGAGCGGCGAAGCCATGACGGCCTCCGTGGCAGGCGCAGATCGTTCCGACCCCGTGCGGTGCGTGATCGGACGAACGGGCGCCGCGCCGTATTCACGTCAGCATCGGTATCGCTTCGATCAGCGCGATGCCGAGCAACGCACCGATCGCGGCACCGACCAGTCTCGGATGCCACCGCAGATGTAGCGCCGTCAGCAGTGCGCCAAACAGGACCAGGCCCAGCAGCGTGAACGCGATCACGAGATAACCCATCTCGAAGTCGCTATTGATGATTGGCATGATGCCTCCTTCCCCATGTCGGCGTGTCGTGTCCGGCAGCGTGTCATGCCGTCGACGTCGCACGCATGGAGGATCTGACTGAATTATATGTCGCAACGTGATACAAAAAAGCCCTCCCGTCCGGGACAGCGCGCACGGGGGCGGCATGCCGGCGTGGCGAAGCGGGTGATGCACGCGCGGCCGGCTCGCCGCCGCGCGGCTTGACGCTCGCCGGCACGTCACCCACACTGGTTCGCACGACGGGCACGCGGCGCACGAGCCGTCATGTGCGCGTCATGCGGATCGAACCGTCCGCGCCGGCGCGCGGCCCTGGCGCCCGGCAACGAACGCGCGGAGAGCTTCGACGTGGTGCTTTTTCCTTCCCGCTGGACCGGCCGCCTGCTTGCCGGTGCGATCGCGCTCGGCGCTGGCGCAGGCGCTGCCGTGGCCGATGTACGCGACCCAGGCAACGCACTCGATACGGGCACCGACGCGCCCGTCACGATCGTCAGCGATGTCCACGAATTCGTGATCCAGCACGACGGTTCGCTCGACGAGCACGACGACTCGACGCTGCGTGCGAACAACGCGAGCGGCATCGACGCGGTCGCGCAGCGCTACGTGTGGTTCGACAAGAATCTCGAGAAGGTGGACCTGCTGGCGGCCGAGACGATCGATCGCGACGGTGTCGCGCATCCGGTCGGCGCGGACGGCATCCGCGACGTGCAGGAACCGCGCTCGGCCGGCGCGCCGACGTTCCAGGACGGGCTGTTGCGCACCGTCGTGTTCCCCGGCGTCGAAGCCGGGTCCAGCACGCGCGTGGCGTTCCGCAAGACCCGCACGAAGCCGGTCAACCGCGGCTACTTCGGCTACACCGTCGAGCCGTCGCGCGAGCCGGTCGACAGCCAGCGGCTGATCTTCGACGTGCCGGCCGACATGCCGCTGTACGCGGATGCGCGCGGCTACGTCGCGCTGCCGCCGGTCACCGCGAACGGCCGCACGCGCTACGAATTCGACTACCGGCACGGCCCGTACGACCGCATCGAGAACGGCGCGGTCGGCTACGCGACCTACGGCGACCGGCTCGTCGTGTCGACGCTGCCCGACTATGCGGCGTTCGCTGCGCGCTACCGAAACGCGGCCGTCGATCCGGGCACGGACGATCCGGCCGTTGCGCAACTGGCGCGTACGCTCACGGCGGGCGCCGCCGATTCGCGCGACAAGGCGCGCATCCTGTACGACTGGGTGCAGGCGAACATCCGCTACGTCGGGCTGTTTCTCGGCGAAACGGCCGCCGCGCCGCATCGCGTCACGGACATCCTGCGCAACCGCTACGGCGACTGCAAGGACCATGTCGCGCTGTTCGGCGCGCTGCTCGCAGCGGTCGGCATCCGTAGCGAACCGGTGCTGCTCAATCTCGGGTCGGTCTACACGCTGCCGTCGGTACCCGGTTACGGCGGCGGCGCGATCAACCACGCGATCACGTGGCTGCCCGATCTCGCACTGTATGCGGACACGACGACGGCCGGCATCGCGTTCGGCTATCTGCCGCCGATCGTGATGGATCGTCCCGCGCTGCTCGTCGACACGGGCGTGCTGTCGCGCACGCCGGCCACGCAGCCGCGCGGCCGCATCGCGCGGGTCGAGATCGATGCGGCCGGGCCCGGCGCCACGCGTTTTCATGCGTACGTCGAGGACGACGGCTGGACGGCCGAACTCGAACGCAACCTGTTTCGCCGCGCGACGCCCGACCTCATCGCGCAGCTCGCGAACGACCGCCTGCGGCAAAGCGGCTTGCGCGGCCGTGCACAACTGTCGACCAGCGACCGGCGCGTGACCGACGGGCCGTTCGACGTGACGATCTCGGGCACGCTCGATCATTTCGTGTGGCCCGACGGCACGACCGCGTTGCCCGCGCTGTCGAGCCTGACCGGCGGCATCGCGACGCAGGTCGAGCGCTGGCTGGCCGAACCGGTGCGCACGCAACCGTGGGGCTGCATCGGCGGCACGTTCGACGAAACCGGCCAGATCGCGCTGCCGGCCGATGTCGCGGTGACCGACCTGCCGGCCGATACGGTCGTGCACGACCGCTTCGTCGACTTCACGTCGCATTACGTATTCGACGCGGCCGCGCGCGTCGTGCAGGTCACGCGGCGGATGACCGCGGATTTCGGCCGTCAGGTGTGTACGCCGGACGAATTCACGGCGCTGCGCGCGTCGCTCGAACACATCGAACGCGACACGCAGGCACAGATCGTCGTGCGGGCGAAAGGGCGTTGAACGGGCAGGGGAAGTGCGCGCGTCGAGGCCATCGATCGACGCGCAGGAGGGACATCATGACGGAACGGGACTACGAGATCGCCGATCTCTCGAAGGATTTGCTGGGCCGGATCGTGCAGGGCACCGTCGCGAGCGGCGCAGTCGTGGATGCGGAGCAGTGCGCGGCGCTCGCCGTGCAGTGCGCGACGGCGCTGGTCGACCGGCTCGAGGCACGCAGCGGCTGAGCGGGCGGGCGCATGCGTCGCGCGCCGCGCTTGCCGATCCGGTGTCACGGGCTGGTCGCCAGCGTGCCGCGAACGGTCGTGCGCTGACGCTGACAGTAGCGCCCGAGCCCGACAATGCCGACGAGGGAGACGAACGACAGCAGCGTGAAGAACGCCGCGAGCGGCAGCCATTGTCCGCGAAACTGCTGTGCGAGCATCGTACCGATCAGCGGCGTCGTACCGCCGGCGACCATCGCGCACAGCTGGTACGCGATCGAGATGCCGGAATAGCGGACGCGCGTCGGAAACGCCGGGGTCATGAAGCCGGCGATGACCGCGTAGATCGCCGACAGCGTGACGACCGAGAACGAAATACCGGCAACAATCGCGACGGGGTTCTGGGTCTGAACGAGCAGGAACATCGGATAGGGTGTCAGCATCGACAGCACGGCCGCGCAGGTGAGGAAGCGCGTCTCGCCGAAGCGTTGCGCGAGCAGCGCGGAGACGGGTTGCGACAGCAGCTGGATGAGGGTGACGACGAACAGGCAATCGAGTATGAACGACTTCGACATGCCGAGGTAGGTCGTCACGTACGAAATCATGAACGTATTCGTGAAGAAGAATCCGGCCGAGCCGATCGTCGTTGCCGCGGCGGCCAGCAGGATCGGTACCCACGCGGTGCGCAGCACTTCGGCGACGGGGTACTTGGCCACTGCGTTGGTATCGCGCACGCGTTCGAATTCGGGCGACTCCTTCACGCCGAGCCGGATGGCCATCCCGATGAGCAGCAGCACGAAACTCGCGAGGAACGGCAGGCGCCAGCCCCAGCTGACGAAGCTGTCGTGGTCGAGCGACGTGACGAAGCGGAACGCGAGCAACGACAGGATCAGCCCGGCGGGGCTGCCCATTTGCGGGAACGACGCGAAGAACGTCTTGCGGCCGGCCGGCGCGTGTTCGCTCGCCATCAGCACGGCGCCGCCCCATTCGCCGCCAACCGCGATGCCCTGCAGGATCCGCAGCAGCACCAGCAGGATCGGCGCCCAGATGCCGATCGTCGCGTAGCCGGGCAACAGGCCGATGCCGGTCGTCGCGATCCCCATCAGGAACATGGTCAGCACGAGCATTTTCTTGCGGCCGATGCGGTCGCCGAGGTGGCCGAACACGGCGCCGCTCAGCGGCCGCGCGACGAAGCCGACGAAAAAGGTGCCGAACGACGCCATGGTGCTCAGGAAGTGGTTGCCGCTCGGGAAGAACACGTCGCCGAGCACCAGCGCGGCGGCGGTCGCATACGTGTAGTAGTCGTAGAACTCGACGGCGGTGCCGATGAACGCCGCGGTGGCGGCGCGCACGGGCTGATGCGTGTGGGGGGCAGGTTGAGACATGGGCTGTCCTGTCGTTCGTATGAGGGCGCCGGCCGTGCCGCGATGTTCTGTCGCGCGTGGCCCTGGCGTGCCGCAATGCGGTTTATCCGTCGCCGATATGCGTGCGTAAAATTCTGTTTTTTAATTCCGAGCATTAGCGGCGTTTATGCTCGCCGCCTGCGCATGCGCGTCGGCTACGCGCCGGCATTGTGCGTGCCGTTCGAGCAGCCGGCGCGCATTGTTCGCGTCGGGCGCATCGATGCGCCCGGGGGCGGCGGCGTGGCCGGATGCCGATTGCGCACGATAGGCGTCCAGCAGCGCGCGTGCCGCGTGCGCGTCCGCATCGGACGGCGTCAGCGCCTGGTTGATCGCGTCCACATGTGCGGCGAACACCGCGCATTTCGACCGGAAGCCGAGCCCGGTCGACGTGTCGAGATCGTGCGCGAGGACGTCTGCCGCGAGGTAGGTGCAGGGCAGGTCGATCGGCTGGCAGCCGGCCGCGATGCATTCGATCAGGAAGCGGCTGCGCGCGTGCAGCAGCTCCAGCCCGTCACGCGTGCGGCGCGCGCCGAGGCTCGCAGCGA
This sequence comes from Burkholderia aenigmatica, assembly GCF_048627025.1. NCBI lineage: Bacteria > Pseudomonadati > Pseudomonadota > Betaproteobacteria > Burkholderiales > Burkholderiaceae > Burkholderia > Burkholderia aenigmatica. The sequence continues at coordinate 2,395,179 of NZ_CP184469.1, read as the reverse complement.
GATCTTCGACCGCCAGCATCGCGTGGCGGATGCGCGGGCTTGCCGCGAGCAGCGCGCCCAGGTGCACGAGTCCGCGGGCCGACTCGATCGTCGGCACGATCTCCGTCGAGCCGTCCGGCATGCCGTGCCGCGCTTCGAGCGCCGTCAGCGCGTCGGCGAGCCGTGCGAGTTGCGCCGGCGTTTCCGCATGCGGCAGGAAGATCGCGCCGGGGCGGCCGGGCATCACGCCTTCGAGATCGGCTTGGCCGTCCTGCTCGAGCGGGTTGATCCGCACCGCGCCGAGTGCGCCGCAGGCGGCCGCGTCGCCAAGCAGCGAGACGATGCGCTGGCGCGCGGCCGGCCGGTCCGCGGGCGCGGTCATTTCCTCCAGGTCGGCGACGATCGCGTCGGCAGACGTGCCGAGCGCGGCGGCGTGAGCGGCGGCATCGGCGCCGGGGACGAAGAGCCATGCGCGTCGCAGCGCGGCAAGCGGTCGGTCAGGGTAGCGGGTCACGGTCGGGAGCAATGTCGGGGTCGGAAAGGGGGCGGTTTCGCGTGGCGCAATGTGGGGATGGGCCGCTTACGCGCGCACCGCTCGTGCGAGCATCGCGTGCAGCAGCACGTCCGCACCGCGCGCCACATCGGCCGGCAGCGCGTCTTCGGCTTCGTTGTGACTCAACCCGCCGACGCACGGAATGAACACCATCGCGGTCGGGCAGTGTTTGGCGAGATGGATCGCGTCGTGTCCGGCGCCGCTGATGATGCGCTGGTTCGGATAGTCGAGCGTGTCGACCGCGTGCTGAACGGTGTCGATGCAGGCCGGATCGAACGGCGTCGCCGGGCTGACCCAATGTTGCGCGATCGCGACCGACACGCCGCGCCGCGCGGCCACTTTGCCGAAACGTGCGCGCACGGCGGCTTCCATGTCGGCGATCGCCGCGTCGTCCGGATGGCGCAGGTCGACCGTGAACGTGACGTCGCCCGCGATCGTGTTGCGCGACGCGTTGCGGATCTGCCATTCGCCGATCGTCGTCAGTCCCAGCGGGAAGTATTCGGCGGCGATCGCCTCGAGTTCGGCCGCCATGTCGGTGGCGGCAAACAGCGCATCTCTCCGGTACTGCATCGGCGTCGTGCCCGCATGGGCGGCTTGCCCTGCGACGCGCACGTCGAGCCAGCGGATCGCCTGGCCGCCCGTGACGACGCCGATCGGCACGCCGTTTTCCTCGAGCACCGGCCCTTGTTCGATATGCGCTTCGAAATAGGCGTCGAACGGCGCGCCGGGCACGGCGCGCTCACCCGCATAGCCGCTCGCGCGGAGCGCATCGGCGACACTTACGCCCGCCGCATCGCGTGACGCGAGCGCGGCGTCGAGCGGCATTACGCCAGTGAACGCGGCGGAGCCGAGCATCGCGGGCGTGAACCGCGCGCCTTCCTCGTTGGTCCACACGACGATCTCGATCGGCCGTTCGGTGGCGATCCCCGCGTCGTTCAGCGTGCGCACGACCTCGAGCGCGGCGAGTACGCCATACACGCCGTCGAAGCGCCCGCCTTCCGGCTGGGTATCGAGGTGGCTGCCGCTCGCGACGGGCGCCGCGTCCGGCCGCAGGCCCGCGCGCCGCGCGAACAGGTTGCCGACGCGATCGACGGTGAGCGTGAGCCCCGCGTCCCGGCACCACGTCTCGAAGCGTGCGCGGCCGGCCGCGTCTTCGTCGGTCAGCGCGAGGCGGCGCACACCGCCTTTCGCGGTCGCGCCCACTTGCGCCATGTCCATGAGGCTCTGCCAGAGCCGCTCCGCATTGATCTTCAGCATCGTCGAGGTTCCTGATCGGTCGGCCGCCCAAGGGCCGGTGTTCATCGTGTCGTCTTTATCGAAAATCAAAAATAATTAGTCCAATTTTTAATCGTTATCCTGAGTATAATTTTCACGAATAATGAAGCCGCGAGCCCCGTGATGAGCAAAGACCGCCCCGACACCTACCTGAACGACCGCCTCGACTGGAACCTGTTGCGCACCTTTCTCGCGATTGCGCGCGAGCAGAGCGTGAGTCGCGCGGCGATGCGCCTGCACCTCACGCAGCCGGCCGTGAGCCAGGCGTTGCGGCGGCTCGAGGATCAACTCGGCCTGCGTCTCGTCGACCGCCACGGGCCGCGCATCGAGGTCACGCAGGCAGGCATCGAGGTGCAGCAGATCGCCGAAGACATCTACGGCACGATCTCGCGGCTGTCGCTTGCCGACGTCGATCGCGATCACGACATTTCGGGCACCGTGCGCATCGGGATCGTCAGCGGCATCGACTTTCCAGCGTACGACGATTTCCTCGCCGAGTTTCATCGGACCTATCCACGCATCGAGTTCGAAAGCCAGGTGATGCGCAGCGCCGACGTCGTCAACAGCCTGCAACAGCGGGCGCTGACGCTCGGGCTGACGCCGCGCCGCGCGCTGCCGAAGCGCATCGACGCCCGCGTGTTCCTGCGCCAGCATTACGCGCTGTTCTGCGGGCGTCACCATCCGCTGTTCGGGCGCGACGGCCTGCGCACGGCGGACCTGGCCGGTCTGCCGTTCGTGTCGTTCACCGGCGACAAGGTCGGCGATCACATGTCGCCGCTGACGATCTTCCGCGACGAGATGGGATTCACCGGGCGCGTGATCGCATCGTCGTCGAGCATGGCCGAGGTCAAGCGCTTCATCTTCGCGGGGCTCGGGATCGGCTGCCTGCCCGAGCACATCGTCCGGGATGACATCGCGCACGGACGTTTCCAGCGCCTGCCGCCCGACGAAGGCGTGGCCGACGTCGACATCCACTTCCTGTGGTCGCAGGGCCGCAAGCTCAATGCGGCCGAGGCGGCGTTCGTCGACGCGCTGAACGCGTTTCTCGACCGCCACGAGGCGCCCGACGCACCGGCCGCGCCGTGACCCGGGCGGCCGCCGGCGTTCAGTAGCCGCGTGCGACATCCACCACATTGCGCAGCGGCTCGCCGTCCAGCAGCCGCTGTACGTTTTGCGCGACCTGCTGGCCAATCGTGTCGGAACTGGCGACCGACGCCATGTGCGGCGTGACGATCAGGTTCGGCGCGCGCCAGAGCGGATCGTCGGCGGGCAGTGGCTCGACCGGGAACACGTCGACGAGCGCGCCGCCGAGCTGGCCGCGTTCGAGCGCCGCGGCAAGATCGGCGACGACGAGATGCTCGCCGCGTCCGACGTGGATCAGCTTCGCACCGGGCTTCAGCCGATCGAAGGTGGTCGCATTCAGGATGCCACGCGTTTCATCCGTCAGCGGCAGCAGGCACACGAGGATGTCGGTGCCGGCGAGAAACGCGTGCAGGCCGTCGTCGTGCTCGAACAGGTCGATACCGGGCAGCGCGCGCGGCTGGCGCGCCCAGCCGCGGACCGCGTAACCGCGTTGCTGGAGATCGACGGCGACACGGCCGCCGATCTCGCCGAGCCCCATGATGCCGACCGTGCATTGCGACGGATGCGCCTGGTCCGGGCGAAACCAGCGCGCCGCCTGCTGGTTGCGCATCGCGAGGTCGAGCCGGCGGTGGAAATGCAGCACGCCCCAGGCGACGAACTCGCTCATGCCGCGCGCATGCTGCGGATCGACGACACGGCACAGCGGCAACGCGGGCAGCGCCGGATCGGCGAGGATGTTGTCGACGCCGGCCGCGATGCTGTGGACGAGCCGCAGGTTCGGCATCGCGGCGAGCGCGCCGTGAGGCGGATCCCAGCACGCGGCGATTTCCGCGTCGGCAGCGCCCGGTTCGCCGTGCATCACGACGTCGAAGGCCGGCGCCGCACGCCGGATCGATTCGACGAGGTGCGACATGTCATAGTTTTTACTGAGGAGTGCGATTGTAGTCATCGGGAGCAGTGGCAGAGGCCGGCACGGAGGGCCGGCGCATGACGAAGGAGTGTCAGCAGCGGTAGTCGGACGCGGGATCGTCGATCAGGCGCAGCGCCGCGCGCCACGCGGTGTCGGCGATGTCGGCCGAATCGTCGCGCGTGAATTGCGCGGCCGTGCGCCGGCAGACGTCGGCGGGCGGTACGATCAGCTTCGCGCCGCCGGCCAGCGCCTGCACCTGCGCCTGGCACGCGCGTTCGAGGAAGTAGATTTCGTGGAACGCCTCGGCGGCAGTGGCGCCGCCCGCAAGCAGGCCGTGGTTGCGCAGGATCATCGCCTTGTGCGTGGCCAGGTCGCGCACCAGCCGGTCGCGTTCGGCGAGGTCGAGCGCAATGCCCTCGTAGTCGTGATAGCCCAGCTTTTCATAGAACTTCAGCGCATGCTGGCTGATCGGCAGCAGGCCGTGTTCCTGCGCGGACACGGCGATGCCTGCCGCGGTATGCGTGTGGACGACGAAGTGCAGGTCGTCCCGTGCGGCATGAACCGCGGAATGGATCGTGAAGCCCGCCGCGTTGACGCGGAACCGCGCCGGCTCGCCGGCCGCGCGCGTGTCGATCACGTTGCCGTGCGCGTCGATCTTCACGAGATCGGACGCGCGCATCTCGTGGAACAGCACACCGTAGCGGTTGATCAGGAAAGTCGGTGTGTCGCCGGGCAGGCGCGCCGAGATGTGCGTGTCGATCATGTCCGTCATGCGGAAATGTGCGACGAGGCGGTACAGTGCCGCCAGGTCGGTACGGATCGCCCATTCGTCGGGCGGGCAGTCGTGCGCGCCGGCCGGCAGGCGTGCGTCTTCGAAGGATCGCATCGGTGTCTCTCCATGTTCAGGCATTGATGGCGGGGTAGTGTTCGCCCGCGCGGGGCGGCCCGTCAATTTCATTGTGCTAATGCGGATCATTAGCGCGGCGAATGGTCGTGCTGCGCGGTGACGGACAGCACGTCGGATAGCGGTTCGCCGGCCCGCAGGCGGGCGAGCAGGGCCGGTTCCGCGCGATCCGACGCGAGCGCGGCGTCGATGACGGCGGCGAGCGTCGCCGGGTCGGCGAACAGCACGCCGTTGTCGTCGGCCATCACGATCGAACCTGGCGCGACCGTCACGCCGCCGCACTGGACGGACAGGCCGAATGCGCTGGCGCCGTCGTCGAGGCGCTTGGTCGTCAACGCGCTCGTGCCGCGCGCAAAGACGGGTAGTCCGATCTGCCGAAGCTCGTGCAGATCGGTCGCTGCGCCGTCGACGACGATGCCGGCCGCCCCCGTACATTGCGCGGCCGTCGCCGTGACCGCGCCGACACACGCATGCATGTGGTCACCCTGCATGTCGATCACGAGCACGTCGCCCGTCGCAAGGCGGGCCAGCGCGCGATTGACCGCGACCGCGTCAGGGCTGCGCAGTTGAAGCGTGACCGCGCGGCCCACCAGCTTTACGCCGGGGACGAGCGCACGCAGTATCGGTTGTGCGAAGCCGGTGTCGAGGAAATGGCCGAGCGTCGGCAGACTCACGTCGCGCAGTTGCTGCACGAGCGACGGATCGAGGGCGGGTGTCACGGGATTCACCGTTCGGCTGGCCGGACTCATGCGCGTTCCCCGACCGGTTCGTCGCGGTGTGCGTGCGCGGACAGGTCGCGTTTCAGCGTTTCCGTGAGCAGCAGGAGCGCGAGCGCGGAGACCAGTGCGGACGCAACCATGTACCACGCGACCGACGAGCCGCGCCCGGTCGCGGACAGCAGCGCGGTCGTCACGATCGGCGTGGCGGCGCTGCCGAGCAGGCCCGACAGCATGTAACTGACCGACAGCCCCGAATAGCGCACTTCGGTGCCGAACAGTTCGGCGAGGAAGGTCGCGATCGGCCCGTAGTTTGCCGCGAACGCGGTCATCATCAGCAGGTAGCCGGCGAGCGCAAGCGAGAACTCGCGGCTGTCGAGCAGCCAGAACATCGGAAACGCGAACAGCGCCTCGGCCAGAATGCCGCCGATGATGACGGGCTTGCGGCCGATGCGGTCCGACAGGCGGCCGAACAGCGGCAGCATCACGATGCAGAGCGCGCAGGCGATCAACGCGATCGACAGCATCGCGCCGCGCGAATAGCCGAGCGTCTGGGTGCCGTAGGTGAGCCCGAACGCGACCATCAGGTTGAATGCGGTACCGGTCGACATCGTCGCGACGCCGCCAAGCACGACCTGCTTGCCGTAGCGGCCCAGCACCGCGGCGATCGGCAGCTTCACCTGCGCGGCGGATTCCTTGACCTTCGCGAAGGTCGGCGTTTCCGTCGTGTTCAGACGGATATACAGGCCGACACCGACGAGCAGTGCGCTCGCGAGGAACGGAATGCGCCAGCCCCACGCGAGCAGCGCCGCGGGCGACAACATCGCACTGCTGACGAGGAACGCGAGATTCGCGATCAGCGTGCCGGCCGGTACGCCGATCTGCACCCACGAACCGAACAGGCCGCGTTTGCCGGCCGGGGCATGCTCGACCGCCATCAGTACCGCGCCGCCCCATTCGCCGCCGAGCGCGAGTCCCTGGACGATGCGCAGCGTCAGCAGCGACACGGGCGCCCAGATGCCGATCGCGCCATACCCCGGCAACAAGCCGATCGCGAACGTCGCGCAGCCCATCAGGACCAGCGACACGAGCAGCATCGACTTGCGTCCGAGCCGGTCGCCGAAATGGCCGAACAGCGCGGCGCCGACGATGCGCGCGAGATACGCGGACGCGAAGGTGCCGAAGGCGAGCAGCGTACCGACGAGCGGCACGAAGCTCGGGAAGAACACCTTGTTGAAGACGAGCGCGGACGCGGTGGCGAAGACGAACAGGTCATACCATTCGACCGTCGTGCCGATCACGCTCGCGATGGCGATGCGCTTCAGGTCGTTGGGCGCAGCAGGAAGGGCGGGGGATGAGGCGGCGGGACGAACCGTGGCCATGGCTTTCTCCGGGGTGGGGCGGTCAGCGTTGAGATGACGGACCGCGCGGCGTGCGCGGCATGTGCGCCTTTATCGGAAGCCAAAAACAATAAGTAAAAGTGCGTTTTCTGATTCTTTGTATTAGTCGCGTTGATGATGCATCCGGTGATTGCCGGCGAGGTTCAGTGCGGGCTGGCCACCTCGCCGTCCGCGCGCACCGCGCCCGGCGGCTTGCCTACCACGCGCTTGAACGCGCGGCTGAACGCGGCGAGCGAGCCGTAGCCGAGCCGGTATGCGACGGCCTCGATCGTCTCGTGGTCGCGCGTGATCCATTGCGCGGCGAGCCGCATCCGCAGTTCGGTCAGGTAGCGCACGGGCGTCATCCCGGTGGCCGCGAGAAAGCGCTCGGCGAACACCGAGCGTGACACGCCCGCTTCGGTCGCGAGTTCCGCCACGCTCCAGTTGCGGCCCGGGTCGCGATGCAGCGCGACGATCGCGCGGCCGAGCTTCGGCTCGCGCAGCGCCTGCACCCAGCCCGTCGCATCGCCACATCCGCACTCGACCCAGCCGCGCACGATGAAAGCTGCGACCACGTCCGCGAGCCGCGCGAGGATGCCCGCGAAACCCGCGCGCGCCGAGCATGCTTCGCGTTCCATCGCGTCGAGCATCGGGCGGATTTCCGGGTAGCGCGCGAGCAGCGTGCCGACGTGCATGAACTCGGGCATCGTGCCGACCAGCGGCTGCATGCCGCCGAGATCGAGCTCCATGCACGCGCTGAAGATCAGCGCATCGCCGGCGCCCGGCTCGGTCGTCGCGCAACTGGCCGGCGACACGCCGGCCGACGCGACCGACGCCACCGTATCGCAGATCTTCGCGACCTCGAAACCGTTGATCTCGCGGCACGGTGCATCGGGGTCCGACACCAGCGCGTGCATGCCGCCATGCGGCAGCAGGATCGCGTCGCCGGCCTCGAGCCGCATCGTGTTGCCCGACGCGTCGCGCAGCAGCACCGGCCCGCGCCCCACGAAATGGAACTGCGCGCGGCCCGTCACATGGCCGAAATTCAGCCCGAACGGCCGCGCGACCTGGATGCGGCGGTACTGGACGCCGCTCAGGCGCATCCCCAGCAGCAGCTCGCTGACGAGGTCGTGCACGTCGGGGATGGGAGGCAGCAGGGGCTCGGACATTTTGAGATTCGGACGATCGATCAACAAGAGCGGATTGTATGTCATAGACCGTCCTGACGTGGTTCCTTACGATACGCCCTCATCAGTACTTTCCCTAACCGACACGGAACCACGCATGAATCCCGGAATCTCCACGGCCGCCTCGACGGCGGCCCCCCGCGAACCGGCCTGGGGCGCGGTATTCGCGATGACGCTCGGCGTCTTCGGGCTCGTCACGGCCGAATTCCTGCCCGCCAGCCTGCTGACGCCGATGGCCGACAGCCTCGGCGTGACCGAAGGCGTGGCCGGGCAGGCCGTCACGGCCACCGCGACGGTCGCGCTCGTCACGAGCCTTTTGATCTCGGCGCTGACGCGCACGATCGACCGGCGGCGCGTGCTGCTCGTGTTCTCGGTGCTGCTCGTCGCCTCGAACCTGGCAGTCGCGTTCGCGCCGAACTTGGGCGTGCTGCTGGTCGGCCGCGTCGTGCTCGGCATCGCGCTCGGCGGCTTCTGGACGATGGCGACGGCCACCGCGATGCGGCTCGTGCCGACGGCGATGGTGCCGCGCGCGCTGTCGATCATCTTCAGCGGCGTGGCGGTCGCAACGATCGCGTCCGCGCCGATGGGCAGCTACTTCGGTCACCTGATCGGCTGGCGCAACGTGTTCCTGATCGCGGCCGTGCTCGGTGCCGTTTCGTTCGTGTCGCAGATCATCACGCTGCCGTCGATGCCGCCGAGCGGCACGACGCGGCTGCGCACGCTGATCGACGTGCTGCGCCGGCCGACCGTCGGCCTCGGCATGTTCGCGACGATCCTCGTGTTCACCGGGCATTTCGCGTTCTTCACGTACCTGCGGCCGTTCCTCGAACAGGTCGCGGGCGTCGGCGTGAACGGGCTGTCGGCGATCCTGCTCGGCTACGGCATCGCGAACTTCGTCGGCACGTCGCTCGCCGGTCGCGTGCTCGAACACCGGTTGCGGCCGATGCTGATCGGGATGCCGGCGCTGATGGTCGTGCTCGGCGTCGCGCTCGTCGCGCTCGGCCGTGCGCCGATGATCGACGCGGTGCTCGTCGCGTTGTGGGGGATGGCGTTCGGTGGCGTGCCCGTCGCCTGGTCGACCTGGGTCACGCGTACCGTGCCCGATGAGGCCGAGAGCGCAGGCGGGCTGATCGTCGCGGCGATCCAGCTTGCGATCGCGACGGGCGCGGCAGCCGGCGGTGTCGTATTCGACGCGAACGGCGCGGCCGGCGTGTTCGTTGCGGCAGCCGTCGTGCTGGCCGTCGCGGTTGCGACGATCGTGACCGGCGTGCCGAAGCGCGTCGGCGTGGTGTCCGTGCCGCTGGCGGAGTGAGTCGCACTGGCGGGCCGCCCGGCCCGCCGCTCAGCGCACCGGTGCGTGCGCGTCGAGCAACTGCCGGTGGCGCGCTTCGGTCGCGTCGTCGGCGGGGAACATGCACTCCATGCGCAGCTCCTGCGCGGCGGCGCTTTGGGGCGTACCCACCGTCGTGACCAGCGAGAAGTAACGCAGCACGACGCCTTCGTGCACGAAGCCGATCGGGATGACCGGCAGCGACGGCGCGGCGGCTGGCGCCAGCGGCGTTTTCCAGTCGCGTGGCGCATCGGGGCTGGCGAGCAGGTCGTCGAGCAGCCGCCGGGTGTCGTCGTCGATCACGCGGCCGACCGATTCGCGCTGCACGCGCTGCAGCAGGCTGCGCGACACGGTATCCCAGTCGGCCAGGAACGGCCGCATGCCGTGCGGATCGAACATCAGGCGCAGCAGGTTGCGCGGGCCGTCGCGTGCAGCCATGTCGATGAAACAGCCGAAAAAGCGCGGCGCCGCGTCGTTGGTCATCAGCACGTTCCAGTGACGGTCCATCACGATCGCCGGAAACGGATCGTGCTGGCGCACGACCCGTTCCAGCGCGCCGATCACGCCCTGCATCTCCTGCGCGTCCCACGGCGCTTCCGAATACACGGGTGCATAGCCGGCCGCGAGCAGCAGTGCGTTGCGCTCGCGCAGCGGCACGTCCAGTGTCTGCGCGAGCGTCAGCAGCGTGTCGCGGCCCGGCACGCTGCGCCCGCTTTCGATGAAACTGATCTGGCGCTGCGAAATGCCCGCATCGAGCGACAGGTCGAGCTGGCTCACGCCGCGCACGTCGCGCCAGTAGCGCAGCAACTGGCCCAGTTCATGCGGCGGCGCGTGCCGATCGCGACGGCTGGCGTGCATCGTGCCTCCCTCGGCGTTCCATGAGCGACCGATCGACTATATCGGACTCACGCGGCGTTCGCATGCCACGCGAAGGCGTCGAACGGCGCTTCGAGCGTGGGCCGCGTCACGCTGCCGACGTAGTTCGTGATCGTCGACGCGGCGACCACCGCGATTACTTCCAGCAACTGTTCGGCGCTGAAGCCGGCGTCGAGGAACGATTGCCGGTCGATATCGGCCAGGCGGCCGCGGGTGTCGATCAGCTTGCGCGCCGTGGCCGACAGCGCGGCCAGTGTCGCATCGCCGGGCAGGCCGCCGCGGCGGATCGCATCGACGTCGGCGTGGGTCACACCCTGTTTCAGCGCAAGCGCGGTATGGAAGGCGACCGGCCACTCGCTCGCGTTCGTGACCGCGTTGGTGAGCAGGAGCGTCTGGATCTGCGGCTCGGTGAGGCTGCTGGCGTGCACGCGCTCGAACAGGCCGATGAAGCCGTTGATCAGCACCGGCGATGCGGCCATGGCCGCCGCGATGTTCGGAATCACGCCGAAGGTGTGCTGGAGCTGCTGGAGGACGGGCTTCGATTCGGCCGGCGCGGAGTCGATGGTGTGAAGCGGATAGGCGGACATGATGTCTCCCGGGCGATGAGCGCCGCCGGAATGGCGGCGCGACACCCGAAGCGTAGGAGCGGTCGTGTCGTGCGCCAATTACATGCGATGTAATCACCCGGCGTGACGGGGCGGCGAACGGCGCGCATCGATCACACGGCACACCCGGGTTCAGCGGGCCGATTCGCGTGGCGCGCGCATGCGATCGTATGATGTGCGAGCATCCGTGGCGCGATGCTGGTGCCGGTGGCCGGCAAGGGCGGGCGATCGTTGGCCGGTGTCGGGGGGAGGGCGCGGCCGCGTTGGCAGTTTGCATGCGCGACGCGACGGGCTTCCCGGATTTTTCCACGCAACAACAGCATCCTTGAAGCGCTTGGCTCAATGAAGACGGTAATCAACTTCAATTATCTGTCGCCGCTGTACACGTGCTTGTTCACCATGACCGATGACGAGCTGGACGATTTCACCATCAACTCCGATGACGGGCGGGCGTGGCTGCTCCAGCAGATGAAAACCCGATTCGCGCGATACGGTGCCGAATCCCGGTCGCGCGTCGTCGACGCACTGGAGTATGTGCTGGTGTCGGGTTCATGGCTGGCGCACTGGCGTGGCATCGTGCCGCACGCGATTCCGCTGGACGACGTGACCGACAAGGAGAACTATGTTCGCGATGTTTTTCAGGTGCTGGCCGGCAGGGCACCCGATCCCGCATTCGACGTTTGCGAGATCGAATTCGACCACACCGTCGGGCGCGATGGTATCGACATCCGGAAATAGCCAGGCAATCGACGCATGCGCACGACGGAACGCGAGATGAAGAAGGATAACGAAACGATCGAACTGTCCGGCGAGGAGGCGTTGCGTGTGCTCGCGGAGATCGAGTACATCCTCATCTCGTTGCGCAATATCGGCCGCTACTATCACGCTGGCCCGGCAGCCGCTGCCGGCCCGGATCCGGACTATGCGCAGGAAACCAACCGGTTCATCGACGAGGGCCGCGTGACCCGGCGGCTGGCGGAGGTGCGAAAGATCATCACCGCGAAATTCGATCGGTCGCTCGGCGCCGACGACATGGACGACGTCGAGCGGGCGATGGAGCACGTCAAGGTCTGGGAGAAGCCCGGCGATCTGTGACGGTCGGCGCGGCGTGCGGCCGGCATTGCGATGCCGGCCGGCCCTGGATCACGATGAAACGCGCGTCAGCCGCCTTGCCTGACCATCTCCGCCAGCGTCTTCATCGCCTGCAGGTACGGATACGGCCCGTGGCTGATGCGGGCCACGCCGTATGCCGCGAATTCGGCGAGCGTCGGCGTGGCCGTGACGCGCATCACGTTCACCGGCAGCGGCGACGCGGCCGTCAGCGCACGAATGAGCGCGGGCGAGCGCAGCCCCGGCACGAACAACCCGTCGGCACCGGCCGCTGCGTACGCGCGTGCGCGGGCCAGCGTGGCATCGAGCAGGCGCTCGTCGTGCGTGTCGGCCGGCGCCTTGAAGAACACGTCGGTACGCGCGTTGACGAAGTAGTCGGCGCCCGCGCGATCCGCAGCCTGGCGGGCTGCCGCGAGACGGGCCGCCGCCGCATCGACGTCACGCAATTCACCCGTTGCCGGGAAGCTGTCTTCGAGGTTGCAGCCGATCGCGCCGGCGTCGATGCTCAGCGCGATTGTCTCGGCGACATCTTCCGGCCGCTCGCCGTACCCGCTTTCGAGATCGACGGTGATGGGCAGGTCCGTGGCACGCGTGATCCGTTCGAGCACTTCCATCATCAGCGCGCGCGGCATCTGCTCGCCGTCGACGAAACCGTTGGCCGCCGCGACCGACCAGCTGCCGGTTGCCAGCGCGACGGCGCCCGCGTCGGCCGCCGTGCGCGCGCTGCCGGCGTCCCACACGTTGAACAGCGCCAGCGGCTGGCCCGCGCGGTGAAGCGAACGGAAATACGCGCCTTTTTCATTGCTGCTCATGCCTGTGTCTCCTTGTGGAAAACCGGGTCGGTTGTCGTGCCGAACGATACTGCCACCGAATCGAGCGCCGCGAGAAAGTCGCGCGCGTCGAACAGCTCGCCGAGACTGCGCACGCCGCCTGACGTCACGGTGTCGCCCGCGATCAGGCGCACGGCTGCTTCGACGATGATCGGGGCGCTGACCGCGTAGATGTCGCGGCCGGACGCCGTCGCGCGGTGCGTCGTGCCGCCCTGCACGACGATTGCGTCCATCGCGAACTGCTGCGCCGAGCGGCCCAGTGAGTCGGTCGCCTCGGGCGGCGGCGTGGCCGTATCGCGCACGTCGCGCAGCGCGAGCGTCGCGAGCCACGATTCGATCGTATCGATGCGCAGGTGACGCGACAGCGTCATCACTTCCGAAAACGGCAGCAACGTCACGTCGACGCGGCCGATCGGCGGCGGGAACGGCCATGCGCGTTCGCGTGCGGTCGACGGCACCGGCGTCGGCTTGCCGGCCTTCTGCACGAGCCGCACCGCGCGATTGCGTTCGCCCGTCACGCGCGTACCGCGCGTCGGGTGCCAGCGGTCGAGCCCGGTCGCGATGTCGACGCGCTCGATCGGCTGGTTCTTGTCCACGACGGCCGTGACGAGCAGGTCGGCCAGGCCGCCGTAGAATGCCGCGGCCGGCACGACGGTCACGCCCGCGGCGCGCGCCCGCGCATCGCAGTGTTCGGCCAGTGCCAGCACCGACGGCTGCTCGGCGGTCAGGTCGAGATAGGGGATGCCGGCCCGCAGCGCGGCTTCGGCCAGCGGCAGCGCGGTATCGAGGTACGGGCCCGCGCAGTTGATCACCGCGGCCGCGCCGCGCAATGCGGCGTCGAGCGCGGCCGGATCGTCGATCGCGGCGACGCGCGCGAGCGCCGTGTCGCCGCCGTCTTCGGCGAGCCGCGCGGCATCGCGGCCGATGCGGATCGCGCGCAGGCCGCGCCGCGCCAGTTCGGCGACCACAAACCGCCCGGTATGACCCGTGGCGCCATAGACTGCAACCGTCATTCGATCGTCCATGATCAACTCCGCTACAGAACGGTCTGTTTTATAGTACAGACCTGTAGCGTCGTCAAGCACGCGGTGCTATGATCCGATCACTGTTGCGGTAGGGGCGGCCAGCACGGCCGGGTGGGGATGAAAAAGGAAACAGGTACATCAGCGAACGCGCCCGATACGCGCGAACGCATTCTGCAAACGGCCAGTGAGCTGTTCTACCGGGAGGGCACGCGCGCGGTCGGCGTGGACCTGATCGTCGCGCAGGCAGGCGTCGCGAAGACGAGCCTCTATCGGCACTTCGCGACGAAGGACGACCTGATCGAAGCGTTCCTGCTGCGCGAGGACGCCGATTTCTGGGCGCATTGGGATGCGGTGGCCGCGCAATACCGGCGCACGCCGCGCGAGGAACTGGATGCGCAGCTGCAATGGCTCGGCGAACGCATTGCGCGCCCCGGCTATCGCGGCTGCCCGCAGATCAACATCGCCGCCGAATATGCGGACGGCAACCATCCGGCCCGCAAGGTGGCCGTCGCGCACAAGCAGGAGCTACGGCGCCGGCTGACCGAGCTGGCGGGGGCGATCGGCGTCGACGAGCCGGAAACCTTCGCATTGCGGCTCGCGACCGTCATCGACGGTGCGCTGAGCAGCGGGCAGGCGCTGCATGCGCACGGGCCCGTGGCTTTCCTGCAGGAATTCGCGCAACTGCTGCTGCCGAAGAAGGGCCGGAAGTAAGCGTCCTTGCCGCAGCGATCCGCGCGCCGGTTCGGTTCAGTCGCGCGGGGCCGGATCGACCGACAGTGTGCGCAACTGGCTGCGCAACTGATCGACTTCCTCCGGCGCGAACGGCCGTTCGATCTCGGCATGCGCCTGCTGCCACAGCGGAAACGCTTCGGCGAGCAGGTCGTTCCCGGCCGGCGTCAGTTCGAGCAGGCGGCTGCGCCGGTCGTCCGGATCCTGCGCGATCGTGACGAGGCCGCGCCGCTCGAGCGGCTTGAGCGCGGCCGTGAGCGTGGTGCGATCCATCGCGAGCAGCGACGCGACCGATTTCATCGGCGCTGGCTGGGGCCGGTTCAGCGACATCAGCAGCGAAAACTGGCCGTTGGTGAGATCCAGCGGGCGCAGCACATCGTCGAAAATCCGCGCAAGATTACGCGCCGCGCGCTGCATGTGCAGGCACAGGCAGCAATCGCGCACCATCAGCGTCGTTTCGAAAGGGAGCTTTTCTTTTCGTGCCATGTTGCAATTGTGTTGATATCAACCTATCTTGTCAAGGTCGAGGCGCGGCAGCCCGTCGCGTCCGTCACCGGAGGAGACAGCATGAGTGCTCAACAGCAGTTGTATCTCGCGGTATTTCTCGGGACCAAGGATAGCCCGGCCATGAAGGCCTGGATGGCGCTGCCGGAAGACGCGCGGCGCACGCGCGAGCGCGACGGCATCGCCGCATGGCATGCGTGGGTCGACCGGCATCGCGACGCGATCGTCGAGATGGGCGGGCCGCTCGGCAAGACCAAGACCATCGATGCGGCTGGCGTCACGGACACGGCGAACGCAATGAGCGGCTTCACCGTCGTGCGGGCCGCGTCGCACGAAGCCGCGGCCGCGCTGTTCGAAGGCCATCCGCATTTCACGCTGTTCCCGGGCGTGGCGATCGACGTGATGCCGGTGCTGGCGATTCCCGGCGCGTGAACGACGGGCGAGGCCGCGCATCGCGTATCGGCGATGCGCCGTGGCCGGCAAGTGGAGATTTTCCCGACATTCTGGATGGAGACTGGCGATGAAGCTTTACGGATTTGCCGGCACCCGCTCGCAACGCGCGCTGTGGGGGCTGAAAGAACTGGATGCCGATTTCGAGTTCATCTCGGTGAACCTGCTCCAGGGCGAGCACAAGCGGCCCGAATTCCTGCGCCTCAATCCGGCCGGCAAGGTGCCGGTGCTGGTGGACGGCGACCTCGTGATTCCCGAGTCGGCCGCGATCGTGCTGTATCTCGCGGACAAGTACCCGGAGAAGGCGCTGCTGCCGGTCGATCCGGCGCTGCGGGCCGAGGCTTACCGGTGGGTGATGTTCGCGGTGACGGAGCTCGAGCAGCCGCTGTGGCGGATCACGCGGCATTCGTTCATCTATCCGCCGGAGAAGCGCTCGCCGGCCGATATCGAACTGGCGCGCGAGGATTTCAAGACGATGGCCGCGATCCTCGACAAGCATCTCGAAGGGCGCGCGTTCATCGTCGGCGACACGCTGACGGTGGCCGATTGCGTGACGGCCTACCTGATCGACTGGGCCGGCGAGTGCAACCTGATCGAATCGTTCCCGCAGCTGCGTGCGTATCTCGAACGGCTGTATGCGCGGCCGAAGGCGCCGCAACGGATCGCGGACGCGCGCAAGGCGGCGTAAATGGGCGGCGGCCGGTCATGCGTCGCATCGGCGTGGCCGGTCGCTGCATTTGCGTCATCGGTGAACGGTGGTCAGCCGCGTGTCATGGCGGGGAAGCGTGCGTCGCGAATGTGGCGCACGCAGGCGCTCACACTACGGTGTCAGGCCCGCCGAGCGCGCGACACAGCATCGACAGGTCGCTGAGTGTGAGGTGCGTCGTCGCGGCCTGCGGCTGAACACGCTCCGTTTCCGGATGCGTATCGCGCACCACCCACGCTGCCTGAAGTCCCGCGTTCAATGCGCCGACGATATCGAGGTGATAATCGTCGCCGACATGCAGCAATTCCGCCGGCCGCACATCGAGCGTTTGCGCCGCCGCATGGAAGATCCCGGGCGCCGGCTTCGCGACTCCGAACGCATGCGCGCTGAGCGTCGCACGAAAGAATTCGCCGCCGCCGGTCAGCTGCAGATCCGCGTTGCCGTTGGTCACCGCGATCAACGGGAAGCGCGCGCTCAACCACGCGAGCGCCGGCAGCGCATCTTCATAGAATTCGACCCGGTTGCGTGCGGCATAGAAGGCGGCGTACGCATGCTCGGTGAGCGCGGCATCTTCGTTCGCACGCTCCAGCGCCAGCCTGATCGAGCCGATTCTCATCGCGCGGAAGTCGCCGGCGAGCTCGGGGCACAATCGTTCGTATTCCTCACGTAGCTCGCTCAGTGCCTGCTGCGTGGGCAGCACGCTCGCGGTACCGGGCGCATGCTCGATCAGCCACGCGCGGAGGGCGGCTTCGGCCCGGACGACGGCTGGCCCGAACGGCCAAAGGGTGTCGTCCAGGTCGAACGAGAGGGCGGAAACTTGGGTGAGACGCATGGCGATTGACGGGGAATTTCGTTTACCAGGGCCACGGAATGGCGATTCCGGTGCCGTTTTCGAGGGCCTGCCGATACAGGAGGCGTGCGACGGTCAGGTCCTGCAGCGCGAGCCCGGTCATGTCGAAGACGGTGATCTCGTGCGGTGCGCGCTCGACCGACGCGGTTCCGGTGAGGATGTCACCGATCTCCGTGCTTGGCAAATCCGGCGCCCACTGGCATTCGCCAATGCTGCGCGCCTGATCGTGATCGTCCACGACGATGCGCGCGCGTGCCAGCACGCCTGCCGGAAGCTCGCGCTTGCCGGCGGTATCGGCGCCCACGCAGGTCAGGTGGGTGCCCGGCTGAACCGCATCCGCATCGAACAGCGCGCCGCCGCCCGGCGTTGCGGTGATGACCACGTCGCTGTCGGCCACCGCGTCGTTTCGGTCGCGGGCCACGCCGATCGTGCATCGTTCCAGGAACGCCGATTCGAACAGCGGATCCGGCTCGCCGCTGACGTTCACGTACTGCACCGTACACCGTTGCGGCAGCAGCGCGAGCGCGTAGTCGAGCTGGACCCGTGCCTGCACGCCCGTGCCGAACACGCAGATTCGCGTGCTGTCGCGACGCGCGAGCAGTTGCAGCCCGAGGCCGCCGGCCGCACCGGTTCGCGCGGTGGTGATCGCATTGCCGTCCATGATGCACAGCGGGCGGCCCGTGGCCGGATCGAACAGCGCGACGGTGGCCTGATGCGGTTCGCTGCCGAGCGCCCGGTTGCCGGGCCAGAACCCGGCCGCCTTGAAACCGAGCAGATCCTGGCATGCGACGTCGCCCGACTTGATGCCGAACACGCCGCCGGTGTGCAGCTTCTCGCGAACCACCGGGAACACGCGTCCAGCCCGTTGACTGTGCAGCACGAAGGCTTCGCGAACCGCCGCCGTCACTTGCGGGGCCTGGAGGGCAGGTTCGACGGCGTCGCGGTCGAGAAGCAGGAGGCGGGCGTCTGTCGGCATGTCGGGTTGGCCTTTCCGGTGCACGGCGAATCGGGGAGGGGGTTTAAATTTTGTCCAAATTTGGATAAATAGTCAATTAATCGGTGGCGCGGCGTGGACGCGCGGTGGGATTCACCACCCATAGAAGCGCGGCCACGCCTGCGCGCCGCCGTCTTCGCCGATGGCCTGATACTCGGGATGTTGCGCGCCGGTGGCGCATGCGTGATTCGGCAGGATGCGCAGGCGGGTGCCGATCGGAAACCGTTGCGCGATGCCGGCGTCGGGCGAGCCCGCGCGCGACACGATCCCGTGCTCCTGGTTGGCGGCGCTCATCATGTAGTCGCCGAGCACGTCGCCGTGTTCGGTGCAGACCTGCCCGTAGCCGAAATCGCGCGCCTGGCGCTGCGTGCCGCGGTCGCGGCTCATCGCCATCCAGCCCGCGTCGACGATCGCCCAGCCTTTCTCTTCCTGGTGCCCGATGACGGTGGTCAGCACCGACAGCGCAATGTCGGCCAGGCCGCACACGCCGATGTTGTGCATCACGAGGTCGAACATCACGTACACGCCGGCGCGCACCTCGGTGACGCCGTCGAGGTGTTGCGCTGCGAGGGCGGTGGGTGTCGAGCCGATGCTCACGACCGGGCAGGGCAGCCCCGCGGCCCGGAGGCGCTCCGCCGCCCGCACGGTGCGGCTGCGCTCCTGCTCGGCGATTGCCGCCAGCGCGTCGGGCGTGTCGTATTCGTAGCTGGAGCCCGCGTGCGCCAGCACCCCGCCGAGCGCCATCCCGCCGTCGACCAGCGCGCGGCCCACGTCGATCAGCAGGTCGGCCTCGGGCGGAATCCCGGAGCGGTGGCCGTCGACGTCGACTTCGATCCACACGTCGAAGCGCTCGCCGTGCGCGCGCCCGAACTCGGCGATCGCGTGCGCGGCCGGCAGGCTGTCGGCGACCAGCTTCAGGTCGCAACCTTGCCGGCGCAGCGCGAGCGCCTGGCCCAGCTTCGCGGGCACGATGCCGACCGCGTAGACGATGTCCCGGATGCCGTGCGCGAAAAACTGTTCGGCTTCCTTGAGCGTCGACACCGTGATGCCCTGTGCGCCGGCGGCGATCTGCGCATCGACGACGTGCGCGCATTTGGTGGTCTTGACGTGCGGCCGGAATCTGACGCCGAGCGCGTCCAGATGCGCCTGCATGCGGCCGATGTTGTGACGCATGCGGCCGACGTCGATCAGGGCGGCCGGTGTGTTGAGGGTTTGAAGGTCCACGATGCGTTGCCTCGGAGGTTGCCGATGCGGACACTGTAGGGGTGTCGACGGGCTCCGTGTTTAACGCATGGCTAATCCGGCATTAAACGCCGCTTAATCGACCGGATCGTGCGAATCGTGACGCGGCTCACGCCTTGCCGCGCCACGGCGGCGGGCTCAGAAACCGCGTCGCGGCTTCGAGAAACACCCGTTGCCGCGCGGAGCGGCCGGTGCGCGACGGCAGCAGCGCCGTCACCGGCGCGGGCGGCAGATGCCAGTCGGGCAGCAAGCGGACGAGCCTCCCGTTCGCCAGCAGCGGGGCGACGTCCCACTCGGAGCGTTCGACGATCCCGAGGCCGGCCAGCGCCCATTCCGTGATGACGGTGCCGTCGTTGGAGGACAGCGCGCCGGTGACGCGGATCACGGCGGACCGCCTCGGTTCGCCCTTGACGTCGCCGCCTTGCGAAAAGCGCCATCGCGGGATGTCCTCGTCGTTCTCGCGCAGGCACAGGCAGTCGTAGCGGGCCAGGTCGGACGGATGGTTCAGTTCCTTGAGGCGGCGTGCATAGGCCGGGCTCGCGCACAGAAAGCGCGCGTTGGGCGCGAGCGGATACCCGATCCACGACGACGACTTGAGGCTGCCGACGTGAACGACCACGTCGGCCCCCGATGCACCGGTCATCGGGCTCTCCGACAGGTGGAGCGCGATGTCGAGCTTCGGATGCGCGCGTTGCACGTCGCGCACGATCCGCGCGACGTACTTTCGCCCGAAGCCGAGCGGGGCGACGACACGCAGCGTGCCGCGCACGTCGCCGTGGTCGCCCGAGATGCTGACCGGCAGCGCCTCCACGCGCTCGAGAATGTCGACGGCCTCCTGGTACAGCCGTTGCCCTTCGTCGGTCAGCGCGATCCCTTTCGGCTGCCGCACGGCGAGCCGTGCGTTCAAGCGCGCTTCCATCCGCTGCAGGCGAATCGTGACCGCGGGCGGCGTGAGATCGAGCAGCCGCGCGGCCGAGGCCAGCGAGCGCGACGTGCCGA
This sequence comes from Burkholderia aenigmatica, assembly GCF_048627025.1. NCBI lineage: Bacteria > Pseudomonadati > Pseudomonadota > Betaproteobacteria > Burkholderiales > Burkholderiaceae > Burkholderia > Burkholderia aenigmatica. Next base: position 2,374,943 of record NZ_CP184469.1, on the reverse strand, counting down.
TCGCGCGCACGAGTCGAAGGTCGTCGAGGTCGAGCATTTCATGTCTCTTAATGCTGGATGTGCCAAGCATTAAACCGCACATCGCGACGCGAATCCATCGATGGGGATCGCAGTGACAGCGTATCGAACTGGATCACACCAACGCTTCGCATGACGCGAATCCATTGATGCGGATGCGGATCGCGGTGACCGTGTATCGAATCGAGCCGGATCGCACCGCCGCTTCGCATCACGCAGCCCGCGGCTTCACGCACCGTTACCGGTCGAGCCCGAAAATCAGCGACCGGTGCGCAGCGACCCCGGCCATCACACCCGACGCCGACGCGAACGTCGCGTTGGACATCGGTGTCGATGCGTCGCCCGCCACGAATACGCCGGCGACGCTCGCCTGCTTCCCCGCATCGACGCGCACGACCGGGCCGAGCGGCCCGTCGTCGAATGCGCAGCCGAGCTGCTGCGCGAGATCGCTCGCCATGGCCGTGCGCGCACCGACGAACAGCGCATCGATCGGCACGACCTGCCCGTCGGCGAGCCGCAATGCTTCGATACGCGGCGCATCGCCCAGGATTTCAACGACCGGCGACCGCTCGATGCGCACCCCGCGCGCCTCGAGCAACGCGGTCTCTTCTTCGTTCGCTTCGACCGCGCCCTGCGTGAACCAGGTCGTCGGGCCCCAGTCAGGAATCAGGATCGCCTGATGCACGGACAGCGGATGCGTGGCGAGCACGCCGAGCCGCTGGCCGCTCACCTCGTACCCATGGCAATACGGGCAATGCAGCACGCTGACGCCCCAACGCTCCGCGAGCCCCGGCAGCGCCGGCAGTTCGTCGCGGATGCCGGTGGCGAGGATCAACCGGTCGGCGCTCGCACGGCTGCCGTCGGCCAGCGTCACGTGGAAGCGACCGTCCGCAGCGCGCCCGGCCGTGCGCACGTCGCCCGCGATGCGCCGCACGGTCGGATACGCGGCGAGTTGCGCGGCGGCTTCGTCGACGATCTGCGCGGGCGGCTTGCCGTCCTGCCCGAAAAAGCCGTGCGCGTGCGCGGCAAAGCGGTTGCGCGGCCGGCCGGCGTCGATCACGAGCACGCGGCGGCGCGCCCGCGCAAGCTGCATCGCGGCCGACAGCCCCGCAAAGCTGCCGCCGATCACGATCACTTCATGAGGGTCATGCATGCACCTTCTCCTTTCCTGAACCTGCGTGAATGACGGACGTGTTCCGATCACGGCCAACCCAACTCATGAAACACGAGAAGTTTCATGATAGGGCGATGGTATCATTCACGCAACTTCAAAAGTTTCGAGAGAGGGGAGTGCCGCTTGTGAGAACCGACAGTCGCTTGTCGCGCATGCTGCATGCGCTGATCCACATGGACCAGGTCGACGGCCCGATGACGTCCGAAGCGATCGCGACGATGCTGTGCACGAATCCGGTGGTCGTGCGGCGCCTGCTCGGCGGCTTGCGCGACCGCGGCTACGTGCAGTCGGAGAAGGGGCATGGCGGCGGCTGGGTGCTGAGTGTCGCGCTCGACGACATCACGCTGCTCGACGTCTATCGCGCGGTGGGTGAGCCGCCGCTGTTCTCCGATCTCGTCACCGACGACGAGGCCGAATGCCTGGTCGAGCAGGCCGTCAACGCGCACCTGTCGGCGACGCTGAAAGAGGCCGAGACGACGCTGCTGGCCCGCTTCGGTGAAGTCACGCTCGGCATGCTGTCGCGCGAATTCGAAGCGAAGGCGGCCCGGCGGCGCAAGCCGCGCTGACGCGCCGCAGCATCGCGGCCGAGCGCGGCCGACGTGCGATCCGGCACGGCCGAAACCGCTGCGTCGCAACGTTCTGTCCCCCAACTTCTGCCCGGTTCGCCCGCCACAGGGCAAAATACGGGTTTTCCGCACCCGCGAGGGCGCGACCGAATCACGCGCCGGGCGGCGGCAGTGCGCAATCCGCACGCCGCCGCCGGGTGCCCAGGCAAGATCGCTCGCCATGTCGCGAGCCCACAGGAGTCCAGACCCCATGCCCGAATCCAACCTGTCCTTCTTCGGCCGGCTGTCGCTTGCCGTCGGGACGTTCTTCTCCGTGCTCGGCAACCGCGAGTTCGCAGCCGGCGTGCTGCGCGTGCGCGATGGCGCCCCGGCGCCCGTCGCGCCGGCACCCGCTGCCGCCCCGGCCCCGGCGCCTGCCGCCGCGCCCGTGAAGGCGCCGGCCCCCGAGCTGCGCGAAGCGACTCCGCAGGCCGCCCTGCAACTGCTCGGCCTGCTGCAGCGCGATGCGCGCTTCATCGACTTCGTCGAGGAAGACATCGCCGGCTACGCGGACGCCGACATCGGCGCGGCCGCGCGCCTCGTGCACGACGGCTGCCGTGCCGCGCTGCGCGAACACTTCACGATCGTGCCGGTGCGCGACGAAGCCGAAGGCAGCCGCGTGACGCTGCCGGCCGGTTTCGACGCGACGGCCGTGCGCGTGACGGGCAACGTGGTTGGCTCCGCGCCGTTCACGGGCACGGTCAGCCATCGCGGCTGGCGGGTGGCCGACGTGCGCCTGCCGAAGCTGACGGGCAGCCACGACGCATCGGTCGTCGCACCGGCGGAGGTGGAACTGTGAGCGATCCGCGCTATTCGATCGGTATCGATCTCGGTACGACCCACTGCGCGCTGTCGTATGTCGACAGCGCCGCGAGCGACGGCGAAACCATCACGCAGCAGGTGCTGCCGATCGCGCAGCTCACCGCGCCCGGCGCGCTGGAGTCGCGCGACCTGCTGCCGTCGTTCCTTTATCTCCCGCATGAAAGCGAACTGACGCAGGGCGACCTGACGCTGCCGTGGACGGCCTCGCGCGCCTTCGCGGTTGGCGAGATGGCGCGCACCCGCGGCGCCGGCACGCCGATCCGCCTCGTGTCGAGCGCGAAGAGCTGGCTGTGCCACCCGGGCGTCGACCGCCGCGCGGCGATCCTGCCGAGCGATGCGCCGCCGGAAGTGTCGCGCGTGTCGCCGCTGGAAAGCTCGATCCGTTACCTGACGCACCTGCGCGAAGCGTGGGACCACACGCATCCCGACGCGCCGTTCGCCGACCAGGACGTGACGGTCACGATCCCCGCATCGTTCGACCCGGCCGCGCGCGAACTGACGGCCGAGGCCGCCCGTGCCGCCGGCTACTCGCGGATGACGCTGCTCGAAGAGCCGCAGGCCGCGCTGTACAGCTGGATCCAGAAGAGCCAGGGCGGCTGGCGCAAGCAGGTGCAGGTCGGCGACCTGATCCTGTGCGTCGACGTCGGCGGCGGCACGACCGACCTGTCGCTGATCGCGGTGGTCGAGCGCGAAGGCAATCTCGAGCTGCATCGTGTGGCGGTCGGCGAGCACATCCTGCTCGGCGGCGACAACATGGACCTCGCGCTTGCGCATATCGTTGCGCGCAAGCTCGCGCAGCAGGGCACGCAGGCCGATCCGTGGCAACTGCGCGCGCTCACGTACGCGTGCCGTTCCGCGAAGGAAACGCTGCTGTCCGACCCGACGACCGACGCCGTGCCGCTCGTCGTGCCGAGCCGCGGCTCGAAGCTGATCGGCGGCTCGATCCGCACGGAGCTGACGCGCGCGGAACTCACGCAGACGATCCTCGAAGGCTTCTTCCCGCAAGTCGACGCAGCCGCGCGCCCGGTGAGCCGCGCGCGCGTCGGCCTGACGCAGCTCGGCCTGCCGTATGCGCAGGACGCGGGCATCACGCGCCATCTCGCGGCGTTCCTCGGCCGCCAGGTCGCGGCGCTCGACTCGCTCGAAGGCGTGCAGCGCACGCTGCCGCCGGGCGCGACGTTCCTGCATCCGACCGCCGTGCTGTTCAACGGCGGCGTGTTCAAGTCGACGCTGCTCACGCAGCGCGTGCTCGATACGCTCAACAGCTGGCTCGCCGCTGAGGGCGCGCCGCCCGCGCGCCTGCTGGAAGGCGCGGATCTCGATCTCGCAGTCGCACGCGGCGCGGCGTACTACGGCTTCGTGAAGCGCGGCCGTGGCGTGCGCATTCGCGGCGGCACGGCGCGCGCGTACTACGTCGCGATCGAATCGGCGATGCCCGCGGTGCCGGGGCTCGAACCGCCGGTGCAGGCGCTGTGCGTCGCACCGTTCGGGATGGAGGAGGGCTCGGACGCGGCGCTGCCGCCGCAGGAGTTTGGCCTCGTCGTCGGCGAACCGGTGCAGTTCCGCTTCTTCGGTTCGTCGGTGCGCCGCCAGGATCAGGTCGGCACGCTGCTCGACTACTGGTCGCCGGAAGAGCTGCAGGAGCTGGAGGAAATCCAGGCGACGCTGCCCGCCGAAGGGCGCACGGTCGGTGAGGTCGTGCCGGTGAAGCTGCATGCGCGCGTGACCGAAGCCGGCACGCTCGAACTCGAGGCGATCCCGAGCGGCACGAACGAGCGCTGGAAGGTCGAGTTCGACGTGCGCGGCGCCGCCTGAGCGCGATGAAGCGCTATACGGTCGGGATCGACCTCGGCACCAGCAATACGGTCGTCGCGTACGTCGAGGCCGGTTCCGACGCGATCCGCGTGTTCGACGTCGAGCAGCTGGTCGGCCCTGGCGCGGTGGCCGCGCAGCCGCTGCTGCCGTCGGTGCGCTATCACCCGGCGGCAGGCGAGCTGCCGCCGGACACGCTGCGGCTGCCGTGGGCCGCCCACGCGAAAGCGAACGCGGCCGGCGCGACGCCGGCCGTGATCGGCCGCTACGCGCGCACGCTCGGCGCGCAGGTGCCGGGCCGGCTCGTCACGAGCGCGAAGAGCTGGCTGTCGCACGCGTCGGTCGACCGGCTCGCGGCGATCCTGCCGTGGGGCGCGGCCGACGGCGTCGACAAGGTGTCGCCGGTCGATGCCAGCGCGAGCTATCTCGCACACGTGCGCGACGCGTGGGACGCACGTTTTCCCGATGCGCCGCTCGCGAAGCAGGACGTGATCCTGACGGTGCCCGCGTCGTTCGACGACGGCGCGCGCGCACTGACGGTCGAGGCCGCGCGACGCGCGAAGCTGCCCGCGCTGCGGCTGCTGGAAGAGCCGCAGGCCGCGTTCTACGACTGGCTGTACGGCCAGCGCGAGACGTTGCGCGATACGTTTGCCGCCGCGCGGCGCGTGCTGATCTGCGACGTCGGCGGCGGCACGACCGACCTCACGCTCGTCGACGTCGCGCCGGGCGACGACGGCGAGCCGACCTTCACGCGTGTCGGTGTCGGCAATCACCTGATGCTCGGCGGCGACAACATGGATCTCGCGCTCGCGCGGCTGGTCGAGTCGCGGCTGACCGAGCCCGGCACGCGGCTGTCCGCCGCGAGCCTGTCGCAGCTCGTCGAGCGTTGCCGTGCGGCGAAGGAGCGGCTGCTCGGCGACGATGCCCCCGAATCCGTCAACGTCACGCTGCTCGGCGCGGGCAGCAAGCTCGTCGGCGGCGCGCGTTCGGCCGAGCTGACACGGCAGGAAGTCGAGCAGATCGTCGTCGATGGCTTCTTTCCGCAGGTCGAAGCCGGCGAGCTGCCGCGCCGTGCGCGCGCCGCGATCGTCGAATTCGGGCTGCCGTATGCGAGCGACGCGGCCGTGACGCGCCACGTCGCCGCGTTCCTGAATCGTCATGCGGAAGGCCCGCTGCCCGACACGTTGCTGCTCAACGGCGGCGTATTCCGCGCGGGTGCGCTCGCCGGTCGTCTCGCGCAGACGCTCGGCGCGTGGCGCGGCGCACCGCTCGACGTGCTGCACAACGCGCATCCGGATGTGGCGGTCGCGCGCGGCGCGGTGGCCTACGGGCTCGCGCGTGCCGGGCATGCGCCGCGCATCGGCGGCGGTTCCGCGCGCAGCTATTTCCTCGTACTCGACGATGGCGCCGCAGAGGCGGCCGCGCGTGGCGTCTGCCTGCTGCCGCGCGGCACGGAAGAGGGCCACGAGATCCGGCTCGACGATCGTACGTTCGCGCTGCAACTCGGGCAGCCGGTGCGTTTCCACCTCGTGTCGACAGTGGCCGAGACGGCGTACCGGCCCGGCGATCTCGTCGATCTCGACGGCGGCGATTTCGTGCGGCTGCCGCCGATTGCGACGGTCGTCGACGCAAAAGCGGGCGGCGATGCGCGCGAAACGCCGGTGAAGCTCACCGCGTCGCTGACCGAGGTCGGCACGCTCGAAATGCACTGCATCGGGACCGACGATGCGGCGCGCCGCTGGCGGCTCGAATTCCAGTTGCGTGGCGATGCGCCCGCGCAGGGTGATGACGCTGCACTCGCGCGGCATCCGCGGCTGGATCAGGCAATCGAACTGATCGAGCGCTCGTTCGGCAGCAAGGCCGCCGGCGTCACGCCGAAAGACACGCGCCGGCTGCGCGCGCAGCTCGAACAGGTGCTCGGTGCGCGCGAAGACTGGGACGTCGCGCTCGCGCGCGAATTGTTCGACGCGTTGCTCGCGCGCGCACGGCGGCGGCGCCGCTCGGCCGATCACGAACGTGCGTGGCTGAACCTCGCCGGCTATTGCCTGCGCCCGGGCTTCGGCCATCCGCTCGATGCGTGGCGCATCGAGCAACTGTGGCCGCTGTTCGACGACGGGATTCAATACGTGACCGACGGGCAGGTGTGGTCGGAGTGGTGGACGCTGTGGCGGCGCGTGGCCGGCGGCCTCGACGACGATGCGCAGACGCAGGTGCGCGACGCAATCGCGTTCCTCGAACCGACCGACGACAAGCGGCGCAAGCTGCCGTTCGATCCGGGCAAGGTTGGCCCGGCCGACATGACGCGGTTGTCCGCGTCGCTTGAGCGGCTGCCGGTCGAGCGCAAGGTCGAGCTGGCCGAGCGGCTGATCGCGCAGTTGCAGAAGCCGGGCGAGCGTGCGCTGTGTGCGTGGGCGCTCGGGCGCATCGGCGCGCGGCGGCCGTTCTACGGCAGCGCGCACAGTGTCGTGCCGGCGGAAGTCGCGAAGGGCTGGCTCGATGCGCTGTTCACGCTCGACTGGAAGCAGGTCGAACCCGCAGCGTTCGCGGCCGCACAGATTGCGCGGATGACCGGAGACCGTTCGCGCGACCTGCCGGACGACACACGCGAGGCCGTGATCAAGCGCCTGTCGGCCGCGAATGCGTCGACGGCGTGGATCGACATGGTGCGCGAAGCGATCGCGTTCGACGAAGCCGACACGGTGCGCGTGTTCGGCGAAACGCTGCCGGCGGGGTTGAAGCTGCTGGCGGGATGAGTGGCGCGGTGTGCTCTGGCATCATTCGGATGCCAGAGTATTTCGCGGTGTTGCCGGTGCGGGCTGACGCTCGCCGATTCAACGTCCTTCGAATACGCGGATGGCTGCCGTTGCATCGCATCGGCAGCCGTATGTGCGTTGTCAGCCTGCCGGTCAGATCTGTGGCGTCGTCTCGCGTGGCGATGCGGCGGATTCCACTGCTATTACGCTCGGCGCGGTCGACCGCCGCGCGAGATGAATCCCCGCTAGCATGCAGCGCACCGACCCACCGGCCAGTTCGATCGTCGGCACGTCGAGCGGCAGCAGGCGTGCGGAACGCTCGATCGTCGCACGCTGCACTGGCGTGAGGCAGTCGTATGCGCGTCGCGACAGCGCGAGCACACGCCCCTCCTTGCCCGACAATTCCAGCGTATTGCCCGCGAAGTTCGCGATCTGCGACGCATCGAGCGCGATCACCGTGCGTCCCGTTTCGGCCAGCCGCTGTGCGATCTCGTCGCGACGGCGGCTGTCGGCGATGAGGTCGAGGCCGACCATCGCGAACTCGGTCGCGACGCTCATCATCACGTTCGTGTGATAGATCGGCCGCCCGTCGGCGTCGGCCGTATCGAAGCAGATCGGTTCGAAATTGAAGTTCGTGCAGAAGCGTTCGAGCGCGACCGGATCGGCGCGGCGCGAACGCGCGGTGTAGGCGATCCGCGCGACGTGGTCGAGGACCATCGCGCCCGTGCCTTCGAGGAACACGTCGTCGTATTCGAGCCCAGAGTAGTCGATCACGTCCTGCACGCGATATTCGGCTTTCAGCATTTCGATCACGTCGGCGCGCCGTTCGCGGCGCCGGTTCGCGCTGAACATCGGATACAGCGCGACGTGGCCGCCCGGATGCGTCGAGAACCAGTTGTTCGGGAACACGGAATCGGGTGTGTCGCGTTCGCCGTGATCGTCGAACACGTGCACGCGCACGCCGGCGTCGACGAGCGTCTGCGCGGCGGCCGTGACTTCGTCGCGCGCCGCGGCGGACACGGATGCCGCGCCGTCGGCGGCGGCCGTGCGCTGGAACGCGTTGTCGGCCGCGGTCTGCGGGTTCGGCAGGAAGCGGTGCGGCCGGATCATCACGACGGCGGCCGGCGCCTGGATCGATACGAGATTCATGGAAGGCAAGGACGAAAGGCTGGAAACCGGGCGGCGCACGGGCCGCCCGGGCATCGCGGTCAGCGCGCGAACGCGGCGACGGCTTCGGTGACGTACGCCGCGTGACCCTGCGCGATCGCGGCCGGGTCGTCGATCAGCGCGAACAGGTTCTTCGGGTCGACGGCCGGCGGAATCAGCGCGATCTCGACGCCCGCGTTGTGCTGCTGGGCGAGCGCATGCAGGTAGCGCAGCGCCGAGTAATCCTCGAGGGCGAAGCCGACCGAGTCGAACACCGTGACTTCGTCCGCGCGTTCGCGGCCGGTCGTCTCGCCTTGCAGCACACGCCACAGCTCGGTGACGGGGAAGTCGGCCGGCATCTGCTGGATCTCGCCCTCGATGCGCGATTGCGGCTCGAATTCGACGAACACGCGGCCCGCATGCAGCACGCCCGCTTCGAGTTCGGTCTTGCCCGGGCAATCGCCGCCCACGGCGTTCAGGTGCATGCCGGGCTCGATCATGTCGGCCGTGACGATCGTCGCGTACGCCTTGTCGGCGGTGACGGTCGTCACGATGTCGGCGCCGCGCACGGCGTCGGCGGTCGACGCGGCGCGCACGACGCGCAGCGCCGGGTACGCGGCGAGGTTCTGCACGAGCTTGTCGGTCGCGCGCGGATCGACGTCGAACACGCGGATTTCGTCGATGCCGAGCAGCGTGTGGAACGCGATCGCCTGGAATTCGCTCTGCGCGCCGTTGCCGATCAGCGCCATCGTGCGCGAGTCGGGGCGTGCGAGCGCCTGCGCCGCGAGCACCGACGTGGCGGCCGTGCGCAGCGCGGTGGTCAGCGTGAGTTCGGCAAGCAGCAGCGGGTAGCCGGTATCGACTTCGGCGAGCGCGCCGAATGCCATCACCGTGTGCATGCCGCGCGCGGCGTTGACGGGGTGGCCGTTCACGTACTTGAACGCGAACAGCGATGCGTTCGCGACGGGCATCAGCTCGATCACGCCGTCGCGCGAGTGGCACGCGACGCGCGGCGACTTGTCGAAGTCGGCCCAGTGCAGGTAATCGGCGCGCAGCGTGTCGACGAGCTCGCGGAGGAACGTCGTGACGCCGGTCCTGGCGATCAGTCGGGCGGTGGCGGGAACGTCGAGGAAGCGGGTCATGCGTTTGTCTCCAGTATTCTCAGTGCCGGTACGGGTGTCCCTGGCGTTCTGGTCGACCGGGCGGTGCTTCGGCTCGGGCTGCCTGGAAAGCGGCGGCACGGCGGGTGCGGCCGGTCGATAGAGTCATTATTTCCGCGAGTCGAGCCAACAAAAAGACGGCAAAAGTGGCAGATTTATCGATAGACTTGCCAAAATGCTGGCCCGATCCGGCAATTTGACTAAGTCGCAGTGGCCAGAATGCACAGCCTCCGGCACGCTGGCGGCCGGTTCACGCTCAACAGGAAAGCCCGCTCATGATCACGCTCGACGACGTCGACCGGCAGCTCATCGCACTGCTGCGCGACAACGCGCGACTGCCGGTCGTCGCGCTGGCGAAGGAATTGCGCGTCGCGCGCGCGACCGTGCAGAACCGGCTGACGCGGCTGGAGAAAAACGGCGTGATCGTCGGCTATACGGTGCGGCTCAAGCCGGCGGCGGAACGGCACCGGATCCGCGCGCTGATGTCGATCGCCGTGCAGGGCAATCGCGGCGCGGAAGTGGTGAAGGTGCTGCGCGGGCATCCGAACGTCGCGTCGATCCACAGCACGAACGGGCGCTGGGATCTCGTCGCCGAGCTGCATGCCGATTCGCTCGAGCACTTCGACCGCGTGCTCGGCGCGATTCGGCTGATCGACGGGATCGCCAATACCGAGACGAGCATTCTGCTGTCGACGCACAAGGCGTGACGGAGGGCGGGGCCGAGCTGACCTCGTTGCTGCCGAAGGGCTCGGCCGCGGATAGATTGGCCACGTAGCGGCTGTGAATCAAAGCGGCCGGCGCGAAAGGTGCCGCGTCGCGCCGTTGTCCGAATTCCATTTCGATCGCGACATGGCTAGCTGAAAGCGGGCCGGTTTCACTCGGCGTACCAGCCAATCGTTTGCCGCACGACGGAGATGATCCTGTCCGCGCGACGCGCGATACGAGCCACGAACCGCCGGGCCGGCAGCGCGCCATCTTGCTTCGGCATCCCTATTTGACCGATGGCTCGGGAATTACGCTAATTAACGTCAGAAAGTCAAAACTTTGGCCCTCGTTGATCGATCGGGCATGCTAGTCTGAATCGGTAATGCAAAGTAATACAAAAAGCCCTTAATAAATTACAGATCAATAACATGGCACAGGCGATAAAGGACGCAGGGGGACGGGGAACGTGCACGTCAAGTACGCCGGCAGTACACGCTACGGCTATACGAGAGGAATCAGAGGGGATCAGTCTGATCGAGCTTGGCGCTCGCGTGTCGTCGGTGACGGTGCTGGGCGTGTGTGCTTACATGCTCTATTTGCAGTGGCGACTGGATACGAGCCGGATCACGCTGATCCTGCTGTTGGTCCCTGCTGTACTGACCGTTGGATTGTCGGCATTTGCGAACTTGCCGAGGCAGCGGGACTGGCATCCCGTCGCGGTGTTTTTTTCGCTTGCCGGTTCGTTCTATTGTCTCGCGTATCAGCTGACCGCCAGCACGCAACTGATTCCGGAGTGGGCCGGGGGCGCCTGGCAAATTGCCGGAATTGCATTGCAATTGTTCGCCAAGCTGTCGTTGGGGCGCTCGTTCGGTCTGCTGCCGGCGAATCGGGGCGTCGTCTCGACCGGTGCGTACCGCTTCGTGCGTCACCCGATCTACGCCGGTTATCTACTGTCTGAAATCGGTTTCCTGCTCGCCAACTTCAGTACCCGAAACCTGATCACGATCGGCGTCTGGATGGTGTTGCAGATCGGGAGAATCCTGCTGGAGGAGCGCCTGTTGTCGGACGACGCGGATTATCGTGCGTACCGGGCCCGGGTTCGGTACCGGCTGATTCCGGGCGTGTTCTGACGGGCATGCCGAACGCTCGCCCTGCCTGATCGTGGATGAGCCTCGTGAGCGTGGGGCCGGCGCAGCGTCGTGCGCCGGTTTCCGTCGAATCAGGTGGCGAATCGCGCGGCAGGGTCAGGCGAGCGCCGCCGGCTCCGGAAACACCGGCTCGCCCAGCGTCAGCATCAACCGGTTTGCCCACGCGAAGATCGCGATCGCGTGCGACAGGTCGAGAATCTCCTCATGGGTCAGCCCTTCGGCTTCCAGCGCGGCGATATCGCGCGCGTCGACCGTATCGGGCCGCTCCGTCAGCGCGATCGCGTAACGGATGATCGCGCGCTCGCGCGCCGTCGTGCCGGCCGTCGCCGGATCGTCGAACACCTGCTCGATCGCGTCGGTGCGTTTCGCGAGTTGTGCGAAGCGCTGCGCATGCACGGACGCGCAATACACGCAGCCGTTCACGCGCGACACGGCCGTGCTGGCCAGTTCGCGCTCCGCGCGCGACAACCCGCCGGGGCCGTACATGATCGCGTTGAACACGCCCGAGCGTTGCCGCAGGATCTCGTGAAGATGGACGAGCAGCAGGTAATAGTCGGACGTCTTCGCGTGCGGGTGGCTCGCTTCGAGCACGGCCAGCTGGTCGGGCGTCGCGGCATCGAGCGAAACGGTGTCGAGCCAGGCACGCCAGCCGAGCGTGTCGGACGTGAAGCCGTGGGTGGTCGTCGTCATGCGGCCTCCGTGGCGGCACGTGCCTGAAGCGCTTGCGCGGCAACGGCGACACGTAACTGATACGCGACGAACGCCACGAGCTGCGACAGCGCGACGATCGCGGGCGTCGTGAGTCCGGCCGACTTCAGCGCGTCGAGATCGGACGGGCGCGCGTCGACAGGGGCGAGCGTCAGCAGTCGCGCATGTGCAAGGATCGCGCCGATGCGTCGAGGCAGCAGGTCAAACGCATCGGCGTCCGCGCGGGCGATATCGTCGAGCGTGCCGCCTGCGTCGACCAGTCGTGCGCGATAGGTATCTGCCAGCACGCGTGCGTTCGATTTTTCTGCGACATAGCGCGCCGCATGGAATCGTTCGATCAACGAAAGATCCGGCAGCGCGGGATCGAACAGCGCAGCTTCGCTCAGCCGCGTATGCAGCAGCACCTTGTCGCGCGCGCGGCGCAGTGCAGCGACCGCGTCGCCGTCGCGCAGGCCGGCGATCGCGTCGATCGTGTCTGGCGCATCGGCCGGCGTGATGGATTCAGTCATCGTTTCGGGTTCCCTTCGTCGTCAATGTGATCGATGGACGCGTGCTTACGCATCGGCGTCGCGCCATTCGTCGCCTTGCAGTTCCGCATTGGCATACGCGACGAGCGCGTCGTAGTGGCGGTCGCAGTCGGCGTCGAACAGCCGGCTCGCGATGCCACGCGCCAGCCGCTGCGCGCCCGCACTGATGGCCGGGATATCGCCGGACAGCTTGCCGTGGCTCAGGCTTGCCGCATGGTTGAAGCAGTGGATCCGCGTGATGGCCGCGCACGTGCCGGGCTCGCGCTCCTGGAACGCGAACGCGGGGCCGAGATCGGGCGATTCGGCGAGCTCGTCGAGCCACGTGTCCGGGTTCGCTCGATAGCGATCCTTCCAGCGCCGCACCTGCGCGCCGAACGACGCGAATTCCGCGCGGGTCGTCCAGTCCGAATGAAAGCCGGTCGCGAAGATCAGGAAGTCGACGGTGTAACGCCCGCGCGGTGTCGTCACGTCGAGGCCGTCCGCGTGTTCGGCGAGCGTCTCGATCGGGCTGCCCGCATGAAAATGCGCGTGTGCGTGGCGCGACACGCGCAGCACGCTGTCGCGCGGCGGCGGCGTCTGCGACGTCAGCGCGTAGTGCATGAAGCGCCACTTCGTCGCGTCGTCGAGATCGGCGTAGCCGTGCACGAGCCCCGGGCTGCCGATGCCCGTCAGTTTGTTGATGCGCGGAATGTCCGCGCGGCGGAAGAACAGGTCGACGCGCGCGGCGCCGGCTTCGAGCGCGGTGCCCGCATTGTCGAACGCGGATGCGCCCGCGCCGACCACGCCGATGCGCTTGCCCGCGAGCGCCGCGAAGTCGATCGGCTCGGACGAATGGGCCCAGCGCGTGCGCGGCGCACGTTGCGCGACGGGCGGGACATACGGGCCGCCGAGCCCGTCGCGGCCGGTTGCGAGTACCACGTGCCGCGCGAGCAGCGTCTGCGCTTCGCCGTTGCCGCGCACATCGAGCGCGAGCAGGCCGTCGTCGCGCGGACGTAGCGCGACGAGCGTGGTGTCGTTGCGCACCTGCAGGTCGAGCACGCGCCGGTACCAGCGCAGGTAGTCCATCCATTGCGTGCGCGGAATCTTGTAGAGCGCGTCCCATGCGTCGCGGCCGTATTGTGCCTCGAACCACGCGCGGAACGTCAGCGCGGGCAGGCCGAGCGCGGGGCCCACAAGCTGCTTCGGCGAGCGCAGCGTGTCCATCCGCGCGAACGTGACCCACGGCCCTTCGTAGCCGGCCGGCGCACGGTCGATCACGCACTGGTTGTCGATGCCGAGCAGGCGCAGTTCGGCGGAAGCCGCGAGCCCGGCCATGCCGCCGCCGACGATCGCGACGTCGAGCACGCGTGTACCGTCCGCGTCGCGCGGCGGCACCCACGACGGCGCAGGCAGGTCGAGCCAGCGCAGGTCTTGCGCGAGCCGGGCTTCGAGTGCGTGGAGTGCGTCGAGTGGCGTCGTCATGCGGCCTCCGGGCGTGTGCGGCGCGACCGTGTCGTGCGTGTCGTACGTGACGGGCGTGGCGGGCGCTCGGTGCGCAGCCGGTCGCCGCGCAGCAGCGCGTCGTGCGCGGCGGCTTCGTGAAAGGTCACGTCGTCGAGCAGTGCGCGCGTCGTGCGGTGCAGCGTGTCGAGCAGCGCATCGATGGCCGCCGTGCGCGCCTTGCCGGCCGGCGTCGCGACGCCGAACGCGAACGGGATGTCGACGTCGAGCGGGCGTGCGACGACACCGGCCACCGGCAGCGCGACGCCCGTCGCCGGATCGACGATGCCGATCCCGATGCCCGCGCGTGCGGCCATGACCGCGTTCAACGACGCATTGGTTTCGATGAATACGCGTGCGTCGACCCGCGCGGCCGCGAAGGCCGCGTCGATCCGCTGGCGCAGCCGGTGCCGGTTCGCGACCGTCACGATGCGGCGGCGCGCGAGATCGCGCAGCGCGATGCGCGGCTGCGCCGCGAGCGGGTCGCCGGCAGGCAGCACGGCGACGCACGGCGTCTGCGCGATCCAGTGCACGTCGAGCCCCGCATGCGCCATCGGTAGCGTGACGACGCCGACATCGGCCGTGCCGGCCAGCACTTCGTGCACGACATGCTCGGCCGATTCGCTGCGCAACTGGTAGTGCGGCGCCTGCGCGCCATCGGGCAATGCGGCGAGCGCGGCCGGCACGAGCGTGGCCGCGAGCGAAGGCGTCGCCGCGATGCGGACGGGTTCGGCGGTTGCATCGCCGAGCGCCCGTGCGCGTGCCTCGATTGCACGCAGGCCGACCAGCGAGCGTTCGACTTCCTCATAGAGCAGGAACGCGCGCCGTGTCGGCGTGACGCGCGGGCCGTGCCGGTCGAACAGCGCGTAGCCGAGATCGGCTTCGAGCTCCTGGATCTGCCGCGTGACGGCCGGCTGCGAGCGGCCGAGCAGCTCGCCCGCGCCGGTCACGCTGCCGGCCGACATGACCGCGGAAAAGGCTTCGAGTTGATGCAGCTCCATGACGCGTTCCGATGATGCGATTTGCGCATTGTAGGAGGGCGAGCATGCGCGATTCATATAATGATTTTTGCTATCGACAGCGTGAAAACTTCGAAACGCCCGATCGTCGCGATGGCCGGTTGTGCGTGCGTCCGCGCGGGTTGAGACGGGTGACGCGAACGAAACGCCAATCGAATCAAAGTGATGCGATGCGAGCCGATACATCGCGCGGTGCAGCACCTGCGGGTGGCCGTTCGCGACCCTCACCCGCTTCGCGCCGCGCACGATATCGATATGCGCAAAACTTCGTTGGATCGTCCTGAACCGGATGGTTACATGCCCTCACTCTTTTCGACTGACTGAAGCTGGGGGACGCATGAACGTTTCGGGGAACGACGCACGCGGCGCATGGCGGCGCGTGCTGGGCACGGTGGCGGCGCTCGCTGCCGCATGGGGCTTGTCGACGGGCGGCGCGCTCGCGGCGGGCGTGTCGGGCGAGCCGGTGGTGATCGGCGTGAGCGGGCCGCTCACGGGCCAGGATGCGCAGTATGGCGAACAATGGAAGCGCGGCTTCGATCTCGCGCTCGACGAGATCAACGGCAGCGGCGGCATTCATGGCCGTCCGCTCGCGGTCGACTTCCAGGACAGCCGCAGCGACCCGCGCCAGGCGGTGGCGATCGCACAGAAGTTCGTCGCCGATCCGCGCATCGCAATCGAGCTGGGCGACTTCTCCAGCGCGACGTCGATGGCCGCGTCGCCGATCTACCAGCGCGGGCAGCTGATCCAGTTCGGCTTCACGAACTCGCATCCGGACTTCACGAAGGGCGGCGACTATCTGTGGAGCACCGCGCTGAGCCAGGCCGAGGAGCAGCCGCTGCTCGCACGCTACGCGGTGAAGGAACTCGGCTTCAAGCGGATCGCGGTGCTGTACCTGAACACCGACTGGGGCCGCACCAGCAAGGACATCTTCGCGAAGGCGGTGGCCGGGCTCGGTGCGCAGGTCGTCGCGGCCGAAGGCTATCAGCCGACGGAGAAGGATTTCCGTTCGACGCTCGTGCGGATCGGCGCATCGAAGCCCGATTCGATCGTGCTGATCTCGTACTACGCGGACGGTGCGCAGATCGTGCGGCAGGCGCGCACGTCGGGCGTCACGCTGCCGATCGCGGCGGTCGGCTCGGTGTATTCGCCGAAATTCCTCGAGCTGGGCGGCGCGGCCGTCGATGGCGTCTATACCGAATCGAACTTCTTCCCGGCCGAGCCGCGCCCCGAGGTGCAGGCGTTCGTGCAGCGCTATCGCGCGAAATTCCATGCCGATCCCGATTCGTTCGTCGCGCGGGCGTACGACGCGCTGATCCTGTCGGCCGAGGTGCTGCGCCGCTACGGCACGACGCGCCAGGCCGCACACGACGGCTTCGCGAAAATCAGCGACGTGCCGAGCGTGATCTTCGGCAAGGTGCGCTTCGATCCGCAGACGCGTCGCGTCGCGGGCGCGCGCACCGTGTATCTGGTCGTGAAGCAGGGGCAGTGGGCGCTGTGGGATGGCGCGAAACCGCAGCTCGCCGCACGTTGACCCCGACCCTGAACGGCATGCACGCAACGGACGCATCGTGATGGCTTCCTGGCTCGACTACACGCTCAACGGCCTCATCGTCGGCAACATCTACGCGCTGCTCGCGGTCGGGCTCGCGCTGATCTTCGGCGTGTCGCACCTGATCAATTTCGCGCACGGCTCGGTCTACATGGTCGGCGGGTTCATCGGCTGGCTGTGCCTGACGCGCTTCGGGCTGCCGCTGCCGGTCGCGCTCGCGGCGGTCGTGGTCGGCTGCGGCGCGCTCGGCGTCGCAATCGAACGGATCGGGCTGCGGCCGCTGCGCCACGCGGCACGCATCGCGCCGCTGCTCGCGACGATCGGCATCAGCTTCATCCTCGACCAGCTCGCGCAGCTCGCATTCGGCGCGGACCCGCGCGCGGTGCCGACGCCGCTGCCCGACTGGCATTTGCGGATCGCCGGCGCGACGCTCGGCTCGCTGGACCTGCTGATCGCCGGCATCGGCATTGCGGCGGCCGCGCTGCTGTACGGCTTCCTGCGCTTCACGCGGCTCGGCTGGGCCGTGCGCGCGACCGCGCAGGATCGCGATGCGGCGCTGCAGATGGGCGTCGACGTCGACCGCGTGAACCAGACCGTGTTCGCGATCGCGTGCGCGCTCGGCGGCGTGAGCGGGCTGCTGGTCGGCATGTACTACAACAGCATCGATCCGGCGATGGGCTTCCAGGCCACGCTGAAGGGCGTGGTCGCGCTGCTGATCGGCGGGCTCGGCAACGTGCCGGGCGCGATCGCCGGCAGCCTGCTGCTCGGTCTCGTCGAAAGCTACGGCGTCGCGCTGTTCGGCACGAGCTACCGCGACCTGTTCGCGTTCGGACTGCTGATCGTGTTCCTCGTGTGGCGGCCGAACGGGCTGTTCAGCGCGAACCGCGCGCTGCCGCCCGAGCCGATGACGGGCACCTTCCTCGCGGCCGCGAAGGCCGTGCGCGTGCCGCGCCCGCTACTCGTCGCGCTGATCGTGCTGGCGGCCGTGCTGCCATGGCTCGGTGCGTCGCCATACGTGTTGCAGACGCTGACCAACGCATGGCTGTACGGGCTGCTCGCGCTGAGCCTCACGCTGGTGGCGGGCACGGTCGGGCAGATCTCGCTCGGCCACGCGGCGCTGCTCGTGATCGGCGCGTATGCGTCGGCGCTGCTGTCGTCGGATCTCGGCTGGTCGCCGGCCGTGACGATTCCGTGCGCGGGCGTGATCACGGCCGTGCTCGGCACGCTGCTCGTCTATCCGGCATTCCGGCTGCGCGGGCATTACGTGTCGATCGCGACGCTCGGCATCGGCGAAGTGGTGAGTCTCGTGATCCTGAACTGGGACGGCCTCACGCGCGGCCCGCTCGGCATCACCGGTATCGCGCCGCTGCCGTGGGCGACGACCGCGCGTGCCGCGTACTGGTTCACGTTCGCGGTGCTCGTCGTGTTCGCGCTCGTGCAGGTGCGGCTGCTGCGCTCGCATCTCGGCCGCACGCTGCGCGCGGTGCGCGAGGATGACGTCGCCGCGCGCGCGCACGGCATTGCGCCGAACCGCTACAAGGCGATCGCGTTCGCGGTCGGCGGCGTCGCGGCCGGTGTGAGCGGCGGGATCGCCGCGCACCTGTACAGCTACATCAATCACCAGACCTTCGATTCGCAGGTGTCGATCCTCGCGTTGACGATGGTGATCCTCGGCGGGCTCGGCAACGTGCTCGGCGGCATCGCCGGCGCGATCGCGCTGATCGGGCTGCCCGAACTGTTCCGCTGGGCGGCCGATTACCGGATGCTGATCTATGGCCTCGTGCTGCTGCTGCTCGTCCGGTTCCGGCCGCAGGGCCTGCTCGGCACGGTGTGAGGAGACAAGCGATGACCACCCATCGACCCTTGCTCGACGTGCAGGGCCTGACGCGCCGCTTCGACGGCGTGACCGCCCTCGACGGTGCGAGCCTGACGCTCGCCGACGGCGAGCTGCTGAGCGTGATCGGGCCGAACGGCGCAGGCAAGTCGACGCTGTTCAACCTGATCGCGGGCGCCGACCGGCCCGATGCCGGCCGCGTGACGTTCGACGGCCGCGACATCACGGGCACGGCGCCCGAACGCCTCGCGGCGCTCGGCATCGCGCGCACGTTCCAGCACGGCCGCGTGTTCGGCAACCTGAGCGTGCTCGACAACGTGCTGATCGGCGCGCATGCGCGGCTGCGCGCGGCACGGCCGGGCTGGCCCGCCATCGGCGCGGCGGCCGAGGTGCTGCGCGCGCTCGTGCGGCCCGCGGCGGTGCGGCGCGAGGAGGCCGCGCTGCGCGACGAGGCGCGCGCGATCGTCGCCGGGTTCGGTGAGCGGCTCACACCGCGCATCGATCATCCGGCGCACAGCCTGTCGTATGCGAACCGGCGGCGCGTGGAGATCGGCCGCGCGCTCGCGCTGCATCCGCGCCTGCTGTTGCTCGACGAACCGACGGCCGGGATGAACGAGACGGAGACGGCCGAGATGCTGCAACTGATCCAGTCGCTGAAGGCGCGCGGCCTGACGATCCTGCTGATCGAGCACAAGCTCGAACTCGTGATGCGCGTGTCCGACCGCGTGATGGTGCTCGACAACGGCGTGAAGATCGCCGAAGGCGCGCCACGTGACGTGCGGCACGATCCGCGCGTGATCGAGGCGTACCTCGGCCGCCGCCACGCGGGCGGCGCGCCGGCCGAACGTGCGGCACAGGCGGCCGCATGACCGCACTTTCTTCCGGATCCGATACGACCATGACCGACGCGCTGCTGAAACTCGAACACCTCGATACGTTCTACGGGCCGGTGCAGGTGCATTTCGACGTGAACTTCGAAGTCGGCCGCGGGCAGATCGTCAGCCTGCTCGGCGGCAACGCGAGCGGCAAGTCGACGACGATGAAGCTGATTCTCGGGCTGATGCGTCCGCGTCGCGGCGTAGTGCGCTTCGACGGCGACGACGTGACGGCGCTCGCGACGCCGCAGCGCGTGCGGCGCGGGATCGCGGCCGTGCCCGAGGCGCGGCGGCTGTTCGGCGACATGAGCGTGCGCGAGAACCTGCTGATGGGCGCGTACACGCGTGGCGACCGCATGGCGGTGGCGGAAGACTACGAACGCGTGCTCGACCTGTTTCCGCGTGTGCGCGAGCGGTTGACGCAGCGCGCGGGCACGCTGTCCGGCGGCGAGCAGCAGATGCTCGCGATGGCGCGCGCGCTGATGGCGCGGCCGAAGCTGATCTGCATGGACGAGCCGACGATGGGGTTGTCGCCGCTCTACGTCGACAAGGTGCTGGAGCTGATCGACGCGATCAACCGGCAGGGCGTGACCGTGTTCATGGTCGAGCAGAACGCGAGCCTCGCGCTGGAGATCGCGCATTACGGGTACGTGCTGCAGACGGGGCGCGTCGTGCTCGAAGGGCCCGCGAAGGCGCTGCTCGACGACGAGCGCGTGCGCGATGCGTATCTCGGCGGGGAGGCGGTGGCGGCGTGAGCGGGCGTGGCAAAAAATTGCGATGCACGCCGGATTACCCGTCGTTCACGCAGGCATTCGACATATTTCCGTGGGCGGCGCAGCATGCCGACACGATTGACGTCGACACATCGTCGCCGAGCTACATGCCGAATCGCTCGAGCACTGCGATCACATGCTCGGCGCGAACCGGCTGATCGACGGGTTCGTCAATACCGACACGTGTATTTGTTGCCGACTCACAAGGCGTAGCCATCTAAGAGTATCGCTTTCGCTCAAGGCGCGATGCAGGAAACGGGGACATCTTGGCTATCTCCAGATTGCAGGTCTGATTGCCTTACCGGGACCAGGATATCGAGCGCTTGCAATGAAATATACGTTGAGTATATATTATACGTATATTTCTTGTGAGAACCGTCATGCCTCCACTGAAGAAGATGCGGCTTGCAGCAGCGCTTACACAGGCCGAAGTAGCCGAGACGATGGGTGTCAGTCAGCCTACCTACCAACGGTGGGAATCCGGCAACACGCCGGTACCGACAGCAAAAGTGAAGAAGCTTGCACGCGTTCTTTCGGTTACCGTGGACGAGCTTCTAGGAAAGCGAGCTCCATTTGATTTGTTTGGCATCAAGGAGGAGGTCCCAGACGATCGGACTTTTTTTGGTGAGGTTGCGTTTCATTTCAGAACGAAGGGAATCTTACTTCCCGTCTCTGAAGCGGCACGCAGTAGCTTGCACCGACAGTTGTTCGAGCTTCGAAAGTTCTTGGTAGTCGAAACTCTAGACAATAGGGTGGTGTTTATTCGACGCGAGGCAGTTGAGGATATCTACTTTTCGAGTGAGGCATACGATACCTACGGACCCGATGACTATGATGATCATCTGGGTATTCTTCCGGACGATGATTTTTGGACAATTGTTGAGCATGCGGAGATGCCCGAATTTCTTGAAAATGAACTGAGCTCAGAGCGTATTTCAGAAGTACTGGACAATTTTTATTTGACAGATCAGGACTTGGATAAGCTGGTCCAAAGCGGTGAAATCGATGAAGGTGACCGCGAGAAGGCGAAGTCTGACGCTGCTCAAAGAAGTCAAGCTATTCTTGAACGGGCCACCACAATTACGTGGCAGATGTCGTCGGGAAAGCATCGCCGCGAATATATTGGGGAAGCTGATGTCGTCTATTCAGTGTTGACGACCGTCGAAGACGATGAAGATTTTGAGCCCATGATCTACCTTCCGTTAGAGGGATACCATCGGACAGTTTTTATTGCGTCTGCCGAAATTGACTACCTCTACGTACCCAAACATAAGTATCGAGAAGCGGGATTCGAGGCAATGGATGATGCGTCGGCCGAATAAGGACGTAGGCTGGGTGCGGTTGTGAGGTATTACCGGTCAATGTGCGCCCTGTTGGGCCAAGAACATTAGCTTGGTCTCGTGCGGGGCAGAGATAGAGAAGCGCTGCAACTCTGGGTAGATTAACGTTCTTCAGACATTGAACTCCACGGGGTGCCAAACCATGTTGACCTATTCCGTTCAGAAAGTCGGCTACGCATTCGATCAGCTGGATCCGCAGGGTGCGACGGATTACGCATCGTTCACGCAAGCGTTCGACGCGTTCCCGTGGGTCGCGCAGCATGCCGAATGGGACGATACGCAGGAAGGCCCGTTGCCGGCCCTCGTGCTGCAGCATGCCGACGATCAGCGGGAATTGTGGGTGACCGCGCTGAGCGACGCGCAGGCGGACGGCTTCCAGCTGAATGCCGTCTCCATGCGGATGAAGAAGGGGCTTTTCGGGATCGGCAAGGGCAAGCTGGAGCAGCATGTCGACACGATCGACGTCGATACGCGCGCGGACGTCGACGCGTTGTGCCGGCTGTTCTGCGATCGTCAGTACGACGAGCTGGACCGGCTGGTCGCGCAGCATGCGGAGCGCAACCGCGTCGACGACGACAGCGACGATTGAGCGCCTGCCGTACATGAGCCGGTGCGGAATCGTCGGCTCATGGCTGCGCCGCGCCGCCGCCCGCCGCGCGCGGAAACGTCAGCACCACCGCGAACCCGCCCGCCTCGGGAAACGCAAACCCGATGCGCCCGCCATGCGCCTTCATCACTTCCTGCACGATCGCGAGCCCGAGGCCTGACCCGGTGCGCCGCTCGCTGCCGTCCGGCGCGATCCGCACGAACGGCTGCAGCGCCGCGTCCCAATGTTCGCGCGGAATCCCGCGGCCGTTGTCGGCGACGGTCAGCGTCACCGCATCGCCGGTGTTGCCTTGCGTCGCGACCGAGACGACGATGTCGTCCGCATGCCCATGCAGCAGCGCGTTGTGCAGCACGTTCGACAGCGCTTCCTGCAGGCTGATCGCATCGCCGTCGATCCAGGCGAGCGGCGTGTCGCTCGCGAACGCGACGGCGACATCGCGCTCGCCCGCGAGCGGAATCGCGCGGCCGAGCACGTCCTTCGCGAGCGCGACGAGTTCGACGGGTTGCAGCGGTACGGCTTCGGTGCGATGGATCACCATCGCATGATTGAGCAACTGGCCGGTGAGCCGCCCGACATCCGAGCAGGTCGCGCGCAGCGCGTCGAGCCGCGCCGCGTGACGCGCGGGATCGGCTTCGCCGTCGAGCAGCTCGATCTGCGCGTCGAGTCGCGCGAGCGGCGTGCGCATCTGGTGCGCGGCATCGGCGATGAAGCGCTGCATCGCGTTGATCCGCTCCGCGAGGCGGTGCATCAGCCCGTTGATCGACCCGATGATCGCGTCGATCTCGCTCGGCGTGTCGACGGCCACCGGCCGCAGGTCGGCCGGGTCGCGCGCGGCGATGATCGTGCCGATCTGCGCGAGCGGGCGCAGGCCGCGCCGGATCGCGAGGCCGCTCGCGCCGATCGCGAGCACGCTCATCAGCAGGATCAGCGTCCACACCTTGAAACTCATGTCGTTCGTGAGTTGCTGGCGCGCGTTGGTGGTTTGCGCCACCGTCACGAGCGCCCAGCCCGGCGTGCTTTCCTCGGGCATGTAGCGCGCGATGGTCGCGGTGCGGATCCGGTGTCCCTGGTACATGCCGTTCGCGAACGCGGGGCCCTGTTTCGCGGCGGCGAGCGTTGCGGGGCTCGCGAGATCGTTGTAGCCGGCCACGACGATGCCGCGCGAATCGACCACCTTGTAGTAGACGAGGTCGTAGCGCGACAGCGTCGACAGCGCGGCCACCGGCGGATTCAGCGCGAGCACGCCGCCCTGCACGTAGAGGTTTTCCGCGACCTGGATCGATGCGCCCGCAAGCAACTGGTCGTACGCGCGGTCGGCCGCGACGCCCGCGTAGTAGCGCGCGATCGCCGCGAGCGCGAGCGCGCCGGTCGCGACGACGAGCGCGATGAACAGCAGCGTGCGCCCGAACAGCGTCTTCGGGAACCAGTCAGTGCGCCGCAATCTGATACCCCATCCCGCGCGCGGTGCGAATCTCGACCGAGCTGCCCTGCAGCTTCTTGCGCACGCGTGTCACGTACTGCTCGACCGCGTTCGCGGTCGGCTCGTTGCCGAAGCTGAACAGCTGGTTCAGCAGTTCGTCCTTCGAGAAGATCCGCTGCGGCCGGCTCGCGAGGATTTCTAGCAGTGCGAACTCCTGGCGCGACAGCGACAGCGGCTGGCCGTCGAGTTCCGCGAGGCGGCTGCTGCGATCGATCACGAGGCCGCCGAGCGTCAGCACGTCGTTCGCATGGCCGCTGTTGCGGCGCAGGAGCGCCTGCACGCGCGCATCGAGCTCGCGGTAGTCGAACGGCTTCACCAGGTAGTCGTCGGCGCCGAGGCCGAGGCCGCTCACGCGGTCGTCGATCGCCGAGCGCGCGGTGACGAGCAGCACGGGCGTCGTGCTGCCCGACGCACGCAGGTGGCGCAGCACCGTGAAGCCGTCCATGCCGGGCAGGTTCGCGTCGAGCACGACGAGGTCGAAGCGTTCGACGCGCAGCAGCCCGTTCGCGGTCGCGCCGTCGGTTTCGAGATCGACGGCATGGCCGAGCCGCGCGAGGCGGTTGCGGATCGCCGCGCCGATTTCGGCATCGTCCTCCACGACGAGAATGCGCATGGTGCCGTTTCGCAGGTGGGTGGGTTAGGGGTTTTCCCGGGGCCGGGATGTCAGCATTTTCTCAGACTCGCTCGATAACCTGTGTCGAGCCGGAAGTTGCAAGGACGGCCATTAATACCAGAACCACAGGAGACGGCAACATGCAGCAGCAAACGGGCGCGACGAACGCGCGGCGCAGCACGCCGCCGGCTTGCGCTCGCCAGCGTGGCGAAGCGGGCCGCAACCTCATGGCGGCCGGTGCGATGGCGCTCGCGGCTCGTGACGCGCGTGCCGGGAAGGCCGCCGCATGACGACGTCGCAACGCCGTCGCGCATTGATCGCCGCGGGGCTCGGCGCGCTGGCCGCGCCGTCGCTCGTGCGTGCGAAGCCGCGCACGGTACGGATTTCCAAAGGCTATGGCGTGCTGTACCTGCCGCTGCTCGTGATGGAGAAGCAGCGGCTGTTCGAGCAGCATGCGGCGCGCCACGGCGTGCGTGATGTCGCGGTCGACTGGGTGCTGCTCGATGGCGGCAATTCCGTCAACGACGCGATGATGGCCGGCACGCTTGATTTCGCGGGCGCCGGCGCGCCGGGTTTCATCGAGCTGTGGGCGCGGGCGCGCGGCATTCCGAACGTCGAGGTGATCGGCATCAGCGGGCTGTCGACCACGTCGCTGTCGCTGAACACGAACCGCCCGGGCCTCGTGTCGCTGCGCGACTTCACGCCGGCCGACCGGATCGCGGTGCCGGGCATCCGCACGTCGCTGTCGGCGGTGGTGCTGCAGATGGTCGCGAGCAAGCAGCTCGGCCCTGCGCATTTCGCGCAGCTCGATTCGATCACCGTGAGCCTGCCGCATCCGCAGGCGATGCAGGCGCTGATTCGCCACGAGAACGGCGTCACCGCGCATTTCACGTCGCCGCCGTTCTCGACGCTCGAGCTGCGGCAGCCGGGCATTCACCGCGTCGTGAATTCGGTCGATGTGCTGGGCCCGCTGACGCACGACGTCGTATTCGCGCCGAAGCGGCTCGTCGATACGGAGCCCGCGCTCGCCGTCGCGTTTCTCGGCGCGCTCGACGAAGCGAACCACCTGATCGCGCGGGATCCGCGCGCGGCGGCCACGCTGTATGCGGCATCGTCGGGCGTCGGCGTGTCGCACGACGACGTGATGCAAATGCTCGCCGCGCCCGACACGCGCTTCTCGGTGCTGCCGAACCAGCTGATGGACTACGTCGAATTCCTGTACCTGGCCGGCACGATCAAGGCGAAGCCGCGTGCGTGGCACGAGATGTTCGCACCGATGCTCGACGTCTACCGGTCGGGCTGATATCGCCGCGCCCTTTCATCGAAACACCCCGCGCCGCGCGCGATCGTCGCGCGCGGTGTCGACTCAACCCCGATCCAACCCCGATCGAACCCCGATCCAACCGGTACGTAACCGCTATGCAACCGATTCACGCAAGGAGCCCGAAGTGAACGCCACCGACACCCTGGACCCCGCGTCCGCCGAAGAGCAGCGCATCATGTCGAAGATGGCGCGGCGCCTGCTGCCCATCCTCGTCGTGATGTTCCTGATCGCGTTCATCGACCGGCAGAACGTCGGCTTCGCGAAGCTGCAGATGGTGCACAGCCTCGGCATGACGGAAGCCGCGTTCGGGCTCGCATCGTCGCTGTTCTTCATCGGCTACCTGCTGTTCGAGGTGCCGAGCACGCTCGCGCTGCATCGCTACGGCGCGCGCGTGTGGCTCGCGCGCATCATGCTGACGTGGGGGCTCATCACGGTGCTGATGGGCTTCACGACGTCGATGCCCGCGTTCTGCACGCTGCGCTTCGTGCTCGGCATCGCCGAGGCCGGTTTCTATCCCGGCGTGATCTACTACCTGACGCTGTGGTTTCCGCAAAGCTATCGCGCAAAGGTGCTCGGCATCTTCACGCTCGGCAGCGCGCTCGCGAACATGCTCGGCTCGCTGGTCGGCGGCGTGTTGCTGAGCCTGAACGGCGTGTGGGGGCTCGCGGGCTGGCAGTGGGTGTTCGTGGCGACGGGCATCCCGGCGGTGATCGTCGCGGTCGTCGTGTTCCGCGTGCTGCCCGCCTCGGTGCGCGATGCACGTTTCCTCGACGACCGCGAGAAGCAGATCGTCGAGGCCGCGCTCGAACGCGAGAAGCCCGCTCAGGCCGAGCATGGGCAGCCGTGGAAGGCGCTGCTCGATCCGCGCGTGATGCTGTTCGCGGCGACCTACATGCTGATGTCGACGTCGCTGTACGGCGTCACGTACTGGCTGCCGACGCTCGTGAAGTCGTTCGGCGTGTCGAGCACCACGAACGGTTTCCTGAGCATGCTGCCGTGGGCGCTCGCGGTGCTGCTGCTGCTGTGGCTGCCGGCGAAACTGCGCCGCGCGAAGAGCATCCTGCGCACGATCGCGATCGTCGCGGCGCTGGGCGCGCTCGGCTTCCTGCTGAGCCTCGTGCTGCCGTCGACGCCGCTGCGCTTCATCGCGCTGGTGCTCGGCGGCGCGTGCATCCCGCTGCTGTATCCGTGCTTCTGGTCGATGCCGCCGCGCTACTTCACCGGCGCGCGGGCGGCGGCGAGCGTCGCGGCGATCAACTCGATCGGTAACCTCGGCGGCTTCTTCAGCCAGAACCTGATGCCGTTTGCCGGCAAGGTGACGGGCACCGCGTTCGGGCCGATGATCGTGCCGATCGTGTGTCTCGCGCTGCTCGGGATCGGCGCGCTGGTCGCGTGGACGCGGTCGGAGCGGGGGATGGTGGCGGCACGGGCGTGACGGCGCGCGGCCTCATCGGATCGTCAACTGGTCCCCGACGAACGAGAAGTTGGCCGAGGCGTGCGTGTTCGACAGCAGGTACTTGAGCGCGTCGATGTCCGGCGCGGTCGTCGTGAAGCGCCTGTCGCCGTCGAAGATGAAGTCCCACGTGATGATGTGGTTGGTGTCGGGATCGGCCACGTGGATCTCCTTCAGCGAGGCGAGCGGATACGCGCGCTCGTGCCAGTCGAACAGGTGCCGGACGTAGAGGTGATCCGGCGTGACGATCTCGTAGCGCCGCAGGAACGGTATCGCGATGAGGAACAGCACGGCGGTCGTGACCAGCCCCCGGCGCGCTGCGCGCCACACGACGGCCCGTGATGCGCGACCGCGCGGCTTGGTGCGGTAGTGCCGGTAGGCGGACGGTACGATCAGCCACGCGGCGAACCACCACGCGATCGCGATGAACCCGAGCGGCATGTTCATGAACGGCACCGAACAGGCGGCGATGAAGGTTGTCGGAAAGTCGAGGAACCGTGCGGTCGACACGAACCCGAGCGCGATGTAGCTGCCAGACGGATGCGGGATGAACACGGCCGTCGTCAGGGCCTGCAGCGCGAGCAGGATGGGCCAGCACAGTAGCGATACGGCCAGCCAGCCGGCCACGACCGCGCAGAAGGAGAGTACGTAGCTGCAGAGGGTTTTCATTGTGATGGCGGCGCGAGGTCGGAGCGGTCGGCGCGAGAGGGATGCGGGACGTTGACAAATTGTAGCGTTGTCCCGAAGCAGGTCATGCGGGCAATGTTGCCACGGGCCGGCTGGCGGCCGAGCAGAACCATGCAGTGCATGCGTCGCGTTCAGCAGGCTGACACTTTGCGCATCCTGCCGATGCGTTACGATGCGTCGCAGGTATGGCGTATGGAGCTGGCAATGAAAACGACGACCATGAATATGTTGTGCGATGGCATTTCACGTCGACGCATGCAGCGCGAGTTTGTCGCGTGTGGCCTGGCATCGCGTGACGAGGCGCGGCGGACCGGTGAGTACATCGATGCCGCGCACGTCCTTGCAGAACTCGAGCGCATGCTGGAAGCGGCACGCGCGACAAAGGCCGTCGATTAAGTCGGCTGACCAGGCTCATACTTTACCGGGCTGGCAGCGATTGCCACTGTTCGGCACCACCTGCGCCACTGCCTTCGCCCACCTATCCGCGCGGCCCCCCATCCCCGCCATGCGCAACCGTCACCTGCGCATGCGACAGTGGAATCTCCACCTCGACCGTCGTCCCCTCGCCAAGCGTCGTTGCGATCCGCAGCGTGCCGCCGACGAGATACGCGCGCTCGCGCAACCCGACCAGCCCGAACGATCCCGACTTGCGCGGCACGCCGGGATCGAACCCCGCGCCGTCGTCGCGAATCGTCAGCGCGATCGCATCGTTCGCATGCACGAGTTCGACGCTCGCATGCGACGCGGCCGCGTGTCGCGCGACGTTCGCGAGCGCTTCCTGCGCGATGCGGAACACCGTGGTCGCGTAAGGCTCGTCGAGCTGCAGTTCGGGCGGGTCGACATGCAGCGTGCATTCGATGCCGTGACGGTGCCGGAAGTCTTCCACGAGCCATTGCATGGCCGCGGCGAAGCCGAGATCGTCGAGCATCAGCGGGCGCAGGTCCGACGCGATGCGGCGCGTCGCGGCCACCGCGCCGCGCGCCAGCGCGTGCATCGCGGCGATCTTGCGCGCCAGCAGCGCATCGTCCTGCGGCACGCGGTCGATCAGCCATTCGAGGTCGTTCTTCAACGTCGCGAGCGTCTGCGCGAGTTCGTCGTGCAGCTCGCGTGCGATGCGGCGCTGCTCGGCTTCGCGTGCGCTCGCGCTGATCGCGGCGATCTCGCGCAGCTCCTCGCGCGACGCCTGCAGCGCGCGCTCCGCACGCACGCGATCCTCGACTTCGCGCCGCAGGTCGCGGTTCGACGCACTCAGTTGCGCGGTGCGCGCGGCGACGCGCTGTTCGAGCCGTTCGTTCGCGTCGTTCAGCTGCGCGCTCTTCTGCACGACGAGCAGGTGCTGGTAGCGCGCGCCGGCCAGCGCGCGCACCGTCTGCGCATGCAGCCGGCCGTTCTCGAACAGCATCGCGAACAGCACGACGCCGGACGCGACGAGGCCGTACGCGCGCCCCGCGTAGAAGCCGAGGTCATAGCGCCCGTGATTCAGCATCGACGACAGCGCGATGTCGAACAGCCATGCGACCAGCACCGTCATCACCCACAGATCGAGCACGGAATGGCGCCGCCGCCGCTGCCACATCAGCATCAGCGCCACCAGGTTCAGCCCCCAGACGATCGTGATCGCGTTCGTCATCGTCGCGGCCATCCGGTTGCCGTTCATGATGCGCGGCAGCAGGTCGTGGCCGGCCGTCGCGAGCAGCGCGAGCACGGCCGTCGCGCCGATCGCGGCCGCGATGCACAGCACCACGGGAATCGCCGCGCGGCGCTGCGGGGCCGGGATCGGGCCGGCCGCACGCGATGTCGCGCGCAGCAGCGCGTACGCGGCGACCGCCAGCGGAAAGCCGCCGTGCCAGAACAGGTACAGCCACGCGGTGGTCTGGTCGCCGGCGCCGAGCAGGCCGGTCGGCGCGAACAGCCCGGGAAAGGTCAGCATGTGGGTGCCGGCCATGAAGCCCGTGAACAGGTAGCCGCCCGCGAGCACGAGCAGCGGTTTCTCGCGCAGGATCGCGTACTGGCCGAGCAGCAGGCCGGCCGTCACCATGTCGTTGACGACGATCGCCGACTGGTACACCGGGATGAACGCCCAGCCCGGTGCAAGCGGTCTGCTCGCGAACGGCGCAAGCGCGGCGAAGATCACGGCGGACACGAGCACGGTCGCGAGCGCGAGCCGCCGTTCGCGCCGGCCCGGCGGCAGCGACGACATGAACAGGCGCGACGCGTCCGGGGTGTCGTCGTCCGGGGGCGGGACGCGGAGGGCGGCGGTCATGCGTCGCCGCCGGGGTCGAGGTCGTGGCGCACCGCGTAGCGGATCAGCGCGGCTTCGTGCGGCAGCTCCATCTTCTCGAGGATCCGTGTCTTGTACGTGCTGACCGTCTTCGCGCTCAGCGCGAGTTCGGTCGCGATCTGCGTGACGGTCTGGCCCGCGACGATGCGGCGCATCACGTCGAGCTCGCGCGCGGACAGCCGTTCGTGCGGCAGCGCCGCGGCCGGCGCGCGCAGCGTCAGCGCGAGGCTTTCGGCCGCCGACGGGCTCACGTAGACGCCCCCCGCCGCGACCTTGCCGACCGCCTCGACGAGCTCGGCGGTCGCGCTGTCCTTCGTCAGGTAGCCGGTGGCGCCGGCCTTGAACGCGCGCGCCGCGTACTGCGCTTCCGCGTGCATCGTCAGCACGAGCGTGCGCAGCGACGGCGCGTGGCGCTTCACCAGCTGGATCAGCTCGATGCCGGTCGGCGCGGGCATCGACAGGTCGAGCAGCAGCACGTGGGCGGCGCCGCGCTCGACCAGCGCGAGCGTGGCCGAGCCGTCGCTCGCCTCGCCGACGATTTCGAAACCGCCGGCCGTTTCCAGGATGTGACGCAGTCCGTCCCGCATGACTGCGTGATCGTCAGCCAGAATTACCCTGATCATCTAGCGATCCTCTTCGGGATGACGCCGCGCACCGTTGTCCGGTGGTCGCCGCGGCTGTTCTTCCGATCAATATATTCCGCCGAATCCGAAAACGGTACACATCCGGGAAATTTTCGAGATAGTCGATCGCGGAATGTGTACTGAAACGAAATAATCCCAGGGAAAAGGTACGCGGCGAAGCGGGTGTGGATCAGGGTATTCCCTGATGGGTACAGCAACCGGGACAGAACGGCGCGACGTGTCGCGAGCCGCCCCGCGAGTCGCCCCGATTCGGGACTAAACTGGTGCCCGATGCCACGACAACCGCCCGAGGAGCCCCCCGATGATCGATCTTGCCGATATCCTGCCGTCCGCACTGCCCGCCGCCGTTGCATGGGCCGAAGCGGAGGCGGCGCGCGGGATCGCGCAGGGCGCACCGCTGACGCCCGTGCAGGCCGACGACGCGCGCACGGTCGGCGTCGCGCAGCCCGAGCAGATCCGCGTGGTGATCGTCGACCGCATGCCGTTCCCCGAGATGCCTTCTCTGGCTGCGATCGCCCGCGACACGGGGCTGCTGTCGCCGGGCACGATCGGGCTCACGCTCGGTCATGCGGTGTACGTGCTGCGCGGCCAGGATACGCGCCGCCTGCTGACCCACGAATTCCGCCATGTGCATCAGTACGAGGCCGCCGGATCGATCGGCGCGTTTCTCGCGCGCTATCTGCAGGAGATCGCGACGGTCGGCTATCACGACGCGCCGCTCGAGGCGGACGCGCGGCAGCACGAGTTCGACTGACCCGTCACGCCGGCGCGACCGCGCGCAACGCCCGATGAACGTTCCCCCTGCCATCGCCGGCCCGGTGTTCGCACACCGGGCTGCCCCGCCGTGGAGCGTGCGATGAGCGACACGATCCACGCGTGGATCGGCGCGATCGGCGCGCATCCGCTGCTCGTGCTCGCGATCGTGTTCGTGACGGCCTGCGCCGAGGCGATCGCGCTGATCGGCACGGTCGTGCCGGCCGGCGCCGTGATGTTCGCGGCCGGTGCGCTGATCGGCGCGGGCGCGCTCGACGGCTGGACGACCATCGGTGTCGCGGCGGTCGGCGCCGTGGTCGGCGACGGAATCAGCTACGAACTCGGGCGGCACTATCGCGGGGTGATTCGCAACGCGTGGGCACGCTTCGGCTATGCGGCCGCCTATTCGCGCGGCGAGGAGTTCGTGCTGCGTCATGGCATGAAGAGCATCGTGCTCGCGCGCTTTCTTGCGCCGGTGCGCGCGGTTGTGCCGGTCGTCGTCGGCTGCGCGACGCTGCCGCGCCGGTCGTTCTATCCGGTCAACGTCATCTCGGCGCTCATCTGGGCGCCCGTGCACGTCGCGCCGGGCATCCTGTTCGGGGCGTCGGCCGCGCTGGCCGCGGCGATCAGCGTGCGGGTCGCCGTGATCCTCCTGGTCGTCGCGGCGCTGGTCGCGCTCGTGTGGATCGGCGTGCGCGTCGCGCTGCGGCGCGGCTGGCCGCTGCTGCGCCGCGCGCTCGTCGAAGGTGTGCACGCATGCGCGCGCCGCTGGCCGCGGTTCGGCGCGCGGTTGCACGACGCGATTGCTTACGTGCGCGGGCTGCCGGGCGCGGTGCCCGTGCTCGCGCTGCTGTTCATCGGCTGCGTATGGCTGTTCGCGGGCCTCGTGCAGGATGTCGTCGCGAACGATCCGCTGATGCACGCGGACATCGCGCTGTATGCGTTCCTGCAGAACCTGCGCACGCCACCGGTGGACGCGACGATGCGCGCGCTGGCCGTGCTGCACGGGCACGATACGGGGCTGATCGTCGCGGCCGCGTTTCTCGTCTGGCTGATGATCCATCGCTGCTGGCTGACGGCCGCGTGGTGGCTCGTGACGGTCGGCGTTGCCGTCGTGCTCGTGCCGGTATTCGGCGCGGGCGTGCCCGGTGCGACGCCCGCGAGCCTGCCGCCCGGTGCGCTGCACGTGCCGCTGCCCGATGCGGAAGCCGCGTTCGCGATTCTCGCGAGCAGCGGCCTCGGCTGGGTGCTGACGCGCGACCGGCCCGCGCTGTGGCGGATCCCGGTCGTGACGGCGGTGGTGCTGTGGATCGTGCTCGGCGGTTTCGCGCGGCTGTATGTCGGCGACACGTGGCTGTCGGGCCTGCTGGGTGGCTGGACCCTCGGGCTGGCGTGGTTCGCGCTGCTCGCCGGCGCGTATGCGTACTGGCGCGTGCGCGAGCATGTGCAGCCGAGGGGGGCGCTCATCGCGGTGACCGTGGTGCTCGCGACGGCTGGCGTATGGACGGTTCCCGCGCAATGGCAACTCGACCGCGCGGCGCGCCCGCATGTCGGCGACGTGGTCGCGATGACGGTCGACCAGTGGCTGCGCGGCGGGTGGCAGCGCGTGCCGGTGCGGCGTACCGAGATCGGCGGCGACCGCGAAGAATATCTGCCGCTGCAATGGAGCGCGACGTCGGACACGCTCGACCGGCATCTCGCGCAGGCCGGCTGGCAGCGCGCGACGCCGTGGTCGCCGGCCACCGCGCTGCGCTGGTTGTTGCCGCAGGCGCCGGCCGACACGCTGCCCGTGCTGCCGCGCTACACGCACGGCGAAAGCACGCGCCGCGTGTTCGTGCGCATCGATCCGGGCCAGCCGGAAAGCCGGCTCGTGCTGCGGCTGTGGCGTTATCCGTACGTGTTGCAGGACGCGCTCGGCATGCGGCCGCTGTGGTACGGCGCGCTGTACCGCGAGACGCTGCACCGGCCGGCGCGGCTGATGACGATCGTGCGCACGACGACGATCGACGATGCGGCGACGCTTGCGAAAGCGCTGGCGGTCGAGCCGACGATCGAGCATCCGCCGGCGGGGATGACGGCCGCGCCGGCGGAGATGCTGCTGGTGTGGATGGTTCGGCCGTGAGCGGGCGGTGCGCCGCTTACGCGTGCGCCTGCTGTGCGGGGACGACGGACAGGCGCAGGCCGACAGTCTTGAGTACCGCGAGCAGGGTTTTCAGCGTCGGGTTGCCGTTGGGGGAGAGGGTGCGATACAGCGATTCGCGGCTGATGCCGGCTTCGGCCGCGACGGCGCCGAGCCCGCCGTACGCTTCCGCGACCGTGCGCAGCGCGAGCAGGCCGGCCGCGCGGTTGTCGGGATCGTCGAGCGACTCCATCGCGACGCGCAGATAGGCCACCGCGAGTTCGCGGTCGGCGCCGAGTTCGGCGACTTCCGCGTCGTGGTGCGACACCGCACCTTTGAGCTTGGTCATGTTTGCCTCCGTTTCCAGTTCGACCAGTGTTCCTTGGCGCGCCTGATGTCGTCGGGTTGACTGCTTTTGTCGCCACCTGAAAGCAACAGCACCAGTGCGCCACCGTACCGCCCGAAATACACGCGATAGCCGGCGCCGACGTGGACGCGCAGTTCGATCACGCCTTCGCCGACAGGCTCGCAATCGCCGAAGTTGCCTGTCTGCACGCGGCGCAGGCGTTCGCGAATCCGTGCCTGTGCAACCTTGTCGCGCACGGCGTTCAACCATTCGGTGAAGGGCTCGCGACCGTCGTCACGTTGATAGCGAAGAAGTTCGAACTTGGATAGCATTGTAACTTATAAGCTACAAATAAGAGAAGGGTAAATGAGATGGTCGTGCGAGCTGCCGGGTGGTGTGCGCGAGGGCGTGCGCGCATTGTGGAGTCGGGGCGACACACAACACCGCGCACGTTGCCGCGCATGCGGTGCCTTCGAAGTGCGGGATGTCAGGCGGTGAAGCCGGCTTTCCGGACGACGATCATTCTTTCATCCGGTGCGTAGGGTGACGATTCGGCCGGATGGCCAAAGTCAATGGCCCAGTGACGGGCGCGTGCGATGGGTGGGGTGCATGGGGGGGCGACGTGAACAACAAACCTGTCGGCGCCGGCGAGCCGACAGGCCTCCTGACATTACTGCTTCGCCGGCGCGGCCGTCGCGACCTTGTCGAGCGCGGCCGGGATGTAGGTGTCGAGCTGCGCGGTGACCGATTCGTAGAAGTCGATCGGCTTGCCCCACGCGTCGGGCACGTCGACGTGCTTCCCGGACGCATACTCGGCGAGCGTGAACACCTTGCCGGCGGCCGACGGATAGAGCGCGAGCACCTTCTCCTTGTGTTTGTCGGTCATCGTCAGGATCACGTCGGAATGCTTGATGTCGTTCGCGTTCAACTGCACCGAACGGTGCGCGGACGTGTCGATGCCGCGGCGCTTCATCAGGATTACGCCGTTTTCTTCCGGCTTTTCGTCATACGGATCTTCGTCGACCGCGCGTGAAATCACCGCGATGTGCGCGTGGCGCTGCGCGATCAACTGGCCGGCGATCGCTTCGGCCATCACGCTACGCCCGGTGTTGCCGGTGTCGACGAACGCCACCTTCTTCGGCTCGTCGGCGAACGCCGAAGTCGCGCACTGGATGCCGACGCAACAGAGCAGTGCCAGCGTGTTGAGGGTGTGCCTTCTTTTCATGATGTCTCCGCGAGGGTGGGGGAACCCCGGCGGCGCGCCGGGGCTTGCGGGAAATCATGACGGCCGCATGCGACAGAAAAAAATAAACGGCTGGTTTTCGCAAGACGGCGTCGCTTCGCGGCAAGCGGGCCCGGTGACGGCGCATGCGTCGTGTGCCCGATCGGGGACGCCGCGAACCACGGCCCCGATCGCGGCGCATGACTGCGTCATCGTCACGCCGTCTCCGCCACCCGCTCCGCCGCAAACCCCGCCAGCGTCCGCAACGCATCCCGCGCCGAGCGCAGGTAAAACGCCTGCAGATGAAACACATGCCAGCGTGCCGCATGAATCTCCAGCTTGCACGGCACGCCACAGGCCTGCGCATGACGGGCCAGCCGCTGCGCATCCGACAGCAGCACCTCCTGGTCGCCGGCCTGGACGAGCATCGGCGGCAAACCGCGCAGGTCGGTGTCGAGCGGGCCGCGGGCCGCCACCGAACCGGCGCCGTGATACCAGCGCAGCCCCTGCTCGAGCCAGCCGCGGCGAATCATCGGATCGTCGTGGCGGCGCGAAGCCAGCGTCGCGCCGCCGAGCGCCGGATCGGTCACGGGCGAGATCAGCAGCAGCGCGGCGGCGGCCGGCTCGCCGCGCTCGCGCAGCGCGATGGCCAGTGCCAGCGCCAGCGCGCCGCCGGCCGAATCGCCCGCGATCACGATCCGGTGCGGCGCATGGCCCTGCGCGCGCATCGCGTCATAGACGGCCAGCGCATCGTCGAGCGCGGCCGGGCTCGGATGCTCGGGGGCCAGCCGGTAGTCGGGCACCCACACCGGCAGGCCGGCATCGTGCGCGAGCCGCGTCGTCACGCCGCGATGCGTATGCGGCCCGCCGAGACAGAATGCGCCGCCGTGCAGATAGAGGATCGCGCCGCCCGTGTCGCCGCGCTTCGGCGCAACGACTTCGACCGGCACGCGATGCGCGGACGTACGGTAGCGCAGCGTGCCGCCCGTGCCCGGCATCAGCGGCGACAGCAGCGCGACGACGCGGCGCTGCATGCGCGCGCCGAACGGCGGCCCGATCAGCGGCCGGAACGCGACGCGCAGGAAGCCGCGCAGCGAAGCGGCGGCGAGGGCCTCCAGCCGGCCGGCGGGCGGCGCGACCACGACGTCGCGCGTCGGTGCGACCGATTCGGGCAGCGGATGCGTGAAGCGGTAGGCGGCCATCCCGGTGAAGCGGGTGATCCACCGGTAGGTCAGCGTGAAGCCCGGCCAGTTCGTGCTGTTGTGTCCCGACGCATCGACGTACCAGCTCTTGCAGCTGTTCCACACCGATCCTTCGAGCCGCTGCTGCACATGCACGTTGAAGCGCCGGTAGCGGCGCGCATCGACGTCGATTTCGCGCGCGCCGTCGCGCTGCATCGTGCGCAGGCAGCGCATCACGTGCGCGATCTGGCTTTCGAGCATGTAGACGATCGAGTTGTGGCCGAGGTTGGTGTTCGGGCCGTACAGCATGAAGAAGTTCGGAAAACCGGGCACGGTGAGCCCGAGATACGCCTGCGCGCCGCGCCGCCATGCGTCGTTCAGGTCGAGCCCGTCGCGGCCCGTGATGCGCATCGGCGACAGGAACTCGGTCGCCGCGAACCCCGTGCCGTAGACGATCGCATCGACCGGATGATGCACGCCGTCGGCGGTCTCGATGCCGTCCTCCGTGACGCGCCGGATCCGCTGCGTGACGAGCTCGACGTTGTCGCGGCTCATCGCGGCCAGGTAGTCGCTCGACAGCAGGATGCGCTTGCAGCCGATCGGGTAGTCGGGCGTGAGCCGCGCACGCAGCAACGGGTCCGGCACGTCGCGCGCGAGCAGCTTGTGGAACGGCCGGCCGACCGCGACCTTCATGATCTTGTGCAGGCGCGTGAACGCGATCGCACGCGATTCGTAGCGCAGGTAGATCGACGCGCGATGCAGCTTCATCGCCCACGGCAGCCGGCGAAACAGCGCCTTCTCCCACGGGCGGTACGCGCGGTCGGGGCGCGGCATCACGTAGGCCGGCGAACGCTGGAACACGACCAGGCGCTGCACGTCGCCGGCAATCGCGGGGACGAACTGGATCGCCGACGCGCCGGTGCCGACCACCGCGACGCGCTTGGCCGTAAGCGAATAGTCGTGATCCCAGTGCGCGGAGTGGAAGGCGCGGCCGCGGAACGTGTCGATGCCGGGCAGGTCGGGCATCGCGGGGCGGCTCAACTGGCCGGTGCCGCTGACGAGCACGGCGGCGCTCAGCGTCGTGCCGTCGGCGAGCGCGACGCGCCACAGCGCGGCGGCTTCGTCGTAGCGTGCTTGCTGGACTTCGGCGCCGAAGCGCAGGTAGCGCGCGAGGCCGTACTTGCGCGCGCAATGCTGCAGGTACGCATGGATCTCGGGCTGCGGCGCGAACACGCGCGACCACGCCGGATTGGGTTCGAACGAGAACGAGTACAGGTGCGAGGGCACGTCGCAGGCGGCGCCCGGGTAGCTGTTGTCGCGCCACACGCCGCCGACGTCGTGCGAGCGTTCGACGATCACGAAATCGTGGATGCCGGCGCGTTGCAGCGCGACTGCCATGCCGATGCCGGCGAAGCCGGCGCCGATGATGATCGCCGCGAGCGGTGCGGCGGATTCGGTCAGGCGGATTGCGTCACGCGACGACATGGTGGGTTTCCTCAGGCTGGACGGCATCGTGCGCGCTGCGCGATGCAGGAACGGGGGCAGGATTCGTCGTTATGCTGACGGTTTCGCCCTGCGGCCGCGCGGGTGTGCGGCACGTGCCGCGAATCAGGTCGACGGCCTTCTCGGCGATCATGATCGTCGGTGCGTTGGTGTTGCCGCCGATGAGCGTCGGCATGATCGATGCATCGACGATCCGCAGCCCCTGCAGGCCGCGCACGCGCAGTTGCGGATCGACGACGGCGAGCGCGTCGTGCCCCATCCGGCACGTGCCGACCGGGTGATACACGGTGTCGGTGCGCCGCCGCAGCACGTCGCGGATTTCATCGTCGGTGTGGACGTTCGCGGTGAACAGGTCCTGCGTGGTCCAGCCGGCAAGCGCCGGCGCTTCCATCAGCCGGCGCGTGAGGCGGAAGCCCGCGACCATGTCGTCGAGGTCGCGCGGATCGTCGAAGAACGCGGGATCGATGCGCGGCGCCGCGAGCGGATCGGTGCCGTTGAGCGTGACCGAGCCGCGGCTGCGCGGCCGCAGCAGGCACACGTGGCACGACAGCCCGTGGCCGGCATGCAGCTTGCGCGCGTGATCGTCGACGAGCGCGACGACGAAGTGCAGCTGGATGTCCGGTGCATCGAGCTCGGCGCGGGTCTTCAGGAAGCCGCCGCCTTCCGCGAAATTCGACGTCAGCATGCCGCGCCGTTCGCGGCGAAAACGCGCAAGCTCGCGCAGCATCCTCAGGCCGCCGCGCGCGGACACGCCCATCGTGTCGACGCTGCGCGTGCGATAGCCGAAGATGAAATCCGGATGATCCTGCAGGTTGCGGCCGACGCCGGGCAGGTCGGCGTGCACGGCGATGCCGTGCTGCTGGAGTTCGCGGCCCGGGCCGACGCCCGACAGCATCAGCAGCTGCGGCGTCTGCAGCGCGCCGGCCGCGAGCACGACTTCCCGCCGTGCGCGCAGCGTGCGGACCTCGCCATGCTGCCGCACCTCGACGCCGATCGCGCGCGTGCCGTCGAACAGGATGCGCAACACCTGCGCGTGCGTCTCGACCGTCAGGTTGTCGCGGCGGCCGACGTGCGGCAGCAGGTACGCGCGCGCCGCGCTCCACCGTTCGCCGTGCTTCTGCGTGACCTGGTAGAGACCGATGCCTTCCTGCTGCGCGCCGTTGAAATCGTCGGTGAGCGGCAGGCCGGCCTGCTGCGCGGCTTCCAGGTAGCGCGCATGGAACGGGTTCCCGGTGCGCAGGTCGCTCACCCACAGCGGGCCGTCGCGGCCGTGCCACGCGTCGTCGAAGCGCTCGTTGTGCTCGCTCAGGCGGAAGTACGGCAGCACGTCGTCGTAGCCCCAGCCTTCGTTGCCGAGCGCGGCCCAGCCGTCGTAGTCGACGCGATGGCCGCGGATATAGACCATCGCATTGATGCCCGACGAACCGCCGAGCATCTTGCCGCGCGGCTGATAGCCGATGCGCCCGCCGAGGCCCGGCTGCGGCACCGTGTCGAAGGCCCAGTTGTTGATGCGGGTCGGCATCATCGCGACCGCGCCGGTCGGCACGTTGACGAGCGTGCCGTCGCCGCGGCCGCCGGCCTCGAGCACGCAGACGGTCACGGCCGGGTCTTCGGTCAGCCGCCCGGCGACGACGCAGCCGCCCGAACCGCCGCCGACGACGATGTAGTCGAAAGTCTTGCTCATGGAATCGTCCTCAGATGGTCGATGGATCAGGCGGGGCGCGGCGGCGCGCACCGGCGGGCGAGGTGCGGCGGGCGGATCGCGAGCGGCGGGGCGGGATCGCGGGCGAACGCGGCGCGCTGGCGTGCGAAGCGGGCTGCGGTATCGGTCGGGCGACGTTGTCGCATGGTGTCTCCTCCGGAGGGCGATGGGGTCGTTCGGATGACGACTGGATGACGCCGATGGTGCTGGCCGCATGGGAAAACACCAATGCTGCTTCGGGACAATTGTTTTAGTATTTGGGCCAAATTGGCGCTTCGAGGGTTTCTCCGCATGAGCTTCTGGGATTTCACCCGGAGTCCGGCCAGCGCCCGGCTGCTGGTCGATTTCGGCGACGAACGCGGTGTGCCGCACACGACGCTGCTGGCCGGCACCGGGCTCGCGGACGCGCAGCTCGACGATCCGAAGGTCGAGGTGACGGCCGCGCAGGAGCTGCGGCTGACCGGCAACCTGCTGCGCGCGCTCGGGCGCGCGCAGGGCCTCGGGTTCGAGGTGGGCCAGCGCTACCATTTCTCCGCCTACGGCGTGTGGGGCTACGGGCTGATCGCCAGCGCGAGCGCGCGCGACGCGCTTGCGCTGGCGATGCGTTTCCTGCCGCTCACCTATGCGTTCACCGTCATCACGTACCGCGAGGAAGACGGAACGTGCGTGCTCAATTTCGGCGCGCCGGAACTCGATGGCGCACTGAGCCGGTTCCTCGTCGAGCGCGACATGACGGCCGCGGCCGTGCTGCTGCAGGAAATCGGCGGCGACGCTTTCGCGTTGTCGCGCTTCACGGTGCAGGCGACGCGCGTACCGTCCGCGCCGGTGCCGCGCATCGCCGGCGTCGAACCCGCTTTCTCGGCGCGCGCGAACAGCCTCGCCTTCGACCGCGTGTTTCTCGACCGGCTGCTGCCGCATGCGAATCCGCTGACGGTGTCGATGTGCGAGCAGATGTGCGGCCAGCTGCTCGATGCGCGACGCGCGCGCGTGGGCACGTCGGAGATGGTGCGCCAGTACCTGACCGCGACGCCCGGCTCCGCGCCGTTCTCGCTCGAGGACATGGCACGGCTGATGAACACGAGCCCGCGCACGCTCAAGCGCCGGCTGCAGGAGGAGGGCACGACGTTCCGGGCGCTGCTCGCGCAGGCGCGCGGCGCGATGGCCGAGACGCTGCTCGGCGATGCGCGCCTGTCGCTCGCGGAGGTGGCCGAGCGGCTCGGCTTCAGCGACCTGTCGAGTTTTTCGCAGGCATTCAAGCGCTGGTACGGCGTGCCGCCGGGTGCGTATCGCAGCGCGGCGCAACGGGACAGCGGCCATCCGTGAATCACGGTACGATCGCTGGCGTTCCTGCCGACATTCCAATCACGAGAGACACTGCATGATCACGATTCGCCCGATGACCCACGACGATTTCCCGCGCTTCTGGCCGAGCTACCGCGCCATCGTCGCTGCTCAGGAAACCTATGCATTCGATCCGGAGCCGACACCCGAGGCGGCGCGCGCGCTGTGGCTCGACGCGCCGCTCTGCACGTGGATCGCCGAAGAGGACGGCGTGGTGCTTGGCTCGTACTACCTGAAGGCGAATGCGGCCGGCCCCGGCAACCACGTGTGCAATTGCGGCTACATGGTGAGCGAGGCCGCGCGGGGCCGGGGCGTGGCGCGCCTGATGTGCGAGCACTCGCAGCAGGTCGCGCGCGAGCGCGGCTTCCTCGCGATGCAGTTCAATTCGGTGGTGTCGACGAACGAGGTGGCGGTCGCGCTGTGGCAGAAGCTGGGATTCGACATCGTCGGCCGCCTGCCGCGTGCGTACCGTCACGCGCGGCTCGGCTTCGTCGACTGCCTCGTGATGTATAAGTGGCTCGGCGACACGGGGGCCACTGAAGCCTGAGTACGCCGCGGTTTCGTCAGACGGTGAACGCGCTGTCTACCCGACAGCCGCCACACGAACAACGATGGAGACGACCCGATGCGTGTAGCGCCGCCACCGGAGCACGCCGTCCCGCCGGGGCGGGACGGCGGTGCGACCGGCCCCGACCGTGACCCCGATCGCATGGCCGCGTGGCGGCTCGCGATCGGCCTGTCGCTCGGCAGCGCGATCGCGCTCGGCCTCGCGCGCTTTTCGTACGCGCTGCTGCTGCCGCCGATGAAGGCCGATCTCGGCTGGACGTTCGCGCAGGCCGGCGCGCTGAACACCGCGAACGCGGCCGGCTACCTGGTCGGTGCACTCGCGTTTCCGTTGCTGTCGCGGCGCTGGCGAGCAGGCTCGCTGCTGGCGGCCGGATGCGTGCTGACCGCGTTGCTGATGGCCGCGTGCGGGGTCACGTCCGGCATGCACGCGCTGCTCGTGCAGCGGCTCGCGACCGGCGTCGGCAGCGCACTGATCTTCATCAGCGGCGGCGTGCTGGCCGCGCGGCTCGCGTCGGCGTCGCCGCGCGATGCGGGGCTGTTGCTCGGGCTCTATTACGGCGGCACGGGATGGGGCATCGTCGCATCGTCACTGCTCGTGCCGGCCACGCTGACGCAGGGTGTCCATGGCTGGCAGCCCGCGTGGTTCGCGCTCGCGTGCGCGTGCGTGCTGTTTTCTGCGGTGGCCGTGTCGGCTGCACGCCGTATCGAGCACGTTCACGCGGCACCGACCGTGCCGCGCGACGGCGCGGTGCCGGCCGCAACCGCGAGCCCCGTGCGCTTCGCACTCGCGCTGGCCGGCTACGGCCTGTTCGGCGTGGGCTACATCGGCTACATGACGTTCATCGTCGCGCTGCTGCGCGGCGCGGGGATGAGCGGCACGGTGGTCGCCGCGTTCTACGTGATGCTCGGCGTCGCGACCGTCGTGTCGGCGCGGCTGTGGTCGGGGCTGCTCGACCGGATGCGCGGCGGCCAGGCGCTCGCCGTGCTCAACGCGCTGCTCGGCATCGCGACGCTGATGCCGGCGATGTTCGTGCATCCGGTGGCCGCGTTCGCGTCGGGCGTGCTGTTCGGCGCGACGTTCCTGTCGGCCGTCGCGTCGACGACGGCCTTCGTGCGCCACAACCTGCCGCCCGACGGCTGGGCGAAAGGGATCAGCGCGTTCACGACGGTCTTTGCGTTCGGGCAGATCGCCGGGCCGGTCGCGATCGGCTGGGTGTCGGACAGCGCGGGGCTCGCGCGCGGGCTCGTGTATTCGGCGCTGACGCTGTTCGCGGGCGCCGCGCTCGCGGCCGGGCAGCGCGCGTTGCGGGCCGCCGCGTAGTCACGCGCGCCACGCGCCATTCATCGCACGCAGGCCGTGCGCGACACGCGATGAAACGCACGGCTGAAGTAGATCAGGCTGTCACCGTCGTCGCGTACGCGGATCGACGTCGCCTCGATGAACATCACCGAATGCGAGCCGACTTCCTTCATGTCGGCGATCGTGCCCTGCAGGCTCGCGAGTGCGTCGCGCAGCACGGGCACGTCCTGCTCGCCGCGATCCCACACCGGCAGATCGAAGCGCCGTTCCATCGACAGGTCGGTGAGCCCCGCGAAATGCCGCGCGAGTTGCTCGTGTTCGGCTGGCAGCACGTTGATGCAGACATGGCGGTTGCGTTCGAACGTTGCACGCATCGCGCTCGACCGGTTGAGGCACACGAGCAGCGTCGGCGGCGTGTCGGTGACGGAGCACACGGCGCTCGCGGTGATCCCGCAGCGGCCGTGCGGCCCGGCGGTGGTGATCACGTTGACGGCCGCGCCGAGGTGGGCCATCGCCTGGCGGAAGGCCTTCTGCGCGTCGGTCGGTTCGACGCGAGCCGGTCGCTGGATATCGGTCGTGGAAGACATGGGCGCTCCTGAGTGGACGAAAGCGGCGGTCGTGCGGCGCTGCCGGTGCAGCGCCGGATCGCCGACGATGATCCAAGCGTACGTCGCGAAAATGCCGGCGACCATTCGCACGATTGACGATGGAGATGGCGTTCTCGCCAACGCGTC
Organism: Burkholderia aenigmatica; assembly: GCF_048627025.1. Lineage (NCBI taxonomy): Bacteria > Pseudomonadati > Pseudomonadota > Betaproteobacteria > Burkholderiales > Burkholderiaceae > Burkholderia > Burkholderia aenigmatica. The sequence continues at coordinate 2,331,639 of NZ_CP184469.1, read as the reverse complement.
TAAAGGTTCTACCTAGATGCGCGGCATACCGCGCGAAAAAAATCGAGATTGCACGTTCATGCGGCCCGTGAAGGGGTTTTCAGCGGGTTTTCGGCTCGTTATGATGTGCCGCACACCCCAGCGAACGACGCGCGCGACGAGCCGGAACCCGGCCCCGTATGCGGCGCGTGCGATACCCATACCGATATTCAGTGAGACACCCGCGATGACGTCACCCGCACCGATCGTATACATCGTCGACGACGACAACGGCATGCGGACGTCGCTCGCGTGGCTGCTCGAATCGGTCGGCATCGCGTCCGAGGGATTCGCGAACGCCACCGATTTTCTCGCTCGCTTCGACGTGAACCTGCCGGCGTGCCTGGTGCTCGACGTCCGGATGCCGGAGAAGAGCGGCTTCGACGTGCAGGCGGAACTGAACGCGCGTGGCGCGACGCTGCCGGTGATCTTCGTCAGCGGGCACGGCGATATTCCGATGTCCGTGCGCGCGCTGCAGAACGGCGCGATCGATTTCGTCGAGAAGCCGTACAACTCGCAACAGATGCTCGAGCGCGTGCAACGCGCGCTGCGGCTCGCGCAGCAACGGCATGCGGTCAGCCAGCGTCACCGCGAGCTGCGCCAGCGGCTCGATGCGCTGACCGCGCGCGAGAAGGAAGTGCTGCGCGGCGTGGTGGACGGCAAGGGCAGCAAGCAGATCGCGTCGGATCTGTCGATCAGCGTGAAGACCGTCGACGTGCATCGCGCGAGCATCAAGGAGAAGCTCGGCGCGACGTCGATCGCCGCGCTCGTGCGCGACGTGATGGTCGTGTGGGGCGACGACGGCGAGTCGTCGCGATAGGGCCTCGCCGGCGCTTCCGCGAAGCGCCGCACGCAACGCTCGACGCTCAGCGCATGTACAACCCGCCGTTGATGTCCCAGCATGCGCCGTTCGCGAAATGCGCGTCGCCCGACGCGAGCAGCACGGCCGCATCCGCAACGAAGCCGGCCGAGCCGAGCTTGCCGCCCGGCAGGCTCGCGAGCACCTGGCGCAGCTTCTCCGGCGCGACGCTTTCATGGACGATCGGCAGATCGAGCGGGCCCGGCGAGATCGCGTTGACGGTCACGCCCTGTGCGGCGAGATCGCGCGCGAACACCTTGGTCAGCGTCAGCGTGCCGCCTTTCGCGGCCGCGTAGTGCGCGCCCGTCGCCGAGCCGCCGTTCTGCCCGGCGAGCGACGCGATGTTGACGATACGGCCCGCGCCGCGGGTCGCGAAGAACTGGCCGAACACCTGGCAGCCGAACAGCACGCTGCGCAGGTTCACGTCGATCACCTGGTCGAACTGCTCGGCCGTGATCTCCATCGCGGGCACGACCTTCGATGCGCCCGCGTTGTTCACCAGCACGTCGATCGTGCCCCAGCGCGCGACGAGCGCATCGCGCGCGGCTTCGAAATCGCGTTTCGACGTGACGTCGAGCGGCAGCGCGATCGCGCGTTCGCCGCTCGGGTCGAGTTCGCGTGCATGCGCCTGAATGGCGTCGGCGGCGATATCGGCCAGCGCGACGCGGTAGCCGGCCGCATGAAAGCGTTCGGCGATGACGGCGCCGAGCCCGCGCGCGGCGCCGGTGACGAGGACGACTCGGTCTGACATGGTGCGTATTTCCCTGGTTCGCGGGCGCGTGCAGCGTGCCGCCGCGCCCGCATCGTGATTCATGCGGCGAGTGCCGCCTCGAAATGTGCCGCGATCGCGCAGACCTGCTCGTCGGCGCCCTTGCGCCCGACGATCTGCAGGCCAGCCTTCAGCGGCGAACCGGCCAGCGGCAGCGGCAGGCTGAGCGCCGGATGGCCGCTCAGGTTGAACGGCCGGATCAGCGACGACATCGCGATCACCGACACGCCGTCGCGTGCCTGCTGCAGCGTGATCGGCAGCGCGGGCAGCGTCGGCAGCACGAGCACGTCCGCGTGTTCGAGCGCGGCGTCGACCTGCGCGGTGAAGCGTGCGCGGACGGCTTCGGCTTCCGCGAGGGCGGCAGGCGTCGTCGTGGCGGCCGTGCGCAAGCGCGCATCGAGATCGGCGCCGAGCTGGCCGGTCGCGACCAGATGGCCGAACGCGCGCGACGTTTCCGCATTGATCACGGTGAGTCCCGCCGCGAATGACGCGGGCATTTCGTCGAGCACGACCGCGTGCGAACGCAGGCCCGACGCGCGCACGGCCGCGTCGAGCGCGGCGGCGATCGCCGGATCGGCGTCGACCGTGATGTGCGCGACCGTGCAGCCCGCGGCAGAGGCCGCCGCTTGCGCGCGATCGAAGCCCGGCGCGATCGCGGCCATCACCGCGACCAGCGTGCGGATATCGCGCGCGAACGGCCCGACGCAATCGAGCGTGGTGACGGCCGGGGCGACGCCGCGCCGCGACACGCGGCCGAACGTCGGCTTCAGCCCGGCCACGCCACAGCAGGCGGCCGGCCCGCGGATCGAGCCGCCCGTGTCGGTGCCGAGCGCCGCGTCGACCGTGCCGAGCCCGACGAGCGATGCGGAACCGCTCGACGAGCCGCCCGGAATGCGCGTCGCATCCTGCGGATTGACGGGCGTGCCCGTGTAGTCGTTGATGCCGGTCATGCCGAACGCGAGCTCGTGCATGTTCGCCTTGCCGGCGATCTGCCAGCCGGCGTCGAGCAGCAGGCGGACGACGTCCGCGTGTTGTTCCGCCGGCGGTGCATCGGCGAGCGCGCGGCTCGCCGCGCGGGTCGGATGGCCCGCGATGTCGATCGTGTCCTTGATCGCGATCGTGGGGCCGGGGCCGCCGAGCGTAAAGGTGTCGATGAAGCCTGTCATGGTCGGTATCGTGAGCAAGCGTTGGAAAGCATCGGGAATCAGGACCGTGGCGCGGCAGCGAGCGGCCACGGGCCGTCGAGCACGCGTTCGGTGCGGAAGTGGTGGATCAGCCAGGTCGAACCGTCGCCAGCTGGCGCGAAATCGACGGTCAGCCGCGCGGCGATCAGTTCCGCCGTGCCATCGGCATAACGCGACGCCTGCAGCATGATCCAGCGGCCGCGCGCGCTCGCGTTGCCGGCGCCGATCTCGATCGACTCCGAGGTCAGGAAATGCAGGTTGGCCGAGAAATGCGGATCGGGCGGCAGGTAGCGGCCCAGCATCGCGATGATCGCGGCCGTGCCTTCGAGGCGGCCGAACTTGTGCGCGTACTGCGGGCCGATGCCTTCCCATACGGCATCGGCGGTGAACAGCTCGGCGAGCGACGGGCCGTCGCCGGCATCCTCGGGCACGTCGCACAGCGCCATGTAGCGCGTGATCGTCGCGCGCACCGCGCGCTCGGCGTCGAGCGCTGCCAGGCGCTGTGCGAGCGCATCGATCAGGCCGGGAGACAGGTCGGTCATCGCGCGCCTCACGCGGCGGGCTTCGCGGCCGGCGGCACCGTCAGCGCGCGGCCGACGCGCGCTTCGATCTTGCCGTAGCGCCACAGGTTGTATTCGCCGACCGGCGTCGTGCGGTACAGGTTGCACACGGCGACCGTCGTGTCGAAGTCGGCGACGTCGGCCATGATGTAGAAGGTCCACGGCGCGCCGTCGGCCTGGCCGACCACGAGGCGGTCGTCGTCCATCACGCCGAGCACGCGCACGCCGGGCATCGCTTCGACGGCCGCGAGCATCGCGCCGTACGCCTGCCACACTTCACCGATCTTCTCGCGCGGCAGGTCGAAGAAGTTTTGCGACACGCCGCAGCAGAACAGGACGCGCAGCGGCAGCGGATTGGAATCGGACATGTGAGGTTCTCCAGAGGAATCGGTGGGGTGCATGAACCGGCCAGCGACGGCGCTTCGGCTTCATGCGTGTTAAAAAAAATTCGGTCGATGCAGGTTACAGATAGCCGGGAAACGGCGTGACGCCGGTGAACACCGCGCCCGCGCCGTCGAAGTTGCCTTCGCCGAGAAACGCGTGCTGCGTGACGACCATGGCATCGCGCAGCAGCCGCTGCAGCGGGTGCGTGCGATAGATCGCCGCCGTGCCGCCGAGGCGGTACGCGCGTTCGACGACGCTCGCGCCTTCGCGTGCGATCTGCGTGGCCGCGAGCCGCAGCAGGCTGACCTGGTCGGGCGTCACCGGGTTGCCGGCGAGGATCGATTGCCACACGCCGTCGGTCGCGTCGTAGAAGAACGCGCGCGCCGAGCGCAGTTGCGCCTCGGCCTTCGCGAGTTCGATGCGGTAGTACGCGCGATCGGCGAGACGCGGTGCGCCGGTCGTCGTCTGCCGGCCGCCCGACATCCGGTTCACGACGTCGAGCGCCGCGCGCGCGAGGCCGAGGTTCACGACGGCGAGCACCTGCGCCGCATACGCGACGGTCGGGTAGCGGTACAGCGGCTCGTCGACGGTCGGCTCGCCGCCGCGCACGAAGGTCCATGCTTCAGGCACGAAGCGGTCGTCGACGCGCAGGTCGTGGCTGCCGGTGCCCTGCATGCCGACCACGCTCCAGTTCTCGACGATCTCGACCTGGTCGGCGCGAAACACGGCCGTGCGCGGCTTGTTCGGCGCGGCGTCCTGTGCGCCCGGCACCGCGATGCCGACGCCGAGCCAGTCGGCGCCCTTGCAGCCGCTCGCGAATTTCCACGTGCCGTTCACGCGCCAGCCGCCCGGCGCGGGCTGGGCCGGCTGCACCGGAAACAGGCCGCCCGCGAACACCTGGTCGGGGCCGCTCGCATACAGCTCGGCCTGGGTCTCGAGCGGCAGCGCGGCCAGATAGACGTTCGCGGAGCCGAAGCTCGCGACCCACGCGGCGGAACCGTCGGCGGTCGCGATCCGTTCGATCATGTCGAGGAACGCGGTCGGCGCGAGCGCATCGCCGCCGAAGCGGCGCGGCGTGCCGGCGCGATAGATGCCGGCCTGCTTGAACAGCGCGATCACGTCGCGCGGCACGTGCGACAGGCGGTCGAATTCTTCGCGGCGCGCGGCGACGGTCTCGATCACGGCGTCGAGCGGCGACAGCCGGGCGGCCGGTTCGCTGGCCGCGTGGGGGGCGCTCGGTGCGGAGTCGAGGGCGAGGGCGGCGTGGGGCATGGCTGTCTCCTGGGGCGGATTGGGGTTCGAATTCGGGGTGGCATGCATGCCGCGCGGAAAGCGGCACGACGATGCAACCAGTCTAGAAACGCCGAAAACGCGCAGCAATTGGTGCGTTGGGCCGTGCGACTGGTGACGTTCCGTGCCGCACTAAAGAAATCTTCAGATGCGGGCGGCGCGCGCCGGTGCTATGTTGGGTTTCCGGTCGCGCGATGCCGCGCGGCCTCATCCGAAGCCGATCATGAGTTTCCCCGACGACGACGATTTCCACCGGCTGCTCGACGCGCTGACGACCTGCGTGCTGCTGCACGACGCGCATACCAAGGCGATCGTGTGGGCGAACCGCGCCGCGTGCATCGCGCTCGGTTTTTCCGTCGAGGAACTGCTGCCGCTGAAGGCGCCGGACATGACGCGCCCCGAACCGAAATACCAGCGCGAGATCGCGGTGAGTGCGTGGGATCGCGCGCTCGTCGACGGGCCGCAGGTGTACGAGTGGTGCTACCGGTCGCGCACGGGCGTCGACATGCTGTCCGAGGCGACCGCCACCTACGTGCCGCTGCGCGGGCGCGACGTCGTGATGGTGCAGTTCCGCGACATCAGCGCGGAAGAGGCGGTGCGCCAGCAACTGCGCCGCTACGAGGCGCGGCTGCGCGAGTTCATGCAGGATCTCGACGAAGGCATCGCGGTCGTCACGCCGCACGGCGGCGTGCAGTTCATCAGCGAGTCGGGCCGCCGCGTGCTCGGGCTCGCGCCCGACGAAGCGCTCGGCGAGGTGCTCGACTACTGCTCCGAGGCCGATCGCGACCGGCTCGTCGCGCAGCTGCGCGATGCGCCGTCCGCGTATCCATCCGCGCCGCAGCGCTACCGGATCGTGCGGCGCGACGGCTCGACGTGCTGGCTGCGCATCCTGTGCCGGCAGGTCGAGATCGAGGACGATCTCGACGGGCTGCTCGTGCAGTTCCGTGACGTGAGCGACGAAGTCGCGATCGAGGACGCCCGCCGCGCCGAAGCACGCATGCTCGAACACGCGGGCCGTTACAACGCGATGGGCGAGATGGCGAGCGTGATCGCGCACGAGCTGAGCCAGCCGCTCGCGGCCGTGCGCAATTTCATCGAGGGCGCGGTGCAGCGGTTGAACGGGCGCGGCGCGATCGACGACGCGATCTGGGGGCTGCGCAGCGCCGACCGGCAGGCCGAGCATGCGGCGCTGATCATCAAGAGCGTGCGCGAGTTCATCGTGAAGCGCGAGCCGGTCGTCGCGCTCGCCGACCTGCGCGACATCCTCGCGGACGTCGCGTATTTCATCGAGCTGCGCGCGAAGGAGGCTGGCGTGACGGTTGCGATCGTGCAGGCCGACGCACCGCTGCCGATCCGCTGCGAGCGCGTGCTGATCGGGCAGGTGATCCTGAATCTCGCGTTCAATGCGATCGAGGCGTTCGCCGGTTGCGAACGTGTGCCGCGCACGCTGACGCTCGGCACCGCGAATGTCGGCGGGCATGCGGAGCTGCGCGCGATCGACAACGGCCCGGGCATCGCGGCCGGCGCGCACGACCGGCTGTTCGACGGCTTCTCGTCGTCGAAGGCCGGCGGCAACGGAATCGGGCTGTCGCTGTGCAAGAGCATCGTGACGCGCCACGGCGGCCGGATCGGCGCGAGCCCGGCCGAGGGCGGCGGGCTCGACTGCCGCGTGACGCTGCCGCTCGCCGGTACGCACGCGAACGCAAGCGCGTAGGCGCGGCGGCGCGCATGGCGCTGCTGCGGCCCGGTGGTCGTCGCGCATGAGCGGGCAGGCTCGCACGCAGCGCATGGTCAGCGCCCGAGCGCCCGTGCGGTTTGCCCGCCGATGCCGAAATCGGTGTTCGGGATGTCCTTGATCATCACGCGGGTGGCTTGCAGGGGCGCGTCGAGCACGCTGGCGCTCGTCTCCGACAACGCGGCGATCAGCGCGCGCTTTTGTTCGTCGGTGCGGCCGGCGATCAGGATCGCGACGATCACGGGCAGCGACGGCGGCGCGCCGTCCGCGGCGCTGCGACCGCCGAGGCCGATGTGCGTCGCGGGCAATTCGGTGAGCAGCACGCGCACCGATTCGATCGGTGCGCCGATCGAATCGACGGTCGCACCGGTCAGCCGGGCAATCAGTTCGGCCTTGCGGGCGTCGTCATGGCCGGCCGGCAGGAAAACTTCGAGTGTGGGCATGGTGGTCCGGAAAGGTGAAGGTTGCCGGCTCACCGTTGCGCTGGCGATGGCGAATCGGTGGCCGCTTACAGGTGAAGGTGGCCGGCTCACCGTTGCGTTGGCGATGGCGAACCGGTGGCCGCTTACAGGTGAAGGTGACCGGTTCACCGTTGCGACGGCGACGGCGAACCGGCGGCCGCTTACAGCAGGAAGCCGATTGCGCTGAGCGCTTCGGTCGAGTCGATCAGGCGCACGACCTTTTCAGCGATCCGCATCTCGCCGTCGGCGTCGACGTGCAGCTTGTGCGTGACGTCGGCCGCGAACAGCGTCGCGACGCCGCGCTTGTACGCGACGACGACCTGCGCCGATTTCAGTTCGACGGTGTCGGCGCTGCCGCTTTCCAGCGTGAAGCGCGACACGGTGCGCACCGTGCGCGCCGCGTCGGTCGCCGACGCCGAATAGCCGGACACCATCCGCTGCACGCGCTTCTCGCGCATGTCCTGGTCGTCGAACACGTAGTTCAGCGTCGCGGCGAAATCGGTCGCATCGGGATCGATCGGCACCACGTAATGGCCGGCCGGCTCCCACAGGTCGAGCCATGCGCGATAGTCGCGGCGGTCGAGCATCTCGGCTTCGCGCCACACGAATTCGACCGCGCGGGCGAAGGTCTGCTCGGAAAAGAGGGCGTTGCGGTCGTCCATTATTGTTGCTCCATCATCTTGCGCCATTGCTGGTAGGCCTCGCGCATGCCGGTCTCGTCGGTCGCATGCGCGGTCTTTTCGCCGTTCGCGGCGGTCGTCTCGCGGTTCAGCCCGCGATTCACGAGGATCGGCACGTCGGGGCCCGCGTGCGCGCCGCGTTGGACGCGTTCCCACGCTTCCGCGTCGTCGGGGCTGCCGAAGCCGAACGGGCCCTGGAAGTGCTCGTGGATGCGCAGCCGCTCGCGGTTCGCTTCGTCGGGGCCGCCGTCCATCGCGAGCGCGACGTGGCGGATCTCGGTTTCGTTCGCGGAGATCGGCCGCAGCACGCGGAAGAACGCCATCGACAGCGCGAGGTTCGGGAACAGGTTCAGGTTGAAGCCGACGCCCATCAGCGAGCGCACGATGCGGCGCACTTCTTCCGGCGTATGGCGCTCGGCGAGCTTCGCCGCGAGCGGCGCGAAGCGCTCGGGCAGCGGCGCACCGTCGTCCTGGTCGAGGTCGATCAGCTCGGGCATCAGCACCGCGAGGCTGTGGCCGTTGCCGAGCCCGCGGCAGAACGCGTCCTCGCTCGTCATGAAGCTCGTGATCGCGGCGGCCGTCTCGTCGTCGATCGACTTCATCCACGACTTGTGCACGACCGGGAAGTGATAGAGGTCGGTCGTGTTCTCGAGCTGGATCTTCCAGTTGCCCTTGAACTTGAACTTGTGCTCGCCGTTGGCCTTGATCGGGTAGCCGGCGCCCTGTTTCATGAACAGGTCGATCCACGGCTTGGCACCGCCGAGGAAATCCTCGAGCGATTCGATGTCGTCGTTGAAGCTCGCGAAGATCAGCCCCTGGTACACGCCGACGCGCAGCTTCACGAGCGGCAGGTCGCCTTTCTCGCACACGCCTTCGTAGCCGTCGCCGTACGGCAGCGCGCGCAGCGTGCCGTCGAGTGCGTACGACCAGCTGTGATACGGGCACGTGAAGCCCTTCGCATTGCCCTTGTGCGATTCGCACACGGTCGCGCCGCGATGGCGGCAGCGGTTCTGCAGCACGTTGATCTCGCCGGTCTTGTCGCGCACGACGATCACCGGCTGGCGGCCGATCGTCGTCGTGATGAAGTCGCCCGGGTTCGGCAGCTCGCTCTCGTGCGCGACCCAGATCCAGGTGCGGTAGAAGATGCGGTCGAGCTCGGCTTCGAACAGCGCGGGATCGTGATACATCGCGGGCGCGATGCGGTCGGGTTGCGCGAGACCGTGCAGCGCGCTGGTGTCGATCGTCTGGTAGGAAAGGTCGCTCATCGTTGTCGTGGGGAAAGAGTCGCGAAATCGGGCCGCGCAGCGCGCGGTGTCGAGTACCCAGTCTCGTCTTCCACTACATATCCGTCAAATTGATCTAAAATTATCCAGTCAATAAATACGGCAAATAATGGAGGCTGCGATGACATCGGTCGATCATCTCGATCTGAACCTGCTGCGCGTATTCCAGGCGATCGTCGAGGAACGCAGCCTGACGAAGGCCGGCGAGCGGCTCGCGCTGTCGCAGCCGGCCGTCAGCTATTCGCTCGGCCGGTTGCGCACGCTGTTCGACGATCCGCTGTTCGTGCGTACGCGCTCGGGCATGCAGCCGACGCCGGTCGCGCTCGAGCTCGCGGGCATCGTCGGCAAGGCGCTCGACATGGTGCGCGTGGCGCTGCGCTACGCGGAGCGCTTCGATCCGGCCACCAGCACGCGCACGTTCCGGCTGTCGCTGTCGGATGCGGGCGAGATGGCGTACCTGCCGGCGATCTGCCAGGCGCTGCGCGAGCGCGCGCCGCGCGTGACGCTGAGCGTGCAGCCGCTGCCGGTGGAGGAGATCGAGGAAGCGCTGCGCGCGAGCCGGCTGGATTTCGCGATCGGCAACCTGCCCGAACTGATGCCGCGCACGCGCCACCAGGTGCTGTTCGAGGAAACCTATGTGTGCATGACGGGCCGCCGGCGCGGGTTGCCGAGCGGCGCCGCGCTGAGCCTCGACCAGTTCGTGCGCGCCGCGCACGTCAACGTGAAATCGGTCGAGCACAGCCACCACGCGCTCGACGATGCGCTGCGCACGCAGGGCGTGGGCCGCAACATCGCGCTCGAAGTGCCGCACTTCGTCGCGCTGCCGAGCGTGCTGTCGGTCACGGATCTCTACGCGACGCTGCCGAAGCGGCTTGCGCAGATCCTGAACCGCGACAATGCGTTTCGCCTGTATGACCTGCCCGTCACGTTGCCGCCCGCGCCGGTGACGATGCACTGGCACGAGCATTTCCATGAGGACGAGGGCAACGCGTGGATGCGCACGCTGCTGGTCGAGCTCGTCGAGCGGTTCGACGATGCGTGACCGATGAGGACGAGGGCAACGCGCGGGATGCGCGCGTTGCTGGCCGAGGGCGTCGAGCAGTTCGACGGTGCGCGACGTCGTGAGCCGGCAGCGCTCGCGCCGCGTGCGTCAGAGATCCAGAACGAGCACCGCCGAACGCGCACGCGACACGCAGCAGCAGATCACCGTGTTGCTCGCGCGCTCGGCCTTGCTGAGACAGTGATCGCGATGATCGGGCTCGCCGTCGATCACAGGCACCATGCAGGTGCCGCACACGCCTTCGCCGCATGACGTGTCGACCTCGATGCCGATGCGCGCGAGCGCGTCGACGATCGACGTGTCGGGCGTGACGCGTACCGATTGTCCGCTGCGCTGCAGACGCACTTCGAAGCCGTCGGCCGGGCCGGCGCCCGCATCGGCGGCGGCCGGTTCCGCCGCGAAGCGTTCGAGATGGATCGAATCGTCGGGCAAGCGCGTCGCGGCTGCCGCGACGACCGCATCCATGAACGGCCCCGGGCCGCACGTATAGACGTGGGCGTGCGCGTCGACCGATTCGACGCAGCGGCCCAGCTCGGCCGCGAGCGCGTCGGGCTCGATGCCGTAGTGGAACGTCACGTGCGACGCGAACGGCTCGGCCGACAGTTCGTCGACGAAGGCCGCATGCTCGCGGCTGCGGGCGAAATAATGCAGCCGGTAACGCGTGCCGCGCTGGTGCAGCGCATACGCCATCGACAGCAGCGGTGTAATGCCGATGCCGGCCGCGATCAGCACGTGCTCGCTCGCGTCATCCGTCAGACGAAACAGGTTGCGCGGCGCGCCGATCGACAGCTCGGCGCCGACCTGCACGTCGTCGTGCAGCGAACGCGAGCCGCCGCGCGACTGCGCTTCCTTCTTCACCGCGAACAGGTAGCTGCCGCGTTCGTCGGGGTTGCCGCACAGCGAGTACTGCCGCGTGATGCCGGACGGCGCGGTCACATCGATATGGGCGCCCGGTTCGTATGCGTCGAACGGCTGGCCGTCGACGCGCGAAACCCGGAAACAGCGGATGTCCTGCGCCGCGTCGATCAGCGCGTCGATCCGGACTTGGTGGCGGTTCGCTTGCATGGGGAAATCCGTGGGGTAGGGGAAACGCGGCGCGGCAGACACCGCGCCGTCATGCGATCGAGAATAGGGATGGGCATCGCATAAATCAAATCGATTAAAAAGCGATGCCTGAATCAGTGGGATGGATGATGGTCGGGCGACGGAATGCGCCCGACGTTCAGCGCGCGGCGATCGGATTGCCCGCTTCGGCCGCCTGCGGCGCCGCTGCCGACGCATGGCCACGTTCGCGATCGAGGCTGCGGCGATAGTGCCGGCACCCGGCGGCGAGCAGCAGCGCGGCGAGCGTGGCCGCCGCGACGTTGACGATCGACATCGAATGGCCGACCGCCGCCGGCGCGCCGAACACGCGATCGGTGAACAGCGCGACGACGGTCGTGCCGATCCCGAGCGCGATCAGGTTCGACACGAGCAGGAACAGCGCGGAGATCTGCGCGCGCATCTGGTTCGGCGCGAGCGTCTGCATCGCGGCGGTGGATGTCGGCATCGGGAACGACGCGAAGAACATCGCGACGACGAGCATCGCGAGCGATGCGGGCAGCGAGTCGAGCTGCGTGAACAGCGTCGCGGGGATCACCATGCACGCGGCGCCGATCGCGCCGGCACGCATCGGTGCATCGTGGCGGCCGCGCCGCAGCAGCCAGTCGTTGAGCCATCCGCCGCAGAACACGCCGGCGGTGTTCGCCACCAGCAGCACGATGCCGAGCGTGTAGCCGGCTTCGACGGCCGTCATCCCGAAGTGGCGGATATAGAACGCGGGCGTCCAGCTCAGCAGGCAGTACAGCGTCATCGCGTAGAACGAGAAGCCGAGGTAGTGGCACGTGAAGGTCGCGCGATGCGTGCCGACGAAGCGCAGCGAATCGCGCATCGACACGCGCCGCACGGCGCCCGAGCGATCCTGCGCGAGCCCCTTGCGCTGCGGGTCGCGCACGGTCGCGGCGAACAGCAGGGCGACCAGCAGCCCCGGCAGCCCGACGATCAGGAACGTGACCTGCCACGCATGCACCTGCCCGACCACCGGCAGCGTGAATGCGCTCGCATGCTTGAGCAGCGCGATCACGTAGCCGCCGATCAGGAACGCGATGCCGCCGCCGATGAACGAGCCGAGCGAATACACGGCGATCGCGCGCCCGAGTTTCTCCTTCGGGAAGTAGTCGGCGAGCATCGAATACGCGCCGGGCGACAGCGCGGCCTCGCCGACGCCGACGCCCATCCGTGCGATGAACATCTGCACGAAATGCTGGCTGAGCCCGCACGCGGCGGTCGCGACGCTCCACAGCGCGATGCCGAGCGAGATGATTCGCGGGCGCGCGTAGCGATCGGCGAGATACGCGACGGGCAGCCCCATCACCGCATAGAACAGCGAGAACGCGAAGCCGTTCAGCAGGCTGAACTGCGTATCGGACAGGTGCAGGTCGCGCTTGATCGGCTCGATCATCAGCACGAGGACCTGGCGGTCGACGAACGAAAAGATGTACGCGAGCATGCAGATGACGACGACATACCATTCGTACGTATAGCGCTTGCCGTCGGCAGCGCGGGCCGTGGATGCGGACATGCGGATTCTCCAGGAGCGGGCGGTGGAAACGCGCGGCAGCGGCCTTGGCGGCAAGGGCGCCGTCGCGGCGCGAAAGCGTGCGGGGGGCACGTGTCGGAGACGCAGCGTAGTCGGCCAATTTCAGCCGCCATAGCCGGAGTGACAGCCGCGCCACATGGGCATTTACCGACCCGGATAAAGAAAACACCAGGGTCGCGCGCGCCGGCCGCCGCGCAGCGCGCTTGCGGCGGGGCGCGCACGCATCATGCGGCGCATCTATAAGCGTTATAGAGCGCATTGCGTCGACGTCCGAAATTGTCGTTCCTAGACTCGGCCCGGTTTTGATCGGCAGCGTTGGCCCTTCGCGGCGAACGCGCTTCACACCATGCGGCGCAAGGCCGACAGGCGCCGGAAACTCTACGGGACGACGACGATGAACCAACCGAACGGGCGGGCCGACCGGCTTGCCGTACCGCTTGCCGCGCTGCTTGCCTGCGCGGCGCTGCCCGCTTTCGCACAATCGAGCGTGACGCTCTACGGCCGCGTCGACACCGCGATCGAATACGCGAACGCCGGGCCGAACCACGTGACGCGCATGGGCAGCGGCAACCTGTGGGCATCGCAGTGGGGGCTGAGGGGTGTCGAGGATCTCGGCGGCGGCTACGCGACGATCTTCAAGCTGGAAGACGGCTTCAATGCGGGCAGCGGTGCGCTGTCGAACAGCAGCGCACTGTTCGGCCGCGAGGCGTGGGTCGGCATCACGGGGCCGTTCGGCGGCGTGCAGGTCGGCGAGCTCTACACGATCCTGCACACGACGCTCGTCACGTACAGCCTGCCGGGCCTCGGCGCGGGGCTCGCCTGGGGCAACGCGACCAACAACTTCGTCGGGCCCGCGTTCCTGCGCGTGCGCAACTCGATGCGCTATACGTCGCCGCGCTACGCGGGCTTCATGCTGCGGGCGATGGCCGCACGCGGCACCAACGGCGCGGCCGGACAGCCGGCGACGCTCGGCGATACCTACGGCGCAGGGCTCAACTACGTGCGCGGCGGCCTGTCGGTCGACGTCGACTACATGCAGCAGAAGTTCAGCCCGGTGGCCGCGTCCGCGCTCGGCGACTCGAGCCCGGCTGCGAACGGCAACTACACGCTGGGCGCGATTTCGTACGATTTCAGCGTCGTGAAGGTGGCCGCGCTGTACATGCGCCATCGCGGCGGCCCCGACGTCGCGACCGCGATCGACAGCCAGAGCGCGTATCCGCACAGCGACATCATGGAGCTGAGCGCGACGGTGCCGATCGGGCGTGCGTCGCTGCTGCTGAGCGTCGGCCATTACCGCAAGGTCGCGGACAGCGACGGCAACGCCGATTCGTATGGCATCCGCTTCGACTATCCGCTGTCGAAGCGCACGGTGCTGTACACGGGCGCCGCGATGGTGCGCAACGGCGCGCACGCGCGCTTCGTCGTCAACGGCGCGGCCGGTGGCGGCGTCGCGGTCGCGAAGCCGGGCGCGACCGCCAGCTCGATCGTCGCGGGCATCCTCACGGCGTTCTGACCGGCCCGCGCCGGTGCACGCTCGCGCTGCGTGCGCCGCGCGCGGCGTTCGCGTCGTTATGCGCAGGCGGGCGGCTGCGGCGCAAGCCATGCGTCGAACGGCGCCAGCTCGCCGATGTTGAACAGTTCGAGCAGCAGCGCGCGCAGCCAGCGATGGCCGGGGTCGGCGTCGAAGCGCCGGTGCCAGTACGCGTTGACGGCCCATTCGCTTGCGCCGGCGATCTCGTACAGCGTGCACGGCTGCCGCGCCGCAAACGTGATCGCGATCGTCTCCGGCAGGATCAGCGCGTAGTCGCCGTCCTGCAGCAACGCGGGCACCACCATGAAATCGGGTAGCGCCGCGCGCACGCGCGGCATCAGCCCGTGCCGCTCCAGCAGCTGCATCGATTGCGGATGCGACGTGACCGCGACGAAGCGCAGCGCGTCGGGCGCCTCGCCATCGAGCACGTAGTCGTCGGGCAACGCGACGCGCTGCGCGGTGCGGCGCGGCATCAGCAGCACGCAGCGCTCGTGCAGCAGCGCGGCGCGCTGGAAATGGCTCGACGCGTCGGCGAAATGCCCGAGCGCGAAGTCGATGCGCCCCGATTCGAGCGCGACGTTGAGCTGGCATTCGTCGACGTGCAGCGTCTCGATCACCGCGCCCGGCGCGCAACGGGCGAATTCGGCGAGCAGCGTCGGCAGGAACGCGCTCGCCGCGAAATCGCTCATGTGCAGGCGGAACACGCGCTGCGTGCTGTCGGGCGTGAAGCGCGAGCCTTCGTCGAGCACGTCCTGCAGGATCGCGAGCGCCTTGTCGACCGACAGCGCGAGCCGCTGCGCGCGCGGCGTCGGCTCGACGCCGGTGCCGGTGCGCACGAACAGCGCGTCGCGGAACATCAGCCGCAGCCGGCCGAGCGCATAGCTGACGGACGGCTGCGTGACGCCGAGCCGCAGCGCCGCGCGGCCGACGTGCCGCTCCTCGTAGACCGCGCGAAACGTCTTCAGCAAATTGAGATCGAGATCCTGCACGCGCAGTTCGGACGGGTCGCTGTCGTGCGGCGCGGATTCGGCGCGGGCCGGGGCCGCCGGGCGGCCGGTTGCGGAGTGCGTCATCGGGGTTGCCTCGCGGTGACGGAAGGCGCGTGGCCGTAACGCCGCGCATACGCCTTCGCGAAATGGCCGAAGCCATGGATGCCGTGCGCGATCAGCACGTCGGTCACGCTGCGCGCGTCGCCGCGTTGCAGCGCCGTGTGCACGGCGGCGAGCCGGCGTTCGCGCACGTAGGCGGCCGGCGTGGTGTGCAGGAACGCGCGAAACGCGTGCTGCAGCGTGCGTGGCGCGACGCCCGCGACCGCCGCGAGCGCGGCGAGTGCGAGCGGTTCGCCGAGGTGCGCATCGACGTGATCGCACGCGCGGCGCACGTGGGCCGGCAAGGGCGGCGTGCCGCGCGCGAGCGCATCGCTGTACGAATGCGGCAGGTGCGTGAGCAGCAGCGACATCAGCCACGCGGTGAGGTCGGCGCCGAAGGTCGTCGCGGCCGTGCCGATACCCGGCTGCGCCCCGAGCCGGCACAGGTATTCGAAGGTCGGCAGCAGCAGCGCGGCGCCCGCGCCGGCGCCGCCGGCCGCGAGATCGAACTGCAGCGGCCGCGTGAGCGTGGCCTGCAGCATGTCCTGCAGCTTGCGTTCGAGCGCGCCGCGTTCGAGCCGCAGCACGAGGTTGCGGCAATCGGGGCTCGTGCTCAGGCGGCTCGCGAGTGCGGGCGACGACACGGTCAGCTCGCCGGGGCCGGCGCGCGCGACGACGCTGCCGGCCTGCAGCTCGCAGGCACCGGCGAGCGTCAGCCGGAACAGGAAGTGATCGGCATCGCCGCCGAAATCGATGCGCGTTTCGCGGCCGTAGCAGAGTTCGAGCAGCGCGCCGTGATGCAGCGGCACCTCGTACAGCTCCGCCTGAAACGGATCGCGGCCACGTGCGGCCATCCGGTGCGGCCCGAGCCGGTGCGCGACCGCGCGTTCGACTTCGTCGGGGGCGTGCAGCGTGCCGAGCCGGTTCGGCGCATGGCGGGACAGGGCGATATCCATTCACGGACCTCGTAGCGGATGCAGGGGCTTGGCGGCAGGCGCATCGCCGCGATTGCGTTGCGCGAACGGGCGTGCCGTTGCGCGTTTTGAAGCGACGCGGCGAAAGCCGCCGCGTAGTCTCGACAACACTCAATCACCGGGAGAAGACGATGAAGGTATGTGTTCTGGGCGGCGGCCACGGCTGCCATGCGGCGGCCATCGACCTGCTCGAGAAGGGCCACGACGTGACGTGGTGGCGGCGCGACCGCGAGCCGCATGCGCGGGTGCGCGAACTCGGCGTGCTGAACGTGACCGACTATCGCGGCAAGCGCACGGTGCCGCTCGGCGATGCGCCGGGTGCGATCCGCCTGACCGGCGATCTCGCGGCCGCACTGCGCGGCGCGCAACTCGTCGTGGTGCCGCTGCCTGCCACGTCGCACGACGCGCTCGCCGCGCAGGTCGCGCCGTTGCTGGAGGACGGCCAGGTCGTCTTCCTGCCGCCCGGCACGTTCGGCAGCTTCGTGTTCGCGCAGGCGGCGGCCGACGCCGGCAACCGTTCGCGCGTCGCATTCGCCGAGACGGGCACGTTGCCGTACCTGGTGCGCAAGCATGGCGACAACGACGTCGTGATCAGTGCCTACGCGACGCGCTTGCCGACCGGCGTGTTTCCGGCGAATGCCGCCGGTTGGGCATTCGACGTGCTGCGCGCGGGCTATCCGTCGGTCGAGCCGGTCGAGGATGCGTTGTCCGGTGCGTTGATGAACGCGGGGCCCGTGATCCATCCGCCGCTGATCCTGATGAATGCCGGGCCGCTCGAACACTTCGACGCATGGGACATCCACAACGAAGGCACGCAGCCGTCGATCCGTCGCGTGACGAACGCGCTCGACGCCGAACGCATCGCGGTGCGCGAAGCGCTCGGCTACCGCGCGCCGCATTTCCCGCTCGCGGATCACTACGCGGCCGAAGGCGACGAATGGATGTACGGGCGCGGCGCGCACGGCAAGCTGACCGATAGCGGCGACTGGCGCGAGAAGATCGATCTGCGCACCCATCGCTACATGCTCGAGGACACCCGGCTCGGGCTGTCGTTCATCGTGTCGTGCGGGCGCTGGGCCGGGGTGCCGACGCCGGTTGCGCAGGGGCTGTTGAGCATCGCGAGCGCGGTCGCGGTGCGCGACCTGTATGCGGAAGGGCGCACGCTGGAGCGGCTCGGGATCGCAGCGCTGTCGAAGGATGCGATGCGCACGCTGCTCGACAAGGGAGTCGCCGGAGTCGCGGCATGAGCGCGGCCGCCGAAGTGACGCGCGTGCACGTGCTCGGCGCAGGGCGCATGGGGCAGGGGATCGCGCTCGTGTTCGCGTTCGCGGGCCTCGACGTGACGCTGATCGACTTCAAGCGGCGCGATGCGACTGGCCAAAGCGCGTTCGACGATCGCACGCGCGACGAGATCGCCAGGCCGCTGCACGCGCAGGTCGCGCTCGGCCGTATCGATGCCGCGCAGGCCGATGCGATCGTCGCGCGCATCGCGCTCGTCGCGCGGGAAGGTGCGGCGGAGGCCGTGCGCGATGCAGACGTCGTGTTCGAGGCGCTGCCCGAAGTGCTCGATGCGAAGGCTGACGCGCTGCGCTGGCTCGGCGCGCATGTCGATGCGCGCGCAACGATTGCGTCGACCACGTCGACGTTCGTCGTCACCGAATTGCAGCGCCATGTCGCGCATCCGGAGCGGATGCTGAACGCGCACTGGCTGAATCCCGCGCTGCTGATGCCGCTCGTCGAGATCAGCCGCAGCGATGCGACCGACCAGTCGGTGGTCGACGCGCTTGCCGCGCTGCTCGAACGCGTCGGCAAGAAACCGGTGATCTGCGGGCCGGCGCCCGGCTACATCGTGCCGCGCATCCAGGCGCTCGCGATGAACGAGGCAGCGCGGATGGTCGAGGAAGGTGTCGCGAGCGCGGAGGACATCGACACGGCCATCCGCACCGGCTTCGGCCCGCGTTTCGCGGTGCTCGGGCTGCTCGAATTCATCGACTGGGGCGGCTGCGACATCCTGTACTACGCGTCGAAGTATCTGGCCGGCGAGATCGGCCCGCGCTTCGCACCGGCCGCGAGCGTCGTACGCAACATGGAAACCGGGCGCGACGGGGTGCGCACGGGGACCGGCTTCCACGACTATGCAAACGTGGATGTGCCCGCGTACATGCGGCAGCGGCTCGGCGAATTCGCGCGGCTGCTCGATCATCTCGGGCTGGCGCCGGTGTTCGACGGCGCGCGGCGCAACCCGGACGCGTAGCCCGGACGTCGCAGACGCGTGAGCTTGCGGTGCCACGAAAGCGCGCACGTGGCACCGTGAACCGGCGGGGCGCTCGCCCGTCGGCAAAGGCACGGGCGTGGCGGCCGGCACGGGCCGCGCGCTCATGCCGCCTCGCCGCGCGCGTCGGCGGCCGGGGCGGTACGCGTCTCGCGCATCACGCACAGCGTCGCGACGGTCACGAGGCCGAGCGCGATGAGGAACAGCGACACCGGCCACGACGCGTGATAGTGCGCGAGCAGCGCCGTCGCGATCAGCGGCGACATCCCGCCCGCGAAGATCGATGCGACTTCATGCCCGAGCGCGACGCCCGAGTAACGCACCTCGGTGCTGAACAGCTCGCCGACGAGCGCGGGCAGCGTGCCGATCATCGCGCCGTGACTCACCGCCGTGCCGACCGTGAGCGCGAGCCACACGAGCGGCGTCACGCGTGTGTCGAGCAGCCAGAAGAACGGGAACGCGCATGCGACGAGGCTCAGCGCGCCGATCAGGTACACGGGCTTGCGGCCGATCCGGTCGGACAGCCGGCCCCACGCGAGCATTGCCCCCATCTCGACGATCATCGCGATCATCACGCCGGTCAGCATCACGCCGTTCGGAATGCCGACGTACTTGCCGTAGACGAGCGAGAACGCGAGGAAGATGTACGCGCTGCCGTTCTCGGCCACGCGCAGCCCCATCGCCAGCAGGATTTCCTTCGGGTGGCGACGGACGCATTCGACGATCGGCAGATGCGTGTGCGCGCCGCGCTTGCCGGCCTGCTCGAAGTCGCGGCTTTCCGGCAGATGGCGGCGGATATAGATGCCGATCGCGAAGATGACGATGCTCGCGAGGAACGGCAGCCGCCAGCCCCACGTGCGGAACGCGTCGTCGGG
This sequence comes from Burkholderia aenigmatica, assembly GCF_048627025.1. Lineage (NCBI taxonomy): Bacteria > Pseudomonadati > Pseudomonadota > Betaproteobacteria > Burkholderiales > Burkholderiaceae > Burkholderia > Burkholderia aenigmatica. Next base: position 2,311,978 of record NZ_CP184469.1, on the reverse strand, counting down.
CAGCGCCTGCGCGGCGAGAAACGCGGCCGACGACAGCACGAAGCCGCCGCCCACGCCGAGCTGGCTCCACGCGGCGTAGTAGCCGCGCTGTTCCGGCGGTGCGTTTTCGCTGATCATCAGCACGCCGCCGCCCCATTCGCCGCCGGACGCGATCCCTTGCAGCAGGCGCAGCGCGACGAGCGCGGCCGGCGCCCACACGCCGACCTGCGCATAGGTCGGCAGCAGGCCGATCGCGAAGGTCGACGCGCCCATGATCAGCAGCGTCCACACGAGCGACGCCTTGCGCCCGTAACGATCGCCGACGTGGCCGAACACGATTCCGCCGAGCGGCCGCGCGACGAAGCCGAGCGCGAAGGCCGCGAACGCGGCGAGGCTGCCTGCGAGCGGCGACGCGCCGGGCGGGAAGAACACATGGCCGAACACGAGCGCCGCGGCCGTGCCGTACACGAAGAAGTCGTACCACTCCATCGCGTTGCCGGCGACGGAAGCGATGACGATCCGGCGCAGCTGCCGGTCGGCGAGCGGCCGGGCGGCGCTCGGGAATTGCACGGTGTCGGTCGGGACCATGGCGGACTCTGAAGGGGAGGCGGGCGCGTGCCGTCTTTGCAGCACTGCGGGCTAGTGTTGTCGGCACCGTGCCCCCGGTCAAATCCGCAGAAAAAGGGGAGGGTCATCACTCCGGCTGATGATGGCGATGGCGCGGCCGCGCATGGATCCGTTCGCCGCCGCGCTACCCCTGCCATCCGGGAAAACCACATCGGCACATCGCCCGTCGCCGTTTCGTCAGCTTGCTTACGCAGGCCATTCACGTCCGATCAAAACGCCCCGCGTCCAGCGGACTCGCGCGCTTTCGTTTCTCTTGCAGGGGCGCACCGTCCCTGCTCATCTCCCCGCTATTCGATTTTCAACTGTCGCCCAGTTGAACATTTCATTTCTTGATGTGATTGCGGCTGGATACCATCCAGCAAATGTCTATACAACCCGAACCCGATCGGCGCGTATGGGCAGGATCAAAAAAAAACACAACACAACATCGATGAACAGGTTTGGAGAAGAGGAGACGGAGATGGTGCGAATGAAGGGTGGGAAAACAGGCGCCGCAGGCGTGGGCGCGGCGGTCGCGATGCTGTTCGCCGGCGCCGCGCATGCGCAGTCGACGGTGACGCTGTACGGGATCGTCGACGCGGGCGTGACCTACACGAACAACGCGAAGGGCCATGCATTGTGGCAATTCACGGGCGGCAACGAATCGGGCCCGCGCTGGGGCTTGATCGGCACCGAGGATCTCGGCGGTGGCCTGAAGGCGAACTTCCGCCTCGAGAACGGCTTCAACGTCGCGAACGGCGCGCTCGGGCAGGGCGGCCGGATGTTCGGGCGTTCGGCGTGGGTCGGCCTGAGCGGCGCGAACTGGGGCGCGGTGACGCTCGGCCGTCAGTACAACTCGGTGCAGGACATCCTCGGCTCGCTGCAGATGAGCAGCTTCCTCGCGCAGTACTCGACGCACCCGTTCGACAACGACGACGTCAACAACACGTTCCGCACCAACAACGCGGTGAAGTACGTGTCGCCGACGATCGCGGGCCTGCAGGCGAACCTCGTGTACGGCTTCTCGAACTCGACGGGCTTTGCGAACGACAACAGCTGGAGCGCCGGCGTCACGTACGCGAACGGGCCGCTCAACGCGGGGGCCGCGTATGCGCGCGTGAACCATCCGGCGGTCAGCACGACCGGTGCTGTGGCGTCGGACAACTACTATCCGGCGTCGGAATCGGTGTTCGGTGCGAGCCTAGGGAACGCGATTCGCCAGCAGATCTGGGGCGCGGGCGGCAGCTACGCGATCGGGCCGGCGACGCTCGGCCTGCTGTACACCGGCTCGAACTTCGGGCAGGCGACGGGCGGCGCGCTGCGCTTCAACAATTACGAAGGCAGCCTGCGCTACATGGTGACGCCGGCGCTGATGGCCGCAGCCGGCTACACCTATACGCAGGTCGCGCGCGGCAGCGACAGCGGCCACTACCACCAGGTATCGGCCGGCGTGCAGTACCTGCTGTCCAAGCGCACCGACGTGTACGTGAACGGCTTTTACCAGAAGGCGTCGTCGGGTATCGGCCAGGCGTGGATCGACGGCACCGACAGCGCGTCGTCGACGACGTCGCAGGTGGCGGTGGTGGTCGGCATCCGCCAGAAGTTCTGATGTTCTGACGCGTTCGCGCGTCTTCCGGAGGAGACACTCATGAAACTCAAACTGTTGCTGGCGGCGTTGCCGTTCGTCGGGATGTACGCCGGCGGCTCGCTCGCCGAGGCGCGGCCGCTGCTGTTCGGCTTGCCGTTCCTGCTCGTGTGGAACCTGATCTGGATGGCGGCGACCGCCGCGATCCTCGCGATCCTGTTCCATCTCGACGAACGCGACGCAGCACGCGACGGCCGCCCGGGAGACGCGCGATGAACGCTTCGATCGTCATCATCGCGGCGTTCGCCGTGTTCGCGCTCGCCATTGGCGTGATGGCGCGCCGCGGCCGCAAGCTCACGCTCGAGCAGTGGGCGGTCGGCGGGCGCGGCTTCGGCTCGCTGCTGACGTTCCTGCTGATGGCCGGCGAGGCGTTCTCGACGTTCTCGTTCCTCGGCGCGAGCGGCTGGACCTACAGCAAGGGCGTGCCCGCGTTCTACATCCTGACGTACGGCTGTCTCGCGTGCGTGATCGGCTACTGGATGCTGCCCGCGATCTGGCGCCACGCGAAAGCGCGCGGGCTCGTGTCGTTCGCCGACTACTTCGCGTCGAAGTACGACAGCCGCGCGATCGGCGTGCTGGTGTCGGTCGTCGCGGTGTTCGCGATGGTGTCGCTGCTGATGATCCAGCTGCGCGGGCTCGGCGTGATCGTGTCGGAGATGTCGTACGGGCTGATCCCGCAGGCGGCCGCGATCTGGATCGCCGCGACGCTGATGGCCGTCTACATGGTCGTGTCGGGCATTCACGGCTCGGCGAACATCGCGATCGTCAAGGACGTGCTGATCCTCGGCATCGCGATCTTTCTTGGCTTGTACCTGCCGATCCACTACTACGGCGGCCTCGGCGCGATGTTCGCGAAGATCGACGCCGTGCATCCGGAACTGCTTCGGATGCCGGAACATGGCTTCAACCTGAGCTGGTACAACTCGACGATCCTGCTCACGTCGCTCGGCTACTACCTGTATCCGCACGGCTTCACGGCGATCTACGTCGCGAAGGACGAGCGCGCGTTGCGCCGCAACGTGATCCTGATGCCGCTGTACCAGGTGCTGATCGCGTTCCTGTTCCTGGTCGGCTTCGCGGCCGTGATGACCGTGCACGGGCTCGAAGGCGCACAGACCGATCTCGCGCTGCTGCGGCTCGTGAAGCAGACGTTCCCCGCGTGGTTCGTCGGCATCGTCGGCGGCACGGGCCTGCTGACCGCGCTGGTGCCGGGTTCGCTGATCATGCTGAACGCGTCGACGACGGTCGCGCGCAACATCTACCGCGAAGGCTTCGCACCGAACGCGACCGACCGCGAGGTGACGCGCGTCGCACGCATCGCGCTGCCGATCTTCACGCTGGTGGTCGTCTACTTCGTGCTGCGCGGTGGCGCGACCTTCGTCACGCTCGCGATCTTCTCGTCGAGCCTGCTCACGCAGCTCGTGCCGATGCTCGCATCGAGCTTCCTGAAGCGGCCGTTCGGCACGCGCGAAGGCGCGTTCGCGGGCATTGCAGCCGGTGCGATCGTGATCGCGATGACGAACTACTATGGCGTGACGCTCGCGTCGCTGTTCCCCGGCGCATCGACCACGCTGACGTCGATCAACCCCGGGCTCGTCGCGCTCGCGGTGAATGCGGTGGTGTTCATCGCGATCAGCGCGGGGCAGCGCAAGCTGAAGGCGCGTGTCGCGGCGCCGGTCGGTTCCGCGTGACCGCTTTCGTGCAGGGCCGCTGGACGGCCACCCGATCAATCGAACACCAACAGGACACCGAGCGATGACTACCGAGGACCAGCAACAAGACAACCGCGAAGCGATCGACACGCTGATCGCGCATGGCTGCGTGATCACGATGGACCCGCAGCGGCGTGTGATCGAGAACGGCGCGGTCGCCGTGAAGGGCGATCGCATCGTCGCCGTGGGCGGCACCGATGAGTTGCAGGCCCGTTACCGCGCCGTGCGCACGATCGACGCACGCCGCAAGGCCGTGCTGCCGGGCCTGATCGATGCGCATGCGCATGCGGGCCACGCGATGCTGCGCACGATCGGCGGCGCGGATGGCGACGCGTGGTCGGCCGCGGCCGAGACGATCTACACGCGCGCATCGGACGAGGCGTTCTGGGAAACCGAATCGCATCTCGCGGCGCTCGAACGGTTGAAGGCCGGTGTGACGACGGGCGTGTCGCTGCTCGGCGGCGGCAATTCGATCATGCGCGTCGACGATCCGGTCTATGCGCGGCGCCATTGCGATGCGGTCGTGCGTACCGGCACGCGTTCGATCGTCGCGGTCGGCCCGTCGCGTCCGCCCGCACCGCGTGTGTACACGCGCCACACGCCGGACGGCAGCGTCACGCGCGACATCGATTTCGACACGATGCTCGAAGTGTCGAAAAGCATCGTCGACCAATGCCACGGCGATGCCGACGGCCGGATCCGCATCGCACTCACGCTGCCCGTGTACGGGCCCGAACACGATCCCGAACTCGCGCAGTACGAACGCGACTTCCGCGATCAGGCCGCGTGCTACGGCGCGCTCGCGCGCGAGCGCGGGCTGACGTTCACGCAGGACGGCCACCGCGCGGGCACGCTCGCGTTCGCGCATCGCGAGCTCGGGCTGCTCGGCCCGACGTCGTTCATGTCGCACAGCATCGACCTGACTGACGACGACATCGCGGCGTGCGTCGAGACGGGCACTGCGATCGTCCACAACCCGAGCGCGATCATGTCGATCATCGGGCGCTGCCCGGTGCCCGAGCTGATCGATGCGGGCGTGACGGTGGCGATCGCGTCGGACGGCGCGGCGCCCGATCGCGGCTACGACATGTTCCGCCACATGTGGCAATGCATGCATTACCACCGCCGGCATTTCCGCGATCCGGACGTGCTGCCGCATGGCAAGGTGCTGGAGATGGTGACGATCGACGCGGCGAAGGCGCTGTCGGTCGATCACGAAGTCGGTTCGCTCGAAGCCGGCAAGCTTGCCGACCTCATCCTCGTCGACCTGTTCCGGCCGCACATGATGCCGATGAACATGCCCGTGTATCGCGTGACGTGTTTCGCGAATGCGGCCGACGTGTGCATGACGATGGTCGGCGGAAGGGTGCTGATGGAGGATCGGCGCGTGCTGTCGGTCGATGAGGAGGCGATTCTCGAACGGGTGAACGAGGTCGCTGCGATCACGATCGAGCGCGGCGGGTTGCGTCATTTGCTCGACGAGCCGAAGACGCTGTGGGGGCGCAGCCGCTATTGATTTACAAAAGTTGACGCGACGGGCAGAACTCTTTTCGGTGTTACGGCGACTAAGGAGTCGCCATATTGATAGGAGTGGATATATGAACTTGAGGATTCCTCTCGCCGCTGCCGCGCTGATCCTCGCCCAGGCCGCATGGGCCGCGGGCCCCGCGCCCACGAAAACATGGACGATGAGTGCAATCCCCGGCGATCGCGCGGCGAGCGACGCGTTCACCGCAATGAAGAAAGGTCACGCAGTGCCGGCATGGGTGACGAACGGCACCGAATCTCCGGGAACCACCGTCGTGTTCGGCGAGCACGACGTCTACGTGATGACTGCCTGTAAGCCGCACAACTGCGGCTCGGAGCGCATCGCGGTGCTGTACGATCCGCAGAAGAAGGTGATGTACGGCGTGCTGTCCGTCGCAGGTCCGAAGGATGGTGCCGAGAAGCTGACTTGGCTCAATATCGGCGGCGGTAGCGAATCGATCGACGGACGGACGATTCTGTATGCGGCACTGACGGGCAGCCTCGAGAACCACCCTGAAGCGTTCAATTACAAGTGACGCCGGCCGCTTGCCGGCCTGTCATGCATCCGTCGTCATCGCTGCACGAACGGGCTGTCCGAAGCACGGGTGCGGGGGCAGGTCGGTGAGTATGTCGATCCGCGGTCGGTCTGGCGGTCGCACAATCTCGTCTTTGCGTGGGACGACCTGGCGAATCTCGTCATTCGTTGAGGTCCGGTGACGGAAGCGCGGTGGTGTGGAACCGGCGATATCGAAGGTGCTCGTCGGCTTACTTTCTTCGCGACCGATAAAGCGTGGGCCAGTCGCCCGGTTCGACACCGCCGCAGGTCTCCTGTCGCGACGCGGCGGCAATCTGAAATGCCTGGCCATCCCAGATCCAGTCGGCCCGAAAACCGCAGTCAGCCAGGCCGCGCCCCTTGGCAACCGTCGACAGGGTGCCGGTAGCCGGATCAAAGTCTGGTTCGACCAGCGAGGGATTCAGAACGCCGCCCGCGGGATCCGTCAGCTTGATCGGCTCCGGTGCGCCGCCCCCCGCTCGCGGGGCGATGAACACGTCCGACGATCCCTGGTACGCCCCCGCGATGCATGGAAGAAACACCAGCGCCTTCCGTGAGTCGAGTGCATGGGCGGCTTCTTCGAGATGGTTTGACGCATTCTCCTCACAGCTGCTCGCGTCCCGGATGCGTTTCGTGCGTGCGATCAGGCTTTCCTCCTCCTGATCGGACAACCGCGCAGCGATCTTCCGTGCCGGCACGACCGGCAGTGACGGTGCGGGTGTCACCTGGGAGGCGGGCGTAGGGCCCGTGCGGATCCACGCGGTCACACCGCCGATGCGCCCCTGCCGGTCATCGATGCGCAGGAGGGCGGCGGCCAGGCCGTCGAGCGGAATATAGGCGTTCTTGTCCGAACCGACCTGAAGCCTGGCGCCGTTGCGTAGCCGCGATACGAAGGCTGCCACGGCCGCCGGCCGCTTTGTCGACAACGTCGCGAGATTGCTGGTGGAGTCGACGTTCACGCGCCAGGCCGACTCGTCCAGCCGCAGCGGCTTCCCATCTACACGCAGGTCATCGAGATCGACACTGTCGTTGGTGACGACATTCAGCCGTGCTTCGAGCGAACCGTCCGGCCCGGCGCTGCGAATGAAGCGCAAGTCTGCGCTGGCTTCCCCGCCGCTCGCGAAACCCTTCGCCTCGCAGGCCAGGCCGTTGTCGCAGGCGACCAGCCATGACTTGAAGGTGTCGTAGCTGCCCGCACTGACCGCTTGGGGAGGCGTTGCCCTGGCGACGTGCGGGACGGCTGCGCTGGCGCAAAGCGCAATGAGTGCCGCGCTCAGCTCGATGGCGCGAGTTTTCATGGGCTTCCATGGAGTTGAGGATGACGTGCATCGTAACGCGCGTGATGCCACGGGAACGAAAGGGTCGCGGTGTCGCGTTTGTTCGACATCGGATCGAGCCGCGCACGGTCAGGACAATCCGATCGGCCGCGACGTGTCGATTGCACCGGCGTTTCCATCCATCGCGTCAGCGACGGAAGATGAATTCCAGATCGGTCGCGTCGCCGACCTTGAATTCGTACGTGCCGACGCGCTTGAAACCGGCCTTCTCGTAGAAGGCGATGGCCTTCGCGTTGCCGGACCACACGCCCAGCCATACCGGGCCGGGGCGTTCCGTTGTCAGATAATCCAGTGCGGAGTCGAACAACGCGCGCCCGGCGCCGGTCCCTTGCGTCCCCCGTCGAAGGTAGATTTGATGGATCTCCCCCGAACCGTCGGCCACTTCCGGGTGCGGGAGCTTGCATGGCCCCGCGTGGGCATACCCCACCAGCTGGCCGTCGTCGCTTTCGGCGACCCACGTACGGCACTCGGGATCGTTGAGCTGGCCCGTGATCGTTTCGACCGAGTAGGTCTCGGCCTCGTACGCAGCCAGATCGTTCGGCGGGTAGTCGATGCCGAATCCGTCGTGCAGAAAGGTTTCGCGAAACGTGTCGCGCTTCAGTTCGGCAAGCGGGATGGCATCGGACAGGGTGGCAACGCGGATCAACATGGAGGCGGGTTCGGTTCGTCGGTCGGGCAGACAGTTTATCCCGGGTGACGAGAGGTTTGCGATCGCCTGGTTGACCTGCGTGCGCGGCGTGCAAAGGGCTTTTGCGCTCGACCTTGATCACCCGCACTGCATTCATGCGGATGCCGGTGGTTGACCGCCGACGGACATGCTAGGATTTCCGACAAATAACTTCGGAGACTGCCATGCCGTTCATCTGCGAAAACGTTGAATGCCGCGCCGTGCTCGCGCGTGGGCAGGTCAGGCCCCATCAAGAGGACGGGGGGTGGTGCTTCTACTGCCCGGACTGCAAAGCCAGGAACGAGTTGATGCATGTCGACGGGGCCGGCGGCGCTGTCGAGCTGGTTCAGCCGGAGCGAGCCAGCCCTCCGCATAAGGTCGTTGCGACGGCTCGACCGCTGGAGGATGGCAAATACGCGGCGCAATTGAGCGTTCAGCGGGCGCTCGCCGTGAGAGGAACGTACGCGGCCGAAGAGCACTGGGATCAGCTCGGTGTATTCGGCGACGAACAGGAAGCCGTCGCGCACGCGAAGTCGTTCGCCACCGACCTGTTGCAGCGAGCGGCATAGTCGCCCCATTCGATGCTGACGGGCCGTGCAGGTCGCGATCGTTCGCGACATGTGTCATCGCTTGTCCAGCACGGCGATACAGTCGATTTCCACGAGGAAGTCCGGATTCGGCAATGACGCCACGATAGCGGTACTTCGGGCCGGGAATTTCCCGGCCTGGAAGTATCCCGCGTAAATGCGGTTCATCTCCTTGAAGTCTTCACGCCGCACCAGCATCACATCCACCTTCACCACGCGACCCCATCCCGTGCCCGCGGCCTTGAGGATGCCCGTGACGTTCTCCATCGCCTGATTCATCTGTCGGCTGAAGTCACCGACGGCGAGCTTGCCGTTCCGGTCATAAGCGGGAATGCCCGAAACGAACAGAAGATTGCCGGCTTTGACGGCCGGGGCGAGCGGTACGGGGATCGTGTACTGGTCGGCGGCCTGCACATATTCCAGCGGTGCTCGTGCGGAAGCGGCTTGCTGACCGAAGGGGGGCGTGCAGCCGCATAGAAGGAGGCCGGATCCGATGAATCCGGCAACAAGGCAGCGCGTTCGCATCGTGTTTTCTCCCGGGATCGGTCCTGTGCGCGATCCGGCAGTGGGGACGTTGCGAGACAGCGGATCGTGAACTCCTCCAAACAGTTTAGGAAATCGAAGCACGAACGGTTAGGCCGCGCCGTGCGGGATGGCTTCGTATCGCGAAGCACGGATTGCCGGCGCGCCGTTTGTCCTACGAAACAGCCGCCTGACGATCGGCGTCGACAAGTCGAGAACGTGAAGAAGGGGCGTCGTGCATTCGCGCATGGCGCCCCTTCTCGTTGTCCGCTTTCGTCGGTCAGTTATAGATATCGAACGAAAAATACTTCTTCGCGATTCGCTGGTACGTGCCGTCCTGGATCAGGCTCGCGAGCGCCTGGTTGATCTGCGTGCGCAGCGCGTCGTCGTCCTTGCGCACGCCGATCGCGGACCCCACGCCGAGCGTCTTCGGATCGTGCAACGGCGGCCCCGCGAACGCGAAGTTCGCGCCCTTCGCGGTTTTCAGGAAACCGAGGTCGGCCTGCACCGACGATTGCAGCGATGCGTCGAGCCGCCCCGACAGCAGGTCCTGGTAGACGAGATCCTGCGTCTGGTACGTGCGGACGACCACGCCCTTCGGCTCCCAGTACGTGCGCGCATACGTCTCCTGCGTCGAACCCTGCTCGACGCCGACGCTCTTGCCCTGCAGCGATTCGGGCGTCGGCTGCAGGTTCGCGCCGCGCCGCGCGACGAGCCGGGGCGGCACGTTGTTGATCTTGTCCGTGAACGCGATCTGCGCGAGGCGCTTCTCGGTCACGCTCATCGACGACAGCACGCCGTCGAACTTGCGCGCCTTCAGCGCCGGGATCATCCCGTCGAACGCGTTCTCGACCCACACGCAGCGCACCTTCATCCGTTCGCAGATCGCGTTGCCGAGATCGATGTCGAAGCCGACGAGCTTGCCGTCAGGCGCGAGCGATTCGAACGGCGCATAGCTGGGGTCGACGCCGAGGCGCAGGACCGCCGGATCCTTCGCGGCGGCGACGCTGGCCGTCAGCGCGAGCGCAACGGCCAGAACGAGCTTTTTCATGACTGTCTCCATGTTTGATTTTCGATCTTCGATCGATGTGGTTGGTCGTAATGCGAATCAGTGGCCGTCGGGCGTGACTACCCGCGCCCGGCCATGCGCGGGCGGCTGGACAGTGCGCCGGAAGCGGCCGGCGAAAAGTCCGGATTCGAAAGGGGGCGTTAGCGGGCGGCGCCGGTGATGCGCGCCATGCTGTGCCGGTAGCCGGCGGGCGTGAACGCGGCGTTCAGCGTGGCCATCGCGGCGATCACGCCGAGATGCATCCACCACGCGATCGCGAAGCCGCCGCCCGCGTCGCGCAGCCAGCCGATCAGCCAGGGGCTCGCCGCGACGGTCAGGAAGCCGATGCCCTGCACGAATGCGGCGAGCGCGCCCGCGAGCCGCGCATCGGGCAGGTGGTCGAGCGTGACGATCAGGCTCATCGAGAAGAAGCCGCCGAGACCGAGGCCGACGCTCGCGACCCACAGCCACGGCGCGAGCGCGGGCAGCGTCGCGAACCCGGCGAAGCCGGCCGCCTGCAGTGCGAGCGTGAGCCACAGCACGGCGCGGCGGTCGGGCGAACGCTTCGCGAGCATCGGCATCGCGAGCGCGCCGGTCGCCTGGAACAGCGCCATCCACGCGAGCAGGTTGCCGCTCGCTTGCGGACTCATGCCGATGCTGCGGTAGAACGCGGGCAGCCACGCGACGAGGCTGGCGTAGCCGCTGTTGCTGAGCCCGAAGAACAGCGCGAGCTGCCACGCGCGCGGAATGCGGGCGAACGCGAGGATCGGCGCCGACACGGCTGTTGCGGGCACGGCGTCGCGCGGTGCCTTCGCGCGCCACAGCGCGAGCGTGACGAGCGCGGGCACGGCCCACACGGCGAGCGACAGATGCCAGCCGCCGTGCGCGGCGAGCCACGGGCTCGCGACCGCGCCGAAGGCGCCGCCGCCGACCAGCGCGGCCGAATAGAGGCCCATCGCGAGCGGCAGCCGGTCGATGAACCAGCGCTTCGCGAGGCCGGGCACGAGCGCCTGGACCACCGCGACGCCGGCCCCTGCGACGATCGCGGTCGCGATCAGGCCCGCGCTGCCGCCGGTCCACAGGCGCGCCGTGCAGCCGGCCGCGATCAGCGCCAGCGCGACGGTCAGCGCGCGCTGCTCGCCGACGCGCCGCGCGAGCCCGACGCCGATTCCGGCGACGACACCCATCAGCACGAACGGCAGCGTGGTCAGCAGCGCGGCCGCGCGAAAGCCGAGGCCCGTGTCGGCGCGCACGACGTCGAGCACGGGGCCGAAGGCGGTCAGGAACGGGCGCAGGTTGAGGCCGGCCAGCACCAGCAGCGCGAGCGCGCCATAGGACACGGAAGCCGCATGCGGGCGGGGGACGGCTTGCGCGGTGCCGGGTTCGGACATCGGGATGCTCCAGGGAGGGGCCGGTGGCCCGGTGATGCGATGCCGAAAGGGTAAGCGCGCGCTACGCCAGGTGAAAATTAAATATTCGACTGGGAATCAGTGCGGAATGCGATGGATTCTCACGGGGCGACGGGGACGGATGGGGGCGGCCGGCGGCGGCGGGCGATACAGCGCGATGGCGCGCGACGGCGCGTTCGTCAGACGAAACGCGTACCGTCATGCGACGGGTATCTGCTCGGCCCGGGCTTGCTCGCGTGCGGCCACCAGTTTCCGGACGAGCGCGCGATCGGCCGCCGTTTCCGGCGTAAAGATCACGAGCGTCTGGTCGGGCCGGCCGCTCACCGCGAACGCCGAGTATTCGAGCGCGATTCGCCCGACTGCGGGGTGGTGGATTTCCTTGGTCCCTTCTTCGTGCGAGCGGACATCGTGGTCGCGCCACAGCGCGTCGAACTCGGCGCTCGTCGCGCGCATCTCGTCGACGAACGCCTGCACGGCCTGCGTCGCGCCGCCGCGCGCGACGTCGGCGCGAAACGCGCCTACCGCGAACCGCGCGACGCGTGCCCAGTTCGCCTGCACGCCGCGCACGTGCGGATCGATGAAGATGAGCCGCAGGATGTTGCGCCGTTCCGGCGGCAGCGTCGTGTAGTCGGTCAGCGTCGCGGCCGCCGCGTCGTTCCACGCGACGACGTCCCACGTCGCCGAGCGCACGATCGCGGGGCTCGCCTCGAGCGAATCGAGCACGTGCTGCACGCGCGGCGACACATGGTCGGTCGCGTGATAGCGCACTTCCGGCAGGTGGCCGACGCCGATCAGGAACAGGTGCTCGCGCTCGGCGTCGTTCAGCAGCAGCGCGCGGGCGAGCCGGTCGAGCACGTCGGCCGACGGCGCGCCGCCGCGCCCCTGTTCGAGCCACGTGTACCACGCGGTGCTCACGTGCGCGCGCTGCGCGACTTCCTCGCGCCGCAGGCCCGGCGTGCGGCGGCGCGTGGCCGGCAGCCCGAGCGCGGCCGGGTCGAGTTTCTCGCGGCGGTCCCGCAGGTACGCGCCGAGCAGGTTGTCGGGGGCGTCTGGCATAGCCTGTTAGTTCGTTTACCGGTAAACCGTCACGACTTCACCGTGCGCGGCGGTCGACAGATAGTAAGCCTCCATGCCATTCGGAGGGGTTGAACATGCGTGTCTTTGTTACTGGAGCGTCGGGGTTCGTCGGCTCGGCCGTCGTGGCCGAACTCGTTGCCGCCGGGCACTCGGTGCTCGGCCTTGCGCGGTCCGATGCGGCTGCCGAGTCGGTCGCGGCGGCTGGCGCCGACGTCCTTCGCGGGTCGCTGGAGGATCTCGACAGCCTCACGCGCGGCGCCGAAGCCGCCGATGCGGTGATCCATACGGGATTCAATCACGACTTCTCGCGCTTCGCGCAGAACTGCGAGCTCGATCGTCGCGCGATCGAGACGATCGGCGCGGCGCTCGCGGGCTCGGCGCGCCCGCTGGTCGTCACGTCGGGGCTCGCGCTCGTCGCACCCGGGCGCGCGGCGACGGAAGACGATCCGCACGTGCCGGTGTCGTCGGCCTACCCGCGTGCGTCCGAAGCGACCGCGGTCGCGCTGGAAGCGCGCGGCGTGCACGCGTCGGTCGTGCGCCTGCCGCCGTCCGTGCACGGCGACGGCGATCACGGCTTCGTGCCGCGCCTGATTGCATTCGCGCGGGAGAAGGGCGCGTCGGCCTATCTCGGCGAGGGCGACAACCGCTGGCCGGCCGTGCACCGGCTCGATGCGGCGCGCGTGTACCGGCTCGCGGTCGAACGCGGTGCGGCCGGCGCGCGCTATCACGCGGTCGACGATACGGGCGTGCGGTTCCGCGACATTGCGGACGTGATCGGCCGGCGGCTGAACGTGCCGGTCGTCGCGAAAACGGCGGCAGAAGCCGGCGAACACTTCGGCTGGTTCGCGATGTTCGCGGGGATGGATGCGCCCGCAACGAGCGCGCGCACGCGTGCATCGCTCGACTGGGCGCCGACGCAGCCGGGGCTGCTGGCCGATATCGACCGGCCGCGGTATTTCGAAGGCTGAGCGGGCGGGTGGCGGTCGTGCCGTCGCTGACGACAGGCACGCCCGCCGCCCGCATGACACCCATGCGGGCCGCGCGTCATTCCGCCGGATGCAGATCCTGCAGCAGCGTCGGCACGAGCTCCGACACGGTCGGGTGGATGTGCATCGCGCGGCTGATCGTCGTGTACGGCGCACCCGCGGCCATCACGTCGAGCATCCCGTGCACGACTTCGTCGCCCGTCACGCCGAGGATCGACGCGCCGAGGATCGCATGGCTGTCCGCGTCGACGATCACCTTCATGAAACCCTGGCTCTCGCCTTTTTCCACCGCGCGGCCGACGCGCGTCATCGGGCGCGTGCCGACGAGCAGCCGGCGGCCCGTCTGCTTCGCTTCCGCGAGCGTCATGCCGACGCGGCCGAGCGGCGGATCGATATACATCGCGTACGCGGTGATGCGATCGGACACCTTGCGCGGATCGCCGTCGAGCAGATTGGCCGCGACGATTTCGTAGTCGTTGTACGCGGTGTGCGTGAACGCGCCGCGCCCGTTGCAGTCGCCGAGCGCCCAGATGCCGGGCACGTTGGTGCGCAACTGGTCGTCGACCTCGATATAGCCGCGTGCGTCGATCGCGACGCCCGCACGGTCGAGCCCGAGATCGTCGGTGTTCGGCACGCGTCCGACCGCAAGCAGCAGGTGCGAGCCCGCGACCTCGCGGCCGCCGCCCGCGCAGTCGAGGCCGACCGCGATGCCGTCGCCGTCGCGCCGTGCGCTCAGGCAGGTCGCATCGAGCTGCACGTCGATCCCTTCGTTTTCGAGAATCTCGCGCACGGCCTGCGACACGTCCTCGTCCTCGCGGCGGATCAGGCGCGCGCCCTTCTCGACGATCGTGACCCGCGACCCGAAGCGGCGATACATCTGGCCGAATTCGAGCCCGACATAGCTGCCGCCGACGATCACGAGATGCTCGGGCAGGAAGTCGACGTCCATCATCGTCGAGTTGGTCAGGTACGACACCGAGTCGAGGCCCGGCATGGCCGGCACCTGCGCGCGTCCGCCGACGTTGATGAAGATGCGTTCCGCTTCGAGCACGTCGTCGCCCACGCGCACCGCATCGGCGCGCTCGAACCGGGCGTGCCCCTGCAACACGGTCGTGTTCGCGAGGCCGCGCACCCATTGCTCGACGCCGTGGTTCGAGCGGCCGGAGATCTGGTCCTTGCGCGCCTTCACGGCTTTCATGTCGACGGTGACGGGGCCGACCGACACGCCGTATTCGCCGGCGCGTCGCGCGAGCTGCGCGGCGTATGCGCTCGCGATCAGCGTCTTGGTCGGAATGCAGCCGGTGTTCACGCAGGTGCCGCCGAAGCGGCCGCGCTCGATGATCGCGACCTTCATCCCGGCGGCGGACAGCCGCGCGGCGAGTGGCGGCCCGGCCTGCCCGGTGCCGATGACGATCGCGTCGAAGTGTTGCGTCATGACGTCCTCCTGTGCGGGTGCAGCGAGGGAACGCGTGCGGGCGAGCCGCGTGCGATGCCGGCGCACGGTCGCGCGACGGCGAGCGCCTATGGTAGCCCTGTTGGCGTGCGCTCGCGAGTGCGGGCAGGGCGGGGGCAGCGGGGCGTGACGGCGTCGGGTCGTGCCCGCGCCGGCCGGCGTGCGATGCAACCGGCCGCAGCGCGTCGCCCCGGCCGCGTCAGTCCTTGCGTTGCCACTGACTGAACGACACCGGCCGGTGCGCGTCGGCGCGCGTGACGGTGACGTGGTCGGGCTGGTCGTCGAGCGGAAACGATTCGGTGACGATCCGGTTCGAAAACAGCCACCCGTGCGTGTGCGGGTCGTAGCGGAACGTCACGTAGTCGCTCCAGTGCTGCCCGCACGCGACGAAGTTCTGCACGGTGAAATAGCGGCCTTTTACGGCAAAGCCGTTGTCGCCGGCATCTTCGGGATCGAACGGGTCGCACTGGCCGCCTTCGTTCGCGCGCAGCACGACCTGGTCGTTGCGCGCGACGAGCCGGAACGCGTGATCCGGTTGTTCCTCGAAGATCAGCAGCGGACGCGGCGACGGCTGCTCGCGCGTATCAACCGCCCGATGCACGACCACGAGAAAGCTGTGCCGCCCGTTGTCGAGATCCGGCCCGGCCTGCGCGAGCAGCGGCTGGTAGCCGGGCGGCAACTGCGTGGCGATCGATTTCGGCAGGTCGCCGGCGCGGGCGTCGAGCGACAGCGCGGCGAGCAGCGGGAGGAGCACGAAGGGCAGTCGGGAAACGCGCATGACGGGGTGTCCGGTCGAAAGGAGGAAGGGCGCGTCGAGCGCGCGGGTCTACCGATCTCGCCCGAGAAATTCGGTGCCCGGCATCGGATTGAACGCGACGGGCGGCGCGGATCTCGATCATGGGCGGCGGCGCGAATGACGGGAAAGAGGGCCAGCATAGCAGCGCAAGGCCGCTTTCGGCCATGCGCGAAGCGTGCCAGAATCAGCGGCTCGACCGTCGGAAACGACACGCAGGCGTCGGCGATTCGGCGTCGCTCATCAAGGAGACTTCGATGACTGCATCGGCTGCCGTACTCGCCATCCTGGCTGCGCTGTTTCTCGGCGCGATGATTCCGGGCCCGAGCTTCGTGCTGGTTGCCCGCAATTCGATCGGGCTGTCGCGCCGCGACGGGCTGGCCACCGCGCTCGGCATGGGCATCGGCGGCATCGTGTTCGGCGGCGTCGCGCTGGCCGGGCTCTATACGCTGCTGCAGGCGGTCGAATGGCTGTACGTGGGCCTCAAGGTGGCGGGCGGCGCGTACCTGATCTACATGGCGTCGAAGATCTGGCGCGGCGCCGACCGGCCGATCGCGATGGACGATCCGCAGGCGATGGCCGGCGGCAGCGCGCGCAAGTCGTTCTGGACGGGCCTCACGACCCAGCTCAGCAACCCGAAGACGGCGATCTGGTACGGCAGCATCTTCGCGGCGCTGCTCCCGCAGCATCCGCCGCTGTGGTGCTATCTGGCGCTGCCGCCGCTCGTGTTCGGCGTCGAGTTCGGCTGGTACACGATCGTCGCGCTGTGCTTTTCCACGCGCCGGCCGCGCGAGCTTTACCTGCGCGCGAAAAAGTGGGTCGACCGCGTCGCGGCCGGCGCGATCACGCTGCTCGGGCTGCGATTGATCCTGAACGCGCCGAAAGCGGGGATCTGACCGCTTCCATTCCCGATCTGCATCGCACGGCGGCCGGCCATTCCCGTGGCTGGCTGCTGGCGCGCACCGCGCGTACGCGCATCGGCATCAGGCTTCGCTGAACCGCTCCAGCAGCGCCGCGAACCGCGTGTCGTCCGGAAATTCCTTCACTTCATACCGCACCGGGTGATGCCCGGTGGCCGTCATCAGGTCGCCGCACGTGCGCTGCAACTCGGCCATCGGCACGTAGGCCGACTGTCCGGTCGACGCGCGATGGAGCGCGACGATATCCGTCTCGGGCAGCAGGGACGGCACGCCGTCGCTCCACACGCCGATGCTGAACAGGCTGCCGTCCTGGCGCTTGTATACCGAGTAGGTCGCCACGAAGATGTCGGTGCCGTCGCGCTCATGCAGGTCGTTGAGCAGCATCCGCTGATCCTGGTAGTCGCCCGCGAGCTCGCCGATGCGCAGCGCGTGGAGTTTCGATGCGAGTCCTTCCGGCACGAAGCGCCGCCAGGCGGCGCCGTCCCAGCGCAGCATCAGCGGCGGTAGCGGGCGCGGCTGCGCCTGCGCCTGTTCGGCAAGGTCGACCATGGCGGCGAGCCCGGCCGGATTGCGGTCGCCGGTGAGCAGCAGCACCGCTCGGTTCGGTGCCATCACGACCGGCGCGCCGGCGATCGGCTGCCGGTGGAGCAGGTCGGTCAGCAGCAGCCGCGCCGCGTCGTAGGAGTCGTCGAATTGCGACAGGAATACCCCGTTCGGCAGCGCGGCCCACGGCTTCGACGATGCGGCCCGCAGGTTGTCGATCGCGATGTCGCATGCGTCGTCGAACGAGACGCCCCATTGGTCGAGCGTCGCGGTCGGCAGGCGTGCGATGTTGAACTCGCCGTCGTACGCGATGCCGATCTCGATGTTCTCGCACAGCGGCCGGAACGCCAGCTCCGTGATGCCGAACTGCCCGGCCGTTTGCAGCGCGGTCACGCAGCGTTCGGTCGCGCTGCGGATCACGGGGCGCAGCCTGGCGCGCGCGGCGGCGAAATCCGCCGGGATCTCGTGCTGCATCATCGCGTTCGCCTGGCGCTTCAGCACGGTGTCCCGTTCGGACGGCTTCGCGGCCGCGTAGTCGCGGAACAGGTTGTTCAGGTTGATGATGTTCGACGGGGCATCCGACTGGACGAGACAGCCCTTCTCGTCCTCGTGGCGCCAGGTGCGTGTGTCGCCCGATGCGCGCAGCGTGGCGATCAGACGTTCGGCGAAAGCCTGCGGGGTCGGCGGTTTGCCGAAACGGTCGCGCAGGCGCGTGACGAGATTGGCAAGCATCGTAGGCGGTCGGGACGGGCCCGTCTGTTGTCGTTGTGGGTCGGTGGCGCCCGGTCTCGGCGGCGCAGCCCGCGGCCGGCACGCGTGGCTCGGCGGGTGCTGCGATGGTAGCGCAACGCGGCAGGTATCGTCGGAGGATATTCGCGATCGGCGGGCGACACTGCTGTGGGCGAGGGCGAGGGCGAGGGCGAGGGCGAGGGCGAGGGCGAGGGCGAGGGCGAGGGCGAGGGCGAGGGCGAGGGCAAGGGCAAGGGCAAGGGCAAGGGCAAGGGCAAGGGCAAGGGCAAGGGCAAGGGCAAGGGCGCGGCAGGACCGTCGCCGCAGCAGCCCCCGGTTGCCCGCCAAGCCTTGCGCGGCGGGCGTTCGCGTATGTTGCGCGCCGCACCGAACGGCGCCGCTTCCCCGATTCTGGCGGCCGACCTCCCGGCGACGTGTAAACTGCTGCCTTTTTTGACGGTTTGCAGCATGGTGCAAGCACCTCCGCGCCCGGCGCTGAGCGGACCGACGCTCGTCCGGCTGCTCGCGCGCCTGGCCGATGCCGACGTCGCGGAATCCCGGCAGACGCTGTCCGACCGGCTGAGCCAGTGGCTCGGCTGGACCGACGCGATCACGCTGTCGTCCGCGCTGAACGCGAGCCCGCCCGGCGTCGCGGCCGGCGTGCGCGGCTACGACGCGGAGCGCGACTTCGCGCGCGTGCGCCACGAGCTCGCGCAGGCGATCACGTCCACCAACCGGCCGCGCGCGCGGCGCCGGCCCGGCGATCCGCCGCCGCCAGCCGCCGACACGGCCGATTTCGCGGACTTCCGCCAGCGTTACCTGTCCCTGCAGCAGGACATGGAAACGGCGATCGGCCAGTTGCGCGGCCGCCTGCGGGTCGCGGTCGCCGCGCGCTCGTCCGGGATGGCGCGGCTCGCGACGCTCGACGCGATCATGGAGCGCGTGCTCGGTGCGCGCGAGCGCAGCCTGCTGTCGGCCATCCCCGCGCTGCTCGGCACGCGTTTCGGGCGGCTGCGCGACGCGGAGCGGCAGGCGCTGGCCGATGCCGAATCCGCTGCTGCTGCCGCCGAATCCGCTGCCGCAGCCACCCCGGCCGATGACGGCGCGGTGGTGGCCGACGGCACGGCCGTCGCGGCGATCGTGCCCGGCGCATGGCTCGATACGTTTCGCGACGAGATGCAAAGCATTCTGCTTGCCGAACTCGAAGTCCGGTTTCAAACGGTAGACGGGCTGCTCGCGGCCCTTCGCACCAGCTAATCAACACGCTATGTCCAGAATTCGCCTTGATCTCGTTGTCTTCGTCGCCGGTCTGCTCGCTGTGGGCTGGATCGGCGTCGGCTATGTCGCGTCGAACCCGCTGGCGTCGGCCGTCACGCTGCTAATCGCCGCGTGCTATGTCGCCGGCGCATGGGAGCTGCTGCGCTACCGGCAGGCCACCGCGACGCTGTCGCGCGCGGTCGCCGGCCTCACCGAGCCGCCCGCGAAGCTCGACACGTGGCTCGACACGCTGCCCCCGGGCCTGCGCAGCGCGGTGCGTGCGCGGGTCGAAGGCGCGCGCGTCGCGCTGCCGGGCCCGTCGCTCACGCCTTACCTCGTCGGCCTGCTCGTGCTGCTCGGCATGCTCGGCACGCTGCTCGGGATGGTCGTCACGCTGAAGGGCACGGGCGCCGCACTCGAAAGCGCGACCGATCTCGACGCGATCCGCGCGTCGCTGATCGCGCCGGTGAAGGGCCTCGGGTTCGCGTTCGGCACGTCGATCGCCGGCGTCGCGACGTCCGCGATGCTCGGGCTGCTGTCCGCGCTCGTGCGCCGCGAACGGATCGACGCGGCCCAGCAGCTCGACGCGAAGATCGCGACGACGTTGCGCGTGCATTCGTCCGCGCACCAGCGCGACGAATCGTTCCGGCTGCTGCAGCGCCAGGCCGACGTGATGCCGGCGCTGGTCGACCGGCTGCAGACGATGATGACGACGCTCGAGGCGCGCAGCGTCGCGCTGCACGATCGCCAGATCGAAAGCCAGCAGGCGTTTTTCGAGCGGACCGAGCGCGCGTATGCGGGCCTCGCGTCGAATGTCGGCGACGCGCTGAAGGAAAGCGCCGTCGAAAGCGCGCGCGTGGCGGGTGCCGCGCTGCAGCCGGTCGTCGCCGCGACGATGACGGGGCTCGCGCAGGAGATGGCCGCGTTGCGCGACACCGTGACGGGCGCCGTGCAGCGTCAGCTCGACGGGCTGACGGACGGCTTCGAGAAGACCACCGGCAACGTGACGGCCGTCTGGAACCGCGCGCTCGACGAACAGCGCCGCGCGGGCGAGGCCGTCGCGCAGCAGCTGCAGACGACGCTCGGTCAGTTCACCGACACCTTCACGCAGCGTTCGACGGATCTGCTCGACGGCGTGGCGACGCGCCTCGAATCGACTGAAAGCCGCCTGTCGGACGCCTGGCGCGATGCGCTGGCGCGCCAGGAGCAGGTCGGCGAGACGCTGGCCGGCCAGCATGCGCGCGCGCTGGGCGAGGCCGCCGCGACGTTCGAACGCCATTCGGGCGCGACGCTTGCCGCGATGCGCGAGTCGCACGCGGGGCTGCAGACCGACCTGGCGGCGCGCGACGAACAGCGCCTCACCGCATGGCACGACTCGCTCGCGGCGATGGCGGCGAAGCTCGGCGACGAATGGCAACGCGCAGGCGTGCACAGCGCGGGCCGTCAGCAGGACATCTGCGACGCACTCGCACATACGACGCGCGATCTCACGGCACAGGCGTCGACCTTCGAGCAGCGCTCGAACGATCTGCTGTCGACGATCCGCGAGTCGCACACGGGGCTGCAGACGCAACTGGCCGCGCGCGACGAAGCACGCCTGTCGGCATGGAACGACTCGCTGGCCGCGATGGCCACGAAGCTCGGCGACGAATGGCAGCGCGCGGGCGTGCATAGCGCGGGCCGCCAGCAGGAAATCTGCGACGCCCTCGCACACACGACGCGCGACCTCGCTACGCAGGCTTCGACGTTCGAGCAGCGCTCGAACGATCTGCTGTCGACGATTCGCGAGTCGCACACGGGCTTGCAGACGCAACTGGCTGCGCGCGACGAAGCACGCCTGTCGGCATGGAACGATTCGCTGGCCGCGATGGCCACGAAGCTCGGCGACGAATGGCAGCGCGCAGGCGTGCACAGCGCGGGCCGTCAGCAGGAAATCTGCGACGCACTCGCACACACGACGCGCGACCTCACGGCACAGGCGTCGACCTTCGAACAACGCTCGAACGACCTGCTGTCGACGATCCGCGATTCGCACACGGGCCTGCAGACGCAACTGGCCGCACGCGACGAAGAACGTCTGTCGGCATGGAACGATTCGCTGGCCGCGATGGCCACGAAGCTCGGCGACGAATGGCAACGCGCGGGCGTGCACAGCGCGGGCCGTCAGCAGGAAATCTGCGACGCACTCGCACAAACGACACGCGATCTGACTGCGCAGGCATCGACCTTCGAACAGCGCTCGAATGACCTGCTGTCGACGATCCGCGAGTCGCACGCAGGCCTGCAGACGCAACTGGCCGCGCGCGACGAACAGCGCCTGTCCGCGTGGAACGACTCGCTCGCCGCGATGGCCGCCGCGCTGCGCGACGAATGGGCGAACACGAGCGCGCAGGCCGCGACGCGCCAGCAGGACATCTGCGACACGCTGGCCCGCACCGCGAACGACATCACCGCACAGGCACAGGTGCATGCGAGCGACACGATCAACGAGATCGCGCGCCTCGTGCAGGCTGCGTCGGAGGCGCCGAAGGCCGCGGCCGACGTCGTCGCCGAGTTGCGCCAGCGCCTGTCCGACAGCCTCACGCACGACACCGCGATGCTCGAGGAACGCAGCCGCCTGCTCGCGACGCTCGAAACGCTGCTCGGCGCGGTCAACCACGCGTCGACCGAACAGCGCACCGCGATCGATGCGCTCGTCAGCACGTCGGCCGACCTGCTCGACCGCGTCGGTGCGCGCTTCAACGACACCGTCGATGCCGAAACGCGCAAGCTCGACTCGGTCGCCGCGCAAGTCACGGCGGGCGCCGTCGAGGTCGCGAGCCTCGGCGACGCGTTCGGGATGGCCGTACAGGTATTCGGCGAGTCGAACGACAAGCTGCTGACCCATCTGCAACGCATCGAGGCCGCGCTCGAGAAATCGCTCGCGCGCAGTGACGAGCAGCTCGAGTACTACGTCGCGCAGGCGCGCGAGGTGATCGACCTGAGCATGATGTCGCAGAAGCAGATCGTCGAAGACCTGCAGCAGCTCGCCGGCCGGCGGGCGAGCGTCGGAGCGTAACGCATGCACGACGAAATCGACGACGGCG
Source organism: Burkholderia aenigmatica (assembly GCF_048627025.1). Taxonomy (NCBI): domain Bacteria; kingdom Pseudomonadati; phylum Pseudomonadota; class Betaproteobacteria; order Burkholderiales; family Burkholderiaceae; genus Burkholderia; species Burkholderia aenigmatica. Next base: position 2,289,542 of record NZ_CP184469.1, on the reverse strand, counting down.
CGCCCGCCGCGCCGGTGTGGCCCGCGTTCGCCGACCTGATGTCGGTGCTGCTCGGCGCGTTCGTGCTGATCCTCGTTGGCGTGATCGGCATGCAGCTGCAGCTCACGTCGAAGCTCGAGGAGGCCGTGCGCGCGCGCCAGCAGGAAGCGCAGCAGCGCAAGTCGCTCGAGCAGGCGCTCGCCGGGCCGCTCGCGGCCGGCCGCGTGACGCTCGTCAACGGTCGCATCGGCATCAGCGGCAACGTGCTGTTCGCATTGAACTCCGACCAGTTGCAGCCCGCGGGCCGTGACCTGCTGACGACGCTGGCCGCCCCGCTGGGCGCGTACCTGAAGACGCGCGACGAGATCCTGATGATCAGCGGCTTCGCCGACGACCAGCAGGTGCATGCCGGCAACCGCCAGTTCGCGGACAACTGGGAGCTGTCGGCCAAGCGTGCGTTGACGGTCACGCGTGCGCTGATCGACGCTGGCGTGCCGGCGTCGTCGGTGTTCGCGGCCGCGTTCGGCTCCGAACAGCCGGTCAGCTCGAATGCGGACGATGAGGGCCGCGCGAAGAACCGTCGCGTGGAGATTGCGCCGGTGCCGCGCAAGTCGGCTTCGAACGGAGGGAAGGCGCAGTGACCGGCGATGCGACGCACGTCCGCGCGACGCTCGACGCATGGCGCGAGCAGGGCGCCGACCGGCTCGATCCGGTGCGCTTTCACCGGATCGACGCGCTCGAACGGCGCGCGGCCGCGCTCGACGGCGACGCGCGTGCGTTGCTCGACGCACGGCTGGCGACACTGCTCGACGCTTTCGCGGAGGTTGTAGCGCACGCGGGTGAAGCGGCAGCCGTGAGCGACGCAACAGGTGCGCCCGCACGCGGTGCGCTGGCGGAACTCGTCGAGCGGCTTGCGCGCGATGCGCAGGCCGACCGGCGCGGGCTCGATCCCGAGCTGGTCGACTACTTCCGCACGATGTGGTCGAAGGTCCGCACGGAACAGCAGTATCGCCAGTCGCTCGACCAGGTGCCGCGCAACGCGGGGCCGCTCAATTCGAACAGCCTCGTGCACCGGTCGCTCGCGACGATGCGCGAGTTGTCGCCGGCCTATCTGCAGCAGTTCCTGTCGTATGTCGATGCGCTCGCATGGCTCGAGGATCTCGCCGGCGGCGGCGCGCAGCCCGAGAAGGAAGCGCCGCGCGCGAAGGCGGCCAAACCGGCGAAGAAGGTGACGCGCGCCAAGGCGCGGTAACGCGACGCGCGCTCACGAACGAACGCAAGTTGCTACCGGCCCGGCTCCGCCTCGTGGATCGCCGTACGCAGCGCATGCAACGCGTCAGCCAGCGCCGACGCGAACGGCGGATGCGCGGCGATGCCCGTCGCGTCGAGCTGGCTCCCGAGGATCGGCAGCGTGATCGACGCGGGTTCGACGATGCGTGCCGACATTACCGACAGCGTTTCCCGCAGCGCTGCGTCCGCATGCGTCGCGCGCGGCGACGCATTCAGCACGGCGACCGGTTTGTACACGACGGCTTCGCATCCCACGATCCAGTCCAGCGCGTTTTTCATCACACCCGTTACGCCGTGCGCGTATTCCGGGCTGGCAATCAGCAGGCCGTCGGCGGCATTCACGCGGTCGATCAGGTCGCGCACCGCGGCGGGCGACGGATATTCTGCATCGGGATTGAACAGCGGGAATTCGCCGAGACGATCGAAGCGCACGATGCGCATGCCGCGCGGCGCGACTATCGCGGCTGCATCGAGCAGCGCGGCGTTGTACGACTGGGCGCGGAGGCTGCCGCACAGTGCGACGATGTCGAGGTGGCGGGTGACGTCGGTTCGGGGATCGGTGGTCATCGATGGGCGTGTCGGTTGGCGCGTGGCGCAGCGGTGAGCGTCGCACGGATTATCGCACTGGCGTTCAGGTAGCGTTGTGCGCGAGCGCAGGCGCTACAATCGCCAGGATCGATCCTGCACGCGTGAGAGGGCGGATGCCTGGAAACGAAATAAGACAACTGAGGGCTGGCATGAACCCGTGTTCCGGAATGACTGCCGCAGCGCTGTCCGCTGCAATCAGGGGCGAGCGCGCGGCGAGGTGTCGCGCTGTCGTCCTGCCGTCGAACGGCAAGCGACGGTGAAGCCGATGCCGTTCCGCAAATACATCGACCATACCGACCTGCCGCCGACGGTGGCGGCAGCGATTCCGGCGGAAAGCTACCTGACCGCATACGATCGTCCCGACACCGCGACACTGGTCATCTGGGTCGTCGATCCGTCACTCAACCGCCAGCGCGAACGCGAGTATTCGCATGCAACCGGCGCATTCCTGACCGTCGCCGAGCGGCACGCGCTGTGTCCGCCGAACCGGACGTTCGCGATGCCGGACGGGCGCGTGACCGTCCACGTCGGTTATCGCTTCGATCCCGATACGGATGTCTGCAGCGAGACCTATGCGGCATTCGACAACGCAACGTCAGCCTTGCTCGTACAGAGCGAGCAGATGTGTTTCTCGCCCGCGATGAGCGATCCGGAAGACGTCGTGCGCGATGCGCTGCGCAAGACCGAGTTCCCGCGCACCTATGCCGGCTGGATCGTGCCGGAGCGCATCGGCTACTGGGTCGGCGTGCTGTACCGGCAGCGCCGTCAGGCTGGCGAATCCGGCACGCACGAGGATGCGGCGTTCACGGCCGCGCTGGCCGCGCAGATGAAGCGTGTCGATCCGAACATCGACTGGCTGCTTCCGTCGGTGCTCGCCGAGCTCGCCCGGATGGAGATGACGGACGAGCACGCATTGCGTGCGGCGTTCAGCGAACGAACAGGCATCGCGATCTAGCCGCAGCCGTGCCCGGCGCGCGAACGCTCACATGCAGACGGCGCCAGCCATCCCCGCGACGCGCGCGAATTCCCCGATTTCCCACCCGTTGCCGAGCATCAGCCGCCGCGTATGCAGCGCGCCATGCACGTCGTCGGCAACGGTTTCGCCGAGATAACGGAGCGCACGCCCGTCGATATCGACGAAGCCGTGCCGGTAATCCTGCGCGAGCGCCGTCCATAAATGCGCGGCGCCGACCGACTGGCGAGCGCCGCTGATCAGGCACAGGCCCGCGTCGAGCCCCCAGCGATACAGCGTCGTCGCAAGCCCCTTGCGTTGCGCGGACCCGCGCAGCCGCGTATGCGGCGCGCGCAGGTAGCGGTCGGCGCGGCGCGGGATTTCGGGCAAGCGGTTGAACACCGTATAGCCGGCGAGCTGGCGCGCGGCCGGATCTTCGACATACAGGAAGTATTCGCCGTCCGCCTCGCGGTGGCGGACGATCAGGCCGGAGCGGCCGAGCGCGACGGCCGGCAGGCCGTGCAGGCGGTGGCCTGGCTGGTGCAGGCGTGCGTAGAGCGTGTCGAGTTCATCGTCGATGTCGTGTTGGGAATGCTGTACGTCGATGCGCATGGCAAAGGTCGCCCGTCCCGGGCGGTCCGAGAAAGTGGTTCATCGCAAATGGGGAAAAGAATGGCTGCGGCCCCCGGGCTCGGCGAAGCGAGCCGGGGCCGCGAATCAGCTGGGGATGTGCTGGAAACCGGCGGCGATCGCGGCGAGGCCCGCGATGCAGAGTGCGAACAGGATCAGGACTTTGTGGATCACGTCTCTCTCCTCATGAATGCGCGGCGCCGAAGGGCGGCATCGCGGAGACGGTGAGCGGCGGGCGAGGCCCGCGCGGCCGTCGTGCGTGACGACGGTCGTAGGTCCGGGCGACAAGCGCGCGGACGGTCAGCACCATACGCGACAGGCACGGAGCGGGCAATCGGACTGGCGGAGAAAAGCGACGAAACGCGGGGGAATCGGGTGTTTCGCGACGATTGGTCGCAACGGCGGATGCCGATGCGTCCACGCGAACAGCGCGTGCATTGTGACCTCGTGCGCGTGTTGCGGTGGCACGTTCACGACGTGACTGACGGGTTGCCGATCATGAGGCTGCCGCGTATCGAGTTATCTCAAATATAAGGCCTGTTTTTAGCAATCGCTTCCGATTGTTAAAGAACGGTGGGAAATAACGAAGTTTTTTTGGGCGGTACTTGGCGCTGATACGTCGAAAAATGAGGAATACCGATCAGGAAAATCGATGGTGGTGCATTTCCGAGTGCCGCGACTTTATCAATTCCTGACACTGTGCCGACAGATGTTTCGATATATTTCGACGCGAGATACTCATTAGATTCACGACGACCTGAGTGAAGAAAACGCGGGGAAATCCAGACAGGTCGATTCCGGCGTTGCCACCTCTTCATCACCGGCTGTGGCGTTCCAAACGTATTCGACCGGTGCGTAAAAGCGCGCCCGCCGCACCTTGAACAAGAATTCAACTCGCCTGGTATTCAGCCGCGCATGCCGCCGGGCAGTCGACAGAAAACCGATCACGAGGGAGATGTTTTGTTAGTTGTATTGATCAATAGAGAGAGTGGAAGATGAAAAACAATATTATTCTGGCGATCCTGGCGGGTTCTACCGTCCTGTTGTCGGCATGCGGTGGGGGCGGTGACGGCGGCGGGAGCAACGCGACGAGTAGCGACAGCGCGACGGGAACCCCTTCGCCGACCGCACCGGACCCGCAGCCTGTGACGTTCAAGTGTCCGGACGGCTACAAGTCGATCCAGCTCACCAAGAGTGCCGTTGCGAATGCGACGATGACGCTGGTCACCGACGACGGCATCGCGACGTTGACCTTCAAGACCCCGCCGGATGGCGTGGTTCGCGACGGATTGATTTGCCTGGGCAAACCGGATCCGGTGCCTGCAGGCGTGAATGCGGACTTTGTCTACGAGATCAAGTCCTACGGTGGGTTCGACAACATGTACAACCGTACGCTGACCCTGAACTTCACGTCGAACATCATTCCCAATCCGAGCCCGGCGGTTATCGAAATGGCCGACATCTCGGGCGGGACCGTCACCTACAAGCCGACCATCATGGAGTCGATCATTTCGACCCCGCCGAACTTCAGTCTGGCGGTGGCTGCAAACTTCACCGGCCTGTACGTTGTGCGTCTGAAGCATTAACGCCCGGCGACGCGAGCCGGGGCCGCGAATCCGCCGGGGACGGGGCGATTCGCGGCGAGGCCCGCCATGCAGCGGGCGAGCAAAGTCGGGACTTTGTGGATCACGTCCCGTTCCACCGGCATGCGCGGCGCCGTATCGCACGCGGCTCGTCAGCACGATACGCGAGCCGGCCGGATCGCAACCACCCGGCCATGCGTGCACGGCTGGCACCCTTCTGTCGAACCGACTACACTGCACGGTCATCGCACACCACCAGGATTCCTCCATGGGAGCCGGCCCGTCCACGGATCGCTAAGCCGCAACGACCTTCGTCAACCGGTCGTTGCGGCGATCTCCCGTTGTCCCTCGCTGACCAGGCAGATCGCCGCCAGATTCCCTTTTCTGAGCGGATGCCTTGTCATGCCTGAACAATCCACGCCCGTCTGGGCCTATTCGTTGCCGTCGGCGCTCCTGCTGATGGCGCCTTTCGATCTCCTCGCTTCGCTGGCGATGGACGTGTACCTGCCGGTGATCCCCGAGATGCCGTCCGCGCTCGGCACGTCGCCGGCGATCGTCCAGTTGACGCTGAGCGTCTACCTGGTCGTCCTCGGCCTGGGCCAGCTGATTTTCGGCCCGTTGTCGGACCGCGTCGGCAGACGGTCGGTGGTGCTGGGCGGCGCGCTGTGTTTTGCGGCGGCTTCCCTGGCGCTTGCGGTTGCCACCGGGGGCGGCCTGTTCGTCGCACTGCGCGTGCTGCAGGCGCTGGGTGCGTCGGCGGCCCTCGTCGCCACGTTCGCGACGGTTCGCGATGTCTATGCCGACCGCCCCGAAGGCCGCATCATCTACAGCCAGTTCGGCGCGATGCTGGCGTTCGTGCCCGCGCTGGGGCCGCTGCTCGGCGCGGCCATCGCGATGGCCTGCGGATGGCGCGCGATCTTCATGACGCTCGGCGTGCTGGGTGTGCTCGCGTGCGGTCGCGCGTGGCCACGCTGGCACGAAACGCGGCCGCGGACGGCGAACCCGCAGGGGCCGTCCGTCGTATCGATTCTGGGCAGCCGGCCCTTTCAGGTTCACACGCTCGCGTTTGCTGCCGCGATGGGGGCGTTCTTCGTGTTCTTCTCCACCGCGCCGCGCGTGCTGGTCGGCGGCGCCGGCTATTCCCGCGTGGCGTTCAGCGCGGCCTTTGCGACCGTCGCGATCGTGATGGTCATCGTGTCGCGCTTCGCCGGGACGTTCGTGTCGCGGTGGGGCGAGGCAGGGTGCATTGCGCGCGGGGCGCTCACGATGATGACGGGGGCGATCGTGCTGGCGGTCTGCACGGTCCTGACGAAGCCGTCGTTCGCGACGTTCGTGATGCCGATGTGGCTGGTGGCGGTCGGCATCGTGCTGATGTCGTCGGTGACGGCGAACGGCGCGCTGCGCGACTTCGGCGATGCCGCCGGCAAGGCGGTCGCGCTCTACTACGCGGTGCAGAGCGTGATCACCACCGGCGTGGGCACGTTCGCGACGCTGGTCTTCGACGGCGCGACCGCGTGGCCGCTGGCGGCCTCCTGCTTCGGCATGGGCCTCGCGAGCTTCGTCGCAATCAAGGGGCTGACGCGCTCGACCGGGCGTGAGCGTGACGGAAGCGCTCGCGGCGTCTCGTTCGACTGAGCACGCGCGCGGCGATGCGCGGCGGTTTCGGGTGGCGCGGCGCCCCGGTGAAGTCAAGGCGGCGTCAGGCCCCGCCTTGCGCCGCCGCGTCAGGCCGGCGCGCGCTGCCCGAATGCCTGCCTGATCCGCGCGAACAACCCGTGTTGCGCGATCCATTCGGCATACGCGCGATAGTCGGGGTCGCGCATCAGGTGACGCTCTTCGGTCTTCGCCCGCGTGTAGTAGATCAGGTTGACCGCGACGAGCCCGGCGCAGTGCATGAGCCCGACCTGCCAGCCGAGCGGCTCGACGAACGGCACCGACACCATCCAGTACGACAGGTTCTTCGTGATGTACGCCGGATGTTTCGTGAAGCGGTACGGGCCCGACGTGATGATCCCGCGGTTGGTGAGGTTCGAGAAACGCAGGCCGAACGAGATCGTGCACAGCGCGTAGGTCAGCAGCAGCAGGATGATCACCGTGCCCCAGATCACGCGCAGCGTCGGGGCCGACAGCAGCCAGTTGTCCCAGAACATCGAGCCTTCGTAGCGGATGTAGTTGTTCGAGAACAGCGACCAGAACGGCTGGTAGCACATCAGCGCGGCCACCCAGCCGAGCGTCGTCGGCTCGACGGTGCGCACGTGGCTGTCGAGGATGCGGAACGTGCACAGGTAGCCGACGGTGCCGAACATCAGGTCCATCGTGAACGACAGGTCGTACATGAACACGAAGGTCGCGAGCGTCATCGGCGCGTGCATCGCGTTCGCGAGCGACGCAGTGAGGTGATCGGCGTCCTTCGACAGGTAGACGGTCATCAGCGGCAGGAAGAACGCCTTCACGCCCCAGCCGGCCAGCATCTCGCGCACCGGCTTCCAGCTCGCGGGCTGCGCGCGGCGGAACAGGAAGCGCCCCCACAGCAGGTACGCGTCGTCGGTTTCGCGCTGGTGGCGGTCCATCCACGCGAAGTAGAACGGCGCGGCGACGATCACGTACGGCGCGAGCGAGCGCAGCAGCGACCAGAACGGCAGGTAGAACGCGCCGTGGTATTCGGGCAGCAGCCAGTAGATCGCGCCGATGCCCGCGTAGATCGACGCCAGTGCACCGAGCCGCGTCGCGACGCGCGCGATGCCGAGCGGCCGGACGGCCTGCCGCGACAGGCCCGCGCTCGGGCGCAGGTAGACGCGCGAGATGAAGATTTCGTGCAGCGCGATCGTGCCGATGATCGCGAGGCTGGCGATGACCGCGCGCGTGGCTGCATCGAGCGTGGGATGGTCGCGCGTGATCCACAGCGCGCAGAGCCCGGCGGCGATGCCGAGCAGGCCGGCGCGGAGGGGCGTGGCGGAACGGGGTGGGCGGTCCTGGGCCGCGGCGATGCCGTCGAGCGTGGAATTCATGATCGGATCCTCGTACGGATGAGGGCCGGCGCCCCCGCTTGGCGGGTGACGCCGGCCATCGGCCGGGCTTGGTATGGATGCGCGCCCGGCCATTGGCCTGTGGTTCTGATAGGTAAAGCGTTACTTCTTGGTGCCGCCGCCCAGCAGACCGCCGACGAGGTTCGTCACCGGCGACAGCAGGTTGGCGGCGCCGCCCGCGGCACCACCGTTCGAGCCGCCGGTCAGGCCGCCCACCACGGTGCCGCCGCCAGCCGGTGTCGTGACCGTGCCGGCCGCGCCGGTCGGGCTGGCCGTGCCGGTGGCGCCCGCGGCGCCCGCCGGCGTCGTCAGTGCACCCGCCACCGTGCCGACCGGGCCGCTCGACAGCAGGCCGCCGAGCGTGCCCGTCACGTTGCCGCCCGGCGTCGTGACCGTGCCGGTGAGGCTGGCGCCGAGCGGCGTCAGCGAGTTGACGAGGTTGGTGACCGGCGCCAGCAGGCCGCCGACCCCCGAGCCACCGGTACCGCTGGTGCCACTCGTTCCGCCGGTGCCGCTCGAACCGAGGCCGCCGAGCGCACCCGTTACCGTGCCGAGCAGGTTCGTGACCGGGGCGAGCGGGCTGCCGCTCGTCCCGCTGGTGCCGCCGGTGCCGCTCGAGCTGCTGCCGCCGAGCGCGCCCGTCAGCGTGCCGAGCAGGCCCGTGACCGGCGCGAGCGGGTTGCTGCCGCTCGTGCCGCTGGTGCCGCCCGACCCGCTGCTGGAACTGCCCGCGGGGCTGTTCAGGAGGCCGCCGACGGACGTCACCGTGTTGCCGAGCTGGGTCACGGATCCGCCGAGACTCGTACCGGTCGGGTTGCCGGTTGCGCCGCTGACCTGCGAGCCGACGAGGCCCAGGCCGCTGCCGAGCGTGCCCAGCAGGTTGCTGAGCGGCGCGCCGAGCTGGGTCACGCTGCCGAGCGTCTGCGTGGCGCCCGGCGTCGTGACGCCGCCCGTCAGCGCGTTCGTGATCGGGTTGATCAGCGTGCCGACCTGCGTGCCGAGCTGCTGGACCGGTGCGCTGTTCAGCGCGGTGTTGAGGCCCGATGCGGTGGAGTTGACCGCGCCGCCGACCGTGTTGACGAGCCCGCCGACCAGCGTCGTCACCGGCGAGAGCGGCGCCAGCGGCCCCGAGCCGAGGCTCGTCACCGCGTTGCCGAGGTTGTTGACCGCGCCGCCGGCGCCGGTCAGCAGGCCGGTGGTCGACGTGAGCGTCGGTCCGAGCGGGTTCGCCGACACGCCGATCGAGCCGAGGCCGGCCGCGACGCCGTTGCCGAGCGACTGCACACCGTTGCCGAGGCTCGTGACGGCATTGCCGACGCTGGTAGCCGTCGTCGGGTTCGTGCCGGGGATCTGCACGCCGCCGATCTGCGCGCCGCCGTTCGCGACCGTCGTGCCGAGTCCCGTCACGAGCGTGCCGGTTTGCTGGAGGACATTGCCGAGCGGGGTGACGCCGGTGCCGGAGGTGCCCGAGGTGCCGGAGGTGCCGGACGTGCCGGAAGTGCCCGAGGTGCCGGAGGTGCCCGAGGTGCCGGAAGTACCCGAGGTTCCGGAAGTGCCCGACGTACCGGAGGTGCCCGACGTACCGGAGGTGCCCGACGTACCGGAAGTACCCGAGGTACCGGAAGTACCCGAGGTACCGGAAGTGCCCGAGGTACCGGAGGTGCCCGACGTACCGGAAGTGCCCGACGTGCCGGAGGTGCCGGAGGTGCCGGAGGTGCCGGACGTACCGGAGGTGCCCGAGGTACCCGAGGTACCGGAGGTGCCGGACGTGCCGGAAGTGCCCGACGTACCGGAAGTGCCTGACGTGCCGGAAGTGCCCGACGTACCGGAAGTGCCTGACGTGCCGGAGGTGCCCGACGTGCCGGAAGTACCCGAGGTACCAGAAGTGCCCGAGGTACCGGAGGTGCCCGACGTACCGGAGGTGCCCGAGGTACCGGAAGTGCCCGACGTACCGGAAGTGCCCGACGTACCGGAGGTGCCCGAGGTACCGGAGGTGCCCGAGGTGCCGGAAGTGCCCGACGTACCGGAGGTGCCAGACGTACCGGAAGTACCCGAAGTGCCCGAGCTACCCGAAGTACCGGAGCTACCCGACGTACCCGAAGTCCCCGAGCTGCCGCCCGTCCCTGACGTGCTCGGCTTGATCGTCGGCGGGGTCGTCGGTCCATCGACCGAGCCGCAACCATAGAGTGCGAGCAGCGACGAGACGGCCATCGTTACCGTCGTCTTCTTGAAGAATTTATGCATGTTGGCCTCGACATTGGAAGTGTGTCCAAGCCTCCACTGCAAATTCCGCGCCACGCCAGCTTTCCCGAAACGGTGTCGCGCTTTATTGCAGGAATCGGGGATATACGCGCGATTTAAACGGAGTAACGGTGCTTTCGCGCGACGGGTACGCACGGCGCGCCGGCGCGGCGGTTGCGATGTTCCCGTAAGCCGCCGTAACGCGCGGCGCGATGTTACGTAGCGCGCGATAGCGCGTGACGCGGCCAGCCTCGAACCGAGGGCCGCATCTTTGACGAAACGTGCCGGCCCGATGAACATGGCGCGACATCCCCGGCTGCCGGCGAAGCCGCGGCCACGACTCCAAACAGGACACGGACATGAGCGAACAGGACAGGGAATACGGCAAGGCGCGACGCATCGACGTGATGGGCGAGGCGTTCGTCGAGCGTGCGATGCACGACCTCGACGGGTTTTCGCGCCCGCTGCAGAACTGGTTGAACGAGCACGCGTGGGGCAGCACCTGGCAGCGGGGCGGGATCGATCTGAAGACGCGCAGCCTGTGCACGTGCGCGATGCTGGCGGCGCTGGGCCGCAGCACGGAACTGAAGGGTCACATTCGCGGCGCGCTCAACAACGGCGCGAGCCTCGTCGAAATCCGCGAGGTATTGCTGCACAGCGCGCTGTACGCGGGCGCGCCGGCCGCGGTCGAGGCATTCCGCAGCGCGCGCGAGGTGATCGCGGATCTCGGGCTGTCGGTGCCCGACGACGAAGCCTGATTCCGCCGCAGCGCTGGCTGCGCAGCACGGAATCAGGCCCTGTTACGCGGTCGCGGCTTACGCGATGCGTGCCGTCGGTGCGGCCACCTCGGCCGGTGCAGCAGCGACTTCAAGCAGCCAGTCGGCGGTGGCCTCCGGAATCGTGACCGGCAACATGTGTCCGCCTTCGACGACCTTCAGCCGCACGCGCGCCGACTTCTTCGCGAGCGCTTCGCCGTGCTCGCGCCAGTTCAGGATCGGATCGGCGCGGCCGTACAGCACGTCGACCGGCAGTGCGAGGTCCGCGTAGCGGCGCACCATCGCAGGCAGGTCGACGGGTGCCGACAGCAGGTCGGTCGCGGTCGCGTAGAACACGTGCGGGCGCATCCCGAGCAACCCGCCGCCCTTGACCGGGAAGTCGCGCGGCACGTCTTCCGGCGCGAACACCTGCGTGACCGCCTTGCGGCCGGTCAGGATCGTCAGCGGAATCGCGAAGGTCCACGACACGAAGCGGCGCACCAGCGGCGACGGCAGCATCAGCGGCTTGAACGGCGCCGGCGGCTCGGTCTGCTCGTGCGACAACGGCGCGATCAGCGCAAGCCGGCTCACGCGATCCGCATGATTGAGGCCGACCGCGAGCGCGATGGCGCCGCCGAGCGAGTGGCCGACCAGCACCGGTTTGTCGAGCCGCAGCGCGTCGATGAATGCGGCGACCGTGCGGGCCTGCGCGAACACGTTCGCCTGCGAGCTTGCGCCGCGGATCGAGCGGCCGGCGCCCGGCCGGTCGATGAGGATCACGCGATGCTGCTGCGCGAGCCGCGCGAGCGGCAGGTACGCAAAGTTGCGCAGTTGCCCCGCGAGCCCGTGGACGAACACGAGCGGCGGGCCATTGCCGTATTCGACGTAGTGGATGCGGTCGCCGCCGATGTCGACGAAGCGGCCTTCGGGCGGAAACGCGCGCGTCACGCGACGGGCCACGTAAGCGGTAAACAGCGCGAGCGCGGCGAGCACCGCGACGACGCCGAACAGCACGTTCTGGAACAGATGGAGCGTATGGGTCATGTCGGCCTCAGCGGGTTTCGAGTGCGGGTTCGGCAACCGGCGTCGTGGCGGCCGGGCCGGCTTTCGCGCGGCGTTCGAACTGCATCGCCGAATCGGCGAGTCCGCTGAACTTCAGCGATGCGAGATCGAGCACGTAGTTCTGGTGGAACTTCCACGGCTTGCTGTGCCCCTGCTTCGGCAGGATGCCGGCCGCGCGCTGGATGTAGCCCGAGCTCAGGTTGACGGCCGGCACGTCGCCGAGGTCGCCGGCGCCGAGCCGCGGCACGCAGGTGTCGTAGCCGTTCGCGCGCATGTGGTTGAGCAGCCGGCACACGTAGCGCGCGATCAGTTCGGCCTTCAGCGTCCACGACGCATTCGTGTAGCCGAACGACGACGCGAGGTTCGGCACGTCGCTGTACATCATCCCCTTGTACGACACGGTGTCCGGCAGGTCGACCGCGCGGCCGTCGACCGTGACGCGTGCGCCGCCGAGCATCTTCACTTTCAGCCCGGTCGCGGTGACGATCACGTCCGCGTCGAGCTGCTGGCCGCTCTTCAGCTTGAGGCCGGTCGGCGTGAAGCGCTCGATCTCGTCGGTGACGATCGATGCGCGGCCCGAGCGGATCGACTTGAACAGGTCGCCGTTCGGCACGAGGCACACGCGCTGGTCCCACGGCATGTAGCGCGGCGTCAGGTGCTTCGCGACATCGAAGCCGGGCCCGACCTGCTTGCTGGCCGCGCGGATGATGAACCGCTTCGTTCGGTCGGGCTTGCGGCGCGACACGTTGTACAGGTACATCGTCAGCAGCACGTTCTTCACGCGCACGAGCCGGTGTGCGAGCCGCGACGGCAGCACGCTGCGCAGCGCATTCGCGATCTTGTCGCGGGCGGGCAGCGACACGATGTAGGTCGGCGAGCGCTGCAGCATCGTCACGTGCTGCGCGTCGGCCGCCATCGACGGCACCAGCGTGACGGCCGTCGCGCCGCTGCCGATCACGACGACGCGCCGGTTCGCGTACGACAGGTCCTTCGGCCAGTGCTGCGGATGCACGAGCTTGCCTTCGAACGTGTCCATGCCGGCCCAGTCGGGCAGGTAGCCGGCGTCGTAGTCGTAGTAGCCGCTGCACATGAACAGGAAGCGGCAGGTGTAGACGAGCTTGTCGGTCGCGCCGTCGCGCGTGCGCTCGATGCGGACCGTCCAGCGCGCGCGGTTCGAGTCCCAGTCGGCCGCGACCACCTTCTGGCCGTAGCGGATCGTCTTGTCGATGCCGTACGCGCGCGCGGTGTCGCGGATGTAGTCGAGGATCGTCTGGCCGTCCGAGATCGCCTTGTCGCTGTGCCACGGGCGGAAGCTGTAGCCGAGCGTGAACATGTCGGAATCCGAACGGACGCCCGGATAGCGGAACAGGTCCCAGGTGCCGCCGATCGCGTCGCGCGCCTCGACGATCGCCACGCTTGCATACGGGCAGCGCTGCTTCAGGTGATACGCGGCGCCGATGCCGGACAGGCCGGCGCCGACGATCAGCACGTCGAGGTCGTAACTGTCGCCACGGGCGCCGGGGGCGGACGGCGCGTCGCGCCGGTCGGTCGTCGTCGAGGTCATGCGGGATCCTTGGTCGGCGTGGTCGGGAGCGCAGCCGGGGCGTGCGCGCGTTCGAGGTTGCGGGCACGGGCGCGGCGCACGTGGCGCAGCATCAGCCTTTGGTAGCCGGCGCCGAGCAGGCGCGCGATCCGGTCGAGCCGGCGCGCGTCGGCGCCGACGAGCACGCGGCGCGCATTGCGTTCGACGCCCGCGAGGATTTGCCGCGCGGCGTCGTCGGCCGTCGTCGCGTTGATCAGGCGGTTCGCCTGGCGGCGATGGGTCGCTTCGTCCTGCCCGGTCAGCGCATGGATGCTGGTATCGACGCGGCTCGCGTCGACGATGCTCGTCGCGACGCCGCCCGGATGCACGCAGGTCGCGCTTACGGGCGCGCCGTCGAGTTCGAGCTCCATCCGCAGCGCCTCGGTGAAGCCGCGCACGGCGAACTTGGTCGCGTTGTACGCGCTTTGCGTCGGCATCGCGACGAGCCCGAACAGGCTCGACGTGTTGACGACGTGACCGTCGCCCGACGCGCGCAGGTGCGGCAGGAACGCCTGCGTGCCGTGCACGACGCCCCAGAAGTTGATGCCGACGATCCATTCGAGATCGGCGACGCGCGCGGTCTCGGCGCTGGCGGCCAGCGACACGCCCGCATTGTTGAAGATCAGGTTGACCTTGCCGTGCTCGGCGCGCACGAAACCGGCCCACGCGAACACCGCCTCGCGGTCGGACACGTCGAGCCGCCGCGTGCTCACGCGCACGCCGTGCTGCGCGCAGGCGGCCGCCGTGCCGGCGAGCCCGACGTCGTTGACGTCGCTCAGCGCGACTTCACAGCCGCGCCGCGCGAGCTCGACCGCGAGGCTGCGGCCCATGCCCGAACCGGCGCCCGTGATCGCGGCAACCTTGCCGGAAAACCTGTTCATCCGTCGCTCCTCCTGTTCCGCTTGCACTGCGTCGGCGGCACGTCTAATGTGGTGTTGGTCGTCACCACTTTAGTTTTCGGGTGTCCTGATGTCAAATAGCGGAATGGAGAAAGCACTCGAAACGGAAAAACGGGGCCGCTCGTATGGCGGCGTGGCGCCCGAGGTACGGGCCGCCGAGCGGCGCGACGCGCTGATTCGCGCGGCGACGCGCGTGTTCGGCACGGTCGGGTTCCGCAAGGCGACCGTGCGGTCGATCTGCCAGGAAGCGAAGCTGAACGATCGCTATTTCTATGCGGCGTTCGACAGCACCGAGGATTTGCTGCGCCACACCTACCTGCATCACGCGCAGCAGTTGCACGAAGCGGTCGCGCGGGCGGTGGCCGCGCGCGGCGGCGATCTGCGCGAGAGCGTCGACGCGGGGCTCGCCGCGTTCTTCGCGTTCCTGCGCGACCCGTGCGCGGCGCGCGTGCTGCTGCTCGAGGTGATGGGCGTGAGCGCGGACACCGACATGACGTACCAGCGCATGCTGATCGATTTCGGCAAGCTGATCATGGCGATCGGCGTGTCGCGCGAAGCGACGACGCCCGCGGAACGTACCGAGCAGCGGCTGATCGGGCTCGCGCTCGTCGGCGCGATGACGAACGTCGGCGCGGCGTGGCTGCTCACCGACTATCGCGATCCGGAGGCGCAGATGATCGCGAGTTGCCGGAAGGTGTTGCTGGGGACGTTGCGGGAGGCGGGGTAGATTCGCGGGAACGGGGCCGGTTGCCCGCGATCATGCACGGCCGATAATCAATAACAAGGAACCTATGCAAGTACGAAACCGATGGTTGCGCCGCATGACGTCGGCGGGGATGGCTGTTTCCGTCCTGGGGCTGACGGGCTGCGGCTGCTGGCCGTTCAGCGAGTCCACGACGTATGAAACCGTATGGAAGTCGCAGACTTTCGCGGCGAAGTTCAAGAACCGGGACCAGGAAGGGGATCGATGCCGCGACGCGGTCTACACGCGACACCTCAATGAGGCCATCGCGGCCTGCAAGAGCGGGGAATATGAAAAGATCCGCAACGTCATTACCGGGGAGCCCGTGAAGCTCAGCCTGGCCAAGGCGACCTGCGAAGAGGCGCAGGACGAACTGGATCATGGCCTGCCCACCGCGCTCGACCAGCGGATCTTCAATCTGAAGCCGTTGCCCGACGAATACGAAGCGTGCATGGCCGACAGCGGATTCAAGCGCGAACAGGTCGAGAAGAAGGCGTGCTACGTCAAGTTCATGTGACGGGCTTGTTGCCTGGCGAGACTGGAGTCGGACCATGGCAGCGGCGAAGCGGAACTTGCCGTCATGGAGGTCGGATCATGCGACGCGTATGACGAGATGCTGCGTCGTCCCGCCGCGCCGTCTTCTTTGTTAAGCAGGGCGTGAGCGCTTCGTCGTTGGCGCCCCCGCCGTCTCCCCGATCCTCGCCTTCATCGCCTCGACAAACGCCCGTACCTTCGGCGACGGCAGCCGCGTCGACGGATACACCGCATGAATCCCGGCCGGCGCCGAGCGCCACGCCGGCAGCAGCCGCACGAGCCGGCCGGCCGCGACGTCGTCGGCGGTCGAGAAATCCGTCAGCAGCCCGAAGCCGCCGCCCGCGAGCACGATCGCGCGGCACGTGGTGGCGGTGTTCGACACGACCGGCGCGACGCAGCGCACCGACGCATTGCCGCCGTTCGCGTTTTCGAGTTCGATCGTATGCGGGCGCGGCAACGTCGACAGCATCACGAACGGCAGCGCGGCGAGCGCATCCGGATCGTGCGGCCGCCCGTGGCGTGCGACGAACGCGGGGCTCGCGACCAGCCATTTCTCGTACGTGCCGAGCTGCGCCGCGCGATAGTTCGAATCGGCGAGGCGGCCGATGCGGATCGCGACATCGAGATTGTCGGCGACGAGATCGACCACGCGGTCGTTCGCGACGAGTTCGACGTCGAGCCCCGGATGCCGGTCGCGCAACGCGACGACGGCCGGCGCGACGACCAGCGCGCCGTAGTCGATCGGCACGCTCACGCGCAGCGTGCCGCGCAGCGGCCCCGCGTCGGACGATACCGCGTCGAGCGCGCTCTCGGTGGCGCGCACGATATCGCGGCACGCGTCGTAGAACGCGCGCCCCGCGTCGGTCACGCTCAGCCGCCGCGTCGTGCGTACCAGCAGGTTCGCGCCGACCTCGGATTCGAGGCGCTGCATGTGCGTGCTGACGACCGTCTTCGCCAGGCCGAGCCGCTCGGCCGCGGCCGTCAGCGAGCCGGCGTCGACCACCGCGACGAAGATCGCCAGCCGGTTCAGGTTCACGTCGCGCAGATCGGCCATCGTCGATTGTCCTATGGGAAAGGATAATGTTTCCGCGATTATCCGTCTTCTGGCGACGAACGGCGAGCGCTACGCTGCGGTTGTGCGTCGCCGATCCCCGGCGGCGCGAGATACCGGAGCGTACCCATGTCTGCCGCCAACAAGCCTGCCGCACCCATCCGCGTCTACTCGTTCCTGCTGTCCGGGCACGCGCATCGCGTCCGGTTGTTCCTGTCGCTGCTTGGCCTGTCGTCCGAGACCGTCGACGTCGATCTGGCGGCGGGTGCGCAGCGCGAACCGGCGTTCCTCGCACTCAATCCGCTCGGGCAGGTGCCCGTGATCGACGACGGCGGCACGGTGATCGCCGATTCGAATGCCATTCTCGTGTACCTCGCGAAGCGCTACGGCGACGCGCACTGGCTGCCCGACGACCCGGTCGGCGCGGCGATCGTGCAGCGCTGGCTGTCGTATGCGGCCGGGCCGATCGCTTCGGGGCCGGCTGCCGCGCGGCTCGTGACCGTGTTCGGCGCGACGCTCGACCAGGAGGCCGCCAAGCTGACGGCCGCGAAGGTGCTCGACGTGATCGATCGCGAGCTGGCCGGCAAGCCGTTCGCGGCCGGCGCGCAGCCGACGATCGCCGACATCGCCGCGTACTCGTACATCGCACACGCGCCGGAGGGCGGCGTGTCGCTCGAACCGTATCCGCACGTGCGGGCGTGGCTGGCGCGCATCGAGGCGCTGCCGGGCTTCGTCGCGATGCCGACGACGCGCGTGGGCCTGCTCGCCGCGTAACGCCCACCGAAGCCGCGCCTGCTCAGGGAGAACGCGATGAATGCCCCGATTGCCCCGACCGCCGTCGTACCGGGCTGGGAACTCGACGCCGCGCCGTTTCACGCGGGCGAGCTCGCCGTGCAGCAGCGCGCGGGTGTGACCGAGGCCGCGGGCTCGGCCGGCCGGCGCGGGATCCGGCGTTTCATGCCGGATCAGCACCGGACGTTTTTTGCGCAACTGCCGTTCTTCGTGCTCGGCGGCGTCGATGCGCACGGCCAGCCGTGGGCGACGCTGCGGGCCGGCGCGCCGGGGTTCGTGACGTCGCCGGATGCGCGCACGCTGCGCATCGCGGCGCACGCGTTGCCGGGCGATCCGCTGGCCGGCACGTGGCGGCCGGGCGCGCCGCTCGGCGGGCTCGGCATCGAATTCGATACGCGGCGGCGCAATCGCGTCAACGGCGTCGTGCGTGCGGTCGACGGCGATGCGCTGACGATCGCGGTCGAGCAGAGCTTCGGCAACTGCGCGAAATACATTCAGGGCCGCAAGCCGACGTTGGTCGCACGGGAAGTCGATGCGTCCGCCGGGCCCGACGTGTCGGATGAGTTGGACGATGCCGATCGCGCGCTGCTGGCGCAGGCCGATACGTTCTTCGTCGCGAGCGCGAACACGTCGGCGGACGCGGGCGCCGCGCGCGGGGCGGACGTGTCGCATCGCGGCGGGATGCCGGGGTTCGTGCGCGTCGAGGATGCGCGCACGCTGACGACGCCGGATTTCAGCGGCAACCGCTTCTTCAATACGCTCGGCAACCTGCAGCACGATCCGCGCGCGGGGCTGCTGTTCGTCGATTTCGACAACGGCGACCTGCTGTATGTGGCTGCGCGCGCCGAGATCGTGTGGGACGGGCCGCTCGTCGCGTCGTTCGTCGGCGCGCAGCGGGTCGTGCGGTTCCATGTGCGGGAAGTGCGGCGCATGCGCGCGGTGCTGCCGTTCCGGTGGTCGGCGGTTGAGCGTGCGCCGCAGTTCGCGGCGATGGCGGCGGCGGGGGCGGGGGCAAGCGCCGTCGCAGGGGCGGTGGTGGTGCCGTCCACGTCCGCACCCGAATCGGCATCGACACCGGCGATCGCACCCGCACCCGCACCCGCACCCGCACCCGCACCCGCACCCGCACCCGCACCGGCATGGCGGCCGCTGCGCATCGCGAAGATCGTCGACGAAGCGCGCGCGATCCGCTCGTTCCATTTCGAACCGGCGGACGGCGGCGCGTTGCCCGCCTACGAAGCCGGGCAGCACCTGACGCTGCGCGTCGCGCTGCCGGGCAGCGATTCGCCGGCGATCCGCAGCTACACGCTGTCCGATGCACCGGGCGGCGCGCATTACCGGATCACCGTGAAGCGCGAAGGGCGCGTATCGGCGTGGCTGCACGATCACGCGCAGGCGGGCATGACGCTCGACGCGCAGATGCCGCGCGGCCGCTTCACGTTCGATCTCGCGAGCCCGCGCCCGGCCGTGCTCGTGTCGGCCGGCATCGGCATCACGCCGATGGTCGCGATGCTGCGCCGTGCGTTGGCCGACGATCAGCCGTCGCGCCGCGTGATGTTCGTGCACGGCGCGCGCGAAGCGGCCGACCGGCCGTTCGCGGCGGAGCTGGCGCGCCTTGCGGCCAACGACGAACGGTTGTCGCTCCACTGCTTCGACAGTCGTCTGCACGACGGCTCGGCCGCGCGGGCAGGCCGTATCGACATCGCGCAACTGAAGCGCGTCCTGCCGTTCGACGACTACGACTTCTACCTGTGCGGGCCGTCGGCATTCATGCGCGACCTGTACGACGGGCTGCGCGCACTGAACGTGCCGGACGAACGCATCCGTTTCGAGGCGTTCGGGCCGTCGAGCGTGGCGCGCAGCACGACCCGCGCGGCCGACATGCCGGCGGCGGCAAGCGTGCCCGTCGTATTCCGGCGCACGGGGCGCGATGCCGCATGGACGCCCGCCGACGGCACGCTGCTCGAATTCGCGGAAGGGCAGCGCATCGCCGTGCCGTCCGAATGCCGCTCCGGTTCATGCGGGACGTGTGCGACGCGCGTGCTGTCCGGTGCGGTCGACTACGAGCAGGTGCCCGATGCACCGGTCGAGCCCGGCTGCGCGCTGCTGTGCGTCGCGCGGCCCGCACAAGGGTCGGAACCGCTCGTGCTCGACCGCTGACGCACCCTGCGGCATGCCGCCGCAGATGGCCTGCTGCGCGAAAAGCACGCGCAACTGCTTCTTTTTCCGGATGCCGGTCGGATCGACGATAGCGTCAACCGATAGATGAAAGGAGCGCAATCATGAAACTGCTCGGCATGATCAAACTGGTCCTGTGGAGTTTCTTCGGCGTACGCAACAGCAAGGCGCACGCAACCGATCTCGCGAACGCCAACTTCACGATGCTGCCGTTCGTGGCGATCATCCTCGCGGTGCTCGTCGGCGCGGTCATCTACGGCGTCGTCCACCTGGTCGTCGATCCGACCGTGACGATGCAGGGGTTCTGAGCGTCGCGCGTGCCGCACGCGTTCCCGTGTCGGCACGCGGCGCACGCGCTCAGAACGTGTGGTTCACCGCGACGCGGGCGACGAGCTGGTGCCCGTTCGACGACGCGCCGGGCGAACCGGGCACGAGCCCGCCGTCGAGCGGCGTGCCGGTCGCGCTGCCGCCCGCCAGTTGATACGCGACCTGCGTATAGACCGAGGTGCGCTTCGACAGCAGGTACTGCGCCATCGCGCCGAACTGGTTCCAGTGGAGCGACGACTTCGCGCCGGCCCGATCGAGGCCGCCGCGCGTGTACGTGTACATGCCGCCGACGAGGAACGCCGGCGTCACGTTGTACTTCGCATTGACTTCGACATTGTCGAACGTGAGCCGCGCATTCGCGAGGCCCAGGCTGCCCGCATAGATCGACGCGTCGGGCTGGCCGACGTTCACGTGCGAATAGACCGCGCCCAGCGTTGCAGGCCCGATTCCGTAGTTCACGCCGATCCCGTAGATCTTCTGGTTGCCCGCGACGAAATCCGTGTCGTCCGGCGTCAGCGCGCCGCCCGTCGTGGTGCCGGGGTTCGACATGTTTTCGTAGACGGCGGCGACCGACAGCGTCTGGTACGTGTAGTTCAAGCCTACGCCGAGCATCCGGTTCTGCGCGAAGCCGCCGGCCTGGTTGCTCAGTCCGTAGATGACCGTGCCGGAAAAACCGCCAAACGTGGGGCTCGTGTACTTCACCGCGTTGTTCGCGTGGAACGACGCATCGGTGTTGTCGTTGTCGAGCGGATGCGAGAACAGGAAGCCTGCCCAGCTGCCGTTGGCGGTCAGCGGCCCGATCGTGTCGGCGACGGTATCGAACTGGCGGCCGAGCGTCAGCGTGCCGAGTTGGTCTGACTGCAGCCCGACATACGACTGGTAGCCGAACAAACGGCCGCCGTAGCCGAGCTGGCCGTTTTCGACCAGGAAGCCGCTCTCGAGGTCGAAGATCGCGCGCAGCCCGCCACCGAGATCCTCGTTGCCCTTGATGCCCCAGCGGCTCGTCGCGAGATCGCCGCTCGCCATCTGCCATGACGACTTGCCGCCGACATTGCTGGTGTAGTTGATGCCTTCGTCGAGAATGCCGAACATCAGGACGGAGCTTTGCGCATGCGCGTTCGTGAAACCGATCAGGAATCCTGCTGAAAGGATGAGGCGTGATTTTTTCATGTGGGGTGCGGGCTGGAAAGGTGAAACGGTCGATGGTCCGGCGCGCGGCGTGAGCGGCGCGTGACCTTCGACAAGCAGATGGCGTGCCATCACGCGTTTCAAGACCGCGATGCGCGGGCTGCGTTCCGTTTCATGGTGATGTGATCGTCGAACGGGCTTGATCGCGCGCAAATCGCGTAGCAATTCGCATCGCGTGTCGCATGTTGCGTCTCAGATTGAGACGGGCGGCGATGCGGGATCGTGCGGGCGCGAAGGCGCGTGCCGCGATGCGTGAGTCGCGGAGCGATGAAGTGGCGGAAGCGGAGAAAGCGGAGGAAGCGGAGAAAGCGGAGGAAGCGGAGAAAGCGGAGGAAGCGGAGGAAGCGGAGGAAGCGGAGGAAGCAGAAGAGGCAGAAGAGGCAGAAGAGGCAGAAGAGGCAGAAGAGGCAGAAGAGGCAGAAGAGGCAGAAGAGGCAGAAGAGGCAGAAGAGGCAGAAGAGGCAGAAGAGGCAGAAGAGGCAGAAGAGGCAGAAGAGGCAGAAGAGGCAGAAGAGGCAGAAGAGGCAGAAGAGGCAGAAGAGGCAGAGGCGCGCGCGTCACGCGCGTACGAACGGATATCCCTGCGTTTCGAGCCAGTGCCGCACCAGCGCGGCTTGCGGTGGCGCGAACTCCGCCAGCACCTGCGCCACTGGCCGCTCGCGCAGCGCCGCGACGATCGGCGCGAGCGGGATGCCTTGCAGATGCCAGCTGCCGAGCGGCTGATCGGGGCTCGTGACGACGTCGGCCTCGACGATCGTGTCGCCGTCGATCACGGGCGCACGCTCGATCGCGAGCGCGTCGAAATCGGGGGCGCGATGCGACGGCGCATCGTCAGGCCACGCGCGGCGCGCATCCCAGAACGGCCGGTCGGCCCATTGCGTGTCGAGCGCGTAGAAGTCGCGGCCGATCCGCGCGAAACGCATGAACAGCGCGGTGATGCGGCGCGCGTGAAAGCGCAGCGCGAGTGCCGCACGCTCGGGATGCGCGAGCAGCGTATGGATGACGGCCGGCGCCTGCAGTGCCGACGACAGCGACTGGAAGATGCCGTTGCCTGACAGCGGATCGACGGCCATCGCCGCGTCGCCGACGCGCAGCCAGTTCGCGCCGCCGGTATCGCCGCACAGCGTCGCGCTGCTGGTGCGCGCGAACACGCGCGCATCGGCGCCGGTATCCGCGCCTCCCGCACCGAAGAAGTCACGCGCGAGCGGCGTCTGCCGCAGCGTCGCGCACCACGCGGGTAGCGCGTCGCGTGGCGGCAGCGTCGTGGTCGCGACGTCGAGCGTCGCCTGCCAGTAGCAGCGGCCGTCAGGCAGGCGCGCCATCCACGCCCAGCCGTCGGGCATGCTCTCGATCGCGGAAGCCGCATCGCCGGGCGTGCCTTGCCACACGTTCAGCAGGCTCAGCGTCTGCGGGCCGCGCATCGCATCGCGCGCGTGGGGCGCGAGCCGGCCGCGCGCCTCGACGACGAACGCCGCGTGCAGCGTTGCGTCACCGGCGGGCGTGTCGATGCGGATCGCATGCCCGTCGCCGTCGGCTTGCACCGCGCGTACGGTCGCTTCGCGCACCGCAATGCCCGCATCGGCCAGATCGCGGCGCAGCGCCGCGTCGAAACGGCGGCGGTCGATCAGGTGTTCGTGATTGAGCGTACGCGTGTCGCCGTTCCAGCGCGTCGTGCGGGCACAGGGCGGCAGCGCACAGGCGGCGGCCTGCGCGAGCCCGGCATGACGCAGCCCCTGCAGCACGCGCTCGGACACGCCTTCGACCGCATCGAAGCGTCGCCATTCGCTGACGACCGTGACCGGATAGCCGAGCCGCGCGAGCCCGAGCGCGGTGGCGGCGCCGGCCGGCCCCGCGCCGAGCACGACGACCGATGCGCGGTTCATGATGCGTGCGTGCGTCGCTCGACGCCGATGTAGGTAGCGTCCGTGCGCAGATGATCGAGCAGGGCAGCCGTATCGTCGTCCGGGTGACGTGCGAACCAGTCCGCCGCATGGCCGCTGAGCGCCGCGCACGCGATGCTCGCGCCGGCCGGTGCGCGCGGTGCGCCGCTCGACACGACCGCGCCGAAATCGGCCTGCGCACTGTCGAGCCACGACCATTGGCCCGACACGCAGCGCGCATCGCCCGTGACGCGCACGATGCCCGGATAGCTGGCCGGAAACACCGGCGTGCCTTGCGCGGGGCTCGACGCGAAGACGGTCACGCGTTGCGCGACGGCTGCCGCGCACGCATCGCGCAGCGTGTCGCGATCGGCGCGCACGCCGAGGCTCAGGTTGATCACGCGAACGCGCTGCAGGAGCAGCCAGTCGATGGCGTCGGCGATCTGCGCGGCGCTCGTCACGCCGCGCGCCTCGAACACCTGCGCGACGCACAACGCCGCCTCGGGTGCGGCGGCCGCGATCGTCGTGCAGATCGCGCTGCCGTGACCGATCCGGTCGGGCTCGACGGCACCGGCCTGCACCACGGAAGCCGCGTCGAACGAGAAGCGCCGCGCGGCGGCGACGCGTGCGTCCAGTGCAGGCGGATAGCCGCTGTCGACGACGCCCACGCGCACGGCCCGATCGTCACGCATGCGCGACATCCCGGTGCGTGCGCCGCGCGAGTCGTCCGTCCGCGAGCTCGAAATGCAGGTCGACGCCGGCGAGCGTCGACGCGCGGTGACTGACCAGGATGCGCGTGCGGTCGCCGAACAGCGTGTCGATCTGCGCGATGACCTGCCGCTCGGTCGCTTCGTCGACGGCCGACGTCGCTTCGTCGAGCACGAGGATCGCCGGCGCCTGCAGCAGTGCGCGTGCGATCGCGATCCGCTGCTTCTGGCCGCCGGACAGTTGCTGTCCGCGTTCGCCGACCGGCCCGTCGAGCCCGCCCGGCAGCGTCGCGATCAGTTCGTCGAGCTGCGCGGCGCGCGCGGCATGCACGATGTCGTCATGGGTCGCGAGCGGCGCCGCGTAGCGAATGTTGTCGGCGAGACTGCCGCGAAACAGCACGATGTCCTGGCTGACGACCGCGACGTGGCGGCGCAGCGCGTCGAGATCGACGTCGCGCAAATCGATGCCGTCGATCCGCACGCTGCCGCGCTGCGGGTCGTAGAAGCGCTGTATCAGGTCGATCAGCGTCGACTTCCCGCTGCCCGACAGCCCGGACAGCGCGACCTTGCTGCCGGCCGGCACGCGTGCACCGGCGCCGCGCAGCACCGGTTGCGCGCGCTCGTCGTGCGCGAACCACACGTCGACGAACTCGAGATCGCCGCGCGCGGGCAGCTCGCGTGCGTCGGCCGGCGGCTGGACGGCGACCGGCGCGCGCTGCAGCTCCATCACGCGCCCGAGGCTGACCGTCATCCGCTGCAGCGCGACGTAGAGCCCGAGCAGGCTCTTCACGGGGCCGATCGCCATCCCGAGATAGCTCGAGAACGCGATCAGCGAACCGAGCGGCCAGTCGCCGCGAATCACCCAGTAGCCGCCGACGATGAAGGCGCCCGCGCGCGACAGCGACGTCAGCGTGCCGGGCACCGATTGCGTGATGAACTCGGTGACCTGCAGCTTCAGCAGGCGTTCCATGTAGCGATCGCCGAGGCCGTCGAGCCGCGCCTGTTCCGCGCGCTGGCGACCGGCGGCCTGGATGAACTTCATCGCGGGCAGCGTCTCGACGAGGAACGACGACACGTCGGCCGCGCCTTCGCGCACCGATCGCGCGTCGCGCTCGACCTTGCGGCGCATCGTGCGCAGCCACAGGATCTCGAACGGAATCAGCAGCAGCGCGAGCAGCGACAGCTTCCACGACAGCGTGACGAGCAGCACCAGCGTGCCGACGAGCCCGATCACGTTCGACACCGCGGAGAACAGCGCGTCGAGCGCGAAGCGCTGGATCTCGGCGACGTCGCCGTCGAGACGCGACAGCAGGTCGCCGAGGCGGCGCTGGCCGTAGAACGACGGCGACAGCCGCTGCAGGTGCGCATAGACGGCGCTGCGCAGCGAGAACAGCACGCGGCCGGACAGCCGCGTGTGCAGATAGCGGTTGATGCCGCCGAGCAGCGTGCCGACGAAGCCCGCGAACACCATCGCGAACGCGACCACCACCAGCATCCGGAAATCCTTGCCGACCAGCCCGCGGTCGATCAGCTCCTTCGTGAGCCACGGTTGCGCGAGCGCGAGCAGCGATGCGCAGGCCGACAGCGCGAGCAGCCCGGCGATCGCGAGCCGGTGCGGCCGCACGAAACCGTACAGCCAGCCGAACGCGCGCGCGAGCTGCGCGCGGTCGTCGGTCTTCACGAAACGCAGGACGAGTTTCAGCATCGGCGCGACCGGCCCGTCACGAACGCAGCGGACGAACGCGCGCGCG
Source organism: Burkholderia aenigmatica (assembly GCF_048627025.1). Taxonomy (NCBI): domain Bacteria; kingdom Pseudomonadati; phylum Pseudomonadota; class Betaproteobacteria; order Burkholderiales; family Burkholderiaceae; genus Burkholderia; species Burkholderia aenigmatica. The sequence goes on along the minus strand of NZ_CP184469.1, from coordinate 2,263,805 downwards.
ACCTCATGACTGCAGCCGCTTGAGGCGACGGTACAGCGTCGCGCGGCTGATGCCGAGCGTCTGCGCGGCGGCCGCGACGTTGCCGTCGTGGCGCGCGAGCGATTCGCGGATCAGGTCGTCCTCGTGGCGGCGGATCAGCCCGAACGACGCGTCCGGTGCCGGGCATACGCCGTCGATGAAGCCGTCGCACAGATGGTCGAGGCCGAGCACGTCGTCGTGCTCGTCGCGCACGGCGAGCGCGGTGCGCAACACCATCTCGAGCTGGCGGATGTTGCCGGGCCAGCGATGCTGGCGGAACACGTCGGCGAGTTCGGCGTTCACGCTCACATGCGGCGCGCCGAGCCGCGCGAGCAGCGCCGTGACGATCAGGTCGACGTCGTCGCGTTCGCGCAGCGCGGGCAGCAGCACGTTCACGCCGTGAATCCGGTAGTAGAGGTCTTCGCGGAAGGACTTGTCGCGCACCATCGTCGGCAGGTCGCGGTGCGTCGCGCAGATCACCGCGATGTCGATCGCCTGCTCGTCGCCCGCGCCGAGCGGCGCAACCTTGCGTTCCTGCAGCACGCGCAGCAGGCGCGCCTGAAGGTGCAGCGGCATGTCGCCGATCTCGTCGAGGAACAGCGTGCCGCCGTGCGCCTGCATCAGCCGGCCCGTCATCCCGCCCTTGCGGGCGCCCGTGAACGCGCCGTCGCGATAGCCGAACAGCTCCGACTCGATCAGCCCTTCCGGAATCGACGCGCAGTTCACCGCGACGAACGGCTTGCCGGCGCGCGTGCTCGCATCGTGCAGCGCACGTGCGACGACTTCCTTGCCGGTGCCCGTCTCGCCCTGCACGAGCACGGGCAGCCCGTTGTTGAGACCTTGCCGCGCCATCGTCAGCGCGCGCAGCAGGCGCGGCTGGCGGCCGGCGAGGGTCGCGAGCGCCTGCGCGCCGGCATCGTCGCGGACGGCGGCAGCCGGGGCCGGCCCGCGTCCGCGCAACGCCGGCACCGCGGTTGCGCGCGGCAGGCGCAGCGCCTTGCAATGGAACGCGGCGTCGACGCCTTCGACGCGCAGCATCCCGCCTTGCTCGGCGAACGCGACGAACGACGGCATGCGCGTGACCGCCGCGCTTTCGCAGCGGCGGCCGACGAGCGCGTCGCGCGCGGTGCCGAGCAGGTCGCACGCATGCGGGCTCGCGGCGACGATGCGGCCGTCTTCCGACACGGCAAGCACGCCGCTCCAGCTCGAACCGAGATACGCATGGCGCGGGTGGAACACGAGCACGACGTGCTCGGGGAAATAGACATCGAACAGGCGCGTCTCGATGTGCGTGGCCGCCGCGCTCATCAGCATCGACATGTCGTCGAGCGTGAGCGGCAGTTCGCCTTCGCGGGTGAGGTCGAGCACGCCGATCGGCTTGCCGTGCGGGTCGCACAGCGGCAGCGAGCGGCACGAGAAGCGGCTCAGCCGGCCGAGGAAATGCTCGCCGCTGTCGATCGCGACCGCGCGGCCTTCGACGAGCGCGGTGCCGAGCGCGTTCGTGCCGCGCAGCGATTCGCACCAGCTCGCGCCGGCGCGGATGTCGCCGATGCCGAGCGCGGCGAGCTGGCTCGCGTCGCCGTCGACCGACAGGATCGTTGCGCGCGCATCGGCCAGCAGGATCATCCCGTCGCGTCCGCAGCGCTCGGCGAGGAATTCGAGTTCGGGGGCGGCCGCGGCGAGCAGCAGGCGGTTCGCGTCGTGCAGCTCGTCGAGGTTGCAGAATTCATGCAGGTTCAGCCGCGCGTCGTCGTCCCAGCGCACGCCGTGATCGAGGCTGCGCCGCCACGACTGGTCGATTTCGATGCGCAGGCAACCCTGCGGCAGCACGCCGTCGGAACTGAGGCGCTCGCGAATCAGGCGGGTTGCCTGCAGCCGGTCCGGAAGTCGTTGGCCGGAAGGGAAGTAGTCTTGCACGTCGCCCCTCCTCAGGAGAATGTCGGGCCGTCCGATCCGGCGCGGCCGCACGCAAAAAGGCCCGGCGAGTCTGGCATAAGCCCGGGCATAAATCCATCCGGTCAAAAACCTAAGGCCCAGGCGCGGCGCGGCCGTGCGGGCGATTCGCGCGGGCGGGCGGACCGCAATCGACGTGCGTGACGGGGCGGCGTGCATGGCTCGAGGGCGTGCGGAATGCTTGCGGCGGCGGCGCTTACGTTCGCGGGTTGTACGCGTTGCACCAGCCGCCGTTCGCGACCCGTTTTCCGGCGAACAGCGGGCACGGTGCGTTCGGATCCGCGGCCTTGCCCTGGTACAAGCTGCAGCGGCCGCAGTCCTGGCCAGGGGTATAGCGTGCGAACGCGGCGCGGTTCACGTGAGCGGCGTCGGTGCGATAACCGAGCGCTTTCGCGGCCGGATCGGTTTCGTCGAGCAGCGCCGGCGCGGCAGAGGCGGCGCGCGGCAGCGCGGCGGCCGACAGCAGGCCGGCCGCGGCGATCATGAAGGTACGGCGGGAAGCGGGGAGGCGGGGCATCGGGTGTCTCGTTGTAGTTAAAGTTTGGGAACAGCGCAGCGGAAGACGAACACGGGCCGACCTGCGCGCCGCGCGATCGTGTCGCGCGGCGCGGGCGTCGCTCAGCTCGGCGACGCGATCACACGTTCATCAGCACCGATTTCAACTCGGTGTAATGCTCGATCGCGGCCGCGCCCATTTCGCGGCCGAAGCCCGACATCCGGTAGCCGCCGAACGGCAGCGCCGGATCGAGCGCGCTGTGGCAATTGACCCAGACCGAACCCGAGCGGATCTTCGGGATCATCCGGTGCGCGGCCGACAGGTTGTTGGTCCAGATGCTCGCGCCGAGCCCGTAGCGCGTGTCGTTCGCGAGGCGGATCGCGTCGTCGATCGTGTCGAACGGCATCGCGACCAGCACCGGCCCGAAGATTTCCTCCTGCACGAGCGGCCCTTTCTGGTCGACGTCGACGAGCACGGTCGGCTTCACGAAGAAGCCGGGGCCGTACGCTTCGCCGCCGCACGCGAGCTGCGCGCCCAGTTCGCGGCCGCGCTCGATGTAGCCGGCCACGCGCTGTTGCTGCTTCGCCGAAATCAGCGGGCCCATGTCGACCGACGGGTCGAGCGCGTTGCCGAGCTTCATGTTGCTCGCGATGCCCGCGATGTCGCCGACCACGCGATCGAAGTGCTTGCGCTGCACGTACAGGCGCGAGCCCGCGCAGCACACCTGGCCGTGATTGAAGAAGATCGCGGTGGCCGCGCCCGCGGCCGCGACGGCCGGGTCCGCATCGTCGAACACGATCGTCGGCGATTTGCCGCCGAGCTCGAGCGTCACGCGCGTCATCGATTCCATCGCGGCCTTGCCGATCAGCTTGCCGACTTCGGTCGAGCCCGTGAACGTCAGCTTGTCGACGTCGGGGTGGTGCGCGAGCGCGGCGCCCGCTTCGACGCCGGTGCCGGTGACGACGTTGAACACGCCGGCCGGATAACCGGCTTCCTGCACGAGTTCCGCGAGCCGCAGGGCGGAGAGCGGCGTTTCGTCGGCCGGTTTCAGCACCATCGTGCAGCCCGTCGCGAGCGCGGGGCCGAGCTTCCAGCACGCGAGCAGCAGCGGGAAATTCCACGCGACGATCGCGCCGACCACGCCCACGGCCTCGCGGCGGATGAAGCCGTGGAACTGGCTGTCGGGCATCAGCGGCATCGACACGTCGACGGTCGCGCCTTCGATCTTGGTCGCCCAGCCGGCCATGTAGCGCAGGAAGTCGATCGACAGCTGCACGTCCATCGCGCGCGCGATCTGCTCGCTCTTGCCGTTGTTCACGCATTCGAGCTCGGCGAGCTGCTGCGCGTCGCGTTCGAGCAGATCCGCGAGACGCCACAGCAGGTTCTGCCGTTCGCGCGGCCGCATGCGGCTCCATGCGGAATCGTCGAACGCCTGGCGGGCGGCGCGGACCGCGCGGTCGACGTCGGCCGCGCCGGAGGCCGGCACGCGACACAGCTCGTCGCCGGTCGCGGGGTTGTGGACGGCCAGGGTGGCGCCGCTTTCGGCGCCGCGCCACGTCTCGCCGATCAGCATCGACGGCGTGCGTGCGATGAACGACTGGGTTTGCGGAAGTAACGACAACGTTGCCTGCATGGAAGCTCCTCGCTCATCGGGGTTCGGGTGTCGAGGCGAAAAGCAGCTTCCATACCAACGTTGACGCGGCGGCCTGCATGCGGGCCGCACACGCCATGCGGCGCGGGGCGCGCGGCGTGACGGCCCGCGATCGCGCACCCGTCCGGCGTCGCGCCGCGTTGGCCGAGCGGCGTCTCAATTTGAGAATCCGGATGCAACGTGAGACGCGACATGCGGCACGCGCGCGGCCGGCCGTCATGGCCACACCGCGGCAAAGGCGCGCGAATGCCGGTTTGGCGCGCCGGTTTGAATCGGGATTTTCCCGAGCGTTCGGCGGTAAAAGCGCGTGTTTTCCTTGTGGCAAACCCGACGTCGGCAATTGGCACGGCCTGTGCTTGAAGAGCATGAGACAAGCGCCGCAGCGCTGCAGGCCGGACGATTCGAGACCCCACGTAAAGGAGCAGAGCCTTGTTCAAGACTTTCATTCGACGCAGCCGGCCGCCCCGCGCGGCCGCCGCCGTCGCCGCCGCCGGTGCGCTCGCGCTGGCCTCGGGCGCCGCCCAGGCCCAGGCCCAGGCGCCGCGCGACGCTCACGCGATCCTGAGCCAGACATGCGCGGCGTGTCACGCGGCCGAGTCGAAGGATTCGTGGAGCCGCATCAGCCATCAGCGCAAGACGCCGGAAGGCTGGCTGATGACGATCGCGCGGATGCAGACGATGCACGGCCTCACGATCAGCGACGACGAACGACGCATCCTCGTGAAGTACCTGTCGGATACGCAGGGCCTCGCGCCGTCGGAGTCGAAGGATTTCCGCTACGCGCCCGAGCGCCGCCTGAACACGCAGGAGACCGTCGGCAACGAGGAGTTCAAGCAGATGTGCGCGCGTTGCCACTCGGCCGCGCGCCCGCTGCTGCAGCGCCGCCCGGTCGCCGAATGGGACAAGCTCGTGAACTTCCACCTCGGGCAGTGGCCGTCGATCGAGTATTCGGCGATGGGCCGCGACCGCGACTGGTTCAAGATCGCGCTGACCGACATGGCGCCGCTGCTCGCGAAGGACTACCCGTACAACAGCAGCGCATGGACCGCGTGGAAGCAGCACCATCCGCCCGCGACCGCGCTGGCCGGCACGTGGAGCTTCGGCGGCCACATGCCGGGCAAGGGCGATGCGTACGGCACGATGACCGTGAAGGGCGGCGCGGGCGACCGCTTCGACGTCGAGCTGAAGGGCCGCTTCGCCGACGGCAGCCCGCTCGTCGGCACCGGCACCGCGACGCTTTATACCGGCTACGAATGGCGGGCGAGCGTGAAGGTCGGCGACACGACGATGCGCCAGGTGCTGATGGCGAGCGACGGCACGCTGCGCGGCCGGATGTTCGACGATGCGCACGACGAACGCGGCCTCGACTTCAACGCGGCGAAGCTCGGCAACGCGCAGATCGTGGCGGTGCAGCCGGCTTACGTGAAGGCGGGCGAGGAGACCGATGTGACGATCGTCGGCGCGAACCTGCAGGGCACGCCTGCGTTCGGCACGGGCGTGACGGTTGCATCGGTGCTCGAGCGCACGCCGGAATACCTGCGGGTGCGCGTGAAGGCCGCCGACGGCAGCGCGGCCGGCGCGCGCCGGGTGAGCGTCGGCGCCGCGCATGCGGACGGCTTCGCGGTCTATCGCGAGATCCACGACGTGAAGGTCGAACCCGACTACGCGGTCGCGCGCATCGGCGGCAACGGCGGCTCGACGCCGAAGGTCGAAGGGCGTTTCGACGCGGTGGCATGGGGTGTCGACGGCGCGGGCAAGCCGTTCCGCATCGGCGTGGTGCCCGCGCAATGGTCGGTCGCCCCGTTCGACGATCAGTCGAAGGGCGATCGCGACACGCAGTTCGCCGGCACGATGCAGGCGTCGACCGGCATCTTCACGCCGGGCAACGCGGGCCCGAACCCCGCGCGCCGAATGGGCACCAACAACACGGGCAACCTGAACGTCGTCGCGACGGTGACGGACGGGGCACGCACGGTGACGGGCACCGGGCGCATGATCGTCGGCGTGCAGCGCTGGAACAACCCGCCGCTGCCCTGACCGGTCCGCCTGTCCGCACGCCGGGCCGCGACGCGGCCCGGTCCGAATCCGACGAACGCAAGGAGAATCCGATGAGCGCCATGCTGAACGTGGTCGAACGCAACGTGCACGAAGTGCGCGTCGACGACGAGCGCCTGATGTTTCATGTGCCGAGCAGCTCGCTGTTCGCGGCCGATCGCGTGACGGCCGACATCATCGACGCGCTGCGTGCGAGCAGCTGCACGGCCGATGAGCTGTTCGCGCGGCTGGCCGGCCGCTCGCCGCACGGCGAACTCGCCGAGACGCTCGGCGAGCTGATGGCCCTCGAGGTCGTCAGCGACGGCTCGCCGCTTACGCCCGAGATCGCGGTGAAGCGCGTCGAGCGCACCGCGATCGACACGGTCGTGCTGAACGTGAACACCGGCTGCAACCTGAGCTGCACGTATTGCTACAAGGAAGACCTCGACACGCCGTCCGCCGGCCGGCGGATGGACATCGACACCGCGAAGGCGTCGGTCGAGATGCTGCTGAAGGAATCGCCCGACCTGCCGCGCTACACGGTCGTGTTCTTCGGCGGCGAGCCGCTCAGCAACCGCAAGCTGATCGAGTGCATGGTCGAGTATTGCGAGCTGCGCTTCGGCGCGCTCGGCAAGCAGGTCGAGTTCGTGATGACGACCAACGCGACGCTGCTGACCGAGGAGGTCGTCGACTGGCTCGACGCGCATCGCTTCGGGCTGTCGGTCAGCATCGACGGGCCGCGCTCGATCCACGACCTGAACCGCCGCACGGTCGGCGGCGCGGGCACCTACGACGTCGTGCGCCGCAAGGCCGAGATGCTGCTCAAGCGCTACCGCAGCCGCCCGGTCGGCGCGCGCGTGACGCTGACGAGCGGCGTGACCGACATCGAAGGCATCTGGGATCACCTGTTCAACGAACTCGGTTTCGCGGAAGTCGGCTTCGCGCCGGTCACGTCGGGACAGCTCGATACGTTCAACCTGCAGACCGATGAACTCGCGCAGGTGTTCGCGAACATGAAGGCGCTCGGCCGGCGCTACCTGGCCGCCGCGCTCGAGAACCGCAACATCGGCTTCTCGAACCTGCACCAGCTGATCACCGATCTGCACGAAGGGCACAAGAAGTCGCTGCCATGCGGCGCGGGGCTCAAGATGCTGGCGGTCGATCACAAGGGCGACCTGAACCTGTGCCACCGCTTCACCGGCTCGGCGCTGCCGACTTTCGGCAACGTGCATGAGGGCGTCGCGCAGGCGGAGCTCAACGACTTCCTGTCGCAACGCCTCGAGCGCAGCGGCACCGGCTGCGAAACCTGCCGGATCCGCAACCTGTGCTCGGGCGGCTGCTATCACGAGAGCTATGCGCGTTACGGCGACCCCGCGCATCCGACCTACCACTACTGCGAGCTGATGCGCGACTGGATCGATTTCGGCATCGAGGTCTACAGCCGGATCATCGCCGGCAACCCGGCGTTCATCGACAACCACATCACTCCGCGCAAGGCGAACTGACATGAAACATCTGAAGCCGCTCAACAACAAGGCGAAAAAGCTCGAGGAGGCCGTGCAGCAGGACCGCCTCGAGGAAGTCGTCGCGATGACGTCCGTCGCGGGCTGCACGTCGACGACCGACCCTGGCTGGGAAACGGACGTGTTCGGCGGGGTCGCGTCGCTGTGCCAGCCGATGGAGGCCGACCTGTACGGTTGCTCCGACCCGTGCTGGTGGCCCGCGCAGGTGCCCGACATGATGAGCACCTATCCCGACTGGAACAAGCACGCGACCGATTCGGGCGCGGACTGGCGCCAGCTCGGCAGCGTGTTCCCCAAAGACAAGTGATCCACCTGGCACCGATCAAGGATTCTCCATGCGATTCACGACACCCCTGAGCCGCGCGCTCCTCGCCGCCGCGCTCGCCTCGGCCGCGTCGCTGTCGGCCGCGGCCGACCGCCCGCTGCAGGCCGGCCACGAGTACCTCGCCGTTACGAACTATCCGAACAACCTGACGGTGATCGACACGGGCACCGACAGCATCGTCAAGACCTGCTCGCTGCCCGACGCGTTCGGCCCCGGCACGATCCAGATCAGCCCGGACCGCACGCGCGCCTACGTGCTGAACAACCATTACGGCGACCTGTACGGTGTCGATCTCGATTCGTGCAAGACCGTGTTCCATGCGGAGCTCGCGGAAGCCGGCAACGAGCGGGCGCGCGCGATGTTCTCGATCGGGCTGAGCCCCGACGGCAAGGAGATCTACAGCGTCGTCAACCCGACGAAGCTGAACCGCGACAGCTACGAAGTGCAGTCGCCGCGCCTGCAGGTGTACCGCACCGATGGCGGGCTCGACGCGAAGCCGGTGCGCACCTTCCCCGCACCGCGCCAGACGACGATGCTGCAGGCCGCCGACGACGGCTCGCTGTTCGTCGTCGGCGCGGACATCTACCGGATGAACGCGCAGACCGGCAAGTACGACGTCGCGGTGCCGCTGCGCAACTGGAAGCGGCCGCTGCACGGCCAGCCGGACGTGCTGTACGTGTGGCCGCAGCAGCGTCCGCAGCATACGTTGAACCTGCTTTATACGGCCGATCGCTTCAAGGACGAGAAGAAAGACCCGGCCTCCGCGCAGACGATGTATGGCTACGTCGACATCGACCTGAAGACGGGCAACGCGACGGTCAAGGATTTCACGCCGGTGACCGAGGTGTATTTCACGGGCGGGCTGTCGCCGAAGGATCCGAACGCGATGTACGGCGTGCTGAACCGGCTCGCGAAGTACGACGTGAAGAACGAGAAGCTGGTCGAGGCCGCGCCGCTCGATCATTCGTACTACTGCCTGTCGTTCAATCGCGAAGGCAGCAAGCTCTACCTCGCGGGCACCTTCAACACCGTCGCGGTGTATGACGCCGATACGCTGAAGAAGCTGAAGGACATTCGCGTGCCGGGCGGCGACATGGCGATCACGACCGCGCAGATGTTTACACGATGATGCACGCGCCGGCCCGCGGGCCGGCGCGGCCGATCAGGAGACACCATGACCACCGCCATCGCCACCGGCGCGCCGCTCGACGGCCTGTCGATCGTGCGGGGCCGCACCGACGTGCCGCTGTCGGATGCGACCGTCGCCACGCTGCTGCACGACACCGCGTCGCGCTTTCCGGCGCGGCCGGCCGTCGTGTTCCGCGAGCAGGGCATTCGCTGGGACTGGCGCACGTTCGCGCACGAGATCGACGTACTCGCGGCCGGCCTCGTCGCACTCGGGATCGAGCCGGGCGACCGCGTCGGCATCTGGTCGCCGAACCGCGTCGAATGGCTGCTCACCCAGTTTGCGACCGCGCGCATCGGCGCGATCCTCGTCAACATCAACCCGGCGTACCGGCTCGCGGAACTCGACTACGCGCTGAACAAGGCCGGTTGCCGCGCGCTGATCGCGGCCGAGCAGTTCAAGTCGTCGAAGTACCTGGAGATGCTGCAGGCGCTCGCGCCGGAACTCGCGCATTGCGCGCCGGGCGAGCTGCATGCCGCGCGGCTGCCGGCGCTGCGCATCGTGATCCGGATGGGCGACGGCCGCACGCCGGGCATGCTGTGCTACCCGGACGTCGTCGCGCGCGGCCGCGACACGCTCGATGTCGCGCGGCTCGATGCGATCGGTGCGACGCTCGCAGCCGCCGATCCGATCAACATCCAGTTCACGAGCGGCACGACCGGCAGCCCGAAGGGCGCGACGCTCACGCACCGCAACGTCGTCAACAACGCGCGCTTCATCGCGATGGCGATGCGGTTCAGCGAGCAGGACACGCTGTGCATCCCGGTGCCGCTGTATCACTGCTTCGGGATGGTGCTGGCCGTGCTCGCATGCGTGTCGACGGGCGCGGCGATGGTGTTCCCCGGCGAGGCGTTCGACCCGGCCGCGACGCTTGCGGCGGTGGCCGATGAACGCTGCACCGCGCTGCACGGCGTGCCGACGATGTTCATCGCGGAGCTCGATCATCCGGAATTCGCTCGATTCGACCTGTCGACGCTGCGCACCGGGATCATGGCCGGCTCGCCGTGCCCGATCGAGACGATGAAGCGCGTCGTGTCGCAGATGCACCTGTCGGAGATCACGATTGCGTACGGGATGACGGAGACGAGCCCCGTGTCGTTCCAGAGCTCGACCGACGATCCGCTCGAGAAGCGCACGACAACGGTCGGCCGCGTGCAGCCGCATCTGGAAGTGAAGATCGTCGATCCGGACGGGCGTATCGTGCCGGTCGGCGCGACAGGGGAGCTGTGCACGAAGGGCTATTCGGTGATGCTCGGCTACTGGGAAGACGAAGCGAAAACGCAGGAAACGATCGTCGACGGCTGGATGCACACCGGCGACCTCGCGACGCTCGACGCGGATGGCTACTGCAACATCGTGGGCCGGCTGAAGGACATGGTGATCCGCGGCGGCGAGAACATCTATCCGCGCGAGATCGAGGAATTCCTGTTCCGCCATCCGAAGATCCAGAGCGTGCAGGTGTTCGGCGTGCCCGACGCGAAGTACGGCGAAGAGCTGTGCGCGTGGATCGTGTTGCGCGCGGACGAGCAGATGTCGGAGGACGACGTGCGCGGGTTCTGTCACGGACAGATCGCGCACTACAAGATTCCGCGCTACATCCGCTTCGTCGACGAACTGCCGATGACGGTGACAGGCAAGGTGCAGAAGTTCGTGATGCGCCAGCAGATGATCGACGCATGGGGGCTGAAAGCCGCCGATACCGCGTAGTACCGGACGGGCGGCCGCCGTGCCGCCCGCTACGCTGCGACAACCACCCGCCGGGCGGCTTTCCCTGCCGCCCCGTCCGCCCGGGGTAAAATGCGCGCCACGCCGCGATGTCGCGCGCGACGGACATCCGCCGTTCCGACGAACGGCGCACGCAAATGCCCGGCGCCCGCACCGGGGCGTTCGAAGCGTCCCCCCGCATGACAAGACCGCGCGAGGCAGCCGGCCGCCCGACAGGCACGCGATCCACGGATCGGCGGCTGCGGCGGCGCCCGGCGCGTCGCCGGCCTCCGATGCCCATCCTGCGCTTTCCCGATCGAACGGCACGCATGCGGCCGGATCGTCCGATTCGTCAGATGAATGTCGTGCCGATTTGCCGACGGTGTCCGGCGGTTCGCCGGGATCGTCGCGGGTTCATGCGCGGGCACGCTTCGCAACGGCGTAGTGGTTTAGACAGGGTCGAGTGGCGAGTTTTCCATCCAGAACAATGACGGTGAATAGAACAACAGCGTCGCCCGCACGGCGGCGGCGCGCGAAGGTCGGGCTTGGCGTCGGTCTCGGCATCACGCTTTTCGCGGCACAGGCCGCCGCGGCGCAGGGCGACACGCCGGCGCCGGACGCCGAGGCAGCCGGTAGCGCGACGCTGCCGACGATCACGGTGAGCGGCGAGCGCGGCAACGCGCTGCGCGCCCGCAACGCCTCGGTGGCGGGGCTCGACGACACGCCGCTGCGCGACACGCCGGCGTCGGTGAGCGTCGTCACGCGCGCGCAGCTCGACGACCAGCAGGCGAAGCGGCTGAGCGACGTCGTGCGCAACGACGCGTCGGTCGTCAACGACTATGCACCGGTCGGCTATTTCGAAGGCTTTGCGATCCGCGGTTTTCCGGTCGATCTCGCGAGTGCGATCCGGATCGACGGGCTGACGGTGTCCGGCGAGCAGAACGTGCCGCTCGAGAACAAGGAGCGCGTCGAGATCCTGAAAGGGCTCGCCGGTATCGACAGTGGCGTCGTCGCGCCGGGCGGCGTGATCAACTTCGTGACGAAGCGTTCGGCGAACGTCGCGAGCGTGACCGGTGGCGTCGACAGCCGCGGCTCGACGTCGGCGGCCGTCGATCTCGGCCGCCGCTTCGGCCCCGACAACCAGTTCGGCTTCCGGATCAATGCCGCGAAGGAGAACATGCACTCCTACATCGACGGCACCAACGGGCGGCGCACGTTCGGCTCGATCGCCGCCGACTGGGACATCAGCCCGCGCGCGAGCCTGCAGCTGAACGCTGAATTCCAGCAGTGGATCCAGCGTTCCGCACCCGGCTACCAGCTGCTCGGCGGCACCGTCGTGCCGTCGATCAAGACGACGTCGAAGGCGCTCGGCACGCGGCCGTGGGCGAAACCGGTGACGACCGACGCGCTGAACCTGAACGCGCGCTTCGACTACCAGTTCAACGACGACTGGAAGGCCTATATCGCCGCCGGCCGCAGCCGCACGATGATCGACGACAACAGCGCGTTCGCGTACGGCTGCTCGTATGCGGCGAGCTGCGCGGCCGGCGCGACGTCGCCGTTCTTCTTCGGCGCTAACGGCGACTACGACGTCTACGACTTCCGCAGCCCCGGCGAATACCGGCGCAACGACGACCTGCGTGCGGTCACGACGGGCAAGTTCGCAACGGGCCCGCTGCGGCACGAGCTGACGCTCGGCGTGAGCGTGCAGCGCCGCGTCGTGAGCATGGCCGACGCGGTGTACGACTACGTGGGCAGCGAGAACATCTACGGGCCCGACACGACGTTCTCGCCGTCGCCGAATTCGCCCGGCCCGTCGTATCCGCGCCTCGACGCGTGGCAGTACGGCGTGTTCGGGCTCGACCGCATCAGCATCGGCGAACACTGGCAGGTGCTCGCGGGCGGCAAGGAAGTGCTGCTGCGCCAGCGCAGCTGGAGCAGCCTCGACGGCGACGCGACGCATACCGACCGCTCGGTGTTCTTGCCGCAGGTCGCGCTCGTCTACAAGCCGGTGAACGTGCTGTCGCTGTACGCGTCGTACAGCAAGGCGCTGTCGCTCGGCGACCAGGCGCCGGTGCGCGCGACCAATGCGTATGCGTTCCTGCCGCCCGTCGAATCGCACCAGATCGAGGTCGGCGCGAAATACGACTGGCTCGACCGGTTGAGCCTCACGGCTGCCGTGTTCTCGATCAGCAAGCCGTTCCAGTTCGCCGACCCGGACCCGTCGGGTACGAGCTACACGTTCGTGCAGCGCGGCACGCAGCGGCACCAGGGGATCGAGCTCGGCGCGGCCGGGCGCGTGACCGAGCGGCTCGGGCTGACGGCCAGTGTCGCGGCGATTCGTGCACGTGCGTACGATTCGGGTTCGCCGGCGTACGAAGGGCACCAGATCATCAACGTGCCGGCGCTGCGCGCGTCGCTGTATGCGGACTACGCGGTGCCGGGCGTCGCGGGGCTGAACGTGCTGGGCGGCGTCGAGTACAGCGCGGCCCGCAATGCGAACGAGGAGGGCACCGCGCGCGTGCCGTCGTGGTTCGTGTTCAATCTCGGCGCGCGCTATACGACGAAGATCGGCGGCCATCGCACGGTGTTGCGCGTGTCGGTGGACAATCTGTTCAACAAGTTCTACTGGCGTGACGCGGGCGAGCAGCAGGGCGATGCGTACCTGTTCCCGGGTGCGCCGCGCACCGCGCGCGTGTCGTTGACCTATGATTTCTGACCGTCCGGAACCGGCTGCGTGACGCGCGGCCCCGGCAGCTAACCTGGAGAGCACAGACGATGTCCCCACTCGAAATCGCCGGCGTGATCGTCAGCGCGCTCGCGATCTGGCTGACCGCGAAGCGGCGCATGCTGTGCTGGCCGGTCGGGCTCGTGTCGGTCGCGCTGTACGGCTGGATCTTCTTCGACGCGAAGCTGTATTCGGACATGCTGCTGCAGGGCGCGTTCGCGGTGCTGCAGGTGTACGGCTGGCAACGCTGGCTCGCGCAGCGCGCGAGCGAGGCCGATGGCGGCGCGGCGCCGGCAGGCGACGTCGCGCCCGTCACGGGCGTGCGGCCGCTGCAGATGCTGCCCGACCTGATCGCGGCCGTCGTCGGCAGCGCGCTGCTGGGCGGCATGATGGCGCGCTGGACCGACGCGGCGCTGCCGTTCGTCGATGCGTCGCTGACCGCGTTCAGCCTCGTCGCGCAATACTGGACCGCGCGACGCTACATCGCGTCGTGGGGGCTGTGGATCGTCGTGAACGTCGTGTACGTCGGGATGTTCGTGTTCAAGGAACTGTATCTGACGGCCGGACTCTATGCGCTGTTCATCGGGCTGGCCGTCGTCGGCTGGCGCGACTGGAGCCGGACGGCCGCGGCGCTGCGCGCGGCGGCCGGCGGCGCGCTGGCAACGGGCGGCGGCGCGCGCTGAGCCACGCGCCGATCTGAATCAACCACGGAGCAACGTCGTTCATGTCATTCCCACTCGAGCCGGACGGATCCCTGTCGCGTGACGTCGCGCCGCCGCAATTCGGTGTCGACGGCGAACAGGCCGAACGCGACTGGCCGCTGATGACGCACGACGAAGTGGCGGCGGTGCTCGCACGCATCGACGGCGCCGGCGAGCCGGCGCGGTTGACGTGGCACAGCCCGCGGCAGTTCGCGGCGGCCGTCCTGGTGCAGATGACGGACGGGCGCGGGCTGTTCGTCAAGCGCCATCACGTGAGCCTGCGCGATGTCGCAGGGCTCGAGGAAGAGCATCGCTTCATCGCGCATCTGCGCGAACGCGGGATGCCCGTGGTGGACATTCTCGCGGATCGCGACGGTGCGACCGCGTTCGCGTCAGGCGACTGGACCTACGAGGTGCACGTGCGGGCGCCCGGCGTCGACCCGTATCGCGGCGTGATGTCGTGGCAGCCGTTCACGCATCCGTCGCACGCGTACGCGGCCGGACGCGCGCTGGCCGAACTGCATTGCGCGTCGGCCGGCTACGATGCGCCGGCGCGGCCGGTGCGCACGCTGCTGTCGAGCTTTCGCGTGCTGTCGTCCCCCGATCTGGCGGGTGCGCTCGAACGCTGGGTCGACGCGCAGCCGCTGCTCGTGCGCGCGCTCGGCGCGCGCGACTGGCGCGGTGACGTGGCCGACGCGATCGGCCCGTATCACGCACGCCTCGTGCCGCTGCTGCCCGCGTTGCCGCCGCTGTGGACGCACGGTGACTGGCATGCGTCGAACCTGTTGTGGACCGAGGCGGGGCCCGGCGCGCAGGTGCGGACCGTGCTCGATTTCGGGCTGTCGGATCGCACCTGCGCGGTGATGGATCTCGCGCTCGCGATCGAGCGCAATACGGTCGACTGGATGGCGCCGGCTGATGCGCGCCGCGTCGAGTACGCGCAGATCGGCGCGCTGCTCGACGGGTATGAATCGCTTGAGCCGCTGGGCGACGAAGCCTATGCGGCGCTGGTCGCGCTGCTGCCGATCGTGCATACGGAGTTCGCGCTGTCGGAAGTCGCTTATTTCGGTTGCATCATCGATGCGCCAGCCATCGTCGACATCGCGTACGACGGCTATCTGATCGGGCACGCGCGCTGGTTCGGCGAACGCGACGGGCGGCAACTGCTTGAATGGCTCGTGCAGCGTCGGCGGGTGAGGCAAGGGGCGGTTTGATTCATGAGAACACCCTGATAGCTGCTATTTCGCTCGAATCATTATCGATTCGAACATCGAAATCTCGCCCGGATAGATTCGATGGGCCGTCGCACAGCTGCGCTGGACGTGTGGGGTTCAACGCAAGCGCGGTGGCGTTCATGTCAATGGCCCGTACAGCAGTTGTCGAGGCAGCCGGGGCTCACTTGAACGGTGACCTCACGGGTGTCCGACGTTGACTCGGTTGTGCTATTGGCTGGATAAATTTGCGTTTTTATCAGAAGTGGCGCGTTTATCAGGCCATCATCTATGACCACCTTCGCCGTCGCGGAAGCACGTTTCGTTGCAAGTTGATCGGGGCCAGTTTCATTTCTTGATGCGCTGCCAATGATGTCGATCCAGTTTTGAATTGGATACTTGGCGTTCATTGCTGAGACCCATCGTCCAATTCGCATCCGTTCGGATTTGGAGACTTCGTGACTGTCAGGTGAGAAGGCCACGAAAAATTGCTGTGACGGCAGATTTTGTGACCCCTGGCACTCTGCTGCAGCATTTGTGGAAAAAAAGAACGATGTTGTGATGGGTGCGATTAGTGCCGAGATAAAAATTTTCATGCTGATGCCGGCTCCTTACTCTGCAAATAAATCTTCGCCGTAGATCACGAATCCGGTGAGTGTGTCCGCATTTCTCAACGCCAGGCCGGGATTAGCTCTTGCCCATGCAGCTGCTGTGGGGTCGAGCCCGTAACGAGGGTCACGGCTGCCGAAGGTGTCAATGAAATGTGTTACTTCGTGAATGAGCGTAGATAGGCGGGAATCTCCGTACATATTCTGGTCGCGCAAGCCGGTGCAAAATTTCGCGGCGATACTTATAAGCCTGCGCTCCGTGTTAGGCCCGCAAACATGAGCGGCCTCGTTGTCAATGTCACCCATATTCGGGACGCAACCTAACATTCTATCGAGATTCGGATCAGATCGAACGAAGTTGTGTGGCGTTAGTGTTTTAAGAACGGAGAGTTGTCGTGAGAAGCCGTTGATAAGATATTGTCTTGTATTCTCATCACATCGATTGAGCCAATAGATCATTCTTTCTTTGGTTCTTTCGTCATGTCGCTTCAGGTCGGCGATCCTTCGATCCACTAGAATTGTGGACCATTTAATCAGTCGGTCGACCATAGTTCTAAATTCTCTATTGGTCATGTTGGGGCAAATGGGTGTCGTGTTGATGTAAACATGAACCACTGACCCTGGATTTGTGTTGGTGACGGCCCCAGAGTGAACGACAAACCATTCGTTGTCTTCATCGGCATCAAAATCGTAATCGTTTCGATCGGGGAAATTGTTCATCTATTTAGAGATCTGCTGTCTAGGTTTTCAAGGATTTCGCCCGCCCGAGGGGGCATGGGGTGGCATGGTTGCGTTCGTGTTCCCGGAACCTTGAACAGTCATATTTTCGAGTGACTCTGTCTATAGAACTCGTTCGAAATTTTAGAATTCAAAATATTTTTATGATTTTGACGCGACCGAATTGAATGATCGGGAGCGATGCGACGAGTCCGATGAACTTTGACGGCATCGTCGGATCGGCGCGCGGCGCTTGGACGTCGCGTACAGTTGGCCACCAGGGCAGATGTGCACGCTGGCTCGGCGAGTACGGCGCACCCAAGATGACGGAAATATCATCTTCGCCTCATGTTCGCACTGCGGCCGAACCGTAGCATCGGTCGCGAACCGTTACCGCAGAACCGAACATGCTCAAGCTCAACCTCGCCGTGGCCGTCGTCTTCGCGATGGCCGCGACGGCTCATGCGCAGCCGTCGCTGTCGCCGGGGCCGGCGCCGGCTGCCTCCGGCAGCGCCGCGCCGATCGGCGCACCGCCACCCGACACCCTTCCTTCCCCCTCGTTGACGCTTGCCGATGCGCTGTCGATCGCGGCCCGGAACAATCCGGCGCTGCGCGGCGCGCGTGCGGACGTCGATGCATCGGCCGGCGCGCTGCTGCAGGCCGGCGCGCGCCCCAATCCCGAAGTGTCGTTCCTGCAGGAAGGCTTCCGTCGCGCCGAACGCACGTCGACCGCGCTGATCAACCAGACGATCGAGCTTGGCGGCAAGCGCAGCGCGCGGCTCGACGTCGCGTCGTACGGCCGGGAATCGGCCAATGCGTCGCTCGACGAGCAGGGCGCCGTCGTGCGCGCCGACGTGACCGCCGCGTTCTACGGGCTGCTCGCCGCGCAGCGCCAGCTTCGGGTGACCGAGGAATCGGCCGCGATCGCCGCGCGTTCCGCGGATCTCGCGAACCGCCGTGCGCAGGCCGGCAAGGTGTCGCCGGTCGAGGCGACCAAGGCGCACGTGGCGGCGGCCGGCGTGCAGATCGAAGTCGTGACCGCGCGCGGCCGTGTCGAGGTCGCGAGCGAGAAGCTGAACGCGGTGATGGGCGAAGCGCGCGACAGCCGGCTTGCGGTGCAGGGCGACCTCGAAGCCGTGCCGCCGGTCGAGCCGCTGTCCGCGCTGACCGTGCTGCTCGACGATGCGCCGCTCGCGCGGATCGCACGCGCCGAAATGCTGCGCTCGAACGCGGCCGTGTCGCTCGAACGCGCGCGGCGCATGCCGGACGTGACGATCAGTGCAGGCGTGAAGCGCGTGACCACGGGCGGCGTGCCGGACAACCAGGCCGTGGTCGGCGTGTCGATCCCGATCCCGCTCTTCAACACGAACAAGGGCGCATTGCTCGAAGCGACACACAAGGCCGAGCGCGCAAATGCCGATCTCGATCGCGAACGCACGCGCCTGCGGCTGGACCTCACGCAGGCGTACACGAATTTCGAAGCTGCCGCGCAGGAAGCGCAGCGCCTGAAGGCCGACATCCTGCCGGCCGCGCGCCTTGCGCTCGACGCGATGTCGCGCGGCTACGAGCTCGGGAAGTTCAGCTTCCTCGACGTGCTCGACGCGCAGCGCACGCTGTTCCAGGGCCAGTCGCAATACGTGCGCGCGCTCGCCGATGCCCATACGGCCCGCGCCGACATCGGCCGGCTCGTCGGTACGCCGCTCTCACCGCTTGCACCGGTCGCGCAATAGCGCAACGGACGCCTCTTTTACCTGAAGGATCACCATGTCACGCAGCAGAATCCTGATCATCGCGGCGGTCGTGCTCGGCAGTGCCGGAATCGTCATCGGCGCACTCGGCGTCACGCGCAACGGCGGCAACGGCGCGTCCGCGTCGGCGGCTGCCGAAGCCGCTTCGTCCGTCGAAGCCGCCGGGGAGCGCGGCGGTGTCGTGCTCAAGCGCGGCAAGCTGTCCGTCGAAATCGTGATGACGGAGAAGCCCGGCGATGCGCGCCTCATCGTCTATCCGTTCGTCGATGGCAAGCCGGCCGACAAGGGCGTGACCGTGTCCGGCACGCTGGTCCGCTACGACCGCACGCACGAACCCTTGCGTTTCGACGCGGCCGGCCAGAAGTTCGTGTCCGCGCAGTCGATCGGCAAGCCGCACGTGTTCGACGCGACGATCGACGTGAAGGCGGGCAACGAAGCCGCGTCGTTCCCGTTCGCCCGCGCCGACGGCGCGATCGCGCTGACCGATGCGCAGCTGGCGACCTCGAAGATCGCGCTCGCGAAGGCCGGCCCCGCGCAGATCGCGACGCCGTTCCAGTTGCCGGGCGAGATCAAGTTCAACGAGGATCGCACCGCGCACGTGGTGCCGCGCGTGGCCGGCATCGTCGAGCAGGTGTCGGTGTCGCTCGGACAGAACGTCGCGAAAGGGCAGGTGCTGGCCGTGATCGCGAGCACCGATCTTGCCGACCGGCGCAGCGAGCTGCTGACGGCCGAGCGCCGGCTGTCGGGCGCACGCGCGACCTACGAGCGCGAACGGACGCTGTGGCAGGAGCGCATCTCGGCCGAGCAGGACTACCAGCAGGCGCAGGTGCAATTGCGTGAAGCCGAGATCGCCGTGCAGAACGCGCGGCAGAAGCTCGCGGCGCTGAACGCGCCGGTCGGCGCGGGTGCGCTGAACCGCTACGAACTGCGCGCGCCGTTCGCCGGCACGATCGTCGAGAAGCACGCGACGCCGGGCGAAGCGATCGCCGCCGATGCCAGCATGTTCGTGATCTCCGATCTGTCGACGGTATGGGCCGAGATGGCCGTGCCGGCGCAGCGGTTGAACGACGTGCGGGTCGGCCGCGACGCGACGGTCGTCGCGACCGCGTTCGAATCGCGTTCGAGCGGCCCGATCGCGTACGTGGGTTCGCTGCTCGGCGAACAGACGCGCACCGCGCCGGCGCGCGTCGTGCTGCCGAACCCGGACGGCGTGTGGCGGCCCGGGATGTTCGTGAACGTATCGGTCGACGCGGGCAAGCAGGGCGTGCCGCTTGCGGTCGCGAGCGATGCGCTGCAGGACGTCGACGGCGCACCGTCCGTCTTCGTGCGCTCGTCGAAGGGTTTCGTCGCCCAGGCGGTCGAAACCGGGCGGCGCGACGAACGGGCGACCGAGGTGTTGAAGGGGCTCAAGCCGGGCCAGGAATACGCGGCGTCGAACAGCTTCGTGCTGAAGGCCGAACTCGGCAAGGGGAGTGCGGAACATGAATGAGCGTTACGTGTGTGCCGTTGCACGACTCGCGGCCCGCTATGCGGCCCGCTTTCCGGCCCGCCGCGTGACCGGCCGGGCGGCCCGTCCGTCGACGGTGACCGTGCCCCGTTTCAAGGAATCCCGTCATGTTTGAACGCCTGATCCGCTTTGCGATTGCGCACCGCTGGCTCGTGATGCTGGCGATCGCGGCCGTGGCCGCGCTGGGCGTGTTCAGCTATCAGAAGCTGCCGATCGACGCGGTGCCCGACATCACCAACGTGCAGGTCCAGATCAACACGTCCGCGCCCGGTTATTCGCCGCTCGAAGCCGAGCAGCGCATCACCTATCCGGTCGAAACCGTGATGGCCGGCCTGCCGGGCCTCGAGCAGACGCGTTCGATCTCGCGCTACGGGCTGTCGCAGGTCACCGTGATCTTCAAGGACGGCACCGACATCTATTTCGCGCGGCAGCTCGTCAACGAGCGCATCCAGGAGGCGAAGGACAAGCTGCCGGCCGGCATCGCGCCTGCGATGGGGCCGACGTCGACGGGCCTCGGCGAGATCTACCTGTGGACCGTCGAGGCCGACGCGGCCGCGCGCAAGCCCGACGGCACGCGCTATACCGCGGCCGACCTGCGCGAGCTGCAGGACTGGGTCGTCAGGCCGCAACTCCGCAACGTGCGCGGCGTGACCGAGGTGAACTCGATCGGCGGCTACGTGAAGGAATACCGCGTCGCGCCGAACCCGGCGAAGCTGATGTCGTACGGGCTGACGCTCGCCGACGTCGTGCGCGCGCTCGAACGCAACAACGACAACGTCGGGGCCGGCTACATCGAGAAGCGCGGCGAACAGTATCTCGTGCGCGTGCCGGGTCAGGCGCGCACTGTCGACGACATTGCCAACATCGTACTGACCAACGTTGGCGGCGTGCCGGTGCGGATGAAGGACGTCGGGCTGGTCGACATCGGTCGCGAGCTGCGCACCGGCGCGGCGACGTCGGACGGCGAGGAGGTCGTGCTCGGCACGGTCTTCATGCTGATGGGCGAGAACAGCCGCACGGTCGCGAAGGCCGTCGCCGCGAAGATGGACGACGTGAACCGCACGCTGCCGTCGGGCGTGAAGGCGATTCCCGTGTATGACCGCACGGTGCTCGTCGAGAAGGCCGTCGCGACGGTGAAGAAGAACCTGCTCGAAGGCGCGATCCTCGTGATTGCCGTGCTGTTCCTGTTCCTCGGCAACATGCGCGCGGCGCTGATCACCGCGCTCGTGATCCCGCTGTCGATGCTGATGACCTTTACCGGGATGGTCAACGCGAAAGTGAGCGCGAACTTGATGAGCCTCGGCGCGCTCGACTTCGGGATCATCGTCGACGGCGCGGTGGTGATCGTCGAGAACTGCGTGAGGCGGCTCGCGCATGCGCAGGCGGCCGCCGGCCGGCCGCTCACGCGCGACGAGCGCTTCTCGGAGGTGTTCGGCGCGTCGCAGGAAGCGCGCCGCGCGCTGATCTTCGGGCAACTGATCATCATGGTCGTGTACCTGCCGATCTTTGCGCTGACGGGCGTCGAAGGCAAGATGTTCCACCCGATGGCGATTACCGTCGTGATGGCGCTCGCGGCCGCGATGGTACTGACCGTCACGTTCATTCCGGCGGCTGTCGCGCTGTTCATCGGCGAGCGCGTCGAGGAGAAGGAGAACCGGCTGATGGGCTGGGCGCGGCGCGCGTACGAGCCGGTGCTCGCCGCGTTCATGACGCGCCCGGCGCGCGTGATGATCGGCGCGGGTGCGATCGTGCTGGTCACGCTCGGGCTTGCTACGCGGCTCGGCAGCGAGTTCATCCCGAGCCTCAACGAAGGCGATCTGGCCGTGTCCGCGCTGCGGATTCCCGGCACGAGCCTGTCGCAGTCGGTCGAGATGCAGAAGTCGATCGAGAAGACGCTGAAGGCGCGCTTCCCCGAGATCGAGCGCGTGTTCGCGCGCACCGGCACGGCCGAGATCGCGGCCGACCCGATGCCGCCGAACCTGTCGGACGGCTACATCATGCTGAAGCCCGCCGACCAGTGGCCCGATCCGAAGAAGCCGCGTGACCAGCTCGTGCGCGAGATCGAGGAAGCGCTCGCCGAGCTGCCGGGCAACGCCTACGAGTTCTCGCAGCCGATCCAGCTGCGCTTCAACGAACTGATTTCGGGCGTGCGCAGCGACGTCGCCGTGAAGATCTTCGGTGACGACATGGCCGTGTTGAACCAGACCGGCGAGCAGATCGCGGCCGCGTTGCAGAAGGTACCGGGCGCGTCCGAAGTGAAGGTCGAGCAGACCACCGGCCTGCCCGTGCTGACCGTCAACCTCGACCGCGACAAGCTCGCGCGCTACGGCGTGAGCGTGGCCGACCTGCAGGACTCGGTGGCCGCGGCGGTCGGCGGGCAGAAGGCCGGCACGCTGTTCCAGGGCGATCGCCGCTTCGACATCGTCGTGCGGCTGCCCGACGAGCTGCGCTCGGACATCGAGGCGATCAAGCGGCTGCCGATCGCGCTGCCCGCGCCGGCGGCCGGTGCCAGCGCACCGCTCGCGGCGGCGCCGTATGTGCCGCTCGCGGAGCTCGCGACGATCGACGTCGCGCCGGGCCCGAACCAGATCAGCCGCGAGGACGGCAAGCGGCGGGTGGTCGTCAGCGCGAACGTGCGCGGCCGCGACGTCGGCTCGTTCGTCGCCGATGCGCGCGAGCAGTTGCAGCAGGACGTGCGCGTGCCGGCCGGCTACTGGGTGTCGTGGGGCGGGCAGTTCGAACAGCTGCAAAGCGCGAGCGAGCGCCTGAAGCTGGTCGTGCCGCTCGCGCTGTTCATGGTGTTCGTGCTGCTGTTCGTGATGTTCAACAACGTGAAGGACGGGCTGCTCGTGTTCACCGGCATTCCGTTCGCGCTGAGCGGCGGCGTGGTGTCGCTGTGGCTGCGCGGGATTCCGCTGTCGATCACGGCGGCGGTCGGCTTCATCGCGCTGTCGGGCGTGGCCGTGCTCAACGGGCTCGTGATGATCTCGTTCATCCGCAACCTGCGGGACGAAGGGATGCCGCTCGAGGCCGCCGTGCGCGACGGCGCGCTCACGCGGCTGCGGCCGGTGCTGATGACCGCGCTCGTCGCGTCGCTCGGCTTCCTGCCGATGGCGTTCGCGACCGGCACCGGCGCCGAGGTGCAGCGCCCGCTCGCGACGGTCGTGATCGGCGGTATCCTGTCGTCCACGGCGCTGACGCTGCTGGTGCTGCCCGTGCTGTACCGCGTGAGCCATGCGGTGTCGTGGCGCGCGGCGTTGCGCGGCGGCTTCGGCTCGGGCGTGCTGCGTCGCCTGGGTTTCTTCAAGGGTAATGCGTGATGCGAATTCTGATTGTCGAAGATGAACCGAAGACGGGCGCGTACCTGCGCAAGGGGCTGACCGAGGCCGGCTATGTCGTCGACTGGGTCGAGGACGGCATCACGGGCCAGCACCAGGCCGAAACCGAGGAATACGACCTGCTCGTGCTCGACGTGATGCTGCCCGGGCAGGACGGCTGGACGCTGCTGCAGAACCTGCGGCGCAGCAAGTCGACGCCCGTGCTGTTCCTGACCGCGCGCGACGACGTCGGCGATCGCGTGAAGGGGCTCGAGCTCGGCGCCGACGACTACCTCGCGAAGCCGTTCGACTTCGTCGAGCTGACCGCGCGCATCAAGTCGATCCTGCGGCGCGGCCAGCCGCGCGATTCGAACACGCTGCGCGTGGCCGACCTCGAACTCGACCTGACGCGCCGCAAGGCCACGCGGCAGGGCGACACGATCCTGCTGACCGCGAAGGAATTCGCGCTGCTGTGGCTGCTGATGCGTCGCGAGGGCGAGATCCTGCCGCGCGCGACGATCGCGTCGCAGGTGTGGGACATGAACTTCAACAGCGACACGAACGTCGTCGATTCGGCGATCCGGCGCCTGCGCTCGAAGATCGACGACGCGTACGACCCGAAGCTGATCCACACCGTGCGCGGGATGGGCTACGTGCTCGAGGCGCGCGGCGGCAGCGCGACATGATCGCGCGCCTGCTGCCGCGCACGCTGCGCGGACGCCTGACCGCATTGATCATCCTGTCGACGTCGGTGATCCTCGCGTCGAGCGGTGTCGCGCTGTACGAGGCGCTGAGCAATCGCGTCGAAACGACGGCGGCCGAGCAGATGGCCGGGATTTCCGCCGCGCTGGGTGCGCACCTGGCCGAAGCCCGTTCGACGGCCGACGTCGCGCGCAACACCGATATCTGGATCGACCAGCTGCACGGCCATCCGAACATGGATCTGTCGATCTACGATGCCACGGGGATGCGCCTGGTCGGCACGCCCGGTTTCCGCCCGTATGGGCCGCTGATGTCGCTGGATGCGGGGCGCGTGCCGGTCGGCGTCGCGCCACCCGGCGCGCGGCATCAGTATCTGGTGACGAATGTGCCGCTGGCCGGTGCAGGTGCCGGCGCAGGTGCGCCCGTGGTGCGCGTCGTGGTGCAGTACGACCGCAGCGCCGACGTGCTGCTGCTGCGCACGCACGCTTATACGATCGTCGTGATCGAGGTGTTCGGCGTGGTGCTCGCGGCGGCGATCGCGTACGGCATCGCGGCGCTCGGGCTGAGCCCGCTGCGGCGGTTCGCGGCGCGCGCCGAGCAGATGTCGACGAGCCGGCTTGCCCATCCGCTGCCGGCGCTCGACACGGCCGGCGAGCTGAAGGAGCTCGAGCATGCGTTCAACGGCATGCTCGAGCGGCTGAACGAGTCGTTCACGCGGCTGAGCCAGTTCTCATCGAATCTCGCGCACGACATGCGCACGCCGCTCACGAACCTGCAGGCGGCTGCGCAGGTCGTGCTGTCGCAGCCGCGCAGTGCGGACGAATACCGGAACGTGATCGAGTCGAGCATCGACGAATACCAGCGGCTGTCGCGGATGATCGAGGACATGCTGTTTCTGGCGCGCTCGGAACAGGCCGGCACGTCGATCGACGTGCGGCGGCTGGATGCGGCGGAGGAGGCCGGCCGTGTCGCCGGCTACTACGAGCCACTGGCGGAGGATGCGGGCGTGCAGGTGAAGGTCGACGGCCATGCGTGGGTCGATGCCGATCTGACGCTGTACCAGCGCGCGCTGAGCAACCTGCTGTCCAACGCGCTGAGGTACGCGCCGCGCGGCAGCGTCGTGACGATCGACTGTGTGGAGCAGGGCGGCGCGACGACGATCGCCGTGTCGGATACGGGGCCCGGCATCGCCGCGGAGCATGTCGGGCGGATCTTCGAGCGCTTCTATCGCGTCGATCCGTCGCGGCACAATTCGGCGTCGGGGACCGGGCTCGGCCTTGCGATCGTCCGGTCGATCATGGACAACCACGGCGGCGAATGCGGCGTCGACAGCGACCCGGGCCGGCGCACGACGTTCTGGCTGCGCTTTCCGCGACGGCCGGCCGAGCTGAAACGGCCGGCGGCCATCAGTACCTGACACCGCGGGCGGACCCGCCCGCGCGTTCGCCATGAGGCGGCCGCGCGCGGCGCGCTGCCTGCGGTCGCGTACCCGAGCGTCATTGCTGCGCAGTCAGGTTGTCGTGGTTGTCGGTCTGCGGCTTCCTCTCGCCGCCATGCACCGAAATCCCGTGAAGTTCCTTGTTGCGCGCGACGAGTTCGCCGGTCGGCGGGTACTGCGTCTTGCTCACCGGCACGACGCCGTCGTGCTGCGCCTGCTTCAGTTCATTGACGACCTGCGTGCGGGTCTTGCCCTGCGTTTGCGTCTGCGCGAATGCGGCCTGCGTGGCCATGCCGAGCGACAGCGTGGCGGAGACGAACAGTGCTGCGAGTTTTGCGGTTTTCATCGAGTGCTCTCCTTGATCGGGGCCGCCGGTTGGCGAACCGTGGACCCAGTATGCGAAAGCAGCCGTGCGTGATCGTGATCGCGAGATGAAAAATGCGTCAGATTGCGTGATGCGGAGATGCGTCGTTCGGATGCGACCGACATGACGCAAGTGTCATGTTCGCGTCATGGGTGCGATGAGCGGGAAGCGGAACATGAAGTCTGCCGATGGTCGACGTGGCCCACGGCATTCACGCCGTTCGCGACATCGGTATCGAAAGCGGGCGGCCTTGTTCAGACTTTCCTTCCGGACCGAAAAGTGCATCGTCCCGCCATTCGCCTAGCCTTGATCGCAGTCCTGATCGTACCGTTGTTCGCCGGCTGCGCATCGACACGTTCCGGCACCACGCCAACCGCGCAGACTGCACCGACCGCCGCAAAAAAGCCGGTGCCGACCGACCTCATGCCTGGCGAGCAGATCGACTATGCCGGGCATCGCTGCGGCAATCCGAACCTCTATGTGAAAACGCATAACTGCCTGTTTCCACAGCGCAATTCAACGCCCTGATCATCGGGGTGCAACCAAAAAAAAGCCCGGCACTCGACGTGTCCGGGCCTAACGCGTGACGTGCCGTGCGGCAGCGACCCGCTTGCGTGGTCTGGAACGGGGGCTGCCCGTCACGTCTTCGATCGTAGCGATACGACGCTTCGCGAACCTGATCGGAACATGAAATTTTCGTCACGTGGCGCGCGTATCGCCGCCGCGCTCAGAACCGGTGGCGCAACCCGAGATTGACGATGCCCTGCGTGCGCGTGCCGCCATAGCCATAGGAACCGATCGACGCCTGCGCCGTTTGCGTGCCGCCGTCGAGTGTGCGTTGCTCGCCGTTCGCGCGTTGCCATGCCCCGACCGCGTAGAGATCGGTGCGCTTCGACAGCACGTAATCGGCGCCGGCCGACACCTGATGGTAGGTCGCGCTCGTATCGCCGCGGGCGCGCGTGTAGCTGTAGCCGACGCCGACGAGCACGCTGGGCGTCGCCTGGTAGTTGAAGAAACCGCGCGCGGTGTCGTACTTCTGCGTGCTGCGAAACGCGGACATCGCATCGGCCTTGTACAGCGCATTGCTGTAGTCGATGCCGACCGCGAACGGCGCGAAGCTGTAGCGCAACGCGCCACGCGCGATGCCGATCGATTTTGCCGAGATGTAGCCGCCGTTGACCAGCGACCCGTCGAACGTGCCGTCGGAGGTGCCGTTCCAGCCGGTGCGGATGCCGTTGGCGAGCGACGAACGATTGGCCGCGTAGTAGTAGCCGCCAGCCACGTCGACCGGCCCGTTGCTGTACGACAGGCCGGCCGACCAGGTTTGCCCGGCGCCGCTCTTGCCGGCCACGCCGCCGAGTGCGTACATGCCGACGAACTGGAATCCGTTGATCATCGGCGAGGAGTATTTCACCGCGTTGTCGGTGCGCGACGACGTGTCGTAGTTGTCGACGTCGCCGGGTGTCGCGTAGACGCTGCCGAAGTAGAAGTCGCCGGTGACCGGCCATGCGACATCCGCGAGCGCGTCGTACTGGCGGCCGAGCGTCAGCGTGCCCCAGCGCGCGCTTTCCAGGCCGACGAATGCCTGCCGGCCGAACATCCGGTTGCCTTGCCCGAGCGCGCCGGTATTCGGATTGAAGCCGTTTTCCAGCGTGAAGATCGCCTTCAGCCCGCTGCCCAGATCTTCCGCGCCCTTCACGCCGAAGCGGTTGCCGAGCAGGTTGCCGTTGCCGAGGCCGACGAGATTCTTGCCTTCCGCGTTGGCGTTCCATACATAAGTCAGCGACGTATCGAACAGGCCGTATAGCGTGACTTCCGACGCATGTGCCGCGTGAGTGGCCGCGAGCAGCGCACCCGACATCATGGCGAGCCGAACTGGAGTTTTCATGGTGTGCCCCTGGAGTTCAAGATGATCGTTTTGTGCATCGCTCAATTTCGGTACCGCGTGCTTGGCCGGCGGGTGGGAAATATCGCGATCGCGTTGCCGATTCTGGAAAGCGGTTGAATCGTGAAGGTGAGGGACAAATGAGAAAAATGTCATCGCCGCGTCACGAGCGCAGAAACGCGTGAAGAATGTTCATTCGCAGTGCGATGCAGAAGATGTCTCGGTGGTGACGAAACCGTCATGCGGCAATCACGATTCCGCACCGCCGCCGGATCAAAGTGAAGGCTCCTGTCTCGGATCTACATCAAGGAGCAAACGACATGAACATTCCGCGACCGATGATCGTCGCCGCCGCTGCCGCACTGTCGATGGCGGCGCTCTCGCAAGCGATGGCCGCACCGCAGAAGACCCGGCAGGAAGTCCTTCAGGAACTGGTGCGGGCGCGCCACGACGGCGTGATCCCGAGCCCGAATCACGACTACCCGGCGAGCCCGGCCGCCGTCGCGCGCAACCAGGAAATCCATCGCGCGACGGTGCATCGCGGCGAGACGGCGCCGCTGGTCGATGCGCACGACAACCGGTTTGCGGTGCGTTGATCGTCATTCACGGCCGACCGGCGTAGTGCCCGCCGGCCGCACCCCACAAGAAGAGGAGCGTGCCATGCGCAATGTTGCGAAAGGAATCGTGCTCGCGGCGTGCCTGATGTCGACGGCCGCGATGGCGGCCGGCTGGCCGGAACGTGCGCTGTCGCACGCGTCGGCGCATGATGTCGGCCGGCGCACGAACGAACGGATGCGCTGCGAGTTCGCGGCCGTGCCGGCCGGCGAGTGGAGCGCGACGTTCACGCGCGGTCAATGCGAGGTCGACAACGGCCGGCTGACGTTCGTGGCGGCCGATGCCGGCGGCGGATCGACCGTCGCGGAGAGGCGGATCCTGCTCGGCGAAATCCGCAGCGCGTCGCATCAGTCGCGCAAGCTGAAGGAGCAGCTGCAACTGACGACACGCGACGAAGTGATCGCGCTGAACGTGCTGACCGACGACGGCAGCCGCAAGTCGCGCGAGCATGCGATCGACCTGTGGGCCGCGCTGCGCAACGAAGGTGTGACGCCCGTCAACGGCACGCGCATCGTCGAACCGTATCCGACGGGCGCGACGACGTGGTAGCCGGTGCGCGGCTGTGCGCGGCTTATCCGGCCTTCACCGATCCTTCGATCAGGAAGAACACGATGAAGCCGATGAAGAACGCGGCTGTCGCGAACGGTGTTTCGGGGACCTCGTGCGCTTCGACCAGCAGTTCTTCGGTGACGAGGTACAGCAGCGCGACGGTGCCTAGCCCGAGAAGCGCCGCGTAGAGATTGGCCGGAAGCCCGGCGAACGCCGCGTTACCGGCCACGGCGGCGATGCTCAATAGCGCCGCGAGCCCGACAGGTACGACGATCGACAGCAAGCGGCCGACGCCGGCGGCCGCGAGCGCCGCGCTGACCGACAGTGCGAGGAACAGCACCTCGAGCGTCAGCGCGACGGTCAGGATGATGCCGCTTTCGTCGCTCGCGGAGAACGCGATGCCGAGCACGAGGCCGTCGACGACGAGATCGATCGCGGTGACGATGATCAGGCTCACGGGCAGTTGCGCTGCCTCGAAGCGCGTCTCGATCGCGCCCGACAGCGCACGGATCGCGAGCATCAGCGCGATGCCGAGCACGAAGCCGACGACGACCGGAAACAGCGCATGCGCGCGGTCCTGCGGCAACAGCTCGAGTGCGGCGGCCGAGAACACGATGCCGCCGGTGAAATGCTGGATGACGCTCGACGTTTTCGGGCCGGGGGCGCGCCATGCCGCTGCGAGGGCCCCGAAGCAGGCCGCCAGCACGGGCGGTAACGTGAGCAGCGCAAGCTTCGCGGTCGGTGTCATGAGGCCTCTCGAACGGTTGGCGTACCGCAGCAGGGCCGGCGTCTGGCTACTCGGCTGCCTGATGCGGTTCGTACGCGCCGGGCGGGTGCCCCGGCTTCAACCGGGGATTGAACACCTTGAAGCCGCTTCAAGGTCAACCCATTCGATGCCGGGTGCACCGGCCAGCCGGAGCGCCCGTCCCGGTCAAAGCTGCGCGAGCGCCTGGTCGATATCCGCGAGCAGGTCGTCGATATGCTCGATGCCGATCGACAGCCGTACCGTTTCTTCCTTCACGCCGGCCTTCGCGAGTTCGGCCGGCGACAGTTGCCGGTGCGTCGTCGATGCCGGGTGCGTCGCGAGCGATTTCGTGTCGCCGATGTTGACGAGCCGCGTGAACAGTTTCAGCGCGTCCTGGAACTTCGCACCGCCGTCGCGACCGCCCTTCACGCCGAACGTCAGGATGCCCGGCGCGCGGCCCGACAGGTAACGCGCGACGAGCGCATGGTCGGGATGATCGGGCAGGCCCGCGTAGTTCACCCACTCGACGTTTTCGTGGCGTGCGAGATGCTGCGCGATCTTCAGCGCGTTGTCGGTGATCCGCTCGACGCGCAGCGCCAGTGTTTCGATCCCCTGCAGGATCTGGAACGCATTGAACGGCGAGATCGCCGCGCCCATGTTGCGCAGCGGCACCACGCGCGCGCGGCCGATATAGGCGGCCGGCCCGAACGCTTCCGTATAGACGACGCCGTGATAGCTGACGTCGGGCTGGTTCAGCCGCTTGAAGCGGTCCGCATGCTCGGCCCACGGGAATTTGCCCGAATCGACGATCGCGCCGCCGAGGCTCGTGCCGTGCCCGCCGAGATACTTCGTCAGCGAGTGGACGACGATATCCGCGCCGTGCTCGAACGGGCGCAGCAGGTACGGCGACGGCACCGTGTTGTCGACGATCAGCGGGATCCCGTGGCGATGCGCGACTTCCGCGAGCGCGGCGATGTCGGTGACGTTGCCGAGCGGGTTGCCGACCGATTCCGCGAAGATCGCCTTCGTGCGCGCGTCGATCAGCGGTTCGAACGACGCGGGGTCGCGCGGATCGGCGAAGCGCGTGGTGATCCCGTATTGCGGCAGCGTATGCGCGAACAGGTTGTAGGTGCCGCCGTACAGCGAACTCGCGGACACGATGTTGTCGCCGGCTTCCGCGATCGTCTGGATCGCATACGTGACGGCCGATTGCCCCGAGGCGAGCGCGAGCGCGCCGATGCCGCCTTCGAGTGCGGCGATCCGCTGCTCGAGCACGTCCGTCGTCGGATTCATGATCCGCGTGTAGATGTTGCCCTGCACCTTCAGGTCGAACAGGTCGGCGCCGTGCTGCGTGTCGTCGAATGCGTACGCAACGGTCTGGTAGATCGGTACGGCGACCGCGCGCGTGGTCGGGTCGGGACGATAACCGCCGTGCACGGCGATGGTTTCGAGACGCCAGTTCGAAGAGGCCTGATCGGTCATGGGTGCTCCGTGTGTTGTTGTGGTGGTCGAGCGATTATAGGAGCACGCGCGCGACGGCTCTTAGAACGAATGGTTTGTTGCTTATGGCCGGGTGCCGCATAAAATGCCTGTTCCGCAAACAAGGGGTGCGCGATGAATCAGGATCATTGGAACCAGGTGGATGCGTATTTCTCCGCGACGCTCGTGCCGTCCGACGACGCGCTCGACGCCGCGCTGGCGGCGAGCGACGCGGCCGGGCTGCCCGCGATCAACGTCGCGCCGAACCAGGGCAAGCTGCTGCAAGTGCTCGCGACGATCCGCGGCGCGCGCCGGATCCTCGAAGTCGGCACGCTTGGCGGCTACAGCACGATCTGGCTCGCGCGCGCATTGCCGCCGGGCGGCACGCTCGTGACGCTCGAACTGAATCCCGAACACGCGAAGGTCGCGACGCAGAACATCGCGCGTGCCGGGTTCGCGGAGGCCGTGACGGTGGTGGTGGGTAGCGCGAAGGACAGCCTCGCGCGGCTCGTCGACGCGGGTGGCGCGCCGTTCGATTTCATCTTCATCGATGCCGACAAGGACAACAACCCGGTCTATCTCGACGCGGCGCTGAAGCTGTCGCGGCCCGGCACGGTGATCGTCGTCGACAACGTCGTGCGCGCCGGGCGCGTGGCCGATCCGGACAATCGCGAGCCCGACGTGGCCGGCGTGCGCGACGGGTTCGCGCGTCTCGTGGCCGCCCCGAACGTCACGACCACGGCCGTGCAGACGGTCGGGCAGAAGGGCTGGGACGGGTTCTCGATCTCGATCGTCGGCGCGTAACGGGGTGCGTCAGCGCGGGCTGGCTGGCGCGTCGGCCCGTCGATACAGGCGTGGCCACTGATCGTCGGACAGGCCGTTGCAGGTGCCGTGCGTGGCGATATCGCTGAGCATGAAGTGCCGGCCGTCGAAGATCCACGTGGCGGTCGAGCCGCAATCGCCGGCACTGCGCAGCTTGACCTTGCTCGACAGCATCGCGCCGATCGTGGCGTAGCCGGCGTCGGTCAGTTCGTTCGCGAATGACGCCGAATCGAGCCCCGCATTCGCGTTCTCGCCGAAATTCATCGCCGTCGGCGTGAACGGTGCCGTCCGTCGCACGCGATACCACAGGTCGGTGTGGTTATACAGGCTGCTGGTCTGGCACGGAATCGAGACGAGCGCCTCGTCGGCGGAGATCGCATAGGCGAACGACGCCTTCCTGCGATCGCTGGCGGACATTTCGTCTTCGACATCGGCCGCACATTGCTTCACGTCGCCGCCGAATTTCGCGAGCACCGCGTCGACGAGCGGGCCCTGCTCGGCGGCCGACACGGCGCCGCCCGGCAGCGGCGCCGGCACGACGGCGGGCGGTAGTGCCGGTGCGGCCGGCACCGACGACGCGGGCCGGGTGCCGGGGTGCAGCAGCGCCGTGACCGTGCCGACGCGGCCCTGCGTGTCGTCGATCAGCAGCAGCGCGGCGCTCAATCCCGACAACGGCGTGCGGGCGGGTTGGGCCGACGCGGGATCGCCGAAGCTCAGCAGTTGCCCGTTGCGCGATGCGGCGAGCCAGGCGGCAACCGTTGCCGGATCGCTGGTCCGGATCCGGACACGCGTCCAGAACGAGGGCGCGTCGTCGTTCTTGTCGCCGGACGGCTGCCATTGTGCGGGCGCCGCATCGAACGGCCGGCCGTCGACGCGTGCGGTGCGCAGGTCCAGCGGCACCGTCG
Organism: Burkholderia aenigmatica; assembly: GCF_048627025.1. Lineage (NCBI taxonomy): Bacteria > Pseudomonadati > Pseudomonadota > Betaproteobacteria > Burkholderiales > Burkholderiaceae > Burkholderia > Burkholderia aenigmatica. Next base: position 2,230,874 of record NZ_CP184469.1, on the reverse strand, counting down.
CGTAGAGGTCGAGCGAGGCTTGTGCGTCCGGGCCGGCATCGCGCGTCACGCGCAGGATGACGCGCGTGCGTGCGTCGTCGATATCGTCCGTGTGGCTTTCGGCAATGCAACGGTTGCTGTTGTCGCAGACGACCGACCAGTTCTTGAAGTTGCGCTCGACCGGCGGCCGCGCGAGCGGGCGAGCCTGGGCAACGATCGGGGAAACGGCGAGGAGGGCGGCGATGGCGAGCGAAAGGCGGTGCGACATGACGGTTCGGATCGGCTGTGGATGGGCGGGCGGAAGACGTCGGACTGCAAGCGCATCGTCAGCAAGCGGGGCAGGTCGAGGGCTGCAGCGCATGCGGCGGCGCGCGTGACCGAACGGCATCGAGTATACCGCCGCCATGCGTGGCGATCGCGACGACGACGCGTAGTGTGCAGGCACGGACATTGCTGCCCGGTATGGGTCGGACAAGTGAGGGTGCAAAAAAACGGTGCGATCCCCGCAGGCATCGCACCGTTCGCTTTTCATCGACCGTCGACCACGTCGCGCAAGAACGCGTCGAGCATCGCCACGTCGCCCCATGGCCGCTTGTATTCGCGATCGTGTTCGGCATCGGCGAGCATCGTCTCGACGAGCGCGTGGATTGCCGGCCGGCGCGGCCCGTATTCGCTTTCGTTCGCGCTCATCTTCAGCGCGAGCAACGCGTCGAGCTCCGCGCGCACCGCCGGCTCATGCACGGTGCCGTCGACGAGATCCACGAAGCGCATCGGCGGCATCCCGAGCCCCGAGTCGATCCAGCGTACCGCGAGCAGCGGCCGCAGCACGTACAGGTACTTCTTGTAACGCACCGTGTCGCCTTGCAGATAGCCGCGAAAGTTCTTCTTCGCCATCGCGAGGTAGTGATGACGGCCGCGCACCGGCGAGAAGAACGCCGACGCCAGCGACCTGAGCCGCGGCGCCCAGCGCGCGTCTTCGCGATACACGACGGGCGAGTCGAGCCATTCGAGCAGCGTCGGGTTCGAGCGGCGCAGCAGTTGCAGCGCCTTGCGCAGTTCCCAGCCGCTGACGTCGAGCTCGTCGTCGAGCGGCCGCTCGATCACGTCGCGTTGCGGTTCGACGCTCAGGTACCAGTCGCGTCGGTGCGCATACACGAAGCGCACGTCGTAATCGCTGTCGGGCGATGCGAAGCCCCAGCCGCGGCTGCCCGATTCGCACGCGAACAGCACGCTCACGTCGTGGCGTCGCTCGACTTCCGCGAGCTCCGCCATCACGCGCGCTCGCACGGCCGGGTCGACCGGATGCGCGCTGCGCACGGTCGTCAATTTTTCCGTTTTCATTATTGTTGTTTCCCTTTCGTTGTGCGCGGCCGCCGGCCATCGGCCGCGCACCGCGCTATCCTTTCACGCACACCACCTGGCGCAGCGTGTGCACCACTTCGACGAGGCTGCGCTGGGCCGCCATCACCGCGTCGATGTCCTTGTAGGCCATCGGGATTTCGTCGACGACGCCCGCGTCCTTCCGGCATTCGACGCCCTGGGTTGCCTTGACCTGGTCGTCGACCGTGAAGCGGCGCTTCGCTTCGGTACGGCTCATCGTCCGGCCTGCACCGTGGCTGCACGAGCAGAAGCTGTCCGGGTTGCCGAGCCCGCGCACGATGAAGCTCTTCGCGCCCATCGAGCCCGGAATGATCCCGAGCTGCCCCTTCTGCGCGGACACCGCGCCCTTGCGCGTCACGAGCACGTCTTCGCCGAAGTGGCGTTCGCGCTGCACATAGTTGTGGTGGCAGTTCACCGCGTGTTCGTCGACCGAGAACGGCTTCGCGATCACGCCGCGCGCCGCGCCGATCACCGCATCCATCATGGCCTGCCGGTTGCGGCGCGCGTAGTCCTGCGCCCAGCCGACCGCTTCGACGTAATCGTCGAAGTGTCGGCTGCCCTCGGTGAAATACGCGAGGTTGCGATCCGGCAGGTTCGCGATGTGCTGCCGCATGTCCGCCTGCGCGAGTTCGATGAACAGGCTGCCGATCGCGTTGCCGACGCCGCGCGAGCCGCTGTGCAGCATGAACCACACGTGGTCCGCTTCATCGACGCACACTTCGATGAAGTGGTTGCCGGTGCCGAGCGTGCCGAGATGCGCGTAGTGGTTCGTCTTTTCCAGCTTCGGATACTTGTCGACGATCCGCTGGAAGCCCGGTTGCAGCGACTTCCACGATTCGGTCACGGCGGCCGGCGTGCGGTCGCCCCATGCGCCCGGATCGCGGCGGCCCGGCGCGCGGCCGTGCGGCACCGCGCGTTCGATCGCACTGCGCAGGCCCGCGAGCGAATCCGGCAGGTCGGACGCCGTCAGCGTCGTGCGCGCGGCCATCATCCCGCAGCCGATGTCGACGCCGACCGCGGCCGGAATGATCGCGCCCTTCGTCGGGATCACGCTGCCGATCGTCGAGCCCTTGCCGAGGTGGACGTCCGGCATCACCGCGACGTGGCTGAAGATGAACGGCATCTGCGCGGTGTTGCGCAGTTGCGCGCGCGCTTCGTCTTCGACGGCGACGCCTTGCGTCCACATCTTCACCGGCTTGCCGTTGGCCAGTTCCATTACCTGGTAATCCATGTCAGTCATTTGCTTCACCTGATTCATTCGTTCGTCTGGCGCGGCACACGTGTGCCGCGCCGTTTGATGCATTACGCACCCTTGATGCTGACGAGTCCGTTCAGCACCTGGTCGAGACCGCCGAACACCGAGATGCGGTCGATCCGTTCCGCGACGCGCTCGAGCGTTTCCAGCTCCTTGAGCCGCAGCGCGGTCGGGTTTTCTTCCATCACCTTCGCGGTGTTCAGCAGCGAACGCGTGGCCGCGGTTTCCTCGCGGCGGCGAATCACGTTCGCCTGCGCGGACTTTTCCGCTTCGACCACCTGCGCAAGAATCGTCTTCATGTCGCCCGGCAGCACGATATCCTTCACGCCGACGCTGCGCACCTCCACGCCCGAATGGCCGAGGCGATCACGCACCTGGGCGATCACGACGTCGTCGATCGACTGCTTGTCCTCCAGCAGCTCGTCGAGCGAACGCGTGCCGACCGCCGATCGCAGTGCGAACTGCAGCTCGCGATACAGGTGTTCGACCGGCTTCTGCAGCTGGCCGAACGCGTGCAGCACGTCCGCATAGCACCACGTCGCCGACAGGTTCAGCCGCAGCGCGACCTTGTCGCGCGTCAGGATTTCCTGTCCGCCGACTTCGATCGCCTGCAAACGCAGGTCGACGAGTTCGACCGTGACGTCACGGTTGAAGCGCCAGAACGCCGAAGTACCCGCGTCCAGCAACCGCTCGATCTTGCCGTCGATCTTCAGCACGCCGACGTGGTACGCCGGCACCTGCGCCAGCAGCACGCCCGTCAGGCCCGCCACACCGCGCGCCCGCAGTGCCGGTTGCGCGATGCGCTTCACGAGCGCGGCCGGCAGCATGCTGTCCTGCGCGAGATCGACGCGTTCGAGTCGGTGCGTGGCCAGGCCGCGCCAGTACAGCCGGCGCGTGCCCGGCGCCAGGATCTCGACGAGCACGTCGTCTTCGTAGCGCAGGCCGGCTTCATCGTCGGCGAGATCCATCGCGACGAAGTGCCGGGCGAGCACGTCCGGTGCGTCGTGACGCAGGTAATTGGCCAGTGCCGTGTCGGCGAGCGGCGCGTCGAGACGCGCGGTCTGCACCGACAGGCGCTTGAACGGATCGAAGGCCTTGAACACGCCCGGTTCCAGCACCTTCACGAAATCGCCCTCATTCATCAGCAGCGCGCGTTCGTTCTTTTTCACGACATGTCGCATCCACATATTCTTGTCCTTTTCTTCAATGACCGCCGGGTGACACGCATCGTGCGGATCGCGGGGCGACGCAACCGGGCGGGCGGCGCGCTGGCCCGGCGTCGAAGGGCACGGCGACACATCCTGCATCGCGTCGTCGTGCGCCTTCGCGCGGGCCGTGCGGCCGTCCGGCCGATCGCGCGGAACCGCAACCGGTCCGACGCGCGGCGGGCCTTGCGGCCCGCACCGGCGGGTACTGCTTCTATCAACAGACTGTCGTTACGGACAGTGTTCGAGCGGGATTCGAACCCGCCACCGGCCGGCTTTCGCCGGCTGCTCCACCTGGCTGAGCTTCCGAACAATGGGCGCCCCGGGATTCGAACCCGGACGAAGCATCCTGGCGCGCGCCCGTTTGCCTTCATCTGTCCATGGCGGCATGCGCTGCCGCAACGAACCAAGTTCGGCGGCGGCGCACCAGCAGGGCTTGTTGAACCCTGGCTCGCGGGCCAGCGGGACATCCGGCGCTTTCTATTTAGCGAGGAGCGTGCCAGTGGGCGCGTTTGGGCTTCGAATATTTTTTAAGCAATTGAAAATAAAGGGAATTTATTTTTTCGGTGGGCTGGGTGTCGATGCTTCCCGCATCGCGTTATCGAGAAAATCCGATACAATCAGATCGCTTCTTATCCCATGAGATAAACATGCGAAAGACTGTTGCCATCGGTTTTCTCGGCACCGTGCTCGATCAGGGCGGCCGCGCGCCGCGCCGTTACCGCAAATGGCGGCCGACGATTTCGCTGTGCGAGCAGCCCGAGCTGCCGATCGACCGGCTCGAACTGCTGCATTCGCTGGACTACACGCGTCTCGCCGACCAGGTGCGGGACGATCTCGCGCGACTGTCGCCGCAGACCGACGTGCGGCTCACGCCGGTCACGCTCCACGATCCCTGGGATTTCGAAGAGGTTTATGCGACGTTGCACGACTACGCGCGTGCGTATCCGTTCGACCTCGAACGCGAGGATTACCTGATCCACATCACGACCGGCACGCACGTCGCGCAGATCTGCTGGTTCCTGCTGGCGGAAGCGCGTTACCTGCCCGCGCGACTCGTGCAGACGGGGCCGCCGAAGCAGACCGACGAGGGACCGAGCGGGCCGGGCACGATATCGGTGATCGATCTCGACCTGTCGCGCTACAACCGGATCGCGCAGCGCTTCACGCGCGAGCGGGACGAAACGGTGTCGTTCCTGAAGGCCGGCATTGCGACCCGCAACGCGCGCTTCAATGCACTGATCGAGCAACTGGAGCGCGTGGCCGTGCGTTCGCGCGCGCCGATGCTGCTGGTCGGGCCGACGGGCGCCGGCAAGTCGTTTCTCGCGAAACGCGTGTACGAGCTGAAGCGCGGCCGCCATCGGCTCGCGGGGCCGTTCATCGAGATCAACTGCGCGACGCTGCGCGGCGACGCGGCGATGTCGACGCTGTTCGGTCACGTGAAGGGCGCGTTCACGGGCGCGCAGACGGCGCGGGCCGGGCTGCTGCGCGCGGCGGACGGCGGCCTGCTGTTTCTCGACGAGATCGGCGAACTCGGGCTCGACGAACAGGCGATGCTGCTGAAGGCGATCGAGGAAAAGCGCTTCCTGCCGGTCGGCGCGGACGTCGAGGCGACCAGCGATTTCGAGCTGATCGCGGGCACGCACCGCGACCTGCGGCAGATGGTGGCCGCCGGCTCGTTCCGCGAGGATCTCTATGCGCGGATCAACCTGTGGACATACGAATTGCCGGGGCTGGCCGAGCGCCGTGAGGACATCGAACCGAACCTCGAATTCGAACTCGACCGTTTCGGCCGCGAGCAGGGCGAGCAGGTACGGTTCAACGTCGAGGCGAAGCGGCGCTATCTCGCGTTCGCCGCGTCGCCGCGCGCGGCGTGGGCCGGCAACTTCCGCGAGCTGTCGGCATCGGTCACGCGGATGGCGACGCTGGCCGATGCGGGGCGGATCACCGAGGCGCTCGCGGAACAGGAAGTCGAACGGCTGACGCGCACGTGGTCGTCGCCGGGCGGCGCGGGTGCGTCCGATGCCTGCGTCGACGCGGTGTTCGGCGCGCGTGCGGCGGAACTCGACCTGTTCGACCGCGCGCAGCTCGAACGCGTGCTCGACGTGTGCCGCGTGTCGGCCAGCCTGTCGGAAGCCGGGCGCACGCTGTTCGCGGTATCGCGGCAGAGCAAGAAGCAGCCGAACGATGCGGACCGGCTGCGCAAGTATCTCGCGCGGTTCGGGCTGGAGTGGGAAGGCGTGCGGAAGGCGCTCGACGGGGTGCGGTGAAGGGCCGGTAGGGGTGATGCCTCAACGGCGGCGGGCGTTCACGTGTGCCGTATCGTGTGCGAAAACTTCAGGAGCGTTGTGTTGATCGAGATTCCTTCGACTGTCAGGCCGCTATTCGTCGCGGCCGGTTGGCGCGGCGATGCAGAGGGCCGCGTGTCGTCGCACGATGGCGACCATCCGGGCGATACGATCCTGCGCGCGTTCGACGGGTTGATCGTGGGAACGGATCGCGCCGATCGCCGCGGGGAAACCTGCGCGCGGATGGGGCTCGCGTTTCATCCGCTGGCGCACCGGGATCGCCAGATTGCCGCGTGGGAACAGGCGCTCGGGACGACGATGATCGGCGTCGCCGAGGACGATCTCGGGTACGTCGAGTTTTATGTCGATGCGCACGGGCGTGTGTTCGCGACGAACTGCGTGGTCGACGGCGTGTATCTGTGCGGATTCACGTTCGGCGAAGCGGTCGAGCGGACGTTGTGCGGGCGGGTCGCGATTCCGCTATTGCTCGACGAACGCGCGACGATCGCCTATTACGGCGGGGATCTGACGAGTGACGATCCCCGCGTGATGACGGCCGCGCAGCTCCTTGCCGGGCGCGACGGTTAGCGGCCGCGCCGTGATGCGGTGGCTCGTCCGGCCGTCCTTCAGCCGGCCGCGGCTGCCTGCCGGAACGGCGCGAGGAACGCCCATTCCGGTTGCATCGCCGCGACATCCGCGAGCCCGTGCGCGAACGCGTGCGCCGGCAGCCACGGATACCCGAGCGCCGCGTGCAGCGCATCGAGTTTCGCCGACTGCGGATCGTCGATCGTATCCATTCGTGCGATATGAATATGCAGCGCGGCAATCCGCGTGGCATGTTCGCTTTCGCCGTTGCCCGCGAACTGCCAGCGGTACGTGCCATGCCCGATCCGCAACGCGCCGTTGTCCTTCTGCCGCATCACGACGAGCCACGACATCCCGCTGACGCCGTGTGAGTCGATTTCGGGTTCCGTGCAAACGTAATACGTCCGGCAGCGCTCGAACCGCTCGCCGAATTCCTCCACCAGCGTGCGTGCAATCGCGGCCGCGCCGGTCACGCGCGGCGGAAAATCGATATCGTCGTTCGCGAGCGAAAAGCTCAGCTCGGCATCGGCCGCGAAGCAGTCGGCGATCAGCGCGGGCCGGTTCAGGTCCTTTGCGCGCAGATAGCATTCGAGCAGCGCGCGAACCGTTGCGGGATGAAGCGGGAAGGGCATGGACGAGCCTCCTGTATCGGGAAATCGGGCCGCATGCGCCGGCCGGCCTTGGCCGGGAGCGGATGTGCCTTTGCCGTATAATTTCGTTTCAAAGCTAAATTCGCATGACCGTACGGAGCGTCGAAGTCATGGCCAAGCAGCAAGAGGAGTCCGTTCTGACCATTACCAACCCGGCCTGCCTGATCGACGGCACGGACACGGAATTTCGCCATCTGATCAACGGGCTGCTGCCGTTCGCGGCCCGCCTGCTGTCGGTGCGCGACGGCTTCGGTTCGCTGATGGGCCTCACCGGCATCCAGTATTCGTTGCTCGTATCGGTCGCGCATCTGTCGCACGACGACGTCGTGACCGTCAACCGCCTCGCCGATCACCTGCACCTGAGCGGCGCCTTCGTCACGATCGAGACCGGCAAGCTGAAGAAGCTCGGCCTGATCGATAAACGTTCGGATCCCGACGACAAGCGCAAGATGCGGCTCACGGTCACGCCGGCCGGCTCGAAGCTGCTGAAGGCCCTCGCCGATACGCAGCAGCGCATCAACAACGTGCTGTTCGAAGGCGTGACGAAGACCGAATTCAAGGCACTCTGCTCGGTGATCGACCGCCTCGTCACCAACGGCGACCGCGCGACGCTCGATCTCGCACACCTGATCGCGCGCCAGGAAAAAGGCTGACGCGCGCGAGCCGCAGGCCGGCCCGCGATCGCCGGGCGGCCTGACGCATCGGCCATGCTCAGTGCGCGGCCCACTCGATCGTATTGAGGTCGACCCCTTCGAGATGCATGTCCCACAGCGGGCTCAGCGCACGCAGCTTGCCGACCGTGTCGCGCACCTGCGCGATCACGCTGTCCACTTCGGCTTCGGTCGTGAAGCGGCCGAGCGTGAAGCGGATCGAGCTGTGCGCGAGCTCGTCGCTGCGGCCCAGCGCGCGCAGCACGTATGACGGTTCCAGCGACGCCGACGTGCATGCGGAGCCTGACGATACCGCGACACCCTTGATTCCCATGATCAGCGATTCGCCTTCGACGAAATTGAAGCTGACGTTCAGGTTGTGCGGAATCCGGCGAGCGAGATCGCCGTTCACGTAAACCTCGTCGAGCGTCGACAGGCCCGCCAGCAACCGGTCGCGCAATGCGCCGACGCGGCGGCTTTCTTCCCCCATCTCTTTCTTCGCGAGCCGGAACGCCTCGCCCATCCCGACAATCTGGTGCGTCGGCAGCGTGCCTGAGCGCATCCCGCGCTCATGGCCGCCGCCGTGCATCTGCGCCTCGATCCGCACGCGCGGCTTGCGGCGCACGTACAGCGCGCCGATGCCCTTCGGGCCGTAGACCTTGTGCGCGGTCACCGTCAGCAGGTCGACGTTCAACGCATTCACGTCGACCGGAATCTTGCCGGCCGCCTGCACGGCATCGCAGTGGAACACGATGCCGCGCGCGCGGCACAGCGCGCCGATTTCGGCGACGGGCTGGATCACGCCCGTTTCATTGTTCGCGAGCATCACCGACACCAGGATCGTGTCGGCGCGCAGCGCCCGCTGCACCGTATCGAGATCGAGCAGGCCGTCTTCCCGTACGTCGAGATACGTGACGTCGAAGCCCTGGCGTTCGAGTTCGCGGCACGTATCGAGCACGGCCTTGTGCTCGGTCTTCACCGTGACGAGGTGCTTGCCCTTGCCCTGGTAGAAGTGCGCGGCGCCCTTGATCGCGAGGTTGTTGCCTTCGGTCGCGCCGGAGGTCCACACGATTTCGCGCGGATCGGCGCCGAGCAGTGCCGCGACGTGCGCGCGCGCTTCCTCGACGGCCTGCTCGGCATCCCAGCCGTAGCTGTGGCTGCGTGAAGCCGGATTGCCGAACTGCTCGTGCAGGAACGGCACCATTTTGTCGACCACGCGCGGATCGACGGGCGTCGTCGCGCTGTAGTCCATGTAGATCGGACGGGATTGCATCGAAGCGGCTCCGGAAAGCGGTGTCTCCCGCGGGGCATGAAAGCCCCGCGGCACAGGGTAGCCGCAGTGTACGTGGACATTCGCGGGCGCCGCGCAACATCCATCACGCCAGTAGGGTTGTCTTTCAAACAAAGCTTTCAAGGTCAGGGTTTACGACAACTTGAACCTGCCTTTGTGTTTACATTTAATAAAAGCTAAATAACAAAGCTAAATAACGGTGCTTTGTTGGGCTGGATTCCGCAGCGGAATCCAGCGATGCAACCCAAGGAGGACGAGATGAGCGAGAACCATGCCGGAACCGGTGCGGGTGCCGACGCGCAGCGGCGCTTTCGCACCGCGCTGTCGATGTTCGCGACGGGCGTCGCGGTGATTACCGCCCCGCGCAAAGAGGGGATGCCGATCGGCATCACGGTCGCGTCATTCAATTCGGTGTCGCTGGATCCGCCGCTGATCCTGTTCTCGGTCGACCGTCGCAGCCTGAGCCTCGGCGACCTGGCCGGTGCGGGCGGCTATGCGGTCAACGTGCTCGACGAGACGCAGCAGCACCTGTCGAACTGCTTCGCGAAAGCGAACGGCGACAAGTGGGGCTGGCGGGCCGACGCGGCCGATGACGACGGCGCGGTGCTGCTGCCCGACGCGCTCGCGACGTTCGAATGCGAACCCTATGCGCAGTACGACGGCGGCGATCACGTGATCTTCGTCGGCCGCGTGACGCGGCATTGCGCGCGCTCGGAAGGGCGCCCGCTGATCTTCTTCGGCGGCCGTTACCGCACGCTCGACGGCGTGCACGCGCCGTCTGCCTGAATGCAATCCACGCTTCATTCCACCCAGGAGGACATCATGATCAAGAACGGGACTCAGCACATCGCGTCGCTGCGCGACGGGCGGCAGGTCTACCTGAACGGCCAGCCGGTCGGCGACGTGACCGCGCATGCGGCATTCCGCAATTCGATCCGCAGCTACGCAAGCTTGTACGACTACCAGGCGCGCGACGAGAACGTCGAGAAGATGACGTTCGTGTCACCCGACACGGGCAACCGCGTCAGCCGGATCTGGCAACTGCCGACGTCCTACGACGAACTCGTCGAACGCCGTGCCGCGATGGAAGCGTGGTCGGAGCTGCATTACGGCTTCATGGGCCGCTCGCCTGACCACGTCGCGTCCTGTCTTTCCGGTATGTACATGGGCGCCGACGTGTTCGAACAATACGATCCGGCGCGCGCGGGCGCGCTGCGCGACTACTACCGCTATGCGCGCGACAACGACCTGTTCCTGACTTACGTGATCGTGAATCCGCAGGCGAACCAGTCGAAGGCCGCGCATGAGCAGGAGGACAAGTACCTCGCGGTCGGCATCGTCGATCAGGATGCCGAAGGCATCACGGTGCGCGGCGCGAAGATGCTCGCGACGAGCGGGATCATGGCGAACGAAGTGTTCTGCAGCTGCATCCAGCCGTTGCGCGAAGGCGACGAGATGTACGCGCTGTCGTTCGCGGTGCCGATGAACGCGAAGGGCATGAAGATCCTGTCGCGCAAGTCGTACGAGGAAAACGCGACGTCGGTGTTCGACAACCCGCTGTCGAGCCGCTTCGACGAGAACGACGCGGTGCTGTATTTCGACGACGTGAAGGTGCCGTGGGAACGGATCTTCGTCGCCGGCAACCCGGCGATGTGCGCGAAGCAGTTCCACGCGACGCCCGCGCACGTGTACCAGAACTACCAGTGCCAGGTGCGGCTGATGACGAAGCTGCGCTTCCTCGTCGGGCTCGGCCTGAAGATCTCCGAGGTCAACGGCACGAATGCGTTCCCGCAGGTGCGCGAAACGCTGGGCCAGCTCGCGGCCGAAGCGTCGATGGTCGAGGCGTGGGTCTACGGGATGGAAGCGAAGGGCACCGTCGTCAACGGCTTCTACGTGCCCGACCGCAACATGCTGTACGGCTCGCAGGTCGTCACGCAGCAGCTCTATTCGAAGGTGCTCAACACGCTGCGCGAGCTCGCCGGCGGCGGAATGATCATGCTGCCGTCGAGCGTGCGCGACTTCGAGAACCCCGACCTGCTGCGCATCATCGAGAAGACGCAGAAGTCGCCGGTGTGCTCGTCCGAGGAGCGCGTGAAATTCTTCAAGCTCGCGTGGGACGCGGTCGGCTCCGAATTCGCGTCGCGCCACAACCAGTACGAACTGTTCTATGCCGGCGCGTCGTTCGTCACGAAGGGGCACGCGTATCGCACGTACGACTGGCAGCGCGCGTCGCATCTGGTCGATTCGATGCTCGGCAGCTATTCGCTGAACCAGGAACTGTCGACGCCGCGCGCCGCCTGATGTGTCGCATCGCGCCCGACTTACCCGCTATCGCAACAGGAGAGACAGATGGCCATCAACAAGCTTCACGACGAATTCCATACGCTGGACATGCAGCGCGACTGGCGGCTGCCGGAAGGCTATGACCCGGCGTCCGGCGCGCAGGAACTGATCCTGTCCGGCGCGCTCGACACCGAGCGCAAGCGCGGCAGCCGCACGCGCCTGCTGCGCCTGCCGGCCGGGCTGCACACGAAGAAGCCGTTCGTCCACGACTACTGGGAAGAGGTGTTTCTCGTCGAGGGCGACCTGACCGTCGGCAACGACGAGCACGGCAACGGCGGCACGCCGTTCAACGGCTACACGTACGCGGTGCGACCGCCCGGCGCATGGCACGGCCCGTTCAAGTCGAATGGCGGCTGCGTGCTGCTCGAGATCCACTACTACGACCCGGCGTAAGCGCGGCCGATCCATGACATACGGCGGGCGGCGGCGCATCCCGTGTGCGCTGCCCGCCACGAGGAGTATTCGATGAAAACCATCACGTTCGCGATCGACGGTCGCGACGGCCGCACCGAGCGCGCGATCGCGATCGACACGCTCGTGATCGCAGGCTGGACGGGCCGCGACACGGTCGCCATGGAGAAGCACATCCGCGAGCTGGAGGAACTCGGCGTCAAGCGTCCGGCGACGACGCCGGTGTTCTACCGCGTCGCGGCCGATCGTCTCGATCCGGCGCCCGCGATCCAGGTATCGGGCGGGCAGAGCAGCGGCGAAGCCGAGTTCGTGCTGGTGCGCGACGGCGGCGAGACCTTCGTCGGCATCGCGTCCGACCACACCGATCGTGAAGTCGAGACGTACGGGATCACGGTGTCGAAGCAGATGTGCGGCAAGCCGTGCGCGAACACGCTGTGGAAGTTCGACGACGTGGCCGGGCACTGGGATCAGCTCGTGCTGCGCGCGTACGCGACGATCGACGGCGAGCGCGTGCTGTACCAGGAAGGCAAGGTAACCGCGATGCGCGCACCGGACGACCTGCTCGCGCAGTTCGCACGTCACGACGGCCGTTTCGTCGACGGCACCGCGATGCTGTGCGGCACGCTTGCGGCGATCGGCGGCATTCGGCCGGCCGAGCGGTTCGAGGTCGAGCTGGAGGATCCGGTGCTGGGCCGCACGATCCGGCACGCGTATGCGGTGGATACGCTGCCTGTCGCGGGCTGACGCGTTCTCCGCGAACACACCATCACGCGCGGCAGATCGCGATGACCTTTGCGCGGGGCACTGTGCTTGCGCGACCCGGTGGCCACAACGAATCGTGGCGCCGGTCTCGTTCGCGGTGGCTCTGCCGACGGATTTCTCGTCGGTTCAACGCGATCGCGCAAGCGGTTGGCGTCTCTTTGCTTGAATGCGGCGATCTGCGGGCACGACGGAAGACGTCGCTTGGCTTGGCAGTCTCCAAAAATGACACTGGTTATCAAAAAAGATTTGATCTATACCTATTCAACAAAGCTAAATGATGTGCCATCAAGGAGCGACTGCCATGGCGAACTTGAACGACGAGCGCATTCTGTCCATCACCACCGGAGCGTGTCTGGTTGACGGGACGGATGCGGCGTTTCGGTGCCTGGTCAACGGGCTGTTGCCGTTCGCGGTGCGGTTGCAGTCGGTGCGCGACGGTTTCGGGTCATTGATTGGGCTGACGGGCATCCAGTACTCGTTGCTGATCTCGATTGCGCATCTTTCGTCGGATGGCTCGGTGACGGTAGATCGTCTGGCGGACCAGTTGCACCTCAGTGTCGGGTACGTCACGGTCGAAACCGACAAGCTCAAGAAATACGGGCTGGTCGACAAACAGCGCCGTCCGGAGGACAGGCGGCGAACGCTGTTGACGATCACGTCCGCCGGTTCAGCGCTGCTTCGGGGGCTGGCGCGCCGGCAACAGGACATCAATAACGTACTGTTCGAGGGCGTCACATCGGCCGAGTTCAAGGTGCTTTGCTCGCTGGTCGACCGCCTCGTGATCAATGGCGATCGGGCGACGCTCAATCTGAACCAGTATCTGGCAGACCTGGGAACGATCTGACCAGCGCATTCATGCCGATGGCGAAGCGCCGTCGGGTTACGCTGCCGCAACTGGCAGGATCGGATGCGCGTCGCGTCACCCGTGTCCGCTGCAATGTCCTTGGTCGATTGGTTCGCACGCACGGGTTCCATCGGTCACATCGCGCACTCGATGAACAATGCAACGGCTCGCCCGCCGTGCATTGTTCATGCGTTCGTTTTTTCAGCATCGTCCGCCGTCAAAATTTCCTTGTGTACGTGAGCGCAACGTAATTGTTTTGCAAAAACGGGTTGGTCCCCGCACTCAGACCGGTTCCATTCACCTGCACACGCGGCGAGATGGCATACGCGAATGACAGCTCCGACTGCTTGTTCATCCGATACGTCGCGCCAACCGTGTAGGTGCGCTTGAGCGTGATGGGAACGAGGAACGTAAATGCCGTATTCGCCGGTGTCACGAGCTGGTTCGTGATCTCGAAGCCTCCCCGCAACGTGAGCTTGTCAGTCACGTCGTATTGCACGCCGATGCGGTAAGCGTTGATATTGGTCAGGCCGAACCCCGGGCCGTTCGCTGCACCGAGCGGCGCGGAGAAGGTGACCGGATTGCCGAGCACACGCGTGCCGCCGTAGTTGAAGCGAATCCAGTCGAACCCGATCAGCCACTTCGGCGTCGGACGGAAGGCGATGCCGATGCCGTATTGTTCCGGTTCGGCGAACCGGCCCCCGTCAGGGAAGATCGCGCGGTACTTGTGCCAGGGCGTGTAGCGGATCTTCGATGCGTAGAACGCACCCATCGACAGCTGAGACGTGATCTGGCTCATCCACCCGATCTTGAAGCCGTAGCCCGGCGTCCAGTTGCGCCCCTGGTTCGGTAGCCCGGTCTGCGCCTCGACACCTTCGACGTCGATGGTCGACAGCGCGCCGACCACGGACAACGCAATCGCGTGGTTCCGTGCCGCGCCGAAGCGATACGCGACGGTGGGCGCGACGTGCACGAAGACGCCTTGCGCAAACGTGTTCGAATTTCCCGGGATGCCGCCGTAGGGTGTTCGGTAACTCATCAATGCACCCGATGCCCAGGATGCCACCCCGAACACGAGCGACGGAGACAGCGACTTGACATAGCCGAATTCGGGCATCGGCACGATGCCCGTTCGCGTGTCGTATGTCGCTCCGTTGACTTGTGCGCCGCCGTGGATCGCGAACAAACCGCCGCCAATCTCCACCCGATCGCCGGAAAATGCGATGCCGGCCGGGTTCACTGCCGGTGCCAGCGCCGACTCTCCGGTCGCGATGCCGACGCCGCCCATCCCTTGCTCACGGGTGCCATAGCCGGTCGTATAAATTCCGGTGCTGGCGACACAGACATTCGCGACGCCGGCCGATAATGCCACGGCCAGCGAAATGACTTTACGCTGTTCCATCCTGTCTCACTTGTCCTGTTGTTGCTTTTGTTCGGTTCGCAATAGCATTGCGACTTGTTATGTCGACATGGGGTTAATATGTTCGTGAATATGAATACGTAATCCTAATCATGATGATGAGGTGGATTTCCTGAGCGATTGATCTGCTGCGGAAGTCCTTGCTACGACGAAGCGATACCTATCGATTTCCACCCGTGGTGACGACGTCTACGCGAATGTCGGTTTCAGTCATGGCAGGAAGCCAAGGCGCGGTGTATCGAGAAGACGATTGACCCGCATCGCAAGCGCGTCGCCCTTGTGCGATCGTGCGCACCGCTTGCGCCTGACGCTATCGAAAGCAGGCCAACGTCGTTGCCGGGAGGCTTGCGCCGTGGTGTACCGACGTGAGCGAATGCCGGCAGAGGCGCGTTGTTGCTCCAGCGATGTCCGACACAAGGCGGCATGCGTGGAGCAACCCATCCGACATGCGCGACGGCCTACTCGGTCGGCATCGCGGGCGAAGGCGCCGTAAGCGTGATGGCCAACGTCAGGTGCTCGAACATCCACCGTCCGGCTTGCCGTGTCATCCGGCCGATCAGCTTTGCGCAACCGAGGATCTCGACGGGGCGCCGATCCATGCCGAACTTCACGACGTATCCATGAATCACCGGCGCATCGTTGCTGCCCTCGACAACGAAGTTGGTCACGGTATGCATCGCGCCGGTCTCCGCTCCCTTGTCGATATGGCTCTGAATGAATGCTTCGATTTCCCCGCGCCCGTGGAACGCGCCATAGATCGCTTCGAACTTGCCGTCCTGGGTGAAGGACTCGGCCCAAGCACGCGCGTTGTGACCGTCGAGCGCCTGATAGGCACGCGCGACGGCTTCCTGGACTTCAAGTTTGGTTTCTGCCGATAACGTCATGTTGATTCTCCTTGGGGGTGGCTTCAGGCGGGTGCACGCGCAGCGCTTTGCCAGAACTGTTCGAGCACATCGTTGAAAGGTTTGCCGATCCGCTGTACTGCGTGCGTCGAGCCGGGGAAGACTGCTCGTTGGGCGCTCAGCTCTGCAGCCAGCGTGTCGCAGATCGCTTCGAACACCGGGCTGCACTGCCCCGAGACGATCAGCTTCGGGAACCGGGCGCGCTTGAGCTGCGCGAGCGGAATGTAGGTTGCCCACGGTGTCTCGGTCTTCAGGTTGGCCGTTGCCGCAGCAAGCCCCGGCGGAAGCGGCGAGGGCAGTTGCAACGGCATCTGCAGCGCGGCGGCAAAGCCGTCGAGGAAGGTGGCGGCGGTTGCCGTCGACGAGCTGGCCCAGTGCCTTTGCATCGCCAGCGATGCTTCGGCCACGACCGGATGGCCCGCCGCGTTGGGGAATGCCGGTGGTTCGATGAGTGTGAGTGAACGAACACGATCCGGCGCGAGCGCCGCCGCACGCGCTGAAATGACGCCGCCCATCGATGTGCCGACCAGATGCGCGCCGTCTTCCAGCAGTTCGACGATATCCAGGGCGTCCGCTTCGGGATCGACGCAGATGATCGGCGGATTGTCGCCGTATCCGCGTCGATTCACGATGACCAGCCTGACTCGCTCGGCCAGCGAACGCTGTTCCGAAAAGGCCGCTCGCCCGTCGTTCAGGCTGCCGTGAACCATCACGACCCGGTCGCCGTGGTCTCCCAGTGTCTCGATATCGAGTTTCATTGCCTTTGTCCCCATCACGTTGAATTCGCTCGTGACGGCGCCGAAGCATGTGATTGCCTCAGCGCACCACGATTCAGGAGGATTGCGGTGCCGTTTCAGCGGTGGTTGGCCGAAACAGCCAGGTGCGCAATTTCTGAAGACAGGGTAGGTGGCCGGAAATCCGTGAACTATCGGAAACGCGAAGACTTGCTATCGGAATCGCGCAATTCGCAGCAACGTGATGGAGGCGACCGGACGCATCGCCCCGTTGAACCGGGAGCGGCACAGGGCAGGCGCGGGTGAGGACGTGAGGTCAGGCCGAATGGGTGGCGTGCAACGCGGGGCGCAGCTGCGTTCAGAAGGAGGAGGGCAGGAGCAGGTGCCCGGTCTCGCCTATTTGTTCAGGACTTCGGAGGGCTTTTTTCCGTAGCGACGCTTGAAACTCGTCGAGAACTCGCCGAGATGGGTGAAGCCGCACTGGAGCGCGACATCCGTCACGGACGTGCCGCCCGGTGTGGCAAAAGCAAGCGATTCGTACGCGCGTTCGAGGCGCTGGGTGCGCAGCCACTGGGCTGGCGTCACGCCAAGATCTCGCTGGAAGCCCAGTTGCATGCTGCGCAGGCTGACGTTGCATGCGCGGGCGACTTCGCTGAGTCTGACGGGCTCGCCAAGGCGCTCGAGCATGTATGTCATGGCCCGCCGGATCTGTGCGGCAGGCGCCCGCTGTTGATTCGCGTTGATCGACGCACTGAAATTGTGGGGTTGTGCCAGAAGGAGCGTTTCGATCAACAGCTCTTCGATCTGAACGAAAAGCCGCGGGTGAGCGTGCGCGTTGTCGAGTGCGGTCAGGCCCACGGCGGTTTCAATGAGCGTCAGCCAGGGCGTGGGCAGCTCGACTAATGAAAGATTGAAATGCACGGGCTCGAAGGTGGTCTTCCCCAGCATGCTCGCGCAGACCGACTCGACTCGCCGTCGATCCAGACGCAGCATGAGCTGGTCAAAACTCGCGCCGATATCAAGCTTGAAGTCGTGGTACGGTCCGACGATCGTGCCGCACCCCCTGGATAAGGGGGCCATCGACGAACCATAAGAGAAGCTGGCTTTCCCGCCCAGCGGGATCGAAACGATGAACGTGTCTTCTTCCGGCATGGCCGGCACGATCGTGACATCGCCACCGTAAAGTAACCGGCTGAGCGATAACGGCCCCATTGGCAGGTGATGAAGACGCGCGGCAATCCGTCCATGCCGACGCCTCAGAACGAGCTGGTGCGGGCGAAGCGCTTCGGCACAGCCGCGTACGACAGCGTCCGGGTCTTCGCTGGCGAGCATGAGGTGCTCGGCCTGGAAGAGATTATCGGCAATTCTCGATATGGACGTGCTCATCGACTCGCTCCATCGTCGGCGGTCCTGACTGATCGCTCATGCGTTCTGGCGTTCGCTGTTTTGCGGCCGTTGGCGCTTGTCCAGGCCCGATGTTTCGCGGTGATTGGCGGCGCGGGTCGGTGTAGAGGGCTTCGCCGGCGCGCGCCACGGCAGACGTCATGCGGCCGCGTGCGTCAGCGCTGCTGCACGGCCACGCGCAGCCCGAGCGCGATGAAGATCGAGCCGATGATCTTCCCCTGCCAGCGCGTGAGCCACGTGAGCCGCTTCACGAGGCGGCCGAGCGGGCGGATCGAGCACGCGATCAGCGTCGTGTAGAGCGAACTGAGCACGACGAAGATCAGCCCGAGCACCGCGAACTGCACGAACGTCGAGCCGCGTTCCGGATGCACGAACTGCGGCATGAACGCGAGGAAGAACAGCGCGGTCTTCGGATTCAGCACTTCGGCGGGAATCGCCTGCAAGTACGCCTTGAGCGGCGTGACGGGCGCTACGCTCGGCAGCGACGGATCGGACGGCTTCTCCAGCAGCGCACGCGCGCCGAGATAGATCAGGTAGGCGGCGCCGACCACCTTCACGACGTTGAACGCGAGCGCCGACGTCATCAGCAGCGCCGACAGGCCGACGGCCGCGAACAGCGTATGCACGAAGTCGCCGCTCGCGACGCCGAGGCCGGTCAGGATGCCGGTCTTGCGGCCGCCCTGCACGGTGCGGCTCAGCACCAGCAGCACGGCGGGGCCGGGAATCAGGAACAGGCCCAGGACGACGGCCGTGAAGGTGGTCAGCGTGGTCAGGTCGAACATGGCGGCTCCGGCAGGTGGGCGCAGCGGGGGGATCGGGGCATTGTATGCGCTTCGGCGCGCGGCTGCTGACGGAGCGCGGGCACCCGCCCGACGGCAGGGCCGCGCCGGCGCCTTTCTGGTATAAGCACGACAGGACGCGCGGGCAGCGCGTCCGGCTTCCTCCAACGTCCACCGTTTCATGCGCAAGCTTCCACCGACCACCGATCCCGCAGCGGATGACGACATCTTCCACGTGCCGCGCCCGCTCGTCGTGTTCGGCGGCTCGGTCGTCGAGCCCGAATGGCGGCTGGAGCGGCACAGCCATCCGCAGGCGCAACTCCTTTACACGCTGAGCGGCGTCATCTACTGCGAGATCGACGGCGGCGTGTGGAGCGCGCCGCCGCAATGCACGGTGTGGATTCCCGGCGATGTCCCGCATGCGGCGCGCGGCTCGGCCGGCGCGACGTTCTACGCGGTGCTGGTCGAACCGGACGCCGCGCTCGACCTGCCGGCGCGCTGCTGCACGCTGTCGGTGTCGCCGCTGCTGCGCGAACTGCTGCTGAAGGCGGCGAGCTTTCCGAACCTGTACGACGTCGACGGGCCGCAGGGGCGGCTGATGGCGACGCTGCTCGACGAACTCGTCGCGGCGCCGGTCGAGGATCTGTACCTGCCGATGCCGGCCGATCGCCGGCTGCGCAAGCTGATCGACCATCTGCTCGACGATCCGGCCGACAAGTCGCCGCTGCCCGAACTCGCGCGCCGCGCGGGCATCAGCGAGCGCAGCCTGACGCGGCTCGCGGCGAAGGAGCTCGGGATGAGCCTCGGCGACTGGCGCCGGCGGCTGCACGTCGCGCTGTCGCTGCGGATGCTGACGACCGGCCGCCGCGTGCACCAGATCGCGATCGACCTCGGCTACGAGAGCGCGAGCAGCTTCGTGACGATGTTCCGCAAGGCGACCGGCAAGTCGCCGACGCAATTCCTGACCGACCGGCAACGCTGACGTTGAAGGTCGCGCCACCCTTTGTGCGCGATTGGCCGGATTGAGCAAGCGGTTGGCCGGGACGATAAATGACGCGATGGGCCTCGATCCATAAAATGAGAATCGTTCTCATCTGGAGGCCAACATGCAGATCATCACGACCGAATTCCCGTTTGTCTGGTTGCGTTACAGCGGTTCGACGCACACCGATCCCGCCCGTCTGATCGCCGAACTCGACGCGTTGCTCGCGCGTCGCGAGCCGTTCGTGCTTCTGACCGACGATGCGCCGTCCGGCGACGATCGCGGCGCGGACGATCACGAGTTGCGCAAGCAGCTCGCGAAGTGGAGCAAGGCCAACCGTGCGCAGTCGCGCGAGTGGATCCCCGCGATGATCGCGATCGAGCCGGACGCGTCGCGGCGCGTGGCGCTCAACGCCTTCTCGGGCGCATTCGAGAAGGTGTGGGGCTATCCGCTGAACGCGACCGAAAACCGCGACGATGCGCTCGCGCTGGCGCGGCGGCTGCTCGACGAACCGGCGCGCGGCGCCGTGGCGGCGAACGGCTGAACCGTCTGCCGCGCCGGCGGCGCGGCGTTCCTCGATACGCATGCACGGTGCGCAAGCGCGCGCCGCGGCATGCGGCAAACATGCAGGGGTGTCCGGTGGACAATCCGATCCGCGCGATGCGCATCTTCACGCGCATCGTCGAAATGAACAGCTTTACGCGTGCCGCGCAGGCGCTCGGCATTTCGCGCGCCACCGCGACGCGGACCGTGCAGGAACTTGAAACGGCGCTCGGCATGCCTTTGCTGGTGCGTACGACGCGCGCGCTGCGGGCGACGCCCGAAGGCGACGCGTACTACCGGCGCTGCGTGCGCATCACGGCGGACGTCGACGAGCTTGAAGCCAGCATTCGCGGCGCCGCGCTGCATCCGAGCGGGCCGCTGCGCGTCGAGCTGCCGCCGGCGGTCGCGGACGCGATCGTGCTGCCGGCGCTCGGCGAGTTTCATGCACGGTATCCCGACCTGGTGCTGACGTTGGGCGTGTCCGGCCGCGCGGCCGATCGCGCCGGCGACGCGATCGACTGCAGCGTGCGGCTCGGCGAACTGCCCGACTCGTCGCTCGTCGCGCGCCGGCTCGGCATGCTCGAGCGCGTGACCTGCGCGAGCCCCGCCTATCTCGACCGCTACGGCGTGCCGCGCACGCTCGACGAGCTGGCCGCGCATCGCGCGGTCAGCGCGTCGTCCATTCCGGGCCAGCGCACGGCCGAACTCGAATGCCTCGTCGATGGCGCGGTGCGCAAGGTGCGGCTCGACGGGATCGTCAGCGTGGACGACGAGCAGGCGTATCTGGCGTGCGGCGTGCACGGCCTCGGGCTGATCCAGCCGCCGCGCGTCGCCGCGCAGCCGCTGATCGACCCGGGGCGGTTGCGGGAAGTGTTGTCGCAGTGGCAGCCGGCGGCGATGCCCGTGTCGGCGGTGTATGTGAAGCGCCCGCATGTGTCGCCCGGCGTGCGCGCGTTCGTCGACTGGATCGCGGAGAGGTTCGATGCGGCGGTGAGCGGCTATGCGGGCATGGTCACCGCACGAGTGTGGCGGCCGATGGTGGGCGCCGCGGACAGGGTTGATCAGGTGGACGCCCAGATGGCCGCAGCTTGATCAGCAAGTGTCGAGTCGGGCGCGGGCAACGGTTCGCAATCGTCGTGGGTGCGCTCTCTTGACCGACGATATTGCGGAAGCAGATCGATGATCCCGCCGGGTTGCCGTGGCGGAGCGGACGGCGCCGGCCGCGCGTGAATCCAGGGGATGCCGGCTCATATGAAAGTGTCAATATTCTGGCGATTTTTTGACGAAATAGCTGAAATATTGGCTCTTTTGACCGAGCCGCACGTTTGTCTCTCTCGAATCGACGTGCGTCGTTTCCTGCGTCCCGATCACCGCCCGAGCTCACCCGCCAGAAAATCGACGAACGCCCGAATGCGCGTGGACATCTGGTGCCGCTGCGCATACACCGCATAGATATCGGCGCTTGGCGTCTCGTGGTCGGGCAGCACGACGACCAGGCGGCCGTCGGCGAGATAGTCGCGCAGGTCCCATTCCGCGCGCATCAGGATCCCGTGCCCGTCGAGCGCCCATTTCACGGCGATCTCGCCGTCGTTCGTTGTCAGGTTGCCGTTGATCCGCACGGCTTCCGTGTGGCGTGCCGTGCCGCGCCCGCTCGTCAGGCGCCAGACGCCGTAACCTTCGTCCCCCTGCCGGATGCCGATGCAGTTGTGCCGCGTCAGGTCGTGCGGCGTGACGGGGGTGCCGTGCTGGGCGAGATACGCGGGCGCCGCGCACAGCAGCCGGCGGTTCGGCGCGAGCCGCCGCGCGACGACGCGCGTATCGGGCGGCTCGCCGAAGCGGATGCACACGTCGAACGCGTCGTCGGTGAGCGGCGGCGGCATCACCGACAATTGCAGTTGCACCGACACCTCCGGATAACGCGCGACGAAGCGCGAGATCGCGGGGCCGACTTGGTTGCGCCCGAAACCGAGCGTCGCGTTCACGCGCAGCAGCCCCTTCGGACGCTGCTTCGCGCTGCCGAGCAGTTCGCCGAGTTCGTCCATCTGGTCGAGGATCCGGCGCGCGTAGTCGAGATACACGTCACCTTCCGGCGTCAGCATCATTCGCCGCGTCGTGCGGTTCACGAGCGTCACGCCCGCGCGCCGCTCCATCTGCGTGAGCCGTTTGCTGACGGCCGCCGCGGTCAACCCGAGTTCGCGCGCGGCCGCGCTCAGGCTGCCCGACGCGGCGAGCGTCGAGAAGAAGCCGAGATCGGCCGGCTGGACGGTATCCGCCATGACGAGATTCGTGAATTAAAGTTAAAGATGCTTTGAGTTTAGCACCGGTTCCAGCACTTCTGGTTCGGTAAAGTGCATCCACGCTTACGATCAATCGAGGATGTCCGCATGAAGACCTACCGTATCGCAACGATTCCCGGCGACGGCATCGGCAAGGAAGTGGTGCCGGCCGGCAAGCAGGTGCTAGAAGCGCTGGCCCGCGGCAGCGACCGCTTTGGGTTCGAGTTCGAGGATTTCGACTGGGGCGCCGATTACTACCGCCAGCACGGCGCGATGATGCCGGCCGATGGTCTCGACGCATTGCGCGGCAAGGACGCGATCCTGTTCGGCTCGGCGGGCGACCCCGACGTGCCCGATCACGTGACGCTGTGGGGGCTGCGCCTGAAGATCTGCCAGGGCTTCGACCAGTATGCGAACGTGCGCCCGACGCGCATCCTGCCCGGCATCGACGCGCCGCTGAAGCGCTGCGGGCCCGACGACCTGAACTGGGTGATCGTCCGCGAGAACTCCGAAGGCGAATACGCGGGCGTCGGCGGCCGCGTGCACCAGGGCCATCCGATCGAGGTTGCGACCGACGTATCGATCCTCACGCGCGCCGGCGTCGAACGCATCATGCGCTTCGCGTTCCGGCTCGCACAGTCGCGTCCGCGCAAGCTGTTGACCGTGATCACGAAGAGCAACGCGCAGCGGCACGCGATGGTGATGTGGGACGAGATCGCGAAGCAGGTCGCGCAGGAATTCCCCGACGTGACGTGGGACAAGGAGCTCGTCGATGCGGCGACCGCGCGCATGGTCAACCGGCCGGCGTCGCTCGACACGATCGTCGCGACCAACCTGCATGCGGACATCCTCAGCGATCTCGCCGCCGCGCTCGCCGGCAGCCTCGGCATCGCGCCGACCGGCAACATCGATCCCGAGCGCCGTTATCCGTCGATGTTCGAACCGATCCACGGTTCTGCGTTCGACATCATGGGCAAGGGGCTCGCGAATCCGGTCGGCACGTTCTGGTCGGTCGTGATGCTGCTCGAGCACCTTGGCGAAACGGAAGCCGCCGCGCGCGTGATGCAGGCGATCGAGGCGGTGACGGCCGACCCGTCGCTGCACACGCGCGATCTCGGCGGCAGTGCGACGACTGCGCAGGTGACTGCGGCCGTCTGCGAGCGCGTCGCTAACGCGGCGGTCGCAGCCTGATGACGAGGGCGGCAATGGGCATGCCGGCTGCGACCTAGCGGCTAGCGGCGGCGCGCTTGCGCAACCGGTCACCGGCCGTCGCCCGTTCATCGCCCCCCGGATTTTCCTGCCCCGAGACTCGCGCATCCGACGCGAGCCGGGCGTCGGCCCGCCCGCTTCGCGGTGGCGCCGGCGAGCATTCACAGACAGAGCACGGCTCGACCTCGAAGGAGGAGACACATGCAAGCGGATCTGGAAACCCGCGTCGCGCGGAAACTGATGTGGCGCATCATTCCGTTCGTGATGCTGCTTTACTTCGTCAGCTTTCTCGATCGCGTCAACGTCGGCTTCGCCGCGATGACGATGAACAAGGCGATCGGCCTGTCGCCGACCGCGTTCGGGTTCGGCGGCGGCCTGTTCTTCATCGGCTACTTCCTGTTCGAAGTGCCGTCCAACCTGATTCTTCATCGCGTCGGCGCGCGCATCTGGATCGCGCGCGTGATGATCACGTGGGGCATCGTGTCGGCCGTGTCCGCATTCGCGGCCGGGCCGACGAGCTTCTACGTGCTGCGCTTCCTGCTCGGCATGGCCGAAGCCGGATTCTTCCCCGGCATCATCCTGTACCTGAGCCTGTGGTTTCCCGCGAAGCAGCGTGCGGTGGCGGCCGCGTGGTTCATGGCAGCCGCGCCGATCTCGACCGCAATCGGTTCGCCGATGTCGGGCGCGATCATGCAGATGCCACCGATGTTCGGGCTCGCGGACTGGCAGTTGCTGTACATCATCGAAGCGCTGCCGGCGGTCGTGCTCGGCTTCGTCGTGCTCAGGTGCCTGATCGATTCGCCGTCGCAGGCCGCGTGGTTGCGCGCGGACGAGCGTGACTGGCTGATCGCGAAGCTGAAAGCCGAAGCCGATGCGCGCCACACGCATGCCGGGCATACGGCCGGCGCGTGGCAGGCGCTGCGCGATCCACGCGTGCTGGCGCTTGCGCTGATCTACTTCGGTACGTCGGCGGGGCTGTACACGCTCGGCCTGTGGGCGCCGCTGATGGTCAAGCAGTTCGGCTTCACGGCGCTGCAGACGGGCTTGCTCACCGGGATCCCGAGCATCGCGGCCGTCGTCGCGATGATCGGGTGGGCGCGGCATTCGGATCGTACCGGCGAGCGTACGTGGCACGTCGTGATTCCGTGCGTGCTTGCATGCATCGGCTTCGTGTTCGCGGGGCAGGCGAGCACCGCGCTGCTGACCGTGCTCGCGCTGGTCGTCGTCAACATCGGGATCAGCGCGGCGAAGGCGCCGCTGTGGGCGATGCCGAGCGCATTCCTGTCGGGCGCCGGCGCGGCAGCGGGCATCGCGATGATCAACTCGATCGGCAATCTCGGCGGGTTCGTCGGGCCGTTCGCGATCGGCTGGCTGAAGCACGTGACGGGCGGGTATGCCGCGGGGCTCTATGTGGTGGCGGGCACGCTCGCGGTGTCGGCAGTCGTCACGCTGATGCTGAGCCGCAAGGGGGCACGCGGGCAGGTCGTGTCGGGCGTGCAGCACCATCATTGACGATGCGCTTCGTTGGTGTAGCGTGTCGAACGAGGCGACTGCGTGCGGGCTCCGCGGATGCGGCTACACTCGTGTGCGCGGGCCGGCATGCAGGCAGCGTTCGACGACAGGGAGGCGACGAACCGGATGGAACCGATCACCGATGCATTCGCGCAGCACTTCGCACAGGAATGGGTCGACGCGTGGAATGCGCACGATCTCGACCGCATCCTGTCGCACTACGACGACGCGTTCGTCATGCATTCGCCGATGATTGTCCGGATCGCCGGCGAGCCGAGCGGGTGTCTGCGTGGCAAAAACGCGGTGCGTGCATACTGGGCGAAGGCGCTGCAATTGATCCCCGAGCTGCGTTTCGAGTTCATCTCGGCGCTGGCGGGTGTGGACAGCGTTGCGATTCACTATCGCGGCGCGAACGGGCGCGGCGCGGTCGAGGTGTTCCACTTCGGCGCCGATCATCGTGTGCGGGAAGCCTTCGCACACTATGCGGCGTGACGTGTCGGCAACGTCGCTCCTTCCGCGGCAAGGCTAGGTGCCGAGCGCCTCGATGCTTCGTGCAATCTCCTGCGCGCACGCATCGGACGATGTGCGCGACGTATCGAGGAAACGATTGCTGAACGCCCGCGCCGCATACCCTTCGCGATACATCTCGGCAACACGTTGGCGCTCCCAGTCCGTCAGCGCGCGCGAGCCGCGATTCGACGAGGCGACCGCTTCAGGCGGCGCGAGCGTCACGACGAACAACCGCGCATCACGCGCATCGCAGGCGGCGCGCAGCCGCTCGAACTCCGGATGGCGTGGAGCGCAAGGTGCGGCTCGCCAGTCATATGAGCGAGTGCCGATATTCTGGCGATTATCGCCATGAGATCGCCAGAACGGCGCGCTATGCCAGCACCGCCTCGTACAACGCCCGGAGTTCGTCCGGCGCGCCGGCAATCAGCTTGTCGGGATGACGGTTCGCGGCTTCGCCCCAGATCGCATGCACGACCGCCTTCCACACATGTTCAGGCACGCGGCGATCGCCGTCGAGGCTGGCCTTCAACTGGCCGATCGCCGAAGGCGCTTGCTGCGAGGCCGCTCCGCGCGCATCGGCGAGTGCGGCGAGGCTGTCGCGGTTGGCGATCGCCGACGCGTAAGCCTTGATCGGTTCGAGGTGCTGGATGTTGCCCGCGCACGCCACCAGCAGCGCGATCGCGTTCGGCGTGAAGCCGTGCGCGGCGATGTATGCGTGCAGGAATTTCGCCTGGATCGACTGGTGTTCGCCGTCGCACCGATGCAGATAGTCGAGCGCGAGCGGCAGGTAGCGATCGTCGGCCAGCGCGAGCGCGAACACGGCGAACGTGCCGGGCATCGCCGCGTCTTCGCCGTCGAAGTTGGTGTACCACTCGTACTCGCGCATCGCCGATCGCGCGTAGTGCTCGATCAGCGGCCACAGCGCAGGATGGCCGGACGCACTCGCGAACAACGCGTGAACGCCTTTCTTCGGCAGCCCCTTGACCGGCAGGTATTGGCTGGCCGGGCTGCGGAACTCGATGGCGTACGAGCGCGGGAAATCCGCTTCGAGCAGCCGGCACAGCAGCGTCAGTGCCGTGCGGTAGCTGTTTTCCGCATCGTCCTTCAGCGTGATCCTGATCGTGCCGAATGCGTCGTTCGCGACACAGGAAACCGTATCGTCCCGGTGCCGCACGAGATCGGCCGGCAACTGGCCGGACCCGTGCGCCTTCAGGCGCGCGGGCAGGTCGGAGCCGAGCGCGGTCACCTGGTCGAAGATCGCGTTCGCATTGACCGAGTCGAAGCTCATCCCGTACTTCATGAAGCCCACCGCGATCCAGCACGCGAAACGCAGCCATGCCGGATTCACGCGGGCGAGATCGGCGTCCGGTTTCAAGACCCAACGCTGCACGGAGAGCCAGCCGCCGCCCGCTTCGTCGTGGAGAAACGGATCGCGCACGGTCGGCTCGTACCAGCTCGACGTCAGCGTGTAGCTGATCGACGTCCAGCCGAGCAACTTGCGCATCTTGTCGGTGAAGGCCTGTGCGGCATCAGCGTCGAAGCCCTCGGCGTTCTGGCCGGCCAGGAAATATTCGAGCACGGCCTCGCCGAGCACACCCTGTCCGTCGACCTTGAAGCCTTCAGCGCGGCTCAGCTTGCGAACCCGCGCGGTGCCGGCCTCGATCTGCGCGACGATCGCGTCGAATACCGGTTTCGTGTCGGGTCGGCGAATCGTGTCTTCGTAGATCAGGTAGTCAATCGACATCGGGGCTCCGTTCAGGGGAAGGCGTCGGGTTGAAGGTCGGTGGCTGGGCGGTGTTCGACCGGGCGAGGGTTCGTCGACGGCAGCCGTGCAACGCACGCGGGGCGTGCTTCACGCGGCCACGCGTACCGCTAGGCGCTGGTCGCCGCGACGCGTCGCGCGATGTCGTCCGTGCACGCGTCCGCCGATGCGGTCGACGTATCGATCAGGCAATCGCTGAACGCACGCGACGCATACCCTTCGCGATACATGTCGGCAACACGTTGGCGCTCCCAGTCCGTCAGCGCACGCAAGCCGCGATTCGACGAGGCGACCGCTTCAGGTGGCGCGAGCGTCACGACGAACAACCGCGCATCACGCGCATCGCAGGCGGCGCGCAGCCGCTCGAACTCCGTTTCGCCGATCGGATAGGCGATGACCAGATGACGCTCGCGAGCGTTGGCGATCTGCGTGACGAGACGTTCGAGCGCGATGGCCCACTGCACGTCGAACGGTGCGTCTTCGGGCGCATCGTGGTCGTCGCCGTCGATGAAGCGCGCATCGGGCAGCACGCGGGCGAGCGCGAGACCGATCGTCGTCTTGCCGCTGTTGATTGGGCCGTTCAGGTGGATGACGGTAAGGGCGGTCATGAGTCGGCGCGGGAATCGGAAGACTCGCAGCTTGCCATGACTGGCGCGGCGGTGCAGTACCGTTGGTCCGTCACGCGGGGCGATGCGATGAGCGGAAGCGGAAAGGCGGAAAGGCGGAAAGGCGGAAAGGCGGAAAGGCGGAAAGGCGGAAAGGCGGAAAGGCGGAAAGGCGGAAAGGCGGAAAGGCGGAAAGGCGGGGAGAGAAGAAGCGGCAGACTGCGCGCGTGGTGATGCGCAACGCACGCAGCCTGCCCGGCCGTGCCGCATTCGACGATGCGGCACGGCGTCGAGCGAAGCGACTTACTTGTCGTCGCCCTTGATCTGCGGCAGCGCCGACGTTTCACCCGGCGTCAGCAGGCCGACTTGCGAATACACGCGCAGCTTGTCGCGCGTATCGGTGATGTCGAGGTTGCGCATCGTCAGCTGGCCGATCCGGTCGCGCGGCGAGAACGTCGATGCCACCTTCTCCATCGACAGGCGTTCCGGCTGGTACGTGAGGTTCGGCGACTTCGTGCTCAGGATCGAGTAGTCGTTGCCGCGGCGCAGTTCGATCTTCACTTCGCCGGTGATCGCGCGCGCGACCCAGCGCTGCGCGGTTTCACGCAGCATGATCGCCTGCGGGTCGAACCAGCGGCCCTGGTACAGCAGGCGGCCGAGGCGGCGGCCGTTCTCGCGGTACTGCTCGATCGTGTCTTCGTTGTGGATGCCGGTGACAAGACGCTCGTATGCGATGTACAGCAGCGCGAGGCCCGGGGCTTCATAGATGCCGCGGCTCTTCGCCTCGATGATGCGGTTCTCGATCTGGTCGCTCATGCCGAGGCCGTGGCGGCCGCCGATGCGGTTCGCTTCCAGCAGCAGCTCGACCGGGTCGCTGAATTCGACGCCATTCAGCGCGACCGGCTGGCCGGCTTCGAAGCGCACCGTCACTTCTTCTGCGGCGATCTTCACGTCGTCGCGCCAGAACGCGACGCCCATGATCGGGTTCACGATCTTGATGCCGCTTTCGAGGCTTTCCAGATCCTTCGCTTCGTGCGTCGCGCCGAGCAGGTTCGAATCGGTCGAGTAGGCCTTCTCGGCCGACATCTTGTACGCGAAACCGGCCTGGTTCATGAATTCGGACATTTCGGCACGGCCGCCGAGCTCGTCGATGAACGTCTGGTCGAGCCACGGCTTGTAGATCTTCAGATCCGGGTTCACGAGCAGGCCGTAGCGGTAGAAGCGCTCGATGTCGTTGCCCTTGTACGTGCTGCCGTCGCCCCAGATGTTGACGCCGTCTTCCTTCATCGCGGCGACGAGCATCGTGCCCGTCACGGCGCGGCCGATCGGCGTGGTATTGAAGTACGTGACGCCGGCCGTCGTGATGTGGAACGCGCCGCTTTGCAGCGCTGCGATGCCTTCGGCGACGAGCTGCGCGCGGCAGTCGATCAGGCGGGCGCCGGCTGCGCCGTATTCGATCGCGCGTTTCGGGATCGCGTCGTAATCGTCTTCGTCGGGCTGGCCGAGGTTCGCCGTGTATGCGTACGGGACGGCGCCCTTGAGTTTCATCCAGTGCAGCGCTGCGCTGGTGTCCAGGCCGCCGGAGAAGGCGATACCGACCTTCTGGCCGGTCGGGAGGCTTTCGAGAATCGTGCTCATAGGAATAACCGTGGATTGAAGCCGGTGGGATCGTATTTCGCGGAATATGCGAGTATCGGCTGTCCGGGAGGTTGGGGCAAGGGTTGATTTTGGTGCGGAACCGTCGTCGGGCCTGTCGCAGCGGGCCTGACGGGCGGTTAACCGGGCGGAGAATGCCGTGCAAGCCGGGGCGAAATCGCGGCAGAAACAGGCATCGACGCGCCCGGCCGAGCGCCGTGTTTCCGGGGCCGGATCGGCCGAAGGGCGGGGCTGTCGCCGTCAGGATGCCGGTTTGCCATCAAGAAAGGCAAATGAAAGATTGATGCGCGAAGCCCGGATTCTCGCGAGCCTCAGATATTCCACGACTGCGCGGTATCGAGCAGCTTCTCGCGCAACTGGTCGACTTCCCCGGCCAGTTTGGCCGTGATCGACACGTACCCGGACAGCTGCGGCGGCGGTGCGTCGTGCGGCGGGTCGGCCGGCCGGCGGCGCGCGGCGAGCCGGCTCGGCGTGCCGAACTTGAGCGCGCGGCTCGCGCCGACCAGCGTGTCGCGGATGCGCCGGTTCACGGCCTTCATGTCGACGCGCATGTATTCGCGCGCCGCGACGTCGTCGCGGGCCGGCACCGCGCTCGACAGGATCTCCAGATAGCCGATGCACAGGCGCAGGCTGCGCTGGATCGCCTCGAGCTGCGTCATCGACGTCTCGCATTCCTTCGATACCGACGGCATCAGCGAGCGCAACTGCACCAGCAGCGCGCTCAGTGCGGCCATTTCCTTCAGGTGCGTGTCGTCGCTCACGTGGCGATCGCCCGCGA
Source organism: Burkholderia aenigmatica (assembly GCF_048627025.1). Lineage (NCBI taxonomy): Bacteria > Pseudomonadati > Pseudomonadota > Betaproteobacteria > Burkholderiales > Burkholderiaceae > Burkholderia > Burkholderia aenigmatica. The sequence continues at coordinate 2,200,159 of NZ_CP184469.1, read as the reverse complement.
GCCGCGCATGCACGGCCGCGCACGCGCGCAGCGCATCGGCGAGCTTGTAGCGCCACGAGTAGGTCGCATAGAGCGGCAGCGCGAACGAGAACGCCAGCGCGATCGCGATGCCGGTCAGCACGTTCACCGCGCGCCACAGGCCATCGACGATCTCGTTGTCGCCGTGCCCGGCGACGATCACCATCGTGATCGCCGACAGCAGCGCGATGTAGCCGGCCTTGCCGATCGCGTGATACGCGCAGAAGCCGCACGCGAGCGCCATCAGCAGGTAGATCGCGAGCGGCGCGTGCAAGAACGAATAGAGCAGGATCAGCCCGAGCCCCGCGAGCGCGCCGATCGACGTGCCGAGCGCGCGCTCGGCCGCCTTCTTGCGGATGTTGCCGTGGTGCTGCAGCCCGCCGACGACGATCAGCACGGTGATCGTCGACCATTCGCCGTGCGGCACGTTCAGGCCGGTGGACAGCGCGATCGACACGAGAATCGCAAGCGAGACGCGTGCCGCATGGATCAGCTTCGCGTGCCGGTAGCGGCGGTACGGGTCGAGCAGCGGGCGGAGCGCGTTGCGCAGGAGCGGCGGCAGCCGGGTAGGGAGCGGGGCGGTCATGTCGGAGCTGGGGTGGCCGGAACGCGCACGGCGGCCTGCGCGGGCCGGCGCCGCGCCGCATGTGCAGCAGACGTAACGCTAGCCGAACGCGGGAGGACTGTCCACGGCGCGGTCATCCGGCCTGGCCGGCCGCCGAGCGACTTCACGTCGCGTCAGGGCGATGTCATGCGTCCGCGGCGGTCGGCTGCGCCTCCAGCACGCGGTTGCGGCCGCCGGACTTCGCGCGGTACAGCGCCTCGTCGGCACGCCGCAGCAGCGTCGCGGCGCTCAGGCGGCCGTCGGCGGCGGTCGCCGCGCCGATGCTCGCCGTGACCCGCCCGTACGGGCTGTTCATGTGCTCGATGTCGAGCCCCACGATCGCGCGCCGGATGGCCTCGGCGACGATCGCGGCGCCTTTCGCATCGGTGTCGGGCAGCGTGACGACGAATTCCTCGCCGCCGTAGCGCGCGACGTGATCGCTGTCGCGGCGCAGGCAGCGCGACGCGGTTTGCGCGACGCGCCGCAGCACGTCGTCGCCGGCCGGGTGGCCGTAGTAGTCGTTGAACGCCTTGAAGTGATCGACGTCGACGAACAGCACCGACAGCGGGCGGCCGCTGCGCGACGCACGCTGCGCCTCCTTCGCGAGCACCGTGTCGAACGTGCCGCGATTGTCGAGGCCCGTCAGCGCATCGGTGTGCGCGAGCCGGTACAGCTTCGATTCGGCGATCTGCCGGCGCTTCAGCTCGCGCGACAGCGCCAGCGACCCCCACGCGATGAAGCCGGTGAACAGGCACATCAGCACGACGGTCCAGATCGCGCGGTGGTGCCACGACGCGTAGATGTCGATCTCGGCGGGCGCGACGTCGACGATCAGCGGCAGGCCGGCGAGATGCTTGTAAACATAGATGCGCCGGATGCCGTCGATCGCGCCGATGCCGGTCAGCGCGCCGGTGCGGGCGCGCTGCGATTCGATGAACAGCGGCGAGTCGTGCAGGTCGAGGCCGACCACGTGCGCGTCGTACGGCAGGCGCGACACGAGCGTGCCGTTGTCCTCGACGATTGCCGCGCTGCCGTGCTTGCCGACCGCGAGGCCGTCGAGCAGCGCGTGAAAGTAATCGATGCTGAGCGTGCCGACGACGATGCCGGCGAACGTGCCGTCGGGCCGGCTGATCCGGCGGCTGAGCGCGATCGTCAGTGCGCCGCCACGCAGCCGGGCCGCATACGGCCGGCTGATGTAGAGGCCCTGCGTGAGCCCGTCGCGATGCACGGCGAAGTAGTCGCGGTCGGCGAAATTACCTTGCCGCGCGGGCGACGCGCTCGAATCGATCGCGATATTGCCGTGCGCGTCCATCACGAAGATCGATCCGAGATACTCGCCGGTCGCCGCGCGGTCGAACAGCAGCCGGTGGCGCTGGCGCGGCGGCAAGGTCATCAGTTCCGGGTCGGCCATGCCGTCGACGACGTTCTGCAGCGACAAATCGTAGAGTTCGATATTGCGCGCGATATCGCGTTCGATCAGCAGCATCAGGTTGCGCGCATTTTCGACCGCATGGTCATATGCGTCGCGCCGCGCCTCGATTAAAAGCGACGTGGAAAGCCCCCAGCTGAACATCAGCAGCACGATCCCCGCAACGAGTACGCCGCGGGGCGACAGAATGCGTGCCACGATCGACGCGGTATGGCGGCGCAGCGCGGCGGGCAGCGTGAATGACTTCATCCTCGGGGGCGGCGGGCGGCGGATTTTCGCGTCGTTGGCGATTCCGCGTGCTGTTTATTTCGAATTGGCTCGCATTATCTCGCGATTTCCTGACATTCGCGTGCGCATGCAAAACATGCATGCGGATACGGCGATTCAGAATTGTTACGCATCATTACCGCTTTACGCGCGGGTGATTTGATTTGAATCAATCGTCGATATCGGTTGTTTTGTCTGAATAATCCCGTGATTACCCGGCGATTATGTAGGTCGGCGCGGGGGCGGGAGGATGGCGACAGGACAGCAGCGAAATACCGGGCGGATCGGAAACCGGATAACCACCGGGCGCATGTGGTTTTTATGCCGGCCTGCGGCGACGCCCCGGTTCGACGCGGCCAACTCCTTGATTCTGCGAAATCTCCGCGGCGGCGGCGGGTGGCGGAACCTGAGCTGTCCCCGTGACGAATCAGGTAGAATCCGCGCTTCGCCGCAGGCGCCCGCCGCGCAACGCGTATCGGGGCCGCATCGAATGCATCGCAGGACGCGCACCGCGCTCCGATTCCGCATGCGCCGGCTACGGATGCCGGCCCGCTCAACGTTCGTCTCGTTTATGTCCGCAATTCCGAAATCCGACCCACCCGGTTCGCCCGCGAACCCACCCAAGCTTCATCGCGCGCTGAAGGCGCGCCACCTGACGATGATCGCCATCGGCGGCTCGATCGGCACGGGCCTGTTCGTCGCGTCCGGCGCGTCGATCTCGCAGGCCGGCCCCGGCGGCGCGATGGTCGCGTACATGGCGATCGGCCTGATGGTCTATTTCCTGATGACGAGCCTCGGCGAAATGGCGGCGTTCATGCCCGTGTCGGGCTCGTTCGCGACCTACGGCGCGAAATACGTGGACGAAGGCTTCGGCTTCGCGCTCGGCTGGAACTACTGGTACAACTGGGCCGTGACGATCGCGGTGGAGCTCGTCGCCGCGCAGCTCGTGATGCATTACTGGTTTCCGGACGTGCCGGGCGTGTGGTGGAGCGCGGCCTTCCTCGGCGTGATGTTCCTGCTCAACGCGCTGACCGTGCGCGGCTTCGGTGAAGCCGAATACTGGTTCGCGCTGATCAAGGTCGTCACCGTGGTCGCGTTCATCGGTGTCGGCCTGCTGATGATCTTCGGCATTCTGAAGGGCGCGCCGAGCAACGGCTGGGGCAACCTGACGATCGGCGACGCGCCGTTCGCGGGCGGCCTGCCGGCGTTGATGGGCGTCGCGATGATCGCCGGCTTCTCGTTCCAGGGCACCGAGCTGATCGGCGTCGCGGCCGGCGAATCGGAAAACCCGCGTACGACGATCCCGCGCGCGGTGCGCCAGGTGTTCTGGCGGATCCTGCTGTTCTACGTATTCGCGATCTTCGTGATCGGCGTGCTGATTCCCTATACTGACCCGAACCTGCTGAAGACGGACGTGACCGACATCGGCGTGAGCCCGTTCACGCTGGTGTTCCGCCACGCGGGCCTCGCGTTCGCGGCCGGCGTGATGAACGCGGTGATCCTGACGGCCGTGCTGTCGGCCGGCAACTCGGGCATGTACGCGTCCACGCGGATGCTCTACAACCTCGCGACCGAAGGCCGTGCGCCGAAGATCTTCGCGAAGCTGTCGCGCGGCGGCGTGCCGCGCAACGCGCTGTACGCGACGACGGCCGTCGGCGCGTTGTGCTTCTTCACGTCGCTGTACGGCGACAAGACCGTGTACCTGTGGCTGCTGAACACGTCGGGGATGACGGGCTTCATCGCGTGGCTCGGCATCGCGGTCAGCCATTACCGGTTCCGCAAGGGCTACGTGAAGCAGGGCTACTCGCTCGACCAGTTGCCGTACCAGTCGAAGTGGTTCCCGTTCGGCCCGCTGTTCGCGTTCGTGCTGTGCCTCGTGATCGCGCTGGGCCAGGACTATCAGGCGTTCCTCGCGAACCGGATCGACTGGGCCGGCGTCGCCGCGACCTATGTCGGCATTCCGCTGTTCCTCGTCGTGTGGCTCGGCTTCCGGTTCCTGAAGAAGAGCCGCTTCGTGCGCTACGAAGACATGGAAATCGCGCCGTGGATCGCCGCGAGCCGCGGCGCGCAGCGGGAGCCGGTGGCGAACCGCGAAACCGTGGGCTGACGCAGGCGCGGCCAGCGGCCGCACGACATGCGACGAAACGGGAAGCCTTGCGCTTCCCGTTTTTTTTGCCCGGCTTTTGCCTGCACGGGGTCAAAGCCGGTTATATTGCCCGACCCTACCGGGCCACGGCCCGGCCGGCGCGAGGCGCGCCGCGCGGATCGGCATCCGGCGCGCGCGAGGTGCGGCGGCCGGCGACATGTCCGGCGTTTTCATCGTTCCATCCGGGCTGCTCCAGCCCGCGGAGCGCGCAACCCAGAGGAATCCATGAGCGCATCACCCGCCGAGCGGAAGGCCGGACCCGTTTCCATCGTGCGACTCGAAGCCGCGATCAACGCGTGGCGCGAAGTGTACCCGCCGGCGCCGGACGGCGAGGACGGCTACGCGCTCGACGCCGGCAGCAATTGCCTCGCGGAGCTGTACGGCACGATGATCTGCTATCAGTTGCCGGACGTGCCGCTCGACTCGCTGAGCGACGCGCAGCGCGACGCGCTCTACGCGACCGAGGTGTGACGGACGGCGCGTGACGCCGCCGTGCCGCGGCGTCGATGAAACAACGGGAAGCTCGCGGGCTTCCCGTTTTGCTTTGGGCGGCGCGGGGCCGTGCGCGTGGCGGTTGGCGCTGCCTGCGGTATCGTGACGACATCATCCGGCCCGGGTTGAACGCCGGATCGCTGTCCGGGAGGCATCGAACATGGAGTTGAGACACCTCCGCTACTTCGTCGCGGTTGCCGAAGAGCGGAATTTCACGCGGGCGGCCGAACGGCTGCACATCGCGCAGCCGCCGCTGAGCCGCCAGATCCAGCAGCTCGAGGAAGCGCTCGGCGTGCCGCTGTTCGAGCGCAACGCGCGCCCGCTGAAGCTGACCGACGCGGGGCGCTTCTTCTATTCGCACGCGGTGCAGCTGCTCGCGCAGACGACCGAGCTCGAATCGATGACGAAGCGGGTCGGCAAGATCGAGCGCAGCATGTCGGTCGGTTTCGTCGGCTCGACGCTGTACGGGATGCTGCCGAAGATCATCCGGCGCTTTCGCAGCGAGTATCCGGCCGTCGAGCTGAGCCTGCACGAGATGTCGACGATGGACCAGATCAAGGCGCTGAAGGAAGGGCGCATCGACGTCGGGTTCGGACGCATCCGCCACGAGGATCCGAGCGTGCGGCGCGTCGTGCTGCGCGAGGAGCGGATGATCGTCGCGCTGCCGGTCGGCCATCCGCTCGACAGCGCGAAGCCCGTGCTGTCGCTGCACGATCTCGTGAACGACACGCTGATCATCTTTCCGAAGGCGCCGCGCCCGAGCTATGCGGACCAGGTGCTCGCGGCGTTTCACGATCGCGCGTTGCAGCCGCGCAAGATCTACGAGACGCGCGAGCTGCAGATCGCGCTCGGCCTCGTCGCGATGGGCGAGGGCGTGTCGGTCGTGCCGCACAGCGTGTACGGGCTGAAGCGCGACGACATCAGCTACAAGCCGCTCGACGATCCGAACCTCGTGTCGCCGATCATCATGAGCATGCGGATGCTCGACGAATCGGAGGATCTCCGCGCGATGCAGGCGCTGATCTACCGGCTGTACGACGAGGCGCAGATGGAGTATCTGCCGCCGCAGCCCGAATGAACGCGCGGGCGGTGGGGGCTTGCTTGACGCTGTGTGCGGACGCGGGCCAACATCGCAGGATCCAGTGGGGCCGCCGAGGGGCGGCCGCTTTCATGCAGACGACAGACACATGACCGACATCGTGACCGAGGAGACAACCGTCGAGACGCCGCAAGGGCGCCTCTTTGCGAAACGCTGGCGCGGTGGTCCGGCGCAACAGGCAGCGGGTGCGTTGAATGTAGGCGCGCCTGGGCCGGCCGCGCCTAAGCCGGTCGCACCGATCGTGCTGCTGCACGATTCGCTCGGCTGCGTCGACCTGTGGCGCGACTTCCCCGCGCAGCTTGCGAGCGCCACGCAGCGCGACGTGATCGCATACGATCGCCTCGGCTTCGGCCGTTCCGATCGTCACCCGGGGACACTCGGCACGACGTTCGTGCGCGACGAGGCCGATCGTGCGTTCGCGGCGCTGCTCGAACAACTGGGCGTCGACGCGTTCGTCGCGCTCGGGCACAGCGTCGGCGGCGGGATGGCGGTCGGGTGTGCGGCCGCGCATCCGGAGCGTTGTCGCGCGCTCGTGACGATCGCCGCGCAGGCGTACGTCGAGGAGCGCACGCTGGCCGGCATTCGCGACGCGGGGCAACAGTTCGACGAACCGGGCCAGCTCGACCGGCTCGCGCGCTATCACGGCGACAAGGCCGAATGGGTGCTGCGCGCGTGGGTCGATACGTGGCTGTCGCCGGCCTTTCGCGACTGGAGCCTCGACGACGTGCTGCCGCACGTGCGTTGCCCGACGCTGGCGATCCACGGTTCGCAGGACGAATACGGCTCGTCCGTGCACCCGAACCGCATCGCGTCGCGCGTGGCCGGAATGTCGTCCGTCGTGATGCTGAAGGAATGCGGGCATGTGCCGCACCGCGAGCGCACGGCCGACGTGCTCGACGCGGTGAAGGATTTCCTGACGCGGCATGGGGTGTGAGCGCAGGATGGTCGTGCGATGAGTTGTCGATCCGCCGTCCTGGCCTGAAAACAGGGGAATCGTTCGCGCCTGCGCAGCGTATATTGGCCCGCGCGAGACCGACGAGGGGGACTGCATAAGACGACAACCATCGGGTTGAAACAAAAAATGGCGACCTCACGGACGCCGAATTGAGAATGTGACCGCGCGGTGTCGGTATTTTTTCTGAACATCGAAGTATTTCGGAGCGATCCGTACACGGTGTATCGATACTACATCCTTCCGTCTGCCGAAGATTGCAAATGATGAAGAGTGCGAAGCGATTTTTGATCGGGGCGGTTATGGCGATGGCGGCCACCTGCGCACAGGCCTTCGAGTTCGAAGATGCGGTGCCGCTGACGATCGGCGCGATACAGCGCAACGCCCGGCCATCTGACGTCGAGGTGTCGCTGGATGGGAAAACAATCACCGTCTCGGCGCGATTGAGCAATGAAACGCATGCTTTGGTGAAGAGGGGGTATTACGCATACACGCCACTGTTTCACCGTCTTGGCGCTGGCGAGGAGAATGATGACAAAAGCTTTTCTGATTTGAAGGTGACCTTCGACGGAAAAGCGATTCCGCTCGTCACCGGGCGGCGCGCGTTCTTTCTCGGCAAGGACGTGACCGGCGAGGTAAGGGCGGCAGGCCTGGATCCGCTTCCGAGTGAAGAGAGCGATCTCGCGAAAGTTGCTCGAATTAAACCTCAGTTGGGAATGAAACTGAGCGATGGCCGCGATTGGGAAGGTTTCGTGTCGTACTCCTGGGTCATTCCGGTGCCGGCTGAGTCGACGGGCGTATTGACCATCCGCTATCAGGCGCTGCCGCAGTTCAGTCTGGATGAGGTGACGAGTGCGCGTTTTGCCCGTCTCGTCGAGCAGCACTGCGGTGACGTCGCGCAAGTGACACAAAGGCTGCACGCGATGGATGCGGGATCCGGACAGATTCTGGTTCAGCGATACGTCGTGCCCGTTTCCTTCATAAACAGGGCGCCGGTCAAAGTGAGCCTGTCGCAGCCAAGCCCCGACTGGATGGGCGGACGACCGTTGTTGTCGCTCACGTGCGGCTTGACCCCGCGCGACGGTGCGTCGCTTCCTGCAACAGGCCGGATCGACGATTCGGATGCGAAGTTATCGATTCTGGTTATTTCGAGCCCGGCCCGTTAACTATCGCTGTAAATCAGCAAATCGTACGAAGAACGGCTTACAGTTCTGCAAGTGCATCAGGAGAAACAGGCAATGGCCCAGGCACAAGGAAAGGTCACCCCTAAAAATGATTCGGCAGGCGTTGAGGTCAATATTTGTCAACCCCAATGGATCGCTGAGCAAGAAACGTTCAAGATCGCCAACAGTCCTCCGCGTACGGCAAATCTGACGTTCTCTGGGGCAGACCTGAATTACCTGGCCCGGGTGTTGTATGCGGAGTCGAGCGGGGCAGGGATACTGCCCGATGAAAGCGATCGCCGGATCGAGAAAGAGGCGCTGCTGAACGTTTTCTATTTCAGATTGAATCGAAAGGGCTATCCAAGAAACGATTACATTGCCAAGAATTTTTCCATGGTTTGCAATGCTGCTGGTCAATTTGACTCGTTGCAACCGAAGCCGAGGCCGAAATTCATTAATTCTGGAAATCCGAAGTATAAGGCGTTGGGAAAGAGCGAGTGTTCTGATTTGCAGGAATCAATCGACGCAGTGCAGGCTTTCATTGCGGGTGGGCCGAACTCGAAATATATATACGATAACTTCAGATCCCGCTCGGCGCGTCATAGTGGCACGATTATCGGCAACTCAAAGTTTTGGCTTTCGGAATTGGGTAAGGAAGAATCCGATGCAGTGCGCTAAATGGATCAAGACTACGCTCGCTGCAGCCTTGTTTGCATTCGGGGGCGCGGCAAGCGTCGCTGATGCGGCGAATTCAGGCGCAGACAATCCGGTACACAAGCTGGAGATCGGTCGGCTGACGATTTTCCAGAAGTACTCGGAGTACCTGCGGTTCGTCTTGACTGATGGCCGGCAAATCGCCGTGACAGATACGGCGGGTTTCTATTGGCCATTGGTGAGCGCCGACATGCAGGGGCGCTTCTACATCGGCAACAGGGTCATCGATAGCGCCAATGGTCGTGTGGTAAAAACCGACGCAGATCGACGAGCCATCGTCCTCGGCGCTCATTACACCGTGTCTGCTGACGATGTTCGTCATTCGGTGAAGGTCCGGCGTGGTGGGCACGTGTGCGAAGTCGATGTCAGGAAACTGGGCCTTGATCCGGCAGACGGAAGTGCCAGCGAGTTCCTGCGCGGTGTCATCCGCTTCGTCGATGCGGACGGGCCGCTGGTCGGCCTGGTGACGTTGGGCGGCAATCAGGCCGGCGATACCCGTTATCTTGCCGTCAGTATTTCGCCCGAGACATGCGCCGTAAAATCGACCGATCTCGGCAACCCGGATTATCTGTTTGAACTGGGTTGGACACCGAACGGACATTGGTGGATAACGGGCACGACCGAGGGAACGTTGATCCGCTCCGACGATGGCATGACGTGGGTCACGACCCAATTGCCCGATACGATATCCCAGGCTGTCAGTGCGTACGTTGCCGATCCGAACCATGTCTGGCTCGCAGCCAATTATGCGCATATGGCGGACAAGGACACTCCCGAGATCGTGTATTCGGAGGATGGTGGCAAGACATGGACGCCGCTCACGTGGCAGAGCAGCTTGATGTCCCGTATCCCGCCATACTGGCTGGAAGGGCAAATGCGTTCTAGAAGCAAGCCTGTCATGAACGAGTCCAAGACTCGCTGACGCAAGTCATCGAGCGACGATGCGGACGGTCGACGTGCTCGCCGCGGTCTGCGAGTTCCTGCACCGCTCGGGCGCCTGAGCCCCCGAGCGGGCAGCGGGCCCTCAGAACGCGAGCTGGATCGCGAGGTCGATCGCGAGCAGTGCGATCGAGCAGCCGATACCGAGGACCACGTTCGGCAGCCGGTGCTCGAAGTCGCGATTGTCGCGGCGCATCGCGGCGCCGAGCAGGAAGATCGCTTCGACGAATATCTGCAGCCCGACGAACAGCAGCATCAACAGATACTCGTAACCCATCTGCTTGAACCCGGCGAAGTGCATCCCGTGATCGCGGATCCATTGGCCGACGCGCAGCAGTTCGTAAACGAACAGCAAGGCGGGAAACAGGTAGCTGATGAAATAGGTCGGCGCGGTGGCGTGCCGTAGTTCGAGGTGGAAGTGCTGATGCGTGGTTGCCATCACGAATCCCTCCTTGCAACGCATGATTGCGGTCGCGACGGCGGCGCGACAACGTGCAAATAAAGGGATTACCCGAGGCGTCGTGCGCAGCCGTACGACATCAGCATACTGCTGCACGGGAAATTTGGCATGCGGTGCGTGCGGTCGTCGTAAAAATGCATCTGCGCCGCGCGCCGCGTTTATTGCGCCGCATTCGCTGCATTCGCCGGATGCGCGGCGCCAGTCGGTCGTGTGGTGCTCGATGCATGCGGCCGCCACCACTCGGGATGCTGCTCCAGATCGCCGGCCAACGCGCGCAGCGCGCGCGAGGTGCGCGCGAATTGCGTCAGCGTGAGGCGGACGTTCGATGTATTGGCACCTTGTTGCGCGAGCATGGCCTGCGCGGCCGCGAACGACTGCCGCGCGGTGCCCAGCGCCGCGCGTGCATGCGGGGCGAGTTCGGTATCGAGTTGCTTGAACAGCGCATCGGTATTCACGAGCGCGGCGCTCAGATCCGTACCCATGCGATCGAGCGGCAACCGGGAAAGCGTGCCGGCGATATCGGTCATCTGGATGCGCAGGACGTCGAGTGTGCCGGGCACGGTCGGCAACACGATTGGCTCGCGATGCGTGTCGACCGAGGCGGGCGGGGCATTCGGGAACATGTCGAGCGCGACATACGAGCGGTTCGCGATCGGGTTGCCGACGCGCAGCTGGCCGCGCAAACCGCGCGCGACGAGCGTGCGCAGCAGTGCCTTGCCGGCTTCGCTGGCGCCGTTGCCGAGCGTGTCGCGGTAGCGCTGCCCGAGGCGATCGGGGTAGAGCGCCATCGTCACGCGCATCGCGACGTCGCCGCGTGCCGCATCGTATTCGGTACCGACGGCCGTCACGTTGCCGAGTTCGATGCCGCGAAACTCCACCGGTGCGCCGATCTCGAGGCCACGCAGCGAACGATCGAAACGCATCACGACGGGGGCGGCCGGCGCGTTCGGCGTGCGCATCGCGTCGATTTCGTCGTCGGCCACGCGAAAGCGCGCGCCGTCCGGTGCCGCGACACCCGTTGCGTGTCCGAGCGGCGAGGCGAACGCAAGTGCGCCGCCGAGCAGCGCGGCGAGCGACGGCGTGTCGAGCTGCATGCCGCCCGCGCCGAGCCGCAGGCCGAGGCCGCCGGCCTGCCACCAGCGCGCATCGACGTCGACCGCTCGATCGAATGGCGCGGCGACGAACACGTCGATCGAGACGCCGTGCCCGTCGGCATCGAGCGCATAGCCGGTCACCTGGCCGACGCGTGCGCGCCGGTGATAGACGGGCGAACCGATCGCAACCGAGCCGAGCGAGGTCGCGCGCAGCGTGTAGTGACGGCCGCCGTCTTCGGTGACGGGCGGCGCATCGAGCCCGGTGAACGTCGTGCGCGGTTCGCGCGAATGGCCAAGCGCGGCCGCGATGTACGAACCGGACAGCGCCGCATCGAGACCGGAGAGGCCGCCGGGCCCGATGCGCGGCCGCACGATCCAGAAGCGTGAGTCCGCCGCCGCCAGTGCGTGCGCGTCGGCGTCCAGCCGCACATCGATCGTCACGCCCGGTTGTCCGCGCAACGCGCGAACGCGCGTGACGCGGCCGATGTCGACATTGCGCAGCCGCAGCGTCGATCGGCCGGCGGCCAGCCCGTCGGCGCTTGCGAAGGCGATCGAGATCGTCGGCCCGCGGTGGCCGAGCGACGCGATGCCCCATGCGAGACAGAGCGCAGCGGCCGCGAGCGGCACGATCCAGACGAGCGCCGCCCGCGTGCGGGCCGGCACGCCTCTGCGCATCACGGGCTACCGTGTGCCGGCGGGTTTCAGTCGAATTGCGCGACGAGTGCATCGGCGCCCTTGTCGATGCCCGTCCTGGCCGCGCTGAGTGCGCCGAAACTCGCGCCGATGTTCATCGCATTCGGATACTGCTTCGTCACGTACGCGTTGATCAGCCGGTTCGTCGCCGCATCGCGAATCTCCACCGCATACATGACCGAGCCCGTGAACGCGCCTTCGCGGCCACGAATCGCCTGCACGCCGTTGTACACGTTGCCTGCGAGATCGAAGTGCGCGAACGCGCCGGCAAACGTCGTCGTCGTCGCGGCACCCGTCAGCGTCAGCTTCACGCGCAGCGTGTCGGGGCCGGGCGTGCTCGTCAGTTCGAAGCGCTTGCCGAGCTTCTTCGCGAACGTGTCGCCCATGTACGCAGCGAGCGTCGATTTGTCCTGGTCGGTCAGGTCGCCGAACTGGTGGTCGGTGCCGCGATAGATGGCCACCGGGTCGAGGATCAGCTTCCGGTAGGTGTGCCAGTCCGCCGGCAACGCGTAGCGGTAGGGCACGTGGCCGGACTTGTCCTGCGGATCGCTGCGCAGGTACGGCGACGATTCGATGCCGCTGTAGCGGGCGGGCTGGACGCCGGCGCATCCGGCGAGCGCGACGCAGAGCGCGGCGTTGAGCAGGTGGCTGGGCTTGATCGATCGGTTCATCTGACTCTCCGGGTCGGGGTTCGCGCCGGTAGCGCCGGGCGAAGGGGGGTGAAACAGGGCGGTATCGCCACGTCGTGTTGATGGAAGAAAACCAACCAGACGGTTTGTTTTTGGGGCGCAGTCACCCCATGAATGCCGGGTACAACAAGCCGTCGGGCACGGGGCATTGGCCGGACAGCCAGGCTGCAGGCTGCGCGCACATCGCACCACGCGATGCGCGGTGCGATCCGGTATCCGGACGGGGCCGATGCGGGAGCCGATCGTAGCACCGCCATTTCTTGAAGTAAACCGTCCAGGCGGTTTGTTTGTGATAGACTCCGCGCACTTCCTTCATACGATCACGATCGCGCCGGTTCGGCGCGTTCGCCTTGCATGACTCCATAGCGGGGAAATTTCATGGACAACCCGACGCGTTCCGAGCGAACGCGCACTGCCGCGATCCAGGCGGCGCTCGCGATTCTCGAGCGCGACGGCCCGGGCAAGCTCACGTTCGATGCGATTTCGCGCGAAAGCGGCATCAGCAAGGGCGGGCTGATGCATCAGTTCCGCACGAAAGGCGACGTGCTGAACGCGCTGATGGAACATCAGCAGGACTACTACCAACGATTCCAGCGCGATTACCTGGCCGCGCGCGATCCAGGGGCCGCGCAGCCCACGCTGTCCGCGCAGATCGCGACGATGCGCGAAGTGATCGACCAGCAGCCGTCGGCGGCGCTGGCGATCATGGCGGCGCTGGTCGAGGATCCCGCGCCGCTGCAGCAGGTACGCGATATCGACGCCGAGAACGCGAAGCGCATCGCGGCCGAATCGGGCGATCCCGATCTTGCGCTGCTGCGCTGGAAGGCGGCTTGGGGGCTCGCGCTATCGGCGATGTTCGGGTTGTGCCCGCTGTCGTCCGACGAGCGCGCGCGGCTGTTCGACCGGCTGCTCGACGAGACGCAATGGCCGTCGGGCGGCGGCGCTGCCGCTGCCGCGCCGGCCGCGAAAGCGTCGCGGAAAAAATGAAGCGGGCATTCGTCGCATGCGGGGTAGCGGTCGCCCGTTTCGGGCGCTCGCTGCTCGCGGTCGTGCTCGGGCGCTTGTGATCCGGTGAGCGCCTGGCCGGCCACCGGCCTCCGGCGCTGCTCAGTTTTTCGCTTCCGCGCCTTCGACGAACAGCTTCGCGACCGCCTGGAACTCCCGTTTCAGCGACAGCCCCGGCACGGTCAGCCAGCGCAGCATCGCCGCGAGATACAGGTGATGGAACCACGTCGCGAGCTGGTCGGCTCGCAGCGTGCCGTTCAGTTCGCCGGATTGCTGCCCGGCTGCGATCAGTTGCTGCCACACGAGCGCGATATCGCTGCCGTTCTCTCCACCGCTTGCCGGTTCAACCGCGCCGATGCTCAGGAAGCGATGGCGCAAATACGCGAGCAGGTACGCGGGATGCTGCTCGCACCACGCGGCCGACGCATCGAGCACGCAGCCGATGCGCGACGCGAAGGTCTTGCGCCGCGCGACGTCGCGCTGCAGATGTGCGAGATCGCGCGCGAGTTCGCCTTCCAGCCAGTGCGCGAGCACGGCTTCCTTCGTTGCAAAGTGGTTGTACAGCGTGCGCTTCGCGACATCGGCCTGTGCGGCGATCTGTTCCATCGTGACGGCGTCGTAGCCGTGCGCGTCGAACAGGCGTGCGCCGGTGGCGGCGAGATGCGCGAGCATCTGGATGCGCTTGCGCGCGCGACGGCCCGGATCGTCGGTCGGAATCGGCATGGCGGGGGATTGACTGAAAGTGTACGAGTTGCATTAGTATACGACGTGCATTTTTTAGAATCCACCCGTTCCCGCCGTGTACGAGGAGTCACGCATGAAGCTCGTCATCGCCACCTACGGCACCGAAGGCGACACGCGCCCGCTTGCGGCGCTCGGCCGTGCGCTGATCGACGCCGGCCATGAGGTCCGGTTGCTGGCCGACGCGGCGACGCTCGGGGCGGCCACGGCGCTTGGCGTGCCGTCGGCGCCGTTGTCCGGCGACATCCGCCGGGCGATTGCGCCGGATGGCGCGTTGGCGGATGCGGTGCGCGGGCGCGGTGGTTTCAACGACACGTCGAAGGCGCTCGCGGCGATCGCCAATGCGAACACGACCGCCTGGATGCGGGAAATCGCGGAGGCGTCGGAAGGCTGCGATGCGATCCTCGTGTCCGGGCTCGCATCGTTCGTTGGCTTGTCGGTCGCCGAGTTTCGCGGCGTGCCGGCGATCGGCACCGGCATGATCCCGATCACACCCACTACGGCATTCGCGTCGCCGTTCCTGCCGCCGCAGACGCTGCCGCGCTGGCTGAACCGCGCGAGCCACCGGTTCGTGAACGCGCTGTTGTGGCAGGCGTTCAGGAAGGCGACGAATGCGGCACGTGCGAGCGTGTGCGGGTTGCCGCCGCGCAGGCAGGTATGGACCGATCATCCGATGCTGTACGGCGTGTCGCCAGCGCTGTTGTCCGGCCCTGGCGACTGGCCGTCGAACGTGCAGGCGTGCGGCCAGTGGCGGATCGATGCGCATGCCTGGGCGCCGCCGTCCGAGCTCTCGGCTTTTCTCGAAGCGGGCGATCCGCCCGTGTACATCGGCTTCGGCAGCATGGCCGGCTTTGATCGCGTCGCGATGGTCGATGCGCTCGTGCGCGCGCTCGCCGGCCGGCGAGCGTTGTTCTATCCGGGCTGGAGCGGTATCGACGTGTCGATGCTGCCCGCGCACGTTCACGTGATCGGCGATACGCCGCACGACTGGCTGTTCCCGCGCGTGTCGATGGCGATCCATCACGGCGGGTCGGGCACCACGCATTCGGCCGCACGGGCCGGCATTCCGTCGGTCGTCGTGCCGTTCGCGGGCGATCAATTCTTCTGGGCGAACCGGCTGCAAAAACTCGGCGTGGCCGATGCGCCGGTTGCGGGGCGGCGCATGGACGCTGCCGCGCTGGCGCAGGCCATCGCGTTTGCCGAACGGGACGAAACGAAAGCGCGTGCGCTCGAACTCGGCGCGCGCATCGCGCAAGAGGAAGGTCTGAAGCGGGCCGTCAGTGCGATCGAGCGGTGGGGGCAGCCGGGCGCGCGGTAAGCCCGCGCATCACCGTCAGAAATGCCCGGTGAACCGGTAACGGCTGCCCGGGTGCCACAGGTTGGCGACCGACGCGACCAGCCCCTGCGACCACGTGCGCCGATGCAGCAGCAGGCACGGCTCGCGGTCGTCCACCGTCAGGTGGCGGCGCGTTTCGGTGTCGGGCATCGCGGCCTCGATCCGGTATTCGACCCGCTGCAGTGGCGCGACGCGCGTCAGGTACTGGTTCGGCGTCGTCGTCGTGAAGTCCTGCAACGCGTATTCCGGCGCGCAGGCCGGATTGACCCAGCGCTCCTCGAGCTGCACGGGCGTGTCGTTCTCGAAGTGCAGCACGCGCGAATGGAAGATCGGGCTGCCGGTGTCGATCTGCAGTTCGTCGGCGAGCTTCGTATCGGCGACGGCCGCGCCCACTTGCAGCACCTGCGCGCGATAGCCGTGGCCGCGCGCGGCGACTTCGTCCGAGATGCTGCGGATCGCGACGAGCGTCGATTCGTACTTCGGCGACGCGACATACGTGCCGGAGCCGCGCGTGCGCGTGAGCACCTGCTCGGCGGTCAGCTCGCGCAGCGCGCGGTTGACGGTCATCCGCGCGACGTTGAATTCGCGCGCGAGCTCGTTCTCCGACGGCACCTGGTCGCCTTCCGCCCATTCGCCGGCATGAATGCGCGCGAGGATGAAGTCCTTGATTTCCTGATAGATCGGTGTGGTCATGGGATCACGATTCCAGAGTCGGCAGCGGCCCGCCGCCGAATGCCGATCCGGCGCGCGCCCGGCGCCGAGTGTACCGGTTTCGCGGACGCGTGGGCCCGGATTTCCCGAATGATCCCTGTTCGGCCGGCGCGCGTCCATGCGGGATTGCACAGAGCGGCCGGCCTTTCGCAGCCGGCGCGCGGTCAGAACCGATGCCGGATGCCGACCGTCCCGACCACCTGCGTGTGGTTCGACGAAGCCGCGAGCCCCGTGACGTTCGCGAAGCCGAGCGTCGCGCCCGACGGCACGCCGAACTGGTGCTGGTAGACGGTTTCCGCGTACACGTCGGTGCGCTTGCTCAGCGCATAGTCGGCCATCAGCGTCACCTGATGCCATTTCGGCCGGTGGCTGCCGGTTGCGTCGTCGTAGCGGCCGTTGGTAAACGTGTAGGCGCCCGCGAACGAGACGGCCGGTGTCAGCGCATAGCGTGCGTTGACCTCGAAGTTGTCGAAGCGCAGCGCGTTCAGCGCGCCGGCCAGCGACGACGCGGCCGTTTCATCGAACATCGAATGCGTCCACAGCGCGCCGACCGTCAGCCGGTCGAATGCGTAGCTGCCGCCTGCGCCCATCACGCGCTGGCGCACGGCCGGGAAGTTCGGCCCGTCGTTGGTCGACAGCGCACCGCCGGCCGTCAGCCCGCCGCGGTTGAGCTGCAGGTACGCGGCGCCGAGGCTGACCGGCCCGTTCGCATACGACACGCCCGCGCTGTACGCGCGGTTGTTCGCGAAGCCGCCGGCCGCGTTGCTGAACCCGTACAGGCCGCCGAACTGCCAGCCGGCGAGTGTCGGGCTCGTGTATTTCACCGCGTTGTCGATGTAGAACGAATCGTCGATGTTGTCGTTGTCGAATGGGTGCGACGCGAGGTTGTTGCCGTCGCCGTTGTTCGCCATCGCGAGCGGGCCGAGGTAGTCGACCACGGCGTCGTATTGGCGGCCGAGCGTCAGTGCGCCGTACTGGTCGCTCTGCAGGCCGACGTACGCGCGGCGGCCGAACATCGTGTTCTTGTAGGACTGCGTGCCGTTGTTCAGGTTGAAGCCGTTCTCGAGGCGGAACAGCGCATGCAGGCCGCCGCCGAGATCCTCGTTGCCGCTCAGCCCGAAGACCGTATTCGACAGCAGGCCGCTGCCTTGCTGCCACGCGCTTTTACCCGACTGGTTGTTCGTATAGACGATACCCGCATCGAGCATCCCGTAGAGCGTGACGCTGCTTTGCGCATGCGCGGCGGCGCTGAGGAATGCGAGGGAGAGGGTACCGGCGACTGCTTTTTTCATTGTGAGTGCTTCCTGGAAAGGCCCGTAGCGACGGGAACGACGATCCGGCGCGCGTGCCGGCGGCGGACGGGCGCGGCTCGTGACGAACCGCGCGCGCTCGCAACGGAAACGCGCGTTCGAATCGATGAAAGGGGAGCGGGCGCGTGACGCGTGTCACGCGCGACGCAATGGATGCCGGCTAGTGCTGCAGCAGGCGGATCGTGCCGAATTCGGCGGCCGGCAGCACGCGGAGGATCGACAGGATGGCCGGCGACGCCTGCGAACGCGCGACTTCGAGCTCGATGCAGGCGCGCCCGGTGCGTTTGTCGATCGCGGCCGTGTAGAAATTGAGCGCGGCGCCGACGGCCTGGTGCAGCAGGCGCCGCACGACGGCGAGGTTGTCCGATTCGACGCGGATCGACAGCAGCACGCGTTCGTCGGCAGGGTACCGGCGTCGCGAACGAACGGGCGGCAGGGCGCGTGAACTGGCGGATTCGATTCTGGTCGGTTTCATGCTGGCACCCCCGGGTCGCATCGTGCTCCGCACCGCGGAGATTTCGTCTTGGACATGCCGCCCATTCTAGGAATCGCGGCGGCGATACGGTGTATAGACTCGAACCGGCCCTGAAAAGAACGCATAAAAACGCTATCGCCCCCGGCTTTCGTCTTTACAGCTTTTTTATTCCTTGTAAAGAAATTGAACACCGCTTTGATACGTGGATTTCTACACTGTCGCATCCCATTCGCCAGATGAGCATGGGGGCGTCACACGGGCCTGCGCCGACACGGCGAGGCCCGGTACGCCGACGATCGCGCGGCGAGGCCGCGCATATGAAAAAAGGGGAAAGCCATGTTGTGGATCACCGGCGCGTTGTCGCTCGCGCTCTTTATCTATCTGTTTCATGCGTTGATCAAGCCCGAGCGGTATTGATCGGCGCGATTCAACAGGAATTCGAAAATATCGGTGAATGTCATGAGCGATCTGCTTTTCATTTTGTTCACGCTCGCGTTCTTTGCCTTGACGGCCGGTTTCATCACCGGCCTTGACCGGATCTGAGCGAGCGTCGACATGTTCAACAATCTCATTCAATTCGCGATCGTTCTCGCGATCATGCTGGCGCTGGTGCCCGTCGTCGGGAAGTGGCTCGCGCACGCCTTTACGAGCCCGCGCCACGCGTGGGTCGAACGCCGTACCTATGCGCTGCTCGGCGTGAATCCCGACGAAGCGATGTCGTGGCAGCGCTACGGCATGGTGCTGCTGCTCAGCAATGCCGGGATGATGCTGGTCGGCTACCTGCTGCTGCGCATCCAGGACGCGCTGCCATTCGACGCACTGCAGCGCGCGGCGCAAAGCCCCGACCTCGCGTTCAACACCGCTGCGTCGTTCATCACGAACACGAACTGGCAGGCGTATGCGGGCGAGAGCAGCCTGTCGAACTTCTCGCAGATGGCCGTCATCACGTTCCTGATGGTGGTCAGCGCGGCGACCGGCGTCGCGGCCGCGGGCGGCTTCATCCGCGGGCTGAGCCGCAAGAGCGCGGCGGACATCGGCAACTACTGGGTCGACTTCACGCGCGTGACCTATCGCGTGCTGCTGCCGCTCAGCTTCGTGATGGCGCTCGTGTACGTGTGGCAGGGCATGCCGCAGACGCTCGCGTCCGATGCGTGGGCGACCACGCTCGAAGGCGCACGCCAGCAGATCGTGATGGGGCCGGTTGCGAGCCTCGAATCGATCAAGCATATCGGCACGAACGGCGGCGGCTTCTTCAGCATGAACGCCGCGCACCCGTTCGAGAACCCGACGCCGCTCACCAACACGCTGCACATGCTGTCGATGCTGCTGATTCCGTCCGCGCTGACCTACGCGCTCGGCACGATGATCGGCCGGCGCCGCCAGGGCTGGGTGATTCTCGGTGCGTTCGTCGTGATGTTCGTCGGCTTCCTGGCCGTGATCTATTCGGCGGAGCAGCACGGCAATCCGCTCGTGACCGGGCTCGGCGTCGACCAGCAGATGAGCGCCGTGCAGCCGGGCGGCAACATGGAAGGCAAGGAGATGCGCTTCGGCATCGCGCAGACGAGCCTGTTCGCCACCGTCACGACGGCCGCGACCACCGGGTCGGTCGATGCGATGCATGACTCGCTGACGCCGCTCGGCGGGCTCGTGCCGATCGCGCAGATGATGCTGAACAACGTGTTCGGCGGCGACGGCGTGGGGCTGATCAACCTGTTCACGTTCGCGATCCTCACGGTGTTCCTGGTCGGGATGATGATCGGGCGCACGCCGGAATTCCTCGGCAAGAAGATCGAGGCGCGCGAGATGAAGCTCGTGATGCTCGCGGTGCTCGCGCATCCGTTCAGCATCCTCGGCTTCACCGCGGTGGCGTCGATGCTGCACTCGACGATGGACAGCCTCGCGAACCTCGGCCCGCACGGCTTCAGCGAAGTGCTGTACGCATACACGTCGGGCACGGCCAACAACGGTTCGGCATTCGCGGGCCTGAACGCGAACACGCCGTTCTTCAACACGACGATCGGCTTCGCGATGCTGATCGGCCGTTACCTGACGCTGCTGCCGATGCTCGCGGTCGCGGGCAGCCTCGCCGCGAAGAAGAGCGTGCCGGAAAGCGCGGGCACGCTGTCGACGTCGACGGGCCTGTTCGCCGGCCTGCTGATCTTCGTGATCCTGGTCGTCGGTGGCCTCACGTTCCTGCCGGCGCTCGCGCTCGGCCCGGTCGTCGAGCACCTGATGATGTCGGGCGGCCAACTGTTCTGAGGAAAACATCATGATGCAAGGCAATCGCCAGGCAGCGGCCGCCGCCGCGCCGGCACCCGGTTCTTCGTTCGGCGCGGCGACGCGCGGCCTCGTGCGGCCCGTGATCGCGTCGTCGGTGCTGTTCATGCTCGTCACGGGGATCGCGTATCCGCTGCTCACCACGGGCGTCGCGAACGTGCTGTTCCCGTCGCAGGCGCGCGGCAGTCTCGTGCAGCAGAACGGCACGACGGTCGGCTCGGCGGTGATCGGGCAGTACTTCACGCGCGCCGGCTACTTCCACGGGCGGCCGAGCGCGACGACCGGCACCGATCCGGCCGATCCGTCGAAGACGGTCGACCAGCCGTACAACGCGGCCGGCAGCGGCGCCAGCAACCAGGGCGCCACCAGCAAGAAGCTGCTCGCGGATATCGCGCAGCGTGTGCGTGCGTACCGGCAGGAGAACGCGCTCGCCGCCGGCACGCCGGTGCCGGCGGATGCCGTGACCGCGTCGGCATCGGGGCTCGATCCCGAGATCTCGGTCGCGAACGCGCGGCTGCAGGCGGTGCGGGTGGCGCAGGCGCGCGGCGTCGACGCCGCGCAGGTCACGGCGCTGGTCGACCGGATCGCCTCGCCGCGCCAGCTCGGCGTGCTCGGCGAACCGCGCGTGCGCGTGCTCGACCTGAACCTGGCGCTGGACCGCGCATTCGGCCAGGCGGCCGGCGCGAAGCAATAGCAGGAACCACGGAGTCACTCATGTCCCATATCGAAACCCCGATCAATCCGGCGGCGATGCCGGTCGGCGGCGTGCCGCCGATGCGCTGGACGGCCGTGCTGCGCGAGGCATTCCGCAAGCTTGCGCCGCGCGTGCAGTTGAAGAATCCCGTGATGTTCGTCGTGTATCTCGGCAGCATCGTCACGACCGTGCTGTGGCTGCAGGCGCTGACCGGCACGGGCGATGCGCCGGCCGGCTTCATCTTCGCGGTCGCGTGCTGGCTGTGGTTCACCGTGCTGTTCGCGAACGCGGCCGAGGCGCTGGCCGAAGGGCGCGGCAAGGCACAGGCCGACGCGCTGCGCGCGGCGCGCAAGCGCGTGTACGCGAAGGTGCTCGACGAGCCGAAGCAATTCGGCAGCACCAGCCATCGCGTGCCGAGCGACGAGCTCGCCGCCGGCAGCGTCGTGCTCGTCGAAGCCGGCGACACGATCCCCGCCGACGGCGAAGTGATCGACGGCGTCGCGTCGGTCGACGAATCGGCGATCACCGGCGAATCCGCGCCGGTGATCCGCGAGTCGGGCGGCGATTTCTCGTCGGTGACGGGCGGCACGCGCGTGCTGTCCGACTGGATGATCGTGAAGATCACCGCGCAACCGGGCGAGGCCTTTCTTGACCGGATGATCGCGATGGTCGAAGGCGCGAAGCGCGGCAAGACGCCGAACGAAGTCGCACTGACGATCCTGCTCGTCGCGCTGACGATCATCTTCCTGCTCGTGTGCGTGACGCTGCTGCCGTTCTCGCAGTTCAGCGTGCTGCTGAACGCGTCGGGCACGGCGGTGAGCCTGACCGTGCTGATCGCGCTGCTCGTGTGCCTGATTCCGACGACGATCGGTGCGCTGCTGTCGGCGATCGGCATCGCGGGGATGAGCCGCATGATGCGCGCAAACGTGCTCGCGACGTCGGGCCGCGCAATCGAGGCGGCGGGCGACGTCGACGTGCTGCTGCTCGACAAGACCGGCACGATCACGCTCGGCAACCGCGAGGCCGTGCAGTTCCGGCCGGCGCCGGGCGTGGACGAGCGTGCGCTGGCCGAGGCCGCGCAGCTGTCGTCGCTGGCCGACGAGACGCCCGAGGGGCGCTCGATCGTCGCGCTCGCGAAGCAGCGCTTCTCGCTGGACGTGTCGGCGGCCGCCGGCAGCATCACGGTGCCGTTCAGCGCACGCACGCGGATGAGCGGCCTCGACATCGGCGAGCGTCAGGTGCGCAAGGGTGCGGCGTCCGCGATTCGTGCACACGTCGATGCGCTCGGCGGCGCGTTTCCTCACGCGGTCGAGACGGCCGTCAACGATATCGCACGACGTGGTGGTACGCCGCTCGTCGTCGCCGACGGTTCGCGCGTGCTCGGCGCGATCGAACTGAAGGACATCGTCAAGCACGGGATCGGCGCGCGCTTCGCGGAGCTGCGCAAGGTCGGCGTGAAGACCGTGATGATCACCGGCGACAACCGGCTCACCGCGGCCGCGATCGCGGCGGAAGCCGGCGTCGACGACTACCTTGCCGAAGCGACGCCCGAAGACAAGCTGCGGCTGATCCGCGAGCACCAGGCGAAGGGCCATCTCGTCGCGATGACGGGCGACGGCACCAACGACGCGCCGGCACTTGCGCAGGCCGACGTGGCCGTCGCGATGCACAGCGGCACGCAGGCGGCGAAGGAAGCGGCCAACATGGTCGACCTCGACAGCAACCCGACCAAGCTGATGCAGGTGGTCGAGGTCGGCAAGCAGATGATCATGACGCGCGGCGCGCTGACCACGTTCAGCGTCGCCAACGATCTCGCGAAGTATTTCGCGATCATCCCGGCCGCGTTCGTCGCGACCTATCCGGCGCTCGGCGCGCTGAACGTGATGGGGCTGCACAGCCCGACGTCGGCGATCCTGTCGGCGGTGATCTTCAATGCGCTGATCATCGTCGCGCTGATCCCGCTCGCGCTGAAAGGCGTGAAGTATCGCGCGGAGCCGGCCGAGAAGCTGCTGGGGCGCAACCTGCTGATCTACGGCGTGGGCGGGATCATCGCGCCGTTCATCGGCATCAAGCTGATCGACATGCTGTTGACGCCGTTTATCTGACCGAACGCGCCGTCGCGGCCCCGCTCACGCCTTCGCGGCGTGCGCGGGGCCGTTCGGCGTTTCAATTGCCGGAAGCGATCATGGATGTGAATGTGAACGTGAGCGAAGCGAATCGACGGGCAACGGGGCCGCGGGACACCGCCACCCGGCGCAGCGGGGACGGCGTGCGCCGCGACCGCTGGCGCGGCGTGCTGCGCGCGTGCGCGGCGCTGGCCGACCGCATCGCGGGCGCGGGGCCCGATCCGCGGCCGGCGCTGGCCGTGCGCGAAGCGCGACCGCGCACGCACGTTTGGGTATCGCAGTACGCGGTGCCGCTGCTGCTCGCCACGCTCGTGTGCGCGCTGGCGACGCTCGCGGCGAGCGCGCTGCTGCGCGTGTTCGACCTGTCGAACGTCGTGATGCTGTTCCTGATGACCGTCGTGCTGATCGCGCTGCGGCTCGGCCGGCTGGCCGGCGCATGGGCCGCGTTCGTGTGCGTCGGCTGCTTCGACTTCTTCTTCGTCGAGCCGAGGCTGTCGTTCGCGGTGTCCGATACGCAATACGTGTTCACGTTCGCGCTGATGCTGGC
This sequence comes from Burkholderia aenigmatica, assembly GCF_048627025.1. Classification (NCBI taxonomy): domain Bacteria; kingdom Pseudomonadati; phylum Pseudomonadota; class Betaproteobacteria; order Burkholderiales; family Burkholderiaceae; genus Burkholderia; species Burkholderia aenigmatica. Next base: position 2,176,178 of record NZ_CP184469.1, on the reverse strand, counting down.
CGTCGCGCTCGCGATCGGCCAGCTCGCGGCGCGCCTGCGCGCGGAGGCGCGGGCCGCACGCGCGAACGAGAAGCGCTCGGCCGCGCTCGCGCGGGTCGCACACGACCTGTCGGCTGCGATCGAGACCGAGCAGATCGCATCCATTTGCACCGGCACGATCGCGCCGCTGCTCGGCGTGCGCGTCGCGCTCGTGCTGCCGGATGCGGATGACCATCTGATGCCGGCGCAGCACGCGCGGTTCGTCGAAGCGCCGATCGCGCGCTGGGTCTACGAGAATGCGCGCGGCGCCGGGTGCGGGCTGCCGCCGTTCGAGCGCGCGGCCGCGCAATACCTGCCGCTGAAGGCGCCGATGCGCGTGCGCGGCGTGCTCGTGCTGTTCGGTGATGCGCAGCCGGTCCCCACCGACCCCGACGATCGCCGCCTGATCGACGCGCTGTGTTCGTCGATCGCGATGGCGCTCGAACGTGTGCACTACGTCGGCGTCGCGCAGCACACGCTCGTCCGCATCGAAGGGGAGCGGCTGCGCAATGCGTTGCTCGCCGCGGTGTCGCACGACCTGAAGACGCCGCTGACCGCGATCCGCGGGCTCGCCGAGACGCTGGAGCGGCCCGAGCGGCTGGCCGACGGGCAGCCGGCCGCGCTCGCGCACGGCATTCGCAACCAGGCCGAGGCGCTGCACGGGCTCGTCGTGAACCTGCTCGATCTCGCGCGGATGCAGAGCGAGGGCGTGCGGCTGAATCGCGAGTGGCACATGCTCGACGAGATCGTCGGCAGCGCGCTCGCGCATTCGGCCGGCGTGCTGGCCGGCCGCGACGTGAGCGCCGACCTGCCGGCCGACCTGCCGCTGATCGACGTCGACGCGCTGCTGATCGAGCGCGTGCTGATGAACCTGCTCGACAACGCGTCGAAGTACGCGGGCGCGGACGCGGCCGTGGCGGTGCGTGCGCGCGTGTTCGGCGAAACGCTGTACGTGTTCGTCGAGGACGACGGGCCCGGCTTCGTCGCGCGCAACACCGAACCGCTGTTCGAGCCGTTCGAGCGCGAACGCAAGGAATCGTCGATCAGCGGCGTCGGGCTCGGGCTCGCGCTGTGCCGCAGCATCGTCAACGCGCACGGCGGCTCGATCCGCGCGGTGCCGCTCGATCCGCACGGCGCGCGGTTCGAGATTCGCCTGCCCCTGGGCGCGCCGCCCGATATCGAACACGAGAGCCGGACATGATCAGATCGCGCGTACTTATCGTCGAGGACGAATCGGACATTCGCCGTTTCGTGCGGATGGCGCTGGAACAGGAAGGGCTCGACACCTGCGAGGCGTCGACGGCCCGCGAGGCGCGGATGTATGCGTCGAGCAGCAAGCCCGATCTCGTGATCGTCGATCTCGGGCTGCCGGACGATGACGGCAAGACGTTCATCCGCGAGCTGCGCGAATGGTCGACGGTGCCGGTGATCGTGCTGTCGGCGCGGCAGCAGGAAGTGGAGAAGGTCGCGGCGCTCGACGCGGGCGCGGACGATTACCTGCCGAAGCCGTTCGGCGTGCCCGAACTGCTCGCGCGGGCGCGCGCGCAGTTGCGGCGCGCGGCGTTCGTGTCGGCCGACGGGCAATCGTCGTCGATCGTGCGGTTCGGTGACGTGACGGTCGATCTCGGCAAGCACGAAGTCGCGCGTGGCGGCGAGCCCGTCCATCTGACGCGCCTCGAATTCCGGCTGCTCGCCGCGCTGATTCGCGCGCGCGGCGGTGTGATCGCCGCGCGGCAATTGCTGGCGGAGGTCTGGGGCATCCACGACGCGGAGCGCGCGCACTACGTGCGTGTGTACATGACGAACCTGCGGCAGAAGCTCGAACCGGTGCCGGCGCGCCCGCGGCACCTGCTGACGGAGCTGCAATTCGGCTACCGGCTGGTCGGTCTGGAAACGGTCGGGGTGGCGGACGGGCCGCGCGCTGCGGTGTAGCCAGGTCTAGACAAGTGAAAGCCGGCGCATGGCGGCGCATGTACGCCTGGAGAAAGCTGTTGTTTAGCTTCGCGAAACCCGTAATTAATTGAAATTTAAGGAAAAATCCCATTGTCGAAACAATCCGCCGACAACTAGAGATAAACACGGATTGCTGGCGAACCTGCAGAAAAGGCAAAGTTGTATGTACAACTTGGGGTGTCGCCGAAAGGGGCGGTCTCCGGGTTGGAAGGGTTCACGGCGGCGCCGCCCGACGGGACCCCAGCCCAGTTCGCCTCTGACAGGAACGCCATGAAGAAACTCGCGCTCAGTATTGCCCTTGCCTGCATCGCGGTCGGTGCCCACGCCAAGGATTGGTCGACGATCCGGTTCGGCGTCGACGCCAGCTATCCGCCGTTCGAATCGAAGGACGCAAGCGGCAAGGTCGTCGGCTTCGACGTCGATCTCGGCAACGAGATCTGCGCCCGCCTGAAGGCGAAATGCGTGTGGATCGAGAACGACTTCGACGGGATGATTCCCGCGCTGAAGGCGAAGAAGTTCGACGGCGTGCTGTCGTCGATGTCGATGACGCCGGCGCGTGCCGAGCAGATCGCGTTCTCCGACAAGCTGTTCAACACGCCGACGCGCCTCGTCACGAAGAAGGGCGCGAACCTGCAGCCGACGGCCGAATCGTTGAAGGGCAAGTCGATCGGCGTCGAGCAGGGCACCATCCAGGAAACCTACGCGAAGGCGTACTGGGCGCCGAAGGGCGTACAGGTCGTGCCTTACCAGAACCAGGACGGCGTTTACCAGGACCTGATGTCGGGCCGCCTCGACGCAGCGCTGCAGGACGCGGTGCAGGCGGACATCGGCTTCCTGAAGACGCCGCGCGGCGCGAACTTCGAATTCGCCGGCAAGGACATCGACGATCCGAAGACGCTCGGCAACGGCGCCGGCATCGGCCTGCGCAAGGACGACGCCGACCTGAAGGCGAAGATCGACCATGCGATCGCCGACATCATCAAGGACGGCACGTACAAGAAGCTCGAGAAGAAGTACTTCGCGTTCGACGTCTACGGCGGCTGATCGTCCATGCGGCGCGCACCGGCTGTGGCGCGCGCCGCGTCTGTTGTGGGTGCAACCCGCTTCGCGTGATGCGTCCGACTTGATGAGCAGGTTGCATCAGGTAGTGCGCAGATATCGTTTGATGCGGGGTTAATGGCTGTCGAAAATCCAGCCACCTCGTTCTGGATCCCTCATATGATCTTCCAAGGATTTGGTCCGCTGCTGTGGGCCGGCACGGTGGAAACCGTGAAGCTCGCGGTGCTGTCGCTTGCCGCGTCGCTCGTGCTGGGCCTCGTCGGCGCGAGCGCGAAACTGTCGACGAACCGCGTGCTCAAGGCGATCGGCACCTTCTACACGACGCTGATCCGCGCGGTGCCGGACCTCGTGCTGATGCTGCTGCTGTTCTACGGGATCCAGATCCTGCTGAACAACTTCACCGACATGCTCGGCTGGGACCAGATCGACATCGATCCGTTCGTGGCGGGCGTCATCACGCTCGGCTTCATCTACGGCGCGTACTTCACCGAGACGTTCCGCGGCGCGTTCCTCGCGGTGCCGCGCGGCCAGCTCGAAGCGGGCTTCGCGTACGGGATGAGCGGCTGGCGCGTGTTCCACCGCATCCTGTTCCCGCAGATGATGCGCTTCGCGCTGCCCGGGATCGGCAACAACTGGCAGGTGCTCGTGAAGGCCACCGCGCTGGTGTCGATCATCGGCCTCGCCGACGTCGTCAAGGCGTCGCAGGACGCGGGCAAGAGCACGCTCGATTTCTTCTTCTTCACGCTGGCTGCAGGCGCGATCTACCTCGCGATCACGACGGTGTCCAACGTCGTGCTGCATCGCCTCGAGAAGCGTTATTCCGTTGGCGTCCGGAGGCTCGCACTGTGATCGAACTCGTCAGCCAGTACTGGCAAAGCTATCTCTACACCGACGGCTACCGCTTCAGCGGCCTCGCGATCACGCTGTGGCTGCTGGTCGTGTCGATCGCGCTGGGCTTCGCGCTCGCCGTGCCGCTCGCGATTGCGCGCGCGTCGTCGAACCGCTGGATCTCCGGCCCGGTGTGGCTCTATACGTACGTGTTCCGCGGCACGCCGCTCTACGTGCAGCTGCTGATGTGCTACACGGGCATCTACAGCCTGCAGGTCGTGCACAACCATGTGCTGCTCGACACGTTCTTCCGCAACGCGATGAACTGCACGCTGCTCGCGTTCGTGCTGAACGAATGCGCGTATGCGACGGAGATCTTCGCGGGCGCGATCAAGGCGACGTCGGCCGGCGAGATCGAGGCCGGCATGGCCTACGGGATGTCGCGCTTCAAGCTCTATACGCGGATCATCCTGCCTTCCGCGCTGCGCCGCTCGCTGCCGAGCTACAGCAACGAAGTGATCCTGATGCTGCACGCGACGACGCTCGCGTTTACCGCGACCGTGCCTGACATCCTGAAGGTCACGCGCGACGTCAATTCGGCGACGTACATGTCGTTCCAGGCCTACGGCATCGCGGCCGTGCTGTACGCCATCGTCGTGTTCACGCTCATCTGGGCGTTCCGCAAGCTCGAGACGCGCTGGCTCGCGTATCTCTCGCCGCGCGGCCATTAACGCTTTCGCAAGATTCGCAAGGAAGGACCAAGCATGTACAAGCTCACCGTTGACAACCTGCACAAGAAGTTCGGCGACAACGAGGTGTTGAAGGGCGTGTCGATGAAGGCGAAGGCCGGCGACGTGATCAGCATCATCGGCTCGAGCGGCTCCGGCAAGAGCACGTTCCTGCGCTGCATCAACTTCCTCGAGCAGCCGTGCTCGGGGCAGATCACGATCGGCAGCGAGCCGATCCAGACCACCCGCGACCGCAACGGCTCGCTGCGCGTGACCGACCAGAAGCAGCTGCAGCGGATGCGCACCAAGCTGTCGATGGTGTTCCAGCACTTCAACCTGTGGGCACACATGACGGTGCTCGAGAACGTGATCGAAGCGCCGATGGCCGTGCTCGGCGTCAGCAAGGACGAAGCGATCGCACGGGCGCGCAAGTATCTCGAGAAGGTCGGCCTCGCGTCGCGCGTCGAGGGCATGTACCCGTCGCACCTGTCGGGCGGCCAGCAGCAGCGCGTCGCGATCGCGCGCGCGCTCGCGATGGAGCCGGAAGTGATGCTGTTCGACGAGCCGACGTCGGCGCTCGATCCGGAGCTCGTCGGCGAAGTGCTGAAGGTGATGCAGAAGCTCGCCGAGGAAGGCCGCACGATGGTCGTCGTCACGCACGAGATGGGCTTCGCGCGCAACGTGTCGAATCACGTGATCTTCCTGCATCAGGGGAAGATCGAGGAGGAAGGGAATCCGCAGGACATTCTCGTGAATCCGAAGAGCGAACGGCTCGGGCAGTTCCTGTCGGGACGGTTGAAGTAAGCCGGCTGACGGCGTCGCGGATTACCAGGGACGCTAGAGGCTTGCCACGCGGGATTCTTTCGACGAAGGACCGTGCGCCGTGCCGCTGTCGACGCCGTGGGGGAGACGGGTGCATAGCTTGATGATTTTCCGACGGGCGTCATCCGTCCTCTTGCGATAAACCGCCTTCGGGCGGTTTTTTGTTGCGCGTTCCACGAACGCCGCCGTGTGCGCCGCTCGCACCGGCGATCCGCTTGCCCCTTCGTCACATTCTTTCGAATTCCGAATGGTCGCGAAGCTGAAGATCCGGAAAGAAAAGAAAGACATTCGTCAGCTTCGATGCGTTGACCGCGCTGCGATGTCAAAGATCGTCAATTGCGCGTGGACGCGGTGCACGGCTTGTCGACGACCGGCGTTAAGGAGGTACCAGCCGGATCACCGGTTGACCTACCCGGGAGAGTTTCATGAAGCGCATCGCGAAGATCCTGCCGGCCGCCGCAGTCGCATGTGCCGTTCTTGCTCCGGCACTGGCCGAAGCGCATTCGCACCGTGTGTGCCACGTCGATCATCACCACCATCGCGTGTGCCGCTGGGTGCGGTAACCGTGACTTTCCCGGGGATACCCGGAACGCATTCTTCATTCAGGCAAATCAGGAGAGGACTATGAAAAAGACGATGTTGATCGCCGCGCTGGTCGCCGGCATGGGTATGTCGATCGGTGCGTTCGCGCAGGTTCCGGCCAGCGCGCCGGCCGGTACGACCGGTCTGTGCAAGGACGGCTCGTTCTACTCGGGCGCGTCGAAGAAGGGCGCATGCGCGGGCCACAAGGGTGTGAAGACCTGGTACGGCGCATCGTCGGCGGTAGCCGCGAGCGCACCGGCCGCAGCGCCGGCCATGGCGGCTTCCGCTGCCCCTGCATCCGGCACCGCGCCGGCGAAGAGCGCGGCCGCGACGACCACGGCGGCAGCGCCGGGCGGCGGCGCGGGCAAGGTGTGGGCCAACGACAGCACGAAGGTCTATCACTGCTCGACCGACAAGTACTACGGCAAGACGAAGCACGGCAGCTACATGTCGGAAGCCGATGCGAAGGCGAAGGGCTACCACGCGTCGCACGGCAAGGCCTGTTCGTAAACCGGCTGACGCACGAGGCCGCTTCCTCGCGCGTCGTCCGCACGCCGCAGCACCTCACGCCCCGCCACCCCCGGCGGGGCGTTTCATTTTCAGCGCCGTCGGGCTTCAGTGAGCGTGGTCCGACGGCGTGTCGGCCGACGCCTCGTGCGCTGCTGCGCGGGCATCGAGCAGCGCGCGCAGCGTCACGTAGTGCGTGCCGTCCGCGTCGCCTTCCGCACCCGCGGTGCGATCGTACGGCTCGTTGTCGTGGATCGTCGCGCGCACGATCGGATAGATCTGCGTTTCCCAGCGGCTGCCGTTGAACACGCCGTAGTGGCCTGCCCCCGTCTGCACGTGGTGCGTCTTCAGATACGGCGGCAACCCCGAGCACAGTTCCTGCGCGGCCACCGTCTGGCCGACCGCGCAGATGTCGTCCTTCTCGCCTTCGATCGTCAGCAGCGCGGTGCGATGAATCGCCGCCGGCTCGACGAGCCGATCACCGACCGTCAGCTCGCCGCGTGCGAGCGCGTATTGCTGGAACACCTTCTCGACCGTTTCCAGATAGAACTCCGCGGTGAGATCGGCGGTCGCGAAGTATTCGTCGTAGAAGTGCCGCAGCGTGTCGGCTTTCGCCGGGTCACCTTTCGCGCGCTCGTAATACAGGTCGGCAAACGACGCCGCATGGCGATCCGGATTCATCGACATGAACGCGCCGACTTGCACGAAGCCCGGATACACGCAGCGCTGCGCACCGACGAAGCCCGCCGGCACGACGCTGATCAGGTTGCGCGCGAACCATTCGATCGGCTGGCTCGTCGCGAGCGCGTTGACCTTCGTCGGATTGACGCGGCAGTCGATCGGCCCGGCCATCAGCGTCAGGCTCGCGGGCTGCGCCGGATCGCCGCCGGCGGCCATCAGCGCGACCGCCGCGAGCGCGGCGACGGTCGGCTGGCAGATCGCGAGCACATGCGCGTCCGGCCCGATCTGGCGGATGAAGTCGATCACGTGCGCGACGTATTCGTCGAAGCCGAATCGTCCGGCCATCAGCGGGATGTCGCGCGGGTTGTGCCAGTCGGTGATGTACACGTCGTGGTCGGCGAGCATCGTGTGCACGGTGCCGCGCAACAGCGTCGCGAAATGCCCGGACATTGGCGCGACGATCAGCACGCGCGGCTGGCGCGCAACCGGCAGCGCCTTGCGGAAATGCAGCAGTGTGCCGAACGGTGTGGCCGCGGCGGCTTCCTCGACGATCGGCACCGTTTCGCCGTCGACGACGATCGACGCGATGCCGAACGGCGGACGCCGGTGCGAGAACGCGCAGCATTCGAGCAGTTCGCACAGCGCGTCGAGCATGCGGCCGGTCGGCGTCGCGGTGGCGGGCGGCCACAGCGACATCGTCGCGCGCGCGGCGGCGGCCCATGCGCGCGCCGGGCGCACGCATTCGGCAGACCATTGATAGAACGGATAGGCAAGCAGATTCATGGCGGTCGCTCGTTGTGCCGCGTTGCATGGAACGAGGCAAGCGATGTGCCAGCCTGCGGCTGGCACGCGCGTTGCACGCGGTTCGGGAACGCGGCGACGCAGGCCGCAGGCGACAACCGGCAGCCGCACCCGATGCATGGCCGCGCCGATCTGGCGGGCGGCACGTGCCGCGACAGTGTGCGGCGCTGCGCCAGTTTGGCGAATGCGCCGCACCGGCATGGTGCGGGTGACGCCACGCGGCGTCCGTTTTCGGTGCAGGGGCACGAACGGCTTTGGACAGGGGAGCGACATGGAAGTCACCGGACAGACGACGCTGACCATCAGCAGCCGCAATTACTCGTCGTGGTCGATGCGCGGCTGGCTGCTCGCGAAGCTGAGCGGGCTCGTGTTCGAGACGGTCAGCGTGCCGATCGATGCCGCGTCGCGCGCGGAGCTGCTGCTGCTGTCGCCGTCGATTCTCGTGCCGTGCCTGACGCACGACGGCAACACGGTGTGGGACACCCTCGCGATCGCCGAATACCTGAACGAGATCCGGCCACAGGCGCGGCTGCTGCCCGAAGACCGGCAAGCCCGTGCGCATTGCCGGTCGATCTGCGGCGAGATGCATTCCGGTTTCAGCGCGTTGCGATCCGCGTTGCCGATGAACCTGCGCGCGCATTTCCCCGGCTTCCGGATCTGGTCGCGCGCACAGCACGACATCCAGCGGATCGTGACGATCTGGCGCGAGTGCCTGGCCGCGTACGGCGGCCCCTGGCTGTTCGGCGCGGAGATCGGCATCGCCGACGCGATGTATGCGCCGGTCGTCACGCGCTTCCTGACCTATGACGTGAAACTCGAGCCCGATGTGGCCGAGTACTGCATGCGGGTGCTCGCGCATCCGTTCGTCATGGAGTGGATCGAGGCCGCGAAGGCGGAGCACGAAGACATCGACGAACTCGACATGGAGTTTTGACGAACGGGGTGGCGTGGCGCTTTCAATTGCACTACACGAACACGCATAAAAACGAACTTTCTGGTGTGGCTGCGCGACCCGCAAACGTTTTACCTTGATTTCGCGTCGAAACGAGGACGAATTCCCTAAAGGATGTTGAGCCCGATGACGTAAACGGGTCACGGGGATGACTCGTGATCGCATGCTTCCGACGTGCGACGCGCGGTCCGCAACATTCAGCGCAGCAGGGGAATCGACTTGAATCGTCAGCAATCGTGGACGCGTACGGCGGCGCCCGGGGAAATCATTTATTCCGAGGGGTTCGCCGGCGAGCCCGTCATCTTTCTGATCACCGACGGCAAGGTCGAGCTGTCCACGCGCTGCGACGACAAGCGTGTCGTCGTCGCGACGCTCGGCCGTGGCGAGTTCTTCGGTGAGTCGGCGCTGCTCGGGGCCGAGCCGCGTGCCCAAACCGCGAAGGCGCTTTCATTCTGTCAGCTCACGGTCGTGCCGGCCGGCACGCTCGACGAAGAAATCGAGCGCGTGTCGGCGCTGCTGCGTCACATCGTGCGGACGATGATCCGTCGCGTGAAGCGCAAGGACGACCAGCTCGCCACCTATACGCACGCCGACTTCATGCCCGGCGTGCTGTCGTACGCGCATGTGCTGGCGCTGATGGCGGGTGCCGATGCGCGCGAGGGCGGCGACGCGTGGACGCGCCGGCCGATGCAGGCCCATGCGGCCGAAACCTCGGTGCCGCTCGCCGACGTGATCCGCAAATGCCGCGCGATTGCCGGCCACTCGCGGCCGCACGTGCTCGCGATGCTGCGACGCATGGAGAAGCTCAATCTCGTCACGATCGAAGCCGCGCAAGCGGATCACGCCGGCGCGGCAACCGACTATGCGGCGTCGTCGGATGCGCGCCAGGTCGTCACGTTCGACGCCGCGCGCGTGATCGATCGCGCGCAGCAGGTTGCCGATCACGATCTCGACCTGTCGATCAACAGCGAACTTGAACTCATCGAGCTGGCCGATCTCGAATCGCTGATCGGCGTCGAGAAGACCATGCTGCTCAACAAGCTGTCGAACGGTGAGATCGCCGAAGAGGTGTTCGCGTTCCGCAAATCGAAGGTGCTCAGTTACGTCGAGCAGAAGGGTGTCGCGTACTTCTCGCGGCGCAATGCGCGTCGCGGCGGCGACGTGCGCGCGCTGGCGGATCTCGTGTGGATCGACTCGCGCACGCTGTTCGACGTCGTCAGCGCGTTCGATACCTACGATCTCGCGAAGCTGATCGCGAATCTCGACGATCGCGCGGTGGCCGACAAGCTGTTTTCCGTGATGACCGAGGCTCGACGCAACGAGGTGTCGTGGGTGATGCGTCGCGAACTCAAGCTCGATCCGGTCGAGATCGAGGACATCGAGCGGCGCGTGCTGGATGCCGTTCGCGCGGCGAAGGCGCCGGCGGCGGGCGCAGCGCCCGTCGCGTCGGCATCGGATGCATGACAAGGGGGCGCGCATGGATCTGTTGACCCTGGCCGGTGTAGTGCTTGGCGGTGCGGCGATCGTGTTCGGTTTCGCGCTGGAAGGCGGGCATTTCTCGATGCTGTTCCAGTTCGAGGCGCTCGTCATCGTGCTCGGCGGCACGCTCGGCGCGGTGATGATCCAGAACACCTGGGCGCGCTTCTTCGACGCGGTGAAACAGTTGCGGCTCGCGTTCGTGCGGGCGCGCGAAGTCGATCGCAAGAACCTGTCCGACCTGCTCGAATGGGGCGACCGCGCGAAGCTCGACGGGCTGCTCGCGTTCGAATCGATGGACGTGAGCGGCATCCATCCGTTCGCGCGCCGCGGGCTCGAACTGCTGGCGAACGGCGTATCGACCGCCGTGCTCGAGGACGCCTTGCAGCGCGAACTCGATGCCTACGAACGCAGCCGCTTGGCTGCCGCGCGCGTGTGGCAGCAGGCCGGCGGCTATGCGCCGACGTTCGGCATTCTCGGCTCGGTGCTCGGGCTCGTGCAGGTGACCAGCCATATTCTCGAACCGGCGCAGCTCGGGCCCGGCATCGCGGTCGCGTTCATCGCGACGTTGTATGGGTTGGCGTTCGCTAACCTCGTGTTCCTGCCGCTGTACGGCAAGCTGCGCGCGCAGATCGACAGCGAGCTGCGGTTTCGCAAGCTGTATCTCGACGGCTTGCTGGCGATTTCGCGCAAGGAATCGCCGCATACGATCGAAACGCGCCTGACCGGCGACGTGCGCGGGCGCGCGGCCGAGTCGCTCGCGTGATGGGCGAGTGTCGAACGACGAACCCGGAATTCCGACCGCATGACTGCTCGAACTGACGGCGCTTCCGCTGCCGATCGCGACGACGACGACGCACACGACGGCGCGCAATCCGGCCGCTGGCTGATTTCGTACGCGGATCTCATCACGACGCTGATGGTGCTGTTTCTCGCGCTGTATGTGCTCCAGCTCGCGAAATACAACGCGCTCGATGCGCGGTACCAGACGCTCGCACGGCATGCCGAAAGCGCAGCGAGCGCATCCGCTGCCGCTGCCGTGACGCCTGAGCACTCACCGCCCTGGCTCGCATTGCTCGATTCGTTGAAGTCGAACGGCCGGATCTCGCTCGTGAAAGCGCCGCATGGCGTCGAGATCGGCATCGACGCGAAGATCCTGTTCAACGTCGGCGATGCGCGCTTGCTGCCCGATTCGTCGCCCGTGCTGAACCAGATCGCGCAGGCACTGAGCGATCACGCGACCGGCGACATTCTCGTCGAAGGGCATACCGACAGCGTGCCGATCGCGAACGCGAAATACGAATCGAACTGGGAGCTGTCGTCGGCGCGCGCGGGGAGCGTCGTGCGCTACCTGACCGAGCGCGGTATCGCACCGCACCGGCTCGCGGCGATCGGGCGGGCCGATACGCAGCCGCTCGTCGCGGGAGACGATGCGGCCGCGCGGGCGCGAAACCGGCGGGTCACGATCTTCGTTGCATACTGATTGACGCTGAATTTTCGTTGATCGCGCATCTATAGGCGGCCGCTTATGCCCGCCTGACAACAACATAACGAATCTCGTATGATGAACATCTGAAATCAGCGATGCGGTTCTGCGCGTGCATGCCGATAACCCAAACTGGCTCAGACCGAGCGGTTATCGAGGGTTCCCCATGCATTTCTGGCGCAAGCTTTCCATTCAGAACAAGCTGATTCTCAGCATGACAAGTTGCCTGCTCGTGTTCGTCGCGATCTCGAGCGGACTCAGCCTCCGTCTGATCGGCAACGCGGTGCGCGATCGCGTCGTCCGCGAAGAGCTGCCGACGGCCGTGAACGGCATCCGCGCCGACGTGCAGCGGCAGATGGCCGGGCCGATCGCCGCGTCGCGGATTCTCGCGCGCGACGCGTTCCTGCTGCAATGGGAAGCCGACGGCGAACCCGACGCCGGCACGCGTAACTGGATCCAGCTCGCGAAGAACGTGAAGGACGAGCAGAAGGCTGCGTCGGTGCAGTGGGTGTCCGTGAAGAGCGGCAACTACTACAACGAATCGGGCCTGCAGCGGAAGGTGACCGACCAGGATCAGTGGCTGACCGGTTTCCTGTCGTCCGGCAAGGCGTTCGACGTGAACATGGACCGTGAGGTGACGGTCGGTGGCTACATGATGTTCATCAACAGCCGTGTTGAGCTCGATGGTGTGCCGATTGGCGCGGCGTGCATGAGCCTGTCTGTCGATGCGCTCGCGAAGGGTATCGCGGCTTACCGGATCGGTGAGACCGGGTTCGCGTATCTCGTGCGTCCCGACGGCGCGATCATGATGCATCGCGATTCGTCGCTGATCGACGGCAAGCATTTCATGAAGGATGAGCCGGGGCTGCCGGGTGATGCGTCGTCTACCCTGCTGGGCGGCAAGCCGTATGCGTACCTGAGCTACAACGGCGATGGCGGTGCGCGTTTTATCGCGACGTCGTTTATTCCGGAATTGAATGCGTATGTTGTCGTTGAGGTGCCGCAGGCCGAGCTGCTCGGGCCGGTGACGCGTGCGATTCGTAGCGCGGCGCTGGTTGCGGCGGTGGTGGGCCTCGGTGTCGCACTGCTTGTGATCTGGCTGGTGGGGCGCGCGATTGCCGCGCCGATTCGTCGCGCGGCGACGCTGCTGTCGGAGATCGCCAGCGGCCAGGGCGACCTGACGCGCCGGATGACCGTTGAGAGCCAGGACGAGATCGGGCAGTTGTCGGATGCGTTCAACCGGTTCGTGTCGTCGCTTTCGACGTTGGTGCATAGCATTCGCGCGGCGTCCGCGTCGATTGCGACCGGGTCGGCGCAGATTGCGACGGGGAATGCGGACCTCAGTGAACGTACGGAAGGACAGTCGAGCAACCTGGAGCGCACGGCTTCGTCGATGGAAGAGATTACGGCCGTGGTGCGGAACAACACCGAGACGGCGACGACTGCGGCGAAGATGATCAATGGCGCTTCCGATACGGCGGCGCGCGGCGGGCAGGTGGTGGGTGAGGTCGTGACGACGATGGAGCAGATCAGCGACGCGTCGCAGCGAATCTCCGAGATCATTGTGATGATCGACAGCATCTCGTTCCAGACGAATATTCTTGCGTTGAATGCGGCGGTGGAAGCAGCGCGGGCCGGGGAGCAGGGGCGCGGGTTCGCGGTGGTGGCGTCGGAAGTGCGGAATCTGGCGCAGCGCAGCGCGCAGGCGGCGAAGGAGATCAAGGCGCTGATCGAACATAGCGCGGGGACGGTGAATACCGGGTCGCGGCTGGTTACGGAAGCCGGGAAGGTGATGAGCGACGTTGTCTCGCAGGTTCAAGGAGTCAGCGCGATGATGAGCGAGATCGCTGAGGCGAGCCTGGAGCAGAGCGCCGGTATCGACCAGATCGGGGATGCGGTGCAGTCGCTCGATCAGATGACACAGCAGAATGCGGCGTTGGTGGAAGAAAGTGCGGCGGCTGCGGCGAGTTTGAAGCAGCAGGCGGCGGAATTGACCCGGCTGGTGTCGGCTTTCAAGGTGGATGAGTAAAGTCTGATTCGCGATTTAGAATAAGGCGTTTCTGAGGGACGGCTGCCGTGGGTTCACGGCAGCCGTTTTTGCATGTCGGCGCGGGATTCGGTGGCGGTTATAAAAATGAAACGCATTTCCAAGTGGAAGATCGGGGTGGGGGCGGTGGTGCTCGTCGCGGTAGCGGCTGCGGTGGGGGCGAAGGTGATTGCGTCGCCTACCGATTCTTATCTTGCCTATCGGAAGAAAGCCGTCGACGCGATTACAGCGGCGCGGATGGAAGATCAGGCGGATCTGGACAAGAAATACACGGCTGAGGTGAATGCGCGGCTGGTTAAGCTTGTTGGGACGGTCAGGGCGAGAGGTTTTTCCGCGAAGGCGGGGAGTACCGTGGATACCCTCTACATCGACAACGGGATGACGCCCGGGCCGGATGGACTGCTCTTGCAGTCGAATGACGGGAAGGTGAGTCTCGTTGTGACGACTGTTCCGCTTTTGAAGGCCTGGGTGGCGACGGCGGATGCGGGGATCAAGTCGGCGGATGATGTTGCGGCGATTTTCGACAACGAGACGTTTTACACCGACGTGCTCGGTGGCGACGCTGCGGAGTATCGGTTTGCGGAATTGCCAGTGAAGCGGAAACCGACTGATGCGGTGGTGAAGGCGTTGCTGCTGGGTGACAGCCAGGACGGGATGCCGGATGGGCCGAATACGTTGATGGTGTCGGTCAGGCAGGGCACACGGGTTTATCTCATGTGGCGGGATGCGACGTTGCCGGCGATTGTCGCTTGCAGTGCGGGGCACGTGGCTGAGGAGCAGCGGCCAGCCTGTTACGCGCAGCAATTACCTAAGCAGAGGCGCTATTCACGGTTTGTCTCCGAAGCGCAGGCAATGGTCGATGCCGTTGTTCAGTAGGATGGAATTGTCTTGATGGTCGGTGAATCGGGCGATATCACGAGGTGATCGGATTCGCCCGCAATTTTGAGAGGTTCGACAACATTGGACACATCGCTGACAATCAGCGGCTGAAGACCGGGCAGCCTTCGATGTCGAGCACTGCGCTGTCGCTGGGTACTTCAACTTCCCATTTGCCCAGCTTCGTCTGCCATGACTATCGCTTTCGAGTCCCCCGACCAGCCCGACGTGATTGCCCTTATCGCCGATCTGGACGCGTACCAAGACACCCTGTACCCGCCTGAGAGCCGGCACGCTCTGGATATCGCGTCGCTGAAGCAATCCAATGTGCTGTTCGCCGTTGCGCGGGACAGCGAGGGCAACGCAATCGGGTGCGGGGCGATTGTCCTCAACCCCGAATTCGGCGAATTGAAGCGGATGTTTGTCAGCCCGCGCGGCCGCGGGCAGGGCGTCGCGAGGAAACTCATCGGCGTGCTCGAGGCACGGGCGATCGACCTGGGTTGCAAGTTGCTCACGCTTGAAACCGGACCTTATCAAAACGAAGCGCTGGCTTTGTATGCGTCTGCGGGGTATCAGCGCCGAGGGCCGTTTGGCGATTACAAAAATGACCCGTTGAGCGTATTCATGCAGAAGCACATTGCAGTCTGAGGGGCTGGTTTGTGTGGACACGGCGGCGGGGATTTCCAGTCGGTCGGCCGGTTTCGGCCAATAACTGCCAGCCTGCAATCACGGGGAACGGTCATTTGAATGATTGTTCCCCGTCCGAAGGCAGTCGTTGACTAATGGCATCCAGTGTTTCCAATGCTAGGTCGGCAGCGAGCAACACCTTGGTGTCACGTGAGCGACGGAATGCGTGCATTTCCCCGAGCAGGCCCGCTGCGTGCGCCCGCTGCTTCAACGGCCGCTTTCGTCGGCCGTCTCGCTATCGTCGATGCGAAAAACGATCGGCCCTCGCGGATAGTTCTTGATATCCGGAGAGAAGTTGTGCTTCCCCTCGCCGCAATAATATAAAAACGTAACGATCCAGATCGCGAAGGAGAAGATCAGCGAGAGGCGTCCCCAGATGAAGAAAGCCAGCAGGCCGAGCGCGGCGAGAGTGGAGAAAAAGACGACGGCCTTGCGCCACGGCGTCCTGAGCTTCTGCCAGGTCTCCGGGTGAATGCCGGCGGCAATGAAGGTATTGCGATTGAAGCGCAGCCCCTGGTGTGCGAGGCCGCACAGAATGGCGACGAGCAGATCGTGACGATTCTTGAAGCCCGCGCAGCGAATGACATCATCGGCGTCGGTCGAGATGAGATTCATGCGCAGCGTATAGGCCGTGGCGGGTTCGCGCGTGGCGCGTCGCCAGAACTGGAAGTTCGCGGGGCTCCTGGTGATGCTGGACGCCATGTTGTATTCGACGTCATAGGGGCGGTCGGGGTTGGCAACGGCTTCGCGCCATTCGACGCACTGTTCTTTCGGGATGGCGGCCGGTTCCGGACGCGTGCCGAGGCCATAGCGAAAGCCGGTCGAGTCGACCTCGAACCAGGCGCCGGCATGTCTCGCGCCACGCATGAAAATCTTCACGGCCCACGCGAGCACGCCCAGCAGCACGAGCCACAGGACGAACACGATGAAGCCTTTGTTGAAAAAGGCGCCGTCGTAAAACGGACTGACGAGCAACCCCGTGAACATCGTGCCGAACATCAGCGTCAGGCCGATATTGATCAGGTAGGTGGTGAACAGGTCGGGAACGCCTTCGCAGGCAGGGATGCTGCGCAGGTGCGCCGGCAGCGTGATGACGCGCGGCTGCGATTCCGCATCCCCATCCGGGCGAGCCGATGCGCTGTCGAGTTCGGGCGAGGCGGAGTCGTCGGAAGGTGTCGTCATGGTGCGCGGATGAGGCGGTCGAGACCGGTTGGATTTGTCATATGGTAGTCGATCTGGCGGGCGTGTCTGCCCACTACCCGGAGGCCGGTAGACGGTAAAAAGCGATACGACCGGCGCGGACTGAAAGGCAATCACAAGCCGAAAGGGCGCTGTCGCGCTGCCGTATTCATGCGAAGATTGACCGCACAACACACTCGCCCGAGAACGACGTGACCCTATTCAATCCTGAGAGCAAACCGGACGCCGCCCATCCGCCGTGGATGCCCGTCGCGATGGCCGAACTCGGCATCCGCCGCCACCCGCCCGGCAGCATCAACCCGCGCATCGTCGAATACAACAACCAGACGAACCTGGTCGGCTACGACGACAAGATTTCCTGGTGTTCGTCGTTCGTCAACTGGTGCATGACGCACGCCGGCATTCGCGGCACCGGCTCGGCACTCGCACGCTCATGGCTCGAATGGGGCCGTCCGCTTGAACGCCCCGTCTACGGCTGCATCGCGATCCTGACCCGCGACGACCCCGCGAGCTGGAAAGGGCATGTCGGTTTCTACCTGCGTCACGACGATGAACAGGTGTATCTCTTCGGCGGCAACCAGCTGGAAGAAGTCCGCGAACTCGCGTACCCGTTGAACGAAGTGATCGGCTACCGCTGGCCCGACGCCGCATGATCCCATCGCTGCAGCACACCCAACAACATTGGGTCCAAGCATTTGGCAATGCCATCTTGAAAGACTCGGCGCTAAAACTGACGAAGCCACGTGTTCCGTTGTTTCGGGAAGGTACCCCTTGCAGGCTTGTCACGCATGTCGGAACGATGCTCGCGATGACCATGCTTTGGTCAGGTCTTGCAAGCGCAGCACCGCAGTCCACTCTACGTTTTGCATTGCCTGGCGGAGCAGCGGTGATCTATAGCAATGCTGCGAACCCTCAGGCACCTTTGTCCAACCGATCTTGGAAGCGCGCGGTATTTGTGTTCCCCGATGGAACGACGTTCGGTGTGTTGCCGCGTACCGGCCAAACGAATACGGAAGGTACCGAGATTGAGCCGCCGAAAGCCGAGGACATTTCGCCGTCTGGGCAATATGTTGTCATCGGGCGAGTGGAGACTGGAACAGTATGGCAAGGGCAAGGGAAACCCGAATCTGTCCTGAGCCGGGAATATTGCCCAGTCGTCGAGGTACGCACGGGGTGCATTACCTCAGATCAAACGGGTGAAATTTGCGGGCAAGGTTGGACTGCTGGTCAGCCTGCTCAATGGGGAACGGACGAGCAAACTTCCACGATGCTGAAGAGCGATCGTCCATCGGTAAGTAACGTCCTCCGCTACATCGAAGCAGGGCATCCGGCGGATTGGGTTCTTCGCGACGATTCTGGGGCCGACAATGTGCTTCGTTGTGACCCGTTGTCGTCGAGTAATCGTGCATCCTATCGAAAGATAGCAGCAGCTTTGCTCACGAAAAGTGCAACGAGTGATGCACGTTTGATCGAAGCGGCGCTTTCGAAAGGCCTCGGCGGCTCTCTTGGTACGCGAGAGTCGAAAGACGCGGATGCCGAACGCCGGACCGCTATCGTATCGGTCGCAAAAGCAACGCTGTTCACAGCTCCCGACGACGCGACCGTAAGTCGAGCCTATCTCGTCCAGAATGATGTCGTAACCGTACTGAAGCAATCTCCGGCTGGGTGGGCCTATGTGGACTACGTCAACGCATCCGGTAAGCATGTGCTTCGTTGGATCAAAGCCGATCAGATCTCGATCAAGCAATGATGCAAGTTGCCAAGCCCCGCTCGAGAATATGAGTTTCATTCAAGCTGTCGAAGTGAAATTTCGAACGGGTTGGAGCATTGAGCAGTTTGGGGAGCAGGCGTATCGCCTCGGTGGCAATCAACTGGAAGAAGTCCGCGAACTTGCGTACCCGTTGAACGAAGTGATCGGCTATCGTTGGCTCGACGCCGCATGACCACGTAGCAACAGCACACGCAAAACCACAAGCATGACGAAACCAGCCGCTGCTAACCTGTCACGCAACCGCATCAACCAGCAGCCGCGAACATCCGTACCCACAAGGAGCCTTCAGTGCAAACCGGTCATCTCCGCCTTTACGCAGATACGCAATACGCGAGCCCTTACGCAATGTCGGTCTTCGTTGCGCTCGAGGAAAAATCGCTGCCTTACGAACTGGTGACCGTCGATCTCGGCAACCGCGCGCATTTCGCGCCCGACTACGCGGCGACATCGCTGACGCAACGCGTGCCGACGCTCGTGCACGACGATTTCGCGCTGTCGGAATCGTCGGCGATTACCGAGTATCTCGACGAGACCTTCCCGGGCACGCGGCTCTATCCGGTCGAGCCGCGCCAGCGCGCACGCGCACGACAGGTGCAAGCGTGGCTGCGCAGCGACCTGATGCCGGTTCGTACGGAGCGGTCGACCGAAGTGCTGTTCTACGGGCCGTCGAGCGAGCCGCTGTCGAGCTTGGCGCAGGCCGCCGCGCAGAAGCTGTTCGCGGCCGCCGACAAGCTGCTTGCGCCGGGCGCGGCCAACCTGTTCGGCGAGTGGAGCATTGCCGATGTCGACCTGGCGGTGATGCTGAACCGTCTGGTGCTGAATGACGATCCGGTGCCGCAGCGTCTCGCCGACTATGCACGTGCGCAATGGGAGCGGCCGTCGGTGCAGCGCTGGGTGAAGTTGAAGCGTCCGCCGCTGTAAATCGCGGGGTAGGGGGCGGCGGCGCGGTCGTTTGCGCCGCGCGCCGATGCGTCGTATCTCGGTCCGCCCAGCCCACGTCGGGAGGCAGCATACCCGCGTGACGTCATTCCGCCCACCGACTCTGAGTGGGAGTGATTCCCGATGAAGAAAATTTGTTTGACTGGCGTGGTCATGGCCGCTTACAGCATCGGATGGGCGGCATCTCCGGGCGAGGGCTTGGTTAAAAGCTGCCTTCTGGCGCAGTCCGTTTCTCAGTCCGTCGCGATCGGGGGCATCAATACGCACGAGGTGTCACAAGAGGACGACTACGCAGCCGGCTTTAACGCAAGCTATCTCGTCAAACATGACCGTGTCGACGTCGGCTACGCGGAAGGGACGTCGACGCAGGCGTTGATCTATGCTGGAAAACTCTACCGATTGCCGGCTGCCATGCCTGTTGGAAATAACGGCGGAATCAAGCCAACGGCATTCAATCCCGCGCTGGCAGAGTGGAGCATCGCAAGAGCAGGCCGTCAGCGTTATCTATGTGTGAGCTTCAATTTTGACGGGCTTGGGAGAAGTGGGTCATTCCAGAGGGTTCGTGGTGGATATCTCCTGGATTCGGTGAGTAGAGTGTTGTATTTCTTTGTTCGCAATGTAGATGGGTAATTTTTGTATTTTCCTTGGAGGAGAGATGCGGTTTTTGATTGTTTTTCTTCTTTTCTTCGGGATTGGAAAGGTTTTTGCAGAGGATCAGTCGTCTTCCCAGTCTCTATCGGTTGTGTCGGGCGGAAAGACGCTTGTCTTTGTGTGTGATCGTGCACGATCGGAAGTCATGGTGTTTGATGGTGATGGAGCGGGAAAGGCGGGAGATTGGGTAGCGAATCAAAAATTGGATGATTCGGATAGTTGCAGTGGTGGTGTGTGGGTTGTGAACGAGCTAACCGGCACTGATACGAAGTTGGTCATGATAAATCTCGGTAGGTCGGGGGCTAACGCCAAAATGAACGTTTATGCGGTTCGAGGCGGGGGCGTGACGTTTGCAGGGTATTTGCCGGTGGGAGCAGATTATGTGGGAGGGAGTCAGTATTCCTACGATTTTGACCAGGCAGATGGCCGGTGGCGGGATTTTTATGAGGTGTCTGACGGAAAAATCCGCTTGTCGAAAGAAATCTGGCTGGTGCAGTCTGGTGGGGTGTGTGTTGACAAAGCAGGGGGCGTAATGGATGGATCTGAGTGTAAGGGGAAGACGATGCACGCCAGTGAAGATAGGCCGTTATGTGTCCTTTATGGAGGGCGAAATGGAAAAATTGCTCCAATTGAAGCGTGTTCACAGTTGATCGATCGCCCATGAGCGTGCCATTCCGCATGCACCCATAATTGGCATGCTAGAGTAGATCGGCTTTCCCCCTTTACCCAAATCCTCCCGAACCGCCATGAGCTATCTTCCCCAACTCGCCGCAGTCGGCGGCGTGATGTTGCTGGCGTGCGTCAGCCCCGGCCCCGACCTGATCGCCGTTTCATCCCACGCACTCGGCAATCGCCGAGCGGGCCTGCTGGCCGCGCTGGGCATCGCGTCGTCGCATGCGGTCTGGGCCGCGATGGCGATTTTCGGGCTCGGGCTGATCGTCGCGAAGCTTGCGTGGCTGTACGAGGCGATTCGCATCGCCGGTGCCGCGTATCTGATCTATCTGGGTATCAAGACGCTGTCGGGCCTGCGCCAGTCGGCACAGCAGGCTGAAGCCGCGAGCCAGCCGGTCATTCGCGGCGGCGTGCATGCCTACCGGAAAGGGCTGCTGGTCGGCCTGACCAACCCGAAAGCCGCGGCGTTCTTCGGCAGCCTGTTCGTCACGCTGCTGCCCGCGCATGCGCCGGCATGGGTGCATGGCGCGACGCTGGCCGTGGTCGTCGCCGTATCGGTGACGTGGTTCTGCACGATCGCCGTGCTGTTCTCGACGAACCGCGTGCAGACGGGCTACGCGAAACTGCGCAAGCCGATCGACGCGGTGATGGGGACGATCCTGCTGGGGCTCGGCGCAAAGCTGGCACTCGACCGATAACGCTGCAATGAATGTGCTCGGCCCGATCCTCATCGGGCTCCTGCTGGCTGCCGGCGTGTTCGTTGCGATCCGGTTCTGGCACAAGCCCATCACGCGTATCTTCACCGTTATCGTCGCCGTTATCGCAGGACTGGGTATTGCGTGGGCGGCGGTTTATCTGATCGCGTTGTCGTCGGTCCAATGTCTGGGATCGTGTGGCTGACGGGCGGGGCGCCGGCAAGTGTTGATGCCGGCGCCGTATCGTGATCACGCTTAGTTTTTCGCCACGGCCTCCACCTCCGGCCCGCCCGCCGCGTCATTCCTGTTCCACCCACCCCCAAGCGACCGATACAGCGCCACCGCTGCCAGCGCATGCTCGCGCTTGACCTGATTCAGCGAATCCGAATCCCGCAGATACACCTCCTGCGCGGACAGCACATCCAGAAAATCCGTCGCGCCGCCCTTATAGAGCTGATTCGCCAACCCAAGCGCCTTGTCCGAAGCAGCAAGCGCACTACCCAGCCTCCGCGACGCCTCATCGGAACTAACGAGATTCGCCCGCGCATCCTCGACTTCCCTCAACGCCTGCAGCATCGTCTGCCTTAACCCGAGTTCCGACTCGCGCATCCGGCTTTCGCTCTGCGAGATATCGGCGGTAATCCGCCCCGCATTGAAGATCGGGCTCGTCGCACTCAACGCGGCGCTGAACAGGTTATCGGTCAACGTAGGTAACCCGAGATAAGAAGCGGCCAGAATCCCGTCCGTCAGGTTCAACGAAAACTTCGGATACCGCTCGGCCTTCGCCACACCGACTTGCGCCGCCCGCCGCTCGACCTGCGCATACGCAGTCAGCACATCGGGCCGGCGCAACAGCGCCTGCGAGGGCAACGTCCCCGGCGAGCCCACCGGCGGCGCCGGAATCTCCCCGGCCTGCGCAAGCACGAGCCGATCGACCGATTCCGGCGTGCGCCCCGAATACACGGCGATCAGATTGAGCTGATGCGCAATCTGCGCCTGCGTCGGCGGAATCCGCGCTTCGAGCGCATCGAGCTGGTTCTGCGCGCGGGTAACGTCGAGTTCCGTCGACAGCCCGAACGCCTGCCGCTTGCGCGTGAGTTCGAGCGCATGCTGCCGGATCTTCGCGTTGTCCTGCAGGATCTTCAATTCCTGCTGCGCCCAGCGCAGATCGACATACGCGGAAGCCGCATCCGCCGCGAGCGCGAGCCGCATCGCATCTTCCGCATGCTTCTGCCCGACGAGCTCGGCCTGCGCGGCGAGCAGGTCGAGCCGTTCGCCGCCGAACACATCGGGCGACCAGCTCAGCGCGAGTCCCGCACCGGCCTGTCGCACATAGCCGAGCGGCGGCGGCGTGTTCTGGCGCGCGTCGGCCGCATGCGCGGTCGCGTCGAGTTCGGGCAGCAGCACCGCGCGCTTCTGCACGGTCAGCGCCTGCGCCTGCTTCACGCGTTCGGCGGCTGCCTGCAGATCGAGGTTGCCGTCGAGCACGGTGGCGATCAGCCGGTCGAGCACGGGATCGTGGAATTGCGCCCACCACGCGGCGGCGTCGATGTCCGCGCGCGGTACATCGGTATCCCAACCATCCGGCGCGAGCGTGCGAACCGAATCCTGAAGCGCCGGATGCTGCGCGGGCTGCACCGCACATCCTGCGGCGAGTGCGCTGACGGCGAGGGCGACGAGAAGTTTTTTCATGATGGCGATGACCTCAACCTCAGTGCGCGTCCGGCGGCGGCGCGTTCAGGGAAATGGGTTTGGAGAAGACGACGGCGAGCAGCGCGACGACGAAGCACAGCGACAGCGCGTAATACGCATCCGCATACGTGAGCGTCAGCGCTTCGCGATAGATCAGGTGGTGCAGGTTAGCGAGCCCGGCTTGCGCGGTGTCCAGCGTGTTGCCGGCCACCGACGACCAGTACGCGGCCTGGCGATCGAGCAGCGAGGCGATCTGCGGCTGGCCGGCGCTCACGTGCTCGTTCAGGCGCAGGTAATGAAAGTTCAGCCGGTCGTTGAGCATCGTCGCGCTCACCGCGATGCCGATTGCCCCGCCGAGATTGCGCATCAGGTTGAACAGGCCGCTGGCCGATTTCAGGCGCGACTGCGGCAGCGAGCCGAGCGCCATCGTCACGATCGGCGGCACGCTGAACTGCTGGCCGATGCCGCGCAGTGCCTGCGGCAGCAGCAGTTCGCGCCAGCCCCAGTCGTGCGTGATGGGCGTGTACAGGTAGCAGCCAAGCCCGAAACAGATCAGCCCGAACACGAGCAGCGCGCGCAGGCTGAAGTAGCGCGCGGCGAACGCATACGCACCGAGCGCGACCAGTTGGAACGCGCCGACCGACAGCAGCGCCATGCCGATCTGCAGCGAGCTGAACGCACGCACCTGCGCGAGAAACAGCGGCGTCAGGAACACGGTCACGAAGATCCCGATGCCGGTCACGAACGACAGCAGGCTGCCGATCCCGAAGTTGCGCACGGCGAGTGCGCGCAGGTCGACGACCGGATCCTTCGCGGTCAGCGCATGCACGATGAACAGGAAACCGCAGATGCCGGAGATCCACGCGCAGATCACGATCACGTCGTCGCCGAACCAGTTCTTGCGCGGGCCTTCTTCCAGCACGTATTCGAGGCAGCCGAGGAAGCCCGACATCAGCACGATGCCGAGATAGTCGCCGCGCTTGATGAGGCTGAGATCGGGCTCGTCGATGTGCACGTAGCGCGGCACGAGCGCGGCCACCGCGATGCCCGGCACGAGGTTCAGGTAGAACAGCCAGTGCCACGACCATTGATCGGTGATCCAGCCGCCGATCACGGGGCCGATTGCCGGCGCGAGCGATGCGAGCGCGCCGATGGTCGTCGACGCGATCAGCCGCTGCTTGCCGGGGAACAGCACGAACGCGGTGGTGAACACGGTCGGGATCATCGCGGCGCCGAGCGCGCCCTGCAGCCCGCGAAACAGGATCATCGAGTTGATGTCCCACGCGAGCCCGCACAGCATGCTCGTGATCGTGAAGCCGATGGCCGACGCGACGAACAGCCAGCGCGTCGACATCACCTTCGACAGCCAGCCGGACATCGGGATCACGATGATCTCGGCGATCAGGTAGGCGGTCTGCACCCACGACAATTCGTCCTGGCTGGCAGAGAGGCCGCCGCCGATGTCGCGCAGCGACGATGCGACGATCTGGATGTCGAGCGTCGCCATGAAGAAGCCGACGCACATCAGCGCGAACGCGAACACGCGCTGCTTGGTCGGTTGCGACGCCGGGTCGCCGGAAAACGCGGTGGTCATCGTCGTCTCCCGTTCAGCTCGCGCGGCCGGTATGCACGGTCACGACGGCGGACAGGCCGGGGCGCAGCACATGGTCGAGGCCCGGCTGCGGATCGAGATGCACGCGCACGGGCACGCGCTGGACGATCTTCGTGAAGTTGCCGGTCGCGTTCTCGGGCGGGAGCACGCTGAAAGTCGCGCCGGTGGCGGGCGCGAGGCTGTCGACGCGGCCGCGCAGGCGCGTGCTCGACGCATCGAGCGACACGTCGACGCGATCGCCCGCGTGCATCTTGCGCAGCTGGTCTTCCTTGAAGTTCGCGTCGATCCACAGCCCGGAAGCCGGCACGACCGTCAGCAGCGGCACACCGACGTTCGCGAGCATCCCGACGCGGCCCGTGCGATTGCCGACGTAGCCGTCGACCGGCGAGCGGATCGTCGTGTATTCGACGTTGAGCGCGGCGACGCGCTGCGCGGCGAGCGCGGTGTTCACGCGAGCTTGCGCATCGGCGAGCTGCGCGCCGAGCACGTCGAGCTGCCGCTTCGACGCGAGCAGCGCGGCGTCGCTGCGTTCGACGGCGGCGCCGGCCTTCGAGTAATCGGCGTCCGCGCGTTCGACGATCTGGTTCGACACGGCGTCGGATTTCACGAGCTCGCGGTAGCGCACGCGATCCGATGCGGCACGCGTCAGCTCGGCCGACGACGCGTTCTTGTCGGCCGCCTGCTGGCCGATCACCGCGTATTGCAGTTGCTGCTTCGCCGCGAGTTCGGTCACGGCGGAGCGCGCGCTGTCGACTTCGGCGCTGGCCTGCGCGAGCTTCGCGTCGTAGTCGCGTGCATCGAGCTGCACGAGCACGTCGCCGGCCTTCACGCGCTGGTTGTCGGTCACAAGGATCTTGTCGACGAAGCCGTTGACCTTCGGCGCGAGCACCGTCACGTTGCCGCCGACATACGCATCGTCGGTGCTCTCCTGGAAACGCAGCACGAACAGCCAGTCGAGCGCGGCGGCGGCAACGACGATGACGACGGCACCCACCGCGATGCGCATCCACGGCACGCGGCGCTGTTGCTTCGCGGGCCGGTCGAGTGTGGCTGCTTCACGGGATGAGGCAGCGGCTTGGGTCGTTTCCATCGATTCACCTATGTATATGCACTTATCAAGTCGATCGACGAAGTGTCGTCGATCGGGGAAGGGGCTAGCGTTCCGGCAGGTTGTGCGTGATCCGGAACAATTCGTCTCTCAGGCGGGCCGCCTGCGTCGACCCGAACCGCTGCTCGAACGCTTCCTGCGCGGCGAGCCAGTGCACTTGCGCGTCGGCGACCTTCGTTTCGCCGTGCGCGGTCAGCGCGAACGTCTGGCGGCGGCACGGCGGCTCGATCCGGCCGGCCACCAGCGCCGCGCCGACGAGCGGCTTGAGCGCGCGCAGCAGCGCGGTGCGCTCGATCACCAGCACGGCCGACAGCGTCGCCATCGTCAGGCCTGGCCGATCGCGCAGCAGCGCGAGAATGCTGTACTGCGACGGCGTCACGCCCGCCCGCGACAGATAGCGCTCGTAAAACTGCGAGATCCGGCGGGCGGCTTGCCGGACCGCGAAGCAATCGTCATCGGTGAGCGTCGTCTTGTGCATGTACACATGTTAGGGGGCAATACGGCGCGAAGCGAGCGGCGGGGCGCGATCAGATTGTTGTCATGGCTGTACCAATCGGCGTCAGGCCGCCGCGGGCACGATCCAGCCTTCGCGGTCGCAGTAGGCGGCCGTGTAGTCGATGAACGCCTTGACCTTCGCGGGCAGCAGCGCGCGGTTCGCGTAGGCGAGCTTGATCTCGACGAACGCGTCGACGAGATCGGCGTTCGGCAGCAACTGCACGAGCGCGCCCGATGCGAGTTCGGCCTGAACGAGCGTTTTCGGCACGACGCCGATCCCGAAGTCGTGCATCACCATCTCGCGATTGAAGACGGGGCTGTTCGACGAGATGTCGAAGCGGAACGGCACGGTCAGCAGGTCGCCATCGACGCGGAACGACAGCGCAGGCCGGCGCAGCGACGGCGACATCGGCACGAACGGATGGTCGGCGAGATCGGCCGGCGCGGCCGGGTGCGGATGGGCGCGCAGGTAGGCGGGCGTCGCGACGATCACGAGCGGGATCCGCTCGACCAGCCGCACGACGGTCGATTCGTTCGTCAGCATGTACGGCACGACGATGGCGATGTCGTAGCCTTCGCCGACGAGATCGATGGGCCGCTCGGTCAGCGTCACGTCGAGGCGCACCTTCGGGTGCGCGGCCTTGAAGCCGGCAATCAGCGGCACCAGCCGGTTCAGCGTGGCCGTCGTGTGCGCGACGAGCCGCAGCAGGCCTTCGGGCTCGCGCGTTGGCGCCTGCGCTTCCGCTTCGAGCGAGTCGAGTTCGTCGAGCACGGCCGCGCAGCGCTCGTAGATGCGCTCGGCCGTTTCGGTCAGCGACACCTGGCGCGTGGTCCGGTGCAGCAGCCGGCTGCCGAAGCGCGCTTCCAGATCCGCGACCGCGCGCGACACGACAGGCCGCGCGAGGCCGTGCATGTCGGCGGCGCGCGTGAAGCTGCGCATCTCCACCACCGACCGGAAAATCCGCAGCTTGTCGATGTAGTCCATGTCCGTCTCCTTGACGCGAGGGCCGGCCACCGGCCTTGTTACGGCGGAGTGTACATTGACTTTATGCATATGCACATATAAATTGCCAAGCATGAACGACACCTCGATTGCCCAGGCGTGCAACTGCCTCGCGCTGCGTCAGGCGGCGCGCTTCGTCACGCAACTGTACGAGCGCCATCTGGCCCCGGTTGGCGTCACGCCGGCCCAGTTCTCGATCATGGCGAACCTGACGCGCAGGCCCGGCTTGCTGATGAGCGAACTCGCCGATGCGCTCGTGATGGATCGCACGACGCTGCTGCGCGCACTGAAGCCGCTGCAGCGCGACGGGTTCGTCGCGACGGCCGCCTCCGAGCACGATGCGCGCGCGCATGCGCTGAGCCTCACGAAGCTGGGCGAGCGCACGTTCGCGCAGGCGCTGGTCGCATGGCAGGCCGCGCAGGACGAATTCGAGACGCAGTTCGGCCGCGACCGCGCGAAGGCGCTGCGCGATGAGCTGTTCAGTGTGACCGCGGAACGCTAGACGGCGCGGCGGCAAACTGGAGCGGAATTCGAGCCATTGCCCACTTCGGTGGCGCTCAAGAGCGGAAATTGGTTTTTGAAACTGTCCGGATCGATGGCGATCTGGACAGTTTTTATTTCCAGTTGTAGAGTCCCCTGACGGATTTCACGGGCCGGCGCCGCCGGCACGCGTCAGAGGAGCCACCGATGCTGCAGTTGAGTGACCGCGACAGCGCGATGCTGCGCGGGGATTTCGGCGAGGGCGTCGCGCGTGCGATGCGGATCGTCGCGCGCACGGCGCAAGTGATGTCCGCGCCGCACCTGATCGACATCACGTCCGCGCATATCGACGGCTGTCTGTACCACGGCCAGACCAGCCTCGACTTCGTCGAGTATTTCGTCGACACCGGCGCGAAGGTCGCGGTGCCGACCACGCTGAACGTCGGGTCGCTCGACCTGATCCATCCCGAGCTGTACCACGGCGACCGCGCGATCCAGCGCGACGCGCAGCGCCTGATGGATGCGCATCTGCAGCTCGGCTGCGAATCGAGCTTCACGTGCGCGCCGTACCAGCTGAAGAACCGTCCCGCGAAAGGCGAGCAGATCGCCTGGGCCGAATCGAACGCGATCGTGTTCGCGAACTCGGTGCTCGGCGCGCGGACGAGCCGGTACGGCGATTTTCTCGACCTGGCCGCCGCGATCACCGGGCGTGCGCCGTATGCGGGGCTGCATGTCGAAGCGAACCGTGTCGCTCGGATCGTGTTCAACGCACCGGACTTCAGCCACCTGTCGTCGCGCGACATCTATTTCGCCGCACTTGGGCTGCTGATCGGCAGGATCGCGGGCGCGGTCGTGCCGGCGATCGTCGGGCTGCCGGCGGACACCACCGAAGACGAACTCAAGGCGCTGGGCGCGGCTGCCGCGTCGAGCGGTGCCGTCGCGCTGTTCCATGCAGTCGGCGTGACCCCCGAGGCGCCGACGCTCGAGGCCGCGTTGCACGGGCAAGCGGCGCAACGCACGGTCGACGTCACGATGGCCGATCTCGACGCGATTCGTCACACGCTGAACCACGGCGCGGCCGGCGACGCGCTCGTCGCGGTGGCGCTCGGCACGCCGCATTTCTCGCTGGCCGAATTCCGCACGCTCGATACCTTGCTCGATGCATTCGACGGCAAGCCGGCCTGCGATTTCTACGTGAACACGAGCCGGTTCATCCTGTGGGAACTGGAGGAGGCCGGCCTCGCGGAGAAATTCGCTGCGCGCGGCATTCAGATCGTCGTCGATACCTGCACGTACATCACGCCGGTGATGAAGCAACTGTCGGGGCTCGTGATGACCAATTCGGGGAAATGGGCGTCGTATGCGCCCGCGAACATCGGCGTGACGGTCGCGTACGGCAGCATGCGCGAATGCGTGCGTTCGGCGTATGAAGGAAAGGTGCGATTCGATGACTGAAGCGACGGGCAAGCTGTTGACGGGCGACACGCTCGTGCCGGGCAGCGCATGCGCGCGGCCGTTCGTGCTCGACAAGCCGCTCAGCTTCTGGGGCGGCTACGACTCCGGCGCGGGAAAGATCGTCGATCGCGGGCATCCGCAGGCCGGCGCGAGCCTCGCCGGCCAGGTGATGGTGTTGCCGCACGCGAAAGGCTCGAGCTCGAGCAGCAGCGTGCTCGCGGAAGCCGTGCGCAACGGCACGGGGCCGGTCGGGATCGTGCTGAAGGAGCGCGACCTGATCATCTCGATCGGCGCGATCGTGGCCGCCGAACTGTATGCGATCGCGGTGCCGGTGGTGTGCGTGACCGATGACGTGTACGACGCGATCGTCGCCGCGACGGGGGAGGTGCGGATCGAAGCGGCCGAGGGCGACGGCGGTGCGAGGATCTATCTCGGCGACGCGGAACTCGACGCCGGCTTTCCCAATCCGCCTGCTGCCTCCCGGTAAGCACTCGGCGTCTGCCCGGCCCAGCGCCGGAACGCACGCGTGAAATTCGCCGGATCGGTGAATTGCAGCCGCTCGGCGATCGTCTTCAGGTCGAGATCCGACGCGGCGAGCAACTGCTTCGCGTCGCGAAACCGCGCTTCGTCGAGCAATTGCCGATAGCTCGAACCGGCTTCCTCCAGCCGGCGCCGCAGCGTACGCGTCGACACGAGCAGCGCATCGGCGAGCGTCTCCGGCCCCGGGTAGGCACCGGCCCCGCGTGCCAGCTCCGCGCGCACGCGCTCGACGAGATCGCCTTCCTCCTGGCGCACCTGCGCGTACTCGCGCTCCACCTGCACGAGCGCCTGCCGGTGCGCGACTTCGTCGGCGAGCGGTAGCGGCCAGTCGAGCACGTCGTGCGCGATCCACAGCGCGTTGGCGGCGCAGCCGAATTCGACCGGCGGCAACTGGCCGCGATAGCGCGCGAAATAGGGCGGCTCCGGCCACGCGAATTGCAGCTGGATCGGCGGCGACGCGCGCCCGGCCCATTGCGAGATGTTCTGCGCGAGCCCGGTCAACACGAACTCGAACATCACGTGATGCTGCAGCACGGGGCTGGCCTGCACGCCGTGCAGTTCGAGCGTCGCACCGCGTGCGTCTTCCTCGTAGGTCAGCCGATATTGGCGGTTGCGCATCCGGAAGTAGCGCTGCGTGACGGACAGCGCCTCGCGGATGTCCCGCGCGGTCAGCGTCGCGTAGCCGAGAAAGCCGTGCACGGTCGGCTTCAGCAGCAGCCCGAACGCGAGCCCGATGCCCGGATCGCCACCGATCTCGATCGCATTGAGCACGAGCCGCCCCCATTGCGACGGCGCGACACGCGCGTCCGGTTCGGCCAGCACCGCGTCGCGCAGGCCCGTGCCGGCGCGCACGGCGGCCAGGTCGACGCCGCGCGCGGCCAGCGCCTGCAGCAGCAGGCGCGTATAGGCGACCGGAATCGTCGGCCGGCGCAGCCCGAGGCGGTCCTTGGCGAGAGGGGAAGTCATGTCGTCTTGGCCGGAAATGACAAGCATTATGGCTGTTTGCCCCCTCACGTTCAAGGCGGCGCGCGCCTACGATGTCACGCATCGCTCATTGGCACGCATTGGCACGAACATCATGACCACGACCTTTCCCCACCTGCTCGCCCCGCTCGATCTCGGCTTCACGACGCTGAAGAACCGCGTGCTGATGGGCTCGATGCACACGGGCCTCGAGGACAGCCGCAAGACGCTGCCGCGGCTCGCCGAATATTTCGCCGAACGCGCCCGCGGCGGCGTCGGCCTGATCGTGACGGGCGGTTTCGCGCCGAACGTGGCCGGCTGGACCAAGCCGTTCGGCGGCACGCTGATGACGTCGGCCGCCGCGCGGCGGCATCGCCAGATCACGGAGGCCGTGCACGCGGAAGACGGCAAGATCGCGCTGCAGATCCTGCATACGGGCCGCTACGGCTATCACCCGTTCGCGGTCGCGCCGTCGAAGATCAAGTCGCCGATCTCGCCGTTCGCGCCGCACGAACTGAGCGCGGCCGGCGTCGAGCGGCAGATCCGCGCGTTCGTCCGCTGCGCGAAGCTCGCGCGTGAAGCCGGGTATGACGGCGTCGAGATCATGGGCTCCGAGGGCTACCTGATCAACCAGTTCATCTCGATGCACACGAACAAGCGCACCGACCAGTGGGGCGGTTCGTACGAGAACCGCATCCGGCTGCCGATCGAGATCATCGAGCGCACGCGCGAAGCGGTCGGCCGCGATTTCATCCTGATCTACCGGCTGTCGATGCTCGACCTGATTCCGGACGGCAGCGACTGGAGCGAAACCGTGCAGCTCGCGAAGGCCGTCGAGCGCGCGGGCGCAACGATCATCAACACGGGGATCGGCTGGCACGAGGCGCGCGTGCCGACGATCGCGACGTCGGTGCCGCGCGGCGCGTTCGCGTGGGTGACGAAGAAGATGAAGGGCGAGGTCGGCATTCCGCTCGTGACCACCAACCGGATCAACCGTCCCGAAGTGGCCGAGCAGATCCTCGCGGACGGCTGCGCGGACATGGTGTCGATGGCGCGCCCGCTGCTCGCGGATGCGGAGTTCGTGGTCAAGGCCGCGCAGGGCCGCGCCGACGAGATCAATACCTGTATCGGCTGCAACCAGGCGTGTCTCGATCATGCGTTCAAGAACAAGATCGCGTCGTGCCTGCTGAATCCGCGCGCGTGCCACGAGACGGAGCTGAAATACACGCCCGCCGCGCAGCCGAAGCGCATCGCGGTGGTCGGCGCGGGGCCGGCCGGGCTCGCATGCTCGACCGTGCTCGCGCAGCGCGGCCATCAGGTCGACCTGTTCGACGGCGCGGCCGAGATCGGCGGCCAGTTCAACATGGCGAAGCGGATTCCGGGCAAGGAAGAGTTTCACGAAGCGCTGAGTTACTTCGGCCGCCAGGTCGAGCTGACCGGCGTGAATCTGCACCTGAACCGCCGCGTCGACGCGAGCGACCTGATCGCGGGCGGCTACGACGAGATCGTGCTCGCGACCGGCGTCGCGCCGCGCGACCCGAAGATTCCGGGGCAGGACGGGCCGAACGTGCTCAGCTACATCGACGTGCTCGCGGGCAGGCAGCCGGTCGGCCGGCGTGTCGTGGTGGTCGGCGCGGGCGGGATCGGCTTCGATGTCGCCGAGTATCTGGTGCAGGAGGGTGAATCGCCGGCGCTCGATCTGGACGAGTGGAAGGCCGAGTGGGGCGTGACCGACCCGGCCGCGACGCGTGGCGGTGTGACGCGTGCGCAGGTGACGGCGCCGGCGCGCGACGTGACGCTGCTGCAGCGCAAGGCCGCGCCGCTCGGCAAGGGGCTCGGCAAGACGACCGGCTGGATTCACCGCGCGACGCTGAAGATGAAGCAGGTGAAGATGATCGGCGGCGTGAACTATGAACTGATCGACGCGCGCGGGCTGCACGTGTCGTACGGCGAGCAGCGTACCGATCACGAGCTGATCGAGGCCGACACGATCGTGCTCTGCACGGGGCAGGAGCCGCAGCGCGCACTGCTCGCGCCGCTGCAGGCGGCCGGGCGCTCGGTGCACCTGATCGGCGGCGCGGAACTGGCCGCCGAACTCGACGCGAAGCGCGCGATCGATCAGGGCTCACGGCTTGCGGCGCGGTTGTAACGGGTGGTTGCTGCGGCGTTCGTGACGATGTTCGTCGCTTGACGGCGCGACGAACCACAATTTGCCATCTGATCCGCTGATCCGCTGATCCGCTGATCCGCTGATCCGCTGATCCGCCGATCCGCCGATCCGCCGGTCCGCCGGTCCGCCGATACGCCGATACGCGCGCGCATGTGGTCAATGTAGCGGGTGTCCCGCGCCACCACGCAACGTGGCGGCACGATCCCGGCAAGCGCGAGCGGCCGGCGTCGGCGCCGTTCAGGCCGCTTCGGCCCGTTCTTCCTCTTCCGCGTCGAGCATCGCCTTGACGATCAGATAGATGGCCGGCAGGTCGTCATCGTCGCGGCGCCAATCGACCGGTTCCTCGACGTCCGCGGCGACCAGGCGGCTGTCGCGCAGCCGGATGAACGCGTCGACGACGGCCGGCTCGTTGCGGTTCAGGAAGCCGGCATTCGAGAATGCCAGCTCTTCGACGTTCAGCAGCGCCTGCCAGCTCATCGTGCGGACGGCCGCAGGATGGGTGCGGCGCCGCAGGCCGAGCGCCCGCTGCGCGGGGCCGCCGGCGACACGCTGCAGATCGACGACCGCCCGCTGCGCGGCGCGTTCGAAGTGGACGGGGTTGAAGCCGGGTTGCTCGGGATCGAATGCGGATGCCTGGAACATGGTCGCCTCACAAAGGTCCGTCCGTCTGTGATGACGGAATTCGGGTCAAATGGTGCAAAAGCACTGTAAATATATACAGTGTTTGGCGCGGTTTCAAGCCCCGGATGAAGGATTTTGTGCGATGGCCATCGAAGCGGGCGGCCGCACCGGGCAGGCGAACGTTCTACACCGCTGCCGCGATCGTCTCCCGCAACCACCGGTGGGCCGGATCGCGATGCACGCGTTCGTGCCACAGCATCGACATTTCGTAGCCAGGCACGTCGACGGGCGCTTCCACGACCCGCAACGCGGGCACGTTGCGCACCAGCCGCTCGGGCACCATCGCGACGAGATCGGTGCTGGCGACGGCCGACATCACGAACAGGAAGTGCGGCACCGACAGCACGACGCGCCGCGTGGCGCCCACCTTCGCGAGCGCTTCGTCCGTCACGCCGAAGAAGCCGGCGCCGTCGGGCGACGTGATCACGTGCTCGAGCGTACTGAACTGCGCGAGCGTGGGGCGCCGCTTCAGCTTCGGGTGACCGGCGCGGCCGATGAGCACGTAACGCTCGACGAACAGCGGCAGCCGCCGCATGCCGGCCGGTGATTCGTCGGTCGTGTGAAAGGCGAGGTCGATGCCGTTTCGTTCGGTATCCTGTTCGATTCTCGGCGGGACGAGCTCGACGATCGCGAGCCGCGTACCGGGCGCGGTCGAACGCAGCGCGTTCAGCGCGGGCAGGACGATCGTCGATTCGCCGTAGTCGGTCGCCGCCACGCGCCACGTGTTCTGCGCGGTGGCGGGATCGAACGGCGTGGCGGGGATCACCGCGCGTTCGATCGCTTCGATGGCGTCCCGCAACGGCTCGCGCAGCGCCTCCGCGCGCGCGGTCGGCCGCATCCCGCGCGGCCCCGGCAGCAGCAGTGGATCGCCGAACAGGTCGCGCAGCTTCTGCAACTGCACGCTCACCGACGGCTGCGACATGTTCAGCTTCTCGGCCGTGCGCGTGACGTTGTGCTCGGCGAGCAGCACGTCCAGCGTGACGAGCAGATTGAGATCGAGTCGCCTGAGATTATTCATGGCTATACCTGCAATATCAGGAATTCATTTCAAATATACCTTCGGTCACGGCATCCTGCAGTCATTCAATCAACGGAGTACCGAACATGAATGTGCTGATCGTCTATGCCCATCCCGAACCGCGTTCGCTGACCGGCTCGTTGCGCGACTTCACCGTCGAGCATCTCGAAGCGGCCGGCCATACGGTGCAGGTGAGCGACCTGTATGCGATGAACTGGAAGGCGGCCTTCGACGCGGACGACATGACCGGGCGTGAGCCGGACGCGCGTTTCGATCCGTCGAACGACTCGAAGCACGCGTTCGCAACCGGCACGCAGCGCGACGACATCGTGCGCGAGCAGGACAAGCTGAGGTGGGCCGATGCGGTGATCCTGCAGTTCCCGCTGTGGTGGTTCTCGATGCCGGCGATCATGAAGGGCTGGTTCGAGCGCGTGTATGCGTGCGGCTTTGCCTACGGGGTGGGCGAGCATTCCGACACGCATTGGGGCAATCGTTATGGCGAGGGTTCGTTCGTCGGCAAGCGCGCGATGGTGATCGTCACGGCAGGCGGGTGGCAGTCGCATTACAGCCCGCGTGGCATCAACGGACCGATCGACGACGTGCTGTTCCCGATCCAGCACGGGATGCTGTATTACCCGGGCTTCTCCGTGCTGCCGCCGTTCGTGATCTACCGCTCGGGGAAGATGAACGAAGCACGCTTCGACGAAACGCGTGCAGCGCTCGGCCAGCGTCTGGATGAGCTTTGGACCACGCAGCCGATCCCGTTCCGGCGCCAGAACATGGGCGATTACGAGATTCCGGCGTTGACGCTGAAGGACGAGATCGCACCGGGGAAGGTGGGGTATGCGGCGCATCTGACGCACGAGGCTTGATGTCGGATGGCGGGCCCGCGCGCACACGCGACGCGCGGGCATATCGACACATGCGCTCGAATCAAGTAGTTTCCGGGGATCGACGCGATTCGTCTGCACAATGGGCCGGCGTGGCCCGCGCAGCGAATCGGTCTCGACGGAGAACTACAACCATGTCTTTCGAACAACCGGGCCAGGCAGAACCGATCGATGACCCGCGCGCGCCGCTGCTGATCGCACTCGAAGCCGGCGGCTATCTGACGGAGGAGCAGGCGGCACGCGTCACCCAGCGTCTGCGGGACGCACCGGCCGCGCTTCCCGATACCGATTCCGTGCGCGTCATGCTCGACTGGCTGATCGCCGAGGGCTACACGACGGCGGACGCCGAGGCGAAAGCGACGCATGAGCTGCTGGATGGCCACTATGCGACCGGCAACGCGAAACTCATCCTGCTGACGGTGCTGGAGGAGATCGATCCGCCGCGGTTCGAACAGCGTCGGAACGAAACGGTCGCATCGATGCAGCGCGAGCAAAAGAAGAAGCAGATGCTGATCGGCTTCGGCGGCCTGGCTGCCGCGCTCGCGGTGGGCGCCTACCTGTTGTGGCCCGCATCGGCGCCCGCGTGCGGCGCGTCGAGCACCACCAAGGCGCTGAATTCGCTGTTGTTCGACGCGCGCAGGGACATGATGCTCAAGAACCCGATGCAGATGCTCGACCAGGGCAGCAAGTCGTTTCCGCACGTCAGCAACCCGCGTGAAGTCGGCTACGACGAGGCGAATCGCGCGCGCGGCTGCCTGGTGGACGTGAGTATCGCCGACGAGCAAGCGACGATCGGCTATGTGGTCCGGCACGACGACAAGGACAAGAGCGCCTTTGTCGTGCAGATGTTCCCGCCAGAGTACGTGACGGTTCGCTACAGTGCGCAGGGCCTCAATCCGAAGCTCGGCGCACCGCTCGGCCGCGACGTCATCAGCACGGCTTTCATGGCGGGCGTCGCGCAATTCGACAAGGCGGTGTCGGCGCGCATGCCGAGCTACGGCAAGCCGATGTTCGGCGACGACAAGCCGACGACGCTGACGAGCAACGTGCTGGGCGTCATGCCGGCCGCCGATTGCCGGCAGATCGACGGCGACCACGTGTCGTGTCCGCTGCTGATCGATTATCGCGACCGGCTGCTCGGCGCGATCGGCGCGCCGTCGATGCTGCAGTTGAAGGGCGATTTCACGTTCGTCAAGGACGGTAGCGGCTGGAAAACCACCGACGATTTCGACAAGACGCTGATGGAGGCGATCGTCGCGCGACGCATCGCGAAGGTGTACGGCGATGAAGCCGCCGACAAGATGGAGGCGCAGAAGTAAGCCGCGCGGCAACCCGATTCACCGCTGCGGATGACGCAATGAAACGGGCGGCCTGCGAGGCAATCGCAGGCCGCCCGTATCGTCAGTGCTCGACCGCCTGCTTAGCGATCGTCTTCCCGTACCGAAGACGGATGCCGGCACAGCGCCCGCACTTCCATTTCCATATACGGGAACAGCGGCAGCTGGCTCAGCAGGTCATGCAGTTGCTGCACGCTTTCGACGTCGAAGATGCTGACGTTCGCATACTGCCCGGCGATCCGCCACAGATGCCGCCAGGTTCCTTCGTTCATCAACCGCTGGCACATCGCCTTTTCTTCCGCCTTCAGCGTGGCCGCCTTGACCGGATCCATGTCCGTCGGCAGACGGACGGTCATTTCCACATGAAACAGCATCCTGCACTCCTTGCGTTATCGGTTCGTCGAATCGGAAGGCCGCTCACGCCTGCGCGCGGGCCCGCTCGACTTCGCTGCCCGGCACGTCCTGCTTTTCCTTGAGCAGCGAGAAATCGAAGTCGATCAGCGCGAACTGCCCGTCGACGCCATACGGCTTGCCTTCCGCGCCTTCGGCCTGCTTCACCGGCGGGATCAACCCGTCGCGCGTCGCGAAGGCGAAGTCGTCCCACAGATGCGGATCGCCATCGATGTTGATCTGCGTCGTCAGCTTACGATAACCGTCCGCCGAAACGAAGAAGTGAATGTGCGCCGGACGATGGCCGTGGCGGCCGAGCTGGTCGAGCAGTTGCTCGGTCTTGCTGCCCGGCGGCACGCTGTAGCCGACCGGCAGCACGCTGCGGAAGCTGTAGCGGCCATCGGCATCGGTGCGGATCGAGCGACGCAGGTTGAACGCGGGCTGCGACTGATCGAAGTACGAGTAGTTGCCGAGATGGTTCGCGTGCCACACCTCGACCAGCGCGTTCGCGAGCGGCGCACCGTCCTGGCCGAGCACCTGGCCGCGCATGATGAGCGTCTGGCCCGGATCGGTGCCGTCGTCCAGACGTGCATGGCCGACCGATTCCGGCGCACCGGCGACGTACAGCGGCCCTTCGATCGTGCGCGGCGTGCCGCCCTGGATGCCGGCCTTTTCCTCGGCTTCGTCCATGCGCACGTCGAGGAAGCGCTCGAGGCCGAGGCCCGCGGCGATCAGCCCGAATTCGCGGCCGGCTTCGTTCAGGTAGTTCAGCGCCGTCCAGAATTCGCTCGGCTGCACGTCGAAGTCCTCGATCGTGTAGCAGATGTCCTGCACGATCCGGTTGACGATCGCACGCACGCGCGGGTTGCCCGGCTTTTCTGCGGCGTCGTCGAAGGTCTTCAGCAGTGCGTCGATGGCTTGCTTGTTCATCTGTGTCTCCGGTTTCGGTTGTCGTGTGGGGTCAGCGGGCGTCGCGTCGCATCCGTTCGATGCGGGCCCAGTCGAAGGTGATGCCGAGGCCGGGCGCTGCCGGCAGGTGCAGCTTGAAATCCTCGTAACGCAGCGGCTCGACGAGGATTTCCTCGGTGAGCAGCAGCGGGCCGAACAGTTCGGTGCCCCATTTCAGCGAGTCGAACGTGCTGAACAGTTGCGCGGACGCCATCGTGCCGGCCGCGCCTTCGAGCATCGTGCCGCCGTACAGTTCGATGCCGGCCGCCGCCGCGATCGACGCGACGCTCGCCGCGCCCTGCAGGCCGCCCGATTGCGCGATCTTCACCGCGAACACGTCGGCCGCGCGGTCCTGCGCGAGCGCGAACGCATCGACGGGGCCGTGCAGCGCCTCGTCGG
Organism: Burkholderia aenigmatica; assembly: GCF_048627025.1. Classification (NCBI taxonomy): domain Bacteria; kingdom Pseudomonadati; phylum Pseudomonadota; class Betaproteobacteria; order Burkholderiales; family Burkholderiaceae; genus Burkholderia; species Burkholderia aenigmatica. The sequence continues at coordinate 2,137,566 of NZ_CP184469.1, read as the reverse complement.
CCATGATCGGCACCTGCGCGAGTTGCGTGAGGCGTTTCAGCCCCGCACGGTTGGTCGCGGCGATCGGCTGCTCGACGAGGCTCACGCCGGCTTCCGCAAGCCGTGCGCCGGCCCAGATCGCGTCGGTTTCGCTCCATGCCTGGTTCACGTCGACGCGCACGTCGCCCCGCTCGCCGAGCGCGCGCTTGATCGCGATCACGTGCGCGACGTCGTCGGCCACGGCGTTCGAGCCGATCTTCAGCTTGAACGCGCGGTGGCGACGGGCGTCGAGCATCGCTTCGGCTTCCGCGATGTCGCGCTGCGTGTCGCCGCTCGCCAGCGTCCATGCGACGTCCACCGCATCGGTCCGGCGGCCGCCGAACAGCTCGGACAGCGGCACGCCGAGGCGGCGCGCCTGCGCGTCGAACAGCGCGGTCTCGATCGCGCATTTTGCGAAGCGGTTGCCCTGGAACAGCTTGCGGGCGCGCGCCAGCGCGGCGCCCGGACGCGTCGCGTCCATGCCCTGCAGCAGCGGTGCGAAGTAGGTGTCGATGTTGACCTTGATGCTTTCGGGGCTCTCCTCGCCATACGCGAGACCGCCGATGGTCGTCGCCTCGCCGACGCCTTCGATACCGTCCGTGCATCGAACACGCACCAGCACGAGGGTCTGGCAATTCATCGTGGCGACCGACAATTTGTGGGGCCGAATCGTTGGCACGTCGACGAGCAGCGTCTCGATGCGTTCGATGGTGGCGGCAGTTGCTATCATGCGATTCCTCCTGTTGGTGCACATGGTAGGAATTCCCGCCCCGCGTCGTCCAACACTCTTTCCGACTACTTCCATACCTTTGAGGCATGAAATGGAATTGCGTCAGCTCCGCTACTTCATCGCCGTCGCCGAGGAAATGAACATCACGCGGGCGGCCGAGCGGCTGCACATGACGCAGCCGCCGCTGAGCCGCCAGCTTCAGGCGATCGAGGACGAGATCGGGTTGCCGCTGTTCGAGCGCGGTGCGCGGCCGCTGAAACTGACGGATGCGGGGCGCGTGTTCTATGCGCAGGCGAAGCGCCTCGTCGACCAGGCCGACGAGCTCGGCCCGCTGACGCGGCGGCTCGCGCAGCTGTCGGAGCGGATCGTGATCGGCTTCGTGCCTTCGACGCTGTACGGCGCGCTGCCGGACGTGATCCGCGCGTTTCGCGAGGCGCAGCCGGACGTCGAGCTGTCGCTGATCGAAATGTTCACGCTCGAACAGCTCGGCGCGTTGAAGGGCGGGCGGATCGACGTGGGGTTCGGCCGGCTGCGGTTCGACGACGATCAACTGGTGCGCGAGGCGCTGATCGAGGAAAAGCTGATCGCGGCGCTGCCGGTCGGGCATCCGCTCGCCGATCCGGCCCGGCCGCTGACGCTCGCGGATATCGCGAACGAGACGCTGATCGTCTATCCGAGCACGCCGCGGCCGAGCTTTGCCGATCAGCAGCTGTCCGCGCTGCGCGACGGCGCGCTGGTGCCGACGGCCGTTCACGAGGTGCGCGAGCTGCAGACGGCGCTCGGGCTCGTGGCCGCGCAGGTCGGCGTGTCGCTGGTGCCGGAGAGTGTGGAGGGGGTGCGGGTGAAGGGCGTGGTCTACCGGCGGTTGCCGGAGCCGGCCGCGACGTCGCCGATCATCATGAGCCGCCGGCTGCACGGCGAAAGCGCCGCCACGGCGGCGTTTTGCGCGATTGCGCGGGAGATGATCGTGCCGGTGGCGTAACGATCGCTATTGTTTTCGCAGATCGCAACTAACGGTCTGTCTCGGCAGGCGCAGGCAAAGGCGGGGAGGGCGTCGCGGTTTCAGGTCGTGCCGTGCAACGTCCCGACCGGCCAGGCAAGCCGCCGGGCGCGCGAGCATAGGCGGCGCTAGCGCTTCCCGTCGAGCGTTTCCGACGGCGATTCCCCGAACTTTTCCCGATACGCGATCGCGAACCGCCCAAGGTGCGTAAACCCGCAATCGAGCGCGACATCGGCGATCCGCCGGTCGGACACCGCGCCGCGCAGCAGCTCGCGTGCATGGTCGAGCCGGGTCGCGCGCAGGTATTGCATCGGGCTCATCCCGCGGAACTGCAGGAACGCGTCGCGCAGCGTCCGTTCCGGCACGTTGGCGGCCTGGACGATATCGGCGAGTTGCAGCGGCTGCGTGTAGTGCGCGTTCACGAATTCCTGCGCGCGCCGGACGAAACCCGGCGCCGGGTCGCGGTGCGACGCCTGCAGCACGGACGGCGGGTGGCCTTCGATCAGCAGGTCGATCAGCAGGTGTTCGAGCTGCGATGCGACGCGCGGGTTCGCGTTCGCGCGTTCGAGCAGTTCAGGTGAGCGTGCGACCAGCATCAGTTGCTGGCGCCATGCGGCGAGCGCGGCGTCGCTGACATGCAGCACCGGATCGAGCGTCGCGCGCGGGTCGCCCGTCAGCGAGCCGACGGTCGCCGCGTCGATGCGCAGCACGAACTGCTCGCAATCGGCGGACAGCACCGCGTCGAAGCGCTCGCCGGGGGCGCACAGCACGCCCGTCTGGCCGTCGACGCCGAGTTGCCGGCCCATCGCGCGCACCTCGGCCTGGCCGGACAGGCAGAACATCAGCAGGTAATAGCCGTCGACCGCGTCGACCTGCACGCGCATCGCGTCGCCGAACGCGATCGTGCCGATCCCGAGCCCGCCCAGCTTGACGAAATCCATGTGCGACGCACCATGCGTGCGGCCGCTCGGCAGCAGCGCATGCGGCTGCATCACGCGCGAGATCCGCTCGCGCGTCTCGTCGAGATCGCGGGATTCGAACAGCCGGTGCGCGCGCAGCGCGAGCGGCTCGAACGACGTTGGGGACATGGGCCTCAGCCTTGGTATGGGCGACGTGCGCTTCGATCCGATCAATGGGTCGCGATCGTGCGCCGGGTCGTGTGTGCCGTCATGCTAGCGCAGAAATCCGCCGAAAGTGGATATTGCACCGCCGCAATCGCACTTTCCGGATAGACGGCGAATATTAGCTTTTCAAAAATCGGCTCCATGCATTCAACGAAACGGATCGACCAGGAGTCCGACATGGAGCAGACAGAATCCCCCGTCGTTTTCGCCGCGCGCGGCGACGCGTCCGACGTGACCTTTCCGCACGACGACGGCTCGCGCGTGCCGTACAAGGTGTTCAGTTCGCGCGCGGTCTACGATCGCGAACAGGAACGCATCTTCCGCGGCCCGACGTGGAACTTCGTCGCGCTGGAAGCGGAAATTCCGAACGCCGGCGACTTCAAGAGCACGTTCGTCGGCGATACGCCGGTGGTCGTCACGCGTACCGAGGACGGCACGCTTTCCGCGTGGGTGAACCGCTGCGCGCACCGCGGCGCGCAGGTGTGCCGCAAGTCGCGCGGCAACGCGAGCTCGCATACGTGCGTCTATCACCAGTGGAGCTTCGACAACTCGGGCAACCTGCTCGGCGTGCCGTTCCGGCGCGGCCAGAAGGGGATGTCCGGGATGCCGGCCGACTTCGACCCGAAGCAGCACGGGCTGCGCAAGCTGCGCGTCGACAGCTATCGCGGGCTCGTGTTCGCCACCTTCAGCGACGACGTGATGCCGCTGCCCGAGTATCTCGGCGAGCAGATGCGCCCGTGGATCGACCGGATCTTCCACAAGCCGATCGAGTATCTCGGCTGTACGCGCCAGTATTCGAAGTCGAACTGGAAGCTGTACATGGAGAACGTGAAGGATCCGTATCACGCGAGCATGCTGCACCTGTTCCATACGACCTTCAACATCTTCCGCGTGGGGATGAAGGCGCGCTCGATTCCGGATGCGAACCACGGGCTGCACAGCATCATCACGGTGACGAAGACCGGTGACGACACGTCGGCCGCGTACAAGCAGCAGAACATCCGTTCGTTCGACGAAGGCTTCCATCTGGAGGACGAATCGATCCTCGATCTCGTGTCGGAATACGACGAGGACTGCACGAATCATATCCAGCCGATCTTCCCGCAGCTCGTGATCCAGCAGATTCACAACACGCTGGTCGCACGCCAGATCCTGCCGAAAGGCCCCGACAACTTCGAACTGATCTTCCACTTCTTCGGCTACGCGGACGATACACCCGAGCTGCGCGCGCTGCGCATCAAGCAGGCGAACCTCGTCGGGCCGGCCGGCTATATCTCGATGGAGGACACGGAGGCGACCGAGCTCGTGCAGCGCGGCACGGTGCGCGACGGCGACGCGACGTCGGTGATCGAGATGTCGCGCGGCAATCCGGACCAGCAGGACACGGTGATCACCGAAAGCCTGATCCGCAAGTTCTGGGTCGGCTACCAGAAGCTGATGGGCTATTGACGCGGGAGCGCGGAATGATGGAAAACCTGACGGAAGACATGAAGACGTGGTTCGAGATTTACATGCTCCAGAACCGCTATATCGGGCACCTCGACAACAACCGGCTCGAAGCATGGCCGACGATGTTCACCGAGGACTGCACGTACGAAATCGTGCCGAAGGAAAACGCCGACCTCGGGCTGCCGGTCGGGATCGTCCACTGCACGAACCAGCGGATGCTGCGCGACCGCGTGGTGTCGCTGCGGCACGCGAACATCTACGAAGAGCATACGTACCGGCACATGACGTCGGGCCTGACGATCGTGGCGGAACGTGACGGCGAGATCGACACGGAAAGCAACTACGTCGTCGTGCAGACGCGCAGCAACGGCGAGTCGAACGTGTACCAGGCCGGCAAGTACTACGACACGGTCGTGCGCACGCCGGACGGGCTGCGCTACAAGACCAAGCGGGTGATCTACGACACGTCGCGCGTGCAGACGCTGCTCGCCACCCCGATCTGATACGGATGCAAGGAACAGACATGACCGAAGCAACGCTCGCCGAGTGGCATCCGCTTGGCGCTTTCGACGAATTCTCCGAAGACGAACCGGCGGCGCGGGTCGCCGGCCAGAAGCCGATCGCCGTGTTCCGGATCGGCGACGAACTGTTCGCGATGCACGACCTCTGCACGCACGGCCATGCGCGGCTGTCCGAAGGCTATGTGGAGGATGGCTGCGTCGAATGCCCGCTGCACCAGGGGCTGATCGACATCCGCACCGGCGCGCCGAAATGCGCGCCGATCACCGAACCGGTGCGGACCTATCCGATCCGGATCGTCGACGGGCAGGTGGAAGTCAATGTCGACTGATCCGTTCGTGATCGTCGGCGCCGGCCACGCGGCGCGGCGCACGGCCGAAGCGCTGCGCGAACGCGACGCCGCGGCGCGCATCGTGATGATCGGCGCGGAACGCGAGCTGCCGTACGACCGGCCCGCGTTGTCGAAGGATGCGCTGCTGAGCGATGGCGGCGAGCAGCGTGCGTTCGTGCGCGATGCCGCGTGGTATGACGCGCAGCGTATCGAGCTGCGGCTCGGCACGCGTGTCGATGCGATCGAGCGGGAGGCGCAGCGCGTGCGGCTCGACGACGGCGCAACGCTGCCCTATGCGCGGCTCGTGCTCGCGACGGGCTCGCGGGTGCGCACGTTCGGCGGGGCGATCGACGAAGGCGTCAAGCCGCATTACGTCCGTACCGTCGACGATGCGCGTGCGTTGCGCGCGCAGCTTTCGCCGGGCCGCCGCGTGGCGGTGCTCGGCGGCGGTTTCATCGGTCTCGAGGTCGCCGCCGCGGCGCGTCAGCTCGGTTGCGACGTGACGGTGATCGATCCGGCGCCGCGCTTGCTGCAGCGTGCGTTGCCGGAGGTGGTCGGCGCGTACGCGCATCGGTTGCACGATGCACGCGGCGTGCTCTTTCAGATGGCGACGCTGCCGCGCGCGATCCGTCGCGCACCGGGCGGCGGCGCGATCGTCGAGACCGATCGTGGCGACGTGCCGGCTGACCTCGTCGTGGTCGGCATCGGTGTGGTGCCCAATGCCGAGCTGGCACAGGCGGCGGGGCTCGAGGTCGACAACGGGATCCGCGTCGACGCGGGCTGCCGCACGGTCGATCCGGCGATCTTTGCGGCCGGCGAGGTGACGATGCACTTCAATCCGCTGCTCGGGCGTCACGTGCGGATCGAATCGTGGCAGGTCGCCGAAAACCAGCCGGCCGTCGCGGCCGCGAACCTGCTCGGTGCCGACGAGACTTATGCCGAGTTGCCGTGGCTGTGGTCCGATCAGTACGACTGCAACCTGCAGATGCTCGGGCTGTTCGGCAGCGAACGCACGATCGCCGTGCGCGGCGATCCCGCGAACGGGCCGTTCACGGTGTTCGGGCTGGGCGATGACGGCAGGATCGTCGCGGTGGCCGCGGCGAACCTGGGGCGCGACATCGGTGCATCGCGCCGGCTGATCGCGGCGGGGGCGGTGCCGGACCCGGTGAAGCTCGCCGATCCGGCCGTGAACCTGAAGACGTTTCTGTAGCACGCGCATGGTGATCCGGCCCGGCTGGCGGTGACGACGCCGGCCGGCATCGTGCGCGCCCCGCCGGTTCGTTCCGGCGGGTTGCGGCCGGAGCGATGCGCGTCGCAATGTTTGTCGGCAACACCGCAACCGGTGCATATTAGCGGCATCGTTCGCCCGACCGTTGCCCATGACGCCAGACAAAGCCCTCGAACTGAAACGCAGCAAGCGCCGTGCGCTATGGCTGCTGCTGGCCGCCGTCGCGGTGTTCGTCACGACGATCCTGCTGCCGCGCGGCCCGTGGGTCGACGGCATCAAGGCCGTGGCCGAAGCCGCGATGGTCGGCGCGCTCGCCGACTGGTTCGCGGTGGTCGCGCTGTTCCGTCGCGTGCCGATCCCGTTCGTGTCGCGCCATACCGAGATCATTCCGAAGAACAAGGACAAGATCGCCGACAACCTCGCGGTGTTCGTGCGCGAGAAGTTCCTCGGCCCCGACGCGCTTGCCGCGCAGATCCGCCAGCACGATCCCGCGCAGAAACTCGGTGCGTGGCTCGGCGAGCCGGCGAACACCGAGGCGCTCGGCGGCTATGTGACGAAGCTGATGAGCTTCGCGCTCGACATGACCGACGACGCACGGATCCAGTCGTTCGTGCACGACGCGTTTCGCGCGGTGATCGACCGGGTCGACCTGTCGCAATCGGCCGGCGCGGTCCTCGACACGCTGACGAAGGACGGCCGCCACCAGGCGCTGCTCGACGACGCGATCGAGCAGGTGGTCGATGTGCTCGACAAGGAGGAGAACCGCGAGGTGATCGCCGGCTTCATCGTCGAATGGCTGAAGACGCAGTACCCGAAGGTCGAGAAGATCATGCCGACGCAGTGGTTCGGCGAGAACGGCGCGCGGATGCTGGCGAACGCGGTGAGCCGCGTGCTGGAAGGCGTGGCGGCCGACCCCGAGCACGAACTGCGGCAGCGCTTCGACCGGACGGTCGTGCGGCTGACCGAGCGGTTGAAGCACGATCCCGCGTTCATCGCGAAGGGCGAGGAGATCAAGCACTATATCCGCGACGGCGCTGCGTTCAACGAGTACGTGCGCGACTTGTGGGATCAGTTGCGCGCGTGGCTGAAGGCCGATCTCGCGCGCCCCGATTCGGCGCTGCACCGGCAGGCCGCGACGCTCGGCGGCTGGCTCGGCGCGCGGCTGGCGGAGAGCCCGGCATTGCGCGCGTCGCTGAACGAGCACGTCGAGAAGGCGGTGCACGAGATGGCGCCGGATTTCGCGGATTTCCTGATGCGTCACATTCGCGACACGGTGCGCAACTGGGATGCGCGCGAGATGTCGCGGCAGATCGAGCTGAATATCGGCAAGGATCTGCAATACATCCGCATCAACGGCACGCTGGTCGGCGGGCTGATCGGGCTCGGGCTGTATCTGGTGTCGCTGGTGCCGCGCTGGGCGGCCGGCTGGCTGCACTGACGCGGCCACGGGTATCGCGCGGCGGGCGCGCCGGGCCGCGCCCGCGCATCATGCGTGCGCTTTTGCGCCGTGCAGTTGCAGGCCGAGCGCCTTGATGACCTTCAGGATCGTGCCGAAGCTCGGGTTGCCGTCGTGCGACAGCGCCTTGTACAGCCCCTCGCGCGACAGGCCCGCATCGCGGGCGACCTGCGACATGCCGCGTGCGCGCGCGATCACGCCGAGCGCGTGCGCGATGAAGGCCGGATCGTCGCCGGCTTCCTGCAGGCACGCTTCGAAGTAGTCGGCCATGTCGTCTTCGGTTTTCAGGTGGTCGGCCGAATCCCACGGCCGGGTGCTGATCTTGTCCATCGATTACTCCATGTCGAGATGCGCGAGCATCGCGTGGGCGGCGCGGATGTCGGCCTGTTGCGTCGATTTATCGCCGCCGCAGAGCAGGACGACCCAGATCGTTCCGCGCCGGACGTAGTAGACGCGATAGCCGGGGCCGTGGTCGATCCGCATCTCGACGACCGGCGAGCCGGCGGACTTCCAGTCGCCCGGATTGCCCATCGAGAGGCGGTCGATGCGTGCCTGGATGCGGCGCTTCGCGACGCGATCCGGCAGGCCGGCAAACCAGGCGTCGAAGACGTCGGTGGTCCGGATGCTGAACGTAGGCGCACTGTAGGGCATGGATTGAAGTGTGTCAACCATGGTTCACATGTCTGATCGGTTGATTGCGTTGCCGCTACAGTAGGGCCACGCGCTGTGTTTGCGTGCTAAATGGCCGTTTGGCCGAAGTCGGGATCTTCCGAATCCGTCTACAATCAAAAACGTCTTTGCCGCCCGTGCGCGCCTGCCGCGCGCGGGCGGATCCGTTTGTCCTCCGGTATCCGGAGGCGCCGCCGCGCAGCGCGTGTTGCGCGGCGGGCAGTGCCGTGGTTTGTGTCCAGTAGGTAAAGCGTCCGCGTGCCGTAGGCCGGCGCGCGTTCTGAACGTGAACGCTGCGTGTCCGTAGGCCGGGCAGGCGGCATCAACCGAGAGTCCCCCATGAAAGCATCGGATCTGTTCGTGAAGGCGCTGGAAGCCGAAGGCGTCGAGTACGTGTTCGGCATTCCCGGCGAAGAAAACCTCGATCTGCTCGAATCGCTGCGGCGATCGAAGATCAAGCTCGTGCTGACCCGGCACGAGCAGGCGGCCGGGTTCATGGCCGCCACCTACGGCCGCCTGACGGGCCGCACCGGCGTGTGTATCGCCACGCTCGGGCCTGGCGCGACCAACTTCGTGACGGCCGCCGCCTATGCGCAACTCGGCGGCATGCCGATGCTGATGATCACCGGGCAGAAGCCGATCAAGTCCAGCAAGCAGGGCCACTTCCAGATCGTCGACGTGGTCGACATGATGCAGCCGCTCACGAAGTTCACGCGGCAGATCGTGTCGATCGGCAACATCCCGTCGGCCATACGCGAGGCGTTCCGCCGCGCGGAGGAAGAGCGCCCGGGCGCCGCGCACCTCGAGCTGCCGGAAGACATCGCGCACGAGGAGGGTGACGGCAAGCCGATTCCGCGCAGCTACAGCCGCCGGCCGGTGGCCGAGGAGAAGGCGGTCGCGCATGCGGTCGACGCGATCCAGGCCGCGCGCCATCCGCTGCTGATGATCGGCGCGGGCGGCAACCGCAAGACCACGTGCAAGATGCTGCTCGAATTCGTCGACAAGACGGGCATCCCGTTCTTCACGACGCAGATGGGCAAGGGCGTGATCGACGAGACGCACCCGCTGTGGCTCGGCAACGCGACGCTGTCCGACGGCGATTTCGTGCACCGCGCGATCGAGCAGGCGGACTGCATCATCAACGTCGGCCACGACGTGATCGAGAAGCCGCCGTTCTTCATGCGTACCGACGACAAGACCGTGATCCACGTGAACTTCCTCGGCGCGCAGGTCGACCCCGTCTACTTTCCGCAGATCGAGGTGGTCGGCGACATCGCGAACGCGGTGTGGCAGATGAAAGAGGCGCTCGCGCCGCAGCCGCACTGGGATTTCGCGCGCTTCGCGATGATCAAGGAGCATTTCGACGCCCATCTGGAGAAGGGCCAGCACGATCCGCGCTTCCCGATGTACCCGGTGCGGATCGTCAACGATCTGTACAACGCATTGCCGCTCGACGGCATCGTCTGTCTCGACAACGGGATGTACAAGATCTGGTTCGCGCGCTACTGGCGCGCGCACGAGCCGAATTCGCTGCTGCTCGACAACGCGCTCGCGTCGATGGGCGCCGGCCTGCCGTCGGCGATCGCGACCAAGATCGTGCATCCGCAGCGCAAGGTGATCGCCGTGTGCGGCGACGGCGGCTTCATGATGAATTCGCAGGAGCTCGAAACGGCCGTGCGGCTGAAGCTCGACATCGTCGTGATGATCCTGCGCGACGACGCGTTCGGGATGATCCGCTGGAAGCAGGAGAACATGAACTTCCCCGATTTCGCGATGACGCTGCAGAACCCCGATTTCGTGTCGTATGCGCAAAGCTACGGCGCGCACGGGCATCGTGTCGAATCGGCCGACGATCTCGAGCCGCTGCTGCGCGAGTGTTTCTCGTCGCCGGGCGTGCACGTGATCGACGTGCCGATCGACTACTCGGACAACGAGCGCGTGCTGAACCGCGAAATCAAGCGCCTGTCGGCGCAACTCTGAATGTCCCGTTCACAGGAAGGAGTCGTTCCATGTTGAAGGAAACCTATCCGTACTACCTCGCCAACGAAGCCGTCTACGCGAACACCGATCTGGACGTGACGGACAAGTTCAGCGGCAAGGTCGCGACACGCGTCGCGCTGGCCGACGCGAAGGCCATCGACGCGGCGATCGGCGCGGCGGTCGAGGCCGCGAAGCCGATGCGCGAGCTGCCGGCCTACAAGCGGCAGGCCGTGCTCGACCATTGCGTCGCGCGCTTTCGTGAGCGCTTCGACGAGCTGGCCGAGGCGCTGTGCATCGAGGCCGGCAAGCCGATCAACGATTCGAAGGGCGAAGTGACGCGTCTGATCGACACGTTCCGCGTGGCGTCCGAAGAATCGGTGCGCATCGACGGCGAAATCATCAACCTCGAGATCTCCGCGCGTGCGCAGGGCTATACGGGCTACACGAAGCGCGTGCCGGTCGGCCCGTGCTCGTTCATCTCGCCGTTCAACTTTCCGCTGAACCTCGCCGCGCACAAGGTCGCGCCCGCGCTCGCGGCCGGTTGTCCGTTCGTGCTGAAGCCCGCGAGCCGCACGCCGATCGGCGCGCTGATCATCGGCGAGGTGCTCGCGGAAACCGATCTGCCGAAGGGCGCGTTCTCGGTGCTGCCCGCGCATCGCGACGGCGCCGACCTGTTCACGACCGACGAGCGTTTCAAGCTGCTGTCGTTCACGGGTTCGCCGGCCGTCGGCTGGGCGCTGAAGGAGAAGGCCGGCAAGAAGAAAGTCGTGCTGGAGCTCGGCGGCAACGCGGCCGCGATCGTCGATGCGGACCAGCGTGACCAGCTCGACTACGTGGTCGAGCGTCTGGCGTTCGGCGCGTACTACCAGTCGGGCCAGAGCTGTATCGGTGTGCAGCGGATCCTCGTGCATGCCGATCTTTACGACGCGCTGCGCGAGAAGCTGATCGCGAAGACGCGTTCGCTGAAAATGGGCGATCCGAAGGATCCGTCGACGTTCGTCGGCCCGATGATCTCCGAATCCGAATCGCGCCGGCTGTCGGGCTGGATGGACGCAGCCGTCGCGGCGGGCGCGAAGATCGTCGCGGGCGGCAAGGTCGACGGCGCGATGTTCGAGGCGACGCTGCTGGAAAACGTCGGGCATGAGCAGGACCTGTACCGGAAGGAGGCGTTCGGCCCCGTTGCGATCCTCGAGAAGTTCGACCGGTTCGACGATGCGCTCGCGCGCGTGAACGACAGCGATTTCGGGCTGCAGGCCGGCGTGTTCACCGATTCGCTGACGCACGCACAGCGCGCGTGGGACGAGCTGGAGGTCGGCGGCGTCGTGATCAACGACGTGCCATCGTTCCGCGTCGACAACATGCCCTATGGCGGCGTGAAGGATTCAGGCCTCGGCCGCGAAGGGATCCGTTACGCGATCGAGGACATGACCGAGCCGCGGCTGATGGTCGTGCGGCGCCGGTAACGCGCGGGCAGCAGCAGGGTGCCGCGACGGCACGCGGGCGGGCGATCGGGCCGGCCCGCGTGCCGTTTTTCATGGCGGCGCGCGTATCGGGCCGGCACCGGGCGTGCGCCGTGCCCGCGCTGCGTGGTCGCCAGCCCGACCGCGCTCGACTGCGGGCCTCGCCTCGTGATGTAATCGCGCGAAACTGCCGACCGGGGTACGACGCCGGAAAGCGCAATTCATTCTTCACGAGGTCGATTCATGTCTCCCGTCTCGGCATTCAAGCTGGTTTTGTTGTCATTCCTTGCGATCGTCGCGCTCGAATGCATCGCCAAGCGGCTGCGGCTGCCGCTCGCGGCCGCGCTGCTGATCGGCGGCATCGGCATCGCGTTCATCCCCGGCCTGCCGCCGATCAATCTCGATCCCGAACTGGTGCTGCTGGTGTTCCTGCCGCCATTGCTGATGGATGGTGCGTATTTCTCGGTGTGGGAAGAGTTCAAGCGCAATGTCGGCGGCATCCTGCTGCTCGCGATCGGCGCGGTCGTGTTCACGACGTTCGCAGTCGGCTTCGCCGTGCACTGGGTGGCGCCGTCGCTGCCGTGGGCCGCGTGCTTCGCGCTCGGTGCGATCGTGTCGCCGCCCGACGCCGTTGCAGCGAAGGCCGTGCTGGAACGCGTCGCGCTGCCGCGCCGGCTGATGGTGCTGCTCGAAGGCGAGAGCCTGCTGAACGATGCGGCCGGCCTCGTGCTGTTCCGCTTCGCGGTCGCGGCCGCGCTCACCGGCGCGTTCAGCCTCGAGCACGCGGTCGTGCGCTTCGCGGAGCTCGGGCTCGGCGGCGTGGCGATCGGCTTCGCGGTCGGCAAGCTCGTCGTGTGGTTCCTGAAGCAGCTCGACGACGACTACCTCGTGATCACCGTCGCGGTGATCGCCGGCTGGATCGCCTATATCGCGGGCGAAATGGTCGAGGTGTCCGGCGTGATCGCCACCGTCACGGCCGGCATGATCGTCGGCTGGCATCAGCACGAGGTGTTCTCGGCGGCCGTGCGCACGCGCGGCACCGCATTCTGGCAGGTCATCGTGTTCCTGCTCGAAGCGATGGTGTTCGTGCTGATCGGGCTGTCGCTGCGCGGCGCGATCCACCGGCTCGGCGGCTTCGAGCAGGTGCTCGCCACGATGGTGCCGCCGATGCTCGCGGTGCTGGCGGCGGTGATCGTGTCGCGTTTCGTGTGGATCTACGCGGTCGAGGCATTGAAGTGGCCGGTGCGCGGGATCGCGCGGCGCGGCGAAGCGCCCGACTGGAAGGCCGCGACGATCATGAGCTGGGCCGGGATGCGCGGCGTCGTCACGCTGGCGATCGCGCTGTCGCTGCCCGAGGCGATGCCCGGCCGCGACGTGATCCTGGTCGCGTCGTTCGCGGTGATCCTCGTCACCGTGCTGCTGCAGGGCACGACGATCGGGCCGTTGATCCGGCTGCTGCGCCTGCCGGAGCGTGAAGAGCGCGAGGCACATCACCTGACCGAGCCGCAGACGTGGGCGTACGTCGAGGCTGCCCAGCTCGCGGCGATCCAGCCGCTCGTGCGCGACGAAAACGGGGTCGTGATTCATCCGCGCCTGCTCGAGCAGTACACGTATCGCGCGGAACTGACCGAGCGGGCGAAGGACGAGCCCGCGTTTCCGGCAGAAGTGCGTACCGCGCACTACGACGTCGTGCTGGCCGCGATCCGGGCCGGGCGCGCGGAATTGTTGCGCCTGCACCGTTCGGGGCACATCCACGACGAGATGCTGCACGCGCTCGAACGCGACCTCGATCTGCAGGAAGTGTCCGCGCAGCACGCGCGCGGGTAAGGCCGCACACCGCCGTCATACCGCCGTCGCGTGGCCGGCTCCGGCCGGCGCGACGCGCGCGGGCCGATCGTTGCCCGGCGCGCAATTTTTTCTTCCGCCTGCGCGCCGATTCGGCGCTTTTTCATCCGGCCCCCAATGCGACGGGCAGCCGGCCTTGCAGCGCATGCAAACCTTATGGCACTGGTCTCGCAAACGTTATCGTCTTTCGGATCCGGAAATGATCTGATTTAACTGTTTCCGGCTCCTTCGTCATATTTGGCAAAACTAAACCGGAAGGAGATAGATGCTGTGTTCTAATTTCATTTAGAATCAGCCGGTTATGTTTATTGAGAGAAAGGATGCGGAGGTAATGCGGCCGTCAACGGGGAGAAATCGGCGTCCGAAGCCCCGCTAGGCAGTGCCGACAGGCCAAATCGGCGGAATCGGGCGGGATTTTCAACCGCTGAAATAAGATAGCGTCCAAGCCGGATAAACAACTCCTATGAAAGAATCGATTGGAGAATCGGCGTTTGAAACTGTATTTATGAAAGAATCGAGCGGTGATAATGCCTCGGATTGTCTTGAATCGGGGTTATCGGTCCTTCTCGTCGACGATCAACCGTTCGTCGGCGAGGTGATCCGCCGCGCGCTGCGCAGCGAACACGACATCGACCTGCACGTGTGCACTGACGCGCACCGGGCGATGGCGGTCGCGCGCGACGTGAAGCCGACGGTCATCCTGCAGGATCTCGTGATGCCGGAGATCGACGGCCTCGATCTCGTCCGCGCGTGGCGCGCGGATGCCGGCACCGCACGCGTGCCGATCATCGTGCTGTCCGCGAAGGAGGAGCCGATCGTCAAGCGCGAGGCGTTCATTGCCGGTGCGAACGACTATCTGGTGAAGCTCCCCGACGCGATGGAGCTGGCCGCCCGGATCCGCTATCACTCGAATTCGTACCTGATGTCGCGGCAGCGCGACGAGGCGCTCGATTTCCTGTCGCACGACATGCGTTCGCCGCAGACCTCGATCCTTGCGCTGCTCGACGTCTACCGGGCCGAGCACGGCGACATGCCGGCGATCATGGAGCGCATCGCCGGCCATGCGCGGCGCGCGCTCGCACTGGCCGACGGCTTCATCCACCTGACCCGCGCGCAGTCCGAGCGCCGCGCGCACGAGGTCGTGAGTCTCAACGAGATCGTGCTCGACGCCGTCGACCAGCTGTGGGAGAAGGCGGCCGGGCTCGGCAGCCGGGTCGCCGCGCAGGTGCCCGATACCGAGTGCGTGACGATGGGCGACCGCATGATGCTCACGCGCGCGGTCGCGAACCTGATCGACAACGGGCTGAAGTACGGCCCGGCCGGCACGGACGTGCACTGCACGCTGGGCGGCGAGGATGGTGCCTGGCTGATCGGCGTCGAGGATACCGGCGCCGGGATCGCACCGGAGCAGCGCACGGCCGCGACCGAGTCGTTCGTGCAGCTCGAATCCGTGCATGGCGCGGCGCGCAGCGGCTTCGGCCTCGGGCTCGCGTTCGTCCGCGCGACGGCGGCGCGGCATCGCGGCCAGATCCTGATGCGCAATACGGCGCGCGGCTTCATGGTCGCGCTTCGGCTGCCGGCGCAAGCGGAGCGGTGATTTCGCGGCGCGGCCTGCCGGCGCCGCGCTGCCCGCAGACCCCGATGCGCTCGTGGCGCGCCGTCCGGCGCACAGGCGGGCGCGAATTTTTTCAACGCTGATTTTAGAAAGCCCATAACGAACATGGCCACCGTGACGCCCCGCGCGACCAATGAAAGCCTGCATCCGACGATCGGCGCTGCCCGGCTGACGCTCGGCAATCGCATCCTGCTCAGCTTCGGCGTGCTGTTCGTGCTGATGCTGGTGACAGCCGGCGTGTCGTACGAGCGACTGCGCGCGATCAATACCGAAGCCATCAGCATCGAGCGCGACTCGCTGCCCGGCGTCTACCTCGCGTCGACGCTGCGCGGTTCGGTCAACGAATCGTTCACGCTGCTGCAGCAGGCGACCTTCGTCGACACCGAGCCCGAAACCGTGCAACGCGATCTCGCGAAGATCTCCGACGCGCTGAAGGACATCGAGTCGCTGACCGCCGACTATCAGAGCACGACGTTCCGCGACGACGACCGGCAGCGCTTCGCGGCGTTCCGCGGCGCGTACGACCACTACGTGCCGCTGCTGAACGAAGCCGTGCAGAAGAGCCGCGTGTCGCGCGAGGAGGCCGTCGCCGCGTACGCGAAAACGCTGCCCGCGTGGACCGAGGTCGTGCGCAACGCGAACGTGCTGGTGCAGGAAAACCGCAAGTTCGCCGAGCAATCCGCGAAGCTGATCCGCGAATCCGTGCAGGATACCGAGGTCGTGCTCGCGGTCTCGGTGACGTTCGTGCTGCTGTCCGCGCTCGCGCTCGGCTACGTGCTGTACCGTTCGGTGACCGTACCGATGGCGCGGCTCGTCGAGGTGCACGACGTGATGCGCACCGGCAACCTGACGCGCCGCCTCGACCTGCGCCGCCGCGACGAATTCGGCACGCTCGAGACGGGCTTCAACCGGATGGCCGACGAGCTGACCGAGCTCGTCGCACGCGCCCAGCAGTCGTCGCTGCAGGTTACGACGTCGGTGGCCGAGATCGCGGCGACGTCGCGCGAGCAGCAGGCAACCGCGAACGAAACCGCAGCGACGACGACCGAGATCGGCGCGACCTCGCGCGAGATCTTCGCGACGTCGCGCGACCTGCTGCGCACGATGAACGAGGTGGCCGGCGTGGCCGAGCAGTCGGCGACGCTCGCGGGCGTGAGCCAGAGCGGGCTCACGCGGATGGGCGAGACGATGCGCAGCGTGATGGACGCGGCCGGTTCGGTGAACGCGAAGCTCGCGATCCTCAACGAGAAGGCGCTGAACATCAACCAGGTGGTCGCGACGATCACCAAGGTGGCCGACCAGACCAACCTGCTGTCGCTGAACGCGGCGATCGAGGCCGAGAAGGCCGGCGAGTACGGCCGCGGCTTCGCGGTCGTCGCGACCGAGATCCGCCGCCTTGCCGACCAGACGGCAGTGGCGACCTACGACATCGAGCAGACGGTGAAGGAAATCCAGTCGGCGGTGTCGGCGGGCGTGATGGGGATGGACAAGTTCTCCGAGGAAGTGCGCCGCGGCATGCTCGACGTGCAGCAGGTCGGCGGGCAGCTGTCGCAGATCATTGCCGAGGTGCAGACGCTCGCGCCGCGCTTCCAGATGGTCAACGAAGGGATGCAGACGCAGGCGAACGGCGCCGAGCAGATCACGCAGGCGCTGTCGCAACTGTCGGAGGCCGCGCAGCAGACGGCCGAGTCGCTGCGCCAGTCGTCGCAGGCGATCGACGACCTGACGCTCGTCGCGAACCAGTTGCGTACCAGCGTGTCGCGTTTCAAGGTCGACGCGTGACGCGCGCCGACACGCAGAACGGCGCCCACGCGCTGTTCCTGATGTTCGAGCTCGACGGCGAACGCTATGCGCTCGACGCGGCCGGCATCGACGAGGTGCTGCCGCTCGCGGTCACGAAGGCCGTGCCCGGCGCACCCGACTGGATCGCCGGGCTGCTGATGCGCGGCGGCCAGCCGGTGCCGGTGATCGACGTGCCGATGCTGGCGCTCGGGCGCCGCGCGCATGCATTGCGTTCGACGCGGCTCGTGATGGTTCGCTACCGCGCGGACGAGGCCGGCGGCGAGCGCACGATCGGGCTGATCGTCGAGCGCGCGACGCAGACGATGCGGATCGACCGCGCCGCGTTTCGCACGAGCGGCATCTCGACCGCGCGCACGCGCTGGCTCGGGCCGGTCGCGAACACGCCCGACGGCGTCGTGCAACAGGTGTCGGTATCCGACCTGATCGACGACGTCGCGCGCCTGTATCTGTTCGACGGCCTGCCGGGCCACGGGGGAGAGTCTGCATGAAAGAGTCCGAATCGCGATTTCGCGGCTGGCTGCTGCGCGAGACCGGCATCGACCCCGATTCGCTCGGTAACGATTTCCTGAGCCGCGCGCTGACGGAACGTGTGCATGCGCTGCAGGCGGACGGCGAGCGCCTGCCGTCGGCCGCGCGGCCGCCCGTGACGCAGGACGCGCTCGATGCCTACTGGCAGCAGCTCAACGCGTCGGCCGACGAGCGGCGCGCGCTGATCGAGCTGTTCGTCGTGCCCGAGACCTGGTTCTTCCGCGACCGCGAGGCGTTCGCGACGCTCGCGCGGCTCGCGGCGGAGCGGCTCGCCGCGCTGCCCGGCCGCGTGATCCGCGTGCTGAGCGCGCCGTGCTCGACGGGCGAGGAGCCGTATTCGGCGGCGATGGCGCTGCTCGACGCGGGGCTCGACCCGGCCAGCTTCACGATCGACGCGATCGACCTCAGCGCGCGCGCGATCGAGCAGGCGCGGCTCGGCTGCTACGGGCGCAATGCGTTCCGCGGCACCGCGACGGAATTTCGCGCGCGGCACTTCACGCCGACCCGCGATGGCTGGCTGCTCGACGAGCGCGTGCGCGCGTGCGTGCAGTTCAGTCAGGCGAACCTCGTCGAACCGGCCGTCGATACCGGCATTCGCTACGATTTCGTGTTCTGCCGCAACGTGCTGATCTACTTCGATCGCGACGCGCAGGATCGCGTGATCCGCTCGCTCGACGCGCGTCTTGCTGGCGACGGCATGCTGTTCGTCGGGCCGGCCGAAACGGGTGTCGCGATGCGGCACGGGATGCGCTCGGCGCGCGTGCCGCTGGCATTCGCGTTCCATCGCGAGCCCGCCGGCGCGACGGCCGACGCCTGCGCGGCCCGCCCGGTGGCGTCGTTGTCGGCGGCGGCGTCGAATCGGCGCACGGAGCGCTTCACGGTCGCGCCGCTCGCGGCGGCGCGCTCGGTGCTGGCGGTCGCGCCGCCGCCCTGGCTCGGCGGCGCACGCCAGCCGTTCGCGGCGCCGCAGCCGGCCATGCACGCGGCCGCGTTCGACACACGGGCCGACCTGCCAGTGGCCGTGGCCGAACCGGCTGTACCGGTCGCCGAAAGCGCCGCGCCGACGCTGGAAGAGGCGCAGGCGCTGGCGAATGCCGGCGCGTTCGACGAGGCCGAGCGCGTGCTCGCGCAGTTCTCGGCGCGCGTCGGGCCGCATGCCGATGCGTTCTACCTGAACGGGCTGATCGCGGATGCGCGCGGACGCGCCGCGGAAGCCGGCGACTTCTACCGGAAGGCGCTGTACCTGCGGCCCACGCACCACGAAGCGCTGACCCATCTTGCGACGCTGCTCGACGTCGGCGGCGATCGCGCGGGCGCGCAATGGCTGCTCGAGCGCGCACGGCGCTCGGCCGGCTGACGACACCAAGGTTGGGGACCGATATCGCGATGACCAGAGGAATTCATGAACCGCGCCGCCGCTGCCATTGACGAGACGACGATCGACGTCGACGATTGCTGGAACCGGATCGGCACGCGCGGCGACCGCTCGTGCGAGCGGCTGAACGACTGCCTGCGCTGTCTGAACTGCCCGGTGTACGCGTATCACGCGGCGAAGCTGCTCGAGCGTCCGCTCGACGGGGCCGAGATGGCCGACGCCACGCGCCGGATGAGCGCATTCGGTGCGCCGCACGTGCGCGATGCCGACGCCGATACGCACCATGCGGCGCTGGCGTTCCGGGTGGCCGACGAATGGCTCGCGCTGCCGATCGGCGTGCTGCGCGAGATTGCCGGCACGCGCCCGATCCATTCGCTGCCGCATCGCCGTAATTCGGCCGTGCGCGGCGTGGTCAACATCCGCGGCACGCTGCGCATCGCGATCTCGATCGGCGCGCTGCTCGGCCTCGACGCCGGCAAGGGCGGCAACGGCGGCGGCGATGGCCGCTTCACGCGGCTGCTGGTGGCGGCGCACCAGGGCGAGCCGGTCGTGTTCCCGGTCGACGAAGTCGAGGGCGTGCTGCGCTTCGGCGCATCCGACTGGGTGCCGGTGCCGGCGACGGTCGGGCGCGCGAGCGCCGGCCTGTCGCGCGGCGTGCTGTCGTGGCGCGGCAAGTCGGTGGGCCTGCTCGACGACGACCGCCTGTTCGACGCCGTGACACGGAGCATGCGATGAGCGGCGATGACGACCTGAGCCACCTGTCGCTGCTCGAGCTGTATCGCGAGGAGACCCGCACGCAGACCCAGGCGCTGTCCGAGCGGCTGCTCGCGCTCGAATCGGGCGAGCCCGATTCCGTCGCGCTCGAGGCATGCATGCGCGCCGCGCATTCGCTGAAGGGCGCCGCGCGCATCGTCGGCGTGCCGCTCGGCGTCGAGATTGCGGGGCGGATGGAAGAGTGCTTCGTCGCCGCGCAGTCCGGCACGATCGCACTGACGGCCACGCACGTCGACGTATTGCTGGCCGGTGTCGATTTGCTGGTGCGCGTCGGCGATCCGCAGGGGCCGCCCGTGTCGCAGACGGAGATCGACGTGTTCGCGGCAGCGCTGACGGGTGCCGATGGCGTGCAGACGATGCAGGCGCCGGCCGCCGTCCCGCCGCCGATGCCGCCGTCGATCGTGCCGCCGTATCGCGAGCACGACGGTGCCGCGAACGAGCCCGTCGGGGCCGGCGCCACCGTGCCGCCGCTCGCCGTGTCGGGCACGGTGCCCGATCCGGCCCAGGCCGGCCGCGTGGCCGGCGCCGGCGCGATGCGCCGCGTGCGGGCGGACACGCTGAACCGGCTGCTGAGTCTGTCCGGCGAATCGCTGGTCGAATCGCGCTGGCTCAAGCCGTTCGCCGAATCGATGCTGCGCGTGAAGCGCGCGCAGCGCGACGCGGCCCGCTCGCTCGATTTGATGTACGAACAATTCGCCGACGATCTCGACGCGGGCATGCTTGCGTCGATGAACGAAGTGCGGCACATGCTGAACGACCTGCAGCGTTCGCTCGCCGAGCGCATGGACGAATTCGACCGCTTCGAGCGGCGCAGCACGCATATCGCCGAGCAGCTTTACGACGAGGCGCTGCAGTGCCGGATGCGGCCGTTCGGCGATGCGACGCGCGCGTACCCGCGCATCGTCCGCGATCTCGCGCGCTCGCTCGGCAAGCAGGTGCGTTTCTCGATCGTCGGCGAGGGCACGCAGGTCGACCGCGACATCCTCGACCTGCTCGACGCGCCGCTCGGCCACCTGCTGCGCAACGCCATCGATCACGGCGTCGATTCGCCGGAAGCACGGCGTGCGCGCGGCAAGCCGGCCGAGGCGAGCGTGACGCTGGAGGCGCGCCACAGCGCCGGCTCGCTGCTGGTCAGCGTGATCGACGACGGCCCGGGCGTCGACATGGACGCGCTGCGTGCGGCCGTCGTGCGCCAGCGCCTGACCGACGACGAGACGGCCGCGCGGCTGTCCGATCCCGAGCTGCTCGAATTCCTGTTGCTGCCGGGCTTCTCGATGCGCGATGCGGTGACCGACGTGTCGGGTCGCGGCGTCGGCCTCGACGCGGTGCAGGAGATGGTGCGCGGCGTGCGTGGCGCGGTGCGGATCTTCAACGAGCCGGGCGCGGGGATGCGCTTCGTGCTGCAGTTGCCGCTCACGCTGTCGGTGATCCGCAGCCTGCTCGTCGAGGTCGGCGGCGAACCGTATGCGTTCCCGCTCGCGCACGTGCGCCGCACGCTCGAACTTCCGCACGACAATATCGACGTGCTCGAAGGGCAGCCGCATTTCCCGTTCGACGGCCGGCGCGCGGGCCTCGTGGCCGCGCACCAGCTGCTCGACGCAGGCGAACCCGATGCGGCGCGCACGAGCACGGCGGTGGTGGTCGTCGGCGGCGAGCCCGAACTGTACGGCGTCGCGGTCGACCGCTTCCTCGGCGAACGGATGCTCGTCGTGCAGCCGCTCGACAGCCGTTTGCACAAGATCCAGAACATCGCGGCCGGCGCGCTGCTCGAGAACGGCGACCCGGTGCTGATCGTCGATGTCGAAGACATGATCCGCTCGGTCGACAAGCTCGTGCGCGGCGGGCAGCTCGCGCGGCTCACGCGCGACCCGCAACTAGCGCTGGCCGACCGGCGCCGCCGCGTGCTCGTCGTCGACGACTCGCTGACGGTACGCGAGCTCGAACGCAAGTTGCTGGAAAAGCGCGGCTACGACGTGACGGTCGCGGTCGACGGGATGGAGGGCTGGAATGCGGTGCGCAGCGATGCGTTCGATCTGGTCGTCACGGACGTCGACATGCCGCGCATGGATGGCATCGAGCTCGTCACGCTGATCAAGAGCGATCCGATGCTCAAGCGCGTGCCGGTGATGATCGTGTCGTACAAGGATCGCGATGAGGACCGCCGGCGCGGGCTCGATGCGGGCGCCGACTACTACCTCGCGAAGAGCAGCTTCCACGACGAAGCGTTGCTCGATGCCGTGCACGACCTGATCGGAGATGCGCGCGGATGAACATCGGCATCGTCAACGACCTGCCGCTGGCCGTGGAGGCGCTGCGCCGCGTGATCGCGCTGCGCACGGACCACCGCGTGCTGTGGGTCGCGACCGACGGCGACGAGGCGGTGGATTTCTGCGTCGCGCATCCGCCCGATGTCGTGCTGATGGATCTGGTGATGCCGAAGGTCGACGGCGTCGCCGCGACGCGCCGGATCATGGCGCGCGCGCCGTGCGCGATCCTGATCGTGACGGCGAGCGTCAGCGCGAACACGTCGTCGGTCTACGAGGCGATGGGCGCCGGGGCGCTCGATGCGGTCGACACGCCGACGCTCGCGCTCGGGCTGTCGGCCGACGCGTCGCCGCAGGCGCTGCTCGCGAAGATCGACCAGATCGGCCGGCTGCTCGAAAGCCGCACCGCGGTGCTCGTGCCGCCGGGGCCGACGCCCGAGCGCGGCCAGCCGACGCTCGTCGCGATCGGCGCGTCGGCGGGCGGGCCAACCGCGCTGACCGCGCTGTTGCGGGCGCTGCCGGCCGACTTTCCGGCGGCGATCGTGATCGTCCAGCACGTCGACCAGGCGTTCGCGCTCGGGATGGCCGAGTGGCTCGACGGCTATACGCGGCTGCCGGTGCGCGTCGCCCGGCAGGGCAGCGTGCCGCAGGCCGGCGAGGTGCTGCTCGCGGCGACCAACGATCACCTGTATCTGTCGCCGCGCGGCGTGCTCGGCTACACGCGGCATCCGGCCGAGACACCGTACCGGCCGTCGATCGACGTGTTCTTCAACAGCGTCGCCGACGGCTGGCAGGGCGAGGCGTTCGGCGTGCTGCTGACGGGCATGGGGCGCGACGGTGCGCTCGGCCTGAAGGCGATGCGCGCGAAGGGCTGCCACACGATCGCGCAGGACGAGGCGACCAGCGCCGTCTACGGGATGCCGAAGGCGGCCGCGGCGATCGGTGCGGCGTCGGCGATCCTGCCGCTCGAGCGGATCGCGCCCCAGCTGATTTCGCGGATCACGCGCCCGCTGCGCGACTGACGGCGCTCGCGGGGCGCGCGACGCGGTCTTGCCCGGTTTCGATGCGTCGGTGGCCGCATTGCGGGCGGCGCGCGGCGTCGCGTACAATGGCGGCCAGCGGAGATGGCATGCCTCCCTGCGGTCGTACGCGGCGCGTTGCGCACGGTGCGGCCCTCAACCGCCGGTTCGCCCGGCTGATGATGCCTGCGTGTTCCTGGGTCGTCAGGAGGTCGCAGGCCGTCCATGCGGGTTTCTACCGCCCAGGTTTTGATGTTCCGTCGAATCTGGAAATCATGTTTTTCACGACTTCTGCCGATCTTCTCGCGACCGTGCGCTATGTGTGCCGCTGGCTCGCGCTCTCGGCCCTGCTTGGCACGCTGGCCGGCACGGCTTCCGCGTTGTTCCTGATCGCGCTCGACTGGGCGACCGGCACGCGCGTGGCGCATCCGTGGCTGCTGTGGGGGCTGCCGGCCGCCGGTTTCGCGACCGGCTGGATCTACCATCGCTTCGGCCAGTCCGTCGCGCGCGGCAACAACCTGCTGATCGACGAGATTCACGACCCGAAGGCGCTCGTGCCGAAGCGGATGGCGCCGCTCGTGCTCGTCGCGACCGTCGTCACGCATCTGTTCGGCGGCTCGGCCGGCCGCGAGGGCACGGCCGTGCAGATGGGCGGCGCGCTCGCCGATCGCGTCACGCAGGTGTTCCGCCTCGATCGCGAGCATCGCCGCGTGCTGCTGATGGGTGGCATCGCGGCCGGGTTCGCGTCGGTGTTCGGCACACCGCTCGCGGGCGCCGTGTTCGGGCTCGAGGTGCTCGCGATCGGGCGCGTGCGGTACGACGCGCTGCTGACCTGCGTCGCCTCCGCGATCGTCGCGGACGTCGTCTGCCGCGCGTGGGGCGTGCATCACACGGCCTATGCGATGCCGTTCGTGCCGGCCGTGTCGGCGACGGGGCTCGCCGTGACGGTCGTCGCGGGCATTGCGTTCGGCGTAGTCGGGCGGCTGTTCGCGTTTGCGACGCATGCGCTGACCGCGTGGTTCCGGCGCGTCGTCCGCTATGCGCCGCTGCAGCCGGTGCTCGGCGGCCTGCTGGTCGCCGTGGCCGCCACCGTGCTGAACGTGCCGCAGTATCTCGGCCTCGGTATCCCGACGATCGAGGCCGCGTTTCACGGTCCGCTGCCGCTCTACGATTTCGCGGGCAAGTTCGCGTTCACCGTCGTCACGCTCGCGTCGGGGTTCAAGGGCGGCGAAGTGACGCCGCTGTTCTACATCGGCGCGACGCTCGGCAACGCGCTCGGCCAGGTGCTGGCGCTGCCGGTGCCCGTGCTCGCGGGGCTCGGCTTTGTCGCGGTGTTTGCCGGTGCGGCGAATACGCCGATCGCGTCGACGATCATGGCGATCGAACTGTTTGGCGCGGATATCGGCGTGTATGCGATCGTCGCGTGCGTCGTCGCGTATCTGTTCTCGGGGCACGCGGGGATTTATCGCGCGCAGCGCGTGGCGGTGGGGAAGGGCGCGCAGGCGGAGGCGGAATGACGCGGGCGCGGGAGGCTGAATCGTCGCGGTGCGTGCGGGAACGCGATGCATGCGATGCCGGAGGGGAAACGTGTCGTTGCGGGTACATCTGATCGGGCCGGGCGGCGCCGGCAAGACCACGGTCGGGGAGATCGTCGCGGCGCGCCTGAACTGGCGGTTCGTCGATGTGGATCGGTGCTTCCTGGCCGCGCACGGGAACATCGCCGATTTCATCCGGGAGCGCGGCTATGCCGAGTATGCGTCGCACAACGTCCGGCTGTACGAGCAACTCAGGCGCGGGATGTCGGCGCCCACGATCTGCGCGGTGTCGTCCGGTTTCATGCTGTATCCGGACGATGTCGCGCCGGCCTATCCGGCACTTCGCCGTGACATCGAGGCGGACGGATTCACTGCGCTCCTGCTGCCGTCGTTCGACCTCGAACGCTGCGCGAACCTGATCGTGGCCCGGCAGGTGTCCCGGCCGTATCTCCATGCGAACGAAGCCGACGAGACGCGCAAGATCCGCGCTCGGTTCCCTGCGTTCATGCGCCTGAACTGCAAGCGGTTTGCGAGCGACGGCCCACCCGAACATGTGGCGGCCGACATCGAACGCTTTATCGTGGCGTCGATGGCTTCGCGCGAACACGGTTCGCATGCGGTCGCGGGCGGTACGCGGTGATCCAGCGGATCACCGCGTACCGGCACCCGTTACGGCTTCGGCAGGCGCGCGACATGGCGCGCCAGTACTTCCTCGATATCGATGCCTTTTTCCGCCAGCAATGCGGTCACGACGCCGTTCAGTTCGCCGAGCGTTTCCTTGACCGATTCCCGGATCGTATCGACGACCACCTGCGTGCTGCGCTCGATCTCGATGTTGACCGTGTCGTTGACGCCCTTCCCGTCGAAGGTCGTCGCGCGTCGCGTTTCGGGAATCAGCCAGACATCGAACCAGCCTTCGTCGCGGTTGACGTCGGACACCGTCAGGCTGCAGCCGTTGATCGCGATATAGCCCTTTGCGAACACATACCGCTTGAAGGCGTCCGGCACGCCGATGCGCACCATCCGGTTATGTTCGGACACGGCGATGTGCCGGATGGTCCCGGTGAAGTCGACATGGCCGGACAGCGGATGCCCGCCGATCTCCGCGCCGTCCTTCGCGGCTCGCTCCACGTTGACGGGCGCGCCCGTCACGAGATCGGCCAGCGTGGTGATCCGCAGGCTCGGCAGCATCACGTCGAAGTCGATCAGCTCCGGCGAATGGATGGTCGTCACCGTCAGGCAGACGCCGTCGACCGAGACGCTGGCGCCGATCTCGATGTCGTCGGTAAACCGCTCCGGGAATTCGATGCTGAAGGTTCTCAGTTCCCCGTGATCGGCGATCGTCTTGATGGTGGCAACGCCCTGGACAATTCCTGTAAACATGGTCGATCCCTTGTCGCGAATTTGCTGGCCGACATGATAAGGGATCCCGGAAAGGGACACCTCGCGGCGCGCAGTTGCGGGGCGGCAGGCGTGAGGCGCTGACGTAAAAAAGGCCGTGCACCTGGCACGGCCTCGATCCGGATCCATTATCCATGTGCAGACGCGCGCCGGCGGTGATGACCGCACCGCCGACGCGCACCGCGACGCGCTTGGGTCACACCTCGGCCGGCTCGCCCAGCGGCCCGGTGTCGTCGTCCGCCGTGCGCCGCGGCGAATCGGCGAGCCCCTTCGCGAGTTCCAGCGCCTGCCGCTCGAACAGCCGGCGATAGATGCCGCCTTCGATCCGGATCAGCGCGTCGTGGCTGCCTTCCTCGATCACCTTGCCGCGATCGAGCACGAGCAGCCGGTCGAGCGCGCGCACGGTCGACAGCCGGTGCGCGACCACGAGCGTCGTGCGGCCGACCATCAGCCGTTCCATCGCCTGCTGGATCAGCAGCTCGCTTTCGCTGTCGAGGCTCGACGTCGCTTCGTCGAGGATCAGGATCGGCGCATCGGCGAGGAACGCGCGCGCGATCGCGACCCGCTGGCGTTCGCCGCCCGACAGCTTGATCCCGCGTTCGCCGACCAGCGTGTCATAGCCGTCCGGCAGCGTGGCGATGAAATCGTGCGCGCTGGCCAGCCGCGCGGCGCGCTCGATGTCGGCCCGGCTCGCGTCGGGGCGCGCATACGCGATGTTCTCCGCGAGCGTGCGGTGGAACAGCACGGGCTCCTGCTGGACGATCGCGATCTGGCTGCGCAGCGAATCCTGCCGCACCCGCGCGATGTCCTGGCCGTCGATCGTGATGCGGCCGCCCGACACGTCGTACAGGCGCTGGATCAGCTTGATGAACGACGTCTTGCCCGACCCCGAGTGGCCGACGAGGCCCACGCGCTCGCCCGGCGCGATCCGCATCGAGAAATCGTCGTACAGCGGCACCGGATGGTTGTCGTAGCGGAACGTCACGTGCTCGAAGCGGATTTCGCCTTGCCCGATCCGGATGGCCGGCGCGCCGGGACGATCGTCGATGCCGAGCGGCTGGCGTTCGAGCGCGACGAGTTCTTCCATGTCGTTCACCGAGCGTTGCAGGTTGCGGATGTGCATGCCGACGTCGCGCAGGTAGCCCTGCAGCATGAAGAACATCGTCAACGCGAATGCGATGTCGCCGACGCTCGCCTCGTCGTTCGCCCACAGCCGCAGCGCGACGCCGATCATCGCGGCCTGCATCGCGACGAGCATCGCGCCCTGCAACCCGCCGTTGAGCGTGCCGCGCACCCAGGTGCGGCGCGTGCGCTGCCGCCACTTGCCGATCACGCGCGCGAGCCGCGCTTCCTCGCGCGTTTCCGCGCCGAACGCCTTCACGACCGCGTTGCAGCTCACGGCATCGGCGAGCGCGCCGCCCATGCGCGTATCCCACAGGTTGCCGAGCCGCGCGGCCGGCGCGACGATGCCGAGCGACACGGCCACCGTCACCGCGATGTACAGCAGCGAACCCGCGCCGACGACGAGCCCCATCACGGGCCAGTGCGTGCCGAGCAGCACGGTGGCACCGACGAGCATCGTGACCGATGGCAGCAGCGCAATCAGCACGGTGTCGTTCAGCAGGTCGATCGCCCAGATCCCGCGCGTGATCTTGCGCACGGTCGAGCCCGCGAAGCTGTTCGCGTGCCAGTCGGTCGAGAAGCGCTGCACGCGATGGAACGACGCGGCCGCGATCTCGCTCATCATCTTCAGCGTGAGCTTGATGATGTTCAGGTAGACGCCTTGCCGCAGCACCGTCGCGCCGAGGCCGAGCGCGGCGAGCGTGCCGAACGCGACGAGGGCCGCATGCCACGCGGCGGCGCGGTCGGTCACGCCCATCGACAGCGCGTCGACGAGGCGACCGGCGAACAGTGGCGTGAGCACGTCGGCGAGTGCGGCGAGCAGCGCGAGGCCCGCGACCGTGGCGGTGCGGGCCGGCTGCTTGCGCCAGTAACGGAAGGTGAAGCCGAAGACGGCCTGGAATGCCTGGCCGCCCAGATGGGAGGTTTTTCTGGTCATTTATCGTTGCCCGGCGCATCGCGCGACGGGACTTTCCGGTTCGGAGAACATCGAAAACGCAACAGCCGGGCCGCGCGAAAATGGCGGGTGGAAAACGAAACAGGCTGTCGGGAAACGGCGCGGCTGACGGGTTAGCGGAAAACTCGGGAGCCGGCGCGGACGGCGGGCTGGATCAGCTGTGCCGTGGGACCACGTTCGGGAAGGTTGCTGGCATTGGGAACATCTGCACCTCCCCTGAAGTGAACGGTTGAAAGGACGCCGAAAAGACGTGAAAAGATTCTATCAGCAGAGTCGGGCGCGCCGCAACGTCTGACGAATGGGCGTGGCCGCGTCGATACGGTTAGTATTCAGGGTTTCGGCCCTTCTTTTGCGGCCCTTCCACAGTGCGGCAACGCAAGGGCCGGCACGCGCATCGATTACACTCCAGCGTCTGCGGCGCACGCCGCCGCGGCCCTCGCAGATTCACCACGATACATTCCTGAGGAAACGATGAGCGACGTTCAGCAAGGCATCCTGACCCCGATCGATACGGTGTCCCGATACCTCACTTTTACGATTTCGAATGACGGCAATGTGGCAGCGGCGCTGGCCGCGCTGCGCGAGATCGTCGACGGACGCGACACGGTGGTCGGGTTCGGGCACGCGCTGGCGGCGCACCTCGGGCGCCCGGTGCCGGGCCTGACCGAATTCCCGGCGTTCGCGGTGAAGGACCGCACGCTGCCGGCCACGCCGGCCGACGTGTGGGTCTGGCTGCGCGGTAATGACCGCGGCGAGATCGTGCTGCGCGCGCGGACGATCGAACGCGCGCTGGCGCCGGCGTTCGCGTTGCAGGACGCGGTCGACGGTTTCCGCTATTCGACCGATCGCGACCTGTCCGGCTATGAAGACGGCACCGAGAATCCGGACGGCGACGAAGCAGTCGCCGCGGCGATCGTGACGGGGCAGGGCGCGGGGCTCGACGGTGCGAGCTTCGTCGCGGTTCAGCAGTGGCTGCACGACTTCGACCAGATGGAGCGCATCCCGTCGGGCGACATGGACAACATCATCGGCCGCCGCCGCTCGGACAACGAAGAACTCGACGACGCGCCCGAGTTCGCGCACGTGAAGCGCACCGCGCAGGAAAGCTTCGAGCCCGAGGCGTTCATGCTGCGCCGTTCGTCGCCGTGGTCGGACGCGCGCCGCGCGGGCCTCTATTTCGTGGCGTTCGGCTGTTCGTTCCGCGCGTTCGACGTGCAGATGCGCCGGATGAGCGGCGCGGAAGACGGCATCGTCGACGGCCTGTTCCGCTTCACGCGGCCGCTGACGGGCGCGTATTTCTGGTGCCCGCCGTTGAAGGACGGCAAGCTCGACCTGTTCGCGCTCGGACTGTAAGCGCCTGACGGGTTCGACGAAACGGGGGGCCGCGCATCGTGCGCGGCCCCCCGTTTTTTTGCGCGGCGATCGTGCGCCGCGTGCGCTGTGTGCGTTGCGGGTCAGCTCAACGTGGTGTCGATCCGCGTGCCGCGCTTGATGAACAGCGTGACCGGCGTCTTCTCGCAGATTTCGGCGAGGCGCTGGCGTTGCGCGTCGTCGAGCGGGCCGTCGAGCGTCACGACGCGGCGCACGTATTGCGTGCCGTCGCGATCCGCATGCAGCTCGGTGCGCACGTCGATGCGCGCGGCCGGCCACGCCTTGCGCTGCATATACATGCGCAGCGTCGCGGCCGTGCATTGCGCGAGGCCGGCCAGCACGAACGCGAACGGTGCCGGCCCGCGATCCTGGCCGCCTTCGCGTGGCGCTTCGTCGCCGGTCAGCGCGTGGGTGCCGGCTTGCAGCTGGACGACGTAGTCGGGCGCTTCGGCGTCGAGGACGGCGGCGGCATGGATGAGCGACATGGCAGGTCTCCGGTCAGCGGGAACAAGAAAGCGGGCGCCGCGGGGCGGCGTGCAGCCGTCAGCATACCGTCCCGATCGCAATGGCGCGCGCGGTGCGGCTACGCGTCGGCGACGCCGGCGCTGCTGCGGACGAGCGCGGCGATGCGTTCGCGCACCCACTGGTGCGCGCGATCGGCGTCGCGCGATTCGTGCCAGTACGCGAGCAGCGGGAACGGCTTGAGCCGCAACGGCAGCGGCCGCACGACGATCGGCAGCAGCGCGGCCATCCGCAACGCATAGGTGTGCGGCAGCGTGACCAGCAGGTTGCCGGTCGCGGCGATCTGGCACGCGGCGAAATAGTGCTGGCAGGTGAGCCGGATGTCGCGGAAGCGTCCGTCGTTGCCGAGCAGCACGTCGAGCGATTGCGGCTCGCCGAGCGACGACACCGCGACATGCTGCGCCGCGAAATAGTCGCCGCGCCGCAGCGGGTCGCGCGCCAGCGGGTGATCGCCGCGCAGCGCGACGACCAGCGAATCGTCGAGCAGGTGTTCGGTGGCGATGCGCGGGCCGGTCGGCACGCGGCGATCGACGGCGAGATCGAGGTTGCCCGATGCGAGTTCGCGCTCGATGTCGGCCACCGCGATGCGGCGGCTCACGAGCCGCAGGCCCGGCGCTTCGTCGGCGAACGCGGCGACGATCCGCGGCAGCGCGATCGATTCGAGCACGTCGCGAATGCCTACCGCGATGCTCAGGTCGAGCGTCGCGGGATCGAATGCCGACGACGCGCGCGCGGTGCCTTGCAGGCCCTTCAGGTGGACCTGCACGTCCGCGATGATCGAACGCGTGCGTTCGGTGGCCACGACGCGGTTGCCCTGCCGCACGAACAGCGGATCGTCGAAATGCGCGCGCAGCCGGTTGAGCGCATGCGTGACGGCCGGCTGCGTGAGATGCAGCGCGCGGGCGGCCGCGCCGATGCCGCCATGTACGTAGACGGCGTCGAGCACGCGAAACAGGTTCAGGTCGAGACGGTGATCGGCGGGCACGGGCACGGGCGGCGTGGTGAATCGTGGCTCGATTCTAAAGGATGCGCAGGCAACGGATACGCAGGCGTTCCGGCGTGGCGATCGATGGCGCGGGACAGGTGCCGATATCGTTTGGGCCGATATCCGGCTGCGCATTTATCCGGATACCCGAGGCATCCTGTCGTCATGAAATGCGCAGCGTGCGACGCACATCATCGCAATAATCGGCGAGAACGGCCGGTGCGACTTCACGCAGGCCCGCCAGTCACCCCCGACAGCCTGTAGTAATCCGCCATCATGCTGTCCGCGTCGGCCATTTCGCGCCAAAGGCGCGACCCGTTCGGCTAAGATGCCGTCGCTTCATATTTCGGGATAGCCGTCCTGTCGCACGCATTCAAACCAAATATAAGCCTGACAGTTCGACGGTAATAAAAGAAGTCGAAACAAGTCGGGGGCTTGGCCAGTGAATGCAGCAGATCAGAGGTGGGTCGTTATCTATTTGAGTACGGGGTTTTCGTTGGC
Source organism: Burkholderia aenigmatica (assembly GCF_048627025.1). Lineage (NCBI taxonomy): Bacteria > Pseudomonadati > Pseudomonadota > Betaproteobacteria > Burkholderiales > Burkholderiaceae > Burkholderia > Burkholderia aenigmatica. The sequence goes on along the minus strand of NZ_CP184469.1, from coordinate 2,105,987 downwards.
CCAGGCCGCGCGTCTTGGCGAGGCTTTCAACCTGGCGAATCGCCTGCACGCATACAGTGCGGATTACCAGTTGAAGTACGTATCCGAAAGCGGGGGGCTGTTGCAGTCGTCGTCCGGCGTGAGCATCGCGGCCGATCCGCTCGGCGACGAGCACGGCCGCCGTGCGCTCGCGTTCTTTCATCTCCACGGCGACCGCGCGGCCGTCAACTGGGACGGCGCATTGCAGCGTCGCCTGACCGACATTCGCCGTCATGCGCGCTGGATCGTCGACGCGATGGACCTGCCCGCGCTCGCGGCCATGCAGCGGCCGTCGGCGACGCTCGAAGAGCGGCCCGGCCGGGCCGGGCGCCGGGTCGCCACGACGGTCGAGCTGCAGGCCGGCGAAACCGACGTGTTCGCCGCCGTGCTCGACATGTTCCGCGTCGATCTCGGCGACAGCGCCGCGCAGGAGATCGCCAGCAACATGCTGCGGCCCGTCGAGCAACGCTATACGCAGTCGATGTGGGCCTTTCGCGAGCTGAGCGCGAGCCCGTCGATCCGGATGTCGGCGCAGCGGCTGCGCGCGCAGAGCGTGAACCGCATCTCGATCGCGAACGCCGCTCAGGCCGCCGCGATGAGCGAACGCAACTTCCTGCGGCGCTTCAAGAAGGAGATCGGCGTGACGCCGACCGAGTTCGTCCAGCACGTGCGGCTCGAGCGCGCCTGCCACATGCTGGTCCACACGACGCTGCCGGCCGACAAGGTCGCGCGCCGCACCGGGTTCGGCAGCGGCGAGCGGCTCGCGAAACTGTTTCGTCAGCGCATGCTGATGTCGCCGACGGAATTTCGCGTCACCGAACGCGAAAGGATCCTCACCCGAAGCGCCACGCCACCCGATGCGGACGGGGGGGCCTGCGACGACGCCGGGGGGCAGTGCGCCGCATGCACCGCCGCGCGGGAGAAAACCGGACGGATACCCGTAGAATCGTCGTGTCGCGATCTCGATCCCCGGTTTACATGCCCCTCCTCCCCACTACCGCCACCGCCCCTTTCTGCCCGTCGGAAGTAAAGGGCAGCATCACGATCGATGCCGGCGCGCCGCGCTGGCAGAAGCTCAAGCGCTTCTTCGGCCCCGGCCTGCTGGTCGCGATCGGCTACATGGATCCCGGCAACTGGGCGACCGATATCCAGGCCGGCTCGCAGTTCGGCTATTCGCTGCTGTGGGTCGTCGCGTTCTCGAGTCTCGCGGCGATCTTCCTGCAGATGCTGGCGGCGCGGCTCGGCCTCGTCGCGGGCAGGGATCTCGCGCAGGCCAGCTACGACCGCTACGGCCGGCTCGGCCGCATCGTGCAGTGGGTGACCGCCGAAGTGTCGATCATCGCGTGCGACATCGCGGAAGTGCTCGGCTGCGCGCTCGCGTTCAAGCTGCTGCTCGGCGTGCCGCTCGCGTGGGGGATCGTGCTGACCGCGCTCGACACCGTGATCGTGCTCGGCCTGCAGGGCAAGGGGTTCCGGCAGATCGAGGCGATCGTGCTCGCGCTGATCGCGACGATGGCGTTCTGCTTCGTCGCACAGGTCGCGATCACGCCGCCCGACTGGCATGCGGTGGTCGGCGGGCTGGTGCCGGGCGATCCGGGCCACGACCGCAAGGACGCGATCGTGCTCGCGCTCGGCATCGTCGGCGCGACGATCATGCCGCACAACCTGTACCTGCATTCGTCGGTCGTGCAGACGCGGCGCGTGGTGGGCGGTGCGCGCGGGACGATTCGCGACACGCTCGCGCTGGTGCGCATCGATACGTTCGTGTCGCTGTTCGTCGCGATGCTCGTCAACGCGGCGATCCTGGTCGTCGCGGGTGCGGCGTTCCATGCGACGGGCCAGCACAACGTGACCGACATCGAGCAGGCCTACAAGCTGATTACGCCGATCGCGGGCGGCGCGGCCGCACTGCTGTTCGGGATCGCGCTGCTCGCGTCGGGGCAGAGCTCGACGCTCACCGGCACGATCGCCGGCCAGGTGATCATGGATGGCTTCCTGCATACGAAGATCCCGTGCTACCAGCGCCGGCTGATCACGCGCGGGCTCGCGCTCGTGCCGGCGCTGATCGGCGTGCTGTGGCTCGGCGACGGCTCGGTCGGGCAGCTGCTGGTGTGGAGCCAGGTGCTGCTGAGCCTGCAGCTGCCGTTCGCGATGTGGCCGCTGATCCGCTCGGTCAGCGATCGCAATACGATGGGCGAGCACACGATCGGGCGCGGGATGCAAATCGCCGCGTGGGCGCTGTTCGTCGTCATCACCGGTACGAACCTGTTGCTGATTACCGGTGTGGCGGGCTGATACAGCCTGTCACAGGCTGACACAGTCGCGCGGCGCGCATGCGGTAAACTGCGGCCTTTCGATCGTCGTCCGAAGTCCGTTATGTGGAGTGAAATCAGCAACATCGGCGATGCCGCGCTGACCCTGCCGATCGCGCTGACGTGCGCGGCGTGGCTCGCGCTGACCGACTGGCGCCTCGCCGCCCGCTGGGGCGTGCTGCTCGCCGCCGGCATGGGCCTCGTCGGCGCAACGAAGATCCTGTATGCCGGGTGCGGCATCGAGCTGCCGCAATTCGATTTCCGCGTGATCAGCGGCCATACGATGCTGTCGACGTCCGTATGGACGGTCGCACTGTCGATGCTGTGGCAGGCGTTCCGGCCGGGCAAGGCGCCCGGCATCGCGGCCGGGCTGGCCATCGGCGCGGTCACGGCCGTTGCGCGCGTGTTCGATCATTCGCACACCGTCCCGGAAGTGATCGTCGGCTGGATGCTCGGTGCGCTCGTCGCGCTGGTGTTCCTGCGCGGTTACGACGGCGCGCGGCAGCGTGCGTTCTCGCCGCGCGTCGCGGCCGTCTGCCTGCTGCTCGTGTCGGGCATTGCGTACGGGCACCGCGCGCCGTTCCAGCAAATGATCGATACTCATTCGCCGCAACTCTGCGCGTTCGTGCGCGCGCCGTCGGGCGACGGTTTCTGACGATAGCCTGCCGCGGCGCCCCGGCGCCGCTTGCTTGCCGCCGGCGTTCGCCCGGCGGTGCCACGATTCCACACCGCTTCATCTTCCCGAGCGCTTCCTCGCCCGCGCGGAACGCATCCCCCGTCATTCCCCGAATCATTGAATCAGCCGGCCCGTGCGCGCATGCCGGCAAACGAAGGTCATGAACCAGGTCTATGACCGGGCATAAGGAATATTCATTTCATCGATTGGCGCCATTCGCGTACGCTGGCTGTCGTTCAACCGGGGCCGGCTACCCGGCCTGCCCGGTGCGCGTCGCGTTCATCTCGATATACTCGCGGAAACCGTGCGGTGCCTCGTGAGGTCGAGGCACGGCCAACCGGTCCGCAGCGGCCGGAGCAGGCACGGCCAACCCGTCGCGGCAGCGGTTCGCGACGACGATTCACGATAGGAGCAGGTCACATGACAGTCGTTTCTTCGCGCCTTGCCGGCAAGTGCGCATACATCACGGGCGCCGCGGGCGGCCTCGGCCGCGCGATCGCGCGCCGGATGGTCGAGCAGGGCGCGCGCGTGTTCGTGACCGACATCGCCGACGCCGCGGTGCTCGACGCGTTCGCGCAGGAACTCAACGCGGGCCATGCGGCGCCGGTCGCGTTCGCCGCGACGCAGGACGTGCGCGACGAAGCGCGCTGGCAGGCGTTGCTCGCGCAGGCGGTCGATGCGATGGGCGGGCTGTCGGTGCTCGTCAACAACGCGGGCGTCGGCTCGATCGGCTCGCCCGCGCAGATCGAACTGGACGAATGGCGGCGCGTGATGGCGATCAACGTCGAGAGCATCGTGCTCGGCTGCAAGCATGCGCTGTCGTATCTGGCCGAGAGTCATCCCGCGTCGATCATCAACATCTCGTCGGTCGCCGCGTTCAAGGTCGAGCCGGATTTCACCGCGTACAACGCGTCGAAGGCGGCGGTCGCGTCGCTGACGAAGTCGGTCGCGATCGACTGCGCCCGCCGCGAGATCGACGTGCGCTGCAACTCGATTCACCCGGCGTTCATCCGCACGGGGATCGTCGAGCCGCTGTTCCAGTCGCTCGGCGAACGCGACGCCACGCGCAAGCTCGCGCGCGGCATTCCGCTGCGCCGGCTCGGCGAACCGGACGACGTCGCGCACGCGGCCGTGTATCTCGCATCCGACGAGAGCCGCTTCATGACGGCCGCCGAACTCGTGATCGACGGCGGCATGTGCGCGGTCTGACGCGCATCCCGAACAACAACGCCTGGAGGAGAACATCGTGTCGACACCCGTGAACCGCCAACTGCTGCTGAAGACGCGCCCGGAAGGGCGGGTCGGCCGCGAACACTTTTCGCTCGTCGAGACGCCGGTGCCGGCGCTCGCGGACGGCGAGGTGCTTGTGCGTGTGCTGTATCTGTCGATGGACCCGACCAACCGCGTGTGGATGAGCGACGTGCCGCAGTACCTACCGCCCGTCGCGATCGGCGAGGTGATGCGCGCGCTCGGCATCGGGCGCGTGGTCGCGTCGCGCCATGCGGGGTTCGCGGAAGGCGATCTCGTGCAGGGGCTGGTCGGCTGGCAGGACTATGCGGTCGTGCCGGCCGAGCAGGCCGCGCAACTCGTGAAGCTGCCCGCGCAGTCGGGCCTGCCGCTGCCGACGCTGCTCGGCGCGTGCGGGATGAGCGGGCTGACCGCTTACTACGGGCTGACGGACATCGCGCCGGTGCAGCCCGGCGAGACGCTCGTGGTATCGGCGGCGGCCGGCTCGGTCGGCTCGATTGCCGGGCAGATCGGCAAGATCCACGGCGCGCGCGTGGTCGGCATCGCGGGCGGTGCGGACAAGTGCCGCTACCTGACCGAGACGCTCGGCTTCGACGCGGCCGTCGACTACAAAGCCGACGATTTCCGACAGCAGCTGAAGGCGGCGACGCCGGACGGCGTGCACGTGAACTTCGAGAACGTCGGCGGCGAGGTGATGCGCGCGGTGCTGTCGCGGATGGTGATCGGCGGGCGCGTCGCGCTGTGCGGCGTGATCTCGAACTACAACAGCGGGCGCGCGGCGGATGACGTCGGCGTGCTGATCTCGAAGCGGCTGACGATGCGCGGCTTCCTGATCCTCGACTATCGCAAGAGCCGCGAGGCGGTGCAGACGCTCGCGGGCTGGCTGCGCGACGGCCGGCTCAAGGCCGAGGAGACGGTGGCGGACGGTCTCGAAAACGCGCCCGACGTGCTGAATCGCCTGTTCGACGGCGATCATCGCGGCAAGCTCGTGCTGCGCGTCGATCCAGACGCGTGACCGGCCCGCGGCACGGCGTGCGCGGCCGTTCGTGCGCCGCCGCGAGCGGGTGTCGAACGCGGTGCGTTCGATCGATCGTTTCTTAGTTTCGGACTTGTCCCATATATCGTCCGGGCTTCTCTCCCTAAAGTGACTGCCAGCAGACAGGCGGCGTGACCGATGCGTCACGCCGCCTTTTTTCTGGTCACGCGGCAGAGGAGAGGGAACATGCGAAACGACACGAAGCGGGCGGTATCGGTGGCGATGCGCAATCGAACGGTGCAGGGTGCCGGTGCCGTGCGGAGGATCGCGATCGGGCTGGGCGTGGCGTTCGCGATGTCGAATGCGGTGGCGGCCGGGCACGCCGCGTCAGGCGGCATCGTGCGGTTCACCGGCGCGCTCGTCGATTGCTACGACGTGACGCTCGATGCGCGGTCGCGCGTGGTGGTCGAGGGACGAGAGCGGGCGAACGGCGAGGTGGCGGCAACGCTGCGATTCGATGCGCATGGCCGGCGTTTGCCGGGTGCCCATGTAGCGCTGGTCGCGCCCGACGGCGCGCCGTTCGCGCCGGATGTCGCTGCGGGTGTGCGTGCAACCTGGCGCGATGCACACGACGATCGAAGCGTGCCGCTGGTATCGGGCCGTACGTATCGCGTGGGGCCGTATGGCGGTGTGATGAGGCTGGCGGTGGATGAAGAAACGGGCGCCGTGGCGCCCGTCGTGATCCGCATTCGTCATCCGTGACGGCGAATGTCCGCCGATGCGCGGCACGTGGCCGCGCGGCGTGTCATTCGGCCTGTTCCGCGCGTGCGTAGATGTCCCAGCTCGCCATGAACAGCGCGGCGACGAGCGGCCCGATCACGAAGCCGGTGATGCCGAACAGCGCCATCCCGCCGAGCGTCGAAATCAGCACGACCCAGTCGGGCATCTTCGTATCCTTGCCGACGAGGATCGGGCGCAGCAGGTTGTCGACGAGGCCGATCACGCCGACGCAGAACGCGACGAGGATCGCGCATTTCCACACCGCGCCGATCATCAGGAAGTAGAGCGCGGCCGGCACCCATACGAGGCTCGCGCCGATCGCGGGCAGCAGCGACAGGAACGCCATCAGCGCGCCCCACAGCACGACGCCTTCGATCCCGAGGATCCAGAAGATCAGGCCGCCGAGCGCACCCTGCACGAGCGCGACCGCGATGTTGCCCTTCACGGTCGCGCGCACGACCGTCGTGAATTTCGCCAGCAGCAGGTTCTTGTGCTCGTCGTCAAGCGGCAATGCGCGGTGCACGCGACGGCCGATCTCGCCGCCGTCGCGCAGCAGGAAGAACACCATGTACAGCATCACGCCGAAGCTCACGACGAACTGGAACGTGTTCTGGCCGATGCTGAGTGCCTGCGCTGCCGCGAGCTGGCTGATCTGCGCGGCGCCATCGGTCAGTCTCTTCTGGATGCCCGGGAGGTTGCTCAGCCCGTATTTCTGCAGCAGGTGCTGGATCGACGACGGCAGCGCGTGGATGATGTCCTGGAAGTATTGCGAATAGTTAGGCTGCGCGGTCTTGATTTCCTGGTACACGTACGCGATTTCCTGCACGAGCGTCGCGGCGACGAACACGAGCGGCAGGATCACGATCAGGACGATCAGCGACAGCGTCACGAGCGCGGCCAGGTTGCGCCGCTTGCCGAAGCGCGCGGCGAGCCAGCGCTGCACGGGCTGGAACAGGATCGCGAGAATGGTGCCCCAGAACACCGCACCGGAAAACGGCGCGAGGATCCAGCAGAGTCCGACGGTGACCGCGGCCAGCAGGAAATAGAAGAATTTTTGGTGGTCGTGTCCGCTTTCCATGGATGACATTCGCGCAGATTGATGCGTGGTTTGATTGAATCTCGTTGTCCCGCGCGCGATCGGTTCGCGATCGTCACGGGTTCGCGGCGAAACGCGCCGCGGGGCGGCCGTCCGCCGGTCGGCTCGATCCGGAGTATGCCCGCAAAGGTGCCGCCATCATAGCCGCTGCGCGCGGCACATGCGAAAACGCCGCGGCCGGGGCCGCGGCGCTGCCGGGAAGCCGACGCGGCGCAACACCGCGTGTCGCATCGTCAGATATTGAGCTTCGTGACCTTGGTGCCGTTCACCGACAGGTCGCCCATCAGGCCGGCGTTGGTCAGGACCAGCACCTCGACCGGTGCGGTGGCCGTGGTCGTATCGACCGCGCCGTTCGCGCCGACCTTCACGACCGCGACCGATGCGTCGGCGCCGGCGGCCCAGCCTTCGGACTTGCGGAACGAGTCGAGCGCGTCCTGCGTCATGAACAGGAACACGATCGCCTTCGATTGCGCGCCGGCCTGCAGGCCGACCGACAGCGACGACGTGTTGTAGTAGCCGACCGTGCTGCCGCCGACGCGCAGCGCGCCGTTGCCGGACTGGCCGCCGACGATGAAGCCGGCCTGCAGCACGCTCGGGAACACGAGCACGCCGCGCGATTTCCCGACGAGTTCACGCGAACCCGGCACCGTCGAATAGAGGCGCGACAGCGTCGCGTTGACGCTGGCGTCGATCGACTGGCGCTTCGACGCGCTGGCCGCGGCGCCTTCCGGTTTGTCCGGGGTGGTCGTGCAGCCGGCGAGCGCGAGGCCGCCGAGCAGGACGGCGGCGGCGGCTTTCATGGCAAAGGTCTTCTGCATGGCGTTTCTCCTTCGTTATCTGATTGAGGACGGACGGTGCGGGCAGCGGAGCGGCCGGCCCCGTTCAACGGCGGGCAAGGAGCAGGCCCGCAACGAACGCGAGGCCGGCGACGACGCCGGCGGTTTGCCACGGGTTGTCGTGCACGACCTGCGACACGCGTTCGGCCGAATCGCGCAGCCGGGCCGCCGCGCTGCCCGACGCATGGTCGAGCGCGCTGCGCGCTTCATCGAGCCTGGATTGCACGCGCTTGCGCAGCGCGGCGATATCGCCGTCGCCGTCGTTTTTCAGCAGATCTTCGAGTTCGTCGACCAGCCCGCGCAGATCGTCGGTGACGTCGGCATGCAGGTCGCGGGCGGCCGAGCGCGTCGTGCGGCCCACGCGCCGGCCCGTGCGACGAATGTCGGCGAGGCCGCGATCCAGCTTGTGTTCAATCGAGTCGGTGAGCGCCATGGTGTTTATCCTCCTTCGATTCAAGGCAAATTTGAAGATAAGACGAATCCCAGCAACTTATGTGATTCACGTGGCCCAATTTTGTTTCGAGACAAATTTTCAATTCGTCGGCAGGATCGCCGCGAAGCCCCGCCACATGGGGCGGCACGGCGGTTGAAAAAAATTCGCATGCCGGGCGAAGCGGCGTATCGGGCTGCCGTACGCGGTGAAAGCCTGGTAAATATGGCGTCGCCAGGGTGGTTCGGTAAATAGTGCCGTTGCAGGCCTTGTGCTGATGCAAATGCACTAGTCGATGCTGTGTGGACGCGCACGGTTCGTGCCCGCGGCCGCCCCTATGCGCTGTCGCCAAGCGCGACGTCGATCACGACGGGATCGTGGTCCGATGAGCGGTACGCGTCGGGTGCGTAATAGGACGACCGTTGCGCGGACGTTTTGTAATCGGGCAAGGGTTGCAGGGCCACCGGTTCGTCGGCGTTGATGTGCCAGACGTGCACGGCTTTCACGCGCGCGGCGAGTGAAGGCGTGGCGAGCGCGTGGTCGAGGTTGCCCGCTTCGCCGTGAAATACGTAGCTGTACGCAGCATCGCCGCCGAAGCGGGCAACCAGGTTCGCGTAGCCGCGCGATTCGAGCGCGCGAACCGGATCTTCCTTCGCGTAGCTGTTCAGGTCGCCGATCAGCAATATGCCGTCGGCCGCGGTGCCTGTCGGCGACGTGGCGAGCCAGTCGGCGACGCGCGCGGCGGCCTGCGTGCGCGCTGCGTTCCAGCAGCCCTGGCCGTCCGACTGGTCGCGATCGGCGCCGGTCGCGTTCGGGCAGTTCTTCGATTTCAGGTGATTGACCGCGACCGCGAAGGCGCGCGAGCCGCCGATGCGCCGGAATGTCTGCGCAAGCGGCGGGCGGTGCCGGCCGCCGAGCGCGACGGTCGCCGCGCGCCCGGCCGGCTCGACCGTGCGGCTGTCGTACAGCAGCGCGACCGCGATCGTATCGAGGCCGAGCCGCGCGGTGCCGGGCTCGACCGCACGCCAGCCGTCGCCAAGTTGCGCGGCGAGACGCCGCACGGCGCTCGCGTCGCCGTAGCCGTTGTTCGCGATTTCCATCAGCCCGATCACGTCGGCACGCAACGCGCGCAATGCCGCGACGATCTTCGCCTCCTGCCGCGCGAACGCGGCGGGTGTTTTCGCGCCGCGGTTGGCCGGGGCATCGAATCCGCCGCCTGTCCCGTCGCCGTTGAAATAGTTGAATACGTTGAACGACACGATGCGCACGTCGGCAGCGGGATGCCGGGCCGGCGCATCGGTACGCGGGTTCGCGGCGGCATCGAACACCGGTGCCGCACCGGCAACCGGTTGCAGCCGCCACGCGCCGTGGCGCAGTTCGAGCACGCCTTCGACGCCGCGCACCGTGTAGCCCGCGCGCAGCGTGTTGGCGGCACTCAGCGCGGGCGGCGGATAGCGCACGGTCGCGGGATCGCGGCGGTTCGAGCCGTCGTCGAGCACGATGCGGTTGCGTGCGTTGGCGGCCGCGAGCGCGACGGCCTCGGCCGGCGGTGCGACGTGGGTCGGGATGCGCAGCCGGCCGTTGCTGAGGACGATGCTGCCGTAGCGGCCGAGTTCGTGCGTGTCGCTGACCGTCAGCGTTTGCGGCAGGCGCACCCGCATGCCTTCATGTGCGGCCAGCACGGCGGGCGTGGCGACCGGCAGCGTGAGTGTTGCCGGTGTGACCGTCTGTTCGCGTGCGCAGACGGTCATGCCGCCCGACAGCGTGAATTGCGTCCGGCCGTATCGCTCGTCGACGCGGCCCGTGAGATGCACGAGATCGCCAGCCTTCGCGCGCGCGTTCGGTGCGTACACGAACACGCCTTCCGGGACGCCCGGCCGGTGCCGTCGCTGCGCGTCGGCCTGCTGGACGAAGAAGCCGCCCAGGCCGTCGGCGCCGCCGAATGCCGCGGTGACGACCGCTTCAATCGAAGTGGTTCGGCCGGAAAGCGGCGACGGGCCACCGGCGCCGCGGAGGTCGGCAATCGGCGTGGTTGCGCCGCCGCAGCCGGCGCTGATAGGCGGTGTGGCCGCGGCCGGCCGGGCGAAGAGGGTGGCGGACGCGGCGGGGGCGAAGAGGGTGGCCAGGGCGATGAACGGTGCAACGACAAGCGGCGCAAGCAGGCGTGACATGGGGCGGTCCACAGGAAGAAAATCCGAAGGTTCGGGAAGGCATCTTGACGGCAAAATGTCAGGAAGCGGCCGAAATGGCCGTCCGGCCAGTACCGATTGGCCGACGATGCAAGCCACCCGGCGGCTGCTACGCTTTTGCATCGGTCGGCGCATCCCGATCGCGCAGCGCACGCTGCCGCGCCCCGTTCCCACAGGAGAAATCCATGTCTTACATGCTGTTGATTGTCGAGCCGACCGACCAGCGCGCCGAACGCACGCTCGACGAAGGTCAGGCGCTGTACGCGCGGATGGTCGATTTCGCCGAGACGCTGAAGGCGCGCGGCGTGCTGCGCGGCGTCGAGTCGCTGGAGCGTTCCGAGCGCGGGACGCGCGTGCAGGTGCGCGACGGCGAGACGCGCCTGCTCGACGGCCCGTTCGCGGAGGCGAAGGAGATGGTCGGCGGCTTCTTCCTCGTCGACGTCGACACGCGCGAGGAGGCGATCGAGATCGCGCGCCAGTGCCCGGCTGCGCAATGGTGCACGGTCGAGGTGCGCGCGGTCGGCCCGTGCTTCCTGTGAAGGTCGCGACTCGGTAGATACCCTGATCTGTCGCGGAATGTGTCGATCCGGCCGTCTTCCGGCCGTCGTCCGGATAAGGCGCCGAAGAACGGGCGCCGCCTGCCACCGATGACAAGGAGTCAACGATGCGATTCATGATCATGATCCGGGCGAACGCCGTCAGCGAGTCCGACGCGCTGCCCGACAACCGGCTGGTCGAGGCCATGACCGTCTATCACGAGGAACTGGCCAGGGCCGGCGTGCTGCTCGACGCAAACGGGCTGCGACCGAGCGCGAGCGGCTGGCGCGTGCGCTACACGGGCGGCCAGGGCACGGTGGTCGACGGCCCGTTCGCCGAAACGAAGGAACTGATCGCCGGCTATACGCTGATCCAGGTGCGTTCGCGCGAAGAAGCGCTCGAATGGACGCGCCGGTTTCCCGCGCCGTTCGGCGCCGAGATGGATTGCGAGATCGAGGTGCGGCCGCTGTTCGAGCTTGACGACCTCACGCCGAGCGACGCGGTCGAGCGGTTTCGCGAACTCCACGTCGGCCGCACCGGCGCCTGATTGATTGCCCACCTGAATCCAACCTCACCGGGAGTACCCGACATGCACAAGATGGTCTTCATCAACCTGCCCGTGGCCGACCTGCCGCGTTCGAAGGCGTTCTACCAGGCGCTCGGCTTCGAGGTCGTGCCGGCCTATACCAACGAACAGGCCGCCTGCATCAAGATCAGCGACACGATCTTCGCGATGCTGCTCGTGCGACCGTTCTTCCAGACGTTTACCGGCAAGACCATCATCGATCCGGCGACGCAGGTGCAGGTGTTGTCGTGCCTGTCGTGCGAAAGCCGCGCCGAGGTCGACGCAATCGTCGCGAAGGCGCTGGCGGCCGGCGGGTCCGCACCGCAAGCGCCGCGCGAGTACCCGAACATGTACGGTCACGGGTTCGACGATCCGGACGGCCATGCATGGGAGCTGATGGCCATGCCGCTGGATGCGTCCGCCCAGGGGCAGGCGTCGTGACGCGTGAGGCGACTCACCGTGCGATCGAAGCGGTCTGGCGGATCGAGGCGCCCAAGATCATCGCGCGCGCCGCGCGCGTGGTGCGCGACGTCGGCGTGGCCGAGGAGCTGGCGCAGGACACGCTCGTCGCGGCGCTCGAGCACTGGCCCGTCGACGGCGTGCCCGACAACCCGGCCGCCTGGCTGATGACGGCCGTGAAGCGTCGCGCGCTCGACCGTGTGCGCCAGGAGTCGCTCCATGCGGCCAAGCGCGACCAGCTCGGCCACGAGATGGACGCGCTCGAAGCGCATGTCGTCCCCGACATCGCGGAGGCGCTTGCCGACGCGAGCGACGACGACATCGGCGACGATCTGCTGCGGCTGATCTTCACGTCGTGCCACCCGGTGCTGTCGACCGATGCGCGCGTCGCGCTGACGCTGCGGCTGCTCGGCGGGCTGACGACGGGCGAGATCGCGCGTGCGTTCCTGACGCCCGAGCCGACGATCGCGCAGCGGATCGTGCGCGCCAAGCGCACGCTCGCGGCGGCGCACGTGCCGTTCGAGGTGCCGGCCGCCGATGCGCGGCCCGCGCGGCTCGCGTCGGTGCTCGAAGTGATCTATCTCGTGTTCAACGAAGGCCATGCGGCGACCTCGGGCGACGACTGGACCCGCCCGGCTCTGTGCGACGAGGCGTTGCGGCTCGGTCGCGTGCTGGCGGGGCTGGCGCCGGACGAAAGCGAGGTGCTCGGGCTCGTCGCGCTGATGGAACTGCAGGCGTCGCGCATGCATGCGCGCACCGACGCGCAGGGCCGGCCCGTGCTGCTGCTCGACCAGGATCGCAGCCGCTGGGATCCGCTGCTGATCCGGCGCGGCCTCGCGGCGCTCGAACGCGCGACGAAGCTCGGCGGCGTACGCGGGCCGTATGCGCTGCAGGCCGCGCTGGCCGCCTGCCATGCGCGCGCGCGGCATGCGTCGGATACGGACTGGGCGCAGATCGTCGCGCTGTATGACGCGCTCGCCGAAGTCGCGCCGTCGCCCGTCGTCGAACTGAATCGCGCGGTGGCCGTCGGGATGGCGTTCGGGCCCGCTGCGGCGCTCGAACTCGTCGACGCGCTGCGCGACGATCCCGCGCTCGCGCGCTATCACTGGCTGCCGAGCGTGCGCGGCGACCTGCTGGCGAAGCTTGGCCGCGCCGACGAGGCCAAGGCCGAATTCCGCCGCGCGGCGGAACTGACGCGCAACGAGCGCGAACGCGAATTGCTGCTCAGGCGCGCGACGGACGCGTGACGCACGCAGGACGCACGCAGGACGCACGCAGCCCGCACGGATGCACGGACGCAGCCCGAAGCCCGAGGCCCGAGGCCCGAAGGGCGCAGCCCGCAGGACGCCCGCCTGCGGCGCACCGTGCGCCGGGCTCCATGCACTGATGTACCGAGCGCGCCCGGCCGCACGCCCCGCGCGTCGCATCCCACCCGGCACTATCGCCCGGATTGAAAAAGCCTATTGGGGGATGCGAACGCGAGCGCCTAGATTGAAGAGCACGATGCGCGCGCCCCGGCACACGCATCGTTCCCCACATACCTGATCGGCCCGGCTTCGCATGCGGCCGCGCCGACTCGAACGGAGGCGCAAATGGCTCAACTCAAGGGCAGCAAAACCGAAGAGAACCTGAAGGCCGCATTCGCGGGCGAATCGCAGGCGAACCGGCGCTATCTGTATTTCGCTTCGAAGGCTGACGTCGAAGGCCAGAACGACATCGCCGCGCTGTTCCGCTCGACCGCCGAAGGCGAAACCGGCCATGCGCACGGCCACCTCGAATACCTGGAAGCCGTCGGCGATCCGGCCACGGGCTTGCCGTTCGGTTCGTCGCGGCAGAATCTCGAATCGGCGATCGCCGGCGAAACGCACGAATACACCGACATGTATCCGGGCATGGCGAAGGCGGCGCGCGACGAAGGCTTCGACGAAATCGCGAACTGGTTCGAGACGCTCGCGAAGGCTGAACGCAGCCACGCGAACCGCTATACGAAGGCGCTGGACAGTCTCGTCGACTGACGGGCCGCCGCGGGTCGCACGGCAGGCGGTGCGATCGGCAAGCGGCCGGCTGTTCGTTCATCGCTGCCCGCATCGCGCGGGCGGCGCTGGCGCGCATGCGCGCCACGCTGGATGGAGCGCCCCATGCCCCACAAGGAAGGCAGTCTCGAAGCCCCGACCCGGCATCCGCTCGACTGGCAGTCCGAAGCGTTCTACGACCAGGCCGCGATCGATGCGGAAATGACGCGCGTGTTCGACATCTGCGCCGGATGCCGGCGCTGCGTGTCGTTGTGCGGCGCGTTTCCGACGCTGTTCGATCTGGTCGACGACACGCCGATGGGCGATATCGAGGAGGTGCCGAAGGACGCGTTCGGCAAGGTCGTCGACCAGTGCTACCTGTGCGACCTCTGCTACATGACGAAATGTCCGTACGTGCCGCCGCACGCGTGGAACGTCGACTTCCCGCACCTGATGCTGCGCGGCAAGGCCGCGCGCTACAAGCGCGGCGAAGCGACGCTGCGCGACAAGGTGCTGTCGAACACCGATGCGCTCGGCCATTTCGCCGGCATTCCGATCGTCACGCAGGCGGTGAACGCGGTGAACCGCACGCCGCCCGCGCGCCATGCGCTCGAAGCGGCGCTCGGCGTCGATCGCGATGCATGGCTGCCGGAATTCGCGCCGCGCAAGTTCCGGCGCACGGCGAAGCCCTCGGACGGCCTGCCCGTGCGCGACGGCGAACGCACGCCCGGCAAGGTCGCGATCTACGCGACGTGCTACGTGAATTTCAACGAGCCGGGCATCGGTCACGACCTGCTCGCGATCCTCGCGCACAACGAGATCCCGTACGAACTCGTCACGCGCGAAGCCTGCTGCGGGATGCCGCTGCTCGAGCAGGGCAACCTCGCCGGCGTGGCCGCGAAGAAGGCCGTGAACCTGCCCGTGCTCGAACGCTATGCGCGCGAAGGCTATGCGCTGATCGGCGCGATCCCGAGCTGCGTGCTGATGTACAAGAGCGAGCTGCCGCTGATGTTCCCCGGCGACGAAGCCGTGCGCGCGGTGGCCGACGCATTCTGGGATCCGTTCGAGTACGTGATCGCGCGCCATCGCGACGGACTGCTGAAGACCGATTTCAAGACGGGCCTCGGCACCGTGTCGTATCACGTGCCATGCCACGCGCGCGTGCAGAACATCGGCCGCAAGACGGCTGACGCGCTGTCGCTCGTGCCCGATACGCGCGTGAATGTCGTCGAGCGCTGCTCGGGCCATGCGGGCACCTTTGGCGTGAAGAAGGAATTCCATGCGGACGCGATGCGGATCGGCGGGCCCGTGTTCAAGGCGATGGCCGAGCCGCAGCCGGATTTCGTGTCGTCGGACTGCGCGCTGGCCGGCCATCACATCGTGCAGGGCATCGACGACAAGGGGCTGCCGTCCGCGCCGCTCGCGCATCCGCTTACGCTGCTGCGCCGTGCGTACGGCATCTGAGCCGCCGCCGGCCGACCCACGAGGACCTCCCATGACGTTGACCCGCGACTCCCTGCTGACGCTCGAAGCGTACGCAAAGATCCGCAAGGCCGAACACGCGCGGCTCGTCGCGTACAAGCGCCGCCGCGCGGTGGCGCTCGGCAATCACCTGCGCTTCCTGTTCGAGGACGAGACGACGATCCGCTACCAGATCCAGGAGATGCTGCACATCGAGAAGATCTTCGACCAGGCGGGCATCGAAGGGGAGCTGGAAGCGTATCTGCCGCTCGTGCCCGACGGCACGAACCTGAAGGCGACGATGCAGATCGAGTACGAGCACGAGATCGAACGGCGCGCGGCGCTCGCGCGGCTGATCGGCGTCGAGGATCGCGTGTACCTGCAGGTCGACGGGTACCCCGGCGTCTACGCGATCGCCGACGAGGATCTCGAGCGCGACAACGCCGAGAAGACGTCGGCCGTGCACTTCGTGCGCTTCGAGTTCGGCGCGCCGATGCGTGCGGCGCTCAAGGGCGGGGCGGCGCTGTCGATCGGCTGCGATCACCCGGCCTACACGATGCCGGCGCAGCGGGTGGACGCGGACGTGACCGCATCGCTGGCCGGCGATCTGCGCTGACGCGTCCGCTGCGCATCCGGCACGACCTGCGCACCGTTTTCCGTTTTTCCGTTCCGACCCGAAACAGGATTTCCGCAGACGATGCGGCGCTGTCGCGCGCCTGCCGCCGCCAAGATGTAACAGACGTCACGAGTTTGCATGTGGCGAAAAACGTGCATCGCGCGTCGCCGTGCTTTCATCACCCGCAGAGAAACAATAAAAAGATTGTGCACGGAGATAATTAAAATCGGCAGAATTTGAATGATTTACCGATTCGTGAATATCTTGTTACGCTTTTTCCCCTGATTTACCGATGTCGGGCAGCAATGCGCCGGATTGTTGCCGGCAGGGGTCGGAGCGGCCCGAAAATGCACATAAAAAGCTATTCTTCATACGCTGCAGAGCCCCGCCAGACGGGGCTTTCCAGCGACGGGCATAAAGATCTCGCAAAAAAATTCATGCGTAAATACATTACGCATCCATGGCTGGTTGTTTCAGTGCGTAACATTAAGTCATTGTCATATTGAGATTAACCCTAGGGATGGTATGCTTCGTGCACAAAAATTCCCACATTGGAGTGAGACCGTGATTTGTGCGTCATAGCCGGGAATCGCGGCACCGTGAAAGTGCGGTGCGGCACCGGCATGCACAACCCCGGATAACCATAATGTGCAACCTGGCCGCCCCGCGACGCGATGTGTCGCGACGGCGCCGCCAATCGCAGCCCCGGCCTGGCTGCGTGGAGAGATCTACTATGTTCTTCGATGAGCTTAACGATGAAGAGTGGTTTCGTCTTTCAACGCTGATCGCCGATGAACCCATCCGGCTGAACCGTCGTGGGCGTCCACGCGCCGAACCGCGCGTCGTTGCCAATGCGGTGCTCTGGATCCTGACGACCGGTGAAGCCTGGTCGAAGCTGCCCGGTCGTTACCCGTCCGGGCCGACGTGCCGTCGCCGCTACGAAGAGTGGCTCGCGTCCGGCACGCTGCTGCAGATGATCGACGTGCTGACCCAGTTCAGCGGGCGCACGTTCGCGTATATCCCGCCGCCGCCGGTGCCGGTCGTGCCCGCGCGTCGTGCCGAGCCCGTGCCCGACAACGACCGTTTGCGCGGCGTGTTCTGGCAAAACCCCGAATCGTGGCAATTGCCGGTCGCGCAGGCAAACGTTTGGGAGGGCGAGGGCGCGTCGCTGAGCGCGATGCCGGTCGACGAAGTGGTCGATCCGTCGGCCGCGTCGTTCACGGTGCCGGGCGCACCGTCGACGGAGTTGCGCCATGCGCATGCGTCGTCGGCGAGCTTCGCCGCGGCCGAACCGCAAGTCGACGAATATCGCGGCTATACGATCTGCGGTATCGCGCAGCCCGTGCAGAACCTGATGTATCGCGCGTGGGCCGAGATTACGCGGGACGACCGGCGCGTCGAGCGCTCGGGCCTCATCGGCCCGCGCTTCACCGATGCCGAGGAAGCCGAGCAGTTCGCGCTCGACTGGGCGCGCCAGTGGATCGATCGCCATGGCGCGAGCGACGAACCGGTGCGCGAGCCGCAAGGCGAGGTGCTGGCCGGCCTGTCCGCGCTTGCGCGTGCGGAGTCGGACATCAAGCGCTTCATCGCCGAGCGTCATGCGGGCGCGCTGTCCGAAAGCCGCAACGATCCGGTGCAGTCGGAGCGTCGCGAATACGTGTACCGCGTAGGCTGATCGCCGTTCCGATGCAACGCGCGGGCGGTCGTGTGCCACGACGCCCGCGCGGAAATTCCGTCTTTCCATGTCTGCCTTGCCCGGGGCGCCGCTGTCGAAGCGGCGCCCCGGGCATACCACGCGTTGTTACTGCCGGCCGTAGGTATCGTCGAAGCGGACGATGTCGTCCTCGCCGAGATACGCGCCCGACTGCACCTCGATCAGCTCGAGCGGCATCTTGCCCGGGTTCTCCAGGCGGTGCGACACGCCGAGCGGGATGTACGTCGATTCGTTTTCCGACAGCAGGAACGTTTCGTCGCCGCGCGTGATGCGCGCGGTGCCGCGCACGACGATCCAGTGTTCGGCGCGGTGGTGGTGCATCTGCAGCGACAGTCGCGCACCCGGCTTCACGACGATGCGTTTCACCTGGAAGCGTTCGCCCATGTCGACCGAGTCGTAGTGGCCCCACGGGCGATGGACCTTGCGGTGATCGGCAGCTTCCGCGCCGCGTTGCGCCTTGATTAGCCCGACGATTTTCTTCACGTCCTGCACGCGCGACTTGTCCGCGACCAGCACGGCGTCGGGCGTTTCGACGACGACGAGGTTCTGCGTGCCGACGCAGGCGACGAGCCGGCTTTCCGAATGCGCGAACGTCGATTCCGCGCCTTCGAGCAGCACGTGCCCGCGGCCGACGTTACCGGCTTCGTCCTTCGGCGAGATCTGCCAGATCGCGTCCCACGAGCCGACGTCCGACCAGCCCGCGTCGAGCGGCACGACGACGCTCTCGCACAGTTGCGGCAGGGTCGCGAGCGGCTCCATCACCGCGTAGTCGATCGAATTCGACGGCGACGCGGCGAATGCGTCGCGATCGACGCGGAAGAAATCGCCATCGGCCTTGCCCTGGGCGACGGCCTGTTCGCAGGCTGCGTAGATCGCCGGTTCGAGCTGGCGGATCGCTTTCAGCCAGACCGACGCGCGAACGATGAAGATCCCGCTGTTCCACCAGTATTCGCCCGATGCGACGTACTGCTGAGCGAGTTCGAGATGCGGCTTCTCGACGAAACGGTCGAGGCGGCGCACGTCGAGGCTGCCCGTTCCGGCATCGCCGAGCGGCGCGCCGACGCGGATGTAGCCGTAGCCGGTTTCCGCGTGCTTGGGGACGATGCCCATCGTCGCGATCTTGCCTTGCATCGCGCAGTGCACGCCGGCTGCGACAGCCGCGTGAAAGCGCGGCAGGTCGGCGACTGCATGGTCGGCCGGCATCACGGTCATCACCGCATCGTTGCCGCCGGCGACGAGCCGCAGGGCGGCGAGCGTCAGCGCGGGCGCGGTGTCGCGGCCGATCGGCTCGAGCATGATCGATGCCGATTTGCCGGTCAGGCGCAGCTGTTCGGCGGTCGTGAAGCGGTGATCCTCGCCGCATACGATCAGCACGTCGTCGTTCAGCGGATAGGCGGCCGTCAGGCCGTCGAGGCGCAGCGCGGTCGACTGCAGCAGCGAATGTTCGCCGAGCAGGCCGATCAGCTGTTTTGGAAAACGTTCGCGCGACATCGGCCACAGGCGCGTGCCGGAACCGCCGGCGAGAATCACCGGTTGCACGGCGACGCGCGTGCCGGCGGCGGGCGCGGTGGAAGAAGAATGGCGCGTTTCGGCAGCCACGGCCGGAGCATTCATGAGGACACTCTCCACGGTTGAAGTCAGTGCCTATCTTTGTAGCACGAAGTAAATCGACAATAAAACCGGGTCCATTGTTTGATATTCGCCAGGCATTCATCAGGAAGAATTTTCCGCGCTAGCATCCGATGCAAATAAAAAAATAAAAAATAAATCGGGGAATCGGCCGGTCTTGACCGCCCGCAAAGGGTGCGCGGAAATCGTAAAGGTTCCGAAAAATTCCCGATTCCTGAGCATTTCGGGAAAACCTGCCGATTTAATTCAAAAACTTCGCGGCAAGAATTTCCGATTATTTTTCGAAATACTTGTGCGCTTGAGGAGGAATTTTCTTACCGCTTCAATAGCGTCATGCAACGTTTGAATCGAATGTGCGGCACGGGTCGCACAAGGAGCTGTTCGGCAAACGCCTGTTCAAAGAGGAAGCAGACATGTTGAGCGTGCTGGCGAGAGTCATCGATATCGCGATGGTCGTGATGGGGGCGTTGATCGCCGCCACGCTGCACGGTGGCAGCATCTGGCTCAACGACCTGCAGCGCACGATGATGCTGTTCGACTGCCTGCTCGTCGTCGTGTGCTTTCCTGCCTTCGGCATCTACCAGTCGTGGCGCGGCAAGCGTCTCGTCGGGCTGGTGGGGCGGGTTGCGTTCGCGTGGCTCGTGGTCGAGCTCGCGGGCATCCTGTTGAGCTTCAGCTTTCATCAGTCGGGCGACCTGTCGCGGCTGTGGCTGGGTTACTGGGCGCTCGTGACGATGGCGCTGCTCGTCGGTTCGAAGGCCTGCGTGCACGTCGTGCTGCGGCAGCTGCGTCGCGGCGGCTACAACCTGAAGGCGGTCGCGATCGTCGGCGGTACGCCGGCGGCGCGGCGGCTGATTGCGCAGATGCGGGCGCGGCCGGAAGCCGGTTTCAATCCGGTGTGCGTGTACGACGAAAGCGAAGCGCCGGGCGAAGTCGCGCTCGACGACGTGCGCATCGAGCGGCAGTTCGACTCGCTGGTGTGGCTGGTGCGCAGCCGTGCGATCAGCGAGCTGTGGCTCACGCTGCCGATCACGGAGGAGCGCCGGATTCACCAGATCGTGACGGTGTTCCGCCACGACTTCGTGAACATCCGCTTCATCCCGGACGTGCGCACGCTGTCGTTCTTCAACCAGGAAGTGGTCGAGGTGCTCGGCGTGCCGGCGATCAACCTTGCGGCGTCGCCGATCACCGACGTGCGGATCCTGCCGAAGTTCGTGTTCGACCGGGCGTTCGCGCTGGTGGCGCTCACGGGCCTCGCACCGGTGATGCTGCTGATCGCGTGCCTGATCAAGCTGACGTCGCGCGGGCCGGTGTTCTTCCGCCAGAAGCGCAAGGGCATCGACGGGCACGAGTTCGAGATCTACAAGTTTCGCTCGATGAAGGTGCACCAGGAAGTGGCGGGGCAGGTCACGCAGGCGAAGAAGAACGATTCGCGCGTGACGCCGGTCGGCCGGTTCCTGCGTCGCACGAGCCTCGACGAGCTGCCGCAGTTCATCAACGTGCTGAAGGGCGAGATGTCGGTGGTCGGCCCGCGCCCGCATGCGCTTGCGCACGACGACATCTACAAGGATCTGGTCAAGGGCTACATGTTCCGCTACCGGATCAAGCCGGGCATCACCGGGTGGGCGCAGATCAACGGCTTTCGCGGCGAGACCGACCAGATCGAGAAGATGATGGGACGCGTGAAGCTCGATCTGTACTACATGCAGAACTGGTCGTTCTGGCTCGACATCAAGATCGTCGTGCTGACGCTCTGGAAAGGCTTCACCGGCAGCAACGCTTACTGAGTCTCGAGGCCGCGCCACGCAGGCATTCCGGCTTTACGAATTTCGAATCATTGGTCAAGAGGTCCGACACATCATGAATCTGACTATCATCGGCAGCGGTTACGTAGGTCTTGTCACCGGCGCCTGTCTCGCCGACATCGGGCACGACGTGTTCTGTCTCGACGTCGACCAGGCAAAGAT
This sequence comes from Burkholderia aenigmatica, assembly GCF_048627025.1. NCBI lineage: Bacteria > Pseudomonadati > Pseudomonadota > Betaproteobacteria > Burkholderiales > Burkholderiaceae > Burkholderia > Burkholderia aenigmatica. The sequence continues at coordinate 2,084,466 of NZ_CP184469.1, read as the reverse complement.
CGACATCCTGAACAACGGCGGCGTGCCGATCCACGAGCCGGGACTCAAGGAAGTGATCGCGCGCAACCGCTCGGCGGGCCGCCTGCGGTTCTCGACCGACATCGAGGCCGCGGTCGCGCACGGCGACGTGCAGTTCATCGCGGTCGGCACGCCGCCCGACGAGGACGGCTCGGCCGACCTGCAATACGTGCTCGCGGCGGCGCGCAACATCGGCCGCCACATGACGGGCTTCAAGGTGATCGTCGACAAGTCGACGGTGCCGGTCGGCACGGCCGAGCGCGTGCGCGCGGCGGTGGCGGAAGAGCTCGCGAAGCGCGGCGCCGACCAGATGTTCTCGGTCGTGTCGAATCCGGAATTCCTGAAGGAAGGCGCCGCGGTCGACGATTTCACGCGGCCGGACCGCATCGTGATCGGCTGCGACGACGACGTGCCGGGCGAGCGCGCCCGCGAGCTGATGAAGAAGCTGTACGCGCCGTTCAACCGCAACCACGAACGCACGCTGTACATGGACGTGCGCTCGGCCGAGTTCACGAAATACGCGGCGAACGCGATGCTCGCGACCCGCATTTCGTTCATGAACGAACTGGCGAACCTCGCCGACCGCTTCGGCGCGGACATCGAGGCCGTGCGCCGCGGGATCGGCTCCGATCCGCGCATCGGCTATCACTTCCTGTATGCCGGCTGCGGCTACGGCGGCTCGTGCTTCCCGAAGGACGTCGAGGCGCTGATCCGCACGGCCGACGAGAACGGGCAGGCCCTGCAGATCCTGAAGGCGGTGTCGTCGGTCAATGCGACGCAAAAGCGCGTGCTCGCCGACAAGATCGTCGCGCGCTTCGGCGAAGACCTGACCGGCCGCACGTTCGCCATCTGGGGCCTCGCGTTCAAGCCGAACACCGACGACATGCGCGAGGCGCCGAGCCGTGAGCTGATCGCCGAGCTGCTGTCGCGCGGGGCGCGCATCGCCGCGTACGACCCGGTCGCGCAACAGGAAGCGCGCCGCGTAATCGCGCTCGATCTCGCCGATCACCCGAGCTGGCTCGAGCGCCTGAGCTTCGTCGACGACGAGGCGCAGGCCGCCCGCGATGCCGACGCGCTCGTGATCGTCACCGAATGGAAGATTTTCAAGAGCCCCGACTTCATCGCGCTCGGCCGCCTGTGGAAGACGCCGGTGATCTTCGACGGCCGCAACCTGTACGAGCCGGAGACGATGAGCGAGCAGGGCATCGAATACCACCCGATCGGCCGGCCGGGCTCGCGCCAGGCCGTCGCCGCCCGTGTGCCGGGCACCGCGCCTGCAAGCGCGTAACCCGTTTCCCGTCACTCGTTACGAGACGCCATGTTCCGGAACATCCTGATCGTCTGCCACGCGAACGTCTGCCGCAGCCCGGCAGCGGAAATGCTGTTCAAGTCGCACGTCGCGTCACGCGGCGGCCCGCGCCCGACGTTCCACTCGGCGGGCGTGCATGCGAACGACGGCGACGGCATCGATCCGGTGATGCGTCAGCTGCTTGCCGAGCGGGGCGTCGATGCGACGACCCACCGCTCGCGGCGGCTGTCGCGCCGGATCGTGCGCGACGCCGACCTGATTCTCGTCAGCGAGCGTGGACAGATCAAGGCCGTCGAATCGGTCGATCCGTTCGCGCGCGGCAAGGTCCACCTGCTCGGCAAGTGGGAAGGGGCCGAGATTGCCGACCCGCACGGCGGCCCCGAGGCCGATTACCGCGAGAGCTACTCACTGATCGAACGTCTGGTTCAAGGATGGCTACAGAAACTATGCTGAAACGCCCGATGCGCCCGGTGGCGCTTGCCGTCGCGCTGACGACTTTCCTGTCAGCCTGTGCAACCGCTCCCGGCAACTACCTCGACTCGTCGAACCTGAAGGACGAAGGCCGGCAGGAAGCGGCCGAAACCTATCCGGTTCATTACATCGACGCCAAAGTGGTGATGGACCAGCTGCAGAAAGCGCAGGTCGACCATCCGCTGCCGCCCGGACGTTACACCGATCCGTCGGAGTACGTGTACCGCGTCGGCCCGCAGGACATCCTCGGCGTCACCGTGTGGGACCACCCCGAGCTGACGACGCCGCAGGGCCAGTCGTTCTCGAGCGGCGGCAACACGACGCAGTCGGTCGCCGGCGCGCTGCAGCAGCCGTATACGACCGCGCTGCCGGGCCAGGCCGATCCGTACGGCCAGACGGTCGCATCCGACGGCACGATCTTCTTCCCGTTCGTCGGCCGCATCAAGGTGGCCGGCAAGACGGTCGCGCAGATCCGCGAGCAGATGGCCACCACGCTGTCGCGCTACGTGAAGAATCCGCAGCTCGACGTGCGCGTGCTGTCGTTCCGCAGCCAGAAGGTGCAGGTGACGGGCGAGGTGAAGCAGCCGGGCCCGCTCGCGGTGAGCGACGTGCCGCTGACGCTCGTCGACGCGATCTCGCGCTCGGGCGGCTCGACCAACGAGGCCGACCTGCAGCGCGTGCGCCTGACGCGCGACGGCAAGCTCTACACGCTCGACGCGAACGGCGTGCTCGATCGCGGCGAAGTGAAGCAGAACGTGATGCTGCAGCCGGGTGACATCATCAACGTGCCGGACCGCAGCGACAGCCGCGTGTTCATCATGGGCGAGGTCAAGACGCCGGTCACGGTGCCGATGCTCAAGGGCAAGCTGACCCTCGCCGATGCGCTGACGTCCGGCGGCGGCATCCTCGACACGGATGCGAACCCGCGCAAGATCTACGTGATGCGCGGGATGCATGACAACCCGACGAAGCCGGAAGTGTTCCGTCTCGACATGACGCAGCCGGATGCGCTGATGCTGTCGAGCCGCTTCCCGCTTCAGCCGCTCGACGTCGTCTACGTCAGCACGGCCAGCTCGGTGCAGTTCAACCGTGTGCTGCAGCAGGTGCTGCCGACGATCCAGACGATCTTCTTCATGCGACAAATCACGCGCTGATAGCCCGCCGGGGCGGCGCCTCCGCCCCGGCACCACTCAAGCGGGAACGAATGGTGAACACGCAAGCGAAACACTCCTACGCGGATCTGTCCGCGAAAACCGAGGAAGAGGACGTCGTCCTCGGCCAGTTGCTCCAGGTGATCATGGACGACATCTGGCTGCTGCTCGGCATCGCGGTGACGGTCGTCGCGCTCGCCGGCCTCTACTGCTTCGTCGCGAAGCCGGTCTATCAGGCCGACGTGCACGTGCGGGTCGAGGGCAACGACAACACGTCGCAGGCGCTCACGCAGACGCAGACGGGCGCGTCGATCAACAGCGGCCCGCAGCAGGCGCCGACCGACGCGGAAATCGAGATCATCAAGAGCCGCGGCGTGGTCGCACCGGTGGTCGAGCAGTTCAAGCTGAACTTCTCGGTCGTGCCTAAGACGCTGCCGGTGATCGGCAGCTTCGCCGCGCGCGTCGCGACCCCGGGCGAACCGGCGCGGCCGTGGCTCGGCCTGAAGTCGTACGCCTGGGGCGGTGAAGTCGCCGACGTCGATTCGATCAACGTCGTGCCCGCGCTCGAAGGCAAGAAGCTGACGCTGACAGCCGGCCCGAACGGCACCTATTCGATCGTCGACCAGAACGGCATGCGGCTGCTGTCGGGTCATGTCGGCGAATCGGCGCAGGGCGGCGGTGTGACGCTGCTCGTGTCGAAGCTCGTCGCGCGCCCCGGTACGCAGTTCACGGTGGTCCGCTACAACGATCTCGACGCGATCAGCGGCTTCCAGACCGGCATCCAGGTGACCGAGCAGGGCAAGCAGACGGGCGTCGTGCAGATCTCGCTCGAAGGCAAGGACCCGGACCAGACCGCCGCGATCGCGAACGCACTCGCGCAGTCGTACCTGAACCAGCACGTGGTCGCGAAGCAGGCCGAAGCGACCAAGATGCTCGACTTCCTGAAGGGCGAGGAGCCGCGCCTGAAGGCCGACCTCGAACGCGCGGAAGCCGCGCTGACGCAGTATCAGCGCACGTCGGGCTCGATCAACGCGAGCGACGAGGCGAAGGTCTACCTCGAAGGCAGCGTGCAGTACGAGCAGCAGATCGCCGCGCAGCGCCTGCAACTCGCGTCGCTCGCGCAGCGCTTCACCGATTCGCACCCGATGGTGATCGCCGCGAAGCAGCAGCTCGCGGAGCTGCAGGGCGAGAAGGACAAGTTCAGCAACCGCTTCCGCAGCCTGCCGGCCACCGAAGTGAAGGCCGTCCAGCTGCAGCGTGACGCGAAGGTTGCCGAGGACATCTACGTGCTGCTGCTGAACCGCGTGCAGGAGCTGTCGGTGCAGAAGGCCGGCACGGGCGGCAACATCCACCTCGTCGACTCGGCGCTGCGTCCGGGCGATCCGGTCAAGCCGAAGAAGGTGCTGATCCTGTCGGCCGCGGTGTTCCTCGGGCTGATCCTCGGCACGGGCGTCGTGTTCCTGCGCCGCAACATGTTCCAGGGCATCGAGGATCCGGACCGCATCGAGCGCGCGTTCAACCTGCCGCTGTACGGGCTGGTGCCGCAAAGCGCCGAGCAGGTGAAGCTCGACGCGCAGGCCGAGAAGGGCGGCAGCCGTGCGCGGCCGATCCTCGCGAGCCTGCGTCCGAAGGATCTCAGTGTCGAGAGCCTGCGCAGCCTGCGCACTGCAATGCAGTTCGCGATGATGGACGCGAAGAACCGCGTGATCGTGCTGACGGGCCCGACGCCCGGCATCGGCAAGAGCTTCCTGACGGTCAACCTCGCGGTGCTGCTCGCCCATTCGGGCAAGCGTGTGCTGCTGATCGACGCCGACATGCGTCGCGGCCTGCTCGACCGTTACTTCGGCCTTACGTCGCAGCCGGGCCTGTCCGAGCTGCTGAGCGACCAGTCGGCGCTCGAAGATGCCGTGCGCGAGACGCCGGTGCAGGGTCTGTCGTTCATCTCGGCCGGCACGCGCCCGCCGAACCCGTCGGAGCTGCTGATGTCGACGCGCCTGCCGCAATACCTCGAAGGGCTCGGCAAGCGCTACGACGTCGTGCTGATCGATTCGCCGCCGGTGCTGGCGGTGACCGACGCGACCATCATCGGCCGCATGGCCGGCTCGACGTTCCTCGTGCTGCGCTCGGGCATGCATACCGAGGGCGAGATCGCCGACGCGATCAAGCGCCTGCGCACCGCGGGTGTCGACCTGGAAGGCGGGATCTTCAACGGCGTGCCGCCGAAGGCGCGTGGCTACGGCCGCGGCTATGCGGCCGTGCATGAATACCTGAGCGCCTGATCCGCATCGCACGTAACCGGGCGGGCAGCGAGCGTTGCCCGCCCGGCCGACAGGAGAACCAACGATGAAAATTTCCGTGCTCGTTCCGACCTATCGGCGTCCCGCCGACCTCGCGCGCTGCCTGGCGGCGCTGCAGCGGCAGCATCGGCTGCCCGACGAGGTGATCGTCGTCGCGCGCCCGGAGGACGACGCCACGCACGAACGGCTCGCCGATCCGGCGGTCGGCGGCGCGCTGCCGCTGCGCATCGTGCCGGTCGAGGTGCCGGGCCAGGTCGCCGCACTGAACAAGGGGCTCGACTCGGCGAACGGCGACGTCGTCGCAATCACCGACGACGACGCGGCGCCGCATCCCGACTGGCTTGCCCGCGTCGAGTCGGTGTTCGCAGCCGATCCGCGCGTGGGCGCGGTCGGCGGGCGCGACTGGGTGCACGAGAAGGGCCGCGTGCTCGACGAATCGCGCGAACTCGTCGGCCAGCTCACGCTGTCCGGCAAGATCGTCGGCAATCATCATCTCGGCGTCGGCGGTGCGCGCGAAGTCGACATGCTGAAAGGCGCGAACATGAGCTATCGCCGTGCCGCGATCGAGCGGCTGCGCTTCGACACGCGGCTGCGCGGCGCCGGGGCGCAGGTGCACAACGACATGGGTTTCAGCATGCGCGTGCAGCGCGACGGCTGGAAGCTCGTCTACGACCCGGCAATCGCGGTCGATCATTTCCCGGCCGAGCGCTTCGACGACGACCGGCGCGATGCCGCGTCGCTGAATGCGATCAGCAACGGCGCGTACAACATGCACCTGATCCTGCGCGAGCATCTGTCGCCGGTCCGGCGCGAGATCGCGTGGTGGTGGTGGACGCTGGTCGGTACGCGCGTCTACCCGGGCCTCGCGCACGTGCTGCTGTCGCTGCATACGGCCAAGCGCGAGCGGATCCGCGAGCACTGGCGCGCGGTGCGCCGCGGCGCGCGCGATGCCCGCCGCGCGAACCTTGCCCCCCATCGTGCGGCGATGCCGCCGGTGACGTCTTGAACGAGCCGCGCGCGCAACGTCGCGCGGCCACCCTCGGAGGGCTCGAATGACTGCAACCAAGGTCCACGTTCACCTGTTTTACGGCGCCGATCCGCGTACCTACCGGAAAGGCGAGGACATCGGCTGCCTGTACGGCTATCACCATGCCGAATCCGACGAATTCCGGCTGACCTATTCGCAGGATGGCGGCGAGAACCGCGTAGCCAGCCTTGCGCGCCGTGCGCTGAAGGCGGCGCTCGGCTTCGACGTCGTGCATGCGTGGCGCAACCGCGCGGCGCTGCTGAACACCGACGTGATCTGGACGCACACGGAGCAGGAGCATCTCGCCGCTTCGCTGATCCTGAAGCTCGCCGGTGCACAGGGCAAGCGCCCGCTGCTGCTCGCGCAGAGCGTGTGGCTGTTCGACAAGTGGGGCAGCTTCGGCGGCCCGCGCCGCTGGCTGTACCGCAAGCTGATCGCGCGCGCCGACGCGCTGACCACGCTGGCGCGCGACAACGCCGACCTGTGCCGCCGCTATCTCGGCCGCGACGCCGAGTTCGTCTACTACGGGCTGAACACGCAGGACTTCCCGATCAACGAGCCGCAGCAATGGCAACCGAACCGGCCGCTGCGGATCGCGGCGATCGGCAACGACCGCGACCGCGACTGGCGCACGTTCCTCGCCGCGTTCGGCGGCGACGAGCGCTACGACGTGCGGCTCGCGACGCGCCGCCGCGTGCCGCGCGAGTGGCATGCGCCGAACGTGAAGATCGGCTCGGCGTCGGGACTCGCGAAGCAGCACGAGCTGTACGCGTGGGCCGACGTGATCGTCGTGCCGCTGCGGCCGAACTTCCACGCGTCGGGCATTACCGTGATGCTCGAGGCGGCGGCCGTCGGCAAGCCGATGATCGTGTCCGACGTCGGCGGGCTCAGCGACTACTTTCCGCACGATACGGCCGCCTATGTGCCGGCGTTCGACGCACAGGCGATGCGTCAGGCCGCCGATCGCTTCGTGGCCGATCCGGCCGCGGCGCTGGGCTGCGCGCAGGCCGCTGCCGCGTGCCTGCGCGAGCGCGACCTGACCACGCAGGCGTTCGCCGAGCAGCACGTGCGGATCACGCGCGACATGCTGCGCCGGCGCCGGACGCCGGCAGCCGCGGGCCTGGCGATGCCGCTCGCGGATTCGCGACCGTCGTCGCGGTGAGAGCGGATCGATGAGTACGATTACCGCCGAACGCGCGCCGTCGCGCAACCGCAACCGCAGCTGGCTACCCGAGCCGAAGCACTGGGTCGGGCAGGCCGGGCTGTGGACGTTCACCGCCGCGCTGATCGCCATTCACCAGGGCAAGGTGCTGACGCTCGCGTTTCCGGTGCTGGCCATCGCGGTCGGCATCTGGCTGTATTTCAAGAGTCCGGCGCGCTACGTCGGCTTCATGTGGTGGGTGTGGTTCCTGAGCCCGGAAGTGCGGCGTCTCGCCGACTGGTCGAAGGGCGCGTTCACGCCAACGAGCCTGATCCAGGTCGCGCCGCTCGCGGTGACGATGATCGCCGGCCTCGGGCTGATCCGGCATTACCGCGTGCTCGCGCAGCGGCGCGGGATCCCGATTCTGCTGATGCTGTTCGGGCTCGCGTACGCGTACCTCGTCGGGATCGTGTCGAGCGGCGTGATGGCCGCGACCTACGACCTCGCGAACTGGGTGTACCCGGTGCTGATCGGCTTTCACATCATGGTCAACGCGCGCGACTACCCCGAGTACCGCGACGTGCTGCTGTCCACGTTCATGTGGGGCATGCTGGTGATGGGCGTGTACGGCGTCGTGCAGTACTTCGTGATGCCGCAGTGGGACGTGCTGTGGATGATCGGTTCCGACATGGGTTCGCAGGGTGAGCCGGTGCCGTACGGCGTGCGCGTGTTCAGCACGATGAACTCGTCGGGGCCGTTCGCGTTCGCGATGATGGGCGCGCTGGTGTTCGTGCTCGCGGCACCGCAGAAGATCCGCTGGTTCGCGGGGGCGGCCGGCTTCGTGTCGTTCGCGCTGTGTCTCGTGCGCTCGACGTGGGGCGGCTGGGTGATCGCGCTCGCGATCCAGCTCGTGCAGTCGAACAACCGCGTGCGGATGCGGATCCTGATCAGCGGCGTCGTGCTGGTCGGGCTGTGCGTGCCGCTGCTGACCGTCGGGCCGGTGGCCGATCGCCTCGGCCAGCGTCTCCAGTCGATCACGAACCTGAAGGACGACCGCAGCTACGACGACCGCAACAAGTTCTACGCGACCTTCGCGCAGACGGCGTTTACCGACGTCGCCGGCGAAGGGATGGGCGCGACGGGCGCATCCACGAAGCTGTCGAGCGACAGCGGCGAACTCGGCAAGTACGGCAGCTTCGACAGCGGCGTGATGAACGTGCCGTTCGTGCTCGGCTGGCCCGGCACGCTGCTGTATCTCGCCGGCGTCGTGATGCTGTTCGGCCGCACGTTGCGCGCGGCGTTCAAGCTGCGCAAGGACAAGTTCGTCGGCGCGTGCCTGAGCCTGTGCCTGTCGACCTTCGCGATGCTCGTGTTCACGAACTCGCTGATCGGCACGGGCGGCCTGCTGATGTTCACAGCCATTTTTTCGATTCTTTCCGCGGCGCACTGGCAAAAGGCACAACGCCTGCTGGCCGCCGCGCGTTTACGGGGAGGCGACCATTGAGAATCGCGATCGTCACGCACGTCGTGCGACATAACGACGGGCAGGGCCGCGTCAATTACGAAATCGCGCGCGCGGCGCTGGCCGAGAACTACGAGGTCACGCTGGTCGCGTCGCACGTCGCGCCCGAGCTGCTGGCCGACCCGCGCGTGCGCTGGGTGCCGGTGAAGGTCGGCGGCTTCTGGCCGTCGAACCTCGTCAAGCAGCAGGTGTTCGCGCTGAAGAGCGCGGCCTGGCTGCGCGCGCACCGCGACGAGTACGACGTGCTGCACGTGAACGGCTTCATTTCGTGGATCAAGGCCGACGTGAATACCGCGCACTTCGTGCACGGCGGCTGGTTCAAGAGTCCGTACTATCCGTTCGGGCCGACGAAGGGGCTGTGGTCGGCTTACCAGTACGTCTATACGCGCGTGAACACCACGCTCGAGCGCTGGGCATACCGGCGTTCGCGCGCGATCACGGCCGTGTCGCAGAAGGTGGCCGACGAGATCGCCGGGCTCGGCATCGACAGCCGCAAGATCAGCGTGATCTACAACGGCGTCGACACCAGCGCCTTCGCGGGCGCGCAGGCCGATCGCGCGGCGTTCAAGCTGCCGGACGATGCGTTCCTGCTGCTGTTCGTCGGCGACCTGCGCACGCCGCGCAAGAACCTCGGCACCGTGCTGAAGGCGCTGACGAAGCTGCCGGCGAACGTGCATCTCGCGGTGGCGGGCTATCTGCCCGGCAGCCCGTATCCGGACGAGGCGCGCGCGCTCGGCATCGATTCGCGCGTGCATTTCCTCGGTCTCGTGAAAAACATGCCGACGCTGATGCGCTCGGTCGACGCATACGTATTCCCGTCGCGCTATGAAGCGATGAGCCTGTCGCTGCTCGAGGCGATGGCGGCCGGGCTGCCGGTCGTCACCGCGCGCACGGCGGGCGGCGCGGAAATCATTACGCGCGAATGCGGGATCGTGCTGGAGGATCCGGACGATCCGGCCGCGCTCGCGCAGGCGATCGGCACGCTCGCGGCATCGCGCGACACCTGTCGCGCGATGGGCGCCGCCGCCCGCGAACTGATGACCCGTTTCGGCTGGGCGCACATGGGCGCCCAGTATGTCGCGCTCTATCGGCGCATCGGCCAACCTTCGCAGCCGTCCGCTTTCGAGCGGGTCGAGCATGCGGTCACGCAGGAGCAGTCGTGATGTCCCAATCTTCCCGGCCGATCAAATCGTTGCAAATCGGCATGCACTGGTTCCCCGAACGCGCGGGCGGCCTCGACCGGATGTACTACTCGCTCGTCGGCGCGCTGCCGGGCGCGGGTGTCGAGGTGCGCGGGCTCGTTGCCGGCTCGCCGAAGGTCGCCGACGACACGGATGGTGCGATCCAGGGTTTCGGCCCCGCAACGGAATCGCTTGCGCGCCGGATGCTCGCCGCGCGGCGCGCGCTGCGCGAGGAGGTTCGCAGCGAGCGGCCGGACGTGATCTCGTCGCACTTCGCGCTGTACACGTTCCCCGGCCTCGACGTCACGCGCGGGATTCCGCAGGTGTCGCACTTCCAGGGGCCGTGGGCCGACGAAAGCCAGGTCGAGGGTGCCGCGTCGCTCGGGCAGCGCGCGAAGCGCTATCTCGAACAGGCCGTCTATACGCGTTCGTCGCGGCTGATCGTGCTGTCGCAGGCGTTCGGCCAGATCCTGACGAATCGCTACGGAATCGATCCGTCGCGTGTGCGCGTGATTCCCGGCTGCGTCGATACCGCGCAGTTCGACACGCCGCTCACGCCCGGCGAGGCGCGGCACAAGCTGCAACTGCCGCAGGACCGGCCGATCGTGCTGGCCGTGCGCCGGCTCGTGCGGCGCATGGGGCTGGAGGACCTGATCGACGCGATCGGCCTCCTCAAGCACCGTCACCCGGACGTGCTGCTGCTGATCGCCGGCAAGGGCAAGATCGGCGAGGAACTGCAGCAGCGCATCGATGCGGCCGGGCTGCAGGACAACGTGAAGCTGCTCGGCTTCGTGCCCGACAACCATCTCGCGGCGCTGTACCGCGCGGCGACGGTCAGTGTCGTGCCGACGGTCGCGCTCGAAGGCTTCGGGCTGATCACCGTCGAATCGCTCGCGTCCGGCACGCCCGTGCTGGTCACGCCGGTCGGCGGGCTGCCGGAGGCGGTCGCCGGGTTGTCCAGCGATCTCGTGCTGCCGTCCACCGGCGCGGACGCGATTGCGGAAGGTCTCGGCGCCGCACTGTCGGGCGCGATCACGCTACCCGACGAGGCTGCGTGCAAGCGCTATGCGCGCGATCATTTCGACAACGCGGTGATCGCGCGGCGCGTGGCCGGCGTGTACGAAGAGGCGATCCAGGCAGCGGGTTGAGTGCCCCCGGCGCGCAACCTGCGCGCCGAACCGAAAGCCGAACCGGTGCGCGTGCGCGGCCGGTTCGCGTGCCGGCCGCCTGCGAAGGGCAGGCGGGCCTTCTCCATCCGATACGCGGCGCCGGCACGCATCACGCGCGCCTGAGCGTCGCGGCCCAGACGCCGAGCGCCGCCACGCTCACGACGGCGCCGAGCACACAGACGCCCGTCCATCCGGCGCGTGCATACATCATCGTCGACGCAATCGCGCCGAGCCCGCTGCCGGCCGAATAGAACAGCATGTAGCAGCCGACGAGGCGCGCATGCGCATCGGGCCGCGCGCCGAGAATCATGCTCTGGTTGACGACGTGGACGGCCTGTCCGCCGATATCGAGCAGCACGATGCCGACGATCAGCCATGCAATCGACGTATTGCCGAACGCGAGCGGCAACCACGAACACGCGAGCAGCGCGAGCGCGGCGCCGGTCGTCGCTTCGCCGCGCCCGCGATCCGCGAGCCGGCCCGCGCGGGCGGCCGCCGCCGCACCCAGCGCGCCGACCAGGCCGAACGCGCCGATCTGCGTATGCGACATCGCGTGCGGCGGCGCGCTCAGCGGCAGCACCAGCGCGCTCCAGAAGATGCTGAATGCCGCGAACATCAGCAGCGCGATCGCGCCACGCACGCGCAGCACGCGTTCATTGCGCAGCAGCGACACCATCGATCGCAGCAGCGCCGCGTAGCCGATGCGCTCGCGCGGCCCGTTCTCGTCCGGCAACAGCCGCGACAGCACGACGAGCATGGCGATTGCGAGCGCGCCCGACACCAGATAGACGGCCCGCCAGCCCGCGATATCGGTGACGACGCCGGCCAGCGAGCGTGCGGCCAGCAACCCGACCACGACGCCGCCTTGCGCGGCCCCCACCACACGCCCGCGTTCGCCGGCGCCCGCCAGCGCGGCCGAGCACGCGATCAGCCCTTGCGTCATCGCGGTGCCGAGCAGCCCGACGGCGACCATCCCTGCCAGCAGCGCGACGCGCGTCGACGAGGCGGCGACACCGATGCAGGCCGCCGTCAGCAACAGGAGTTGCACGGTGATCAGGCGCTTGCGGTTCAGCAGGTCGCCGAGCGGGACGACGAACAGCAGCGCGAGCGCACAGCCGAGCTGCGTCGCGGTGATGACGCCGCCGACGGCCGCCTGCGACACGCCGAAATCCCGCGCGATCGAATCGAGCAGCGGCTGCGCGTAGTAGACGTTCGCGACACTGGTCGCGCAGCAGATGGCCAGCAACGCGACGCGCGCCGCGGACAGGCGGCCGTCGGCGGCCGGATGTGCTGCATGGGCAGGTGCGTTCGATGCAACGCTGCCGGAATGACAGGAAGAATCCATGAGTTCCCTTACGCAAAGTAGTTGCAAATTGAAACCAAAATGGAGTGTAGGAAAAGTAGTTTTAAAATGCAACTTGTTGTGCGGCGGGCGGAACGTCCGCGCACGGATGGCCGGCGGTGCCGAGAAGGCGGCCGGCGCGATGGCGGAGAGGAACATGGCCAGGCAGAAAAGTCTTGCGGATTCGCCGTGCCCGGTGGCACGGGCGACCGATATCGTCGGCGATCGCTGGGCATTGCTGATCGTGCGCGACGCATTCGACGGCGTGCGCCGGTTCGGCGATTTCCGCGCGAGCCTCGGCGTTGCGAGCAACATCCTGTCCGACCGGCTCAGGATGCTGGTGGACGCCGGCGTGTTCGACGTCGTGCCGGCGTCGGACGGTAGCGCGTATCAGGAGTACGCGCTGACCAAAAAGGGCGAAGGGCTGTTTCCGGTGATCGTGATGCTGCGGCAGTGGGGCGAGGCGAACCTGTTCGCGCGCGGCGAACCGCATTCGGTGCTGCTCGACCGCAGCACCGGGCGCGCGATCCGCAAGCTCGCGCTGCGGCATGACGACGGCCGGCCGTTGAAGGCGGCGGAGACGATCGTGAAGAAGATCGGCGACGCAGCCGGTACGACGCGACAGTGAGCGTCATGCGCGACGGCTGGGCCGTCGGATAGACTGTCGCGATCGTCGTCGACCGGAGCCGCATCGTCATGTCCCACCCGCTGGATTCCGCCGGTTATCGGCTGCTGCTCGACCTGCAGCGTCGCATCCACGACTACTGCGAGCGCGAGGGCGCCGAGGACGGGCGCGACCATGCCGATCCGGCTGAGCCGCTGTGGCAGACCGATTTCAACCATGTCACCGTCGCGCCGATGCGGGCCGGGCTGCATGTCCGGTACTTCGGCGGCGCCTGGGAGGAGCCGTTCGATTGGACGCTGCAATGTCTGGCCGAGCGGGACGTCGCGGCGCTCGTGACCGATCTCGCGTTCAGCGGCCTCGACGAAGGCGCGAACGGCACGCTCGAATGGGATTTCGGTCCGCTGCTCGATTCGGATGCGCGCTTCCCGATGCTGCGCTCGCTGTATGTGCGGCCGACCGAGCCGGCCGATCACAACCAGTCGATGATCGTGCGCCGCGACCTGATCATGCAGGAGGGCGGCGAGATTGCCCGCTTTGCCGCGAAGGCGCCGTTTCTCACCGAGCTGACGGTGCCGAATGCACCCGGCGCGCGCTTTTTCGACGTGCCGCTTGCGCATCTCCAGCGGCTGCGCATCGGCGGTGGAGACGACACGCAGCAGTTCATCGAGCGTCTTGCCGGCAGCGACAACCTGTCGTCGCTCGGCTGGCTCGATTTCTCCGAATCGACCGCGTTGCATTCGACCTGGAAGCGCGTGCGCGACGCCGGCAGCGTCACGTCGTTCGAGGCCTACGAGCGCTTGCTGAAGAGCCAGGCCGGCCAGCGGCTCCATACGCTGACGCTGAGAAATACCTGTCTCGATCGGGACGCGCTCGACGCGCTGCAGGCGCTGCATCCGCGGCTGTCGTTCATGGTGATCCAGGCCGGCCACGGCGGCTACGTGAGTCACTTCAAGGACAACGTGTTCCCGTGGCGTCACCTGGTCCAGCGCGACCCCGGCGACGCCTGACCGCCTTCGTTTAATCGGCCGCCGCCACGGCCTGACGCGCGGGCGATGCACCGCGATGCGCATCGGGCCGCACCCGCGTCGCGAGCAGCGCGGCGGCGACCAGCAGCGCGACCGACACGGCCGTTTCGATCCGCAACCCGGTCACGACCTGCGCCGCGCCGCCACCGCCGGCGAGCGCGCCGAACGCTGCGACACCCATCGCGCCGCCGGCCTGCCGCGCGGTATTCAGCACGGCCGACGCGATGCCGGCCCGCTCGGGCGCGACCGACGCGAGCACGGCGGTCGTCATCGCCGGCACCGCGAAACCCATGCCCGACGGAATCAGCAGGAACGGCACCAGCAGCACGGCCAGCGGCGTCGACGCGTCGATGAAATGCAGCGACCCGTAGCCGAGTGCGGCGACGAGCGCGCCCGCAAGCATCGGCGCACGCGGGCCGTGACGCGCCACGACGCGGCCGCTCGCGAGGTTCGACAGCAGGAAGCCGCCCGTCAGCGGCAGGAACGCGAGGCCCGCCTGCAACGCCGATTCGCCGCGTGCGCGCTGCAGGTACAGCGCGAGCACGAACACGGTGCCGTAGTACGTGAAGTTCACGCAGATCCCGAACAGCACGGCCGCGCTGAACGTGCGATGGCGGAACAGCGACAACGGCAGCATCGGCGTGGCCGTGCGCGCTTCCACCGCGACGAATGCGAGCGCGGCGAGTGCGGCCAGCGCGAAGCCGCCGGCGACGACCGGATGCGCGAAGCCGAGCGGCCGCCATTCGATCACCGCGCCGGTCAGCGCGGTCAGCATCGCGATCGCGATGAACTGGCCGCGCAGGTCGAGTGCACGGACGGAACGGGAAGGCGCGGCCGGCGTAGCCCCCACGCGGCGCGCGGGTACCCATGCCAAGGCGGCCGCCAGCCCGGCCGCACACAGCGGCAGGTTCACGAGGAAGATGCCGCGCCAGCCCCACGCCGCGATCAGCAGGCCGCCGACGACCGGGCCGGCCGCGATCGAAATCGACCCGGCTGCCGTCCATCCGCCGACGGCTCGCGCACGCAGGAGCGGGTCGTGCCGGCACGCGTCGTTGAGCAGTGCGAGCGAATTGGGCAGCATCGCCGCGGCGCCGACGCCCTGCAGCGCGCGCGCAGCGATCAGCATCGCGGGCGTGCTTGCGGCACCGCAGGCGAGCGACGCGAGCGCGAACAGCGCGAGGCCCGCGATGTACAGGCGGCGCGCGCCGAAGCGGTCGCCGAGCGCGCCGCCCGACAGCATCAGTACCGCGAACGCGAGCGTGTATGCATCGACGACCCACTGCAGGCCGGCGACCGGCAAGTGCAGGTCGCCGGCGAGATGCGCGAGTGCGATGTTGACGATCGTCACGTCGAGTTGCGTGACGACGAAGCCGGTGCTGACGGTCGCGACGATGCGGGCGAGCGCGGGCGGGAAGGCGGGGGAGGGGGCGGTCGTATCCATGAGTCAATCGTAGGACGCGGCGGCGGGCGATGTTTCAGCGGAACGTGAAGCGTCGAAGCGGGCGACAGGATGTGATGAGACGGTGAACGGGAGCGGCGAAGGCTGCGACTGGCTGGACGCCCGCGCGAATGCGGTTTGCCGAACCGTGCCGCTACGACGTGCGTTGACGCGGATTCACCGCCGGCACGCGGCTGCGCTCAATGCCGCGCGCCGCGCCAGCGTCCCGGTGCCACGCCGAAGCGCTTCGTGAACGCGTGCGTGAACGTGCTTTGATCCGCGAAGCCGACCATTCCGGCGATATCGACGAGCGGATACCGGCCGTCCGCGAGCAGGATCACGGCCGCGTCGAGCCTGAGCCGCTGCAGGTAGCGATGCGGCGTTTCGCCGAACGCATCGACGAACAGTTGATGAAAACGGCGCATTCCGTAGCCGCAGTGCGCGGCGAGATCGGCGATGCGTAGCGGCTCCGCAAGCCGTGCGCGCAGCCAGCGGTCGATGCGCGCGAAATCGAGGCCCGGTGCGGGCGTGGCGATGCCGCGTTCGTCGAGCAGCGCGCCGCACAGCCGCGCGGCCGCCTGCCACTGAAAACGGTGCGCGGCCGCGTGCTGTGCGTCGCCGGCGGGTGCGTCGAGTTGCGCGGCTGCCGCCGCGATCTGCGCGACCAGTGACGTCAGTGCCGGATCGATCGCCACGGCGCGCGCGTTGTCGAACAGCCGCTGCGGCACCGCGAGCGACGCGGGCGGGAGATTGAGCACGAGCTGGCGGTTCTCGCCCAGGCCCGCGTAATCGTGGCGCGCGCCGGCCGGAATCAGCCAGGCGCCGTGCCGGTCGAGACGCTGGCTGACGCCGTCCACCGCCATCACCATCGCGCCGTCGATGCCGAGCACGATCTGGTGAAAGTCGTGCACGTCCGACGCTTCGAGCGTGTCGTAGCGTTGCAGTGCGACGGTGGGGGACGGAAGGTGTGCCATGGGGCAGGGCGTCAGCCGGCGGCTCGTGTGCCGTGTCAGAGGGCGAGCAGTTCGACTTCGAACACGAGCGTCGCATTCGGCGGAATCACGCCGCCTGCGCCGCGCGGGCCGTAGCCGAGTTGCGGCGGGATCGTCAGGCGACGCACGCCGCCGACCTTCATGCCCTGCACGCCTTCGTCCCAGCCCTTGATGACCATGCCGCCGTCGAGCACGAACGCGAACGGGTCGTTGCGATCCTTGCTCGAATCGAATTTCTGACCGTCGGTCAGCCAGCCCGTGTAGTGGACGCTGACGGTCTGGCCGGCTTGTGCAACGTCGCCGGTGCCTTCGGTCAGGTCTTCGTATTTGAGGCCCGATTCGGTCGTGATGACAGACATGACTTCTCCTGAAAAAGGATGGGTAAAACCGCTATTGTAGGCGAGCACGCAGCGGGCCGCCGCTCGTGGTTTTCGGCCGGTCGCACGCGTGTCGCGGATGGCGGCGGGCCGCCGCGGCCGCGATCGCGCGAAACGCAAATGGAACGCCTGTTTGAATTTTTCGCGAGCCGTGCGACCGAGGTTGCACCGCGCGAGTGCGACGCGTGTATGAATCGGTGCTACCGGGGCGTTCGCCCGCCTGCTGCGCGGCTTCGCCGGATTCCGTGAAACGCCCGCCACACGGGGCTTTCAGGCCACGGCTGCGAGGCGGCGCCGGCCGCCGCAAACGGCACGCGTGCGGTCTCGCGCGTTCGAATCCCGACCCGCCCGGATACCGTTCGAGCGCCGTTTTTTCCGCCTTTTCGACCGTGCCCTGTTTGGAAGCGCGCATCTACCGCGCGGCTTGCGTGCGCCGCCGCGGGCGGCCTATCTTTACAGCTGTCGATGTCAAGATTTTGGCGGTGCGCGACGCGCCGCCCGGGCCCGCGCCGGCCGCGTCGAACGACGCGCCGGGCCGCGCCGGAACCAGGAGAACGATGAACATGAAGTCAGCCGCTTCCGCCACCGCAGCCGGGATCATGCCGGTGCGCCGCGACCTGCGCTTCGACCTGCCGGTCGAACGCGCGAAGGACTGGCATGGCCTCGGGTCGCACGTGACCCATTTCTTCAACGCATTGTCGCTGCTGTTCCCGGCCGGCGAGCGTTTCTTCATGGATTCGGTGCGCAACTACCGCGACCGGATCGACGATCCCGTGCTGAAGCAGCAGGTGCTCGGCTTCATCGGCCAGGAGGCGATGCACACGCGCGAGCACATCGAATACAACGAGCTGATGCAGGCGAATCACCTGCCCGCGCGCAAGCTCGACAAGCGCGTGTGGACGGTGCTCGGCTACATGAAGCGCAAGCTGCCGCATTCGGTGCAGCTCGCGCACACGGTCGCGGCGGAGCACTACACGGCGATGCTGGCCGACTGGCTGCTGCGCGACCCGACGCGCCTCGACGGCTCGGTCGAAGGCTACCGCCAGATGTGGATCTGGCACGCGCTCGAGGAAACCGAGCACAAGGCCGTGTCGTTCGACGTATGGAATGCCGCGATGGAACCGGGGTTGCGCCGTTACCTGATCCGGATCGGCGTGTATCTGCTGACGACGCTGACGTTCTGGCCGACCGTGTTCCTGATGCATGCGACGCTGCTGTGGCGCGATCGCGGCGCCGGCCACCACGTGCGCGGCATGCTGCGGATGATGGCGTTCCTGTACGGGCCGCGCCGCGGGCTGTTCCCGCGCATCGCCGGCGAATGGCTGAGCTTCTTCCGGCCGGGCTTCCATCCGTGGGATCACGACAACCACCACCATCTCGCGCGGGTCGACGCGCTCGCCGCCACCTATGGCGAACACGGCGGCACGCCGGCCGGCCGTGGCCGCGCGAACGCGCCGGCGCCGCTCGCGTCGGGCCGCTGATACCGCCGCCGCGCCAGCGCGCGCGGCAGCGGGCCGCGCATGTTGCGTTCGTGCATCAGCCGGCTTCCTCTGACGATTGACCGAAATCAATTCGAACCGGATGGCCGGGTGTCCGGCCGGCCGGTCGACCGCCCGCGCAAGCCTGCGCGGGCGAGCCGATGCTGCATGCGCCGCCTCGCCCGCGAACCCCGCGCGCCAGCACCGGCGCGGCTTTGCGCGTCGCGCGGCCGCCCGCTCGGGGCTCGCGCCGCACACGCCACCGGGATAACACCCATCTAGCCGCGCACCGGCCGCATCGATATACCGTTCATGACAATGTCCACCTCACGTGCGATTCATGCGCGGGGGGATTTTATTCGGACGGAAATGCGGCCAATATGTCGTTTCGATCGTGGTCCGTCGCACGCGATGGCGACGACGGCGCGCGATACCAATGCCAAGCGGGGAACAACGATGGTTGCTAGGTCACCTGACGCAAACGGGCATGCGGTGCCCGAGATGACGCATGTGTCCATTACCGCGCCCGAAGACGGACGCAAGCTGTTCGTGATCATGCGTTCGCCCGACGAGCCGTTGCTTGCGCAACTGCGCGGGCTCGGCTGGGAAATCTCCGTCGCGAAGACGGCCGGCGCCGCGCAGAACATGACGTCCGGCGTGACCGTCGCCGCCGGGCTGGTCGATTTCACCGGGTTCACGTCGCGCGATTATCCCGCGCTGAAGGCATGCCTGAGCCAGCCGTCGATCGGCTGGATCTCCATCGCGCAAGCCGGCATCACGATCAGTCCCGCCGTGCGCGAACTGATCCGCAGCTATTGCTTCGATTACGTGACCCTGCCGTTGCCCTACGAATGGATTTCGCACGTGCTCGGCCATGCGCGCGGGATGGCCGCGCTCGATCGCGTCGATGGCGCGGCCTATGCGGCGTCGATCGGCGAACACGGGATGATCGGCAACTGCGAGGCGATGCAGCAGCTGTTCAGCACGATCCGCAAGGTTGCGAAGACCGACGCGAGCGTGTTCATCTCGGGCGAGTCGGGCACCGGCAAGGAGCTGACGGCGCTCGCGATTCACGAGCGTTCCGGCCGCGGCAAGGGGCCGTTCGTCGCGATCAATTGCGGCGCGATTCCGCATCACCTGCTGCAGTCGGAACTGTTCGGCTACGAGCGCGGCGCGTTCACCGGCGCGAACCAGCGGCGCGCGGGCCGGATCGAATCGGCGAACGGCGGCACGCTGTTTCTCGACGAAATCGGCGACATGCCGGTCGAAAGCCAGGCGAGCCTGCTGCGCTTCCTGTAGGAGGGGAAGATCGAGCGGCTCGGCGGGCAGGAATCGATTCCGGTGGACGTGCGGATCATCTCGGCCACCCACGTGGATCTCGACGGCGCGGTCGAGGCCGGGCGCTTCCGCGCAGACCTCTATCACCGCCTGTGCGTGCTGCGCATCCACGAGCCGCCGCTGCGCGCGCGCGGCAAGGACATCGACATCCTCGCGCACTACGTGCTGCAGAAGTACAAGGCCGACAGCGGCCGCAAGATCAGCGGCTTCACGTCGGCCGCGCTCGACGCGATGCGGCGCTACGAATGGCCCGGCAACGTGCGCGAGCTGATCAACCGCGTGCGGCGCGCGATCGTGATGGCCGAGAGCCGGCTGCTGACGCCGCACGATCTCGGGCTCGACACGCCGGGCGAAACCGAGCCCGTGACGCTCGAACAGGCGCGGGCGCTCGCCGAGCGCACCGCGATCGAGAATGCGCTGCTGCGCAACGATCACCGCATCAACAAGGCCGCGGCCGAACTCGGCATTTCGCGCGTGACGCTCTACCGGATGATGATCGAGCACGGCCTGAACGATCACGACAACAACGGCGGGAACGGCGACAACGGCGGGCACGATGGCGCGCCGTCCGGCGACGCGGGGCATCAGCGGGTCGGCTGAGCGGCGCACGCGTGACGCGTGAACCGATACGGCGCACGCCGGGTTCGCCCGATCGCCGTGCAGTCGGCCGGCCCGGCGCCGGCCGATTCCTGCCGTGCGCGGCCCGCGATTTTCGCGCCGCCGACGGCATGTAAAGCGCATGAAACGTTTCGCCTCGGCGGCCAGGCAAATTGGCGCGGCAAATCGGGGTGAACGGCCGGCCGCGTTTCGGTAAAAATGCCGCACTGCATTGTTCAGCCTTATCCGGCAAGGCAGGGCCGCCACGCGCCCGATGCGTGCCGCGCACCGCGTGTTTCAGTTTCGCAACTTCCCGTATTCCGCCCCCGTTCCGGGCGCCGCGCTGCCCGGTCAACCCCTTGTCCGGCCGGGCTCGCGCGAAGCTGGCCCGCTCCTTGCGGAAGAGAGCGTGCGAGAGTCGACGATGCACGGTCCGTCCGGTTCGGCAGCGAACCCTGTCAGTACCGGCCAGGACCCAGTCCGCGGGGATGCGGCGGCGCGCGGCACTACAGCCGCGCTCCGGCGAGCACGGAGCGTCGTCGCCTGATCGTCGGGGCACCGGCCTCGCCCGGTTGCCGGAACAACCATCAGACTGATACGGGGAAGAAAAATGATCGATCGCCACACGCCGCGGCCGGCAGGCCGCGATCGCAGTGATTCGGAGCATCGCCGGTCGAACGTCGTTCTCGCAGCCGGCCGGCATGCATCGACAGGCCATCTCTCCGCGCCCGGTGCGAGGCGGATCCGGCTGATTGCCGGTCATCCGCGCCGGGTCGGCACTTTCCTGCACGCGAACCCGATTCGCAAGGGCATGTGCGCACGGGCGCCGGTACCTCGACGCCCGGTCTTCGCCTACTGACCGAAGCCGCACGACATCCGTTCGCGCCGGGCATCGTCGTCGCGAACGATCAATCTGCAATCCGAATGAAATGCGTGGTGTCGTGCTGTATGTGCGACGGATGTTGCATTCGATGTGACGGCAAACGGCATCGTGCCGTTGCCGTCAGGTGGTGAGGGGAGGGGCGGTCGGACGCGCGCGACGGGAGTGGCGCCCGTACGCGCGCGACGCCGTTTCAGCCGCCGTAGATGTCGAAGTCGAAGTACTTCGACGCGAGCCGCTTGTAGGTGCCGTCCTTGACGATGTCGAGAATGGCGCCGTCGATCTTCGCCTTCAGGTCGGTGTCCTCCTTGCGCAGCCCGATGCCGGCGCCGATGCCGAGCACCTTGTCGTCGACGAGCTCGGGGCCGACGAACGTGTAGTTCGCGCCGCGCGACGATTTCAGGAACCCGATGGCCGCCTGCACTTCATCCTGCAGCGCCGCGTCGAGGCGGCCCGAGGTCAGGTCCGCGTACACGCCGTCCTGGTTCTGGTACGACACGACGTTCGCGCCTTGCTTGCCCCAGTACGCCTTCGCATACGTTTCCTGCGTCGTGCCCTGCTCGACGCCGATCGATTTGCCCTTCAGCGATTCGGCCGTCGGCAGCAGCGGCGAGCCCTTCTTCACGACGAGCCGCGTCGGCTGGTTGTAGATCTTCGTCGTGAAGCCGATCTGTTGCGCGCGTTGCGGCGTGATCGACATCGACGACAGCACCGCGTCGAACTTCTTCGCCTTCAGCGCCGGAATCATCCCGTCGAAATCGTTCTCGAGCCACACGCACTTCGCCTTCAGGCGCGCGCAGATCTCGTTGCCGAGGTCGATATCGAAGCCGACCAGCTTGCCGTCGGGCGCCTTCGACTCGAACGGCGCGTAGCTGGCATCGGTGCCGAAGCGGATCGTGGTCCAGTCCTTCGCGACGGCGGGGCCTGCGGATACCGCGAGCAGGGCGATCGAAACAGCGGCAATCAGTCTCTTCATGGTGCGTTCCTTGGCGGGTGCTTCCGGTTTCTGTGCGACACGGTTTCACGGACACGAACCGCGTCTGCGCGCGGTGTCCGCACGGCCATTAACGCAGAAAATAAAATCAGAGTCCAGAATGGACAAAAAATATCGTTTTTGGCGGGTGTGCCGGCCGGTCGCCGGGTGTCGACCCTTGCAAAAATACGAAAATGGACTAATCTTGTTAGTAAATTCGTTTCGAGACTAACGATCATGTCACAACCCGCCTACGATTCGCATTCCGCCCCGCCGCAGGCCTCGGTCGCGCAGATGTCGGCGGCCGGCCTGCGTGCGTTTTTCAACATCGCGCGCGACTGGGAGCTGACGATCGACGAGCAGATCGTGCTGCTCGGTTCGCCCGGCCGTTCGACGTTCTTCAAGTGGAAGGCCACGCCGGAATCGGCGCGGCTACCGCGCGATACGCTCGAACGGCTATCGCTGCTGCTCGGCATCTACAAGGCGCTGCAGATCCTGCTGCCGCAGCCGGCCGCGGCCGATGCGTGGGTCAAGCGGCCCAACGACGCAGCGCCGTTCGGCGGCAAGCGCGCACTCGACCGGATGCTCGCCGGCAATGTCGGCGATCTGGTCGCCGTCCGGCAATATCTCGACGCGATGCGAGGTGGCTGGGCGTGACGATGCCGATTCAAGTACAACAATGGCCCACGACCGCGGTCGACTGGGCGCCTGCCTATCGCGTGATCCCCACCCGTTTTCCGGCGATCAACCTGTTCGACCGCGTGGCGTCGGCGGACGACTTCGACGCGCTTTATGCGCTCGAGTCGCTGACCAACGATCGCATCCGCAACGAAGTCGGTTCGCTCGACCTTGTGCCGCCCGCCGAGCGCCGCTACGGGCAGGGCTGGGGGCCGATCATGGCCGCGTTCACGCACCTGAATCCGCAGGGCAGCCGCTTTTCCGACGGCAGCTATGGCGTGTTCTACTGCGCGCGCTCGCGCGATACGGCGATCGCCGAAACGCGTTATCACAGCGCACTGTTCCTGGCCGCGACGAAGGAGCCGCCGATGCGGCAGCAGATGCGGCTCTACACGGTAATCGCACAAGGCGACGTGGCCGATGTGCGCCTGTGGCCGAAACGCGATCCGGCGTTGCTGCATCCGCTCGATTACAGCGCCGGGCAGGCGCTCGGCCGCGCCGTGCGCAATGCCGGCGGCGCGGGGATCGTCTATCCGTCGGTGCGCGACCCGCGCGGCGAGTGCCTGGCGGCGTTCCGGACCGCGCTGCTGCGCGACTGCCATCACGCGGCCTATCTCGAATACAACTGGAACGGCTCGGCCGTCGATGCGGTGTTCGAACTGAACCAGGTCGGCTAGGTCGGGCCCGCTCGCACGCGGGCCTCAGCGCGTCAGCGCGTCACGGCAGCGGCCAGTCGCCCGCGTGGCGTTCGCGCGCTTCGGCTTGCGTCATCGACCAGGTGCGCCCGGTGCGCGGCTCGGCGAGCGTGAGCCGTCCGGCCGGTGCGAACGCGCCCGTGTCGATGAACCACTGCGCGCCGATCCGCTGCGGCGCGCGCACCGGCGTGTGTCCGGTGCAGGTCAGCGACAGCCCGGCCTGCCGCGCCGGATCGGCAAGCCCCTGGACGAGATCGCGGCCCCAGATCAAGCGCTCGCGCACGTCGTGCGCATAGCTGCCCGTGTCGAGATCGGCGTCCGAGCCGAAGAATTCCGCATGCAGCACGTTGAAGCGCCCGGGGCCGTCGCCGATCACGCGCACCAGCGGCAGCGCGTCGACGCGCGCCGCATGCGCGTGCAGCCGTTCCGGCGGCAGGTCGGCGCCCCAGTCGCCGCCGATCCCGCGCCACGCGTCGGGCGACAGCTTGCCGCGCGCCACGAGGCTCAGCACTTCCTCGTGATTGCCGCGCACGACGTGGCACCACGGGCGATCGAGCAGGTCGAGGGTGGTTTCGGAGGCCGGGCCGCGGTCGACGAGGTCGCCGACCGAGAACAGGCGGTCGCGAGCCGGATCGAAGCGGAGGTCGTGCAGCAGTGCGCGCAGCACATCCACGCAGCCGTGCAGGTCGCCGACGACCAGGTCGCGGCCGGCCGTGTTCGCCGGATGGTGGCAGAGGGGGGCGGTGGCAGTCATCCCAATATCTTAGGCGCTCGCGCCCATCGCCACGTCACGATGGAATGACGATAATCGGGGCGGTACCCGCCGGTACGGCGCGAAGGGCTGCTCCGCGCGCCGGCCGAACCTTTCCATTTGCTTTCGGAATCACACGATGACGTTTTATCCGCAGGTATTACGCAACCGGCCGCGCCTGGTCGCGGCGTTCGTCGCCGGCCTGCTGTGCGCGGTGCTGCTGCCGTTTCCGCTGCGTCCGACGGTGCGTGCGCTGATCGGCTGGGATTGCGCGATCTGGCTGTATCTCGCGCTGATGTGGGTGCGCATGGTCACCGCGCACCATCACAAGGTGCGCGAAATCGCGATCCGCGACGACGAAAACGCGACCACCGTGCTCACGGTCATCTGCATCGCGACCGTCGCGAGCGTGGCCGCGATCGCGATCGAGCTCGCGACCGCCAAGAGCGTCGGCTTTCGCGCAGGTCTCAGCCATTACGCGATCACGGGCGCGACGCTGTTCGGCGCGTGGTTCCTGATCCCGACGATCTTCACGTTGCACTACGCGCGGCTCTATTACGGCTCGCCGAGCAACGATCGCGCGCTGCGCTTCCCGGACCAGAAGCCCGAACCCGATTACTGGGATTTCCTGTATTTCGCGTTCACGCTCGCGGTTGCGTCGCAGACAGCCGACGTGTCGCTGACGAACCGTTCCGCGCGGCGCTCGGTGCTCGCGCAGTCGATCCTGTCGTTCTACTTCAACATGGCCGTGCTCGGGCTGTCGATCAACGTCGCGGCGGGCCTGCTGAGTTGACGCGGGCTACTTGAGCAGTTCGTACGGGCCGCCGCGTTCCAGCGCCCGCCGGTATGCCGGCCGCGCGTGGATCGCGTCGAGAAAGCGCGCGATCGCGGGGTGCCGGCCGTCGCCCCCGCGCGCGGTCGCGGCTTCGAGCGGAAAGCTCATCTGGATGTCGGCGGCGCTGAAGCCGTCGCCGACGAACCAGCCGGTGCGGCTCAGCGTGTCGTCGATATAGCCGAGATGCAGCGCGATCTGCGGATCGACGAAGCTCGACTGCAGCGTCGCGGCGATCTTGCGCGCGATCGGCCTGGCGAAGAACGGCATCGGCGCGTGCGCGATCCGCAGCGCGACGAGCTTGAGCAGCAGCGGCGGCATCGCCGACCCTTCCGCGTAGTGCAGCCAGTACGTGTAGTCGTGCCGCTCGGGCGTGCCGGGCGGCGGCGCCAAGCGGCCGTTGCCGTAGCGTTCGACCAGGTACTCGATGATCGCGCCCGATTCGGCGTACGTGCGGCCGTCGTCGGTGACGACAGGCGACTTGCCGAGCGGATGGATCGCGCGCAACTCGGGTGGCGCGAGCATCGTCTTCGGATCGCGCGCGTAGCGCACGATCTCGTACGGCACGTCCAGTTCTTCGAGCAGCCAGAGCACGCGCTGCGAGCGCGAGTTGTTCAGGTGATGGACCGTGAGCATGTCGGCACCGGAAGTGGGGGCGGGAACGCCATCATACCCAGCACGTGTGGCGCGTACGCGAAACGCGTCGTGCGCCGTTTCGGGCCGGGTCTGGCCGGCTGCGCCTGGCCGGCCGCCCCGATCCATCATGCGCGCCGCACCGCGATCCACGCGCCCCAGAACAGGCTCGCAAAAAAGCGCAGCGGCGCATCGAAGCCCGCATCGCGCAGCAGCCCGAACACGGCGTCCTCGGACACGGGCGGATCGGCACCCTGCAGGATCTTCGCGAGTTGCGTGCGCACGGCGTCGGGCGTCGCGCCCTTCATGCGCCAGCGCTGCTGCCACGCGTCGAGCAGGCGAGGGTGGTCCGCGTAGCGGCGATGATTGCCGGCGAGCACGAGCGGTGCGCCGGGTTTCAGGCGCCGCGCGATTGCTTGCAGCAGCGCCGCCTTCGCTTCGTCGCCCGGGACGTGATGCAGCACGCCGATCAGCGTCGCGCCGTCGAACGCGGGCGTGTCGGCCAACGCATCGACACCGTCCTCGACGAACGCCGTGCGCGCACCGAAGCCCGCGGCGTCGACGTTCGAGCGCGCGAGCGCGAGCATCGGCGCGGAAGGGTCGACGGCCGTGAACCGCCAGCCTGGCTCGAGCGCGGCCGCCACGCAGATTTCCTTCCCCGTGCCGCCCGCGCCCGCGACGAGGATTCGCGCATCGGGGGCATCGATCGCCGACGCGAGCATGCACGCGGTGAGTTCGTGGCAGGCATCGTAGCCGGCGAGCGCGATGCGGGATTGCTCGGCGTATTCGTGTGCGCGTGCCGGATCGAATTTGGCGGCGCTGGCGGGAAGCGACATGGCGGGTTCCTCGGGTCGGGCGCGGACGACGTGTCCGCGAGCATGGCGCAGAGCGTAAGCGTGCGCAGCCGGTGCAACAAGGCGAGCGATCATTCCGGTATGCCGGCTACCTGACTCGCCGGCACCTGCCGGAATGCGGGTTTTCCCCGGGGTCGATTCGTATTTAAAAATGTCCGGGAACGATGCATCGCGGTGGCGAATCCGGCGCATACTCGGTTCTCTCCCCCCGCCTGGCCGTCGCATGCCGGGCCCCGATGTGTCGCGCCGCTGGCGCGGCCATGCCGCTCGGTACGCACGAGGAGCGCATGATGTCCGATTGTCCGCACGATCCGTATGCGCAGCACCACATTCACTGCTTGCCGTTCGGCGCACAGCCCTGTGGCGCGCTCAGCGCGACGCCGCGCACGCATTTTCGCGTGTGGGCGCCGGGCAGCGCGCAGGTCCAGCTCGAACTCGATACCGGCTTCGGCCCGTTGCTCGTCCCGATGACGGCCGCCGGCACGAACTGGTTCGAAGTCTTTGCCGATTGTGGTGCGGGTGCGCTTTACCGCTATCGCCTCGACGATACGGTATCGATTCCCGATCCCGCGTCGCGCTCGCAACCCGAAGGGCTCAACGGCCCGAGCGAGGTCGTCGATCCGCGCGCGTTCACGTGGCGCAACACGTTCTGGCACGGACGCGCGTGGGAAGACATCGCGCTCTATGCGATTCGTCCGCACGCGGTAGGCGGCTTCGACGGCGTGCGCCGGCGCCTGCCGCAACTCGCGCGCCTCGGCGTGACTGCACTGGAACTGCTGGCGTCGCCGCACGACAGCCTGCCGTTCGCGCCGCTCGCGGCCGAAGGCGGCCCCGACGCGCTGAAGGCGCTGATCGACGGTGCGCATGGCTACGGTCTCGCGGTGCTGCTGGAGCTCGACTACGCGCGCTTCGGCAGCGGCACCGACGCGCTGCGCCACTACGCGGCGCCGTTCTTCCATACGCGCGACGATCCACTGCAGGCGCCGCCGCTCGCGCTCGATCATCCGGAAGTCTGCGATTTCTTCTGCGACAACGCGCTGTACTGGATCGACGAGTACCGTTGCGACGGGCTGCGCCTGCGCGAAGCCGACCGGATCGGCGCGTCGTGGCTGCGCGAGATCGCGGATCGCGTGCGCGCGGCCGTGCCGGCCGACCGGCTGATCCATCTCGTACTCGGCAGCGAGCGGCATCCGGCGCATCTTGCCGATACCCATTTCGATGCGCAGTGGAACGGGTGCGGCGAACGCGCGTTGCACCGGCTGACGGGGCGCGACACGTCGGCCCACGAAGGCATTTCCACGCACCAGTCGATCCACACGCTCGCCCGCGCGCTGACCGCGGCCGGGGCTGCGTTCCAGCCGGCCGCATCGGGAGAAGGCATGGCTGCCGACAGCGGGCTGTCGTTGACGTCGCTGGTGCTGTCCGATGGCGCGTGGCGCGACAGCGGGCAGGGCGACCACGGGCAGGAGGCCGGTCTGGCCGCGCTTGCGCTGTCGCTGCTCACGCCGCAGATTCCGTTGATCTTCGACGAAACCGCGCGCGATATCGATCGCGCGCATTTCGTGCAGTCGGCGCTGGCCGTGCGCGCGAAGCTGATCGCGCCGCGGCTGTCCGATTGCCGGCCGCAGGAAGCGCGTGCGCTGAAGTCGGACGGCGACGGCGATGCCGACGCGCTGCTTGCCTCATGGCGGCTCGCCGACGACGAGACGCTGACGATCGCGTTGAACCTGTCGCCCGAGGCGCTGCCGTTCGACGCACCGAAAGGGCGGGTCGTGTTCGAGACGCCGGCCCGTGCGCGCGACCGGATCGATGAACGGGTATTGCCGCCGTATTCGCTCGTCGCATGGCTGACGGGCGACGTCAACCGGTATGCGCTCACGCACGATGCGCGCCGCATCGACGACGGTGCGTGGCGAGAAATGCGTCCGAACCTGAACGCTTGAGCGTGTGAGCAGATAAGAAACCGAACGGCCGGGCGCATCTGCGCCCGGTTGCACCGCTGCAGGAAATCCCCGAACTACCAGAACCCGCGAATGCCTGCGACGCCGTATGCGCCGTGGCGGCGCGCATCGTCGAGGTGCGTGCGCGTCATGCCGCCGAGTGCGAAGACGGGCATCGCGGCTTCAGCAGCCAGCGTTTCGAACTGCGCCCAGCCGAGCGTCGGCGCACCGGGGTGGCTGAGCGTCGGCAACACGGGCGACAGCGTGACGAAATCCGCGCCGGCGCGCGCGGCCAGCAGCAGGTCGTCGTGCGTGTGACAGGCGGCGGACATCCATCTTCCGGCTGGCAAAGGCCGCTGCGCGGCGGCGCGCAACGCGGTGCCGTCGAGATGCCAGCCGGCGTTGTCGAGCCGCATTACGCCGGCCGCATCGATCGGGCCGTTCAGCATCAGGTGCGCGCCGGCCGCGTTGCAGCGCGCGAGCGCTTCGGCGGCGAGTGACGCGAACGCGGTTGCGTCGAGCGATTTCACGCGCAGTTGCACGAGTGTTTCGCCGCGCGCGAGCACGGCCGACAATCGATCGAGGAACGCCGCGCAATCGGCCGCCGAAGCGGACGCCGGCTCCGGCGTGATCACGCAGCAGCGCGGCAGCGTGGCGTTCATCGCGTGCGGCGACGCGCGGCCGTCATTCGTCGGCCTCTTTCGCGATCTTCGGGTAGACGCGCACGAGCACGATGCGCGGCCCGTTCATCTTCTTCACGACGACATCGAAGCGGTCGAACGACACGCGCTGCCCTTCGGTCGGCAGGTCGCTGAGCGCCTGGATCACGAGGCCGCCGACGGATTCCGCGCGGCCTTCGTCGATGTCGATGCCGAGCGCCTGTTCGAGCGACACGACGGGCAGGCTGCCCTTGCCCATCAGCGTGCCGTCGTCGAGGCGGCTCCAGTCGGCGTCGCCCTGGCGGAACTCGTCGTGGATCTGGCCGACCAGCGCGCCGAGCAGGTTGTCGAGCGTCAGGAAGCCGATCGGCTTCTCGCCCTTGTTGCCGACCAGCGCGAAGTGCGGCGCGCCCTTGCGGAAGCGGCGGAACAGGTCGAGCGCCGGCGTGTCGGGCTTCACGTACTGCACGGGGCGCACGTAGTCGGACAGGTCTTCGAGGGCTGCGCCGGCATGACGCGCGAGCAGCAGGTCCTTCAGGTGGATCAGTCCGCTCACCTGTTCGCGCGACGCATCCTCGAACAGCGGATAGCGGCTGAAACGGTGCCGCGCGACGATCTCCATGTTGTCGGGCAGCGGCAGGTCGCGGCGCAGGCCGATCATTTCATGGGCCGGCCGCATCAGGTCCGACACGGTCATCGACGAAAAATCGAGCGAATGCGCGAGCGTGTTCCACTCGTCGTTGCTGTACGTGCCGCGCGCCGGCTGGGCCGGATTGCCGGCCGTGCTGCGGCGGCTGCGCAGGATCAGCTTCAGCTCGTCGGTCGAGTAGTGCGCATCGCTGCCGTGGTCGGTGGACAGCCCCGCGAGTCGCAGCACCGCGTTGGCGCTGTTGTTGAGCACCCAGATCGCCGGATACATCGCCCAGTAGAACGCGTACAGCGGCAGCGCGACCCACAGGCCGACCTTTTCCGACTGGCGGATCGCCATCGATTTCGGCGCGAGCTCGCCGACGACGATGTGCAGGAACGAGATCAGCGAGAACGCGAACACCAGCGAGACCAGGTGCACGACGCGTTCGGACTGCACGCCGATCAGGTCGAGCAGCGGGCCGAGCAGTTGCGCGAAGGCCGGTTCGCCGACCCAGCCGAGGCCGAGCGACGCAAGCGTGATGCCGAGCTGGCACGCGGAAAGATACGCGTCGAGCCGGCCGTGCACGATGCCGAGGATGCGGCCGCGCAGGCCGTGCTTGCGGGCCAGTGTCTTGACGCGCGTGGCGCGCAGTTTGACGAGGCCGAATTCGGCCGCGACGAAGAACCCGTTCAGGGCCACCAGGAACAACGCGCCGATGAGCGCGAAGATCTGTAACAAAGAAACACTCCGGTTATGACAGGCCCATCAGTATAGAGCCAGAAAGGAATTTGTAATGTGCTGGGCGGCCGATTGCTTACACCGGCGCCTCACCGGGGACGGAGAACGTGATGGTGGCGGTCGCGCCATCGGCGAACGCGTCGTGCGAGAACGTGCCGCCGTGTGCGAGCGCGACCCGCTGGCAGAGCGCGAGCGTCCAGGCGATCCGCTTGGCGTCGCGCTCGCGCAGCATTTCGCGGCGAGCGAACGACTCGAACGCGTGCGGCTGCGCGGGATCGGCGAGCGCGCCGGCGTTCACGGTGCAGGTGGCGCGCGCGGTGAACTGCACGGCGTCGCGGGCGCACGCGAACGTCACGCGGCCGCCGGCGGCGCTGACTTCGACCGCGGCCGTCAGCATCGTCCAGAGCGCCTGCGCGATGCGTTCGCGGTCGGCGGTCAACGACGGTTCGCCGTCCGGCAGCGTCGCGTCGAGCGCGACCTGCCGTGCGTCGGCGAGCGCGACACGCACGAGCGCGATCGTGTCGTCGAGCAACGGGCGCAGCGCGAACGGCTGCGGCTTGAGTGCGAGCGTGCGCGTTTCCGCGCGCGGCGCGTCGAGCACGTCGTCGATCAGTGCAACTTGCTGGTCGATACCCGTGCGGATGCCTGCGAGCGCGCGCTGCAGGTTCGGATCGGCGTTGGCGAGCTGGCGCTCGAGCACGTATGCCCAGCTGTGCATGGCATTCAGCGGGCTGCGCAGGTCGTGCGACGCGGTGGAGAGTGCCTGGTCGCGCAGGAACAGCGCCGCCTGGGTGGCGTAATGCGCTGCGCGTTCGCGCAGCAGGTCGGCGGCGGGATCGACGGAAGTGGACGTCACGGAGCTGGCCTGTCGGAAGCGGTTGGCGTGGAAGTCACGCGAACCGCCATTATAGGGACGGTGCGTGTCACGCCGGCAGCGCGTCCTCGTCCTTTTTCCGGGCGTCGCCGTTCGGCAGCAACTGGCACGCGAGCAGGCCGGCCAGCATCAGCGCGCAGCCGACGAGCGCGCGCAGCGTCAGCGTTTCGCCGAGCGCGGCCCAGCCGGCGATCGCCGCGAACACGCCTTCCATGCTGAAGATCACGGCCGCGTGCGCGGGCGCCGCGTGGCGTTGCGCGACGACCTGCAGCGTATAGCCGACGCCGACCGACAGCAGTCCGCCGTACAGCAGCGTCGGCAGCGCGCCGCGCAGCATCGCGCCGCTGACCGGCTCGACGGCGAGGCCGACCGCGAGGCACGCCACGCCGCACACGAGGAACTGCAGGAACGCGAGCACGAGCGGATTGTGGCGCTTCGCGAAATGGCCGACGGCCATCACGTGGGCGGCGATGATCACGGCGCCGGCGAGCTGGAACCAGTCGCCGTACAGCACCGAGAAGTGCTCGTCGATGCTGAGGAAATACAGGCCGATCGCCGCGAGCAGCGCGCCGAACCACGTGCCCGCGCCGATCCGGTGGCGTGCGAACACGCCCATCAGCGGCACGAGCACGACGTACAGCGAGCTGATGAAGCCCGCGTTGGCGATGCGCGTGTATTGCAGGCCGATCTGCTGCAGCGAGATCGATACCGCGAGCAGCCCGCCGAGCGTGAGGCCCGGCAAGAGCAGTGCCGGCTCGCGGCGGATGGCCGCGAGCTGCGCGCGTGACGCCGTGTTCAGCATCAGCAGCGGCACCAGCACCAGCGCGCCGAGCAGGAAACGCAGCCCCGTGAACAGGAACGGCCCGATCACGTCGAGGCTCAGGCGTTGCGCGACAAAAGCCGAACCCCAGATCGCGGCGGCGGCGAGCATCAGCAGGTTGGCGCGGAGGTGCATGCGGGCTTCGGGCTTCATTGGAATTCTTCTGGAGATTGCGGGCGGCGAAACCAGCTAGTTTACGCCGAGATTGCAAGGCTGTCGGCAAACCTGCGCAATGCGGCGGCGGCGCGCGCATCGCGCACGCGTGAATACAGCACGACCTGCGACAGCGGCAGCGGCGGCAGTCCGAATTTCGCGCCGACGTCGACCAGGGTGCGTGGCGCGACCCGTCGCGCCAGCGGGCAGACGGCGAGGCCCGCGGCGGCGGCGGCCGTGACCGCTGCCACGCCGCCGCCCGTGAAGCGCTCGCGCCACGGCCGCCCCGCATGGTCGAGCGCGCGCAGCGCGGCGGCCCGCACGCCGCACGGGCCGGCCAGCACCGCGAGCGGCAGCGGTTCCCCCGCGCGCGGCACCCAGTCCGGCGCGGCGAGCCAGGCCAGCGGTTCGGAAAACAGCAGCGTGCCGTCTTCGCGCGGCGGGTCTTCACTCGGCTCGTGCCGCACGATCACCGCATCGAACCGGCGTTCGTCGTATTGCGCGAGCAGGTTCGTCGACGTGCCGAGATGCATTTCCAGCGACAACCCCGGATCCTGACGATGCAGGCTCGTGAGCACGGCCGGCAGGTCGGGCACCGCGACATGCTCGCTGACGCCGAGCGACAGCCGGTGCGTGCCGGCCGAGATCGCGCCGAGCGCGTGGTCGTGCGCGTCGAGCAGCGCGCGGGCGGCCGGCAGGAAATTCTCGCCGTCGGCGGCCAGCTTGACGACGCGCGGCGTGCGCGCGAGCAGCGGCTTGCCGAGGTGCGCTTCCAGCCGCTTCAGCTTCAGGCTGACGGCCGACTGCGTGGTGCCGAGCGCATCGGCGGCGCGCGTGAAGCTGGCGAGATCGGCAACCAGCACGAACGCGCGGACGGCATCGAGGTCGAGGACTTTCATTTCAGATGTAAATGGATGAAATATTCATCGATGACTGTTTATTATAGTTCGGCGAGCCTAACCTGACGCTGCGTTTCCGTTCTTCAACGTCAACTTCACCGACAGGAGCAGGACCATGCCATTCACCCGTATCGCAGTGCGCGAAGGCAAGCCGGCCGCCTACCGCGCGGCGCTCGTCGACGGCGTGCATCGCGCGCTGATGCACACGTTCAACGTGCCCGAGGACGACATCTTCATGGTCGTCACCGAGCATGCGGCCGAGAACTTCGTGTTCGGTCGCCACTACCTCGATATCGAACGCAGCGACGATCTCGTGATGGTCCAGATCACCGCGAACAACACGCGCACGCTCGAGCAGAAGCGGGCACTGTACCGGGCGATCGCGGACAACCTCGCGCAGCAGCCCGGCGTGCGGCAGCAGGACGTATTCATCAGTCTTGTCGAGGTGCTGAAGGAGGACTGGTCGTTCGGCAACGGCCTCGCACAATACGCCGTTTGATCTGCGACAGCGCGACAGGGACAGATCGTCGCCTGCGAGTTTTGGCGACGTGTACTATGGAAGCAGCTTCACGAGTGACGCCGGCGCGATCGATGCGCCGGCGATTCTTCATGTGCAGGAGCCTCCATGTCGCGTGTGCTGGAAATCGTGTTGTCGCTGTCGCTGGAAGGGTGGCCGGTCGAGGCTGGAAGTCGTGCTCGCGGCGCGCAGCGTGATTTCGGCGCCGAACTCGTGCGCGCGTGGCGGATCTGCCCTCAGGTCAGGATGCGCCGCGGCCATGAGCGCGTGACGATCGAGCCGTGCCAGATCGAGGAGGCCGAGCTGAGTCCCGGCGCGAGCTGGTGGACGTGGGTCGAGTCGAATGCGCATGGCAGGCGGGTCGTCGCGTCGCGCACGAAGGCGTTTGCGCCGGGTGTCACGGAGCGTGAACTGTTCGACGCGGAGCACGCGGGCATCGCCGTCTCGATGCCGTTACCCGTGCCCGAGGCGGCCGTCGCGGCCGAGGCCGGCGCAGTGGCGGGCGAAGTCGACGGCGCCGCGCCGGATACGACCGGGCGCGCGGAGGAGGCCGGTACCCAGCCGGAATCGTCGGCGCTGCGCCTCGTCAGCGAACGGCGGCGCGGGCGGTGGGCCGACGACAGCGGGGTCGTGGTCGAGATGACGCTCGACGACGTCACGCTGCATCGCGGTAGCGAGCCGCCGCGCCGCTTCGTCGAGCTGCGTCTCACGGCGCCCGACTGGGAAACCCTGCCCGCGCGCACGGCCGCGCTGCATGCGCTGTTTGCCGCGGCGCGCGAACTGAGCGGCGCATGGCCCGCATTCGTGCAACTGACGAGCGTGATCGATCGCGCATGTGCGGCCGAGCCGGCCGCCGGCGGGCCCGTCAAGGCGCGGCTCGTCGATCTGACCGGCGTGCGCACGCAGCGCGCCGCGCTGTTCGCGCTGTCCGGCGACATCACCGCGCAATGGCTCGGCAACGAAGGCGGTGTGCTCGAGCACGACGATCCGGAATTCGTGCACCAGATGCGTGTCGCGCTACGCCGCCTGCGCACGCTGATGCGCTTCTTCCCGCTCTTTGCCGACCGCCAGTGGCGCGACACGCTCGGCGTCGACCTGCGCTGGCTTGCGGCGCTGCTCGGCACGGTGCGCGACTGGGACGTGTTCGCGACCGAGAGCCTGCCCGCGCTGATCGCGGCCGACGGCGGCGACGGCGAGTGGAACGGCACGCTCGACGCCGCGCGGGCGCAGTGCGCGGCCGCACGGGTCGAGTTGCGGCAGGCGCTGCATTCGGCCCGCTATGCGCGGCTGACGCTCGGCTGGCTCGAATGGCTGAGCTCGCTGGCGCTGCCGCCGGCCGAAGCCGGCGACGCACCTTCGCTGAGGCGCCACGCGACGAAGCGCGTGCGGCGGCTGTTCGGTCATCTGTACGCGTCGCCGTCGCTCACGTCGCTCGACACGGCCGCCCGTCATCAGGTGCGGATCGATGCGAAACGGCTGCGCTATGCGCTCGAATTCTTCGCGTCGCTGGCGTCGCGCCGCACCCGCACCGAGACGGTCAAGACGCTCACGCGCGTGCAGAGCGTGCTCGGCGAAGCGAACGACACGATGGTCGCGCTGCATCATCTCGAAAAACTCGCGGCGCCGCCGTACCAGCTCGGATTCGTGCGCGGCTACGGCGCGGCGCTCGAGCAGCGCGCGGCGCGCGATGCCGAGACGCTGCTGGCCAGCCTGCGGCCGCCGAAGCTCGACGGCAAGCCCGGTTGAGCGGCACGCGCTGACTATAATGGCCGCCCGATTCCCGCACCCATCCCGATGACCGACGCACCGCATTCTTCCCCGTCCGCCGAACCGCTCGAACTGGGCGGCGAGCTGTGGCTGCGCGCCGGCGAGCAGACGCTCGGCGGCGCCACGCGCATCGCGCTGCTTGCGGCGATCGGCGATACCGGTTCGATCACGCGCGCGGCGAAGGCCGTCGGCCTCAGCTACAAGGCCGCGTGGGATGCCGTCGACACGATGAACAATCTCGCCGGCGAACCGCTCGTCGCGCGTTCGACGGGCGGCAAGGGCGGCGGCGGCACGACGCTGACGCCGCGCGCGACGTCGCTGATCGCCGCGTTTCGCACGATCGAGCGCGAGCACCGCCGTTTCATCGAGGCCGCGAGCGCGGCCGTGGCCGGGTTCGATGTCGACTGGGCGCTGATCGGCCGGATCGGGATGAAGACCAGCGCGCGCAACCAGTTGTTCGGCAAGGTCGCGTCGATCGTGCGGGGCACCGTCAACGACGAGGTCACGCTCACGCTGCCCGGCGGACAGCCGATCGTTGCGGTGCTGACGCACGAAAGCGCCGACGCGCTCGGTCTGCAGATTGGCGCGGACGCGTGCGCGCTGGTGAAGGCTTCGTGGGTCGTGCTCGCGGTCGACGAGGGCGAGCCCGAACTCAAGGTGTCCGCGCGGAACCAGTTGCGCGGCCGCGTGGAAACCGTCGCGACGGGCGCGGTGAACAGCGAGGTGACGCTCGCGCTCGACGGCGGTGGGACGCTGACGGCCGTCGTGACCAACGACAGCGTCGATGCGCTGCAGCTCGATGCGGGCCGGCCGGCGATCGCGCTGTTCAAGGCGTCGAGCGTGATTCTTGCGGTGACGGGCTGACGCAGCAGGCCGGGCGGCGCTTCGACGATCGTGTGACGGGCGGGGCGAAGCCGGCATCGCACAGCGCGTGCACGGCACCGGCTTCGTTTCCGCTTTCAGCATATGCCGCTACGCGCGGCTTCTCTCAGGCTCCAACCTGCCTACCACGACCACAGCCTCGCGCGCTCACGCGACGCGCGTCGGCCACTCGGCGTGCGGCGGAGCCGCCTGCACGCGTCCTTCGCTCAACTGCACGACCTGGTCGCCGAACGCGGCGACGTCGTCGGGATCGTGCGAGATCAGCACCATCGGGATATCGAGCCGCGCCTGCAGCTCGGCGAGCTCGTGACGCATGCGCTGGCGCATGGCGCCGTCGAGCGCCGCGAACGGCTCGTCGAGCAGCAGGATCCGCGGCTGCGCGACCAGTGCGCGCGCCAGCGCGACGCGCTGTTTCTGCCCGCCCGACAGTTGCGACGGATACTGCCCCGCGAGCGCTTCGAGATCGAACGCCTGCAGCCAGTACGCGACTTCCGGCGGCACCGTTTTCGCGCGCGGGTTGCGCAGGCCCGACGTGAGCCCGAATGCGATGTTCTGACGCACGTTCAGATGCGGAAACAGCGCGTAGTCCTGGAACAGGTACGCGACGCGGCGTTCGCGGGTCGGCACGTCGATGCGGCGCGCAGCGTCGAACAGCGGTTCGCCGTTCAGCACGATCGTGCCTTCGTCGGGCGACAGCAGGCCGGCGATCGCCTGCAGCGTCATGCTCTTGCCCGCGCCGGACGGCCCGAACAGCACGACACGCTGAGTCGTCGCCGTGAACGACATGTCGAGCGTGAAGCGGCGCTCGGCGTTCGCGTAGGTCTTGCGGATGTCGACGACGAGGCTCATGCGGGCCTCCGCCGCAGCCATCCGGCTGCCGAGCGAAGCAGGCGATTCGGACGAGACACGCGTTTCATGTCAGTTGACTCCGCCGCGCACGCGACGGCACGAGCCAGCCGGTCGCGAGCAGCACGAGCACGCAGGTGATCGATGTCACCAGCACGAGGAAGTTGGCCGTGCTGTCGTCACCGGCCTGCACGGCCGCGTAGATCGCGACCGACAGCGTCTGCGTGCGGCCGGGCAGGTTGCCCGCGATCATCAGCGTCGCGCCGAACTCGCCGAGCGCGCGTGCGAACGCGAGCAGCGCGCCCGCGAGAATGCCGCGCGTGGCGAGCGGCAGCGTCACGCGGAAGAACACCGCCGCTTCGCCGAGCCCGAGCGTGCGTGCCGCGCGCTCGAGGTGCGGATCGACGCCTTCGAACGCGGCGCGCGCCGACTTCAGGATCAGCGGAAACGCGACGACCATCGACGCGATCACCGCGCCTTGCCACGTGAAGACGAGCTCGATGCCGAGCTGGTCGAGCCACGCGCCGAACACGCCGCGCCGGCCGAGCAGCACGAGCAGGTAATAGCCGAGTACCGTCGGCGGCAGCACGAGCGGCAGCGTCAGCACGGAATCGACGACGTCGCGCAGCGGCGAGCGCCAGCGCGCGAGCATGAACGCGGCCGCGACGCCGAGCACGATGTCGAGCGCGGTCGCCCAGCCGGCAACCTTCAACGACAGCAGCAGCGGTACCCAGGCGTCTTGCATCGCGCTACGCTCACTTGCCCGCGGGCTTGAAGCCGAACGTCGACAGCACGGCCTGGCCCTGCGGCGACGCGACGAAGTCGATGAACGACTGCGCCTGCACGGCGTGGCGGCTGTCCTTGACCACGGCGATCGGATAGGTGATGACCGTCTTCGTCGGCACCGTCAGCGCAACCTTCACGCGGCCCGGCATGATCGCGGCGTCGGTACCGAACACGAAGCCTGCGTCGACTTCGCCGCGCGCGACATAGTCGAGGCTCTGGCGCACGTTGGCGGCCAGCACGCCCTTCGCGCTGACGGCATCCCACACGCCGGCCGCGCGCAGTGCGCCTTCCGTGTAGCGGCCGACCGGCACCGACGCCGGGTCGCCGTACGCGATGCGCTTCACGCCGGGCGCCGTCAGGTCGTTCAGCGATGTCGGCGCGGCGGCCTTGCTGTCCGCCGGCACGATCAGTACGAGCGAGTTCGCCGCGAAATCTCGACGCGTGCCGGGCACGATCACCTTTTCGTCGACGGCCCGATCCATCGCCTTCTGGTCGGCCGACGCGAACACGTCGGCCGGCGCGCCCTTCGCGATCTGCTGCATCAGCACGTCCGACGCGCCGAAGTTGAACAGCACCTTGGTATCCGGGTGCTGCTTCTCGTACGCATCGCCGACGGCCTTGAACGCGTTCGTCAGGCTGGCGGCGGCCGACACGACGAGTTCGTCGGCGGCGGAAGCGGGCGCGCTGAACGCGATACCGGCAGCGGCAAGCGTGGCGAGCGGCAGCAGGCGAAGCAGGGTGCGGCGAAGCGGACGGACGGTTGAGCGCATGGCGAGTTCGTTTGTATGGGTGGAAACCGTAATCGTAATATAGGGTGGGTTATAACGCTCGACATACCGCACATGCGACGGTGCGCATGTAATGGTCAGACGTGAAAAGGGGGGATGACGGCCGGGCGGCCGGTCACGTACGGAGCGTTTGCGGCGACGACTGGGTGCGCTGCAGCGACGACGGCTGCGATGCCGGGCGGTAGTTCGGGTTGGCCTTCCAGCGCGCGCGGACGAACGGGCGCTCGTGGCCCGACAGCTGCAGCGCCACCTTGGTGACCCAGCGATGCGACGGCACCGTGATGCCGTGCAGCGCCACGGTGACGAGCGCGAGGCTTGCGACGACCGCGGGCACCGACCAGCGGTGCGGCACTGCGCGCCACGAACCGGCGATGAACGCGAGCGCGGCGATCGCGCCGACGATACAGCCGGTGATCGATTCGGACGGCGAATGCGCGTCGAGCGCGACGCGCGACACGCCGACCGCGACGCCGGCCGCGAGCCCGAGCGCGATGCCGGCGATCCGCAGCGGCGTGCGCGTGCGGATCAGCGCCAGGAAAATCGCGACCGGATAGACCGACGTCGACAGCATCGCATGGCCGCTGAACCCCGTGAAATCCCACTTGCGGATGCCGATCCCCCAGCCGAGGAACGCGATCTTCGTGAGCGCGACCACGCCGATCGCGGCCGCGAGCACGCCGAGCCACGCGGCCGCGCGCTGCCACGAGTAGCCGAGCGCGAGCCAGACGGCGATCGTGATCGCGAGCGGCAAGGTCAGGCCGGCGCCGCCGAACGCGGTGATCATGATCCACAGGTGAGACGACAGGTCGAACATCGGGAAGGGGACAAACGAAGGCGGGGAAGATGCTTAAATCAACGCGCGAGCCGGAAAGAACGACTACAACGGATACAAGCGGCGAAACCCCAGTATAGCGCCGCGTGCGCATGAGCCCCGTTTTTTGCGCGGCCGGGAACTATCCGCGTGCAGGAAAAATCCCAGAAACAATGTTATGGTGCATTGCACAAAGACGCACGATGCATCCGCTGTGGTGCCCCTATTTTTCCTGACTGCGAGCCCGATCGATGACCAAAAGTCTGACCAAGGTGTGGCTGGGCGGCATGAAACGCATGCTGTCTCCGGCCGCCAAGCGCGCGGCGCGCGATGCGCAGCGCATCACACGCGACGCACTCGAAGCGGCGGCCACTGCCGCCGTATCCGATCTGTCCCCACCGCGTGAATCGCGCGTGCGGCCACGCGCGGCCGCATGGGCGGCTGGCGAGTGGACGCGCGGCGAACATCCGATGGCGCCCGCGCTCGGGCGCCTCGTCCAGAATCTCGCGTACGGCCTCTACGTGCCGCCCGGCCGCCGGCGTGGCGCGATGCCGCTCGTCGTGATGCTGCACGGCTGCCAGCAGTCCGTCGACGAATTCGTGCAGGGCACGCGGATGAACCTGCTGGCCGACAAGCACGGCTTCGCGGTGCTGTATCCGGAGCAGTCGCTGCGCGCGCACGCGCACGGCTGCTGGCACTGGTATGAAGACACCGACCGCGCGGGGCGCGGCGAGGCGAACGCGGTCGCCTCGCTCGTCGACGTGCTCGTCGACGAACACGGTTTCGACGCGTCGCGCGTCTATGTCGCGGGGCTGTCGGCCGGCGCGGGCCTCGCGGCGCTGCTTGCGCTGCATCATCCGGACCGTTTTGCGGCGGTGGCGCTGCACTCGGGCCCCGCGCTCGGCGAGGCGAGCTCGGGCATCACGGCGATGGACGTGATGCGGCGCGGCGTGCGGCAGAACCCGGCCGCGGCCGTCGATGCGCTGGTCGATGCCGCCGCGTATCCGGGCATGCCCGCGCTGATCGTCCAGGGCGACGGCGACCATGTCGTCGCACCGAAGAATGCCGATCAACTCACGGTGCAGTTCATGCGCCTGAACGGGCTCGCCGACAGCCGCGGCGCACTGCGCGGCGGCGAACGGGTCGAGACGCGCGACGCGGGCGCGCAGATCACCGATGTCTGCCGCGACGGCGAGCCGGTCGTGCGGCTCTGCCATGTGAAAGGGCTCGATCATGCGTGGGCCGGCGGCGATGAAGCCGTGCCGTTTCATGCAGCGGTCGGCCCCGATGCGAGCGCAATGATCTGGGCCTTTTTCGAAGCGAATCGCCGCACTGTGGCGACCGAACGACGCATCGGTTGATCGACGCTGGTCAATGACTAGGGTTTTCCCTATAATTCGGGAAAACCCTAGTCAAAGAACCTTTGGATTGCGAGATCAACCATGTACCTGCTGAGCCACCTCTTCCTGATGCTGACCAAGAACGCTGAAACGGCCTCGAAAGAGCGCGCCGAGGCGTATCTGGCTGATGCGACCGACATCTACGATCTCGAATTCCGTATGCGCAAGATCGACCGCGAAGCGGCGATGAACCGCCCGTATTCGTTCGGTTCGCGCTAAGCAGCGCAGGGCGGGCAATCAGGTCCGCCGCTCCGGCGAGTCACGCAGCAGAAAAGGGCGCGTGCGGCTACATGCCGCACGCGCCCTTTTTGTATTCCTGGTCTCGTATTGCGTCAGACGACCGTCAGGCGCACCGGCACGTTGTTACGCGTCGCGTTCGAATACGGGCACACGTGGTGCGCCTTTTCGACCAGCGCCTGCGCGTCGGCCTTGTCGAACCCCGGCAGCGACACGCGCAGTTCGACGTCGAGCCCGAAGCCGCCCGCGTCGTTCGGGCCGATGCCCACTTCCGCCGTGACCTGCGTGTCGGCCGGCAGTGCCTTCTTGTCCTGGCCGGCGACGAATTTCATCGCGCTCAGGAAACAGGCCGAGTAACCTGCGGCAAACAGTTGCTCCGGATTCGTGCCTTCCGCGCCCGTGCCGCCGAGTTCGCGCGGCGCCGCCAGCTTCACTTCCAGCTTGTTGTCAGCGGATACCGCGCGGCCGTCGCGGCCACCCGTGCTCGTGGCGCTGGTCTTGTACAGAATGTTCATCGTGCAGCTCCTGTCTGGAAAAGGGAGGAAAAGCGGTCCGGTCGAACGGGATGTCGCCGGCCACGAGGAAAATATAGAACACAAATCATTAGTGTGCAAATGAAATTTTGAAGAAAAAGCCCGGCGGTACCGGGCCAGTTCGCGGGGGCTTCGCCTGTCAGCGTTCGTTGGCGGCCGACAGCGCGTCGCGCAGCTGCTGGAGATCGGCGCGCAGCCTGATCAGGAACTCGGGGGATTGCTGCATCGCGCAAAAGAGATCGG
The DNA here is from genome assembly GCF_048627025.1 of Burkholderia aenigmatica. Classification (NCBI taxonomy): domain Bacteria; kingdom Pseudomonadati; phylum Pseudomonadota; class Betaproteobacteria; order Burkholderiales; family Burkholderiaceae; genus Burkholderia; species Burkholderia aenigmatica. The sequence goes on along the minus strand of NZ_CP184469.1, from coordinate 2,042,148 downwards.
CGGGTACCGAGCGCGCGCGGTCCTTCAGCGCACGGCCTTCCGGTGTCACCCGCACGTTCACGACGCGTTCGTCGGTGGCGCTGCGCACGCGCTCGACGTAGCCGAGCGCTTCCAGCCGCTTCAGCAGCGGCGTGACCGTGGCCGGATCGAGGTCCAGCCGCGCGGCGATGTCCTTCACGGCGATGTCGTCGCGCTCCCACAGGACGAGCATCGCGAGATATTGGGGATAGGTCAGCGACAGCTTGTCGAGCAGCGGCTTGTACGCCTTCGTCATCGCGTGCGAAGTCGAGTAGAGCGCGAAGCAGAGTTGCGCGTCGAGCGTCTGGGGCAGCGGGGGCAGGCGGTCCATGATTCGGGAAGCGCGGCGAACGCGCGAACAATTTGTACGCAAATTATTTTGCGCGCAAAAGATCGGGATGAACAGGGGGCAGCCGGCGAGGGGCGGTGGCCGACGGAGGCGGGGGAAGGGAGGGGCGCCGGGAGACAACCCGGCGCGGAGAACGGCAGGCCGGCGACGCGCGCCGGCCGGAAAGACTTCAGCGGCCCGACGTGGTCGTCGTCGCGCCCGGTTCCTGTACGCCGAAGCAGCCGCGATAGGTCGCGTAGAACGAGCAGTACAGCATCGTGACGATGATGATCGTCACCGGCATCATGATCGTCAGCGCGTAGGCGCCGGCGCCGAGCGCCTGCAGCAGCAGCGACAGCGCGAGCGACGTGCCGAGCGCGACGCCGAACCACAGGACGCCGTACACGACGAATGCGCCGCGGTTGCGCCAGCAGCTGACGACGCTGAAGAACAGCGCCTTGGCGGGCGGGACGTCATGCCACGCGACCAGCACCGGCGCGAACCAGAACAGCATCGCGACCGGCAGGTACAGCAGCGTCGCGAAGAACAGCGCGCCGAGCGTGCCTTGCGCGGCGAGCGCCTCCGGCGTCGTGCTGGCTTCGTCCGCCGCGCCCATCATCACGTGGAACAGCGCGCCGCCGTCCACGAACGACGAAGCGGCGAACACGAGCACCATCGACGCGACGTAGATCACGCCGAGCACGAGCAGCCGCTGGGTCGCGACGGTGCCGTACGAGCGGAAGCCGTCGACGAGGATCGTCGGCATCACGGGCTTGCCGGCCACGGTGTCGCGGCACGCGGCCATGAAGCCGACCGCGATGCCGGGAATGAACACCAGCGGCAGCGCGGAGCCGATCACGGGCACCATCGACACCAGCGTGATCGCCAGCAGGTACGTGAAGAACAGCGTGATGAACGCGAGCGGGTTCCGGCGGAACAGCCAGACGCCTTGACGGAACCAGACATAGCCCGTTTTGGCGGGCACTTCGATCAGTTGCATGCGGTTTGGATCTCGGGAAGCGCGGGCGTATGCGCGATACGCTCGCGCAGGATGCGTTCGAAATGGCCGGGGTCGTGCGGCTTGAGCATCTCGGCCGCGCGCGGCAGGTGGAAGTCGTACAGGCGCGACACCCAGAAGCGGTACGCGCCCGCGCGCAGCATGTCGCTCCAGTGGCGGCGCTCCTCGGCCGTGAACGGTCGCACCGTCTGGTATGCGCGCAGCAGCGCGTCGGCGCGCGCGACGTCGAGCACGCCGGTCGCGAGGTCGACGCACCAGTCGTTGACCGTGACCGCGACGTCGAACAGCCACTTGTCGCAGCCGGCGAAATAGAAGTCGAAGAAGCCGCCGAGCCGCACGTCGTGGCCGGTGCCGGGCGCCGCGTGCGCGAACAGCACGTTGTCGCGGAACAGGTCGCAATGGCACGGCCCGGCCGGCAGAGCCGCGTAGTCGTCCGACGCGAAGAAGCTGGCCTGGTGTGCGAGCTCGCCTTCCAGCAGCGCGCGCTGCTCATCCGTGATGAACGGCACGATCGCCGGCACGTTCTCCTGCCACCACGGCAGGCTGCGCAGGTTCGGCTGGTGGCGCGGATAGTCGCGGCCGGCGAGGTGCAGGCGCGCGAGCATCTGCCCGACCTCGATGCAGTGTTCGACCCCCGGCGCGAGTTCGGCCGAGCCGTCGAGCTTCGTGACGATCGCGGCCGGCTTGCCGTGCAGCATGCCGAACAGCGCGCCGTCGTCGCGCGGGATCGGATCCGGCACCGGCACGCCGTGGCCGGCCAGATGGCGCATCAGGTCGAGGTAGAACGGCAGTTGTTCCGCCGTCAGCTTTTCGAAGATCGTGAGGACGTACTCGCCGCGCGTCGTCGTCAGGAAGAAATTGCTGTTTTCGATACCGGACGGAATGCCGCGGAACGCAAGCACGTCGCCCAGTTCGTAGTGGCGCATCCATTGCGCGAGATCGGAGTCGGAAACAGCAGTGAAAACGGCCATGCGGGATGCGTCAGGTCAGGGTGTCGGCACGCGGGCGGCGTGCGTCGCGACAACAGGTGAAGGGGACGTGGCGCGCGGCGTTCGGTGCGGCGCGCCACGGAATCAGTAGCGCAGGTTCAGCGACGGCAGGCGCGTGATCGGGATGCCCGCGTCGTGCGGCTTCGGCGACGTGTCGGGCGTCGAGCTCATCTGGTAGCGCGTGCCGAAGTTCGACTTCACGTCGATCTCGACCGGTTTGCCGCGATCGCGGTACTCGGTGACTTCGGTGCCGTTCTTGCTCTTTTCGTGGAAGCTCGGCGTGCGGCGGATGTCGGCGAAGTCGACTTTCGACGTGACTTCGGCGCCCGGCCGGTTGATCTTGCGGAGATCCGGCAGGCCGGCGGCCTCGTTGGCCTCGGCCCGTGCCTGCGCGTCGGCGTCAGGCGTGCCGCCGGCGGCGTAAGCGGCGCTGGCGGCGGCAAACGCGGCGGCAGCGACGACGAGAATGAGCGGCTTCATGATGAGTCTCCAGTGAACCCATCGATTTTAGCAAATACTGCGCCGCATCCGGCCCTCGCGTGCGTAGGGGCAGCCATAAGGGCGACCGGGTTCCGTGGTAATGTCGTCGGATCAGACGAGGTAATCAAAATGAAGAACGATTTGAGCCGCCGGCACCGAGTGCTGACGCCCGAAAGCCCGTCGGTCGAGGCTTTCGACGATCCGATCGCCGCCGTCGCGCGGCTGTCCGCCATTTACGACACGAACACCGGCTTCCTGCGCGACGCCTTCGCGCGCTATCGCCGCCACGAGCCGATTACCGAGCACGTCCGCGCGTGCTACCCGTTCGTGCGGATCCGCACCGACGTCAACACGCATGTCGATTCGCGCCGCTCGTACGGTTTCGTCGCGGGCCCCGGCGTGTTCGAGACGACGGTCACGCGCCCCGATCTCTTCGCGAACTACTATCGCGAGCAACTGCGCCTGCTCGCGAAGAACCACCATGTGAAGATCGAGATCGGCGTGTCGTCGCAGCCGATTCCGATCCATTTCGCGTTTCCGGAAGGCATCCATCTCGAGGGCGAGCTCGACCGCGACCGCCTGCTCGCGATGCGCGACATCTTCGATACGCCCGACCTGTCGTATCTCGACGACCGCATCGTCAACGGGACGTTCGAACCGGCGCCGGGCGAGCCGCATCCGCTCGCGCTGTTCACCGCCGCGCGCGTCGACTTCTCGCTGCACCGGCTGCGCCACTACACGGCGACGTCGCCCACGCATTTCCAGAACTACGTGCTCTACACGAACTACCAGTTCTACATCGACGAGTTCGTGAAGCTCGGCCGCACGGTGATGACGGAGAGCGACGATCCCGAGGTGCGCGCATACCGGAGCCAGTACAGCTCGTTCGTCGAGCCGGGCGATGTCGTTACGTACAACGCGAACCTCGGCAGCGAGCCGGCCGAGGGCGCCGCACCGCCGCGCCTGCCGCAGATGCCCGCGTATCACCTGAAGCGCGCGGACGGCAGCGGGATCACGATGGTCAACATCGGCGTCGGCCCGTCGAATGCGAAGACGATCACCGATCACATCGCGGTGCTGCGTCCGCATGCGTGGGTGATGCTCGGTCACTGCGCGGGGCTGCGCAACACGCAGCGTCTCGGCGACTACGTGCTCGCACATGGCTACGTGCGCGAGGATCACGTGCTCGACGCCGACCTGCCGCTGTGGGTGCCGATTCCGGCGCTGGCCGAAGTGCAGCTCGCGCTCGAACGCGGGGTGGCCGACGTCACGCAGCTTGATGGCGTCGAACTGAAGCGCGTGATGCGTACGGGTACGGTCGCGAGCGTCGACAACCGCAACTGGGAGCTGCGCGATCATCGCGAACCGGTGCAGCGCTTGTCGCAGAGCCGCGCGATCGCGCTCGACATGGAAAGCGCGACGATCGCCGCGAACGGTTTCCGCTTCCGCGTGCCGTACGGCACGCTGCTGTGCGTGTCGGACAAGCCGCTGCACGGCGAGCTCAAGTTGCCGGGCATGGCCGACACGTTCTATCGCGGGCAGGTCGACCAGCATCTGCAGATCGGCGTGAAGGCGATGGAGATCCTGCGCACGAACGGGCTCGACAAGCTGCATAGCCGGAAGTTGAGGAGCTTTGCGGAAGTGGCGTTTCAGTAATCCCCTTGCCTTATATGGCCCCCGGCTAGTCCGGGGAGCCCTCTCTTCCAACATGGACGTCATCGTCAACCTGTATGCATCAGCGGGACGGGTTAGGCTGTCTTGCAGGCGACGTTGTGAGTACTCGATGTAATCTGATTTCGTGATGCCTGCAAAATTGATCATGGCTGTTCTGGCCTTGCTGATTGCGAAGGCTGCCTATCCGTTTCCAGCCGCACTGGCACCGTCTCCATGTGACTCTGACTATTTGGAAGCAGCAAAAAGCAACTTCACGAAGTTGCTCGATGCAACCGACAAGGTTGTGCCGGCCGTATCGCCAAAAAAAATAGCCGAATTCGAAGCGAAACGAAGCGAGATCAATCAATTCTGCCCGTTGGCTTCGATGGGACTGCCGTTAGAGGTGATGTGCCGTACGCACGACGACTACATGAAATATCAGCCGATATGGCAAAGGCTGACCGACGATCCTGTCTACATGCAGTGGACAATTAACAAGCAGGTTGCCTTCCTGCGTGGCGTCCCGGCGGAATTTGATCGGTTTGCACGCACGGACAATGTCGAGAGACTCTTTAACTATATCCAAGGCAACATATGGCTTCTCGGCCTGCTCGACAGTTACTACTGGACATTGGAGCGGTTGCAAGTGGGGCAGCCGAAGTCTGCGGAGTCGACGTTGGCCGACATGAAGCGGGGGGAAGCAGACTCCGATGCGAGACAAAGCTTGTTTGACGTCCTGAAATGCACCGCGCTCAAGAATAGGCCGTCGTCGAATACAGTGACCGACAAATAGCGCTAACCATTGATTCGCATCGCAGGACTGTGGCGCGCGTCGTACTCCTGCCCCGTCGGTACAAGTGCATGTGCGATTTTCCGGGCCGGCAACGTACAACTGCGTGCCGGTCTCGATTGACGCGGCTTTGAAACGCCGGCACTACCGAATTCCGGCGCCGTGATCACCATTGCACCGGTTCGACCGTTCGGTCGAATGGGGCTTCGAGCAACGCGGTCTCGCAATCGTCGAGTCTCAGGTCGAGTGCCGCGAGCGCGTCGGTCAGGTGATGCGGCTTCGACAACCCGACGATCGGCGCGGTGATGCCTGGCCGTCTCAGCGCCCATGCCAGTGCGATCCGGGCAGGCGCCACCCCGCGCGCCTGCGCCACCTGCCTGACCGCATCGACGGTCGCCGCGACCGCGTCGCGCCCGTCGTACCAGGACACCATTTGCTGGTCGGTTGCGGCCCGCGTCGTCGCCGCATCGCGCGAGCCGGCCAGTAGCCCGCGGCCGAGCGGGGACCACGGCGTGTAGGCCATCCCTTCTTCGATGCAAAGCGGCAGCATGTCGCGCTCGTCGTCGCGGCAGATCAGGCTGTACTGGCTCTGCATCGAGACGAATCGGGCGAGTCCGTGATGCCGTTGAAACGCGAGCATCTTCATGAATTGCCACGCATGCATCGACGACGCGCCGAGGTAGCGGACCTTGCCGCTCCTCACGAGGGTATCGAGCGCATCGAGCGTTTCTTCGATCGGCGTGTCCGGATCGAACCGGTGGATCACGTAGAGATCGATGTAGTCCGTCCCGAGGCGCTGCAGCGACGCATCGATGCTGGTGAGCAGATGCTTGCGCGACAGCCCGCGCGCATTCGGTCCGTCGCCGGTTGGAAAGAACGCCTTGGTTGCAATCACCACGTCGTCGCGCGTCGTGAAATCGCGCAGCGCACGTCCGAGAATGCGCTCGCTCTCGCCGCCCGAGTAGATGTCGGCCGTGTCGAAGAAATTCACACCCGCATCGAGTGCCGAGCGGATGAAAGGGCGGGCCGTCTCCTCGGTCGCGACCCACGGACGCCATGACGGATCGCCGTAGGTCATGCAGCCCAGGCACAGCTTCGAAACCTTCAGCCCGGACCTTCCCAGTCTCACGTATTCCATCGGTTCTTCCTCCGTTCCGGCGCCGGTCAGCGCATGCCGCCGATCGTGTAGCCGCCGTCGACCAGGAGCGATTCGCCCGTCACGAAACGTGCTTCGTCGCTGCACAGCCAGACGGCCACGTCGGCCACGTCTTCGGGCGTGCCGATCCGCCGTGCGGGCGTGAATGCGGCGAACGGGCGGAACATGTCGTCGTCGCCGAAACGGCGCGCCATCGGCGTATCGATGATGCCGGGGTTCACGTTGTTGATCCGGATGCCGTGCGGGCCGCCTTCCAGCGCGACCGCGCGCACCAGCGCATCGAGCGCGCCCTTGCTGGCCGAATAGGTCGACGAGCCGGCAAGCGCGCCTTTCGCGAGCCACGACGACGTATTGACGATCGCACCGCCGCCGTGCGCGAGCATTGCCTCCATTTCGTACTTGATCGACAGCCACGTACCCTTGAGATTGGTGGCGATCACCGTGTCGAAGTCGGCCTCGGTCTGTTCCACGATCGGCGCGAACGTGCCTTCCGTACCCGCATTGTTGAATGCCGCATGCAAGGCGCCGTAGCGTCCGATCGTTGCGTCGACGAGCGCGCGCACGCCATCGGCGGAGGCGACGTCGATAGCTATCGCGAAGGCTTCGCCGCCGCGCTCGGTAATCGCGCGCACGGTTTCGTCGAGCGGCGCCGCGCGCCGCCCGGCCACGACGACTTGGGCGCCTTCACGCGCGAATGCGAGCGCGGCCGCCTGGCCGATGCCGGTGCCGCCGCCGGTGACGAGCGCGACGCGTCCGTCGAGCCGGGGTCGAGTCGTGGCGGAGGAGGATGACGATGACGAGCTTCGTGAATCGGGCATGACGAGCGTGGCTCCATGTAAAGGGACGCGAGCTGGCCGACGGGCCGGCGCATGGTCGAAGTGCTTAGTCCTGGCGGTCGGGCACCGTCAGGGGCGCGCCGGGCGTGCCGGCGTAGAACACGATCAGTTCGGCGCGCTCGTCGCCGGTTTCGCCGCGATGGGCGCCGTCGACCATTTCCGGCACCACGTCGCCGGGGCCGAGCGCCAGCCGCTTGCCGTCGCTGCGGCGCACGGCGGTCAAGTGGCCCGACAGCACGTAACCGATGTTGATCGACGGATGCGTATGCCACGGCAATACCGCGTGCGGCGGAATCGTGTAGCGTACGACCGTGATCTCCGGTTGTCCTGACGGATAGGCGCGATACCGAGAGCCGTCCCATGCATGCGTGGTTTGCAGCAGCACCGTCTCGGCCACGCGGTTGCCCGCGTCCGTTTCCTGTGCGGTCACGCGCGGCGAACCAGCGACGATCAATGCGGCCGCGACGACGGTTCGCGAAACGGCTGAAAATGAATGGCTGTTCATGGTGGCGGGCCGTTTGGCCCCGGGGGATCGAAGACAGCACCATTGTGCGAAGCAGGGTGCCGTGCGAATAGCACTCGACCGGTTGAAACCGATTCAACCGGTTGGACAGGCGTTGCGATGCCATGGACGATTGCCCGGGCGTTCCGGGCTTGACGGGAGCTGCGAATGGATCGGTTGAAGGCGCTGACGGTATTCGTCCGTATCGCGGCCGCGGGCGGAATCAGTGCGGGTGCCCGCGAGCTGGGCATGACGCCGCAAGCGGCCAGCAAGCAGGTCGCTGCGCTCGAAGCGCTGCTGAACGTGCGGCTGCTCCAGCGCTCGACGCGCGGGATCGTGCTGACGCTCGAGGGCGAACGCCTGCTTGCACAGTGTCGCGGTGCTGTCGGGGAACTGGAGAGCGCGCTGCGCATGCTCGACGACGATCAGGCGCACGCAACCGGCACGATCCGTGTTGCGGCGCCGTATTCGCTGGCCCGGCGCTTTCTCGCGCCGCTGCTCGGCGAATTCTGCGACCGTCAGCCGGGCGTCACGGCCGAACTGATCGTCAGCGACGACATGGCCGACATCGTCGAACAGCGGATCGACATCGCCGTGCGGACCGGCAATCTGCCCGATAGCGGGCTCGTTGCACGGCGCATCGCCGATCTGCAATTGATCGTCTGCGCGGCGCCTGCGTATCTGCGTCGCCACGGCGAGCCGCAGACGATCGACGCGCTGCGCGATCATCGTTGCACCGCGTTCCTGTATCCGCGCACGGGCAAGCCGTTTCCGTGGGAATTCCTCGTCGATGGCCGTGTCGATGCACGACAGATCGACCCGTTCATCGCGACCAACGACATCGACGCGGAACTCGACACGGTGCTGAGCGGTGCCGCGATCGGCCAGTTCTTCGGCTATTCGGTCAGCGCGCACATTCGCGAGGGGCGTCTCGTGCCATTGCTGACCCGGCACATGACCTGCCGTTACGGCCTGCACCTGTGCATGCCGCAGCGCATGCACCTGCCGCGGAGGAGCCGCTTGCTGATGGATTTCCTCGCTGACCGGCTTGGCGCGCATCCGGATCTGGCACCGCTTTCGTTTGCGGACGCGCCGGCATGACGCGCGCCTGATCGCGGACGCGCCTCCGGGCGGCTGCGTGTCGTTGCGCCGCGCTCGCGCTTCTTCACGCTTCCCGGCAGGCAATGGCAGCCGTCATGGCCTCGATCGGCGCGTTCGTCGGGCCGCGCGACGTCACCACGTACAACGCGAACCCCGGGGGCCGGCCGGGCAAGGGCGCCGTGCGATTGTGCGCGCCGCAGATGCCCGCATTGCCTGACGCCGGGTGCGGGCGCCGGGAGGCGGCACGCGCTCGCCGAGCATCAGTCCGCGGGCTCGGTGCTGCGAGCGTGCGACAGGTCTTGATGCGTCTCGCGCATCGCGGCGAGCGCGGCTTCGAGCATCGCGATCGCATCCGTGCGCCGCTTGTTCGCCAGCCGCTGTTCCCCGAGTGCCCGCAGCGGCGCGCCGCCGAAGTAGGCCATGATGTCCGGCAGGTGGCGCACGACGCCGCGGCTGCCCCAGCAGCCGTCGTCGATTTCGGACGGAAACACCCACACGCGTGCCGCAATGGCGTCGACCGGCACGCCTTCCGCGCGAGCCACAGCGGCAGTCACGTCTGCAATCAACGCGGCACGCGCGGCGTCCGTGTACTGTCCTTCCGGCACGGTCGGCACGATCCGGTAAATGGGTGCTGGCGCGACAGCCCCGGCGCGATACACGGCCGCGGGCCGATGGACGAAGATCCATGTCACGTCGCGCACGCGCGGATTGTCGGGATCGAGTCCCTCGTGGCGGATCAGCGTGTCCGTCAGTTCTTCCATCAGTTGTGCTTCGGCATGCGGTGCGAGCGCACCTTCGGGAATGTATACGTCGATCATCGGCATGAGGGTGTCCTGGTTCGGTGGAGAGGTCGCTCCGGGGCGGGGCGACGTGAACCCAGTGTACGAACCTCATGCTGACGCGCAGAGTGGCGAAACTGCCATTCGACGATGCCATTTCCGACATCACGTCCGATGCCGGTTGCGCGCGCTCAGGGCGTGAAGCGACGGCGATATTCGCCCGGGGAGATGCCGGTCTCGCGCTTGAACAATTGCCGAAAGCCGCTGATGTCCGCGTAGCCGACGCGCTCGCAAACCGTGTCGATCGCGAGCTTCGTTTCCGCGAGCAGCCGCTTCGCGACTTCGATCCTGAGCGTCTGCAGATACTTGAGCGGCGGCGCGCCCACGGCGTCCCTGAAGCGGCGATGAAGCGTGCGTTCGCTCATCGCGACGTGATCGCTCAGACGGGCGAGGCTGAAGGGTTCCCGCAGGTGCTTTTCCATCCAGCGTTGGGCGCGCGCGATGGTTGCATCGTCGTGCTCGCGATGACCCATGCTGTCGAGATCGATGAACGAATCCTGCGAGACGCGGTTCATGTCGATCAGCATGAGCCTGGCGACCGACGCGGCAAGGCGCGGATTCGCCAGTTTGTCGATGACTCGCAGCGCGAGATTCTGGTACGAGGTGACGGCGCCGCCGCACAGTAGGCCGTCCTGCTCGGTCAGGATGTCCGACGCACGCAGCGCCACGTCCGGATAGCGGGCGCGGAAGCTCGATGCTTTCGACCAGTGCGTCGTGGCAAGGCGGCCGTCGAGCAAGCCGGCCTCCGCGAGCAGGAATGTACCGGTGCAGTACGTCGCGATCAGCGTGCCGCGCGCGTGTTGCCGGCGCAGCGCGTCGAACAGTGGTGCGAGTGAGGCGGGCCTGTCGAGCAGCCGCTCGAGATCCGCGACGAACGGGCTGGTCAGCCAGATCGCATCGGCAGGACTGCCGCCGTCGATCGCGCCATCGACCGGGATGATCTGGCCGGAGGTCGCGCGCACCGGCCGCCCGCCGATCGATTCGACGCGCCAGCGAAACGGTGCGCGCGTACGGCCCTGCGAGGTCGTCGAGGCGAGATGGTTGGCCGCCGTGAACATGTCGGTCGGCGCGGCGACGCCGGATGCAAGGGCCTGGTCGATGACCCAGATTCGAATGAGCGGCATGAGTGGCGGAATTGGCCTCGGACAAGGGCAATGCTACCACCCGGTGCTCAGCGATTCCGCCGGTCGTCAGGCCGTCGATAACATGCGGTCGGCGCTCGCCAACAAAAAGGCCGCCCGGCGCCGAAGCGCACGGGCGGCCTTGCATGCGTCGAGCGGCCGCGCTGGGTGCTCAGCACTCACCCTTCTTCGCGTGTCCCGGCGGGCAGTGATAGCCGCGATCGTCGTGACCGTGATGGCGCTCGTGATCGTCCCACTCGCGACGTTCCCAGTAGCGGTGGCCGTCCCAGTAGCGGTCGCCATGCCAGCCGACGATCACGGCGGGCGCCGGGGCGACCACGACGGGCGCAGGTGCGACGACGACCGGTGCGGGCGTACCGATGTTGACGTCGACGTTGACGGCGTGGGCGAGGCCGGACAGCGAAAGGCCGAGGCCGGCAAAGGCAAGGGCGATCAGCGAGCGTTGCATGTTCTTTTCCGTGATGGCGTTGTAAGAGGCCGGCGCGACGCGATGGAAGCGAGGGGGACCGTTCCACCGGGGGGAACGCCGCACCGACACATGCAGTGTGCTGGCGCGCGACGGAAAAGGCGAGGCGGGTTTGTTACGGCGGATTGGTGGCCAGCAGGCGCGGGGTACGGGCGTCGGGGCGCGTCATTTGACAATGGCGGCCCGCACGTGCGGATGATGTGGCGCGCGTCGCACGGCACCGGCTGCGCGAATTTGACATTCGGCGGCGCGAGGGCACCAAGCGCGATTAATGGCGCGTTACAAAGTGACACGCGGCAGGTGGCGGGATCGCCATGCCTGCCGCGCGGGAAGCGGTACGCCGGCCGTCGGGCCGGCGGTCGTCACGGAGGGGTTACAGATAGAACATCCGGTCTTCTTCGGGGCGCGGCGGATGGCCTTCATCGTCCGAACCTTCTTCCTCGCCGCTGTCCTCGTAGAACGCGAGCACCGCGTCGAGCACCTGGTCGGGATCGTCGATCACCTGCATCAGATCCATGTCTTCCGGATTGATGAGGCCCATCGGGATCAGCTGATCGCGGAACCACTGCAGCAGCCCCTTCCAGAACTCGCTGCCGACGAGGATGATCGGCACGAGGCGCGACTTCTTCGTCTGGATCAGCGTGAGCACTTCGGACAGCTCGTCGAGCGTGCCGAAGCCGCCCGGCATCACGATCACCGCATCCGAATTCTTCACGAACGTGACCTTGCGCGTGAAGAAGTGGCGGAAGCGCAGCGAGATGTCCTGGTAGTGGTTGCCGGCCTGCTCGTGCGGCAGCTCGATGTTCAGGCCGACCGACGGCGCCTTGCCGGCGTGCGCACCCTTGTTCGCGGCTTCCATGATGCCGGGGCCGCCGCCGGAGATCACGGCGAAGCCGGCGTCGGACAGCTTGCGCGCGATCTGCGCGGCGAGCTTGTAGTGCGGCGTATCGGGCTTGAGGCGGGCAGAACCGTAGATGCTGACAGCCGGGCGGATCTCCGACAGGTACTCGGTCGCCTCGATAAACTCTGCCATAATCGTGAACATCTGCCACGATGCGCGCGCCTTCTTGGCCGTCGCGCGTTCTTGATCTGCGAGCGAACGCAGACTCGGAATCACTTTTCTCTTGTTCATAATGCCTGAAGAACGAAATCTGGAAGGTAAGACCCTGCTATTGGTTGACGGTTCGAGCTATCTGTATCGGGCTTACCATGCGATGCCTGATTTGCGTGGCCCTGGCGGGGAGCCGACCGGAGCGCTCTACGGAATCATCAACATGCTGCGCCGTATGCGCAAGGAAGTCAGTGCAGAGTATAGCGCTTGCGTGTTCGATGCAAAGGGCAAGACGTTCCGTGACGACCTTTATGCCGACTATAAGGCAAACCGTCCGTCGATGCCGCCTGACCTCGCATTGCAGGTCGAACCGATCCACGGCGCGGTGCGCGCGCTCGGCTGGCCGCTGCTGATGGTCGAAGGCGTCGAGGCCGACGACGTGATCGGCACGCTCGCCCGCGAAGCCGAGCGGCACGGCATGAACGTGATCGTGTCGACCGGCGACAAGGATCTCGCGCAGCTCGTCACCGACCACGTCACGCTCGTCAACACGATGACCAACGAGACGCTCGACCGCGACGGCGTGATCGCGAAGTTCGGCGTGCCGCCCGAGCGCATCATCGACTACCTCGCACTGATCGGCGACACCGTCGACAACGTGCCAGGCGTCGAGAAGTGCGGGCCGAAGACGGCCGTGAAATGGCTGGCGCAGTACGACAGCCTCGACGGCGTGATCGAGCATGCGGGCGACATCAAGGGCGTGGTCGGCGACAACCTGCGCCGTGCGCTCGACTTCCTGCCGCTCGGCCGCACGCTCGTGACGGTCGACACGGCCTGCGATCTCACGCCGCATCTCGAATCGATCGAAGCATCGTTGAAGACCGACGGCGAAGCGCGCGACCTGATGCGCGACATCTTTGCGCGCTATGGCTTCAAGACCTGGCTGCGCGAAGTCGACAGCGCGCCGGCGGAAGGCGGCGGCGCCGATGCGCCGGAAGGCGAGCCGGCGCCGGTGGTGGCGGCCGACATCGTCCGCGAATACGACACGATCCAGACCTGGGATCAATTCGACGCGTGGTTCGCGAAGATCGACGCGGCCGCGCTGACCGCGTTCGACACCGAGACGACCTCGCTCGACCCGATGCTCGCGCGGCTCGTCGGCCTGTCGTTCTCGGTCGAGCCGGGCAAGGCGGCCTACCTGCCGGTTGGGCACCGCGGCCCCGACATGCCCGAACAGCTTCCGCTCGACGAAGTGCTCGCGCGCCTGAAGCCGTGGCTCGAATCGGCCGATCGGAAGAAGGTCGGCCAGCACCTGAAGTACGACGCGCAGGTGCTCGCGAACTACGACATCGCACTGAACGGCATCGAGCACGACACGCTGCTCGAATCGTACGTGGTCGAATCGCACCGCACGCACGACATGGACAGCCTCGCGCTGCGTCATCTGGGCGTCAAGACGATCAAGTATGAAGACGTGGCCGGCAAGGGCGCGAAGCAGATCGGTTTCGACGACGTCGCGCTCACGCAGGCCGCCGAATATGCGGCCGAGGATGCGGACATCACGCTGCAGCTGCATCACGCGCTGTATCCGCAGGTGGTGCGCGAACCGGGCCTCGAGCGCGTGTATCGCGAGATCGAGATGCCCGTGTCGCTCGTGCTGCGCAAGATGGAGCGCACGGGCGTGCTGATCGACGATGCGCGCCTGCAGGCGCAGAGTACCGAAATCGCGACGCGGCTGATCGAGCTCGAAGCGCAGGCGTACGAACTGGCGGGCGGCGAATTCAATCTCGGCTCGCCGAAGCAGATCGGGCAGATCTTCTTCGAAAAGCTGCAGTTGCCGGTCGTGAAAAAGACGCCGAGCGGCGCGCCGTCGACCGACGAAGAAGTGCTGCAGAAGCTGGCCGAGGACTACCCGCTGCCGAAGCTGCTGCTCGAGCATCGCGGGCTGTCGAAGCTGAAGTCGACCTATACCGACAAACTGCCGCGCATGGTGAACCCGTCGACCGGCCGCGTGCACACGAACTACGCGCAGGCCGTCGCGGTCACGGGCCGCCTTGCGTCGAACGATCCGAATCTTCAGAACATTCCGGTTCGCACGGCCGAAGGCCGGCGGATCCGCGAGGCGTTCATCGCGTCGCCGGGCCACCGGATCGTGTCGGCCGATTATTCGCAGATCGAACTGCGGATCATGGCGCACATCTCGGGCGACGCGGCGCTGCTGCGCGCGTTCTCGCAGGGCGAGGACATCCACCGCGCGACCGCCGCCGAGGTGTTCGGCGTGACGCCGCTGGAGGTCAATTCCGACCAGCGCCGGATCGCGAAGGTGATCAACTTCGGGCTCATCTACGGGATGAGCGCGTTCGGGCTCGCGTCGAACCTCGGTATCACGCGCGATGCGGCGAAGCTCTATATCGACCGTTATTTCGCCCGTTATCCGGGCGTTGCGCAGTACATGGAAGACACGCGCTCGGTTGCGAAGGAGAAGGGCTACGTCGAAACCGTTTTCGGCCGCCGCCTGTGGCTGCCCGAGATCAACGGCGGCAACGGCCCGCGCCGCCAGGCGGCCGAGCGCGCGGCAATCAATGCGCCGATGCAGGGTACCGCGGCCGACCTGATCAAGCTGTCGATGATCGCGGTGGACGACTGGCTCACCCGCGACAAGCTTGCCTCGCGGATGATCATGCAGGTGCACGATGAACTGGTGCTCGAGGTACCCGACGGCGAACTGTCGCTGGTGCGCGAGAAGCTGCCGGAAATGATGTGTGGCGTGGCGAAGCTGAAGGTGCCGCTCGTTGCCGAAGTGGGTGCCGGCGCGAACTGGGAAGAGGCACACTGACGCACCGCGGCGCGGTTCCCGATTCCTGCGGCATATTGTTGCAGGGATGCTGAATATCGAGATGGTTTGCTTGTGGTCAACGCGCAAGCTCCCGGACAATGCATGTCATTGACGCGGGGGCGGCGCGCCCCGCGTTCCGGGGGCGGACGCATCGAAGTGCTTCGAACTGCACATCGATGATGTCCGAACCGGTTAATCCACCGGGTGGCGCGAATGCATCGCGTTCGCACTGTCCGGCGGCAGCAGTTTCGAATCGCAAAGGGGGAACAGATGCATCGGATCATCATCGTAGGCGGAGGCGCGGGCGGCCTGGAACTGGCGACGCGGCTCGGCGACCGTTACGGCGCGCGCGGCAATCGTTCCGCGCGTGCGCTTGTCACGCTCGTCGACCGCAATCCGACCCACATCTGGAAACCGCTGCTGCACGAGGTCGCGGCCGGCAGCATGGATCCGTTCACGCAGGAGCTCGAATATGCGGCGCAGGCGCGCTGGCATGGCTTCGAGTTCCAGCAGGGCGGGCTGACCGGGCTCGACCGCGCGGCGAAGCGCATCACGCTGTCGCCGGTCAACGACAGCGACGGCGAGGAACTGCTGCCGGCGCGCGAGCTGGAATACGACACGCTCGTGATCGCGATCGGCAGCACGACTCACTTCTTCGGCGTGCAGGGTGCATCGGAAAACGCGATTGCGCTCGATACCGTTGGCGAGGCCGAGCGCTTCCGCAAGCGGCTGATCGCCGCGTGCATGCGCGCCGAGCACCAGGCGCCGGCGCCGACCGCGCCGGGTGAGGCGGCCGAGCCGCGCATCCAGGTTGCCATCGTCGGTGGCGGCGCGACCGGCGTCGAGCTGTCCGCCGAGCTGCGCAACACCGCGCAGGTGTTGTCGGCCTACGGGCTGCACAAGCTCGACCCGCGGCACGACGTCGGCATCGTGCTGATCGAATCGGGGCCGCGGATCCTCCCGGCGTTGCCGGAGCGCGTGTCGTCGGCGACGGCCGAACTGCTCGAAAAGATCGGCGTGCGGCTGATGCTCGCCGAGCGCGTGACCGAGGTGGCGCCCGGGGCCGTCCATACGGCGAGCGGCAAGACGGTGCGCGCCGACCTGACGGTCTGGGCCGCCGGCATCAAGGCGCCGTCCGTGCTCGCCAATCTCGATGGTCTCCAGGTCAACAAGCTCGGCCAGCTCGACGTGCGCCGTACGCTGCAGACCTTCACCGACGACAACGTGTTCGCGCTCGGCGATTGCGCGGCATGCGCGTGGCCCGGCAACGAGCGCAACGTGCCGCCGCGTGCACAGGCTGCGCACCAGCAGGCCAACTTCCTGCTGAAGGCAATCGGCTGCCGGCTCGACGGGCGCCCGCTGCCCGAATTCACGTATCGCGACCTCGGCTCGCTCGTGTCGCTCGGCCATTTCAGCGCGGTCGGCAACCTGATGGGCGGGCTGATCGGCGGCAACATGCTGATCGAAGGGCTGTTCGCACGCTTCATGTACATGTCGCTGTACCGGATGCACATCGCCGCGCTGCACGGCTATCCGAGGATGATGCTCGACACGGTCGCGCACTGGCTGCGGCGCACGACGCTGCCGCGCGTCAAGCTGCACTGAGCGCGCGTTCGCGCGGGGAGCGGGCGGGGACTGCGCACGTCGTGCGTGGTCTCCGCCCGTTGTCTTTTTGCGGGCGGCAGGGCTTGCGTGCGTTCGACGCGCCTGATCGACCGCGTGTTTTTCGTTTCAATTCGCAAGTATCCGTTCGCGTAACGGCGGTCGACACGTGGCTTGCTGCATCGCGATTCGACGGGCCGCCGGCGGGTTTCCTCGCGACGATCGACGTGTCGAATCGACGCGTCGTAATTGAGTCTTACATATCTGACAGTTGACGCGACAACGGATTATTGGGCATCGTGTCCGGGTTTCCGCTTGCGGCGGTGTGCCAATCGCCGCGACATCCGCGCCGCGCGCCGGCGCGATGCCCCGTCATGCCGTGTCCGTGATCGTGACGGCGGCACCCAATCGAGGAGTGCAATTCATGTTGAAACCCGAAGTCGACAGCCTGGTTCCCCACGTTCCGTTCTCGCGCCGCAAGTTCATGCAGGCCGCGCTGGGCGGGGCCTTCGCGGCGGCTGTACTGCCCGTGTCGGCGCAGACGGTCACGACCGACAGCGAAGGGCTGGACGTCGACACCGTCGAGATCCGCTCGGGCGACTCGAGCGTGCCCGCGTATCGCGCGCAGCCGAAGGACAAGACGAACCTGCCGGTCGTCGTCGTGATTCACGAGATCTTCGGCGTGCACGCGCACATTGCCGATGTCTGCCGCCGCTTCGCGAAGCTCGGTTATCTCGCGATCGCGCCCGACCTGTTCGCGCGGCAGGGCAATGCGGCGAAGTACCCGACGATCAAGGAACTCGACGAGCACATCATCAGCAAGGTGCCGGACCGGCAAGTTTCCGAGGATCTCGATGCGACCGTCGCGTGGGCCGGCAAGAACGGCGGCGACCTGTCGCGTCTCGGCGTGGTCGGGTTCTGCTGGGGTGGCCGTCAGAGCTGGCTGTATGCGGAGCACAACCCGCACGTGCGGGCGGCCGTTGCATGGTACGGGTTCGTCGAAGGCAAGACCGACGAGATGACGCCGTTCAACCCGGTCGATCATGCATCGCTGCTGAAGGTGCCGGTGCTCGGGTTGTATGGCGAGAAGGACACGAACATCACGCAGGCGTCGCTCGCCGACATGCGCAAGGCGATCCAGGCGAGCGATTCGAAGCTCGCGCGCGAATCGGAGATCGTCGTGTATCCGGATGCCGGCCATGCGTTCTTTGCCGATTACCGGCCGAGCTATGTGAAGGCCGATGCGGAGGAGAGCTGGAAACGCGCGATCGCGTGGCTCCGCAAGTACGGCGTGATGTAAACGGCAAGCGGCGGCACATGCCGCCGCTTCGTTGCGCCTGCGCCGTGCGGGTGCTTACGGTGTCGGGCCGGTTGCGATCGGCCGCGACGGGTCGGCACTCCATTCGCTCCACGAGCCCGGATACAGCGACGCGCCGTGCAGGCCCGCAACCTCCAGCGCAAGCGCGTTGTGACATGCGGTGACGCCGGAGCCGCATTGCAGGATCACGCGGTTCGGTTCGGTGCCCGCCAGCACGGCGGAAAATGCCTCGCGCAGTTCATGGCCGGTCTTGAAGCGGCCGTCGGCGGTCAGGTTGTCCTTGAAGAAGCGGTTGCGCGCGCCGGGGATGTGGCCGCCCACACGATCGATCGTTTCATTTTCGCCGCGGTAGCGATCGGGTGCGCGTGCATCGATCACGATGCGCGTGGGTGCGTTCACGTTGGCGAGCACGGCGGCCGCATCGACCGTCGATTCGAGCGGTGCGGCCGCGCGGAAATCGCCGGCGGCCGGATGCGGCACGTCGGTTGCCAGCGGCTGGCCGGCTGCTTCCCAGGCCTGCAGGCCGCCGTCGAGCACGGCGACCGAATCGTGGCCGAGCCAGCGCAGCAGCCACCACAGGCGCGCCGCATAGGCGCCGCCTTGCGCGTCGTACGCGACGACCTGCTGGCCCTGCTTGAGGCCGCGGCTCGCGAGCAGCGTGGCGAGTGCGTCGCGGGTCGGCAGTGGATGGCGACCGTTGGTGCCCGTCTTGCGGCCCGACAGATCGCGGTCGAGATGGAGGTACTGGGCGCCGGGGAGATGGCCGGCTGCATACGCGGCTTCGCCGGCGGCGGGATCGACGAGATCGAAGCGGCAGTCGAACAGCGCGACGCTGCCGGGCGCCGCCGCCAGGCGCTCGGCGAGATTGGCGGCGGAGATGAGCGTGGTGTAGTGGGTGTGTGGCATGACGGCTCCCTGGAGTGCGAATGGCCTGACATTCCAAGTCTAAACAAAAAAAGACGGGCCGAAGCCCGTCTTTTCGTCTGCCGGATGCCGGGCGGCGTCAAAGCGCCGCACCTGCCGTCAGATGTCGCCGAGGTGGCGGCGCAGGAACTCGTGGAAGTGCTGCATGCCGTCTTCCATCGGGCTCTGGTACGGGCCGACCTGCGACTCGCCGCGTGCCATCAGCGCACGGCGGCCTGCGTCCATCCGCATCGCGATCTCGTCGTCCTCGACGGCCGTTTCCATATAGGCGGCGCGTTCGGCCTCGACGAATTCGCGTTCGAACAGCGCGATTTCCTCGGGGTAATAGAATTCGACGATGTTGGTCGTCTTCTGCGGGCCCTGCGGAATCAGCCATGACACGACGAGCACGTGCGGATACCACTCGATCATCAGGCCCGGGTAGTAGACCATCCAGATCGCGCCGAACTCCGGCGGCACGCCGTTACGGAACTTCAGCACCTGCTCGTGCCATTTCTGGTAAGTCGCGCTGCCCGGTTTCGCGAGGGCGTTGTGCACGCCGACCGTCTGCACGCTGTACCAGTCGCCGAACTCCCACTTGAGATCGTCGCACGACACGAAGCTGCCGAGGCCCGGGTGGAACGGGACGACGTGGTAATCCTCGAGGTAGACCTCGATGAACGTCTTCCAGTTGTAATCGCACTCGTGCACTTCGACGTGATCGAAGAGGTACTCGGAGAAGTCGAAGTGATGCTTCGTGCCGAGGTTGGCGAGGTCGCGCGCGACATGCCGGCCTTCGGCCTCGAACAGCAGCCCCTGCCAGTTCTGCAGCGGGCTCTTGCCGAGGTTCAGGCAGGGCTTGTCGGGGAAGTGCGGCGCGCCGAGCAGCTCGCCTTCCAGATCGTACGTCCAGCGGTGCAGCGGACACACGATGTTCTGCGTGTGGCCGCGCCCGTTGAGCATGATCGCCTGCCGGTGGCGGCAGACGTTCGACAGCAGTTCGATCTGATTCGCCTGGTTGCGAACCAGCACGCGGCCTTCCTTCTCGGACGGCAACGCAAAATAATCCCCCGCCTCGGGCACCATCAACTCGTGCCCGACGTAACGAGGTCCTTTCTTGAAGAGGGTTTCGATCTCGCGCTCGAGTAGCGCCTCATCGAAGTATGCAGTGACTGGAAGCTGGCTGTGAGCCGACTTCAACTGAAGCGCATCGCTCAGATTGGACATTCCCACTCCCGGTGTTAGCGTGAAAGCAGTGAACAACCCAACCATCGAAAAATCGATTTAGGGAAACGGGGAATTATACCCGGTTCGCCTCGCAAGGCTAGGATTAAGTGCCTGATTTGTGTCAATTTTTTGTCGGGCGACAATCGGAGGGCGCACAATGTGTGTCGAAGATGGGGCCGGAATATGTACCCGGGTGCCCACGACGGCAGGTCGGAAAATTCTCTTTTGCCGTAGAATGTCCGACTTGTTTTGAAATTTGACACCCTCGTCCATGGCGAAAACCGCATCCCCAGGCGCCACGCCGCCCGGCAATGGCACCGAACCGTTGCCGGACAATTACGAGATGGCGCTCGCGGAACTCGAGACGCTGGTTGCCCGGATGGAAGGCGGCGCGTTGAGCCTCGAGGATTCACTGGCGGCGTATCGCCGCGGTGCGACCCTCGTTGCGTTTTGCCAACAGCAGCTTGAGAAAGTGGAGCAGCAGGTTCGCGTGCTCGACGGCGCGACGCTGAAGCCGCTTTCGTCCGGAACGGCCGCCACGGACGGCGAAGACGACGATCTATGACATTCGAACAATGGATGCGGTCCGTGCTTGACCGCGTCGAGGACGCACTCGGCCACTATCTGCCCGCTGAAACCGCGATGCCGGCGAAACTTCACGAGGCGATGCGTTATGCGGTCCTCGGCGGCGGCAAACGCGTTCGCCCGCTGCTGTGCCATGCAGCAGGCGAACTGACCGGCGCGACGGAAGCGGCGCGCAATGCGGCGGCAGCGGCACTGGAGATGATCCACGTCTACTCGCTCGTGCACGACGACATGCCGTGCATGGACGACGACGCGCTGCGTCGCGGCAAGCCGACCGTGCACGTGCAGTACGACGAGCCGACGGCACTGCTGGTCGGCGACGCGCTGCAGTCGCAGGCGTTCGTTGCGCTGACCGATGCCGCGGCGCTGTCGCCGGTGCAGCAGGCTGCGCTCGTGCGCGAACTGGCGCTGGCGAGCGGCTCGATCGGCATGGCCGGCGGGCAGGCGATCGACCTGGCGAGCGTCGGCCTCAAGCTGACGCGCGAGCAGCTCGAGACGATGCACCGGATGAAGACGGGCGCACTGTTGCGCGCGGCCGTGCGGATGGGCGCGCTGGCCGGCGAGACGCCGTCCGCGGAAACGATGGCGGCGCTCGATGTGTACGCGGGGGCCGTGGGTCTGGCCTTCCAGGTCGTCGACGATATTCTCGACGTCACGACCGATTCGGCGACGCTCGGCAAGACGGCCGGCAAGGACGCGGCGAACGACAAGCCGACCTATGTATCGATCCTCGGCCTCGAGGCGTCGCGTGAGCTCGCAGCGCAACTGCGCGCCGAAGCGCACGACGCGCTGAAACCGTTCGGCGCACGCGCACAGCGTCTCGCCGAACTTGCCGACCTGGTAGTGAACCGGGTCAGCTGACGCGAAAGCCCGCCGCCGCGCACACGCTACGGTGCGTGCAACAGAATGCGGGCGCGTTTGATTTCCTACAATGGAACGACGATGTACGACTTGCTGAAAACCATCGACGACCCGGCGGATTTGCGCCGCCTCGATCGTCGCCAACTTCAACCGCTCGCGGATGAACTGCGCGCGTTCGTGCTCGACAGTGTGTCGAAGACGGGCGGCCATTTGTCGTCCAACCTCGGGACGGTCGAGCTGACGATCGCGTTGCACTACGTGTTCAACACGCCGAACGATCGCATCGTCTGGGATGTGGGTCACCAGACCTATCCGCACAAGATCCTGACGGGCCGCCGCGACCAGATGCATTCGCTGCGCCAGCAGGACGGCATCTCGGGCTTCCCGCGCCGCAGCGAATCCGAATTCGACACGTTCGGCACCGCGCACTCGAGCACGTCGATCTCGGCCGCACTCGGCATGGCGATCGGCAGCCAGCTGAACGGCGACGACCGCTTCTCGATCGCCGTGATCGGCGACGGTGCGATGACGGCCGGCATGGCGTTCGAGGCGATGAACAATGCAGGCGTGTCGGAAGATGCGAAGCTGCTCGTGATCCTGAACGACAACGACATGTCGATTTCGCCGCCGGTCGGCGCGCTGAATCGCCATCTCGCCCGCCTGATGTCGGGCCGCTTCTATGCGGCTGCGCGCGCGGGCGTCGAGCGCGTGTTGAGCGTGGCGCCGCCGGTGCTCGAACTCGCGCGCAAGCTCGAGGAGCACGCGAAGGGCATGGTCGTGCCGGCCACGCTGTTCGAAGAGTTCGGCTTCAACTACATCGGCCCGATCGACGGTCACGATCTCGATTCGCTGATCCCGACGCTGCAGAACATCCGCGAACTGCGCGGTCCGCAGTTCCTGCACGTGGTCACGAAGAAAGGCCAGGGCTACAAGCTCGCCGAAGCGGATCCCGTGCTCTACCACGGCCCCGGCAAGTTCAACCCGGCCGAAGGCATCAAGCCGTCGACCGCACCCGCGAAGAAGACGTACACGCAGGTGTTCGGCGAGTGGCTGTGCGATGAAGCCGAGCGCGATACGCGCGTCGTCGGCATCACGCCCGCGATGCGCGAAGGCTCGGGCATGGTCGAGTTCGAGAAGCGCTTCAAGGATCGCTACTACGACGTCGGCATCGCCGAGCAGCACGCGGTGACGTTCGCGGGCGGCATGGCAACCGAAGGCCTCAAGCCGGTCGTCGCGATCTACTCGACGTTCCTGCAGCGTGCGTACGATCAACTGATCCACGACGTCGCGCTGCAGAACCTGCCGGTCGTGTTCGCGATCGACCGCGCGGGCCTCGTCGGCGCGGACGGCGCGACGCACGCGGGCGCGTACGATCTCGCGTTCATGCGCTGCATCCCGAACATGACGATCATGGCTGCGTCCGACGAGAACGAATGCCGCCAGATGCTGCACACGGCGCTGCAGCAGCCGAACCCGACCGCAGTGCGCTATCCGCGCGGCGCGGGCACGGGCGTGGCGACGGTGAAGGAATTCACCGAAATTCCGCTCGGCAAGGGTGAAGTGCGTCGCCAGACGTCGCAGCCGGAAGGCAAGCGCGTCGCAATCCTCGCGTTCGGCACGATGGTCGCACCGTCGCTCGCCGCGGCCGAGGAGCTCGATGCAACCGTCGCGAACATGCGCTTCGTGAAGCCGGTCGATGCGGCGCTCGTGCGTGAACTCGCCGAGACGCACGACTACCTCGTCACGGTCGAGGAAGGTTGCGTGATGGGTGGCGCGGGCTCGGCCTGCGTGGAAGCCCTGATGGAGAGTGGGGTTATCCGACCCGTACTACAATTGGGCCTCCCTGACCTGTTCATCGATCACGGCGACCCCGCG
The DNA here is from genome assembly GCF_048627025.1 of Burkholderia aenigmatica. Classification (NCBI taxonomy): domain Bacteria; kingdom Pseudomonadati; phylum Pseudomonadota; class Betaproteobacteria; order Burkholderiales; family Burkholderiaceae; genus Burkholderia; species Burkholderia aenigmatica. The sequence continues at coordinate 2,018,572 of NZ_CP184469.1, read as the reverse complement.
AAGCTGCTGTCGCAATGCGGCCTCGACGGCGCGGGTATCGCGAAATCGATTCGCGAACGCTTTCTGAATCCGGCGGCCGACGTCGCCGGTCAGGCGAAGCGCGTCGCATAAGCTGGCGCCGCCCGCGGGCGGCGTCGGTGCGACTGGCGCAACCGGTCTTCATTGATGCGGAAAACATGGGCCTGCGGGCCCATGTTGCTTTTCCGGCTGCCGCATGATGCGGCGTGCGCGTCGTCGAACGCGCGGCTTACAAGGATTGAACAAGATGAACCAGATGAATCCCGCCTTCGTGATGCCCGACGTGCAGAGCACGGTGGATACCCGTCAGATTCCGATTCAGCGCGTGGGCGTGAAGGCGGTCCGGCATCCGTTGACGGTGTGTACCGAAAGCGGCGACGTGCAGCCGACCGTCGGTGTCTGGAACCTCGACGTCCGCCTGCCGGCCGACCAGAAGGGCACGCACATGTCGCGTTTCGTCGCGCTGCTCGAAGAGAACCGCGCACCGCTGACGGTCGAGCGTTTTCGCGCGATGCTCGCGTCGATGCTCGAGAAGCTGGAAGCCGAGGCCGGCCGCATCGAGGTCACGTTCCCGTACTTCGTGAACAAGACGGCGCCGGTGTCGGGCGTGCAGAGCCTGCTCGACTATGAAGTGACGCTCGCGGGCGAAAGCCGCAACGGCGACACGCGCCTGTTCCTGAAGGTGCTGGTGCCGGTGACGAGCCTGTGCCCGTGCTCGAAGAAGATCTCGCAGTACGGCGCGCACAACCAGCGCTCGCACGTGACGATCGACGCGGAGCTCGCGGCCGACCTGCCGGTCGAGGCGCTGATCCGCATCGCTGAGGAAGAGGCATCGTGCGAGCTGTGGGGCCTGCTGAAGCGTCCGGACGAGAAGTTCGTCACCGAGCGTGCGTACGAGAATCCGAAGTTCGTCGAGGATCTCGTGCGCGACGTCGCGCAGCGTCTCGACGCGGACGAGCGCGTGGTGGCTTACGTGCTCGAAGCCGAGAACTTCGAGTCGATCCACAATCACAGCGCGTATGCGCTGATCGAACGCGACAAGCGGCAGGCAGCATAACGCCGCGGCGTTTTGTCGCGCCGATGAAAAAAGGCCGCTCGAATGAGCGGCCTTTTTGTTTGCCGGTGCGACCTTGCGTCGCACGGTGCGGCTCAGCGTGCGAGCGACGCGAGATCCCAGCGCGGCTTCACCGTGAATGCGTAGTCGGCATTTGCCTGCTCGGGCCAGCGGCCGAGCCGCAATGCGCCCGCGAGTGCGATCATCGCGCCGTTGTCGGTGCAGAGTGCGAGATCGGGGTAGTGCACGTCGAAACCGCGCTTGGCCGCGGCGGCCGACAGCGCGGCGCGCAACTGGCGGTTCGCGCCGACGCCGCCCGCGACCACGAGGCGCTTGAGCTTGGTCTTCTTCAGCGCGGCGAGCGACTTGGCGACGAGCACGTCGACGGCCGCGTCGACGAAGCCGCGTGCAAGGTCGGCCTTCGCGCGTTCGAGCGCTTCGCCTTCCAGCTTCGCCGCTTCGAACTTCTTCATCTGCGTGAGCACGGCCGTCTTCAGGCCGCTGAAGCTGAAGTCGAGGTCGCCCGAATGCAGCATCGGACGCGGCAGCACGACCGCGCCCGGCGTGCCGGTTTCGGCGAGTTTCGATACTTCCGGGCCGCCCGGGTAGCCGAGGCCGATCAGCTTCGCCGTCTTGTCGAATGCTTCGCCGGCGGCATCGTCGAGCGTTTCGCCGAGCGTCTCGTACACGCCGACGTCGGTCACGCGCATCAGCTGCGTGTGGCCGCCGGACACCAGCAGCGCGACGAATGGGAACGGCGGCGGCTCGTCGACGAGCAGCGGCGACAGCAGGTGGCCTTCGAGGTGATGGATGCCGACGGTCGGCTTGTTCCAGGCGAGCGCGAGCGCATTCGCGATGCTCGCGCCGACCAGCAGCGCGCCGGCGAGGCCGGGCCCTTGCGTGAACGCGATCGCGTCGATGTCGTCGCGGCGCGTGCCGCTTTGCGCCATCACTTCCTCGAGCAGCGGCAGCGCGCGGCGGATGTGGTCGCGCGACGCGAGCTCGGGCACGACGCCGCCGTACTCGCGGTGCATGGCGATCTGCGAGTGGAGCGCGTGCGCGAGCAGGCCGCGCTGCGTGTCGTAGAGCGCGAGGCCGGTTTCGTCACAGGAGCTTTCGATGCCGAGAACGAGCATGGGTGCGGGCAGGGCGCGCCTTATCGGACGCGCCGCAGGAAGGTCAACGTAACCGGAAATTATAGCAGGCGAGGGCCTGCCGCCGCTGGCGGCGGCCCGGGCCCGATGCCGGGCAGGTACAATCCGCGCCATGGAAACTTATGATATCGCCGTGATCGGCGCCGGCGCGGCCGGGATGATGAGCGCCGCGGTTGCCGGGCAGCTCGGCCGCCGCGTCGTGCTGATCGATCACGCGCCGCGGCTCGCCGAGAAGATCCGCATCTCGGGCGGCGGCCGCTGCAACTTCACGAACCTGTACGCCGGCCCTGACAACTATCTGTCGTCGAATCCGCATTTCGCGCGCTCGGCCCTGGCGCGCTATACGCCGCGCGATTTCCTCGGGCTGCTCAAGCGTCATCATGTGACCTGGCACGAAAAGCACAAGGGCCAGCTTTTTTGCGATCACGGCAGCGACGCGGTCATCGACGTGCTGAAGCACGAGTGCGATGCGGGCGGCATCGCGTGGCGCCGGCCGGTCGTCGTCGACGCGGTGCGCCACGCCCCGGCCGACGGTTTCATGCTCGACACGCAGCAGGCGGGGACGATCGGTGCGCGCGCACTGATCGTCGCGACCGGCGGCCTGTCGATCCCGAAGATCGGCGCGACCGACTTCGGCTACCGGCTGGCCAAGCAGTTCGGCCACAAGCTCATCGATACGCGGCCCGCGCTCGTGCCATTGACGTTCGCGCAGCAGGACTGGGAGCCGTTCGCGGCGTTGTCCGGCGTATCGCTCGAAGTGCGCGTCTCGACCGGCGACAAGAAGCGCGGCGGCGAATTCGTCGAGGACCTGCTGCTGACCCATCGCGGCCTGTCCGGGCCCGGAATCCTGCAGATCTCGAGTTACTGGCAGCCTGGCGACCCGATTCGCGTCGATCTGTTGCCGCAACGCGACACGGTCGCCGACCTGCTCGACGCGAAGCGCACGTCGAAGCGCCAGATCGGTTCGCTGCTCGCGGACTGGGTGCCGTCGCGCCTCGCGCATGCGTGGCTCGACACGCATCGCGTCGCGGCCGACGCGCGGCTCGCGGACCTGCCCGACAAGACGCTGCGCCAGATCGGCGACGCGCTGTCCGGCTGGGCGCTGACGCCGAACGGCACCGAGGGCTACAAGAAGGCCGAAGTGACGAAGGGCGGGGTCGATACGCGCGACCTGTCGTCGGCGACGATGATGAGCACGCGCGTGCCCGGACTGTTCTTCGTCGGCGAGGCGGTGGACGTGACGGGCTGGCTCGGCGGCTACAACTTTCAGTGGGCGTGGGCGTCCGGCACGGCGGCCGGGCAGGCCGCGGCGGAGTATGCGCGCGGCGCCTGACGGGGCCGGGCTGGCGCCGTTTTGACGGGACCAGGCCCCGTGCCTTTAGGCAATCGCTCTGCTATACTCGGTAGTCTTTCCCTGCAAACCTTTATTCGTGTCGGATCATGACGATCATTCGCGTTAAAGAGAACGAGCCGTTCGAAGTTGCAATGCGTCGCTTCAAGCGCACGATCGAGAAGAACGGTCTGCTGACCGAGCTCCGAGCGCGCGAGTTTTACGAGAAGCCGACCGCGGAGCGCAAACGCAAGAAGGCTGCTGCAGTGAAGCGTCATTACAAGCGTATCCGCAGCCAGACGCTGCCGAAGAAGCTGTACTGAACGATTGGGCGCCGCGCGGTTCGCTGAGCGGCGCACCGGCGACTCCGTACGATCGAGGAAGATCGAGCATGATCGTGCGACCGATCAGGCGAGCCGCCGATGCCGGATTCGAGCAACCCGCTTGAGACACTGTCCCAAGCGGGTTTTTGTGTTGACGTCCGTTCGCGGGCGTCGAATTCACGTTTCCTTCCCGGGTGAAAGATGAGTTTGAAAGAGCAGATCAGCGAAGACATGAAGGCCGCGATGCGCGCGAAGGAAAGCGAGCGCCTGGCAACGATTCGCCTGCTGATGGCCGCGATCAAGCAGCGCGAAGTCGACGATCAGATCACCCTCGACGACGCGGGCATCACGGCCGTGATCGACAAGATGATCAAGCAGCGCAAGGATTCGATCAGCCAGTTCCAGGCAGCCGCCCGTGACGACCTCGTCGCGAAGGAGCAGGCTGAACTGGTCGTGCTGAGCGGCTACATGCCCGAGCAGCTGTCGGAAGCCGAAGTGGCTGCCGAAGTCCAGGCTGCGGTCGCGCAGACGGGCGCCGCCGGCCCGCAGGACATGGGCAAGGTGATGGGCGTGCTGAAGGGCAAGCTCGCTGGCCGTGCCGACATGACGGCGATTTCCGCGCTGGTCAAGGCCGCGCTGACGAAGTAACCCCTGTTTCCCCGGCGCGCGCAATGCGTGGGCCGGGGTGCCGTATTGTCTTTTTTTCGCTCGATCCCACGGTGATTCCGCATTCGTTCCTGCAGGACTTGCTGAACCGCGTCGATATCGTCGACGTGGTGGGTCGGTACGTGCAGCTCAAGAAGGGCGGCGCCAACTTCATGGGGCTGTGCCCGTTCCACAACGAGAAGAGCCCGTCGTTTACCGTCAGTCCGACCAAGCAGTTCTATCACTGCTTCGGTTGTGGCGCGCACGGCACGGCGATCGGCTTCCTGATGGAACACGCGGGGCTTACGTTTCCCGAAGCCGTGCAGGAACTCGCGCAGTCCGTCGGGCTGACCGTGCCGCACGAGCCGTCGATGCGCGGCGGCGGTGGGGGCGGAGGCGGTGGCGGCGACTATCCGGCGCCGGTGTCGAAATCGGTCGCGACCGCGTTGTCCGATGCGATGACCGCTGCATGTGACTACTACCGCAAGCAGTTGCGCGGTGCGACCGTCGCGATCCAGTACCTGAAGAACCGGGGCCTGACCGGCGAGATCGCCGCGCGCTTCGGTCTTGGTTATGCGCCGGACGGCTGGCAGAACCTCGAAGCCGCGTTCCCGGACTATCGCGACGAGTCGCTCGTCGAGTCGGGGCTCGTGATCGTCAGCGAGAAGACCGATGCGCAGGGCGTCGCACGCCGCTACGACCGGTTCCGCGAGCGGATCATGTTCCCGATCCGCAACGTGAAGGGCCAGGTGATCGGCTTCGGCGGTCGCGTGCTCGGCAGCGGCGAGCCGAAGTACCTGAACTCGCCCGAAACCCCGCTGTTCAACAAGGGCAGCGAGCTGTACGGCCTGTTCGAGGCGCGGCTCGCGATTCGCGAGCGCAAGTACGTGCTGGTCGTCGAAGGCTACATGGACGTCGTCGCGCTCGCGCAGCTCGGGTTCCCGAATGCGGTCGCGACGCTCGGCACCGCGTGCACGCCGATTCACGTGCAGAAGCTGCTGCGCCAGACCGATACGGTCATTTTCAGTTTCGACGGCGATTCGGCCGGGCGGCGGGCGGCCCGGCGCGCGCTCGAGGCCTGCCTGCCGCACGCGGGCGACAACCGCACGATCCGGTTCCTTTTTCTGCCGGCCGAGCACGATCCGGACAGCTATGTACGCGAGTTCGGCGAGGCGGCGTTCTCCGAGCAGGTCGAGCGCGCGATGCCGCTGTCACAATTTCTGCTGAACGAAGCAATTTCCGGCAAGGCGCTCGACCAGCCGGAAGGCCGCGCGAAGGCGCTGTTCGACGCGAAGCCGCTGTTGCAGGCGTTGCCCGCGAACGCGTTGCGCGCGCAGATCATGCACATGTTCGCCGATCGCCTCGACATCCCGTTCGAAGAGGTCGCGGGGCTGTCCGACGTCGATACGCGGATCGCGGCACCGCCGCGCCAGGCGCCCCCGCGCAGCGAGCGGCGTCGCGTGACGGACAGCGAAAAGCGTGCGTTGCGCACGCTGGTGATGCATCCGCGCATCGCGACTCAGCTCGACGACGAGCAGCTCGCGACCCTGCGCGCGTTGCCGCGCATCGGCGAACTGTTCGCGGAAGTCGTCGATCACGCGCGCGCGCTGGGCGACGGCGCGGAGTTTCGGCTGCTGTCGGATGTCCTGCGGACGTCCTCGAATGGAGCGACTTACGAGGAAATCTTCCGCGAAATTCTGGACTATGATGAAAACGTCCGCGACTTGCTGTTACAGAATCCGGAAGACGAGACGGTGCCCGAGCGGCAGCGTGAACAGGAACGGATCGCGGGGGAGGAACTGCAGGCGGCGGTACTCAAGATGCGTTACGACGCCTGCTGCGACCGGCTTGACAGGCTGGCGCGGCAATCCACCTTCACACCCGAGGAATTGGCCGAATTGACGGAATTGAACCAGCAGCGAACCGACATGAAGCGTCGGCTCGGGCTGTAGGCGGCCGGGGAGCTTAGAGAGGGTTCCCCAGCGTGCTATAATATAAGGTTTCCAGCGGTTTGTTTTCTAAGCAGAGGCGAGAATCGCGATGGCAAAGACGACAGGCGGAAAGAAAGCAGCAGGCAAGGGCTCGACGGAGCCGACCAAGAAGGTCACAGCGGCCAAGTCTGCTTCTTCCACCAGGACAACGTCTTCAGCCACGTCAGCCCCAGCAGGAAAGAAAACCGCGGCCGGCACTGCTCAAGCTGCGCCGGCGCAGGCAGCCAGAACACGGGCTGCCGCCAGACCCGACTCCGGGCCGGCCAAGCCGGCGGCGAAGCGGGCAAGTGCGAAAAGCGCAAGGGACACGACTGCCGCCGCGGACGAAACGGCAGTACGTACTACTCATGCACCCACGGTTCAACCGGCTGTCGTCCAGCAGCCGCGAGTCGATATAGCCGGTACGGCGAACTCCATGACCAAAAAGCTGAACGAAGTATCCGTCGAAGACGACGCAAATCAGAGCGACGAGCAGCCCGCAGCAGCAGCGGCGGCTGCACCGGGCAAGTCCAAGGTGCGCGATCGTCGTGCCAAGGAAAAGGCGCTACTGAAGGAAGCGTTCGCGACGAGCACGCCGGGTACGGCCGAGGAGCTCGAAGAGCGCCGCGTGAAGCTGCGCGCGCTGATCAAGCTCGGCAAGGAGCGCGGCTTCCTGACGTACGCCGAAATCAACGACCACCTGCCGGACAACTTCACCGAGACCGAAGCCCTCGAAGGCATCATCGGTACGTTCAACGACATGGGCGTGGCGGTCTACGAGCAGGCGCCGGACGCGGAAACGCTGCTCCTGAACGACAACGCGCCGGCCGCGTCGTCGGACGATGAAGTCGAAGAGGAAGCGGAAGTCGCGCTGTCCACCGTCGATTCGGAATTCGGCCGCACGACCGATCCGGTCCGGATGTACATGCGTGAAATGGGCACGGTCGAGCTGCTCACGCGCGAAGGCGAAATCGAGATCGCGAAGCGGATCGAGGACGGCCTGCGCCACATGGTGATGGCAATCTCCGCATGCCCGACGACGATCGCCGACATCCTCGCGATGGCTGAACGCGTCGCAAACGAAGAGATCCGCGTCGATGAGCTCGTCGACGGCCTGCTCGATCCGAATGCTTCGGACTCCGCCGATACCGACGGCTTCTCCGCGAAGGAAGCGGAAGCCATCGAGAACGAGGACGAGGAAGCTGAAGAGGAAGAGGAAGAAGAGGAAGAGGAGGAAGATGACGGTGCCGCACAGGCATCGGCCAACGCCGCCCAGCTCGAAGCCCTCAAGCGCGCCTCGCTCGACAAGTTCTCGCAGATCAGCGAGTGGTTCGACAAGATGCGCCGCGCGTTCGAAAAGGAAGGCTACAAGTCGAAGGCCTACCTGAAGGCGCAGGAAACGATCCAGACCGAACTGATGACGATCCGCTTCACCGCGCGTACCGTCGAACGCCTGTGCGACACGCTGCGTGCGCAGGTGGACGAAGTGCGTCAGGTCGAACGTCAGATCCTGCACATCGTCGTCGACAAGTGCGGCATGCCGCGTTCGGAATTCATCGCGCGCTTCCCGGGCAGCGAGACGGATCTCGACTGGTCCGAGAAGGTCATGGCCGAAGGCCATTCGTACAGCGCGGTGCTGTCGCGTAACGTTCCGGCGATCCGCGAACAGCAGCAGCGCCTGCTCGACCTGCAGGCGCGCGTCGTGCTGCCGCTGAAGGATCTGAAGGAAACCAACCGCCAGATGGCGGCGGGCGAACTGAAGGCGCGCCAGGCGAAGCGCGAAATGACCGAGGCGAACCTGCGTCTCGTGATCTCGATCGCGAAGAAGTACACGAACCGCGGCCTGCAGTTCCTCGACCTGATCCAGGAAGGCAACATCGGCCTGATGAAGGCGGTGGACAAGTTCGAATACCGTCGCGGCTACAAGTTCTCGACCTATGCGACGTGGTGGATCCGTCAGGCCATCACGCGCTCGATCGCGGACCAGGCGCGCACGATCCGTATTCCGGTTCACATGATCGAGACGATCAACAAGATGAACCGCATCTCGCGGCAGATCCTGCAGGAAACCGGTCTCGAGCCGGATCCGGCAACGCTCGCCGAGAAGATGGAGATGCCGGAAGACAAGATCCGCAAGATCATGAAGATCGCGAAGGAGCCGATCTCGATGGAAACGCCGATCGGTGACGACGACGATTCCCATCTCGGCGACTTCATCGAGGACACCAACACGGTCGCGCCGGCGGATGCCGCGCTGCATGCAAGCATGCGCGACGTCGTGAAGGACGTGCTCGATTCGCTGACGCCGCGCGAGGCGAAGGTGCTGCGGATGCGCTTCGGTATCGAGATGAGCACCGATCACACGCTCGAGGAAGTCGGTAAGCAATTCGACGTCACGCGTGAGCGGATCCGTCAGATCGAGGCCAAGGCGCTGCGCAAGCTGCGTCACCCGAGCCGTTCCGACAAGCTGAAGTCGTTCCTCGAAGGGAACTGATTTCCAGCGTCTCTCCTGCGAACGCCGCCGGTATCTGCATGATGCCGGTGGCGTTTCTCCCCTTTGTTGTTACAATGCCGGCCCGGCTTCTTTGTCGGGGCAGCGTGTGACACGCTTTGCTTCTCATCAGGGCTTGTAGCTCAGCGGTTAGAGCAGTCGACTCATAATCGATTGGTCGCGGGTTCGAACCCCGCCGGGCCCACCAGATTTCATGCGCGCGATTGCGTGGCATGCCTGTGCCGTTAAGCATAAGTTGTCCACCTGGACACGTTATGCCTTATTTCCCGATCGGCCACGTTTTGCTTTATCGGGAATTGGCTGTACGTTTGAAGGTTTGGTTCGCGGTGGCAATCGACCGCGATTCGACGTGAAAAAGCCGACCCGGTGGGTCGGCTTTTTCGTTTCTGATTACGGGCATGCCTAGCTCAGTCCGGGCGCCTCCTAGCCCCTCTGACGTCTGTCTATGGCGCCTCGGATGCTGGTCACGGCCTCAGGGGGCATCCGGGTGAACGACTGCGCCGGCGACTGATCGACCGGCACGCAGCACTCGCCTGACGATGGCCGTCTGCGCGTTGGTTTTCGGAGGGCAGTGCCCCGGGCGTCGTCTACGCTCAAAAAGGCGCGCGCCTTTCCATAACGGAGTCGCGATAGACACGAGCGACGAGAGTCCCAGTTCTGTCGACGGTGCGTCCCTGAGCGGCTTCCTCAAGACAGTGAAGAACCTCGAGTGCATGATTACCGCAGGCATCGCGGTCTCGCCTCGCGAACTCGAGTTCCGTCTCCAGTCCGTTTCTAGCAAATTGAGCGCAAAGCCAATCGAATGCAGAGGAAGCGTCGGATGGCCGCTCGTGAGCCGGCAGCGTCAGCAACATTTCGGCGTTAGCTTCATCGAACGCATTGAGTCGCAAGAATTCGTTGACGTCCCGCAGTAACTCGTTTACACCACGGCCGGTGCCTTCGAGAGCAATTTGCCAATGGGGGATACATCGGGTCATTGCAGTGACGAGATACATCAGGTCGAAATCCTGCCAGAACCGCGGACGTGGTTGATACACGTATTCCAACGCCAGCGAAAGGCACATCGAAGTCAGGTGGAGTTCGTTAAATTGGCAGTCCGCCATATAGGTGTACAGCGCATTGGTCGTCTCGGCGTGAAGGTCTGGAGTGGTTTCGGGTCGCATGTTTGTCGTCTTTAGAGAAGGGGGCTTGGTCAAGGTAGGTACGCCGACCTAGCACGACCTTGTTAAGCAGTCGGGCCCGAAAAGCCGGCCGATCGCGATGTACCGGCGGCAGACCGGTGACAAAGTGATTTCTTGCTTCTCGTACAGATTGGTCAGCGTTGACGGCTCGTAGGTCGGTACCTGTTCGGTTAGCTGGTGCGGAGCCGCAATCGACCCTGCGTACCGGTTAAGATGAGTTCTCAAATGTCCTCGTCGTCGTCCCAAGGATTCGGAAGGCTTCCCTTCTGTTCTGGTCGGAACTCATAGGGAACGGTTTCTGTTGCGCCGTTGAAATACAGAACGCCTGCAGTGGCTTCCGAGATGAGGACGCGTGCGCTCGAGTACGACCGATAGAATTCGGCATCCGCATAATTGCGAGCGCGCTCGTCCCATTCGTCAAAATCGTTCCGCAATTTTTCTGCGACCGTGGTGCCGAAGTGCGCTCGCTGCAGGCCGTACCGAAGCAGTTCAAAGAACGGTTTTGGTCCGTTGGGTGTCGTCATATCCTTATCGTGACCGACCATTTCGCCTAATTTCACAAGGAAGGACAAATACGAGCCTTTCGAATAAATTGAATCGTAGGCGTATCGATATTCCCATGAATAGATGGCGCCGATTTCCAATCCTGCGCTGAGTTGTGGATACTCTGGTATTCCTTCAATACGAATCAATTCTGGGAGGCGCTTTCCTGTTTTTGGACAGAGTAGTGCTGTATCGGGTGTTCCGGTGTCTGCTTGTTTCTGAAGGCCTAAGTATACAATGTAGTATCCGAGGTGGGATTTCGAAAACACAATGGGCTCCAAAAGTTCGTGTTAGTTAGTGACGAAATTCAGCACATGCTGGTTTTTCGGCGGTCAAAGCGTGATCGGTGCTTGCGTGCGAAATTTCATGGGGCCAATTTAATGGTTGCAAATCATGATGTAGGTGTGGCTGGTCTGTTGACGTTTCCGTCATCACTGGATTGCAGTACTTCACAGGATGCGTATAGCACCGGTGATGATGGATGAGGCCATGAAAAACAGCTTATTTAAAAAAAATTTGGGGAGTTTTGAAAACGCGCTGGTAGAAAGGGAGATTTTCGAGAAATGCGAAAACTCGCAAGCCGGTATGGCGTTTTTCGTGAATGACTGGCCGAGCGTCATTGGCATCGGCTGGCTTGAGGGGAAACGGGCGGAATCAAATGCAGGTCGAGGGTGAATTGTCTGCATAACCCGCGCAACCACTGCGATCGCGCCCTGGTGAGTCTAGGCAGCTGACGGTCGACTTTCCCGCGATTAGTGTGAGTAGGTCTTGGCGACCCTTAACCAGAGCGCCGAAGCGACTTACGGAATTCTGCCTCGGGCTGCACCCTGCCTGCGAGTGCATCCGCCAGCCCCTGCTCGGCATCACCCAACATGACCAGCCAAGCGTGCTTTGCTTCGAGGGCGTGGTAGTAATCCAGCTTCCGGCATCCACAATCGCGACGTACGCTGAACCGTTCTTCGTCAGAATCTTCTCTGCGCCGGCAACCACTTCCTCCGCCAGTTCCAGCAGCCGCGAGCTCGCCTCGCTAATCGGCACTATGTCGTGAGCAGGAACTGGCATAGACGTATCCCGTATGAAATCGGATTTCGACAAGACTAAGAATAGTCACGTATGCGGTCAGGTGCTGTTCAACATGTCTCATACCGCCGGGAAGGGCGCTCTCCACTTCCAGCAGTATGCCGCGAGCGCGTCGTTAGCTCGTTCCGTTCGCCGCCGGAAAGATCGGTGGACAAGCGAATCGCCTGCGCAGTTTGTGACTCGCGGCCACAAGGGCGGGCCTTGGCGGACGCGAAAGCGTCTTAGGTGACGGCCGAGGCATGGCGGGCTGCACCTTTCGGTGAGGAGCTCAGCTCTCTCCGCTCTTGCTCTTGGTCTCCTGCAGCAGTCCGATGACCCCCCTGAAACTGCCGAGGACCTCATTTGGGACCCGTCCTTTCAATTCTCGGAGATTGAGGGCTTTTCCATCGGCCACAATATCTCGGCATGCGGTTTCGATAGTCGTACGAGCAGTTTCTTGGCGTTGCGTACTTTGCCGCAGCCTGTTCTGCCTCCGTTGCTCTGCGAGCATTCGGGCTTCGCCGTTGGCATTGAGATAGAGCTGGCGCTTGGTGATGCCGAGGCGCCGCGCAGCCTCCTCGACACTGATGGCATCCGGTGATTGGCTCAGCGCGGTTAGCTCCGCGCGGACGCAATCCCAATCCAGAATGCGTGGTGCCGCACGCTTCGTGTGGTCAGGAAATAGCGACTTCAAAGAATGGATTTCTGCGGTGGCCGATGGCCAGTCAGAAATGTCGCCAGTCAGAAGCTTCGGAAGCGCCACTCCGGTCTGCGAGGCAATACGCAGATGGCCAGATAGGCTGGGAATGCCGCCCTCTTTTAGCCAGTAGTGCACGTTGACCTTGTTAAGCCCAATGCGTCGGGCAAACAACGCGCTTTTCCCGGTATCCAAGCGGTTGACCAATTCGCGAATGGTGCCATGCAGAATCTGACGCGTCGGCAACATATCCAACGTAGCTTGTACTTCCAGCATTGCACCGACTTGAGACGCTATCCACGTTGCTTCCGGGGACGCAGGTGTAAGGCTTTCGGCGTCGCCGAGGAATGCGCCGCAGTGCGCACACCATCCCGGAATGACAAAGGCCGAATTGTGCCGTGCATCTGGACGGCCGCAGTCCGGACAGACATGAACCAGTTTCGTTTTGTGGCGAGGGCAAGCGGTCACGGTGCCGATGTCCCATGCCAGCCGGAAATACGGCTTCTGACCTGCAGCACGGTCCTCCACCAGGCATTGCGGACACCAGTGAGGCGACGCAGACGCCAATCCATGCTGACCGACAACATCACGCCACGTTAGCAGGGTCAGTTTGTCCAGGTGCTTAACGCTCGTCAATGCAGATAAGGCACTCGACCAGTTGGTTGCTGCATCGGCCATCCCGCTGAGATTGACAGCGTTCCAGTTGTACCTTCCAGCAATTTGCCACCCCATAGCGGTTGCGACTACGCGCGAAAGCTCGGCAGCAGAGATGCTGTGAGATACCGCCAGGCGACAGAAGTAGCTGAACAGACTCTCGATTTCGGGAGTACCTATCCCGATCGGAACGAGGGGGTTCAGCATCGAACGTGGAGATATCGGTTGCATAGTCATTCAGCACCCCCGCCCGGATTTGCCACTGAACGCTTCGGCTTCGGCATGACGCGCGTGAGGCTTGGACCGATAGCGGCTTCTCCGTCGAGGATTTCCTCCAATATTCGCTTGCGTTGTGCTTCGTTGAGCAGGGCGCGCTTCAATGCCTCGACCGACCATGCACCGTCTGCGTCGGCCAGCTTGGCGGCGCGGACCAGCACGCTGCTCAACGTTCCAACGCATCCCAACGTATTGTCGTGGAGTGCCATGGTGTGGCGCGAGAGCTCGTTTCCCCAAAGGTCGGGCAACGTTTTCTCGAACGCCTGGATGCAGCGTTGGAAGGCTCGCACGTCTTCTGGCTTATCTTCTCGATAGCGCTCGAAATGAAGCACGTGTGTGCGCCGCGCGAGTTGCCCGGACAACGTAACCAATTGGTAGAGGTCGTACGAGCCAATCAGGACCATTTGCGTACCGCATTGATTTGCCAGCGACTTCAGCGTGTCGAGCTGGATTTCCAGCCGATGTTGACCTCGTGTCTGGCGAATGATGTGGGCCGCCTCGTCGATGACGAGGAACTGCACCTGTCGCTCTCGTAATCCGCGCTCGACTGCGGTACGCAGCGCGGCCAAGCTGCTTCCGTTGCTGCTACCGCGAGGGCGAACCATCCGGCCAGTCTGTGAATCTATTCCGTATGTCACTTTCGGCGAGTCGAGATTGTCCCCGAGCTGAGCCAGAATCCGTTGGTAGAACAGCCGCCACGAGAAGTCGCTCTCGCCGGAGGCCGGTGCTTCAACGTAGATGGCCGGAATCACACCGGCATTCGATTCCATCTGATGGTGAGCATGTTCAAGCGCAGTGTCGACCATATGTCTGGCAAGCGTCGTTTTGCCAGCACCTGTTGGGCCGCAAACAAGAAGAATGCTGTCCTGGCTTCCAGGATAAATCAGGGTGCCGAGGTCGGCCATTACTTCGACGACGCGGGTGTGCTTTATGCGTTTGGACGAGAGCGCATTGGCAGAGTCATTTCGCGCCGGCGGGAATGTATGGTTTTGTTGAGGCATAGGACCACCTTAGAACTCTTCAAAGTCAGGAAGATCGTCATCCCCTGCGACTTCTTGCTGCGCTTTCGGCGGGTGAGGCATCATTGGCTCTGGCTTCGCCGGGGCGCTATTTGTAGTCGATGACTCATCGATGAGGCGGAATCGACGAGGGGCAGCGACCGGTTCGATATTTCCGAATCGGAGGCTGCTGTAGAGAGCCTTGTTTTCCGACTGGCGCTCGAACTCCATGGCTAACGCACCTTCCGGTGTGAACGTCGACACGAACTCTCGAAGTCGTTGCGCGGCCCGTTCGTCACCAGCAGACGTGCAGCTGCCGCGGTTGTATTCCGCAGTGATGGCACGTTGCTCCACGTCGGTCAGCTGTCCTAGGCCATGCAGGTTTCGGCAAATGGCCCGAACCCATTCGTCCTTTACGCGTACATAGACCGACGAGGCATCCCAGGGGTCGTAACGGACCGGCAAGCTTTGGCCGCCGAGATGGGCGGATTTAAACGTGTCGTTCCAATAGAGTCGACCGCTTACCTTGACGCCGCGTTGGCGATCAACCTCGCGCACGCCAGAGCGGTCAACGGGCGGGCAGGTGGCAATCAGGAAGTCCCGGTTGAAGAGAATTTGTCGCTGCGGGCGTGTGCCGCTCTCGCGCAGGCCACGGAGGTAGGCGTCTCTTGGGGATTCATCGAGCGCGGGGTGGGTCGCTTCGTCGTAGTAGTCGCAGGCCCAGTGCCGAATCCCATAATAGAGTTGCTCGAGCGTCCACTCCGCAAGCTTTTGCGGCAGATGGGAGCCAGTGACCATTCGCACGTTCTTCGTCGCTTTGGTATTGCCATCCAGGTTGTGGACGTATTCGGTGTGCAACCGACCGAACATCCGCTCGAGGACGGCGCCGTGTCGTGGTTGTCCCGCGGGACGGAAACGCAGATGCGTGCCCATCACGCGGAGAAACGACTCGAACGCTTGGGACATGAAGTCGCGGCCGTTATCGACAACAATGAATTCAGGGAGACGCTTGAAGCGGCGTACCATGTCGCGGACGACCATCATGACCGAGTGATACGACGGCGGGTCGAACGTCAGGTAGAACGCAACGATGCGCCGCGACCAGGCGTCCACCGCCAGCGACAACCAGGGGCGGCCCAGTGGCTTGCCAGTCCGGCTCGAAATCAGTTCGATATCGAGTTGGGTATGGTCGATATGAACATACTGAAACGGCCGACTACCATGCGCCGGCGTGTCGTAATACAGGACGTCCACAAACACGTTCTTCTGATAGGCCATGCGTTTCCCGTGGCGCGTACGAACGTCCTCGTTCGTCTCGAGTGCCTTGATTCGTGCAATCAACGTCGGATATGACGGGGCCGTCACGCCGGCTTTGTCGCATGCCACTTTCAATAGCAGGTGGCATGCCTTGTAATTGATGGCATTGCTGGCGCGCCACGCAGTGTCGATAATACGGTCCATCAATTCGAGCTGGTCGCCGCTCAAGCGGGGCGTACGGTTGCCCTTGGCACTGGTCCGCGGCACCAGCGCCACGACTTCATTGTCGCCATTGGCGAGAGCGGCCAGTCTGCGTGATTCCCAGCGCCGGAGTGTGCGAGAGGTGACGACCTTCTGGACCTCTCGGGATTCGAGAAGGGACTGCCGCTGAAGAGCAAGTTCAAGGTCTTCTTTGGAGTAGCGGCTCAAATCCGCATGTGGTTTCTGGTCGCTTTGGAGCACCTTGATTTGATGCTTCTCGTGAGCGTCCTCGAGCCATGCCCGGGACAATTGCATGCTGGACCCGTCTTGTCGATTGCAGACGACGTTTTCTTCGCCCACCATCACGATGGTCAGCTCTTGGCCTTCAAACTGGAATTTCGATCCTTCGGCGACATCGAAGGCGAACCGGTCGAGGCCGGGCAACTGGCCGGCGTGGGTATCTGCAAGCATGAAATCACGCAGCACCTCGTCACGATAGAGGCGAAACCGCCGCTTGTCGCTGAACGACTCCCGGTCGATGTCGGTTGCCACGTGATTGCCGGCGATGGCCTGGTTCAGCGAGTCCGCGTCGAATTCGTATGGAGCGGCGAGCAGTTCCCAGAAGGACAGGGACCCGTGCTCGCGAAGCACATCATGGAGCCGTGCCACCACATCCGCCGGGCATGGCTCTGCACCCGGATGAAGGTAATCGGCTAGATACAGAAGGTTTTCGACGCGGCGGCGAGGGATGGATTCATCGCTGCAAACGCGATAACGAATGCCGAGTCCGGCAAGCTGCTTTTCAATTTGTTGGGCGTACCATTGGCCGTCACTGCCCTTGGCATAGCGATAGGGATACCGCTCGGCCAATCGTGCGAGTTTGGCCTCGGATTTCCATTCCTCGAGCGTGAAACCATCGTTGCGAATGGTGAGGAAATCCGGGACGTGCGTGATGGACCGGATTTCGCCAGTGGACTCGTCAATCAACTCAAGCTTCAGCTCACACGGCTGAGCGTAATACTCGAGCACATCGGCCGCATGCTCCTTGGTCACCGCGGCTGCAAATTCGATGTGGCGGCTCTCTGTCCGGATGTCACGTAGCATCTTCTGACTGGCCAGGATGGTGATGACATTGCCGACCTCAGACTTCACCGGGCGAACCGGCGCCTTGATTCGGGCGTCGAGAATAAGCGCTCGGCCGGCGGGCGGCGTGCCCAGTCGGTCGAAGAGGTCAGTCAGTTGTGCCTTGTCCAGCATCACGGCGTCCAGAAAAATGGTGGATATGGACGTGTAGAGATCCTGGCAAGCCATGAATGCCATATCGGTCGTATATGACCGATTTCAGTCTGAGAGAATGTTGCAGAGGTGGCCGTCGAGCGTCGGCACAAACTGGAGAAGAATGGATGGGAGCGATGTCGCCCGAGGACTACGCGCAGGAGTCCCCGTATGGGCAATGGGAGGACCGAGCGAAGGAGTTGATCGTATCGGCGATGGTGCAGCGGGACCTGAGCTACAAGGATCTGGCGAGGCTGTTGGAGCCGCATGGAATAGAGGAGACTGCCGACCAGATCAACCGCAAGATCAACCGGAAGCGGTTTTCGGCGGCGTTCCTGTTGGCTTGCCTGGCCGCGATGGAGGTTGAATCCGTCCCCGTTTTCTAGTAAGGACCACGGTCCGGCGATAGTTTGCCCTATCGGAGCTCGGCCGCCCCCCATTCTTGCCTGTCGCATCGCGTCCCCCGCCATCGTACCCTTTCATAAAAAGGGGACTGGCGGAACCTGGCGTTCCGCGACGGAGGATTCTGTACGACGTCGGTCAAGTTGGCGTTGAGCCTTTGAACAAACTAGTAAATTTGTGGGGTTCGTTCAAGGATGCAGCGCACATAATTTCGACGACGCTTTTTTTATAAGTCCTCGACGAATAAGGGAGTTTTGAGCGATGTACATTCGGAACCCGAACTTTTCGTCGAAATTGCGTTGACGCGATGCTTTTGGACGCTATACGTGTCTGTCACGCGTCGGCCGAGCACGAGCCGCCCGACGAGAGGGCCGCCCCTTCCGCTTGTAGGGCTTCGGCGAGTGACCGCTGGCGCGGACGGGCATGACCGGTGGCGCGCTGGGGAAAACCGGACGACCACGGGGGTAGGGTTGAGACAGTCCGGCGCGGTGGCGAAGACAGAGCCGCGACCCGAACGTCTATCGGAACCATTCGACACGGAATGGTGGAAGGGCGGCGAGCGACAGCTGGCGGGGGCTCTGGCCATCCCGGCTCTGCTTAAGTGAGGATATCCTCACAAGCAATTCTCAAGGAAACATATCCTCACCCGTGGATATGCTCGACTTTCAAAAGGATATGCTTACGTAAGCATATCGCCCGGGCGCGCGAATCCAGTGTTGCGGCCGCTGCGCGGCTGCTGACCAGAGGAGCGGTGAAGCGCAGGCTCTCCGTCGTTATTGGTTATTTGGTGCCGCGTAGGCAGCAGTGATCGCTCGGTGAACTGCCCGAGTGCGGTCCGAATGTCGTTGGGGCGCGACTGGCGCCCACGTCGGCGAAAGCTCAAAACGGACGGGTTGGTGCTTCAGAGGCCGCAGGCGCGGGTTGCATTGACTGCACGGTAGGAGCCTACGCGTCCGATGGTCGGGCTGGCACGGGGCGCAGGTGTGTCGAGTGCAGGCGGGCTGCCGAGCTCGCGTCGATTAGCGACGCGTCGCGGTGCGGTCGCCGGGTTCGAACTGCTTCCGACAGCTTCGCTCATTCTGAGCCTTGAGTCGTCAAATCGACCTCAACTTTCATCCGCAGGTGCCGTTACCAAGAAATGTGCAGCCCCCGCCGTTTGCTACCCGCTGTGCGTCCATAGCTCGACGACGTCGTGGTGTAGTGGCATTCGCAGAGGTCGTTGAAGCGTCCCGCGGGGTGTCCTGTTCCTTTGATGTTGAGCTCACATGCTCCCTCGCTTGCTGATCACACGAGATCACGAGCGTAGAGATTCCCAAGGCGAGTTCGCCTGGTGTTGAAGCGGTTGCCACATATCGGCACCGCATTTATTTCCCGTCATGCAGCCGCTATGCAGCTATACGCGTATGCGGAACTCGAGGCTACGGCTTCACACGACGTCCCGCGTGACGGAAATACATCGGCGCGGCGGCATTCATGCCGTCTCAGAACTATCAATGGGAATCAAAAGGAGCAGAAGTATGGAAGCTACGGTCCACCTCACCCTCGACGCGGGGTTCGTCGCAATTGGCCACCTGAATAAGCTGCGAGACTATCGAGAAGGGCTCAAGTCGGCAAAGGGCCTGCCAGATGACCTCCCGGTGTTGACCTGCCCTGTCGCAGAAGAGGACACGCATCGATTCTCGGGGCCCAATTTCGAAATTTGTTTCGGCTTTGGAACAACGGAGGTGTTTGGCATCCGTCTGATGACCATCCGTCTGCAACTGGGCGGGACACAGCTCTATTGGCTGGCGGATTTGACTGACCCCGAGGTCTGGTCCGCGTATGACATGTGGAAGCGAGTCGGGCGTGCTCCGATTGCGCTCCTGCTGGAATCTGGAAACAACGTGTCATGCAAGTTCGTCGTGCAGGAAGTTTCCGGAGAACCGACGAGAATGGAAAACTTCCGGGTCTACGCAGGTAAGCCAGTGTCGGGGGATGTCTGGAAGACCATGGTATTCCTGTCGAAAAGCGGATTGATGGAAATGCAGGCTACAACGGACATCCCCGGGGAGCCTCTGACACATGTGCTCGTCAATCTCTTGCTGACGAAGCGGCTGGAGCCGTTCGTAGGAGGTCCATCGTACGTGACGAAGCCAAATATCGTTGTGTCGCCGCACGGGGCCGGTAGAGCCGGCCGATAGTCACTCTCGTACCTCGAAATGCGCGGCCATCATCGGTCGCGCATTTCTTTGCCAACGAAGTGCTCTGGCTGCGCTCGCGTTTCTGCTCCGTGCGCACCTCGTCAAGGATGATCGCGGGCATTCCGTTCCGCTGCTACCGTTAATTCGCGCGAGCGATCACGGGTTCAACTGAAGCAGTGAGCGCCGCGATGTCAACTGACGAGGGTTACTCCTGGACGATGAATCGATTGCGGTTCTTCGCGTTCTTGATCCATGCTGGCGCGCGACCATGTCGTGCCGATCTTCGGATCGCGATGCTTCGCTTCTACTGGTGCTTTGGCCGCGATTTCGCGCTACGTCTGCAATTGAGCGGTCCCGAACCGACTGGAGGTCCCGGGCAGTGCGAACCCTTAGAGTCTAGGCATTCTTTAACGCATCGGACCCGGGGAATCCATGGCTCCAGACTACCCGAACGGGTAGGGACCGTTCGTGCCCCCATCCCTAAACTGCTTTCCTGAGGATTTCGCGGCGAGCGATCGCTTGTCCGCGTATTCGATGACAGACCGACGCGCATTGAAGCGAACCATCGGCATAGGCAGGCGAGTCACCGCCTTCCAACTTCGAAAAACATCAGGAGACGTAGTAGATGAAGCATGTCCTTTCCCCCATCAACCTCGTCGTCACTCCCCTTATTTGCCTTGCTGTCGGCATGCCGGCCGCCCGTGCGCAAAGCAGTGTCACGCTGTACGGCGTCGTCGACGCCGGCATTCTCTATACGAGCAAGAGCGTAAATCCCGCGACCGGGCAGAACGCTGGCCATCAGTTTTCGATGGTGACGGGTGGCATGACTCCGTCGCTGTTCGGCCTGAAAGGTACCGAGGATCTCGGCGGCGGGGTGAAGGCGATCTTCACGCTCGAAAGCGGGATCGATATCGCGAAAGGCAGCTTTACGGATTCGAACGGCAACATGTTCGGCCGGCAGGCGTGGGTGGGGCTCGCCAGTCCATACGGGACGGTGAAGGCCGGTGTGCAGTTCTCGCCGTTCGTGTTGTCGCTCATCTCGACCGATGCGCGCGATGTGTCTTACTTCGGCAGCGGCGTGCCGATCTACGTCGGTAGCGTGTTTGTGACCGGCATCTTCAATTCGAACGCGGTGTCCTATACGAGCCCGACGATCGGCGGATTCCAGGGCGCCGCGATGCTCGCGCTCGGCGGCGTCGCGGGTGACTTCCAGGCGGGGCGGCAGTATTCGGCGAGCCTTAAATATACGTATGGGCCGCTGCTGGTCAGCGCTGCCATGTACAACGGCAACGCGGGCGGCACCGCCGCATCGACACCGGTGCCGAGCACGGTGCCGTTTACTGGTCGCACGATCGGCGCTACTTATCAGTATCGCGACCTGACCGTGAAGGCGTCATTCGTCAGCTACAAGATTTCCGGGTCGTTCGACAACCGTGTCTACAGCGGCGGCCTGAGCTATCAGATCACGCCCGCCGTGAATGCGGATGCCGGGGTCTGGTATACGAGCGACGGCAACGACACGGGCAACCACTCGATCATGGCTGCGACCGGCGTGACTTACAGCCTGTCGAAGGCAACCCTGCTGTACGGACAGTTCGGTTTCGTCAATAACCACGGGAAGATGAATACCGGTCTGTCGACGAACGACGCGTTGTTCGGTGCGTCGGGTTCGACGTTCGGCTCGGCCGTTGGCATCCGTCACCTGTTCTGACCGGCACGCGCCGAATCCGAAACGTGTGCGGTTGATATGTTGCCGTCGACTTCGGCGGACGTCGAGCGGGCTCGGTCGTGTGACGGGCCGCATCCATGTGGGGACTGCGCGTGACGTGCCGCGCACAGCACCGCCTTTTCCCGCTTGCCGCGCCGATTTTCGGCGCGGTGTCCCTCTTCCAGTGTCACTCCGACGCGATGTCGGCGGACGAGCTTTGCCCGTTCGTCGCCATTGATCCGAGCCGGCAGCTTGGCACGATGTGCCAGGCATAGTCGCGGCGCATGCACGCCGCGCATCTCCCTTTCTCTTCACTGCATCGCGCACGACGGCGCCGGGGCGCGACTCGGCACGCCTGGCCGACAAGGTCGCATACACACGTGCACCGCATACGGGCAATCCATATCTCGAGACTACCCGGACGGGTGGCGTGGTGCGTCAAGCAGACACCTAGACTGATTTCACGACAGACACAACAACAGGAGACGACATGTATCACCCATCCCATTCACCGTTGCGTGGTCGCCGAGCCGCGCAGCCGGTGCCGCTCGACCTTTCCGTCGACCCGCCGACACCGCGGATTCGTCAGGTCTGACCCGACCCTTCACCCAGCGAGACAGTTCATGACTCACTCATCCGATTTCACGCGCGATGTGCGGTCGGGTTCGGCAAGCGCCGGGCCTGGGCGGCATCGCCTGATCAACATCGACAACGGCGGCACGCTGACCGATATTTGCGTGATGGACAGCGACAAGGTGGTGCGCACGAAGACGCTGACGACGCCGCACGATCTGTCGCAATGTCTGTTCGACGGATTGCGTAAGGCATCCGAAGCAATCTACGGACGCGAGGATCTCGAGGCGCTGCTGCTGTCGACGGCGGCAATCCGCTATTCGACGACGCAGGGTACCAACGCGCTGGTCGAACGCAAGGGGCCGCGGCTCGGCCTGGTGGTTGGCGGCACGCTGACGGCCGATCGGGTTCGCGACGCGGACGGTGCGGCGAGCCTGTTCGACACGGTGATCGGCGAGCGCACGGTTTCGCTGGGCAGCGAGCCGTCCGAAGCGGAGATCGTCCGTATCGTCGGCGAGCTCGCGGCGGCGGGCGCGAACCGGCTGGTCGTGGCGATCGGCGGCCCGCGGCGTGCGGAGCTCGAACAGCGGCTGAAGAGCCGGCTGCTGCGCAGTTTTCCGCCGCACCTGCTCGGCGCGCTTCCGATCCTGTATGCGCACGAAGTCGCCGACGATGCCGACGATGTGCGCCGCACGTGGACCGCGCTGTTTAACGCATTCCTGCATCCGGCGATGGAGCGCTTCCTGTACAGCGCCGAGCAGAAGCTGCGCGACGCGCGAGCGCAAAGTCCGTTGCTGGTGTTCCGCAACGACGGCCATGCGGGCCGCGTCGCGAAGACGATCGCGCTGAAGACCTACAGTTCGGGCCCGCGCGGCGGGATGGAAGGCGCGCGCGTGCTGGCCGCGCACTACGGACTGACACACCTGTTGTCGATGGACATCGGCGGCACGACGACCGATATCGGCGTTGTGGACGAGCACGGCGTACGCGCGAATCGGTATGGCAACGTCGAGGGCGTGGCGACATCGTTCGCGTTGTGCGACGTAGTCAGCGCCGGCGTAGGCGGCAGTTCGATCCTGCGCGCAGACGGCGACAGGATCGTGGTTGGACCGGAGAGCGTCGGCAGTGCGCCGGGGCCAGCATGCTTCGGCCTGGGCGGTACCCAGGCGACGATCACCGATGCGTTCGCGCTGGCGGGATTGCTCGATCCGGCGTCGTTCTTCGGCGGCAAGCTGCACCTCGACAAGGAGCGCGCACGGCAGGCCATTCATGCGCACGTCGCCGATCCGATGAAGATGGGCGACAAGGAGGCACTCGCTGCGATGGAAGCTGCGTGGGTGAAGAAGGTCGCCGACAGCCTCGTCGCGTACACGGAAATCCGCGCCGATACGACGCTCGCCGCATTCGGCGGCGCGGGCGCGTTCGTCGCGTGCCGGGTCGCGGACGCGATCGGCGTGAAGCGCGTGTTGATTCCCGGGCTGGCGGCAGTGTTCTCCGCATACGGAATCGGCTTTTCGGATGTGGGCCATAGCTTCTCGGCGCCGCTGACCGACACGACCGGCGACGCGCTCGCCGTGACGATGGACGTGTTGCTCACGCAAGCATCGCGAGCGATGTTCGGGGAAGGTGCCGCAGTCGAAGACTGCCGGCTGATCTACACGCTCGAGGCCACCGGCGCCGACGGCAAGACGGTCGAACACGCGTTGACGGGCCCGACGTTGCCGCCGGGCGTCGCGCCGGGCGCCACGTTGTCGGTGACGCTTACCGCGATCAAGCGTATGCCGCAGGCGGCGCTCGACGGCCGGTTCGGCGAGGGTGGACAGCAGGCGGCGATCGCGCGTGGCACGCGTGTGGTGGTTGTCGATGGCCGCGAAGCGGAACTGCCGCTGTATCGCGTGGAAGATCAGCCGAAGGGCGTCGCGGTGTATGCGGCTGGTCCGGCCGTGCTCGAGGAAGACTTCTTCACTGGGCGCATCGACGCGGGCTGGCACTTCGAAATCAACTCCACCGGAGACATCCTGCTGAGCAGCGGCAAGGAGAGCGAATAATGAAGGTTCTGATTACTGAAACCCTGCGCATCGACCTGGATGCGGAACAGTGGGAATGCCGGCGTTGCGGTCATGCACACGGTAGCGCACGCGACAACTATAAGCGCGGGCTGCTTGTCCATGATCGCGACCCGCGCGAGATCCACAAGCCGCTGCTCGATCCGGCGCTGTACGAGCGTACCTATTCACCCGACCCGGACTGGTGCCGGATTCTCGAATACTACTGTCCGGGGTGCGGTGTTCTGGTCGAAGCCGAGTAT
Organism: Burkholderia aenigmatica; assembly: GCF_048627025.1. Lineage (NCBI taxonomy): Bacteria > Pseudomonadati > Pseudomonadota > Betaproteobacteria > Burkholderiales > Burkholderiaceae > Burkholderia > Burkholderia aenigmatica. The sequence continues at coordinate 1,994,254 of NZ_CP184469.1, read as the reverse complement.
CTGCCGCCGGGCCATCCACCGCTGCACGACATCGAACTCGATATCGACGCGCTGAAGGCGCAATGGAAGGACCGGCCGGAGATGATTGAGCCCGCGCGGGCACCCGACCTCGCGCTCGAACGCGTGAAGCTGCAGCGCGCGCTGCATGCGGCCGTGCATCATAGGCATGCGCTCGCCGGTGCCGCCGATGAATCGTCTACTTGAGATACGGGGAGAACCGCTCATGAAACGTGTTTCCGTCGACATCGGCGGCACCTTCACGGATTGCTTTGTCGCGTGGGGCGAGCAGTGCGTCGAGGGCAAATCGCTGACCACTCATCACAATCTCGCGGTCGGCTTCAACGACTCGCTCGCGGACGCGTGTCGCCAGCTCGAACTGACGCCGACGCAGCTTCTGTCCGAGGTCGATTCCGTGCGTTATGCGACGACGCTCGGTACCAATGCGCTGATCGAGCGCAAGGGGCCGCGGGTCGGCTTGCTCGTGACCACGGGTTTCAAGCACACGGTTCCGTTGTCCCGTGCGCGTGGTTACGGTGAAGGGCTGTCCGAGCCCGAGCAGATGGATATCCCGAATGCCGCGCGGCCGGATCCGCTCGTCCCCATTCCGCTGATCCGCGAGGTGCGCGAGCGCATCGACTATGCGGGCCAGGTATTCTGGACGCTCGACGAGGACGACGTGCGGCTGCGCATTCGCGAACTCGTCGATGCCGGCGCGCAGGCGCTCGTCGTGATGTTCACGAACAGCGTGGTGAATCCCGTGCATGAACTGCGAGTGCGCGAAATTTTCCTCGACGAATATCCGGCGCACATGCTCGGTGCGATTCCGATGCTGCTGTCGCATCAGGTCGTCGGGCGAAAGGGCGAGTACTCGCGGGCGACATCGTCGATTATCGACGCGTTCCTGCATCAGATCATGTATCACGGGCTCGGCACGCTGGAGCTGAACCTGCGCCAGCAGGGCTACGCGAAGCCGATGCTGGTGAATCACAACTCGGGCGGGATGGCGCAGCTCAACTCGACCGATGCGCTGCAGACGGTCCATTCGGGACCCGTGTCGGGGATCGCCGCGAGCGAATACCTGGCCGCCGCCGCAGAGCTCGGCAACGTCGTCGCGACCGACATGGGCGGCACCAGTTTCGACATCGGGATTGTCGTGAGCGGCGGGCAGAAATTCTACGATTTCAACCCGGTGATCGATCGCTGGCTCGTCAGTGTGCCGATGGTGCATCTCGTCGCGCTTGGCGCGGGCGGCGGCTCGATTGCGCGTTACGAGCGCATGTACAAGACCGTCGAGATCGGTCCGCAATCGGCCGGCTCCGACCCCGGGCCGGCCTGCTACGACCGCGGCGGCCAGCATCCGACCGTCACCGATGCAGACTTGCTGCTCGGCTATCTCGATCCGGAAAACTATGCAAACGGCCGCATCCCGCTGAACCCGCGTCGCGCAAAGCAGGCGATGCAGGACGACTTGTGCGACGAGCTGGATCTCGACGTGATCGAGACCGCGAAGCTGATCAAGAAGCAGGTCGACGCGTCGATGGCGAACGGGATCGCGACCGAGCTGCGCACGCGCGGCTACGAGCCGAGGGATTTCACGGTGCTCGCTTACGGCGGTAACGGCCCGCTGCACGCGTGCGGGATCGCGGCCGCGCTCGGCATCAGTCGTGTCCTCGCACCGCCGTATTCGTCGACCTTCTCCGCGTGCGGTGCCGGTACGGTGAACCAGATGCATATTCACGAGATGAATACGTGGACGGTGTTGTTCAATCCGAACACGAAATCGTTCTTCGCGGATTTCGACGCGTTCAACCGCGGTGTCGAGGAATTGGAGCGGCGCGGGCGCGAGGATCTCGAACGGCAGGGCATGGATCCGGCGCAGATCCGCTACCGGCTCGAACTGGACATGCGCTACGGCAACCAGCGCGTGCAGACGGCGGTGGTGACGCCGCTGTCGCGGCTAAAGAGCCAGCGTGACGTGCTGACCCTGATGGAGCTGTTCCACGAAAGCTACGGCTCGCGCTTCGGCGAAGGCTCGCAGAGCCCCGAAACGGGCGTGCGGATCAATACGCTACGCGTGTGCGCGTATGTCGAACAACCGTCGGTGAAGTTCGCGAAGCTGACGGTCAGTGACGATCCGCTGCCGCCGCCGGAGCCGGTCGGTCATCGCGACTGCCACTTCGTCGGACACGACGGGCCGCTGCGCACCGCAATCTACGACGACCGCGCGCGCGCCGAGCGTACGCGGATCGAAGGGCCGGCCGTCATCACCACACGCGCGACGACGTTCCTCGTCGAACCGGGATGGATCTACCAGGCGACGGCCCAGGGCGGCGCGTGGTTCCTGCGCAAGTAAGCAAGGAGTTCGACATGCAAAACGACATCAATGCGGAAGACCGGGCACTGCTCGACAAGTTCATCGCCGACAACACGCTGTTCCTCGGGCCGGATCCGGAGATCATGCGCAACCACAGCATCCTGCCGCGCTCGAAGGCCGAGCAGGAAGTGCTGGAGCAGGGCGTCGATCCGCACCAGGTTCACCATGTACGCGGATTGATCAACTCGGCGCTGTCCGAGGCGTTCACGATGGTGAACCAGATGGGGGCGGCGCCGGGTGCGAAATGGGGCGACCTCGTGACCGCGATCTACACTGCACAGGGCGACCTGTCGATGATCGCGCCGCACGGGATCATCGCGTTCGCCGCGTGCTGCTTCTACCCAATCCGCTTCATCATCAAGAACTGGACCGACGATCCGACCGTCGGCGTGAAGGACGGCGACGGGTTCATCCACAACGACGCGCGCTATGGCGGCATTCACAACACCGACCAGTCGATGATGATGCCGCTGTTCTACAAGGGCGAACTGGTCTGCTGGCTGTCGTCGACGATTCACGAGGGCGAAAACGGCTCGACCGAGCCGGGCGGGTTGCCCGCAAAGGCGGAGAGCAAGTACGACGAAGGCATCAAGATGCCGCCGTTCAAGATCGTCGAGAATTTCGAGCTGAAGCGCGATCTCGTCACGTTCCTGCAGAACTCGGTGCGCGATCCGCGGCTGCAGCTCGAAGACATGAAGGTCAAGCTGCATGCGGTGCTTCGGCTGCGCGACCGGATCATCGCATTGCTCGACCAGTATGGCCGCGATGCGCTGATCGGCACGCTGCGCTCGCATCTGGAAGACGTCGAAACGGAGATGCGTCGGCGGATTCGCGAGCTGCCCGACGGCACGACGCGCGTGCTGCAGTTCATGGATTCGAGCCTGCGCGAGAACGCGCTGCAGAAAATCTCCTGTGCGATCACCGTGAAGGGCGACCGGATGATCATGGATTTTCGCGGCTCGGCACCGCAGTTCCTGAACCGCTCGGTGAACACCAACATCGCATCTTTCAAGGCGGCGCTGTGTACCGGGCTGTTGCAGAACATCTGGCCGGATCTGCCGCACACGATGGCCGTGCTGTCGCCGATCGAGATCATCACCGATCGCAACTCCATCCTCGACGCCGAGGGCGAGATGCCGCAGGCGATGAGCCTGATGCCGCTGTTCAAGGGCTGCGTGGTCTGGACGATCCCGATGAACAAGCTCAGCTACAGCCTGCCGCATCGCTACTCCGCGGTGATCGCGTCGCAATACGATCAGGCAGCGACGTTCATCTACGGCGGCCTCACGCAACACGGCGACGTGACAGGCAATTTCTGCGCGGACATCAACGGTAACGGGCAAGGTGCGCGCAGCCATGCGGACGGCGAACATTCGATCTCGCCCGTGTTCGGCTTCATGTGCGATACCGGCGAGCACGAGATCGCGGAAGAGGATACGCCGATCATCCGCCTCGGCGCGCAGCGACTCGCGAAGGACCGGATCGGCTGGGGCAAGTATCGCGGCGGGATGGGCTACGAGCAGATCGCGACCGCTCGCGGGTCGGGGCTGTGGGGCTTCATGACCGGCTGCGAGGGTTCGAAGTTTCCGTCCGCGCAGGGGCTGTTCGGCGGCTATTCGTGCCCGAGCTATCAGCTGATGAAGATCAAGGGCATCAACATCTTCAAGGTGCTGGAGGAAAATCCGAAAGCCGTCGATGCGTTCGACATCGTCGACCTGATGAACAACCGCCCGATTCCAGGCGCGAAGTACAGCAGCCACGACATGGGCATGACGTTCGAGATCTGTAACGAAGGCGAGATCTACATGATCTGCCAGGGCTCGGGCGGCGGTTACGGCGACGTGCTCGAACGCGATCCGGCGCTCGTGATGAAGGATCTGCGCGAGGAACTGATGTCGCACGAGAATGCACGCGACATCTACAAGGTCGTCTACGACGAGCAGACTCTGGTCGTGGACGTCGAGGCGACCGCCGACGCACGGGCTGCCGAGCGGCTTGCGCGTATTGCCCGTGCCCGGCCGTTCGATGCGTTCTGCGCGGAATGGGTGACGCCCGAACCGCCTGCGTCGTTGCCGTACTTCGGGAGCTGGAGCGACAACGCGGAGATCTACGCGACGACGATGGGCCAGCGCGTCACGATGCCGGCCGACCAGCTTCAGGGCGCGTACATGCTCGATCCGAAGGACGTGCGAATCGCGGAACTGGAAGCGCGTCTCGACGCATTGAACACGGAGGCGTCATCATGCCCGGGTTGACGCAAGCCAGCCGCGCGCGTCGCCTGTTATGGCTCGATCACGCCGGCTATAGCGCGCCGCTGCTCACGGGTGACGCGCCACCGTGGCTCGACAGTGCCGCGTGCGTGGCGTGGGCGCGGCATGCGCGTGGCCTGCTGCGCCCGGACGTGCTCACGCTGCCGCTCGCGGAGGTGGCCGATGCGTGGCTCACACGCGATTCGGCGCTTGCCGCCGAGCTGATAGGCAAGACAAAGCGCGCGCATCTGCCGCTGAAAACGTATCTTTCAAGCGAGCCGGTGCGTGCGCACGTGGCGGCGCTGGCGGTCGCGCTGCGCGCAGCGTTGCCCGACGCGATCTTTGTGCTGGATCTGCCGTCGCCGCGCGACTGGGCGGCGCGCGCATTCGCTTTCGCGAGCGGCACGCCGCGCGTCGAAGTCGACGAAGACGCGGCCGACGCGGCGGCGGCGTGCGTGGCGGATTTCATGCGCACTTTCGCGACCGCCGGAGTGGACGCAGTTCTGATGCGCGAATCGCTCCGATGGGATGCCGACGTCGCCGTGCACGGGCTGGAACTGCTTCAGCCGGTCGCGAACGTCGCGCGGCATTATGGCTGGGAATGGGGGCTGCGGGTTCCGGCTTCGGTCGCCTTCACTGGTGCTGCGGCGCCGGACTTCGCGATCGCGCCGGCGACGTGCGGCCCGGGGCCGACCGGAGTCGTTGTGCCCGCGGCGTTCTGGTTCGGCGAAGACGATTTGCCGGCAGCGGGCCCCGACACATTCGACGTCGCGGAAATTCCCGCGTTGGCACATCCCGAAACGGTCCTCGCGCGCATTGCGCTATTACGTGAAAGGCATTGACATGACGAACGAAGGCGAACTGATGTGGACGCCGGATGACGCGTTCATGCGCGGTTCCAATCTGGCGCGTTTCATGGACTGGCTCGCGGCCGATCGAGACCTGGCGTTTGCCGACTACGATGCGCTGTGGCGATGGTCGACCGATGAACCGGACGCGTTCTGGGCGTCGATCTGGCAGTGGTTCGACGTGCAGTTCGACGGATCGGCGCGTCGCGTGACCGATGGCGCGCCGATGCCGCACACGCGCTGGTTTCCCGATGCGCGCGTGAACTACGCAGAACACGTGCTGCAGCATGCCGCGCATGCGGACGCGGCGCAGCCGGCGTTCCATTACGCGAGCGAAACGCAACCGCTGCGCACGCTGTCGCTGGTCGAGCTCGCCGGCCAGGTGCGGCGCGTTGCGACGCGCTTGCGCGAGATGGGCGTGCAGCCCGGCGACCGCGTCGTCGCGTATCTGCCGAACGTGCCCGAATGCGCGATCGCGATGCTCGCCGCCACCAGCATCGGAGCAGTATGGTCGTCGGCTGCGATCGATTTCGGCGTGCGTACGGTGGTCGACCGCTTCCGGCAGATCGAGCCGAAGGTGCTGATCACGGCCGATCGCTACAGCTTCGGCGGCCGGATGTTCGAGCGCACGGAGGAAGCGTTCCAGATCGCGCGCGCGCTGCCGTCGCTGGAGACGCTCGTATGGCTGTCGTCCGACACCGATGTGCTGCCGGACGGCGCCGCGACACTGCCGTGCGCGACGCATCCGTGGCACGCGCTTCTGGACGGCCCCGAAGTGCCGCCCGACGCATTTCGCTTCGAACGCGTGGGTCCCGATCATCCGCTCTGGATCGTGTTTTCGTCGGGAACGACCGGTTTGCCGAAGGCGATCGTCCACAGCCACGTCGGCATCCTCGTCGAGCATTTGAAGCTGATGCACCTGCATATGGATCTGCACGCCGGCGACGTGATGTTCTTCTACAGCACGACCGGCTGGATGATGTGGAACCTGTTGGTTGCGTCGCTGATGACGGGCGCGGCTGCGGTGCTCTACGATGGCAGCCCGATGCATGGTGGGCCGGGTTGCCTGTGGCGGCTTGCCGCCGATGCGGGAGCGACCTGTTTCGGTGGCAGCCCGACGTTCGTGCAGATGATGGAGAAGGCCGGCCTCGAGCCCGGCCGCGAATTCGACCTGTCGCGCGTCAGGAGCGTGATCCTGAGCGGTGCGCCGAGCACGCCGGAAACATTCTCGTGGTTCTATCGCTGCGTGAAGCCGGATTTGTGGGTTACGTCGCAGTCTGGCGGCACCGAGTTGTGCAGCGGGCTCGTCGGTGCCGTGCCGCTGCTGCCGGTGCGGGCGGGGGAGATCCAGGCGCGCATGCTCGGCATGGCGGTCGACGTGTGGAACGACGCCGGCGAGCCGGTCGTCGACGAGATCGGCGAGCTCGTCGTCACGCGGCCGGCGCCCTCCATGCCGATCTATTTCTGGAACGACGAGGGCGGCACACGTTATCGGGAGTCCTATTTCGACTATTTCCCCGGCGTGTGGCGGCACGGCGATTTCATGAAGATCGTGCCGCACGGCGGTTGCTACATCTATGGGCGGGCCGATTCGACGCTGAATCGCCACGGCGTGCGCATCGGCTCGGCGGAAATCTATCGCGTCGTCGAGGAGATCGAAGCCGTGGCCGACAGTCTCGTCGTCTGCTGTGAATTGCCCGGTGGCCGCTACTTCATGCCGCTGTTTCTGCGCCTGCGCGACGGCGGGGCGCTCGACGACGCGCTGCGCGCGCGGATCGCGGAGAGGCTGCGCACGCTGTGCAGCCCGCGCCACGTGCCGGACGTGATGGTTGCGATGGAGCAGATTCCGTACACGCTGACCGGCAAGAAGATGGAGGTGCCGGTGCGCAAGATCCTGATGGGGCAGCGCGTCGAAAGCGCGGCGAGTCGCGATGCGATGGCCAATCCGGCGGCGCTCGACGCATACGTTGCCTTTGCCGGCACGGTGCCGCGATGACGGAGTCGCTCGTAACCGGTGCGCGGGCGGCGGGGGGCGATAGCCGAGACGACGGAACGTCGAATGATGCAGGCTGCCTGCGCCCGTTCTGCTGCAATCCGTTCGCGGCATTCTCGGCATTTTCGCGTGTCGGGGGCTGGACGCCGCCGCTGCCGGACGAGCGTGCGGCGGAGCCGGCGGCCGGCGATGCTTGAAGCGGCTTCGCGATTGAGGCACGATGCCTTCTCTTCCACGCCATCCGGACGATTGTGACTGCTTCCCCGAATTCGACGCGACGCAGGCCACGCCGCCACGGCGCGGACTTGCGCGAACACAAGTTCTTTCCGCCCGTCGCGCGTCGCGGCGCGATCGTCCGGCGCGCGTTGCTCGATCGCGTGACGGGGCTCGGCGTGCCGCACATCGTGGTCCTGCAGGCCCCGCTCGGCAGCGGCAAGTCGACGCTGCTGCAGCAGATCATGGAGGCAGGGCGCGCGAAGCGCTGGACGATGGCGTGGCTCGCGCTCGACGAGAACGACAACGATCCACGCCGTTTCGAAGCGTATTTCATCTCGCTGATCGCGCAGATGGTCGAGGAGGCCGGCGTGGCTGCGACCGGGCAGCCGGTGCGCCCGTCCGACAACATGCTCGACTGGGTGTTCGACCAGCTCGCGCGGATCGACGGTCCGATCGGCATCTGCATCGACGATTTCCAGTGGATTCACGAGCCGGCGATTCTGCATTTCTTTCGCGATCTGCTGGATGCGCTGCCCGGGCGCTGTCGCGTTTACATCGGATCTCGCAACCTGCCGGACGTCGGCGTGAGCGCGTTGCAGGTTGCCGAAGAGGCGCTCGTGTTGCGGATGGAGGATCTGCGTTTCTCGACGGACGAAGCGGCCGTGTTCCTCGCGGATGCCGCCGACACGATCGATGCGGAAACGGAGGCGTTCATCCAGTCGCGCACCGAGGGATGGCCGGCGGGGCTCCAACTGTTCAAGCTGGCGCTTGCGCGCGACGAGATCCGGGATGCGCTTGACGAGATGCGCGACTGCACGCCGCTCGAGCTGGTTCGCTACCTGTCGGAGAATACGCTCGCGCTACAGCCGCCCGACGTGCGGACGTTCCTGCTGAAAACGTCGCCATTGCGGCGCCTGAACGGCTCGCTCTGCGAGGAAGTGACCGGGTTCGAGCACGCGGACGCGGTGCTGCGGCAGCTCGAGCGCGACGGGTTGTTCGTGGAGGCGCTGGACGGCAGCCCGGGATGGTATCGCTATCACGGGCTGTTCGCCCGCTTCCTGTCCGATCGGCTCACGCATGAGGATGCGGCGCGCGTGATCGACGTGCACCGCCGCGCCGCGCACTGGTACGTGCGCCATGGCGTGCCGGAAGAGGCGATGTTCCATGCCGTCGAGGCACGGGAGTATTCGCTCGCGATCACGACGCTGGACGACTGGGCGTCCCGGCTCGTCGAGGGTGCCGAGTTGGTGACGGTCGCATACTGGTTCGACCGGCTGCCGTTGCAGGAGGTGCTCGGCTGCCGGAGCCTCGCGGTGAAGATCGCGTGGGCGCTGGTGTTCCTGCGGCGCGGCGGGCCGACCCATCCGCTGCTGTCATATCTTGCCGAAACGCGCGACGGGCACGGCGCCGACGTCGTGCTCGCGATGGCGTTGCTATTCGGGAACGACCTGCGCGGCGCGGCGCGGCTCGCCGACGTGCCTGCGCTGCGTCAGCCGGCGTCCGGCCTGTTCGAGGCCTTCGAGCTCGGCGCGGCGGCCAATCTCCTTGCGTTCAGCGCGATGGCCGAGTGGGAGGACGAACGGGCCCATCACCTGCTGGTGCTGGCGAACAGCCACAACGATCATGCACAGGCCGCGTTCAGTCATGGCTATACGCTCGCGTTGCGCTGCATCCTGCAGGTGATGAGCGCGCAGCCGCGGCTGGCTACCGATGCTCCGCATGCGACTCGCGGCATGCGACGCGACGCGGGCAGTCCGTACGTGAACCGGGGCATGTCGGCCGCGGCGCTGGCGGCGTCGCGCATCTGGGCCTGTTACGAGGCAGACCAGTTTGACACGGTTGAGCGACTCTCCGCGCAGTTCGGCGAGGATATCGCACTCGCGACGGTGCCGGAATTCGTCGCGTTGTCGATGGTGTCGATCGCGCGCGTGCATGCCGCGCGCGGCCGGATGCTTCAGGCGCGCGACGCGCTCGACACGCTCGAGCGTCTGAGCTTTCACAATCGTTGGTCGAGCGTGCGGGAGATGATTGTGTGGGAGCGTCTGTATCTTGCGGGGCGCAGCGGCGAGACGACGCGCATCGATGCGTTGCTGTCGCAGGTATCGGGCGATGCCGCATCGCCGGATCCAGCATGGATTCCGGTGACGGAGATGCTGAGCGGCCCGCTGCTTGGCCGCATCCGGCTTGCGTTGTCGCAACAGCAGCTCGACCGGGCCTCCGAATTGCTGAAGTCGGCGCTCGGCATCGTGCCGGCGCGACCGCTCCTGTCTGTCAAGCTGCAGGTATTGCAGGCGCTGGTTCAGCATCGGCAAGGGCACACGCGGCTGGCGCTGCGCACGTTGCAAGGTGCGCAGGACGCCGCTCGGGCGGGCGGCTGTACGCGTGCGTTGTTCGACGAGGGCGCGGAGTTGGCGGCGATGCTCGATGGCGTGGAGTGTGCAGAGAGAAATCCGAAAGCAAACGTCCAGAAGACGGCGTGGTCGAACCTGTTGTCGCAGCGAGAAGATGAAATCCTGCGGTTACTGTGCAGCGGAGCGTCGAATCGCGAGATATCCGAGAAGCTGTTCCTGTCCGAGAACACGGTGAAGTTTCACCTGAAGAACCTTTATCTGAAGCTGGACGTCAAGAGTCGGGCGCAGGCGATTCTCAAGGCGCAGTCGGACGCGCGGTAACCAAAGGGGTAACGGGCACGGATTTGCCGGCACAGTTCGAGAAGGCGGTGCGGAGAATCGAGCACTTTCGCACAACCGGAATTGTGCAAAACGACAAAGCGATACGTAACGCAATTTTGCGAACGTTGCGGGCAATCGATCAGGATTCCCGTGCAAAAATTCCGTTTATTCCAAACGGAAGAAACCATGGTCACGCTTCAACACATGCGCCTGTTCGTTGGTGTGGTCAACGCCGGCGGATTTTCGGCGGCGGCCCGGCAACTCGGCATAAGCACCACGCGGATTTCACGCGTGGTGTCGGATCTCGAACGGCACCTGACGGTCCGATTGTTGAACCGGACGACGCGCCGCGTCTCGTTGACCGAGGCCGGCGAACGATACTGGCGGCGATGCGACCAGATACTCGCCTACCTCGAACAGGCAGAGGCAGAGACGTGCGACGCCCATGCGCGGCCGTCCGGAAAGCTGAAGCTGCATTGCGCGAACGGGTTGGACCGGCACTATGTGATGTCGCTCGTCGCAGGCTATCGGCAACGTTTTCCAGAGGTCAGGATCGACTTGCTGACGACCCGGCGGCGGCCCGACCTGATTGGAGAGGGCCTGGACGTGTCGATCGCGCTCGAACGCCATCTTCCGGAATCCGGCGTGGTTTCCGAGCGACTCGGGGCGACCTTCAGCATCCTGTGTGCGTCGCGCGGATATGTCGACACACACGGTGCGCCGGCCACGCTCCAGGATCTCGAGAGGCATGCCTGCCTTGGTTTGCTCGCGACGCCGACTGGGCATGACGCGTGGAAACTGATCGGCCCGGATGGTGTACAGGCGAGCGCGCCGGTCACGCCCGCCTTTCGCGTCAACGACGCAGATGCGCTGGCGGCGGGGATTCGGAGCGGCATGGGCATCGGTCTACTGCCGCTTTACTCAGCGGTCGCCGGGTTGCGCGATGGGCAGCTTGCATGTGTGCTGCCGCACTATCGCACCCACGACATGAATGTGTATGTGCTGTACTCGTCACGCCAGTATCTGGATGCGAAAATCCGGACATGGGTCGATTTGATGCGTGACACGTTGCCGTCGATGCTGGCACGCGACGAGCAGACGTTTGCGGCGTATGCCGGGCCGGGAGCCGACGGCGAGCCAGCAAGACCAGTGGAAGGCGTGGATGCCGGCGCAGATGCGCGGTACGCGAGCGCGCTGTGAGCAGCGCACACGACAGCATGGCCTTCCTTCGACATTGCGGGTAGCCGACTTGAATCCACTGACCGCCACCGTTCCCATTACCGTCGTGAACGGCTTCCTTTCCGGCGCCGAGCGGGAGACGATTGCCAGACTGGCCGAGCTGTCGGGCATTCCACACGAGTTGCTTGGCAAGCCAGGGGCCCGTGTGACGCAGGAGCAATTCTCCACGCTCTACCGTCTGCTGGCCAGTGAGCTGGACGACGAAATGCCGGGTATTTTCAGCCGACGATTGAGAAAGGGCACGCTCAAATTTCTCTGTCTGAGCTTGCTGGACGCGCCCCGGCTCGAGGTCGCGCTATATCGACTCACGCAGTTCTTTCATATCCTCCTGGAAGAATTCACACTCGAATCCAGGCAGGACGGCAGGACCGGCATGGTTCGATTGACCATCGAGCCTCAAGGCCCGGGTGTGAGCGCGCTCGGTTGCGAACTGGTGCTGAAGCTGATTCATGGCATCGCATCGTGGCTGATTCGCCAGAAGATTCCGCTTGTCGAAGTGAATTTCCAGTTTCCTCGCTCGGCACAGGCGGGCGATCATCTTTACCTGTTTCCAGGCCCGGTGAAGTTCGATCAAGCCATGACCTGTCTTCGCTTCGATGCGAACTATCTCACGATGCCCATCAGGCAGCGCAAACCGGATCTTCAGGCGTTCCTGAAGCGAGCGCCCGAAGACTGGATATTTGTCACGTTCGTGGACCAGATGGTGTGCCACCAGGTCTGGCGTTACATGGCGGATTGCCTTCCTGAGACACCTACGATCGATCAGGTCGCGCACGCGCTGAATTATTCGACGCGTACGCTCGGCCGGCGTCTGGAAGTCGAAGGCACGACTTTTCAGGCCATCAAGGACGAAGTGCGGCGCGACATCGCGATTCAGCGGCTGACTCACTCCAACGATACGATCGCGGGAATCGCGTACGACGTCGGGTTCGACAATCCGACTGCATTTCATCGCGCGTTTCGTCACTGGACGGGTAGTACGCCGGCCGCGTATCGCAATACCGAGCGATCCGTCGGCCGGTGACGGCGAAGGCGCCGAGCGCGCGAACGCCGTGCCGCCCCGGTAGCGTCAACGGGCGCTGAAGTTGGCGACCCGCTTTTCGAGGAACGCCGACGTACCTTCTCGTTTGTCGTCGGTTGCCGCGCAGATCGAGAACAGTGCGCTTTCCAGGAGCATGCCCTGGTCCTGGCTCATGTCGAGCCCCCGGTTGATGGCCTGAATGGCGAATCGGGTCGCGAGCGGCGCGTTGGCGACGATCTGCCCGAGCAGCGCTTCGGCCCGAGCGAGGAGCGCATCGGCCGGCACCACCTCGTTGACGAGGCCGATCCTGTAGGCTTCGGCAGCGTCGATCATGGTCGCGGTGAGGATCAGCTGCATTGCGCGGCCCTTGCCGATCAGGCGCGGCAGGCGTTGCGTGCCGCCGAACCCCGGGATGACACCGAGCTTCACTTCGGGTTGCCCGAAGTGCGCACGTTCCGTCGCAAGACGGATTGTGCAGGCCATCGCAAGCTCGCAGCCGCCACCGAGCGCAAAGCCGTTGATCGCTGCGATGACCGGCTTGCCCAGGTTTTCGATCAGATCGAACGTGGTTTGTCCCTGACGCGTGAACGTCGCGGCATCGACGGCGCCGAGCGGGGCGATTTCGCTGATGTCCGCGCCGGCAACGAACGCCTTGTCGCCGGCGCCCGTCAGGATCACGCCGTGAATGGCGGAATCGTCGCGCGCGTCTTCCATGACCGCGCGAATTTCGTCGAGCGTTGCATGGTTCAGCGCGTTGAGCGACTTCGGGCGGTTCACGGTGACGTATGCGATGCCAGCGCGCTTTTCGTATGACAGATTCAGAAGAGATTGCATGAGGGTCGATGATCGAGTGGAAAGAGGCCGCCGCGATCTGCACGGCGGCTGTCGGATGCGTCAGCGTTCTTCGGAGCGCAGCGCAAGCAGGCCGAGCAGCACTTCATCGCGGCGCGCGGCCAGTTGGTCGATCGACCGGCCAGCCACTTCTTCCCGAACGCCGGTGGTCATTTTCTGTCGCACTTCCGCTGTAATCTGCGGCGAGCCGAGCACTTCCCACCATGCGGTCATCGGGCCGGTGAACTGGTCGAAGAAGTGTTCGATGCCGCCTTGGCCGCCGCCAAGATGGAACAGCATGTTCGGACCCATGACGCCCCAGCGCAAGCCGGGTCCCCAGCACACCGCGGTATCGGCATCCTCGACGCTCACGACGTCCGTGGCGACCAGGTGGACGATCTCGCGCCAGAGCGCAGCCTGCAGGCGGTTCGCGACATGGCCGGGCACTTCCTTGTTGAGCCGGATGGTTTTCTTGCCGAGGCTCGTATAGAACGCGATGGTGCGTTCGATGGTGTCCTGCGAGGTCTGCTTGCCGCCGACGATCTCGACGAGCGGGATCAGGTGCGGCGGATTGAACGGATGGCCGATCACGCAGCGCTCGGGATGGCGTTCGCAGGCCGACTGGATCTCGCTCATCGTCAGACCGGAAGAGCTCGACGCGATGATCACGTCGGCCGGCAGCGTTTCGTCCAGCAGCGAATAGAGCGCCTGCTTGACGGCAATCCGCTCCGGGCCGTTTTCCTGGACGAGGTCCGCGCCGGCGATGGCGGTCCGCGTATCGGCGGTGAACGTCAGCCGGTCGCGCGACGCGCCGGGGGCGAGACCGAACTTTTCGAGGGCCGGCCACGCGTTGTCGACATACTGACGGAGCTTGGCTTCGGCATCCGGCGCAATATCGGTGGCGACAACGTCCAGACCCTTCGCGAGAAAGAGCGCGGTCCAGCTCGCGCCGATCACGCCGGTGCCGATCACGGCAACACGCTTGATTTGCTTCGACATCTTCAACTCTCCAGAGTCGTTCATGATGACGCGGGTCGTGGCATCAACGGAATCGATGGTCACGACGCGACGGTGCCAGGTAGTCGTGTACGACTTCACCTGCACCCAGGGTGAGATCCGTGAGGATGTGCGTCGCCGAAAGCACCTCGAGCACCGGCAGCTGCGCGACGGGCGCAAAGCAGTGCGGATGCAACTCGAGCGTGGCGGGGCCTGTCCATGCACCCTTGACGACCAGGTCGCTCAGCCGGTACTTGACCAGCTCGCAGATGCGCGGCTTGCCATCGACGTGCGGAATGATCTTCAGCAGATAGCCGGGGCCGTCGAGTGAACGGCGGACTTCTTCCGTGTCGAGCGCCTGATACTTGTAGCCCATCGTGGCCGTCGCGACGCGCACGCCGTTGTAGTCGAGCGTGCCGACGAGCGTATCGCTGCGCACCTCGAGCTTCGGCTGCGCGAGGGTCTTCGGAAAGCCGAGGAGCTCGCGTCCCGCCGCAATGCCCGGCAGGTTGTCGAGGTACATCGCGTGGGTATAGCCGCCCGCCACGCCGTCGAGCGTCACGGGGATGACCTGGCCCGACTCGGTGTAGGAGCCGAGCCCCGACGAGTCAGGCATCTTGATGAATTCGTACTTCACGATCGGTTCGACGATCTTCAGCGGCGCGGGAACGAGCCGCTCGAGCGCGGCGGGATCGGTCCGATACGTGATGATGATGAATTCGCGATCGACGAAGCGATACGGCGGCTTCGCGTAGGCCGGGCCGACGAGCGGCATCGCATAGGCCTGTTCAAGCAATTCCTGTTCGGTCACTTTGTTGTCCTGTCAATTCGAGGGAGAGTCGAACGGCTGACGCGTCATGCGCTCGTGCCGTGCTTCGATACGACGCCTTCGGCCAGCAGTCGGGCGATTTCGTCGGCGCCGTAACCGAGATCGGCGAGCACGCTATCGCTGTGTTCGCCGAGCTGCGGTGCAGGCCCGGGCGAGACCTTCTGCACGCCCGCGACCTGGACGGGGCTGTTCACCGTGTGCGTCGCTTTGCCGGTCGGCTCGGCGAGCGGCACGAAGATGTCGTTCTCGTACATTTGCCGGTCGTTGATGATTTCGTCCGCAATCTGGACGACGCCGTAGATCACGCGGCCTGCGTCGAAGGTCTTCTTCCAGTACTCGAGCGGCTGCCGGGCAAACGCTTCGTCGAGAATCGCGACGAGTGCGGCCGCGTTTTCTGCGCGGGCCGCCTCGTTGGCGAAGCGCGGATCGTCGAGCAGCGCGGGCAACTGCATTGCGTTGACGAGCAGCGGCCAGTCCTTGCTCGCCGGCAGCACGACCAGGAGCCACCGATCGTCGGCGGTGCGATACGGGTTCAGCAGCGCGTTCGGCGGCGACTTGCGGCCCTGCCGCTCGCGATAGCGCGCGCCATTGAGGCCGCCTTCGATCCACGCGGCGGCTGCCCATGCGCCTTCGGCGATCAGCGAGGTGCTGACGTGGCTGCCCTTGCCGGTTTTTTCGCGTCGATAAAGGCCTGTCACGATCGCGGAATACAGCGTGCTCGCGGTCGCGTGATCGCCGATGCCCGGCACCGGCAGCGTCGGCGGGCTGTCGCCGTCGCGCGTGACCTGCATCAGACCGGTGCGCGCCCAGTAGGCGGTGATGTCGAAGCCGGGCTTGTCGGCTTCCGGGCCTTTCGTGCCGTAGCCGGTGAGGTCGGCGTAGACGAGGCGCTCGTTGAGCGGCGCGAGCGCCTCATAGGTGAGGCCGAGCTTTTCCTTGATCTTCGGCGGGAAGTTGACGACGATGACGTCCGCCCATTGGGCGAGGCGGGTGACGATGTCGCGAGCGGCGGGCGACTTGAGGTCGAGGGCGAGGCCGCGCTTGTTACGGTTGGTCAGTTGCCACGCGTAGTTGTGTTCGCTGATCGGGTTCGGCGGGATCGCGTAGAAATGCCGATAGGGGTCGCCCGTGCCGGGCGGCTCCACTTTGATGACCGTGGCGCCGAAATCTGAAAGAATCGTCGTCGCTGCCGGTCCGGCAATGTAGCTGGCGAAATCGACGACCTTCAGGCCGGAAAATATACTCTCGGGGGTTTGCATGGGGCCTCTGGCGAGTGACACGGGGACATATCCGTCAATCGGACGCAATGTCCGATCGGCTTGCTGTGAACGTTATCCGGTCGCCCCCGGGCGGCGAAATGGGAGAACTGGGCGTTCCGAATGGAACTTTTCACAACGCCCCGTCGGGCGACGGGTGTCGTTCGGCGCGGGGCGTCGACCGGACTGCCCCTGGAAGCCCGCGATGGCGGCCGAGCGCCGCCGAACCGAAAGAAGAGGAAAGATGCATATAGGACATGTCCAGATTCCGGAAACGTCGGCACTAATGCGCGACAAGATTCGGGAATTGACGCTGAATCCGACGGAAGTGATCGATCGGACCTATGCGGCCCTGATTCGCATCGAGGGCTACGAAGATCTGTCGGCCGCGGTCAGGCAGGACATCATGGCGTCGATCGCGTTGTCGGAGCGACTGTGGTTCGAGTCCGTATTTACCGGCTCGTTTCCGTCGGACAAGGATCTCGAGGTGTTCCAGGAATGCGGCCGCCGGCGCGTCCACCAAGGCATTCCGCTGCCGTCGCTGCTGCGTGCATTTCGCGTCGGGGTGAGGGAGGTGTGGCGTAGTTGTGCCGAGCTCGGCAGCGCATGCGATGAGTTGCGCGACGAGCTGTTCTTCGTGATCTCGCCGTACCTGATGGATTTTTTCGACGAGATGGCGCAGTTGATCTCGCGTGCCTATCTCGACGAGCAGTATCAGCAGGCGCGCTGGAAAGAGTCGCTGCGTTATCAACTGCATGAAATCATCTTCAACCACACGGTCGACGACGACGCGTTCCGCAAGGCCACCAAGGCGCTGGGGCTCGATCCCACGATGCGCCGAATCGCAATCGCGATCGAATCGGCGCACCTGGATCGCAGTGCGCTGCATGCGGAGGAGGAGACCGACCGACTGGTGCTCGCCGTCGCACGGCACCTGAAAACGCCCCGGGACAGCCTGCTCGACGTCTGGCATCGGGATCGGCTGATCGTGTGGGCGCCGTGCCTCCATGACGAATCTGCCAGCGCGAGCGACAGGCGGGTCGCGGGCAGCGTGGGTGCATGGCTCGGCAGTGCGTCATCCGACGCGTCGGTCGGCATCGGTCTGGCGAGCATCGGGGCGAAAGGCTGGGCGGCGTCCGCGGAGGAGGCGATTCGCGCACTGGCATTCGGCCAGAGCGCAAATGCAGGGCATCGCGCGCATCGTTATTCGGACATCGTCCTCGAGGAGTGTGTGCGCGGCAATGACGGCGCGCTGAACTACCTGCTGTCGTTGATCGAGGAACTGGCGGGGGAGCCGGAAATCATTGCGACGCTGGAGACGTTCTTTGCGAACCGGCAACGTCGCAAGGTTACGGCCGCCGCGCTGGATATCCACCCGAACACGCTGGACCATCGACTCGAACGTGTGGAAAACATTACCGGTGCGAAACTCGACGACGCCGCCTGGATCGCTCGGCTCGAGATCGCGCTGAAGCTTCGGGGGGCGCGCGCATAGAGGTTCGAGGCGCGGCGAGGTCTTCGTCGAACCGCCGGCAAATCGAGGCATCAATTGTCATATCAGGCGACCGGCCCGGCCGCGAACGCGCGCGGATGACAGCGCCGTGTGCGGCTACCCGTCGCATGACTTGTAGCACTCCATGCCAGTTGCCGTGCTGCGCGGCAACGAGTCGCCGCCGCCGGGCGCGACGCGCTTTGTCGCGATTGCCTGGCGCCAGTTTCTCCACTCCATCCCCATCGCATTGCGGTCGAATCGGCTCGTCGTGCGTATGTGTCGGCGACAGCCAACCAACGGAGCCCGATCGCCGCACCGGGTATCCGCGTTCGGAAGAGGCCGTCGGCAGTGACCGAATCGGTCTCGGAAGTGACAAATCGCGTCAACCTGTGCGCAGGTTTGAGGATTCGCATTGATTTGGCGTGTTTTGTCAGTCATTGGGCAGGTTTGGGTATCCGGATAAGCCAGGGCCGGGACTAGGATGAGCGCATCACTCGGACGCGCTCGACCCGTAGCGCGTCTTCCCGCGTGTTATTGCACGCATCACAAAATGTGGAGATGCGCGATGAGCTATATCGCCCCGGTCAAAGACATCCTCTTTGCGATTAACGAACTGGCGGACCTGGAACAGATCGCCACGCTGCCGGGCTTCGAAGATGCCACGGCTGAAACCGCTCAGGCCGTCATCGAGGAGTCCGCGAAATTCTGCGGCGAAGTCGTGGCGCCGCTCAACGTGTCGGGCGACCGGAACGGGACGATCTGGAAGGACGGTGCCGTGACGGCATCGCCGGGCTTCGCTGACGCGTTTCGCCAATTTACGGCAGGCGGCTGGCAAGGCGTGAAGCATCCGGTTGAATTCGGCGGTCAAGGCCTGCCGAAGCTGCTCGCGACGCCGTGTGCCGAAATGCTGGATGCATCGAACCTCGCCTTTGCTCTGTGCCCGTTGCTGACCGACGGTGCGATCGAGGCGCTGCTGACGGCAGGTACCGACGAGCAAAAGCAACGCTATCTGCCGAAGCTGATCTCGGGCGAATGGACCGGCACGATGAACCTGACTGAGCCGCAGGCCGGTTCGGACTTGGCGCTGGTGCGCTCGCGCGCCGAGCCGCAGGGCGACGGATCGTACAAGGTGTTCGGCACGAAGATCTTCATCACGTGGGGCGAGCACGATATGGCGGACAACATCGTCCACCTGGTGCTCGCGCGCACGCCGAACGCGCCGGAAGGCGTGAAGGGGATTTCGCTGTTCATCGTGCCGAAGTTCCTGGTCAACGAAGACGGCTCGCTCGGCGCGCGCAACGATGTGCACTGCGTGTCGATCGAGCACAAGCTAGGGATCAAGGCGAGCCCGACCGCGGTGCTGCAGTACGGCGATAACGGTGGCGCGATCGGCTACCTGGTCGGCGAAGAGAATCGCGGCCTCGAATACATGTTCATCATGATGAACGCAGCGCGGTTCTCGGTCGGGATGCAGGGCATCGGTATCTCCGACCGCGCCTATCAGCAGGCAGTGCAATATGCAAAGGACCGCGTACAGAGCCGCCCGGTGGACGGGTCGGCCAAGGAGTCGGTAACGATCATTCATCATCCGGACGTACGCCGCATGCTCGGCACGATGCGTGCGATGACCGAAGGCGCACGGGCACTGGCGTATGTGGCGGCCGCGCATAGCGATCTCGCGCACGGCCATCCTGACGAAGCGACGCGCGCCCGGAACGAGGCGATCTACGAATTCCTGGTGCCGATCGTCAAGGGCTGGAGTACGGAAGCATCGCTGGAAGCGACAAGCCTGGGTGTGCAGGTGCACGGCGGGATGGGTTTCATCGAGGAAACGGGTGCGGCACAGTACTACCGCGACGCGCGCATTCTGACCATCTATGAAGGCACGACGGCGATCCAGGCGAACGACCTCGTGGGACGCAAGACGCTGCGTGACGGCGGCGCGGTGGCCTCGGCACTGCTCGCCGAGATCGGCAAGACCGTCGACGCGCTTGCGGCCGAGCAAGGCGCGCCATTCGAGTCGATGCGTCGACATCTCGAGGCGGGTGCACAGGCGCTGAAGACGGCGGTCGAGCATGTCGTTGCGAATACGAAGCGCGATCCCAATGGCGTATTCGCCGGTAGCGTGTCGTATCTGAAGCTGGCCGGCATCGTGCTGAGCGGGTGGCAGATGGCGCGTGCAATGCTGGTTGCGTTGCACAAGCAAGCGGAGGATCCGTCGTTCTACGGCGCCAAGATCGCTACCGCGCAGTGCTTCGCAGAATTCATCCTGCCGCAGGCGCTGGGGTTGAGCGCATCGATCGTCAGCGTGAAGGGCGGAGAAGGCATCCTGACCCTGTCGGAAGACCAGTTCTGAACTGGGCGCCATCATGGAAGCGATAGATCGTTGCACGCGCCGTACGGCCGAACTCGTTCAGCAATACGGCCCACGCGAATCGATGGAATACGACGTCGTGATCGTCGGCGGCGGCCCCGCCGGGCTGTCGGCCGCGATCCGGCTCAAGCAGCTGGCCGCCGAGAAAGGCACCGAGATCGGCGTGTGCGTGCTCGAGAAGGGTTCCGAGATCGGCGCGCACATCCTGTCGGGCGCGGTGATGGACCCGCGCGCGATCAACGAACTGTTCCCCGACTGGAAGGAACGCGGCGCGCCGCTCGACGTCGAGGTGACGGAAGACCGCTTCCTGTTCCTGTCCGAGAAAAGCGCGGTCACCACGCCGAACTGGGCGCTGCCCGCCAACTTCCAGAACCACGGCAACTACGTGATCTCGCTGGGCAACGTCACGCGCTGGCTGGGCCAGCAGGCCGAAGCGCTGGGCGTGGAGATCTTCCCGGGCTTCCCGGCCGCCGAGATCCTGTACAACGACGACGGCTCGGTCAAAGGCGTCGCGACCGGCAACATGGGCGTGGGCAAGGACGGCGAGCCGACCGAGAACTTCCAGCTCGGCATGGAGCTGCACGCGAAGTACACGCTGTTCGCCGAAGGCTGCCGCGGCCACCTCGGCCGCCAGCTGATCTCGAAGTTCAAGCTCGACGCGAATGCCGATCCGCAGGCGTACGGGATCGGCATCAAGGAGCTTTGGGAGATCGATCCGGCCAAGCACAAGCCGGGCCTCGTGATCCACACGGCCGGCTGGCCGCTGAAGTCGGATACGTACGGCGGCTCGTTCCTGTATCACATGGACAACAACCAGGTCGTGGTCGGCTTCGTGGTGGGCCTCGGCTACACGAACCCGTACCTGTCGCCGTTCGAGGAATTCCAGCGCTACAAGACGCACCCGTCGATCCGCGCGTTCCTCGAAGGCGGCAAGCGCGTGTCGTACGGCGCGCGCGCGATCACCGCGGGCGGGCTGGTGTCGCTGCCGAGGACGGTGTTCCCGGGCGGCGCGCTGATCGGCGACGACGCGGGCTTCCTGAACGCATCGCGGATCAAGGGCAGCCACGCGGCGATCAAGACCGGCATGCTGGCGGCGGATGCAGCATTCGACGCGGTGCGGGCCGGCCGCCAGTCGGACGAACTCAACGCGTACCCGGACGCCTTCAGGCAATCGTGGCTGTACACCGAGCTGTACCGTGCGCGCAACTTCAAGCAGTGGATGGCCAAGGGCCTGTACCTCGGCACGCTGATGGTCGGGCTGGAGCAGAAGGTGATGGGCGGCAACGTGCCGTGGACGCTGCATCACAAGCACGCGGACCACGAGATGCTGAAGCCGGCGTCGCAGTGCGAGCCGATCGCGTATCCGAAGCCGGACGGCAAGCTGACGTTCGACCGGTTGTCGTCGGTGTTCATCTCGAACACGAACCACGAGGAGAACCAGCCGGCGCACCTGACGCTGAAGGATGCGAACGTGCCGGTGAACGTGAACCTGCGCACGTACGCGGGGCCGGAAGGCCGCTTCTGCCCGGCGGCGGTCTATGAATTCGTGAAGAACGACGACGGCAGCGACCGGCTGGTGATCAACGCGCAGAACTGCGTGCACTGCAAGACCTGCGACATCAAGGACCCGACGCAGAACATCGTGTGGGTCACGCCCGAAGGCGGCGGCGGGCCGAATTACCCGAACATGTAACGCATCGCGCCCGTGGGGCCGGATGACATGAGTGGCTACCCGGTGCTCGTCGATGTTCTTCACGAACGCATATACAGGCACCGCATGGAGGGTGGCACGCATACATGTCAAATCGTAAAAGGTGGCGGGGGCCGCGTAGTACAGGTTTGTCTTTCCAATGCCCCTGGTGAATGTGGTGGTGTTGATATTCAGGAGAATGCCTTGAAGATTTTTGTTGCAGTAAAGAGAGTCGTTGACGCGAATGTCAAAGTCGGCGTGAAGTCGGACAACACGGGCGTCGACATCGCGAACGTGAAGATGTCGATGAACCCGTTCGACGAAATCGCCGTTGAAGAAGCGGTGCGCCTGAAGGAAGCGGGCGTGGCGACCGAAGTGATCGCCGTGTCGGTGGGCGTCGCGCAAGCGCAGGAAACGCTGCGCACGGCGCTGGCGATCGGCGCGGATCGCGCGATCCTCGTCGAGTCGAACGACAGCGTCGAGCCGCTGGCCGTCGCGAAGATCCTGAAGGCGCTGGTCGACAAGGAACAGCCGCAACTGGTGATCCTCGGCAAGCAGGCGATCGACGACGATTCGAACCAGACGGGTCAGATGCTGGCCGCGCTGGCCGGTCTCCCGCAAGCGACGTTCGCATCGAAGGTCACGATCGCCGACGGCAAGGCAACGGTCGCACGTGAAGTCGACGGCGGCGCGGAAACGCTGTCGCTGACGCTGCCGGCGGTCGTGACGACCGACCTGCGCCTGAACGAGCCGCGCTACGTGACGCTGCCGAACATCATGAAGGCGAAGAAGAAGCCGCTGGAAACGGTGAAGCCGGAAGACCTCGGCGTGGACGTCGCGCCGCGTCTGAAGACGCTGAAGGTGGCCGAGCCGCCGAAGCGTGCAGCCGGCGTGAAGGTGCCGGACGTGAAGACGCTGGTCGAGAAGCTGAAGACCGAAGCCAAGGTGCTGTAAGAGGGAGCGGAAAGAAATGACGATTCTGGTGATTGCAGAACACGACAACGCGTCGATCAAGGCCGCGACGCTGAACACGGTGGCGGCGGCAGCGAAGATCGGCGGTGACATTCACGTGCTGGTCGCGGGCCACAACGCGCAAGCGGCTGCCGACGCGGCAGCGAAGATCGCAGGTGTCTCGAAGGTGCTGCTGGCCGACGCGCCGCAACTGGCCGAAGGCCTGGCGGAAAACGTCGAAGCGACCGCGCTGAACATCACGAAGGACTACTCGCACATCCTCGCGCCGGCGACGGCCTACGGCAAGAACATCGCGCCGCGCATCGCCGCGAAGCTGGACGTCGCGCAGAT
The DNA here is from genome assembly GCF_048627025.1 of Burkholderia aenigmatica. Classification (NCBI taxonomy): domain Bacteria; kingdom Pseudomonadati; phylum Pseudomonadota; class Betaproteobacteria; order Burkholderiales; family Burkholderiaceae; genus Burkholderia; species Burkholderia aenigmatica. The sequence goes on along the minus strand of NZ_CP184469.1, from coordinate 1,970,872 downwards.
CTCGGACATCACGGCAGTCGATTCGGCCGACACGTTCGAGCGCCCGATCTACGCGGGCAACGCGATCGCGACGGTGCAGTCGAGCGACCCGATCAAGGTCATCACGGTGCGCGCGACGGGCTTCGATCCGGTTGCAGCGGAAGGCGGCAGCGCAGCGGTCGAGAAGATCGAAGCGGCGGCAGACGCCGGCAAGTCGCAGTTCGTGAGCCGTGAAGTGACGAAGCTGGACCGTCCGGAGCTGACGAGCGCGAAGATCATCGTGTCGGGCGGCCGCGGTCTGGGCAGCGGCGAAAACTACACGAAGGTGCTGGAGCCGCTGGCCGACAAGCTGTCGGCGGCGCTCGGCGCATCGCGCGCGGCAGTCGACGCCGGCTACGTGCCGAACGACTACCAGGTCGGCCAGACCGGCAAGATCGTCGCACCGCAGCTGTACATCGCGGTGGGCATCTCGGGTGCGATCCAGCATCTGGCCGGCATGAAGGATTCGAAGGTGATCGTCGCGATCAACAAGGATCCGGAAGCGCCGATCTTCAGCGTGGCCGATTACGGCCTCGTCGGCGACCTGTTCGCGCTCGTGCCGGAGCTCGTGAACGAGCTCGGCTGATCACTTCGGGATTGGCCTGCTCCATTCGGTTCCGGACGCGATGATCGTGTCCGGAACCGCAGGGCCCCGGAGTCCGGAGCCTTCCGGTCGACCGCCGGCTGTCGGCCGGACATTCAGAATGATCCGGAAGAGATAGGGTTTGGAAGCAAGCGCGCCGGGAAGTGATGGCGATCGATAACTTCGGAATACTATCTGAACAATAAAATAACCGATTTCGCACACACGCGTACCGTATGCATTCAATCCCCTTTGTTACTTTATCCGTATGGACGCCAGTGTTATTTGGCGTCGCCGTTCGCTGCGCGGGATCGGATGGCCGCCCGACGCTGACGCGCATGCTGGCGCTGGTGGGCGCACTGGCCGGGCTTGTGGCCACGATGCCGCTGCTGTTTGAATTCGATACGCAAGCGCCGGCGATGCAGTTCGTGGAGAACCGGCCCTGGCTGGCAACGCTCGGGATGAGCTGGCGAGTGGGCGTGGATGGTGTGTCGCTCTGGATGGTCGTATTGACCGCGCTCACGACGCTGTTGATCGTGGGCGCATCATGGCAGGCCGTTACGACGCGCGTCGCCCAGTATTTCGGCGCGGTGCTGATCCTTTCCGGATTGATGGTCGGCGTGTTCGTGTCGCTCGACGGGATGCTGTTCTTTGTGTTTTTCGAATCGACGCTGATTCCGCTGTATCTCCTGATCGGAGCGTGGGGCGGCAAGCACCGTTCGTATGCGGCCGTGAAGTTTTTCTTCATGTCGTTCGCCGGTTCGCTTCTGTTGCTGGCCTCGATGCTGTATCTATTCGGCCTCTCCCATACTTTCGATATGCACGTCTGGCATGAGATGAAGCTCGATCTCGTGCCGCAACTGCTGATTTTCTGCGGCTTCCTCGCAGCCTTCGCGGTGAAGCTGCCGATGTGGCCGGTCCATGGCTGGCTGAAGAACGCTTACGCGGAGGGGCCGATCGGCGCGGCAATCATGCTGGGGATGGTCAAGATCGGCGGATATGGGTTCCTCAGGTTCATGCTGCCGATTGCACCGGACGCGAGCCGCATCCTTGCGCCCGCAATGATCGCGATATCGCTGTTCACGGTCGTTTATGCAAGCCTCATCGCTTTGGTCCAGACGGAACTGACCGCCTTGCTGGCGTATTCGACGATTGCGCATATGGGGCTCGTCACGCTCGGCTTGTTCCTGTTCAACCAGATTGCCGTCGAGGGTGCGATCGTCCAGATGATTTCATACGGCCTCGTTTCGGGAGCGCTGCTGATATGCACAGGGATGTTGTATGAACGGACGCAGACACGTTCGCTCGATGCGCTCGGCGGTGTCGCGAACGTCATGCCCCGCTATGCGACCCTGGCAGTGCTGTTTTCCATGGCCAATCTCGGGCTACCCGGCACCTCGGGATTCGTTGGAGAGTTTCTTGTGATCGTGGGCGCGATCAAGGCGAATTTCTGGATCGGGGGCGCTGCTGCACTGACGCTCATCCTCGGTGCGGCCTATACGCTGCGTGGCGTCAGGCAGGTAATATTCGGCGCCGTCAAGAACGAGCGCGTTGCGCGACTCGCGGATCTTAGCCGGCGGGAGCGCGCACTGCTCGTTCCGCTGGCAGTCATCGTACTCGGACTGGGTGTGGCACCCAAGTACTTCATCGCGACCCTGGAGCAGACGACATCGGCCGTCGTTCAGGATTCGATGCGATCCAAGCTCACGGAAACGTCACGCCTCGGTGAAAGCATGACGGTTCGCTAGGGCACCGCCATTTCGCGGAAAGTGAACGTAGTAACCGAGGGCTCGGCGTCGATTCGGAACACTTCATGTGCCGGCGTACGCAGGTGACGTATGGAATGGGTAACGCGCTACGTTTTCTGAGCGGGATTGCTGTCGAAATGAAACATGTTGCGAATGCGTAGCAGCAGTTGACCTTTCGCCCCGATGTCCGGAGATGCGCGAACCGCGACATCGCGATGGAGGATTTGCATTCCGCGGCGAACCGATTGGGCAAATGCGGCCGCGAGTTCGACGTTCTGTGCCAGTAGCGGGGCGATTGCTTCACGCGGGAGACGATAAATTGTGCAATAGGTGAGTGCCACCGCAGTGGCTGCGTGCGGCGCTGCCGTGAGCATGCCGATTTCGCCGACATACTCACCGGCACTGATGCGGCCGATTGTCCCGTCAGCGGAACCGGACGTCCGCGTCAATTCGAGAATGCCTGATGCGACGACATAGAGCCCGTCGTCCTCTGCGCCTTGCGAAAAAAGCAATTCGCCTGGTTCCAGGCGAAGTAACCCGAAACGACTGGCGAGACTGTCGAGTTGCTGTTCGTCGAGGCACTCGAACAAGACGACGTCGCGAATAAGTCGGCGCACCGCAAACAGTTTGTTTGCCGCTTCGGCTGATACGGTTTTGCCCGAGTTATCGTGGGTGAGATGGCCCGCATAGTGCAACTGACGGTGCACGGCTCGCAGCAGGGTGTCCTTGGTGGACGACAGGTGCTGCGTGTTGGCGACGAAAAACGAGATTCGATAAATGTTCCGGTCCGTTCCGAGCTGACTGAGGACGGCTTTGGGAGCGGGTATTCGAAGGATGTCGGGGCAAACGAGCGTCGCTTGAGAAAGCGCTTCGATGACGCGTTCGGGAGATGCGCTTTCCGCACAGGCGACTTCGACGGATGCCGCCCTGCGTTGACTCGGGAAGCTCCTGTTGACGATCTCCGCCTTGGCAATCAAGCTGTTCGGGATAATTGCGATGTCGTCGCCATCGGTATGGATCCGGATCGAGCGCCAGTTGATCTGTGCGACGATACCTTCGATCCTGTCCGCAATCTGGATCCGGTCTCCGACGCCAAACGGCGCTTCGACGCCAACGGCGATTCCGGAAAAGACATCGGCCAGTGTGTTTTGAAGCGCGAGACCGAGGACGATCGCCACGACGCCCGAAGTGGCCACCACGCCTGTCACCGGCAGTGCGTAGACCGAGTTCAGTACGGTAGCGGCGGTCCCAAGATAGACGGCGGCGGCGAACAAGTCGGAAAAAAGCCTGGCGCCTCGCGAGTTCCGATCACGATGAAACCCGAACGACAGGCCGGCGACCACGATCCGCGAGCCTAGCAGCCACCATGCGCCGCCGATTGCGCGCAGCCACATGCTTGCGGTGTCTGCGGGGGCCTGCAGTGGAGGAAACACGGGAAGGACGATACCTTGCCCGTGAAAATAAATGCTGATGGCGAGAAAACAGGCTACATCGAAGCTGATTCGAACTTTGTCAGAAAAATGCCGAAGCCCGAGCACGCCGGCAACCGTGATTGCGATCAGCATCGCGGCGGAGATAAGCGTCAGATTCACCACTGTCCTCGTTCGAATTCATTCAGCAGCGAACTGACGCGGGCCGAGTCAGCGCTCGCACGGGACGCGCGATACATGGCACGCGTGTATTTGTCTCGCCAGCGCATCGCCGAGTCGAGCGCGGCTGACGACAGGCGCGCTCGATACATCGGGATGGCAGAGGATACGTGCCGCTGGGCCAGTCGGCCCAGCAGTCACGGCAACGGCAGCTTTAGTTTGCGTCTCGTCGCAGGGCAAGAAGCCCGAGCAGCACTTCGTCGCGGCGGGCCGCCAGTTGGTCGATCGACTTGCCGGCGACCTCTTCATGAACACCCGCGATCACCTTCTGACGAAGTTCGGGCGTGATCTTCGGCGAACCGAGCACGTTCCACCACGCAGTCATCGGGCCGGTGAACTGGTCGAAGAAGTGTTCGATGCCGCCTTGACCGCCGCCAAGATGGAACAACATGTTCGGACCCATGATGCCCCAACGCAGGCCCGGTCCCCAGCACACCGCGGTATCTGCGTCCTCGACGCTCACGACGTCTTCCGAGATCAGGTGGACGATCTCGCGCCAGAGCGCGGCCTGAAGACGATTGGCGACGTGGCCGGGCACTTCCTTGTTGAGCTGGATGGTTTTCTTGCCCAGGCTCGTATAGAACGCCGTTGCCCGTTCGATCGTTTCCCGTGACGTCTTCGCGCCGCCGACGATTTCGACGAGCGGAATCAGGTGCGGCGGATTGAACGGATGGCCGATCACGCAGCGCTCGGGGTGGAGCTCGCAGGCCGACTGGATCTCGCTCATCGTCAGGCCCGAAGAGCTCGACGCGATGATTGCGTCCGGTGCCAGAATGGCATCGAGATGCTTGTAGAGCTCCTTCTTGAAGTCGATCCGTTCGGGGCCGTTTTCCTGCACGAAATCACTGCCGGTAACAGCTTCGTCGAGATTGGCGGTGAACTGCAGGCGCTCCCGGGATGCATTCGGCGCGAGCCCAAACTGCTCGAGAGCAGGCCAGGCCGCATCGATGAATGCCCGGAGTTTCGGCTCGGCATCCGGGGCGATGTCGGTCGCCACGACATCCAGGCCCTTGGCCAGAAACAGCGCAGCCCAGCTTGCGCCGATGACACCGGTGCCGATGATGGCGACGCGTTTGATTTCCTTGCTCATGGCTTTTGATCCTTCGAATGGAGTGAGGTCAGACGAACGCGCTGAAACCGGTAACCGCCTTGCCGACGATCAGGTGATTCATTTCGCGCGTGCCTTCGTACGAGTAGAGTGCTTCCGCGTCAGCGAAGAAACGTGCGACGTTGTAGTCGAGAACGATGCCGTTGCCGCCGAAGATCTCGCGCGCCCACGCGACGGTCTCGCGCATGCGGCTCGTGCAGAAAGCCTTGGCCAGCGACGACTGCTGGTCGAGCAGCTTGCCCTCGTCCTGCAATTCGGCGAGCCGTACTACCATGCATTGCGACGCCGTGATATTGCCGAGCATCTTGGCGAGGTGATCCTGGATCATCTGGAACGACGCAATCGGGCGGCCGAACTGCTCGCGGGTCTGCGCGTAACGCAGCGCGTGTTCATAAGCGCCCATGCTGCAACCGACGGCTTCCCACGCGACGTATTGACGGGTGAGGCGCAGCACGCGTGCCGTGTCGCGAAACGACACGTCGCCCTGAAGGCGGTTCTCTTCAGGAACACGGCAGTTGTCGAGCGTGATCACGCCGTTCTGTACGACGCGAAGCGCGATCTTGTTCTCGATCTTCTCGACGGAGAAGCCGGGGGTCGTCTTGTTCTCGACGATGAATCCCTTGACCTGATTGTCGTCGACATCGCGTGCCCAGATGATCGAGATGTCGCACCACGGCGAGTTGCCGATCCACCGCTTCTGGCCATTGAGAACCCACGTATCGCCTTCGCGCTTGGCGGTCGTCAGCAGGCCGCCGCCGGCACCCGATCCGACCAGCGGTTCGGTCAATCCGAAGCACCCGATCTTCTCCAGCCGTGCCATCGGGGGCAGCCATTTCTGTTTCTGCTCTTCCGATCCGCCGAGATAGATCGACCCCATGGCCAGACCGCTATGGACGCCGTAGAAGGTCGAGATGGACGAGTCGACGCGCGCGAGCTCCATCGCGATGAAGCCATCGAGAAGCGTGCTGCCGCCGGCGCACCCGTAGCCTTCGAATCCGACGCCGACGATGTTGAGGTCCCTGATTTCGGGGATCAGCTCGAAGGGGAACGCATCCGCGGCCCAGAACTTGTTGATTACCGGCGCAACGCGTTCTTCCATGAACGTGCGCACGCGCTTCAGCAGTGCGCGTTCGTCCTCGCTCAGGAACTCGCGAATCAGGTAGAAGTCGCTATCGGGGGCCGGAAGCGGGTGGTTGGGCTTCGAGGTGGCGGTCATGATGATGTCCTAGATACGTTTTCAGGATGCGTTCGCGGGTGCTTGCAGATAGTCGTGGACGACTTCCGCGCCCGCGATCGTCAGATCGGTGAGGATATGGATAGCGGACAGCACCTCGAGCACCGGGAGTTTGGCGACCGGCGCGAAACAATGCGGATGCAGTTCCAGGGAGGCGGGACCGGTCCACGCACCCTTCACGGTGACGTCGCTCACGTAATACTTGACCAGTTCGCAGACGCGGGCCGAGCCGTCGACGTGCGGCAGGATCTTCAGCAGGAAGCCGGGCGCTTCGAGGGTCTTCTTGACAGCGGCAAGATCCAGCGGCTCGTATTTGTATCCCATGGTCGCGGTTGCGACCCGCACGCCGTTGTAGTCGAGCGTGCCCACCAGCGCGTCGTTGCGGATTTCGAGCTTCGGCTGGGCCAGTACCTTCGGAAAGCCGAGTAATTCGCGACCGGAAGCGATGCCGGCTTCGCTGTCGAGGTACATCGCATGAGTGAAGCCACCGGGTGCGCCGTTGAACGATACGGGGACGACCTGGCCCGATTCGGTGTAGGAACCGAGGCCGCTCGAGTCCGGCATCTTGATGAACTCGTATTTGACGATCGGTTCAGTCGGAAGCAGCGGAGCGGGTATCACACGAGCCAGCGCTTCGGGATCGGTGCGATAGGTGATGATGATGAATTCGCGATCGATGAACCGGAACGGCGGCTTCGGATAAGCCGGGCTGCCGATCGGCATGGCATACGCGCTAGCGCGGATTTCGTCTTCAGTCATGAAAGGCTCCGTGTGTACGGCTGGCGTCGGCCAGCCGGTGGGTGGTTGCCAGGGGAGGCATTCAAGCCATGTGGCCGCGCAATGTGTCAGGTCTTGTCGCCGAAGCGGGCAACCACGCCCGCATCCTGCAGACTGGCGATCTCGGCATCGTCGAAACCCATTTCGGTCAGAATCTCCGTGCCGTGTTCGCCAAGATGCGGTGCCGCGACAGGCTTGACCTTTTTCTGACTCGCGATATGGATCGGATTGCTGACCGTCTTCGTGGCAGGCTGACCAGGTACCTCAAGCGGCACGACGATCCCGTTGATCTCGAGTTGCGGGTCGTTGATGATTTCCTCGGCGATCTGGACGACACCGAAAATCACACGCTGAGCGGTGAGCGCCTGTTTCCAGTAGGCCAGCGTTTGGCTGGCGAACAGCGGATCGAGGATGTCGACCAGCGCGGCTGCGTTTTTCACGCGCAATTGCTCGTCGGCGAAGCGGGGATCGTCCAGAAGTTCGGGCCTGTCGATTGCTCGGACGAACGGCGCCCATTCCTTGCGTTGCGCAGCGACCAGCAGGATCCAGCGCCCGTCACTCGTCTGGTACGGATTGAGCAGCGCATTCGGAGGGCTTTTGCGATCATGCTGCGGGAAGAACTTGCCGCCGTTGAGTCCGCCTTCGACCCATGCCGCTGCGGCCCAGATGCCATTGGCGATCAGGGAAGTCGTGACGTGGCCGCCCTTGCCGGTCTTGGTGCGCTCGTAAAGTGCAGTGACGATCGCGGCATAGAGGGTCGTCGCTGTCGCGTGATCGCCGATGCCGGGAATGGGAAGCGTCGGCGGACTACCGGCGTCGTGGGTGACTTCCATGAGGCCGGAACGTGCCCAGTACGCCGTGACGTCGAAGCCCGGGGTATCGGCTTCCGGACCCTGCGCGCCGTAGCCGGTAATGTCGGCGTAGATCAACTTCGGATTGAGCGGCGCGAGATCTTCGTAGGTGACGCCCAGCGCCGCCCGCACGCGCGGCGGGAAATTGACGACCAGGACGTCGGCCCACCGAACGAGGCGTGTCAGCACTTCGCGCGCACCTTCCGATTTGAGATCGAGAGCGATGCTGCGCTTGTTGCGGTTCGTCAACTGCCACGCGTAGTTCGTATCGGCGACGGGGTTCGGGGGAATGATCGAAAAGAAGCGATAGACGTCCCCGGTGCCGGGCGGCTCAATCTTGATGACATCCGCGCCGAAGTCGGCGAGGATCGTCGTGGCCGCGGGGCCGGCAATGTAGCTCGCGAGGTCGAGTACCTTGAGGCCTGAAAACACGTGTTTTCCGTCAGACATGGAAGTGTTCCGAATTCGAGGTTGAGAGAGGAGCGGCGTCGATGGGGCGCACCCCGATTACCGCTCCGGGCGAAGGTGCCGGTGCGGGTCAGCGCCCGCGAAATACAGGCACACGCTTCTCGAGAAAGGCCGTGGTGCCCTCTTTTTTGTCGTCGGTCGCGGCGCACAGCGCAAACAGTTTTCCTTCCAGCGCCAGTCCTTCCGGCATCGCCGCATTCAAACCGAGGTGGACGGCGTCCATCGCATACGCGACGGCCAGCGGCCCATTGGCGGCGATTTGCGCCAGGATCGTCTCTGCGCGGGCAATCAGCTGGTCGGCTGCCACGACCTCATTCACCAGGCCGATCCGATATGCCTCTTCTGCCGACACCATTTCTCCGGTGAGGATGAGTTGCAGCGCGATACCCTTGCCGACGAGACGCGGCAGTCGCTGGGTGCCGCCGAAGCCGGGAATGAGCCCGAGCCGGACCTCGGGTTGGCCGAACTTCGCGCCGGGACTCGCGAGCCGGATCGTGCAAGCCAACGCGGTCTCGCATCCGCCGCCGAGCGCGAGGCCGTTCACCGCGGCGATGACCGGTTTGCCGAGACGTTCGATGAAATCGAGCAGCGCCTGGCCGGCACGCGTGCGCTGCTCGGCCTCGACTGGCGTGGCGCTGGCCAGTTCGCCGATATCGGCGCCGGCGATGAAGGCACGGTTGCCTGCACCGGTGAGGATGACGCCGCGAATCGATGCATCGTTACGCGCATCCGTGAATGCCGCATGTAGCTCCTCGATCGCCCGTTGGTTCAACGCGTTCATCACGTCGGGACGGTTCAACGTCACATAGGCGACCGACGCTTTCTTTTCGTAGAGGAGTGTGCTGAAACTTGGAAGTGACAGGCTATTAGGCATGGAATGGATTTCTCCAAAAGATGGCGCGCGATGATGCTTGGCCTACGGCAATCGGAAGGTGTGAACGAATCGTCTCGTGGTGGCGTCTTGTCGCGCGGAGGAACGGGTGGAAGAAGAGGTTAGAGATCCTGAATCCGGGTGTTCTCGACAGCGGAAGCCAAGATCATGAAATTTCGGTTGACGGGTTTCGATTGCAACCTCGCGTGGATCGGCCGATAGACAAGGTCACCGACGTGGATGGCGCAGTGCGACAGCGCACACGTGCCGGGCATTTTGGCGATACGGAGCTTCCACATCTGGTCACCGTAGTGGCACGCGGTTGGATCGAGCCAGGAGACGTAGATGGTCGAGTCGCTTTTGCGGCCCAATATGCGGACGGTGGGGGCAGACGAAGCTCCGTTCGGATGACAACTTCGCCCGCCTTCGTTGACGGATGATGGCGCGTGGTTGTTGCGCCGAATACCGCCGTCAAGCATGTCAACTGTGTGTGTCCAGATCACGCTACTTGGTACGCCACTATCCATCCATGCGACTCCTCTTACCGCGGTTCATTGAAGTAAGTGGTGCTGACTACGATTGATCTTAAGGTGACGCTGATCCGATGCATATGTGAGATCTCACAATGAAGCTAGCTCTTTTTCCAATTGGCATAGGATCGACGAACGAATCCAGGCCGTGGAGGACTGGTCGCTCGCCAGGTGTGAATAATGGGGACGTTTCGCGACGGGGCGAAGTGGCGCAGATAGAGCGATGGCCGTGCGACGCACGGCGCGCCGTGGAGCTCGACACCGACTCACGGGCCGGTATCCGGTGTGCGGACGCTATCGAGAAGAGGCTGGACGACGCAGCGCATGCGCTATCGCTGTGAAATCGGCTTGAATCACGGCGAATATAAAAGCGGTGGACATCCCGAACAGGAGTACGCCATCAGACGATTCGATCGCACCGAGCATCCGCCAGTTTTCCGTCAAGGAAAGGCCTGACGCGCCGCGTGTCGCCATGGTATCGATCGAGAAGAACAGCGCGTCGCCGAACGAGTTGAGTGCCTTGAGTTGAACGAACACAACGGCCCACAGAGCCGATTCCAGCGTATGAAGCAGACCGAGCGCGATGCAGATGAAGGCAACGATGCCGACCAGTTTACGCAGTTGCACGTGAATGGTGTCGCGTTGCATATCGAGCACACGGCGAAGCCGACGCGCGACGACAGCCAGAAATACCATCGCTGCTGCGTGAATCAGAATGTTGGCCATGCCAAGAAAAATGCCAATTGTCCAGCTTTCCATGGAGATATTTACGTACGGAAATGAGAATGAAAAACGGCGTCAGGTACGCGCCTTGCATGTGGAAACGCGCGGCTACGGTGTCGCCGCGCGAGGGAAGACGTTATGCTGGCGCTGAACGTGTTACGTTGACTAGACAAGGTTTGGCCAGCGGAAAACTACCGGTGGTCAGGTCATGTAAGTGCTCGGACCTGGTTCGCCGAGCGCTGTTTCGACAAGCGACCACCTCGCTGCGTCGATGGTTCGCTTAATGTCTGTTGTCATTTGACCGCGCCGCGCAGCTTGATCGCGATATCGAGCTTCGAGATCCAGCCGGCGTCATCAAGGCGCGCCCCGAGGATGTTCTCGATGCGCTCCAGGCGATAGTTGAGCGTGTTGGGATGGATTCCCAATACGCTCGCGGTTGCCTTTCGTCGCTGAAGCTGGTCGAAGTAAGTTCGAAGCGTTTCGAGTAAATCGGGTTCGCCTGCCAGTTGCTCGACCATGGATGTGAGGTAAGTCAGCGTACGTTTGGTGCCGCGTATGCTTTCCTCGACCGCGATTTCGGAATACAGGCGCACGCGCTCCTCGTCGAGATGGCTTCGGCCGAAACTGAGTGCCCGGCCTGCTTCATCGGCGGACATGGCCCAGCCCGATGCGCCTTCGCCCGGCAGCCCGACACCGATCGCCTTGACTTCAGGCAATGTGTCGGCAATCGATGCAATCTGCTTGGCCAACTGACTATCGTTCGGCCCGCTCGTCTCTCCCAGGCGCTCCGGTATCCACAGGAGCAATTGCCCGCGAAACCAGATGTCGAAAATATCGTCGATAGGGACTCTGAGGCGCCGGGCGGCTGCCGCAACGATGCGGTCGATCTCGGTCTTGAAGGTGGCCGAGTTGCTGTCGATCGATTCGACATCGATGGCCAATGCCACTCTCGGCACTGTCACGTCGAGGCGTAGTGCTGCCGCCGTCTTGTTGAATGCATCGATATCGTCGGGAAAATTGAAGATGATGCTATGCAACTGATAGCGCAGCGATTCCCGCCAGCGGGCTTGCCTGTATTGCTCCTCGAGAAAGGTCTGGGCGATTTCCTGCGACATGATGTCGAAGAACTCCAGCAGATACGGGGAGATTCGAAGCAGAAGTTCATCGCGAAGCGCGTCGTCGGCCTCGGCAATCTGGATATAGAAGCACCACAGTTCGCGGGATCCGAGTCGGAATGCACGAAGCAATGCTTCGAGCGGAACACCCTGGTAGACGCGTCGGCGTCCGTATGCGCGGAAGCCTTCGAGCGTATTTTCGGACGGCATCTTGCCCGACATGAGGCTGTCGAGCCAGAGTTTCGACGACAAGACGATGGAGTCTCGAATATCGAGCTTGGTCGTCGAATCGAGGTCCGCATAGGGCTTGATGTTCATCAATGCCTTGTACACTCGTTCCACAAATGCGGCGTTATTTTCGGCGACGCTGGCGGTCCACCGACGCAAGGCCGGGGAAATCTCGGGGATGGCAGTTGTCATACGATTTGACTCCTAGCGAACGCTCCGCGCAATCGGGCAGTGCTCCGATATGCCTAAATGGTAGGTACGGGGCGATCGTGCTGCTGAACTAGCTAAACAAAGGATCACAAAATAGGGTTGGAACAGAGCGGGTGGTTTGTGCGTGGCGAGGTCATTGATGCTGGCATGTGGTGGTTTTACTGAGGCTGCAGCAGCAGGTCGAGCCGGTCAACATGACCGCTCGAACCTGCCGCATATGAGCACTATGCGAGCGCAGCCGAGATGAGTCTGCGTACTGAATTACATTGAGCTTGTAACGTCAACGCAGCTTTACGATGTCTTGCTCGGTGACTTTCGCGGCGGGATTGCCGAACTGGCCGGTCAGGTAGTTCGTCAGCGCGGCGATCTGCGCATCCGACAGCTCGTTGCGGAACGCGGGCATCCCGACATCCTCGCTGCCGGCCTTGCGCTGCACGCCGTTCAGGATCACCTGCATCAGGTTCGCCGGATTCGGCGCGCCGACCGTCGAGTTGTGGAACAGCGACGGGTAGTAACCGTCCGGCGTGCCCTTGCCCTGCATCTGGTGACACGTCGCGCAATTGCCGAGGTACAGCCGCGCTGGGTCGATTCCCGACGACGTGAACGCGACGCCGCGCAGCTTCTGGCCATCCTCGGCCGGCTTGCCCCACGACGACCGCGGCTGCTTCGCGCTGCTGTCGACCACCGCTGGTACCGTGCGGATGTACGTCGCGATGGCGCCGATGTCGGCTTCCGTCATCTTCGAGAAGCTGTGCTCGACGGCTTCGGCCATCGGGCCGGCCGCCTGCGCGAGACCCGGCACGGTGCCGGTGCGCAGGTACTGCACGAGCTGTTTCTGGGTCCAGCCGCCGATCCCCGCATTCGGGTCGGACGTGATGTTGTAGCCGTCCCAGCCCGCCAGCACCGAACCCGACAGGAAGCTGCCGCCCGTCTCGTCGAGCGACTTCTCCTGCATCGCGATGCCACGCGGCGTGTGGCACGTGCTGCAGTGAGCGAGGCCCTGTACCAGGTACGCGCCGCGGTTCCACTCGGCGCTCTGCGATGGCTTCGACTCGTACGCGCCGTCCTTCAGGAACAGCCAGTTCCAGATCTTCATCGGCCAGCGCATGCTCAGCAGCGCGGGGATCTCGTTCTTCGGCGGCGCCTGCTTGACCGGTTCGACGCCGTGCATGAAGTACGCATACAGCGCCCGCACATCGTCGTCGTTGATCTTCGCGTACGACACGTATGGCATCGCCGGATACAGGTTGCTGCCGTCCTTCGAGACGCCGTGACGCACCGCGCGCTCGAAGTCGTCGAACGTCCAGTTGCCGATGCCGGTATCCGGGTCGGGCGTGATGTTGCTCGTGTAGATCTTGCCGAGCATCGGCACCGGCATGCCGAGCCCGCCGGCGAACGGCTTGCCGCCCTTCGCGGTGTGGCAGGCCATGCAGTCGCCGGCGACTGCGAGATATTCGCCGCGCTTGACCTGCGCGGGGTCGGCCGAATCGGCCGCGCGCACGAGCCCCGACAGCGCGAGGCAGCCGGCGAGGAGGAAGGTGAGAGTAGATTTCCGCACGGTCAGACTTCCTTCTTCAGCGTGTCCGACATCCGCAGCGCGAGCGCCGCGATCGTCAGCGTCACGTTCACCGTACCGACGGTCGGCATCGTCGAGCTGCTCGAGATGAACAGGTTCGGATGGTCGAACGTTCGGCAATCTTTGTCGACGACCGAGTCGCGTGCATCCGCGCCCATGATCGTCGCGCCCGTGATGTGGTTGTTCGGCGCGAACTCGTCGTTGAAGACGACTTCGGTGCCGCCGAGCACCTTCGCGGCCGTCGCGTAGACCTCGCGCGTGTGCACGGCGCCGCGCTTCACGTAGTCGTCGATCGCATAGGTGATCTCCGGGCGCGGGATGCCGATCGCGTCGGTGGCCGTCTTGCTCGGCACGATGCGGTTCTCGGGCTGCGGCAGGATTTCGTGGAAGCAGTCGAACTGCACGAAGCGCGCGGAACGGTCGCGGATCTGCGCGTCGAGCTCCTCGGGCTTCATCAGCTTGCCGCCCTTGAAGATCTTCTGCGTCTCCTGGTTGATGCGCGACATGTTCGACAGGTGGATCTTCTTCGCGGCTTCGGTCGCGCGGAACGGGCCGTCGCGGAAGCCGATCAGCGACGTCATCTCCTGCGGGCCGCGGCCCGGCCACAGCTTCTCGTTCGCGTAGAACGACACGCCGGTGCCCGGATGGTCCATCAGGTTGCGGCCGACCATGTCCGAGCTGTTCGCGACACCGTTCGGGAAATCGCGGTTCGCGGACATCAGCAGGATCTTCGGCGTCTCGATACCGTTCGCGGCAATCACGAAATACTTGCCTTCGACGCGATGGTCGGCACCCGTCTTGTCCTTGTAGACCGCGGCGGTGATGCGCTTGTCCGGCCCGGTCTCGAGCTTGTAGACGACCGCGCTGTCGATCAGCTTCGCGCCGGCCTGCTCGGCCTTCTCGACGTGCACGATGCCGTTGTACATCGCGCCGATCGGGCAGATCGGCATGCAGTTGTTGTTCCCGCAACAAGTGGGCCGGCCGTCGTACGGGCGGCTGTTGCGCGCGACCGGCTCGGTCACCACGTGGAACTTCGGGTCGTAGCCGTTGAGCGCGCTCTTGATCGTCTGCTCGTTGAACGACAACGGCAGCGGCGGCATCGGGTACGGCTCCTTGCGCGGCGAGTACAGGTCTTCCTCGGGGCCCGGGCCCCACACGCCGAGCTCTTCCTCGGCGCGCTGGTAGTAATGCTCGATGTCGTCGTACTGGATCGGCCAGTCGCGGCCGACACCGTACACGGTCTTCATCTTGAAGTCGTTCGGGATGAAGCGCCACGCCGACGCGGCCCAGTGCCACGTCGTGCCGCCCACCGCGCGGATGTACTGCGAGTTGAACTTGTGCTCGCCCTTCAGGATCAGGTAGTCGTTCGGCGGGCCGTATTCCGGGTGCGGCGCCCACGCGCTCGACGGGTACGGGGCCATGAAGTCGGTCTTGTCGACCTGGTTGCGGAAGCGCTCGACGATTTCCCAGCGCGGCATGCGCGGGCCGGCTTCCAGCAGGATCACGGACTTGCCCGCCATCGCGAGCTGGTGTGCGACGATCGCGCCTGCGACACCCGAGCCGACGACGACGACGTCGGCCTTTTGCGTATCGGTATCGGCCATCAGGCTTGCCTCTCGATCGGTTTTTCGGCCCAGAAGCCGGGTTTGTTGGGGCAATACGAAGGGATCACGAGCGTATCGGATACGACGCTGAACATTAATGCTTCTTCGTAGGTAATCACGACGTTGTCGACGATGCCGATGTACCAGGCTCCGAGAATCTTCAGCGCGAGCGCTTCCTGATCGGGAGTCAATGAACCGGACGCGAGCGCACCGGCGAGTTGCGACAGACCGTCGGCCGCCTTGAGTGAACCCTTCTGCAAGGCTTGAAGGAAGCGTTCGCCGGTCACGCGGCTCAGCCCGTTCTTGCCTGTCAGTGCTTCGGAGAGCGTCATGAACGTATCGAGCGGCGCGGTGCCGGGATCGTTCGCGAGGGCCCGCAACGCCAGTGAGCCGGTGAGGCCCGCCGCCGTCAGCGCCAGTGCGCCCTGTAGCCATTGACGCCGCGTGATGCCGGATACGGCTTCGTCGTTGTCACGACGCGAGTGGGGAA
Source organism: Burkholderia aenigmatica (assembly GCF_048627025.1). Lineage (NCBI taxonomy): Bacteria > Pseudomonadati > Pseudomonadota > Betaproteobacteria > Burkholderiales > Burkholderiaceae > Burkholderia > Burkholderia aenigmatica. The sequence continues at coordinate 1,955,089 of NZ_CP184469.1, read as the reverse complement.
CCGTTCTGTGGGTCATGTTGGTAATGTTCCGGTAGTCATACGGCAAGCCAATGTCGACATCAGTAATGCTTTGCGTCCGTTTCGCGCACTTTGCCGCGAAACACGTGGTACTGCATCGCGTTGTAGACGAGGATGACCGGCAGGATTACGACGGTGCCGACGAGTGCAAACAACTGGCTTGAATGGCTCGACGAGGCTTCCCAGATCGTCAGCGATGGCGGCACGATGTTCGGCCAGATGCTGATCACGAATCCCGTATAGCCGAGGAAGACCAATCCGAGCGTCAACAGGAACGGCGTTGCTTCGCGTTCGGTCCGTAGCGCTCGGGCGATTCCCGCGACGCATGCGAGCACGAGGACCGGCACCGGCATGAACCAGACGAGATTGCCGCTGCCGAACCAGCGATGGGCGACGGCGGGCAGGCCGATCACGGTCCACAGGCTGACTACACCCATCACGCCGAGTAGTACGCCGGTCAGTGGCTTCATCAGCGAGCGCATCCTGTGCTGAAGTTCTCCCTCGACCTTGAGTATCAGCCAGCCGCAGCCGAGCGTTGCGTACGTGACCAGCACGCCGATTCCACAGAGGAGGCTGAACGGCGATAGCCAGTCGAACGGGCCGCCCGCGAACTGGTTGTTCACGATCCGGATGCCCTGAAGCAGCGAGCCGAGCACGATCCCTTGGCAGAATGCCGCGAGCGCGGAGCCTCCGATGAACGCGAGATCCCACAGGTGTTGGGTGCGGACCGCTTTCGCTCGTAGTTCGAATGCTGCGCCGCGGAAGATCAGCCCGACTACCATCAGGATCAACGGCAGGTAGTTGGCAGGAAGCAGCGTCGAATATACGACGGGAAACGCCCCGTACAGACCGGCGCCGCCGAGCACGAGGAATGTCTCGTTGCCATCCCACACCGGCGCGATCGTATGGAGCATCACGTCGCGATCGCGTTTCTCCTCGAAGAACGGAAACAGCAGGCCGATACCGAGGTCGAAGCCGTCCAGCATCACGTAGAGAAACACGCCGAGCCCGATGATCGCGGCCCATACGACAGGAAGGTCGATCTGCATGGGTCACTCCGTTTCGGTAGTGTCCAGCGGTGTGGACAGGGCGCTTTTATGCAAACCGGGATGCCGGCGAACCTCGACAAGCCCGGCTTTGGCCGTTGGCCCACGAAACATCAGCTTCATCATGTAATAGACCCCCGCGCCGAACACCAGGAAATAGACCACGACGAAGATCAGCAACGACACGCCGGCTTGTTGTGCGCTGATGGGCGACACGGAATCCGCCGTACGCAGCACGCCGTAGACCGTCCACGGCTGGCGTCCGACTTCGGTCGTGATCCAGCCGGCAAGTAACGCGACGAGGCCCGACGGTCCCATGCACAGAACGAACCGCTGGTACCAGCGCGCTTCGTAAAGCCGGCCGCCGGGCCTAAGCAGCAGGCCGAGCAGGGCGGTCAGAAGCATCAGCATCCCGAGGCCGGCCATGATCCGGAACGTCCAGAATACGATTGGCGAATACGGGCGGTCCTGCGGAGGGAATTCCTTCAGGCCGCGAATCTCGCCATCCCAGCTGTGCGTGAGGATCAGGCTGCCGAGATGCGGCACCTGGATCGCATAGCGCGTGACTTCGGCCTGCATGTCGGGCAGGCCGACGAGATTAAGCGCGGTGCCGCCTTTCTCGGTTTCCCACAGCCCCTCGATTGCCGCGATCTTCGCGGGCTGGTACTTGCGCGTATTGAGGCCGTGCGCATCGCCGACGACGATTTGTACCGGCGTCAGGATCAGCAGCAGCCAGAGCGCCATCGAGAAGCTGCGCTTGACGGGCTCGTCGCGACGTCCCTTCAGTAGATGCCATGCGCCGCACGAAGCGACGATGAAACCCGCGACGATGAACGCGGCGATCGCCATGTGGGCAAGGCGGTACGGAAACGACGGATTGAAGATGACGGCGAGCCAGTCGACCGGAACGATGCGACCGTTCCGGATCGCGTAGCCTTGCGGCGTCTGCATGAAGCTGTTCGAGGCGAGGATCCAGAATGTCGACACGAGCGTGCCGGCCGCGACCATGAGCGTGGCGAAGAAGTGTGCTCGCTCGCTCACGCGCTGCCAGCCGAACAGCATCACGCCGAGAAAGCCGGCTTCGAGGAAGAACGCGGTCAACACTTCATACGTGAGCAGCGGCCCGGTGATGTTGCCGGCGACGCTGGAGAACCCGCTCCAGTTCGTGCCGAACTCGTAGGCCATCACGACGCCCGAGACCACGCCCATGCCGAAGCCGATCGCGAAGATCTTCGACCAGAACAGGAACATGGCCTTGTAGGCGTTATCGCGCGTCACGAGCCAGCGCCATTCGAGCACGGCCAGAAAACTGGCCATGCCGATGCTGATGGCGGGGAAGATGATGTGGACGGAGACTGTGAACGCGAACTGTAGCCGCGCGAGATGAAGTGCGTCGAATATCTCCATCACCGCTCCGTCTCAAGTTTGAATTCACGTTCTTATAATCAATAGCAGTACGCAAAGTCAACGTAAATATCTGGATTGCAAAATTTGTACGATACGGGGGTACGGGCCAGTGAAGGCCGATCGTGCCTTATGTGAGAAGGGGGTTTTGCGAGTTTTGCAGACTGGCCATGACCCGGGTGTTGTGATTATCTACAAATCGGTTTGTGTGAAATCACAGTATTGTGAAAGGCCACAATCGCAATATGATGTTTCACAGTTTCATCGACCGAATACCGCGATTACTATCAACAGCCGAATCGCGCACTGCTCATGCTGGGCCAGTTGAGTACTCTCGATCAAAAAGCCGAAATAGGTGTCCGGCACTGGTAGTTGTGTGTCCGCCCGAGCCTCTTTTCACAGCGTTGGTTCGATCGCTGAATCATCCTTGCGTCATGTCCTCATGCCGCTTTCGTTCGTTGCCTTGAGTAATTTGCCGATGCGTCTGTCTACCGCCCTGAGTTTCGTTTCGATCGCGGCCAGCCTGTTGCTCGAAGGATGTGCAGCCGCGCCGTCGGTTGCCGTATTCGGCGCGGCTTTTCCTGACTGGCTGTTCTGCATCGTTGGCGGTGTATTGGGGACCGCGATCGTTCACGTCGTGCTGGGCAAGCGCGGCAAGCGCGCGCTGCTCGCGCCGCTGGCGATCAGCTATCCCGCGCTCGCCGCAGCGCTCGCGATGGCGTTCTGGCTGCTTTTCTTTCCCCACTGATCTCGCGTACCGTTATGTCCGACGCTTCCGGCGCATCGCGCAAAAAGTCCCTGCCTGCATGGCTCATCGTGATTGCCGCGCTGGTGTTGCTCGGCGTTGTCGTGTGGCGTCTCGACCAGTCGCCGACGACCGATGACGCATACGTCTACGCGGACACGATCAACGTCGTGCCGGAAGTCAACGGCAAGATCGTCGAGATGCCGGTACGCGACAACCAGCCGGTGAAGCAGGGCGACCTGCTGTTCCGGATCGATCCTCGGCCGTACCAGGACGCGCTGAACCAGGCGCGCGCACGGCTGGTTACGCTCGACAAGCAGATTGGGCTGACGCAACGCACGGTCAATGCGCAGCAGTACAACGCAGATTCCGTCAAGGCGGCTGTCGAACGCTCGCGCGCGCAGGCTGCGCAGGCAGCCGATACGCTGCACCGGATGGAGCCGCTGCTCGCGCCGGGCTACACGTCGGCGGAGGACGTCGACCGGGCGCGAACCGCGCAGCGCGCGGCGCAGGCGGAACTGAACGCGGCGATGCTGCAGGCGCAGCAGGCATCCGCAGCGGTGAGCGGTGTGGATGCGCTGGTCGCGCAGCGTGCGGAAGTCGAGGCACAGATCGCGATCGCCGAATTGAATCTCGAGTACACCGAAGTTCGTGCGCCGTTCGACGGACGGGTGGCTTCCTTGCGCACGACGGTCGGCCAGTTCGCTTCGGCGCTCAAGCCGGTCTTTACGTTGATCGACACGCGTCATTGGTACGTTGTCGCGAATTTTCGCGAAACCGATCTGAAGGGCATACGCGCCGGAATGCCGGCCACTGTCTATCTGACGAGTGACACCGGCAAACGCTTCGGCGGTACGATCGATTCGATCAGCTACGGCGTGCTGCCTGACGACGGCGGCGTGGTGCTGGACGGGTTGCCGCGCGTGGCGCGCAGCATCAACTGGGTGCATGTGTCGCAGCGGTTCCCGGTCAAGATCGCGGTGCGTGACCCGGATCCGAACCTGTTCCGGGTCGGCACCTCGGCGGTCGCGACGCTCAGGCGCGACGCTGCTGCACACGACACGGCACGGTGAGCGCGGCATGAGCACCGCGCAATTCTCGCCGAGCCGTATGCAGCGCTTCGCGGGCTTCGTCGGCGGAGAGATTCGCCCGTACCCGGGGCGCATGAACGTGATGCTGCGCTGCGTGCTTGCCAGCGCAATCGTCATCGTTGCGTCGATGGCGCTGGAGGTGCCGTTGCTGGCGGTGTCGCTGATCGTGGTGTTCTTCGTGACGCAGGCGAACGTCGTGGTGACGCGCCTGATCGGCATCCTGTTCGTCGTCGGTTCGACACTCGCCGTCGGCAGTTCGATCCTGGTGTTCAAGTTCACCTACGACTATCCGCTGTTGCGGATACTGCTGGCGGGTGCGTTGTTTTTCTTCAGCGTCTACATGATGCGGGTGGCAAAGATCGGCGTGGTGTTCTTCATCGTCGCCATCATCGTCATTTACTCGCAGACCTTCGTCGATCGAACCGATCAGGCTGAACTGCTGGTACGCGCGGTGCTGTGGGTATGGGTCGCGGTCAACTATGCGATCGCAGTGACGCTCGTCATCAATACGCTGTTCCTGCCGGCGGAACCTGTGCATCAGCTTCGAGCGGCCCTGTGCGGGCAACTCAACGCCGTCGACTCGCGTCTGGCCGCGCTCGAACAGCGTGCACCGACGGTGGGTGGCCCAACGGCACGCGACATCCAGGTCGGTGCGCTGACGCTACAGAAATTGCTCCGCTTTGCGACGATGCGCGACCCTGTGTATCGCTCGAGCCAGGCATTGCATCTCGCCCGCGTGGCGACGGTGTCGCGCCTGTACGCGGCGGCGGGCCATCTGCCGGGCTCTGCCACGGGATCGGCGGCCGATGCGCTTCCGGTGCTGCGCGACGCCGTTCGGCGCCTGACCGAGGCAGCTGGGACGGGCGCCCGTTTTGTTGCGCCGGACGCGCTGGTTGGACTGGCGGCGGAAGGGTTGCCGGGTGCGCTGGCAGAAATGCGCGACGCTTTGCTGATGTTCTCGGACCGGTCGGCCGCCCCGCCTGAAGCACAGTCCAAGGCCGAGAAGGAGCGCATGTTGGTGCCGGATGCCGTCACCAACCCCGTTTACGCGCAGTTCGCACTGAAGACGCTTATGGCGGCCATGTGCAGCTACGTTTTCTACGTCGCGACCGACTGGCAAGGCATCCATACGATGATGCTGACCTGCCTGATCGTCGCGCAACCCAGCCTCGGCGCATCCGCGCAGCGTGCCGTACTGCGGATCGGCGGCGCGGCGGTCGGCAGCGTGCTGGCGCTCGCGATGGTCGTCTGGGTCATGCCGCATCTGGACGGCATTGTCGGCTTGCTGATGATGACGTTGCCGGTGATCGCACTGGCCGCGTGGGTATCGGCGGGTTCGGAACGCATTAGCTACGCGGGTACGCAGATCATGTTTACGTTCTCGCTCGCCGTGCTCGAGCATTTCGGCCCGACCACGAATCTCACGGAAATCCGGGACCGGATGATCGGGATTCTGCTCGGCGTTGTCGTGTCCGCGGTAGCTCATGCGTTTCTATGGCCAGAGGCCGAGGGTGAGGCGCTGCGTCAGCGGGCGGCGAAGCTGCTGCGCCGGATTGGTACGCAACTTCGCTCGGATACGACCGGGCCGGTGCCGGTCGGGCTGTGGGCGGAACTGGGCGACAGCGAGGCAATGTCGGCACGTGTCGCGCTCGAGCCGGGCTGGCAGATGGCGGACGGCGAGCACGAAGGCCTGACCTTGCGGGTGCAGACCCTGCTGGCTCATACGCGCGAAATCCTGTTGGCGACCGATGCGTTCGGCGCGGAGCGGGATGCACAGCACCTACCGGCCGAGGTTGCTGTCGCGACGGCAGCGTTCCAGGCCGAACTGGCCGGTGCGCTGGACAGTTATGCAGACGCGCTGGTCGAGCACCCGTTGACGATAGACGCGCCATCGCGTGCATCGATTGCAGCTCTCTCGGATCGCTGCACGGAGGATCTGTCCGGCCGGCGGGGCGATGCGTCGCAGACGGCGTACGACCGACTGCTGACCCGCGCCGGCGATCTCGCCGGCCAGATAGCAGGGCTGCCCGCCTGGGCGCCAGAACCCGTCGCTTCAGTATTGACTTCCCGAGCTTCCCAAGCATGACCGATTCGTTGATTCGACCTTCCTGTTCATCGTTGCGCCGCATAGCCGTCGCGGTGCTGCTGTGCGGGCTGTCCGCATGTGCGCTGATTCGTCACGACACCAAGCCCACGACGACACTCGATCCGGATCGGATCCGCATCGCTGACGACATCCACCTGGCGCGGGACGGCTGGCCGTCGGCGCGCTGGTGGACGCGCTACGGCGATCCGCAGCTCGACGCGCTGGTCGGTCGGGCACTGGCCGATTCGCCGACGATGGCGATCGCGCGCACCCGCGTATCGCAGGCCAAATCCGACGTCGATCTCGTGAAAGCGGGGACCAATCTGCAGGTGAGCGCGCTCGGGTCGGTCGATCGGGAGCGCGTGTCGAGCAACGGCTTCTTGGGCGCCTATTCCGGCAATCAGCCGCTGCTGGGCGCGACCGGGCCGTGGTACACGGAAGGCATCGTTGGCCTGAGTGCAAGCCTCGATATCGATATCTGGGGCAAGCAGCGTGCGCAGGTCGAGGCCGCGCTGGGTATGCACAACGCGCGGGTGGTCGAGACTTCGGCGATCGAGCTGGAGGTATCCGCCGACGTCGCGCAGCTCTACTACGGTATTCAGACGACCTATCGTCTCATCGGTCTGCTGGAACAATTGCATGACGTGGCTGCGTTCTCGATGGATGCACACGCCGCACGCGCGGCCCGTGGGCTCGAGCCACAGACGCAGGCGGAACTCGCCCGCGCGCAGAAGCTGGCGACGGAGCGGCAGCTGGTGGCTGCTCGCGGGCGCATCGTGCAGTTGCGTGAAGCGCTGCGTGCGCTGCTCGGTGCCGGGCCAACGGATCTGCCGGAGATCACGCCCGTGCCGTTGCCGCAGCCGCCGTCGTCGCTGCCGTCGACGCTGTCGTATGAACTGCTGGCGCGGCGCCCGGATTTGCAGGCGATGCGCTGGTATGTCGAAGCGTCGTTCGACAAGATCGACGCGGCGAAGGCCGCGTTCTATCCGAGTTTCGACATCAAGGCATTTTTCGGCGTCAACGCGCTGCATCTGGGTGACCTGTTCACGCATGCGAGTCAGCAGATCAATCTCGTCCCCGGCCTTTACCTGCCGGTATTCGATGGTGGCCGACTCAACGCGAATCTCGGCAATGCGCGCCATGCGAGCAACCTGCTGATCCTGCAATACAACCAGTCAGTCCTGAACGCCGTGCGCGACGTTGCCACGACGGGCAGCCAACTGCAGGATCTCGACGCTGAAGCGAAGCTGCAGACGCAGAAGATCCAAGCCGTGACGTTTGCGCAGGACAGCGCCGATGCGCATTACCGTAGCGGGCTGGGCAGCCGCTTGACTGCGGAGGAAGCGAAGCAGGCCGTGCTTCTGGAGCAGGTCGCACTGCTCGATCTCGACGGTCGTCGGATCGGCCAGGACATCGCGTTGACCAAAGCGCTCGGTGGTGGCTACCGGTCGGATGCGCCGGTTGTCCTCAACCCGAGGTAATGCCGTTCATGTTCGAACAGTCACTACGATCGCCCGTTCGTGATGTGCCGCGTGAGGTCGACGGCTTTCGCACGATGATGGCCGTTCAGATCTCGATTCGGAACGTGCTGAACGACAGAATGCTGACGGCGCTCGGGGTTCAGTTCTCGCAGGGCAACGCGCTGGCCCATCTCGCGCGCAGCGAAGCGACGTCATGCCAGGAGCTTGCGAAGTCGCTCGGCTGCGGAACAAGCCGCCTCACACGACTTGCCCAGGATCTGGAACGTCGCGGGCTGATCGTGAGGCGTCGGGATGGCCGGGACCGCCGCACGCTGAATCTGTCGCTTACGTCGAAGGGGCGAGAGATCGCGGAGCGGGTTCCGCCCGTCGTCGAGGAGGCCGAGCGGATCGTGCTGGGACGATTGTCGGAGGAGGAACGGATGTTTCTCAGACGATTTCTCCGGCGAATCATTTGCGAGATCGAGGCATGAACGGTTACGCCCCGATTGCGCCACGCCAACGGACGCCGATGCGTGCGTCGTCGATCCGTGGTCCATGGCCCGAAACCTGTAGAGCGAGTGTCGCCACATGTCTCGCACCGCATTGATCGCTTGCCATACCTGCGACACGTTGCTGCGCAAGCTGCCGCTCGCCGGGAACACGCAAGCGCGCTGTCCGCGTTGCAATGAACTGCTTTACCGAGGCGGCGTTTCGAAGCTCGACCGCGTCTGCGCGCTCACGCTGGCCGCGCTGATCACGTTCGTGATCGCGCAGGGTTTTCCGATCCTCGAAATGAACGTGAACGGCATGCACGTGCAGACGACGCTGTTGGGTGCGGTGCGGGCGCTGTGGGATCAAGGTATGGGCATCGTTGCCGTGATGGTGTTCTGCGCGACGCTGCTGTTTCCGCTCACCGAGATGGCAGCGCTGCTGTACGTGATGCTGCCGCTGCGCGCCGGCCGCATTCCGCGTGGTTTTGGCACGGTGTTGCGCGCGATCGGATTGGTGCGCCCTTGGGGGATGATCGAGGTATTCATGCTCGGCATCCTCGTCACGATCGTCAAGATGGTGAGCCTTGCGCAGGTGGTGCCTGAAGCGGCGCTGTTCGCGTTCGCGGCGCTCACGCTGATGTTGACCGTCGTCGTGATGTTCGATCCGCGTGCACTGTGGGATCTGGCTGACGAACTGCGCGGCGACAACCACGCCGGCGACGAGGCGACGATCCAATGAGGACGACGACCGCTGCCCGTGAAGGCATGGCGAGCTGCCACGTCTGTGGCCAGGTTCAGACGCTTGCCGTCGATCGGCGTGAGGTGCCGGCCCATTGTGCGCGCTGTGGAAGCATGCTGCACCAGCGCTTCCCGAACAGCCTTGCACGCACCTGGGCGTTTCTGCTTGCGGCAATGATCCTGTACATCCCCGCCAATCTGCTCCCGATGATGCGTACGTCGTCGATCGTCGGCTCGCAGTCGGACACGATCATGAGTGGCGTGGTGTATTTCTGGGTGTCGGGTGACTGGCCGCTCGCGGTGGTCGTGTTCGTCGCCAGCATTCTCGTGCCGATGCTCAAGCTCTGCGTACTGCTGATCCTGGTCATCACCGCCCAGTGTCGTTCCACTTGGCGGCCGATGCAGCGCACCACGCTCTATCGGGTCGTCGAGCACATCGGCCGCTGGTCGATGCTCGACATCTTCGTCGTGACGCTTACCGTCGCGCTCGTCCACTTCCGGTCGCTCGCCGTCATCACCGCCGGTCCCGGCGCGCTGGCGTTCGGCTCGGTCGTGATCCTGACGATGCTCGCGTCGTTGCAGTTCGATCCCCGTCTGATCTGGGATCCCGTTGAAATCTCTGGAAATCACCATGAATAGTCCGCAAGGCCCACAACGCGATTCCAATCCAGGTGCCGGCCAACCACCGACCATTGCCGATCCGGCGATCGCGAAGCGCGCCGGTTGGCTGCCGTCGCTCGTGTGGCTTGTGCCGCTGATTGCGGCGCTGATCGGCATCGGTCTCGTGGTCAAGTCGGTGCGCGAACGAGGCCCGGAAATCACGATCAGCTTCGCCAATGCGGAAGGGCTCGAGCCCGGCAAGACGCAGGTGAAATACAAGGATGTCGAGGTTGGCACGGTTGACGCGATCCGTCTTGCAAAGGATCTTTCGCATGTGCTGGTCGACGTCCGGCTCAAGAAGGAAGCCGAAGACTTCGCAGTGAAGGGGTCGCGCTTCTGGGTCGTGCGCCCGCGCATTGGCGCGACCGGCGTATCGGGCCTCGGCACGTTGCTGTCGGGCGCATACATCGGCGTCGACGCGGGCCGTTCGCAGGATAGCGAGCGCGCGTTCAGCGGCCTCGATACACCGCCTGCCGTGACGGGCGACCAGCGCGGTACGCAGTACACGCTGCGCGGCGATTCGCTTGGCTCGGTCGATATCGGCTCGCCCGTGTACTACCGGCGCGTGCAGGTCGGGCAGGTGGTCGGCTTCTCGCTGGACAAGCTCGGCACGGGCGTTACGTTCACGGTGTTCGTCAACGCGCCGTACGACCAGTACGTTCACGAAAATTCGCGCTGGTGGCAGGCGAGCGGCGTCGATCTGCGTCTCGATTCGAGCGGCCTGAAACTGAACACGCAATCGCTCGCCACTGTGATTCTCGGCGGCATCGCGTTCCAGTCTCCGGCCGATCAACCGCCTGGGGAAGTGGCTGCGCACGACACGGTATTCCAGCTGGCATCGGACGAGGGGCAGGCGATGCGCGACCCCGACGGTGAACGCGTGCCGGTCGTGATGAACTTCAATCAGTCGCTGCGCGGACTCGCGGTGGGTGCGCCGGTCGACTTCCGCGGCATCGTGCTCGGCGAAGTGACCAACATCGGCATCGACTACGACGCGAAGGCGAAGAGCTTCAAGATGCCGGTGACGATGAATCTGTATCCGGAACGGCTCGGCAAGAGTTTCCGGGACGCGATTCGCAGCAAGGGCGAACCGGAACGTCGACAGATCCTGCAGCGACTCGTCGAGCACGGGCTGCGCGGCCAGCTCCGCACTGGCAACCTGTTGACCAGCCAGCTATACGTCGCGCTCGATTTCTTCCCGACGGCGCCGGCCGTGAAGCTCGATGTCAGTCACGAGACTGTCGAACTGCCGACCGTGGCGAACACGCTCGACGAGCTGCAGTCCCAGGTGGCCGACATCGCGAAGAAGCTCGACAAGGTGCCGTTCGACCAGATCGGTGCAAATCTGAACAGCGCGCTGTCGAACGCCGACAAGCTGTTCAAGCAACTCGACACGCAGGTCGCGCCACAGGCACGCGACACATTGTCGGCGGCGAAGCAGACGTTCACGGCCGCCGAGGCGACGCTGCAGCAGGACTCGCCGCTGCAGTCCGACGTGCGCGGCGCGCTGAAGGAGCTGACGCACACACTGCAATCGCTGAATGCGCTCGCCGACTATCTCGAGCGTCACCCCGAATCGCTGCTCAAGGGCAAGCCAGGAGATCAACAATGACGACACGCGTGAACGGCTTCTCGAGCGGCGCTGCGGCTGCCTTCGCCGTGCTGGCGCTCGCCGCGTGCAGCTCACCCCCCGCGAGGTTCTATACGCTGAGCCCGGCCGACGCTGCGGCGCCCGTGCACACCGCGCCCGCCAACCCGCCGTTCCTGATCGAGGTGCCGTCCGTCGGTGTGCCCGAGCAGGTCGCGAGGAACCAACTGGTCGTGCAGAAGAACGCCGCGCAGGTGGATGTGCTCGAGCAGGAACGCTGGGCATCCCCACCCGCCGACGAGATCCGTCGTGCGCTGTCCGATGATCTTGCCGCGCGGCTCGGCACGATCGACGTCGCGAACTCCGCGACTCCACCCGGCGTGCCCGTGTACCGCATCAGCGTGAACGTGCAGCGCTTCGAGTCGTGGCCGGGCAAGCGCGCGGCGGTCGATGCGGTGTGGAGCGTGCGCTCGCTCGCCACGCAGGCCGTGATGACCTGCCGCACGAGCGTCGCGGAACCGGTTGACGACGGCTACGACGCGCTCGTGGTCGGCCACCGGCGTGCACTCGCGGCACTGGCGAGCCAGATTACCGGGGGTGTCGAGGCGATTGAAACGTTGCGTATCAGATTCGTGAAAGTGCCTGTCTCTGGACAATCCAGGGCGGTGAATCTGTCACAGGCTTCGACTGTGCCTTGCCTCAATTTATCGCGCTGAACGCGACCATCGGGCTGATGCCGAAAAGCGCGGCCCGGCTGTAGACGCCATGCAGGCGTGGCACGGGACCATGACGTGACGAAAGTACCGTCGATTTACCGGGCGATGCAATCGTAAAAAGGAGACGTTATGGACCGCCTGGTGGCTATGAAGGCCTTTGTTCGCGTGGTCGACTGTTTGAGCTTCACCACGGCGGCCAGACATCTGCATCTCGCGCCAGCCACCGTATCGCGCCTCGTTCAGTATCTCGAGAAGCAGGCCAACGTGCGCCTTCTGAATCGAAGCACGCGCACCGTCAGTCCGACTGAAGAGGGCCGTGCCTACTACGATGCCTGCGTTCGCGTGTTGGAACAGATCGACAACATGAACGCGGAGGCTGCAAACGCCGGGTGCGCGCCGGAGGGGCGGATCAAGGTCGGACTTTCCTCCGCGATTGCGAAGAGTGTGCTGATTCCCGCGCTGCCGTCGCTGCTTGATGCGTTTCCGAAACTCGATGTGGAGATGGCGATCTCCGACAACCCGTTCGATTTCGCAAAGGACGCGGTGGATTGCACGATCCATATCGGTACCGTACGGGAGAACAGCGTGATCGCGAAGGGAGTGGGGTGGATCGATCGAATCATGGTTGCGTCGCCGGCCTATCTGGCGCGCTACGGTGAACCTCGTAAACACGCAGAACTGAAAGACCATATGACCGTGGCAGCCGCATGGGATGACGGAACTGGACTGAAACCCTGGGAGGTCCATGTCGGCGGTAAAGCGGCGCCGATTGTGATGAAGAGCCGGATCATGGTGAACGACGCGGATGCGGTCATTTCGTGCGCGCTAGCAGGACTGGGCATCATCTCGGGCTACCGCTTTGCGCTCCGCTCCTATCTTGACGATGGCTCGCTCACGGAGATAATGCGAGGCAGCTTCGCGGAGGCGAAGCCGGTGAGCATCGTGTATTACCCGAGTCGCCATATGCCAAACAAGCTACGCACTTTCATCGATTGGTTCAAAGCAGTATTCGAAGAGGCGATCGAGGATTCCGGTCATTCCCCCCGGTGATCCCGGGAAGCAGAAAACAAGTGGTCGTTGTTAGCTGTTGCTTTGGCTTCAACTGGCCCCAGGCGGGCTGTCTTTGCGGGCGACGACAATCAGTCGTCCGGGCGTCTATACGGAGAATAGCGAAGGCGGTTGTGGCCAAACGCCCTCGACACAGACGTATCGCGCGGGGATCCAGCAGTCCGACTTGCCGACGCTACGTCGCTCGGTGCCGGGACGGTGTTTCATCAGATTCCGCCGCTTCACCGCGATCGGCCAAGGTGACGCCCAGTGCGCTCTGGACAGCCTCGAATCGCGAGCTGACATTGAGTTTCTCGAAGATATTCTTCAAGTGCCACTTGATGGTTTCTGGCGCAACGCGCAATGCACGTCCGATTTCCTTATTGGAAAGACCATGAGCGATATGGCCCAAGATTTCGATCTCGCGAGAACTGAGCAGGTCTCGGGCCGTGCGCGATTGGTCGTCGCTCGTCGGTATCCACTGTTCTTCGAACGCGGCGAGCAGTCGATCCAGAAAGGCTTTTTGAATACCTGCAAGATCGGGCGTATCACGCGCCCATTTCCTGAGCAGGTGCAGCAACGGCTCGCCCTCGTCGACGAAGCTCCCGATCATATCGTTTGCCTGCGCATAGCGCAGTGCGTCTTCCAGTGCCTTGAATGCCGCGTCACACGTGTTGTCCTGCAGGAGCGCCAACGCGCGCAGTAGGGATATCCGGGCTTCGTGGTACTTCATCCCGGCCTGGGCTAGCGTGCTTCTCAATGCGTCGAGCCGCTCGACAGCTCGGCCCGGCTGACCGGTCGCAATTTCGAGCCGTGCCTTCACCTCGCACCAGCTTGCCCACGTGATGATGAAGCTGCCCATCGGCATCGGAATCTGCTCTGGCATGAGCGGATCGAGCGCATCAGCGGTTTCTCTTGCTCGATCGATCCAGCCACGCTGAAGACAGAGCCGCACGATGTCGGCATCGCACGCTGCACGCAAGCGCAGCCAGCTTCGGGTGATGGCGATTTCGGTCGCCTGTGTCAGGCAGAGCAAGGCAGACGCAATATCATTTCTCCTCGCATACAGTCGGGCAGCGGTACGACAGAAGTTCGACAGTGAGCCGAGCGGACACGCTTCCGCCGCGATGGTCGACCGGTCGTCGATCAACTGCCATGCGCGGGACAAATCGTTCTGTTCGTAGCAAACAGCAGCCAGATAGCCGGCTGGCACCGCTGCCGCCGCGGAGTTGCGGAATACGTTTGCTTCCGCATAAGCGATGGCGGAGGAGAACAACGCTTTGGCCTCCGCCAGGCGGCCGCACACGAGCATGTTCAGCCCGAACATGCATTCACGATAGACGCTCGCGTAGAGACATTCGGGATCGTCAATCCTGATTCCGGATCTTTCGAGCCTGATGTGCTCAACCTCGTCGAAGCGACCGGCGTAGATCAGGCCGAAGATGTGGGCCGTCTCCCCGATTCGCCTGACCCACGCCGACAGCGGCAATGGCGAGGCTGCGACTTGTCCCCCGAACTCGAGCGACTGACAGCTGTCGTCTCCAAATCCGGAAATCGCTGCGTCTACCGCAGTCAGCTCGATGGGGAACGTCGAGTTTCGTTCATCTTCAATTTGCGCGCTGTCAGTGCCGCGGTGCGAGAAGTCGGCTTTCACGGGCCGCAACACCTCGTCGGCTTCCGAGACGCGCATCAGGAATGCCAGCGCCCAGGCTTTGGCAAGCTGCAATCGTATTCTCGACTGCACCAATTGAGGTGGAAGCCTGCCGATCAAACTCAGTAACGCGCTGATGTCGCTACGATCCATCAACGTCATCGCGCAGCTTTCGACCCAGGTCGCTGCCTGTTGCGTCTCACCGGCAGCCAGGGCATGACGCACGGCGTCCTGCCATTGGCGCTTGTTCGCGAACCACTGACTGGCACGATGATGAAGTTTCGGCAGATCGTCGGGTAGCTGCCGGGCGGCTCGCCGTCTGAGCGCGTCGGACAGCAGTGAGTGATACCGGAACCATTGCCGTTCGTCGTCGAGCGATCGGATAAACAGGTTGTTCCGCTCCAGCCAATCGAGTTTTTCCCAACTATGGGCGTTGGCTCCGATGATGGCATCACACAATTCGGCATTCATGCGATCGAGAATCGACGTCCGAAGCAGAAATTGATAGACGGCGGACGGCAGGCGCGTAAGGACGGCTTCGTCGAGATAGGCGTCGATGCCGAATCGGTTGCCGGTGAGATCGTGCGCTACCTTGATTGTGTCCGGTTCACCCTTCAGCGACAGTGCTGCGAGCTGCAAACCTGCAATCCATCCCTCGGTTGCTTCGTGCAGTAATTCGACGGCGGAGCGGTCGAGCATCGCGTTGCCTGCATGCGCGAAGAACGTTTGTGCATCGTCGGCTGAAAAGCGCAGGTCGGAAGCGTCGATCCGCTGCAGTTGGTCCTGGGCCTGGAATTGTGCAAGTGCCAACTTGGGTTCTCCACGCGCGCCGAGCAAGACGTGAAAATTCTCAGGCGCATAGCGCAATAGTCGTAGCACGACCGCGCATACCGCGGTGGATGTGAGACGGTCGAAGTCGTCCAGGATCAGGAAGACCTGTTTGCCGCAGATGGCGATTTCGTTGAGCAGAACAGAGATGACGATTCTGCTCGGGGTCAACGGATCCTTGCGCAGCAATTTTTCGGCTTGTTGCCCGACCCCCCGCGTACCTTGGCTCAGCGAAGCGACGAGGTAGGCGCCGAACTGATCGGGATCGTCATCGTCATTGTCCAGACTGAGCCAGGCGACGAGCTGGTGGCGCGCGCGTAGCACTTCGCACCATTCGGACAGCGTCGTCGTTTTTCCGAATCCCGCAGGTGCGGTAATCAGGGTAACCGTGTGTTCGGCCGCCGCGGCCAGCTTTTTCAGCAGCGTGCGGCGCGACACTCGGCACCGCGGCGGACGCGGTGGCGCCATCTTCGTTTGTATTAACGAAAGATTCCAGATGTGCTCGTTAGAATCGGTCGGTGACGTCATTGCAATCGGTGCGAAATTCACCTTGTCATGATAATAGGTGCCGTAGTCAGGACGGTGAGGGTTTTCCCACGGGAGGGGACGCTTACCTTCCTTCCCCCCCAGTGTTCGGCTTCTAACCCCCCCTTCGCCAGGCACACGCGCCTCCCACCTGCCCGTAGTCTTTCAGTCAGGTTCACGCCCACGCCGCTCGACAACGCGTTCATCGCATTGCGTCGTGCTGGTAGGGCGCGATTCGTCAGGTCAAGCGTTTCCCAACTGTCCGTCGAGGAATCAATGGTAGCTACCGCTTCGCTGATCGACCAATCGTCGTCGGCCTACGCCTATCCGCTGCTGATTAAGCAACTGTTACATACGCCCCTCGCGGTTAGCCCGGAGCAGGAGATTGTTTACCGGGGACAGGTGCGGCACAACTATTGGACGCTGCGTCACCGCATCGGGCAAGTGGCCAACTACTTGCAGGCATTGGGCGTAAGACCGGGAGACACGGTTGCTGTCATGGACTGGGACAGCCATCGCTATCTGGAGTGCTACTTCGCCATCCCGATGATGGGTGCCACGCTGATGACGGTCAACGTCAGGCTGTCGCCGGATCAGATCGCATACACGTTGAATCATTCTGGCGCGTCCGTTCTGCTGATCAATGCGGAGTTTCTGTCTGCACTCGACAAGATTCGCGGAGAACTACGTCACATCGATCGGTTCGTGCTGATTGACGATAGCGGAACGGTCGAGGTGCCCGCATATTTCGTGAACGAATACGAAGCGCTGCTGGAAGAAGCGTCACCGGAGTTCGATTTCGCCGACTTCGACGAGAACACGCGGGCGACGACCTTCTACACGACTGGCACGACGGGTGCGCCGAAGGGTGTCTATTTTTCGCATCGACAGATCGTCCTTCATACGTTGGCGACCATGGCTGCTCTCGCCAGCTCGCCGAGGCAGGGGCGCATCGATCGGGACGATGTCTACATGCCGATCACGCCGATGTTTCATGTCCATGCGTGGGGCATGCCATACATTGCGACCGTTCTCGGAATCAAGCAGGTGTATCCCGGGCGCTATTTGCCGGAGACGCTGCTGGAGTTGATTCGACGCGAGAAGGTCAGTTTTTCACACTGTGTGCCGACCGTCATGCAAATGTTGCTGACCCATCCCGCCGGAAAGGATATCGATCTGAGCGGGTGGAAAGTGATCATCGGCGGTTCGGCGTTGCCAACGGGGCTCGCCCAACTCGCGCTGGCGCGCGGCATCGACATTTTCGCGGGCTACGGCATGTCGGAGACCTGTCCGGTTCTGACCTTGGCGCAAGTCAAGACATCGATGCTCGATGACGAATCGCAGTCGGTCGATATCCGGACGAAGGCTGGCGTGCCGATCCCGTTGGTCGACCTGCGCATCGTCGATACCGAGATGCACGATGTCGCGCACGACGGCAAGACGCCTGGCGAAGTCGTCGTGCGCGCCCCGTGGCTGACGCAAGGATACCTCGACGACCCGAAGGCGTCCGAGACGCTCTGGGAGGGCGGGTATCTGCATACCAACGACATCGGGGTTGTCGACAGCGACGGGTATTTGCAAATCACGGATCGCATCAAGGACGTGATCAAGACGGGTGGCGAATGGGTGTCTTCGCTCGAGGTCGAGAGCCTGATTTCTCGTCATCCGGCTGTCAGTGAAGTTGCCGTCGTTGGCATCAAGGATGAGAAATGGGGAGAGCGGCCGCTGGCGCTGGTCGTGCTCAAGCCTGACGGCGTCGCGGACAAGAGCGCGATTCAGGAACATCTGGCCGAGTTTGTTGAACGCGGGATGATTTCCAAATATGCGATTCCCCAATCGATTCTGTTCGTCGAATCGTTGGAAAAGACCAGCGTCGGAAAGATCAACAAGAAGGCATTGCGCAGCCTGTACGCGAACGCGTGACCAGTCGGTACCCGCCAGGGTCGGCCTGCATGCCTGACATGGCGAAATCAAAAGAAGGCATTCACCGCTTCGTCTCGTCATGGGCGGCGACGGTGAATCAGCCTGTAAAACTGGAGACGGAAGAATGACAACAGTGCTCGATTCGAGAGACTCGTACGTGGTGCCGTTCGTGCGGTGCTTCGCCCGGTGATGCGTCGTCGGCCGAATCCATTTCACTAACCTGCATCAGTTTGCAACGAGAGCGATATGACTGGCATAAGCGCGGGCCTCGACGGCATTCAGCAATTGATTGGCAAGGAACTTGGCGTGTCTGCTTGGGAACAAGTCGACCAGGCGCGTATCGACGCGTTTGCTCACTGTACCGGCGACCATCAGTGGATTCACATCGACCAGAACCGCGCCCGGCGCGAGAGCCCGGTCGGCACGACCATCGCGCACGGTTATCTACTGTTGTCCTTGATTGCGCCGACTTCGTTCGAGGTCTTCATCAAGCCCGCCGGCGTGAGCATGGCGCTCAACTACGGGCTCGACAAGGTTCGTTTTCTGACGCCCGTGCCGGCCGGCGCACGTGTACGCAATCGCATCACGTTGCTGTCGGTTGACGACAAGGGCGCAGGCAGAACGCTGCTGGTCACGGAGAACGCATTCGAGGTCGAAGGCGAAACCAAACCGGCCCTCGTCGCGCAAGCGCTGACGATGGTGCTCAGGTAAGTCGGGAGCAAACGAATCATGGCGACTCGAAAGAACGATGACAGCGCGACACCTCAATCGCGCGACTCCCATGATGATCTTGGCGCCGCAGCAGCCGATCGCGTGCTGGGCCCGAATCCCTTTGTCGGCCTGCGTGGGCGGGATGTAGTGGTTGGCGCGAGTGAGCTCGCGATCGCCGCGGCCAGGAATCCGTCGCTGTTGCTTGAGCAGGAAGCAGCGCTCATCCGTGAGCTGACGGCCATCCTGATTGGCAAGTCCGACGTCGTGCCGGATGCGTCGGACAAACGGTTTCAAGAGCCCGCGTGGACGTCGAATCCGCTCTATCGAGCGGTACTGCAGGGACACCTTGCGTGGTCTCGTGCGCTCGGTCAACTGGTCGAGCATTCGGGGCTGTCCGGCAGCGCCCGGGAGCGAGCGCAGTTTGTCGTATCGATGCTGACCAGCGCGGCGGCGCCGACCAATACGTTGCTCGGCAACCCGGGCGCACTCAAGCGACTCATCGATACGGGTGGCGCGAACGTCGTCTCGGGTGTGCTGAATATGCTGAAGGACGTCGCGGTCAATGGGGGGATGCCCGCCCAGGTCGATACCGGTGCGTTCAAGGTCGGTAAAAATCTTGCGCTGACGCCGGGGGCCGTCGTGTTCCGCAACGAAGTGCTGGAACTGATTCAGTACAGTCCGGCTACCGAGTCGGTGCATGCGCGCCCGCACTTGCTCGTTCCACCTCAGATCAACAAGTTCTACGTATATGACTTGGCACCGGGCAGGAGCGTGGCCGAGTTTCTCGTGAAGCACGGCTTCCAGGTATTCATGGTCAGTTGGAGAAATCCCAAGTCTACCCAACGGAATTGGGATTTCGATACATACGTCAAGGCACTGATAGAGGCAATTGCGGCGATACGTGACATCTCCGGAGCCGAGGACGTCAATGTTCATGGCGCGTGTTCCGGCGCCATGACGATCTCTGCGTTGCTGGGGCATCTCGCGGCATCGAATCAGCCGCTTGTCAACGCGGCGACGCTGATGGTGGCCGTGCTCGACAGCCGTGCTGAATCGCAATTGGGGCATTTCATCGATGCCGATACGATTGCGCTCGCAAAAAAAGGATCGGCCGCGAAAGGTGTGCTCGAGGGCAGGGAAATGGGGCGCGTTTTCGCGTGGATGCGCCCAAACGATCTGATCTGGAATTACTGGGTCAACAACTACCTGATGGGCAATGCCCCGCCGGTATTCGACATCCTGTACTGGAACAACGACACGACGCGATTGCCAGCCGCATTCCATGGCCGGTTGCTCGACATCTATGCGAACAACCTGCTCACCACGCCATCGGCGATGACCGTGCTCGGCACGCCGATCGATCTGTCGAAGGTGACCTGCGACAAATATCTGCTCGCAGGTACTACCGACCATATCACGCCGTGGCAAGGCGTGTTCAATACGTCGAAGGCGTTTGGTGGTGCGAATGAATTCGTATTGAGCTCGAGTGGACACATCCAGAGCATCATCAACCCGCCAGGAAACGCGAAGGCGAAGTTTCTTACCGGGAGCCATTCGGCCGAGGCCGCGGATGAGTGGTTGGCCGGAGCAACCAGCAACGCGGGTTCATGGTGGGGCCATTGGGCCGAGTGGCTGGAAGCCAGATCCGGGCCTAAGCGCGAGGCGACGGAAAAGCTCGGCAGCACGAACTACCCAAAACTTGACACTGCACCTGGACGATACGTAGTTGAAGGTTAGTGAAATCCTCGATTCTGATGATATTGCCTTTTTTTTGACCGCCACGGAGGTGAACCATGGATAACGCTTCTCAACTATTTGACGACATCGTCAAGCTGGTTAAGCAATACAACGTCCCAGGCATCCAACTCGATGCCATTCTGAGTTCGAGGCGCAAGGATCTCGAAGCGATGCTGGAAATCGGGAAGACGCTGCAAGGCGGTGGTCAGTCGATCGCGCAAAAGCAGGCGGAGATTCTGCGTACATCCCTCGAGGATTTGCGCAACGTGCTGACCGCGCAGACGAGCGCGGAGCGAGACAAGGTTGCCGCCGCGAACGAGACGATTCAACGCGCGTTCGGCAATGTCAGTGAACTTGTCCAGATCGCGCTGCAGTCGCAGTCCGCTGCATTCGACACGCTGCGTGCGCGGACGGAGGCAAGCCTTGCGGAGTGGCGCGCGTTGTTGCCGATCGATATCGGACGGCCTCAAGGAGGGAAGGAATGAGCGATCGCCATTCCAGCGGCACCGAGTCTCCGGGCGAAGCGTGTCGGATCGGGGAGGCGGAGGTCAGGACGCTGGAGGTGGACGGCCAGAGCCTGAAAGTCGTCATCCGAACGGGTTCGCTCGAGGGCGCACCGCTGTTGATCTTCAACGGCATCGGCGCAAACCTGGAATTGCTGGAACCCTTCACCACCGAACTCACGGGCATTGAGACGATCGCCTTCGACGTGCCGGGCGTCGGTGGATCGCCCGCACCGACCCTGCCTTACCGATTCTGGGGACTGGCGCGGCTGATCAACCGCATGATGCTGCAGCTTGGCTATGACGGGCAGATCGACGTGATGGGTATTTCTTGGGGGGGAGCGCTCGCGCAGCAGTTTGCCTTCCAGTTTCCGGGGCGGTGTCGGCGCTTGGTACTGGCGGCGACGTCTCCGGGCGTGCTGATGGTGCCGGGCAAACTGTCGGTGCTCAGCAAGATGGTGAATCCCCGCCGCTACTCGGACGCAAGATTTCTCGAACGGGTGGGTGCCGATCTGTACGGTGGCGCCTTTCGCGATCACCCTGAACGGTTGCGCGAACACGGCCGCCATTTGCGTCCTCCCCGCGGCCGCGGCTACCTCTATCAACTGCTTGCGGCCTGGGGCTGGAGCAGCCTGCCGTGGTTGCCGATGCTGAGCCAACCCACGCTGGTGATCGCGGGCAACGACGATCCAATCATTCCGATGGTGAATGCCAAAGTGCTTGCCACGATGATTCGGAAAGCGAAGCTGAACGTCGTCGATGATGGTCATCTGTTCATCGTCAATCGACCTCAGGAGATCGCATCGATGGTCCGGCAATTTCTGTCGGACGAGGTTGCGTCGAGCCCGCCACTGCCAGCCCTGCACGAGGGCGAGCAGTGACCGTGTTATCAGGACGTGCACGGGAATTGCAGACCGATGCGCGGCAACAAGGGTGTTAATGAAAATAAAGATCGGAGTTTGGAGGATCAGAATGAAATCGACATGGCGTCAGGGAGCATTCGCTTTTTGTGTTGCAGGATCGCTGGGGGTAATGTCCGGAACGGCGCATGCGCAGAGCAGCGTCACGCTATACGGCGTGGTCGATGCGGCGCTGCTGTATACGAGCAAATCGTTGAATACGCACACGGGGGCAAATGACGGCCACAAGTTTGCGATGATCGACGGGGCTGCGTCGGCGTCGCGATTCGGCATGAGAGGCGTCGAAGATCTCGGTGGTGGAATGAAGGCGACCTTTGTTCTCGAGAGCGGCATAGATATTTCGAATGGCGGCTTCGGTAATTCGAACGGCAATATGTTCGGCCGTCAGGCGTGGATCGGATTGAGCGGAGATTTCGGGACGGTCAAGGCAGGTCTGCAATACTCGCCATTCGTGCTATCGTTGATTTCGACTGACCCGCGTGATATCGCATATTTTGGCAGCGGCGCGGTCCTATACGTCGACAACGTGCTGGTCACGGGTCTATTCAATCAGAATGCCGTTTCCTATACCAGCCCGGTGATTGCAGGCTTTCAGGGAAGCGCGATGTTCGGACTTGGCGGGAAGGCGGGGGACTTCCAGTCGGGAAGGCAATATTCAGCCAGTCTGAAATACCAGTCCGGCGGGCTCCTGGTTACGGTCGCGCTTTATAGCGGTAACGCGGGCGGCACGGCAGGTACGCCGATTCCCAGCACCGTGCCGTTTACCGGACGGACCATTGGCGCCGCGTATAGCTTCGGTAATTTGACCGTTAAAGGGTCATATGCGCTCTACAAAGTGAGTGGGTCGTTTGATAATCGGGTGTATGGAGCCGGGGCGAGCTACACCATTACACCTGCAGTCGAAGTCGACGCGGGTGCCTGGTTCACGAGCGACGGCAACGATACGGGGAATCGATCGATCCTGGCCGCGACGGGGTTGAAGTATTTCCTGTCGAAGGCGACGACCATTTATGGACAGGTCGCGATGGTCCATAACCACGGCCAAATGAACACGGGACTGTCGATTAATGGTGCTTTGCACGAGGTGCCCGGAACTTCGGTGGGTACCACGGTGGGCCTTCGCCATACCTTCTAGGTAAAGGTGCAGGGTCCTGACGCCGCATAAGTGTCGAATCGCGCTGCGTCCATCGAATATGTGGTCTCGATGGATGTCTGGCCGCCTTTCCTACCCGCTTCCAGCTGGTGACCGTCCGTAGAAATTCTGCTTCGTGTCTGAGGATGGCTGGCGGTCTAAGCAAGCAGCGGATTCGCCCTCGTGGGACGGACACGCCAGCGTGGCGACCAACCGTACGTGGTAATACTTTGCCTGGAGTTCTACGCGCTTGAATGATGTTTTCTTGCACGCGGCGTGCTATTTGCTGTGCGCGGACGGATACCGGCGCGGAGTCAGGAGCTTATCTCGGCGTGTCTTAACCCCCGCGCAGCTGTCGCAGCGTTGCACTGTCTGGTACGCACCCAAGCCGGTCAATGCCCGTTGGGCACGGTGGCAGCGGCCCTACACTGGGGGGCAGTGGGTCGAATTACGCGCGTTGATCGATGCGTTAGCCTATGCGTTGGGCATTGAGGATAACCAGCTATAACGCTCGTGTTGCCAGGGGATTGGCGTCCACAGGGCGTCGAAGGACGTCTCCTACGGCTGCAGCGCCCATGCAGGAACGCCGGCGTCAAGCACCTCACTGCGGTTCGCGAGATAGAGCTGTTGCGCGCGCGGGTTGCCGGATGCGTCTGGGGAGTAGTCAACATGCCAATGACGTAAAAAATATCCCACCAGGCAGGCACGAAGCGTGACAGTCTTGGCGCCGCCTTTCATGTCATAGTCGGCATATGTAGTTTCCGGGTGAAGGGCCCGGGGATGTGGGGTAAGACGTAATACTATTTCGGTGTTCCAGTCACGATCTATTGACAAGTCGACATCAGAACTGCCACGTTCCTCGACACTCGCGAATCGCGTGAGCCCGAAATCCCGAAACTCTTCCTTTTCGTGGTCGAAACACCGAATGTGCCAGCGTAGGCCGTCATTCACGAGAGCTAGCGGTGAGAGTTTTCGGGAGTGAGATCCAGTAGTTAGTGAGGTGTACTCAGCAATAACAAACTGTCGCTGATCGATAGCGCGGGTGAGAGTCGCAGCGATTTCCAGCGGAACCTGACGCTTGATGCTTGTGCTTACCCAACCAGGGATTCGCTTTGTTCTCGAAGGATCGAAATCGACAGCGCCGTCGCCCGCTAACGCATGCAGAGCCTGCTCGACGTTGTGTTCGAAGTATGGCTGTCCGCCGTCAAAAACGTAGCATTTCCGGCGCAGGTCGTATCTCAGCACCGAAGGGGCTAGCTCTGCATAGAGCGATAGGTCCTTGGTTGCAGCAGGCTCGCTAATCCCGAACCGGAAAGTCAGGTCCTTCCTGCTCACTTGTCCAGAAAATAGGGCCAGAAATTCGATGTAGTACAGCCGCTCGCGCTGGGTGTCTCGGGGCAAGTTCATATAGGTGTTCCTCCGCACCGCATTGTAGGCCAAGATTGATTTTATGTCGTCGCTTAAAATACGTGGTCATAAAAAGTAGTTGCATTTTCCTTTCGCGCCGATAAAATGGTTCCGTCGGCCGTGGATGGCGGCCGATCAGCATCGAGAGACGCTGCCGGCGATCTATCAGGAAAAGCGACTATGAGCGAGCATGACCAGAAGGGTGCGCACGAACAGCGCGGCCATGAAGACGGTTCCAAGCACGGTCACCATGGTGACCACGCGCATCACGGCCATCATGATCATGGCCACCAACCACCGCCGAACCCGCCGGGGCGGCCGGACCCTGGATCGGGTGCGCCGAAGCCCCCTGGTCATCGGCCGGTGGGTTAATCATGGAAGCCTGGTGGGACCGCTATCCGGCTGCGCTCTCCAGGGAGAAGGAGGCGCTGGACCGACTGGGATATCGTTGGTCGATTGACGCCGCTGCGACGGAGGCGGGGCAGCTGGTGGTACATGTTGACGTGCCGCATGGAGATGGGGTGTTGGCACTCACGGCCAGTTACCCGGATATGTATCCATACTTCGTGCCAGCGGTGACGACGGATTCCGGTCAGTTTCAGCGCCACCAGCACCCTCTCGGGCAAAATCTGTGCCTTTTGGCGCGAGAGGGTGAGGAGTGGCGTCCCGGACACGATTCGCTGGCGACGCTTATTCAGGAGCAACTGCCAGCGATTTTGGAAGTTAACGACAGTAGCGCAGCTGCTGAGGCCATCGCGAAAGCAGAGGATCATGTTGGTGAACCTTTGTCGTCGTTCTTGCCGTATGCGGTGGAATGTGCGGTCATCGTTCCGGACGAAACCCCGCCGGCGGAGGTGTCAGCAGGGCGGCTTAACCTACTGCTTCGTGCTGCGCCTCCCGGATGGTCGGATCGGTGTTTCGTCAATGGCGTCGTTGCGTCGATGAGCGACATGCACAACAAGCCGCTCGTGACTTTCGCGGCGAAGATACCGGCCTTCGCAGTCCGTTCGAACGGTTTTTGGCTGAGGCTGGAGAGAAGGCCGGAGATCAGTTCCTTCGAGACCGCCACGCAAGATGTATTCCGCCAGATAGAAGCTAAGCTTCCCGAACTGGGAAAAATGCTTTCGTCTGCGAAGCGGGGCGACGTCATCGTAGTTGGTGTGGTTTATCCTGACGAAGTGTCCTGGCGGCACGCCGCGGATGACTGGATATTCTTGTCCGTGCGTGTGACGCGAGAAGCAAAGCGATCGCGTCAGGCCGACGTTCGCGTGGACTTTGTGCGAGCGGATTGGGGAGGCCAGCAAGCTTGGCTGCGGCGCGCGCCATTTTTGACACCGATGCGCGACAAGGCTGCATTGATTGTTGGGCTAGGCAGCTTGGGATCACCCGTCTGTCTCCAACTGGCAAGGGCAGGAATCGGCCGGCTTGAACTCGTCGATTGCGACAACTTGCAGGTCGGAAATACGGTGCGGTGGGCGTTGGGATGGCAGTATGCGGGGCTCCAGAAGACGACCGCTCTGGCGTCACACATCGGCAATGAATATCCATACACGACCGTGCGTGGCTGTAATCTTCGCATCGGAGTGCCCTCACTCCCGGGAGACAATCGCGTTTCTGATTATGCGATCCTCCGGCAACTGGCGACCGAGGCAGATATTGTCATCGACGCAGCCGCGAATCACCGGGTAAGTCACTTCCTGGCCGATCTCGCTCGTGAACTCGGGAAGCCGTATGTTTGGCTGACGACGACGCACGGCGCTGCAGGCGGCATCGTTGGTCGAATCAGGGCGGGCAGTTCGAACGGCTGTTGGCATTGTTTTCTTCGCGGTCTCGAGGATAAAACGATCGGACTGCCGGCAGATGCCGGCACAGACGAAATCCAGCCCGGCGGGTGCTCCCAACCCACGTTCATTGGTGCAGGGATCGATAGTGATGCGATCGCCAACCTCGCCAGCCGTTTGGCGGTCGCGACTCTATGTTCGGGAGCGCATGACGGATATCCAGACTTTTCGTGGGACGTCGCGGTTGCCGATATCCAGAGAGAAGGGATGTCAATTGCGCCCGATTGGACGACTCATGTTTTGTCTGCGAGACAAGACTGCTTGGTCTGCAGCTCGCGGGTATGAGCCCGCTTTGGATTGACGCGCCCGCGTTCGACGAGATGCTTGATGAGGCTCGTCGCGCGTATCCGCTCGAAACGGGGGGCGTCCTAGTTGGATATGTCGCCAGTAACAATGAGCCGGTTGTTCAGCACATTATCGGACCGGGACCGGCCGCCCGGCACAAGCGCCAGCGTTTTCATCCCGATCATGACTGGCAGTGCTATCGGCTCGACGATATTTTCGAGGCATCATCGGGACACGCGGTTTATCTGGGAGACTGGCATACGCATCCTGATGGAAGGCCACATATGAGTTGGCTTGACAGGCGAACACTACGCGGCATCGCCCGACATCGAGAGGCAGGGCTTGCACGCCCATTGATGCTCATCGGCGGCGGCGGGCCCGAAGATTGGGAGTGGCGAGTGCATCGGTACGTCAGCGATTGCATGGCCGGTTTCGACATTCGGTACGACGTGCTCGATATTCGGGCATACGCGGCCTGATTCGGTGCGGCTCGGTGCCTGGCTGCCGATGCCTTGACGGCAGCAGGCTTCTCATGGCCGTTGGCGAGACGACACTCTGAATTTTGAGCACTTAAATCGACATATTAATAAGGATGGCGTATGAAAAACATAAATGTTGACATCTTGGGAAATGGGAATGTTGTCGGAAATGGTAACCGCACGATCAGCGTTACCAATAACACGCGGATTAACAATAGTGGAGGGTCTGGCGGATCGGGCGGTAGTGGCGGTGGCGGTGGCGGGAGCGCGGGTGGAGAGATTGCCGTCCTCGCAGCCGTGGTATCGATCGTCATGTGCTGGCTGTACGTGCGACACATCGATGGAATTTATGACGTCCTGACGAAGGCTGCGCTTCTGTCGAGTTTGCCCGTCTTGCCTCTTGTCATCGGATTTCTCTGGCGACTTCGCACCGAAGAGGGAACATGGGGGGATATGGCCAAATTGTTTATCAACCCTGTTGTTACGATCATCGTTTTGAGCTTGCTCAACTTCGGTTATGGTCGATTGGACGGGCAGGTTATTCAGATGGCAACTCATATGCAGGCGCGTGACTTTTGGAACGGCCTATCGGAATACGGACATCGCGTAGTGTTCGAGAACATCGTTGGAACGGCCGCGATTGTGGGTGTCTTGCTTTCGAATGCGTTGATGGCAGTTTTCCAGTGCGCGGAAAGTATGGCTCAGCGTACAGGGGGCGTGATGGCCATCAGGCTGGTTGGCCTGACATTCAATTTCAGGCCGGCGCGTATGGTCGTGGTCTTTGCCGTATTTCTTGGAGGTTCGTTCGTGGCTTTCTCAGGAAAAGGCTTTGATTGGTGGTCATCTACCGTTGGCGGTATTACGGCTGCTGCTTTGAAGGGGTAGTCAATCAGATTATCCGGCCAATACCATTGCGAGACGAACTTAGGAGCTGTTGGCCGGACCGGGTGCAGTCGCCTCGGCGAAGGAACTAAATCGCCAACCCCAGCGGGGCCCATCGGGCTATGATGCTCGATCGCCAATAAGGCGCCGCCCCGTCGGGCGGCTCAATTGCCACGATCATGAGCCGGAATATCCCTGACCATCCCACGGCGCCTCTCACTTACGAGGCCGGCAATACATTTAAGCGAGTCGCGCTGCAGCATCATTAGGCATCGCGCGCGATGCTCCGCACGACATCAGGGTGGAAGTTGTTGTAGAGCAGTTCTCATGTAAAAGCTACAAGGAGCGCTATCATGAAGCAACCAGGACTCGATGGTCGCCATCGTGACAAGGACGGAAAGATTGATCTCAAGCACGGCAACACGATGAACAAGAACCTGGCGAATCCCATCCCGGGCTTCGGACCGAATACAACGCTGAAAGAGATGCGCGACAAGACTGGCAAGGTCAGCGAGAAAGATATCAGAGCCGTAATGGTGAAGAAGCGCGGGGGATGAGGCAGCAGGTCATGCGGCGGCTTCCGAAGCCGCCTGCCATTCAACGCCGTGGTTGAGCGGGTCACCTTGTGGCAGACTTTATCAAATACTCAGCTTCTGCCTGCACGACCGGCCATCCGTCGCGCAACATTCGCACGGCTTCGTCGACCACCTCATAGCTCAGTCCGCAGCTTTCGATGTCCGTGACGCCCATGTGCGCGAGGTCGGAGGCCGATGCCTCTCCAAAGGAAATTCTGCAAAACAGGGTATCTTCGTGTGGAAAGGAGGGTCTCCGTCGACATCTAGGCGCTGAAAAGAAACGGCGACCTTGCGGGTTTTTCCTTCCAGTTTTGAGTACATCCCCCCATACCCGAGGACTGCCAGTGGATAGCACTTGTCCGGAATTCCCGGAATCTGGTCGGTGCTTACCGGGTGCCTGATCCATCTGTAGCTCATGAACTACGTCCTCATATTGCGGTGTTGAAGCCGACTCAATACGGCGAAAACGTTTTTTTAATCAGTGCGTGGTCGTTTGCGCCCGTAAATCGAATAGGAGCCTGCGGGATGTTTGGCGCTGATGCCTTTGTGAAAGAGTGTATCCGAGGGTGTCCCGCGTAAAACCAACCTTCGCAAACGTTTGGCTTGCAGAAGCGGCGATTTCGGTAAAAACGCCACATTTCGGTGGCCGGCCGTTGACATCGATCAAGAATCGAAGACGGCTATAAGTTCGATAGTGTTGCACTAGATCTTGTGATAGATTGAATATCACATCAACATCTAGTCGATGTCGCATCTTTCGGTCTGGGAGAGGAGTGGGTAAAAATTACCGTATCTTTTGAGGCGCAGGTCCTCAAAGGCTTCCTAAGGATGGTCACCCATGGCAACGCCGGAGATTACATTTTCCACGTGGGCAACGGGGGATATGGCGCTCATCGAGCTATTGAACGGACAGACCATTCTTATTGCATTAATACGTGATGAATTGCCTCGCTGAGGATTGCAGGCGCGTTCGCTATCTCGATCACACCGCCTTTACTGGCTCACGAATTTCAAACTTGTTCGTTCGATCTCTCGGCCGGTTGAACAACAAAAGAATCCTGGCCCAACGGTCGTTGATTGTCCGTATTCGCATGTTATAGCACCGCGTTCTGGTCTCCGCGATTGAGTCCAGGCAGCTAACTCATTGGGGTAGAACATATGGCAGGCAGGAATTGGAAGAAGGATCGCGCCCAAGAGCGCATTCGCGGCTGGGTCAACCAGGTCAGCAAGGTCGAGATCAAGGAATACCGTCGCGACACGGATCTGACCGGGCTCGGCAACGGCGTCGCCTATCGCATCGACGGCGTACACCTGTATGTCGACATTCTCAACATTAACGAGATGCTCGGGGTCACGGACACAGAGGGTGTGCGGGCGCACAGCCGCACGCTGCGCTTCCTGGACCGGCACTACCGCGCGGTGCGTGACATCCTGAAGGACGTCGACGCGATTCAGGTCGATTTCCACAACCAGCGGCTTCACGCTGTCGTTGCCAAACCGTACGGCGACGAGGCCGGCCGAATCCATAAAGCGGTGGCGACGGCACAACTGATCATCGACGTGCTCGCGCGCACGGGCGAAAGCGGCGACGACCCGCTGCCTGCGGCCAAGGTGAGGGCCGGCATCGACTCCGGCATGGCGCTAGCCGTCAACAACGGGCGTCGCGGCAATCGCGAGCCGCTTTTCCTGGGCGAGCCGGCTAACCTGGCCGCCAAGCGCTCGGGTGGCGGCGTCGACACCGGCATCTACATGACCAACACCGCGCGTGCGGTCGTGGGCTGGAGCACGGTCAAGGACGAGGACAAGACAGCGTTGACCAAGGTGCAGATCGAGCAGTCCGAGGATGAAGCGGATCTCGAAGTCACTGCGGATGATGTGGTCGAGGACTGGGAAGAGGGTCTCGCGAACCAGCCGCTCGGCTCGTTTGAGTTCACGCGGCACACGCCGCCGTTCGCCGATCTCGACTTGGAAACACTGACCCCGGCGAATTCGCGACGCCAGGAGTCGACGTCCATCTACGCTGACATCGACGGCTTTACCGCCTACGTGTCGGACAGGATCGATGACGACGATTCGGCCAAAGATGTCGTCCGGGCGCTGCACGTGCTGCGAGCCGAACTCGACGCCGTCCTCCATGCCGACTTCGCTGGCCGCAAGATCCGATTTATTGGCGACTGCGTTCACGGTGTGCTAATCGAAGGGACGTCCCAGACCACCGACGACACTGAGACGGCCAAAAACGCCATGCTGTGCGCGGCCGCTATGCGCAGCAGCTTCGAGGAGGCAATTACCATCCTCGAGGAAGAGGGCATCGACACCGGCGATCTCGGCATCCAGATCGGTCTGGAGCACGGCCCGACGGCAATCACCCGGCTGGGCTACAAGGGCGAGCGGATCCGGTGCTGCATCAGCCGCGCGGTACTGCGCTCCGAAGATGAGCAGCGCCGTTGCAAGGGCAACGAAACTGCGATTGGCCAGGCCACATACAAGCATGCGCCTGAGGCATTCCGCACGTTGTTCGGTGACAGCCGGATCCGGGAGGATTTTGACTACGACGAAGCGACCGACGCGCTCGCTGGTAAGAATACTAGCCAGAAGGCTGCTTCGGCGTCGGGGCTTGCCGCCACGTTGCCGTCTACCCAGCCGAGCCGGCTCGGTCGCGCACCAGCGACGGCCGCTGCGGCGTTCACGCTGCCGGCTCAGGCCGCCGGCCCCACTAATCCGAACAAGGTTCCGGCGGGGTTTGCCTGATGTGGTGGTTCATCACCGACCAGCCTCGTCTCCTGGCCGAGCGGGCGGCGATCGACGAGCTCGTCACCGAAGGGATCGGCATCGAAAATGCCCGATGGGGTGTATCGGGGCCCAACCTTGCCTTGAAGGTCGACGTAGATCTGCGGATCGCCGACAAGGCTCGCACGGTCACCATGATTTACCCCCTGATTTTCCCGAACGCGCCTCCCGTGGTGCGCCCCATCGGGGAGACCACAGAGTGGGGCGCTCACCAGTACCTCGTCAGTGGCGATCTCTGCCTTGAGTACCGTGCGGACAACTGGCATCCGGACCTGAGCGGCGCCGTAATGCTGCGCAGTGCGCTGAAGCTGATGGCCGCCGACCTAGGCATTACCCACACGTCGGGATGGGCGTTACCGTCGGCGCACCACGTGACGGACGGTCAGCAAATTCGCGGGAACTGGTGTCGGATGAATATGACCGCTGCCGGCCAAGCAAAGCTTGCCAATGTGACCGGGACCCAGCCGATCAAGCTGCACCGATGCTGGAGCCCAAAGACGGTGATGGTCACGCTCACCAATGTCATCGAACAGGACGATACGCAGTGGATCGATCCGACGGTGCCCACGGCGCTCGTGGAGGACGCACGCCTAGATGGCTTGGCCATGGCAATAGCTCCCGACGACGCACGTCTGAAAGCCATCGATAGCTTTCTCAAGGACGGTGCGAACAGTAGCGTCTTCTGGAGTATGTTCGTCGCGGAACCCATCGCCAACGACGAAGATCGGTGCCTCATGCTGGTCATGCCAACGGGGGTGCGCGCTTTCTATGTGCGGCCTGACGACGGAAGGCCGTACGAGTTCGCACTAGTTCTTCCGGACTCGGGCAATCGCCTCCCAACCCGCAACGCCGGCCTAGCCGATAAGACGTTTGCCATCCTAGGGTGTGGCTCCCTCGGCTCCAAAGTAGCCACGACCCTGGCGCGCAGCGGTGCGCGCAAATTCATCTTGATCGACGCCGACGTCCTGAAGCTCGAAAACCTTGTTCGCAATGACCTTGACGCCAAACAAGCAGGTGCATTAAAGGCGTATGCCGTCGCTCAGCGCTTGAAGCGCGTGGCTGCTGGCGTCGACGTAAAGGTGCACAACTTTCTGCTGGGCGGCCAGGAGCCCGGTAGTAAGGACGATGCGTTAGTGCGTGAGATTGCCAACGCGGATGTCATCGTCGACGCCACTGGCGACCACGACGTCTTCAACTATGCTGCTGCGGCAGCCAGGCTTAACCAGAAGACAATGTGCTGGGCACGCATCTTCGCCGGCGGCTATGGCGGCCTGATTGCACGCGCACGCCCCGGGCTGGATCCCAATCCGTTCGACGCGCGTTCGATGATCGACCAGTGGTGTGCCCAGCCAGATTTTCCCGAGCCGCCGCAGCCAGAGAAGGACTATGCATCGCGGCCAGAGGATGGGCCGCCAATGATTGCCGACGATGCAGACGTGTCTGCCATCGCCGCACATTTTGCTCGCCTGCTCATCGATTCCGCCGTCGCCGGCGACAGCTCCGAGTTCGAGTGCTCGGCCTACATGATCGGGCTACGTAAGGAGTGGATTTTCGAAGGGCCCTTTGATACCTGGCCGATCAATCTCGGTTCGAGCCCGTGGATGCACCCCGCTGAAGTCGGCCCCGGCGTGCGCGACGAGGGTAATAAAGCGCTGCTGGAAATATTCAGCACGGTAGCGCGGGGGCAAACCAATGATTGAGGTTCAATTGGCGCCGGAATGCGCCGCCAAGCTACTGCGCGAGCTTCGGCGTGCTCGCACCGATGAGATTGGCGGCGTCTTGGCGACTGAGCGCGTTGCCGACCGCGTCTTCCGTATCGTTGATCTGTCTGTTCAGCGTACGGGGGGCTCCTTCGGGGCGTTCTCGCGAGACGCCAGCCTCCATAAGCGCTTCATGCGGCGATTCCACGACCTGACTGGGCACCAATACGAGAGATTCAACTATCTCGGTGAGTGGCACTCACACCCGAGTTTTCCGGCGCTGCCAAGTCCAAAGGACATCCGTACGATGCATTCGCTGCTCGAGGCGCCGGACCAGGTGGCCAACTTCCTCGTACTGTTGATCGTCAAACGATCGAGTGCCGGCAAGCTCGAAGCATCTGCGCACGCCTTCGTACCTGACCTCGCGCCGATGCGCGTGCCGTTGACCATGCTCGAGCAAAACGACGCGCTCACCGAGGTGACTGCTTCTCCTCGATTATCGCTGCGCAAGAGACTTGCTATGCGTGCGGAAAGCGGCTGTTCGCGACCGTCACGGCGTTAGGCTTCCCCAAATCCAGGATTTCGCTAAGTCTAAGTAAAAGAGACAAAATGAATCTAATCGATCGCTTCAAAGAACCCACCACGCTCGTGCAGGCAATGCTCGCGCAGACCATAATTCAGGGAGACCGCGACGTTGCCGCAGCGCTTGCTGGCGCTGGACAATTGACAGAATACTCTGCTGGAGAAGTGCTCATTAAGGAGGGCGAGGCTGATCGAGAAATGTACTTCCTGCTGATGGGAAAGGTCGGAATCTCTGTAAAGGGCAAGTACCTGTACCAGCGTGAACGTAACCTCACGGTCGGAGAAATGTCGGCGGTCAACCCGTCCATCGTGCGAAGCGCAACGGTGACAGCACTGGAGCCGACCGTAACGCTGAAGGTTTCGCCGGACACGCTTGATAAAATCGCGAACGTGCACCCTACGTTGTATAAACTCATTGCCGCTGAACTGGCAAATCGCATTCTGCAGCGGAACACGTTTATCCGCTCGCCTAACGACAGGCCGCGAGTATTTTTTATTAGCTCCAAGGAGAGCCTGGAAGTCGCCAAGGCACTTCGGCATGGACTGAGATACACTGACGCCGATTCGATTCTCTGGTCCGACGACGAAATCTTTCCCGCTGGAGCTTATCCTCTTGAGGCGCTGGAGGCAGAGGTGGATCGAGCCGACTTCGGTGTAGCCATTGCCCATCCGGATGACATTGTTCGATCAAGAAAGCACCAGACTGCAGCCCCTCGAGATAACGTCATCTTCGAGCTGGGTTTCTTCATGTCGCGGCTAGGTCGCAAACGCACGTTCTTGCTGGTTCCCACGATGAGCGAGGAATTGAAGATGCCATCGGACTTCAAAGGTATTACACCGATCATGTACCCGCCGCTCAGCGGAAAGGCTGACGAAGTAGCTACTCAGGTGCTGACCTCGCCCATCTACGAGCTTGAGACGAAGATCCGTAAGGGAGGCTGCCGGGAGCTGCAATAACGTAGCCTTACGCAGATTGGGGAAACGGCGCCGCGTTGAGCCTTTGTTGGATAAGCGAGCGCTTGCGCAACAAACGCTGCGGCGAGCATAGAGTTCTGGTGGTATTCGCGCGGACTTATGCATGACGCGCATGGTATCGTGCGTTGGCACCACGCGAATCCGCCCACAACTCCCTGATAACTCAATTGGCGAAATGGCAGTCGTCCAGTCGATCCAGCAACGATCCGCGACGGTGGGCCAACTTGAAGAATCCTGACACGAAATGGAGATTCCACCGCTTCAGCATTTCCCGGCGTTCTCAATGATCGTCGACGTTAACAGCTTCACAGCATTGGTTGCACAAAACAAGCTTGGCGCCGGCGTCGCACAGTTCGTGGGAGACATCTTGTTGGGTCCGATTGCCGTAGTGGAGAGAGAAGGTGGCAGCGTCATCGGAGTCAATGGCGATGCAATATTCGCAATTCTGCCCGACGCCGATAGTACCTACATGGCTTGCGTAGGCATTGCGAAAGATCTCAACAACATGTGCAGCTACCTAGCGGACACCGACTACATCACGAGTATTCCGGCGCCACCATCGCTAAAGATTGGCGTCGAATATGGTATTTTGGATAGCTCCACTATCACGACGAAGGCGCTGGGCACGATTCCGTTTTGTATCGGGCCAGCCACCAACTACGCAGCACGGATTATTGCCGCTGGAGCAGGCAACCGATGCCATATCGGACCAGCCGCATACAACGCCGGAATGGACGCGTGGTTATCGGGGCAAACAACTCTCGAAGTCGACGGCAAGCGAGGCGAACCAGCCTATTCATACTACGAGCTCGACCTCGGCGACATATGGATCGAAGGTCAACGTGACGACGGCGAATATTACTGGTAGCCCGTTTGTCCAGACGGCCAGCAGAAGGGCTGTCAGACTTTTCGTATTCGGGGTGGATCGAAAAACACTCGGTTGGCCAGACGGATCGTCGCTCGTAAAGGGTGCCGGGTCTGTAAAAGCGACATCAGGTCGGCCAGTAGCTGACATTTACGGTTACACGGTCCATTTCCACGTCGATGTGTATGTCCAGATTCCCATGTCGTCCCAATACTCTGGAGCCCACATGTCAACGCCATTCGTGTACTTCAACTGGTCAGCCAACTTGTTGTAGACGTCGGCGGTGATGCGAGTTGGCTTGCCGGCGAGATTTGTGAGCTTGGCGGCGTAGTTCGCGGCCCGCCCAATCCAAACGAGATCATTGTCTCCGCGTACACCGATTCGCGCAGTTCTCAGTTGACTTGTGTCGATGCCCACGACGTGTCTCAGTACAAAATCCGTCTGCCACTTTCTCGCAATTGCCGGCTGGATGATGTCTAGAACGGCAGAGTTGATTTTCAGTGCACATCGGGCTGCGGACGTATTCTTCGAGTCCCCGGTGAAGACCGCCATCACTCGGTCCCCGTCATAGGCAGTAATGTTTCCCCCTTCATTCCTGATGATGTCAGAAGCGCATTTCAGAAAGGTCTTGTAGATCTGTGCGCTGAACTGCCACTTCTTGGTGTTCACCATGTCGGTCGACCCGTCCAAGTCCGCGTAAAGGACCGTCGCGGCCTTAAGATCTTTCGCGTGGTTGGAGTTGAGACGCAAATCCTCGGGATTTGGGACACCAGTAGTCTCTTGAACTTCCCACTCACCAGTAAACGTTTCTCCAACCCATTTTTTTAAATCGTCGGCCAAAGCCATTGATATCCCTAGTTTGTTGTTCAGCCGAAGTCGGATGCTACGTTGGCAGTGACACGATCCAGCTTTGGCTTCGAGATCGATTTACGGGTTATTCAGGAGATCGTCCCTAGGCTCATGATGTGCTTGCGGAGCGCAGTCGCGGCCGGGCCAAACTTCGCTTCTGTATCGTTCTTTTCGTCATAGACGTAGGGGATCGTCGTCACGCCGGCCATGTCGCTCGGAAGCTTGACGCCCTCGCCGCGCGGTTCCATCAGGATCGCACGCTTGCGGCCGAGGCGTCCCATGAATAGGCCGAGCTCGAACACTACGTTATCGCGTGGGGCTGGCCATTCAGTTCCGCGGGCATTAGTGACGTCGTCGCCATGCGCGATCGCCACCGCAAAATCGCATTGATCCAGCTCACGTTCGATATCGTCGAGCGTATAGTTTGCGACCTTGAACACACCTTGGTTCCACGGCACGGTCAGGAACTTGTCGTGTGCGAACATGGATTGGAGCAGGTGCGCGACGCCAAGCGCTTCAGCGCTTGAAATCACGAAAACGCGGATTTTTTCGCGCTTCGCATTCACGAACTGATTGCGCTCGATCAAGCGTTTCGAGAGTTCTTTTGCCATCCGGCGCCAGATGTCCGGATAGCGGGTGCCAAGTTCGCTCAATTGTTGTTCTGTGATTTTCGCGACAAGGGAATCCGCAGCCGCGCTAACCGTCGCAGACCGCTTCTGGACCGGCTCAACGGCGGCCATCTCCCCGACCGAATCGCCGGGGAACCGCCGGCGGATCGGCGTAGCGTTGACGATGATGTCGAACGCTCCGGTGATGATGAAATACAAGTCATTGTCGGTTGCGTCCTGCTGGATGATGACGTCTCCCGCCTTGACGGAAATCAGTTCAGCCATGTCAGCCAGCTCCGCGGCCAGATCTTTGTCGCCACCGACCAGCTTTTGGCCCGTGAACGCTTCAACACGCAGGCGTTTGCCCGCTTCCCCCGAAAATCTCTCAATCATTATTGTGCTCTCCTGGCCGCCTTTGGGAAACAAACCGCAGTGATGATTCTAATGGACAATCGACGGCTTTTGCGCGCCCGTTGGGAGCCAACAATCGTACGTGGCACGGTATGATTGAAATGCCTGTTTCTGGTTGACTTGCGGCCACTGGAAGCCGATCGGAATCCATGCCCGTGACGGGTCGAGCAGAGACATTGAAGCGATGCGGACCGGCTAACTATCGTACTGCTAACCCCCGATTTATCTGGGCAGCCCGTCGCTCGCAGGTAAATGGTGGTGGTCGCGATTGATGCACGACGCAGGTTATCGCTCGCCATCGTCAGTTCGGCTCCGCGGGCGAGAGCGCATGTTTTGTGGGTGTGGCGGGCCCGATGCGAGTTCGCGCGTCGCAACTTTTCGGCGATCACGGGATGGTGCACGCCGATCACATGGGCAGCCTGCCGGAGAAATCGCCGCATCGCACGCTGGAGGCGGGTGATGTCTCACACCATTTCGTAGCACGCCGGGTCTGCTTGCGCGGCCTTTATCAAATACTCGGCTTCTTCCTGCACGACCGGCCATCCCTCGCGCAGCATCCGCACGGCCTCGTCGACCACCTCATAGCTCAGTCCGCAGTTTTCGATATCCGTGACGCCCATGTGCGCGAGGTCGGAGGGCGATGCCTCTCCAAAGGAAATTCTGAGAAACAGGGTATCCGCCATGGCGCCCGTATCATCCGTCTCGCCGCTCAGGATGTCCTCGGCCAACAGGCCTGCCATGCCGACGAGCACCTTCCAATTCTCAGGTAGCTCGGCAGCGGGAAACCCATGGTTCAACGCCGTTCTGCGCATCTCCTCGGGGCAGGTGCGCGGACGGAACTGGCCGAGCCACGCGCTCTCATCTGGATTGCCACTCTCGTTTTTCCACACGACTGCGTCGCCAGCGCCGCCGAAGCGCTCGTAAAGCATCTTGTGGCCCGCTTCGTGGTATGCGGTGTTTCGGAGCTCTCTGGCAGCTATCTGCTCTTCCGTAAAATAAATCATGTTCGTCGAATGTGGTCGGTATGATTAGACTAGGGCATAGCTCAGTGAAAGGGCTGCGGCGCCGGGCAAGATGCTCGGTGCCGCGCTATTCCAGCTTCAACTCAAATATCTGTGGGGGATAAGGCGAACTTTGCACGAAACCCATCGGGCCGTGGCAATGGTGGCACGCGAGCGGACAAGAGCGGGTATGCAGCCCGATGGCTCTTGACGTGCTCGACCATGCTGAGCCACAGCTCCATGTCTCCCCAAACGTAATGCGTGTCTATCAGTTCTCCGGCATTCAGAGCGATATTCGGCATCTCTGGGAGATAGAGCCGGTAGACCCAGTCAGTACCCTGTTCGATGCCGACCACAATCGGCACGACCTTCCGGTCCTCCCAGTGGGCGATATACATCCAAACATCCGGGTCTTTCGCATCGGCAAGCCAGTGAATCTCCAGGTCGCCGATGGATAGTGTCATGTCAATGACTGGATGCGAGCCAAGCTTCAG
Organism: Burkholderia aenigmatica; assembly: GCF_048627025.1. NCBI lineage: Bacteria > Pseudomonadati > Pseudomonadota > Betaproteobacteria > Burkholderiales > Burkholderiaceae > Burkholderia > Burkholderia aenigmatica. The sequence goes on along the minus strand of NZ_CP184469.1, from coordinate 1,916,325 downwards.
GCTCTCGAAAGTCATTATCGCCGGCGAGAAGTCCCGCGGCAGGCTGGCCAAGGCCGAAGCGTCCATCGGACATGTCAGCGCACAGACGTGGAAAGGCAGCCCTTTCGGCATCTTCCGCTTGCGCCAGAATCGCGCCAAAAAGTCAAAACTACCTACGGCATGCACATTGTCGCCAAAGTTGTTCATTTTTCGGGTTCATTGGGATGCGAGTCCAGCCGGTCGGTTGCTCGCACAGGCGGTGCGTTGCCTGCATATGAGTGTAGGTTCGCAGAAGGGGCATGATTTGCTCAAAATTGAGCAGATCGGCTTTTGCACCCGTGCTGGCATCGGCGAGAACCGAAAGGCAAAGAACTCACGCGGCAGAATTTCGACGCAGGAGGGGCTAGATTTCGTCTGGGTCGCCAAGCTAATCTTGTTGAGAGCCTATTGACGTGCAGGTGGAAACGAGACCGCGCATCTCGACTGGATTCCGAACCGTATTCGATTAGATTCGGATAGGCCTTGTGCCACGGGCGTGCCGGGCAGGTGTTGCGTACCCATATCCGTATCCAGTCGAAGCTCACGGTCATCTGGCTGGAGGCGATTTTGCCCCCACATTTGTGGGCCATGCAGCCCAAGTACAGCGTGCGCGCCGCATATTTGTAGGCCATGAGCGGAGCGGACCTGCCGCGCGATCTGGCCCTTTAATCTGATCCCGAGCAAGTCCGACTGCACGAGGTCACTTACATCCATGGGTGCTCGCGGGACTGGGGCGGAAAACAGGCTTATTTGTCGGGCAGTTATTTTTAAATCAAAAACTTCCTTGATTTATCTGTTGTTTTTTCCCTTCGAGGAAATTCCGTCTATTTAAGGGGCATTTTTTTCGCGTCATCTGCTCCGACCGACACTATACGTCCTATGCCCGATTCGACAAATCGAGGTGATAACTCTGCTCGATCTACCTTCGTAGCAGGGAACTGAATTATGCGGATGAAAGATAGCCGATTGCATGACTTCCGCACATTTATGGAGAATGTTATGAGCGTTTTGTTTTGGGCTGGCAGAGGGCTGACGAAGCTTGATGAAGCCGCGTTAAAGGAGCTTACGAGCAATGATTACGCGACGGCGGACCTGATGGTCGTGGAAGGCAATCCGAAAGTCCCGCAGCTGGCCGAAGGCGTTGAGGTTGGCGCCACCTACCGGTTTGCGGAAGTCTGCTTCTTCTGCTTCCCTCACTGGCGCGTTTGCCGTGACTGGGTAATAAAATTGAAGGACATGGTCGGCTGCACTGCCGAGCTCTTGAATACAGGTGGTCCTGTCGCTTTCAGAGATTTCTTCATGTGGATTCAAGAGGGAACGGTTGGCCCGAAGGCTTCGATGAAGCTGGCGGCGGAGTTCGCGGAATGGGACGAGCGCGCGAAGACGTTTGCGGACCAGGATTTCTATGAAATCTTCACAGACATGCACGCGATGTTCGCCTGGGGTGCGGAGGATGGTTTGATTTGCCTTCGTTGCGCGTAATCACTGAGCGAATCGCATATCGCTTTGCAAGAGGAGAGCACCGAGCGGATAGTTCTCTTACGAGCAGCAACCGTGACAGACTCGCACGTTAGCAATAGCGAATCGGAAAACTGTCGAGCGCGGCACGATGCCGCGCTCGCATTTTCGATCTAGAGCCCGCAAACGGCCCAGACTCCGGGCAACGCAGCAGCCGAAACATCGAGGTCGATGTTCAGCGGGTAGTGCCTGAGCAGATGTTCCGCGACTGATTGAACGTTGCCATGGCAATCGACACGGTCAGCGGAAGCAAGCATCTGCAGGAACTCGCGAGTATCCGTGACCGCCTTCGTGCGCTCATATGGAGTTGTCATCAGCGGCTCGGATAAGCAGTTGCTGGGTAACGTCAACGTATGCCGTCACGGAATTCAATTCGCACCAGCGCTTCCATACATAGTCCGCATTGTCTGACTGGCCAGGTCCCCCGATGAGCTGATAAATGCGGCCGGACCGTGTCTTGCCACGTAAGCTTTGAGGGTCGAACGTCACGACCTCGGAGCTTACGCGTCCTGTGCGGTCGCGGTTGTCTGCGCCGACAAAATGTCGAGTCCCGTCCGCTGTCTCCAAGATTCTCCAGCGCGATAGCGAGACCCCCGGCTCGTCAATTACGGGGGCGATTCTCCAAATAGGCATGAGCATCTCCTGTTCGCCGCTGAGGGCCTGGCGGGAAGACGTCGTCTCCCACACTGGCGGCACGTCATTCATGGTATTCGAATTCGCGTCGCGTTAAAGTTAAAAACTAGATTATTTTATCGGTAATTTTTTTGGACGGGATATGCTTTATATTTAACCGATTGGTCGATTTATGGTTTTTTGAGGAAAAGGTGATTGCGGGTGGTGGCATAATGCGCGGACCGCTTATTCTTTATCTCGAGGACAATTTATGCTTAACGGCACAATGCCGAAAACCCGCGATGGCTTCATGCGTCGCGGGTTTTTCTTTGCGTGGACGCGTGACGCGCGTCCGGATCGGGAAATTACCGAGAAAGTGCCGCGCCGCTGTCAATCCAAGTATGCTGTAGCGCGGCCGTTTCACACGCAACACCGGTTGCGGCCGAAGGAAAACCAGACAGCCCCGCGATCCATCCGGCGGCAAGAATAAACAGACTTCGGCGGGAGTGGGACGGCAATCATGACCATGCTGCGTTCGTGGGGTGCGATTCTCTCGTTGCTGGCGCTCGTTGCATGCGCGAGCCTGCCGCCGCAGGCCGATCGCGTACAGACGCACGCGTACACCGATACCGACAACACGCGACTGGGCGTTGCGTTCCAGCGGCAGGCCAGTACGCACCCGGGGCAGGACGCGTTCCATCTGTTGATCGATCCGGTCGACGCGCTGGATGCGCGCGTGTTGCTTGCCGATCGCGCGGACCGCTCGCTCGACCTTCAGTACTACATCTGGCACGACGACCTGACCGGGCACGAACTGGCCGACGCGATCATTCGCGCGGCCGATCGCGGCGTGCGCGTTCGTGCGCTGCTCGACGATCTCGGCACGAACGCGGACGACCGCAAGCTGCTCGAGATCAGTTCGCATCCGAACATCGAAATCCGGCTGTTCAATCCGGTCGCCACGCGCCGGTTCAAGAAGATCGGCACGGTGTTCGAGTTCTCGCGCGTCAACCGGCGCATGCACAACAAGGCGATGATCGCGGACAACCAGGCAGCGATCATCGGCGGCCGCAATATCGGCGACGAGTATTTCGGCGCTTCGTCGATGCTGGAATTCGGCGATCTCGATGTCGTCGTCCATGGTCCGGTCGTGAAGAACATCTCGACCGAATTCGACACGTTCTGGAATTCCCCGTACGCGTATCCGATCGGTGCACTGGTCGGACACGATGCGGCGCCGGGCGGGCTGGACCGCGAGCGTGAACGATTGCGCGACTACCTGAGGGCCATGGAGGACAACCCGTACGTACTCGAGGCGAGGCAACGGCTCGACCAGATTGTTCACGGGGCGGGCACGGAATTGTCGTGGGGCCACGCGACGGTGCTGTACGACGATCCGTCGAAGATCGCGCACGCGCCGAAGGACAGCGACGGGCACCTGATGCCGCAGTTGCGGGCGCTCGCATTGCAGCCCGAACATGACCTGCTGATCGTGTCGCCGTATTTCGTGCCGGGCAAGGAGGTCGTCGAGCGGCTGCGCGCGCTCACGGCGCGCGGCGTGCGCGTCACGGTGCTGACCAACTCGCTCGCGTCGACCGACGTGGCGGCCGTGCATGCGGGCTACCGGCAATACCGCAGCGATCTCGTGGCGGCCGGCGTGCGGCTTTACGAACGGCGGCCGTCGGGCGACAAGAGCATTTCGAAGAAGGTGATCATCGGGTCGTCGCGCGCGTCGCTGCATGCCAAGACCTACGTGTTCGACCACAAGAGCATTTTCATCGGATCGATGAATCTCGATCCGCGCTCGCTGAACCTCAATACGGAAATCGGCGTGTACTGCGAGAGTCCGGCGATTGCGTCGCAAGTGGCAAACGATCTGGAAGGGCGGCTCGATCGAATTGCGTGGCGGGTCGAGCCGAGGACCGATCCGGCGGGCAAAGGGCAGCTCAAATGGATTCAGACCGATTCGGACGGGAAGGTCACGGAGCTCGATCACGAACCGGAAGTGTCGGCCGCGCGGCGGATGGAAATCTGGTTTCTCGGGCTGCTTCCGATCGAATCGCAACTGTGAGTGGCGATGCCACGTGCGACGCTCAGCAACGTGTGCGGCCGAACTGCTCGATGACGGCCGCGAGCTGCATCGTCGCGGTCTCGATCGTCGCGTTGTTCAGGCCGGCGTATCCCAGCACGAAGCCGTTGTACGGCCGGCCGTCGCCGACGCGATAGCTGCTCAGCGGCTGAAGCAGCAGGCCATGCGCGGCCGCGGCGCGGGCGACGTCGGTATCGTGCAGCGGCATCGCGAGATCCGCCGACAGATGCATGCCGCCCGGACTTTCGCGAACGCTCAGCGCGGTGCCGAGGTGGCGGGCGAGTGCCGCTTCGAGGCTGCTCCGTCGCTCGGCGTACAGCATCCGCATCTTGCGCAGGTGCCGCGCAAAGAGGCCCGTGTCGATGAATTCGGCCATCGCCAGTTGGTCGGCCGAGTGGCCGCGATGGACGAGTTCGCGCAGCGTTCGGGTGAAGCGTTCGACCAACACCGGCGGAACCACCATGAAGCCGAGCCGCAGGGCGGGAAACATCGTCTTGCTGAAGGTGCCGAGATAGCAGACCGGGGCGTCGGCATGCAGGCCCTGGATCGCCGGCAGCGGCTGGCCGCCGTGGCGGAACTCGCTGTCGTAATCGTCCTCGATGATCCACGCGCCGCACGCACGTGCGTGCTCGACGAGCGCCGCGCGCCGCCGGGGGCTCATCAGCGCGCCAAGCGGGTATTGATGCGATGGCGTCGCATAGATCAGCCGCGGCGGCCGGGTGCGCCACTGTTCGTCGGTGGGCGCCATCCCTTCGTGGTCGACCTCGATCGGCACGAGCGCCAGGCCGGTCGACCGGAATGCGGTTCGGGCGCCGTTGTAGCAGGGGTTCTCGAGCCAGCCGTATTCACCGGGATTCGCCAGCATGCGCGCGCATAGTTCGAGGCTGCTTTGCGTGCCGTCGGTGATGAATACCTGGCCTGTGTCGCAGCGTACGCCTCGCGAGACCCGGATATAGGCGGCCACGGCGCGCCGCAATTCGGGCAGCCCTTCGACCGGGCCATAGGCAAGCTGCGCGGGCTTGATGACTTTCCATGCGCGCTCGATGCAACGGCGCCATGCGGTAACGGGAAATTCATCGAGCGACGGAAGGCCGGGCACGAACGGCAGCATGCGTTCGGGTTCGGGATCGGCGTTCTCCAGCCCATGCACGCGCTCGGACAATTGAACCGGGGCCGGGCCGCTGTCGAGCCCGGCGCTCGAACGGCCGTATCCGTCCCAGAGCGTGATGGTGCCGTTGCGCGTCGCCGCCACGAAGCCTTCTTCGGCAAGGCGCTCGTACGCATAGACTGCCGAATTGCGCGCGATGCCCAGCTCCGCCGCGAGCACGCGCGTCGACACGAGCCGTGTGCCGGACGGAATGTGTCCGTCCAGCAGCAGGTTGCGCAGGCTCCGGTAGAGGGCTTCCTGCTGGCTGTGTCGGGTCGTGCCGTCCTGTCTGGAAAGCGATGAGATGAGCAGCGCGAGATCCATGGGCTGGTTCTAGAATTTTTCGTTGAGCTGGTTCTTTTGAAGATTCGACGCGCATCGTATCGTTCACGTTCTCGCGGTGCCGGCCGGCGCGCGGGTCATTCCGGCGATCGTCCACGATAGCGGCACGCGGTATTTTGATCGATTTGGCAAGCGACTGTCGATGGGCCGATCGACAGGGCGGCGCAGCCGTGGAAGCCGCACGCATCCGATTCGAGCAACTTCGGAGTGCAAAACTATTCAAAGTGGATGCCCGCGTCGTGTCGGAACGCGGGCCGCTCGATGCGTGCAAGCGCGCGCGAACAGGAACACGAAACATGAAAGACCAGACCGCCATCTCTCCCACGTCCCGCACCACCATTCGCCGCCTGCCGGAACTGGCGAACCGCGATCGCACGATGCTTCATTGCATCGTGGACGAGGCCTACGTCTGCCATGTCGCGTTCGGTGCAGGCGACGACACGCACTGCATCCCGACCGCGCACTGGAGACGGGGCGATGACCTCTATATTCACGGGTCCAACGGCAGCCGGATGATCAAGGCGCTGTCGGCGGGCGCGCAGGCGTCCATCGCGATTACGTTGCTGGACGGTCTCGTGTTGGCCAGGTCGGCCTTCAACCATTCGATGAATTATCGATCCGCGGTGATCTACGGACGGTTCGAGGTGGTGGAGGGCAGTGCGGACAAGCTGATGGCGCTGGATGCATTGATGGACAAGATCGCGCCCGGTCGCAAGCATGACGCGCGGCCCGGCAATGAGAAGGAACTCAATGCGACCAGCGTGCTGCGGATTGCGCTTGAGGAAGCCGCCGTGAAAGTCAGCGATTCAATGCCGTCCGACAAGGACGAAGATCTCGCGCTCGCTGTCTGGACGGGGATCCTGCCGCTGAAGACGACGCGCGGTGCACCGGTTCACGCCGACGGCACCATGCCGGTGCCGGACTACGTCCGCAACTGGGTCGAGTGAGTTGCGCGACAAGGCCGCGCGGTTTTGCGGAAAGCGGCAACGCGCGGTGTTTTGAGCCGTGTCGCTTTCGCATGGCAGCGAGGCGCGACCTTCGCCGGGCGACAGCGCGAATGTCGCGCTGTCGTGACGGCGTGCGTTTCACTCGGTGCGATGCTCATGCGCGTCGTGCGGCGGATGCGACTCCGCAGCGTGCGGATGCGGTGCGGGCGCGTGCTCGGGGGCCGGTTGCCGCGGCGGTTGTGCCGCGTGTTCCTGAGGGTGCGCTTCGTTGTGCGGCGGCGTCTCCTTGTGCAGTTGCTGCTGGGCCTCGTTACGTTGTTGCGTTGCTTCGCGCTCCTGCTGCTGCGCCGCATCGTGTTGCTGCATCTCCTCGCGCTGCTGTTGCTCCGCTGCGTTGTGTTGCTGCATTTCCGCGCGTTGCTGCTGCTGTGCCGCGTTGTGTTGTTGCAGTTCCTCGCGTTGCTGCAGTGCCTCGTTGCGCTGTTGTTGCTGCAATTGCTGTTGCTGCACGGCTGCGCGATTTTCCTGCGCGGCGCGCTCCTGCTGCAGCGCCTGCTGATGCTCGTCACGCATCGCGCCGGGCGCATGCGGCGCCGGTGTTTCGGCATGCGGTTCGTTTGCACGGTTCTGCGCGAATGCGTCGGGCGACGGCCGCGCGCCGGGGCGCGTATCGTTCGCGCCGAAGTGCGGCATCGTCATCGGCACGGCGCCCGGGCGCTGCTCCATGGCCTGCTCGCGCATCGGCGTCGCGCCCGGCTGCATCGTGTTGCGTTCGATCGTCGTGTTCGTCGTGTTGTTGGTGACGTTGCCGCCGTAGTTGTTCGTGATGCGCGTGTTGCGGATATTGGTGATGTTGTTGATCACGGTGGTCGACTTCGTCACGTACGTGGTGTGGTTGTACACCACGGCCGGGCGCTGCCAGCCGCCGTTCCAGCCGGGGCCTTCCGGACGCGGCGCGCCCCAGTTCATGCCCCATGCATGCCAGCCCCAGTCGTGGTGCCCGAAGATCGCGGCGCCGACGGCGATGCCGACGCCGAACGTGATCACGCCGGCGGCAACGACTTCACCCGTGCTGTATGAAGGCGGCCGATACACGTAGCCGGGGTAGGACGAGACCGGCTCGCCGTAGACGACCGTCGGGTTGTAAGTCGGGACATAGACGACGTCGGGCTGGGCCGATTCGATCTCGATGGACTGCGCGGGCGGCGGCACGATCGCGGGCCCGGCGTAGACCACGGGCGCGTCGGTGGCCGGCGTATAGCCGGAGGGTGCGGCCTGCGCGACTTGCGTGACGCGCATCTGGCCGCCCGAGCGGAGATGGCCGGACGTCTGCGCGCGCTGGCGCATCGCCTGGATCGCGTTCATTACGTCGGTCGGATCGTTGTAGTACGCCTGGCCGAGCGACGTGGTCCAGGCCGGGTTCGACGCCATCTGCGACAGCACCGCGGGGAACGCGGTCAAGGCCTTGACGGACGGATCCCACGGCTGCGTATCGGCGGCGGTGGCGAGTGCCTGTCCCTTCAATGACGGATTCTGCGTCACCCAGTTGTTGGCGGCCGTGACCTGGTCCGGGTACGTTGCCCCCGCGAGCACCAGCGCGACGAGCTTGTCGGGGAACAGCGCGATCGGCGCGACCATCTGGTAGAGCTGATCGGCAGTCGGCGGCGTGTAGGCGACCGGCGTCGAAGCGGGCTGGGCCGCCGCGGCCGCGCTCGCGTCGCTGGCCGGCGCGGCGGCGCTGCTGTCGCCGTTCTTGTTGCAGGCCGAGAGGCCGAGCAGCGACACGATGAGGGACGACGCGATCAGCGTTCTGACGGGGCGGTGTGCACGTGTGTTGTTCATGTTGTTCGTTCGGTGTTGTGTCGGCATTGGCAGGCACGCGGGCCGCGCGATCGGCTTGAGCACTGTGCCGCGACCGTCCGCGTCTGCTCCGGGGGCATCGGCCGGTGCAGGTGGCAGGGTCGTGTTCGCATGATGGTGGTCCCGCGACGAATCGATATATCCAGTTAAACGCGTGACACGCGCGGAAGTTGTCTGAGTGTTGTGTAACAGTGTGTGTACCTTGCAGTCCGTAAGCAGGCTGGCGCTGCCCGGGTAATGGATCTGAAAGTTGTTCGCGCAACGATTGCAAGGTCGGCGAGTGTGTCGTCGCGCCGGATGCTGCTCCGCGAGATTGCGCGGAACGCAAAAAACCCGCGAGGGCTTGGCAGCCCTCGCGGGTCGTTCAAACGATCACATCCGGTTCGATGCGTGCGCTGGCGCGCACGCGGAACCGGGGTGGTCATCGGTACATCAGCGCGCGAAATCCGGCGTGCTCTGGATGAACGCGTTCAGCTTCGAGATGTTCACGCTGCCGAAGCCCGTCGTCGCGTCCCAGCCGGCCTTCGCCTTGTAGCCGTAGGTGCCGCTGCCGTTGTTGCCGGACGTGACGTCGTGCAGCAGCGCCGCGTTGGTCGGGAAGTACTTGTAGATGCTCGACGCGGGGAATCCGAGCGCATTGTTGTTCGCGGACTGCAGCCGCGCCCAGATGCCCGTGAAGATCGGCGCGGCAAGGCTCGTGCCGCCTTCGTTGTTCAGGTAGCCCGAGCCCCACAGCGTGTTGGACGTCTGGCCGTTCACGACGAGGATCGCACCGGTGCGCAGGTCCGCATCGAAGCCGACGTCAGGCAGTGCGCGCTTGGTCGATCCGGTGAGGCTCGACGATTGCCACGACGGCGCGGCTTCGTACTTGCTGTACCCGCCGCCCGTCGACCACACGGTGCCCGGCTGCCAGCTCGGATCGTTCCACACGATCTCGCTGTTGTACGCGTGGGTCGACGTATTCGTGAACAGTGTCGTGCCGCCGACCGCGATCACGTACGGCGACGTTGCCGGCTCGCTGACCGTGTAGGTCGAGCGCGACGGTGTGCCGCCCGCACATTCGTACGCACCATGGTCGCCGGCGGATACCGAGAAGGTTTGCCCCTGCGCGATCGCCTGCTTGAAGATGGTGTCGTCGGTGGCCTGCGAGCCGGTGCTGTTCGCGGACGATTCGCACACGCCGAGCGACACGTTGATCACCTTCGCGACGTTGTCGGTCACGGCCTTGTTGTAGGCGGCGGTGATTGCCGTGAGCGTCATCGACGGTGCGACGTAGAACACGACCTGCTTCACGCTGCCGCCGGCCGCGCCGACGATCGACTGGCTGTCGAGGTTCCATTCGACGGTGCCGTCGGTGTCGGTGTACGAGCTGCCGGACGGGCCCGTCTGCACGATGCTGCTGCTGATCGTGCCGAGGCTGTTGTTCGCGGCGAACGTATTGAGGTCGCTCACCGTCTGCGACAGGTCGCCTTCGGAGATGATGCCGACGGTGGTCTGCGAGGCCGTCGGCGTGCCGTCGCCGCCGTAGATCGACGAGAATTCGGTCGGGTTGTGCGGCACCGCCGATGCGCCGGCCGGAATCGTCAGGTTGCTGGTGTTGCCTTGCGGCTGGCTGCCCGCGCCCGTGTGCATCAGCTCGACGTTCTGCAGGCCGAGCACCGCGCCCACGACGCCGCCGATCGCGTTCGGCACTTGCGCGGCATCGGTATTCGCATAGACGCTGCGGCCGTTATGCGTGAAACGCTTGAGCGTCGTGCGGAACGCGGACTTGATGGTCGCCGCGGTGCCGGACGCGGATACCAGCAGGCGGTTCGGCTCGACCACGATGTTCACGAAGCCTGCCTTGCGCAGATGCGCGACGACCGAGGCGACCTGCTGGTCGGTCGGCGCATATTGCGTCGCGAACTGCGCCGGCGTGAGGAACTGCCGGTAATGCGGTGAACCAGGCGTATGCAGGTCGTGCAGGTATTGGTCGAGTTGTGCTTCGTTGCGCAGGTTCAGCCCGAGCACGATGTCCACCGATTCGCCCGGCGCCAGCTCGACCGCCGCGGCGGCAGCGGCGGCCGTGCTCGCGGCAGGCGCACCGGCCGTGCCGGCTTCGCTCTGCTGCACGAGCGGCAGGAAGCCCTTGGTGCGCGTTTCCGTCCAGCCGGCCGCCGGCGCGGCATGGACCGTCGCCATGCCGAACGACGCGGCGGCAGCGGCGGCGAATGCGAGCTTGACGAAGCGAATGTGCTTTTGTTTCTTGTCTGCAACCTGGTTCATTTGAATTACCCCTCCGGTTGAACATCGAACGGCACGAACAACAACGGTCGACAGCGGTGCGGATCATGCACCGCCGATTTCTGTCGCACGCGTGCGGATGGCGCGGACGCGACAGGGCCTTTCGCCCGATCCGGAAAGGTGTTTTTTCTCCGGAGGCGAAATACGGTAAACGCGGTAACGGGAAGGCTGCGCCGCGAAACGACGCAACTGCGCAGCGAATGGCGCGGGCGGAATTGCTAGAGCAACAGTTTCGGTGTCCTGCTCATTTGATTCGATCCTTAGGCCCGCTGCCGGATGGCAGTTGTCCAATGAGATGCATCGGGATGTTGCATGCACCGGCGCGCGAACGATACGGCCGGCGGCGAGCACTTCGGTGCGGCGGAAGCGAAAAAACGTAGAGCGGAAGCGATTGTGTAGTGAGCAATTCGTCAGATTGCGTGCATCTGACGGTATCAAGAACGAAAGCGAGGTGTAAAACTTTTTTTGATTATATGAAACTAAATTAAAGCGAATAAGTGCAATGTTTTTGAAAATATTGGCAGTGTTTTGTAATATTCGGAGCTGCCAAAGAAAGTAATGCTGAATGCGATTTGCCGATCGTTTCTGGTTCGATGCGTAATGGGCGCAACGGGCGAATCGTGTTCGAGGCGTGACTCGAATCGCCGGGGCGCGGCGGCGAGAGTCGAGTTCGCGGGCAGCAGGAAGCGTGGCATGAAGTCGCGAGGTGTCCGACATGCCGCATGCCGGCCCAGTCAACGAGGATCGAACCTGACGTGATCGATAACGACAAGCTTTGCATCGAAGTGCCTGCGACCTGGAAGGCCGCGCTGGCGGATGCCCGATGGACGCGACAGACGGAAGGGCAGTCGGATGCCGCGGTGTTCCGGCTCGATGCGCGCGACGGATCGCGCCGATTCATCAAGACGGAACCAGTGGGGCCGCTGGGCGAACTGCGCGACGAGGCGGCGCGACTGCGTTGGCTGGTGACGACGGGTTTGCCGGGTGCGCAGGTGCTCGACGTGGCGTCGGCGGCGGGGCGCGAGTGGATGCTGGTGAGTGCCGTGCGCGGTGAAAATCTCGAAGTCGCGCAGCTCGCGCCGGCGGCGAAGGTCGCGATCATGGCCGACGCACTGCGGGCGCTACATCGGCTGGATCCGGCAACCTGCCCGTTCGATCACGGCGTTGCGTCTCGCATCGAGCGTGCCCGTGCGCGGATGCACGCGGGGCTCGTCGACGAAGATAACCTCGACGATGCGAATACGGGCGTACCGATCGACGAACTGTTCGTCAGGCTTCAGGCGAGCCGACCGTCGATCGAAGACAAGGTCGTCACGCACGGTGACGCGTGTCTGCCCAACTTCATGGTCGAAGACGGTCGCTTCTCGGGCTTCATCGACTGCGGACGCCTCGGCGTGGCCGATCGCTATCAGGATCTGGCGCTGGCGGCGCGTGATATCGAAGCAGATCTCGGCAGCGAATGGATCGCGCCGTTCTTCGCGCGATACGGGATCGGGCAGCCCGATCCGGATCGGATCGCTTTCTACCGGCTGCTCGATGAATTTTTCTGAGACCGTTTGATGTTGCGGATGGCGCAGGAGATTGCTGCCTTGTTTCCCGTTTCACCTGAAATCAGCAGGAATCCTGCTTTTAATGTCGTGCGCCAGCATGTCGTAGCGCATCCACAGCTTCCGCGTTGTCGTGCGACTGCGCGAGCTGCAGCAGCGACTGGCCGCGCCGGTCGACATGATTCGGATTCGCACCGTGTGCGACGAGGAGCGGAATCAGTTCGAATCGATTGAACAGCGTGGCGAATCCCAGCGCGGTTTCTCCGGCGCCGTTCGTCTGGTCGATCGGGCATGGTGTGTCGATCAGGCGCCTCGCAATATTGGGTTCGTTCTTGAAGAGGGCGCCCATCAGCGCCGTGTTGCCGTGACGGTCGCCCGCGCATGCGTTTGCACCGGCCGACAGCAGGTAGTCGAGCGCGGCCGGCTGGCCGTCGTAGGACGCGAGTATCACGGCCGTAAAGCCGTGACCGTCGGTGGCGTCGACGGGATAGCCGGCGTCGTGCAATGCGCGCAGGATGTCGACGCGTCCGACGCGGGCGGCATCGAACCAGTCGCCGTCGTAACGGCGCAGCGCGGCAGGATCGGCTCGCGAATACGCGGGCCGGTCGGGGAGGTGCGCGCAACCGGCGATCGCGGCCAGCGCCAGGGCCGTTGCGGTCGAACGGATCGCGCGCGTCAGGCGTTTGGATTGCATGTGGATGTCCTGATGTGTGGGTCAGGTCGACGCGCGCGGCGCAGCCCCGCACGTCGACAGCGACCGGAGCCGCGGGATCAGTTCTCGCTCAGCTTTGCCGCGAGCGCTTGCACTTGCCCGACGTCGGCATGAACGGCCTGCGCGAGACGCGTGCCGTAGTCGGCATCGGCCTTGTAGAAGTACGACAGCATGGCGTACTGGTTGTGCGCGTTCGTGACCTTGCCGAGATCGCCGGACAGCGCGGTGATCAGGTCGTCCCTGTCCTGCTGCGAGAGGCTGCGGTAGTACTCGCCCGCCTGACGGAACCGCAGCTTCTTGTGGATCGCTTCCTGTTGCGTCGTTCCGCCGAGCGCCATGCGCACGGACTTGTACTGCGGATCCGGCGCGAGTTCATGCAGCGTCGACGGTTCGTAGTTCACCTCGCCCTTGCGGTCGCCGGCGTTCATCTTGCCGTCCTGGTTGTTGTTGACCACCGGCACGACGGGCCGGTTGATCGGCAGATCCATGTAGTTCGCGCCGAGCCGGTACATCTGCGTGTCGGCGTACGCGAACAGGCGATCCTGCAGCATCCGGTCTTCGGACGGCTCGATGCCCGGCACGAGTCGCGACGGCGCGAACGCCGATTCCTCGGTCGACTGGAAGTAGTTGTCGGGCACGCGGTTCAGCGTCATCGTGCCGATCTTGCGCTCGGGCACACCGGTCCACACCTTCGTGTCGTCCAGCGCATCGAAGTCGAACCGGTTCAGGTCCTGCGGCGTGAGCACCTGCACGTACAGATCCCACTTCGGGAAGTCGCCTTGCTTCAGTGCGCCGTACAGGTCGTTCGTCATCATGTTCCAGTCGCGCCCGATCGATGCGTCGATGTCTTGCGGACGCAGGCCGTGCACGCCTTGCTGGCTTTTCCAGTGGAATTTCACGTAGTGCACGTCGCCCTGCGCATTGACGAACTTGAACGCATGCACCGCGAAGCCGTCCATGTGACGATACGAATCGGGCATGCCCGCATTCGTGTACAGCATCGTCAGCATGTTCGTCGCTTCGGGCGTGTTCGCGAAGAAGTCGAACGCGAGGTTCGGATCCTGCACGCCGGTCACGGCGCTCGGCTTGTTCGCGTGAACGAAGTCGGGGAACTTGATCCCGTCGCGAATGAAGAACACCGGCCAGTTGATGCCGACCATGTCCCAGTTGCCCTGCTGCGTATAGAACTTCACCGCGAAGCCGCGCGGATCGCGCGCCTGTTCGGGCGAGCCGCGATAGCCCATCACGGTGGAGAAGCGCACGAACACAGGTGTGCGGGTGCCCGGCGTGAAGACCTTTGCTTTCGTCAGGCTCGAGATGTCGGCGGTCGGCACGAACTCGCCGAATGCACCGGTGCCGCGCGCATGCACGACGCGTTCCGGAATGCGTTCGCGGTCGAAGCGCTGCAGTTTCTCGATGAGTGCGGAGTCTTGCAGGAGCACGGGGCCGGCAGGGCCGGCCGTCTGCGAATTCGCGTTGTCGCCGACGGGGGCGCCCGTGTCTCGAGTGAGTTCGGCGGCATGAGGCGACGCGGAAAGTGCCACGCAGATAGCGGCGACTGCGTGTCTCAGCACACGACTGGAGGATGAAGACATGACGATGGAACTCCTTGAATCCGATCGGTGGTGGGGAAGCCGACTGAATTAGAAGAGATCGTCAGATGATTGGCTAATTGATATTCGATATGTTTCCGATAGCGGCGTCGCCGATGCGGCGCGAGCCCGCTTGTTGTCGGCGCAGACGGTGAATATTGTTGCGCACGCAATGAGTTGTTGCGTCGCGCTTCGCAAAGCGATCCGCGAGCGTCGAACACCGACGCTTGAACGTGCGATGCCTTGCGTGGGTGATGCGGTCTGCAGACCGAGCATCGGCGCCGCGACAGCCTCGGCGAACCCGGCTGCGCGGCACCGATCGACTCGACGTCAACCCGCGCCAGTTTGCCACCCGAGCCCGAGGCTCTTCTGCACCGACACGTAGTCCTTGATCAGTTCCGCCTGCCCGGCGATCACGTTCTGCTGGGCGGACAGCGCTTCGCGTTGCGTATCGAGCAGGTCGATCATCGATGCGACGCCCGCGCGATAGCGCTCGTCCATCAGCGATCGGGAATGCACGGCCGACGTCTGCACCTTGGTGAGCGCAGCGACGTGCTCGCGCTGGTGCCCGTAGCGCTGCAATGCCGTGTTCGCATCCTGCAACGCACCGAGTACCGCCTTCTGATAATTCGCTTCCGCTTCGTCGCGCGATGCTTCGGCCGCGCGCACGGCGCCGCGCGTACGCCCGAAGTCGAGAATGTTCCATTGCAGATAGGGCGCACCGACCCACGTGAAGTTCTGCTTGCGGAACAGATGGCCCGGGTCGGTCGCGCTGAAGCCGAGATCGCCGAGCAGCGTCACCTTCGGGAAATAGTCGGCGACGTGCTCGCCGATCTGCGCATTGCTCGATGCGAGCCGGCGCTCGGCCGCGCGAATGTCGGGGCGCTGTTTCAGCAGCGTGGCCGGATCGCCGATCGCGACGCTGCCGGGTAGCGTCGGCAGCGGTGCATCCGGTGTCGACAAGGTTGCGTCGAGCGCACCGGGTGCGCGGCCCGTCAGGATCGCGAGCCGGTCGAGCGATTCCGTCACCTGCGCGTCGAGCGGGATCAGTGATGCGCGCGTGGTTTCGACTTGCGTCGTCAGGCGTTCGATGTCGACATCGGCGGCGACGCCGCGCGCGCGACGCTGCTGCGTGAGTTCGAGCATCGTCTGCTGCAACTCGGCGGTGCGCTGCGACAGCGCCAGCCGCTGCTGCTGGTCGCGCAGGTCGACATACGCGTTCGCGACTTCGGCTGCGATCGACACCTGCGTATCGGCGAGATCGGCGTCGACCGCTTCCGCCTGCGCGGACGCGGCTTCAACTGCGCGGCGCGTGCCGCCGAACAGGTCGATTTCCCAGGTTGCGTCGAAGCCTGCCGAATAGAGCTGCAGCGGGCCTGAGCCGCCCAGCGACGGCGACGTCCCGCCCGGCTGGTTCGAGCCGTTCGACGGCAGCAGCGAACCGAGCGCGCTGACGTCCGGCTCGCGCATGCGGATCGCGGCGGCGGTGGCCGACGATTTCGGCAACTGCGCCGCGCGCTGTTGCGACAGCTGCGCGCGCGATGCGCGCAAGCGGGCCTGCGCAGCGTGCAGATCGGGGTTGTACACGAGTGCGGCGGTGATCAGGTCGTCGAGCTGGCGATCGTTGAGCGCGTGCCACCACGCGCTCGGCGCGGGCGCAGCCGTGTCGATGCCGGCGGCCGGCGCGCGCACGAAGGTCGGGGCATCCGGTGCGGCGGGCGCGCCGCGGTAATCGGGGCCGACCGTGCAGCCGGCGAGCAGGCACGCAGCCGCGCAAAGCGTGAGCGCAGGGCGACGGGGCAGGGGGAAGGGTTTCATCGCATCAGACGGTTCAGTGGCCGGACGACATCGGCTGCGGCCCGCGCGGCGTTCTCAGCAGCAGCGCGAGCGGTACGCAGGCGAGCAGCGCGAGGCCCAGCAGATAAAAGGTTTCGGAATAGGTCATCACGACGGCCTGGATCTGGATCTGCTGCGCCAGTTGCCCGAGCGCGCGCATGTTCGAATACGCGAGGTCGCCGGTGTGCGCGAACCAGTTGGCTGCATAGGCGGACAGCCGGTCCTGCCCGATCAGCGAGTTGGCCGTCACCGATTCGCGGAGCGCGGCCGTATGGAAGGTCGTGCGCCGGTCGATCACGGTGCCGATGATCGCGAGCCCGATCGAGCCGCCCAGATTGCGCGCCATGTTGTAGAGCCCGGCCGCATCGCCCGAGTCTTCGCGTGCGACCGCCGCCATCGATGCCTGGTTCAGCGGCATCATCGCGAGCATCTGTGCGACGCCGCGGATCAGTTGCGACCAGACGAAGTCGTGGCCGACACTTTGCGCGGTCAGGCTGATGTCGAGCATGCAACTCAGGCAGAACAGCAGCAGCCCCGAGATCACGAGGATGCGGAAATCGACCTTGCCGAGCAGGCGCGGCAGGATCGGCATCACGAGAAAGGCGGGGAGCCCCGACAGCAGCATGATCGCGCCCGCCTGTTCCGCGTTGTAGCCGGCGACGATCGCGAGGAACTGCGGCAGCAGGTAGGACACGCCGTACAGCCCGGCACCGACCGCGGACACGATCACGATCACGCTCGCATAGCGCGGGTTGCGCATCAGCGACAGCCGCATGATTGGTCGCTTCGCAAAGATCTGCGACAACGCGATCAGGATCATCCCGGCGAGCGATACGAGGCTCAGCGTGACGATCATCTGCGATTCGAACCAGCGTTCGCGCTGGCCTTCCTCGAGCACGACGGTGAGCGAGCTCAGCCCGATTGCGAGGCCGAAGATCCCGAGCCAGTCCGCGTTCAGGAACGAGTGCCATTGCGGGCGGTCCGACGGCAGCCCGAAGATCAACAGTGCCATCAGCAACAGGCACACCGGCAGGTTCAGGAAAAAGCACCAGCTCCAGCTGACGTTCTCAGCAAGCCAGCCGCCGAGCACGGGGCCGAACAGCGGCCCGAGCAGCACGATCAGGCCAAACAGCGTCATGCCGACCGGCAACTGCGACAGCGGCAGCCGCGTGCGGATGATGGTCTGCGCGGTCGGGATCAGCGCACCGCCGGTGAAGCCCTGGCCGATCCGGCCGGCGATCATCATCGGCAATGAATGCGACCAGCCGCACATCATCGAGAACGCGATGAACAGCGCGGAGTTCGTCAGCAGGAAATTGCGCAGCCCGAACACGCGCGTGAGCCACGCAGCGAGCGGGATCATCACGATTTCGGACATCAGGTAGCCGGTCGAGATCCACGTGCCTTCGGTGCCGGTCGCGCCGATTTCGCCCTGGATCTGCGGCAGCGCCGAGTTCGTGATCGAGATGTCGAGGGTCGCCATCAGCGCGCCGAGCGCGCCGGCCGCGACTGCGATCCAGTCGGTCATGCTCGCGCGGCCTTCGTGCGGCGGCGTGGGCATCGTGGCGGACGGTTCAGCCATGGTGTGTCTCGTCGCGGGTCGAGCGCGTATCGACGTCGACCGTCACCGACAGCCCCGGCAGCAGCATGCGCTGCGCGCGGGCGTTCGCGGCGAGGCGGATGCGCACCGGCACGCGCTGGACGATTTTCGTGAAGTTGCCGGTCGCGTTCTCGGGCGGCAGCAGCGCGAACTGCGCACCCGTGCCGGGCGCGAAGCTGTCGACGACGCCGGACAACGCGCCGTCCGGCAACGCGTCGACATGCAGTTCGACGGGCTGGCCGATGCGCATGTTGCTGATCTGCGTTTCCTTGAAGTTCGCGACGAGGTAGATCGCGTCGATGGGCACCACGGTCAGCATGCGCGTGCCCGGCTGCACGTATTGACCGACCCGCACCGTGCGATCGCCGACGCGGCCGGCGAGGGTGCTGCGCACGATCGTGTTGTCGAGGTCGAGCTGCGCCTGCGCGGCGCTGGCCTGCGCGGCTTCGAGCTGCGCGCGTGCCTGCTGGAGCTGCGCGGTGAACGATGCGATCTGCGTGCGCGCGGCAGCGATCGACGCAGTGTTCGCGGCGAGCGTCGCGGTCGCCTGGTCGCGCGTGCTCTTCAGGTCGGCCACGCGTTCGTGCGTTTCCGCACCGGTCGCCGCGAGCGGCGCATAGCGCGTGTATTCGTCGCTGGCGTGCTGCGCATTGATCCGCGACACCTTCGCCTGCGCGTCGGCCTGTTCGAGATTCGCGTGCTGCTGGCTGATGTCGGCCTCGGCGCGTGCGATATCCGCACGGCGCGCGTCGACGGTCGCAAGCGACTGCGCGAGCGCGACCTGGTACTGGCGGACGTCGAGCCGCACGAGCGGATCGCCGGCCTTCACGGCCTGGTTGTCGCGCACATACACGTCGGTCACGTAGCCGGCGACCTTCGGCGCGGCAGTCATGCTGTCCGCCTGCAGGTACGCGTCGTTGGTGCTCTCGATGAAGCGACCGACCGTCCACCAGCGGCCGAGCCAGACGGCGCCGCCGATGGCAGCGAGCACGACGGCGACGAGCAGGACGCGCCGCTTCGCGCCCGTGCCGTTGCGCGACGTTGTTCCGTTTTCCTGACGATTTGCTTTCTGTGGAGGGTCTTGCAGCGTCGACATGCTGGCGTCCAATTTATTCCAAGTGGAAGAATTATTCCAGTTGATAAAATTGTGTCAAGTAGAATGTCGATCGATCGAATGACGAGGAAGGCATGAACGAAGCGAAGAAGCTGCGCCGTACGTCGGCGGGCGGCTACGCCCGCGGCGACGAAACGCGCCAGCGGATCATCGAGGCGGCGATCGAACTGTTCGGCGAGCGCGGGTTCGCGGGTGCATCGACACGCGAGATCGCCGCGATGGCCGGCGTGAACGCGCCGGCGCTCCAGTACTACTTCGAGAACAAGGAGGGCGTGTACCGCGCGTGCGTGGAGACGATCGCGGAGCACGGCTGGGAGGTGTTCGCGCCGTCGGTCGGCCATGCGTGGGCGATGCTCGATGCGGACGCGGACGTCGACGTGCTGATCGACGCATTCGTCGGGCTGCTGCGCGCGCTGTCGGACCGGATGTTCACGGCGCCGAAGACGATGAACCAGCGGATGTTCTTCGCGCGCGAGCAAGGCGGCCAGGAGCCGGCGAGCGCGAGCGAAATCCTGATGACGCGCATGCGCAAGCCGCTCAACGACGTGAGCGCCGAACTGATCGGCCGCATCTCGGGGCGGCCGGCCGACGATCCCGTCACGCGATTGCGCGCGCTGAGCCTGTTCGGGCAGATCACGGTGTTCCACATCGCGCAGCGTTCGGCGCTGCAGTTGCTCGAATGGGAGGCATTCGAGGGCGAGCGCGCGGCGCTGTTGATCGACACGATCGCCGAACAGACGCGCATGCTGCTCGAGCAATGGCACGCGCAGCGCGACGTAGCGGCTGCGGCGCCTGAAGCCGGCCCGAAGCGCGGGCCGGGTGCGGCGGCGAAACGCACGGTGAAGGCGAAGGCGTCGGCACCTGCCGCGACAAGCACCCGGCGCGTGAACAAGCCCGCCGCGCGCTGAACGCGGCGCGTCGTCAGCCCCGGCCGGTCAATTCGGCTTGCGCGCGGGTTCGGCCGGCGACGGCGGCCGGGTCGTCGCTTCGACGGCATGGCCGTTGTTGCCGTTGCTGTCGTTTTCGCCATCGACGACCGGCCGCGATCCGTCCGCGTACGCGACGACGCTGCGCTGCGGATTGGCGATCCGGATGCCGCGTTCGCGGAACGTCTCCGCGATCCGCCGGTTGAATTCACGCTGCACGCTCCAGCGCGTGGAGTCCGTGCATTGCATCTGTCCGGCCAGCGCGAGCGTTGCGCCGTCGACCTGATCGATACCCCAGTAGCTGAAGTCCGACAGGATGCCGTCGCGGTATTTCGGATCGTCGCGCAACGCGGCGCCGATCTCCTTCAGCGTCGCGATCGCGCGATCGATATCCTCGCCGTAGGCAATGCTGATCTTGACGGCCGCGTTGCCGAGCCCGCGATTCGTGTTGTTGACGGTGGTCACCGAACTGAACGGGATCGTGTACAGCGACCCGTCGCCGGCGCGCAGTCGCACGGTGCGGATCGACAGGTACTCGACCGTGCCCGACACGCCGGCGAGCGTGACCCAGTCGCCGACCTGCATCGCGTTTTCCATCAGCAGGAAGATCCCGGTGATGAAATCCTGCACGAGCTTCTGCGAGCCGAAGCCGAGCGCGACGCCGAAGATGCTGGCGCCGGCAAGCAGCGGGCCGACGTTCACACCGAGCTGGCTGAGGCCCGTCAGTACGACGACGAGCGCGATCATCACGAACAGCAGCGAGCGCAGCATCGGCAGCAGCGTGCGCAGCCGCGCCGCGCGCATGAGATTACCTTCGCGCGTCCATCGTTGCAGCCGGCGCTCGATCGCGATGTTCGCGGCTTCCCACACGATGAGCGCGACGATGGCCGCTATCGCGATCGTCACCAGTGCCGACGCGAGCCGGTGGCCGATCGTGCCGGTTTCGAACGCGCGGAAGATCGGTACGCCCCAGATCTGCAGCAGCAGCGCGACGGTCACGATGCCGATCGCGCCCGACAGGATCTGGCGTAGCAGCGGGTAGTAGCGGTACGCGTGCGCATGGACGAGCGTGCGGTCTTCGTCGCGGCCCTGGAACAGCCGCGCGAGCGCACCGAACACGACGATCGACACCATCCGCATGCCGATCATCACGGCGATCGAGCGGCCGCCGAGCGTGATCAAAACGCGGTAGCCGTTGTGGACGTCGAGCGCCCACACGAACCACAGCGCCATCACGATGAATACCGACACGGGCGCCCATGCGTCCGCGAGCGCGTTGCCGATCATCGCGAACGACGGACGGTCCTCGCCGGCCGCGCGGATCCGCGCGGCGACGGGCCGGCGGCACTGCAGGATCAGCGCCGAGACCATCAGGTGCCCGACGAGTGCGACGGCTTTCAGCAGTGCGAGGTGACCGGCGTCGCTGAGACCGAAGTTCGCGGCGACCTCGACCGCCGCCGTGCAGGCGCCGACGACGATCGCGATCCGCGCGATCGAGCGTTGGGCGAAGTCGGCCCACGCGTCGCTGATATGCAGCAGCCGCAATTGCCGTGCATCGGGCTGGAAGCACAGCTGGCTGACGATCGTGACGAGGCGGCAGATCACGTAGATGTCGATCAGTGCTTCGAGCGCGGATTCGATCGGGCCGCCGGCATCGCCGATCGCCGACATCGTCAGGCTCGCGACGCCGACGAACACGAGCAGCGGCACCGCGCGCAGCGCAAGGCTGACGAGCGCGCGCGGCATCCGGTACAGCAGCGTGGTGTGGCGACGTGCGTGGCCACGGCCTTCCGACGAGGCGGGCGCGGCGTCGGGGGTGTCCGGCGGCGCGTCGTCGTCGTCGGGCGTGGCGGATTCGACGGTAACGGACTCGGGCGCGGTGCGGCGCGACGTGTCGGCGCGCCGTGCGGCCACTGCGGCCAGCGCACGTCGCAACAGCCGCTTCGCGAACCATTCGACCAGGAGCGCGGGCACGAGCACGGCGATGATGATCCAGAGCGCGTGCGCGAGATCCGCGCGCGCGTCGGCGCGCACCAGCCGGTCATGCCACCAGCTTCCGACCGAGCCGACATCGAGCAGCGAGCGCAGCGATTCCTTCAGCGCATCGCCGATTTCGGTGGTCCAGCGCGATCCCTGCCGGACCAGCATCGACGCGAGCCCGTTCGACGTGAGCGCGGCCGGGGCCGCGGCAGCCGACGCGCCGCTGGCCGCAGCCGCATCGCTTGCCGAGACCGCGGGCGCGGCAAGCGCGCCGACGGCCGCGATCGCACGCAGCGTCGTTTCGACCTGCGCGCGATCGCGCGGATTCTCGAGCACATTGAGTGCCTGCTGCGCCTGTTGCGGCGTCAGCGCGGGCGCGGTGCCGGAAGCGGCCGACGCGGCGGCCGGGGCGGGCGTGGCCGCGTGGGCGGCCGAGACGACGGCGGCAAGCAGCCAGCCGAGGAGGAAATGTCGCATGGAGTTGGCATGCGGGCGCGCATCGGCGCGCGGCCCGCCGGGCTGAACGATGGACGGAAGTTAACATGATCGCGAGCGGAACCGAATAGTTCCGTCGACAATCATTCGAATCGGGCATACACGACGCGCTGCGGGCGATTGCGGCGCGTTTGCGCAGTCATGTGTCCGACGTGGACTGTAGGCAGTCAGACAGGTGGGAGCGTTTCAATTACCGAAATGTAGGGTATTTGTAATGATCGCCTGTCGGTAACGGTGAGTGACGCAACCATCGTATCGGAATAATTAATCTGGAATCCTGCTGAATTACGCGTGCCCGTCGTGAAAAACCGGCAGAACGTGCTCTGCGACTTC
Source organism: Burkholderia aenigmatica (assembly GCF_048627025.1). Taxonomy (NCBI): domain Bacteria; kingdom Pseudomonadati; phylum Pseudomonadota; class Betaproteobacteria; order Burkholderiales; family Burkholderiaceae; genus Burkholderia; species Burkholderia aenigmatica. The sequence continues at coordinate 1,893,374 of NZ_CP184469.1, read as the reverse complement.
TTCGATGACTTCGCGCACGGGCCGGTCAGAGCCCGGATTCAGCGTGACGTGATGCGTGCCCGCCGCACGCATGTCCTGCAGGATGTCGATCAATGTGTGGCGTCCGGTTGCATAGCCGAGCGGCAACGCGGTGGCCGGCGCATCGGGATCCGCGGCGAGGTCGAGCCGCATCGACACGCCGAATGCGCGAAAGGCCGGCGACGCGAGCCGGTCGACCGCCGCGCGCCACATCGAATAGCGTGCGCGCTGCGTGTCCGGATCGCGGTGGTACGTCATCCAGCCGATCGAGTGACGCGCGATCCAGTCGACGCTTTGGCCGCCCGAGCCGACGGCCAGCATCGGCACCGCGTCGGCGCCGCGCGGCAGCAGCGTGAATTCGGGCGCATCGGGCGGCGCTTCGTCGGGGACGACGCGCGACGGCACGCCGAGCGCGGCCGCGACGACGTCCCAGTGCGCGCGGTAGCGGTCGCGCCGCGTCTCCGCATCGACGCCGAACGCCGCATATTCGGGCGGCCGGTCGCCGGAGCCGAGCCCGAGGATGAAGCGTCCACCCGACAGCGTCGCGACTGACAGCGCGCCTTTCGCGATATGCAGCGGATGACGCAGCGGCAGCACGATCGCGCCGCTGGCGAGCGCGATCCGGCGCGTGCGTGACGCCAGTGCACCGAGCAGGACCCACGGGTCGAGGTGGCCGACCGGGTCGGGGTAGTCGGCGCTGTTCAGCGGCACGTCGCGAATCCACAGCGCGCGAAAGCCGAGCGTGTCGGCCAGCGCCGCGAGTTCGAGCTGCTCGTCGAAGTCGGCGACGATATGGCCGGTGCGAAGCAGTGGAAGCGTGAGGCCGATCGACAACCGTCCGTCCGAAAAGACGCGATGCGCGATATCCGGTTGGGCAGGGGCGGGCGTGGTCATGGGGAATCCTTGGCGGCGGTGCGAAGCGAACACGCGACGTGGCGTGTCCGAATGCTAGCGTGTTTGGACGCCGGCTGCGCGGCATGGCAGGCTGACCGGTTGGCGTTGAGACCACGAGGGCCATGCGGGCAGCGGGCCGGGCATAATCGGTGCCCTTCCGTCATTGAAAACAACGAATCCGGATGAACGTCCTTCAACACACGATGATCGGTCTGGCGGCGAGCGCGATGCTCTTCGCGGTTGCATCCGATGCGCTCGCGGACGACGCGGAGCGCGCCGCTATCTGCAAGACCGCCGAGGAAACGAGCTACACGGCCGACGTCCGCAATTGCCTCCGGCTGAAATACGAAGCGGCCGACCAGCGGTTGAATGCCGTCTACAAGACGAAGATGGCGAACCTGGATGAGCCGGGCAAGGCGAGGTTGCGCCACGACGAGCGCCGCTGGCTCAAGGCGCGGGATGCCGCCTGCGCCGAATCGCGGCAGCCCGATGCAGGCGGCACGCTCGGGCTCGTGGAGGTCGACAGCTGCTTCGTCAACGAAACCGAGCGTCGCGTGAAGGTGATCGAAGCCTTTCGTTGAGGTGTGTCGAGGTGTCGCGCCGGCCCCGGCGCTAGGCCACCCGCAGCGTCGTGCCGCGCAGCGTGAGGCCAAGGCGCGACGCCACGCGTTGTGACGCGAGGTTGTCGCTGTCGGTGCTGTAGAACAGCGTGCGCGTTTGAAGCGACGGCAGCCGCGACCACGCGGCGGTTACCGCCGCCGCGAGGCCGCGCCCCCGAAACGCGGGGGCCGTCGCGAGACCGAGTTCGGCACCGACGTCGGACAGCCGCGCGGCGAACGCGACCGATGCGACCTCTCCGTCGACGACGGCCGCGCACCACGGCGTCCACAGATCGGCGACGCTCCGAAACCCCATCGAGCACAGGCCGTCGGGCATTCCGTGCGTGGACAGCGCATGCAGCAGATGCCGGCCTGCGTCGCTGTCGCCATCGATCAGCGCGACGCGCGCGTCGGTGTCGAAACCGAGGGCGTGCGGCAGCGCGTAGACGAAGCCGATGTTCCAGTGCGAAACAGGCGCGAGCAGCGCGAGATAGCGTTCGAGATGCGCGGGGGGCGTGCGATCCGCCAACAGCGGTTCGCTGTCGGCCACGCGCGCCAGTTCGTCCGCGACAGCGGCGGGCACGTCGGCGCGAACGCCCGCCAGGTTGCCGTCCGTGGATCGGCCGAGCCAGAAGCGTGGCCCGGGCGAGCAGTCGGGATCGTTCTCGCGTTCGATCCGGCGATCCGGATGCAGGCGGAACAGCGTGCGGAAGTCGATATCCAGCCAGTCGTGTGTGTCAGGCATGCGTCGGGTAGGAGGCTCCGGTCAGGTGGCGGCGAGCTGCGCGAGGAATGCCAGGGCGGGCCCGCGCATCCATTCGTGCGCGCGCCGCACTGTCGGGCGATTGTAAGCCGATCGACGATCGCGCGCAGATGCACCGCCGTGACGTCGGCACCGGCCGGGCCGGCCCGGCGTGACGGCCGGCCCGGCCGACGGCTGCCGATCCGGCAGGCGTTTCAGTTTCGAAACGTTCGCGCTGCTTGTCGGTGCGCGATTCGTGTCGCTGGCCCCGTTTCGGCCCGCGCGGCCTTGTGGCATGAAGCATGGTGCGCTCCTTGCATATCTGTGCAGGCCGTGAGCGCGGTCGCGGACGCAGTCGGTCCGGCAATCGCTTCAGTGGGTCGGACGTATCGGAGACGGGGACAAGAGAATGAAAACAGACCGAATCGCAACATGTCATGTTGCAAACATGAATCGCCGACCTGCCGGGTTGTTCGCTTCGCCGTTTTTCGAGGCGACGTGAGCGCGCGGCTTTCCGTTCCATCCGAGCAATCGGGTTCGTTCTGAACGACGACGTGCAGGTGTGACGCACGAGGCCGACTGGTGCCGGTCGGCCGTCGGGGATGAACCGTGAATGCCTGTGGATGGCCCGGCCCGGATCCCGGATCGTCATGCAGCCGCGCGCAACGCGAGTCGTCGCGCGGCGTAGGCGTGCGCGCGCCGTGCATCGTGTCGGCGCGACGGGTCCGAACCGGATCGCATCGGAAAGCCGGCAGCGCATCGATGCATTCGGCATCGCGGAACACAGGGTGTCCAGGGGAAGCGTTCGCCGGCCGTAGCAGGGCGGGCGCCGCGAAATTGTGCTGTCAGTTGATCCACTACCCCGATGGATCAATTGTTGAAGCGCCCATCGCCAAGTGGCGGATGGGCGTCTTTTTTTGTGCGCCGGTTTGCGACGCGAGCCATCGGCCCGATCGCGCGGCGTTCTGTATCATGTGCTGGCGTGCCTGGCCGCCCGTGCGGGCGCACGGCTTGCCGGCGCGCCCGATCACGCTGCCAACATGAACGACAAAGCCCTGCACGACTCTTCAACCGCCGACGTTGACCCGGCCGCGCTCGATGCGCTGCACACGTTCGTCGAGCGTCATCCGCGCCTGCTGGTGTTGACCGGCGCGGGCATCAGCACCGACTCCGGCATTCCCGGCTATCGCGACCGCAATGGCCAATGGATGCGCTCGCCGCCGATCCAGCTCCACGAATTCCTCGGCTCCGATGCCGCGCGGCGGCGCTACTGGGCGCGCAGCATGATCGGCTGGCCCGTCGTCGGCCGCGCGCAGCCGAACGGCTCGCACGTCGCGCTGGCGCGGCTCGGCGGCGCGGGGCGGATCGAGCGTCTCGTCACGCAGAACGTCGACGGCCTGCACCAGCGCGCGGGCAGCGGCGACGTGATCGAGCTGCATGGCGGCATCGACGGCGTCACGTGCCTCGGCTGCGGCGCGCATCATGCACGCGCGACGATCCAGGTCATGCTCGAGGCCGACAATCCCGATCTGCTGGGCGCGGAAGCCGAGCCGGCCGCGGATGGCGACGCGCACCTCGAATGGGCCGCGCTCGACACGTTCCGCATCCCGGCGTGCCCAGCGTGCGGCGGGCTGCTGAAGCCGGCGGTCGTGTTCTTCGGCGAAAACGTGCCGCGCGAGCGCGTGGCGCTCGCGTCGCAGGCGCTCGACGCGGCCGATGCGCTGCTCGTCGTCGGCTCGTCGCTGATGGTGTATTCCGGCTACCGTTTCTGCGTGTGGGCGCAGGCGCAGAACAAGCCGGTCGCCGCGCTCAATCTCGGCCATACGCGTGCCGATCCGATACTGACGCTGAAGGTCGAAGCGCGCTGCGCACCCGCGCTCGATGCGCTGACTGCGCGGCTGGGCCTCGCGGGCCACGCACCGGAGCAGGCATCGTGACCGGTCCGACATCTTCGCCCGATCCGTCCGAGCGGCTGTCGGCGCCGGCGGCCGAACGCAATCGCGGGCCGATCCTCGACGTGTTGCGCCGCGTGCTGCCGGCGAGCGGCCGCGTGCTCGAAATTGCGAGCGGCACGGGGCAGCACGCCGTCCACTTCGCGCAGGCGCTGCCGGGCCTGCACTGGCAGCCGAGCGATCCCGATGCGCAGGCGCGGCGCTCGATCGCCGCGTGGGTTGCCCATGCGGGCCTCGCCAACGTTGCCGGGCCGCTGGCGTTCGACGTGCGCGACGCGTCGTGGCCGGTCGACGCGCTCGATGCAATCGTCTGCATCAACATGATTCACATCTCGCCGTGGGCCTGCACCGACGCGCTGTTCGCGGGCGCGTCGCGCCTGCTGCGGCCGGGCGGCGTGCTGTTCCTGTACGGGCCGTACCGCCGCGAGGGCCGGCATACGGCGCCGTCGAACGAAGCGTTCGACCTGCAGTTGCGCAGCCGCGACCCGTCGTGGGGCGTGCGCGATCTCGAGACGGTCGTCGCGCTCGGCCTCGATCGCGGGCTCGACTGCATCGAGGTGGTCGAGATGCCGGCGAACAACCTGAGCGTCGTGTTCCGGCGGCTGCCGCACGCGGAGCAATGACACGGAAGCGCGCATCGCCGCCGGGTTTCCACTATCCTTTCGCCTGTGCGCGCGACCCGGCTCGGGTCGCGCCCCGTTTTTTCCGGAGAATTGACTAATGGGCAAACAAGCAATCGGTGTGATCGGGCTCGCGGTGATGGGCCGCAATCTCGCACTCAATATCGAGAGCCGCGGTTACGCGGTGTCGGTGTACAACCGCAGCCGCGAGAAAACCGACGAACTGATCGCCGAATTCCCCGGCCGCAATCTGGTGCCGACCTATACGCTCGAGGAGTTCGTCGCGTCGCTCGAAACGCCGCGCCGGATCCTGATGATGGTGAAGGCCGGCGAAGCGACCGATGCGACGATCGCTTCGCTCAAGCCGCTGCTCGAGAAGGGCGACGTGCTGATCGACGGCGGCAACACGCATTTCACCGACACGATCCGCCGTAACCAGGAGCTTGCGCAATCGGGCCTGCACTTCATCGGCACCGGCGTGTCGGGTGGCGAAGAGGGCGCGCTGCGCGGCCCGTCGATCATGCCCGGCGGCCAGCGTGACGCGTACGACCTCGTCGAGCCGATCCTCAAGCAGATCGCCGCGAAGGCGCCGTCGGACGGCGAGCCGTGCGTCGCGTACATGGGCCCGGACGGTGCGGGCCATTACGTGAAGATGGTCCACAACGGCATCGAGTACGGCGACATGCAGCTGATCGCCGAAAGCTATGCGGTGCTGAAGGACGTCGCGGGCCTGACCAACGACGAGCTCGGCGCGGTGTACACCGAGTGGAATCAGGGCGAGCTCGACAGCTACCTGATGGAGATCACGTCGAAGATCTTCGGCAAGAAGGACGAAGAGACCGGCAAGCACCTCGTCGACGTGATCCTCGATCGTGCCGCGCAGAAGGGCACCGGCAAGTGGACGAGCCAGAATGCGCTGGATCTCGGCGTGCCGCTGCCGCTGATCACCGAATCGGTGTTCGCGCGCGTGCTGTCGTCGCTGAAGACCGAGCGTGTCGCGGCCAGCAAGGTCTTGTCGGGCCCGGCGGCCGCGCCGTTCGACGGCGATCGCGCTGCGTTCGTCGAAGCGGTGCGCCGCGCGCTGTACCTGAGCAAGGTGATCTCGTACGCGCAGGGCTTCGCGCAACTGCGCACGGCGTCCGAAGAGTACGGCTGGAACCTCGATCTCGGGACGATCGCGAAGATCTTCCGCGCGGGCTGCATCATCCGCGCGCGCTTCCTGCAGAAGATCACCGACGCGTACGCGAAGGATTCGGCGCTCGCGAACCTGCTGCTCGATCCGTACTTCAAGGACATCGCCGCGAATTACCAGGCGTCGCTGCGCGACGTCGTGGTCGCCGCGGTGAAGGCCGGCGTGCCGGTACCGGCGTTCGCGTCGGCGGTCGCGTACTTCGACAGCTACCGCTCCGAGCGGCTGCCGGCGAACCTCGTGCAGGCGCAGCGAGATTTCTTCGGCGCGCACACGTTCGAGCGTACCGACAAGCCGGGCAGCTTCCACGCGAACTGGTCGTAACCGGCTGGCGGGGACAGCATTGTTGCGAAAATCTATTCTTTGAGTAGGGTTTTTCGATCCCGGATGCCGACATTGTTGGCTCCGGGGAAACAGTGTTTTCGTTGTTTCATGGTTTTCCCTAGGGGACGCCGGGACTAAACTCTGTTCCATCGCTGCAGACATGGTGTGTGCGGCGGAGCAAAAAAATCCCGGAGGTAATCATGAAATCGCTGATCGCAACGTTCGCCGCAGCTGCCGTCCTCGCCGTTCCCGCCGTCTCGTTCGCCCAACAGAATGCACCCGTCACCCGTGCACAGGTGAAGGCCGATCTGGTCGCCGTGCAACAGGCCGGCTACAAGCTGGGCAGCGACCGTACGAACTACCCGGAAGGCATCCAGGCTGCTGAAGCCCGCCTGAACCCGCAACAGAACGTCGCCGCTGCCGACACGACCGGCTACGGCGCCCAACCGGCTGCCGCACAAGAATCCGGTGCGCCGGCCAAGGCCAAGACCGGCTGGCAAGTCAAGCGTATCGCTGACGACGCCCCGATCTACAAGGGTCGTTAATGGTGCGGCCGCATCGGCGGCCTGATCCGACCCTGGAAGGTCAAACAGCCCGTCGTTCCGTCATGCGGAACGACGGGCTGTTTTCATTGGCGGCGCGTGTATCGCGCCAGCGGCCTGTTCAGTGCAGCGGGCGCCGGCCGCGCCCGATATCCCGGAACAGCGCTTCGGCCGGTTCCAGCACCTGCAGCCACGTTTCGTCGTAGCCGCTCAGCGTGTCGAGCGCATCGCGCAGCCGCTCGATCGCGAGGACCGGCAGCTCGACGCTATGGCGCGTGGCGCCGGTCATATGCGCGACGCTCGCCAGCTGGACGAGCGCATCGGCTGCCTCGGCGACATCGGTCGCGAACAGCAGGTGCCGGTTGAGCAATTCGACCAGGCCGCTGGAACCGGTGAAATCGTCGGCGTTGAGCTGCACGGAAAGAAACGTCGCGTTGTTCATTGTCATGCTCCTCGTTGTCGTTGGATCGCGCAGTGCATCACCGAGTATAGGTGGCGATCGAAGGGGAGAATGTGACGGGATCGATACGGCGGGCGAGGGCGGCGAGGCAGGCGGCGGATCCGCGACAGGCCCGCCCGGCGGCCCGCGCGGCGCGGCTTGCAGGCCGCCGGCACGCCGGTGCGGCGACGCAAGATTGTTGCCGGAGCGGGCACCTGACGCGGCCCTGACCGCGACAAATGGTATCTTTGCCGATTGGGACGACGCGAAAAAGGGGCCGGTGAGCCCGTTCGCGCCGACGTCCCACTGTGGAAACTGACGGCCGCGACAGCGGTCGGATAATGGTTGGTCCGGCCTTTCGGCCGGACATCGTGCGTCGCGCGCCGGGGGGCGGTGGGCGGCGCAGCGACGCAAATCCGGGAGGACCCTTGAGAGAAACTATTCCCATCCACGATGCGCTGACGCGCTGGCTGCCGCAGGCGGCGCTCGTTGCCGCGGCCATCGCGCTGACGGGCTGCACGATGACGCCGTGGACCGATAGCTGGCAGCCGGCGCGCCAGTCGGCACCGACGTCGGCCGCGACGCCGGGCGTGATCGCCGGCTATTACCGCGTGAACCCGGGCGATACGCTCGCGGGCATCGCGAATGCGTACGGGCAGCGCGTGCAGGACGTGGCCAGCTGGAACCACATGGCGCCGACCGATGCCGTGTATCCCGGCCAGGTGCTGCGCGTCGCGCCGCCGTCTGCCGCGACGTCGCTCGGGCAGCCGCCCGCGGCGGCCGCGCAGCCGGGCTCGCTCGCGTGGCCGGCCACCGGTGTCGTGGCGGCGCCGTTCGCGGCCGGCAAGACGCGCGGCGTCGTGATCGCCGCGTCCGGGCCCGACCATTCGGTGCGGGCCGCGGCGGCCGGGCGCGTGGTTTACGCCGGGTCCGGCGTCAAGGCCTACGGCCCGCTCGTGATCCTGAAGCATGAGAACGGGCTCATCACGGCCTACGGGCACAACGGCAAACTGCTCGTCAACGAAGGCGACGCGGTGCGCCAGGGCCAGCCGGTCGCCGAAATGGGCACCGACGCAAGCGGCCGTTCGACGTTCGAGTTCGAAGTCCGCCAGAACGGCAAGGTCGTCGATCCGATGAACTTCCTGCCGCGCAACGGCGGCTGACGATCCGCCTCACCCCGTGTGCGCCGGGCGGCGCACACGTTCCCGCCTTCATCCTTTCCTGAACGTTATCGCGCCGGACGCTCTCGCGTGATTGCCGAGCCAGCGAATGCCCAGTGCGAGCGCCACTGCGCCGATCGCAATCATCGAACACTGGATCGCGACCGGCAGGTAGCCGTGCGGCCGCGGATCGACGAACGGATAGGGATACCAGTTCTCCAGCGCGCCGCGCACGAGCGTATAGCCGAGATAGACGACCGGAAAGCCGAGCCACGCGACCGCGCTGCGCCACGGGATCGGCAAGCGCGGCTCCACGTACAGCCAGTCGCACAGCATGACGAGCGGCACGATCCGGTGCAGCACCCAGTTGTTGAACGCCGGCGTGACGTGGCGCAGCGCATCGAGCCGGGCGAGCAGGAGTTCGTAGACGATCGCGGTGATCAGGACGTACAGCACCGCGGCGCCGCGCATCGATTCGTAGCGGGCCGAGCCGGGGCGCGCGATGCGCCAGAGCCCGGCGGCGAGCATCACGGCCGCATAGAGGCTGCTCAGTTGCGTGAAGTAGCTGAGGTAGTTGCCGAGATGGAAGCCCGGCAGGTGCCAGTAGTCGGCGACGCTGTGCAGCGTGGTGGATACCGCGAGCAACGCGGCGGTCAGCCGATAGGCCGCAACGAAGAACGCCTTGCTCATGATGCCCGCGTGCCGTCGCACCAAAGCTCCATCGTGCCACAGCCGTCCGGGCGCGCGATGCGGATTTTCCATATGGCGCGCCGCGCGGCGCACGTTGACGATTCGTCGGATATTTGCGCGAGTCGTGCAAAACCGGGCGCACGTGCGGCTACAATCGGGGCAGCTTTGCCGGGCGCAGGCCGGTTGCCGCCTGCCCCCATCCCCGCATACAACACGAGACGAAGCATGAGAAACATCCTCGCGAAACAGACGCGCTACAGCTCGCCCGCGATCTTCTTCCACTGGGCCGTCTTCCTGCTGGTGGCGCTGGCCTACCTGGCCATCGAGATCCGCGGGCCGAAAGGCAGCGACAGCCGGGTGTTCTGGATGAACGTGCATCTCACCGCGGGCACGCTCGTGCTCGTGCTGTCGGTGTTGCGCGTGCTGTGGCGAGCCGTCAGCCGCGTGCCGGAGGCCATTCCGCAAGCGGCGCTGCTGCGCTGGCTGTCGAAGCTCGCACATGTCGCGCTCTACGTATTCATCATCGCGCAGCCGCTGCTCGGGATCATGATGATCAACCTGGGCGGCAAGCCGGTGTCGCTCGACTGGCTCGGCCTGTCGTTCACGCTGTTCGGCCCCGACAAGGCGCTGCGGCCGACGATCAAGGAAGCGCACGAGCTGATTGGCAACGCGTTCTACTTCGTGATCGGCCTGCACGCGCTGGCCGCGCTCTATCATCATTTCATCCGACGCGACGACGTGCTGCGGCGCATGGCGCCCTGAACGACACGCTCCGGAAGCATGCAGCAGGCGGGGGCGCATGGTTGTGTTGACAACCATGCGCCCCCGGTTCGTTTGCCGTCATCCGCGCTGGTCATCACGTTAAACATTCTGTAACATCTCGGCTGTTTTTACATTCCGCTTACTCGTTGCCGAGCATGCTGCCCCGACATCGTCACCTGACCGCCTGGCTTGGCGTGCTCGCGATCTGGTTCGCGATCGCGGCGCCGCTGGTGTCGCAGTGGCGCGTCGCGCAGGCGGCCACGCCTGACGCGATCGTCTGCAGTACAGAGCATGGCGCGCATCAGTCATCCGATGCGGGCCGCATGCACGATCATGCGTTGCATCTCGATGCGTGCGGCTACTGCGGCTTCTTCGCGCACAGCCCCGCGATCGGCGGGCCTGCCGCCGCGGCACTCGCTTCCGTTCCCGCCGTTTCTGTTTCCGCCGTCGCGCTGCCTGCCATCGCGGCGCACGCCGACCGCTATCCGCGCGCGTATCCACGCGCACCGCCCGAGCGCGCCTGACGCGCTGTTTCCGTTCTTTTCACCGCCGATATCCGTGCGGCCCGTCGAGGCCGCGTGGAGGGCGTCACTCGGGCTTTCGATCATGACCATTTTCCAGTTGCGTGCGCCGCGGGCGTCACGCAATGCCTGTGCGCGGCGCATGCCGCGCGTGCTGAAACTCACCGTTCCCGCGCTCGCTGTCGGCGCATTGGCCGCGAGCGCCGCGGCTGCCGAAACGGCGCGCGCACCCGGCACGCCGACCGACGATACGGCCGCGCCGCTGCCGGCCATCGAAGTCGTCGCATCGCCGCTGAGGACGCCGCTCGTCGTCGTCACGGATCCGAAGACCCCACGCCAGCCGCTGCCCGCCAGCGACGGCGCGGATTACCTGAAAACGATCCCCGGCTTCACGTCGATCCGCAGCGGCGGCACCAACGGCGACCTCGTGCTGCGCGGGATGTTCGGCTCGCGGCTGAACATCCTGGCGAACGGGATGTCGACGCTTGGCGCATGTCCAGGCCGGATGGATGCGCCGACGTCGTATATCGCACCGGAAAGCTATGACAAGGTCACGGTCGTGAAGGGGCCGCAGACCGTGCTGTACGGTCCCGGCGCATCGGCCGGCACCGTGATGTTCGAGCGCGTGACGCCGCGCTTCGACAAGCCCGGCATGCGCTTCGACGGCAGCCTGGTCGGCGGGTCGTTCGGCCGCAACGACCAGAACATCGACGTGACGGCCGGCACGCCGGACGTCTATGGCCGCGTGACCGCGAATCATGCCCATTCGCAGGACTACAAGGACGGTAACGGCAACACCGTGCCGTCGCAGTGGGACAAGTGGAACGCCGATGCGGCGCTGGGCTGGACGCCGGACGACCATACGCGCGTCGAGCTGACCGCCGGCACCGGCGACGGCTATGCGCGCTACGCGGGGCGCGGGATGGACGGCGCGCATTTCCGCCGCGAGACGTTCGGGCTGTCGTTCGACAAGAAGCATCTCGGCGACGTGCTCGACCGGATCGAGGCGCGCGTGTATTACAACGAAGCCGATCACGTGATGGACAACTACACGTTGCGGCAACCGGACCCGACCAGCAGCATGCCGATGCGGATGGCGTCGGAAGTGCGGCGTCGCACGTTCGGCGCGCGCGCGGCCGCGACGTTCCGTTTCGCCGACGACTTCAAGCTCGTGACGGGCGTCGATGCGCAATCGAACCGGCTCGACTCGCGCTCGGCGATGGGGCGGCAGAACTACGGCGACAAGCCGTGGGATGCGCAGGCGACGATGTGGAACGCGGGCGTGTTCGGCGAACTGACGTGGTACGCGAGCGACGTGTCGCGCGTGATCGGCGGCGCGCGCGTCGACTATGCGAGCGCACGCGACAAGCGCGCGACGACGAGCGGCATGATGATGAGCAAGCCGAACCCGACCTTCGACGACGATCGCTCGCGCGTGCTGCCGAGCGGCTTCGTGCGCTACGAGCGCGATCTCGCGTCGCTGCCCGTCACGTGGTACGCCGGGATCGGCCATACGGAGCGCTATCCCGACTACTGGGAGTTGTTCTCCGCGAAGCGCGGGCCGGCCGGTTCGATCAACGCGTTTTCGGCGGTGCAGCCGGAAAAGACCACGCAGCTCGACATCGGGGCGCAATACAAGAGTGACCGGCTCGATGCATGGGTGTCGGCCTACGCCGGCTACGTGCAGGACTTCATCCTGTTCAACTACGCGGCCGGCATGATGGGCCCGACCACGCAGGCGACCAACGTCAATGCGCAGATCATGGGCGGCGAAGCAGGCGTGTCGTGGAAACCGGTTGCGCCGTTGCGCGTCGACACGTCGCTCGCGTATGCGTGGGGGCGTAACGTGGCAACGGGCGATCCGCTGCCGCAGATGCCGCCGCTCGAGGCGCGCATCGGGCTCGAATACACGCGTGGCGCGTGGTCGGCGGGTGGCTTGTGGCGCATCGTTGCGCCGCAGCATCGCTATGCACTGAATGAGGGCAACGTGGTCGGCAAGGACTTCGGCCCGAGCGCCGGATTCGGTGTGCTCTCGCTGCATACGCAGTACAACGTCAGCAAGACCGTGCAGATCTCGGTCGGCGTCGACAACGTGCTGAACAAGGCCTACACCGAGCATCTGAACCTCGCCGGCAACGCGGGCTTCGGCTATCCGGCGAACGCGCCGGTGATGGAGCCGGGCCGGACCGCATGGCTGCGTGTGAGCGCGAAGCTGTGACGCATTGCGCGTGTGCGCCGCAGCATGCGCGCGCAGGAACGCGGCCCCGCCTGAACGGGCGGGGCGCGTCAACCGATTAGAGAACCGTATCTAGTCGGGGCGCAAACGTTCGCGACTCGTGATTCACTCCCGCATTCGACGCACACGGTACGCGCGACGTTCGCGACGCATCGTGCGCGTCGATCCGGCTTCATTCGCACCGGCAGCACAATAATCAGGAGAACATGCATGGCCAGAACGATGCGTTCCAGGGTGGTGGCAGGGGCAGTGGCATGCGCGATGAGCATCGCGCCGTTCGCGGGGACGACGGCAGTGATGACGCTCGCGACGACGCACGCGGCGATGGCGGCGACCGCGCCCGCCGACGGCTACGCGGCGACGCGTTATCCGATCGTCCTCGTGCACGGGCTCTCGGGTACCGACAAGTACGCCGGCGTGCTCGAGTATTGGTACGGCATTCAGGAAGACCTGCAACAGAACGGTGCGACCGTCTACGTCGCGAACCTGTCGGGTTTCCAGAGCGACGACGGCCCGAACGGGCGCGGCGAACAGTTGCTCGCTTACGTGAAGACGGTGCTCGCCGCGACGGGTGCGACCAAGGTCAATCTCGTCGGCCACAGCCAGGGCGGCCTTACGTCGCGCTATGTCGCGGCCGTCGCCCCCGATCTCGTCGCGTCGGTGACGACGATCGGCACGCCGCATCGCGGCTCCGAGTTCGCGGACTTCGTGCAGAACGTGCTCGCATACGATCCGACCGGGCTGTCGTCATCGGTGATCGCGGCATTCGTCAATGTATTCGGGATCCTGACGAGCAGCAGCCACAACACGAACCAGGACGCGCTCGCCGCCCTGCAGACGCTGACGACCGCACGCGCGGCCACGTACAACCAGAACTATCCGAGTGCGGGCCTGGGGGCGCCGGGCAGTTGCCAGACCGGCGCATCGACGGAAACCGTCGGCGGCAACACGCACCTGCTGTATTCGTGGGCCGGCACGGCGATCCAGCCGACGCTCTCCGTGTTCGGCGTCACGGGTGCCGCGGACACGAGCACCGTCCCGCTCGTCGATCCGGCGAACGCGCTCGATCCGTCGACGCTCGCACTGTTCGGCACGGGCACGGTGATGATCAACCGCGGTTCCGGGCAGAACGACGGGCTCGTGTCGAAGTGCAGTGCGCTGTACGGCAAGGTGCTGAGCACGAGCTACAAGTGGAACCACCTCGACGAGATCAACCAGCTGCTCGGCGTGCGCGGCGCGTATGCGGAAGATCCGGTCGCGGTGATCCGCACGCATGCGAACCGGCTGAAGCTGGCGGGCGTGTAATCGATGACGGTACGTGAAGGACGCGCGCCGCTGGCGCGGCGCGCCATGATCTATGGTGTCGTGGGGCTGGCGGCGATCGCCGGCGTCGCGATGTGGAGCGGCGCGGGCTGGCACCGCGGAGCGGGCACGGCTGGCGAATCGCCGGATGCGCAGGCGGCAGGCGGATTGACTGCCGCACCGCCGCAGGCCGCCGTGCCGACAAGCGCGGGCCTGCCGCCGTCACTCGCCGGCTCCAGCGCGCCCCGGTTGCCGCTCGATGCCGGCGGCCATCTCGCGAAGTCGCGTGCGGTGCGCGATTTCTTCGACTACTGCCTGACCGCGCAGAGCGACCTGAGCGCGGCCGCGCTCGATGCGTTCGTCGCGCGCGAGATTGCCGCGCAGCTCGACGGCACCGCTGCGCAGGCCGAGGCGCTCGACGTGTGGCACCGGTATCGCGCGTATCTCGACGCACTCGCGAAACTGCGCGATGCCGGCGCGGTCGAGAAGTCCGACCTGGGGGCGCTGCAGCTCGCGCTCGACCAGCGTGCGTCCATTGCGTATCGCACGCTCGGCGACTGGAGCCAGCCGTTCTTCGGTGCGGAGCAGTGGCGGCAGCGCTACGACCTCGCGCGGCTGAAGATCGCACAGGATCCCACGCTGACGGAGGCGCAGAAGGCCGAACGACTTGCTGCGCTCGAACAGCAGATGCCGGCCGACGAACGCGCTGCGCAACACCGCATCGACCAGCAGCGCGCGGCGATCGACCAGATCGCGCAATTGCAGAAGAGCGGGGCGACACCCGATGCGATGCGCGCGCAACTGACGCAGACGCTCGGCCCCGAGGCGGCCGCGCGCGTCGCGCAGATGCAGCAGGACGACGCATCGTGGCAGAGCCGCTACGCGGACTATGCGGCGCAGCGTGCGCAGATCGAGTCGGCGGGCCTGTCGCCGCAGGATCGCGACGCGCAGATCGCTGCACTGCGGCAGCGCGTGTTCACGAAGCCCGGCGAAGCGGTGCGTGCGGCCTCGCTCGATCGCGGGGCGGGCAGCGCGCGGTAATGTGGGTAACGCGGGCGGCGCGGCGCAGGGTCGCCGCTATGCCGCGCGCGTGAGGTCCCGCGGCAGGTGTTGCTCGAGGGTATTCGCGAGCGTGTCGAATGCGGGCCCGATGCCTTCGTGCGCAACGCACGCATAGCCGAGCAGCAGGCCGCGCCGCGCGGTGTCGAGGCTGCTGTAGTAGCTGGTGAGCGGGCGCACGATCACGCCCGCATCGAACGCGCTCTGCGTGACCGCGCGATCGTCGCAGGCGTCGGGCAGGCCGAGCACGAGATGCAGGCCGGCCTCGTCGCCCATCACGGGCAGCGCGTCGCCGAAGCGCGCGCGGATCGCGTCGATCATCAGTTGCCGGCGTTCGCCGTACAGCGTGCGCATCCGCCTGACGTGCGAAGTCAGGTGGCCGTCCATGATGAATTCGGCGAGCACGGCCTGCTGCATCAGCTGGCCTTCGCGATACAGCTCCGACAACCCCGTGCGGAACGTGTCGACCAGATGCTCGGGGACGACCATGTAGCCCATCCGCAGCCCCGGGAACAGCATCTTGCCGAGGCTGCCGACGTAGATCACGCGGCCGCCGTCGTCGAGCCCCTGCAGCGACGCGAGCGGGCGGCTGCCATAGCGGAATTCGCTGTCGTAGTCGTCCTCGATGATCCAGCAGCGGTGCTGGCGCGCGTACTCGAGCAGCATCCGGCGCCGCGCGAGGCTCATCACCATCCCGAGCGGGTACTGATGCGACGGCGTGACCAGCACGAGTCGTGGCGGATGCTGCATGTCGCGCGCGCGCGGGTCGAGCCCTTCCTGGTCGACCGGCACCGGCGTCAGGGTGAGGCCGGCTGCCTGCAGGACGCTGCGCACGCCCCAGTAGCACGGCTCCTCGACCCATGCGCGATCGCCGATGTCGGACAGCAGCCGCACCGCGAGATCGATCGACTGGTGGATGCCCGTCGTGATGATCACCTGGTCCGGCGAGCATTTGACCGAGCGCGCGACGCGCAGGTAATCGGCGAGCGCGCGCCGCAACGGCCGGTAGCCGCCGCCCGGCGCATAGGTCAGCAGCTCGGGGTTCGCTTCCTTCCACAGCCGCGCCTGCAGGCGGCTCCATGTCCGGCTCGGGAATTCCGACACGTCCGGCACGCCCGGCATGAACGCGCCCCATTGGCGTCGCGACACCCCCGCGTGCTCGATCAGTTGCCGGCCGCGCGCCGACAGGCTGCCCTGCGCGTCGGGCTGCGGCGGTTCGTCGGCGGCTGACGGCGGCGGTGCGGCGCCCGGCACGTGGATCGCGGCGGCGTCCGGTCGCGTGTCGGCCACATAGGTGCCGCTGCCGGTCGTCGTCAGCACGTAGCCTTCGGCCGTCAGCTGGTCGTACACGTGCAGCACGGTATTGCGCGCGATCGACAGGTCGGCCGCGAGCGTGCGCGAACTCGGCAGTTTGGTGCCTGGCCCCAATTCACCGGTCAGGATGGCCTGCTGCATCAACTGCAGCAACTGGCGGTACATCGGCTCGGGCGAACTACGGTCGAGGCGGGCGGAGAGCCAGTCGGCGACGATCACTGTGTCCAAAGTGGTCCCACGCGGAATATTGAAATGGTTCCCTATTGTAGAACCGTGCGCGCCGTATAGTGGTTCGCATCTCAAAATCAATTGTCGCGAAGCAAGGGGACAGCCACGATGAAGTCCGATGATGTGATCGTCAGCTTTCGCGGCGTGCGGAAGACCTACGACGGCGAGACGCTGGTCGTCAAATCGCTCGACCTCGATATCCACCGCGGGGAATTCCTGACGCTGCTCGGGCCGTCGGGCTCGGGCAAGACGACCTGCCTGATGATGCTCGCCGGCTTCGAATTTCCGACCGGCGGCGAGATCCGTCTCGACGGCGAGCTGCTGAACAACGTGCCGCCGCACAAGCGCAACATCGGCATGGTGTTCCAGAACTACGCGCTGTTTCCACACCTGACGGTCGAGCAGAACGTCGCGTATCCGCTGACCGTGCGCAAGCTGCCGGCGGCCGAGCGCGCGGAACGCGTCGCGCATGCGCTGAAGATGGTGCAGATGGAGCGCTTCGCGAAACGCTACCCGGCGCAGCTGTCGGGCGGCCAGCAGCAGCGCATCGCGCTGGCGCGTGCGCTCGTGTTCGAACCGAAGCTGGTGCTGATGGACGAGCCGCTCGGCGCGCTCGACAAGCAGCTGCGCGAACACATGCAGTACGAACTGAAGGCGCTGCACGAAAAGCTCGGCGTGACCTTCGTGTACGTGACGCATGACCAGGGCGAGGCGCTGACGATGTCCGATCGGGTCGCCGTGTTCGACAAGGGCATCGTGCAGCAGCTCGACACCGTCGACCGCCTGTACGAATCGCCGTGCAACGAGTTCGTCGCGAACTTCATCGGCGACAGCAACCGGCTGCGCGGCACCATCGCGCGCGTCGACGGCGAATTCTGCGAATTCCGGCTCGACGACGGCACGAAGCTCGTCGGCCGCCGCATCGGCGACGCGGCCGAGGGCGCGCCGGCCGTCGCGTGCATTCGCCCCGAACGCATGAGCCTCGCCGCGCACGGCGCGAACGGGCAGGCGAACGGTTCGGCCGCCAACCGGCTGAGCGGCGAGGCGCGCAGCCTCATCTATTTCGGCGATCACGTGCGCATGCGCTGCGCGCTGCCGGGCCAGGACGAATGCTTCGTGAAGGTACCGCTCGGCACCGGCGCGCTCGACGCGTTCTCGCCCGGCGTACCGGTCGCGCTCGCGTTCGCACCCGAACACCTGCGCGTGTTCGCGTGAGCAGGGTTTCCCCGATTTTCCGTAGCACGTCGTCAACAACAACTGCCCACTTCCACCACGAGAGGAGAGGAACCACCATGAACCGAGCAAGCTTTACCGCGCGTCGTACCGCGCTGGCACTGGCGCTCGCCGTCGTCGGCGCATCGGCAACGGCCGCCGAACTCACGGTCGTCAACTTCGGCGGCGCGAACGGCGACGCGCAGAAGGCCGCGTTCAACCAGCCGTTCGAGAAGGCGACCGGCAACAAGGTCACGGCCGTCGAATACAACGGCGAGCAGGCGAAAGTGAAGGCGATGGTCGAGGCGAAGCACGTCAACTGGGACGTGGTCGAAGTCGAATCGGGCGACCTGAATCGCGGCTGCGACGAAGGGCTGTACGAGAAGCTCGACTGGTCGAAGATCGCGAAGAAGTCCGACCTGATTCCGGAATCGCCGCAGGTATGCGGCGTCGGCTTCTTCGTGTGGTCGACGGCGCTGTCGTACAACGCGGACAAGCTGAAGTCGGCGCCGACCGGCTGGGCCGATTTCTGGAACGTGAAGAAATTCCCCGGCAAGCGCGGCATGCGCAAGGGCGCACGCTATAACCTCGAATTCGCGCTGATGGCCGACGGCGTCGCGCCGAAGGACGTCTACAAGGTGCTGGGCACGAAGGCCGGCCAGGACCGCGCGTTCAAGAAGCTCGACGAGCTGAAGCCGAACATCCAGTGGTGGGAAGCGGGCGCGCAGCCGCCGCAGTTCCTCGTCGCCGGCGACGTCGTGATGTCGACCGCGTACAACGGCCGCATCGACGCCGCGCAGAAGGAAGGCAAGAACCTGAAGGTCGTGTGGAACGGCAGCATCTACGACCTCGACTACTGGGCGATTCCGAAGGGCTCGCCGAACAAGGCGCTGGCCGAGCAGTACATCGCGTACACGCTGACGCCGAAGCCGCAGCAGGGCTATGCGCAGCACATCGCGTACGGCCCGGCGAACATCGCGGCGATCAAGTCGCTCGACGCGAAGACGCTCGCGAACCTGCCGAACTCGCCGGCCAACGGCAAGAGCGCGGTGCTGGAAGACATCGGCTTCTGGACCGATCACAGCGACGAGCTCGAGCAGCGTTTCGCCGCATGGGCGACCAAGTAACCGGTCAGGTGTCCTGATGCAACCGGCCGCGCGGCACGTCGATCGTGTCGCGCGGCCTTCCGCTGGATCATGCCCGGCCGGAGAGAACCGTTGAATACGATGACGATCGCGCCTTCCTCGCCGTCGGCGGCCGCGCTCAAGCGCGAGCTGAAGGCCGCCGAAGCCCGCAAGCGCACGATGGCGCTGCTGCTGGTCGCGCCGCTCGCGATTTTCCTGCTGCTGATTTTCGTCGTGCCGATCGGCACGCTGCTCACGCGCGCGGTGCAGAACCCGGAGATCGCGACCGCGTTGCCGAACACGGTCGCCGCGCTGTCGGGCTGGGACCGCAAGGCGCCGCCGGCCGACGCCGCGTATGTCGCGCTTGCGGCCGACATGACGAAGGTGGCCGACAGCGAGGCGATGGGTGCGCTCGCACGACGCCTGAACACCGAGATTCCCGGCTATCGCTCGCTCGTCGCGAAGACGGCGCGCGCGATGCCGCTGAAGGGCGACAATGACGCGGCGCTGACGCCCGCACAGACGCGCGAGAAAATCGTCGAGCTCGACGCGCGTTGGGGCGACGTCGCGTACTGGCAGTCGATCGCGAAGAACGGCAGCCAGGTGTCGCCGTTCTACCTGCTCGCCGCGCTCGACCACAAGCAGGACGGCTTCGGCCACGTCGTGCAGGCCGATCCCGATCAGTCGATCTATCTCGCGATCTTCGGCCGCACGTTCGTGATCGGCGTTGCCGTCACGCTGTTCGCGCTGCTGCTCGGCTATCCGCTCGCGTACTGGATCTCGACGCTGTCGGAGCGTCGCGCGAACCTCGTGATGATCCTCGTGCTGATTCCGTTCTGGACGTCGGTGCTCGTGCGGGTCGCCGCGTGGATCGTGCTGCTGCAGAGCGAAGGGCTCATCAACACCGCGCTCATTGGCAGCGGGCTGATCTCGCATCCGCTGACGCTGCTGTTCAACCGCGTCGGCGTGTATATCTCGATGACGCACATCCTGCTGCCGTTCATGATCCTGCCGCTGTACAGCGTGATGAAGTCGATCCCGCCGACCTACCAGCGCGCGGCCGTGTCGCTCGGCAGCCACCCGTTCGCCGCGTTCTGGCGCGTGTACGTGCCGCAGACTTATCCGGGCGTCGGCGCGGGCGCGCTGCTCGTGTTCATCCTCGCGATCGGCTACTACATCACGCCGGCGCTGCTCGGCGGGCCGAACGACCAGATGGTCAGCTACTACGTCGCGTACTTCACGAACGTGACGATCAACTGGGGCATGGCGTGCGCGCTCGGCGGGCTGCTGCTCGCGGCGACGCTCGTGCTGTACGCGGTGTACGGGCGCTTCACGCGCACCAACGTGAGCCTCGGCTGAGCGCCGCGCACAACGAAACGGGAAGGGGAATCCGACCATGAAACTCGCCAGGCCGCTGTTCGCGCCGCACATGTCGTTCGTCGAGCGCGCGTGGTACGTCGCGCTGCGCGTGCTCGTCGTGCTGACGCTGCTGTACCTGATCCTGCCGGTGCTCGCGATCGTGCCGCTGTCGTTCTCGTCGAGCACGTTCCTCGTCTATCCGATCCCGGGATTCTCGATGCGCTGGTACGAGAACCTGATCGCGTCGGACGAGTGGCGGATGGCCGCGAAGAACAGCTTCATCGTTGCGCCGTCGGCGACCGTCGTCGCGACCGTGCTCGGCACGCTCGCCGCGATCGGTCTCACGAAGGCCGACTTCCGCGGCAAGGGGCTGCTGATGGCCGTGCTGCTGTCGCCGATGATCGTGCCGGTCGTCGTGGTCGGCGTGGGCATGTACCTGTTCTTCGCGCCGCTCGGGCTCGCGAACACCTACACGGGGCTGATCGCCGCGCACGCGGCGCTCGGCGTGCCGTTCGTCGTGACGACGGTTGCCGCGACGCTGCAGGGCTTCAACCAGAACCTCGTGCGCGCCAGCCTGTCGCTGGGTGCGAATCCGGTGTCGACGTTCTTCCGCGTGACGCTGCCGGTCATTGCGCCGGGCGTGATGTCGGGCGCATTGTTTGCGTTCGCGACGTCGTTCGACGAAGTCGTCGTCACGCTGTTCCTCGCGGGCGCGGACCAGACGACGTTGCCGCGCCAGATGTTCACGGGGATCCGCGAGAACATCAGCCCGACGATCGCTGCGCTCGCAACGATCCTGATCATCTTCTCGACGAGCCTGTTGCTGGCGCTCGAATGGCTGCGCGGACGCAATGCGCGGCGCGCGGTGAGCTGACCCGGCGCCGTCGGGTCTGCGTGCTGCGCCTGCGTTGCCGCGCGTCCTGCGCGGCAACGTGCTTTCTTTCATTTCGCTGACTGACGAGGCGGTCGCCTGCACGTTCGATGCGGCTCTGCAACAATACGGGGCGCGGCGGCGCGCGTTCCGTGCGGTGCGACCGGAACGCCGCCGCGAGTCCAATCCGCGACGCGGCGCAACGCGTCGCTCGTCAGTCGAGCCTCATCTTGTCCGAATTCGCTTCCCCCGCCGGCGCGCATGAGCCGGCCGTCAACTGGCGTGCGATGTCCGCGGTGCTGCTGGCCGTCGCGCTCGCGACGCTCGACACCGCGATCGCGAACACCGCGCTGCCCGCGATCGCCACCGACCTGCATGCGTCGCCGGCCGCGTCCGTGTGGATCATCAACGCCTACCAGCTCGCGATGGTTGCGACGCTGCTGCCGTTCGCGTCGCTCGGCGACATCGTCGGCCACAAGCGCGTGTATATCGCCGGGCTCGCGGTGTTCACGCTTGCGTCGCTCGGCTGTTCGCTCGCGTCGACGCTGCCGATGCTGACGGCCGCGCGGATCGTGCAAGGCTTCGGCGCGAGCGCGATCATGAGCGTCAACGTCGCGCTGATCCGCGGGCTGTTCCCCGCGCACCGGCTCGGGCGCGGCGTCGGCTTCAACGCGCTCGTGGTCGGCGTGTCGTTCGCGGTGGGGCCGACCATCGCATCGCTGATCCTGTCGGTCGCCGCGTGGCCGTGGCTGTTCGCGGTGAACGTGCCGCTCGGCGTGTTCGCGCTTGCGGTGGCGATTCCGTCGCTGCCGCAGACGGCGCGCGGCAAGCATGCGTTCGATCCGGTCGCTGCGTTGTTCAACGTGATCACGTTCGCGTCGCTGATCTTCGCGCTCGGCGAATTCGCGCAGCGCGGGCCGCTTGCCGTCGTGTTCGGGATGGCCGCGGTCGCGCTCGTATTCGGCTGGCTGCTGATCCGCCGCCAGGCCGGGCATCCGGCGCCGATGCTGCCGGTCGACCTGTTTCGCCGGCCGGTGTTCACGCTGTCCGCGCTGACCGCCGTGTGCGCGTTCGCCGCGCAGGGGCTCGCGTTCGTGTCGCTGCCGTTCTATTTCGAAACCGTCCTGCATCGCAACGCGGTCGAGACAGGGTTCCTGATGACGCCGTGGTCGGTGATCGTCGCGCTCGCCGCGCCGATCGCGGGCCGGTTATCGGATCGCTATCCGCCGGGCCTGCTCGGCGCGATCGGTCTTGCGTTGCTGAGCGCGGGCATGGTGTCGCTCGCCGCGTTGCCGGCGGCGCCGGGCGTCATCGACATCGGCTGGCGGATGATGCTGTGCGGCGCGGGCTTCGGCTTCTTCCAGTCGCCCAACCTGAAGGCGCTGATGTCGAGCGCACCGCCCGAGCGCAGCGGTGGCGCGAGCGGGATCATCGCGACCGCGCGGCTGATCGGGCAGGCGACGGGCGCCGCGCTCGTCGCGCTGTCGTTCGGCATCGCGGGGCGCCACGGGCCGACGCTCGCGCTGATGCTCGGCGCCGGCTTCGCCGGGGCCGCGAGCGTCGCGAGCGGGTTGCGGCTCTTTGCGCCGTCGCATCGGGCCGGCGTGCCGGCCGCGTCGGCGCGCGTGAGCGAGCGTGCGACGGAGTAGCGGGTGGCGCGCGGCAGGCCGGCGTGATTGACCGAACGCACGGCCGGGTGCAACGTAGCATTTCATGTCGAAATCGCGAGCACCCATGAATTTGCGCAGCGTTGATCTGAATCTGTTGGTCGCACTCGATGCGTTGCTGACCGAGAAGCATGTGACGCGTGCCGCGACGAAGGTGGGGTTGAGCCAGTCGGCGATGAGCAGCGCGCTGGGGCGTTTGCGAATCCTGATGCACGACGAGTTGCTGATACGCAATGCAACGGGTATGGAGCCGACGCCGCGTGCGCTGGAACTGGAAGCGCCGCTGCGGCAACTGCTTCGCCAGGCAGAGCGGCTCCTCGTGTCGGATGACGCGTTCGATCCGGCCACGACGACCCGACACTTCCGGCTGAGGATGTCCGACGTGCTCGAATATCTGCTGATGCCGTCGTTGCTCGCGCAGCTCGAACAGGAGGCGCCGGGCGTGACGCTCGATGTGGTGCACCTGTCGCCGGGGCAGACCGTGACCGCGCTCGATGCCGACGATATCGACGTCGCGGTGAGCATGGATCTGGAGCATGCGGGCGCGGTGCAGGCGACGCCGCTGTTCGACGACCGCATGGTCTGCGTGATGGCGCGGGATCATCCGTGTGCCGCTGAAGCGTTGACGCTCGACCGGTTCCTTGCTCTGCCGCATCTCAAGGTGTCCATCAGCGCGACCGACGGGCGCTATGTCGATGCCACGCTCGCCGGGATGGGCCGCGCCCGGAACGTGGTGCTCAATGTCCCGCACTGGCTGGTCGTGCCGCATCTGTTGCGCCATTCGTCGATGGTCGCGGTGATGTCCGCGCGCCTGGCCGAACGTTTTGAGGAAGACGGGCTGGTGCTCAAGGCGTTGCCGTTCGAGTCAGCGGGTTTCCAGTGGTCGATGTACTGGCATCGGCGCCACGACGGCGTCCCCGCACAAATCTGGCTGAGGGAGAAGATTCGCGAGGCGGCGAAGCCGATGCGGTTGCCCGGTGCGCAGCGTGCGGCGGGCTGAACGCAGCCGATGCGTCACGAGCGTGCCCAGCGCGGCAATTGCCGGAGGCAGCTGATGACCGTGCCCGCCAGTGCGAAGGCGCTGCCGGCCCACAACGCGACGATCGGGCCACCTGCCCCGGAGACGTGAAAACACAGGGCGACCAGCGCCGCACCGAGCGTCTGTCCGAGCAGGCGGGCCGTTGCGACGATGCCGCTGGCGCCGCCGCTGCGCTCGGCCGGCGCGCTGCCCATCAGCGCCTTGAGGTTCGGTGCCTGGAAGAAGCCGAATCCGGCGCCGCACATCATCATGCGCCACACGATATCGAGCGTCGACGGCGCGGGCGGCAGCATGGCCAGCGACGCCATGCCGATGCACAGGATGAAGAGGCCGATGGTGCCGAGAATGCCGGCCGGGTATCGGTCGGCCAGGCGTCCGGCAACGGGCGCCATGATGGCCACCACGACGGGCCACGGCGTCATGAGGAAGCCGGTGTCGACCTGACTGTGGCCGAGGCCGGCTTGCAGGAAGAATGGCAGCGACACGAATGCGAGGCCTTGCGTCGCAAACGAGCAAACCGACGTGGCGGCAGATAGGGAGAAGACCGGCCGCCGAAACAGGTCGGCGGCGAGCAGTGGAGCGGGGTGATGTGCCTGGCGCTTCAGCAGCGCGTAGCCGAATACTGCCGCGACGATCCATTCAACGATGACCGTCGGCGACAAGCCATCATGCGCAACCGTCCCTAATCCGAGTATCAGCAGTGCGAAGCAACCGGCGCATAACAGCGCAGCGACGACGTCGAAGTCATGCCGGGCGCGATCGGTGATCGGCAGCGTGCGAACCGCCAATGCGACGGAAAGCAGGCCGATGGGGACGTTGATCAGAAACAGCCAGTGCCACGACGTGACCGACAGGATGGCCGACGCCACGGTCGGCCCTACGGTGAACGACACGGCGACGACGAGCGCATTCAACCCGACGCCGCGGCCGAGCAGCCTGGCCGGGTACGCAAAACGAATCAGCGCGGTGTTGACGCTCATGATCGCGGCCGCGCCGATGCCCTGCAACGCACGCGCGGCGGCGAGCGCGGGAAGCGACCCTGCGATGCCGCATGCAAGCGAGCTTGCGGTGAACAGGATCAGCCCGGCGATGTAAATGCGCCGATGGCCGAGTATCTCGCCGAGCGATGCAAACGGCAGCAAGGTCGCGACCATCGCAAGCTGATACGCATTGACGACCCAGATCACCGAGGCCGGATCGGCGCCGATGCTGCTGCCGATGGTCGGCAGCGCGGTATTGGTAATCGCCGTATCGAGGTTTGCCATCGCGACCGCGAGCGAGAGGGCGATCAATGCCGCGATTCGCTGTCGCGTCGGCAGGCCATCGTGACGGGGCGGGCTGAGGGGAGGCAGGTGGGTTGTCGACATCGCGGGCAGCGCAGGTTGGGTAAATGCCCACTGTCGCATCGGCCTGGCAATTGATCCAACGGATGTTTGTGATGTCGATATTGATGCGGTGGATAGTGGTGTCGCCGTGAATCGATCCGTGTTCACGCGGTCTTCCGCCGGCCGGCGCGCGACCCACCATCGCCGCGCGCCGGCCTTCACGCTTCGCTCAGAACCCGCCCGACTTGATCAACTGGTTGAGGTTCGCGATGTTCAGGCTGCCGAAGCCGGTCGTGTAATCCCAGCCGGTGCCTGCGTTATAGCCATACCCCTGATAGCCGTTGTTCCCCGATACCACGTCGTAGCGCACGAGCGACGGGTTCGACGGAATGTCGGCGTAGAACTTGCCGGCCGGGAAACCGAGGCCCGTGCCGTTCGCTGCGAGCAGGCGCGCCCAGAGGCCCGTGAAGATCGGCGCGGCGAGGCTCGTGCCGCCGATCTGCTGCAACTGGCCGTAGTTGTAGATGTACGCGCCGGTGCTTTGCGCGGCGTCGAACGCGACGTCCGGCAACTGGCGGTTGCTGCCCGACTGCCACGACGGCGCGGGCAGGATCGTGCTGACACCGCCGCCCGTCGCCCACAGCTTGCCGTTCGCATCGAGCCCCTCGTTCCACACCGTCTCGCTCGAGAACGCGCCCGCCGACGTCGAATAGAGCGTCGTGCCGCCGATCGCGAGCACGTGCGGCGACGAAGCCGGCCACGACACCGTGTAGTTCGCGCCGTCCGGATAGCCGCGGTTGTTGCACTCGTACACGCCTTCGTCGCCCGACGAAACCGAGAACGTCTGGCCTTGCGCCGCGGCGGTCGTGAAGATCTGTTCCTCGGCGTCGATCGTGCCGTCCGCGTTCGCGTCGGTCTCGCACCAGCCGAGCGACACGTTGATCACCTTCGCGGTGTTGTCCGACACCGCCTGGTTGAACGCCTGCGTGAGCCCCGTGTTGCCGGTGGCGTTGAGGTCCGCCATGTAGAACACGAGCTTGCCGACCTGGCCGCCGGCCGAGCCGACGATCGACTGGCTGTCGAGATCCCATTCGCCCTGGCCGTCCTGGTCGTCGGTGTAGCTGCCGCCCGAGCCGTTGGTCTGGACGGTCTGCGTCGACACCGTGCCGTAGCCGTTGCTCGACGTGAACTGCTTCAGGTCCTGCAGCGTCTGCGACACGCCGCCGATCGTGATGATGCCGACGGTCACGCCGGCCGCGGTCGGCACGCCGGTTGCGTTGTAGAGGCCCGGGAATTCCTTCGGATAGTGGCCGGTTGCGGTGCCGGCCGCGAGCGCCTGCGGCTTCGACACGTTGCCGATGCGCAGCAGCGGCCGCGCGTGTGCGACGCTCTGCAGTCCGAGCACCGAGCCGACGACGTCGCCCAGCGCGCGCGGCACCTGCGCGGTCGACGTGTTGGCGAAGCCCGAGCGGCCCGCGTAGTCGAAGTGTACGAGCGACGTGTTGAAGGCGGTCTTCACCGTGCCGGCCGTCCCGCGTGCGGATACCAGCAACCGGTTCGGTGCGACCTCGACGTTCACGAAGCCGCTCTTGTGCAGATAGTCGACGACCGACTTCACCTGGGCTTCGGTCGGCGCGTAGCTGGCGAGGAACTGCGCATGCGTGAGGTACTGGTGGTAATGCGCGCTGCCCGGCCGGTTCACGTCGCGCGCCAGTTGCTTGAGCTGCGCGGCATTGCGCAGCTTCAGGCTGACGACGACGTTGGTCGTTTCACCGGACGCGAGTTCGAGCGACGGCGCCGCGCTGCGCGCCATCAACTGCGGGCCGGTCGGAAAGGCCTTCGTATGGGTGTCGACCCAGTCCGTCGCCGCATGCGCCGCAGCGGCGGCGAACACGAGCGGTGCCACGCACGCAAGGCGGCGGGGCGACGGCAGGGGCAGGGCAAACCAGGCGTTCCTTTTCATCGGGAGTCCTTTTTAGGAGAGACGACGTTGCTGGAGCCCCCGACCCTTGTGGGGTCGCGAGCGGTGACGAGCGTAGGGCGTCGCTGCGGTTCGGGTAGCTGCCAGTTTCCATAGCTGTCAGTTCTGACATCGGCGCGGATGCGGGCATGCACTGCACCGGATGTGCCAGCGATCGTGGCCGCGGCGAACGGAACCGGTTCGCGACACGAGGGCGCGGCAAGGGGCGACGTTCGCACGCACGAGTCGTTCGTCGTGGCACCGGAACGTGCGCGATCGCGGAGCGGATCGCCCCGTGAACGCATGGCGCGCGACCGGTCGTTGCCGTGTGCCGCGTCGCACTATGTGGTCAAACGAAGCGACACGGCAGGAACGGATTCGCGCGTGCACAAAAAAGGGGCCGGTCCAGCGCAAACGTTTCCCGAATTGTGGAACGGTGCTTCCGGCAGTCTTGCAGGCGACTTTCGGATCGCATGCGGCGATGGCGAATTAGAGGAAATGCTCGAATTCGGAGGCGGGTACGCGCCGGAGCGGCGGACAGCAGACCCGAGCAAGATCGCGCGGCATCGTTCGTGAAATTCCGCCTTGACGCGCGTCGATCAGCGGATATGCTTCGATTCATAACCATCGGGTTATGGATTTGGACATGCAGAACGCACACGACATGCTTTTCCGGACGCTAGCCGATCCCACCCGCCGCGCGCTCTTCGAGCGGCTATGCGCGGACGGCGAGTTGACGGTTGCCGCGCTGACGGCCCATGCGGGCGTCTCGCAGCCCGCCGTCTCGAAGCATCTCGGCGTCCTGAAGCAGGCCGGGCTCGTGATCGACCGTCACGAAGGCCGGCAGACGCACTACAGCGCGCAGCCTCAAGCGCTGGCCCCGTTGATCGACTGGACGAGCCAGATGGCGGGCTTCTGGCAGAGCCGGTTCGATGCCCTCGAAGATCTTCTGAAAAGGATGGATCAGTAATGAACCAGGCCACCACCGAAACGCGCTCCGTCGTCGTCGACCGGGAGCTGCCTCATCCGCCGGAGAAGATCTGGCGCGCGCTCACGCAACCGCACCTGATCGAGGCGTGGCTGATGAAGAGCGACTTCGAGCCCGTCGCGGGCCGGGCCTTCAGCTTCCGCGCAGACTGGGGATCGGTCGATTGCAAGGTCCTGACGATCGAGCCGCCGCACGCGTTGTCCTATACGTGGGCCGCTTACGGTCTCGAAAGCGTCGTCACGTGGACGCTTACGCCGACGCCGGGCGGCACGCACCTGAGGATGGAGCAGGTCGGCTTCCGCACGGACCAGGAGCAGGCGTACCGCGGGGCGCAGCACGGCTGGGTCCGGTTCTTCGACGCGCTCGAACAGGTGCTGGCCCGCCCCGACGAACGCACGGAGGCGCGCGCATGAGCACCACGGACCTCACACCGTCGGCGCGCATCGACGCGCTGATCGCCGGCATCGCCGACTGGCGCGGCAAGACGTTCGCCGATCTCCGCCAGACGATCCTCGCGTCCGAGGCGGGCATCGTCGAGGAATGGAAATGGATGGGCAGCCCCGTGTGGGAGTGCGACGGGATGATCGCGGTCGCGAACGCGCACAAGGGCAAGGTGAAGCTGACCTTCATGCACGGCGCGAAGCTGCCCGATCCCGACCAGCTGTTCAACGACGGTCTCGACGGCAACGCGCGGCGCGCGATCGATTTTTTCGAAGGCGACCGGATCGACAAGCGGGCGTTGAAGAACCTCGTACGCGCGGCGATCGACTACAACCGCACGCATCTGAAGAAAAACGCGCGGGCGGGTGCGGGTGCGGGTGCGGCCGCGAAGCCGCGCAGCAGCAAGGCGGCATGACGCCCGCCTGAACCGCAGGCAAAAAAAAGCCCGACACGAGGTCGGGCTTCCAAATCGGCCGCAACCACCGCGAGGCGGCTGCGGCACCTGCAAAAGCAGGGCGCTTACGCTGCGAGCAGCGAGCGCAGCACGAACGGCAGGATACCGCCGTGCTTGTAGTAGTCGACTTCGATCGGCGTATCGATGCGCAGCAGTACCTGCACGCGCTGCGATTCGCCGTTCTTGCGGTTGATCACGAGCGTAACATCCTGCTGCGGCTTGAAGTCGTCGCCGAGGCCTTCGATGTCGTACGTTTCGTCGCCGGTGATGCCGAGCGACTGGATGCTGTCCGCGCCCTTGAACTGCAGCGGCAGCACGCCCATGCCGACCAGGTTCGAGCGGTGGATGCGCTCGAAGCTGCGTGCGATCACGGCCTTCACGCCGAGCAGTTGCGTGCCCTTCGCTGCCCAGTCGCGCGACGAGCCCGTGCCGTACTCTTCGCCCGCGAACACGACCGTCGGCGTATCCGCACCGACGTACTGCATCGCCGCGTCGTAGATCGACTGCTGTTCGCCGCTCGGCTGGTGGATCGTCAGGCCGCCTTCGACGCGCGTGCCGTCTGCCTTCGCCGGGATCATCAGGTTCTTGATCCGGACGTTCGCGAACGTGCCGCGCATCATCACGTCGTGGTTGCCGCGGCGCGAGCCGTAGCTGTTGAAGTCGGCCTTCTGCACGCCGTTTTCCTTCAGCCACTTGCCTGCCGGCGAGTCTTCCTTGATCGAGCCTGCCGGGCTGATGTGGTCGGTCGTGACCGAGTCACCGAAGATACCCAGTGCGCGCGCGCCCTTGACCGTCGGGATCGATGCAGCCGGTTCCATCGAGAAGTCGTTGCCGAAGAACGGCGGCTCCGCGATGTAGGTCGACTTCGGCCAGTCGTAGACCTGGCCCGTTTCGCCCTCGATCTTGCTCCAGAGGTCGCCCTTCTTGGTCAGGTGCGCGTAGTTCTTCTCGAATTTTTCCGGATCGAGCGCGTACTTGAGCAGCGCATGGATTTCCTCGCTCGACGGCCAGATGTCGCCGAGGTAGATGTCGCGGCCACCCTTGCCCTTGCCGACCGGCTCGGTCATCAGGTCGCGCGTGATGTTGCCGGCGATCGCGTACGCGACGACCAGCGGCGGCGACGCGAGGAAGTTCGCGCGGATGTTCGGGTGGATACGCGCCTCGAAGTTACGGTTGCCCGACAGCACGGCTGCCGCGACGATGTCGTTCTTCGTGATCGCTTCGTTCAGCTCCGGCGTCAGGTCGCCCGCGTTGCCGATACAGGTCGTGCAGCCGTAGGCGGCGAGTTCGAAGCCGAGCTTCGACAGGTAGGGCAGCAGGCCCGTCTTCGTCAGGTACTCGGTGACGATGCGCGATCCCGGTGCGAGCGAGGTCTTGATCTTCGGATCGACCGTGAGGCCGGCCTCGACCGCCTTCTTCGCGAGCAGGCCGGCGGCCAGCAGCACGCTCGGGTTCGACGTGTTCGTGCACGACGTGATCGCGGCGATCAGCACGTCGCCGTTCTTCACGTCGACGCCGTTGCTCGTCGTGTATTGCGTGGCGAGATCGTCCGCCTTCTTCGCGAAGCCGTTGTCCGCCACCGGCTTCGAGAACAGGTCGGTGAACGTCGACTTGACGTTGCCGATCTCGATGCGGTCCTGCGGGCGCTTCGGGCCGGCCAGCGACGGGGCGACCGTTGCGAGATCCAGCGTCACGACCTTCGTGTAGTCGATGTCGCCGGCCTTCGGGATGCCGAACAGCTTCTGCGCCTTGAAGTAGTTCTCGAACGCGGCGATTTCCGCCTTCGTGCGGCCCGTGCCTTCGAAGTAGTCGATCGTCTTTTCGTCGACCGGGAAGAAGCCCATCGTCGCGCCGTATTCCGGCGCCATGTTGCCGATCGTCGCGCGGTCCGGCAGCGACAGCGACTTCGTGCCTTCGCCGAAGAATTCGACGAACTTGCCGACGACCTTCTCCTTGCGCAGCATTTCGGTGATGGTCAGCACCAGGTCGGTGGCCGTCACGCCTTCGATCAGCTTGCCCTTCAGCTCGACGCCGACGACGTCCGGCGTTAGGAAGTACACCGGCTGGCCGAGCATGCCGGCTTCAGCCTCGATGCCGCCCACGCCCCAGCCGACCACGCCGATGCCGTTGATCATCGTCGTGTGGCTGTCCGTGCCGACGAGGGTATCCGGGTAGTACACGGTGTCGCCGCCGTCCGCCTTCTTGTGGACGCCGCGCGCGAGGTATTCGAGGTTCACCTGGTGGACGATGCCGACGCCCGGCGGCACGACCTTGAACGTGTCGAATGCCTGCATGCCCCACTTCATGAACTGGTAGCGCTCGTTGTTGCGCTGGAATTCCAGTTTCATGTTCAGGTCGAGCGCATCCTTCTGGCGGAAGTAGTCGATCTGGACCGAGTGGTCGACGACGAGATCGACCGGGACCAGCGGCTCGATCTTCTTCGGGTTCTTGCCCGTGCGCTCCGCGACGCCGCGCATGGCCGCGATGTCGGCGAGCAGCGGCACGCCCGTGAAGTCCTGCAGCACGACGCGCGACACCACGAACGGGATCTCGTCGACGCGCTTGGCCGTCGGCTTCCAGTTCGCCAGCTGCTCGATGTGCTCTTCGGTGATCTTCTTGCCGTCGTAGTTGCGCAGCACGGACTCGAGCACGATACGGATCGACACCGGCAGGCGTTCGATCTTCGTCTTCAGTTCCTTGCCGAGCTGCGGCAGCGAGTAGAACTTGCCTTTGCCGGAACCGCTGTCGAATTCCTTGAGGGTCTTGTGGAGATTGTGGGCCATGGTGATTTTCCTGGGTTTAAGGCTAGGAAACAACGTGTCCTGTAGATGACGGCTATATCACATACAAGTCGACGTACTGATCGACCGGCATCGCTTCGAGCTTTGCCTGGTCCAGCGACACGTCGAGAATCGCTTGTTGCTGCTTTGCCGGGAAGCGGCGGGCGAGGTTGGTCCGGAATTTCTCGACCAGGAGCGGGATGCCTTCGGTGCGGCGTCGCTGATGACCGAGCGGGTATTCGACCGCCACTTCGGCAAGCTTCGATCCGTCCGCGAACTCGATCGTCAGTGCATTCGCGATCGAGCGCTTGTCCGGGTCGTGGTAATCCTTCGTGAACTGCGGATCCTCGACGCACACCGTCTTCGCGCGCAGCGCGTCGATGCGGGGATCGGCGGCGGCCGAATCTTCATAGTCGGCCGCGGTCAGCCGGCCGAACAGCAGCGGCACGGCGACCATGTACTGGATGCAGTGGTCGCGGTCGGCCGGATTGGCGAGCGGGCCCTGCTTGTCGATGATGCGGATCGCGGCCGCGTGCGTGCGAATCGTGATCCGGCTGATCTCGTCGGTCGTGCGGCCCGCGGCGGCGAGCTGCGCGTGCAGCTGCAGCGCGGCCTCGGCGGCCGTTTGCGCGTGGAATTCGGCGGGGAACGCGATCTTGAACAGCACGTTTTCCATCACGTACGTGCCGTACGGGCGCTGGAAGCGGAACGGCTTGCCGTCGAACAGCACGTCGTAGAAGCCCCAGGTCTTGGCGGTGAGCGCCGACGGGTAGCCCATTTCACCCGTTTTCGCGATCAGGGCGAGGCGCACCGCGCGGGACGTGGCGTCGCCGGCCGCCCATGATTTGCGCGAGCCGGTGTTCGGTGCGTGGCGGTAAGTGCGCAGCGCCTGGCCGTCGACGAACGCGTTGGATACCGCGTTGATCAGCTCGTCGCGCGTGAGCCCGAGCAGCCGGCCGACGACGGCGGTCGACGCGACCTTCACGAGCAGCACGTGGTCGAGCCCGACCGCGTTGAACGAATTCTCGAGGGCGAGGCAGCCCTGGATCTCGTGGGCCTGGATCATCGCGACCAGTACGTCGCGCATCAGGAGCGGCTTCCGGCCGGCCGCGACGGCCGTGCGGGAGAGCCAGTCGGCCGTCGCCAGGATCCCGCCGAGGTTGTCGGACGGATGACCCCATTCGGCGGCGAGCCAGGTGTCGTTGAAGTCCAGCCAGCGGATCATCGCGCCGATGCCGAACGCGGCCTGGACGGGATCGAGCTGGAAGGACGTGCCGGGCACCTTCGCGCCGTTCGGCACGATCGTGCCGGGCACGACGGGGCCGAGCAGCTTGGTGCAGGCAGGGTAGGACAGCGCCTCGAGCCCGCATCCGAGCGTGTCGATCAGGCAATGACGCGCCGTCTCCAGCGCGAGCGCGCTGTCGAGACCGGTGTTCAGCACGTAGTCGACGATATCGACGAGTACCGTATCCGGAGCAGGGCGGACGTTGGAGACCGGGGCGGACATCGAGGGGCCGATGGGAACGCGCTTAGTTCGTTGCCGGCTTCAGCTCGTTCGATTGCGTCGGCGCAGCCGTGCCTTGTGCCATTTCCGGCGTCACGCATTCGTCCGCGAGGCGCTCGCCGCCGTTTGCGTCCGAGAACAGCATTGCCTTGGTCGGGATCACGATCAGCTTGAAGCCTGCTGCCGGATCGTAGAACGTGTCGGCGCCCGTCGTCGTGGCTTGACGCGGCAGCTTGTAGTTCTTCTTCGCCCAGTGAACCGTGACGACCTGGTCGCGCTTCATGTCGCCGGCGAGGTCGAACGACAGGCCTTCCTTACAGGACCACTTGACCGCGCCGTCCGGTACCGGATCGACCTTGGCGGCTGCGCGTGCCTGCGCCTTCTTGCTGCGCGGGATGATGCGCTTGGCCGGCGCCGGGCGCTTGGCCGTAGCCTTCTTCGCGGTCGTCGTGGCCGTACCCTGGGCAAACGCGCTCGGAGCCGACACCAGCATCGTGGCGGACAAGGCGCCGATGGCGGTAGCGATCAGGAGTTTCTTCATGGAGTCAGAACCTTTCGATAATCAGTTGACAAGGGCCGGCAATCGAAGCGGCCGGCCGGTTTGAAACTGCACGCGCCCCGAAAGCGCGCAGCGGCCGCTATTTTCACCTATTTGGCCGCGTATATATCAGGTTTTCGGGCTCCGTTACGTTTTTTGTCGTTTCGCAAAACTCTATCCGGTTCGCGCGTCGTCGAATGTATGAATCTCGTGTCTCGGCTGGCGGCGCGCGCTTACGGCGCGCTGCCAGCGGCGGCCGGCCCGAACAGCGGCGCGGCCTCGGCCGGTACGGGCTGGCCGGTGGCCCGCGCGCGGCGCAGCACCGACCAGTAATACCGGTAGCTCGCGCGATCGTGCAGCGTATCACCGTGACGCGTCGGCCCCCAGTCGGCGGCCTGCGCGGCCAGCAGGATCTCGGCGGCCAGCGCGACTTCGTCGGTGCGCGGCGCGAATGCGTCGACGATCGGGCGGATCTGCGCGGGGTGGATGCTCCACATCCGCGTGAATGCAAATTCGTCGCGCGCGCGGCGTGCATCGCCGGCGACGATGCCCATGTCGCGTACCTCGGTCGTCACGTTGTGCGACGGCGTCTTGCCGTGCGCGTGGCAGGCCGCGGCGATTTCCAGCTTCGCGCGGCGCACGAGCGGACGCTCGAACTGGCCCGGCGAGCGCATCGCGGAATCGGGAATCGCGCCATGGTGCGCGGAGACGAAATCCATCAGCCCGAAGCTCAGCGTGCCGACCGTCGGCAGCGCGGCGAGGGCGGCCGCTTGCGCGAGCGCGCCGTGCGTCTCGACCAGCACGTCGACCGGGATCGGCTGCGCGATGCCGAGCTCGCGGCGCGTGCCTTCGATGAACGCGGTCATTTCGGCTGCGTCGGCGGCACTCGCGATCTTCGGGAGCGTGATGTAGGCGGGGGCGCGCGCCGCACGCAGCACGATGCGCACGTCGTCGCGCCAGTGCGGGTGGGAAAAGTCGTGGATACGGACGCCGACGCGGCCGAAGCGGTTCTCGGCGCTGCCGAGCAGTTCGGCGACGAGTGCCGCGTGCGCGGCTTCCTGGCCGACGGCCGCGCCGTCTTCGCAGTCGAGCGTGATGTCGAAAACGGGGCCCGTTTCGGCCTGCAGCGCGAGCGACTTGCGCATCAGCTTTTCGCTGCCCGCGTAGTGATCGCAGCAGGGCAGGATCGCGGGCGGGGACGCCCCGTCGTACAGCACTTGTGCAGGAGTGAGCGCGGCCATCTCGTCTACGTCAGGGAAGCGGGTCAACGTGGAGAAAATCGGATTCGGGCGCGTTCTGGGCCAGGGCGCGGCGGGCGCGGGCGGCAAAACGTGCGCGGATCGGATCGGTCGGCCCGCGCCGGCGGCATGCCGGCCCGGGCCGAGGCCGGGCTGCCCGAGGGCGGCCCGGCAAGATGCGTGATGCTTAGTTCTTCAGCAGGTGGGCGACGCCATCGCGCTCTTCGAGCAGCTCGGCCAGCGTGCCGTCCATCTTCTCGCGCGAGAACGCGTCGATTTCCAGGCCTTCGATGCGCTTGTACTCGCCGTTTTCGCAAACGACCGGCACGCCGTAGATGATGTCTTCGGGGATGCCGTACGAGCCGTCCGACGGGATGCCCATCGTGACCCACTTGCCGTTCGTGCCGAGGACCCAGTCACGCACGTGGTCGATCGCTGCGTTCGCTGCCGACGCTGCCGACGACAGGCCGCGCGCTTCGATGATCGCCGCGCCGCGCTTGCCGACGGTCGGGATGAACGTGTCGCGGTTCCACACGTCGTCGTTGATCAGCTTCAGCATCGACTCGCCTTCGGCGGTCGCGAAGCGGAAGTCGGGGTACATCGTGGGCGAGTGGTTGCCCCACACGGCGAGCTTCTCGATCGATGCGACCGGCTTGCCCGACTTCGCGGCGAGCTGCGACAGCGCGCGGTTGTGGTCGAGGCGCAGCATGGCCGTGAAGTTCTTCTTCGGCAGATCCGGTGCCGACTTCATCGCGATGTACGCGTTGGTGTTCGCCGGGTTGCCGACGACCAGCACCTTCACGTCGCGGCTCGCGACTTCGTTCAGCGCAGCGCCCTGAACCGTGAAGATTTCGGCGTTTGCCGACAGCAGGTCCTTGCGCTCCATGCCCTTCGAGCGCGGACGTGCGCCGACCAGCAGTGCGACGTCGGCATCCTTGAATGCGACCTTCGGATCATCGGTGATCACGACGCCCGACAGCAGCGGGAACGCGCAATCGTCGAGTTCCATCACGACGCCTTTGACGGCGCCTTGGGCTTGCGGGAGGTCGAGCAGTTGCAGGATGACCGGCTGGTCCTTGCCGAGCAGATCGCCGTTCGCGATGCGGAACAGCAGGGAGTAAGCGATTTGACCTGCGGCGCCGGTGACGGCAACACGCTTTGCGGGCTTAGCCATTGAAAATCTCCAGGACGGGTGAAGCGTTGGACACTCGCGAAAACGCCATTCTATGCGCGTTGTGCTGAGTGTTGCATTGAAGCAGGGCGGAGGACTCGCGATGGCAGACGCGGTGAACCTGGAGACGGCCGTGGCACGTAGCCGGGGACGCGCTTTTGCACCCGCGAACCCTTGCTCGACCCGGAGTGTAGGAGCCGTCCGGCTCAAAGTCAAACGGTATCATATGTCTTATATAAGACAGATGTTTTGCGGAAATTGAGTGGACTTAAAAGTGCGGTTTGTGATGAAATGCGCGCCATGACATCGAACCAGGCGAATACCGCGAATCAGACTGGCGCAGGCGGCCCAGGGCAGCCGGGCGCGAGCGATCCCGCACCTTCGCCTGCGGCGCCGCCGTCGCCGACGTTCAGCCCGTTATACCAGCAGATTAAGTCATTGATCACGCAAAGTCTCGAATCCGGTGAATGGAAGCCGGGCGAGATCATCCCGAGCGAGGTGGAGCTCGCGGCCCGCTACAAGGTCAGCCAGGGCACCGTCCGCAAGGCGATCGACGAGCTGGCCGCCGAAAACCTCGTGGTCCGGCGGCAGGGCAAGGGTACTTTTGTTGCAACGCACAATGAGGATCGCGCGCAGTTCCGCTTCCTCCGCCTGCTGGCCGACGACGGTGCCGAGCATCCGCACGTGAGCCGCCTGCTCGAATGCCGGCGCCTGCGCGCGCCGGCCGAGATCGCGCGGCAGCTCGACCTGAAGCCGGCCGATCCCGTCGTGCAGGTGCGCCGTCTGCTGGAGTTCGAGAAGGAAGTGACGGTGCTCGACGAGATCTGGCTGCCGGGCGCGATGTTCCGCGGCCTGACGTTCGAGCGGCTGAGCGAGTACAAGGGGCCGCTCTACGCGATGTTCGAGACGGAGTTCGGCACGCGGATGATCCGCGCGACGGAAAAGATCCGCGCGGTCGCGGCGGAGCCGGCGGTGGCCGACCTGCTGCACGTGCCGGCGGGTTTTCCTTTGCTGTCGGTCGAGCGCGTGTCCTATACATACGGAGACCGGCCAGTGGAAGTGCGTCGCGGCTGGTATGTCACAACCGGGTACTACTATCAGAATGACTTGAGTTGACGGTGTATCGGCTCAAGCCGAGTGCGTTCGCGTTCCCCACGTTCGCGAAGCACGTTTCGGGCCGCCTTTTGTTCTTGTTCGCGCAACTATCCAGAGCAGACTTTCGCTGCAGCGCGATATAAAAAGGCGCTAAAATCGCGGATTAGTGTGACAACATAGTAGGGGTCTAGCATGACTGATGCAGTAAGAAAGCCGAGGCCGGAATACCGGAACATCGGATTTGGCGATATCACGATGAAATATCGCATGCCGCTGGCAGCGATATTGTCGATTCTCCATCGAGTCAGCGGCGCGCTGCTGTTCTTGTTCCTGCCGTTCCTGCTGTTCCTCTTCGACCAGAGCCTCACGTCCGAGCTCAGCTTCGAAGTCTTCAAGGCTTTCCTCTCCAACATCATCGTCAAGCTGATCGTCCTCGCACTGTCGTGGGCCTTCTTCCACCATTTCTGCGCCGGCATTCGCCACCTGCTGATGGACGTCAATCACGACGCCGTCACGAAGGAAGGCGGCAAGCGGACGGCAGTCGTCGTCTTTGTCGTCTCGATCGCCCTGACGATCGCCATGGCACTCAAACTGTTCGGAGCATTCTAAGAAAATGGCAGCCAATAACCGAATCGGCTCGAAGCGCCTCGTCGTCGGCGCGCACTACGGCCTGCGCGACTGGCTCGCGCAACGCATCACCGCCACGATCATGGCGGTCTACACGGTCATCCTGCTCGTCCTGTTCTTCGGCGCGCACGATTTCTCGTACGAAGGCTGGGCCTCGATCTTCGCCGCGCAATGGATGAAGCTCGCGACCTTCGTGATGCTGCTTTCCCTCTTCTACCACGCATGGGTCGGCGTGCGCGACATCTGGATGGACTACGTGAAGCCCGTCGGTGTGCGCCTGCTGCTGCAATCGCTGACCATCGTCTGGCTGCTCGCATGTGCGGGCTACGCCGCGCAGATTCTCTGGAGAGTGTAAAGAATGGCTGCAATCAAATCTAACCTCCCGCGTCGCAAGTTCGACGTGGTGATCGTCGGCGCGGGCGGCTCCGGCTTGCGCGCAGCGCTGCAACTGTCGCGCGCGGGCCTGTCGGTCGGCGTGCTGTCGAAGGTGTTCCCGACCCGTTCGCACACGGTGGCCGCGCAGGGCGGTATCGGCGCGTCGCTCGGCAACATGAGCGAAGACAACTGGCACTTCCACTTCTACGACACGATCAAGGGCTCCGACTGGCTCGGCGACCAGGACGCGATCGAATTCATGTGCCGTGAAGCGCCGAACGTCGTGTACGAACTCGAGCACTTCGGCATGCCGTTCGACCGTAACGCGGACGGCACGATCTACCAGCGCCCGTTCGGCGGCCACACCGCGAACTACGGCGAGAAGCCGGTCCAGCGCGCATGCGCGGCCGCCGACCGTACCGGTCACGCGCTGCTGCACACGCTGTACCAGCAGAACGTCGAAGCGAAGACGCAGTTCTTCGTCGAATGGATGGCGCTCGACCTGATCCGCGACGCGGAAGGCGACGTGCTCGGCGTGACGGCCCTCGAGATGGAGACGGGTGACGTCTACATCATGGAAGGCAAGACCACGTTGTTCGCGACGGGCGGCGCAGGCCGGATCTTCGCGGCATCGACCAACGCGTTCATCAACACCGGCGACGGCCTCGGCATGGCTGCGCGTTCGGGCATCGCACTGCAGGACATGGAGTTCTGGCAGTTCCACCCGACCGGCGTGGCCGGCGCGGGCGTGCTGATCACCGAAGGCGTGCGCGGCGAAGGCGGTATCCTGCGCAACGCGAACGGCGAGCGTTTCATGGAGCGCTACGCGCCGACGCTGAAGGATCTGGCGCCGCGTGACTTCGTGTCGCGTTCGATGGACCAGGAAATCAAGGAAGGCCGTGGCGTGGGTCCGAACAAGGATCACGTGCTGCTCGACCTGTCGCACATCGGCGCCGAGACGATCATGAAGCGTCTGCCGTCGATCCGCGAAATCGCGCTGAAGTTCGCGAACGTCGACGCGATCAAGGAACCGATCCCGGTCGTCCCGACGATCCACTACCAGATGGGCGGCATCCCGACCAACATCCACGGTCAGGTCGTCGGCACGTCGCGCGGCGGTCACAAGGATCCGGTCAACGGCTTCTACGCAGTGGGCGAATGCTCGTGCGTGTCCGTGCACGGCGCGAACCGCCTCGGCACGAACTCGCTGCTGGACCTCGTGGTGTTCGGCCGTGCGGCCGGCAACCACATCGTCGAGCACGTGAAGAACCAGAAGGAACACAAGCCGCTGCCGGCCGATGCAGGCGAATTCTCGCTGGCGCGTCTGGCGAAGCTCGACAAGTCGACCTCGGGCGAATACACGCAGGACGTCGCGAACGACATCCGCTCGACGATGCAGAAGCACGCAGGCGTGTTCCGCACGTCGAAACTGCTGAAGGAAGGCGTCGACGAGATGGCCGGCCTGAAGGCACGCGTGGAAAACATCCACCTGAAGGACAAGTCGAAGGTGTTCAACACCGCGCGCGTCGAAGCGCTCGAGCTGGAGAACCTGATCGAAGTTGCTCGCGCAACGATGGTGTCGGCGGAAGCACGTAAGGAAAGCCGTGGCGCACACGCCCACAGCGACTACGAACACCGCGACGACGACAACTGGCTGCGCCACACGCTGTGGTACAGCGAAGGCGATCGCCTCGACTACAAGCCGGTTCAAATGAAGCCGCTGACGGTCGAATCCGTGCCGCCGAAGCCGCGCACGTTCTAAGCCGAGTCAAAGGAATCCGAAATGGCAAAACGCATTTTTGAAGTCTACCGCTACGATCCGGACAAGGACGCAGCGCCGCGCATGCAGACGTACGAGCTGGAGCTCGAGCACGAGCGCATGCTGCTCGACGCACTGGTCAAGCTGAAGGCCGTCGACGAGACGCTGTCGTTCCGCCGTTCGTGCCGCGAAGGCGTGTGCGGTTCGGACGCGATGAACATCAACGGCAAGAACGGTCTCGCGTGCCTGACGAACCTGAACGACCTGCCGCAGAAGATCGTGCTGCGTCCGCTGCCGGGCCTGCCCGTCGTGCGCGACCTGATCGTCGACATGACGCACTTCTTCAACCAGTACCACTCGATCAAGCCGTACCTGATCAACGACGCGCCGCCGCCGGAGAAGGAACGCCTCCAGTCGCCGGAAGAGCGCGACGAGCTCGACGGCGTGTACGAGTGCATTCTGTGTGCGAGCTGCTCGACGTCGTGCCCGAGCTTCTGGTGGAACCCGGACAAGTTCGTCGGCCCGGCCGGCCTGCTGCAGGCTTACCGCTTCATCGCGGACAGCCGTGACACGGCCACCGGCGAGCGTCTCGACAACCTGGAAGACCCGTACCGTCTGTTCCGTTGCCACACGATCATGAACTGCGTCGACGTTTGCCCGAAGGGCCTGAACCCGACGAAGGCGATCGGCAAGATCAAGGAACTGATGGTCCGCCGCGCGGTTTAAGGTCGAGATGAGCGACGATTCGCATCAATCCGACCCGCACCGTCGCGCACGCCTCCGCTGGCGTGCGCGGCGGGGTCTGCTGGAAAACGACATCATCTTCGAGCGTTTCTTCAGCAGATACGAGCATGACCTCACCGATGCAGACGTAGGCGCGTTGTCGCGCCTGCTCGATCTGAGCGACAACGACCTGATGGACTTGCTCCTCGCGCGCAAGGAACCAGAAGGCGACCTAGACAGCCCGGACATTCACCGGCTGTTGGAGATGCTGCGCAACGTGTAACGCGTTACGCCCGTTATCGAATCCCGTTTCTATTTTCGATTGAGGATGTGCCATGACTCCGTCTGATGTTAAAGCCACGCTATCGTTCAGCGACAACTCGCCGAGCGTCGAACTGCCGATCTACAAGGGCACGATGGGCCCGGACGTAATCGACATCCGCAAGCTGTACGGCCAGACCGGCAAGTTCACGTACGACCCGGGCTTCATGTCGACGGCAGCTTGTAATTCGGCGATCACGTACATCGACGGCGACAAGGGCGAGCTGCTGTACCGCGGCTACCCGATCGACAACCTCGCGCAAAACGCGGACTTCCTCGAAAGCTGCTACCTGCTGCTGAAGGGCGAGCTGCCGAACGCAGCGCAGAAGAAGGAATTCGTCGACACCGTCACGAAGCACACGATGGTGCACGAGCAGATGCACTTCTTCTTCCGTGGCTTCCGCCGCGACGC
Organism: Burkholderia aenigmatica; assembly: GCF_048627025.1. NCBI lineage: Bacteria > Pseudomonadati > Pseudomonadota > Betaproteobacteria > Burkholderiales > Burkholderiaceae > Burkholderia > Burkholderia aenigmatica. Next base: position 1,851,800 of record NZ_CP184469.1, on the reverse strand, counting down.
GCACCCGATGGCGATCCTGGTCGCCGCAGTCGGCGCGCTGTCCGCGTTCTACCACGACTCGCTCGACATCAACGATCCGCGTCACCGTGAAGTGTCGGCGATCCGCATGATCGCGAAGCTGCCGACGCTCGTCGCGATGGCGTACAAGTACAGCATCGGTCAGCCGTTCGTGTATCCGAAGAACTCGCTGTCGTACAGCGCGAACTTCATGCACATGATGTTCTCGAACCCGTGCGAAGAGTACAAGGTCAACGACGTGCTCGTCCGCGCACTCGACCGTATCCTGATCCTGCACGCCGATCACGAGCAGAACGCATCGACGTCGACCGTCCGCCTGGCCGGTTCGTCGGGCGCGAACCCGTTCGCGTGTATCGCGGCCGGTATCGCATGTCTGTGGGGCCCGGCGCACGGTGGTGCGAACGAAGCCGCGCTGAACATGCTCGAGCAGATCGGTTCGCCGGACAACATCCCCGAATTCATCAAGCAGGTGAAGGACAAGAATTCGGGCGTGAAGCTGATGGGCTTCGGTCACCGCGTGTACAAGAACTACGACCCGCGTGCGAAGCTGATGCGCGAAACGTGCTACGAAGTGCTGAACGAACTGGGCCTGCACGACGACCCGCTGTTCAAGCTCGCGATGCAGCTCGAGAAGATCGCGCTGGAAGACGAATACTTCGTGTCGCGCAAGCTGTACCCGAACGTCGACTTCTACTCGGGCATCGTCCAGCGCGCGCTGGGCATCCCGACGTCGATGTTCACGTGTATCTTCGCGATGGCACGTACGGTCGGCTGGATCGCACAGTGGAACGAAATGATCGGCGATCCGGAGCAGAAGATCGGTCGTCCGCGTCAGCTGTTCATCGGCGATACGCCGCGCGAAGCGAAGCCGCTCAACGCACGTTAAGTCGTGCGCGGCGCGAACGGCCGGCAGGCCGCTCGCGTCGGGCGATCGCAACGCCATGACACCCCGACGGGTCATCCCGTCGGGGTGTTTTCATTTGTGCGGCCGGGGTTCGCCCGGGCCGGCGCGGTGTTCCAGCGACGGCGGGCGCGTGTCGAGCGCGGGGGCATCGTCATCGGGCGCGTGACCGTGCTGCACGAAGAACTGCCGGTATGCGCCGGGCGTCATCCCGCGCGCGGCGAGGAACTGGCGGTTGAAGTTCGCGGCATTCGGAATGCCGCAGCGCGCGGCCACGGTCGCGATCGGCCAGTCGGTGCCGACGAGATGACGGCACGCATGCGCGAGCCGCAGCCGCTGCACGTAGCGGCCGACGCTTTCGCCGAGATGCCGGACGAACAGGCGCTGCAGCGTGCGTTCGGACATGTGCGCGGCGGCGGCGAGCGTGTCGACGCGCAGCGGTTGGTGGAAGTGCCGGTCGATTGCGTCGAGCACGCGATCGAGGCGTTCGGCTTCGGGGGCGGCCGTGTCGGCGTGCGGTGCCGTGCCGTCGGCGCGGTCGTATGCGTGTGCGGTGGCGAGCGGTTCGCCGCCGGCGTCCGCGAGATCGGCGAGCGTGTCGAGCGCGGCCGCGAGCCGCGTGCGCGGCGACGGATCGAGCAGCTGCGGCAGCCGCGCGCGCATCGCGCGGGCCGCGTCCGCATCGAAGCGCAGGCCCGGTGCGGCACGCCGCAGCAGCGAGCGCAGCGGCGCGTATTCGGGACAACAGTCGGCCAGCCGCCGCACCCAGTCGCCGTCGAACCAGATGACGAGCGCGACTTCGGGCGCATCGCGATCGATGCGTGCGTTCGACGACCAGGTATGTGGCAGGTTGGGCGGCACGAGCACCAGGTCGTCGTCCGCGTAGCGCGCGACGTGATCGCCGATGAAGCGCTGGCCGCGGCTGTTGAGCGTCAGCGTCAGTTCGTATTCGGGATGGCGATGCCATTCGAACGGAATGCGGGCGAGCTGGCGGTGATACACGCGGATCGAACAGCCGGGGGCGAACGTCACGTGCTCGTACTGCGGTTTCATCAGCGGCCTCCGGGCGAGGGCGGGCATCGCGCCGTGGCATGATCGTGAGCATTCGTCACGACGGAGCGATGCGATGTTTTCACATGTTTGCGTGGGTGTGACCGACACCGCGCGCGCCTACGATTTCTACGCGCCGCTGTTCGCGGAACTCGGGCTGCGCCTGAAATTCCGCGAACCGGACGGCTGGTCGGGCTGGATGCCGGCCGACGCCGACCGGCCGCTGTTCTTCTTCGGCCAGCCGCTCGACGGCCGTGCGCCCGAACCGGGCAATGGCCACACGATCGCTTTCGTTGCACCGACGCGTGCGCACGTCGATCGCTGCCACGCGCTCGCGCTGCGCCACGGCGGCACCTGCGAAGGGCCGCCGGGCCTGCGGCCGGACTATCACCGCGACTACTACGGCGCCTATTTCCGCGATCCGGACGGCAACAAGCTCTGCGTGGTCTGCCATCGTCCCGAGTGATGCACGATTGTCAGGATTGTATCGATAGTTGGCCGGATAGAGGTGATGGCGGTCGCGCACCGGCCGTACGCTGACAGCACATCACGACACCTGTCAGCGAGGAGACCACGATGCAACTGACGATTGGCGACCTGCCTGCCGCGATTCGCGCGGCGAAAAGGGGGCTGCGCGTCGACCTGCCCGGTTATGCGGCCACGTTCCGCGAACTGGAGGGCGACATTGCGCGGCAGGTCGACGCGATTCGCCGCACGCATGCGCATGGCCATGACGTGATTCCGGTGGTGCCGTTCGCGGACATCGCGGGCGGGACCGTCGATCCGCACGCGGTTGCCGCGATCCGCACGCATGGCGCGGTCGTGATTCGCGGTGTATTCGATGCGCAGCAGGCGCGCGACTGGAACGACGAGATCGGCGCGTACCTGGGCGCGAACCGCTTCGCCGAGCGGCTGCACGCACGTGCCGAAGACCGCTATTTCGGCAATCTCGCGTCGGGCAAGCCGCAGATCTACGGCGTCTACTGGTCGAAGCCGCAAGTGGCTGCGCGCCAGTCTCTGGCGCTGACCCAGGCACGCGTGTTCCTGAACCGCCTGTGGCGGCACGCGGAAGGCGGGCGTACGCACTTCGATCCCGATCAGGTGCCGGCCTATGCGGACCGGATTCGCCGCCGCCCGCCCGGCTCGACGTCGCTCGGGCTGTCGCCGCACGTCGACGGCGGCTCCGTCGAACGCTGGCTCGGCGCGAATTTCCGCCAGGTCTACCGTCACGTGCTGGCCGGTCGCTGGCGCGATTACGACCCGTTCGATGCGGCGTTTCGTCCGGACGTCGAGGAGATCCCGTCGCCAGCCGTGTGCTCGATGTTCCGCACGTTCCAGGGCTGGACCGCGCTGACGCCGCAGGGGCCCGGCGACGGTACGCTGCAGTTGATCCCGGTCGCGAACGCGATGGCCTACGTCGTGCTGCGCGCGCTGCAGGACGATGTCGCCGACGACGACCTGTGCGGCGCGCGTCCCGGCCGCGCGCTGTCGATCCGGCCCGAATGGCACGCGCTGCTGCTCGACGCACTGGTGCCGATCCCGCACATGGAGCCGGGCGACGCGGTGTTCTGGCATGGCAACGTCGTGCATGCGGTCGAGGATGCGCATCGCGGCAATGGCGACAGCAACGTGATGTACATCGCGGCCGCGCCCGGTTGCGCGAAGAACGACGCGTACCTGCAGCGCCAGCGGGCTGCGTTCCTGCGCGGCGAGAGCCCGCCCGATTTTCCGGCCGACCATTTCGAGGTCGAATTCGACGGTCGCGGCGGGGAGGGCGATCTCACGGCACTCGGCCGTTCGCAGATGGGTTTCGGGCCGGGCGTGTAGCCGGCGCACCGCAGGCGAAGGCGGCCGTTCGCCGGACGGTGAACGGCCGTTTGCCGAATCCGCTGCGTGCCGCGTGCAATTCGACGCAATCGGCTGTCGGCACCGCCGAAATCGACGCGAATTGCGCAATTTGGCTTCCGATAATGGTCCGGACACAACGCAGCCGCCCCGTAGAAGCACGGGAGTGGCGCTGACCATGGAGGAGTCGATGCAATTCACGCAAGCGATCGTTCGCCGCCCCGCGCCGTCCTGTGGCGCGGGCCTGACCACCGCCGAGCTCGGCGCGCCTGACTACGACAAGACGCTCACGCAGTTTCACGCTTACTGCGAAGCGCTGCGCACGCTCGGCGTCGAGCTGACCGAACTGCCGCCGCTGGACGCGTTTCCCGATTCGCACTTCGTCGAGGACACCGCGGTCGTGACGCCGGAATTCGCGGTGATCACGCGCCCCGGTGCGCCCGCGCGACGCGGCGAGACGGTGCATATCGAAGCGGCACTGGCCGCGCATCGCGACCTGCTGCCGATGCAGGACGGCCGCCTCGACGGCGGCGACGTGATGCAGGTCGGCAAGCGCTTCTACATCGGCCTGACGGGCCGCACCGACGCCGCAGGCATCGCCGCGTTCGAATCGCTGGTGTCGCGCTACGGCTATTCGGTCGTCGCGGTGCCGGTGGGCGCCGGCCTGCATCTCAAGTCGGTCGTCAACGCGCTCGGCGACGACACGCTGCTCGTGACCGAAGCGCTGGCCGCGCATCCGGCGTTCGCCGACTATCGCCGGATCGCGATCTCGGCCGCCGACGAATACGCGGGCAACACGCTGCGCGTGAACGGCACGCTGATCACCCCGGCCGGCTACCCGCGCGTGCACGATGCGATCGCATCGCTCGGGCTGCCGCTGCACGTGATCGACACGAGCGAGTTCCGCAAGATGGACGGCGGGCTGACCTGCCTGTCGCTGCGGTTCTAGCCGATTGGCGCGCGGCCGCTTCGGCCGGATAATGTGGCCCCCGCGCGGAACCGGAGACGTTCCGCGCACCAGCCACGACCCGACCGGAGCGAACGCGGATGACCGACAAGAAGATGCAGCTCGACAAGATCGATCTCCGGATCCTCGACATCCTGCGCACCGACGGGCGGATTTCCTACCGGAAGCTGTCGGAGCTCGTGAACCTCACGCCGCGGCCGTGCCAGGCGCGCGTGGAGCGGCTCGAGGCGCTCGGCGTGATCGAAGGGTACCGCGCGGTGATCAAGGCGCCGCGCGCAACCAAGCCGATCGTCGTGATCGCGCAGATCACGCTGGCCGACCACGGGCGTTCGCAGGCACCGTTCGAGGACGAAATGCGGGCGAATCCGGCCGTGCTCGATTGCTGGCTCGTCAGCGGCACGTTCGATTTCCTCGTGCGGCTCGCGTGCGAGGATCTCGACGAGTACCGGCGGATCGCGAACGCGTGGCTGGAAAGCCCGCGGTTCCGGATCGAGAAGATCGTGACGACGGCCGAACTGCAGGCGATCAAGCGCAGCGTCGTGTGAGGCAGCCGGCCGGAAAGGGCCGGTTTCAACGCGAATGACCGGGTTGGGCGATTCGCATTCCGAATCAAATCGCCCGCCCCGAATCCAATCAGGGTGAACACTATGGATGCTTTGCAAGCGGCAGCGGAGACGGCCGCGCCGTCCGGAACGACGCTGAAGCGTCGTCTGCAGGGCCGCCACATCGCGATGATCGCGATCGGCGGCTCGATCGGCACGGGGCTGTTCGTCGCGTCGGGGGCGTCGGTCGCGCAGGCGGGGCCGGGCGGTGCGATCGCCGCGTACATCGCGATCGGGCTGATGGTGTACTTCGTCGTCACGGGCCTCGGCGAGATGGCCGCGCTGATGCCGGTATCGGGTTCGTTTGCGATCTACGGCGAGAAGTACGTCGACGAAGGCTTCGGCGTCGCGCTCGGCTGGACCTACTGGTACAGCTGGGCCGTGACGATCGCGATCGAGCTGGTCGCCGCGCAGATCGTGATGCGCTACTGGTTTCCAACCCTACCTGGCATCTGGTGGGGCGCGGGCTTTCTCGTGCTGATCTTCCTGCTGAATACGCTGTCGGTGCGTGGCTTCGGCGAATCGGAATACTGGTTCTCGTTGATCAAGGTCGTCACCGTGGTCGCGTTCATCGCGGCCGGGCTGCTGATCGCCGCCGGCCTGATCGGGAACGGGCATCCGGTCGGCCTGCGCAACTTCACGACCGGCGACGCGCCGTTCGTCGGCGGCGTGCACGCGATGATGAGCGTCGCGCTGATCGCGGGCTTCTCGTTTCTCGGCACCGAACTGGTCGGGATCACGGCCGGCGAATCGGAGAATCCGCGCCAGACGATCCCGCGCGCGGTGAAGCAGATCTTCTGGCGGATCATGCTGTTCTACGTGTTCGCGATCTTCGTGATCGGCCTGCTCGTGCCGTACACGGACCCGAACCTGTTGAAGAGCGACGTGACCGACATCGGCGTGAGTCCGTTCACGCTGGTGTTCAGCCATGCGGGTTTCCGGCTCGCGGCCGGCGCGATGAATCTCGTGATCCTGACGGCCGTGCTGTCGGCCGGCAATTCCGGCACCTACGCGGCGACGCGGATGCTGTACAACCTCGCCGCGGAAGGGCGCGCACCCGCGATGTTCGCGACGCTGTCGCCGGGCGGCGTGCCGCGCAACGCGCTGTACGCGACGATGGCCGTCGGCGGGCTGTGCTTCCTCACGTCGTTGACCAACAACCAGAGCATCTATCTGTGGCTGCTGAATACGGTTGGCATCACGGGCTTCATCGCGTGGCTCGGCATCGCCGTGTGCCATTACCGGTTCCGCAAGGGCTTCCTGAAGCAGGGCTACCGGCTCGATCAACTGCCGTACCGCGCGAAATGGTTCCCGTTCGGGCCGCTGTTCGCGATCGCGATCTGCATCGTGATCTCGCTCGGGCAGGACTATCAGGCGTTCTTCGCGGCCCGCATCGACTGGATGGAAGTGCTGTCGATCTACGTGTGGATTCCGCTGTTCGTCGCGATCTGGTGGGCGTATCGCCGCGCGCGCAAGAGCCGGCTCGTGCGCTACGAAGAGATGGACATCGGGCCGTGGCTGACGCGTTCGGTCGAGGCGGTCGATGCGGGGGCGAGCCGGCCCGGGCGCGGCAACTGAGCGATGGCACGTACGCTGCCGGGCGTTCAATGCGCTCGCCCGGCATCTCGCGTGCCCGGGGTGCCTCGCTTTCTGTCGGTTCCCTTTGGATTGGCGCTCGGTGCGGGTGCGTGACGCTTTCATGTCGCGTTCGTCCATCGTGCGCCACCCGCGCAATCCTTTCGCAGCCCGTTCGGCGGCTGCTTAATCGGCCCTTAAGCAAGCGGTCGGGATAATGGCGTCGCGTTTGCCTCGACCTGTCGCGGACGCGTCCATTCTCACGTTCAACCGCTCAGGAGCGACCGTTGTTCCGCTCTCCGCTTGCTTCGTCGTCGTTCTCCGCTTGCCGTTTGCGTGCCGCGCTTGCCGGTGCCGTGTCGTGTGCCGTCGTGCTCGGCGGCTGCACGGCATACCACCCGCGACCGTTGACCCCGCACGCGACACTGACCACCACCGACGCGCTGAACCGGATTCGCATCGATCCGGCGGCCATGCCGCTGCCGGAACTGGCTGCGCATCGCTTCGATCCATCCGATGGCTTCGACATCGAGGACATCGCGATGCTCGCGGTCGCGAACAATCCCGACCTGAAGCTTGCGCGCGACGATCTCGGGATTGCACAGGCGCAGGCGTTTTCCGCGGGCCTGCTGCCCGATCCGCAACTGTCGGTGTCGAGCGATTTCCCGGGCGCGGCCGGTCTCGAGCGCGCGTTCAACTACGGCCTGAGCATGGACGTGATGGCGATCGTCATGCGCAATGCGAACAAGCGGTCCGCCGACGCGACGGTGCGCAAGACCGATCTCGGTCTGCTGTGGCAGGAGTGGCAGGTCATCGCGCAGGCGAAGCAGCTGTACACGAAGGCGCGCTACGAGGACGCGACGTTGCCGCTGCTCGCGCAGGCACGCGCGCTCAACACGGCGCGCTACGAGCGGATCGCGCATGCGCGGCAGGCGGGCAACGTGACGGATGACGTCGTCAGCGTCGCGTCGACGGCCTGCAGCGATGTGCGCAAGCAATACGACGACATGGTGCGTGCACGCGAGCAGACGCACCACGACCTGAACGCGCTGCTCGGGCTCGCACCGGACGTCGAACTGCGACTGGCCGGCGCCGACCGGGCGGTGCCGCTGACCGATGCGACGCTCGACGCCGCAGTGGCCGCGCTGCCGCAGCGGCGGCCCGACCTGATCGCGCTGCAGGCCGGCTACGACGCGCAGGAGCAGAAATATCGCGCCGCGATCCTGAACCAGTTTCCGAGCCTGAATGTCGGCTTCAATCGGGCACGCGACACGTCGGGCATTTATACGACCGGCTTTCAGATTGCGCTGAGCCTGCCGATCTTCAATCGCAACCGCGGCAACGTCGCGATCGAGCAGGCAACCCGCCAGCGGCTGGGCGACGAATACCAGTCGCGGCTGAACGTCGCCTATGCCGATATCGCGCACCTGCGTGCCGATTCCCGTCTCGCGACGGAGCAGCTTGCGCAGGACGAGGCTGCGCTGCCCGCGCTCGAACGGGCCGCCGAGCATGCCGGGCACGCGTACGCCGCGCACGATATCGCGCTCGGCCAGTACACCGACGCGCAGCTTGTCACGCTGACGAAGCGGATCGACGTGGCGACGCAGCGCGATGCGCTCGCCGAGCAACGCATCGGCCTGCAGGCGTTGCTCGGCAGTGCCGTCCCCGATGCCTTTTCCACCGACTCCCCCCAGCGTTGACTTCATGCCAGCCGTCCTGAATTGCCTTACACGCCGCCGCGCGGCAGCATTCGCCGTCGCGCTTGCCGCGCTTGCGCCGTGCGCCGGGCCTGCGCGTGCCGATGAACCCGTGACCGCCTCGGTTGAAGCCGTGCGCGTGCAGCGTGCGCCGATCTCACAGCAAGTGCGTGCGTACGGCATTGTCGCCGCGTCGTCGGCGAGCGTGATGTCGGTGAACCTGCCGTACACCGCGCGTCTGCGCAAGGTTCTCGTGCTGCCCGGCCAGACGGTCGCGCGCGGCACGCCACTCGTCGTCGTGCAGGCCGATCCCGCCGCGGTGCTGGCCGCATCGCAGGCGGCGAGTGCATTGACGCTGGCGCGCGGCGAACTCGCGCGTACGCGCTCGCTGTACGACGACGGTCTCGCGACGCAGTCGCAGCTGGCCGCCGCGCAGAAAGCGCTCGACGATGCGCAGCAGGGGCTGGCCGCGCAGCGGCAGATGGGCGTGCATGGCGGCGACGTGACGATCGCGGCGCCGTCCGCGGGCGTCGTGTCGCAACTGTCGGCGCTGCCCGGCGACCAGTTGCAGGCCGGCGCGACGATCGCGCAGCTTGCGGCGACCAACGGCGCGTCGAGCCACCAGGCGAATGTCACGCTCGGCGTCGATCCGTCGTCGGCCGCGTCGATTCATGCGGGCGACGCCGTCGTGCTGCACGGGTTGTCGACCGCGCTGGAACACGCGAATCCGGCGGGGCAGGTCGTCGTCGCGGGCGCGTCGATCGATCCGCAGAGCCAGCTCGTGAACGTCGGCGCGAACGTGCCGCTCGGCGGCACCGCGTTCATTCCCGGGACGCGCGTGAGCGCCGATATCGCGACGCAGACCGGCACGTGGTGGGTGGTGCCGCGCTCGGCGGTGCTGCGCGATGCAAAGGGCGCGTACGTGTTCCAGGTGACGCCGAAGCAGGCGGCACGTCGCGTCGATGTCGCGGTGCGCGTCGAAAGCGGCGACCGTTACGGCGTGGACGGCCCGCTGAATGCGGCCGAGCCGCTCGTCGTGACCGGCAACTACGAACTGCAGGACGGGATGGCCGTGCGTCTTGCCGGAGGCGTGCATCGATGAACTTCGGGCAATGGATGCAGCGGCACCGGCGCTCGCTGCTGTTCGTCGTCGCGCTGCTCGCGATTGCCGGTGCGCTGACGGCGTTCCGGCTGCCGATCTCGCTGTTTCCGAACGTGTCGTTCCCGCGCGCCGTCGTGTCGCTCGACGCCGGCGACCGGCCGGCCGAGCAGATGGCCACACTCGTGACCATGCCGGTTGAAGAGGCGCTGCGGCGCGTGCCGAACGTGCGCGACGTCGAATCGAAAACGAGCCGCGGTTCGGCCGAGATCTCGCTGAACTTCGACTGGGGCACCGACATGGCGCAGGCGACGCTGCAGGCGCAGTCGGCGATCGCCGAGATCCTGCCGTCGCTGCCGGCCGGCACGACGATGCAGGTGAAGCGGATGGATCCGACCGTGTTCCCGGTGCTCGCCTACAGCCTCACGTCGTCGCGGCAGTCGCTGTCCGAACTGCGCGATCTCGCGCAGTTCCAGTTGCGGCCGCTGCTGTCGTCGGTCGACGGCGTGGCACGTGTCGAGGTGACGGGCGGCGCGCAGGACGAACTGCAGGTCGCGATCGATCCCGCGCGGCTTGCCGCGTACAAGCTGTCGGTGGAGGACGTGTCGAAGGCGATCGGCGCCGGCAACGTGTTGATGGCAACCGGGCGCATCGAGGATCACTACAAGCTGTATCTCGTCGTTGCCGATACGACGATCACGTCGCTCGATACGCTGCGCAACGCGGTCGTCGCATCGTCGGGCGGCAACCAGGTGCGCGTGGGCGACGTCGCGACGGTGTCGCGCGGCACGGTCCCGCAATGGATCCGCGTGACAGCGGACGGACAGGATGCGGTGCTCGTCAACGTGTTCCAGCAGCCGGGCGCGAACAGTGTGGCGATGGCCGCGGCGATCCGCGCGAAGCTCGCCGATTTCCGCAAGCAGATGCCGTCGGGTGTCCGTCTCGCGAACTGGTACGACCAGAGCCAGCTCGTGATCGCATCCGCATCGAGCGTGCGCGACGCGATCCTGATCGGCGTCGTGCTGGCCGCGTTCACGCTGTTCGTATTCCTGCGCAACTGGAAGGTCACCGCGATCGCGGTCGCCCTGGTGCCGATCGTGATGAGCACGACGATCCTGCTGCTCGACGTGTTCGGGATGGGCTTCAACATCATGACGCTCGGCGGGATGGCGGCGGCCGTCGGGCTCGTGATCGACGACGCGATCGTGATGATCGAGCACATCGCGCGACGCATGCGCGAGGCGGGCGCTCACGCATTTCACGGCCGCGTGATGAGCGCGGCGCTCGAATTCACGCGGCCGCTCGCCGGGTCGTCGGCCGCGACGCTGATCATTTTCGTGCCGCTCGCGTTCCTGTCGGGCGTGACCGGTGCGTTCTTCAAGGCGCTGTCGATCACGATGGCGAGCGCGCTGTTCATTTCGTTCATCGTGAGCTGGCTCGCGATTCCGATCCTGTGCGATCACTGGCTGACGCCGGCCGATGCGGCGGAGCATCGCGAGTCGCGTTTTGCCCACTGGCTGAACACACGTTATGCGACGCTCGTCGAGCGCGTCAGCCGCCAGCCCTGGCTGGCATTCGCGGGCGTGGTGCCGCTGCTGGTCGTGGCCGCGTTCGCGTTCACGCGCGTCGGCAGCGGGTTCATGCCGTCGATGGACGAGGGCGGCTTCGTGCTCGACTACCATACGGCGCCCGGTACCTCGATCACCGAGACCGATCGCCTGATGCGCGAGGTGGAAACGATCATTCGCGAGAACCCGAACGTCGCGACGTATTCGCGCCGGACGGGCGCGGGCCTCGGCGGCGATCTCAACGAACCGAACAAGGGAGACTTCTTCGTGCGCCTGAAATCGGGGTCGCGCGAGCCGATCGATACCGTGATGGAAGAGATCCGTTCGAAGGTCGAGACGAACGTGCCCGGCGTGAATATCGAACTCGCGCAATTGATGGAGGATTTGATCGGCGACCTGACCGCGGTGCCGCAACCCGTGCAGATCAAGATTTATTCGGACGATCCGAATGTGCTCGAAGCAACCGCGCGACGTGTGGCGGCGCGCATCGGGAAGATTCAGGGCATCGTCGACGTCGACGACGGCATCAACCCGGCGGGCGATGCGCTCGACCTGCATATCCGGTCCGACGCGGCGGCCGCCGAAGGGATGGATCCGCAGTCGATCGCGCAGCAGGTGTCGGACTTGCTGGAGGGAAGCGTCGCGACGCAGTATCAGCAAGGTCCGAAGACGGTCGGCGTGCGCGTGCGGGTGGCGGACGCGATGCGGATGAACGGCACGGGGCTGGGCGCGTTGCAGATCCGCGCGCCGGACGGGCACCTGTTTCCGCTCGACCGCGTGACCGACCGTATCACCATCAGCGGTCAGCCGGAGATCAGTCGCGACAACCTGAAGCGGATGGTGTCCGTCACCGCGCGGATCGACGGTCGCGATCTCGGTTCGACGATCGCGGACGTGCAGCGCGCGCTCGGCGATGCGAACCTGTTGCCGCCGGGCGTCTATTACGAGCTGGGCGGTCTGTATCAGCAACAGCAGATCGCCTTCCGCGGGCTCATCGCGGTGTTCGGCGCGGCCGTTGCGCTCGTGTTCGCGCTGCTGCTGTTCCTCTACGAGCGATTCCGCGTGGCGCTCGCCGTGATGGCGATGCCGTTGTGTGCGACCGGTGCCGTGTTCGTCGGGCTGTGGGTGACCGGCATCGAGCTGAACATCTCCGCCATGATGGGGATGACGATGATCGTCGGCATCGTGACGGAGGTGGCGATCTTCTACGTGTCGGAATTCCAGGGGCTCGTGCGCGACGAAGGTATGGCGCCGGATGTGGCGCTGCTGGCGGCCGGCCGCAACCGGTTGCGGCCGATTGCGATGACGACGATCGCAGCGATCCTGGCCTTGCTGCCGCTCGCGTTTGCACTCGGGCAGGGTTCGGCGATGCAGCAGCCGCTTGCGGTCGCGATCATTTCGGGGTTGATCGTGCAGTTGCCGCTCGTGCTGCTCGTGCTGCCGGCGCTGCTGCGCGTGTTGCTGTCGGGGCGGCGCCCGGGGAGGGCGCAAGGGTAGGGCCGCGCGCGCGCACGTTGCGTCAGTCCGCTCGCGCAAGTCGCGCCTTCATGAAATCCACCCACGCGCGCACTTTCTGCGGGACGTGCCGCGTTGCGACGTATAGCGCGTAGACGTTCTGCTGCGGAAACCGGTACGCGGGCAGTGCGTCGACCAGTGTGCCGCTCTCGAGATCGTCGCGTACGAGCCATTCGGGCAGCAGCGCGACGCCGCTGCCCTGGCGTGCCAGTTCGCTCAATACCGATGCGTTGTCGACGACGATGCGAGGCTTCTGGGCCGGTCGAAACGCATGTTCGTTGCCCGCGCGATCGGTGAGCATCCATTCGGCGATCCGCTCGAGCCGGCTGTGGCCGAGCTGCGGCAAGCGGGCCAGGTCGTCGGGCGACGCCGGGAGCGGCAGCCCGGCTTTCGCGGGCAGACCGGGTGCCATCACGGCGAGCACATCGTAGGTGGCGAGGCAGACACCGCGATAGGGCAGGTCGCGAAAGTGCTCGTCGCGTCCGAGCCGGATCGCGACGTCGAAGCGGTCGCGCACGAGATCGGCCTGGGAGGTATGCGTCTCGAGCCGCACGCGCAACGCGGGATGTTGCGCGGTGAACGCATGCAGCATCGGCGCGAGGACGCGCGCCGCATACTCGACCGTCGACGTCACGCGCAGGATGCCGTGCATGCCGCCATGCTCGCCGCGCACCTCGTCGATCGCGCCTTCGGCTTCTTCGAGCACGCGCAGGCAGCGCTGGTAGAAGCGCTCGCCGGCGTCGGTCAGCTCGACACGCCGGGTCGTCCGCGTGAGCAGCGTGACGCCGAGCTCCGCTTCGAGCTGCTTGATGTTGAAACTGACGGCCGCCCGCGCCTGGTTCAGCGCGGTGGCGGCGGCCGTGAACGACCCGGCCTCGACCACGGCACGGAAGACGGCGAAACGATCGAGGCTCACCATGGTTGGGGCGTGGGTCCTGTCTATGCGTTGGATCGCTCGAAGGGTACCCGAATGTGCGGCCGCGTGCGGCGCGCGGTGCGTGGCCGCGACTGCGCGGCGTTGCCGGGACGTGACCTGATTGTCAAAAAAATTCGACGAAACCGGTCGAATCCGGCCGCTTACCGATGGGCCGGCCGGCCTCTACACTGCGGCGTTTCGTGATGTTGCCGCCGCCATGACCGACCGTTCCAGAATCGCCGCCGTCTACCTGCTCGGCTTCGCGATCGATCTCGCGAACATGTTCATGCTGAACGCCGCGTATCCGGCGCTGCAGCGCGAACTGCACGCGTCGGTCGCGCAGCTTGCGTGGGTCGGCAACGCGTACGTGCTCGGCCTGACCGTCGTGATCCCGTTCGGCACGTGGCTCGCGCGCCGCTGCGGCGAGCGGCGCGTGTTCGCTGCATCGCTGCTGCTGTTCGGGTTCGGCAGCGCCGGCGTCGGCGCATCGCCGTCGATCGGGATGCTGCTCGCGTGGCGGCTGGTTCAGGGGCTCGGCGGCGGGCTGCTGATTCCGGTCGGGCAGACGATGGCTTATCGCGCGTATCCGCCGCAGGCGCGGGCGCGGCTCACGTCGGTCGTGATGATGGTCGCGCTGCTCGTGCCCGCGTTGTCGCCTGCGATCGGCGGTGCCATTGTCGATCGCGGGTCGTGGCGCGCGATCTTCTTCGCTATGTTGCCGATCGCGGCCGCGACCGGCGTGCTCGCGTTCGTATGGCTGCCGCGCGACGGCGCGCGCGACCGGCCGCCGCGGCTCGACTGGCCGGGGCTCGGCCTGAGTGCGGCAACGCTTGTCGCGTTGCTGCTCGGGCTGACTGCCGCGGGGCAGCCCGGCGGCGCGGCATTCCCGCTCGCGATGCTGGCCGTCGCGCTCGCGGCAGGCGCCGGCTATGCGGTGCATGCGCGTCGGGCCGTGTCGCCGGTGGTCGACCTGCGCCTGCTCGCGCAGCCGCTGCTGCGGATCGGCGTGGTGGTCTATCTGTGCGTGCCGGGCATCTTTACGGGCGTCAACCTCGTTGCGTCGCTCTATCTGCAGAACGCGCTCGGATTGAGCGCCGCGCATGCCGGCGCGCTGATGCTGCCGTGGGCGATCGCGGCGTGCTTCGCGATCGCGACGACGCGCCGCTGCTTTCCGCGCCACGGCGCGAAGCCGTTGTTCGCGTGCGGCATCGCGATCGACTGTGTCGGCATCGCACTGCTCGCGACGCCGTGGGCCGGCGTCGAAGCCGTTCGCATCGCGGCATTCGTGGCGATGGGGTTCGGCGCGAGCCTGTGCACGAGCACGTCGCAAAGCGCGGCGTTCGTCGACGTGCCGGCCGACCGGATGGGCGACGCGAGCGCGCTGTGGAACATCAACCGCCAGTTGAGCTTTTGCATCGGCGTGGCCGTGCTCGGCAGCGCACTCAATGCGTTGCTGGCGTTCGACGCGGGCGGCCCGTCGCTCGCGCCGTACCGCTGGTGCTTCGGGCTGGCGGTCGCGCTGACCTTGCTGCCGCTCGGTCTGATCGCGCGGCTTCCTGCGCACGCTGCGCCGGCCGCGCAACCCGTTTCATCCCACTCCTGAGAACCTGAGAGCCTTATGACTTTGCCGAATCCATATTTCAAGGAAGTCGTCGATACCGTTGTCGACATCGAGTGCTGGTTGTCCGGCCGTGCTGCACCCGAGCGGCTCGCGGCGCTGATGGCGCGTTTTTCGCCGGGATTTTCGATGATCGCGATGTCGGGTGCGGTGCTCGATTACGCGGGCGTCGATGCGCTGTTTTCAAACGGGCACGGCGCGCGTCCCGGGCTGGCGATCGAGATCGACGAGTTGCGCGGGCTGGCCGTATGGTCCGACGGTGCGACGATCGGCTATCGCGAAACGCAGACCGATGCGGAGGGGCGGCGCACGGTGCGGCGTTCGACGGCCGTATTCCGGCGCGAGGCGGACGGCCTGATCGTGTGGCGCTATCTGCACGAGACGCCGGTCGTCGCGTGAGGAGGGCGTCCGCCGCCGCGCACGAAGCGGCGCGGACGCCGGGCCGGCGTTACTTGTCCAGCTCCGGATAGTGCCGGAAGATGCCCATGTCGTTGAACGGAATACGGCGTTCCGACTCGAGATAGTGTGCGACCGGCGGATGCAGTGCGACGCGGTCGTGCAGTGCGACCAGCGCCGCGATCTTCCGCTCCGCGCGCTTCATCGCCTTCGGAAATGCGTAGCGCAGGCCCTCGATCAACTGGAACATCGACAGGTCCGCATAGCTGAGTGCGTTGCCGGCGAGGTAGCCGCTCTGGTGCGGATTCTGGTCGAGTACGCGCTCGAAGTAACCGAGGAATTTCGGCAGCCGGTTTTCCAGGAAATCGGCTGCGCGCTCGGCGGCTTCCGCCTGCTGATCCTCGTAGTAGAGGCCGCTTGCGATCGGATGATGCGTGTCGTGGATCTCGGTGACGAAATCGGCGACGGTCAGCTGAAGCTGGTGCACCCACAGCCGGCCGGCTTCGTCGTCGGGCGCGAGCCCGAGCCGCGCGCCGAGAAACAGCAGGATGTTCGCGGTCTGCCCGATGACAACGTCGCCAGCTTTCAGGAACGGCGGCGCGAACGGCACGCATTCCGCCTTCGTGCTGTCCATCATGCGCATCATCGCCGGCACGCCCATGCCGCGCCCCGATTCGCGCGCGACGTCGACATAGTCGGCTTCGGCCGCTTCGAGTGCGAGCCGCACATATTCGCCTCGGCCCTGGATCTCGGGCCAGTAATACAGTTCGTATCGCATGCTGTTTTCCCGTTCGTTGAACCGGCTGCCACAGGCATCGTGACGACCGGGCGGCCGCGTGTCGCGCGGCGCCCGCTGCGAATAGACAGTCTAGGCGATCGCCGGAAAAGTGCCGCGCGCATCGCGCGCTACGCGTCGCGCTCGCCGCCCTCGGGGCCGTAGAAGAACACCCAGGTCGAGAAGTCGTCGGAGAAGCCGACGAAGCGGTGCTCGACGTGTGCGGGGACGAACAGCACGTCACCGGCCGCGACCTCGCATGTGCGACCGTCGATGACGAAGCGCGACGTGCCGGTGGCGATCGCGTAAACCTCGTCGCGCGTATGCGGCTTCTGCTTGTCCTCGATGCGCGGCCGGTACAGCTCGACGTCGAGCGTGCCGTGGTGGAACAGTGTCGTGAACAGCGTGCCTGCTTCGTCGAGGCGGGCGAGTGATTCGTTCAGGCCGAGCTTCATCCTGGTGTGCTCCGGGTCTGGATCGTGGGGATCGGGCCATCTGCGTCGTGCCATCGTAGCGCGAAATGCCGGGGGCGTCGTACGGCGCGCGCGGGACGCAAGATCGCCACCGGTGGAACGAATCAAGCGTGAGCTCGCCATCCGTGAAACGCGGGCGTCCATCCGCGAAACGACGACGCGATTGTGCGGATTCGATCGTGAACTTCACCGCAATTTAATAAACGCCGACTACGATCCGGCCTCGTCAATCTACAAAAGCGCAGCGAATCGATTCGCGCTGCAGCACTGCCGTCCGTCGCTCACCTGCGCGACACGCCCGATTGCCATTTCCCGTGACCGTGAATGCGACGCCGAGGAAGCTCGTCGACGTTATTCGCATCATTTCGTATTTCTTATGAAACTGAATCCGCTGGCTTCTTCACGCAGAAAATTCCTGGCCGCCGCGCCGGCCGTCGCGGCGGTGCCGCTGCTGAGCGCGTGCGGCGGCGACGACGTCACGTCGGCGCCCGTTACCGACGCGGCGCTGGCCGCGCAGATGTCCGCGAAGCTGAATACGCAGCTCGGCGACGCGGCGACGGTCAACGCGATCGTGCCGGCACTGACCGACGTCGGATTTACTTGGGACTTGCCGACGTTCCCGGCCGCGCAGATCGGCGCGATCGTCGCGTACAGCTTCGGCAATCGCCCGAACGCGGCGAGCGGCAATACGTCGAGCACCGGCGGCAACCAGTCCGCGTTGCCCGACCCAGGGCCCGTCAACGAAGCGCTCGCGGATGCCGTGTATCGCATCCGCCAGCTGAAACCGGTGAAGGTGTACGCGCAGTGGGAGATCGCGCGCTTTCTCGTATCGAAGTACGGGATGGGCACCGACGTGCTGTCGTCGATCGAGCCGGTGATCGCGAGCGACGGCTCGATCGTATACCTCAGCACGGCCGGCGTGGCCGCCGAGGCCGTGTCGCGTGCAGGCGGCGCAGCCGCGATGGGCAGCGTCGCGGTGGTTGGTCATCGGGATCACGCGAAGCGCTGCATCCAGACGTCGCAGCAGGCGGGCATGAAGGCGGCCGCGGTTGCGGAGGTGTCGTTGCCGACGCTTTACGACCCGCAGTCGGGCCAGCCGTGGACGCGCAACCGCAGCCTGTACCTCGTACACGACATGTATGCGCAGATGCTCGGCCGCGCGATCGGCGCGACGATGCAGGCGTACCCGAAGGGCTGACGTACTTTCTTTCTCCCGATTCCCATGACCATGCAGACCCGCCGCCATTTCCTCGCCTCCGCACTCGCCGCGGCCGGCGCCGCCAGCACGCCCGCCTTCGCGAGCGACGCGCCTGTTTCAGACGCCGAACTGCAACGCCAGATGCTCGGCAAGCTGACGAACGAACTGAACGACCGCGCAGCCGCCACCGACGAGACCGGCTACCTGTTCGATACGTTTTTCTCGTGGACGCCTTCGACTGTCCAGAACACGGCCATCAACACGATTGCCGCATTCAGCTTCGGCGGTCGCGCCGCGGCGTCGTCCGGTGCCGCGCCGGTGCCGGGCCCCGTGAACGAGGCGATTGCCGACGCCGTGTTCCTGCTGCACCAGAAGGTTGCCGTGCGGATCTTCGCGCAGCAGGAGGTCGCGAGCGTGCTCGCGTCGAAATACGGGCTGACGGCCGGCGTGACGTCGATCGCGACCCCGGCCCTGGCCGCCGGCAGCCCGATACCGACGCCCGACGGTGTTGCTGCCGCGATCGTCAAGCAGGCTGGCTCGGCCTCGGCACTCGGCAACGTCGGTGTCGTCACCCATTCGGATCAGGCGTCGATTGCCGTGCGCGTGTCGAATGCCGTGGGGATGCAGGCCGCGGTGCCGGCAGGGCTGACGCTGCCGTCGCTCTACGATGCGTCCGCGCAGATGCCGGCATTGCGGCGCCGTGATCTGTACCTGCTGAACAACGTCGGCGTGCAGCTCGGCATGCTGCGGCTCGACCTGATCAACCGCGAATACCCGAACGGCTGAAGCCGCCGGACGTTCGCTGAACCTTTCCCGTTCATCAACTTCTTCCATTCCGGAATCGTCATGTCCTTTCGTTTTTGGATGCGTGCCACGCTGGTGGCCGCGCTCGGGTCGCTCGTCGCGCTGATCGTCACCGCGTGCGGATCGTCGTCGTCGATGCAGGCGAGCGGCCAGCAGCAGATTCGCCACGTGTTCGTGATCACGCTCGAAAACGAGAACTACGCGACCACGTTCGGCGCGAACACGAAGGCGCCGTATCTCGCGACGACGCTGGCCGCGCAGGGTGCGCTGGTGCAGCAGTACTACGGCACCGGGCACGTGAGCCTCGACAACTACATCGCGATGCTCAGCGGCCAGTCGCCGACCAATGAAACCGACAACGACTGCCCGGTGTTCCAGGACTACAAGCTGACCGGGATGACACCGGACGGGCAGGCGATCGGCTCGGGCTGCGTGTATCCGGCCACCGTGAAGACGCTGCCCGACCAGCTGAAGGCGGCCGGCTATACGTGGAAGGGCTACGAAGAGGACATGGGCAACGACCCGTCGCGCGAGGCGGCGACCTGCGGCCATCCGACGCTGAACACGACCGACCTGACGCAAGTCGCGCAGGCGCCGAGTGCGGCCGTGCCGGCCGGCGACCAGTACGCGACGCGCCACAATCCGTTCGTGTACTTCCATTCGATCATCGACTCGCCGGATTGCGCGAAGAACGTCGTGAATCTCGCGAACCTCGAGAACGACCTGAAGTCGGCCGACACCACGGCGAACTTCAACCTGATCACGCCGAACCTGTGTCACGACGGCCATGACGCGCCGTGTGCGAACGGTGAAGCGGGCGGCCTGACGAGCGCCGACGCGTTCCTGAAGAAGTGGGTGCCGCTGATCACCGCGTCGCCGGCGTTCCAGAAGGACGGGCTGCTGATCGTCAATTTCGACGAGAGCAGCTATGCGAGCGTGTCGCAACCGTCGCCGGGTGTGACCAACCTCACGTTCGCGGGCACCACCTGCTGCAGCCAGCAGCCGGGGCCGAACCTGCCGGTCTTCCCGCAGACGTCGTCGCTCGCCTACAAGGGCGCGACGATCAACCTGACGAAGCAGAGCTTCGGCGGCGACCAGACGGGCGCGGTGATGATCTCGAAGTTCATCAAGCCGGGCACCGTGTCGACGGTCGCGTACAACCACTATTCGATGCTGAAGAGCGTCGAGGACATCTTCGGGCTCGACCATCTCGGCTATGCAGGGCAGGCCGGCCTGCAGGGCTTCGGCGGCGACGTGTTCACGAACCTGTGAGGCCGGCACGCGGGGGCTGGCGCGCGCTGGGCGCGGCGCTGGCGATCGGGTGGTGCGTAACGGCGGCCGGCGCTGCGCCGGGCAGTGCGGCAGCGCCGGCGATATCGCCCGAAGCCACTGCCGGCGACATGGCCGCGCTCGGCAAGCTGATGTTCTTCGATCCGGCGCTGTCGGCGTCGGGCCGGATGTCGTGCGCGACGTGCCATAGCCCCGATCACGCGTACGGGCCGCCGAACGGTCTCGCCGCGCAACTCGGCGGCGCGGACCTGAAGCGGCAGGGCACGCGCGCGGTGCCGAGCCTGCGCTACGTGCTGAACCGCACGCCGGTCTGGTCGCACCCGCAGGCCGCCAGCGTGGCCGAGCGGCTGACGGAAACCGACAACGCGCCGATCGGCGGTTTCGGCTGGGACGGCCGCTTCGACCGGCCGCGCGACCAGGCGAGCTTTCCGCTGCTGAATCCGGACGAAATGGCGAACCCGAGCGCGGAGGCCGTGGTCGGAAAGCTGCGGCGCGCGCCGTACGCGGAGCGCTTTCGCCGCGTGTTCGGCGCGCATGCGCTCGACGACCCGCAGCAGGCGTTCGCGAACGCGATGCGCGCGATCGAGCGTTTCGAGCTCGACGATGCGAGCTTTCATCCGTACACGAGCAAGTTCGACTACTACCTCGACGGCAAGGTCGAACTGAGTGCGCGGGAACTGCGCGGCAAGCGGTTGTTCGACGATCCCGCGCGCGGCAACTGCGCATCGTGTCACATCGACCAGCCGGGCGTGAACGGCGCGCATCCGCTGCTGACCGACTTCACGTTCGAAGCGCTCGGCGTGCCGCGCAACCGCGAATTGCGCGCGAACGCGAATCCCGACTACTACGACCTCGGGCTGTGCGGCCCCGTGCGGAAGGACCAGGCGGCGGACCGCGCGAACTGCGGGTTGTTCAAGACGCCGTCGCTGCGCAACACGTCGCTACGCCGGGTGTTCTTCCACAACGGCCGCTTCCACACGCTGAAGGACGCGCTGCGCTTCTACGTGCAGCGCGATACCGACCCCGCGAAGTGGTATCCGGCCGACCGGCACGGCCGCGTCGTGCCGTACGACGACCTGCCTGCGCGTCTGCGGGTGAACGTCGACACGACGGACGAGCCGCTCACACGCAAGCGCGGCGAGAAACCGGTGTGGAGCGAGCGCGATATCGACGACGTCGCGGCCTTCCTCGCGACGCTCGACGATGGGTATGTGCTGCCGGCGAAAGCGGCCGGCCGGCGCGGGTCGCGCTGACACGCGCCACGCGCGGCGGCGGCAATCGCCGCCGCGTCGTGGCGTTCGTGTTGCCGGGTAATGCTTATCCGGGTATCGCGTGTACTACCCAACCTACTGTTTTTATTCACTTTTTTCGTTATCGTGGTACTCCATGGGCCGATTTTGCGTGGCATAATCGATCACATCCGTAAGGCTTGTAGTCACAACGACCCCGCATACCCATGGCACAGACTCTCTACGACAAACTGTGGAACACCCACGTGGTCCACACCGAGGAAGACGGCACGACGCTGCTCTATATCGACCGTCAGCTGCTGCATGAAGTCACGAGCCCGCAGGCGTTCGAAGGGCTGAAGATGGCGCAGCGTCCGGTGTGGCGCATCAGCGCGAACCTGGCCGTGTCGGACCACAACGTGCCGACCACCGATCGCAGCCACGGCATCGCCGATCCCGTCTCGAAACTGCAGGTCGACACGCTCGACGCGAACTGCGATGCGTTCGGCATCACGCAGTTCAAGATGAACGACGTGCGCCAGGGCATCGTCCACATCATCGGGCCGGAGCAGGGCGCGACGCTGCCGGGCATGACGATCGTGTGCGGCGATTCGCATACGTCGACGCACGGCGCGTTCGGCGCACTCGCGCACGGCATCGGCACGTCGGAAGTCGAGCACGTGCTCGCCACGCAAACGCTGCTGCAGAAGAAGAGCAAGAACATGCTCGTGAAGGTCGAGGGCACGCTGCCGCGCGGTTGTACCGCGAAGGACATCGTGCTCGCGATCATCGGCAAGATCGGCACCGCCGGCGGCACGGGCTACGCGATCGAATTCGGCGGCTCGACGATCCGCGCGTTGACGATGGAAGGCCGCATGACCGTCTGCAACATGGCGATCGAAGCCGGCGCGCGCGCGGGCATGGTCGCGGTGGACGACACGACGATCGATTACCTGAAGGGCCGTCCGTTCGTGCCGACCGGCGCGGAATGGAACCAGGCCGTCGAATACTGGCGCCAGTTCAAGTCGGACGAAGGCGCGCAGTTCGATCGCGTGGTCGAGCTGAACGCAGCCGAGATCGTCCCGCAGGTCACATGGGGCACGTCGCCGGAAATGGTCACGTCGATCGACGGTCGCGTGCCCGATCCCGAGCGCGAGAAGGATCCGGTCAAGCGCGACGCGATGGAGCGTGCGCTGGCCTATATGGCGCTCGAGCCGAACACGCCGATCGAGTCGATCAAGGTCGACAAGATCTTCATCGGTTCGTGCACGAACGCGCGCATCGAGGACATCCGCGCAGCCGCGTACGTCGTGAAGAAGCTGAACCGTCGCATCGCGTCGAACGTGCGGCTCGCGATGGTCGTGCCGGGCTCGGGTCTCGTGAAGGCGCAGGCCGAACGTGAAGGGCTCGACAAGGTGTTCACGGATGCCGGCTTCGAATGGCGCGAGCCGGGTTGCTCGATGTGCCTCGCGATGAACGCCGATCGTCTGGATCCGGGCGAGCGCTGCGCATCGACGTCGAACCGCAACTTCGAAGGCCGGCAGGGCGCGGGCGGTCGTACGCACCTCGTCAGCCCCGCGATGGCGGCAGCCGCGGCGATCGAAGGCCATTTCGTCGACATTCGCCAGCTGGGGTAACGCGTGACGGCATCGAAACTCGTGGCGCGGCTGGTTGCCGCGCTGGCGCTCGCAGGGCTGGGCTTCGGCCTCGCGGGCTGCAATACCGTCCAGGGCTTCGGGCAGGACGTCAACGCCGCCGGCAGCGCGCTGAAGCGCGCCGCGGAGTAACGTCCCCCACCGAGAATTTGTCGATGTGCGCCGGCTGAATGCCGGCCCTTCAACCGGATAGACGGATCATGGAAAAATTCACAGTGCATACCGGCGTCGTGGCGCCGCTCGATCGCGAAAACGTCGACACCGACGCGATCATTCCGAAGCAGTTCCTGAAGTCGATCAAGCGCACGGGTTTCGGCCCGAACGCGTTCGACGAGTGGCGTTATCTCGACCACGGCGAACCGGGGCAGGACAACTCGCAGCGTCCGCTGAATCCCGACTTCGTGCTGAACCAGCCGCGCTACCAGGGCGCATCGGTGCTGCTCGCGCGCAAGAACTTCGGCTGCGGCAGCTCGCGCGAGCACGCGCCGTGGGCGCTGCAGCAGTACGGCTTCCGCGCGATCATCGCGCCGAGCTTCGCGGACATCTTCTTCAACAACTGCTACAAGAACGGGCTGCTGCCGATCGTGCTGACCGAGCAGCAGGTCGATCACCTGTTCAACGAGACGGTCGCGTTCAACGGCTTCGAAGTGACGGTCGACCTCGACGCGCAGGTCGTGCGTACGGGCGATGGCCGCGCGTATCCGTTCGAGATCACCGCGTTCCGCAAGTACTGCCTGCTGAATGGCTTCGACGACATCGGCCTCACGCTGCGCCACGCGGACAAGATCCGCCAGTTCGAGGCCGAGCGCCTCGTGAAGCAGCCGTGGCTCAACACCAAGCTGGTCGGCTGACAGCGCCGTTCGGGCGGGCGCGCCGGCGGCGCGTTCGCCGGCCTGCCTCCATCACACTCTACCCAGTCAGGAATTTCGCATGAAGATTGCAGTGCTGCCCGGCGACGGCATCGGTCCGGAAATCGTCAATGAAGCCGTGAAGGTGCTGAACGCACTCGACGAGAAGTTCGAACTCGAACAGGCGCCGGTCGGCGGCGCGGGCTACGAGGCGAGCGGCCATCCGCTGCCCGACGCGACGCTGAAGCTCGCGAAGGACGCCGACGCGATCCTGTTCGGCGCCGTGGGCGACTGGAAGTACGACTCGCTCGAGCGCGCGCTGCGCCCCGAGCAGGCGATCCTCGGGCTGCGCAAGCATCTCGAGCTGTTCGCGAACTTCCGCCCGGCAATCTGCTATCCGCAGCTCGTCGATGCATCGCCGCTGAAGCCCGAGCTGGTCGCGGGCCTCGACATCCTGATCGTGCGCGAACTGAACGGCGACATCTACTTCGGTCAGCCGCGCGGCGTGCGCGCTGCACCGGACGGCCTGTTCGCCGGCGAGCGCGAAGGTTTCGACACGATGCGCTATTCGGAACCGGAAGTGCGCCGCATCGCGCACGTCGCGTTCCAGGCGGCCCGCAAGCGCGCGAAGAAGCTGCTGTCGGTCGACAAGGCGAACGTGCTCGAAACGTCGCAGTTCTGGCGCGACATCATGATCGACGTGTCGAAGGAATACGCGGACGTCGAGCTGTCGCACATGTACGTCGACAACGCGGCGATGCAGCTCGCGAAGGCGCCGAAGCAGTTCGACGTGATCGTCACCGGCAACATGTTCGGCGACATCCTGTCGGATGAAGCGTCGATGCTGACGGGCTCGATCGGCATGCTGCCGTCGGCGTCGCTCGACAAGAACAACAAGGGCCTGTACGAACCGTCGCACGGTTCGGCACCGGACATCGCGGGCAAGGGCATTGCGAACCCGCTCGCGACGATCCTGTCGGCCGCGATGATGCTGCGCTACTCGCTGAATCGTGCAGAGCAGGCCGATCGCATCGAGCGCGCGGTGAAAGCGGTGCTCGAACAGGGCTACCGCACGGGCGACATCGCGACGCCGGGCTGCAAGCAAGTGGGCACGGCGGCGATGGGCGACGCGGTGGTCGCGGCGCTGTAACGCAAACAGGTAGAAAGGGCGCGAACGGGCCGCGAAATCGGCCGGTTCGCGTGCGGTTGGCCGTTGTGCGGGCCACCGGCTTTGTGTAGACTCGAACGATGGCGCATTTTTCCCTGATCTCCCCGGTCTTGAAACTCCACGGCAACATTGCCCGTGCGGGTGCGCGCGCCATCGTCATCACGAAAACCATTACCACGAAAACGATCATTAAACGCTGATCGTCCGTCGTGCCCGCCTATTTCCCCGCGCGGTCACACCGGGGACGGAAATGGCGGGGAAGCTCCATCAAAGGGTTAGTCATGAACGTAGGTCTCGTAGGTTGGCGCGGCATGGTCGGCAGCGTCCTGATGCAGCGCATGCAGGAAGAGGGCGATTTCGACCTGATCGAACCGGTGTTTTTCAGCACCAGCAACACGGGCGGCAAAGCGCCGTCGTTCGCGAAAAACGAGACTACGCTCAAGGACGCGACCAACGTCGACGAGCTGAAGAAGTGCGACGTGATCATCACGTGCCAGGGCGGCGACTACACGAACGACGTGTTCCCGAAGCTGCGCGCGGCCGGCTGGAACGGCTACTGGATCG
Organism: Burkholderia aenigmatica; assembly: GCF_048627025.1. Taxonomy (NCBI): domain Bacteria; kingdom Pseudomonadati; phylum Pseudomonadota; class Betaproteobacteria; order Burkholderiales; family Burkholderiaceae; genus Burkholderia; species Burkholderia aenigmatica. The sequence goes on along the minus strand of NZ_CP184469.1, from coordinate 1,826,029 downwards.
ATGCGGCATCGTCGCTGCGGATGCAGGACGACGCGGTCATCATCCTCGATCCGGTCAACCTCGACGTGATCAAGGATGCGCTCGTCAAGGGCACGAAGAACTTCGTCGGCGGTAACTGCACGGTCAGCCTGATGCTGATGGCGCTCGGCGGCCTGTTCCGCGAGAACCTCGTCGACTGGATGACGGCGATGACCTACCAGGCCGCATCGGGCGCGGGCGCGCAGAACATGCGTGAACTGCTGTCGCAGATGGGCACGCTGAACGGCGCCGTGAAGGAGCAACTCGCCGATCCGGCTTCCGCGATCCTCGACATCGACCGCCGCGTGCTGGCCGCGATGAACAGCGATGCGATGCCGACGAGCCACTTCGGCGTGCCGCTCGCCGGTTCGCTGATCCCGTGGATCGACAAGGATCTCGGCAATGGGATGTCGAAGGAAGAATGGAAGGGCGGCGCGGAAACCAACAAGATCCTCGGCAAGCCGGCCATGGGCCAGCCGGGTTCGATCCCGGTCGACGGCCTGTGCGTGCGGATCGGCGCAATGCGCTGCCACTCGCAGGCGCTGACGATCAAGCTGAACAAGGACGTGCCGCTCGACGAAATCAACGACATCCTCGCATCGGCGAACGACTGGGTGAAGGTCGTGCCGAACGAGCGTGAAGCGTCGATGCGCGACCTGTCGCCGGCGAACGTCACGGGCACGCTGACGGTGCCGGTCGGCCGCCTGCGCAAGCTCGCGATGGGCGGCGAATACCTGTCGGCGTTCACGGTCGGCGACCAGCTGCTGTGGGGCGCGGCCGAGCCGCTGCGCCGCATGCTGCGTATCCTGCTCGACAAGTAAGCCTGCATGTCCGGCCCGCGACACGCGGGCCGCATTGCACGAGATTGCGCGCCGCGTCGGCCTTGAACCTGTCAAGGCTGGCGCGGCGCGTTTTTCATGCGCGGGTCAGCGCATGTTCAGGAGCGTCTGGTCGACGGTCTGCTGGGTCTTGATCGTCTGCGCGTTGGCCTGGTAGTCACGCTGCGCCTTGATCAGGTTCACGAGCTCGGTCGTCAGGTCGACGTTCGAGTTTTCCAGCGCGCTCCCCTGCAGCGTGCCGTGGTTCGTGCTGCCCGGCGCGGAGATCTGCGGCACGCCCGACGCGGCGGTTTCCACATACTGATTGCCGCCGATGTTCTCGAGCCCGTTCGGGTTGTTGAAGTTCGCGAGCGCGATCAGGCCGAGCACCGCGCTCTGGCCGTTCGAGTAATTGCCGGTGAGCTTGCCGTCGGCGCCGATCGAGAACGTCGTCAGCGTGCCGCTCGCGAAGCCGTCCTGGGCGAGATTGTTCACGCCGCTTTTTCCGCCGAACTGCGTCGTGCCGCCCAGGTCGAGCGTCAGGTTCTGCGGATTGGCGCCGCCCGACGCGTTGGGGATCGAGAACGCGAACTGGCCGAGGCTCGCCGTCGGCTGGCCGGTTGCGGCCGACGTCGTCGAGCTGATCCGGCCCGATGCGTCGAACGTGACGGTACCGAGATTCGTCGGTTTTTGACCCTGCACGCCGGCGTAGGCCTGCCAGGTGCCGGTCGTGTTCTTCGTGAAATACATCGACACCTGTTGCGCGCCGCCGAGCGTGTCGTACACCTGGATCGACGAATTGTAGTTGTACGTGGCGTTGTCGCCCGCGTCGAACGGCGTCTTGGCCGGCACCTTGTCCTGCGAGTTCAGGTTGAACTGGCCGGCGATCTTCGTCGACGCCTGCGGTGCGATGTTGGTGGTCGGCGCTTGCAGCGGCACGGTCGCCGCGGTGTTGATCGCGCCGCCCGGGCCTGCTGCATAGCCCATCAGGTTGCGGTTTTGCGCGTCGACGATGGCGCCGCTCTTGTCGCGGTGGAATACGCCGTCACGCGAGTACGTCGTCACGCCGTTGTTCGACATCTGGAAGAAGCCGTTGCCGTTGATCGCGATGTCGAGCGACGACTTCGTCGTGTTGATCGTCCCCTGGCCGAATTGTTGCTGCACCGACGTGAGCCGCGTGCCGATGCCGATCTGCGTGTTGGTCGACGTCGCGACCGAATTCGCGTACATGTCGGCGAAGTTCGCGCGACCCTGCTTGAAGCCGACCGTGTTTGCGTTCGCGATGTTGTTGCCGATCACGTCGAGATGGTTCGCCGCGCCGGCCAACCCGCTCAAGCCCTGTTGATAGCCCATGTTCGATCCCCGTAACGAGCTGGTGAGTAAATGCAGTCGTGCGACTGCGCGATGCCTCCCTGGCACCTCACGGCGTCAGCCCGGCCGACCGCGTGCCCGCCGTTTCGGCAGAGGCGGGCGCGAGGGTCGAATTGCGCCGATTTTTGTTTGAAGACGATCGTAGCGACGGCAATTATTCGATCTGTGTAATTTTGTGTAATGTAATTGAATTATTGCTGAAATGATCGATTTCGTATGAGCAATGGGATGGGGGTGAGACCTGGAAGCCTTGATGGGCGGGGGATTGGCGGCGGAAATTCCCAATTCGACGATAAGAGAGGGGAATTGGCCTCTTATCGATCAAATGAAATTGATTGGAATGGATTTGATGGCTGGCGGGATTTATTTTTATTGTCTGTTGTTAATCCATTAACGGCCGGCCGTGAGAATTATTGAGCAAACGTACCCGATTTCCCGGTCGTGGCGCGGCATCGAGCCCGAGGTATGTCAGCCGCCCGGTGCGCGAGCAAAGGCGGCGACGTTGGTTCGGGACGCGATGCGGTCGGACGGTTTTTCAGCTGCGAGCGGCGTGCTTTCGATCGATCGTGGGCGCAGGCATGCGGCATGTACCCCCGGCATCGGTGTGACCCGGTCGCCGGGTGCGCCGGCGTGTGAAGGCGACCGGTTGCACCTGCCGGCGACGAATTCGGCCCGAACCCGATCGCGTGAAGTAAACTACGCGGTTACGACGCACAGACCCGCCGAAAGCGTCGCGTTCCACGCGACGCTTTTGCATTTCTGCGGCAACTTTATTGACGCTTTCAACCGCGAATCCGAGCCGCGCCCGCGCGCGGCGATAGAGCCAACGATGTCCCGAATTTCCTTGTTTCCGCGCCTGTCCCGTCTGTCGCGCGCCGTGCGTGGCGCGCTGGCGATCCTGGCGCTCGGCGCAACCGCATCGGCCTGGGCGGTCGGCACCGGCGAACTGCCGGCGTCCGCTGCCGGCGGCGCAGTGCCGCTTACCGTGACGGTCCAGCCCGGCCAGTCGCTGAACGACATCGCGAAAGCGGCCACGCAGTCGCGCGATCCCGTCGTGCTCGCGCGCGCCGGCCGCGCGCTGTTCGATGCCAATCCGCAGGCGTTCATGAAGCATGACGCGAGCCGCCTGAAAGTCGGCGCGACGCTGGCCGTGCCGGCGCTCGACGCGACCGGCGCGGCACTCGTGCCGGCCGCCGCATCCGGTGCCTCGGGTGCGCCGGCCGCGTCCGCGCCTGCGGCGGCATCGGGCGGCACGGCGGTCGCGCAGCATGGTGCGTCCGCACCGCATCCGGGGTCGATTGCGCAAGCCGCGCCGGTGGCGCCGGCCATGCATGCGGCGCCGGTGAGCGGCGCGAGTGTGGCAGCGGCCACCGGCGCGTCGGCATCGGTCGGCGCCTCGGCGGCGCACGGCGCATCGGCTGTCGAAAGCATGCAGCCGGCGGCGCCCGTTGCCGGTGCGAGCGGTCCGCATGTGTGGAGCGGCACGATCCAGTCGGTGCCGTCGTCCGCGAGCGGTGTCGCGATCCCGCCTGCGACGGGCAGCCAGGTGTCGGGCACGAACGAACCGGCCGGTGCGGCGCCTGTCGCGGGTGCGTCGCAGCCGCGGCCGTCGAGCCTGCAGCAACTGCTGGCGCTGAAGAACCGCGTGCTGATGGAATTGCAGAAGCACGGCATCGGCAAGCCGGCCACGACGAACGGCGCCGCGCCGGCTCCGTCCCCGGCACGCGTGCGCGCCGCGCCTCCGGCCGCGAACGAGGCAGGTGCATCCGCTGCCGCGCCGACGGCAGGCGAAGCTGCGTCCGGCGTCGCCGCCAGCGCGGTGCAGCCGGCATCGGTATCGGCGCCCGCGCAACCGGTTGCACCGGAGGCGGCGCCTGCACGCAGTAGCGAGATGGACTGGCGTCCGGCCGCGGTAGCCGGTGCGGCCGTGATCGTCCTCGCGGCCGGTTTCGCGTGGCGCAAGCGCCGGAAAGGCCGGGGCACGGAAGAGGCGGGCACGGGTGCGACGGCTGCCGCGGCCGTAGCGGGCGGTGCCGCGGCTGCGGAAGCCGCGGTCGCGCCGACCGTCGAACCTGAACTGCCGATCCGGCCTGAAATGCCGGTCGCGCGTGACGCGGCTTCCGACTTGAACCTTGCTGCGGCGACCGCTGCGGCGGCGGAGACGGTCGAGCCACCCGACACGGATGTGTCGCCGGTGCAAGAAGCGGCGAAGCCGCATGACGAGCCGCCTGCGCACGCCGCAGTGCTGCCCGCAAGCGAGGCGGCGCCGGCTCCGCGCGATGCCGAGCCGGTAGAGCAGATCGCTGCCGAAAAGCCGGCGGAAAAGGCTGCCGAGACGCCGCTTGCACCCGTGGCAGCCGAAGCGCAGCACGCGGCGTTGATGCAGAACGCAATCAGCGCGCTCAGCAGCCTCGACATGCCGCTGCCGCCGCGCACATCCGACGAGTCGGCGACGGACGAGCCCGCTGCACGGGCAGGGCAGTCCGACACCGATAAAATTGCAACTAACGGTCAAGCCGCGCGGCACCTGCCGATGGGCTCGACCGCGCCGGCCCCGGAACATTCGGCCGACCAGGAAGACGAGTTCGATTGGGATCCGGACGCGGCGACGCCTGCTGGCCACACGGGCAGCCCGTTCGCGACGTCGTCGCTGCCGCCGCTCGGCGGCGCGCAGTTCGGTGCGCTGAAGCTCGATTTCGATCTCGACCTGCCGTCCGCGCCGGGCGCCGCATTGCCGGCGCTGACGCCGGACGAGCTCGCCCGCATCGCGCGCAACAAGCTCGATCTCGCGTCCGAGTACGTCGAGCTGGGCGACCTGTCCGGCGCGCGGACGCTGCTGCAGGAAGTGGTCGACGCGAACGACGCCGCGACGCGCGACGATGCGCGCGCGCTGCTCGCGAAACTGGCGGACGAGGCGTGATGCGGATCGCGCTCGGCATTCAGTACGACGGCGCCGCGTTCTGCGGCTGGCAGGCGCAGCCGCACGGCAAGACCGTACAGGATCGGCTCGAGCACGCGCTGGCCGAGTTCGCGCGCGTGCCGCTGCATACGACGGTGGCCGGGCGGACCGACACGGGCGTGCACGGGCTCGGCCAGGTCGTGCACTTCGATACCGACCTCGATCGCGAGGTGTTCTCGTGGGTGCGCGGCACCAACGCGTTCCTGCCGTCGACCGTGGCGGTGCAGTGGGCGAAGCCGATGCCGGAGACGTTCCATGCGCGCTTCTCGGCGTTCGAACGCACGTATTACTACACGCTGTACGTCCATCCCGTGCGCTCGCCGATGCTGGCAGGGCGCGCGGGTTGGATCCACACGCCGCTCGACGACGATGAGATGCGTACCGCCGCTGCGCACCTGATCGGCGAGCACGACTTCTCGTCGTTCCGGTCGTCGGAATGCCAGTCGAAGACGCCGGTCAAACACCTGTACCAGATCGACGTGCGGCGCGTGGGCCACTTCATTCATTTCCGCTTCCGCGCCAACGCGTTCCTGCACCACATGGTGCGCAACCTGATGGGCTGCCTCGTCGCGGTCGGTCGTGGCCGCTATCCGGCCGACTGGCTGGCCGACGTGCTGGCCGGGCGCGACCGCAAGCTTGCGGCGCCCACGTTCATGGCCGACGGGCTGTACCTTGCCCATGTCGGCTACCCGGCGGAATTCGCCGTCCCGCCCGCGCAGCTCGGCAGCGTGCCGTGGAGCAGCGTCTGGGCCGATCTGGACCCTCAATCATGACGGATCACGCCGTGTCTCCCTCGACTTCCGCCGCGGCCGGCCTGCCGCCGCGCACGCGCATCAAGCTGTGCGGGCTGTCGAAGCCCGAGGACGTGCTGCATGCGGCCGCGCTCGGCGCCGACGCGATCGGCCTCGTGTTCTACCCGAAGAGCCCGCGCGCGGTGTCGATCGCGCAGGCGGCCGAGCTGGCGCGCCTCGCGCCGCCGTTCGTGTCGGTGGTCGGGTTGTTCGTGAACGCGACCGAAGCCGAGATCGAGGCCGTCGTGCGCGACGTGCCGCTCACGCTGCTGCAACTCCATGGCGACGAGACGCCCGAGCAGTGCGACGCGCTTGGCCGCGCGGCACGCCTGCCGTGGCTGCGCGCGGTGCGCGTGGGCCCCTCGACGCAATCGGCCGATTTGGTAGAATCGGGTCTTCATTATTCGAAAGCGCGCGGCCTCCTGTTCGACACCCTGGTGCCGGATTACGGTGGTAGCGGCAAGGTCTTCGATTGGTCTCTTATTCCCGCAGAGCTCGCGCATCGGGCCGTTTTGAGTGGTGGCTTGAGCGCGCAAAACGTCGGTGATGCGATTCGCCAGTTGCGCCCGTTTGCTGTCGATGTCTCGAGTGGCATCGAAGTGGAGGGCGCGAAGGGCGTGAAGGATCACGCCCGGATGGCGGCGTTCGTACGCGCGGTGCGCGAAGCGGACGCCGGGTGATGCAAGCCGGCGCAGCCCCGAAAGCGGGGTGCACCGACCGATCGAGAGAGACACCATGTACAACCTTCCTGATGACCGCGGCCACTTCGGCCCGTATGGCGGCACGTTCGTCGCCGAGACGCTGATTCACGCGCTGGACGAGCTGCGTGCCGCGTATGAAAAATTCCAGAACGATCCCGATTTCGTCGCCGAATTCGAGCGCGAGCTGAAGCATTTCGTCGGCCGTCCGTCGCCGATCTATCACGCGCAGCGCTGGAGCGAAACGCTCGGCGGCGCGCAGATCTACCTGAAGCGCGAAGACCTGAACCACACGGGCGCGCACAAGATCAACAACGTGATCGGCCAGGCGCTGCTCGCGAAGCGCATGGGCAAGAAGCGCGTGATCGCCGAGACGGGCGCCGGCCAGCACGGTGTCGCGACCGCGACGATCTGCGCGCGCTTCGGGATGGAGTGCGTCGTCTACATGGGTTCGGAAGACGTGCGCCGCCAGGCCGCGAACGTCTACCGGATGAAGCTGCTCGGCGCGACGGTGGTGCCGGTCGAATCGGGTTCGCGCACGCTGAAGGATGCGCTGAACGAAGCGATGCGCGACTGGGTCACGAACATCGAGAACACGTTCTACATCATCGGCACGGTCGCGGGCCCGCACCCGTACCCGATGATGGTGCGCGACTTCCAGCGCGTGATCGGCGACGAGTGCAAGGTGCAGATGCCCGAGCTCGCGGGCCGGCAGCCCGACGCGGTGATCGCCTGCGTCGGTGGCGGTTCGAACGCGATGGGCATCTTCTATCCGTACATCGACGACACCTCGGTGCAGCTGATCGGCGTCGAAGCGGCCGGCGACGGCCTCGACACGGGCCATCACGCGGCGTCGCTGATCGCGGGCAGCCCGGGCGTGCTGCACGGCAATCGTACCTACCTGCTGCAGGACGACGACGGCCAGATCATCGAGACGCATTCGGTGTCGGCGGGCCTCGACTATCCGGGCGTCGGTCCCGAGCATGCGTGGCTGAAGGACAGCGGCCGTGCGCAGTACGTCGGCATCACCGACGAGGAAGCGCTGAAGGCGTTCCATGACTGCTGCCGGATCGAGGGGATCATTCCCGCGCTCGAGTCGAGCCACGCGATCGCGTATGGCGTGAAGCTCGCACCGACGTTGCCGAAGGACAAGATCCTGCTCGTCAACCTGTCGGGCCGCGGCGACAAGGACATGCACACGGTCGCCGAGCGATCGGGCATCGAGCTCTGACCCCGACCGATGCGTGACCTGATCGAAGAACCGGGCGGCGGTGCCGCGAGCGAGGCGGGGGCGGTTCAGCCTGCCGCTGCCGTGCCGCGCGCGCTGCCGTCCGGTATCGAACTGCATAACCGCGATTTCCTGACCCATGCCGCGCACCTGCCGGACGCGTCGATCGACCTGATCGTCGCCGATCCGCCGTACGGGCTCGGCAAGGACTACGGCAACGACTCGGACAAGCGTTCGGGCGACGATTTCCTCGCGTGGACGCGCGAGTGGCTCGAGCTCGCGATTCCGAAGCTGAAGCCGAGCGGGTCGATGTATATCTTCTGCACGTGGCAGTACGCGCCGGAAATCTTCAGTTTCCTGAAGACGCAACTCACGATGGTCAACGAGATCATCTGGGACCGACGCGTGCCGAGCATGGGCGGCACGACGCGCCGTTTCACGTCGGTGCACGACAACATCGGCTTTTTCGCGGTTTCCAAGGCGTATTACTTCGATCTCGATCCGGTCCGCATCCCGTACGACGCCGACACGAAGAAGGCCCGCTCGCGCAAGCTGTTCGAAGGCAGCAAGTGGCTGGAGATGGGCTACAACCCGAAGGACGTCTGGTCGGTCTCGCGCCTGCACCGGCAGCACGCGGAGCGCGTCGATCATCCGACCCAGAAGCCGCTGGAAATCATCGAGCGGATGGTGCTCGCAAGCTGCCCGCCGGGCGGCCGCGTGCTCGATCCGTTCATGGGCAGCGGCACGACCGCGGTGGCCTGCGCACGGCAGGGGCGCGACTTCGTCGGCTACGAGATCAACGAAAGCTATTGTGCGATCGCGCACGAGCGCGTGAACGCGCTCGCTGCGCCGGCGTGCGCGTGAATCGCGCCGCCGCATCGCCGAACGCATCAAGGAAAATTGCCATGTCCCGTATTCAGCAGACCTTCGCCGCGCTCGCCGAACAAGGCCGTAAGGGCCTGATCCCGTTCATCACGGCCGGCGACCCCGATCCCGCCAAGACCGTCGAATTCATGCACGCGCTCGCCGAAGGCGGCGCGGACGTGATCGAGCTCGGCGTGCCGTTCTCGGACCCGATGGCCGACGGCCCCGTGATCCAGCGCTCGTCGGAACGCGCGCTCGCGCGCGGCGTCACGCTGAAGAGCGTGCTCGCCGACGTGAAGCGCTTTCGCGAAACCGACCCCAAAACCCCCGTCGTGCTGATGGGCTATGCGAACCCGATCGAGCGGATGGGCGTCGACGTGTTCGCGGCCGAAGCACAGGCGGCCGGGGTCGACGGCGTGCTCGTCGTCGACTATCCGCCGGAAGAGGCGGGCGTGTTCGCCGAGAAAATGCGCGCCGCGCAGATCGATCCGATCTTCCTGCTTGCGCCCACGTCGACCGACGAACGCATCGCCGACGTCGGCAAGATCGCGAGCGGCTACGTGTATTACGTGTCGCTCAAGGGCGTGACCGGCGCGGGAAATCTGGATGTTTCGAGCATTGCGGGTAAAATCCCGGCCATCAAGTCGCGCGTGCCGGTTCCGGTCGGCGTCGGCTTCGGTATCCGCGACGCCGAAACGGCGCGCGCGGTGGCCGAGGTATCGGACGCTGTCGTGATCGGCAGCCGCCTCGTGCAGCTGCTCGAAAGCGCTGCGCCGGAGGGGGCTGCCGCCGCGCTGAAGACTTTCATCGCCGAGCTGCGCGCCGCCCTGGACGGCGCGGGCAAGACGGCGCGATAAACACAACACAGGAAGCGGGAGCGGGCCATGCGGCCCGGCCCGCCACGGAACAGGAAACCATACGATGAGCTGGCTCGACAAACTGTTGCCGCCGAAGATCAAGCAGACCGACCCGAAAAGCCGCAAGGGCATTCCGGAAGGCCTGTGGGTCAAGTGCCCGTCCTGCGAGGCCGTGCTGTACCGCAACGACGTGGACGCGAACCTGCACGTATGCCCGAAGTGCGATCACCACATGCGCATCGGCGCGCGTGAGCGCCTCGACGGGCTGCTCGATGCGGAAGGCCGCTACGAGATCGGCCAGGAAATCGTGCCGGTCGACACGCTGAAGTTCAAGGACAGCCGCAAGTACCCGGATCGTCTGAAGGAAGCGATGGACGACACCGGCGAAACCGACGCGATGGTCGTGATGGGCGGTGCGATCCATACGCTGCCGGTGGTCGCGGCCTGCTTCGAGTTCTCGTTCATGGGCGGCTCGATGGGCTCGGTGGTCGGCGAGCGCTTTGCACGCGGCGCGCAGAACGCGCTCGAACAGCAAGTGCCGTTCATCTGCTTCACCGCTTCGGGCGGTGCACGGATGCAGGAAAGCCTGCTGTCGCTGATGCAGATGGCGAAAACCACCGCGATGCTGACCAAGCTGGCCGAAGCCAAGCTGCCGTTCATCTCGGTGCTGACCGACCCGACGATGGGTGGCGTGTCGGCGAGCTTTGCATTCCTCGGCGACGTCGTGATCGCCGAACCGAAGGCGCTGATCGGCTTCGCCGGCCCGCGCGTGATCGAGCAGACGGTTCGCGAGAAGCTGCCGGAAGGCTTCCAGCGTGCCGAATTCCTGCTGAAGACGGGCGCGATCGACATGATCGTCGACCGCCGCAAGATGCGCGACGAGATCGCGCAGCTGCTCGCGCTGCTGCAGCGTCAGCCGGCCGACGCGCTGGCTTGACCGGCGCAAGGTTGTGAATACTGCGCGTCGCCTGGCTTCAGCGCCAGGCGGCGCGCTTCGTTTTTTGGCGTAGTGGCGGTCCCGATCCAGATTTGATCCGATGAGCACTTTTCCCACTCTCGACGCGTGGCTTTCGCATCTCGAACGCGCGCACCCGGTCGGCATCGACATGGGCCTGACCCGCATCGGGCAGGTCAAGGCGGCGCTGCAGCTCGAATTCGCGTGTCCCGTCATCACTGTCGGCGGCACGAACGGCAAGGGCTCGACCTGCGCGTTCCTCGAGACGATCCTCGTGCGTGCCGGCTACAAGGTCGGCTGCCACACGTCGCCGCACCTGCTCGAATTCAACGAGCGCGCGCGTGTGAACGGGCAGAACGTCACCGATGACGAACTGCTGCCGCACTTCGAGGCCGTCGAAGCCGCGCGCACGTCGCTGCCCGAGCCGGTGTCGCTCACGTATTTCGAATTCACGACGCTCGCGATCCTGCACCTGTTCGCATCGCGCGGGCTCGATGCGGTGATCCTCGAAGTCGGCCTCGGCGGCCGGCTCGACGCGGTCAACATCATCGACACCGACTGCGCGATCATCACGAGCATCGACATCGACCACACCGAGTATCTCGGCGACACGCGCGAGAAGATCGCGTTCGAGAAGGCCGGGATCTTCCGTCCGGGCAAGCCGGCGGTCTGCGGCGATCCGGCCGCGCCGCAGACGCTGATCGACCATGCGGAAGCGATCGGCGCGGATCTGTGGCTGGTCGGCCGCGATTTCCGCTACGAGGCGCAGGCAGGCGCCGAGCGCCAGCAGTGGAGCTACCTTGGCCGCGAGAAGCGCTATCCGGCGCTCGCGTATCCGGCGCTGCGCGGGGCGAATCAGCTGATCAATGCGTCGGCCGCGCTCGCCGCGCTCGAAGCGCTGCGCCCGGTGCTGCCGGTGTCCGCGCAGGACATCCGGCTCGGCCTCGCGAACGTCGAATTGCCGGGGCGCTTCCAGGTGCTGCCCGGCAAGCCGGCGATCGTGCTCGACGTCGCGCACAACCCGCATGCATCGGCCGTGCTCGAGCAGAACCTCGGCAACATGGGGTTCTTCCCGTACACCTACGCGGTGTTCGGCGCGATGCACGACAAGGACATCGATGGCGTGCTGCAGCACCTGAAGGGCGAGATCGACCACTGGTGCGTGACCGACCTGCCGCTGCCGCGCGCGGCCTCCGCGGAGCAGCTCGAAGCCGCGCTGCGCAAGGCCGGCGTGGAGGAGGGGCCCGATTCGAGCGTGACGCGTTACACGTCGCCCGCAGAAGCGTTTCGCGATGCACTAAAAAGAGCATCCGAGAATGATAGAATCGTGGTTTTCGGCAGTTTCCATACGGTTGCCGGCGTGCTGGCCTACCGTAAATCGCAGCAACACTGACTGACGGGCAGTTTCGGACTCAGCCATTCATGGGAATTTTCTCGTTCGGCAAAAAAGACGACGACGCGCCCCCGCGGCGCGGCGGTCGCACCGGGACCTCCCGGAACGTGCGCACGGAGCGCACTGAACGCGTCGAGCGACGCTCGCGCCGCACGGAGCGTCCGGAATCGGATGCCCTGCTCCTCGATCCGACCCTTCCAGAAAAGCAACGCGCGCGCCGTCGCCTCGTCGGCGCGATCGCGCTCGTCGTCGCTGCCGTGATCGTGCTGCCGATGGTGCTCGATTCGCACCCGAAGCCGGTCACGGACGACATCGCAATCGACATTCCGAACCGGCCCGCGCATCAGGCGGTCGCGCCGCGCGACGATGACGCCTCCGACGTGCAGGCAGGCGTCGCGCACGACGAACCGCCGGCATCCGAGGTCGACGTTGCGGCTGCACCGGCTCCGGTGCCGAAGAGCGCCGACAAGCCGGCCGCGAAACCCGATACCACGACCACGACCACGGCGAGCGTGACGCCGCCGAAGCCCGCGCCGAAACCGGCTGCCCCCGTGGCGAAGCCGGCTGCGCCGAAGCCTGTACCCGCGCCCGCGGCCGTCGCGAATGTCGACGCCGCGAGCCCGGACAGCGGCGATGCATCGTCGCCGTCGTCGCCGGCCGGTGCGCGCTTCGCGGTGCAGCTCGGGTCGTTCAAGGACGACGCGACGGCCCGTTCGTGGGCCACCAAGTTGAAATCGGCGGGCGTGCCCGCATATGTCGAGCATCGCAAGCAGGCAGACGGCAGCACGGCTACACTGTTGCGTGCGGGCCCGTTCGCGGATCGAGCGGCGGCTTCCGCCGCGATCGCGAAGGTGCGCGAAGCCGGTCTGACGCAGTAACGCACGATGCTGACGGCTTTCGACTACGCTGTATTGGCGGTGATCGTGTTGTCGGCGCTGCGCGGTGCGTGGCGCGGCTTCGTGTCCGAGATTTTCGGGCTGATCGGCTGGATCGCGGCGATCGTGATCGCGGGCCGCTACGTCGGACTCGTCGTGCCGTATATTCCGGCGAACTGGCCGGGCGGCGCGCTGACGCAGTGGGTGATCGCCTTCGCGTTGCTCGTGATCGGCGTGGTGCTGGTCGCCGGTGTCGCAAACGCGCTGCTGTCGCGGATCGCGCAGGCGAGTGGCCTGGGCGGCGTCGACCGCTCGCTGGGCATGATGTTCGGGCTCGTCCGCGGCTGCGTGCTGGTGGTGCTGCTGGTCGCGGCGGCCGGGCTGACCGAGCTGCCCAAACAGGATTTCTGGCGCAATGCGCTATTGCGTCCTTTCGCCGAACAGGGCGTGCACGAGCTGAAGCAGCTCCTGCCCGACGGCATGGCCCAGTACGTACGCGTGTGACGACGCGGCCGGGCAGGACGGAACCGATTTTGTCATTCTGAAGGACATGCCATGTGCGGCATCGTAGGCGTTATCTCCCAATCCCCGGTCAACCAGCTGATCTATGACAGCCTGCTGCTGCTGCAGCATCGCGGTCAGGACGCGGCGGGCATTGCGACGGCGGACGGCAGCAATTTCCACATGTACAAGGCGAACGGCATGGTGCGCGACGTGTTCCGCACGCGCAACATGCGCAGCCTGCCCGGCACCTACGGCATCGGCCAGGTGCGTTACCCGACCGCCGGCTCGGCGTCGAGCGAAGCCGAGGCGCAGCCGTTCTACGTGAACGCGCCGTTCGGGATCATCCTCGCGCACAACGGCAACCTGACGAACTGGCAGCAACTGAAGGACGAGATGTTCCGGATCGACCGCCGGCATCTCAACACCAATTCCGACAGCGAAGTGCTGCTCAACGTGTTCGCGCACGAGCTGCAACTGTCGACCACCGGCCTCGAGCTCGATCCGGCGTCGGTGTTCAAGGCCGTCGCGGGCGTGCATCGCCGCCTGCAGGGCTCGTACGCGATCGTGTCGCTGATCGCTGGCTACGGCCTGCTCGCGTTCCGCGATCCGTTCGGCATCCGCCCGCTGTGCATCGGCAAGCTCGAAACCGAGCACGGCACCGAGTGGATGGTCGCATCGGAGTCGGTGGCGGTTGAAGGCATCGGTTTCGAATTCGTCCGCGACGTGCAGCCGGGCGAAGCGATCTTCATCGATCCGGCCGGCAACTTCCACAGCCAGCAGTGCGCGGAGCAGCCGACGCTGAATCCGTGCATGTTCGAATACGTGTACCTCGCGCGTCCGGATTCGTGCCTCGACGGCGTGCCGGTCTACAACGTGCGCCTGCGCATGGGCGACTATCTCGCCGAGAAGATCAAGCGCGAACTGCCGAACGTGCCGATCGACGTCGTGATGCCGATTCCCGATTCGTCGCGCCCGGCCGCGATGCAGGTCGCCGCGAAGCTCGGCGTCGAGTATCGCGAAGGCTTCTTCAAGAACCGCTACGTCGGCCGTACCTTCATCATGCCGGGGCAGGCCGTGCGCAAGAAGTCGGTGCGCCAGAAGCTCAACGCGATGAGCATCGAGTTCAAGGACAAGAACGTGCTGATCGTCGACGATTCGATCGTGCGCGGCACGACCTCGCATGAAATCGTGCAGATGGCACGCGATGCAGGCGCGAAGTCGGTGATCTTCGCGTCGGCGGCGCCGCCCGTGAAGTTCCCGAACGTGTACGGCATCGACATGCCGACGCGCGGCGAGCTCGTTGCGCATGGCCGCACCGATGAAGACGTCGCGAAGATCATCGGCGCGGACCACCTGATCTACCAGGACGTCGACGATCTGCGCCGCGCGGTGCGCGACATCAACCCGAAGCTCGAAGGCTTCGAGGCGTCGTGCTTCGACGGCAACTACATCACCGGCGACGTGACGCCCGAGTATCTCGATGCAATCGAGCGCGCGCGCCTCACGCCGGCATCGCAGGCCGATCGCGATACGGCTGGCGATACCGAACGCTCGCAGATGAACCTGCAGCTGTCGGTCGAGTGACACCGGCGCACGCTTCTGACGAGGCGTGATAGGATGTGGCCTTGCGTCGATTTGATATCAGCTTGCGGACGCGGGGCGACTTCCCAAAACAGCTAAAGCGAAGGCCGGTGGCAACCGGCCCGAGTCGATCGCTGTCGTACCGCACCGAAGCCCGCTGATGCCGACGCATAGCGGGCTTTTTGTTTTGGCCTGGTTTTGACTGGGTTCGCGCCACTCGCGCGGCCATCGAATACGGAAAACGGAACATGGACGACTCCCTCAACTTCGACACGCTTGCCGTGCGCGCGGGCACGCTGCGCAGCGACTTCAACGAGCATTCGGAAGCGCTGTTCCTCACGTCGAGCTTCTGCTTCCAGAGCGCGGCCGACGCGGCCGAGCGCTTCGCGAACTCGGAAGACTACTTCACCTATTCGCGCTTCACGAACCCGACCGTCACCATGTTCCAGGAGCGTCTCGCGGCGCTCGAGGGCGGCGAGGCGTGCATCGCGACGGCGTCGGGCATGGCCGCGATCATGTCGGTCGTGATGGCCGCGCTGCAGGCGGGCGATCACCTCGTCAGCTCGCGCAGCCTGTTCGGCTCGACGCTCGGGATGTTCTCGCAGATCTTCAGCAAGTTCGGGATCACGACGACCTTCGTCGACCCGACCGACCTGAACGCATGGCAGGAAGCCGTGCGCCCGGAAACGAAGATGTTCTTCCTCGAGACGCCGTCGAACCCGCTGACCGAACTTGCCGACATCGAGGCGATCGGCAAGATCGCGAAGGCATCGAACGCGCTGTTCGTCGTCGACAACTGTTTCTGCAGCCCGGTGCTGCAGCAGCCGCTGAAGCTCGGCGCGGATGTCGTGATGCACTCGGCCACCAAGTTCCTCGACGGCCAGGGCCGCGTGCTCGGCGGCGCGCTGGTCGGCTCGAAGGAATTCATCGTGGGCAAGGTGTTTCCGTTCGTGCGCAGCGCGGGCCCGACGCTGTCGGCGTTCAACGCGTGGGTGCTGCTGAAGGGGATGGAGACGCTGTCGCTGCGCGTCGAGAAGCAATCGGCGAACGCGCTGGAGATCGCGCGCTGGCTCGATTCGCATCCGGCCGTCGCGCGCGTGTTTCATCCGGGCCTCGAATCGCACCCGCAGCACGAACTCGCGAAGCGTCAGCAGAAGGCGGGCGGGGCGATCGTGTCGTTCGAGCTGAAGGGCGACACGCCCGAACAGCAGCGCGCGAACGCGTGGCGGGTGATCGACAACACGAAGCTGATCTCGATCACCGGCAACCTCGGCGATACGCGCACGACGATCACCCATCCGGCGACGACCACGCACGGCCGCATCACGCCGGAAGCGCGTGCGGCAGCGGGGATCAGCGAAGGGTTGATCCGCTTGTCGGTCGGCCTGGAGGATGCGGGCGACCTGCGCCGCGATCTCGCGCGCGGCCTCGAAGGCTGAACGCGGCACATCACGCCTGTCGTGACGTGATTTGACGTGACGATGGACGAAGGGCCGTTCGCTTGCGCGAACGGCCCTTCGTTTTGGTGTTGACGCCAATCGCCCGGCCTACCCGGCGGGATGCCCGCCCGCATGCGCGTCGCTGCGCATCGCGTCTACCATCCATCGCAGCGTTTCGTCGAGCGGCGTGACGGGCAACTCGCCCACCGCGCGCCGCAGCTTGTCGCGCGACCCGCTCAGGCTCTTCACCTCGTTGTGCCGCACGAAACGCGGATCGATCGTCACGTCGATCACGTAGCCGGCGATGCGAGACAGCATCGCCAGCACTTCCTTCAGCGAATACGCGCGCTCCGAGCAGACGTTGAACGTCTCGCCGGCCGGCGCGGCTTCGACCAGCTTCAGGTACGCGGCCGTCACGTCGCGCACGTCGGAGAAATCGCGGCTCACGTCGAGATTGCCGAGCGAGATCCGCGGTGCGTTGCGCGCGTAGTGCGCGACGAGCTTCGGCAGCAGGAACGCATCGCTCTGGCCGACACCCGTGTAGTTGAACGGCCGCGCGATCACGATCGGCAGCCGGTCGGCCCACAGCTTCGCCGCGTATTCCATCGCGAGCTTGCTGACCGCGTAGTCGTTCGCCGGGGCGGGCGCGACGGTTTCGTCGAGCACGCCCGCCGTCGAATTGCCGTAGATGTTCGCGCTGCTGGCGAGTAGCACGGCCGACGGGCGGCGGTCGAGGCCCGCAAGCGCGGCCAGCAGGTTGCGCGTGCCGACGATGTTGACCGCGTAAGTCTGCGACGGCTCGTCCTGTGCGACATGCGCGCGGGCGGCGAGATGCACGACCGCATCGGGCCGGGCGTCGGCGGCCGCCGCGCGCATGGCCTCCGCGTCGAGCAGGTCGACCGGCAGCAGCGTGCAGTGCGCGAAGGCCGGATCGTCGGGCTGCGCCACGCCAGGCGCGACCGTGCCCCAGACGTCATAGCCGGCCGCCTGCAGGCGCTCGGCCATGTAGCGGCCCGTGAAGCCCGTCAGGCCCGTGACGAACGCACGGCGCGACGGGCGTCCGACTTCAGAACGTGTCATGGTGTTGATTCCGCGTCAAATCCGCTTCGACCATCATCTGGCAAAGTTGTTCGAGCGTCGTCTTCGGTTCCCAGCCGAGTTTGCTTTTCGCCTTGTCGGCGCAGCCGATCAGCAGGTCGACCTCGGCAGGGCGGTAGAACTTCGGGTTCACTTCCACGAGCACGTTGCCGTTCGACGCGTCGAGGCCGCGCTCCTGCTCGCCCTTGCCGGTCCATTCGATCTGGTAGCCCGCGGCCGCGAACGCCATCCGCACGAAATCGCGCACGGTCTCGGTGCGGTTGGTCGCGAGCACGTAGGTGTCGGGTTCGTCGGCCTGCAGCATGCGCCACATGCCTTCGACGTACTCGAGCGCGAAGCCCCAGTCGCGCTTCGCGTCGAGGTTGCCGAGCTCGAGACGGGTCGCCTTGCCGAGCTTGATCTTCGCGATGGTGTCGGTGATCTTGCGCGTGACGAACTCGCGGCCGCGCAGCGGCGATTCGTGGTTGAACAGGATGCCGCTGCTGCCGAACAGGCCGTACGACTCGCGGTAGTTCACCGTCATCCAGTGCGCATACAGCTTCGCGACACCGTACGGGCTGCGCGGATAGAACGAGGTCGCTTCCGTCTGCGGAATCGACTGCACCTTGCCGAACATCTCGGAGGTCGAGGCCTGGTAGAAGCGCGTCTTCGGGCTCACGACGCGGATCGCCTCGAGCAGGTTCAACGGGCCGATGCCGGTCACTTCGGCAGTCGTCGCCGGCTGGTCGAACGACACGCCGACGAAGCTCTGCGCGGCCAGGTTGTACAGCTCGTCCGCCTGCACGCGTTCGAGCAGGCGCAGGCTCGAGCCGGCGTCGGTCAGGTCGTGCTCGACGAGCGAGAGATTCGGGTGCGTGTCGACGCCGAGCTCGGCGATGCGCCAGAAATTCACCGAGCTGGTGCGGCGGTAGGTGCCGGTGACCTCGTAGCCCTTGTCGAGCAGCAGCTTGGTCAGGTAGGCGCCGTCCTGCCCCGAAATCCCGGTAATGATGGCCTTCTTGCGAGTTTGGCTCATGACGTTGTCCTGGTAGAAACGATGGATGATGAAATTCAGGCGGTCGTGCTGGCGGCGGCCGGCAGCGCGCGGCGCGCGGGGCCGCGCGTCAGGCGCCGTTCGAAGCCGTACCAGCTCACGGTTGCGTACGCGAGCGTGATCGCAAGCGCCAGCGCGGCCGTGACGAAGCGGTTCAGGTGCAGCGGCCACAGCGCATACAGCACGCTGAGGTGGATCAGGTACACGGTGTAGCTGACGGTGCCCACGTAGACGAGCATCGGGTTCGTCAGCACGCGCTGCACGATGCCGCGGCCGCGCAGGGCGATCACGACGATCGACGTGCACAGCAGCAGCGAGATGCTGTAGAGCGCGGCATTCGACAGCGGTGTGTTCGCGGCGCGAAAGCGCGGGAACGACAGGTGCAGCCAGCCGAGGATCGCGAGCGACACGAGCGCGCCGACGATCGCGAGCGGGTAGAACGGCTCCAGCGCGCGCCGGTCGCGGCGCAGCACGATCGCGAGCAGCGCGCCCGCGGCGAGCAGGTCCATCCGGAACGGCGTCAGATAGTAGATCGGCCAGAACGAGTCGAACCACGGCGTCGCGATCGCGCGCAGCACGGGCGCGGCGACGATCAGCGCGGCGGCGACCCACAGCAGCGCGCGCTCCGAACACCACAGCACGACGAACGGCCAGAAGATATAGAACTGCTCCTCGACCGCGAGTGACCACAGCACGTTCAGGCTGTCATGGCCGATGCTGCCGAGCGACAGCCCGATATTGGTCGAGAAGAACGCGAACCACGGCCAGTGCGGCAGCCAGCTCGCGCCGAACAGGATCGTCGACACCACCAGCAGCAGCACGTACGGCGGCAGGATGCGGCGCACGCGGCGTGCGTAGAAGTGGCTGAAGTACGACTGCCCGCGCGCTTTGCGATCGAGCAGGATGCCGGTGATCAGCAGGCCGCTCAGCACGAAGAACAGGTCGACACCCATCCAGAGCGGCGCCTTCAGCGCGTGCTGCAGGAACACGGCGCCCACCGCGATCGCGCGCAGCCCGTCGAGCTGCACGATCCGGCCGTGTTGCGGCGGGGTGAGGTCCGCGGGTCGCGAGATGCCCGTCATCGCGCCGCTCCTTCGCGACGCGCGGCGTGAGCCGGGGCGTGTCGCACATCCGATGCGTAAACGTGAACGTAATGCATGCCATTAAATGAAATATCGAATCGAAATCGATTCTAGGGAAAAGAAATCGGTAAAAAAACGCGCGTCATTTATCTGATGGAAAACATTCAAATGCCGATTATTCCGGTCGCGGAATGAAAGGTTGCCGCCCGGACAGCCCCGACAGGCGGCGCAAAGCGGCATTTTCTACGGACTGGAAAGCGAAAGGCGGTCGTTATTGCCGCTTTTGAGTGTTTTTTCGACCCTGTTCCGGTTCGATATTTCAGGCGGAAACATCCCCAAATATTTCCAAATTTCTTGTGATTATTTTTGCTTGTAACCTGCATCGCGACGTTTGAAACCTATTTAGCGACAGGACGGTCGGGCGGCCATGCGCCGCGGTCCCGGTCGCTTATGCATCGAGTCTGGAGAAGCGCATTGCGACGTCTGATTCTGGTAGGCATGACGGTAGGTGCGGCGCTGCTGGCGAGCGCCGCATCGGCCGAAACGGTGTTGCCCGCGACGACGTCGTGGATCGGCAACACGTTCGGCTATGGCGACGGCAGCTGGACGCAGATCGACATCCGCGCGATCGCGGTGACGCCTGAAGGCAAGGTGTATACGAATGCGCCGTGGGACGAGAGCGGGGCCGAGGCGAGTGTCTACCAGGACGGGAAGATGCTCGGCTTCGCCGGCGGCACGCACGGCTGGGGCAACCTCGGCGGCAGCGCGATCGCCGTGAACAGCAAGTACGTGTACGTCGCGATCGGTGTCGGCAACGAGCGCGGCCACCTGCAGTCGCCCGGCATCTGGCCGGACAAGGGCAAGCAGTGGTTCGGCATCTCGCGCCGCACGATCGGCGACATGAAGCAGCCCGCGCCGTTCCGCGCGGCGCCGCAGGTGGCGCCCGGCGGACGTGCCGATGCCGGCCGCGCGCGGATGGCCGCGAGCTTCATGATGATGAACGAGGTGCCGGCGCCCGCGCGTTCGGAAGTGGGCGAGCAGAAGGCGGAAGTCGGCGGCCTCGCGGCCGACGACAAGACGCTGTTCGCGACGAATCCGTCGCGCGACGCGGTGGACGTGTACGACGCGGAGACGATGCAGCAGAAGGGCACGTGGAGCGTCCATGAGCCGGGCCGCATCGCGCTCGCGGGCGACGGCACGCTGTGGCTGCTCACGGACACGATCAACGGGCCCGCGCACCTGGTGCACGTGCGCGCCGACGGCCGCAAGCTCGACGACGCGCCCGCGCTGCCGGAAGGCACCGATGCGGTGGACGTGGCCGTCGACGCGAAAGGGCGCGTACTGATCGCGGACAACGGGCCGCGCCAGCAGATCCTGATCTTCTCGAAAGGCGGCAAGGGCTATGCGCAGTCGGGCACGCTCGGCGAGCGCGGCGGCATTTTCGCGGGCCCGGTGCCGGGCCGGCCGGGGCCGCAGCGTTTCAACGGGCTGACGGGCGTCGGCGTCGACCGTGCGGGCAACATTTATGTGTCGATGAACGGCATCGGGCCGCGTCACGCCACGATCGGCGCAGGGCTCGGCGCGGTGCTCGACAGCTACACGCCCGACGGCAAGCAGCGCTGGCAGGTGCAGGGGCTGCTGTTCGTCGATGGCGCATGGCTCGACCCGGCGCGGCCGAACAGCGTGTACACGGGCAACAAGCGCTTCGAGCTCGACCTGTCGAAGCCGCCGGGCCAGGACTGGAAATACGTCGGCTTCCTGTCGAACCGCTTCAAGTATCCGGACGACCCGGTGTTCCATACGGACCAGTGGCCCGGCATGCCGATCGCGCGTCGCCTCGACGGCCGCACGTTCCTGTACCTGACCGACATGTACGCCGATCACCTGAAGATCTACCGCTTCGACGCGAAGCGCGACGGCGAAGTCGCGATTCCGTCCGGGCTGATCGCGGGCCGTGCGCGGCCGGTCGACAACGTGCCGAACAAGCCGCCGGGCGGCGACTGGCTGTGGCGCGATGCGAACGGCAACGGCCGGCTGGATGCCGACGAATTCACGATCAACACGACCGGCAAGGCGAAGGCGGGCGGCTGGGGCTGGTGGGTCGACATGAAGGGCGACATCTGGCGCACCAGCGACGTGCGCGGGATCCACCGCTTCCAGTACGGCGGCGTCGACAAGGCCGGCAACCCGATCTACTCGTACGACAAGGTCACGACCTACCCGATGCCGCAGCCGTTCACGCAGCTGCGCCGCTCGATCTACGACGCACAGACGGACACGCTGTACGTGACCGGTTACACGGCCGACGCACCGCCGCAGCCGGGTATCAACAAGGAAGTGGGGCGCGTGCTGGTGCGCTTCGACAAGTGGTCGACGGGCTCGCCGGTCGTGCGCTACCAGGTCGCGCTGCCGTGGCAGCTCGACGCGAAGCCGATCTTCGACCTGATCGGGCTCACGGCCGAGGGCCGCTACCTGTTCGGGGTCGAGCCGGTCGGCAAGATCCACGTGTACGACAAGGAAACCGGCAAGGAAGTGGGCGTGATGAGCCCGGGTACCGAGGTCGGCAAGGCATCCGGCTGGGTCGACGTGCCATTCGGCATCAGCGCATTCCGTCGCGAGAACGGCGAGTACCTCGTGTTCGTCGAGGAAGACGCGCGCGGCAAGGTGCTGATGTATCGCTGGAAACCGTGACGAGCGGTGTCACACAAGGCAGAAGCATGGACAAAGGCATACTCAAGAACGTTTCGATCAACTTCATCGGGCTGATCCTGCCGACCTTCGTGTCGCTGGTGACGGTGCCCGCCTATATCCACGCGCTCGGCGTCGAACGCTACGGCGTCGTCAGCCTCGTGTGGACGCTGATCGGCTATTTCGGGATCCTCGATCTCGGGATGAGCATGGCGGCGCAGAACCACATCTCGAAGGCGCTCGCGAGCGGCAACGCCGACGAAAGCGCACGCGTGTTCTGGAGCGCGTTCTGGCTGAACCTCGGCACCGGCATCGTGGGCGGGCTGCTGATCTATTTCGGCGCGTTCATCTATACCGCGTACTTCACGAAGGTGTCGGCGGCGATGCAGCACGAGGTGTATCTCGCGCTGCCGTGGCTTGCGCTCGCGATTCCGCTCGCGAACGTGTCGTGGGTGTTCGCCGGCGCGATCAACGGCGCCGAACGTTTCGGCGTGTTCAACACGAACCAGACGATCGGCACGTTTCTGTTCCAGCTGCTGCCGCTCGGCGCCGCGTGGTGGATCGCGCCGAACCTGCAGACGGTGCTCGCCGCGGCGGTCGTCGCGCGCCTGGTCGCGGCGGTGATGCTCGGCCACGCCAGCATCAAGGTGCTCGGGATCCGGCGCATCGATCCGCCGCAGTGGGGCACCGCGAAAGGGCTGTTCAACTTCGGCGGCTGGATGCTGATCGCGAGCACGACGAGCATGATCGCCGACACGCTCGACCGCGTGATGCTCGGCGCCGGCATGGGCGCGAAGTTCGTCACTTACTACACGGTGCCGCAGAACCTCGTCACGCGCCTGAACATGCTGCCGAACGCGCTCGTGCGCACGCTGTTCCCGCGCTTGTCGGCCGTCGGTCGAGACCACGCGGACGCGCTCGCGCGCCAGTCGCTCGAATTCCTGAACGGCGTGTTCACGCCGGTCGGCATCGTCGCGATCTTCGCGCTCGCGCCGTTCCTCACGTTGTGGGTCGGCTCGGATCTCGCCGCCCATTCGGCGCCGGTCGGCCGCGTGCTGGTGATCAGCGTGTGGCTGGTCGGCCAGGCGAGCGTCACGCGGATCCTGATCCAGTCGCAGGTCAACCCGGCCCGCGCGGCGTTCGCCGGGCTCGTCGAGATGCCGTTCTTCGTCGGCGGCCTGTGGTACGGCATCCATCACTTCGGGCTGATCGGCGCGGCGGTGGTCGTCGCGGCGCGCGCGCTCGTCGACTACGGCGTGCTGCTGTACCTGTCGGCGATCCGGATGCGCGCGATCGTGCTCGACATGCTCGCGCACCTCGCGTTCCTGCTGGCGAGCCTGTTTCTGGCGCAAGCGTGGCCGGGGCTCGTCGAGTCGATCGGCATGTGCGCGGTCGTGCTGCTGTTGAATGTTGCGTGGTCGCTCACGATGACACCGGGGTTGCGTGCGCTGGTGCGCGACCTGTTCGTCCGTCTCAATGCGAGGAAAACTGCTTGACGTCCTCCCCCAACTAACGGCGGGAGATTCCCACACCTGGCGATGCACGTCCGCATCGGAGAATGTTCAAAGCAGCGTTGGTATCACGATCATGTACGACACCACAGTCACCGCATGCCCACTCTCTTATTCGCAGTCCCGCGATACCTTTCGGCCGCGTTGTGCTGTCTTTCGACCCGCACGCCGAACAGGACTGGGTAGAACCGCTTTCGTCGACTTCCTCGAACGTGGCTCCGTGCGCGATCGCCTTGTAGCGGAGCTTGTTTCGGAAGGACGACCAGGCTGCGTCGTAGACGCTCTTCGCCATCCTGGTTCTGGCGAGCGTGGCAGCCGACACGTTGCCGACCGCGATGTAGTCGAAGCGTCTAATCAGATCGAGCGCGAGCTTGTGCTGGAAATCAGCCCGGGCATTCACAACTTTGGCGTGCAGCTTCGCGATATGCCGCTTGTGCTTTCGCGCGCGTTGGGCTTTCGCCAGCTTTTCGGCCGCACGGTGACCAAACCGGTCGTTGGGCAGCTTTTCGCCGGTCGAAAGTGTGGCGAAATCTTTCAGGCCGAGATCGATACCCACGCCGGCACCGATCGGGCGCGCCCGGACATCGGGCATTTCGATCGCGATATTCAGGAACCAGTTGCCGCGCGCGTCCTGTGCGAAATTGGTTCCGTCCTTGATCTTGCCGTCGGGAAGCGGGCGACTGTTGAACACGCGAAAGGTATTGCCGGCAAAGCGAAACGCGTCACCCTCACGCTTCAGGTCGCGGCCCTTCAGAGGCACCCAGCCAAGCGATTTCTTGCCGCGATAACGCAGGTAAGGCCGACGGTATTGGTTGCGCGACTTCGCGAATTGCTCGCACGTTGCGTTGACGGTGCCCGAGTGGATACCGAGCTCCTTGCTGCTACCGGTCGTCAGCACGTTCAGGTCGAAACCCGTCGGCCACTTCTTGCGCCACTTGAGCGCGTGCTTTTGCGTGTCATTGCAGAAGTTCCAGACGTAGTTCACCGCACGGCTCTGCTTGTTAAGCAGTCCGTTAAGCGATTTCACCCGGTAGCGGTAGACAAGAATCATACCGGTCACTCTAACGTTGGATTGCCGCCTGTCAACGGCACTCCGTTCCTTCCCGCCATCAATGGCAGGGTTTCATGGAGCGACTGATGAATCGCGATCTGGCGGAACACGCCGTATTGAATCTCGCCACCGCCGATGCGGCCGTGGCCGAAGCGGGCGACGCCGCCGCGCTGCGCCGGTCCGTGCCGGCCGAACGCGCCAGCGCGCGCCATGCGTCGCGCACGCTGCGCGTGGCGATCGTCCACGACTGGCTCGTCACCTATGCGGGCGCCGAGCGCGTGCTCGAACAGATCGTCGCGTGCTTTCCCGACGCCGACCTGTTCAGCCTCGTCGATTTCCTCGACGATCGCGCGTTCGTGCGCGGCAAGCCGGTGACGACATCGTTCATCCAGAAGCTGCCGTTCGCGCGCACCAAGTACCGCAGCTACCTGCCGCTGATGCCGCTCGCAATCGAGCAGCTCGACGTATCGGAGTACGACCTGGTGATCTCGAGCAGTCACGCGGTCGCGAAGGGCGTGCTGACGGGGCCGGATCAGGTGCATATCAGCTACGTGCATTCGCCGATCCGCTATGCGTGGGACCTGCAGCACCAGTACCTGGAACAGTCGAACCTCACGCACGGGCCGAAATCGCTGCTCGCGCGGATGATCCTGCATTACATCCGCAACTGGGACACGCGTACCGCGAACGCGGTGGACGGCTTCGTCGCGAACTCCGCGTTCATCGCGCGGCGCATCAAGAAGGTCTACCACCGCGACGCGGCGGTGATTTTCCCGCCGGTCGACGTCGACGCGTTTTCGCTGAATGCGGAGAAGGAGGACTTCTACCTGACCGCGTCGCGGATGGTGCCGTACAAGAAGATCGACCTGATCGTCGAGGCCTTTTCGCGTACGCCCGAGCGCAAGCTCGTCGTGATCGGCGACGGCCCCGAGATGCAGAAGATCCGCGCGAAGGCCGGCCCGAACGTCGAGATCATGGGCTACCAGCCGTTCGCGGTGCTGCACGACCGGATGCGGCGCGCGAAGGCGTTCGTGTTCGCGGCCGAGGAGGATTTCGGGATCTCGGTCGTCGAGGCACAGGCGTGCGGCACGCCCGTGATCGCGTACGGCAAGGGCGGCGCGCTCGAAACCGTGCTCGATCCGCAATCGAACCTGAACCCGACCGGGCTCTTTTTCGAAGAACAGACGCCGCACGCGATCGTCGCGGCCGTCGACGACTTCGAGCGCGCGCCGCAGCGCTTCACGCCGAACGCATGCCGCACGAATGCGGAGCGATTTTCTGCCGATAAATTCCGCCGGCGCTTTCTTGATTATGTGGAAGCGGCGCTGCCCGGCTCGACCGCGCAGCGCGGCACGGCCATCGCGCCGATGCCGGCCGCGCGCGGCCCGGCGACGCTCGTGCTCGACCAGAGCGGTGTGCTCGGCGGCGCCGAGCTGTCGCTGCTCGAGATCATGAAGCACATGCGCGCGAACGCCGACGTGCTGCTGTTCGACGACGGCCCGTTCCGCGCGGCGCTCGACGAGATCGGCGCGCGCGTCGACGTGGTCGACCAGGGCGCGCTCGCGGGCGTGCGCAAGCAGGGCGGCGTGTCGGTCGGCGCGGTGAAACAGCTCGTGCGGCTGGTGCGCGACGTCGCGCGGCGCGCGCGCCGCGCCGAGGTGATCTACGCGAACACGCAGCGTGCGATGGTGGTCGCCGCACTGGCCGGGCGGCTCGCCCGCAAGCCGGTGGTGTGGCACCTGCGCGACATCGTCAGCACCGACCATTTCGGCAGCAAGCAGTTGCTGGCGATCAAGTACTGCGCGCGGCTCGGCGTCACGCGCGTGATCGCGAATTCCGACGCGTCCGCGCAGGCGTTCCGCACGCTGACGGGCTTCACGCCGCAGCACGTCGACGTCGTGTTCAACGGCATTTCGGCCGAACCGTTCGATGCGCTGGAAGGCGTCAGCCAGGCGGCGCTACGTGCGCGGCTGGGGTTGCCCGAGCACGCGTGGCTCGTCGGCTCGTTCAGCCGTCTCGCGCACTGGAAGGGGCAGCACGTGCTGCTGGAGGCCGCTGCGCGGCATCCCGACATGCACGTGGTGCTGGTGGGCGCGCCGCTGTTCGGCGAGGACGAATACGCCGCGCAGTTGCGCGAATACGTCGCGCGGCACGGGATGGGCGGGCGCGTGCATTTCCTCGGGTTCCAGCGCGACGTGGCCGCGTGCATGACGGCGGTCGACGTCGTCGCACACACGTCGATCACGCCGGAGCCGTTCGGGCGCGTGATCGTCGAGGGGATGCTCGCGCGCCGGCCGGTCGTCGCAGCCCGTGCGGGCGGCGTCGTCGAGATCATCGAGGACGGCGACAACGGGCTGCTCTGCGCGCCGGGCGATGCGACCGCGCTGGCCGATGCGCTGGATACGCTGAAGCGCGACGGCGCGCTGCGCGAGCGGCTCGTCGCGAGCGGGCGCGCGACGGCGGTACGCCGGTTCGGCACCGAAACCTACGTGGAGCGGGTCGAGAAGATCCTCGCGGATACGGCGAAGGCCGCGAAGGCGAAGAAACAGTAGCCGGCGCGAGCCGGCGGGAAATGGGCCCTCATGCGGCGGTGCGCTGCTTGGGGGCTTTGTTTTTTGGCGCCGGGGGCCTTTGTCGGGCGGGTGGTGGGCAGGTTGTCGCGTGCGGTGTAGGGCCGCGTGCTTGACCGGTCATCTGTTGGAGGGGAGCGGTTGGTGACGCGAGAAGGTGATGCCAAGAGGTGACGCCAGAGGGTGATGCCAGAGGGTGATGCCAGAGGGTGATGCCAGAAGGCGATGCCAGAGGGTGATGCCAGAGGGTGATGCCAGAGGGTGATGCCAGAAGGCGATGCCAGAGGGTGATGCCAGAGGGTGATGCCAGAAGGTGATGCCAGAAGGTGATGCCAGAAGGTGATGCCAGAAGGTGATGCCAGAAGGCGATGCCAGAAGGCGATGCCAGAAGGCGATGCCAGAAGGCGATGCCAGAAGGCGATGCCAGAAGGCGATGCCAGAAGGCCGCGCCCAGGCAGTCCCGGTGGTGAAAGTCGGTCGAGGACGGCTCATGCGGGCCGTGGCGCGGCCCGATGCCGGAAGGCTATCCCATCACGCCAACCCGGCATACCAACCCGCTCAGGCCATGAAAAAGCCCCCGCGCAGCGGGACGCCGCGCGGGGGCTCGGGAAAGCGGACCTGTCGGGTCAGATGGCCCGTTCGGGCGCCGGCGTGACGACGTGGGCGGGTCGGGTCGGCTTGAAGCTGGCTGACCACGTCATCGCGGGCCGTTCGAACATCCGGTAGAACAGGTACGCGACCGGGATCGCGGCGGCCATGAACGCGAACGACGGCCAGATCGACAGCTGCAGCTCGGAATGGAACAGCACCGAGCCGAGGCAGACGAACAGCGGCAGGTGGATCAGGTACAGCGAGTAGCTGAAGTCGCCGAACCAGCTCAGCACGCGCAGCGGCGGCGTCGGCCGCGGCGGGCGGGCAAGCGCGCGGTACAGGAAGCACGCGAAGCCGGCCGACCAAAGCTGGAACGCGCCGTACTGGCCGAAATGGAACGCGCCGCAGCCGGCGGCGAGCAGCACGGCGGCCGCGCCGTACCACGCGCGCGACGGCACGGTGGCCGCGCCGCGCGCCTGCTGCGCACGCACGTCGGCGATCCACGCGCCGATCGTCCAGGACAGCCAGTACGACGTGAAGAACTGCAGGTCGTGCCGTTCGAGCAGCCACGCCGACGCGACGTTGACGAGCGCGACCGCGGCCACGACCGCCGGCATGCCGATGCGCCGGCGGATCGCGAACAGCAGCGGATAGATCGCGTAGAACTGCACTTCGAGCGACAGCGTCCACAGCGCGCCGTTCGACCCGTACGTGTAGCCGGCGACGCCTTGCAGCGAGAACAGGTTCACGAGGAACGCGATCAGGCCGACGTCGCGGATCTTGTGGCTGACCGGCTCGATTTGCAGGCTGACCGAGTCGAGCGCGAGCGTAAACAGCAGCGCGGCGAGCAGCACCGGGTAGATGCGCGCGAACCGGCGCACCCAGAAGTTCGGTGCGTCGAGCCGGTACGCGGGATTGGCCGAGAGCTTGAGCGCCGCGTTGCGGTGGATGCAGTAGCCGCTGATCACGAAGAAGATCGGCACGCCGGCGGAGCCCCACGCGAACGGGAAGGTCAGGTAGCCGGCGATCGCGCTCGGGGTGAGTGCATGACCGTAAGCGTGATGGAAGCTCTGCATGCCGACCCAGACGACCTGGCGGCAGTGGAAATAGGCGACGAGCAACGCCGCGAAGCCGCGCATCGCGTCGATCACGTGTTCCTTGTGATCGGCGACGGGCGGCGCGGTCAGAGACGATCCGCTGAAAGCTTGCATGCGATTCGATTCCTTGCGACGGATGGACGGGAAGTTTCATCCAATCGTAATGCGCAAGAATTCGATCAATGAATAAAAAAATCTCGCCGGGAAATATCGGAATTCCACATCATGGTTTTATCGCGTTCCGAAAGCGGTTCCGCGAGGCGGGTCAATTATTTGCCGATTTTTTTCTGATAGTTTGAAGCTCCAGTTGATTGATGCAAGGAGCGGCAAGATGGACATGCATTGGATCGCGAGCGCTGCAGTACTGCTGGTCATGGCCGTGCTGTCGGCGTACCGCGAGGCGCTGAAGAACGAACCGATTCGCCCGGGTCTCGAACGGGGCGGCGTGCCCTATATCGAGGAATTCGAATCGTAAGAATTTGTATCTGGAAAATCGGTAATTTGTTTCTGTTTCGATACTCGGTTCGGCAATATCGACCGGGTTGAAGAGATTATATTTTTTCCGGAATCATTGGGCAATCAGTCCATATCGAAAATGAGCGGATTCGAATTGGCAGTACCGTCGATTCTCGATATGCCGTTCGGAACACAATCGCGCCGGGTCGCTGGTCGACGCGGCGTAGTCAACGCAATCAGGATGCGAACATGTTGAAAGTCACCAAGGCCGTGTTCCCCGTTGCCGGTCTCGGCACGCGGTTCCTCCCGGCAACGAAGGCGAGCCCGAAGGAAATGTTGCCCGTCGTCGACAAGCCGCTGATTCAGTACGCGGTCGAGGAAGCGATCAACGCCGGTATCACCGAGATGATCTTCGTCACCGGGCGCAGCAAGCGCGCGATCGAAGATCACTTCGACAAGTCGTACGAGATCGAAGCCGAGCTCGAGGCGCGCGGCAAGGAAAAGCTGCTCGAGCTCGTGCGCGGCATCAAGCCGAGCAACGTCAACTGCTTCTATGTGCGCCAGCCGGAAGCGCTCGGCCTCGGCCACGCGGTGCTGTGCGCGGAGAAGCTGGTGCACGGCGAGCCGTTCGCGGTGATCCTCGCCGACGACCTGCTGCACGGCGAGCAGCCGGTGCTGAAGCAGCTCGTCGACGTGTTCGACCACTATCACAGCTCGGTGATCGGGGTCGAGACGATCGCGCGCGAGGACAGCCGTTCGTACGGCGTCGTCGAAGGCCGCGAATGGGAAGAGGACGTCATCAAGCTGTCGGGCATCATCGAGAAGCCCGCGCCCGAGGATGCACCGTCGAATCTCGGCGTGGTCGGCCGCTACGTGTTCATGCCGACGATCTTCGATCACCTGCGCAAGCTCAAGCCGGGCGCCGGCGGCGAGCTGCAGCTGACCGATGCGGTCCAGTCGCTGCTCGCGAACGAGCAGGTGCTCGCGTATCGCTACTTCGGCACGCGCTTCGACTGCGGCAGCAAGATCGGCTATCTCAAGGCCACCGTCGAGCTCGCGCTCCAGCATCCGGAAGTGAGCCGCGAATTCGAGGCCTACCTGCGTACCTGCTTGCCCGCGCTGGCTGCTGTCGCCTAAGCAGCCGCGCACTCCGTTGTTTCAGGTGGTGGTTGTTCCGTTGGCCCCGGCCGCTCGCGCGCCGGGGCTTTTTTGCGTGTGCCGGTGCCGGGTGCGTGATCGTGGTTGCGCGCCGTCGACGAGTTTGCGGTGGCGGGTTGGATGCGCGGGCGGAGCGGGGCGCTCCGACAAGAACGGGCGCAACGTCTGAAACCGGTGCCGCGGCGATCGACCGGATCGGCGGTTCGGTTGCGCGATGCGCATCGACAGTCGTGACCGCACGGATTCTGTCGGCGCCGATCGACGGCGCGACGCCACGTCTCATTGGCCGAGTGTCAGCCTCCGCGCGTGGCCAGAACCGCGTTTTTTCCGTTCGATTGTTGCCGCGTCCGTGCAGCGTTCAACGCGCCGACGTGCTTGGTCGCTCGACGAAATGCCGGGCCAGTGTCGCGGCAACCGGTTTCTTGAAGTCGAGCAGCCGCTTTATGACGCGACGCCGCGTCTCGTTCGCCGAGTGTCAGCTCCCGGTTGTGGCCTGAATCACGGCTTCCCCGTTCGATCGTTGCCACATCCGTGCAGCGTTCAACGCGCCGACGTGCTCGGTCGCGCGACGAAATGCCGGGCCAGCCTCGCGGCGACCGGCTTCTTGAAGTCGAGCAGCCGCTTTTCAAGATAGCGCCAGGACAGGTGCGCGAGCAGCACGGCGAGCGCGAACTGCAGTACTTCGGATAGCGCTTCGCGGGCGATTTCCGGTATGGCCATGTGCGCGACGTGCGCGGGCAGCAGGCCGAAGCGCGCCGGAATCAGGTTGTGGAACAGGTAGAAGCCGTAGCTGATCGTGCCGAGATAGACGAGCGGCGCCCAGTCGAGCAGCGCCACGACGGGGTGCTCGGGTTCGCTGACGATCCACAGCAGCAGTGCGCCGAGCGATGCGGACAGGCCGAGATCCGCGAGCCCCGCGATCGCGTCGGGCAATGCCGTGCAAGCGGGCAGCACGAGGAAGAACACGACGCCTGCCGCGCCGAGCCAGCCGGGCGGAATCCGCCGCAGGGCGGCCGCGCCGCGATCGGCGAGCGTCATCGCGCCGACGCCGCCGAGCGCGATCAGCGCGAAATTCCACGGCGAAAACGCATAGATCAGCACCGGCGACGCGTCGGACAGGTAGAGCGCGAGATGCGCGACCGCGCACAGCGTGACGGCCGCGATGCCGAGCGCGACATGTCGCGCGGCGGGCACCGCGAGCAGCGCGAGCGGTGCGATCAGATAGAACTGCTGTTCAACCGCGAGGCTCCAGAAGTGCGACGTGGAGCCCGGCCAGCCGTCCTTGACGACGCCGATCCAGTAATTCGACAGGAACACCGCGTGCCACGCGAGCCCGAGGTTGACGCCGCGCTGGTAGAACAGCGCGTGCGCGATCGCGAGCGCGGCGAGCAGCAGGTAATACACGGGAAAGATCCGCAGCGCGCGCTTCGCGAGGAACAGCGCGAGCGCATGGCGGCGCGTCATGGTGCCGCACTCGACCGCCTGACGGTTGCGATGCAACTCGCCGACGATCAGGAATCCGCTGATGAGGAAAAACGTCCACACGCCAAGCTTGCCGACGTCGACGGCAAGGACATGGCCCTTGTGGGACAGGAAAACGAGGATGACGGCGAGGGCTCGCAGGCCGTCGAGTCCTTTGACGTATCTGGCTTCGCGCATGGCGGCATCCGGGCATTGAGCGAGCCCAGTATAGGTGCGCAAATATCGAACGTAATTCGCATTTGGGTGCCTACGTGAAGGCGTTTTTTGATGCTGGAGCGTCGATGAAATCGGTCGCATGCAAAAAAACCTGCGGGAAACCCCGCGAAAACGCACAAAAGTACTCCACGAAGCGTCAAGGCGCTTGTAGAATCCGGCGTTGAAGCGCGCGCGTTGCACGCTTCGTGTATCCAACGACCACACCTGGTAGGAGAAACATGGCGACTTCCGCAAAAAAGGTGGCCAAGAAGGCTGCCGCACCGGCCACCAAGAAAGTGGCTGCCAAAAAGGCTGCGCCCGCGAAGAAAGTAGTGGCCAAGAAGGTTGTCGCGAAGGCGGCACCGGCCGCTCCGACGCCGCTGAAGGACAAGTTCACGAAGGCATCGCTCGCAACGCACATCGCTGAGCGCGCAGCTGTCGAAGTGAAGGCGGTCAAGGCAGTGCTCGTCGCACTCGAGAACGTCGTGCTGGGCTCGGTCCACAAGAAGGGCGCGGGCGAGTTCACGCTGCCGGGTCTGCTGAAGATCACGGCACAAGTCGTGCCGGCGAAGAAGAAGCGCTTCGGCAAGGATCCGTTCACGGGCGAAGAGCGTTGGTTCCCGGCGAAGCCGGCCAGCGTGCGCGTGAAGGCACGTGCGCTGAAGAAGCTGAAGGACGCAGCAGCGTAATGCTGCGCAACGGCGCCGAATGCATGTCGGCAGCCGTTGCGATGTCCGACGATCCCCGTACGCGAAAGCGTGCGGGGATTTTTATTGCGCTGCGCCAATCGCGCGGTAGCGACCGTGAGCAGCGCATGGGCGCATGCCCGTCGACGTGTGACGCACGCAGGATGACGTGCCGCGCACGCGCGATGACGAACGGCAATCCTCGTCCGTGCTCGCGGTCGATCCGTCGCGGCCCGTCACGGTCGCTGCACGTGTTGCGCGACCATCGCGAGACACTCGCATCGTGACTGACTCCATTCCTGACGAAATCGCGGTGCAGGTTGCCGCCGCATGCGACACGATCGAGCGGCATCTCGGCACGACGCTGAAGGCGATCCACCTGTTCGGATCGGCGCTCGATGGTGGGCTGAAGCCGCGCAGCGACATCGACCTGCTGGTGACGGTGTCGGCCCGGCCCGACGACTCGACGCGGCGCGCGCTGATGCTCGACCTGCTCGCGGTATCGGCGCCGCCCGGTCGCGTCGGCGGCCTGCGCGCACTGGAAGTGACCGTCGTCGCGCACGATGAAGTCGTGCCGTGGCGTCATCCGGCGCGGCGCGAACTGCAGTTCGGCGAGTGGCTGCGTCTCGATCTCGAAGCCGGTATCGTCGAACCGGCGCTCGTCGATCACGATCTGGCGATCCTGTTGACGAAGGTGCGACAGCACAGTGTCGTGCTGGCCGGCCCGTCGGCCGCCGCGCTGCTCGAGCCGGTGCCCGCGCACGATTTTGTCGCCGCGCTGCTGGCGACCGTTGCGCAGTGGAATGCCGAACCCGACTGGCGCGGCGACGAGTGCAACGTGGTGCTCGCGCTCGCGCGCATCTGGTACAGCGCCGCGACCGGCAGGATCGCGCCCAAGGACGTCGCCGCGGCATGGGTGCTGGCGCGCCTGCCGGACACGTACCGGCCGGTCGTAGCGGCGGCGCGCGCCGCCTATCTCGGCGGCGAGGAACACGCGGCGATCCTGTCGGGCGAACCGCTCGCCGCATTCATCGGCTATGCGCGGCGGACCGTCGAATCGATGCTGTCGACGTCGCCACAGATGCCGCGAACGTGATCGGCTTGCGGGCGACACCGATGAGGATCACGAGCCCTTACCCGGCAGCCGCACACGCACACGCATGCCGTCGAGCCGGACGTTTGTCGGCGGCCCGGTGTGTCATCGCGCAGGCGCTGTTGCCGTGCGGCGTGCTTCGTCAGCCCGCCGTACCGGCATAGGCGGCTTTCAGCGCGGCGTCGTCGAGCTTGATCATCTGCATCATCGCGGCGGCCACGCGCGCAGCCTTGACCGTGTCCCGGTCGGACACCATCGGGATCAGCGCTTCCGGAACGATCTGCCACGAGACGCCATAGCGGTCTCGCAGCCAGCCGCAGGCGTCGGCTGTGCCGCCGTTGTCGAGCAGGGCGTTCCAGTAGCGGTCGAGTTCCGCCTGGTCGGCGCAGCTGACCAGCAGCGAGATCGTGTGATTGAACGTCTCGGTGCGCGGGTGGCTCATCGCGAAGAACGGCTGCCCGAACAGCTCGAACTCGACCATCCGCGTGCCGTCGGTGCCGGGCACCGCCGTGACGCGCACGACGCGCGAATCCGGAAAGATGCCCGCATAGAAGGCGGCCGCTTCTTCGGCTTCCGCCGCGTACCAGAGGAAAGGCGTGATCTTCTGAATCGTCATGGCGAATCTCCTGTCTGTATGGGCCGGGGCGCACATCGCGTGCCGACCTCGATACGACGGATGAAGGCCGTCGAAATCGACACGCCGGGGCGAACGGCCGTCGCACCGGATTCGTGGCACCGACAGTGCGGATGGTAGTCGTCCGGCGCGCAAACAGCGAGAGAGGCCGGCATCGGGAAAGCGCGTTTCCGGCGCATGGCAGCCGTCAGGCGCCGCTGCCGGCCGATGGACATGCATCGCAATCGGCGATCGACCGGCGGCCGCTGCAGGCCGTGCCGGCCCGCGGGCGACGGACGAAAAAAAAGCCAGCCACGGCCGAAACCGATGACTGGCTTTCCAGTTCGGCGACAAGGCGTCGGAGACGCCATGCACGCCGGGTACGTCGTTTTTAGAACTTGTGGCGCAGGCCGAGTGCGACCAGCTCTTGCGAGCTCTTGCCGGCGATACCGTACGAGCCGATCGACGCTTGCGCATCGCTGCCGTCCGCGTTCTTGCCGCTTGCGTGCTGGTACGCGCCAACCAGGTAGATGTCCGTGCGCTTCGACAGCGAGTAATCCGCGCCGAGCGAAACCTGGTGGTACTTGCCGTTGTTGTCGCCGTTACCCTTCGTGTAGATGTAGCCGAGGCCCAGCAGCAGCGGTGCCGATGCCTGGTACGTCACGAATGCGCGACCGGTGTTGTACTTCTGGTTCGTGCCGAACGTCGAGTTGCCGTCCGCCTTGTACTGCGCGTTGCTGTAGCCGAGGCCGAACGTCACCGGGCCGAACGCGTACTGGCCGGCCACTTGCGCGATGCCGATCGACGTCGACGACGTGAACGCGTTGTTGATGAACGTCGTGCCCGTATCGCCGTCGAAGATTGCGTCCGACGAGCCGGCCCAGCCGCTACGCGTGCCGCTGGAGGTGAGCGCCGATGCGTTGTTTGCGTGGAAGTAGCCAGCAGCCACGCCGAGCGGGCCGTTGTTGTAGGCCGCAGCAGCTGCCCACGTCTGGCCCTTGCCCGTCGAACCGGCAACGCCGCCGAATGCGTACATTGCTTCGACTTGCAGGCCTGCCCAGACCGGCGACGTGTACTTCACTGCGTTGCTGACGCGCAGGCTGTTGTCGTTGTTGTCGACGTCGCCCGGCGTGGCGAACACGCTGCCGAAGTAGTTGTCAGCCGTGACTGCCTGAACCATGTCGACCAGCGGGTCATATTGACGACCCAGCGTGACCGTACCGTACTGGTTGCTTTGCAGGCCGACGAATGCCTGGCGACCGAACATGCGACCACCCTGGCCCAGTGCGCCCGATGCCGAGTTGAAGCCGTTTTCCAACTGGAAGATCGCCTTCAGGCCGCCACCGAGGTCCTCGGAACCCTTCAGGCCGAAACGGCTGCCTTGCAGGTTGCCGCTACCCATCGACCACGAATTGTTGCCTTGACCTGCGTTACCGTGAACATAGGTGATCGACGTGTCGATCACGCCGTACAGCGTCACGCTCGACTGGGCCTGAGCAGCGCCGGCGGCGCCCAGCAGGGCGAGCGAGAGGGTCGAGAGAGCAAGTTTCTTCATCGTTGAGTTTCTCCACGCAAGTGATTCATCGTTATTTGTTGCGGATTGGAGAATAGCTCAGTGCCATAGACGCAAGAAAGCTTAAAAAATAAAGTGTCTCGAAAAGGTAACAGCGTGAAAAAGTCCATATATATCAAGCACATCAACGACTGTTCCTGTTTTTGAAATAGTTGACAATTGCTGCGACGCGATTGTTTCAATAGTTGATGCACATGGCAGCATCTCGCCGGTTTCGGCCCGTTGGCGCACGAAAACAATGGCTGGCAAACGTTTGCGATTGCGGCGACGAATGCGCGGTCATGCAAAGAGCGCATCAACGCCACGCGAATGCGTGGCGGGCAGCGTGGTTGCAACGCCGCGGGCAGGTGTGCGGGGGTGTGCGGCGGTGCGGCGAAGGGGCGAGTCAGTCGTCGCGCAGGCGATCGGTGGGGCGATCGGCTTGCGCGGAAGCGGCCGGTGCGGTGGTGCCGGCGAGCCGATGCGCGTTGCCGCGCGCCGCCGCGAATTCCGCGCCGAGCAGCAGCACGATCGCGGAGAAGTACAGCCACATCAGCAGGACCGCGAACGATCCGGCCGCGCCGAATGCGCTGGCCGTGCCCGCATGCGCGAGGTACAGCGCGAACAGCTTCTTGCCGCCGGAGAACAGGATCGCGGACACGATGCCGCCGATCGCGGCGTCGCGCCACGCGACGCGCGCATCGGGCAGGAACTTCATCAACGACGCGAACGCAGCCGCGAGCACCGCGATGCCGACGAAGAACTGCACGAGGTTCGTGACGATCACGTACGGCGAATTGCCCAGCAGCCAGGTGCCGACGAACGTGATCGCGGTGTCGAGCACCAGCGACACGATCAGCAGGAACGCGACGCCGAGCACGAGCCCGAACGAGATCAGCCGCACGCGCACGAGCCCGAGCATGCTCGACCAGCGGCTTTCGGTGGCCGGCCAGATCACGCTGAGCGCGGCGCTGAGCGACGCGAAGGTGGCCGACGCGCCGATCGCGAGCGCGGCGAACGAGATCAACGTGGCGAGGCCGCCGCGTTCGCCCGCGCGGTGCGCGTTCTGCACGATCGTCTGGATGCTGGCGGCCGCGTCGTCGCCGATCAGTTGATGCGCCTGCTCGAACACCTGGCCGCGCGCGGCATCGTCGCCGTAGAACCAGCCCGCCACCGCGATCACCATCACGAGCATCGGCGCGAGCGAGAACGCGGAGAAAAATGCGATGCCCGCGGCCATCGCGGAGCAGCGGTCGGACGAGAAGCGCTTGAACGCGGTGAGGGCCCAGTTGGCCTGTTGTTGCGCAAGGCGGGTGGCTTCGGAGGTGATCTGTCGTTTCATGACGGTTCGGTTGTGCGCGGAACGCGGATCATCGTGGGTAATCAGACAATTCAGTATTGATCCGAGGATTCGAACATAGTTGCGCGAACTGTCTATAATTCCTTTCAGTTTCCCCACCCCCACAATAACGCCGAGACCGCCATGCTACAAATGTCCCGGCGCCAGTTCCTGAAGGTGACGGCTACGTCGCTTGCCGGATCGAGTCTAGCCCTGCTGGGCTTCTCTCCATCCGAAGCGCTCGCCGAAGTCCGACAGTACAAGCTGGCGCGCACAGTCGAAACGCGCAACACCTGTCCTTACTGTTCAGTGGGTTGCGGCATCCTGATGTACAGCCTCGGAGACGGCGCGAAGAATGCGCAGCCGAGCATCATTCACATCGAAGGCGATCCCGACCATCCCGTCAATCGCGGCACGCTGTGCCCGAAGGGCGCGAGCCTGATCGACTTCATCCACAGCCCGAGCCGCCTGACACACCCCGAGTATCGTGCGCCCGGTTCGGACAAGTGGGAACCGATTTCGTGGAATGACGCGCTCGACCGCATCGCGAAGCTGATGAAGGCCGACCGCGACGCGAACTTCGTCGAGACGGCGGAAGACGGTGCGAAGGTCAACCGCTGGCTCACCACCGGCATGCTGGCCGCGTCGGCGGGCAGCAACGAGGTCGGCTACCTGACGCACAAGACTGTCCGCAGTCTCGGGATGCTCGCATTCGACAATCAGGCGCGTGTCTGACATGGCCCGACGGTGGCAGGTCTTGCCCCGACGTTTGGCCGTGGAGCGATGACGAACCATTGGGTCGACATCAAGAACGCGGACGTGATTCTCGTGATGGGCGGCAATGCAGCCGAGGCCCATCCGTGCGGTTTCAAGTGGGTGACGGAGGCGAAGGCGCACCGCAAGGCGCGGCTGATCGTCGTCGACCCGCGCTTTACGCGTACGGCCTCGGTGGCCGATTACTACGCGCCGATCCGCACCGGCACCGACATCGTCTTCCTGGGCGGCGTCATCAACTATCTGCTGACGAACGACAAGATCCAGCATGAGTACGTGAAGAACTACACGGACTTCTCGTTCATCGTGCGCGAGGATTTCGCGTTCAACGACGGCATCTATTCCGGCTACGACGCGGAGAAGCACGCGTACCCGGACAAATCGAGCTGGGACTACGAGCGCGGCGACGACGGCTTCGTGAAGGTCGACCCGACGCTGCAGCATCCGCGCTGCGTGTACAACCTGCTGAAGCAGCACTACGCGCGCTATACGCCGGACATGGTCCAGCAGACGTGCGGTACGCCGAAGGAGAAATTCCTGAAGGTGTGCGAGATGCTCGCGACCACTGCCGTTCCCGGCCGCGCCGGCACGGTGCTGTACGCGCTCGGCTGGACGCACCACTCGATCGGCGCGCAGATCATCCGCACCGGCGCGATGGTGCAATTGCTGCTCGGCAACATCGGCATCGCCGGCGGCGGGATGAACGCGCTGCGCGGCCACTCGAACATCCAGGGGTTGACCGACCTCGGGCTGATGTCGAACCTGCTGCCGGGCTACATGACGCTGCCGATGCAGTCCGAGCAGGATTTCGACGGCTACATCAAGAAGCGCGTGCAGCTGCCGCTGCGGCCGAACCAGTTGAGCTACTGGAAGAACTACAAGGCCTTCCACGTCAGCTTCATGAAGTCCTGGTGGGGCGACGCGGCGACCGCCGAGAACAACTGGGGCTACGACTACCTGCCGAAGCTGGACAAGCAGTACGACCTGCTGCAGGTGATCGAGCTGATGAATGCCGGCAAGATGAACGGCTACATCTGCCAGGGCTTCAACCCGCTGGCGGCGTCGCCGTCGAAGGTGAAGACGGCAGCCGGTCTCGCGAAGCTGAAGTGGCTCGTGATCATGGATCCGCTCGCGACCGAAACTTCCGAGTTCTGGAAGCATCACGGCGACTACAACGACGTCGATGCGTCGAAGATCCAGACCGAGGTGTTCCGTCTGCCCACCACGTGCTTTGCGGAGGAAAACGGTTCGCTCGTGAGTTCGAGCCGCGTGCTGCAATGGCACTGGAAGGGCGCGGAGCCGCCGGGCGAGGCGCGTAGCGACCTCGAGATCATGTCGGGGCTGTTCCTGCGCATGCGCACGATGTACCAGAAGGACGGCGGCAAGTATCCGGATCCGATCGTCAACCTGACGTGGCCGTATGCGAATCCGGAAAGCCCGACACCCGAAGAGCTCGCGATGGAGTTCAACGGGAAGGCGCTCGCCGATCTGCCCGATCCGAAGGATCCGGCCAAGACGCTCGTGAAGAAGGGCGAGCAGCTGGCCGCGTTCGCGCAGTTGAAGGACGACGGCACGACCGCGAGTGGCTGCTGGATCTTCTGCGGTGCATGGACGCAGGCCGGCAACCAGATGGGGCGGCGCGACAACTCCGACCCGACCGGCATCGGCCAGACGCTGAACTGGGCGTGGGCGTGGCCGGCGAACCGGCGGATCCTGTACAACCGCGCATCGTGCGACGTCGCCGGCAAGCCGTTCGACCCGACCCGCAAGCTGATCGGCTGGAACGGCAGCGCGTGGAAGGGGGTCGACGTTCCCGACTTCAAGGTGGACGAATCGCCCGAAAACGGGATGGGGCCGTTCATCATGAACCCGGAGGGCGTGGCGCGCTTCTTCGCCCGCGCGGGGATGAACGAAGGTCCGTTCCCCGAGCACTACGAGCCGTTCGAGACGCCGCTCGACGCGAACCCGCTGCACCCGAACAACCCGCAGGCGCTGAATAACCCGGCTGCCCGCGTGTTCCCGGACGACCGCGCGTCGTTCGGCAAGGTGGCGGACTTCCCGCACGTGGCGACGACGTACCGGCTGACCGAGCATTTCCACTACTGGACCAAGCATGCGCGGCTGAACTCGATCATCCAGCCCGAGCAATTCGTCGAGATCGGCGAAGACCTCGCGAAGGAAGTCGGCGTCGCGCATGGCGAGCGCGTGAAGGTGTCGTCCAAGCGCGGCTACATCATCGCGGTTGCCCTCGTCACGAAGCGGATCAAGCCGCTGACGGTCGACGGCAAGAAGGTCCAGACGGTCGGCGTCCCGTTGCACTGGGGCTTCAAGGGTCTGACGAAGCCCGGCTATCTCGCCAATACCCTGACTCCGTCCGTGGGTGACGGCAACTCCTATACACCGGAATTCAAGTCGTTCCTGGTGAAGGTCGAAAAGGCGTAAGGGGGAAGAGATGGCATTGCAATCGCTGGATATCAAGCGCGTCTCGGCCACCACGACGCCACCGCCCACGGTGCGCGAACCGGTGACCGGGAGCGTCGCGAAGCTGATCGACGTATCGAAGTGCATCGGCTGCAAGGCATGCCAGACGGCATGCATGGAGTGGAACGACCTGCGCGACGAGGTCGGCACCAACGTCGGCGTGTACGACAACCCGGCCGACCTGACCGAGCATTCGTGGACGGTCATGCGGTTCTCCGAATACGAGAATCCGGCGGGCGACCTCGAGTGGCTGATCCGCAAGGACGGCTGCATGCATTGCGAGGATCCGGGCTGCCTGAAGGCGTGTCCGTCGCCGGGCGCGATCGTGCAGTACAACAACGGGATCGTCGATTTCCACGAGGAGAACTGCATCGGTTGCGGCTATTGCGTGACCGGCTGCCCGTTCAACGTTCCGCGGATCTCGAAGAAGGATCATCGCGCGTACAAGTGCACGCTCTGTTCCGACCGCGTCGCGGTCGGCCAGGAACCGGCCTGCGTGAAGACCTGCCCGACGGGCGCGATCGTGTTCGGCACCAAGGAGGACATGAAGCAGCACGCGGCCGAGCGGATCGAGGACCTCAAGGAGCGCGGCTTCGAGCATGCGGGGCTGTACGACCCGCAGGGCGTCGGCGGCACGCACGTGATGTACGTGCTGCACCACGCGGACAAGCCGTCGCTGTACCACGGGCTGCCCGACAACCCGTCGATCAGCCCGATGGTGAAGCTGTGGAAGGGCATCGCGAAGCCGCTCGCGGTCGCCGGTATTGCGCTGACGGCGCTCGCCGGGTTCTTCCACTACGTCCGGGTCGGCCCGAACGAGGTGAGCGACGAAGAGGAATCGGCCGCGCGCGACGAGGCGCGACGCATCAAGGAGGACGCGAAATGAAACACGACGACCCCAACCTGATCGTCCGCTACTCGGCGAACGAGCGCACGAACCACTGGATCACCGCGATCACGTTCGTGCTGCTCGCGCTGTCCGGGCTCGCGCTGTTTCATCCGTCGATGTTCTGGCTGACCGCGCTGTTCGGCGGCGGCCAGTGGACGCGGATCCTGCATCCGTTCGTCGGCCTCGTGATGTTCGTGTCGTTCGCGATCCTGGTGGTGCGCTTCTGGCACCACAACGCGCTCGACGCGGACGACCGGCAGTGGCTCAAGCAGATCGGCGACGTGCTGACCAACCAGGAAGACAAGCTGCCGCCTGTCGGGCGCTATAACGCCGGGCAGAAGCTGCTATTCTTTACGCTGGTGGCGTGCCTGCTGCTGCTCCTGCTGTCCGGAGTCGTGATCTGGCGGCGCTACTTCTCGTTCTACTTCCCGATCGGGGTGATCCGCGCGGCCGCTGTCGTGCATGCCGTGGCGGCCTTCGTGCTGATCGCGAGCATCATCGTGCACATTTACGCGGCGTTGTGGGTGAAGGGCTCGATCGGCGCGATGGTGCGCGGCACCGTCACGCTGGGCTGGGCTCGCAAGCATCACCCGAAGTGGTTCCGTGAAAGCGTGAAGTAACGCACCGGAGCGGGGCGGCTCGCCGATCACGGCGGGCTGCGCCGATCCTTCGCCGGAACCGCCCGAAAGCGCCGATGCGTCGGCGCTTGTTTTTTTGGAAGACATTTTTGTGACACAACGCATCCTCGAACCGACCGAGATCTCGACCCTCGATCATTCGGCCATCCCGCGCTTTCGCTTGCCGGAGCGCGCCACCGCGTTCTCGGCGCGCGCCGC
Organism: Burkholderia aenigmatica; assembly: GCF_048627025.1. Classification (NCBI taxonomy): domain Bacteria; kingdom Pseudomonadati; phylum Pseudomonadota; class Betaproteobacteria; order Burkholderiales; family Burkholderiaceae; genus Burkholderia; species Burkholderia aenigmatica. The sequence goes on along the minus strand of NZ_CP184469.1, from coordinate 1,783,403 downwards.
GCGGCTGCGCAAGCTGGCCGACCTGAACCCGATCAGCGGCTACCTGCGGCTGATGGCCACCGTCGCCGATGCGCAGCACGCGACGCTGCAGACGCTCGAATTGCCGCTGCCGTCGAAGGAAGCGATCGCGCGTGCGCAGCAGCATTCGATGCCGCTCGTGCCGGCGCTCGACGGCGAGCGCGATCCGCGCTGGCGTGCCGTGCTGTACGAACTGCTCGACCGTGTCGACGGCGCCGGGCTCGTCAACCCGTCGCTCGCGAAGCTGCTCGACCGGCTGCGCCTGATGGCGCCCGCCGAACTCGACGCGCAGGCCGACGCGATCCTCGCGCTGCGCTTCGCGGAAGTCGACCCGGCCACCGCGCCGTTCCTGATGGCCGCGCTGCAGGTCGTGTGGACCGATCTCGCCAGCCGCGTTGCGCCGGCCGACGTCCCGTATCTCGACCAGCCGGGGCTGTGCCCCGTGTGCGGCACGCATCCGGTCGCGAGCGTCGTGCGGGTGGGCGGCCAGTACCAGGGCTACCGTTTCCTGCAATGCGGGCTGTGCACGACCGAGTGGCACATGGTGCGCACGAAGTGCTCGCACTGCGATTCGACGAAGGGCATCGCGTATCACGGGATCGAAGGCGGCAGCGAAGCCGTCAAGGCCGAGTCGTGCGACGAGTGCAAGACTTATCGCAAGATCGGCTATCAGGAGAAGGACTACGAGTTCGAACCGCTGGCGGACGATCTCGCGAGTCTCACGCTCGACCTGCTGATGAACGAGGCCGGCTACCAGCGCAGTTCGCCGAACCCGCTGCTGTGGCCGGATGTTTCGCGGGAAGCGGAGTGACGACACGGGGCCGGAGGCGGTGCGTGAGCGCCGGCTTCGGCCGACTGCGAAGCATGAGACTGGAGCCACCACGACGTGACCGAACCGGGTTTGAATGAACTGAATGCCGTGCTGGCACGCGTACCGTCGGTCGAGCGTGTGCTGTCGTCGGTGCCGCTGCAACCGCTGCTCGCCGACTACGGCCGCACGCGCGTGCTGAACGCGGTGCGCGCCGAGCTCGAACGCTGGCGTGCCGCCGCGCAGCATGATCCGGCGGCGGCCGAGCCGCTCGACGAGCCGCGCATCGCCGCGGCCGTCGCGCGCACGCTGGCCGCGCAGAGCGCCGGTGCGGTGCGCGTCCTGTTCAACCTGACCGGCACCGTGCTGCACACGAACCTCGGGCGCGCGCTGTTGCCCGACGACGCGGTGCGCGCGGTGGTCGACGCGCTCACGTGCCCCGTCAACCTCGAATTCGACCTCGCCACGGGCCGCCGCGGCGATCGCGACAGCCTGATCGACGATCTGCTGTGCGAACTGACAGGCGCCGAGGCGGCGACCGTCGTCAACAACAACGCGGCGGCCGTGCTGCTGACGCTGTCGGCGCTGGCGACGAAGCAGGAAGTCGTCGTGTCGCGCGGCGAGCTGGTCGAGATCGGCGGCGCATTCCGCATTCCCGACATCATGAGCCGCGCTGGCGCAAAGCTGCGCGAAGTCGGTACGACCAACCGCACCCATCTGTACGACTATGCGGACGCGATCGGCCCGCGCACCGCGATGCTGATGAAGGTGCACTGCAGCAATTACGCGATCAGCGGCTTCACGAAGGAAACGACGCTCGCCGAACTCGCGCCGCTCGCGCGCGAGCACGGGCTGCCGGTTGCCGTCGACCTCGGCAGCGGCATGCTTGCCGACCTGTCGCAATGGGGCCTGCCGCACGAGACGACCGTGCAGGAAACCGTCGCCGCCGGCGCAAACGTTGTCACGTTCAGCGGCGACAAGCTGCTCGGCGGGCCGCAGGCCGGCCTGATCGTCGGCGATCGCGCGCTGATCGCGAAGATCAAGAAACATCCGCTCAAGCGCGCGCTGCGCGTCGGCAAGCTGACGCTCGCGGCGCTCGAGCCCGTGCTTCGCCTCTACCAGTCACCCGAGTTCCTGCGCGACCGGCTCACGACGCTGCGCCTGCTGACGCGCCCGCAGCGCGAGATCGCCGAGGCCGCCGAACGCGTGCGTCCGGCGCTGCAGGCCGCGCTCGGCAGCGGTTTCGACGTGACGGTCGAGCCGATGTTCAGCCAGATCGGCAGCGGCGCGCTGCCGGTCGACCACTTGCCGAGCGCCGGCCTCGTCGTACGCACGGCGGACGGCAAGCGCGGCGGCCGTGCGCTGGCGCAACTCGAGAAACGGCTGCGCGAATGGCCGCGCCCGGTGATCGGCCGCGTGGCCGACAACGCGCTGCGGCTCGATCTGCGCTGCCTCGAAGCCGCCGACGAGGCGGTGTTCGTCGCGCAATGCGTGCCGCTGGCGGGGGCCGCTGCATGATCGTCGGTACCGCCGGACACATCGACCACGGCAAGACGACGCTGGCGCGCGCGCTGACGGGCGTCGATACCGATCGCCTGAAGGAAGAGAAGGCGCGCGGTATCTCGATCGAACTCGGTTACGCGTATACGCCGCTCGACAACGGCGACGTGCTCGGCCTGATCGACGTGCCGGGCCACGAGAAGCTGATTCATACGATGGCGGCCGGCGCGTGCGGGATCGACTTCGCGCTGCTCGTGATTGCCGCCGATGACGGCGTGATGCCGCAGACGCGCGAGCATCTCGCGATCCTGCAGCTGCTCGGCGTCACGCATGGCGCCGTTGCGCTGACGAAGTGCGATCGCGTCGACGCCGCGCGCGTGGCCGAGGTGCGCGACGAAATCGCCGCGTGGCTGAACGACTCGACGCTCGCCGGCGTGCCGATCTTCGAAACGCGCGCGACCGCCGCGGACGACCCGGGCGTCGCCGCGTTGAAGCGTTACCTGGCCGATGCGGCGATCGCGTGGCGTGCCCGCCGCGACGACGGGCTGTTCCGGCTCGCGGTCGATCGCGTGTTTACGCTCGCGGGGCAGGGCACCGTCGTGACGGGCACCGCGTTCGCGGGCCGCGTCGCGACCGGCGACACGCTCGCGATCGTGCGTAGCGGCGGTGCGGCCCGCGTGCGCAGCATCCATGCGCAGAACCGGCCGGTTGAGGCCGGCCGCGCGGGCGAGCGTTGCGCACTGAATCTCGCCGGCGTCGACAAGGCCGATGTCGAGCGCGGCGACACCGTCGCCGATGCGCGGCTCGTCGCGACGTCACCGCGTCTCGACGTCGAACTGACGCTGCTCGCGGATGCGGGGCTCACGCTGACGCACTGGGCGCCGCTGCACGTGCATCTCGGCACGCTGCATCGCGTCGCGCATGTCGCGCTGCTCGACGGCGACACGCTCGTGGCCGGCCAGCGGATGCGCGTGCAACTGGTATTCGACGAGCCGGTGTTTGCGCTGCCGGGCGACCGGTTCATCGTCCGCAATCCGCAGGCGACGCGCACGGTCGGCGGCGGCCGCGTGCTCGACCCGTTCGGGCCGGCGCGCAAGCGTCGTACGCCCCAGCGCCGCGCGTGGCTCGACGCGCTGGCCGAATGGCTCGACGAAGGACGTCTCGATGCGCTGCTCGCGCAGGCGCCGCTCGGCATCCCGCGCGCGATGCTCACGCATCTGACGGGGTTTGCGCCGAACGCGCTGGCGTTGCCGGACGACGCGCTGGCGATCGGGCAGCGCGACGCCGCGTCGAACGACGGTGCGGTGATTGCGCATGCGCACTGGCGAGCATTGCAGACCCGGGCGATCGATACGCTGCGCGCGTATCACGAGCGCATGCCCGACGAGCAGGGGCTCGACGCCGCACGGCTGCGGCGGATGGCCGCGCCGCTCGCCGGCGATACGCTGTGGCGCGCATGTGTCGATGCGCTGGTGGCTGGCGGCGAAGTCGCGCGAAGCGGGCCATGGCTGCATCTGCCGTCGCATTCGGTGAGCCTCGAACCGCGCGAGGAAGCGCTGGCGCAGCAACTGCTGCCGCGGCTGGAGGCGGGGCGCTTCGATCCGCCGTGGGTGCGGGACCTGGCCCGCGACACGGGCGCGGCCGAGGATGCGGTGCGGACCTTGCTGCGCAAGCTCGCGCGGCGCGGTGACGTGCACCAGGTCGTGCGCGACCTGTTCTATCACGCGGACGTCGTGCGGGAGCTTGCGCAACTGGTCGAGCATCTCGCGCCGTCGCGCGGCGGCGGGCTCGATGCCGCGACGTTCCGTGACGCGACGGGGCTCGGCCGCAAGCGCGCGATCCAGATTCTCGAGTTCTTCGATCGGGTTGGGTATACTCGCTTCCACCGCGATCTTCACTTCCTGCGGCCTGACAGCGGTTGGGCGGGTAATCAGGCGTAGGCGCTCGTTGTTTCTTTGGTTCTTTTCCCCACGGAAGGCATTCGTATCCGGTGGTACGGCCGGGCTTCAAACCCGGTTGGGGGTGTCAGACACTCCCGGGTCGGTTCGACTCCGGCTGCCTTCCGCCAGTCAAGGCTCCCAGACATTCTCGTTTACTCCCGCAAACCTCCTGTTCGGCCTTATCCGGCAGCCGTTTTGAGGGTGTCGTGACTCTTGCTCGCACCCGGGCCCTACCGCAGAATCTAACGATTATTTGTGGGCAGGATTGTGGGTAGAGATGGCATCACGGCAGATGAATCGGTTGACCGCGCCTGGCTACGGAATGCCATTCGACCCAGGGTATTACGCGCCCGGCGGCGCGCAGCGTGTGCGCGATGGGGCCGGTCTCCCAGAACATCATGCCGAAGGCTTGCGCCTCTGCAGATCCGACCAGAAGTCGGTCCCGCGTTCGGTGGTGGTGGGATGCAGCATGGTGGCCTTGGTGTCAGAGGCGATGGTGAAGCCAAGTTCAAAACGTTGTTCCGTGAAAGCAAAGAAAACTAGACGGTGAGGCAAAAAAAAATCCCGCCGAAGCGGGACGGTCCGGAGAGGCGCCGGTTATCGGTTGATGGAGGCGATCGCCTCTTCGTCGCATACGACTTGCGGCACGGCGAAGTCCGTAGCGGAAATGCCAAGGGGCGCGACCTTCTGGTCGTCCTGCTGGCCGGCGTAATTCTTCAGGAACATGCGCATTGCATGCGAGACGCCGAGACTATTCACCTCGCGCGCGTCATCCTCGTAATACATGCCGAAGTTGTACGATCCCGTAATGATTTCGAAGGACGGGAAGTAGTCGACAAAATCGTAGGTCCGAAGCATCGTCTCGGCTGCCACGCGCAAGACCGATTTGCTGTAGGTCGTGGACACGAGCACGTTGCGGGGCTCGAATGTCGCGATCAGCGGCACCGGCGAGACGGTGAAGAGGATGCGCACCTTCTCGTTGATCTTCCGCAACTCGGTGATGAAATAATGCAGGTCAGCTTCGACCTCGGCGACCGAGAAGTTCACGAACTGGTACCGCTCGGGGTCGTACGTGCCGCCAGCGACGCCCGGGGCCAGCGGATAGACTGCGCCGTCGGCCTTGTTCATCCAGCTTTCGGTAAGGCCGAGCGTGAATACGAAGACGTCGGCGTCCGTCAGCATGTTGCGCACTGCGCAAAGGTGCTCGAAGCGCGCGGCGCGCACGTCAAGCGCGCTCCCGAAGCCATCGGGTTCGATCTGCGGGCGGTACGGATCCACGAAACGCCCGTCAGGGCGCGTCCAGGCGTCGTCGCTCAATCGCTTGCCGTGGAACGCCTCGTCGAACAATTGCACGAGCTGGCGCGCGGTATAGATGTTGCCGAAGCGTGCCGAGAAGACGCCGAAGTTGCGTCGCACACGCTCGGCCGGCTCGAATGCAAAACCCTGCTCGGAAACGAAGTAGTTGAAGCCGATGGCACTCAGTCGACGCGAAATGTGCTGGGCAAAACAGCTTCCTGCCGTCGCCACCTTGTCCGTCTGCTCGATCTTGAAGCGGACCGACGTTACCGGGTCGAATTCCTGTCGGCAGAAATCGGTGACGCCCTTGCGCCAGAAATTATGTGCCGGCAGATCGCGATATGGATTTGTCATGGTTGCCTCTCAGGCTAGATCGCGTTGTAGACGAGTTCGTATCGGGACGAGAAAACGTGATTGATCTGGATCGCGTCCCGGTCGACTTGCTGGTAGGAGGCGTAGCTTTCAGTCACGAATTCCTCAAGCGAAAGAAGGCCATAGCGGTTCGGGCGCTTGAACCAGTAGGAACCTGTGACACCCAAGGCTTCAGCGATCTCGGGGTAGATCGGATAGATCGCGCCGTGCTTCAGGTTGTCGTGCGGCCGCAGGCTGCCGGTCCCGAGGATCGGGTCGTAGCCGGCCTTCTTCGTGGCAATTGCAGCGACGTCGTAGAGGCAGTCGATATGCGGGTGGTTGCTGCTGTACATGAACGCTTCGCGCATCGTCCATTGACGGAAGCACGCTGTCAGGTCGTAGCCCATATTTTTCCAGTAGGGCAGTACGAAATCTTTTTCGGTATTCCAGGTGTTGTAATATCCAGCAGCTTTATAAATATCGCCGTTGAATTTCGTCAACGCCTCTGAAACGCTGAGGCCCTTTTTGTAGGCTGCGACCGCGATAATCGAGTTGTAGTCGTCGAGCGGTGTTTTGATCGGGGCGTCGTTTGCTGTGATGATGCAGACGTCTGGATGGTAGCCTCCAAACCAGAGCGACGGGACGATCGTGACGCGTTTCGTGGCCGAAAAATCGTGCTCGCTCTGTAGATCTACATTCAGGAAGAGGTGATCGCATTCCGCGATTTTCTGAATCCAGATATCGCGGTTGCGCTTGAATTCCCAGATATCGCACGCCTCAACCTCGATTCCTGGATTTTGCTGCGCGAGACAGTTTGCAAGGCCAAGCGTTTGGCAATTCGACATCACGATCCATCGCTCTCCGCGCGTCGGATGGTTGCCGGCCGCTGATGAAATATGCCCCATTTATTCCTCAATAAGCTTTTGTTTTACCGCTTTCGATAGCGTCGGTGCTCAACCATGACTCCGATAATGTGCACCGGCTCGTGTTCGCTGCTGATGGTCGGATAGTCTGAGTTCAGGGGCACGAGTTCGAACGCATCGCTGCCATCTGCACCCACTCCACGCGCCCGGTATTTTTTGAATGTTGCTTCCTCGCGGCCGTTCTTTGCTACGATGAAATCGCCGGGCCGCGGGCGAATCGCAGGATCTACGATCACTCGGTCGCCCGGATGAAAATCCGGCGTCATCGAATAGCCGCCGATCTCCAGCGCGAAGGTATGAGCGGATAGCTCTAGATCCGTCAGGAGGTATTCGAATGCTGCGTCGGTCGGGAAGGGGTCAACAGTCTCGATCATGCGTCCGGCCTGCACGCTGCTGATGAGGGGAACGCGACGTGTGCCTACCTCCGCAGGCGCCACGTTGGTGAAGCCGGCAGTCCGGATCTTCTTATCACCTTCGCCCATGACCAGCCAGACCGGGTTATAGCCCCAGCGCTTCTGGATGCCCACAGCATATTCAAGCTTGATGGACTTGATCTTCCCATCTAGCCATTGGCTTACGGTCCCCTTCGTAACGCCGGCCGCATCCGCGAGTTCAACTTGTCCGGCTTTTGTCTCGGACAGCACGGCGCGGATTCGATCTTCAAGCGTGTTCATGGGACAGAAATCTAAACGAAGCATTGTTTAGAATGCTCTCCAAATTTGGTTTAGTGTTCTATGTTGTCGACAAGGCCTATTGGAGCCGACGGTGTGAACCTCACGAAAAGTCGGCTGCGGCCATTTTTGGTAGCGGTGTCGCGCTTGTGGGTATCCGTTTTTCGGCTGAGCAGAATCCTTATTTATCAACGAGCGGCGGCCGACAGATAAAGTCGGCTGCCTTCCACCACAACAGTTTTCCGCGATATGTGTGCTCCGGATGGTGTGCCGCGTATCACGCGGTTGACGTGGTCGACTCGTGCGCGAGCACTCGACCTGCCATGGCGAAGCCAATTCCTCCGTCGATCCCTTTCGACGTGGCGCGATGCCGCCGGTCGTGCCAGGGACATCCTTCCCTCCCGAGTAGCAGGTGCGAAATTTTTCAAATTCGTATTCCGACGTAAAAGGACGGCGTGAATTGCCGTGGGTCTGGCTTGGACTGCGGGATTTCAGCGGTTGCATAATAAATCGGCTTGATTGTGCATTGCGGAAATTTTCAGGTTTACATCAACTTGATCGATGATCCACGCGCCGAATCCGAATGTCTAGATAAATGAATAAGTGAATTAACGTGGCGATTAAAACGCTGACACGATTGTGTGATTTCAAGAAATTATCAATCCGATTGCTGAGCGTATTTCGATTGGGAATGTTTTGTGACATCGGCTTTACAAATCCGATGCATCATCCGGCTGGACGGCAGTCTGGCGGCGTGTGAGCCCCGATGCGCCGCGTGCAACGAGATTTTCGACCTCCTGGATTTTTCCCTCGAAATCTGTCGAAAATGTAAGGGGATTACAAACCGAAATCGTGGACTGATTATTCCAGTTGCTGTGCGTGACTTTATTTGGCAGGATTTTCATCTGGTTGCTTGGTTCAAAAACAACAAAGCGGTCGACAATTCAATTAGCCGAAATGACACGCTTCCGGAAGAGCAACGGTTTGACAGACGGATGACAAAAACAGGTGGCGAGGCGGCGAACAGGCGACATTGTTCGCAATTGGTGAATCAATCGCTTGCCCGGCAGTGTCGATGCGTCACTGCATCGATCCGGGCGAATCCGACGCGGGGCGGTCATGGCGATACTCAAGAACGGTTCTTCCGGAGAAGCGTGCCTGCTTCGCGTTTATCACGTGTTCGGTCGCGATGCCGCGCGCTGCGACACGGTCATCCGGGATGCGTCGGTGTCCCGCGTCCACGCCCATATCCGCTGGAGCGGCGGGCAGTGGGAACTCCACGATCACAGCAGCAACGGCACGTTGGTTTCGGGCGTTCCGTTGCGCGACGGCGAGCATGCGGTGTTGCAACCCGGCGACGTGATCCGGTTCGGCCGGGCCGGTCTCGCACCCTGGCACGTCGATGCGCTCGACGATCCGGCCGATACGCTGTGGCCGATACGAGGCGCGGCGCCGCCGATCGTGCTCGCGCCGAGCCAGATCCTGCCGGCTCGCGCCGCACGGCCGGTCACGATCGTCCGGTCGGCGGCCGGCGAATGGCTGTGCGACGACGCGCTTCCGCCTCGCACGCTCCACGACGGCGACGAAGTGTCGACCGGCGACTTCACGTGGCGCGTGGCGCTCGTGAGCAGAGGCTCGACGATGATGCTTGCCGTGCCGGCCGATCCGGTCGCGCCGGCGCAACTGCTCGAATTCTTCGTCAGCCGTAACGAAGAGCACGTGCGCATGCTGCTGCACGTTCGCGGCGGCGTGGTCGACCTCGGCGAGCGGGCCCATCACTACAGCCTCGTCACGCTCGCGCGCGCACGCTCGGCCGACATGCAGGCCGGTTACGATGCCGCCTCGCAGGGCTGGATCGACCTCGAGCGGCTGGCGCACATGCTCGGCATCGATCCATCCCATGTCAACGTGCAGATCCACCGCGCCCGGAGCCAGTTCGCGGCGCTGCCGGGGCTCGACGCGAGCCTGCTCGTCGAGCGCCGGCGCGGCAGCGTCCGCTTCGGCGATTGGCCGTTCCGCGTGATGCGCGGCGAGCATCTCGAATGCCAGTCGGTGCCGGGCGTCGAGCTGCGGATCGGCGCGCATCGTCCGGCGCCGGGCCAGGTCGTCCATTACTCGTGAACGCGGACGAGCCGGCCGTGATGCCGACCGTGTCCCGCGCCCCCGTCGTGCCGGGAATGCCTGAATCGTGGCAGCCCGCCGCGCCTTTCGCGGCGCTTGCCGGCAAGTGGCATTACCGGCTCGGCGCGCTGCTCGGCGAAGGCGGCAACGGCGTGGTGTTTCGCGCGACCTGCGGCGAAACGGGGCAAGCGGTCGCGATCAAGCTGATGCGCGACGACGCCGGGCGGACCGCGGCGGAGCGCGCGCGCCAGCGTGCGCGCTTTCGGCGCGAGACGAGCCTGTGCGAAGCGCTGCGGCACCCGAACATCGTGGCGCTGCTGGACCAGGGGGAAGCGCCGGACGGGCGGCTGTTCGCGGTATTCGAGCTGGTGCAGGGCCGGACCCTGCGCGACCGGCTCGCGGCGGAAGGGCCGCTGTCGGCGGTCGATACGGGGCGGCTGATGACGGAGGTGCTCGACGCGCTCGCGGCCGCGCATCGGTGCGGCATCGTGCATCGGGATCTGAAGCCGCAGAACATCGTGATCGCAATGGCCGATGACGGCCCGCACGCGAAGCTCCTCGATTTCGGCATCGGCGCGCTGTTGCCCGGCACGCAAGACATCGCGCGCCAGACCGCGACGCTGGAGACCGAGGTGCTCGGCTCCCCGTCGTATTGCGCGCCGGAGCAATTGCGCAACGAGTCGCCCACGCCGCGCAGCGACCTGTATGCGTGGGGCCTGGTCGTGATCGAATGCCTGACGGGCGACGTCGTGATGCACGGCGCAAGCGTGGCCGACATTCTCTATCAGCAGCTCAGTCCGGTGGATGTCGCGCTCCCGCCTTCGATCGCGTCGCATCCGCTCGGTTCGGTATTGCGGCGCGCGCTGAACAAGAATCCGGAGCAACGCGCCGCGTCGGCCGACGAACTCGCGGCGCAGTTCCGCGCGCTCAACTTCGCGGCGCTCGTCGGCCGGTTCGAGGCCAGCCGGGCAAGCGCGCGGGTGCATCAGCACCCGTTCGCACCGCGCAGCGAGACGATCGAAGCGGCCGACGAGTACCGGCAGGTCACCACGCTGTGCTGCTGCGTGACGATCGCCGGGGAGGGCAGGCAACGCCATGCCGGGCCCGATCACGGCGATTTGCTCGACGGTTACGAGGAGCAATGGCTGACGAAGTGCGCCGACATCGCCGTCGGCTATGGCGCGCACGCCGGCGGACGGCTCGGCGACACGCTGTTGTTCCACTTCGGCTTGCAGGGCGACATCGACCGGCCCGAGCGCCGCGCGGCGCGCGCGGCGCTCGACATGGTACGGGTGGCCGAGCGCGCGCGGCTGCCGGTGCCGATGACTGCCGGCGGCATCGGCGGCGGCGAAGGCTGGCGCGTCGAAGTGGCCGCCGCGATTCACGTCGGGCAGGTGCTCGCGCACGCGTCGCACATGTCGGGCGTCTCGACGCCCGCCGCGGCGTCGCGATTGCTGAGGCTGGCCGGCCCCGGACAGATCCTGATCAGCGACGATGCGCGGCTCGCGCTCGAACGGCATGCGGACCATCGGCCGACCTCGATGCGGTTGACGCGCGCCGGCCTCGTGCCGCAGCCGGTTCACGAATTGCTCGGCGAACGGCGCGCCGATACGCCGTTCGATGCGCTCGACAGCGGCATGCGGGCGCCGATGGTCGGCCGCGCGCGCGAACTCGACGCGCTGTTGCGCGCATGGCAAGAGACGCTCGCACGGTATCGCCGCGCGATGCGAGGCGAGCCGGCACAGCACGGCGTGCCGCGGCTGGTCGTCGGCGACGCCGGCATCGGCAAGTCGCGCCTCGTGCACGAGCTGTGCGAGGCCGTGCGGGGCCAGGGCCACGCGTTCGCCCATTGCGGGTGCCTGCCCGAGCGCGAGAATCATGCGCTGTTTCCGATCCTGAGGTTTATCGGCGCGCACTGGCAATTCGATGCCGACAGCCAGGCCGGCGGCGCGCTCGCGGCGATCGACGCGATGATCGCGCCGCTCGAATGCGATCATGCGGCGGCCCGCGCCGCGCTCGCGACCTGGCTGGGGGTGCCCTGCGATGTTCAGGGGTTCCTGTGGTCGAGCGCGCGCGAACAGCACGCGCTGTTCGACGTCCTCGAGCAGCTGATCGTGTCGCTCGGCAACGGCGCGCCGGTGTTGCTCGTCATCGAGGACGTCCAGTGGCTCGACCGCTCGACCGAGGATTTTCTCGCGCACCTGCAGCGTTCGCCGCGCGCCGCGGCGCTCGCCGTCGTGTTCACGTCGCGCCCCGCCAGGCTGGAGCGCTGGCGCGGCGCGACCGAACGCCTGGTGCTGCGCCGCCTGCCGCGCGACGACGCGCAGCGCCTGATGTCCGCGCATCTCGGGCGAGGCGCGTTCGATCCGGCCTGGCTCGACCAGCTGGCCCACCGCACGGCGGGTATCCCGCTGTTCATCGAGGCCGTCGCCCGCGAGCTGACGGCGAGCGGCGCCGACGGCTCGCTCGCAGGGCTGCGGGCAGCGGATCCTTATCCGCTTCCGCTCAGCCTGGGCGGCATGCTCGGGCTCGCGTTCGACCGGATCGACGACGCGCGCGACACCGCGCAGCTCGCCGCGACCATCGGTCTCGAGGTGGATGCGCAACTGCTGGCCGACGCATCGCCACATGATCGGGCCACGCTCGACGCGCACCTGCGGCTGCTGCTCGAAGAGCGGATCGTGTATGCGCAGCACCGGCGCGATCGGGTGTTCTATGCATTCCGCCACGCGTTGATTCGCGATGCGGCCTATGAATCGATGCCGCCCGCGGTGCGGCGGGGCAACCATGCGCGGGTCGGCCGCGCGCTGATCGCGGAAGCCGATCGCGGCGCCGGTGCGCACACGTTCGGTGTCGCCGGGCACTTCTCGCGTGCGGGGGCCCTGACCGACGCAATCGCCCACGGCATCGACGCGTCGCGTCGCGCGCTCGCATGCTCGCGGTACGACGATGCGATCCGCTATGGGCAGTGCGTGTTCGACTGGCTCGGCAATGCCGACTACGCGCAACGCGAACATGACAGCGCGCGCATCCGTGCGACGTTGACGCACGCGACGATGGCGCGGTTCGGCTGGGCGGATCCGCAGGTGCGCGAGCATGCGGAGCAGCTGTTGCGGCAAATGCAGACGCTAGACGACCCGGAGCTCGAGATCAGCGCGCTATGGACCTTGTCGACCTACTACCACGTCGCGGGCGATCGTCCCACCGTGCGCGGGATCGGCGTGCGGCTCGATGCGCTCGCGAGCGAGCGCGGCGATGCCGGGGTTCAGGTCGCGGCGGACGCGATGCGCGGCATGAGCCTGTGGGTCGACGGCCACTACGCGCGTGCCCGCGCCGCGTTCGACGCGGTGCTGGCAGGTTACGACGTGCGGCGCGACGCGGACCACCGGCGCATCCTCGGGCTCGATACGCGCGCGTGGACGATGGCGGCGCTGGCCAGCGTGCGCTGGTGCATGGACGACGATCCACAGGCCGCGCTCGCGTTGGCGCGCGACGCGGTGTATAGCGCGACCTGCCTCGACCATTTGCCGACGCTCGGCGTCACGATGATGTACCTCGCGCGCACATACCAGCTCGCGGGCGATCGCGATGCGGCGCTCGCACTGTCGGAAGCGATCCTGCGCCTGTCGGAGGTCCACCGGTTGCGCGCGGTCGGGCACTACGCGGCGATCATTCGCGCGTGGGCGCAAGGGGATCGTGCGGGTGTCGTCGCGCATCTCGATGCGCAGCGGCAGTCGGGCGGATTGCTCGGGCTGACCTATTACGCGTCGCTGCTTGCCGAGCTGGATGCCGCGCACGGCGATTACGGCGCCGCGCTCGCCCGGATCGAACAATGCCTCGCATCGTGCGAGTCGACCGGGGAGCGCTATTACGAAGCGCAACTGCTGCTGAAGAAGTGCGAGTACTTGCGCCTGGCCGATCCGCGATGCGGCGGCGTGGCCGCGCTGGACGCGTGCCGGCGCGCAGTCGAAATTGCAACAACGGCGGGCATGGGCCGCATCGCCCGGTTCGCCGGAGCGCTGTTGCAGTCGTTGCCGTAAGTGGTTCCATTCGTCAATCAGGAGAACAGAGAGATGAGCAAGGATCTTCGATTACCGACGTACGAACAGTTTCTCGAATACCGCGCCACCGTCATCCGGGCGATCGCGCTGGCGTGGCATTCGCCGGCGTTTCTCGATGAACTCGAGGCCGATCCGATCAAGGCGCTGCGCGAGCATTTCGACTATCACTTCCCGTTCCGGCTCGACCTGAAGGTGCAGCCCAAATCGTCGGTGTGGACGCCGACCGTCAACGGCGACTGGACGGCCGGCCGCAGAAACAAGCTCACGCTGTACCTGCCGCCCGCGCCGGCGGACGAAGCGCAATTCGCGCAGGCGCTGGCCGCCTACAACGCGAACCACATCACCATCATGGAATGACCTCGGGGAAACCGACATGGCAAACAACAACGCCAATCCGACGCTCGAATCGATGCTGGAGTTCCAGAAGGTCTACCTGCGCGCCATCGCGCTCTCATGGCGGGACCCGGCATTCAAGGGCGAGCTGCTGGAGAAGCCGCTGGAGACGCTCGCGAAATACTTCGGTTACCAGTGTCCGTGGATCGTCGACATCGAGGTCGTCAAGACGCCCGGCGGTCATGGCTGGACGAACCACGGCAACGGCAGCGGGAGCTGGAACCTGCCGCGCAACGTGATGACGGTCGGCATACCGGAGCAGCCCGCGATCCTGGACGAGGAGGCCGTTGCACTCGCGGCCTACTGCGACGCCGGGCCGAGCTACCTGTTCACCTGCTGCTGACGCGGCGCGGCTGCGCCGTGTGCCGTCGCGCGGCCCCGAGGCAGGCGCCCCGGGGTCGCGCGACGTTCGTTTACCCGTCGCATGGAACCCCACGATGCTCGATGACTTTTCGCGCGTGTTGCGCTTCAAACCGCATTTGCTCGTGCTCGATGCGGGGCCCGAGACCCTGTTCGTCGTCGACGAATTCAAGCGCGTGATGCTGTCCGGCGCGATCTTCGTGCAAATCGCGGCCTGCTTGCGGGCGCGGATGACGATCGCCGAGATCGTGACGTCGCTCGCCGGTGCGTTCGGCGAATGGGACGTGCTCGCGCGTCTCGATCAACTGGTGCGTCGCGGGTACGTGCGCGCCGATGCGCCGCACGACGACGATGCGGCACGCGGCTTCTTCGAGCGCGCCGGGCTCGACGGCGACGCGGCCTGCACGCACGTCGCGCAATTGCGCGTCGCGGTCGAGCGGTTTGGCGCCGACGATACGGCGCTCAGGCGCGCGCTCGACATGGCCGGCATCGACGTCGTGACGGATGCCGGGCTGACCGTCGCGATTGCCGATACGCACGACCGCGACGATCTCGCCGCGTGTGCCGCCCGCGTTGCGGCGCGCGGCGGGGCGTTGCTCATCGTGGCGGCCGGCGGCGTGCAGACGCTGATCGGGCCGTTGCTGGCGGGGAGCGGCGCGCTTGCCGATGCGCCGTGCATCGAATGCGTGCGCTACTGGATTCGCATCAACCGGCCGGTCGAAGCGCTGCTCGCGCGCCGTCATGGCAACGACGCGACGCGTCTGCCCCAGGCCGCGTCGCGTGCCGCGGCGGCTGCCGCGGCGGCGCTCGTGGCGGCGACGGTCGAGCAGATTGCCGTCAATCCCGCGGCATTGGAACGGGCGCAGACCCATCTCGTGGCGCAGCGCATCGACACGCTGGCCGCCGAGCGGCACCGCGTGCTGCGGCGCCCGCAATGCCCGTGCTGCGGCAATCCCGCGTGGATGCGCGAACAGGCGGCGCGGGCGCCGCGCCTGACCGATGATGCGCCGCTGGCGCGCGCCGACGGCGGCTACCGCACCGCCGATCCGCAACAGGTGTTCGCGCGCCATGCCCACCTGATATCGCCGGTCAGCGGCGCGATCGCGTATCTGCATCCGATGCCGAAGCGGCACGCGGGCCTGCGCAAGGTCTACGCATCGGGCTTTCTCGTGTGCCCGGCTGCGGTGCCGGGCAGTAACCGGTTCGACCGGATCTGCTCCGGCAAGGGCCGTACCGACGAGCAGGCCCGTGCGAGCGCGCTATGCGAGGCGCTCGAGCGATTCAGCAGCGTGTATCAAGGCGACGAGGCGACGCTGACGGGAAGCATGGAAAGCCTGCTCGCCGATTCGGCGTGCGACGCCGCCCCGATCCACGTGAACGACCTTCAGCAGTTCAGCGACCGGCAATTCGACACGCGCGAGGCGATCAACGCGCTGACCCGCGATGTGCGCAAGCAGGTGCCGCCGCGCTTTACGGCGCGCGACGTCATCGACTGGACGCCGGCCTGGTCGCTCGTGACCGGCCGGCGCCATCTCGTGCCGCTGAGCTACTGCTATGCGGAAACGCCCGACAGTGCGCAGGCGCCGGCCGCCTGCGTGCACAACCCCAACGGCTGCGCGGCGGGATCGAGCGTCGATGAGGCGATCCTGCAGGGCATGCTCGAATTGATCGAGCGCGATGCGGTCGCGATCTGGTGGTACAACCGGATTCCGCGCCCGGGCATCGAACTCGCGAGTTTCGAGGATCCGTATTTCGATGCGCTCGTGCGTGAGTACGCGACGTTCGGATGGCGTTTGTGGGCACTCGACATCACCGCCGATCTCGGCGTGCCGACCGTGGCCGCGCTGGCGGAAAACCCGCAGGACGGGCGCTTCTCGATCGGCTTCGGCTGCCATCCGGACGGCCATATCGCGGTGCAGCGGGCGCTGACCGAAGTGAACCAGTTGCTCGATGTCGCGGCGGATGCCCCGCACCCGTGGGATCGCGACAAGCTTTCGGATACCGGATTCCTGTATCCGGCGACGGATGGGCGTTGCACGGCGCGCTCGACGTGGCAGCCGATCGACGCCGCGTCGTTGCCGGCGGCGATCGCGGATGGCGTCCGACGCATCGCGGCGGCCGGCATGGATGTGCTCGTCGTCGACAAGACGCGGCCCGACATCGGTTTGTCCGTGGTGCAGGTGATCGCGCCGGGGCTGTGCCATTTCTGGCCGCGTTTCGGCGCGCCACGGCTCTATTCGGTTCCCGTTCGGCTGGGCTGGCGCGGGCAGCCGTGCCGCGAGCCGGAGTTGAACGAGGCGCTGCTGTTTCTTTGACGCGCCGATCGCCGCAGGCTGGCGGCCCGGTACGGCATCGACCGCGGTCGTACGGCGGCGCTCGGCCCGCTTGCCCGAGTGCCGCCGCACGGTGCCGCGTCAATGCCGGCCTGTGCCGCGACGATCGACCGGCGTCACGCCAGCGCCTGGGCGGGAAGGCGCTTCGCGACGGCCTCGTCGGACTTCAGCGACGCGGCCAGATGCAGTGCGGTCGTCGTCATGCCGCCCAGGCCGACGATGACGAGCAACGCGAGGAGCGAGATGCCCTCGGTCGAGGCGACCACCGCCTTGACGCCCAGGAAGCGGAACACCTGGCTGGTGATCGTGTCGACGAATAGTTCCGCCGCCTCGAAGCCGTCCAGTTTCTCGCCGCTCTTCACGGCCCACACGATCCCCAGGGCCAGCCGCGCGCAGCCCCACAGGTTGACGGTGACCTGATCCACTTCCGCGGGGATCTTGTATTTCTTGCCGGCGATCTTGAGCGCCCCGGCCCGTCCATAGCCCACGACGGTGTTCAACAGCCACAGCAGGTTGTTGAGCCCCTTGGCGTCGTTGCACGAAAAACCGCCCGCATCGCTCGCGATCATCCACGGCACGCTGAAAAACGCGGAGCCGAAGCCCATGAACAGCGAGCCGGTGCCGATTGCCTCGACCTCGACCTCTTCGGTTTGCAACGCGATCTCGATGGTGTCGAGAATGGTCGCGGCAAAGATGCAGACCGACGCCGACACGCCGAAGAAGATCGAGATGGCGGATTTCTGCTCGGCGCTGACCATCAGCGACACGTCGGACTTCGGCGCGATCCCGCTCTGCTCGGCCAGCCACTGCGCGGTGAACGACGACTTGAAGCGGGTCACGCTCGCGGCGTCGGGGAACGGCGCTTCATGTTTCACCAGCTTGTACAGCAACGTGCCGGGAATCGCGACGATAGTCGAGAACAGGTCGCACACCTTGAAGCTCAGCGACGAGCCGGTGATCAGCTTGTAAAGCTGCGACACGAACGGGATTTCCCATTCCGAGTTGAACAGCGCCTTGATCGCGCCGATCACGTCGCCGACCAGGTCGAGAATCGTCAGGACCAGCCCCTTGGCTGCGCTCAGCGCAAACTGGGTGACGGCTTCCATCACCTTGACGGTGCCGGCGAACAGCAGGTCGAGCACGCGATCGGGGGTGCGGCCGATTTGCTCGAAGTACGTGGCGGCGTCGTGGAACGCGTTCTTGCCCTGACCGAACTCGAAGTTGTCGGCGACGTCCTTCAGCTTCTTGCACAGGTCCTGGAGCGGGTCGGCGGCGAGAGCCAGCGCATCGCCACGCGCCAGCACGCGGGTCGATTTGTAGTTGTCCGAAAACGCGTTGAGCAGCACGTTGTGGCTGGTCGACTCGTCGATGCGCGGGTCGGGGCGATCGACGTCGTCCGCGTACTGGCCGATCGCGAGCTTCGGATCCAGTTGCGCGAGGAACGTGTTGACGGCCTTGTCGATCTCCGTCTGCAGGTGATCGAAGCCGGCCGCCACCTGGCCTTTCACGGCATCGACCGCCAGGAGCAGATAGTCGAAGGTCGCGTCGAACGTATGGCGGGTCGCCTCCGCCGACCGCTTGATGTCGCCCCATGCGAAGAAGAAGGCCAGCCACTCGTACAGTTCCTTGAAGAACACCTTGATCTTGTTCCAGATGCCCTCGACGATGTCGAACGCCTGCTGGAAGAGCTTGATGGTCTTGTCGATCAGGTACGTCACGCCGTCGATGAGGAAATTGAAGACGACCTTGATCTCGTTCACGAGGCGCGTGACCGGATCGACGATGGTCGTCACGACGAATTCCTTCAGGCCGTCGACGATGCGGCCGACGCCGTTCTTGATCGCGTTCCAGATATCGCCCCAGTCGATGCCGAGGAAGCCGGCGTTCGCCAGGGTTGCATCGCCGGACGACGCCAGTGCGCGGGAACGCAGCAGGTACGCGCCGGCCTGGTCCGCGGTCAGGTCGTCGTAGTGCACGCCGGTATCGGTGAACGACACCCGCCAGTGCTGCGCGGGGACGTCCTCCGGCACGAGCGCGAACGGATCGGCGGTGCCGCGCACCGTATGCCGCAGCCCGACGACGGAGCGGTTGGCGCCGAGGTAACGCCGGCTCCGGGCCGCCGCGTTCGCCGGCATGCCGAACGACATCGACTGCCGCATGATCTTCGCCATGTTCTCGGCGTTGTCGCGGGTCCGGAATTCCCCGGTCAGCAGGTAGGCGCCGGAGGCGGTCTTCGCGTTCCAGACGGCATCGGTGTCGACCGCATGCATCTTCTCCTGCAATGCGCCGTTCGGCTCCACGGTGACGCCTTCGCCCGGCTGCATGTACTGGGTGCGGACGTGGTAGCTCGGGCTCGCGAGGCTGTTGGTGAAGCGCTCGATCACCACCTTGCCGCCGCCGCCCGACAGCACCGGGATCGTGTAGTCGGGGCTGGCCTGGTAGTACAGGCCGTTGATGCGCAGCGGCACCATCGACGCGGCATCGATCTGGACCTGCGCATTGACGGCCAGCTGACCGGCGTCGTCCAGCACCGTGATTTCCGTTGCATGGGTCGGCACCGACGTCATCTCGCCCGAGCCCTGCAGGCGGATTTCCTCGTTGGTCCATTGTGTCGTCTTCGGATCCTGCCAGAAGCGATACAGCTTGCTGTCCGACGACACGGAATACGCTTCCGAGTAGCCGGCGGCATTGCGGCCGACGGTGAATTTCGTGTTGGGCACCGGGTTGCCGAGTTCGAACAGGCTCGACCAGCTCACCTTGTTGAGCCCGCTGCTGATCTGCCGCGTATGGTAGAGCCGCTGATCCTTGCCGATCGCGAAGATCTCGAGCAATCCGCCGGCGTTGATGACCGCCCGCAGCGACGTCACCGGGGCCGCGTTGCTGACCAGCGCCCAGTCGTCGAACTGGATGCCGGACGTGCTGTACTTCTTCTCGCGCTTTTGCCAGATGCCGAAGTCGGTATCGACGATGAAGATGTTCAGGCGCTTCTCCTGATCGGACACGACGGCGAGGTCGATCGCCTTCTTGTAGCCGAGCGTCGTGAAGTAGGAGAACCGGAAGTCGCTCTGCGCGAACAGCACGGCGTTGTCCGGGCCGATGGCGAACAGCGACTGCTGCACCGGATCGTTCGCGCACATCGCGATGCGCTTGACGGTGGCGTTCTCCGTGCTGTCCTGGCTCTTGCGGATCGGCACCCAGTCGGTCGACCCCCAGGTGCCGTCCTTCCTCAGGTAGCTGCTGCCGACTTCGTCGTTGTCGAGCACGACGTTGACGTAGACGTTGCCGAAATTGCGGGTCGACAGCATCTGCTTGAGCGGGCGTTTGGCGCCGGCGGGTTGGCAGTCGGCCTGCGCGTAGCGGCCGTCCTTCCATTGGCTGAGCGTCAGCTTGCCGTTGGTGCCGATGCCCAGGAGGTTGGGGTTGTCGTAATCGTCGCTGCGCGCGAGGCAGGGGCTGACCTGGCTGGCGGCGACGCCCAGGTCGGCTTCGGCCCAGCCGGTGTCCGACTGGTTGTCCGCGCGGATCCGGTAGACCTTTTGCGCGGTACCGGACGAATAGATATCGAGGCGTCCGGCGGAATTGAGGAACGTCGAGATGTCGCTCGCGCCGGTGACCGGGCGGACGATCTCGTAGCTTTCCATCAGACGGGTGCTGACCTGCAGGCCCGATTTCGGATCGGGTGCGTTGCCGTAGAGCGAAGCGGACAGGGACGGCGGGACGGTATGAACGCCAGGCATGGAATCTCTCCAGTTGAAGGGGGGGGCGGTGACGGCTAGGGCGTGTCGCGCGTGAGCGTGCGCGCCGTTTGCAACAGGGGCGCGGTCCAGAGCCAGCGCCGGTCGGTGGACGAGAAGACGGTGGCGTGCGCGCCGGCATGGGGGGCGAGCATGCCGGCCAGCTGCGCGGCGGCGGGTGCGAAACCGGCCACGCCGCGCCGTGCGCCGCGGCGCAGCGCATGCACCAGTTCCCACAGGTCGGGGTAGAAGGCGGTCAGCCGTGCGCGATGCGCGGGGTTCTCCGCGACGAACGCGATGGCGTCGAGCACGGTGTCGCGCGCCGCGCGGCAGGCTGCGTGGCTGGCGCAGCCAAGCGAGGTCAGCGCCGTCGCGACGTTCGCGTTCACGCACGCATCCACCGGATTGGGCGCCGCACGGCGGTCGAGCCAGGTCCGGCATGCCCCCTGCGCAACCCAGGGATCGACGGACTCCGGACGGTAGTGCAGCCGCCACGGATGCAGCGCGCGGTCCAGCGCGTCGACGGCCTGGGTCGCGCTGCGTCGCCCGAACCGGGCGAGCAGCATCAGCGCGAGCGCGGTGTCGTCGGCGTCCGCGGGCAGATCGACGCCCAGCCAGGACGGCATGCGGTCGGGCGGGTAGAAATGAAACGCGCCCGCGCAGGTCAGCGATGCGCAGTGCTCGAGGAAGTCGAGGCCGCGGGCGATGGCGCGATCGGCCGTGCCGGCCGGCAGGCGCGCCAGCTCGTCGAGGACCAGGGCCGTGACGAACGCATTCTCGTCCGCGTAATGGCGGTCGCCGACGGTCACGCTCGACGGGAACGCGCCGCTCGGCCGTTGCGCGGCGATGAGCGCGTCGAACGATGCGCCGGCGACGCGGGCGGGCAGCGTGGCGCTCATGACAGCGTCTCGGGCTGGTCCGGCGTCAGTCCGATGGCCACGGTCGCGGGCTGGTCCGACGCCACGACGATGCCGAACATCCCGTGCCGTGTCACGAAACCGCTCGCGTCGGCCAGCGGTTCGCTCAGCGCGCGATAGAAGTGCGTGTTCCATCCGCGGGCGGCGGCGACACGGAGCACCGTTTCGCGGATGCGTCCGTCGCCGCCGAACAGGTCGTTGGCGACCGCGTACAGCGTGAACGTCGACGTGCCGTCCGGGCCGGCGCCGATGCTGACGCCGAAGTCGGCCGCCGGCAGCGTGGCCTCGATGGCGCTGCAGCAGGCATCCTGCAGCAGACCGAGGACTTCGTCGGCGCGGTGCGCGAGTCGCGCCGACGCCATCAGCAGCGGCACGTCCGCGCGGAACAGCCGGCGCGTGCGGAGGTAGAGCTCGGCCCGCCGGCCCGCGGGTTGCCAGCCGGCCATGACGGGCCACGCGCCGCGCCGGACGATGCCGGACAGGTCGCCGAGATGGCGGGTGGCCCAGGCCAGCGCGTGCTCGGCGCCGCGCTCGGGTACTTCCGCATAGAGCTTGAAGCGGGGCTTGCCGTCGCCGTGCCGGCCGCCGATCCACGCGCCGTACGCGAGCGCCGCGTTGCCCTGGAAGGACGCGATCGCCGCGAGATCCGCCGGTTCGATCGATTCGTCCGATAGCGCGGCGATGGCCGCGGCCGCGCGGCTCAACCGGCGTGCAGGCGGAATGTCGGGGCCGGCGGGCTCGACGGTGTAGCGCAGTTCCGGGCGGCCGAACGCGATGGAGATTTCCACCGGAAAGCCGCTGCGTCCCAGCTTGCTGTCGTTCCAGGCGGCGGGTTCCGCCGGCGAACGGTCGCGCAGCAGGTGGCGCAGCGCGGCGTCCGGCGCGGGCGCTGCGACCTGGCGTGGCGGCGTCCCGTACGAGGACGCCAGCGCCAGCGCGCGCTGCACTGCAGGGTGGAGTTCGGCCATGGGCGTGGTGGGCGTTCGTGCGTGAAGGCCGCGGTCAGGAGACGATCGGCGGCAGCGACAGATTCGGGTTGTCGCCGGCCGCCGGCGCCTTGTGCAGCGGCGACGTGCCGTCGGCCGGATAGTAGGTCGCCGACCACCGGAACGTCGGGCCGTAGGTTCCCGACGGCGGCAGGTAGGCCCACCACGCATCGCCGCTGTTGCGGTCGAAGGCGATGGTCTGTTCGTTCTCCCGTTTCGCATCGCTGCCGGTCCACAAGGTCGCTTCCACGCGGACGTAGCGCCCCCAGGAGACCGATTGGGCGGACACCTGGACCGTCGCGATCCTGATCTCCGGCCCCGCGGGCGTCATCTCGAATGGCGACCGGGTTGGCACGATCGGCTTCGTCTTGCCGCCGCCCTCGGGCGTTGCCATACCCGAGAAAAATAGCGCGACCCGCTCCGGGTCGACCGCGGCGACACGCGTTTCCCAGGTGGGTGCGCTCGGGGTGAGGCTGATCGGCAGCAAGGCGGTCTGGAGCTGCCAGCCGGAACCGACTTCCCGCGTCTGGACCGACGTGAGCGTGATCGCGCCGTAGAGCGGCGGCGTGGTCATCATGCCGGGCGCGAAGACACGCACGAGCCGCGTGCTGAGTGGATAGGGCACCTCGAAGCGGCCCTGCGGCACCGCCTCGCCCACGAGATTCGTCGACCCGCTGGACAGCGCATAGGTCAGGCCGGCGACCAGCGGCTGCGCACGATCGTAGTCCTGGCCGGGGCGCAGCAACAACGACCGCTGCACGCGCGACAGCTCGGCGGTCTTGGGTTGGCTGTCGTACTGCCAGGACAGCGTCACGGTCTGGACCACGTCGAAGTCGATCTCGTCGCTGGCCAGCAGGATGCGGCCGACATCGTCGAGTACGATCGATTGCGCGCCGTCGCTCGAGCGGGCGGGCGCCGTCCACGCCGGCGTGCCGTCGGTATAGGTGACCGTCCAGTCGTAGACGAACCACGTCTGTTTCGGCGGTGCGAATGGCAGCGAAAGCGTGACGCTCGGCTGCGTCTTGCCGAGTGTGGCAGTCCTGACCACGCCGTCGTAGCCGGTCACGCGTAGCGCGACGGCGGCGACCGCGAACGCGTCGAAATCGGCCGCGACGATCGAGAAGCTGACCTCGGCCGGCGGCGCGGGGATGACGGCGACCCCCTGCGTGGCGACCCCCGCGCCGGAGCGCCGGGTGCCGTCCGTCATCGTGTAGTCCGCGGTCCATTCGACGATGCCGGGACCGGGCAACGCGAAGCACCACGCATACGGCCGCTCGCTGGAGAACGTGTGGGACTTCCCGCCGACGGTGACCCGAACCGAGGAGACGGCGCTCCAGTCGAGCGTGTCGAGCAGCGCCATGACGGAGACGGGCTCGACCGGTCCGCCGATGGTGGCCTCGGTGCCGGTGAAGGCGACCGGGGGGCGCACGACCTGTTCGCTGGCCTCGTAATCGAGCACCGAGGAATAGAACGCCTGCCCGGTGTCGGCCGCGGTCGCGTCGACCTGCCACGTGCGCTGTGGCGTGTCGGCGTCGAGGACGAGCGTCGTTTGCCGGTAGGCGTCGTTGACCGGATCCTTGAACTCGAGCAGCAGCGTCGCACGCCGCGGGGCGGGAGGTGACGCGGAGCCGGATTCGGTCGCCAGCTTGACGGTGTAGGTGAGGGTCGTCATGGTCGTGCGTCTCGGTCGGTCAGGATGGCGGTCAGGCCAGGTCGGTCTCGTCGGCCTCGTCGGTCTCGGCGAGGTCGCGCGTCATGACGTCGCTTGCCGGCAGCCGTACCGAGTAGACCGGCTTCGTCCCGCCTTTCGCGTCGTGGGGCAGGGTCAGTATGTTGCTGTCGTAATTGCCCGCCGGGCCGGGGATGGCGCGTTCGCTCCCGATTTCGAAGTAGGTCAACGCGTAGTGGAATTCCGTCGTCGCATCGACTTCGCGCGAGAACGTGTAGTAGTAGGGCGACGGGAAGACCTGGGTGCCGTTCGAGAGGGTCACGGGCTTGAAGGTTTGGGAGTCGATGTCGGTCTTGCCGTATTTCGACATGCGGTACACATCGATCGTGACCTGGACATACGCTTTCCAGTCGACCAGTGACGGATCGACGGTCACGGTGAACGGCAATTCGACCGGGAACAGGTTCAACGCGAATGTCGGCTGGTTGCCGTAACGCACCTTGCGGACCGGCGCGGATTTGCGCGTGTTGTTCCGGTCGCGGTAATAGACCCATCCGTCGACCTGAACGGTCGAGGTGCTTCGCTTGACAGCCAGATATTCCCAGGTGCTGGTGTAGTAGTCTTCGATCTTCAACTGGGTGAAGTTGTGCGTCTGGTGGTCCGGGCTGTCCGGCTGGTCCGTGTAGTCGGTCGACAGCGAGATGCCGGTGATGGCCGGCAGCGCGATACTGCCTCCCGGGATCGTGTCGTTCATGACGGTGACCGTGAAGTCGGCGGGGCCGATCATGCTGTAGACGGTCAGGGTCTTGCTGTTCACCACCGGGTACACCGACTGCGGCTGGTTGACGATGATGTTGCCGTTCGTCAGCACGTAGGTGACGGCGTAGGTATAGGCCGCGCCGCTCGGCTGATAGCTGTGGCTCCTGAATTGCACGGCCTCGTCGTTCTTGATGACCTTGCGTTGATCGACGTACAGCTTGCCGTCGGTGGTCGGCAGGTACGTGAAGTCGATCAGCACGAAGTCGACCTCGTTGCCCGGGTTTTCCGACGCGAACGCGATATTCGAGCAGATGAACTCGGCTTGCTGATAGCCGAGGTTGGTGTTGGAGATCTGAAGCTGGTCGCTGCTGCTCTTGAGTTTCGGCGACGTGAAGGCATCGCCGCTTTCGGGCTCGACCTGGTACCAGTACGTGTATTCCGAAACGAATTTCTTGCCGGCGTCGAAGAAACCGTTGGAATGGTAGGACCACGTATTGGCAGTGGTGGCCGTGAATGCGTTGGATTCCGGCTGCGCTTTGCCCGGATAATCGATGGTCAAGGTGACCTTCTTGATGCCCGCGCTCTTCAGGTCGGCCGACATCGTCACGGACACGTCCAGCGTCCGGTTGTCGACCGTCTTGTCCAGCCGGCTCCAGACGTCCTTGTCGAAGGTCGGCAGGAAGCCCTGCGGCATGATCGTCCAGTCGATGACCTCGTTTTCCTCGTAGATGCGCTGGAACGAGCCGATGGAGTTGATGCTGAAATCGTTGGCTGCGCTCGCACCGAGGCGGCGCGCGACGTCGTCCGCGGCTGCCTGGACCAGCCCCTCGAGCGTCGTGAACGCCCAGTCGTGGACGCGTTGCCGGAACTCGTCCGACGGCGTGACCGACCAATCGAGGGTGACCTTGCCGGAATCCGACTTCTGCATGTATTCACGGATCGTCGTGCGCCGCCCGGTCTCGCTGCCCCAGACGTTGCGGTCGATCTGGACGGTCTTCTGGTAGCTGGCGGCGATCGCGCAGTCGTAGGTCACGGTGGCCTTGACGGCCGGCAATTTGCTCAGCGTCGTGGCGACGTACTGGATCGACCAGGTCGACAGGCCGACGCCCGTGTCGAAGATGTCGCGGATCGTCTTGACGTCGGCGGCGGTTTTCAGGTCGATGATGAACGTCGCCGCGTTGCTGCCGAAATTGGACGGCGTCACGTTGATCTGCGTGTCCGGCTGGCCGGACGGGAGCGTCAGCGTCAGGAAAGCCTGGGCGTCGTTCCACGTGAACTGGCCGAATTCGATGCCCTGGCCCAAGGCGTTCTTCACGGCCTGGTAGGCCTCCTGGTCGATCACGAGCTCGGCCGTGAACGTCACCGTGCCGGCCGAGCCGCTGTTCGTCCTGAACTCGGTCAGCGAGAAAGCGGGGAGGGTGATGCCGTCGACGGTCTGGGTGGCCAGCTGGGGCTTCGGCACGATATACCAGAGATTGGTGTTATTGAAATCGCGATAGACAGTGACACTCTTCTTGTCGTTGTCGTACTTGATGACTCGGGAGTCCTGAATATTGATCATTTCCATCTCCGGTTGAGAACGTGCGGTGCGTTATATCGAGTCAGGCAGGGATTCGCGCGCGGTGTGGCGCGAATCCCCGCCTTGGATCGGAGGCCGGGTTAAGGCGCCGATTTTCTGAATTGCCCTGTTCCGGACAGGTACCGGGTTGATGCGCCAAGCTCGCGGATCCTTCGGGGCGATCGAGCGGGGTGCGTCGGCGCGCCGAATGTACAGGTGGAAATTAGGCAGTCTGGAGGGGCGGTTCAATTACACCCGATTACGCCTGGGGCGGCGGCGTGAAATCGATCGGCGGACAGGCGCGGCGCGCGGGCCGGAGGCGGGCGGCCGCGGCCGGGAAAACTTGATCGGTGAAAGCCCTGAAGCGCCGTGAATTGTTTCCCGGCTATAGTGGGTGCGCTGGCGGCAGGCGCGGGGTCTGTTACCGATGCCGGCCAAGGAACGACTGTAGACGGGTGCTGTATGAAAAATAAAATCGAAAAGACTGCCGGACCGATCTGGGGTGTGGCTGCAGGATTGCTTCTTGCTGTCGCTGGATTGAGTCTCGGTATATTCCCGAAGTCCCTGCACAGCTCGGGAAGCGCGAACGACTTCATGGCATCCGGTGTCGCGATGCTGGGGATTTTCCTGGTCGTCTATTCCACGCACGAATTGCGAAGAAGGCGTTCGCACTGAGCGCTCTCGCACCGCTGATCCACGCAGGATGATCTGAGCCGGCCGCCGGCTCATGCATGCGCTCGTCCGTAGTGCGTTACGCCTTGCGGATCTCGTGTTGATAAACGAGTTCGACGATTCGCTTCGTCGGAATGCTTGCGCGCAATCCGTCGACGCTGTCGATCGGAAACCACTTGCATTTCTCGATCTCGTTGTTCGCTTGCGGCGTCTGGTCCGGGGCGACTTCCGCGAAGAACACGTGATGGATCTTGGCGAGCCCGGTGAACTGCATCGAGTACACGAGTTGCTGGCCGGTCATGCCGGTTTCTTCGCACAACTCGCGATGTGCGGCTTCGAGCGGCGTTTCCCCGCGCTTGATCGTGCCGCCGGGAAGGGCCCAGCGCGATGCCGCACGGGCGACGAGCAGGACGTGTTCGCCGCGGTAGCAGACGATGGTCGCGCGTTCCTTGACCGGGACGGCGCTCGTTTCGGGGGCGGTGTTGGGGACGGGGGCTTGGGGCATGCCGTGATTCTAACCAGCAAGAATCGATCGGCCAAGGCGACCTGACCGGGTTTGACCTTTGATCGCCGCCGGCACGCGGCCGATTGCCCGGAGACACGTCGAACGTGCTGGGTGGGGGCGGGACACATCGCATGGTCCGGCCGGGCCGGACGCCCTTGCGAGGGTTGGGGGTATGCCGCTTCGCATCGCCGCGGTACGTTACGATCGCCGGACTGTCCGTACGCGCTTTCTCTGCGAGCAAGCCTCGCATGGAGCCCGATACGGCGCGCTCAAACGCGGCCGCCGGTAACGCATGGGTCGCGCAACCATCGGGAAACCCGCCATGAGGATCATGATTGTCGGCGCCAGCAGAGGGCTGGGCCGTGCGCTCGTTGAAGGCGTCTGCGGCGCCGGCGACACTGTTATCGGCGTATCGCGCAGGCGTCCGGACGCAATGACGTTGCCGCCGGGTGTCGAGCTGCGGTGGATCGAGGCCGACATGGCGTCGCCTGCCGAAGCCGCCGCGCACATCGCGCAGGCCGCGCCGTCCGCGTTCGATGTGCTGATCTGCAACGTGGGAATCTGGGAGGCGACAGCCTTCACGGGCAGCTACGCATTCCTGGACGAACCGGACGATGCGATCGTCGATCTGGTGAACGTCAACATCACGGCCACGCTGCTGCTGCTCAAGCGCCTGGTGCCGCGCTTGCTGCAATCACGCAAGCCTCAAGTCATCCTGACCGGTTCCACGTCCGCGCTTCGGCAAAGCGGGCGGCCGGAAGTCGCGTTCGGCGCGTCGAAGTTCGCACTGAACGGCGTGGCCGATGCGTTGCGCGAAGGATTCAGAGGGAGCCGGCTGGCCGTCACGTGCCTGCAACTCGGCAACCTGAATACCGACGATGCGTTGTCCGTTCCGATCGAAGAGGCCGCGGCGCGCGGCGATGGCGGGCTGGTGCCGGTTCACGACGTGGTGGCTGTCGTGCGTACGCTGCTGCATTTGTCCGATGCCGCGTTCGTACGGGAACTGGTGATGCCGGCGATAGCGGACGAGCGGTTTTGAGGGTGACGCGGCGCGGCACGCAAGCGGTGCGACGGGTGGCGTGACCGGAATCGGCCGGTTGGCGATGCGTTGATCGCGCAGCCTGCACCGGGAGTCGCGGGTGCCGACTGGCACGACACGCGGTGCGGCCCGTCAGGCGCACCGCGCGTCGCGCGGTTCATCTGCTTACTTCTTTTCCGGCAGGAACCAGTTCATCACGAGCGCGCAGATGCCGCCCGTTGCCACACCCGATTCCAGCACGTTCTTCAGCGCGTGCGGCAGGCTGTTGAGGATGTCCGGCACCTGCGACACGCCGAGGCCGAGCGCGAGCGACACCGCGATGATCAGCAGTGCGCGACGATCGAGATGGACGCCCGAGAGGATGTTGATGCCCGATGCGGCCACCGCGCCGAACATCACCATCGCCGCGCCGCCGAGCACGGGCTCCGGCACGGCCTGCAGCACGCCGGCGACGACCGGGAACAGGCCGAGCACCACGAGCATCCCCGCGATCCAGATGCCGACGTAGCGGCTCGCGACGCCGGTGATCTGGATCACGCCGTTGTTCTGCGCGAACACGGAGCTCGGGAACGTATTGAACACGCCGGCCAGCAGCGAGTTCGCGCCGTTGACGAGCACGCCGCCCTTGATCCGTTGCATCCACACCGGGCCTTCGACCGGCTCGTTCGAGATCTTGCTGGTGGCCGTGACGTCGCCGATCGCTTCGAGCGACGTGACGAGGTAGATGATCAGCATCGGCACGAACAGCGACCACGAGAAGCCGATGCCGAAGTGCAGCGGCGTCGGGACCTGGAACAGCGCGGCCTGGTGCATGCCGGTGAAGTCGAGGCGGCCGAGGAACGCGGCCGCGAGATAGCCGATGACGAGCGCGATGACCAGCGCGGTGCTGCGCACCCACACGATCGGCACGCGGTTCAGCAGGATGATCGTGCCGAGCACGAGGCCCGATAGCGTCAGGTTCTCCGCGCTCGCGAACGTGCCCTTGGCCATCGCGCCATAGCCGCCGCCCATGCTGATGAGGCCGACCTTGATCAGCGTGAGGCCGATCAGCAGCACGACGATGCCGGTGACGAGCGGCGTGATCAGGCGCTTCACGAACGGCAGGATGCGCGACACGCCCATCTCGACGAACGACCCGGCAATCACGACGCCGAAGATCGCGGCCATCACGGTTTCGACCGGCGTGCCTTGCTTGACCATCAGGCTGCCGCCGGCGATCAGCGGGCCGACGAAGTTGAAGCTGGTGCCCTGGACGATCAGCAGGCCGGCGCCCAGCGGGCCGAAGCGCTTGCACTGGACGAAGGTGGCGATGCCGGAAATCACCAGCGACATCGACACGATAAGGGTCGTATCCCGGCTGGACACGCCGAGCGCCTGACAGATCAGCAGGCCGGGCGTGACGATCGGCACGATGATCGCCAGCAGGTGCTGCAGCGCGGCGACGAAGGCGACCATCGGCGCCGGCCGGTCGTTCGGGCCGTAGACGAGGTCGCGGGCCGAATCGGCGGCATCGGCGCCGTGAGCGGCGGGTTGGGCGGGGGAGGCGGGTTGCATGGCGAGCGGGCCGGACAAGGTGGAAAGTGCGGCATTTTAGCCGAACGGCCCGCCGCCGCCGCCGGGGGCGCTGCAATAGCGGGGATTCGACGAATCGGGAAAACGGTGGCGGATCGGCACCCGGGCGGCGGTGAACGCGTCGCCCGTCCGTCAGCGGGCCTGCCGTGACGCGGGCGCGGTCGGGGTGGCGGTCGGGGCGGTGGTCGCCCGGAACCCGGGCAGCTCGGGAATCCGCCGCTCCATGAACTGCAGGAACGTGCGGGTCCGGAGCGGCAGATAGCGGCGCGACGCATAGACGAGGTGCAGCGCATGCGGCGGCACCATGTCCCACTTCGGCAGCAACCGGACGAGCTGCCCGCTGTCGATCAGGTCCTGAACGAGCCACGCGGGCCCGCTGCCTACCGCGTTTCCCGCCAGGAAGCACTCCCGCAGCGCCATCGAGCTGTTCACGCGATACCGGCCGTGTACCGGAACGACGACCTGCTCGTCGCCGCGGGCGAAGGTCAGTTCGTTGCCGATGTCCGCGCGTGCGTAGCCGACATATTCGTGCCTGGCCAGGTCTTCCGGCCGGCGGAGCTTCGGCGCCTGCGACACGTACCCCGGCGTGGCGACCAGCAGGCGCGGCGACGACGCGATGTGGCGCGCCACGGCATCCGGCGGCAGCAGGTGGCCGAGGCGAATGGCGACATCGACGCCTTCTTCGACCAGGTCGATCACGCGGTCGGTCAATTGCAGCTCGACCTCGATCTCCGGCCACGCGGCGAGGAATTCGAGCACGAGCGCGTTCAGCCTCAGCTCGCCCAGCCCGAGCGGCACGTTGACGACCAGCTTGCCGACCGGCCGCACCGTTTGCCCGCGCACCTCGGCGACCGCGCTCGCGTATTCGTCGATCACGCGCTTGCAGCGATCGTAGAACCGGCGCCCTTCGTCGGTGGGCGCGAGGCTCGTGGTCGAGCGTTCGAGCAGGCGAACGCCCAGTTCCTGTTCGAACGCGGCGACGATCTTGCTGATCGTCGGCTGGCCGGTGCCTTCCTCGCGCGCGACCGCCGAGAAATTGCCGAGTTCGATCGCGCGGACGAACACGCGCATGGCTCGCAGCGAATCCATCTTATTCCTTTATGGCATGAACCTTATTCAAGTCTCCCACGTTCCTGTGCAATAGAGAATGACCTAACGTTCGCGAACCTTCAATCCCTGATGAGGAGTCGACATGAACGAGGCAACGCAATTTTCGGCGCTGGACGGTGCGCACGTGGTGGTATTCGGCGGGGGCTCCGGAATCGGCCTCGCGGCGGCGGCCGCCGCGAAGGCGAACGGCGCGAGCGTCACGCTGGTCGGCCGGACCCGCGCGAAGCTCGAGGCTGCCGCGCAGGCGATCGGCGGCGCGCGCATCGCGGTGGCCGACATCGCGGACCGGCATGCGGTGCAGGCCGTCTTCGACACGATCGCGCGCGTCGATCACCTGGTCATTACCGCCGGCCGCTTCATTGCCGGCAAGCTGAACGAGACCGATCCCGATCACCTGCTCGCCGCGCTGCAGGAGCGGATCGCCGGGCCGGTCTACGCGATCCGGGCCGCGTTGCCGCTGATGCCCGCCACCGGCTCGATCGTGCTGACCGGCGGGCAACTGTCGGATCGTCCGGCCGCGCACGGCACGTCCGTCATTGCCGCCGCCGTGCGCGGCGTCGAGGCGCTGGCGCAGTCGCTTGCGCTCGAATTGAAGCCGATTCGCGTGAACGTCGTCGCGCCCGGCTTCGTCGAAACGCCGCTGTATGACGCGTTCGGCACGGAAGCGCGCGACACGATCCTCGCGGGCGCGGCATCGGCGCTGCCCGGCGGCCGTGTGGGGCGTGCCGATGAAGTGGGGGAAGCAATTGCGTTCCTGCTCGGCAACGGCTTCATGAATGGGGAGATCCTGCACATCGACGGCGGTGGCAGGCTCGTTTGAGCTGTGCGTCGGCTTGCGGTGCGCGTGTCGGTGTGGCGGGCCAGGCGGATCCGGCGCGCGCGATGGTGCTGGTTGCGCCCGGCTGGGTCCGCTCGACGCTGGGCGGGCCCGGTGCGTGCCTGACGATCGGGGAAAGCGTGCCGGGCCTGATCGATAGGCTGATCGCAAAGCATGTGCGCCCGGCGCTCAAATATCTCGACTAGCTGGGGAGGACGGTGCCGCGGTAGTCGTCGTATCGGTGCATCGCACGGTTGGCGCCCCATCGCGATCTGCCGCACCGCGAAAGGCGAGGGCGGGATGCGCCACGTTTTCGTGGTGCGGTGGCGTCGCTGCGAACGCCGTGCCGATTCAATACAATGCGACGACAAGCCAGCGACACGGCGTTGCGCCGTCGCGTTCGAATCCCTCCGGTTCGCCGCGCATTGCGTGTGCCGTCCGCGTGACGGCCCCCAGTCGAACACGGAGCGCAACATGAACGAGCCTTACCTGCAAGTCATCGCGCATTACCACGCAAAACCCGGCAACGCCGACCGCGTGATCGAATTGCTCGCGCAACTCGCGCCCGCGACGCGCGCCGAGCCGAAGAATCTCGACTACGCGTATTTCCGGTCGCCGGAAGACCCCGACCACATCGTGATCCTCGAACGCTACCGCGACGCGGACGGCCTCGACGTGCATCGGGAAACGCCGCATTTCCAGCAGATCGCGATCGGCGCGATCATTCCGTTGCTCGATCGCCGCGACGTGTCGCGCTACATGGTGCAGCCGGACACCGGCACGGCGACGCCACCGGGAGGCACCCGATGAACCCGTTTCAATTTCGTACCGTTCCGACGCAGGTCGTCGAATTCGGCGCCGCGCGCCGGCTCGGCGCGTTGTTGCGCGAACGCTTTCCGGCGCTCGTGCGGCTGTGCGTCGTCACCGATGCGTTCCTGCATCGCAGCGGCGTGCTCGCGCCCGCGCTGGAGAGCCTCGCCGCGCACGGCTGGCAAGTCACCGTGATCGACGACGTGATCGCCGATCCGCCCGAGCACGTCGTGCTCGAAGCGACCGAGCGGGCCGTCGCGGCCGATGCCGAGATCGTGCTCGGCCTGGGCGGCGGATCGTCGATGGACGTCGCGAAGCTGATCGCGGTGCTCGCGCCGGGGCAGCAGGCGCTGGCCGACATGTACGGTGTCGACAAGGTCACGAGCGCGCGGCTGCCGCTCGTGCAGATGCCGACGACGGCCGGCACGGGCTCCGAGGTGACGGCCGTGTCGATCGTCACGGTCGGCGAGGCGCGCAAGATGGGCGTCGTGTCGCCGCACCTATTCGCGGACGTCGCGATCCTCGATGCCGAACTGACGCTCGGCCTGCCGCGTGCCGCCACGGCCGCGACGGGGATCGACGCGATGGTGCATGCGATCGAGGCGTACACGTCCGCGCGGCTGAAGAACCCGGTGTCCGACATGCTGGCCGTGCACGCGCTGACGCTGCTGTCGCGCAACCTGCTCGCGGCGTGCGACGACGGCGGCAACCGCGACGCGCGCGAGGCGATGCTGGTCGGTGCGATGTTCGCGGGGCAGGCGTTCGCGAATGCGCCGGTCGCGGCCGTGCATGCGCTGGCCTATCCGGTCGGCGGAATCTTCCATGTGCCGCACGGGCTGTCGAATGCGCTCGTGCTGCCGCACGTGCTGCGTTTCAACGCGCCGGCTGCCGCGCCGCTGTATGCGGAGCTCGCGGCGATCGTCGCGCCGTCGGCGACGGGCAGCGATGAAGCGCGCACGCACGCGCTGATCGCCGAGATCGACCGGCTGATCGTCGCGACGGGCATTCCGCGCACGCTGCGCGAGGTCGGCATCGGGGAGCGTGACCTGCCGAGGATGGCGTCGGACGCGATGCTGCAGACGCGCCTGCTCGTGAACAATCCGCGCGAGGTGACGGAGGCCGACGCGCTG
Source organism: Burkholderia aenigmatica (assembly GCF_048627025.1). Lineage (NCBI taxonomy): Bacteria > Pseudomonadati > Pseudomonadota > Betaproteobacteria > Burkholderiales > Burkholderiaceae > Burkholderia > Burkholderia aenigmatica. The sequence goes on along the minus strand of NZ_CP184469.1, from coordinate 1,749,350 downwards.
GAGATTTACCGGCAGGCGTGGTGACGCGGCGGTGTTTCGACGGCAGGCAGGCGACGGCACATTGTCGTTTGCATGCCGCACTGCGTTACTTCAGGTCGCGATCCTTGCAGGTCGGCTCGAGGTCGCCATCGAAGTATTGATAAAGGTGTACGAGCAACTTGCCGTTGCCGACCTTGCGTCCGAGATAATGCGTGCCCTCCGTCGACGTGCAGGTCGAGAACGCGAGCGGCAGGCCGCCGTCGAGTACGGCTTCCGGGTGGGCACCCTGACGCACGAAGCGAGCGGTGCCGACGACGCCGAAGCCGCTCGCGTCCGCCGGCACGGACTTCGGCAGCGACAGTGCATACGCGGCGATCGTCCGGCCTTCGCTCCGGTCGTCGTGCAGGTTGTCGTATATCTGATTGGCCGGCTTGCTCGCCGGCCCGGTAATCGTGGCGCAGCAGTGCGCGATACCCTTGTCGTCGTCCGGCAGGATCTGCAGCGATGTGCCGGCCGTCAGGTGCGCGTTCGGCGTGTAGTAGACACCGAACGCGACGACGCCGACCTGCTGCGCATGTGACGCAACGGAGACGGAGAGGGCGGCGGCGGTCAGCAGCGGACGGAGCGAACGGATCGGCATGATGGCGGCGATGATACACGCCGACCGCGCGATCGGCGAGGCGGTGCATTCACGATGCGCGCGCCGGTTGCCGCACGGGCCATGCCGCCACCGGCCGGGTTACGCGCGTGATGCGTCGGCGCCGGCTGCCACGACGTACGCCGACGCCTGCTTCGTGCCGTCCGGCAGGGTTTGCAGATAGACACCCTGGATTTCCGGCTCGAAACCCGGCAGCGCGTTGATCCCGGCTTCGAGCGCGCGGAAGTAGTCGAGCGCCGGGCCGCCCCATACTTCGCCGGGCACCACGCAGAAGATGCCGGGCGGGTAGGGCAGCGCGCCTTCGGTCGCGATCCGGCCTTCGATGCGATCGAGCGTGACGAGCTCGACGTTGTTGCGGATCAGCTCGGCATTCGCGGCCTGCGGCGACATCGCCTGCTTCGGGAATTGCGCGCGCCGGAACATCAGCTTCTGCAGATGCTTCATGTCGTGGCTGCGGTAGAAGTCGTGCATCCGCTGGCACAGTTGCCGCAGGCGCATGTTGCCGTACAGCTCCGGATACGCTTCGCACAGCGACGGAATCGCTTCGCGCAGCGGCGTGTCCTGGTCGAGATGCCGTTCGAACTGCGCGAGGTGCGCGACCAGATGCTGCAGCTTGCCGAAGCTTTCCGACGGCGTGAGCAGGAACAGGATCGTGTACAGGTCGGCCTTCTCGGGCACGACGCCGTGCTCGCGCAGGTAGCGCGCCAGGATCGGCGCCGGCGCGCCGAACGACGCATATTCGTGCGTGTCGGGATCGATGCCGGGTGTCGTCAGCAGCAGCTTGCACGGATCGACGAAATACTGGTCGTCCGCATAGCCTTCGAAGCCGTGCCACGTATCGGTCGGGTGGAAGCGGAAGAAGCGCAGGTCGTCGACGATCTGCTCGGTCGGGTAATCGGCCCACGGGCGGCCGTCGATCTGTTGCGGAACGAACGGGCGAATCTGGCGGCAGGTCTTCATCAGCAGCTTGCGCGCATCGACGCCGTGCGCGACGCAGTCGCGCCACAGGCGCTTGCCGGCCGGGCCCGCATGCATCTGCGCGTTCACGTCGAGCGCCGCGAACATCGGGTAGAACGGGCTCGTCGACGCGTGGATCATGTACGCGTTGTTGAAGCGCCGGTGATCGCAGAAGCGCTTCTGGCCTTCGATGTGGCTGTCCTTCTTGTGGATCTGCGACGTCTGCGAGAAACCGGCCTGCTGCTTGTGCACCGACTGCGTGACGAAGATGCCGGGATCGTCGGGGCCGAGCGTGAGCATCAGCGGCGAGCAGTCCTGCATCATCGGGATGAACTGCTCGTAGCCGACCCACGCCGAATCGAACAGGATGTAGTCGCACAGGTGCCCGATCCGGTCGACGATCTCGCGCGCGTTGTAGATCGTGCCGTCGTAGGTGCCGAGCTGGATCACCGCGAGCCGGAACGGGCGCGGCCGGTCGGCGCGCTCCGGCGCGACGTCGCGGATCGCGTCGCGAATGCGGGCTTCGTCGAGCGCCGCGCTGTCGACGCCGCCGATGAGGCCCCATGCGTTGCGCGCGGTTTCGAGGTAGACCGGCCGCGCGCCCGACAGCACCAGCGCGCCGAGGTGTACCGACTTGTGGTTGTTGCGGTCGAACAGCACGAGATCGTCGGGGGCGAGCAGCGCGCTCGTGACGACCTTGTTCGACGTCGACGTGCCGTTCAGCACGAAGTAGGTCTTGTCCGCGTTGTAGATCCGCGCGGCATTGCGCTGCGCTTCCAGCGCGGGGCCTTCGTGGATCAGCAGGTCGCCGAGCCGGACGTCGGCGTTGCAGAGGTCGGCGCGAAAGATCGTTTCGCCGAAGAAGTCGAAGAACATCCGGCCCAGCGGGTGATTCGAGAAGAACTGGCCGCCCTGGTGGCCCGGGCAGTCGAACTCGACGTAGCCGCGCTGCACGTATTCGCGCATCACCTTGAAGAACGGCGGCAGCAGGTTTTCGCTGTAGATGTCGGCGGCGGCGGAGATCTGCCGGCCGTAGTAGTGGCGGCCGCCGTGGCGGAGCTGGATCACGCCGCTCGCGCTCGGCAGGATCGACGGCGGCACTTCCTGGTCGGGCTCGACTGCAATGAAGAATGGAATCGCGAACCCGGTTCTTTCGACGGTTTTAAGCACCTGTTGCGCCGATTCGATTCCGACGACGATTGCCGCGATATTCGTGAAATCGGTCTGAAATACATCGACCTGTTCATGCGTGGTGAGGAAGGCGCCAATCAGCGCCGGCTCGACTGCGATTTTCAACAGGCTCACGCGAACTCTCCCGTAAATGTGCGGATGCGGGAGCCGCATTCGCACGGCTGCGTAATCTGCGTAATCCGATACGCGCTGCAGCCGATTGAAATGCTCCCGCGGAATGCTGAATGCCGATGGGCGCGCCGCACGAAGAAGCCTTGTCCGGCGAGGCACAGCCGCCATCGGTCAATGCACGGCGCAGCCGATCGTAGCAACAAAACCACGCAAATTCAATCGACCGGAATCGACAATCTCAGTGCAGGATGAGAATGATCAAATAATCAGGAATTGGCATGCTGCAATGCACATCAAAATGAACCAATCGTGAAATACTATTTGAAAACAGCCACCAGTTTCGCCGAATCGCCTGCTGTTCATCGAATGGCATCTATGGCATAGTCGGCACCGAATTGGATGGCGAATCAAATCGGATTTGCGAGCGTCTCACGCCGCCGCCCGTGGCCTGCTGTCCGCGTGCTCGTGAGACGCATCACCCCAACGAAGCATCGGAACAACGAGGGCAACAACATGAATACGTCCGTCGGTGGCATTCGCCGTCTCGGCATGCGCGCGCTTTTGGTCGACGACGAGATCACCCAGGAAACCGCGACCGGGCGAGCGGTCCGCACGCTGAGCGCGGAGCTCGCGCAGCGCGACATCGACGTGCTCACGGCAACCTCGGCCGACGACGCGATCATGCTGATCCGTTCCGACCCGTCGATCCAGTGCGTGCTGCTCGACTGGGATCTCGGCGTGGACGGCCACGGGCCGTCCGAGGCCGTGGTCGACGCGGTCCGGCATCGCAACGGCAACGTGCCGATCTTCCTGCTGGCCGACCGCAGCGTCGCGTCGACGGTGCCGTCCGCGGTGATGGGCCAGGTCGACGATTTCGTGTGGCTGCTCGAAGATACGGCCGACTTCATCGGCGGGCGCATCCATGCGGCGATCGAACGCTATCGCGCCACCGTGCTGCCGCCGATGTTCGGCGCGCTCGCGAAATTCTCGCGCGTCTACGAATACTCGTGGCATACGCCCGGCCACACGGGCGGCACGGGCTTCCTGAAATCGCCGGTCGGCCGCGCGTTCTTCGAATACTTCGGCGAAGCGCTGTTCCGTTCCGACCTGTCGATCTCGGTCGGCGAGCTCGGCTCGCTGCTCGATCACTCGGGCCCGATCGGCGAAAGCGAGCGCTACGCGGCGCGCGTGTTCGGCGCGCATCGCACGTATCACGTGACCAACGGCTCGTCGACGTCGAACCGCATCATCCTGATGGCGAGCGTGAGCCGCGACCAGATCGCGCTGTGCGATCGCAATTGCCACAAGTCGGCCGAGCATGCGATGACGATGTCGGGCGCGATCCCGACTTACCTCGTGCCGACACGCAACCGCTACGGGATCATCGGGCCGATCGCGTCGGAGCGCCTCACGCAGACGGCGATCCGCGAGGCGATCGCGTCGAACCCGCTCGCAGCCGAGCTCGCCGACCGCCAGCCGAAGCATGCGATCGTCACCAACTCGACGTACGACGGCCTGTGCTACAACGTCGCGCGGGTTGAGGAACTGCTCGGCGCGAGCGTCGACCGGCTGCATTTCGACGAAGCCTGGTACGGCTACGCGCGCTTCAACCCGATCTACCGCGATCGCCATGCAATGCACGGCGACCCGCGCGACCATCGTGCGGACCGTCCGACGGTGTTCGCGACGCAGTCGACGCACAAGCTGCTGACCGCGCTGTCGCAGGCGTCGTACATCCACGTGCGCGACGGCCGCAACCCGATTCCGCATGCCCAGTTCAACGAAACGTTCATGATGCATGCGTCGACGTCGCCGAACTACGCGATCATCGCGTCGAACGACGTCGCGGCCGCGATGATGGACGGCCCCGGCGGCGCGGCGCTCACGCACGAGTCGATCGAGGAGGCCGTCGCATTCCGGCAGATGATCGCGCGGATGAACGGCGAGTTCAGCGCGAAGGGCGACTGGTTCTTCGAATGCTGGCAGCCCGACACCGTGCTCGAGACACGCACGGGCCGCACGCTGCCGTTCCACGATGCGCCGCCCGAGCTGCTCGCGAGCGACCCGTCGTGCTGGGTGCTGCGTCCCGGCGCGCAATGGCACGGCTTCGGCAATATCGAGGACGGCTACTGCATGCTCGATCCGATCAAGGTGTCGATCGTCACGCCGGGCGTCGCGCCGGCCGGCGGCCTGATGCCGGTGGGCATTCCGGCGAGCGTCGTGACCGCGTATCTCGATGCGCGCGGGATCGTCGTCGAGAAGACGACCGATTTCACGATCCTGTTCCTGTTCTCGATCGGTATCACGAAGGGCAAGTGGGGCTCGCTCGTCAGCGCGCTGTGCGATTTCAAGCGCGATTACGACGCGAACCTGTCGCTCGACATGGCGATTCCGTCGCTCGTGAAGGAACATGGTTCGCGCTATGCGGGCATGGGGCTGAAAGACCTGGCCGACACGATGTTCGCGGCGATGGAGCAGCTCGGCACGACGCGGCTGATGTCGGAAGCCTTCTCGATCCTGCCGAAGCCGGAGATGAGCCCGGTACGCGCGTACGAGCATCTGGTGCAGGGCCGCGTCGAGCAGGTCACGCTCGAAGAGCTGGCCGGACGTACCGTCGCCACCGGCGTCGTGCCGTATCCGCCGGGCATTCCGCTGCTGATGCCGGGCGAGAACGCGGGGCCGGCCGGCGGCCCGGTGCTCGGCTATCTGAAGGCGCTCGAAGCGTACGACCGGCGCTTCCCGGGCTTCGCGCACGACACGCACGGCGTGGAGGTGGAAGACGGCACGTACCGCGTGACCTGCCTGACGGCCTGAGCATCCGGCCGGACGAACGGACGAACATGCGACCGGCCGCTCGGCGGCCTCACATCGAAGGATCGACATCATGGAAAACACAGCGCGCATGTCCGGCGCGGCCTCGGCGGCCGCGCCGAAGAACCGGATGAATGTCTGGCAGCTGACCATCCTCACGGCGGTCAACATGATGGGCTCCGGCATCATCCTGCTGCCGTCGAAGCTCGCGCAGGTCGGCACGATCTCGCTGCTGTCGTGGATCGTCACGGCCGGCGGCTCGCTCGCGCTGGCCTATGCGTTCGCCCGCTGCGGGATGCTGAGCCGCAAGCCGGGCGGGATGGGCGGCTACGCGGAATACGCGTTCGGCAAGGCCGGCAACTACATGGCGAACTACACGTACGGGCTGTCGCTCGTGATCGCCAACGTCGCGATCGGCGTCACGGCGGTCGGCTACGGCACCGTGCTGTTCGACGCGACGCTGTCGCCGCTGCAGACGTGCCTGTGGACGATCTTCCTGCTCGTGCTCACGACGGTCGCGAACTTCGGCGGCTCGCGCATCACCGGCCGGATCGGCTCGGTGACGGTGTGGGGCGTGATCATTCCGGTCGTCGTCGTGTCGCTGATCGGCTGGTTCTGGTTCAGCGGTGCGACCTGGGGCGCCGCGTGGAATCCGCACAACATGCCGTTCGGGCCGGCCGTCGGCAGCTCGATCGCGGTGACGCTGTGGGCGTTCCTCGGGCTCGAATCGGCGTGCGCGAACTCGGACGCCGTCGAGAATCCGGAGCGCAACGTGCCGATCGCCGTGCTCGGCGGCACGATCGCGTCGGCGATCTTCTACATCGTGTCGACCAACGTGATCGCGGGGATCGTACCCAATGCGATCCTCGCGGCGTCGAACGCGCCGTTCGGCATCGCGTTCGCGACGATGTTCACACCGACGGTCGGCACGATCGTCACCGCGCTGATGGTGATCGCGTGCATCGGCTCGCTGCTCGGCTGGCAGTTCACGGTCGCGCAGGTGTTCAAGAGCTCGGCGGATGTCGGCTACTTCCTGCCGGTGTTCGCGCGGGCGACGCGCACCGGCACGCCGATCGTCGGGATGGTGATCCTGCTGGTCGCGCAGGTCGCGCTTGCGCTGATGACGATCAGCCCGGAACTGAGCAGCCAGTTCCAGAAGATCGTCGATCTCGCGGTCGTCACCAACCTCGTGCCCTACGTGATGTCGATGGCCGCGCTGATCACGATCCAGAAGGTCGCGAAGGTGCCGCCGGCCAAGGCGCTGCTGACGAACGTGATCGCGATGGTCGCGACCGCATACAGCTTCTATGCGCTGTTCAGCTCGGGCGAGCAGGCGCTGATGCTCGGCGGCCTGTGCGTGTTCCTGGGCTGGACGCTGTTCGGCTTCGTCAGCGCGCGCTTCTACCAGATGGAAGTCGATGCGCACGTGAAGGAGCCGGGGAAGTCGCTGCAGGCGTGATGGGGGCGGCGGTCGCCGCCGTTATCGGGCAGGGCGGGCCAGCAGCGGCGGAAGGTCCTGCTTCAGCAGGTCGACGACGGCCCGCACGCGCGGTGGCAGCGGCCGCTGCGCGTGCACGAGCACGTTGAGCGCGAAGTCGGGAATCGCGTAGCGCGGCAGGAGCTCGACGAGCGTGCCGGCCGCGAGCGCGTCGGCGCAGGCCGGCAGCTGGACCACGCCGATACCGCCGCCGGCCACGATCGTGTCGAACATCGGGCGCCAGTGGCTCGTCGTCATGATCGTGCGGATGCGCACGGTTTCGAGCGCGTCGCCTTCGCGCTGCAGTGGCAGCCGTTCGCTGGCGAAGACCCCTTTCACGCGGATGAACGGATGGTTTGCGAGATCGGCCGTCGTGTCGATCGGGCCGTGCCGCTCGAGATACGACGGCGCGGCGACGAGCCGGCGGCCGACCGCGCCGACCGGATGCGCGACGAACCCGCCGTCGCCGAGCTGGCCGACGCGGATCGAGAGGTCGACCCCTTCCGTGACCGGATCGACGATGTCGTCGTTCAAGACCAGATCGATGTGCAGGCCCGGATACGCGCTGCGGACATGCATCAGCACGCCGGGCAGCACGACCTCGCCGACGCATTGCGGCGCCGCGAGCCGGATCGTGCCGTCGAGTGTGTTTTCCGTCTTCGAGACCGAGGCGACCGCATCGTCGGCCGCGTCGAGCAGCGCCTTGCTGCGTTCGTAGAAGATCCGGCCTTCTTCCGTGCACACGAGGGTGCGCGCACTGCGCAACAGGAGCCGCGTGCCGAGATGCTTCTCGAGTCGCTCGATGCGCTCGCTGACAGCCGGCTGGCCCATGTCGAGATCCCGCGCCGCGCCGGACATCGTGCCGCGCTCGACGACCCTGACGTAGATCCGCATCGTCGCCAGCAAATCCATGAAGTCGCGCCCCTTGTCCGGTTCCGGTTGATGCCGATCGACGGATGGTACCAAAGCAGGGCGGCCGGAAGGTGCGCGGCGAACCGATACTGACCATCGGTTGCCGATGCCGCGTGTGTTCGCCGGCGCGATGCGCGACAATCCGCTTCCGTGCGATCGACTGGAGACGACGACATGACGCAACAGGATGAAGCGGTGCGCACGCACTGCGTCGCATGGCAGATCGTGCAGACGTGGCAGGCCGCCGAATGGTGCCGGCTCGTCGAGTCGCGCACGGGAATCGACCTGTCGGGATCGGTGGCGGGTGCGATCGACGGCGCGCCGTTTCGGATCGAATACGCGATCGCGTGCGGCGCCGACTGGCTCACGCGCTCGGCACGCATCACGCAATGGGGCGGCACGCAGCCGCCGCGGCAGTGGGCGATCGCGTGCGACGCCGGGCGGTGGACGATCGACGGCGTCGACGTACCGGCGCTCGCGGGCGCGACCGACCTCGATCTCGGGTTCAGCCCGTCGACGAATACGCTGCCGATCCGGCGGCTCGGGCTGGCCGTCGGCGAGGCCGCCGTGATCCATACGGCGTGGCTGCGCTTTCCGGATTTCGGGTTCGTGCGGGGCGAGCAGCGCTATACACGCACGGCGGAGCACGTGTACCGCTACGAAAGCGGCACGTATGCGGCCGATATCGCGGTCGACGAAGCGGGCCTCGTCACCGACTACGACGAATGGCGGCGCATCGGCTCCGCGGCCGTGCGCTGACGCCTGCGTACCGCGCCGTGCATCAGCGTGCGCTCGCCACCGACAGCTTGCCCGGAATCAGCTTCAGCGTGCTGAACGCGTCGGCGATGTTCTGCTGATACGCGAGCGTCGCGTCGCTGATCGGCTGCACGCCGTAGCCGGCGCGCTTGAGCGCGACTTCGAGCGTCGGCGCGTCGAGGCCGACGAGCGGCGACAGTTGCGCCGCGACTTCCGGCACATGGTCGCGCGCCCAGCGGTCGACCGCGTCGACTTCGTCGAGCAGCGCGCGCAGCACCTGCGGGTGAGCGGCCGCGTATTTGCGTGCGGCGAGGTAGTACTGCGTATTGCGCACGAGCCCTTCGCCGTTCGCGATCACGCGCGCGCCGATCTGCCGCTCGGCGGCGGCCAGGTACGGATCCCAGATCACCCATGCATCGACGCTGCGCTGCACGAATGCAGCGCGTGCGTCGGCGGGCGTCAGGTAGATCGGCTGGATGTCGGCGTACGTCAGGCCCGCGTGTTCGAGCGCCTTCACGAGCAGGTAGTGGACGTTCGAACCCTTGTTGAACGCGACCTTCTTGCCGCGCAGTTGCGCGACGGTGCGGATCGGCGAATCGGGCAGCACGACGATCGCCTCGCCCTGCGGCGCGGGCGGCTCGTTGCCGATGTAGACGAAATCGACGCCGCCCGCCTGCGCGAAGATCGGCGGCGTCTCGCCGACCGTGCCGACGTCGATCGCGCCGGCGTTCAGGCCCTCGAGCAACTGCGGGCCGGCCGGAAATTCGAGCCATTGCACGGTGACGCCCTGGCTCGCGAGCCGCTTCTCCAGTGTGCCGCGCGCCTTGAGCACGACGAAGTTGCCGTATTTCTGGAAACCGATCCGCAGCCGCGTGCCGCTGTCTTGCGCGTGCGCAGGCAGGCCCGCGAGCGGGCCGAGCGCGAGCCCGGCCAGTCCGGCGGCCGCGCCTTGCAGCCACTGGCGGCGATGCGGGTTCGCCGGTGTCGGTTCAACGTCTGCGTGCGGTGTGTCGTTCATCGAGGCGTCCTGCGTGCGGGTTCACGGGCCGCGCGAAAGGCGGCGCGGCCGGCGCAGGGCGGGGCCCGAAGCGGGCGATGCGCGCCACGGGCCGGCCCGCGCCGGATTCAGGACGATACGGCCGCGCGGGCCGGCGGCCAACCAACGAATCCGCATATGCAAATCAGCGGCGGAGTCGGTGGCGTCGGTCGGGCGGGTGACGAGCACCGGAACCGGCCGGCACGCGCCGGCACGGCGGACCGGGCCGGGCAGGCGACATCGCGGCGTCGCACGCGCAGCCGCCCGGCGCGCGACGCACGGCTGCCGCGAGCCTCAATCGGAGCCGGCCGGGCTTTCCTCGATCGAATCGACGCGATCCGGATAGAACGCGAGATGCCCGCGAATCGCATCGACGGCCGGATAGGGCGCCTCGTAGGTCCAGACGGCATTGACCGCGCGCTCGCCGCCGACCGGAATCGAGTAGTAGGCGGCGTCGCCCTTGTACGGGCAGTACGTCGCGTGATTGGTACGCTGCAGCAGCGTCAGGTCGGCGTCTTCGCGCGGGATGTAGAGCACGGCCGGGTAAGCGGCTTCGCGCAGCGCCAGCGCGCGGCGCGTATCCGCGACGACCCTGCCGGCCGCCTTGACGACGACGCGCCGCGGGTGCGGTTCGACCGTGATCGGATGATCGGGGCCCGGCGTCTTCACCGGGCGAGCGGACGTATCGGAGCTGACAGGCATCGTGAGTCCTCCTGGAATCGGCGGCGCGGCAGGATGCGCGCCGGCGTTGGCCAGCCGATACGATGCGCCATTTCGCGCGAGTCTGCAGGGGGCCGGAAGACGACGGGGCGAGCAGGCCGACCGGCGCTCGCGTGGACGTTTTCATGCATGGGCAGCGGGATGCATCCACGACGATAAGCAACGCGAAATTAATTGGTAAGCGATCGGCGGGCGGCGCGCGAAGATCGGCGGTCGTCATGTGCATGACAGCCCTCTCTCATCTCCGCCACCATGAAGAACGCTTTCGTTTCGCCTGCTGCGCGTCGTGCGCGTGGCATCCCCCATGCCGCGACGGCCCTGCGCTGCATCGCGGCGTCGCTGCTGCTCGCCGGCGCGGCGGCCCAGGCGCTCGCCGCGCCGTCCGGCAAGACGCTCGTGTATTGCACCGAAGGCAGCCCGGCCGGTTTCGATCCGGGCCAGCACACGACGAGCACCGATTTCGACGCGAGCACGTACCCGGTCTACAACGGGCTCGTGCAGTTCAAACGCGGCACGCTCGATCTCGAACCGGCGCTCGCGACGAGCTGGGACGTGTCGCCCGACCAGCGCACGATCACGTTCCACCTGCGGCGCGGCGTGAAATTCCAGACGACCGCGTGGTTCAAGCCGACGCGGCCGTTCCAGGCCGACGATGTGGTCTTCACGTTCCGCCGGATGCTCGACCCGGACGATCCGTTCCGCAAGGCCTACCCGGTCAGCTTCCCGTATTTCAGCGACCTCGGTTTCGACCGTAACGTCGCGCGCATCGACAAGGTCGACGACTACACGGTGCGCTTCGTGCTGAAGACGCCCGATGTCGTGTTCGTGCGCAATCTCGCGATGGCGTTCGCGTCGATCCTGTCGGCCGAGTATGCGTCGCAGCTCGCGGCGCGCCATCGCGAGGCCGACATCAACCAGTTCCCGGTCGGCACCGGGCCGTTCCTGCTGCGCACATACCAGAAGGACGCACTGATCCGCTACGACGCGAATCCCGACTACTGGAAGCCGGACGACGTGAAGCTCGCCCATCTCGTGTTCGCGATCACGCCCGATCCGGCCGCGCGCCTGCAGAAGCTGGTGGCCGGCGAGTGCCAGGTGTCGGCGTTCCCGCGGCCGGCCGATCTCGACACGGTGCGTCGTGACCCGAAGCTGACGTTGTTCTCGGGGATGGGCTTCAACGTCGGCTTCGTCGCGTACAACACGCAGCATGCACCGCTCGATCGCGTCGACGTGCGGCGCGCGCTCGACATCGCGATCGACAAGTCGGCGATCGTGAAGACCGTGTTCAACGGCGACGCGAAGATCGCGACGAACCCGATGCCGCCCGCGCAATGGTCGTACAACCCGCGCCTGAAGGATGCGCCGCGCGATCCGGCCGCCGCGAAGGCGCTGCTCGCGCAGGCCGGGTTCCCGAACGGCTTCGACCTGACGCTGTGGGCGATGCCGGTGCAGCGCCCGTACAACCCGAACGCGCAGTTGATGGCGCAGCTGATCCAGCAGGACTGGGCGAAGATCGGCGTGCGCGCGAAGATCGTCAGCTACGAATGGGGCGAATACAACCGCCGCGCGAAGCACGACGGGCAGCACGACGCGATCCTGTACGGCTGGTCGGGCGACAACGGCGATCCCGACAACTGGCTCGGCACGCTGCTCGGTTGCGACGCGGTGCACGGCAGCAATCTTGCGAAGTGGTGCAACCAGGATTTCGAGAAGCTGGTGGACGCGGCGCGTTCCAACGCGGACGTCGCGAAGCGCACGGCGCTGTACGAACAGGCGCAGGTCGTGTTCAAGGACCAGGTGCCGTTCACGCCGATCGCGACGTCGATCGTGTCGCTGCCGGTGTCCAAGCGCGTACACGGGCTGACGTTCTCGCCGCTCGGCGGGCACCGCTTCGATGGGGTCTGGCTGGATTGACGGGAGAGCCGCGCGGACGGTGGGTTCGTCCGCGTGGCGTGACGGCGGGAAAGGCCGGCGCGACGCAGTGCGCGCTGGCCTTTCCCGCCGTCAGGTCGGGTCGGTTCAGTTCAGTGCGACCGCCGCCGCAGCTTCGACCGGCGAGCCTTCGAGCGCGACCGACGGCCGGCCGTCGGGGCCGACCGGCACGTCGCCGGTGAGCGTCGTGCGATAGAGCTGGCGGTCGAAGTCGAGATCGAAGATGTCGACGGGCGCGAGGTGGGCGGTCGCGCGGTTGTCCCAGAACGCGATGCTGCGCGGTTCCCATTTGAAGCGGATCGTGAATTCCGGCCGCGTCACGTGTTCCCACAGCAGTTCGAGCAATGCCTGGCTCTCGCGCGGCGTCAGCCCGACGACCGATTTCAGGAAGCTCGGGCTCACGTACAGCGCGCGTTCGCCGGTCTCCGGATGCACGCGCACGAGCGGATGCTCGGTCACGAGCGGGCGGCGTTCGACCGCGTCGTCGAACGCGCCGGTGGCGCGGGCACCGGCCGGCGGCGTGAAGCGGTGAATGCCGCGCAGGCCGTCGACGAAGCCGCGCAGCGGCGCGGACAGCGTGTCGTACGCCCGCACGAGGTTGGTCCAGTGCGTATCGCCGCCGTACGGCGGGATCGTCACGCCGCGCAGGATCGACGCCCACGGCGGGTTCACGGCGGCCGTCACGTCGGTATGCCAGCCGGTCCACGGCCGGCGCACCGGCTCGCCTTCGAAACGCGTCGCCTTGCGATGCTTGGCGACCGAATAGACGGCCGGATGCCCGTCGACGTGCCCGAACACCGGGTGGCCGACCGTCGGCTCGCCGAACTGCGCGGAGAACGCGACGTGCTGCTCGTGCGTGAGGAACTGTTCGCGGAAGAAGATGACACGCCATTGCAGCAGCGCGGCGCGGATCGCCGCGATCTGCGGCGTGGTCAACGGTTGCGTGAGGTCGACGCCGCGGATTTCCGCACCGATATGGGCGGACAGCGGGATCACGTCGACCGGCTGGGCGGCGGGTTCGAGTAGGGCGCTCATGCGACGCTCCTGGCGGAAGTGAACGGGATGGCGGGCCGACATCGTGGCGCGTGCAGGCGTCGGTCTGGTGGCGGGAAGGGCATGGTCGCGTGTCCGGTGGCGGAAAGCGGGGTAGGCACGGCGGCGCGCACAACGCGCCGCCGCCGCGGGATGCGGGCGTTTATTGCAGCGTCGCGCCCGGCCCCTTCAGCACGACGCTCTGGCGGCCGTCGATGCCGACCGGCACGTCGCCGTGCACGGTCGCGCGGCGCACGACACGGCGCGCATCGCCGTAGTCGTTGATCGCGTAGTGCTGCGTCGCGCGGTTGTCCCAGATCGCGACGTCGCCTTCCTGCCAGTTCCAGCGCACCGTGTTCTCGAGACGCGTCACGTGTTCGTGGAACACCTGCAGCAGGTGCGCGGAATCCTGCGCCGACAGCCCCTTGAGCCGCTGCACGAAATGCCCGAGCACGAGCGTGCGTTCGCCGGTTTCCGGATGGACGCGCACGACCGGGTGCTCGGTTTCGTAGACGGTTGACGTGAACACTTCGCGGTAGCGCTTCAGTTGCGTATCGTCGGCATGCACGTGCGTCGACGCGTAGTCGTACGCGTTCGTATGCAGCGCCCACAGCGTGTCGGCGAGCGCGCGCAGCGGGTCGGGCAGGTGCGTGTACGCGGCGGCCGTGTTGGCCCACACGGTATCGCCGCCGAACGGCGGAATCACGACCGCGCGCAGGATCGAGATCTTCGGGTACGCATCGACGAAGGTCACGTCGGTGTGCCACGAATTGGCGCGGGCGCCGTGCGCGGAATCGAGTTCGAGCAGGTGCGCGCTGCCGTCGACGGACGGCACGGTCGGGTGCGCGACGGTATTGCCGAAGCGACGTGCGAACGCTTCCTGCGCGGTGTCGTCGAGATGGTGCTGGCCACGGAAGAACAGCACCTTGTGGCGCAGCAGCGCGGCCTGGATCGCGTCGAACGTCGCGTCGTCGAGCGTGCCCGACAACCGCACGCCGGCGATCTCGGCGCCGATCCGTCCGGCGACCTGGCGAAGCTGGAGCGGCGTGGCGGCCGTGCGCGGCGCGGCGTGCGAAGCATGCGAAGACGGGTGAGCGGCGTGCTGGACTTCGGACATCGGGAGTCTCCTGGAGTCGGGTCGGTCGAGTCTCCATTCAAGCAGGGACCGTGCGCAATCGGAACCGATGAATCGTCACAACCTTAGCGTGTGCGCAGCGATGATCGATATGCATCGTCATGCTGAGCAACTGGCTCGTCATGCGTGTTACCACGCAAGCCGCCATTCGCCGATCCGGTGCGGGCGCGGCGGGTCGATGCGCTTGCCGTCCGCGCGATCGTCGCCGGGCGGTTCGCTGTCGTCGAAATCGGCGAGCACGGTGTCGCGCAACCGCGCGAATTCCGGCGAATCGCGCCGGCGCGGGCGCGGCAACGCGACCTTGACGATGCGTTCGATGCGGCCCGGGCGCGGCGCCATCGTCACGACGCGGTCGCCGAGATACACGGCTTCGTCGACATCGTGCGTGACGAGGATCATCGTGATGCGCTCCTGTTCCCAGATGCGCAGCAGTTCGTTCTGCATCCGCGCGCGCGTCTGCGCGTCGAGCGCGCCGAACGGCTCGTCGAGCAACAGCACGCGTGGGCGGTTCACGAGGCCGCGCGCGATCGCGACGCGCTGCGCCATCCCGCCCGACAACTGATTCGGATACGCATGCTCGAAGCCGTTCAGCCCGACGAGCGCAATGTGATCCGCCACCGCGCGCCGCTTCGCGGCCGCGTCGAGCGGCGCATTGCGCAGCGCGGCCTCGATGTTCTGCGCGACCGTCAGCCACGGGAACAGCCGGTGATCCTGGAACACGATCCCGCGCTGCAGCGACGTGTCGCGCACGCGCTCGGCGCCGGCGCGGATCTCGCCCGCGTAGTCGGTGTCGAGCCCGGCGATCAGCCGCAGCAGCGTCGACTTGCCGCAACCGCTCGCGCCGACGATCGTGACGAATTCGCCGGCGCGCACGTGCAGCGATACGTCGTCGAGTACGGCGAGCGCGGCGCCGCGTTGCGCGTAGTGCTTGCTCACGTGGAGGATGTCGAGCGAATCGGAGGCGAGGGTCGTCATGGCGGTGCGAGGAAGAAGGGGGCGGGGAAGGAAAGGTCGATCAGCGCGGCAGGTCGCCGCGCCGGGCCAGCACCTTGCGTTCGATCGCCCGTGCGATCGCGTTCAAAGCCCAGCCGGTCACGCCGACGACGATGATCCCGAACAGCACGAGATCCATCCGGAACTGCTCGCTGCCGTCGATCAGCGTGTTGCCGATTCCGCTGCCGGCGACCAGCAGGTATTCGGCGCCGAGCGTCGCGAGCCACGAATAGATCAGGCCGAGATACAGCCCGGTGAAGATCGACGGCAGCGCGGCCGGCAGGATCACGTGGCGGACCAGCTGGAGCCGCGAGTAGCGCAGCGCACGGGCGACGTCGACATACGCGCGCGGCACCGCATGAATGCCGTCGCAGGTGTGCGCGGCGACGGGCAGCAGTGCGGCGAGCGACAGGAACACGACCTTGGCGACGTCGCCGAGGCCGAACCACACGGAAATCAGCGGAATCCACGCGAACAGCGAGATCTGCTTGAACGTGTCGAAGCTCGGGCCGATCAGCCGCGCGGCGACCCGCGACAGCCCGAGCGCGGCGCCGAGCAGCAGCCCGCCGGTCGCGCCGAGCGCGAACCCGCAGGCTTCGCGCGCGAGCGACGCGGACAGCGCGCGGCCGAGTGCGCCGCTCGTGGCCTGCGCCCACGCGGTGCGCAGCACGTCGGCCGGGCCGACCAGCAGCCCGCTGCTCACGAGATGCGCGGAAGCGATCGCCCACCACAGCGCGAACGCGACGAGCGGCAGCACGAAGCCGCGCCAGTCGGGCGCGTGCAGGCGGCGGGCGGCCGTGGTGGCAGGCGGGGTGGCGTCAGGCGCGGCAGCGGAATACGTCAAGGGTGGGACTCCTTCGGTGGCGCGGGCAGGGCGGAAGGTTCAGCCGCGGAACGCGGACGGCACGCCGCGGCGCAGGCGCGCTTCGAGCGCGTCGAGCAGCCGGTTGATCAGCAGGCCGACCGCCCCGACGACGATCACGGCCGCCATCACGAGATCGAGCTGGAACAGTTGCCGCCCGTACACGATCAGGTAGCCGAGCCCTTCGGACGACGCGACGAGTTCGACGACGACGAGCGCGAGCCACGACTTCGTGAACGCGAGCCGCACGCCGGTCGCGAGCGTCGGGATCGCGGCAGGCAACACGACGTGCACGATGCGTTGCCGGCGCGTGTAGCCGAACACGCGTGCGACTTCGTCGAGCGCGGGCGGGGTCTGGCGAAACCCTTGCAACGTGCTCAGCGTGACGGGGACGAGCGCCGCATGCGCGATCAGCAGGTACTTGAGCGGTTCGCCGACACCGACGAGCAGCAGCAGGAACGGCAGCCAGCCGAGCACCGGAATCTGCACCAGCGCATTGAAGCTTGGCAGTACGTAGGCTTCCAGCGTGCGCGACAGGCCGAGCGCGACGCCGGTCGCGAAGCCGAGCAGCGTGCCGGCTGCGAAGCCGACCAGCACGCGCTGCAGGCTGATCAGCGTGTGGCGCACGAGATCGCCGCTCGTCGCGAGATCGGCAAGCGAGTCGAACACGCGTTCGGGCGGCGGCAGGATCTGCGGTGCGATCCAGCCACGCGCGCTGCCGATGCTCCACAGCGCGAACAGCAGCGCGGGCAGCAGCCACGGCGCGAGCCGCCACGACCACCGTTTCACGCCCGCCGCACGGTGCGGCGGCGTGGCGAGCGCGTGGCGCTCGGATGACGGGATGGAAAACGCGGTGTCGCTCATCGGGAGGGTCCGGGTCAGGACAGCGGCTTGCCGGCCGCGTCGTAGCGTTGCCAGTAGCGTTCGAGCTTCAGCGTGCGCAGCGCATTGTCGAGATACTTCGGTTCGAACCAGCCATCGACGTCGACCGGCTGGCGGATCAGCTTCAGCGCGAGCGCATCCTGCGCGACGGACTTGTAGCGCGCGACGACGAACGGATCGATCAGCGGCGACAGGCGATCCTTCAGGCGCTGGTTCGCATAGTCGGCCTGCCACGACGAAACCGGCACGCCGCTCTTCGCCCACAGCTTGAACAGCGCATCGCGATTCGCTTCGTCGGACGACCATTGCGCGCCCTTCACGAGCGCGGTGACGACGCGCTGCACGATATCCGGATGCGCGCGCTCGAAATCGTCGAGCACGAGCAGGTGGGTCTGGCGCGTGAGCTGCGGGCCGTCGTTCTGCGATTCGTAGATGATCTTCGCGAGCCCTGCGTCGCGCAGCTTGTACAGCTGGTAGTCGCCCACCGACGCGTCGATGCCTTTCGACGCGAGTGCGGCGAGCGAACTCGCGGAGTCGAGGTTGATCACGCGCAGGTCGCGTTCATTGAGACCGTTTTTCGCGAGCGCGTTGTCGGCGACGAGCTGCAGGTTGGTGCCGCGGAAGATCGACACGCGGCGGTCCTTCAGATCCTTGATCGAGCGGATGGTGGAGTCCGGCGGCACCGCGATCTTGACGCCCGAGCGCACGCTCGTGGCGAGCAGCAGGCGCGTCTTGATCCCGTTCGCACGCGCGAGCACGGCGGGCAGGTCGCCCTGGTATGCGAAGTCGAGCGCCTTGTTGGCGATCGCCTCGTTGACGGCCGGCCCTGCGCCCTTGAAGAACAGCCACTGCACCTTGATGCCGTCGGCCGCGAATTCCTTTTCGACCAGTTGCTGCAACTGCGCGGTGGCGGCGCTCGATCCGCCGAACGTCGGCGGATCGCCGGCGCCTTGCTGGGCGACGCCGATGCGGATGGTGGCGGGCTTGTCGGCGTGCGCGGCAGCCGCCGGCAACGCAATGAGGGACGCGATCAGCAGCGATCGAAGCAGGCGCAGTGGAAGCATGAATCGATGGATCCGGAACGTTGGAGGAAGCAAGGCCGGGCCGCAGCCCGTCGACGCATTCTCGATGGCGTGCCGGGGCCGGACAAGCAACGATTTGAACTATGCTTATCGCGGTGCGGCCGATGACGATACATGCCGCGCGGGCACCCGACTGGTGCGGCTGCGCGCACAACGGCCGGGATGTTTTTCATCGCGACGGCGACGATGGAGGCGGGCATGCAAGTCCAGGACCTGACAGGCGCGGCGCTCGACTACTGGGTGGCAATGGCGGAGGATCTCGACGCTCCCCGCGCCGATGCATCCGGATGTACGGCGATCCGCGAACCGGGCGGTGCGCCGGCTCCATTTGCGCCGTCGTCGTCATGGGCCGACGGCGGCCCGATCGTCGAGCGTGTGCCGTTCGCCGCATTCGAGCGCGACGGCGGACACGGCGCGTGGCGGGCCGTGCTGCACCGCGCCGTGCCCGCCGCGGGCGAGCGCTGCACGTTCAACCAGTCGGGGCCGACGCTGCTGGTCGCCGCGATGCGCACGCTCGTCGCGTCGACGTTCGGCGACGACGTGCCGGACCTCGACATGGCGCGGCCACGCTGAACGATGCCGCGCGCGGCATCGTTCAGGCGGAGACGTTCCGGATCGTGATCGATGCGACGTCGACGCGCCGTGGCAGGATCGCGCAGGCGGCCGCGAAGGCGGCGAGACGCTTCAGCACGCTGCGGCGCGCCGCGGGGTGGAGGATTGGGTCATCGGCGGGGGCTCGGCGATCCGCGCGCAGGCGAAGCGACTATCGGGCAGGTGACGGATTCGGTTTCCAGCCGACAAACATCGAATCGTGCAATGCCTATTCGTGCGGCGACGGCCGGCCTGACCGCTATCGGCGGACACGGGCGCGTCAGGGTGCGCGTTACACGGCCGACGGAACCGTCCGCAGGAACGCGCGTACCGCCGGCGCCTTTTCGAAGCGCCGGTGCGCGAGCGCCAGTTCCGACGTGATCGGCTTGCCGGCGATCGGCCGGTACACGACGCCCGGCAACGACACGCAGCCGGCGAGCGCATCCGGAATCACCGCGACCCAGCCGTTCACGGACACGCACGCGAGCACCGCCAGCAAGCCGCCCGGGCGGGCGGCGATCAGCGGCGCGAAGCGGCCGCGGCGCGCGACTTCGAGCGTGCCGCGCTCCTGTTCGGGTACCGCGAAGCGCGCGTCGGCGAGGTCGGCTGCACGAATGGCGGCCATCGACGCGTAGCGCGACCCGGCCGGCACGGCTGCGACGAACACGTCGCGCTGCAGCGTGACGATCCGCAGGCCGCCGGGCAGCGGCAGCGGCGGGCGCACGTATGCAAGGTCGAGCCGGCCCGTGTCGAGCTGATTCGCGACGTCGTCCATCGGCACTTCGCGCAGGTTCAGCTCGATACGCGGGTGTGCGTCACGAAATGCGCCGACCGTGCGCTGCAGCGTGCCCGAATAGACGGCCGACGACACGTAGCCGATCTCGATCCGGCCAAGTTCGCCGCGCTCGGCCAGCGCCGCGAGTTCGCGGCCGCGCTGCAGGTGTTCGACCGCGGCGCTGGCCTCGGCGAGATAGGCTTCGCCGGCCGCGCTCAGCGTGACCGCGCGGCGCGACCGGTGAAAAAGGCGCACGCCGAGCACCCGTTCGGCCTCCTGGATCTGCCGCGTGAGCGCGGGCGGCGCCATGTCGAGCGCTTCGGCCGCGCGGGCAAAGTGCAGGTGCTGCGCGACGCTCAGGAATGCGCGCACGTGACGGAATTCGAGCCGGTCCATGATTGCAATTTTCGTCAATAAAACAGCATCGGAGTGTCAATGACAGGCAATACGGGCCAAGCCTAGCATACGGCTCGTTCTTCCTGTTCCGGAGTAGCCGATGTCCCAGTCTTCACCGGCGTCGCGCGCGGGCGCGGCTGCCGCCCCGCGCACCGGCGCCCGCCTGCCGGCCGCCGCGACGCTCGCCGTCGCGTCCGCAACCTGCTCGCTGATCGTGCTCGACACGAACGTCGTCGCCGTGTCGCTGCCGAGCATCGCGCGCAGTTTCCATGCGAGCTTCGCCGAGATCGAATGGGTCGTGAGCGCGTACATGACCGCGTTCGCCGCGTGCCTGCTGCCGGCCGGCGGGCTCGCCGACCGCTTCGGGCGCAAGCGGATGCTGGGCGCGGGGCTCGCGCTGTTCTTTCTCGCGTCGCTCGGCTGCGGCATGGCGCCGTCGGCCGGCTGGCTGATCGCCGCGCGGGCGGTGAAGGGCGGCGGCGCCGCGCTGCTGCTGACGGCCGCGCTCGCCGTGATCGCGAACCGTTTTCCGGAAGGGCGCGAACGGGCGCGCGCGTGGGCGATCTGGGGCATGTGCATGGGGATCGCGACGGCCATCGCGCCGCTCGTCGGCGGCGCGATCACGCAATGGATCGGCTGGCGCTGGGTGTTCCTGCTGAACCTGCCGGTCTGCCTGCTGCTCGCGGCCGGCGCGCGCGTCGCGATCGACGAGTCGCGCGATCCGCATGCGAAACGCGTGGATGCGGCCGGCAGCCTGCTGTTCGGCGCGGCACTCGCGTGCGCGATCGCGGCGCTGATCGGCGCACCGTCGCACGGCTGGCTGTCGGCCGCGACGCTCGGCCGGCTCGCGCTCGCCGCCGCGCTGTTCGCGGCGTTCGTCGGCGCGGAGCGCTGGCAGGCGCGGCCGATGATCGATCTCGCGCTGTTCCGCCAGCCGCGCTTCGTCGGTGCCGTGCTCGCGATGTTCGGCTATGCGGCGTGCGCGCAGGTGATGATGACGTTCCTGCCGCTGTACCTGCAAAACGCGTTCGGGATGTCGGCGATCGACGCGGGGCTCGGCATGCTGCCGTTCGCGTTCGCGATGATCGCCGGGCCGTCGCTCGGCGCGGCGCTTGCCGCGCGCGTGTCGTCCGGCGGCGTGCTGGCGGGCGGGCTCGCGCTGATCGGCGCGGGCAACCTCGCAACCGCGGCGCTGACGGCCAGCGGCGACTACCGGCTCGTCGCGATCGGCATGTTCGTGACGGGCTGCGGCGCGGGCATCATGAACGGCGACACGCAGAAGGCGATCATGGCGTGCGTGCCGCCGAACCGCACGGGCATGGCGTCGGGCATCAGCACGACGACGCGCTTCTCGGCGATCGTGACGGCCGTCGGCGTGCTCGGCGCGGTCCTGGCGGCGAGCACGCAGGCGCGGCTCGACCGGCTGCTGTCCGCCGCGCCTGGCCTGCGCGCGTTCGCCGATGCGCCGTTCATGTCGAGCCTGCTGGCCGGCGACCTGGCGCGGGCGCTCGAGCGCGTGCCGTCGTCGGCCGCCGGTGCGCTCGCGCAGGCGGCGCCCGTCGCGTTCGCGAGCGGGTTCGCCGATGCGCTGACGGTGAGCGGCGTGCTTGCGCTGGTCGCGGCCGTCGTTGCCTACAAGTTGCTTACGCAACCGATGCGCGACGGCGCGTGACGCACGGCGCGGCATGCGCCGCGCATTGGACGCGACGCGGCGGAACCATTAAGCTGGCGCGTTCCGGTTTCACGCAGCGTATTCAAGATGTCATCGACGATCGAGATTCTGTTGCCCGTGTTCGGGCTGATCGCGGCTGGGTTCCTGTGCCGCCGGCGCGGCGTACTCGGGCCCGCTGCGGCCTCGGAACTGAACCGGTTCGTCGTCTGGCTCGCGCTGCCCGCGCTGCTGTTCCAGATCATGGCGCACGCGTCGTGGCACCAGCTGTATCAGCCGGCCTACGTGGCGACGTTCGCGCTGACCTGCGCGCTCGTGTTCGCCGGGGTGCTCGCGTGGCGCCTGTTTGCGGGGCGCGGGCTCGCCGATGCGAGTATCGACGCGATCGCCGCGTCGTATCCGAACACCGGCTATCTCGGCTTCCCGCTGTGCCTGCTCGCATTCGGTACCGACAGCCTCACGCCGACCACGATCGCGACCATCCTCGTGGCGTGCGTGCTGTTCGCCGGCGCGATCGTGCTGATCGAGATCGGGCTGCAGCGCGACCGCGCGCCGCTGAAGCTGATGTGGAAGGTGGTCGGCGCGCTGCTGCGCAACCCGTTGATCGTCGCGCCGCTGGCCGGCGTCTGCGTGTCGGCCGCGCAGGTGCCGCTCGGCGCGCCGGTCGATACGTTCCTGAAACTGCTCGGCGGGGCCGCGAGCCCTTGCGCGCTCGTCAGCCTCGGGCTGTTTCTCGCGGAGAAGCGGGAGGCGTCCGGCGCGGCGCCGCGCGGCAGCGTCGCCCTGACGGCGGTGAAGCTGTTCGTGCAGCCCGCACTCGCGTGGTGGCTCGGCGTGCGCGTGTTCGCGCTGCCGCCGGTGCTCGCGCAGATCGCCGTCGTGCTCGCCGCGTTGCCGACCGGCACCGGGCCGTACATGCTGGCCGAGTTCTACGGGCGCGAAGCGCAGGTGACGTCGCGCACGATCCTGCTGTCGACGCTCGGGTCGATCGTATCGCTGTCGGTGCTGCTCGCGATCGCGCGGCACGGGTGAGATGGTGCGGTCGATCAGGCGCTTGGCACTTCAGCGCATATCGCGTCTTGCGAATCGCCTCGCGACGAAGTCGCATTGAATTGGCGGGTGCGATCGACAGGCGAAACGACACGCCGATTCGCGGCCCAGGCTACGTCGACGAGCACTTCGGGGTCGGCTGTTTTGCCATGCTGGTTGTCGACGTAGCCTGAGCCGTGTATCGACGTATTGGCCCGTTGACGCGCCTGTCGATCGCGCCGGTCAATGCGACTTGGTCGCGAGACGGTGGATGCGTGCCGCATGGGCGACACGCCGCGGATGCGACGCATGGCAATGCGTTGCCTGCCTGCGGCGCGTGCGTCGTGTGGGTTCGGGCGTATCGGTCACGACTGGCGTACTGTTCCGCGCGTCCGCGTTCGCGTCCACACCGACGGCACCGGCCGCTACCGCCGCAACAGCCGGCAGCATCGCCTCCGCGTCGAGCCAGGCACGCGTCGCTTCCGCGATCAACCCGCGCAGCCAGCGCACGCCTTCTGCGCATGCGCCCGATTCGTTCCAGGTCATCCGGTACACGATGTCCGGCGGCTCCGCCGGCAGCGCGACCGCGGCGAGCGGCAGCAGCTTCGCATAGTGCCGCGCGAGCCGGTACGTGGTGGTCAGCAGCATGTCGGTGCGCACGAGCGCATGCGCGGCAAGCTCGAAGTGCGGCAGCGTGACGACGATCCGCCGCTGCAGCCCCACGCGTTCAAGCTGCTTGTCGATCGCGCCGGACGCTTCGAGCCACGACGGCGTCGGGCACAGCTGCGGCGCTTCGGCAAAATCGGCAGCCGTCATCGTGCCGCGCCGCGCGAGCGGATGCGTCGCGCGCATCAGGCACACGACGCGATCGTCGAACAGGTCGTCCTGCCGGAACCGCGACGAGCGCGCCGGGCGATTGTCGATCACGACGTCGAGCTCGCCGTCGGCCAGCGCGCGCTCGTCGTCGAAGCCGTCGCCGAGCGGATGGAACACGAGCTGCGCGTTCGGCGCGCGTTCACGGAACAGCGCGACGAGCTTCGGCACGAACAGCACGTTCAGGTAGTCGGGGCAGCCGATCCGGTAGGTACGCACCGACGTGCGCGCGTCGAACGTCGGTTGCTGGATACGGATGAAGTCGATCACGCGCAGCGCGTTGCGCAGCGGGTCGATCAACCGTGCGCCGAACTCGGTCGGGACCATCCCGTAGCGGCTGCGCACCAGCAGCGGATCGCCGAGCAGCGTGCGCAGGCGCTTGAGCGCGGCGCTCGTCGCCGGTTGCGACATGTTCAGGCGCACGGCCGCACGCGACACGGTGCGCTCGGTCAGCAGCACGAGCAGGATGCGCATCAGCCGCGCATCGAGCACGTCGAGCGCGCCCGCGGCGTCGGCCGCGTCGCGGGGCAGGGCGTTCGGGTCTAGCGTGTCTCGCATGCCGAACCACCTCCCGGCGACCCGGTGCCCGAGCGAGACGCAGCAGCGGGCCGGCGGTGCGTCATTTGGCGAAGGTGCCCGGCCAGCCGACGATCCGCTTCGGGCGCGGCGGCGCATACGTGCGGACCTTCGACGTTTTCAGCTTCAGGCGTACCAGCGACTCGGCGAGCGCGACCGCGGCCGATACGCCATCGACGACCGGCACGCCCGTGCATTCCTCGATCTGCCGGTCGAGGCCGGCCATCCCGCCGCAGCCGAGGCAGATCACTTCCGCGTGATCGTCCTTCACCGCGCGCTGCGCTTCGTCGACGATCGACTCGATCGCGCGGGCCGGGTTCTCTTCGAGCTCGAGCACCGCGAGGCCGCTTGCACGCACCGACGCGCAGCGCGCATCGAGCCCGGCGAGCTTCAGGCGATCCTCGATCAGCGGCACCGTGCGGTCGAGCGTCGTGACGACCGAGTAGCGATGGCCGAGCAGCATCGCGATGCTCGCGGCCGCTTCGGTGATGTCGACGACGGGCACCGTCAGCAGTTCCTGCAGGCCTTCGCGGCCGTGTTCGCCGTAGCCGGCCTGGATCACTGCGTCGTACGGCTCGTCGTAGCTCAGCACGCGATCCATCACGGCGATGGCCGCGAGGTAGCTCTCGAAGTTGCCTTCGACCGATTCCGCGCCGAAGCGCGGCGTCAGCCCGACGATCTCCGTGCCCGGCGACGCGGCGGCCTGCGCCTGCGCGGCGATCGCGTCGGTGATCGACTCGGTCGTGTTGACGTTGACTACCAGGATCCTCATTGCGACTCCGTATGCAGGTGTTTCAGTGTTGGGCGCAGGCGACTGCGATATGTTCGCCCGAGCGCTCCTCGTAGTGCCGATTGCGATCGGCCAGCAGCCAGTACACGCTGCCCGCGATGGCCGCGCCGAGCAGCCACGAGAACGGCGTCATCGCGCTGAAGGCCGGCACGACGGCGAGCGTGATCGAGATCAGCGCGGACGGCACGAGCGCTGCGAGCGCCTTGCGGTTCACGCCGCGCGTGTAGAAATAGGCACCGGTCGGCGCTTCGGTATAGAGGTCGGGCACGTTCACGCGCTGCTTGCGCACGAGCCAGTAGTCGACCGTGATGATCCCGTACAGCGGGCCGAGCAGCGCGCCGAGGCCGGACAGGAAGTAGACGATCACGATCGGGCTGTTGTACAGGTTCCACGGCAGGATCAGCACGGCGACCGTCGCGCTGATCAGGCCCGCGCGGCGGAACGACAGGCGGTGCGGCGCGAGGCTCGTCAGCACGAAGGCAGGCGCGACGAAGTTCGCCATGATGTTCACGGCGACCGTCACGATCAGGAACGCAAGGCAGCCGAGCACGAGGAACAGCTTGTTCGGCACCGTCGCGATGATTTCCGTCGGGCTGTGGATGATGTGGCCGTTCAGCTTGAACTGCGCGCCGGCGAGCACGAAGCTGATCGTCGCGAACACGAGGATGTTGACCGGCAGGCCCCAGAAGTTGCCCACGCGCACCGTCTTCGCGCTCGGCGACGAGCGCGCGAAATCGCAGAAGTTGAGCACCAGCGTGCCGTAGATCGCGAGCCACAGCGAGCCGCCCGCGAAGATTTCCGTCCACATCTTGAAGCCGGTCAGCGGCTTGCCGATCGACATCGCGAGATGGCCGCCCGTGCGGCTATACATCCACGCGGCGAGCGACAGCGTCGTGACGAGGATCACCGGGCCGGCCAGCCCCTCGTACTTGCGGACCATTTCCATCCCGTACGTGAGGATGCCGATCTGCACGAGCCAGATCGCGACGAACGTGACCCAGCCGAGCGTCGACAGCCCGAAGATCGCATTCTGGTCGAATGCGGCGAGGCCCGGCCAGATCGCGGTGAGCAGCACGCGCAGCACGACCGACGCGAGATAGGTCTGGATACCGAACCAGGCGATTGCGATCACCGCGCGGATCATCGCGGGCAGCAGCGCGCCGTAGATGCCGAAGCTCATCCGGCTGATCACCGGGAACGGCACGCCGGTCTTCTGGCCCATGTAGCCGGTGAGGTTCATGAAGCAGTACACGAGTACCGCGCCGATCGCGAGCGACGCGAGCATCTGCCAGCCCGACAGGCCGAGCGCGAACAGCCCGATGGCGAACGAGTAGTTCGCGATGTTGTGTACGTCGTTGGTCCACAGCGCAAAGATGCTGTAGCGGCCCCACGTCCGGCCCTCGGCCTTGGTCGGCGCGAGGTCGGGGTTGTGCAGCCGCGGGCTCAGCGCGGGGTCGCGCGCGGCCGAATCGGTTCGATGCGATGCGTCGTCCGCGCCGAGCACGAGGCCCGGGCGGTGGGTGGCTTCCAGTTGCACGCCGTTGTCTCCTTCCATGTGCGGGGCGCGAAACCGGCAGCGTGGACACGCTGCGCCGGCCCGGCCGCCGTGGACGTTATGTCTCGGATTTGTTCGCGAGTATGGAAGGCCGAAACGGTGATGGGAAATTAAATATTCGGTTAGGCGTCATTTGAAAAATGAATGGATGGCGGGCGGCTGGAGGGGCCGCGCGGCACGCGAATTGCTCGCCTGCGGGCTCCATCCACATCGACATCAGCGGAGGTGTCATGCAGCGATATTCATTTCGTCATGTATCGCGAGCCGTCTTCGCCGGCATCCTGATTGCGGGCCTGGCGGCAGGCGCGGGTTGCCAGAAGAAGAGCGATAGCGAAAGCGGCGGCGCGAGCTCGGACACGAGCGCCACGGGCGGCATGTCGGCCGCGCCGTCGGCTGCGCCGAGCAGCGGCGCGGCTGGCAGCAGCGGCGGCGAAAGCGGCGGCGCGAGCATGCCGGGCGCGGCCTCCGCGCCGGGTGGTGCGAGCGGCGGCTGACCCGCGGCTGACCAGGGCGGCGGACGTCGCGCCGGCTGCGCGCGGGGGCGACGTCCGCGGGACGGGTGCCGTGCCAGCCTGGCACGGGCGCCGGGTGGCGCGCGCGCTCTGCCGCGCACATGAAAGATTTGCAAGGACCGTTGTAGCGATTCCCGGACCGGCGGCGCCAGCGTGATGCCGGCGCGCGCCGGCCGGACAAGGAGGTGCGATGCAGAACGCGGAATCGAACCCTGACCCGACATATCGGCTGGACGCGGGGGCGAAGCGCCCGGCGCAAGCGCCGGCGGCGCGCCGCATACACGATGCGGCGCGCGGGTGCCGGTTGACGCCCGAAATGATTGCCGCGAAGCGGCCGACCGGCCTGCCGCCGATCGAACGCGGCACGCATGCACCGGACAGCGGCGACCCGGTGCGGCGGGCGGCCGCCCGGATCCCGACGCTCGACAATGCGAGCATGGCGATGACCGACAACACGGTCGACGTCGACGGCAAGGGCAGGGAAGCCGCCGCGGGCGCGTCGAAGTGGCACGACAACGTGATTTATTCGAACGCGTCGCTCGACGAAGCGGTCGATACGCCCGACGAAGGGCTCGGCCGGGCAAATCTACCCGCTGGCGGCATCTGGCCCTGAAACGGGGCGAAAATATTGCCCCATTTTCATCATCGTTTAACCATTCGAAACAATGTGTTCACTGAAAGGGGCATGATCTCCGGCGATCGAGCAGGCATACTGTCGCCTATGTTGCTCAATGCGCGTCGAATGGCGCGCGCTTGCCCCCATGTCCACTCCAGTTTCCTTTCGAACCCTGCGATGGTTGACCGTCGCGGCTGCTGCATGCTTGCTCGCCGCGTGTTCGACCGCTTCCGACGTGACCGCGACGTCGAACCCGAACGTGTTTACCGTGACGACGCGCACGGTCGGCGTGTCGACGACGTGGGCCGACGCCCACACGAAGGCCTTCGACGAAGCCACCAACTACTGCACGCAGCGCGGGATGCGCGCGAGCATGAAGCAGGAATCGCTGACCAGCGGCAGCCGTGTCGGCGCGCGCTCCGAACTCGCGTTCGAGTGCCATCCGACCTTCGAGACGGCGTCGAACCCGCGCGGTTGAACGACCGGCGGCGTTGACGCGCCGTCGCCGTCCGCGTTTTCCTTCCCCCGCATGCGAAACGACCCGCGATGCCGTTCAGGCACTTCGCGGGTCGGCGCACGTCCGGCGTCGGCTGCGGCGGTTACGCCGGCTGTGCCTCGTACAGCTTCACGCACGCGGAGAAGTCGAGCGTGCCGAGCCCCTGCTGGCTCATCGACTGATAGAGCTGCTGCGCGAGCGCGCCCATCCACACCGGCTGGTGCGCGCTGCGTGCCGCTTCGGTCGCGAGCCCGAGATCCTTCAGCATCAGGTTCGCCGCGAAGCCGCCCGCATAGCCGCGCGCGGCCGGCGCGGTGTCGCTCACGCCCGGATACGGGTTGTACGTGTCCGAGCTCCAGCAGCGGCCGGTCGACGTATTGATAATGCCGGCCAGCACGGCCGGATCGATCCCCAGCGCGGCGCCGAGCGCCATCGCTTCCGACACGCCCATCATCGAGATCCCGAGCAGCAGGTTGTTGCAGATCTTCGCGATCTGCCCGGTGCCCGTGCCGCCGCAATGCACGACGTTCTTGCCCATGGCGAGCAGCACGGGGCGGATGCGCTCGAACAGCGCGGCGTCCGCGCCGACCATGAAGGTCAGCGTGCCGGCCTGCGCGCCGCCGGTGCCGCCCGACACGGGCGCGTCGGCGAGCGGGAAGCCGCGCTGCGCGGCGGCGTCGGCTACCGCGCGCACGGTGCCGGGATCGATCGTGCTGCAGTCGATCAGCGTCGCGCCGGCGCGCGCGCCGGCCAGCACGCCGTCGTCGCCGAGGTAGACCGCGCGCACATGCTGCGCGGCCGGCAGCATCGTGATCACGATCGCGCCGCGCGCGGCCGCTTCGCGCGGCGAGCCGGCCGCCGTCGCGCCGGCGCGTACCGCGACCTCGACCGCGTGCGCGTCGAGGTCGAACACCGTCAGCGCGTGGCCGGCTTTCAGCAGGTTGGCGGCCATCGGGCCGCCCATGTTGCCGAGTCCGATGAATGCGATTTCCATGTGCCAGCTCCTTGGGTCAGCGCAGCGCGATCGTCGTGTTCACGCCGCCGGCCGTCGCGTCGTCGTCGAACCAGCGCGCGGTGACCGTCTTGGTCTGCGTGTAGAACTGCACGACCTGCTTGCCGTACGGGCCGAGATCGCCGAGCTTCGAGCCGCGCGAGCCCGTGAAGCTGAAGTAGGGCACCGGCACCGGAATCGGGATGTTGATGCCGACCTGGCCGATGTCGATCTCGCTCTGGAACTTGCGCGCGGCCGCGCCGCTCTGCGTGAACAGGCCCACGCCGTTGCCCATCGGGTTGCGGTTGACGAGCGCGATCGCTTCATCGAGCGTGTCGGCTTCGAGCACGACCACCACCGGCCCGAAGATTTCTTCCTTGTAGATCGACATGTCGGTCGTCACGCCCGAGAAGATCGTCGGGCCGACGAAGTTGCCCTGCTCGTAGCCGGGCACCTTCACGTCGCGGCCGTCGAGCAACAGCGTCGCGCCTTCCTTCACGCCCGCGTCGATCAGCGACAGGATGCGTTCCTTCGCCGCCTTCGACACGACCGGCCCGACGTCCGTACCGGCTTCCGCGCCCGCATTGACCTTCAGCGCCTTCGCCTTCTCGACGAGCTCGGGCAGCCAGTCGCGCGCCTTGCCGACCAGCACGACCACCGACGTCGCCATGCAGCGCTGGCCGGCCGCGCCGAAGCCCGCGCCGACGAGCGCGTTGATCGACTGCTCGCGGTGCGCATCGGGCAGCACGACCGCGTGGTTCTTCGCGCCCATCATCGACTGCACGCGCTTGCCGTGCTGGCTGCCGAGGTTGTACACGTGCGTGCCGACGCGCGTCGAGCCGACGAACGAGATCGCCTTGATGTCCGGATGCGTGCAGAGACGGTCGACCACCGTCTTGCCGCCGTGCACGACGTTCAGCACGCCCTGCGGCACGCCGGCCTCGATCGCGAGTTCGACGAGCTGCATCGTCGACAGCGGATCCTGCTCCGACGGCTTCAGCACGAACGTGTTGCCGCACACGATCGCCATCGGGAACATCCACAGCGGGATCATGCCGGGGAAGTTGAACGGCGTGATGCCCGCGCACACACCGATCGGCTGGCGCAGCGTGTAGGTATCGACGCCGCCCGCGACGTTCTCGGCGAATTCACCTTGCTGCAGCGTGCCGATCGAGCACGCGTGCTCGACCACTTCAAGACCGCGGAAGATGTCGCCCTGCGCGTCGGGCAGCGTCTTGCCTTGTTCGGCGGTCAGCGTGTGCGCGATCCGTTCGAGATTGCGGCGCACGAGATCCTGGAACTTCAGCATGATGCGCAGCCGCGCGCCGATCGGCGTCGTCTTCCACGTCTGGAATGCGCGTTGCGCGGACGCGATCGCGGCATCGACCTCGTCGAGCGTCGCGTACGGCACGCGGCCGATCACTTCCTGCGTCGCGGGGTTGACGATGTCGCCCCATTCGGCGCTTTGCGATTCGACGAATGCGCCGTCGATCAGCAGCTTGGCGGTGGGCAGGGTGAGGGTGGTCTGGGGAACTGCGGCGTTCATGGAATTCTCCGGGAAACGGTGTGGCGACAAAAAGGGGCCCCGTCACCGCCGCGCATGCGCGCGCGGCGGACGGCAGGACGAACTGAAATCGATCGGATGCGGGCCGGCGCGTCAGGCACGTGCCGGGCGCATCAGCGCGGTACACAAGAGCGCGAACACGCCGAAGCCGACGAGGTACGCGATCACGTAGTGCGGCTGGCCGCCGCCGGCCTTGAGCAGCGACGTCGCGATCATCGGCGCGAAGCCGCCGCCGATCACGCCGGCGAGCTGCACCGACAGCGAGATGCCGCTGTAGCGGATTTCCGCCGGGAACTGCTGCGCGAACAGCAGCGATTCCGGCGCATAGAGGATCGGGAACACGACGCCGAGGCCGAGCACGATCGCCCACCATGCGTACGAGGTCTGCTGCGTGCCGAGCATCATGAAGAACGGCGCGGCGAACGCGCACATCAGCACGAGGCCGATCGCGAACATCCGGCGCTGGCCGATGCGGTCGCTCAGGTGGCCGCACAGCGGCATCGTGACGAGCGACAGCGCTGCGCCGGCCGTGATCGCGTGCAGCATCTCGGCCTTCGGCAGATGCAGCTGCTGCGTCGCGTAGGCGAGCGCGAACGTGACGACCATGTAGAACCAGGTGTTCTCGGCGGCGCGCGCGCCGACGATCGTCAGCACCTCGCGCGGATGGCGGCGCAGCGCGGCCATCACCGGCGACTTCTCGGCCTTGCCCTGGCGCTGCATCTTCTCGAAGTCGGGCGACTCGGGCACCTTCGCGCGGATGAACCAGCCGAGCCCGACGAGCGCGATGCTCGCGAGGAACGGCACGCGCCAGCCCCACGACAGCATGTCGGCTTCCGGCAGCGCGGCCACCGCGGCCATCGCGACCGACGACAGGATCAGGCCGAGCCCGACACCCGTCTGCGGCAGGCTGCCGAACAGCCCCTTGCGGCCCTTCGGCGCGTGTTCGACGGCCATCAGCACCGCGCCGCCCCATTCGCCGCCGACGGCCATCCCCTGCAGGAAGCGCATCGCGATCAGCAGCGCGGCGGCCCAGTAGCCGATGCTGTCGTACGACGGGATCAGCCCGATGATCATGCTCGGCACGCCCATCAGCAGCAGCGTGATCATCAGCATCGACTTGCGGCCGATGCGGTCGCCGAAGTGACCGAACACGATGCCGCCCATCGGCCGCCCGATGAAGCCGACCGCGAACGTGCCGAACGCGGCGAGCGTGCCGACGACGGGGTCCAGCGACGGGAAGAAGATGCGGTTGAAGACGAGCGCGGCGGCCGTGCCGTAGAGGAAGAAGTCGTACCACTCGATCGTGGTGCCGGCCATGCTGGCCCAGCCGGCCAGCAGGTAGTGCTTCGCGGTGCGCTCGGGTGCCGGCGCCGCGACTGTCGCATGCTCATCGAGGGTGGATCGCGTCTGCATGGTGTCTCCGTGGTGGTGCCGCGGCTCGTGGTCCGCAGGTCACGGTCGAGTATAGTTATGCGCAGATTCATCATGTACCGATAAAGAAACCGGTTGGATGTGCATTTATGCATAACGACGGCCGGCCCGGAGACTTCAGCCCCTTTTTCCCTCGCCGATGCGACATGCCACCGAGCCGGTTTCCGGCAACCTGAACTGGGACGATCTGCGCTTTTTCCTCGAAGTCGCGCGCACGCAGCGCGCGAGCGGCGCCGCGAAGCGGCTGGGGGTCGATTACACGACCGTCGCGCGGCGCATCCGCGCGCTCGAGGCCGCGATGGGCACGCTGCTGTTCGACAAGTCGCGCTCCGGCGGCTTCACGCTGACGGCCGAAGGGCAGCGGCTCGTCGCGTATGCGGATGCGATGGAGACGACCGTGCAGTCCGCGTGCGACCAGGTCGCGAACACGGGCGAGGCGCTGTCGGGCCATGTGCGGATCGGGTCGACGGAGGGGTTCGGCTGCTTTTTCCTCGCACCGCAGCTCGCGCAGTTTCGGGCCGAGCATCCGCACGTGACGGTCGACCTGCTGCCGGTGCCGCATTTCGTCAACCTGCCGAAGCGCGAGGCCGACCTGGCGATCACGCTCGAGCGGCCCGAGCGCGGGCCTTACGTGGTCACCAAGCTGTGCGACTACCAGCTGCGGCTCTACGCGACGCGCGACTATCTCGCGAACCATGATCCGATCACCTGCACCGACGATCTCGCGCAGCACGCGTTCATCAGCTACGTCGACGATCTCGCGTTCAGCAACGAACTGCTGTACCTGGACCGCGCGGTGCCGGGCGCGACGGCCGGACTGCGCACGACGAGCGTGATCGCGCAGTATTTCGCGGCGTTGCAGGGCGGCGGGCTGGCGATCCTGCCGTGCTTCATGGCGGCCACGCAGCCGGCGCTGGTACCCGTGCTGCCGGACGACGTGGTTGTCACGCGCTGCTTCTGGCTGACGTGCCGCGAGGATCTGCGCAAGCTGCGGCGCGTGACCGCGCTGTGGGATTACCTGCGCGCGGCGGCGGACGCCAATCGTGCGCTGCTGTCGGGCGAATCGGGGAAGCTGAGATTCGTCGGCGAGCCGGAATAGCGGAGCGAGCGTGGCGGTTGCGGTGGCGACGGCGACGACGACGACGTGATCGATCGGTATGAAAAAACGGCTGGCGAAGATCCGGCCGGTTATCGGGGGAAACGCAGATGGCTTTGACGCATGCGGGCAAGGTGTTCGTGGTCTGTGTGGTCGTATTCGGCGTGACCGCGTATTGGCTCGCGTCGCGCATGGTGCGCCGCCAGAACGGCGGCACGCGCGGATCGGGCGGCGCGGTCGCATTCTGGTGGCTCGTGTGTTTTTGCCTGGTGTCGCTGTGCCTCCCGTTCGCGTACTGGATCGGCGACGAACTCTACGACCTGGCGGTATCGCCGAAATACGAGGCGACCGTCGTGTCCTACCAGTCCGAGTGGGACACTTGCGAGCGTCGCGACAGCAGCGGTCGCACGGACAAATATCGGTGCATCAAGTACACGTCGATCCTGGAAGCCGTGATGCCGAATGGCGAGCGGGTCGTGCTGCCGGGCAACATCCGCTCGGGCAGCGTGCCGGAGATCGGCGAGCGCGTCGATGTCGTGTTGCCGCAGGGCGCGAATCAGCTGCACGAACGCAGCGTGCGCAGTGTCGGCCTGCTGGCCGGCGGCGGGCTGATGGTCGCGATGACCGGGTACTTCCTCTACCTGATCGCCGCGTACGGCGCCGGCCGGAACCTCGACGGCGCGGGCCGCTTCGGCGTGGCGGTGGTCCTGAACGGGCTCGTGCCGCTCGGCGCGTTGCTGATGGAAATCGGCTTCCTGAGCGTGCCTTACCGCTACTGGGCGCGCGGGAATCCGGAGCAGTGGCCGGTGTGGGTGCTGGCGCTCTGCCTGCTGTTCGCGCTCGGGCTGCTGCCGTTGCTGCTGATCTACGCGCGAACCGCCTGGCGTGCGGTCGTGAAGTAACGGAGGCGGCGGCGCGGTTGTGCCATCATGTCAGCACCGACAGCCGCCAGGAGACGGTCGTGGAAATTCATTCGCAGTGGACCTTCGATTGCCGGCCCGAGCATGTCTGGCCGCATTTTCTCCATGCCCGGATGGACGACACGCGGCCGTTGCTGTTCCGCCTCGGCGTGCCGAAGCCGGTCAGTTGCCGCGTGCTCGAAGGCGTGCCGGCGATCGGCAACACGCGGCAGTGCACGACCGATCGCGGCACGATCGACCAGCGGATCCTCGTGCTCGACGAGAATCGCCGGCTGCGTTACCGGATGGTGGCGTCGACGGTGTGGTGCCGCGACTGGGTCGGGCTGCTCGAGGACGAATTCACGCTGACGCCAATCGAAGGCGGCAGGACACGCGTCGAACGGCGTACCGTGTTCAGCGCGCGCGGCCTCTTCAGGCCGGTTCGGCAGATCGGGCTGTGGCTCGCATTGCAGCAGGCGCACCGGTATGCGGCCCGCAACTGGCGGCGCCTCGCGATGGCGGCGCAGGGGCAGGCGGCCGCGATGGCGCCGGCGCGCTAGGCCTTGGGCGCCGGCGCGTAAAAGATTTGCCCGATGTCCGTGTCGCGCGCCTGGCCGTTGCGGTCGGCCGCGGTGCGCGTATCGAAGAAATCGAACGAGCACAGATCCGGCCGGCCCAGCGCCTTCAGGATGCTCGACGTGCGCCACGCCGGCAGCCAGTCGGCCCATGACAGCCGCACGCCCACGAGCAGCGCGAGCAGGACGCCCACCGTGACGGGCCCGCCCAGCAGCATCTCCAGATCGGCATCCAGGTCGGAAAAGCCGCTGTCGCTCGTCCATCGCATCACGACCATCGTCGGAATGAGAAAGCAGTTCATGCCGATGAACATCCATTTCCACACCAGCCAGAGGACTTGTGCGAGGCCGGCCAGCCCCTTGTCGCCGCACCCGTGAGCCATGACCATGCGCTGCCGGTCGGGAGACGACAGCGCGAACAGGCGACCGCGGCGATCGACCACGGCCACCACGTCGTCGCCAACGTCGAAGCACTGGCCGCCAAGGAACCCCCGGTACGTATTGCCGCCGATTTCGATTTCCACCGGAAGCTTCGCGAACAGGATCTTGCCGTTCTTCCCGACGGTGACGTATGCGTTTGCCGACGAGAAGGTCTTGGTCTCGCGCAGGTTCGCGTACGACCACGTCGCCGGATGCTCGACCTTGTCGGCCGCGGCGTTCAACTGGGCGAGGACGTAGTCTTCGTCGGCTTGCTGAAACGCCAGCGCATTGGCCGCGGCACCGTTGCCGGTGAGCGCCGCAAGGATCGGCACCACGGTGTGCGTGAACCAGTAGCCGAGCGATTTCTTGCGGGCTTCGGGGTCGACGGGCGGGACCTGACGGCTTCCGGTAGTGCCTTGGTCGGGGCGCTCGAGAAAGCGCAACGCGGTCAGTTTGCCTTCGACAAGACGCAGGGGGGAGGACATAGGGGTACGCGGCCGCAACGGGACAGGGTTGGCGGAGTCTACCAGTCGTCTGACTAAACGCGCGACGCGCCAGACGCGCCGTTCCGCCGGCCCTGCAGCGCGGCCGGCAGCGCGCCGCGATCGCGCCCCGAACCCGGCCTCAACCCGGGCAGCCCAGCCGGTCCGCGAGTTCGTTCAGATCCTTGACGTCGAAGTCCCACGCGTCGTCGGCTTTCAGATCGGTCGTCTGGCCGGGCCCGTGTTCGGTCGGCCGCAGCACGAACGCGGTCGACAGTCCCTGCCGGCGCGCGGCCGCGAGATCGCCGTTGTGCGCGGCGACCAGGCACAGCTCGGCCGGCTCGACGCCGAGAATCTCGACGGTGTCGCTGTACACCTGCGGCGACGGCTTGTACGCGCGGACGACTTCGGCGCCGAGAATCGCATCCCACGGCAGCCCCGCGCGTTTCGCGACGTCGACCATCAGCCGGATGTTGCCGTTCGACAGCGGCGCGATGATGTAGCGCCGCTTCAGCCGTTGCAGCGCCGCGACGGCGTCGGGCCACGGGTCGAGGCTGTGCCACGCGAGGTTGAGCGCGTCGATGTCGGCGTCGGACACGTCGACGATCCCGTAGCGGTCGAGCGTGCGGACGAGGTTCTCGCGGTGCAGCACGTCGAGCCGCACATAGCGGCGGCGCCCGCTGCGGATTTCTTCCATCGACGGCGAATACTCGGCCCGCCACGCATCGGCGAATTCGAGCGGGTCGAGCGCGGGGGCGTAGCGGTCGAGGAACGCGGCGGCGCCGCGTGCCACGCCGCCTCTCCAGTCGACGATCGTTCCGAAGACATCGAAAACGAGCGCCTTGATTTCGGCAGGGTTCGTCATGGTGATCCAGTGAGGGTCGATCGATGAGGTTACGAGTCGCCGTGCCGCCGGATTGCGCGGCGCCGGTTCGATCGACATTGAATCACGGATACGGAAAGACGGCCTGGCCGGCGGTGCGGGCAGCCAGGCGGCGCGGAACGGATGAGGCCGGCCGCGCGCGCGGGTGCGCGCCGCCGGCCGGAAACGTCCGCGGCCGCGCGGGCCGGTCAGCTCTTGTCGTACGAGAACTGGATGCCGGCCGTGCCGCCGGTTTCGATGAACAGGTCGATGAAGGCCGGCACGGTGGCGCTGCGTGCCCAGTCGCGC
Organism: Burkholderia aenigmatica; assembly: GCF_048627025.1. Lineage (NCBI taxonomy): Bacteria > Pseudomonadati > Pseudomonadota > Betaproteobacteria > Burkholderiales > Burkholderiaceae > Burkholderia > Burkholderia aenigmatica. The sequence goes on along the minus strand of NZ_CP184469.1, from coordinate 1,712,317 downwards.
TGCAACTCGCAGAACAGCTGCGCGACGCTGATCATCTGGCCGCCGGCCTGCTCGATGCGGCGCAGCGCCGCGTCGTGCGCGGCAACCGACGTGCCGCCCACCGCGTCGACGACCACGTACACCTCGTAGCCGGCCTTCAGCGCGTCGAGCGCCGGGAACGTCAGGCACGCTTCGGTCCACAGGGCGGTCATGATCAGTTTCTTGCGGCCGGTCGCCTCGACGGCCCGGCGGAACTCGACGTCTTCCCACGAATTGATGCTCGTGCGGTCGTAGGTCGGATGGCCGTCCAGCGCCGCGCGCAGTTGCGGGATCGGCGGCTTGTTCAGGCCGGTCTTCACGTTGACGGTCGAGTGGACGATCGGCAGGCCGTACGCGACGGCCGCCTTCGACGCGCCGACGATGTTGTTGATCAGCAGCTGGCGATCCATCGACGCGATGGAGTTCACCTGGACCGGCTGGTAATCGATGACGATGAACGCCGCATTCTGCGGGGTGAGCAGGTGGTCGTTCGCGGGGTCGCGAATCGGTTCGCTTGCCATGGTTGCCTCCAGAGACAGGGCAGGAAGTGAAGGGGGCCGACGGGCCGGGGCGGCGTGGCAGAGGGCCCGGACCAGAACAGTCCGGACCCCTGCGACGACCTCGATACGCGTCGAATCACGATGCTATTCGTGCAACAAACGGCGTTCCAGTCCCTTAAAATGCCATCAGTGTTCTATGGGTGGAACAATCATGGATGACCTGAACGACCTCTACTATTTCGTGAAGGTGGTCGAACACGGCGGGTTCACGCAGGCGGGGCGCGCGCTGGACGTCCCGAAATCGACGCTGAGCCGGCGCATCGCGGCGCTGGAGGCGCAGTACGACGTGCGGCTGCTGCAGCGCACGACGCGCCGGTTCACGGTGACGGAGACCGGGCGCGAATTCTACGAGCGATGCCTCGCCGTGCTGGTCGAAGCCGAGGCGGCACGCGAGGTGATCGAGCGCCGGCACGCGGAGCCGCGAGGCATCGTCCGCGTGAGTTGCCCGACCGCGCTGCTCGAATACCGGGTGAGCGAACTGATCGCGCGCTTCATGGCGATTCATCCGCAGGTGCAGGTGCATCTCGAGGCGACGAATCGGCGCGTCGACCTGCTGAGCGAAGGCATCGATCTCGCGTTGCGGGTGCGCTTTCCGCCGCTGGAGGACAGCGATCTCGTGATGCGCATCCTCGGCGACAGCCCGCAGCGGCTGGTGGCCGCGCCGCACTGGCTCGGCGGGCGCGCCGCGCCGTCGGATCCTGCCGAACTGGCCGGCGTGCCGAGCCTCGACTGGGGGCCGGCGCGACATCACGTGTGGCAACTGGTCGGGCCGAACGGCGAGCAGGTGCCATTGCGGCATCACCCGCGCTTCATTACCGACGACCTGCATGCGCTGCGCGATGCGGCGATTCACGGCGTCGGCATCGTGCAACTGCCGTGCATGGTCGTCGAGGACGACCTGCGCAACGGCACGCTGGTCGACGTGCTGCCCGGATGGGCGCCGAAGGGCGGCGTGATCCACGCGGTGTTTCCGTCGCGGCGCGGGCTGCTGCCGCGCGTGCGTCTGTTGATCGACTTCCTGGCCGAACACATCCGCAGGGATTAACGCGTGGCGGCCGCGTTCGGTGTGTCGCCGCCGGGTGTGCCGAGGCGGTCGGTGCTGCGGCCCGGCCTGCGCATCCCGTTGCGTTCCTTCATCGCATCGAGGCCGTTGCCCCGGTTAGGGCGTGAGATCGAACCGCCCGGCATCGTCGCGCGCGAATCGCCCATCGCCCATCGGGCGTGATCGGCTCGCGAGATTCGCGTGTGCCGGTTCCCGAATCCGGCGCGCAACCTTGCCCGGCCAGCCCTGGCTCGGGTTACTCCGGACGCAATTTTCCGACAACCCGCAATAAGCAGATATCGCTGCATCGGGGCGCTCACTACCATTCGTCGAACGGCTGAGGGCCGCGCGGATGGCCGGCCTGCCGGCACGAGATACGGCGCGGCGTCAGTGCCGATGAAACGGAGCGCCGCCATGGAGGAAGGGAATCGGCGGCAGCGGCGTCGACTCGTCGCGTTGATCGCGACCGTGTCGGCGCTGGTGCTGGCCTACGGTGTCGCGCGACATCTGTCGCACGCGTCGACGAGACCGCCGGATCAACAGGTGTTTTCCGTCGACGTCGATCGGGACAAGGCGCCCTGGGAACGATCCGTGATCGCGATTCGCGAAGGGATGCCGGCGCATATCAACGTGCATTCGCGAGAGGCGGGTGTGCTGATGGCGCATGAAATACCGGGTGCGCTCGCGGCCTGCACCGTCGGAACCGAGCAGTCGATGGACATTCTCCCGGTCGGGATCACCGGGCGCTTTTCGCTGCACTTTCACAGCCGGACCGGCGAGCAGATCGAGGTGGCTGTCATCGAGATATATCCGGACAACTAACGATAAAGCCGGCTCGGAACGACATTCGAAACAGGAGGAGGCAAAGATGCAGGCACTGTCCCGGATAGCGCTCGTGCTATCGCTTGGCGCCGTCGCGCTCGCCGGCTGCGGCGGAGACGTCGACGACACGACGAGCGCGACGCCCGCCGTATCGGTGGCGGACTACGTCGTGCCGCGGGTGCCCGGCTGCAGCCCGGGCGACACGCCCGAGACGGCGCTGCAAGGGCAGGTGCCCGCCGCGCTGCGCCAGTCCGGATTCGGCGGTTTCAACTGCAACCTGAAGCGCGTCGGCCAGGTTCAGGGCGAGGGCGCTTCATGGTCGGCGGCGACCTATACCGACCGGCAGGGCCGGACCTGCTTCTACCACTCGACGATGGGCGCGACGCCGGTCTTCAACAATCCCGATGCGCCGCCGCGCGTGAACCCGGGCGTGCCGGTGATCGACATCACCGATCCGGCCACGCCGGTGCGGGTGAGTTCGCTGACGTCGACCTCGATGATCGATCCGTGGGAATCGCTGCGCGTGAACGTCGCGCGCGGGATTCTCGCCGCCGACAACGGGCTCGGCGGCGCCGGCGGCCCCGAAGTCGACCTGTACGACGTGGCCACCGACTGCACGCGCCCGCAGTTGCTCGCGAGCGTGCCCGTCGGCACGGGCGCCGACGGCGGCATCCTCCCGGCCACCAAGGCGCTCGGCCATGAAGGCGGTTTCTCTCCCGACGGCTTCACGTATTACGTCGGCGGATCCGCAGTGCGTTCCTACTATGCGGTCGACCTGACGATCCCGACACGGCCGAAGCTGATCTCGGCGATCACGATGGCCGATCTGGGGTTCGGGACGCTGTCCCACGGCTTGTCCGTCAGCCAGGACGGAAACCGTGCGTACTTCGTCGCGACCGGCAATGGCGGTGCGGCAATCGGCACGGGCGCACCGCCGCTGAACAACCCGAATGCGACCGGCGACAACGGGTTCTTCGTCATCGACACCAGTGAAGTGCAGAGCCGGCGCCCGAATGCACACATGCACCGGATCGCGACGGTGCCGGTGCGCGACGGCAGCGGGGCCCAGCATACGATCTCGTTCTCCGTGGGCGGCAAGCCCTATCTGATCGAGGTCGATGAAGGTGGCTCGGGCGGGCTTCAGGATCCGGGCGCGGCGAGCGTGAAGGCCGCGTGCATTGCCGGGATGACGCCGTTCCCGCTGGGCCACATCTACGACATGTCGAACGAAGCGGCACCGCAGCTCGTGTCCGAGCTGCGGCTCGAAACGCACGCGGTGCAGAACTGCGGCAAGGTGATTCCCGATGTGCTCGGCCTTGGCACATTCACGTACGGATCGCACTACTGCAGTGTCGACAACCGGGAGAACGCGACGGCGCTCGCGTGCAGCTACTTCAATTCCGGCATCCGCGTGTTCGACATTCGCGACCCGGCGAAGCCGAAGGAGATCGCGTACTACAACCCGCCTTCGGCCAAGTCGCCCGGCGCCGGCTCCGGTCATCTGATGCTCGGCCAGTATCGCCCGGGCGGCCCGGACTGGTGTGCGTCGCGCCTCGATTTCGATTTCGACCGCCATCTGCTGACTACCGCCTGCCAGGACAACGGCCTGCTCGTGCTGTCGTTCGAGAACGGGGCATGGCCGTTTCCCGAAAGCACGAAAGCGACGGAGGCCGGCAATTGACGCGCGGGCAGCGCACCCCTGCCATGCGACGCAACCGGGATGACTCACAGAAGCGGCCGGCATAGCCGGTGATGGCGACACCCGAGCCGCGCCACATCGACATTTTCAGCAATCCAGGAGGAGACAAGCATGCAATTACCGACCCGGCTGGCGATCGCGATATCGCTCGGCACACTCATGCTCGCCGGCTGCGGCGGAGACGACAACGACGTGACGAGCACGACACCCGCCGTATCGGTGGCGGACTATGTCGTACCGCGAGTGCCCGGCTGCAGCCCGGGCGACACGCCCGAGACGGCGCTGCAAGGGCAGGTGCCCGCCGCGCTGCGCCAGTCCGGATTCGGCGGCTTCAGCTGCAACCTGAAGCGCGTCAGCCAGGTGCAGGGCGAGGGCGCGTCGTGGTCGGCCGCGACCTACACCGACCGGCAGGGCCACACCTGCTTCTACCATGCGACGATGGGTGCCACGCCGGCCTTCAACAATCCCGATGCGCCGCCGCGCGTGAACCCGGGCGTGCCGGTGATCGACATCACCGATCCGGCCAAGCCGGTGCGGGTGAGTTCGCTGACGTCCACGGCGATGATCGATCCGTGGGAATCGCTGCGTGTGAACGTGGCGCGCGGCATCCTGGCTGCCGACAACGGGCTCGGTGGCGGTGGCGGCCCGGAGGTCGACCTGTACGACGTGGCGACCGACTGCACGCGCCCGCAGTTGCTTGCCAGTGTTCCCGTCGGCACGGGCGCAGACGGCGGCATCGTGCCAGCCACCAAGCAGCTCGGCCACGAAGGCGGGTTTTCTCCGGATGGGTTTACCTACTACGTCGGCGGGGCGTTTACAAAATCCTATTACGCGATCGACCTGACCGTGCCGACCCGGCCGAAGATGATCTCGGCCATCAGTGTGCCGGACCTGGGCATGGGGACCATTTCCCACGGACTGTCGGTGAGCCAGGACGGGAACCGCGCGTACTTCGTCTCGTCGGGGAACGGCGGCACGGCGATCGGCATGAGCGCACCGCCGCTGGACAACCCGAATGCGACCGGCGACAACGGGTTCTTCGTCATCGACACCAGCGAAGTACAGAGCCGGCGTCCCAATGCACAAATGCACCGGATTGCGACGATGCCGGTGCGGGACGGCAGCATTGCACAACATACGATCTCGTTCTCCGTGGCGGGCAAGCCCTATCTGATCGAGGTCGATGAAGGCGGCTCGGGCGGGCTTCAGGATCCTAGCGCCACTGCCGTGAAGGCCGCGTGCAATGCCGGCGTGGCACCGTTCCCGATGGGGCACATCTACGACATGTCGAACGAAGCGACGCCGCAGCTCGTCTCCGAACTGCGACTCGAAACGCACGCCGTGCAGAACTGCAGCAAGGTGATTCCCGACATTCTCGGCCTTTCCACGTTCACGTACGGGTCGCACTACTGCAGCGTCGACAACCGGGAGAACGCCACCGCGCTCGCGTGCAGCTACTTCAACTCCGGCGTGCGCGTGTTCGACATTCGCGATCCGGCGAAGCCGAAGGAGATCGCGTATTACAACCCGCCTTCGGCCAAGTCGCCCGGCGCCGGTTCCGCGCACCTGATGTTCGGCCAGTACCGCCCGGGCGGCCCGGACTGGTGTGCGTCGCGTCTCGATTTCGACTTCGACCGCCATCTGCTGACTACCGCCTGCCAGGACAACGGGCTGCTCGTGCTGTCGTTCGAGAACGGCGCGTGGCCGTTTCCCGAAAGCACCAAAGCGACGGAGATCGGCAATTGATGCATAGCAGACAGGTTGCTCGCGGGTCATCGCGTGAAGCGGTCGCAATCGGCAGGGCAGGCGCGCGAGGCCGCGCCCGGCGCAATTCGGGCGTTGCCGCGCTGGCCTTGCTGGCGGCGCTCGCGATGCCGCTGACGTGCTCGGGGTTCGAAGCGGACGTGCACTTCGGCCTCACGTTCTGGCTCGCGACGCAGGCGGGGTTCGCGTCCGGCGAGGCCGACGCGATTGCGCTCGCCGACCAGCGGATGGATGCCGGCTCGATCGAATACATGACGTCGCCGCTGCAGTTTGCCTGCCTGTCGCGCTTCGCGCCCGATGCGCAGGATACCCAGGCGGCGCACTATCCGAGCGAGACCCGTGTGGCGGCCGCGGCCGCCGCCCGGATCGTGGTGCCGGACGGCCCGGCGTCACGGTCTTCGGTCGATGCCACGCTGCGGCGTGCCGAGGGTCGCAACGCGGCCTTCATGCTGGGCGAGTTCGGCCGGTCGCTGCATGCGCTGCAAGACGCGTGGGCGCATCAAGGCACGCCGTCGGTACCGGACTGGCGCCGCTACGGTATCGAATGCGACGCCAGCCTGGCGATGGCCGCGCCGCTCGCGCGCGGTGGCCCGTCCGGCCACGCTGCCGAGATGACCTGGCGTTGGCCCGTCGATACGGAGGCGATGGCGAAGTCGACGTATCTCCAGATGATTCGTTATCCGAAGATCAATGGCGTGTCGAGAAACGCGCGGCCGTGGGAGCAGGTCCGGCCGATGCTCGCCGGTTTCATCGACGCGCGAACCAAGCACGCGAAATCCGGCTGGTTCGTCGCGAACGGCCTGAAGGACACGTCGTTCCTCGACGGCACGAGCCTGCCGGACGGCCCCGCGTGGCAGGCGGTCCGCTGGCACGGCCGGCGCGACGTGCCGAAGCCGGTCGCGCCGACCGGGCAGCCCGGCGTCGACAAGGGGCTCGTCGATTTCTACGCACGCTTCTTCAGCGACTGGGTCACGACATCGCCTGTGGACAAGCGCTGGCTGCCCGCGCTGGCTACCGGCCACGCCGGCAAGCCCGACGGCCCGCTGGTCGAGCAGTTGACCGGCTGGCGCTTGCGGGATCACGGCACCTACCTCGCGATCGGGACGCCCTCGCTGCCGACGGGAAGCGCCGGCGCGAGCCTGCGCAACCGCGCGTCGTTCGCGGTCTTCAAGTCGTTGAACGATGCGGTGCTGCCGCTCATCGTGGAGGGCGACAAGCCGTCACCGATTCTGCCGTTCCTGGTTTTTCCGCTGCCCGATTCGGCCGACGGAAACAAGCGTGCCGTCGCGCTGATCAAGCTGCTCGATGCGCCTTACGACACGATCGGCGTGGTGTCGGAGCAGCGCAGCGGGGCGGGCTGGAAGGTCACGGGACTGATTTCGTCTTCCGATTACTGATATGCGCGACGACTTCGAAGATGGTGCGCGTGGCGCGACAGCCCCCGTCGACAACGGGGTCTCACGCCGCAACGCGTGGCGGGCCCCGGGGGTGGCGGCGCTTCTCGCTTGCGCGCCGACCTGCGCGGATGCGCATGCGTGGAATATTCCGTACTACCTGCCGGTGCCGTTGTGGCTCTATGCGTACGCGGCCACCGGCACGCTCGTGGTGTCCTTCATGATCCTGGCGTTCGCATCGGGCGCGCGCATTCCGGACACGCGCGCGCCGGCGATCCGATGGCGGCGGGAAGGGCGGATACCGGCCGTGGCGCTCGCGGCGGGGCAGGTTGCGAGCATGGGCTTCGTTGTCCTGCTGATCGTGTCGGGCCTCGCCGGCACCCAGAACCCGTTCGTCAACCTCAGCATGTCGGGATTCTGGCTCTGGTTCTATCTTGGGTCGATCTACGTCAGTGCGGTGTTCGGCGACCTCTATGCGTTCACGAACCCGTTTGCGTTGCTGCTGCGGATCGTGGCGCGCGGCGTCCCGGCATTCGACAGGGGCCGGTATCGCTATCCTCGCGGCCTCGCATCGTATCCCGCGCTGCTCGTGTATGTCGCCCTGATCGCGCTGGAGCTGTTCGGCGCGGCACGGCCGCGCGACGCCAGCCTGTTCCTTGCCGGCTACGCGATCTATGCGCTGGCCGGTTCGTTCTGCGTCGGCCGCGACGTGTGGCTCAGGCATTTCGATGCGTTCGGCATCCTGTGCGGATTGTGCGCACGACTGTCGCCGCTCGAGTGGCGTCGCGTGTCGGCGCGCGAAATCGGCATCAGGCTGAGGAATCCGGTCGCCGGCATGGCGTCGGAACCGCCGTTCGACACCAGCGTCGTGATCTTCCTGTCGTTCATGCTGTCGTCGACGGCTTATGACGGCTTGCGCGATACAGCCGTCTGGAACACCTTCTTCTGGCGCGGCATCTATCCGCTGATCGTCGCGGTGTCGCCGGCGCTGAAAAACGACTACGCGATCGCGGGGGACCTCGTGCTCGCCGGGCAGTGGGCCACCTTTGCCGCGGTCGGGCTGGCCTACCATGGCCTGTTCCGGGGCTTCTGCGCGCTCGGCGCGGCGGGATCGCGTTCGACGCTGGATGGTCACGCGTTTGCGCGGCAGTTCTGCCTGTTGCTGTTGCCGATCGCGCTGTTCTACAACGTGTGTCACTACTTCACGCTGTTCATCGACCAGGGGCGGCAGATCGTCTCACTGCTGTCCGATCCGCTCGGGATCGGCTGGAACCTGCTGCCGATCGACCCGGCGCAGGTCGCGCCGACCGCGCTCCTGATCAACGTCGGCTATATCTGGCATGCGCAGGTGCTGCTGATTCTCGCCGGCCATGTGCTGAGCGTGGTCGTCACGCACGCGATCGCCGTCCGTCATCGCGTGCTGGCCGGCGCCGTGGTGCGCAACCAGTTGCCGCTGCTGGTGCTGACGATCGTGCTGACGGTCAGCGGCCTGTGGATCCTGTCGCTGCCGCTCGCGTGACGTTCGCGGCACGCGGCTTGAGCCCGGACGGCGAGCATCCCCACCGTTTGCGGAACGTGGCCGAGAAGTGGCTCGTGGTCGAAAAGCCGCACGCGAGCGCGGCCTCGGTCACATCGCATCGGCCGCGTTCGATCAGGTCGCGGGCGGCTTGCAGCCGGGTCTCGACGATGTACTGATGCGGCGTCACCCCGTTGGCCTTCTTGAAGTTCCGGATGAACGAATACAGGTCGCCGGGATAGTCGACCGCTTCGACCAGCGTCACGAGCGTCAGCGGATCGCGGAAATTGTCGCGGATGTACTCGACGGCTCGCCGCATCCCCTGCGCATGCGTGTACTCGCGGGCCTTGCGCGTCGACTCGAGATACGACATGCGGCCGAGCGCGGCCGCGCCCAGGGTTTCGACATAGGTCGGCCCCGACGGCATCCCCGCGACCGCATCTTCATGGATGCTCCTGATGATCTGCACGAGCAGGTCGTCGTTCACGTCGAAGCGGGGCACGGCCGGCGTGCCGGGCAGCAGGCCGGACCGGGCGAGCCAGGACACTTCGAAGTGGACGGCGAGCCATTCGATGTCGTTCGACCATCGGCTGGAACACCCGAAGCCGGGCGGCACGTAAGTCAACGGCGTGCGCATCACGTGCGGGGCCCAGCCGTTGCTGTCGTCCGTGCGCATTTCGAATCCGGTGGGCATCCGCAGGTGCAGCGTGAAGACCGGCTCGGTCGTTTCGAGATCGATCAGCTCCGATGCTTGCGCGATGTAGTGATCGATCGCCACGACACCGCGCGACGGCGTCGCCAGCTGTCGTTTCCAGCCCGCCGGCGGTTGCCAGTTCGACCGGCGTCCGTCGGGATGTTTTGCACACACATAACTCATCGTTGGCCGGTTCTGCATGCCTGTTCCCTTCATGTCGCCCGGATACCGGCGAAGCGCGCGCTCGCCGCGATGATCCGCCTTGGAGAATCAGCACACTGTAGGGCGTCATGCTTACTCGATGCTTACCTGTCCGGAACGACGATGAAAAGCGGCGCCCCGCGTGCGGTCGAACGGCGCAACCGCACGGCAGGGGATCGCTGGATGCGGAATCGTCCGATGTTTGCCGGTACCGGACGATGGCCGGCCGCCGTCAAAGCCCCTTGCGGATCTGCACCTGGACCTTGCCGTCGCGAATCGGCATCACGTCGGGGCTGTCGTCGCCGACTTCGCTGGCGATCAGGTCGTTCAGGCGGCCGTTCATCGCGAGCAGCAGCTCGCCGTGCCTGTTCCTGTCCGTCGCGAGATTGCGCATCTCGCCCGGATCGCTCGCGACGTCGAACAGCTCGACGTCGTTGCGCGCGAACAAGTTTTCCATCGTCGTCGGCCGGTTGAATTCGAGTGGCGAGAAATAGCGCGTGAACCGGTAGCGGCCGTCGAACACGCTGCGGATCGTGCCGCGCAACCGGAAATCCGGCTGCTGCGCCAGCGCGCGGCGCAACAGCTCGTCCTCGGGCACGCCTTTCTGCCGCAGCGTGCCCAGTTCCTTCAGCATCCATTCGCTGTCGTAGTACAGCAGCATCGCGTAGTTGAACAGCGTCGCGTCGCGCGCCGCGTGCAGCTTCGTCTCGGCCGGCTTCGCGAGCCAGCGTGTGAGGTCGTGCCCCTTCAGCGCATTGCCGCGGATCGACGCGAGACGCGCGTCGTCGAGGCCGGTGAGCCCGAGCAGCGTCGGCGCGATGTCGATGTGCGACGTCAGCGCATCGCACTGCATGCCGCCCGGATACGCGGGATGGCGGATCACGAGCGGCACGTGGTTCTGCGGCTGGTACGCGGTTGCGCCCTTGCCGACGAGCTGGTGCGCGCCGACGTGGTCGCCGTGGTCGGCCGTCATCACGACGATCGTGCGTTCGTCGAGGCCGAGCGATTGCAGCGACTGCAGCAGGCGCACGACGTGCGTGTCGCAATCGCGGACGCAGTTGAAGTAGTTGTCCTGATAGATGCGCAGGCGTTCGTCGGTGAACGGATAGCGGCCGACGAGGTTCGCATGCGCGGCGTTGAACATCCCGTGCGCGGGCGGTCGCCCCGGCTCGTCGTAGCGCTGCCGCCGCGATGCCGCGAGCGGCACGTCGGTCCACGACGTGCGATACAGCGCGTCGTTCGGCGGCGGCGCGTTGCCGAGCAGCGGGTGGTTCGCGTCCTGCACCGTCGAGCCGTTCGTGTCGGTGTTCACGAACATCGCGTCGTGCGGGTTCACCAGATTCACCGCGAGGAACCACGGCTTGCCTTCCTTCGCGAGCCGCGGCGCGTGGTTGCGCATCCAGCTGACCGCGGCCTCGGCCGTGATCCCGTCGTACTGGTAGCCGCCGCGCGCCGCCCCGATCAGGTCGCCCACGCCGAAATAGTCGTCGAAACCGTACGACCGGATCGTGCGGTTGTAGTCGGCCACGGGCGCCGTGTACGGGCTCGTGGTTTCGTGCATCGACGCGCTCAGGTGCCATTTGCCGAGATACGCGGCGTAGTAGCCTGCATCGCGCAGCATGTGGCCGACGGTACGCACGTCCGGCGACATGTCCTTCTGCCAGGGTGCGCCCGCGTTGTCGAGCACGCCGGTGTGCTGGATGTGCTGCCCCGTGTAGATCGTCGAGCGCGACGGCGAGCACACGCATGCGGCGATCTGGTGGTGCATGAACGTGATGCCGTCGCGGCGCAGCGCTTCGCGGCCCGGCACCGGAAACGGCCAGCGGTCGAAGTGGCGCTCCTGGTCGGTCAGGATGAACAGGATGTTGTAGCCGGCTGGCGGCGCGGCGGGCGCGGTCGTCGCGCCATGGAACGCGGGCGCGGGATCGACGCCTGCACCGGCGGCAACCGGGGCGGCCGGCGGCGGGTTCGCGGCCAGCGCGTCGGCGCCGAAGCCGGCCGCCGCGACCGCCGCGCCGGCCAGCTTGAGGAACTGGCGCCGCGCGGTGGGTTCGGCGGCGGCGGCGGGGGTGTCCTGATCGTCTTTCACGTCGGCTGTCTCCTGGTCATGCCGGCTCGTGCCGGGGGTTTTCATGCCGACGACTATGCGGCAGGATCGCGTATCGATCGATGAAAGATCGAGGTCGATCAATAACCTGGCGAACATGAATGACGGAGACGCTCGTGACCCACGATCCACACGGCCCGGCTGGCCGCACGCGGCCGGAACCGCTCGCGCTGCCCGGCGCGCCGGCCCACGAGCAGCGCATCGCGCAGGCGCTGCGGCGGCTGCGCGTGCGCGACATGGAAACGCTCGACACGCTCGGGCGCACGCGCAGCTTCGCGCGCACGGCCGAGGCTGCGTCGATCACGCAGCCCGCGCTGTCGAAATGGCTGCGCGAGCTCGAGGAATCGCTCGGCCTGCCGCTGTTCGAGCGCACGTCGCGGCGCGTCGCGTCGACCGCGTACGGCGATGCGCTGCTCGAATGCATCGGCCGCGTGCTGACCGACATGCGCGGCGTCGCGCCCGCGTTCGATGCGTTGCGCACCGGCACCGGCCGCCCGGTGACGATCGGCCTGCTGCCGAACATGGCGCCGCAACTGATTCCGGGCGCGCTGGCGTGGCTGCGGGAAGCCGGCCGTCCCGTGCAGCTCAACGTGCGCGAGGACACGTTCGACCGGATGCTCGCGCAGGCGCAGCGCCGCGAACTCGACCTGCTCGTGTGCCGGCTCGATGCGTCGGCGCTGAGCGCGGGGCTCGACGTCGCGCCGCTGTACCGCGACGACATGATCGTCATGTGCGGGTCGCGCCACCCGCTGCTCAGGCGCGCGCGGATCGGCTGGCGCGACGCGGCCGCGTTCCCGTGGATTGCGCCGCCGCTCGGGTCGCCCGCGCGCACGGCGCTGGACGCCGAGTTCGCGAAGGCTGGCCTGGCGCCACCGTCCGTGCTGATGGAATCGGTGTCATGGCAGACCAACCGCGCGGTGGCCGAGCAGTTGCCGTGTCTGTTCGTGCAGTCGGCGCGTGCGTTTGCGCTGGCCGCGCGCGCAGGCGAGCGCGTCGGCCGGTTGCCGCTGAAGCTGTCGACGATGCCTGAAACGGTCGGCGCATTGTATGCGGCGCCCGCGGGCGTGTCGGTCGCGGCCGCGATCGATGCGTTGAAGGCTGTGACGCGCACGGATCCTGGCGCGGACGACTGAACGCGAACGGAGCCGGGGGCACCGCCACGATCCGACGCACCGTGTGCGCACGCGGCGCGGGCCGGGCCCGGTCTTGCCCGGGGGCGTCGCATCGCGCGCGAGTCTTTCGGCAAGCTGACTGCCGGCGGCAGACGCCGCACCGACCGCGCGTAACCCCTGATGCGCACGGATCCCCGGCGTGTCACGGATTGGTGTTAAATAGTTTTCGGCGCGCGTTGGCACCGCGCGTTTCACGGGGCGCACCGGGCATCGGCGTAAACCCGGGGCGAAAAACGGCACGAAGGATCGAAAACGAATCGGGCGCATCAGACCCGATCGGACCGACGGCAGGATTCATCTTGAATACCGAACCGCAAAGTTCTCGTTACAGTCTCGGGCTCGCGGCGGAAGTGCTTGCGTCCGAGCAAAGCGTGCTGAGACTGATCACGCGCAACACACCGCTGCCGGAGCTGTTGGTCGAAGTCTGCCGGCGTGCCGAGGCTTTGCTCGGCGACGGCGCGTCATGCACGATCCTGCTGCTCGATCCCGACGGCGTGCACGTGCACGTCGGCGCCGCGCCATCGTTGCCCGCGCAGTACAGCGCGGCGATCGAAGGCGCGTCGATCGGCCCTGCGGCCGGCTCGTGCGGCACGGCGATGTACCTGCGCCGGATGGTCGCCGTCGAAGACATCGAAACCGATCCGCTCTGGGCCGACTACCGTTCCGTCGCGTTGCCGCTGGGCTTGCGCGCCTGCTGGTCGGTGCCGTTCCTTGACGACACCGGCGCCGTGCTCGGCGCGTTCGCCGTCTATCACCGCACGCCGCGCCGGCCGGGCGACGAGGAAACCGCGTTGTTGCGCGATATCGGCAACAGCGTGGGCCTCGCGGTACACCAGGACCGGATCGCGCGACAGCTCGCGCGCAGCGAGGAGCATCACCGGCTCGTGGTCAACAGCCTGCACGAAGGGATCCTCGTCGTGTCGCGCGACGGCGTCGTGGTCGCGAGCAACCCGAGCGCGAACCGGATGATGCGCGTGCACGGCGACCTCGTCGGCCGCCGGCTGTCGACGGTGATCCTGCGCAAGCTGCATGAAGACGGCTCGCCGATCGCGCCCGACGAATGGCCGAGCCGGCGCGCGCTCGAGACGGCCACGCCGATGCTCGACTACACGGTCGGCTTCGGCCTCGCGGACGGCGACGTCATCTGGGTGCGCGGCAACGCGGTGCCGATCGTGAGGCCGGGCGACAAGCAGGCCGACTCGGTGCTCGTGTCGTTCAACGACATCGGCCCTGTGCGCGAAGCGCAGCAGCAGTTGCGCTACCTGGCGACGCGCGATGCGCTGACGGGCCTCTACAACCGCCGCTGGCTCAGCGACCGCATGCGCGAGCTGTTCGGCGGACACGATGCGGCGGGCGGGCCTGCACGCGTCGCGATCCTGTTCATCGATCTCGTCGGCTTCAAGAAGGTCAACGACACGGCCGGCCACGAAGCGGGCGACGCGCTGCTGCGCAGCGTCGCCGCACGGCTCTCGGCCTGCGGCGGCGGCCAGTACGCGCTCACGCGGGTGGGCGGCGACGAGTTCGTGATCCTCGTCGAGGACTGCGCCGATCCCGAGCGGCTCGCGGTGCTCGCGCGCGAAGTGATCGATGCGATCGCGAAGCCGTTCGCGATCGCGAACAACGAATACTGGCTCGGCGTGTCCATCGGGATCAGCGTCGCGCCGCGCGACGGCGACGATGCCGTCACGCTGATGCGCAACGCCGATTCGGCGATGTACGACGCGAAGCAGCGCGGCCGCAACCACTTCACGTTCTTTACCGCGCAGCTCAACCTGCGGCTGCAGCGCCGCTTCGCGATCGAGCAGTCGCTGCGCCGCGCGCTCTCGTCGGACATGCTGCGGCTCGCGTATCAGCCCGTCGTCGACGCACGCAGCGGCCGCACGGTCGGCGCCGAAGCGCTGCTGCGCTGGACGAGCCCCGAGCTTGGGCCGATGTCGCCGACGGAGTTCATTCCGGTCGCGGAAGATACGGGGCTGATCGTCGCGATCGGCCAGTGGGTGCTCGAAACCGCGTGCCGGCAGGCGGCCGAATGGCGCCGCACGATCGCGCCCGACCTGATGCTGGCCGTCAACCTGTCGCCGCGGCAGTTCCACGAGGGGCTCGTCGAATCGGTCGATCGCTGCCTCGCGCAGACGCGGCTCGATCCGTCCGCGCTCGAACTCGAGATTACCGAAGGATTACTGATGAACGACACGGACACCGTGCTGCCGATGCTCGAGGCGCTCACGGACATGAACGTGCGGATCTCGGTCGACGATTTCGGTACCGGCTATTCGTCGCTCGCGTACCTGAAGCGCTTTCCGCTGCACAACCTGAAGGTCGACCGCTCGTTCGTGTCGGGCGTGCCCGATCATCACGATTCGGTGGCGATCACGCAGGCCGTGGTCGCGATGGCGCATTCGCTCGGGATGAAGGTCACGGCCGAAGGCGTCGAGACGCAGGCGCAGTCGTGGTTTCTGCAGCAGATCGGCTGCGACATGCAGCAGGGCTATCTGTTCAGCCGTCCGCTGGATCCGAACGACTACGCGCGCCGGCTCGGCGCCGTGTGAGCGCGGCGCGCGCCCGGCGTTCAGCGTTCAGTCGCCGCGCGGCGCGCCAAAGCCGCCGAACCCGCCGGGGCCCGGCGTCGTCGGCGTCGCATCGATCTCGACGCGGTTCTTGCCTTCGTGCTTCGCGCGATAGAGCGCGCGGTCGGCCGCTTCGATCAGCAGGGTCGTCGGCAGGCCGGGCATCGGCACGATGCTCGCGCCGCCGATGCTGATCGTCACGGTGCTGCCCGTCGACGACTGCGCGTGCCGCAGCCGCAGCGCCTCGACCGCGAGGCGGATCTTCTCGCCGAGCAGCCGCGCGGCGCCGGGCGACGTGGCCGGCATCACGACCGCGAATTCCTCGCCGCCGAAACGCGCGGCGAGATCGCCCGACTGGCCGAGGCAGCGCTCGATGGTCGACGCGATCTGCTTGAGCACGCTGTCGCCCGACACGTGGCCGTACGTGTCGTTGTACAGCTTGAAATTGTCGACGTCGATCATCAGCAGCGACAGCTCGCTGCGCTCGCGCGTGCCGCGCCGCCATTCGGCGGCGAGGTATTCGTCGAGATAGCGCCGGTTCGACAGCCCGGTCAGGCCGTCCGAATGCGTGAGGCGCCGCAGCTCGAGATTGGCTTCGAGCAACTGCTGCTGCGATTGCCGCAGCGCGCGGTAGGCCTCGTCGCGCTGCAGCAGGTTCATGTACGAGCGCGAGTGGTAGCGCACCCGCGCGACGAGCTCGATGCGGTCGGGCAGCTTCACGAGGTAGTCGTTCGCGCCGGCCGCGAACGCGGCGCTCTTGATCGTGGGCTCTTCCTGCGTCGACAACACGATGATCGGCACGTCGCGCGTCGCCGGATTCGTCCGGTACGCTTTCACGAGGCTCAGCCCGTCGGTGCCGGGCATCACGAGGTCCTGCAGGATCACGGTCGGCCGCGTCTCGATCGCGGTGGCCATCGCGTCGTCCGACCGCGGGCAGTAGTGGAAATCGATCCCTTCCTCGTCGACGAGCGCGCGCCGCACGGCTTCCGCGACGATGGTCTGGTCGTCGACCAGCAGCACCATCGCCGGCACGTCGGCGGGCGGCGTGTAGGGGCCGCCTGGCGGGCGAGTCAGGTCAATGGTCATGGTCGATGCGGGTTGTTGCGAGGGCAGGCATGGGTGTTGCGCGGGCTCATGGGCTCAGATCCGCGCGAGCGCCGCCAGCTCGCCCGCGATGCGCCCGAGCGGCAGGATCGCGCGCGCCGCGCCGAGCGTCGCGGCCGCCTTCGGCATGCCGTACACGGCGCTCGTCGCCTCGTCCTGCGCGATCGTATGGTAGCCCTTCATCCGCAGCGCCTTCAGGCCGATCGCGCCGTCGCGGCCCATCCCCGTGAGCAGCACGCCGATCACGCGGCCGGGCCAGTGCTCGGTCAGGCTGTTGAAGAACACGTCGACCGACGGGCGATACGGCGTGGCGGCCGGCTCGCGCGTGTATTCGAGCGTGCCGGCGCGCGTGATGCGCAGGTGATCGTCGGTCGCGGCCAGCAGCGCGACGCCCGGTTGCGGGCGGTCGCCTTCGCGCGCGACGCGCACGGCAAGCGGGGTCTGGCCGTCGAGCCATTGCGCCATGCCTTCGGCGAACGCGCGGTCGACGTGCTGGACGATCACGATCGGGGCATTGAAATCGGCCGGCAGGCCGCCGAGGACCGACGCGAGCGCGCCGGGGCCGCCGGCCGACGCGCCGATCGCGACCAGCGGGCCGCCGCCGGTGCGGGGAGGCGTGCCGGCGAGGCGCGAGCCGCCGGGTGCGTCGAGCAGGCGGCCGATCTGGTCGATCTTCGCGAGCAGCAGTTTGGTCGTGTCGCCGGCCGCGCCGTCGCCGAGCCGCGGCGTGTCGACCGCGTCGAGCGCGCCGGCGCCCATCGCCTCGAACACGCGCCACGCATTCGCGCCGATGCAGCTCGTCACGATCAGGATCGCGCACGGTCGTTCGGATCGCATGATCCGCCGCGTCGCTTCGACCCCGTCGAATTTCGGCATGATCAGGTCCATCAGCACGACGTCGGGCGGCTGTGCGGCGCACAGCTCGACGGCTTGCGCGCCGTCGGTCGCGACCCACAGCACGCGGTGCTCGGGCCGTCGCGCGATCGCGCGGCGCATCGCCTCGACGGCAAGCGGGAGGTCGTTGACGATGCCGATGTTCACAAGCGGAATTCTCCGGTCGGTTCGTAATGTTGGAGGTGGGCCGGGTTCATGGAAGGGGCTGCCTGTTCGGCGCCGCCGGACGGCATCGGCGGCCGGACGGCACGGCATTCTTTTCGGTTGGCGACGCCCCGCATGCTGTCATGCGGCGCGGGCGGCGGCAATCGAAAAATTTGCGCATTGCGCCGTTTCAGTGCGTTTCCTCCATGGCTGCGCGGTGTTTCGGGCGGGCAAAGGGCACGGGCCGACGAAGCGGACATGTTACCGTGGCGCCTTCGACAACAAGAACGGCCGCCACGCAGCATGGGGTACGGAAAGAGAGACCGTGACATCAGCGCCACGTATTGCCGCAGCTATCTGGTGACGCTCGGTGCCGCCTTCGCGGGCGGCAGCGCGTTTGTCCTGTCTGCCGCGCCGGCGGGTAACTGGCCGGGGTGGGGCATCGGGCTGCTCGCCGCGTTTCTGATCGGCGGCGTGCTGCTGGTTGCAATCGGACTGTTCGGCTCCGAGCGGTTCGTGCGCCGTTGCGCGGAATCGGCGTCGGGGCACGAGGCCACGCTGATCGTCATGGCGGTGGCTTATCCCGTGTATCTTCTGCTGCGCCTGGTCTACGACCGGCGCTAGCATCGGCTGGCGTGCGACCGGCAGCGTCGCGCAGCACTTTTTCCGGCAGACGGGGAATCACTACAGATGGCTTTCACAGACGGACGATGGCACGCCATCCGGACGGGGGCGGGCAACCGCATCGCGTGGCGTTCGCGATGACCGCGCCCGACACCCTACTCGTCAGCCGCGACCCGCACGCGCCGATCGTGATCGAGCGCGACGGCGGGTTGCTGTACCGGATCACCATCGAGAGCGGACACGCGTCGTTCTACCGCGATTTTCCGGTCGATCCCGACGCGGTGCGCGTGCTGAGTGACGACGCCGAGCGCTTTTACTTCCTGTTCGCGGCGCTTCACCATCCGTACCAGCTGAGCGCAACGAACCTGTCCGACACGGAACGCGAACGCTATTTCAGCACGATCCTGTTTGCCGGCCGCGACGACGTCGAAGCGTTCATGACGGAACTCGACCGTGCCAGCAACGGTGCCGTCGCGAACCTGCTGAGGATCTTCACGCAGGCCGACTACCGGCAACTGCGCGCGGGCCGGTGGTTCGACATGGGCGCCGGCACGCCGGCCGCGTAGCGCCCGCGCAAGCCCGTCGTCAACCTCAACGGGCGCGGGCGAAATCCGGCCGCGCACCCGGTGCGCGGCCGCGCCATCAATGGCTGCGCGCGTAGCCCTGGATCAGCGCGCGCATCATCCCTTCGACCGTCGCGTCGAGCAGGTCGGTTTCCTGCTCGGACTCCTCGACGAGCGCGGCATACGCGGTCGCGAGCGTCACGCGATCGACCTCATGGCGTTGCTCCATCAGCGTCACCATCCCGTCCTTCGCCAGATGAGCGGAGAACGCGCGGCTGCCGATGGTCTGGAATACGTCAATCATGGCGGCTCTCCCGTCCGTTGCCGATGCTTTCCAGTTTAGTCGGCGCACCGGGGCTCCGCCACGCGCGGCGGGCCGCCGCACGCTGCCCCGGAACGCGTACGGGCGAGCCGCGGCCGGCGCGCCCGTGCCGGCCGGCCGACCACCGTTTCCTCGGATGAAACACCGGCGACACATGGCCCGGGCACGGTATCCGCGCGCTTCAACGTTTACCCGAAGCAGCAAATTGTCGACTTTTTGTCGATAAAGTCTCATGTTAGATTGCGCCGTCCGTCCGAGCCCGGTCGAAACCGGGCAGGCGGCGCGTTGTCACGGCGCCGCGCGTCCGCTACAAGGAGGAGCAATGCTGGTGCTGATTGGGGTGCCGATCGTCGTGATCGGTTTTGCGCTGCGCTTCAATGCGCTGCTGGTGGTCACGATCGCGGGGCTCGCGACGGGGCTGGCGGGCGGGCTGAATCTGGTCGACATCGTCAGCGCGTTCGGCAAGGCGTTCACCGACAACCGCTACATGGGGCTCATCTGGCTGACGCTGCCGGTGATCGCGCTGCTCGAGCGCAACGGGCTCAAGGAGCAGGCGAAGCGGATGATCTCGCGCGTGCAGGCGGCCACCACGGGCCGCGTGCTGATGCTGTATTTCGTGCTGCGCCAGGCGACCGCCGCGCTCGGCCTCACGTCGCTCGGCGGCCATGCGCAGATGGTGCGGCCGCTGATCGCGCCGATGGCCGAGGCCGCCGCCGTCAACCGGCACGGCGAGCTGCCCGAGTCGGTGCGCCAGCAGATCCGCGCGCATGCGTCGGCTGCCGACAACGTCGCGGTGTTCTTCGGCGAGGACATCTTCATCGCGATCCAGTCGATCCTGCTGATCAAGGGCTTTCTCGAACAGAACGGGATCTCCATCGAGCCGCTGCATCTGTCGGTGTGGGCGATCCCGACCGCGATCGCCGCGCTGCTGATCCACTGCGCGCGCCTCGCGCTGCTCGACCGCCGGCTGGCGCGCGGCTTCGGCCTGCTCGCGCAGGAGGGCGCGCGATGATCGGCCTCGAATCGCTGTACACGCTCGCGGGGCTGATGTTCGCCGCGTTCGCATGCTTCAACCTGACCGACCGCACGAACCCGCGCCGCATCGTCAATTTCGCGTTCTGGGCGATCTATGCGGTCACGTTCCTGTTCGGCGCGCTGCTGCCGCATTTCGTGACGGGCTGCCTCGCGATCGCGCTCGCGGTGATTGCCGGTTCGGGCAAGCTCGGGCGCGGCAAGTCCGATGAAGCCGGGGAGGCCGCGGCCGTGCGGCGCGAAACGCTCGCGCAGCGTTTCGGCAACACGCTGTTCCTGCCCGCCCTGCTGATTCCGGTCGTCACGCTGATCGGGACGTTCGCGTTGAAGCTGGTGCCGTTCGTCGACCAGAAGAGCGTAACGCTGATCTCGCTCGTGCTCGGCACGCTCGTCGCGTTCGCCGTTGCGCTCGCGATGCTGCGCGATTCGCCGGTGCATGCGGTGAAGGAGGCACGCCACACGATGGACGCGGTCGGCTGGGCCGCGATCCTGCCGCAGATGCTCGCGGCGCTCGGTGCGCTGTTCGCGGTCGCGGGCGTCGGCGGCGTGGTGTCGGGGCTCGTGAAGGAGTGGGTGCCGATCGATTCGCCGTTCGCGGTGGTCGCGGCCTACACGGTCGGCATGGCGCTGTTCACGATGATCATGGGCAACGGCTTCGCTGCGTTCCCGGTGATGACGGCCGGCATCGGCCTGCCGCTGATCGTCCACCAGTTCCACGGCAACCCGGCGATCGTCGGCGCGATCGGGATGCTGAGCGGTTTCTGCGGTACGCTGATGACGCCGATGGCCGCGAACTTCAACATCGTGCCTGCGGCGCTGCTCGAACTGAAGGACAAGAACGGCGTGATCAAGGCGCAGTGGCCGACGGCCGTACTGCTGCTCGCCGTGAACACGCTGCTGATGTACGCGTTCGTATTCCGCTTCTGACTCGAAGGACGAGATGCCCATGACCGACCGACTCACGCCCGAACTCGCCTCGACATTCGCGTCGCTCGCGCTCGCGCACCTGACCCGCGAATATCCGAACAAGCTCACGCATTCGCTCGAAGGGCCGCACGACGTGCAGGGGCCGCGCGCGCTGCACCCGATCTTCTACGGCAGCTACGACTGGCACTCGTGCGTGCACGGCTACTGGCTCGTGCTGCGCGTGCTCGAACGCTACCCGGCCTTGCCCGAGGCCGAACGCATCATCGCGATCGTCGATGCGCACTTCACCGATGCGAACGTCGCCGGCGAGCGCGCGTATCTCGCGCTGCCGCACAACAGCGGCTTCGAGCGGCCGTACGGCTGGGCGTGGCTGCTCGCGCTCTCCGCGCAACTCGAGCGGCTCGCGCTGAAGGGCGCGCTGCCGCAGGCCGCGCGCTGGGCGAAGACGATGGCGCCGCTCACCGACCTGTTCGTGGCGCGCTTCGAAACCTTCCTGCCGAAAGCGACCTATCCGCTGCGCGTCGGCACGCACTTCAACACCGCGTTCGCGCTGTCACTCGCGCTCGATTTCGCACGCGACACGCAGCGCGACGGGCTCGCGGCGCTGATCGTCGATACCGCGAAGCGCTGGCACCTGAACGATGTCGCATGCCAGGCGTGGGAGCCGTCGGGCGACGAATTCCTGTCGCCAGCGTTGATGGAGGCGGAGCTGATGCGGCGCGTGCTGCCGGCCGCCGAATTCGACGGGTGGTTCGCACGCTTCCTGCCCGATCTCGCGCGCGGCGAGCCGGCGACGCTGTTCGAGCCGGCGACGGTCAGCGATCGCAGTGACGGCAAGATCGCGCACCTCGACGGGCTGAACCTGAGCCGCGCGTGGTGCCAGCGTGCGTTGGCCGGCGCGCTGCCGGAAGGCGATGCGCGACGCGCGAAGCTGCTCGATGCGGCCGACCGGCATCTCGCGAGCGCGCTCGCGCACGTGGCCGGCGACTACATGGGCGAGCACTGGCTCGCAACGTTCGCGGTGCTCGCGCTGGAGGCGTAGCGCGGCGGGTGCTGCGACATGACGGGTTTTCCGCCTGTCGCGGCAGCCGAGCGATGGAAGGGGCATGCAGGAGCGGACGATGGATCAACGTGACGAAAAACGGGCCTGGGTGACGGCAATCATGACGTTCATCGAAACGCAACCCTATGACCCGGACAGGTGCGCGCGATATGTGTACACCGAAGCGCTCGATGCCCAGGCGTATCGGTACCGTGACCGACGGCTCGACACCTTGCTCGATACGATTGGAGGAATGAGTGCAGGGGACGAGTTTCACTATTCACGGGATGAACTCGTTGAAATGTTGCGATCGTATTTGCGCGATGCCGAGTGAGCAGCGGAGCTGAGCGACTCGTTGCCGAACCGGGAAGCGGATGTGCCGAGACATGCCGCTCACGGATCAGGCATGAGCGGGGTGTTGTCCGCATCACCCATTTCCTGGCGCGAACCGCGTCGCCGCTTCCCGCATCGTCGGTACGTTCTCCCGTCAATCGCCAATCGCCAATCGCCAATCGCCAATCGCCAATCGCCAATCGCCGAGCGTCGCGCGCGGGCCGAGCGCGATGCCCCGGGTATGGTTGCGCGAGCAAGCACTGGCTCGCGGCGTTCGCGTTGCTGGTGCGGGCGGTGTAGCGCACGAAACCCCGCCGGCGGCAAGGTCTTCGGCGCGCGGCTATACTCGGCGCTCGGGTTGCCTCGTTCCATGCGTATTGCGCGAGGCGGCCATCCATTCGTTCGCCGCCTCGCCATGGACAAGCTCATTTCCTACGTTGCCGCGATCCACGGGCTCGCGGGCCCGGTGTCGATCGTGTCTCACGCGACGTCGCACGACCGCTGGACCGACGACGACGTCGAGGTCACGCGCGACGAAACCGAATACCGCTTCGACAACGGCGCGATCGTGCGCCGCTCGGTCGAGCAGGACCGCGCGCCGTCCGATCTGCTGTGTGCCGAATGCTGGATCGACTACGACGTGCTTCGCCATCCCGATGCGCAGCGAATCGGTCCGACGAGGATGACGTTCGACAACGCATGCCGCGAAACCTTCTGGCTGCGTTATCACCTCACGTGACTGCGTGACTGCGTGACTGCGTGACTGCGTGACTGCGTGACTGCGTGACTGTGTGACTGCGTGACTGCGTGACTGCGTGACTGTGTGACTGCGTGACTGCGTGACTGCGTGACTGCGTGACTGCGTGACTGCGTGACCGCATGACCGCGCGCAGTCTCGTCAACCCGGCGGCGTGCCCTCAGCCGCATTCAGCAGCGGCGCGAGCCGCGTCGCCGCTTCCCGCATCTTCGGCACGTTCTCCAGCAGGTCGCTGAGCGTCGCCCGCGCGGTCGGCGCATGCACGGCGAGCGCCGCGAGCACGCGTCCACTCGCGGCATCTTTCACCGGCACCGCAACAGCCACCATCCCGCGCACGAATTCCTCGTTGTCGATCCCGACACCGCGCGCCGCGAGCCGGTCGAGTTCGGCCGCGAGCAACTGCGCATCGGTCAGCGTCCGGTAGGTCATCTTCTTCAGCGTGAGCCGCGCGAGCATCGCGTTGCGCTCCAGCGCATTCATCTGCGACAGGAACAGCTTGCCGCTCGCCGTGCAATGCAGCGGCACGCGCATGCCGGGCCGCATCTCGAGCCGCAGCGGCTCGGTCGTCTCGACGCGCTCCACATACAGCACCGTGTCACCGTCGAGCGCGGTGAGGTTGCAGGTCTCACCGAGCACGTCGACGAGCGAACGCAGCACCGAGCGGCAGCCGCGCGTGAAGGTGTTGTTCGACAGCGCCGCGAGCGCGAACTGCGCGGCGCGCGGGCCGAGCGCGATGCCGCGGTCGTGGCCGCGCGAGTCGGGCATGTGGATCACGTAGCCGCGCGTTTCGAGCGATTCGATCAGCCGCAGCAGCGTCGCCTTTGGAATGTGCAGCCGCGCGGCGAGTTGCGACAGCGTGTACGGCTGGCCGGCCGACGCGAGCGCTTCGAGCACCGCGAGGGCGCGCAGGACGCGCGCGTCGTCGGCGGGCGCGCCGTCGGGCGGCGCGGGGGCGGTTTCGCGCATGTGTCTCCTCCGTCGGGATCGGCGTGCGTCCCGGGATGGTTGTGCGATGGAAATGAAACGAATTGAACGGTTTTTGTACCACATTCGCGGCGTGGACAATAAATCGGCTTGTATGCGTTCCGTGTGCTCCATAAATTTGGACGAAACATACCGGATTTTTCCAATACCCCGGAACGGAGACACGGAATGACACGCAGCTTCGACTATGTCGTGGTCGGCGCGGGATCGGCTGGTTGCGTCCTCGCCAACCGGCTGTCCGACGGCGGCCGCCATACGGTGTGCTTGCTGGAAGCCGGCCCCGCCGACAACTACATGTGGATCCACGTGCCGATCGGGTACGGCAAGACGATGTTCCACCCCGTGTACAACTGGGGCTTCCACACCGATCCCGATCCGAACATGCACAACCGCCGCCTGTACTGGCCGCGCGGCCGCACGCTCGGTGGCTGCAGTTCGATCAACGGGCTGATCTACGTGCGCGGGCAGCAGCAGGACTACGACCACTGGGCCGCGCTCGGCAATCGCGGCTGGAGCTGGCGCGACTGTTTGCCGTATTTCCGCAGGCTCGAACACAACACGCTCGGAGAAGGGCCGACGCGCGGCACTGGCGGCCCGCTGTGGGCGTCCGCGATCCGGCAACGGCACGAACTCGTCGATGCGTTCGTCGCCGCGTCGAACCGGCTCGGCGTGCGTACGGTCGACGATTTCAACACGGGCGACCAGGAAGGCGTCGGCTATTACCAGCTCACCACGCGCAACGGGCTGCGCTGCTCGACGGCGGTGGCCTACCTGAAGCCTGCGCGCGGGCGGCCGAACCTGCATGTCGAAACCGATGCGCAGGCGCTGAAGGTGCTGTTCGACGGCACGCAGGCGTGCGGCGTGCGCTACGTACAGCACGGCAAGGTGCGCGAGGTGCGTGCGTTGCGCGAGGTGGTTCTGGCCGCGGGCGCGCTGCAGTCGCCGCAACTGCTGCAGGTGTCGGGCGTCGGGCCGGCCGCGCTGCTGAACCGGCACGGGATTCCGGTCGTCGCCGATCGCGCGGGCGTCGGCGAGAACCTGCAGGATCATCTGCAGATTCGTCTGATCTACGAAGTGACGAAGCCGATCACGACCAACGACGAACTGCATTCGTGGGTCGGCCGCGCGAAGATGGGGCTGCAATGGGCGCTGTTCCGCGGCGGCCCGCTCGCGATCGGCATCAACCAGGGCGGCATGTTCTGTCGTGCGCTGCCGGACGAATCGGCGACGCCCGACATCCAGTTCCATTTCTCGACGCTGTCGGCCGATTCGGCGGGCGGCAGCGTGCATCCGTTTCCCGGCTGCACGTATTCGATCTGCCAGTTGCGGCCCGAATCGCGCGGCACCGTGCGCATCCGCACCGACGATGCGCGCGATGCACCGTCGATCCAGCCGAACTATCTCGACACCGAGCGCGACCGCCGCACGACGGTGGCCGGCGTGCGTTTCGCGCGACGCGTCGCGGCCACCGAGCCGATGGCGCCGCTGATGAAGCGCGAGGTGCGGCCGGGCGCGGACGCGCAGACGGACGACGAACTGCTCGAGTTCTGCCGCGAATACGGGCAGACGATCTTCCATCCATCCGGCACCGCGAAAATGGGCGTCGCGAGCGATCCGCTCGCGGTCGTCGACGAGCGGCTGCGCGTGTACGGCACGCGCGGGCTGCGCGTGGTCGACTGTTCGATCATGCCGACCCTCGTATCGGGCAATACCAACGTGCCGATCGTGATGGTCGCCGAGAAGGCGTCCGACATGATCCTCGAAGACGCGCGCGCGGCCGATCGCGGTCATGGCGTCGCATCGGCCGCCGAGGCGCTCGCGTAGGGCCTCGCCACGCATCACCCGCGTGGCCCGTGCTCCTGCGCCCGGACGGCCGCCGCGCGTTTATCGATGCCCCCGCCGGCACGGCGCCGGGGCAGGTTGCGGCGCATCCTTACCTGGAGAAGCTCGCATGGCAATCGATTCCCGGGTCGTCCGACGCGTGGCCGCGGCCAGCGTGATCGGCGCGACCGTCGAGTGGTACGACTTTTTCCTGTACGGCGTGGTCGCCGGCATCGTGTTCGACAAGCAGTACTTTCCGTCCGGCGACGCGTTCGTGTCGACGATGCTCGCGTATGCGACGTTCGCAGTCGGCTTCGTCACGCGGCCGCTCGGCGGCCTGCTGTTCGGCCATCTCGGCGACCGCGTCGGGCGCAAGTCCGCGCTGATCCTGACGATGCTGATCATGGGCGTGTCGACGGCCGGCGTTGCGTTCCTGCCGACCTATGCGCAGATCGGCATGTGGGCGCCGGTGCTGCTGCTGACGCTGCGCGTGCTGCAGGGCATCGGCCTCGGCGGCGAGTGGGGCGGCGCGGTGCTGATGGCCTACGAGTACGCACCGCCGCACCGGCGCGGGCTGTATGCGAGCCTGCCGCAGATCGGGCTCGCGATCGGACTGTGCCTCGCGGCCGGCGTGGTCGCGGCACTGTCGCGTGCGTTGCCGGACGCCGCATTTCTCGCATGGGGCTGGCGCGTCGCGTTCGCGGCGTCGCTGTTGCTGGTCGCGGTCGGCTTCTACATCCGCACGCGCGTGGCCGATACGCCCGAGTTCGTCGCGCTCAAGCGCCAGCGGCGCGATACGAAGCTGCCGGTCGTCGAACTGCTTGCGAATTATCGGCAGGCGATCTTGCTCGGGATGGGTGCACGCTATATCGACGGCGTGTTCTTCAACGTGTTCGCGGTGTTCTCGATCGGCTACATGACGCGCAACCTGTCGATCTCGCGTGGCGACGCGCTGCTCGGCGTGATGAGCGCGGCAGTCGTGATGTGCGTGTTCATCCCCGTGTTCGGCAGCCTGTCGGACCGGCTCGGCCGTGCGCGTGTGTACCGGTGGGGCGCGACGCTGTGCGGGCTGTCGGTGCTGCCCGCGTTCTGGCTGCTGCAGACGCAGTCGACCAACCTGCTCGCCGTGTGGCTCGCGCTGGTGATCCCGTTCGGGATCTTCTATGCGATGGCGTACGGGCCGGAGGCCGCGCTGTTCGCGGAGCTGTTCGACGCGAACGTGCGTTACACGGGCATCTCGTTCGTCTACCAGGTGTCGGGCATCTTCGCGAGCGGCCTCACGCCGATCGTCGCGACCGCATTGCTGCGCGTGAACGGCGGTGCGCCGTGGCTCGTCGGGGTTTACGTGATGTTGTCTGCACTCCTGTCGATCGTGTCCGCGCGGGCGATCGAGAAGCGCGGCGGGATGGACGGCGTCGCGGTGCGCGCGATGTGACGGCGGGCGGGGCGGATGGGGTGAGGGGCGGCGTGGCGTGGGGCCGTATCGGCGCCCTGGTCTTCTTGCGGGGTCATGCCTGCGCCGCTGGCTGCCACTCACCGACGCCGTCTGCCGGTCGCTCGCGGTGGCCCGCCGTTCGGCTTCACGGCCGTCCGGCGGCGTTGCACCCGCACCGATGATCCTTGTTGACCGACGCCGTCTGCTGGCTGCCCGCCATTCGGCATTCCGATCGTCCGGCGGCGTCGGGCCCGTGTCGCTGATCCCTTTCGGCCGTTGCCGTCCACCGGTTGCCCGCCGCCCGCCGTCCCGCGCGCTGGTCCAAGCGAATCCGGTCCACTGGCCCTACCTCCGAAAAAACGGCCTGCCTACACTTTCCTCGACAGATCGCTGCATTGAAGCATCTGCACACGATCGACCCGAAGAGAACGATCAGGAGACAGGCATGACCAACAGGCAGTCGGCAGCATTGGCCCGCGCGGCGCGCGCGCGCCCCGCATCAGTCCATCGAATCGCCTCGTGCGCCCGTTGCGGCGCGGCAGGCAAGCCCGCGTCGGAGGGCTGACCATGTCGACCCCTTCCATCGAACGTACCGCGAGCGGCTTCGCCGGCGGCCGGTCGAACGATACGCGTTACGACCCGACCTACGATCCGCTCGTGTCGCCCGGGCCCGGGTGCGGCAAGCAGTACGCGCCGACCTACTGGGTCGCGACGGCCGGCACCCCGCCGCCCGACGACGGCCCCGTCACGCGCGATCTCGATGTCGACGTCGCGATCATCGGCGCCGGCTACACGGGCCTCGCAACCGCGCTGTGCCTTGCTCGGGACCACGGCATCAAGGCCGTCGTGCTCGAGGCCAACCGCACGAGCTGGGGCTGCAGCAGCCGCAACGGCGGGCAGGGGCAGAACGCGTCGGGCCGGCTGTCGCGCTCGCAGTGGATCGAGCGCTGGGGCAAGGACGTCGCGCTGAAGATGCACGACGAGATCCTCGAAGGCTTCGACCACTTCAAGTCGCTGGTGTCGGAAATCGACTGCGATCCGCAGCCGGGCGGCCATTTCCTGATCGCGCATCGTCCGCGCATCATGGCGAAGCTCGCGGCCGAGGCGAAGGTGTGGAAGGACGTGTTCGGCTATCCGTCGGAGCTGCTGAGCGCGGAAACCTTCCGCCGCGAATTCCTCAACGACCACGAGGCAGCCGGCGCGCTGCACGAGCCGGAAGGCATCGGCATCCATGCGCTGAAGCTCGCGTTCGGCTACCTGCGCCTCGCGCGCGAAGCCGGCGCGAAGGTGCATACGAGCAGCCCCGTGCTCGGCTTCGAGACGATCGACGGCGTCCATCACCTGCGCACGCCGGGCGGCGTCGTGCGGGCCCGCGCGGTCGGCATCGCGACCGGCGCGTACACCGCGCAGACGCTGCATCCGTCGCTGCGCAGCAAGGTGATGCCGATCCTGTCGAACTCGATGGTCACGCGCCCGCTCACCGACGCGGAGATCGACGCGTGCAATTTCCGCACGACGCAGGTGCTGACCGATACGCGTACGCTGCGCTTCTACTACCGTTTCCTGCCCGATCGTCGCTTGCAGATCGGCAGCCGCAGCGCGATCACCGGTGACGATGCGCCGAACCCGCGTCACTTCGAATTGCTGAAGGAAGGGATGGCGCGCAAGTTTCCCGCGCTGCGCGGCGTGCAGATCGATTATTCATGGTGGGGCTGGGTCGACGTCAGCCACGACATGATGCCGCGCGTGTGCCAGCCCGACCCGCGACAGTCGGTGTACTACGCGCTCGGCTACGGCGGCAACGGCGTGTCGTACTCGCAGCAGGCCGGCCGCCGGCTGGCCGAGCAGATCGCGGGGAAGGGCGCACGCCAGACGCTGCCGATCTTCACGTCGCCGCTGCCTGGCCACCCGTTCGCGCCATTCCGGCGCATCGGGCAGCGGATGCTCTACCTGTCGTACTTCAGGAACGACGAAAAGCCCTGAACGACGTGCACCTCGCCCGGCGTGATGCAACGCGCCGGGCCGTCCAACACAAGAAAAGCAACAGAAATCCGTGCGGCCGGGGCTGCAGGCGCCCCTGCACGCGCCGTCGCCGGCGGCGCCCGCGCTCACCCGACGGTGGCGTGCGGGCGGCGTCCGGACAACTGGATATGGAGAAGACATGCAACCCTCGAACCAGAGTGACCTGAAGTGTGGACTCAAGCAGCGCCACATGACGATGATTGCGCTTGGCGGCGTGATCGGTGCCGGGCTGTTCGTCGGCAGCGGTGTGGTGATTCAGCAGACCGGGCCGGCCGCGATCCTGTCGTTCCTGATCACGGGCGGGCTCGTCGTGCTCGTGATGCGGATGCTCGGCGAGATGGCCTGCGCGATGCCGGCCGTCGGTTCGTTCTACGAATACGCGCGGCTCGCGTTCGGCAACTGGCGCGGGCCCGGCAAGATGGCGGGCTTCCTGACCGGCTGGATGTACTGGTATTTCTGGGTGATCGTCGTCGCGCTCGAAGCGGTGGCCGGCGCCAAGCTGATCCAGTTCTGGCTGCCCGATACCCCCGCGTGGATCATCAGCCTCGCGCTGCTGGTCGTGCTGACGCTCACGAACCTGATCTCGGTCGGCAGCTACGGCGAGTTCGAGTTCTGGTTCTCGTCGATCAAGGTCGGCGCGATCGTCGTGTTCCTGTTCCTCGGCGGCCTGTACGTGCTCGGCCTGTGGCCCGCGTCGATGCACACCACGTCCGTGCTGCCGACGCTGCTCGGCCACGGCGGCTTCATGCCGCTCGGCATCGGGCCGGTGATGAGCGGGGCGGTCGCGGCCACGGGCTTCTACTTCGGCGCGGAAATCGTCACGATCGCGGCGGCCGAGGCCAAGGAACCGGCGAAAGCGGTCGCGAAGGCCACCAATTCGGTGATCACGCGTGTGCTGGTGTTCTACGTCGGCTCGGTGGCGCTCGTCGTCGCGCTGGTACCGTGGAATTCGCATCAGATGGCCACGCCGTATGTGAGCGCACTCGAGGTGATGGGCCTGCCGGCCGCTGCTAACGTGATGAACGCGATCGTGCTGACGGCGGTGCTGTCCGCGCTCAACTCGGGCCTCTATGCGGCGTCGCGGATGCTGTTCGCGCTGACCCGCCACGGCGACGCGCCGGCCGCGCTCGCGAAGGTCAACAAGCGCGGCGTGCCGGTGCGCGCGATTCTGCTCGGCACGGTGTTCGGCTACGTGTCGGTGGTGATGTCGTACGTGTCGCCCGATACCGTGTTCGCATTCCTCGTCAACTCGTACGGCACCGTCGCGCTGTTCGTGTACGTGCTGATCGCGTTTTCGCAACTGCGCCTGCGCAAGCGCCTCGACCCGGTGGCCGCCAGCAAGCTGCGCGTCAAGATGTGGGCATACCCGTACCTCACCTGGGTTGCGATTGTCGGCATGGTCGGCATCCTCGTCGCGATGGCGTTCATCCCGGATCAGCGCAAGCCGTTGTGGCTCGGCGTTGCCAGCCTGGGCGTGCTGGTCGTCGCCTACGGGCTCACGCGCCGCAGCCGCCGCGAGCATCTCGACGACAGCGAACTGCTCGCCTATCCGCCGCGGTAATGCGCGGTCACGCATGACGCCGAAGGCCCGGCCCGCAAGCCGGGCCTTCGCGCATGCGGCTTCTCGCCCGAGCCGATGGATGGCCGGGGCAACTATCGGGCCGACCGATAGCACCGATCAGAGGATGCGACTTTATGTCGGCCGCGTGCCGGCATAGCATGGATGAACCGATTCACGGGTGCGCCCCGGCGGGGCGCGCCCTCATCCGCGAACGAGGACAGACGATGGAACATCGGGCACGCGAGCGCGACGAGCAGGCCGAGATCAAGACGACGACGTGCTACATGTGCGCGTGCCGCTGCGGCATCCGCGTGCACCTGCGCGACGGCGAAGTCCGCTATATCGACGGCAATCCCGCGCATCCGCTGAACCAGGGCGTCATCTGCGCGAAAGGTTCGTCGGGAATCATGAAGCAGTATTCGCCCGCGCGGCTCACGCAGCCGCTGATGCGCAAGCCGGGCGCCGAGCGCGGCGACGCGCAGTTCGAGCCGGTGTCGTGGGAGGTTGCGTTCGACGTGCTCGAAAAGCGCCTCGCGCACCTGCGCGCCACCGACCCGAAGCGCTTCGCGCTGTTCACGGGCCGCGACCAGATGCAGGCGCTCACCGGCCTGTTCGCGAAACAGTTCGGTACGCCGAACTATGCGGCGCACGGCGGGTTCTGCTCGGCGAACATGGCGGCCGGGATGATCTACACGATCGGCGGCTCGTTCTGGGAATTCGGCGGCCCCGATCTCGACCATGCGAAGCTGTTCTTCATGATCGGCACCGCGGAAGACCACCATTCGAATCCGCTGAAGATCGCGCTCGGCAAGTTCAAGCGCGCGGGCGGCCGGTTCATCGCGATCAATCCGGTGCGCACCGGCTACGCGGCGATCGCCGACGAATGGATTCCGATTCGCCCCGGCACGGACGGCGCGCTGTTCATGGCGCTGATGCACGAGCTGATCGCGCGCGATGCGTTCGACCTCGAATTCGTGTCGCGCTTCACGAATGCGGCCGAGCTGGTCGATCAGCGTGACGGTGCCGACACGTTCGGGCTGTTCGTGCGCGACGCCGGCGCGCCAGAGGTCAACGCGCTGTATCCGCAGAACCGGATGTGGTGGGACACGAAGACGAACCGCGCGGTGCTGCATCACACGGACGGCGCGGAGCCGGCGCTCGACGACCGCTATACGCTCGACGACGGCACGCCCGTCGCACCGTCGTTCACGCTGCTGCGCGAACAGGTGGCCGAGTGCACGCCCGAATGGGCGGCCGAGATCACCGGCATCGCGGCCGACACGATCCGCCGCCTGGCGCGCGAGATGGAGACGGTCGCGCGCGAGCATGCGATCGAGCTGCCGGTGCGCTGGACCGATTCGTGGGGCAAGGAGCACGCCTCGGTGAAGGGTGTGCCGATCGCGTTCCATGCGATGCGCGGGCTCGCCGCGCATTCGAACGGCTTCCAGACGATCCGCGCGCTTGCCGTGCTGATGTCGCTGCTCGGCACGATCGACCGGCCAGGCGGCTTCCGGCACAAGGCGCCGTATCCGCGCGCGGTGCCGCCGTCGGCGAAACCGCCGAACGACCCGGCGCAGATCAAGCCGAACACGCCGCTCGCCACCGGCCCGCTCGGCTGGCCGGCGGGACCCGAGGACCTGTTCGTCCATCCGGACGGCACGCCCGCGCGGCTCGACAAGGCATTCTCGTGGGAATACCCGCTCGCGGTGCATGGGCTGATGCATTCGGTGATCACCAACGCGTGGCGCGGCGATCCCTATCCGATCGACACGCTGCTGATCTTCATGGCCAACATGGCGTGGAATTCGTCGATGAACACGACGGAAGTGCGCAAGATGCTGGTCGACAAGCGCGACGACGGCGAATACCGGATTCCGTTCCTCGTCGTGTGCGATGCGTTCGCGTCGGAAATGACGGCGTTCGCCGACCTGATCCTGCCCGACACGACCTACCTCGAACGGCACGACGTGATGTCGGTGCTCGACCGGCCGATCTCCGAATTCGACGGGCCGGTCGACTCGGTGCGCGTGCCGGTCGTGCCGCCGACCGGCGAATGCAAGCCGTTCCAGGAGGTGCTGATCGAGCTTGCGAGCCGGCTGAAGTTTCCGGCCTTCACGACCGCGGACGGGCAGCGCAAGTACCGCGACTATCCGGATTTCGTCATCAACTTCCAGACCGCGCCGAATTCCGGCACCGGCTTCCTGATCGGCTGGCGCGGCAAGGACGGCGACAAGGCCGTCGTCGGCGAGCCGAACCCCGACCAGTGGAAGCGCTACGCGGAGAACAACTGCGTGTATCACCACCGGCTGCCGGAGCCGCTGCAGTACATGCGCAACTGCAATGGCCCGTACATGCAATGGGCAGTCGACAACGGGATGCGCAAGTTCGGCGTGCCGATCGTGATCCAGCTCTACTCGGACGTGATGCAGAAATTCCGGCTCGCCGCGCAGGGCCGCACGTCGGGCCGCCAGCCGCCCGACCATCTGCGCGAGCGCATCGCGCGCTATTTCGATCCGCTGCCGTTCTGGCATCGCTCGCTCGAGAGCGGGCTGACCGATGCGGGCCGCTATCCGCTCGCGGCGATCACGCAGCGGCCGATGGCGATGTACCACTCGTGGGATTCGCAGAACGCGTGGCTGCGGCAGATCCACGGCGAGAACCACCTGTTCGTGAACCCCGTGACGGCCGCCGCGCAACAGATCGACGACGGCGCGTGGATCTACGTCGAATCGCCGTGGGGCAAGGTGCGGTGCCGCGCGCGCTACAGCGAGGCGGTCGAGCCCGGCACCGTGTGGACGTGGAACGCGATCGGCAAGGCGGCCGGCGCGTGGAATCTCGGGCCGCAAGCGGGCGAGTCGCAGCGCGGCTTCCTGTTGAACCACGTGATTACCGACGAGCTGCCGGATGCGGCGCGCGACGGCGCGCGCATGTCGAATTCCGATCCGATCACGGGGCAGGCCGGCTGGTACGACGTGCAGGTGCGGATCTATCCGGCCGAAGCCGATGCGGCGACGACCTTGCCGCAGTTCGCGCCGATGCCGGCGCTGCCGGGCACGCCACGCGTGCTGCAGCGCGTGCAGGCGTATTTCGCGGGAACCGGCGCATTCGCCGCGCGGCTGCGGCGCGCGACGTCGGCCGGCCCTCAGTCTGACGACCGCTGATCGAAGGAGCGCAACCATGACCCAGATGGCCCTCGTCATCGACCTGAACGTATGCGTCGGCTGCCATGCCTGCGTGACGAGCTGCAAGGAATGGAACACGTCGGGCGAAGCCGGCAGTCTCGCCGACATGCGCCCGTACGACGACGATCCGTCCGGCACGTTCTTCAACCGCGTGCAGACCTACGAAGCGGGCGTGTTCCCGATGACCGACACGATCCACTTCCCGAAATCGTGCCTGCACTGCGAGGATCCGCCGTGCGTGCCCGTCTGTCCGACCGGCGCGAGCTACAAGCGCAAGTCGGACGGGATCGTGCTGGTCGACTACGACAAGTGCATCGGCTGCAAGTACTGCGCGTGGGCCTGCCCGTACGGCGCGCGCGAGCTCGATGAAGGCCGCAAGGAGATGACGAAGTGCACGCTGTGCGCGGACCGCATCGACAACGAGGCGCTGCCCGAACGCGACCGGAAACCGGCCTGCGTGCTCGCGTGCCCGACGTCGGCGCGGCTGTTCGGCGATGTGCACGATCCCGAGTCGGACGTGTCGCGCGCGATCCGAGAACGCGGCGGTTATCAGCTGATGCCCGAATGGGGCACGCGGCCGTCGAACCATTACCTGCCGCGCGTGAAGACCGAAGCGTCGTGCGGTTGCGGGAGTAGCGGCGGGTGCGGCAGCGGGTCGGTCGGCGTCGATGAAGACGAGTCGTTTGAAGGCCGTGCGGCGCGTGGCGACATCAATCTCGTGTCGCTCGCGACGCAGCGCTGAGCGCGAAGCCCTTCACTCATACGAAAAAACGGAGTCCCCAATGCGCCCAGCCTTTTCGGTCGTTTTCCTCACCACGCTGTGCGGCGCCGCACAGGGCCTGCTGCTGACGCTCGTGATCGTCGAGGCGCTCACGCGGCTGGCCGGCATCGACGTGGCCGCCGCGTTCTACGTGACGGGCGCGGCGCTGTCGGTCGCGCTCGGCGTGCTCGGCCTGTTCGCGTCGTTCTTCCATCTCGGCCACCCCGAACGCGCATGGCGCGCGATCGCGATGTGGCGCACGTCGTGGCTGTCGCGTGAATGCATCGCACTGCCGGTGTTTCTCGCGTGCGCATTCGCGTATGGCGCGGCACACCTGTTCGGCTGGCCCGGCACGTTGCTGATCGGCGCGGCGGGCGCGCTCGCGAGCGTCGCGCTGTTCGTATGTACCGCGATGATCTACGCGTGCCTGCGGTTCCTGCAGGAATGGGCGAGCCCGCTGACGCTCGTGAACTTCGTGCTGCTCGGTTGCGCGTCGGGCTGCACGCTGGCGACGGCCTGCGCCGCGTGGCTCGCGCCGGCGCTGGTCGGCCGGCTCGCGGTGGCCGCGTGCGTGCTGACGCTCGCGGGCTGTGTCACACGGCTCGCGTCGCTCGCACGCAATGCGCGGTTGCGGCCGAAGTCGACCGTGCAGAGCGCGACCGGGATCCGCAATGCGAAGGTCGAACAGAAGTCGCGCGGCTTCACGGCCAGCGCGTTCAATACGCGGGAGTTCTTTCACGGGCAGGGCAACGGCACGCTGCGCGCGGTGAAGGCGGGCTTCCTGATCGGCGCATTCGCGGTGCCGTTCGTGCTGACCGGCGCGGGCGCGCTCGCGCCGACATCGGTCGCGGCGGCCGTCGCGCTCGGCGCGGCGTTCGTGATCCAGTATGCGGGGCTGGTTGCGGAACGCTGGTTCTTCTTCGCGGATGCGCGGCATCCGCAGAACATCTACTACCAGCGCGCGTCGTGACGTTGCGTGTGCGCGTCCACGCCGTGCGGGAACTAGAACGTTGCCGCGAGCGCGCGAGCCGCTTCCTGCAGGCGCGGCACGTGGTCGAGCAGTCGCGACAGCGGAGCGCGCGACACGGGCGCATGCACGGCGACCGCGGCGATACACGCGCCGTCGTCGCCGACGATCGGGGCCGCGATGCACACGATGCCCGCGACGAATTCCTCGTTGTCGATCGCGACGCCCTTGTGCGCGGTGCGGTCGAGTTCGGCTTCGAGCAGTTCGGGATCCGAGATCGTGTTCGGGGTGTAGCGCGGCAGTGCCAGCGCGCGCACCAGCGCGGCGCGTTCGTCGCGCGGCAGCAGCGCGAGCAGCAGCTTGCCGCTGGCGCTGCAGTGCGCGGGCACGCGCGAGCCGGGTTTCAGGTCGAGCCGCAGCGGCCAGTCGGCCTCGACGCGGTCGAGATAGACGACTTCCGTGTCGTGCAGCGCGGTCAGGTTGCAGGTTTCGCCGAGATCGGCGACCAGCCGTTCGAGGATCGCATGGCGCAGCCGGCGCGCGCCCGCATGCAGCATCACGCCGGTGCCGAGCCGTGCGAGGCGCGGGCCGATCGCGTACGCGTTCTTGCGGCCCGGCTCGCGGATCACGAGCCCGCCGGCTTCGAGCGACGCGAGCATCCGGTGCAGCGACGCCTTCGGGATATCGACTTCACGCGCGAGATCGGCGAGCGACACGGCATCGCCGGCCTGGACGAGATGTTCGAGCAGCGCGAAGGCGCGCAGCGTGGGCGTATCCACGGGCAGCATGGCAGGCGTTCCGGAAACTGGACTGCGGCCATTGTACCGAACGGCCCGGCAGGCCAGCCGCACGGGGCCGGGATCGATGGAATCCGGCACGCATTTTCGGCAACGGAACGAATCGTTCCGTAAATACGACTGACGCGGGCACGACGATCGACGTCCGCGCAATACGCAACGACAGGAGCGCAACGCAATGGATGGGGTGGCGAACAAGCCGGACTGCATGGTGTCGGTCCGCGAACGGTTCGGGTTCGAATCGGACCTGATGGTGCCCGCGTTCAGCGCGCGCGACGATCACGTGCCCGATATCGACGACGCGTACCGTTTCAACCCGGACGTCACGCTCGCGATCCTCGCGGGGTTTGCGCGCAATCGCCGCGTGCTCGTGCAGGGGATGCACGGCACCGGCAAGTCGACGCATATCGAGCAGGTCGCGGCACGGCTGAACTGGCCGTGCGTGCGCGTGAACCTCGACGGCCATATCAGCCGCCTCGACCTCGTCGGCAAGGATGCGATCGTCGTGCGCGACGACGTGCAGGTGACCGAGTTCCAGGAAGGGATCGTGCCGTGGGCGCTGCAGCGTCCGGTCGCGCTGATCTTCGACGAATACGATGCGGGGCGGCCGGACGTGATGTTCGTGATCCAGCGGATTCTCGAACGCGATGGCAAGTTCACGCTGCTCGACCAGAACCGTGTGATCCACCCGCATCCGTCGTTCCGGCTGTTCGCGACCGCGAACACGGTCGGGCTCGGCAACCTGAACGGGCTCTATCACGGCACGCAGATGCTCAACCATGCGCAGATGGATCGCTGGAACGTGGTCGCGACGCTTGACTACCTGCCGCGCGACGAGGAGATCGGTATCGTGCGCGCGCGCGTGCCGGAACTCGCGGACGAAGCCGGCCGCCCGCTGCTCGAATCGATGGTGAGCCTCGCGGAGTTGACGCGCAACGGCTTCGCGACCGGCGACCTGTCGACGCTGATGTCGCCGCGCACGGTGATCAACTGGGCCGAGAACTGCCAGATCTTCCGCGATCCGGCGCTCGCGTTTCGGCTCACGTTCCTGAACAAATGCGACGACGCGGAGCGGCCGGTCGTCGCCGAGTATTACCAGCGCTGCTTTGGCGAGGAGCTGGCGGTCGCGTCGCGTGCCGGCGGCGGTGAGCCGGGAGCGGGGCGGTGAGCGCCGATCGCGACGCCGCGCGCCGCGCATCGGCGCGCGAAGCGCTGGGCGCGTCGACCGTGCGCGCGCTGACGCGCGACGCGGCGCTGCATTACCGTGCGGGCCGCGTGTGCCGCGACCTGCGGCCGCTGCCGATCCATGCACCGCACCTGCGCGCGCAGGCGGCCGACGACGATCTCGCGTCGTGGCGCGGTGCGGCCGACGGCGCCGCGCTGCGCATCCTGCATTCGGATGCCGACCTGCATCGCGCGTTGTCCGGCGACGATCCGGTCGAACGCGTGTTGTTCGAAATGCTCGAGCAACTGCGCTGCGAATCGCTGGCGCCGCCTGCCATGCGCGGTGTCGTGCAGAACCTGCGCCATCGTTTCGACACCTGGTCGCGTGCGTTCCACCGGTCGGGGCAGGCCGATACGCATGTCGGGATCCTCGTGTACACGGTCGCGCAGATCGCCTGGTCGCGGCTGACGGGCCGGCCGGTGCTCGAAGAAACGGAAGACCTGATCGAAGCGTCGCGTGCGGCGATCGTGCCCGAGATCGGCGTGCAGCTCGCGGGGCTCAAGCGGTGCCGGCACGATCAGCGCGCATTCGCGGAACACGCGCTGGCGCTCGCGAAGCGCATTGCGGCGATGATCCGCGACGCGCGGGCGGCTATCGTGGAAACGGAGACGGAAGACGCGCGTGAGCAGGACGACGCACTGACGAATTTCTCGCTGTGGGTCGATTTCGACGATACAGGCATCGACCTTCCCGCACTCGTAGAGACGGGCGACAGCGTCGTGCTGCAGGGCAGTGATGCCGTCTACCGCGCATATACGACGCGTTACGACCGCGAGCTCCGGCCGGCCGCGCAGATCCGCGCGGCCCTGCTTCGCGAGTACCGCGACCGGCTCGACGGCCAGGTCGCCGCGCAGCGGATCAACGTCACGCGGCTCGCGCGCGTGCTGCGCGCGGCGCTCGTCGTGCCGCAGGCCGATGGCTGGTCGTTCGGCGAGGAGCACGGCCGCCTCGATGGCCGCCGGCTCGCGCAGCTCGTCAGCTCGCCGGCTGAACGGCGGCTGTTCCGGCTCGAACGCGTGCGGCCGCATGCCGACTGCGCGCTCGCGTTCCTGATCGACTGCTCCGGGTCGATGAAGACGTGGATCGACGGCGTCGCGCTGATGGTCGACACGCTGGCCCGCGCGGGCGATGCCGCCGGTCTCGCGACCGAAGTGCTCGGCTTTACGACGCTCGCGTGGAACGGTGGCCGCGCGCGACAGGACTGGCTCGCGCGCGGCAAGCCGCGCCATCCGGGCCGGCTCAACGAAACCGCCCACCTGGTGTTCAAGGACGCGGACACGCGCTGGCGGCATGCGCGCACGGGCATTGCCGCGCTGTTCAAGGCCGATCTGTTCCGTGAAGGCGTGGACGGCGAAGCGGTCGAATGGGCGTGCGCGCGGCTCGCGGCGCGGCCGGAGGCGCGCAAGATCCTCGTCGTGATCTCGGACGGCAGCCCGATGGACGGCGCGACGGCGCTCGCGAACGATCCGTTCTATCTCGACAACCATCTGAAACAGGTGGTCGCGCGCCAGGAGGCGGCGGGCCGTGTCGAGGTGCTCGGGCTCGGCGTCGGGCTCGATCTCGGCCCGTATTACCGGCACCGGCTCGCGATCGATCTCGCGTCGGCGCCGGACATGAAGCGGCTCGTCGAAATCGCCGGATGGATCGGCGCGCGGCGGTGAAGCGCGCGACTGCATTCGACGCGGACGCGGTGAACGTGTACGCGTCGACTCCGAATCGATTGCCGGGAACAGGGTGGGTCGACGCGGCGCACGCCGCGCGAGATCAAGCGCGATGCAGCAGCGGCGGCAGCGACGTCGCAATCAGCCCGATGCCGATCGCCATCAATACACCGAACGCGAGCCGGCGCAACGCGACCGGCGACAGCGGCGGCGGGTAGTGACGCGCGGCGACCGTCGTCAGCATCACAACGGGCGTCGCGATCGCGGCCAGCACCCAGATGTCGCGATCGAGCTGGCCTTCGCATGCGCTGTACAGCACGCGCGTGGCCGAGGTCGTCGTGAACAGCACGATCAGCGCGCAGCGGATCTGCACGAGCGTCAGCGGCTGCCGGTAGA
This sequence comes from Burkholderia aenigmatica, assembly GCF_048627025.1. Lineage (NCBI taxonomy): Bacteria > Pseudomonadati > Pseudomonadota > Betaproteobacteria > Burkholderiales > Burkholderiaceae > Burkholderia > Burkholderia aenigmatica. The sequence goes on along the minus strand of NZ_CP184469.1, from coordinate 1,672,208 downwards.
ACTGGAAGATCAGCGGCGGCCCCGATACGCCGAACATCCCGCTGAGCAAGCCGCCGAACAGGCCGCTGACGAAGAAGCTGCGGTTGTCCGAGCGCTCGGTGAGCGGCGCCGGGCGCAGCGCCGCGCTCAGGCCGCCGTACAGCACGACCGCGCCGAGAATGAGCTGCAGCAGGTCGGCCGCCGAGCGGCTCAGGCATTCGAGCAGCAGCACGCCCGCGACGACCGACGGCAGGATGCCGAGCGTCGCCGCACCAACCGCGCGCCAGTCGATGTGATGCAGCCGGCCAGGCAGCGCGGTTGCGCCGTTCGCGAGCGACACGACGCTCATCAGCGTGGCGACGGTGGCGAGCGGCGCGAGCCCGAAGCCGCTCGTCGCGCCCATCACGATCATCCCGAGCCCGAAGCCGGTGACGGTCTGGAAATAGCTGCCGGCGCCGATCACCGCGATCAGGATCGCCAGTTTGTCGGCGGTCATGCGTGTGCGGCCTCGCCGGTCGCGGCGCGCTGCGCGGCTGCCTGCGCCTGCACGGTGGTCGCCGCGATCACGTGATACACGTCGTCGGCGCTGCAGCCGCGCGACAGGTCATTCGCGGGGCGACGCAAGCCTTGCAGCAGCGGGCCGACGGCTTTCGCACGGCCGATCCGCTCGGCGAGCTTGTAGCCGATGTTGCCGGCTTCGAGGCTCGGGAACACGAGCACGTTCGCGTGGCCGCCCACCTGCGAATGCGCGATCTTGCGCTCGGCGATTTCCGCGACGATCGCCGCGTCGAGCTGCACGTCGCCGTCGATCGCGAGCGCGGGGCGCCGTTCGCGCACCTGCGCGGTCGCGGCCGTCACCTTGTCGACCGCCGCGTGATGCGCGCTGCCGCTCGTCGAGAACGACAGCATCGCGACCCGCGGCTCCTCGCCGAGCAGCGCGTGCGCGCTGTCGGCCGCGGCCATCGCGATCTCGGCGAGCTGATTCGCGTCCGGATCGACGACCAGCGCGCAGTCGGAGAAGATCAGTCCGCCCTTGATCGTGTGAAACGGTTCGCACAGCATCATCAGGAAGAAACTCGACACGATCCGGAACGCCGGATCGACACCGATCAACTGGATCGCCGCGCGCACGACGTCGGCCGTCGCATGCACGGCGCCCGCGACCGAGCCGTCCGCATCGCCGAGCCGCACCATCAGGTTCGCGTGGCAGAGCGGGTCGAGTACCGCGTCGCGCGCGGCATCGGCCGTCATGCCCTTGCTCTTGCGCAGCGCATGCAGCGTGTCGGCATAGGCATCGCGTTGCGCGGCAGTGGCCGGATCGACGAGCGTCATGCCGTCGAGATCGATCGCGTCGCGCGCGGCCGCCGCGTGGATCGCCGCACGGTTGCCGACGAGCACGATGCGGGCGATGCCGTCGCGTGTTGCGCGCGCGGCGGCCTGCAGCACGCGCGGATCGTCGGCTTCGCACAGCGCGATGCGCATCGGCTGGCGGCGCGCGGAGTCGAGAATGCGGTCGAGGGCTTTCATCGTTCGCTCGGGTAGGAAAGGAAAAACGGCCGGATGCGGCGGCCCGCACGGGGCACGGCGTCCGGCCGGAAGGCCGGCCGCGCGAGAGGGGCGCGCGACCGGCAACGGGTGCGTCAGCGACGCGGCGTTACACGTAGTCCTTGTACTTGTCGAGCATGCGAACCGGCTTCGACAGCGCATCGCGACGGAACGGATCGCCGAGTTCACGCGTGCACATGATCTCGATGATCGTGGTCTTGCCTTCGTTCATCTGCATGTCGATGGCGCGCTTGAGCGCCGGGCCGACGTCTTCGAGGCGGTCGACCGTGATCCCTTCGGCGCCCATCGCGCGCGCGATCGCCGCGAAGCTCTGGTTGTCGAGCTCGCCCGCGACGAAGCGGCGGTTGTAGAAGTCAACCTGGTTCTTCTTCTCCGCGCCCCACTGGCGGTTGTGGAACACGACGGCCGTGACCGGAATGTTGTGGCGCACGCAGGTCATCGTTTCCATCAGGCTCATGCCCCACGCGCCATCGCCCGCATACGACACGGCCGGGCGGTGCGGTGCGGCGACCTTCGCGCCGATGATCGTCGGGAACGCATAGCCGCAGTTGCCCCAGCTCATCGCCGCGAAGAAGCTGCGCGGCTTGTTGAAGCGCAGGTAGCTGTTCGCGACCGAGTTGATGTTGCCGATGTCGGTCGACACCATCACGTCCTCGGGCATCGCCTTCTCGAGCTCGCGCAGCACCTGGCGCGGATGCAGGTACTGGCCGCCGCTGAACGGCTTCTCGTGCTTCTGCTCCTCGATCATGTCGAGGCTGTACGCGTCGCGCTCGTGCGTCCAGTCGTCGAGTTCCTTTTCCCACGCGGCCTTCTCGGTCGCGATCTGGTCGGCGCGATCGCCGCGCGAGCCGTCGCACGCGAGCGTGCGGCCGTCGAGGCGTTGCGTGAGCGCGATCGCCGCGGCCTTCGCGTCGCCGCAGATGCCGACCGAGATCTTCTTCACGAGGCCGAGCATCTTGTGGTCCGCGTCGATCTGGATGATCTTCGCGTCCTTCGGCCAGTAGTCCATCCCGTGCTGCGGCAGCGTGCCGAACGGCCCGAGGCGCGAGCCGAGCGCGATCACGACGTCCGCGCGCGACAGCAGTTTCATCGCGGCCTTCGAGCCCTGGTAGCCGAGCGGGCCGCACCACAGCGGATGGTTCGCCGGGAACGAGTCGTTGTGCAGGTAGCTGTTGACGACCGGCGCGCCGAGCCGTTCGGCGAGCGCCTTGCATTCCTCGATCGCGTCGGCCATCACGACACCGCCGCCCGAGATGATCACCGGGAATTTCGCCTGCGCGATCAGTGCGGCCGCGTCGTCCAGGCTCTGTTCGCCGCCGGCGCCGCGATCGAGCCGGCGCGGTTGCGGAATCTCGACCTTGACCTTGCCGTAGAAGTAGTCGCGCGGGATGTTCAACTGCGTCGGGCCCATCTCGGCCTGCGCGCGGTCGAAGCAGCGCGCGGTGAATTCGGCCATCCGCGCCGGGTGCGTGACGTGGCCCTGGTACTTCGTGAATTCCTGGAACATCGGCAGCTGGTTCGCTTCCTGGAAACCGCCGAGGCCGATGCCCATCGTGCCGGCTTCCGGCGTGACGATCACCACCGGGCTATGTGCCCAGTACGCGGCCGCGATCGCGGTCACGCAGTTGCTGATGCCGGGGCCGTTCTGGCCGATCACGACGCCGTGGCGGCCCGACACGCGTGCATAGCCGTCGGCCATGTGGCCCGCGCCCTGTTCGTGCACGACCGGGATCAGGCGGATGCCGGCCGGCGCGAAGATGTCCATCGCATCCATGAACGCGGAGCCCATGATGCCGAACATGTCGGTCACGCCGTTGGCCGCGAGGGTCTCGACGAAGGCTTCGGACGGCGTCATGTCCTGCGGACCGTTCGCCGATGCACGCAGGGAAGTGGATTGTTCGCTCATGGGTTGTCTCCGATTGTTCAATTAACGGAACGTCTTGTTCCAGATGCTATTTGCTGGGGAAAGCCGGTCAAGTCATTCCGCCCGATGTCGGGGAATGTGGAATGAAATGAAATGATTCGTTTCAAAATGTGCGCGGGGGGCGGTGGCCCGGGTAGCGCGCGAGGCGCGCGCTCAGGCCGGCTGTTTCGGCCGTTCCTTGCGGAAGGCGCGCTTGACGGCGATCAGCCCGTCGCGGAATTCGAACAGGTCGCAGCCTTCGGCCTCGATGCGCCAGCCTTCGGCGTGCGTGCCCGTGAACACCCACTCGGAGACGCCGCGCTCGCCCGCGACGGTGTGGCGGCCGCGACCCCAGTGCGCGTCGGGGAAGGTCTTGAACACGGCTTCGAACGCGGCGCGTACCGCGTCGCGGCCGACGAAGCGCGTGCCGTGGATGTCGGGGCCGCCGGCCGCGTCGAATACGCAGTCCTCGGTCATGAAGCCCATCAACGCGTTGGCGTCGTGCCGGTTGAATGCGTCGGAAAATGCCGCGAGCGTGGCGGCCGTGACGGGGGCGGTGAGCGTGTCGGACATAACGTGTCTCCTGTCGAATGGTGGGCGGCCGCAAGGCGCTGGCGCGCATGCGGCACGCGGTATCGACACGTTAGTGAGCGCTCGTTTTTGGCGGTAGCGCCAGTCGGGAGGTTTCGCTTGGGCCAGAGTCGGATGCTTATCTGCAGGGCGGCAGAGGATGGCTTGCGTCACACTTTTTGATCATTTCCTGGTTGTCAAGGTATGCGGAGGTACTGAGATTATTTTCAGAGGGAGAGGAGGTTTTAATGTGAAAAGTAAGAATTAATTTTCGAGATTAAAGGTGAGGGTGGGAGTTGTTCGAATTTGACCGAACGTAATCGAAATAATCCGAAATTCAATGTGCCTCTTGGTCGACTGACAGCTTGAGGATCTGCTAGTGCGTGCGCGGTTTCCTCGCTCAATGTTTCGTTGGGTCTGCGTGATCATTGCCCGATTCAGTTGACGTCAAGCGCTGCCGATCAAGTCGGGAGCGCAGACGTGCGATCGGCTTTTTACCAACTTCATTCGAGGAATCGACTATGTCGCGACGAGCAGTCAGAAACGGCGACCCGACGACTACAGGAGGCTTCGTCATCGCAACGACAGCAACGATGTTTAGCGAAGAGAAGCATGTGGCCCTTAGCGGCGACGAGGCAACATGCGGCCATTGCGATGGATTGTTCAAAATCGTTGGAAGCGCCGTGCATATGACGTGGGACGAACGCAGCGTTGTTCTCGAAGGCGACTCCGTGCTCTGTCCATGCGGAATGAACCGGGTTCTAGCGGGCAGCGATTGCACGATCTTTTACGATGATCCCGGCCACGCGACCGCAGTCGGCACACGTTCGTCAAGTGCATTCACGCAAGCCGTTGCGCCGATGATCCATGACGACCAGTTCGTGATTCGAGACAAGCGGACGAAGCGACCACTGAGTAACGTTGAATATTGGATCAAGGATCTATCCGGCAACGTGCTTGCATCCGGCATGAGCGACGCGCGGGGATGTACTTTGCGTGTGAGTACGAAAGGTGCGCAAACGCTGAAGCTCGTAGTGGGAGACTGAGAAGATGGCGAATCAAACCACCGTTGCCGAGACGACAACAAATACCGTTGAAGGATCGCAACGATTCGTTGACGTTGACATGCGGCCGATCTGCGAGAACATGACGAACTCCGAGTTTCGGATCATGTTTGCCAAGGCGCAGGTGCTTGCCGTGAGTCGACTGGAGGCACGCGTTGCCTCCCTGAAAGTGTGGTCGCGGTACGAGAAAGATCGTGTGTTCAAGTGGTTCGGTCGCGACGATGATCAAACCCGTACGCGGCTTCTTACCGGCTTGGCGAAGGTGCTGAATGTCGTTCGAACGTTCAACGAGCACAATGTCGTTCGTACCGGCAGCGCTGCGGATCTGGCGACGGGGTGTACACCGCATCCGCTTGGCACCGATCAGGAAGCCGCACATGTCTGCGCACCGGACACTGCAACTCACACGTTCTCGATCAGCCCCGAGTTTTGCACGATGCGCCCGTGGACTGCGTACGCCGATTCGCAGGTATCGGTCATCATTCACGAAGCAAGTCATTTCCTGGACACGATGGCGGCAACCGATGACCAGTACTACATCACTCCGTTCCTTCCGGCATGGGGGCGTTCACATCCGGATTTGGCGATCAACAATGCCGAAAGCATCGCAGGGTACGTCGTAGATGGCGACTAACTTCGTGGCTGCTGTCGTGCTCTCGTTGTTCCTTGCGCAGACGGCGCTTGCGTGCGAAGGGCCACAAAACCTTCCCGGTCAATACATTGACGTTCACTTTGAAGCTGATTCGAGCGAGATTTCAAGGACCGAACTGGCACGGTTGTCAGCATGGTCGAGTGATTTACGCAATCGCTTTCCGATTATCGATGTTGTCTGGCTTGTAGGGCTTTCGGAATCGACGGAAAAGAACGCTCAGCAGTTGGCGCACCGACGGGCTGAAAACGTCATGAACGCGCTTGATCAGTTCACGATCAAAGGCAGGCGGAGCGCATTTATCGGTCGAATCTACCAGCCGGTTCCCGAGATTGATCAAAGCGGGCGGCGTGTGGAGGTCAATGTGGGTCCGGGATGCCCGGACCATTGTTGCTCAACCTTGAGCCCTCCACCCGCCGGGCGTTGACGTTACATGCCACACTGACAAGGCCCGCGACATCGCGGGCCTCTCTCATTGATCGGGCTTCTGCGCCCGCACACACTGCGCGAGTGCCCGCACCCCCGGCTCGATCCGCTCCAGCGGAATCGCGGAAAACCCCATCCGGAAGCATCGACGCGCATTGCTGTCGTCGTTCATGAAGAACACGCCGCCAGGCTCGATCAGAATGCCGGCCTCCTGCGCGTCCACCGCGAGCCGCGCCGCATCGAGCCACGGCGGGCCTTCGACCCAGCACGATGCGCCGCCCGTCACGCGGACATGGCGCGCTTCCGGCAGATGCGCATCGAGCGCGGCCATCAGCGCCTGCGAGCGCTCGCTGTATGCATGCGCGAGTCGACGCAACAACGCGTCGTGATGGCCGAGCGCGAGAAAGGTCGCGAACGCCCGCTGGATATACGCAACCGGATGGCGCACCATCAGCCGCCGCAGCGCACGCAACTCGCGGATCAGCTCGCGCGGCCCGACCACGTAGCCGAGCCGCAGCCCCGGCGCGAACGTCTTCGACAGGCTGCCGACGTAGATCACGCGGTCGGCCGTGTCGAGGCTCTTCAACGCCGGATGCGGCGTGCCGGAGAACGTGTTTTCGCTCTCGTAGTCGTCCTCGATGATCACGAAATCGTGCTGCTGCGCGTAATCGAGCAGCGCGCGGCGGCGTTCGATCGGCATCGTCGCGGTGGTCGGGCACTGGTGGCTCGGCGTCACGTACACGTAGTCGCAGCGCGCGAGCGTATCGCCGAGCGCGTCGGGCGCGATGCCGTGGCCGTCGACCGGCAGCGGCAGCAGCCGCGCGTTGCGGTTCTCGAAGATGTTGCGCGCGTCCGGATAGCCGGGGTTCTCGAAACCGACCGTCGTGTGCTTGCCGCACAGCAGGTCCGCGATCAGGTACAGCGCCTGCTGGCAGCCGTTCGTGACGACGATCTCGTCGGGCATCGCGAACACGCCGCGCCGCGGCAGCACGCGTGTGCGGATCTGCTGGATCAGCGATTCGTCGTCGCGTTCGATCAGGTCGGGCGCCCAGTTGCGGATCTCCATCACCGACAGCGCCTTCAGGCAGCATTCGCGCCAGTCGTTGGTCGGAAACAGCGACTGGTCGAACTGCCCGTAGATGAACGGAAATTCGTAGTGCTGCCAGTTCGCGGGCTTCACGATGTTGCGCTGCCTCGACGGCGGATGCGTGATGCGTTTCTCCCAGGCAGGGCGTCCGGGCACGTCGTCGCCACCGGCGGGCACGGCGCCGGCCCGGACCAACGCGAAGCCGGGCACGCCTTCGAGCATCTTCGGGTTCACGAAGTGCCCGCTGCGTTCGCGCGAGATCAGGTAGCCCTCCTCGACGAGCATCTGGTACGCGAGCACGACGGTGTTGCGCGCGACGCCGAGCTGGTCGGCGAGCTCGCGGCTCGACGGCAACGCGGCATCGGGAGCGAGCTGGCCGTCGAGGATCGCGGCCACGAGCATCCGCCGGATCTGGTCCTGCAGGCTCGACGCCGACGACCGCCGGAACTGCTGGGCCCATAAGGCGGTCGGGGTACGACTCGACATGCTTCCTCCTGTGATCGGTACGGGAAACGCGAGGCGGTGCGCGTGGTGTGCACGTGGCCCGCGAGAGGCGCGGTGTCGCGAGAATACGCGCGTCGCGCCGCGGATGTGGACTCAATGAAATGTGTCGTCTGGCACTACTGCGCGCCGACGTGGCAAGACGATACTCAACTCGTCGCGCCCGGACGATCCGGATAACTCCCCGGTACGCGGGCGCAGGAGGGCGTGCGCGCATCGCGTTCGCCTGCCGCGTGATGCAAAGGAGGGAGACGCCATGCACGTCGTCGTGTTCAGGGATCGCTGCGAGCGCGTGATCCGCATCGTGTTCGACGATGCACGCGCGACAGCAGTCGCGTATCGCGACGACGAGGCGATCGGAGCGCTCGACCTCGACGACGACGGTGGCGATGCCGTGCGATCGCCGTCGCTCACGCGGCTATACGTCGAACCTGCGTACCGGCGCAGCGGCATCGCGCACACGCTGCTGGCGTGCGCGTCGCGCGAATTCGGGCAGCCGATTCGCATCGACGCCGGCGCGCGTGACTGGCCCGATACGCCGGCGTGGTCGACGCTGTGCCGCTGCCTCGAATACGAAGGATTGGTCGTGGTGCGCCAGGCCGCGCTGCGGTAACCGCAAGCGTGGCCACGATCACGCTGCATCAAGACGGAGACGACATGAGCACGGTCCTGAAGCCGATTCCCGCATCCGACGTGCGGCACGAAGCGTTGCGCATCGACGGGCAGCGCGTGTGGCGCGACGCAGTGATCGACGTGCGCAACCCGTACGATGGCTCGCTGGTCGGCACCGTGCCGAAGGCGACGCTGGACGACGTGCGGCGCGCGTTCGCGGCCGCGCGTGCGTACCGGCCGACGCTCACGCGCCACGATCGCGCGGCGATCCTGCGCCGCGCGGCCGATATCGTGCGTGCGCGCACCGTCGAGATCGCGGCGCTGATCACGGCCGAGTCTGGCTTGTGCCTCAAGGATGCGACCTACGAAGCGGGCCGCGTCGCCGACGTGCTGACGTTCGGCGCCGGTGAAGTGCTGAAGGACGACGGGCAGATCTTCTCGTGCGACCTGACACCGCACGGCAAGAAGCGCCGCGTGTACACGCAGCGTGACCCGCTGCTCGGCGTGATCTCGGCGATCACGCCGTTCAACCACCCGATGAACCAGGTCGCGCACAAGATCGTGCCGTCGGTCGCGACCAACAACCGGATCGTCGTGAAGCCGTCGGAGAAGGTGCCGCTGTCGTGCTACCTGTTCGCGGACATCCTGTACGAAGCCGGCCTGCCGCCGCAGATGCTGCAGGTGCTCACCGGCGACCCGAAGGAGATTGCCGACGAGCTGATCACGAACCCGGCGATCGACCTCATCACGTTCACCGGTGGCGTATCGATCGGCAAGTCGATCGCGTCGCGGATGGGTTACCGGCGCGCGGTGCTCGAGCTTGGCGGCAACGATCCGATCATCGTGATGGAAGACGCCGATCTCGACGAAGCGAGCACGCTCGCGGTGTCGGGTTCGTACAAGAACTCGGGGCAGCGCTGCACCGCGATCAAGCGGATGCTCGTGCACGAGTCGGTGGCCGATCGCTTCACGGAGCTGGTGGTCGAGAAAACGAAGGCGTGGTCGTACGGCAATCCGGCCGATCCTTCGGTCGACATGGGCACGGTGATCGACGAGGCAGCCGCGAAGTTCTGCGAGCAGCAGGTGAACGACGCGATCGCACGCGGTGCGCGGCTGCTGGTCGGCAACGTCCGCGACGGCGCGCTGTATTCGCCGACGGTGATCGATCGCGTGACGCCCGACATGCCGCTGGTGAAGTACGAGACGTTCGGCCCGGTGTCGCCGATCATGCGCTTCCGCGACATCGACGAAGCGATCCGGATGTCGAACAGCACCGACTATGCACTGTCGTCGTCGGTCTGCACGAACCGCTTCGACAACATCACGCGCTTCATCACCGAGCTGGAAGTCGGCAGCGTGAACGTGCGCGAAGTACCGGGCTACCGGCTCGAACTGACGCCGTTCGGCGGCGTGAAGGATTCGGGGCTGGGGTACAAGGAGGGTGTGCAGGAAGCGATGAAGAGCTTCACGAACGTGAAGACGTATTCGCTGCCGTGGTGAGCGAGGCGGGGAGGGGCGTGTCGCACCCGCCCGCCTCACTGGGCGTTACTGATAGAAGTTGAGCGTGACCATGGCCGAACGGCCCGGTGCCCACGTCGCGTAGATCGGATACGCGCTCGCGTAATACTTCTTGTCGAACAGGTTCTGCACGTTCAGTTGAACGTCCATCGTCTTGTTCACGCGCCACGTTGCGGCCGCATCGAAGCGCGCGTAGCCGGGCGTCCATTTCTTCGTCGTCGCGGATACCGACGCATAGGTCTGGCTCATCACCGTCGCCCCGGCGCCGAGCGTGAGCTTCGGCATCACGTCGTAGCTCGTCCACAGCGTGAAGTTGTGCTTCGGCACCATCACCATCGGCAGGCCCGATGCGCCCGGGCTGCCGGGGCCTGCGTCGGTCGTGATCGCGTTCAGGTACGAGTAGCCGCCGAACACGTGCCACTTCCGCGTCAGGTTGCCCGCGAAGCCGAATTCGAAACCGCGCACGCGCTGCTTGCCCGCGTTGACCGTGTGACCAAGGCCGTCGCTGACGCGCGCGTTGGTCTTCTCGGTCTGGAACAGTGCCGACGTCAGCGACAGCTGGTCCTGCAGCACGTCCCACTTCGCGCCGACCTCGATGTTGCGCGAGCGCTCGGGGGCGAGGTCCTGGTTCGTCGCAGTGATCTGGTCGGTGCCGCCGCCGAGGCCGCCGTTCGACCCCGGCGGGTTCGACGACGTGCCGTACGACGCATACAGGCTCACGTTGGTCACCGGCTTGAACACGAGGCCGAACTGGTAGCTGAACAGGTTCGACGTGTTCGACAGGTCGGCGACGCCGGCCTGTTTGCCGGTCGTGTCGTAGCGGTCGAAGCGCAGCCCCGTGTTGAACTGCCAGCGCTCGGACAGCTTCACGGTATCGAAGATGTACGCGGACACCGTGTCGGTGCGCGTGTTCGTCGTCGGGCCGGGGAAGCCCTTGTCGCCGTTCAGCACGACGCTGCCGGTCCACGGCATGTTCGGGTTCCAGCCGCCCGCGAGCGGCGTGCAGTTGCCGGCCACCGAGCAGGGGCCGCCCGAGCGGATGTTGTTGCCGGCCGAATCCGACACGAGGTAGCCCTCGTAGCGCGCCTGTTCATGGCTGAACTCGACGCCGGCCGTCATCGTGTGCTTCATGCCGAACAGGCTGGCGCTGCCGGTCACTTCGGTCTGGTTCGAGAAGCCGTTGAGCGCGTACTTGCCGCTCTTCGCCTGCAGGCCCAGCATGTTCGGGTTCGACGCGAGGATCTGCGGATTCGTCGCGACGTAGTCGAGCGTCGAGCGGCCGAACATCGTCGTGTTCTTCAGCTTCCAGTCGTCGTTGAGCTTGTGCTCGACCCGCACCTGGGCGGTGTCGGTCTGCCCGTAGCGATAGTCGCGCGTGTTCAGCCCGAAGAACTGCCCGCGATCGGTCGGCACCGGCGTGCCGCCCGTCGAACGGAACGGCACGCTGAAGTCCGGCATGTCGTACGAGTTCATGTGGTAGTAGCTGACCGTGACCGTGGTCGGCGTGTTCAGCCCGAACACAATCGACGGCGCGACGCCCCAGCGCTTGTTGTACACGTCGTTGCGGCCGGCCTGGTTCGCGTCGTGGCCCATCACGTTCAGGCGCACGGCCGTCGTGTCGTTGATCTTGCGGTTCGCGTCGACCGTCGCGCGCTTGTAGCCGTCGGTGCCGAAGCCGATGCTGCTGTTGATGAAGTCGTCGTTCTTCGGCGTCTTCGTGACGATGTCGATGCTGCCGCCCACCGATCCGCGGCCCGCGTAGACCGAGTCGGGGCCCTTGATCACGCTGATCTGCTCGACCGCGAAGGTCTCGCGGTTCTGCAGCCCCGAGTCGCGCATGCCGTCGACGAAGATCGAGTTGCGCGATTCGAAGCCGCGGATCACCGGACGGTCGGCCGACGGGTTCGCGGCCGCATCGCCGCCGAGGAACGTGATGCCCGGTACCGAGCGCAGCGCGTCCGCAAACGACGTGACGTTCTTTTCCTTGATCAGTTGCTCGGGGATCACCGTGACCGAGCGCGGCGTATCGAGCAGCGGCGCGGTGAACTTGTACGACGGCGAGCGCTTCACCTGCATGTCCGACAGCGCGGACGACTGGACCGCGATCGTCGGCAGCGTCGCCGGCACGTCGGCGGACGGGGCCGGCTGGTCGGCGGCGGCGGGAGCAGGGGCGGTTTCGGCGGAAGCGAGCAGCGGCGTCAGGAACACGGAGCAGGTCAGCGCCGATACGAGGGCGCGAGGCCTCGTCTTGAACTGGGCGGGCATATCGGGAAGCAACGGAAGATTCGGTGAACGGGTGCGTTTTCTCGATGCCGGCCGGGCAGGCGAGGGACATCGGAGACGTCAATGTAAATGCGTATGATTCGCGTTAGCGGTCGCAATTGTACGGATTGGTACCAAATATGTAAACGATTGAATGGTTTTTGTACTAAATCGGTCAGGTTTTCGTGGGGGCACGATTGCCTTTGCGTCGCGTGCAACACGGCTTTCCATGACCCGACCGGCGCGCGGCGGCGGCGACTCGATACACTGCCGTACCGGTTGGACGGGCCCCGGCAAGCAGGCCCCGAGCAAGGAGACAACACACGATGGACACCCAACGCGCAGCAGTCGTCACGTACCGCGGCGATGCGATCGAGAACACGCACCTTGCCCATGTGGCGGTGGTCGATGCCCGCGGCGGGCTGCTGGCCCGGTTCGGCGATCCGTTCCGGATGACGCTCGCGCGCTCGGCGGCCAAGCCGGCCCAGGCGTTGTCGGTGATCGAGACGGGCGCGCCCGAGCGCTTCGGCTTCGACGATGCGGACATCGCGCTGATGTGCGCGTCGCACAGCAGCGAGGACCGGCATATCGAACGCACGCGCGCGATGCTCGCCAAAGTCGCCGCGCACGAATCGGACTTGCGTTGCGGTGGCCATCCGCCGTTGTCGGACGCGGTGTACCGGTCGTGGATCAAGCGCGACTACACGCCGACCGGCGTGTGCAGCAACTGTTCGGGCAAGCATGTCGGGATGCTGGCCGGCGCGCAGGCGATCGGCGCCGAGATCGCCGATTACCATCTGCCCGAGCATCCGATGCAGGTGCGCGTGAAGCACGTGGTGGCCGATGCGTGCGGGCTGCGCGACGACGAGGTCGACTGGGGCATCGACGGGTGCAACCTGCCGACGCCGGCGTTTTCGCTGGATCGGCTGGCGCGTCTCTACGCGTCGCTGGCCGACGGGGCGGATACGGTGGAAGCGGGCGGTGGCGCTGTCACCGATCGTGTGCGCGCGCTGGCGCGCATTCATCGTGCGATGACCGCCTATCCGGAGCTGGTTGCCGGCGACGGGCGCTACTGCACGGTGCTGATGAGCGCGTTCGACGGGCAGGTGGTCGGCAAGCTCGGCGCCGATGCGTGCTACGGAATCGGCGTGCGGGCGTCGGCGCGCACGCGGGAGCTGGGCGCCGACGGCGCGCTCGGCATCTCGGTGAAGATCGAGGATGGCAATCTCGACGTGCTCTACATGGTCGTCAGCGAACTGCTCGAGCGGCTGCAGATCGGCACGGCCGCGCAGCGCGCACAACTGGCCGGCTTCCATCGGCCGCGGATGCTCAACACGCAGGGCGTCGAGATCGGGCACGCCACGTTCCCGTTCGAGTTGCAGCCGGCCTGAATGGCGCGGATGCGCTACGGCCGCCGGCCTGCGACCCGGGCCATGCGCCGCGGCGCGCACGCGCCGGCCTGCCGGCCGACGCGTGCGTGAATGCAGGCGCGGGCGCTACGCGCTCGCGCCGCGAATCTTCGTCAGTTCCAGCTCCGACAGCTCGCCGATATGCGCGAGGTGTTCCGCGAGAAAGTCCTTCAGTACGCGCAGCTTCGCCGAGCTGCGCCGGTTCGCCAGATACGCGATGTAGATGTATTCGCCCGTCAGCCGGTTCTGCAGCCGGTAACGCGGCAGCACGGCTTCGAGCCGGCCGCTCGCGAGCAGGTCGCGCACCAGCCAGATCTCGAACTCCGCGATGCCGAGCCCCGCGCAGGTCGCTTCGAGCAGCAGCTCCGAATGGTCGGTGACGAGGTTGCCGGCCGGCAGCAGGCTGTGATGCGCGTCGCCGTTCACGAGATCCCAGCGCGGATCGCCTTCGGGGTGCACGTAGCGCAGGCAGTTGTGCTGCCTGAGGTCGTCCGGCGTGGACGGGCGCCCGCAGCGGTCGAGATAGCCGGGCGTCGCGCACAGGATGCTGTCGTTGCGCGACAGGCGGTGCACGACGAGGTTGTCCAGGTAGTTCTCGCCTTCGTGAATGTCGAGATCGAAGCCGCCGGCCACGAGATCGTTGTGGTTGTCGGTGAGCCGCACGTCGAGCTGGATCGTCGGGTAGCGCGCGAGAAACGGCGCGACCAGTGGCGCGAGATGGCGGCGGCCGAATGCCACCGGCGCGGTGAGCTTCAGCGGGCCGCTCGGCTGCGCATTCAGTTCGGCGACGACGCGCAAGGTGTCGTCGAGATCGGCGATCAGCGTGACGGCGCGCTCCAGGTAGATATGGCCGGCTTCTGTGAGCGTCACGCTGTGCGTCGAGCGGTGCAGCAGCGCGACGCCGAGTGCCTCCTCGATCGCCGTGACCTTGCGCGCGACGGTCGACGTCGACACGTGCATCTCCTTCGCGACCGCCGAAAAACTCCCCGTTTCGACCACTCTCACGAACGCGCGCATCGCGCCCAGGTGATCGATGCCGGTTTCTCTCGCGCCTTTTTTCATTCGATTCTCGCTGTTGCGTCCCACGCAAAACCGCTTTCGATAATACAGAAGCGAGCTTGTTTTTGCAAAGGCATAGAATGCGAACCCGTCGCGTCGGGAAGCGGCGAACGACGAGCGGCACGAGACACTCAGGAGGGCACGATGACAGAAAACGGCTTCCGCGTCGAAGCGGATCTTTTAGGTAAACGAAGTATTCCGGACGAGGCGTACTACGGCGTCCATACGCTGCGCGCGAAAGAGAATTTCGACATTTCGGGCCGCACCATTGCGTCGCTGCCGTATCTCGTGATGGCGCTCGCCGCCGTGAAGGAGGCCGCGGCCGACGCGAACTGCGAGCTCGGGCTGCTGCCGCGGCCGTACCGCGATGCGATCGCCGCGGCGTGCGTCGAGATCCGCGAAGGGCGTCTGCACGACCAGTTCGTCGTCGACATCATCCAGGGCGGGGCAGGTACGTCGACCAACATGAACGCGAACGAGGTGATCTGCAACCGCGCACTCGAAATCATGGGGCACGCACGCGGCCAGTACGAGTACCTGCATCCGAACGAGCACGTCAACCTCGCGCAGAGCACCAACGACGTCTATCCGACCGCGATCCGGGTCGCGACCTGCTTCGCGGTCGAGCACCTGATCGAAGCGATGGCGCGCCTGCGCGATGCGTTCGCGGAGCGGGCCGATGCGTTCGCCGGTTTGCTGAAGCTCGGCCGCACGCAGTTGCAGGATGCGGTGCCGATGACGCTCGGCCAGGAGTTCTCGACCTACGCGGTGATGCTGACGGAAGACATTGCGCGCCTGCAGGAAGCCGGCTGGCTGATTCGCGAGATCAACCTCGGCGCGACCGCGATCGGCACCGGGATCACCGCGCATCCGGAGTATGCGGAGAAGGCGCTGGTGGCGCTGCGGCGCATTACCGGGCTCGACCTGAGCACCGCGCCGAACCTGATCGAAGCGACGCAGGATTGCGGCGCGTTCGTGCAGGTGTCGGGCGTGCTCAAGCGCATCGCGGTCAAGCTGTCGAAGATCTGCAACGACCTGCGGCTGCTGTCGAGCGGCCCGCGCGCGGGGTTCGGCGAGATCAACCTGCCAGCCGTGCAGGCGGGCTCGTCGATCATGCCCGGCAAGGTGAATCCGGTGATCCCGGAAGTCGTCAACCAGGTCGCGTTCGAGGTGATCGGCAACGACCTGACCGTGACCTTCGCGGCCGAGGCCGGGCAGCTTCAGCTCAACGCGTTCGAGCCGGTGATCGCCAGCGCACTGTTCCGCAGCTTCAGCCATCTGACGGCTGCGTGCACGACGCTCGCGCAGCGGTGCGTGAGCGGGATCACCGCGAATCCGGAGCGGCTGCGCGAAACGATGGAGCGCTCGGTCGCGCTCGCGACCGCGCTGAACCCGTACATCGGCTACAAGCGCGCGACCGCCGTGGCGGCCGAAGCGCACGCGACCGGCAAGTCGATCCGCGAGGTCGTGCTGGAGCGCGCGTGGATGACCGACGCGCAGGTCGAAGAGGCGCTGCAGCCCGAAGCGCTGATCCGGCCGCGCGTGCTTTGACGCCGGCTGCGCGGCACCGGCACCGGCTGCCGGCGGCCCGCGCGCGATAGACCCAGACGCGCCCCCTGCGCGGGGCGCGGCACATCAAGAAACAACGGAGACTCACGATGAAACACAGCAGCGAGCGCCCGGCCGATCCGGCCGGCGGCGCGGATTCCCGTCATGCCGACCCCGACGCGATGTTCGCGTCGCACGAAGCCGGCTATGCGAAGCAGTTGAAGCCGCGGCACGTGCAGATGATCGCGATGGGCGGTGCGATCGGCACCGGCCTCTTTCTCGGGGCGGGTGGGCGCCTGCAGCACGCGGGGCCCGCGCTCGCGCTCGTGTATCTCGTCTGCGGCGTGTTCGCGTTCCTGATCATGCGCGCGCTCGGCGAGCTCGTGATGCACCGGCCGACCAGCGGCAGCTTCGTGTCGTACGCACGGGAGTTCATGGGCGAGCGCGCGTCGTTCGTCGCGGGCTGGATGTACTACCTGAACTGGGCGACGACCGGCATCGTCGACATCACCGCGGTCGCGATCTACATGAAGTACTGGGCCGTGTTCACCGACGTGCCGCAGTGGGTGTTCGCGCTCGGCGCGCTCGGGATCGTGTCGGTGATGAACATGATCGGCGTGAAGGTGTTCGGCGAGATGGAATTCTGGTTCTCGATCGTCAAGGTGGGGACGCTCGCGGTGTTCCTCGCGGTCGGCGCCGTGTTTCTCGCGAGCGGCCATCCGGTCGCCGGCCAGATGCCGGGGCTTCACCTGGTCGCGGATCACGGCGGGATCTTTCCGCACGGCATCCTGCCGGCCGTGCTGATCGTGCAGGGCGTCGTGTTCGCGTACGCGAGCATCGAGCTCGTCGGCGTCGCGGCGGGCGAGACCGCCGATGCGCGCAAGGTCTTGCCGAAAGCCATCAACAGCGTGATGTGGCGCATTGCGCTGTTCTACGTCGGCTCGGTCGTGCTGTTGACGATGCTGCTGCCGTGGACCGCGTACAGCGCACACGAAAGCCCGTTCGTGACGTTCTTCAGCAAGCTCGGCGTGCCGTACGTCGGCACCGTGATGAACGTCGTGGTGCTGACCGCCGCGCTGTCGAGCCTGAATTCCGGCCTCTATTCGACCGGGCGCGTGCTGCGCTCGCTCGCGATGGGCGGCTCGGCGCCGCGCTTCGTGTCGCGGATGAACGCGCGCGGCGTGCCGTACGGCGGGATCCTGATTACGGTCGCGATCAATGCGATCGGCGTGCCGCTGAACTACATCGTGCCGGCCCAGGCGTTCGAGATCGTGCTGAACATGGCGTCGCTCGGGATCATCACGACATGGGGTTTCATCGTGATGTGCCAGATCCTGTTCCGTCGCGCGGTCGATCGCGGCGAGCTGAAGGCCGTGTCGTTCCGGATGCCCGGCGCGCCATTCACGTCGTGGCTCACGCTGGCCTTCCTCGTCGGCGTGCTGGTGCTGATGGCATTCGACTATCCGGGCGGTACGTGGACCATCGCGACGATTCCGGTTGTCGTGCTCGCGCTGGTGGTCGGCTGGAAGCTGGCGAAGCGCGGTGCCGCGCGGGAGCAGGCGGCGGATGCGCTTGCGTCTGCGGCCCCGCGCGCCGTTGCCGATCCGGCTCGGGGCGCCTGAAGACGGTACGTGCCGGGCGCGCCGGCTCGTTCGCGAGCCAGCGCCCCGGCGCCCCGTGACAGTCAGTTCAATCCGGTGCGTTCGCCGATCCATCGGCCGAAATCGCCGGCCATCTCGTCGGTCAGTTCGTGGCCGGCCTCGTACAGCCGCGTGTCGTGCGCGACGCCGAGCGCCGTGAGTTTCGCGTCGGCGGTGTCGGCCCACGCGACGGGCAGCTTGTCGTCGAAGCGGCCGTGCATGATCAGCGCATGGAGCGGGCGGAGCGCATCGCGCGGCGCGACCAGCGGATCGATTTCGGGCAGGATGCGCCCGCACAGCACGGCGAACGCGGCGACATCGCCCGGCGACGTGAGCCCGACGCTCGCGCTCATGATGCCGCCCTGGCTGAAGCCGGCGATCACGGTCGGCAACTCGGCACCCGCACCGTCCCGCGCGCGGAAGGCACGCAGCAGCGTGATCAGCTTGAGGCGGCTGGCGTCGGCGCGGGCCGCGTCGATTTCGGGGCCGTTCGGGCCGAAGCGCACCGGAAACCACGCGTGCTGGTTGGGCCCGAACGAGAGCGGGGCGCGCAGGAACGCGATCTCGATGCGCGGATCGATGACGTCGGCCAGGTTCAGCAGGTTGGTCTCGTTGCCGCCGACGCCATGCAGCAGCAACAGGCGGGCAACGGGGTGGCCGGGGGCCGGGCGCAGCCGGTACTGGAAGCCCGACTCGGGATCGGTGGTCAGCGGCAGGACGTCGGTCATTGCGTGGGTCCGGAAAGGGGAGCGATGCGACAGTCTAGAGCGTGCGGACGGGGAGGTGAATCGCCGTTGTGCGATTGATTGTTTCCTGGCAGGAGTCAATCGGGTGTTCCACGGCGCACCGGTGCTAGTTTTTCATATGCCGATCGGATGACTCGTCACCGGAACGCGTAGTTGCTAAAATAGATACATTTCGTAGATACATGAGGGGCGGGGATGGATACTGCCAAGATTTTCAAGCATGGCGGATCGCAGGCCGTCCGTCTGCCGAAGGATTTCCGTTTCGAAACGACCGAGGTCCGGATTCGTCGCCACGGTTCATCCGTCATTCTCGAACCGGTGCCGCAAGACTGGGCATGGTTGACACCGCTGATCGGCCCGGTCGACGCCGATTTCGAAGCCGCCGCAACGACCGAGCCTGCCGCTCAGGAGCGCCCGGGTCTGGACGTATTTGAATGAAATTTCTGCTGGATACCAATGCGGTAATCGCCATCATGAAAGGCGAGCCGGCCATGCTGGCTCGGCTGCGCACGTATCAGCCAGCAGATTTCGGCATGCCGGCAATCGTCGCGCATGAACTCTACTACGGTGCCTACAAGAGCCAGAGAGCGGCAGCGAACGTGGCACGTGTCGAGGCACTTCAGTTCGAGGTGGTGTCGTTCGATGTGGAAGATGCTCAGCACGCCGGCGAGATTCGTGCGCAACTGGCCGTGACCGGAACCCCGATCGGTCCGTACGATGCCTTGATCGCAGGGCAGGCACGCGCTCGGCGTCTGGTGCTCGTCACACATAACATGCGCGAGTTTGCGCGCGTCCCGGGGCTACAGGTCGAGGATTGGCTCGCCGAGACGCGTGAAAACTGATCGCATGACGGTCATGCTGCAACGGGAGTGGATTCGTCCGGCGAGCGGGCGCTGCCCGGACATCACCGCTACCGAATCACCGTGGACTTCAACTCCTTATATTTCTCCAGCGCGTGCAGCGAGTTGCAGCGCCGAGGGAGATAGCGCGCCGTCGTCGTGGCTTCGCCGTTGCCGCGTCGATGCCATGCGCCGTCTACGCTCATACCCTTCCATCAGCATCGATCGATGCGAGTGACTGTCCTTGCACGGAAGTATCCGTTTATTGAGGACTATCGAAAAATTGCGTCCTGACTAACCCGCATCGCTACGCCGAAAGAGCGGTGACGTTACAGTGCGCCCCGCGCACGGTCGCGTACACGCATCAAGGGTGACAGCGTCACGGCGCCCCGTACCGCTAGGGAAAACCATAGTGCCCAGGATGCCGCGTGCGAAAGATCGAGTAAGCCCGCAGTCAGCTTCGCTGTTCAGAATCGCCGGACTCATTCAAAAAGCAAACCAGGAGACAGGCGATGCATGATGGGTTGGTGAAAAAAATCGAAGCGCATCCGAAGTATGCGCAGCTCAAGCGACGACGCAACACGCTCGGTATCTGCCTGACCGTGCTGATGCTGATCGTGTACTACGGCTATATCGCCCTGATCGCATTCGACAAGTCGTTCCTCGCGAAGCCCGTGAGCACCGGCGTGACGAGTGTCGGCGTACCGGTCGGCATGGCGGTGATCGTGTTCACCGTCGTCATCACCGGCATCTACGTGCGTCGCGCAAACAACGAATACGATCAACTGACGCAGGACATCCTGCAGGACGTCGCCCAATGAAGAAGACTCTTTCGATGACGCTGGTTGCGCTGCTGGCGGCGGGCGTGTGCGGCGTGGCCGTCGCGGGCGGCGGCGACGTCGGGCAGACCGCCAAGCAGGCGACCAACACCACGGCCATCGTCCTGTTCGCGCTGTTCGTGGCAGGGACGTTGTGGATCACCAAGTGGGCGGCGTCGCGCACGCGTTCCGCCGCGGATTTCTACACGGCCGGCGGCGGCATTACCGGTTTTCAGAACGGCCTGGCGATCTCGGGCGACTACATGTCGGCGGCCTCCTTCCTCGGCATTTCCGCCGCGGTGATGACGTCGGGTTACGACGGCCTGATCTACTCGATCGGCTTCCTGGTCGGCTGGCCGGTCATCACGTTCCTGATGGCCGAGCGGCTGCGCAACCTCGGCAAGTTCACCTTCGCCGACGTCGCGGGCTACCGCTTCGAGCAGGGGCCGATCCGCAGTTTCGCCGCGGTCGGCACGCTGGTGGTGGTGGCGTTCTACCTGATCGCGCAGATGGTGGGCGCGGGACAGCTCATCAAGCTGCTGTTCGGTCTCGACTACTGGGTGGCCGTCGTCATCGTCGGTGCGCTGATGATGGTCTACGTGCTGTTCGGCGGCATGACCGCCACCACGTGGGTGCAGATCATCAAGGCGTGCATGCTGCTCGCGGGCGTGACGTTCATGGCGATCATGGTGCTCGCGCAGTACGGCTTCAGCCCGGAGGCGCTGTTCGCCCATGCCGTGGAAGTCAAGACCGCGATCGCCGCGAACGCCGGCAAGTCGCCGGACAACGCGACCCGGATCGGGCTGTCGGTGATGTCGCCGGGCGGGTTCATCAAGGATCCGATCTCGGCCATTTCGTTCGGCATGGCGCTGATGTTCGGCACCGCCGGCCTGCCGCACATCCTGATGCGCTTCTTCACGGTGCCGGATGCGAAGGAAGCGCGTAAGTCCGTGTTCTGGGCCACCACCTGGATCGGCTACTTCTACGTGCTGATCTTCATCATCGGTTTCGGCGCGATCACGCTGGTGCTGACCAATCCGGAACTGTCCGACGTGGCCAAGGGCGTGATCAAGGGCGGCGCAGGCACGGCCAACATGGCCGCGGTGCTGGTGGCCAAGACGGTGGGCGGCGACGTGTTCTACGGCTTCATCTCGGCCGTGGCCTTCGCGACGATTCTGGCGGTGGTCGCCGGGCTCACGCTGTCGGGCGCGTCCGCGGTGTCGCACGACCTCTATGCCACCGTCTTCAAGAACGGCAACGCGAACAGTGCGGACGAGCTGAAGGTGTCGCGCATCACGACGCTGGTGCTCGGCGTGATCGCCGTGCTGCTGGGCATCGCGTTCGAGAAACAGAACGTCGCGTTCATGGTGTCGCTGGCGTTCGCAGTGGCGGCGTCGGCC
Source organism: Burkholderia aenigmatica (assembly GCF_048627025.1). NCBI lineage: Bacteria > Pseudomonadati > Pseudomonadota > Betaproteobacteria > Burkholderiales > Burkholderiaceae > Burkholderia > Burkholderia aenigmatica. The sequence continues at coordinate 1,650,612 of NZ_CP184469.1, read as the reverse complement.
AACTTCCCGGTGCTGTTCCTGTCGATGATGTGGAAGGGCTGCACCACGCGCGGCGCGGTCATCGGCGGGTTCCTGGGGCTGGTCTCGTCGGTGGGGCTGACCATCGTGTCGCCGTCGGTGTGGGAGGCGACGCTCGGTTATCCGAAGGGTTCGGCGTGGTTCCCGTACACGTCGCCTGCGTTGTTCTCGATGACGATCGGCTTCGTGGGCGTGTGGCTGTTCTCGGTACTCGACACGAGCCTGCGCGCGAAGGCGGAGAAGGGCGCGTTCGCCGCGCAGCAGGTGCGTTCGGAAACGGGGCTCGGGGCGACGCGCGCCAGCAGCCACTGAGCGGTAGCCGGTCACGCCCGCCCCGGGGCCGACGATGCGATGCGCTTGATCGTCGCTCGTCGGCCCCGGGGCGGGCGGCATCGTTTTCATCCATCCGTCGAATGACTCGACGGCAATAAAAAATCGCGAATTCGACTGGATTCGCCGATAATGCGCAAACGTTTTACGAAAGCCCGATTGCAGCTAATTCGCGGATTAAACAAATAAAAAGAAAATATCCGAATCCCGGATTTTCAGCCTGCGCCGTAGTGCCGCTCGAAGCCTTGTGGCAGGAGGTTAACGGCAGATTCCGGCAATACTTTAGGGTTCTTTCGTCACAATTGTTCATTTCATTTTTATCAATGAACGATTGATTTCCGGTCATCGGAGCGTCATACACCATCCCCGATAATTCGGCGCTCACATTCTTTCAATAGACCAAACGGCGGTCGAAGCCGAATCGCTGCGGGGAGCTGTACTCATGACCATTCGTCATCGCATTACGCTGCTAGTCGTCCTGACGTTCTTCGCGCTGTCCGCGATCGGCATCTATGCCGTGTACCAGACGCGCAAGAGCGCGTCCGAGGTGCGCCAGGTCACCCAGGGAATCGTGCCGAGCGCGCTCGCGTCGGCGGATCTCGTCGCCGATGTGAAGAACATCCAGATCGCGACGATGACGCTCATCTACGCGCCCGACGCGAATACCGCCGCGCAGGCGCGCGACGAGCTGAAGGCGAAGCAGGCCGCGCTGCGCGCCGCACTCGACGTGCAGGCGAAGTCGGCGGTCGGGCAGGCGCAGGTTGGGCTCGTCTCGCAGGCGAAGGACAGCGCCACGAACTACTTCGCGGCGATCGACGACACCGTGAAGATGAAGACCGACGGCAAGCCCGAGATGGCGCAGGCGTACCTGTTCGCGAACGTCGCGCAGTATCGCGACGAACTCGAAAGCATCGTCGACACGATGCGCGTCGAGAAGAACCGCCAGAAGGACGACGCGATCAACGCGCTGAACGGGATGCTGTCGACGACGGCGACCGCGATCGCGGGCGTCGCCGGCACGGTGATCGTGCTGCTGACCGCGCTCGGCCTGCTGCTGTATCGCCAGATCACGCGCCCGCTGAGCGGGATGCAGACGGCGATGAGCGAGATCGCGACGAGCCAGGATTTCACGCGCCGCGTGCCGGTGGGCCGGATGGACGAAATCGGCCATTCGATCGTCGCGTTCAACGGGATGATCGAGAAGATCCAGGAGAATGCGGCGCAGCTCAAGCAGAAGACGGCCGACATTCAGGCGATGCTGCAGAACATGCAGCAGGGGATCCTGACGGTCGTCGAAGGCGGCGTCGTGCATGCGGAGTATTCCGCGTACCTCGAAACCATCTTCGAGACGAACGACATCGCGGGCCGCGACCTGATGGCGCTCGTGTTCGACGATTCGAACATCGGTTCCGACGCACGCTCGCAGGTCGACGCGGCCGTGCACGCGTGCCTCGGCGAGGACAGCATGAACTTCGAGTTCAACGAGCACCTGCTGGTGAACGAAGTCGCGAAGCGGATGCCGGACGGCCGCGAGAAGTGGCTCGACCTGAGCTGGTCGGCGATCACCGACGAGACCGACACGGTCGTGCGCCTGATGCTGTGCGTGCGCGACGTGACCGAGATTCGCGAGCTGACCGCGCAGGCCGGCGAGCAGCAGCGCCGCCTCGAAATGATCGGCGAGATCCTGTCGATCAGCCAGGACAAGTTCCACGACTTCGTGCACAGCGCGAAGGGCTTCCTCAGCGAAAACGAGCGGATGATTCGCCAGCACGAGCGCGCCGATCACTCGATCGTCGCGGCGCTGTTCCGCAACATGCACACGATCAAGGGCAATGCGCGCACGTACAGCCTCCAGCACCTGACGAACATCGTCCACGAAGCGGAGCAGGCCTACGACTCGCTGCGCCGCGCGGACGGCGGCCCCGAGTGGAACCGCGACGCGCTGATGGACGACCTGGCGCGCGTGCGCGAGGCCGTCGAGCACTACGCGACGATCAACGCGGTCACGCTTGGCCGCAGCGGCGATGCGGTGCAGGGCGCCGATTTCCTGATGGTCGAGCGCGCGCACATCAGCGAGAGCCTGCGCGTGCTCGACGGCGCCGATCCGGCGAACGCGGCCGACTGGCACGCGGCGCGCGACGCCGTGCGCCGCATGCTGGGCCAGCTCGGCACGCAGGGCATCGGCGATGCGCTCGGCGGCGTGATCGAGTCGCTGCCGTCGCTCGCGGCCGAACTCGGCAAGCCGGCACCCGTCGTGCATATCGACAGCCACGGCCACCGCGTGCGCAGCGAAATCGCCGCGACGCTGAAGAACGTATTCATGCACCTGCTGCGCAACTCGATGGACCACGGGATCGAATCGTCGGACGAGCGGCGTGCGGCCGGCAAGGCGGCCTCCGGCACGATCGACATCGCGGTCGGCGTGGGCGGCGGCGAGCTGTGGTTCGTGCTGAGCGACGACGGCCGCGGCCTCGCGCTCGACCGGATTCGCGGCATCGCGCGCGAGCGCGGCTGGATCGACGCCGACCACGATGCGGCGCTGTCCGATGACGAGGTCGCCGAGCTGATCTTCCGGCCGGGCTTCTCGACCGCGAGTGCCGTGACCGAAGTGTCGGGGCGTGGCGTCGGCATGGACGCGGTGCGCAACTTCCTGAAGCGCGACGGCGGCGATATCGCGCTGCGCTTCACCGACGATCGCGTCGGCGCGCCGTATCGCGCGTTCGAGACGATCGTGTCGTTGCCGGCTCGCTTCGCGGCCGACGCTGCTGCGCAGGGCGTCGCGCACGAGCGTGCGCGCAGCGCGGATATCGGCGCGGCGGAGTGACGACGTGATCGTGCAGGCGTGGATGATTCAGATGGCCGCCGCGCTGGCGGGCGGTGCCGTCGTCGCAATCGTGGCGGCGGTCGTGTTTCGCGTGACGCGCAAGCGGCTCGTCACGGCGCTCGAACGCGATACGGAACAGTTGCGCGGCGCGCTCGACGCAGCCGATGCGCGCGTCGCCGACGCGGCGTCGGCGCACGCCGAGGCGGCCGACGCATGGGCGCAGCGCGAGGCGCAGCTCGAGGATGCGCTGGCGCGCGAGACGTCCGCTGCCGGCACGCAGCGCGACGCCATGCAGGCGCTGTCGGCCGATCGAACGGCGCTCGCACAGCACGCGATGAAGATCGCCGACGAAGCCGCGCGCCTGCGCGGGCTCGCGGGCACCTTCGAGCGCTGGCACGAGCAGATGATCTCGCTGACCACGCAGAACCAGGACATGCGCACGAAGAACCTGGAGCTGTCGGCGATCGTCGCGCACGTGTCGATCGTGTCGCTGAACGCGTCGATCGAGGCCGCGCGCGCCGGCACGGCCGGACGCGGCTTCTCGATCGTCGCGAGCGAGGTGCGCGGGCTGGCCGCGCGCTCGCAGCAACTGTCGAACAGCTATCGCGACAGCCTGAACCGTAACGATCTCGTGACGGCCGCGACGTTCCAGGACATCCAGGCCGGCGGCAAGATGATCACGGCCGCGCTCGCGACCGTCGAGACGCTGGCCGGGCAACTGCACGCGCGGATCGAAGGAGGCGCGGCGTGATCAGCGCGCAGGCGAAAGCCGGCTTCGAACGGATCTTCTTCGACGCGGCGCGCACACGGCTCGCGTCCGGCGGCGCGTGCGACATCCGGCCGTCCGCCGGCCCCGCGCACGACGGGCACGATCACGCGCATGCGAAGTCGCGTGCGAAGTCGAAGGTGCCCGAGCATGTCGCGGTGCTGACGATCTCGGCGCTGCATTTCCGCCTGTTGCTCGCACTGCGCTTCAGCGACGACGACGCGACGCGCCGTCATTTCGCCGGTGCGACGGCGGGCACGAGCAGCCAGCGGCCGCTGCCCGAAGCGTTCATGGAAGTCGCGAACCTGTGCTGCGGCGCGATCAACCAGGCGCTGACCGTGCCGTTTCCCGACCTGGGGATGTCGACGCCTTATCTGCTGAGCGGATCGAGCATCGACTACCTGCACGCGCTGGCGCCGAATCACGTGGCCGCCTACGACCTGACGCTCGATGGCGACGTGCGGGTCGGTGCGACGTTGTGCGTGTGCGCGAACGCGCCGGTCGATTTCCATATGCCGGAAACGGCCACGGTGGATACCGGCGGCGAGCTCGAACTGTTCTGACCGACCCTGATCGACCATTAGGAAACCTTGAGATGACCCTGGACAAACCCGTCAGCAAGGTGCTCGTACTCGACGACAGTCGCGCGCACGCCGACGCGATCAAGCGTTTCTGCGACGAGCACAACCTGGTCGGCCTGACCGTGCGGCGCAACCGGCTGCTGAAGGTGCTGCGCTCGAACATCGATCTCGGCGCGATCCTGCTGGCCGAGGATTACGGCGGCTCGCCGGCCGAGAGCGCGATCATCGCGACGCAGATCGATGCGCTGCGCCCCGAGCTGCCGATCATCCTGCGCCGCGAATCGCTCGCGTCGCGCGACGGGCTGCCGGAGGCGCTCGCGCGCGTCGCGTGCGCGGCCTACGTCGCGGACGACATGACGCCGCTCAAGCGCGCGATCGACGAATACCTGTTCGGTCGCGATTACCCGAACGCGCTCGTGCGCGGCATCTCGGAGATCACCGAGGCGCGCATCGACAGCCTGTTCCCGGGCATGACGATCGAGCACGAAACGCCGTGCATCGTGCGCGACCAGATCATCTTCGGTGAAGTGTTCAGCCTGATCGCGCTCGAAAGCGCGTGGTGCCGCGGCTACATGCTGCTGCAGACGAGCGAGCAACCGCTGCTCGACATGATCGGCGGCACGCGCGACGCCGGCCGCGCGCCGGATTTCCGCGACGTGAACAGCGTGCTCGGCGAGCTCACCAACCTCGTGTGGGGCGCGTTCAAGAACCGCTATCTCGGCGACGCCGAGGCACTGGCGCGCCATCCGGTGCAGGTGCCGCTCGTCGTCAATCACAAGCAGAAGTTCATCTCGTTCGGCGGCGACTGCCCGCAGCTCTGCTTCAAGTACCGGATGACCGACCCGGCATCGGGGCGCTCAGTTTGTCTCGATCAACGTTTCGTGTTCAGCCTCAGTTGGTCGCCGGAGGATTTCCGCGAATCGGTGCAGGACGTGGGGCCGATGGTCGAATCGGGCGAACTCGAACTGTTTTGAATAGTGAAGTCAGCAACAAGGAAAGGAAGGGGAATACGACATGGCAAAGATTCTGGTGGTCGACGATTCGGGCACGGTGCGCGACGAGGTCGCGGGCTTCCTGCGCAATCACGGGCTTGACGTCGCGACGGCCGTCGACGGCAAGGACGGCCTCGCGAAGCTCAAGGCGACGCCCGGCGTGCGCCTCGTGATCAGCGACGTGAACATGCCGAACATGGACGGCCTGACGATGGTCGAGAAGATCCGCGGCGAGCTGGCGAACTCGACGGTCAACGTCGTGATGCTGACGACCGAAAGCAGCCCGGCGATGAAGGAGCGCGGCAAGGCCGCCGGCGTGAAGGGCTGGATCGTGAAGCCGTTCAAGGGCGACGCGGTGCTCGACGCGCTGAAGAAGCTCGCGGGCTGACGCACACCGGGCTTTCGCGCGCCCGCTGCCGCCCGCGCATTCAGCGCTGCGGTTCCGGCTGCGCGACCGTCGCGTCGCCGGTTGCGGCCGGCGCGCGTGGCGCGGGCGTCTGCCATTGCACGACGATCATCCCCGCGAAGATCAGCGCGACGCCCGCGATGCGGCCGGGTGTCGCGAGCCGCTGCGCGAGCCCCATCAGCCCGTAGTGGTCGATCAGCAGCGACGCGAGCGTTTGCCCGGCGACGACGCAGACGATGAAGGTCGTCGCGCCGAGCCGCGGCGTCAGGATCAGCGCGAGCGTGATGTAGATCACGCCCGCGAGGCCGCCGAGCCACATCCACAGCGGGCGCTGCAGCGCGTCGCCGACGAGCGGCGCGTTCGCGCGGGTGGCCAGCAGCATGGGCAGCACCGCGAGCAGGCTGACCGTCAACGACGCGACGCTCGCCCACAGCGGGTGGCCGAGCGCGCGCCCGAGCGCGGCATTGCTGCCGCCTTGCAGCGGCACGAGCGCGCCGGCGACGAAAGCCGCGGCGGCGAGCGGAAGGGTGGCGAAGGAAAGGGAAGTCGTCATCTTGGTCGGTGATGAAAGGATGTTGAAATGATTGTTATCCATTAAGATCGCGAATGGAAATTCGTTCTTCGGATGCTTCATATTCCCTTCATGAATAATCTGGCCCGCATCGACCTGAACCTGCTCGTGACGCTGCACGCGCTGCTGAGCGAAAAACACATCTCGCGCACGGCCGTCCGGCTGCACCGCAGCCAGCCGGCCGTGAGCCATGCGCTCGCGCGCCTGCGCGAAATCTTCGGCGATCCGCTGCTCGTGCGGCGCGCGGGGCGGCTCGAGCTCACCGCGCGGGCGAACGAACTGGTCGAACCGCTGAACGACGTTCTTGGCCGGCTCGGCACGCTGATCGAGCCGCAGGCGTTCGATCCGTCCGCGGCCACGCGCGTCTTTCGCATCGCGATGTCCGACTACGGCGCGCGGATCGTGCTGCCGGCGCTCGTGAAGACGCTGCGCGCCGATGCGCCGGGCATCGAGCTGATCGTGTCGCAGGCCACGCGCGAGGCGATGCGGATGCAGCTGATGGACGGCGAGGTCGATCTCGCGCTCGGCGTGCTGCCCGCGTTGCAGCGCGACCTGCACGCGCAACCGCTGTTCGTCGAATCGTTCGCGTGCCTGGCCGATGCGAGCCGCCTGCCGGCTGGCGGCGAACTCGCGCTCGACGCCTGGCTCGCGCGGCCGCACGCGCTGGTCGCGATGCGCGACGGGATGGACAACGAAGTCGATCGCGCGCTGGCGCGGTTGAGGCACGAGCGGCGCATCGCGGTGATCCTGCCGTTCTGGAGCGTCGCGAACGACCTGATCGCCGGCACCGACCTCGTGCTGACCGTCGCGCGCCGCAATCTCGATCGCGTGCGCGACGACGCGCGCCTGCGCGTGTTCGAGCCGCCATTCCCGATCGATTCGTTCGAGTTTTCCCAGTACTGGCACGCGCGCCGGCACGGCGACGCCGCGCATATCTGGCTGCGGCAGACGATCGTGCGCGTCGCGAGCGGCGGGTAGCCGCGCGGCGCGGCCGGCAGGGCACGCAATTTACAGCGCGCCGCGATATCCGTATCCTGCGGAATGCCGAGGGCGGCGTGGCGGCGCGACAGGCGCAGCACGCCCGGCATCCACAACAATCAGGAACGGGACACCTTCCCATGAAAATCAAGATCGAGCGGGCACCGCTCGCGCGCGGCGCATGCGTGATGCTGATGGCTGCGCTGGCAGGCGGGTGCGCTGGCACCGGGCAGCAGCAGGCACAACAGGCCGCCGTTGGCGGCGGCTCGTCGTACACGTGCAACCCCACGCAGGCCGACGGACAGGCGACGGCCGGGAGGGGCGCCAACGGGTGCTATTTCGTGCTGCACGATCCCGCGACGAAACAGGTGCTGCCGAACACGCACTATGCATTCGCGCTTTACACGAGCGCAGCCCAGGACAACCAGGAACTCGAGGTCGAAGGCACGACCGACGCGCAGGGGCGTACGGTCTACGTGCGTTCCGCCGCGCCGATCGATGCGGCGCGCATGGTGCTCGTCCGCACGGTCGGCGACGGCCCGATGGGGCGCATCCCGGTGCTGGTCCGGCCGCAGGACGGCAAGCGCATTCCGTTCGCGCAATACAAGGTCACGGGCTGCAACGGCCCGTATGAAGGCGTGACCGACGAAACGGGGCGCGGCGTGATGTACCGCTGCAAGACGCAGTCGAAGATCGAGGTGTCGTTCTATCAGTCACGCAAGTAGGGTGGGCGGGATGGTGTCCGGATCCGGCCGCACCGCCGCGCAGCAGACCGAGACGCTGATCGCGAAGGGCATCGTCTTTACCATCGCGGGCACGTGCATGCTGGTCGGCACCGCGCTGTACGCACAGTCGACGCGCGAATTCCTGCGCACGTCGGTCGTCGTGCCGGGGCGCGTCATCAAGCTGAACGCGGGCCCGCATCATCCTGAGATCGCATTCACGACGCTCGCGGGCGAGCAGGTCGAATACCCGCAGGGCGGCTCGGTGAGCGAGCAGGACGGCGCGACCGTCGAGGTGCGCTACACGCCCGACGAGCCCGGAATGAGCGCGCGGTTGAATACGTTCGGCGCGATCTGGGGCGACGTACTGATGTTAGGCGTGATGGGCGTCGTCTTTTTCCTGGGCGGCGTCGGTCAACTGCGGTCGGGCGTGCGCGCGTGGCGCAGCGGGCGCAAGCGCGCGTGACCGCTGGCGCCGCACCGAATCCTGCCGAACTTCGTCGAGCAGAACATTATGAAACGCCTGCACGAGACTGCCGGGCCGATCTGGTTGACGCGCGAACGCTCGCGTGCGCGACATCGCTGCAGGCTGTCTTGTCACTTCAAAGAGCATTCCGACATGACCATCCGCTTGATACCGTGGCTGATCGCGATCGGCACCGCATGTGCGGGCCTGGCCGCACACGCGGCGGGCACCGCGCATTCGCTTGACGAGGTGCCGGGGAAGTTCAGTTCGCCCGAAGCACGCGCCGCGTACGCGCGCGACATGAGCGGCGCGCCCGAACAGGACGGTTTCGGCGTACACCTGCCGCCCGGCTTCACGAAAGAGGCGCTGGTCGCGCAGCTTGCACCCGGCCAGCCGCTTGGGCGCGTCGTGCTGGTCGGCGCGAAGCCGTGGCCGCAGCGCCCCGGTGCGTTTGTCGCGATCGTCTGCGCGGCACCGACCGACGGCCTCGCGCGCGACGTGCTGCGATTCCGTGCGCCCACCGATTGTGAGGGCTATGAGCGCCACACCGATGCCGATGAAACGAAGGAGCTGGTCTGGCTGGGCGTGTTCGAGCGCGGTCCCGACGGAGCGCCGCGCCTCGTCGCACGTACCGAACAGCCGCTCGACCAGGGGATCGACTGGAGCGATACGAATATCGAGAGTCCCGACTCCATCAATAAGGTGAACGATTTTGCAATACGGCCCGAGCGGTGGTTGCGGTTCGATCTCGCACCCTATGCGCTGCGGGCGGGCGATGCGGCATTCGGCGTGCGGGCAGGCTGGTCGATCGGTTATTCGGGCGGCGGCGCATCGTTCGAGGCGTTGTACCTGTTCCGGATCGACGGCAAGACGCTGCGCGTCGTGTTCGCGCAGCCGATGATGTACTACGAGGATCTCGCCGGCGACTGGCATCGCGACGGCACGCGCGATCACGACATCACGGAGGCCAGCAATACGCTGAACGTGCTGCCGACGTCGACGGAGGGCTTCCACGACCTGCAGCTGCGCCAGCGCGGCGGCAAATGGCGCCAGACGTTTCGCTGGTCGCCGGCCGACGGCGAGTATCAGCCGCGCTGAAGCGGCGCGATCGTCGACGGCCACGCGCTTCGAACATGACGCAGACATCCGGCATGCAGGTATTCAAGGGCGGCCTCGCCGTGCTGACCGGCACGGTGCTGCTGGCCTTTGCGGTCTTCGATTGCCAGTCGACCCGCGATTTCATGCGTGAGTCGATCATCGTGCCGGGGCGTGTGGTCCGGCTGACCTACGGGCCGCATCATCCGGACATCGTATTCACGACGCGCGCGGGCGAACGTGTCGAATACCCGCAAGGCGGCGCGGTCGACGTCCATCTCGGCGAGGCGGTCGAGGTGCGCTACCTGCCTGCCGGACCGCGCATGAGCGCAAGGATGAATACGTTTGGCGCGATCTGGGGCGACGCCCTGATGATCGGCGGGATGGGCGTCGTCTTTTTCCTGCTCGGCGTCGGCGAACTGCGGTCGGGCGTGCGCGCGTGGCGCAGCGGGCGCAAGCCGGCCGCGCGTTGACACACGGGCGCGCTACCGGGCAGAGGGCCCGGCCGTCGCGAATTCCTCGACGACGGCTTCGATCACGGCCTGCACGCGGGCGGTCTTGTAGAGATCGGCATGGGCGACGAGCCACACGTCGAAATGATTGCATCGCCGCGCCATGAGACGCACCAGTTCGGGCTCCGCGTCGGCGCGGAAGCACGGCAGCTCTGCAATGCCGAGCCCCGCTATCGCAGCCTCGACCAGCATCATCGTCGACGAGGTCTGGAACATCACGCGGCCGCGCGAAGTCGGTTCGCCGCACAGCGCGTCCCACATCGTCGGCACCACCGGCTGCTGGTACATCACCAGATCGTGTCCATCGAACGCGCTGCCCGCGACCGGTTCGCCTCGCTCGGCCAGATAGCGGCGCGAAGCATAGATGCCCGTTTCGAGATGCCCGAGCCGCCTGACGATCAGATCCGGCGAATCCGGCCGCAACGTGCGAATCGCGAGGTCCGCATCCCGGCGTGTGAGGTTGGCGATCTCGGCCGATGTCACGCACACGACGTCGATGCCTGCATGCCTGCGCCGCAGGCGGGCGATCGCGGGCACCACGAAGCGCTTGCCGAGCGAGTCGGTCGTGGCGATGCGCACGGACCCGGCCAACTGCTCGTCGAGCCCCATCACGCGGCGTTCGATCGTGAGTGACGCCCGTTCCATCATTTCGGCCGGTTCGAGCAGGGCTTCGCCCGCGGTCGTCAGCACATAAAGGGTCGGCGTTCGAAGAAACAGGCGGGCGGAGAGTTCATCTTCCAGCGCGGCGATCCGGCGTCCCACCGTCGCCTGGTCGACGTTCAGTTGCGCCGCGGCGCTGCGCAGCGTGCCGGTGCGCGCCAGGGCCAGGAAGAAGCGGGCGTTGTCCCAGTTCATGCGGGTCGACTGTGTCATCGGGCGGGGCGGTGTGCGGGGAGGGTGATGCAAATCTGCATCAGGTAAATGCGAAATTACCACTTTTCTGCATCGCGTTCCGTTTCTAGACTCCCGGCATCCGTCTGGAGGTTTCATGTCCGATTGCAATCCTGTATCCGTCCCCGTGCCGATGACGGCCGCGTATCGCCCCACGACGCGCGAGCAGCGTTTCACGCTGGCGCTTGTCGCGATCGGCATGTTCATGGCGGTCCTCGATTCGACGATCGTCAACGTGGCGCTGCCCGCGATGCGGACGAGCCTCGGCGCGACGGTTGCGGAACTCGCGTGGATCGTCGACGCGTATACGCTCAGCTTCGCCGCGCTGATTCTCGCGGGCGGCGCGCTGTCCGACCGGTTCGGCGCGAAGCGCGTGTATCTCGCGGGGCTGGCGCTGTTCGTCGGCGCATCGGCGGCGTGCGGCGTCGCGGGGTCCGTGGCCATCCTCGTGGCCGCGCGCTTCGCGCAGGGCATCGGCGCCGCGCTCTTCCTGCCCGCGTCGCTCGCGGTCGTGCGCAGCACCTTCGACGTGCCCGCCGAGCGTGCGCGGGCGATTGCGGTCTGGGCGGGCATCGCGTCGGTGGCCGTCGCCGTGGGGCCGGTGCTGGGCGGCATCCTCGTCGACGATTTCGGCTGGCGCAGCGCATTCCTGATCAACGTACCGACCGGTGCGGTCGCTTTTGCCGGCGCGGCGGCACTCGTTCGGGCATCGGTCGCGCAGCATGTGCGCCACTTCGATTGGGCCGGCCAGGGTGTCGGTGCGACGGCGCTCGGCGCACTGTGTTTTGCCGTGATCGAATTGCCGACGCGCGGCGCTGGCGCTGCGGACGTCTGGGGCGCGTTGCTGGTCGCCGGGCTCGCATCGGTCGTGCTGATCATCGTCGAGCGGCGTGCGCGCAATCCGATGGTGCCGTTGGCGTGGTTTCGCAATCCCGTCTTCGTCGCGATGAACCTGATGGGCAGTCTCGTCTATGTCGGCTACTTCGGCTTGCTGTTCGTACTGAGCCTGTATCTGCACGGACGCTTCGGCATGAGTGCGCGGCAGACGGGGCTGACGCTGTTGCCGTTCGCGCTGAGTTTGTCGCTGGGCAACCTGTTGTCGGGAAAGCTGCATGGCCGCGTCCGCCCGGTCCGGTTGATGGCGAACGGCCTTGGGGTGGCGGCGCTGGCGATCCCTGCGATTGCGATCGCGCTCACGCTGCGCGCGCCGTGGCCGGTGGTCTGGGCGGTCATGGCCGCATTCGGCACCGGAACCGCGCTGTCGGTGGCGCCAATGATCGCGACCGTGCTCGAACAGGTGCCCGCGGACGCGGCGGGCGTCGCGTCAGGATTTCTCAATGCGGCGAGACAGGCTGGCAGCCTGCTCGGCGTGGCCATCGCAGGCGCCGCGACGATACTGTTGCCGGATCTGACCGAGGCGCTGTGGGCGATCGCCGCGGTCGGTTGTGTCGCCTATGCGATCGCCGCCTTTGCCGCGCGGACGGCCGGCAGGGCGAGTGGCACGTGACTGGACGCCACTCGGAATGTGGAGGACCATTTGATCACCACGGTGCCGTGAACGTGCGTGCATCAACGCCGCGCGTTTGCGCCGCATCGAATCGTGCCGAACCCCAACGAGCGGAACATCATGGAATCCGATCAAGAGACTGCCGAGCCGATCCTGCTGCGCGACGCGCACGACGGCGTCGTCACGCTGCGGTTGAACCGTCCGCAGCAGTTCAACGCATTGTCCGAGGCGATGCTCGCCAGCCTGCACGATGCGTTCGACACGCTGGCGGCCGATCCGCACGTGCGCTGCGTCGTGCTGGCCGCCGAAGGCAAGGCGTTCTGCGCGGGCCACGACCTGCGGCAGATGCGCAGCAAGCCCGAGCTCGACTATTACCGCACGCTGTTCGCGCAGTGCAGCCGCGTGATGCTCGCGATGCGCGCGTTGCCGGTGCCGGTGATCGCGCGCGTGCACGGCATTGCGACGGCGGCCGGCTGCCAGCTCGTCGCCGCGTGCGACCTGGCGATCGCGGCCGATACCGCGCGCTTCGCGGTATCGGGCATCAACGTCGGGCTGTTCTGTTCGACGCCGGCCGTTGCCTTGAGCCGCAACGTCACGGCGAAGCGCGCGTTCGACATGCTCGTGACCGGGCGCTTCGTCGACGCGGCGACGGCTGCCGCGTGGGGGCTCGTCAACGAGGCGGTGCCCGAGGACGCGCTCGACGCGGCCGTCGCACGCAAGGTCGCCGAGATCGTCGCGAAGAGCCCGGCCGCGGTGCGGGTTGGCAAGCAGATGTTCTATCGCCAGCGCGAGTTGTCGCTCGACGAAGCCTATGCGTATGCGGGCGACGTGATGGCGCGCAACATGATGGAAGAGGATGCGGGCGAAGGGATCGACGCGTTTCTCGAGAAACGGAAGCCCACGTGGCGTTCGTAGTGCGTTGTCGAAGGGGGCGTTGAACGGCGCGGCAGGGCCGTCATCCACGCCTTTCCCGCCCGCCGCAAAGCAAACGGGCCGCCCGAGGCGGCCCGCCAATCCAGCGGTACGCAAGCGACGCGAGCGCGCGCCGCCGCCTCGACGCCGGTCAGCGCCCGTAGCTTCCGGTGCGCAGCGTCGGCTGTTCGCTCGACGCACCCGGCGGCACGATCACGACCGGCACGCGGCGCGCGAGTGCGCACATCAGCTCGTAGCCGATCGTGCCGCTGGCTTCCGCCACGTCATCCACCTTCACCTGGTCGCCCCACAGCTCGACACTCGACCCGATGCCCGCGTTCGGGCACGGCGTCAGGTCGACGGTCAGCATGTCCATCGACACGCGGCCGACGACGCGCGTCAGCACGCCGTCCACCGCGATCGGCGTGCCGGTCGGTGCGTGGCGCGGATAGCCGTCCGCGTAGCCGCACGCGACGACGCCGATCCGCATCGGCCGGTCGGCCGTGAAGCGGCGGCCGTAGCCGACGGTTTCTTCCGGCGACAGCGTCTGCACGCCGATGATCTTGCTCGTCAGCGTCATCGCGGCCATCAGCGGCGTGCCGGCGATATCTCGCGATGCACCCGTCGGCGACGCACCGTACAGGATCGTGCCGGGCCGCACCCAGTCGCGGTGCGCGCGCGGATGCCACAGCACGGCGGCCGAGTTCGACGCCGAGCGCTCGCCCGGAATCCCCGCCGTCGCCGCATCGAACTGGTCGAGCTGCCAGTCGACTTCGCCTTCGTCGGCGTTCGCGAAATGCATCATCAGCGTGATCTTGCCGATCGACGGCGCGCTGGCTGCACGCTCCCATGCGGCACGGAAAGCGGCGGGGCGGTAGCCGAGCCGGTTCATCCCGGAGTTCATCTTGAGCTGGATGTCGATCGGCTGCTGCGGCTTGGCCGCGATCAGCAGGTCGAGCTGCTCGTCGCAGTGCACGGCCACCGTCAGGCGGTGACGGTCGGCCAGCTCGACGTCGGCCGGCTCGAAGATTCCTTCGAGCAGCAGCACGGGCTTGTTCCAGCCGAGCTCGCGCACGCGCACGGCTTCGTCGAGATCGAGCAGCGCGATGCCGTCGGCAGCCGCGAGGCCCGGGTAGATCCGCTCGATGCCGTGGCCGTAGGCATTGGCCTTGACCACGCCCCACACGCGCGATTGCGCGGCGGTGCGGCGGATGAAGTCGAGGTTGTGGCGGACGGCGTCAGGGCGGATATGGGCGACGATGGGACGGGGCATGGCGATGTCTCGGATCGGATGTCGTTTGGCGCGCGCGGCGGCGCGGGTTCGGCAGGCTGGTGCGACAACGCACCGAGCCAGTGTTGAGCGCTATCTTATTGGTGTTCGACCAGTTTTAATTAACGTTTTTGTCGATGATTTGGTGGAAATTTTGGTGTCTGACCGGGCTGTCCGCGGCGGTCGGCGGGCCTTGCAGCCGAGTCTCCCGTCTAGAAAACCGGTGCGCGAACAGCACGGCGCGATGCTAAGCTCTCGGCGATCTTGTCATTGATCAATGTAATCATAAAGGAGGAGACTGTTGATGACGACGTCCCAGCTGTGCCTGTTCATCGTGGCGCTGTTGCCGTTCCCGATGACGTTTCTCGCGAAGGCCCGCAAGGGCTACGACAACCGCGTGCCGCGCGACTATCTGGCGAAACTCGAAGGCTGGCGCGCTCGCGCGCAGGCCGCGCACCAGAACGCATGGGAAGCGCTCGCGCTGTTCACGGCCGCGCTGGTGGTGGCGTGGCACAACGGCGCGAACGTGCATCGCGTCGACCAGCTTGCGATGGCGTTCGTCGCGATCCGGATCGTCTATACGCTGATGTACCTGCTGAACTGGGCATCGCTGCGTTCGCTCGTGTGGTTTGGCGGGATGGCGTGCGTGGTCGCGTTGTTCTTCGCTGCGCCGTAAGCCGCGTGTGCAGGCGCGGCCGGCGCGTTACTTGCCGGTCGCGCCACCCGTGCCGCGCACGAGACGGTCATTCGATGCGGGCGCAACGATCGTGCCGGCGAACGGCGCGGCATCCGCTTCTTCTGCGGCTTCGCGGTGCAGGAAGGCGATCAGCGGATCGAGCAGCCGGTGCCGTGTCGATGGATTGCGGCGCAGCACGAAGCGCCACGACGCGGCGCGCTCGAGGCCCGGCCGCAGCGGCACGAGACGCCCGCTCCGCAGCTCCGGTTCGATCAGCGGCGTGCGGCCGAGCGCGATGCCCGCCCCGCCGACGGCCGCGCCGATCACCTGGCTGAAACTGCTGTAGCGGACGATCTTCGTTTCGAAGTCGCCCGGCAGGCCGAATTCCGCCGACCAGTTGCGCCAGTCGATCTCGGGCGTGTATTCGTTCATCTCCTGCAGCAGCCGGCAACGGCACACGTTCCCCGACGCGAACGGATGCAGCTCGGGGCTGCAGACCGGGAACACGGTTTCCTGCAGCAGCACGTCGTCGTCGGTTTTCAGGCGGTGCGCCGGCACGTTCACGATCGCCAGATCGACGCCGTGGCGCGCGAAATCGGGTTCGTCGTCGAGCGCGACGGCGTGCAGCGGCGTTTCCGGATGGCTCGACGAGAATTCCGCGAGGCGGCGCGCAAGCCACATCGACGAAAACGACGCGTTGGCGGATACCGTCAGCCGTTGCGCGGTGCCGCGAATCTCGGCGCAGGCGTCGGTCAGGCGCGACAGCGCGTCGCTGACGGCCGGCAGCAGGCGCGCGCCGGCCGGCGTGAGACTGATGCCGCCGAGCCCCGTACTGCGTTCGAGCAGCCGTGCGCCGAGCGATTCCTCGAGCGCGCGGATCTGGTGGCTGACCGCGCTCGTCGACACGTTCAGCTCGACGGCCGCGCGCGCAAACCCGCCGAGGCGGACGGCCGCCTCGAAAGCCCGCAATGCGCTGAGGGGAGGGAGGTGCGACATGCGGGGTATTGTAGTTGACTCAACACCCGTTGAAAAATCATCTTTTGCCGCGCACGGGTGGCGCGGGTAGCCTCGATCCGGTCAAGAAAAAACATCATCGGACACTACCGGAGGGCTTCATGTATTTCGACCGACGACTATGGGCAATGATGGCGGGACTGCGCTGGCGGGTCGCCGCGGCCGTCGCGCTCGGGCTGCTCGCGATGGGTGTCGGGATCCTGCGCTTCGTGTTTCTCGGTCGCGTGCTGGCGCTGGTCTTTTCTGGCGCGCCGGCGCGCAGCATCGGCGAAGCCGTCGTTGCAACGGCGGCCTGCGTGCTGCTGCGCGCATGGCTCGACCATCGCCGCACGGTGCTCGCGCAGCACACGGCCGGGCGCGTGCAGGCCACGCTGCGCGCGCGGCTGTTCGACCGGATCGCCGCGCTCGGCCCCGCCTGGTTCAGCGGTGAACGCACGGGCGGCGTGATGCTGGCCGTCGTCGACGGCGTCGAGCAGCTGCAGACCTTTTTCGGCACTTATCTGCCGCAACTCGTGATCGCCGCCTGCGCGCCGGTGATGATCTTCGCGGTACTCGCGTGGTGGGACGTGCCGACGGCCGCGATCCTGCTGGTCGCGGCGCTCGTCACGCTCGCGCTGCCGCAACTCGTGCATCGCGCCGACAAGCGCGCGGCGCTCGCACGCTCGGCCGCCTTCAAGGCATTCGGCGAGGAGTTTCTCGACGCGGTGCAAGGCCTGCCGACGCTGAAGGCGTTCGGGCAAAGCACGGCGTTCGGCGCGAAGCTGGCGGCGAAGGCGCGCGCGCTGTCCGACAGTACGTTCTGGGTGCTCGCGCTCGGCCTGCTGACACGGCTCTTCACCGATCTCGGCACCGGCCTCGGCGCGGCCGCCGCGATCGCGGTCGGCGCGTGGCGCGTGCGGCACGGCGACATGAGCCTCGAGGCGCTGCTGATCGTACTGATGGCCGGCAGCGAAATCTTCCGGCCGCTGCGCGACCTGCGTTCCGTGCTGCACCAGGGGATGATCGGCCAGTCGGCGGCGAATGCGATTCACGCGCTGCTCGAAGCGGATAGTCATGCACCGGCCAACGACGCGCCGCGTGTGACGGGCCTGCGGCCGGAGATCGCGTTCGACGCCGTCAGCTTCGCGTATCCGGGGCGCCGCGCGGACGCGCATGCGGCGCTGAGCTTCTCGGTTCGCGAAGGCGAGACGGTGGCGATCGTCGGGCCGAGCGGCGCGGGCAAGTCGACCATCGTGCGCCTGCTGCTGCGCCAGCACGATGCGCAGGGCGGCGCGATCCGCATTGGCGGCCACGACGTGCGCACGCTCGATGCCGGCCAGGTACGCGAGATGATCGCGGTCGTCGCGCAGGATGCGACGCTGTTCGACGGCAGCGTGGCCGACAACCTGCGGCTCGGCCGCCCCGACGCGAGCGACGCGGACATGATCGCCGCCGCGCGCGCGGCCAACGCACACGATTTCATCTCGGCGTTGCCCGACGGCTACGCGACGCGCATCGGCGAACGCGGGCTCATGCTGTCGGGCGGCCAGCGCCAGCGCCTCGCGATTGCCCGCGCGCTGCTGCGCGATGCGCCGATCCTGCTGCTCGACGAGGCGCTGTCGTCGGTCGACGCGGAAAACGAAGCGCTGATCCAGCAGGCGCTCGACCGGCTCACGCGCGGGCGGACCACGCTCGTGCTCGCGCACCGGCTGTCCAGCGTGATCGGCGCCGACCGCATCCTGGTGCTCGACCAGGGGCAGGTGGTCGACGAGGGCACGCACGCGGCGCTTATTGCACGTGACGGCCCGTATCGCCGGTTGATGGGGCCGCAACTGGAAGCGGCCGTCGAATCGGTCGGCACGGCAACGACGGCCGGCGCGACCGCGCGCGCGTCGTCGGGCCCGCAGGTGCGGCCGCTGAACGACGATGCGGCGGAGATCGGCTGGCCGGAAACCCTGCAGACGCTGCTGCGCTTCGTGCGTCCGTGGACGGGCAAGGTCGTGCTGACGGTGCTGTTCGGGATCGGGCGTGTGCTCGCGTTCATCGGCGTCGGCGTGATCGGCGCGCTGGTGGTTGGCGCGGTACCGGGCGGCCACGTGAACCCGACGCTCGTCACTGCGCTGCTCGTGATCGCGCCGGTGGCGGCCGTGCTGCACTGGCTCGAATCGTGGCTCGCGCACGACATGGCGTACCGGCTGCTCGCGGAAATGCGCATCGCGCTGTTCGCGACGCTCGAACGTCTCGCGCCGGCCGGGCTGCTGCGCCGCCGCTCCGGCGATCTCGTGTCGCTCGCGACGCAGGATGTCGAGACCGTCGAATATTTCTATGCGCACACGCTGGCGCCCGCGTTCGTCGCGGTGCTGGTGCCGGCCGCCGTGCTGGTGCTGCTCGCGTCGGTCGCGTGGCCGCTCGCGCTCGTGCTGCTGCCGTTCCTGTTGTGGGCCGGGCTCGCGCCGGTGCTGGCGCGGCGCGACGTCGACCGGCTCGGCACCGGCGCGCGCGAAGCGCTCGGCCAGCTCGGCGCGCACCTGACCGAAACGATCCAGGGGCTCGCGGAGCTGACCGCGTTCCAGGCCGTCGCGCGCCGTCGCGCAGCGTTCGTGGCCGAAGTCGATGCGTACCGGAAGCAGCGCGCGAAGCTGCTCGACGACCTGTCGACGCAGAGTGCCGCACTGGAAGTCGCGAGCGGGCTCGGCGGGTTGGCCGTCGCGGCGCTTGGTGCGCTGCTGTGCGCGCGCGGCTGGTTTCCGCGCGAGTCGTTGCCGCTGCTGGTGCTGATTGCGGTGGCCGCCTTCATGCCGGTGGCCGAGATCGGCCAGGTCGCGCGCCAACTTGCCGACACGATCGCGTCGACGCGCCGCCTGCGTGCGCTGGAGAAGGAGCCCGTGCCGGTGACGGACGGCGCGGAGGCGATGCCGGCCAATCCGGCGGTGCGTTTCGAAGCCACGTCCTTCACATACCCGGGCCGCAGCGTGCCCGCGATCGACCGCGTGAGCTTCGAGGTGCCGCCGGGCAGCACGGTCGCGCTGGTCGGTGCGTCGGGCGCCGGCAAGTCGACGGTCGCGAGCCTGCTGCTGCGCTTCTGGGATCCGCAGCAGGGCCGCGTGACGCTCGGTGGCGTCGATCTGCGCGACTTGCGGCTCGACGACTTGCGGCAGCACATCGCGCTGGTTGCGCAGGATACCTACCTGTTCAACGACACGCTCGAAGCTAATATCCGGCTCGCCGCGAACGACGCGTCCGACGCGGACGTGCAGCGCGCGATCGACCATGCGGCGCTCGGCGACTTCGTCGCGCGGCTGCCGGACGGGCTCGCGACGCGCGTCGGCGAACGTGGCGTGCAGTTGTCGGGCGGCCAGCGTCAGCGTGTCGCGATTGCGCGCGCGTTCCTGAAGGATGCGCCCGTGTTGATCCTCGACGAAGCGACGTCCCATCTGGACACGATCAGCGAGCAGCAGATCCGCGCGGCGCTGGAAGACCTGATGACGCAACGCACGTCGATCATCATCGCGCACCGGCTGTCGACCGTGCGCAATGCCGACCTGATCCTCGTGATGGCGCACGGCAGCGTGATCGAGGCCGGCCGGCATGCGGACCTGATGGCACGGCAGGGCGCGTATGCGCGGCTCGTGTCGCATCAGGCGAGCGGGGTGGCGGCGTAAGCGACGCAGTATCGGCGCGCGGCCGGCTGGCGGGGCCGCGCGCATTTCGCAACATGCGTTGAACCGCGTCGGTGGGTGCCGGCATCGCGGAGGGTAGCCGCCCCGGCACGGCGCGACGCCGCGTCGAATCGCCGACGATTCATGCTGACAAACGCGTGAACGGCGGCGATCCGCGCCGTGCAGTCGCGCAGTCATCATCCTCTCGGGCGTGATGTCCTGGACGGCAACCCCGCCCGACCAGCCCACAGTCACCGCCAACCACTCCTCAAGCGCCGCCATCGGCCGCCGCAGCACGATGCGGCCCGGGCACGTTGCCCCGGGCCGCATTCCCTTTCCTCCGATTTATCCGTCCCACGCGCCCCGGGTTTGTCTCGATGCATTTACCCGTTGCGGACTTTTTTGTTGTCGTAGTATCGCCATTGACAACACTTGTTGCACTAAGGTCTAATTCGACATCGCATGTTGCGGTGCGGCTTGATGTCGTCGTTCCGCCGGCCGGCTGGCCGGTCACATCGCTCAATCATGCGGAGAGAAACCATGAGTCGCCGTTCCTTCCTGAAAGCCGTCGCGGTGGTTGCCGCGCTCGGCGCAAGCCTCGCGCACGCGGACACCAAGACGCTCGTCGTCGGGACCGACACGTCGTTCATGCCGTTCGAGTTCAAGCAGGGCGACAAGTACGTCGGCTTCGATCTCGACCTGTGGGCGGAGATCGCGAAGGACCAGGGCTGGAAATACACGATCCAGCCGATGGATTTCGCGGGCCTGATTCCGGCGCTGCAGACGCAGAACATCGACGTCGCGCTGTCGGGGATGACGATCAAGGAGGAGCGCAAGAAGGCGATCGACTTCTCCGCGCCGTACTACGACAGCGGCCTCGCGGCGATGGTGCAGACCGGCAACACGACGATCAAGTCGATCGACGACCTGAACGGCAAGGTGATCGCCGCGAAAACCGGCACCGCGACGATCGACTGGATCAAGGCGCACCTGAAGCCGAAGGAGATCCGCCAGTTCCCGAACATCGACCAGGCGTACCTCGCGCTTGAAGCCGGCCGGGTCGACGCGGCGATGCACGATACGCCGAACGTGCTGTTCTTCGTGAACAACGAAGGCAAGGGCAAGGTGAAGGTCGCGGGCCAGCCGGTCAGCGGCGACAAGTACGGGATCGGCTTCCCGAAGGGCAGCCCGCTCGTGCCGAAGGTCAACGCATCGCTCGTGAAGATCCGGGCCGATGGCCGCTACGCGCAGATCTACAAGAAGTGGTTCGGTGCCGAACCGCCGAAGATGTGAGCGTGACGCCGCAGCAGTGCGCGGCCGGGTGGCCGCGCCGGTCTTGAATCGAACGGGGAGCGACAAGTGAATTTCGATTGGTCGGCGATCTGGGCGGCGTTGCCGGACCTGATGGACGGGGTCCGGTTGACGGTGTTCATCGCATTTTTCGGGCTGGTGGGCGGTTTCATCGTCGGGATGATCGCGGGCATGTTCCGCGCATACGGACCGAAGGCGATGAACGTGCTCGCACAGGTTTATATTGAATTGATCCGCGGCACGCCGATTGTCGTGCAGGTGATGTTCCTGTATTTCGCGCTGCCGCTGCTCGCGCATATCCGCATCGACGGCCTGACGGCCGCGATCATCGCGATCACGGTGAATTCCGGCGCGTATCTCGCGGAAGTGGTGCGCGGCGCG
Source organism: Burkholderia aenigmatica (assembly GCF_048627025.1). Classification (NCBI taxonomy): domain Bacteria; kingdom Pseudomonadati; phylum Pseudomonadota; class Betaproteobacteria; order Burkholderiales; family Burkholderiaceae; genus Burkholderia; species Burkholderia aenigmatica. Next base: position 1,628,751 of record NZ_CP184469.1, on the reverse strand, counting down.
CTGCTGTCGATCCCGAAGGGGCTGACGGAAGCGGGGCTCGCGATGGGCTTGTCGATGCCGCGCGTGCTGCTGAAGGTGGTCGGGCCGCTCGCGTTCCGGCGGCTGATTCCGCCGCTCGGCAACCAGTGCATCGTGAGCCTGAAGGACACGTCGCTGTTCATCGTGATCGGCGTCGGCGAGCTGACGCGCAAGGGGCAGGAAATCATCGCGGGCAATTTCCAGGCGGTCGAGATCTGGACGGCCGTGGCCGTCATCTACCTGTTGCTGACCGGCGCCATGACGTTGACGCTGCGGCTCGTCGAGAAGAGGATGCGCATCTTATGAGCATGATCGAATTCCAGAACGTGTCGAAGAGCTTCGGCCACGTGCCGGTGCTGAAGCATATCGACCTGAAGATCGACGCGGGCGAGGTGGTCGTCGTGATCGGCCCGTCCGGCTCGGGCAAGTCGACGATGCTGCGCTGTATCAATGCGCTCGAGAAAATCACCGGCGGCGAGCTGCTGGTCGACGGCCAGAGCGTGCGCGGCAACGCGACGACGATCCGCAACATCCGGCTCGAAGCCGGCATGGTGTTCCAGCAGTTCAACCTGTTTCCGCAGATGACCGCGCTCGAGAACGTGATGTTCGGGCCGATCCAGGTGCGCGGCGCTTCGCGTGCCGACGCACGCGACCAGGCGATGGCGCTGCTCGACAAGGTCGGCCTCGAATCGCGCGCGAATCATTACCCGTCGGAGCTGTCGGGCGGCCAGCAGCAGCGCGTCGCGATTGCACGCGCGCTCGCGATCCGGCCGCGGCTGATGCTGTTCGACGAGCCGACTTCGGCGCTCGATCCGGAATTGCGCCACGAAGTGCTGAAAGTGATGCAGGATCTCGCGACCGAAGGGATGACGATGATCGTCGTCACGCACGAGATCGGCTTTGCGAAACGGGTCGGCACGCGCCTGCTGTTCATGGATCAGGGCGGGATTGCCGAGGACGGCCATCCGGTCGACCTGATCGACCGGCCGCCGACCCCGCGCCTGAAGGATTTCCTGAAACACGTGTCCTGAACGAAACCGAACCCTCCGACATGCCGCTTTCCCTTTCCTCCGTCATCGCCGGCGCGCCGTTCGACATCGGCGTGCGCCTCGGCGAGCTCGCCCGTCCCGTGTTCGATGCCTACATGCAGCAGAGCAGCGCGTGGCAGGCCGTGCGCCGCTGGCGCGGCCATCCGTTCGTCGCTGCGCTGCGGCAGGCCGCGCTGGCCGCGTATCCCGATCTCGTCGCGGAACTGGACGGGATCGCGGCGGGCGTCGGCTGGCCGGCCGAGGACATCTTTCTGTGGAACTGTCGCGGCGAGCTGATCCACAACGCGCCGGACGGCTGCACGACGCTTGCCGCGCGTGACGCGAATGGCACGCGCTGGATCGCGCACAACGAGGACGGCGATCCGTACCTGCGCGAGCGCTGCCTGCTCGTCGACGTGCAACCGGCAGGCAAGCCGGGCTTCATCAGCTTCTATTACCCCGGTTCGCTGCCGGGCCATACCTTTGCCGCGAACCGCGCGGGCATCGCGCAGGCGATCAACAACCTGCGGATCCGCACGCCGGCAGCGGGCGTGCCGCGCATGATCCTCGCGCGCGCCGTGCTCGACGCGACGTCGCTCGACGCGGCGGCCGACGTGCTGCGCGGTCATGCGCGTGCAAGCGGCTTTCATCACACGCTGGGCGCGACCGGCGATGCGCGGCTGCTGAGCATCGAGGCGAGCGTCGCGCGCTGTTCGGTGATCGACGTCGCGCGGCTCGCGGGGCATGCGAACCATCTCGTGCATCCCGGCTGCGACGCGGAAGCGCAGATCGTCACGCAATCGTCGGCCGACCGCCAGCGCCGCGTCGATGCGCTGACGCCCGCCATCGACGCAATCGATGAAGCCGCGCTGCTGCGCGTGCTCGGCGATCGCGCACCGGAAGGGCTGCCGATCTATCGCGACGATCCGGCCGACCCCGACGACGAGAACACGCTGGCCACGGCCGTGTTCGCGATCGGCGCGGCATCGATCGATTTCACCATTCACCAACAGGGCGCGCAGTGTTTCGCGACGCGCATCGTGCCGTCCGGACGCGCGCACGACGCATCCTGATCCATGAGGCAACGCATGACGACCGTTTTCCATCGCGCACCGCGCGCCACCTTGCCCGTTGCCGTCGCCGGCGACGGCATCGAGATCATCGACTCGACCGGCAAACGCTATATCGACGCCTGCGGCGGCGCGGCCGTTTCGTGTCTCGGTCACAGCAACCAGCGCGTGATCGACGCGATCAAGCGGCAGGCGCAGCAACTGGCGTACGCGCATACGTCGTTCTTCACGACCGACGTGGCCGAGGAGCTGGCCGACCGGCTCGTCGACGCCGCGCCGGCCGGCCTCGAACACGTGTATTTCGTGTCGGGCGGGTCCGAGGCGGTCGAGGCCGCGCTGAAGCTCGCGCGCCAGTATTTCGTCGAGAAGGGCGAGCCGCAGCGCCGTCATTTCATCGCGCGGCGCCAGAGCTATCACGGCAACACGCTCGGCGCGCTCGCGATCGGCGGCAATGCGTGGCGGCGCGAGCCGTTCCTGCCGCTGCTGATCGAAGCGCACCACGTGAGCCCGTGCTATGCGTACCGCGATCAGCAGGCGGGCGAGACCGACGAAGCGTATGCGCAGCGTCTCGCGGACGAGCTCGAGCAGAAGATCGTCGAACTCGGTGCGGACAACGTCGCGGCGTTCGTCGCGGAGACGGTGGTGGGCGCAACGGCCGGTGCGGTGCCGCCGGTGCGCACGTACCTGAAGAAGATTCGTGCGGTGTGCGACAAGTACGGCGTGCTGTTGATCCTCGACGAAATCATGTCGGGGATGGGGCGCACGGGCTATCTGTACGCATGCGATGAAGACGGCGTCGCGCCCGATCTGCTGACGATCGCGAAAGGGCTCGGCGCGGGCTACCAGCCGATCGGCGCGACGCTCGTCAGCGACCGCATCTACCGGACGATCGTCGACGGCTCGGGCTTTTTCCAGCACGGCCACACGTACCTCGGCCATGCAACCGCCTGCGCGGCCGCGCTCGAAGTACAGCGCGTGATCGCCGAGGAGAAGCTGCTCGACAACGTGAAGGCGCGCGGTGAGCAACTGCGTGCGTCGTTGCGCGAGCACTACGGCGCGCATCCGCATATCGGCGACGTGCGCGGCCGCGGGCTGTTCGTCGGCGTCGAGCTCGTGCGCGATCGCGACAGCAAGGCGACGTTCGATCCGGCGCTGAAGCTGCACGCGGCGGTCAAGCGCGAAGCGATGCAGCGTGGCCTGATGGTGTATCCGATGGGCGGGACGATCGACGGCGTGCACGGCGATCACATCCTGGTCGCGCCGCCTTTCATTTGCACCGCGCAGCAGATCGATACGATCGTCGAGCGGCTGTCGGGCGCGATCGGTGCGGCGCTCGCGTCGGCCGGCGCGTGAGCGCATTCGTCGAACCTTCTCCGGACCTCGCCATGACCAACAGATTGCCTCTGTTCGATCCCGCATCGGCCACCGATGAGCAGAAGGCCGTGCTGGCCGACATTCTCAGCGGCCCGCGCGGCAACCTGAACGGGCCGTTTCTCGGCTGGATCGCGAGCCCCGAGCTCGCTCAGCACGCGCAGAAGCTCGGCGCGTTCTGCCGCTATCGCACGGGCCTGCCGCTGCGCCTGTCGGAACTCGCGATTCTCGTGACGGCCGCGCGCTGGCGCTCGCAGGCCGAGTGGCACATCCACCATCCGATCGCCGTCGACGCAGGCGTGCCGGCCGCGACGGCCGACGCGATCCGGCGCGGCGTCGCACCCGCCTTCGAGTCGGACGACGATGCGCTGATCCATGCGTTCGCGAGCGAGCTGTACGACACGCGGCGCGTGACCGACGCGACGTTCGCGCGGGCGGAAGCACGCTTCGGCCACGAAACCGTCGTGAATCTCGTGGCATTGCTCGGCTACTACGCGCTCGTCGCGATGACGCTGAACACGTTCGGCATGCGCGCGGAAGGGCAGACCGAATTGCCGTTTCCGGAGTAACCGCCGCGTTTCGACAGTGCCGGAGCAGGGCGGCGATACGTCTGATGAACACCGCGCCGACCTGTTCCCGGCACAATGCAACCAAATGTATTCATGCGGGATCGATGGCCGATCGCCGCGTATGATGGCTAGTTCACGTCGATATGAGCGGTGAGCAAGCATGACGAGTACCCGCAAGACCTTGATGATCGCCGGTGGGCTCCTGGTAGCCGCAGCCGGCACTGCCTACGTGATGCTCCTGCGCGCGGACCACCGTGCGATCGAAGATGCCGGCATCGGCGATTCGGCCGCGCCCGTTGCCACGGCGCCTGCCAGTAACGATCACGCAGTGCAGGGCACCATCGCGCCGCCGGCCACGGCCGCCGCGATGGCCCCGAAACAGGCGGCTGTCGCGCCGCCACCTCCCGCACCGGCACCTACTGCGCCGGCCGCAACTGCACGCGTCAGCGCAGCGCCTGCGTCTGCTCCTGCCGTGCCGGTTGTCAGCGACAAACCGCAGCCGGTGACGAAGCCGAGCGCACCGCCGCCGAAGGTCAATGTCGTGACCGTCGATGCGCAGGATTCGACCCCGCCGGCACCACCGCCGGCCGCCAAAGCTGTGCAGCAGGCCGCACCCGCCCCCGCGCAGGTCACGCAACGCGCGCCGCGCAAGCGTGACGGTCTCGAACGCCACGCGGCCGCAGCACCCGCTGCAACGAAATCCGAAACGCCGGAGACGGCCGCACTCGTCAGGGAATCGGCGAAGCTCGACCCGTCGTTGCCGCCGCCGTCGATGCCATCGAGCAGCGGTTCGTATCGGCACGGCAGTTCGTCGTCGGGCTCGAATCCGGTTGCTGCCGCGATGACCGAGCAACTGGTCAGGGAATCGAGCAATTTCAAGTCGGCACCGTCAGCGGCGCCGGCGAACGGCGGCCCGACCACGACCAAGTAACCGCGCTCGCTTCCGGAATAAAAAGGGCCCCGCACGCCGACCAAAGCATGCGGGGCCAAGAGAGACAAACTGTTGTGCCGATGGGATGACGCGCGTTACGCGGCGACTGCTTCCTCGGCCTGCGGCTGCGCGGCGGCAACCGGCGCCACGTCCTGCCGGATCAGGTGGTCGAACGCGCCGAGCGATGCCTTCGCGCCTTCACCGACCGCGATCACGATCTGCTTGAACGGCACCGTCGTCACGTCGCCGGCCGCGAACACGCCCGGCACCGACGTCGCGCCGCGCGCATCGACGACGATCTCGCCGTGCTTCGACAGTTCGACCGTGCCCTTCAGCCATTCGGTGTTCGGCACGAGGCCGATCTGCACGAACACGCCTTCCAGATCGATGCGCTGCGTGTCGCCCGAGCGCAGATCCTTGTAGACGAGCCCGTTCAGCTTGCTGCCGTCGCCGGTCAGCTCGGTCGTTTGCGCCTGCGTGACGATCGTCACGTTCGGCAGGCTGCGCAGCTTGCGCTGCAGCACTTCGTCCGCGCGCAGTTGTGCGCCGTATTCGATCAGCGTGACGGCCTTCACGATGCCGGCGAGGTCGATCGCGGCCTCGACACCCGAGTTGCCGCCGCCGACCACCGCGACGCGCTTGCCCTTGAACAGCGGGCCGTCGCAGTGCGGGCAGTATGCGACACCGCGGTTGCGGTATTCGCGCTCGCCCGGCACGTTGATTTCGCGCCAGCGTGCGCCGGTCGCGAGGACGATCGTCTTCGCCTTCAGCACCGCGCCATTCGCGAGGCGGATCTGGTGCACGTCGCCCGGAATCAGCGCGTCGGCGCGCTGCACGTCCATGATGTCGACGTCGTACTGCTTCACGTGCTGTTCGAGCGCGGTCGCGAACTTCGGCCCTTCGGTTTCCTGCACCGACACGAAGTTCTCGATTGCCATCGTGTCGAGCACCTGGCCGCCGAAACGCTCGGCCACGACGCCCGTCGCAATGCCCTTGCGCGCCGAGTAGATCGCGGCTGCCGCGCCTGCCGGGCCGCCGCCGACGATCAGCGTATCGAACACCGGCTTGTTCTCGAGCGACTTCGCGGCACGTGCGCTCGCACCCGTGTCGAGTTTCGCGAGGATTTCCTTCACGCTGCTGCGGCCCTGGCCGAACGATGCGCCGTTCAGGAACATCGTCGGCACAGCCATGATCTGGCGCGACTCGACTTCATCCTGGAACAGCGCGCCGTCGATCGCGACGTGACGGATGCGCGGGTTGACCAGCGACATCACGTTCAGCGCCTGCACGACCTCCGGGCAGTTCTGGCACGACAGCGAGAAATACGTCTCGAACGCGTAGTCGCCGTCGAGCGCGCGGATCTGTTCGATCACGTCGTCGTCGAGCTTGATCGGGTGGCCGCCCGTCTGCAGCAGCGCGAGCACGAGCGACGTGAATTCATGGCCCATCGGAATGCCGGCGAAGCGGATGCCGGCCGGCTTGCCGGGCTCGCCGATCGAGAACGACGGCTTGCGCTCGGCGTCGTCGCGGCGTTCGGTCACGGTCACACGATCCGTCAGCGACGCAATCTCGTTCAGCAGCGCCAGCAGTTCCTGCGATTTCGCGCTGTCGTCGAGCGAGGCGACGAGTTCGATCGGGCGCGTGATCTTTTCGAGGTACGCTTTGAGTTGGTTCTTGAGATTGGCGTCGAGCATGGCGTTTCGGATTCCGTATTAATGATTCTGGTCGGGCACGTCGTGCCGGAGGAGGGCGCGGGCCGCATGCTGCAGCGGCCCGTGTTGGTGTGTCTCGCGCGCCTCGTGCGAGGCGCGCGGAGCGATCGTCAGATCTTGCCGATCAGGTCGAGCGACGGGGTCAGCGTTTCCGCACCCGGCGTCCACTTGGCCGGGCACACTTCACCCGGGTGCGCCGCGATGTATTGCGCAGCCTGCACCTTGCGCAGCAGTTCGCCTGCGTCGCGGCCGATCCCGTTGTCGTGGATTTCGCACAGCTTGATCTCGCCTTCCGGGTTGATCACGAACGTGCCGCGCAGGGCCATCCCTTCTTCCTCGATCAGCACGTCGAAGTTGCGCGACAGCGTGAGCGTCGGGTCGCCGATCATCGGGTACTTGATCTTGCCGATCGTGTCCGACGTGTCGTGCCAGGCCTTGTGCGTGAAGTGCGTGTCGGTCGACACGCCGTAGATTTCGACACCCAGCTTCTGGAATTCCGCGTAACGGTCGGCGAGGTCGCCCAGTTCGGTCGGGCAGACGAACGTGAAGTCGGCCGGGTAGAACACGACGACGGACCACTTGCCCTTGAAGTTCTCTTCCGAGACGGGCACGAAATCGCCATTGTGGTAAGCGGTTGCCTTGAACGGCTTGATTTGGGTGTTGATGATCGGCATCTTGCGAGTTCCTTTGCGGTGGTGTTGATGAAGTGTTCCCAGTATCCGGGTTCACCCTGAGTTTGTGAAATTGCTTGTTTCAATCCGGGGCATCGGGAATTTCTATCTGCTTCCGGCCCTTGATTGGGTGGAGTGTGCGGGGGAGGTGATTGACGTGCGGGTGCGTGGACGCGCGGCAGCCGGGCGGAGACGCGGCGAGAGGGATGACATCGAACGTCAAAGGCCGCGGTGGATCGACTCCGGGCGGTGCCGAAGGTTGCTCGGGTGGCGGATGTTGGGGCGCGCGTTCACCACTCCGAGCGGAAGTCTTCCTGGTATGCGACGACGCGCCCCTTCCAGAGGCCGAACACATTGTCAGCAAGTGTCCGGTTCTGCAGCGCGATGTAGGCATCGATCGCGTCCCGGATGATCTCTGCAGGGGAACGGCTCTGGTGCGCGGCGATGCGGGCCAACGCGGCATGCTGGTCATCTGATAGATCGACCGGAATTCTGTTCATTGCAACCTCCGTGACGTGACACGGTCATCGTGGCGATCCGGCGGGACAGGCGCAAGTTCACGGCACGTCCGACGCGAATGCGGGTTCCAGAATCGCCCGGCTGTCGACTCGACGTCGTCCCGCTCCACTCAAATCCCCGCCATCTTCCTCAACCACTCCGCCAGCCGCCGGGCCCCGTCCGGCATGTCCGCGTCCTCGCGCGTGCACAGGTAGTAATCGCGCCCGTCGTCGAGCGCGTGATCGAACAGCTTCACGAGTTCGCCATTCGCCAGCTCGCGCTCGACCAGCGGCGCGCGCAGCAACGCCGCGCCGAGATCCGCGCGCGCGGCGCTCAGTGTCAACTGGCCGTCCTCGAACATCGGCCCCACCGCATGCGACACGTGCTTCACGCCCGCGCCCTGCAGCCAGTTGACCCACGTGCTGCGATCCTCGTCGTGCACGAGCGGGGCGCGCGCGAGATCGGCCGGCGTGCGGAACGGCCCGTGACGCTTCAGGAACGACGGGCTGCACATCGGCACCATCGCGCCCGGCAGCAGCCGTTCGCAGCGGTAGCCGGGCCAGTCGCCGGTGCCGAAGCGGATCGACAGGTCCGACGCATCGCTGCGGTAGTTGCGGTGATGCGCGTACAGCACGGTCACGTCGACGTCGGTGTTGTCGGCCAGGAACGCGTGCAGCCGCGGAATGAACCAGCCGATGCCGAGCAGCGGAATCAGGCTGACGGTGATCTGCCGCAGCGACGACCGGTCGCGCACGAAGCGCGTCGCGCTGCGCAACACCGAGAACGCGGCGCTGATCGAGCGGTAGTAGTCGCGGCCTTCGTCGGTGAGCGCGAGCAGCCGGCCCTCGCGCACCGTCAGCGGCGTCTGGATGAACGCTTCGAGCAGCTGCAGCTGATGGCTCACAGCCGACGGCGTGATGTCGAGCTCGCCCGCCGCCGCGGTGACCGACCCGAGACGCGCGAACGCTTCGAACGCACGCACCGCGCGCAGCGGCGGATCGTGCGGCAATTGTTCGATATTTTTCATGTGTCGAATTTTATCGAAAAGTCAGGGTAAGCGACAACATGAAAATATCCTGTATTTACAATTATTTAAGTTAATGTGTCGAGAACGGCATAAGCATCCAACAATTGGGTATTTGGGGTTTGGGTGCTGAATATTTAATATTTTTCATGTTTTGATCCGATTCACCGATCCTCGCACATGAAAATCGCTTTCTTCCCCGCCAGCCTCGCCTTCTCGGCGGCCGCCCTGGTTGCCGCCGTTCCCGCGTTCGCGCAATCCGCTCCGCAGACGATCCTGATCGGTCTCGCCGCGCCGCTCACCGGCCCGTCCGCGCGGATCGGCAAGGACTTGCAGAACGGCGCGCAACTCGCGATCGACGACGCGAACGCGAAGCATCCGACCATCGGCGGCAAGCCGGTCGTCTACAAGCTCGTCGCGGCCGACGACCAGTCCGACCCGCGCACGGCCGTCGCGGTTGCGCAGCAGCTCGTCGACAAGCACGTGATCGGCGTCGTCGGCCACTGGAATACGGGCTGCAGCGTGCCGGCGTCGCGCGTCTATCGCGATGCGGGCATCCCGCAGATCGCGCCGGCGTCCACCGGCCATCAATACACGCAGCAGGGCTACGTGACGGCCTTCCGCATCATGGGTCACGACGATGCGGGCGGCAATTTCACCGGCGCGTACGCGGTGAAGACGCTGAAGGCGAAGCGCATCGCGGTGATCGACGATCGCACGTCGTTCGGCTCGGGGCTCGCCGACCAGTTCATCAAGGGCGTGCAGGCGAACGGCGGCGCGATCGTCGATCGCCAGTACGTGAACGACAAGACGACCGACTTCAGCGGCGTGCTGACCGCGATCAAGGGCAAGCGCGCGGATCTCGTGTTCTTCGGCGGCCTCGATGCGCAGGCTGCGCCGATCTCGCGCCGGATGCGCCAGCTCGGCGTGAACGCACCGCTGCTCGGCGCGGGCGGCTTCGTGAGCCAGACCTTCCTGTCGCTCGCGGGCAAGGACGGCGACGGCGTGACGGCGCTCGAACCGGGCCTGCCGCTCGACCGGATGCCGGGCGGCAAGGCGTTCGACACGCAATACCAGGCGCGCTTCCACGCCCCGATCGAACTGCATGCGCCGTTCGCGTACGACGCGGCCGCCACGCTGATCGCGGCCGCGCAGAAGGCCGGCACGACGCAGCCGGCGAAGCTGGTCGCGGCGGTGCGTGCGATCGACCGGCCCGGCGTGACGGGGCGGATCGCGTTTGACAACGAAGGCAACCTGAAGGACCCGGCCTTCACGATCTATCAGGTGCGCGGCGGCAAGTGGACCGTCGTCGACGTGCTCGGCGGCTCGCGCACCGCGGCCAAGTAAACGAAACAGCGTAAAAAAACCAAGACGATCCCCATGACCGAAGCGACCCAGACACCCGCCGCCGCACCCGAGGACACGCGCCTCGGCATCCTCGCGCGGCGCCGCATCGAAGCGGAAATCATCAAGCCGATCTACGAGATCATGAAGCGCGAGTTCGGCGCCGAGCGCGCGCAGGCCGTGATCGCGGAAGCCGTGCGCGGCGCGGCCGTCGACGCCGGCCGCACCTTCGCCGCGCAGGAGCCGGACGGCGCGAGCGTGAAGTCGTTCATCGCGCTGCAGGTGCTGTGGGAGAAGGACGATGCGCTCGACGTCGAGGTGCGGCGCGCGGACGACGCGCACTACGACTACGACGTGCATCGCTGCAGCTACGCGGAGATGTATCACGCGATGGGGCTCGGCGAGATCGGCCACCTGCTGAGCTGCGCGCGCGACAGCTATTTCATCCAGGGCTATGCGCCGGACGTCGCGCTCACGCGCACGAGCACGATCATGCAGGGCGGCAAGCGCTGCGATTTCCGCTACGCGCTGCAAGCCGCGCCGGAGAACGGCGATGCGTAACTACACCGCCCATACCAATGCGGCAAACGCGAGTGCGCCGCGCGTTGACGGCGACCGCCTGTGGGCGTCGCTCGACCGGATGGCGCAGATCGGCGCGACGCCGAAGGGCGGCGTCTGCCGCCTCGCGCTGACCGATCTCGATCGCGAATCGCGCGACCTGTTCGTGCAATGGGCGCAAGACGCCGGCTGCACGGTGCGCGTGGACCAGATGGGCAACGTGTTCGCGCGCCGCGCGGGCCGCCATCCCGACGCCGCGCCGGTCATGACGGGCTCGCACGCCGATTCTCAGCCGACGGGCGGCCGATACGACGGCATCTACGGCGTGCTCGGCGGGCTCGAGGTCGTGCGTGCGCTGAACGACGCGGGCATCGAGACCGAGCGCCCGATCGACGTCGTGATCTGGACCAACGAGGAAGGCTCGCGCTTTGCGCCGGCGATGGTGTCGGCCGGCGTGTTTTCGGGCGTCTATACGCTCGAGTACGGACTGTCGCGCACTGACAGTGCGGGCAGGACGATCGGCGAGGAACTGGCGCGGATCGGCTATGCGGGCGCCGAGCCCGTCGGCGGCTATCCGGTGCATGCGGCGTATGAGCTGCATATCGAACAGGGCGCGATTCTCGAACGGGCCGGCAAGACGATCGGCGTCGTGACGGCCGGGCAGGGGCAGCGCTGGTACGAGGTCACGCTCACCGGTGTCGACGCGCACGCGGGCACGACGCCGATGGAATTCCGCCGCGATGCGCTGGTCGGCGCCGCGCGGATGATCTCGTTCGTCGAAGTGCTCGGCCGCCGTTACGCGCCGTACGCGCGCGCGACGGTCGGGATGATCGAGGCGCGGCCGAACTCGCGCAACACGGTGCCGGGCGGCTGCTTCTTCACGGTCGAATTCCGTCATCCCGACGACGCGGTGCTCGACGAGCTGGACGCGGCGCTGCGTGCGGAGCTGGCGCGCGTGGCCGACGAAACGGGCCTCGGCGCGCAGATCGAGCAGATCTTCACGTATGCGCCGATCCCGTTCGCGCCGCGCTGCATCGACACGGTGCGCGATGCGGCAAAGGCGCTCGGGCTGTCGCACATGGATATCGTGTCCGGCGCGGGTCATGACGCCTGCTATGTCGCGCGCGTCGCGCCGACGGGGATGATCTTCGTGCCGTGCGTCGACGGGCTGAGCCACAACGAGGCCGAAGCGATTACGCCCGAGTGGGCGGCGGCGGGCGCCGACGTGCTGTTGCGTGCGGTGCTGCAGAGCGCGCAGGAAGCCTGAGCCTGGACGTGATGGCGGCGGTCTGGCGGGAGCGTTTTCTCCGCGCCGGGCCGCGCCGTTTCGCGCCTGACGACGCGAACGCGCGGTTCGCGTCAGGCCGCCGGCGAGTGTCGATCGAGATATCGCCGCATCACATGGAACGCCGTATCGGTGCGCCCCGGCATCGTCACCATCGCGCCATCGGCTGCGAAGCCGAGCTTTTCGTAGAACCGGTACGCGGCTTCGCGTGCCGTGCACCACACGAGCGCGGCCCCATGTGCTTCCGCATGCCGCACGCACACCTGCACCAGCACGCGCCCGAAGCCCAGGCCGCGAACCGCAGGGTGGACGGCCATCCCGCGCAGCCGCCACGCCGGCCGCGCACGATCGTCGTCGCGCCACTCCTCGCAGAGCGACGCAACGGCGACGATGCCCGATGCGTCGCGTACGCCGACGTGCAGGGTCGTCGGCGCATGGTCGCCAGCCAGTTCGCACGCGTTCAGATCGCCGTTCAGCAGGATCGTCGCCCGGAGCGGGTGCGTCTGCGCGGCTTCGATCGATGCGATGGTGAACAGCGTGTCGTGTGACGTCATCAACGTTCCTTGTGGAGTCCGGCCGCGCGTTACTGAGCGGCCTTGCGCCGTGCCATGTACGCGAGATACGCGACGATCTGGTCGAGTTCGCGGTCGCTCAGCTGATCGGGCGGAAACGCCGGCATGCTGCGGCCCGGCCAGTCGCGCACCGACGCCGGGTTGCGGATGTAGCGGCGCAGCGCGGCGGGCTGGAAGTAGTCGACCGGATTCATCGGCGTGTTCAGGTCGGGGCCGGCATGGCTGCTGCCCGCGCCGTCGATGCGGTGGCACGCGAGGCATTGCGTGACGAACAGGTGCTGGCCGGCGCGGGCCGGGTCGTTCGCGGGCAGCGCGGCATCGACGGCAAGCGACGGCCAGCGCGCGAGCGGCGACGATTCGATCGTGACGCGCACGATCTGGTACGGCCATTGCTCGCCGCGCACCGACGACGCTTTCGGCCCGAGCCAGACGAGATAGAACGGCCCCGCGCTGACCGCCTTGCCCGGCAGTTTCGGCCACGGGTGCGCGGGATCCTCGATCGCGAGCCATGCAACGGCGCCGGCCGGCGCGTGGCGGCGCACGAGATCCAGCGGCAGTTGCGCGGCGAAACCGTCGGCCGCGCGGGTTTCGAGCACGCCGTCGGCCGGCAGCGTGTCGCCGAGCAGGTCGGCGAACGGCACCGCGCGGAAGGTCATCGGCTTGCCGTACGCAATGTCGCGCGGCACGCGGATCGTCGCGGCGTCGGGGCGCGCGAGCAGCGCCTGCGGCGTGAAAGAGCGGGGCGTGTCGCCGGTCGCGAGTTCGAGCGCGGACTCGGCGAATGCGCGCTGCCCGAGCAGGCAAACCGTCAGCAGCAACAGCGGAAACAACCGGCGCTTCAGCATTCGTTCTCCAGGGAGGGCAGGTTCGGCAACGGCGGGAGGATACCGCGCGGCGCGCCGATGGCATGAGTCGGGCGACAGTCTATCCGGTACGGGCGCGGCCGGCACGGGAAACGGACGTCAGGCGATGGTGTATCGTGCTCCGATGCGCCGCGTGGTGCGGCCGGACAACACGACATGGACCCTTCCGTCACCCGCGCGCTCGCGCATATCCGGCAGTCCTGGCCGCCCGGCCGGCCGTCCGACGCTTGGCCGGTGACGCTCAACTTCCATCCGGACACGCAGGTCGACGGTGTCGGCACCCTCGGGCGGATCGTCCGCGATGGCCTCTACCGATCCCAGTTCGAAACGGCGACGAGCAACGGCGGCCTGACTGCGCATCCCGGCGGCGCGCGCTGGTTGTGGGAAAGCCGGATGTTCGGGCAGGCCTACGATGCCGCCGATCCCGTCTGGCGGCCGAAATACGGCGCGCTGAATCATCGCCGCGATCCTGCCGGCGGATCGCGCCGTTTCGGTTCGTGCCACTTGCGCCTGCGCGGCCATGTGCTCGAACGGACGACGTTCTGCTATCCCGACAGCTACTACGAGCCGCGGCATTTCGCGATCCACGACGGCACGCCGCTGGTCGCGCTGGCGACCGAGAATCGCGACGGTTTCGATCCGCAGCTCGACAACTACATCGAAGCGCACGTGCACGGCGTGGTCAGTCTGGCCGACGACGTCGAGGCGATCGTGCTCGATCCCAGCTATCGCGATACGCCGGTCGAGGCCATCGCTCGCCGCTCGGGCTGCCGGGTCGAGTGGCACGACGGCTTTCGGCTGTCGCTGGCACGGCTGGAGGCGTGCCGGCAGTTTCGGGGCGACGCGGCAGCCGACGCGATCGCACGCATCGGCGTCGATCGCGTCGTGACGCCCGCCACGCTCGACCGTGCCCGCGACGGACTGCTCGACTACCAGACCGCCAAATGGGTGTGGCACTGCGTGGCGCGTTTCGGACAGGACGAGCCTGGCAGTGAAACGGCCGGGCGTTAGCGTTCACCGCGATCGAGTCGTTCGAGCGAAGCGACCGACGGGCGGGCCGCGCCGTCCTCACTGACCCGAACAGCGCAACTCTGCCTCGGGCAGCGGCTTGTCCCGTGCCGGTTCGAAATCGGCTTCGCGTGCGCCGGACGGCGTCAGCGACACGAAATGCATCGCGTCGCCGCGCGCCGGGAAACCGGCGATACCGGTCGTGCCCCACGGAATCGGCGAAGGCTGCGCGCCGCTCGCGGCGATGCCGGCCGGCGACAGTGCGAGCGTCAGGAGCCGCCCGTCGCGGATCGGCACGTACGCACGCGCCCCGGCGACACCGATACTGGATTCGCGCACCGTCGCCGGCAGGCAGTCGAGCGTCGCGGTACGCTGGCCGTCCGGATCGATCAGCATCGCGACGCCGCGGCCGTTCGCGGTCGTCGTGGTGACGATGAAGCGGTCGATCGCCGGCACGTAGGCCGCGGAATAGACGTAATACTGGATGGCGTCGTTCAGCTCGCCCAGCATCTCCAGCTTCGCGGTCACCGGGTCGAACATCGCGTACTCGAGCTTCGCATCGGTGCTGTCGTCGATGAACTTCTGCCAGACCAGCAACGCCTTGTGCGGCGAACCGGCGATCACGGGCCACCATTCGCGGCGGTGCGGCGCGACCTCGACATGATTCAGCACGCGCCCGGCGGCGTCGTAGGTTTTCACGTAGACGCCGTTGCCGGTGCCGAGATTGTCGACGCCGCCGCCGTCGATCCAGTCGGCCGAATAGAACACGACGAAGCGGTCGGCCGCCGTCGCGACATGCCCCGAGTGGCCGCCCGATTCGACGTCGTTCGGGTAGGGCTTGATCGGCTTCAGGTCGCGGCGATAGACGCCGTAGCGCTGGCTGACCTCCTGCGGTGCGTTCCAGCCGTCCTCGAACGTGACGAAGATGTCGCCGCGCGCGTTCTGCGCGATCGACACGGGCTCCTGCGCCTCCGGGCGGCTGATGAACGTATGGACGTGCAGCAGGTGCGGCTTGCCGGGCAGCCATTCGCCGACGTACACGTCGTGCGGCCAGTTGCCGTTGCGCAGCGCGCCGCGCGGCACGATGCCCGAGCTGCTGAAGAACACCCAGCGCTTGCCGTTGCCGGCGTCGGCCACGCCGATGCCGTGCATGAAGCTGCGCGGATCGACGGTCGGGCGGGATGACGGGGCGTCCGGCACGGTGACCGTATGCACGGCCGGCGTGGCGGCGAAGGCCGGTGGCGGCACCGTGACGATGCCGCATGCTCCGCACAGCGCGGCCGCGACGCACTGCGCGACCGCCTGCGCCGGGCACGCTCGCCGCTTCATTCGACGGTCACCGATTTCGCGAGGTTGCGCGGCTTGTCGACGTCGGCGCCGCGCGCGCAGCCGACGTGATAAGCGAGCAGTTGCAGCGGGATCACGTTGACGATCGGCGACAGCAGGTCGCCCGATTCGCGCACGCGGATCAGGTGCGTGTCGCGATCGGCGTCGATCCCGAGCTGATCGCCGGCCAGCACGTAGAGCCGCCCGCCGCGCGCACGCACTTCGGCCATGTTGGATTTCAGCTTCTGGAACAGGCGATCGTCCGGCGCGATCGTGACGACCGGCATCGCGCTCGTGACGAGCGCGAGCGGGCCGTGCTTCAGTTCGCCGGCCGCATAGCCTTCCGCGTGGATGTAGGACACCTCCTTGAGCTTCAGCGCGCCTTCCATCGCGATCGGGAAATGAATCCCGCGCCCGAGGAACAGCGCGTTCTCGGTGCCGGCGAACTTCGCGGCCCAGCCCATGATCTGCGTTTCGAGCGCGAGCGCGTGGCCGATGCGCTCGGGCAGCGCACGCAGCTGCTTCAGGTGCAGCGCGACCTGCGCCGCGTCGAGCCGCCCGCGCAGTTGCGCGAGCGTCAGCGTCAGCACGAACAGCGCGACGAGCTGCGTCGTGAACGCCTTGGTCGACGCGACGCCGAGCTCGATGCCGGCCCGCGTCAGGAACCGCAGCGGCGCGTTGCGCGCGATCGTGCTGGTCGCCACGTTGCAGATCGCCATCGACAGTTGCTGGCCCATGTCGCGCGCCCGCTCGATCGCGCCGATCGTGTCGGCTGTCTCGCCCGATTGCGAAATACCGACCACCAGCGTGCGCGGATCGGCCACCGTATCGCGGTAGCGGAATTCGCTGGCGATCTCGACCTGCGCGGGCACGCCCGCGATGGCCTCCAGCCAGTATTTCGCGGTCAGGCCCGCGTAATAGCTGGTGCCGCAGCCGAGCAGCAGCACGCTCCTGACGCGCGACAACAGCGCCCGCGTGCCGTCGGTCGCGTCGAACAGCGCCGGCGAGATCGTGTCGATGCCGTCGAGCGTGCTGTCGATCGCCTTCGGCTGCTCGAAGATCTCCTTCTGCATGAAGTGCTGGTACGGGCCGAGCGCGGCATCGCCGTCGCGCGCCTTCACCTGGCACAGCGGGCGCTGGGCCTCGTGCCCGCCCGAGTCGACCACGGCGATGCGGTCCGGCGTGATCAGCGCGACGTCGCCGTCTTCCAGATAGACGAAGCGGTCGGTCAGGTCGCCGAGCGCCGCGCAGTCGGACGCGAGGTAGTTCTGTTCGGCGCCGATGCCGATCACGAGCGGCGAACCGGCGCGCGCGGCGACGAGACGCTGCGGCTCGCGCGCGCTCAGCACCGCGATCGCGTACGCGCCATGCAGCCGCTTGACCGCGCGCACGACCGCGTCGAACAGGTCGTCGCGGTAGAGGCTGTGGATCAGGTGCGCGATCACCTCGGTGTCGGTCTGGCCGCGAAACGTGTAGCCGCGCTCGCGCAGTTCCACACGCAGCGCGTCGTGGTTCTCGATGATGCCGTTGTGCACGACCGCGATCGTGTCGCCGGACATGATCGGATGCGCGTTCATTTCCGACGGCGCGCCGTGCGTCGCCCAGCGCGTATGCGCGATGCAGGTCTGCGCTTCGAGGCCCTGCGTCAGCACGCGGGCCTGCAGGTCGGTCACGCGCCGCAACGTGCGTTCGCTGCGCAGGCGGCCGTCGTCCTGCACGGCGATGCCGCACGAGTCGTAGCCGCGATACTCGAGCCGGCTCAGCGCATTGACCAGTTGCGGCACCTGATTGTTCAGGCCGCTTGCTCCGACGATTCCGCACATGATTCACCTCATCCACAAAAGGTTGCCGGCCTGCCGGCAATGCGCGGCAGCACGGTGTCAGGAACGGCGCCGCACGGCACCGGGTGGGTGCCGTGCGTGGCGGCGCGGCTCCGCTGATCTACTCGCGGGGCGGCGGCCCGGCGTGGGCGACCCATTCGATGCCCGAGATCGAGCCGTTCGCGTCGTGCGACGCGACGAGAATGCGCGTCGTGCGCCGCGCGCCGCGCCGGCGGGCGCTGGCCAGCACGGTCGGCGGCACCGAGCGCATCTTCGCGCTGGCCGAGCGCCGCAGCATCTTCGACACGCGCAGCCGGTAGGCCAGCGGATGCACGACGCGTCCGGCGATCAGCCACATGACGATGGTGCCCGCGATGAGCGCGATGCTGGTCGCGTAGAACACCATCTGTTCGATCGGCATCTCGGCCGGGTTGAACGGCAGCAGGTAGCGGTACGTGTAGATGCAGATCGATGCCCAGACGGCACCCACCAGCGCCGGCCGCAAGAGCCGGAACCAGACGACCAGCACGGAGCCGACGATGCGGCCGCGTTCGGCGATCATTTCGCGCGGTGCGCGCAGGGAGAGGTCAATAATCGGCGCGTTCTTCATGTTGAATGCCTCGGTCGGGGCTGACCCATACGGCCCGCTTGCCGCGGCCCCGCAGCACGATGGCGGGCAGGGCGACGACGGTGGTGATCATGCTGATCAGCCAGAAGGCGACGGGATACCAGACGGTGTCCAGGAAATACATCAGGAGTTTTTCGTCGTAACGACGATCGATCATGCTGCCGATGATCAATTGCAGGATGCAGGTGGCGACCAGCAGCATCCCGTGCCAGTGCGGCACGACGGATACATGCCAGCTTTGCGGCAGCGGGTACACGACATTGATCAGCGCGAGCAGCAGGATGAACGACATCGAGTACGCCCACGCGATGCCGATCAGGTACTCGGCGAACAGCGGCCACATCATCATCTGCGTCGGCCGCGCAAGCGTGCCCGCGTACTTCATCAGCACCTGGATGCCGCCCTTCGACCAGCGCAACCGCTGCCGGTACAGGCCCTTCAGCGTTTCGGGCATCAGGATCCAGCTCAGCGCGTGCGGCTCGTACACGACACGCCAGTCGCGGCACTGCAGCTTCCAGCTGATGTCGATGTCCTCGGTCAGCATGTCCGAGCTCCAGTAGCCGACGTCGGCGAGCGCGGTCTTGCGGAACATCGTGATCACGCCGGATACCGTGAAGATGCGGCCGTACACCTGCTGCGTGCGCTTGATCAGCCCGACGATCGACGAGAATTCGCCGACCTGCATGCGGCCGAGCAACGACGTGCGCGTGCGGATGCGCGGGTTGCCGGTCACGGCGCCGACGCCCGGATCGGTCAGGAAATGCTCGAGCATCCAGCCGATCGCATCGTGCGCGAGCAGCGCGTCGCCGTCGATGCACAGCAGGTATTCCGCGTTTGACACGGCGGCCGCGGTCGTGAGCCCGACCGCCTTGCCTTCGTTGCGCGCGTGATGGATCACGAGCAGCCGCGGGATCTCGACGGCCAGCTCGTTGAGGATCTCGCCGGTGCGATCCTGGCTGCCGTCGTTGACCGCGATGATGTCGTAGTTCGGATACTGCATCCCGTTCAGGTGGCCGATCACGCTGCGCGCGTTCGCGGCTTCGTTGAAGCAGGGCACGACGATCGAGATCTTCGGGATCCCGCTCGACGCGATCGTCCGCGTGGACAGCTCGCGGCCTTCCTCGAGCAGGAAGTAGTGCACGACGCCGCCGATCATCCACAGGTACGACATGAAGAACGGGTAGTAGAAGACGAAATCCTGCAGGCGCTGGATGATGCTGTGGGTGGTCATGGCGTCTTCGTCCCCTGCGGTTTCTGCATCTGCATCAATGCGTTGATCGACGTCGGGTCGAGGCGCGACTTCAGCGACATCACGTCGCGCATCGCATCGAGTTCCGGCAGGCCGTTCAGGAAGTTGTCCGGGTAGTAGCCGAAATTCACCGCGCCCTCGCTGCGCAGCCGCCGCATCTGCGTGAGCAGCGTGCTGGCGGAGACCTCCTTGCGCGCGTGCCAGTCGTACGACTGCAGTTCGAACACGGTGCGCCGCAGCCCGAGCTTCTTCGCACGGACGGCCTTCACGAGCTGGTCCAGCCAGCCGTCGGGATCCTTCGCCTGCTCCATGTACGGCATCGCCATCAGCGCGACGTAGTCGTAGGTGGCGAGGAAATCGTCGTAGTTCTGCGCGTACCACGCTTCCGATTCGGGCTTGAGCACCGGCAGCGCGAAGATGTTGCGCGCGGTCAGCACGTCGCCCACGTTCTGGTGGGCCAGCACGACCTGTTCGAGCTGGCGGGTCAGGTCGATCAGGTAGCGCGACTTCTGCCGGGTCCAGCGGTTCAGCAGGTCGGGGTTCTCGCGGATCTTGCCGACGTCGGCCGGCAGCCCCCACTGCGAATAGGTGCGCAACGCATGCCGGCCGGCATCCTCGTAGTCGTCGAGCACGGCGTCGTCGCTGAACAGGATGCCGCTGAACGACGCGTGCTTGCTGAGATCCTCGTAGACCTGCTGGATCATCAGCCGCGCATCCGGATCGAACGGGCTCAGCCGGAACGTGCGCGTGCCGTTCTCGCGGGCCGGTGCGCCGCCGTAGGCACTCACGGCCTCGAGCCCGCGCAGCTTGTCGGCCGGCGGCCGGAACGCGAGCACCGGCATCCAGGCGTACACCTGCACGTTGGAGCGCGTGTTGAGCTGCCACGCGGCGCGCGAGAACAGGTCGGCGCGCATCGGCAGGTGCCGGTTCGGGAAATACACGGCTTCGGCCACGCCCGTGCCTTTCGGGTCCGCAAACGCCTGCAGGTACACCGATTTCGGCTGCATCCGGTAGATGCGCTCGATCAGCTTGCCGAGATTCGCTTCCTGCCGCGCGGGATCCGGATCGTAGACCTGGTCCAGGTCGACCTGCACGGTGCGCTCGGGCACGTCGACGTCGCCGCGGTTCGACGCCGGCTCGCGCATCGAGCGCTCGAACCCGCCGATGTCGACGTCGTACATCATCAGGATCCGCCGCAGCCGGTCCAGCGGCACGTCCGGCGTATTCGGGCCGGAATCGAGGCTGAACTGGATGTCCATGCCGAGCGACGTCGATATCTGGCGCACCGGCTGGTTTTCCGCGCCGTATGGCCACACCATCGAGCGTGCGACGATGCCGGTATGTTCGTGGATCTGCCGCACGCATGTCTGCAGGTCGTTGTGCACGCGCGCTTCGAATTCGGCGTCGGTTTCATAGCGCTTCTCGTCCTGCAGGTAGAGGTGCGACGTGGTCGCCGGCAATTCGTTGCCTTGCGGATTCGCGATCGCGCCGTGATGGAGGTTGTGCGTGTGGCAGCCGAGTTCGACGAACGGCGACTGGCCGAGACGCTTCACCTCGTCCCACGACATGAAGTAGTCGCGCGGCACCTGGACCTTGTCGCTGAGGCGGATCGGCGTATCCGGCGGGGTATCGATCCACGCGGTGACGATGCCCATCACGGCCGGATACTTGAACCGCTCGAGCAGCGGCAGCACCTTCGTGTAGTGGCTGCGAAAGCCGTCGTCGAACGTGATGAGCACCGCGCGCGGCGGCAGCGGCCTGCCGCCGTGCCGCGACTCCTCGATCTGCTTGACCGTGATGGTGTGGTAGTTGTTGGTCTGCAGCCACGAGAAGATCGCGGTCAGCGTGCCGGTATCGACCGCGAACGGATCGATCAACGCCGACGTCGACGGCGACGAAAACGACGCCATCAGGTTGTCGCGCACGTCATGCATGCAGATCACGCGAAACGTCTTGCCGTCGGCCGGGTCGGAAGGCGGCAGCAGGTCGATCATTTTGGCGTTGGTCACGCCAGGAAACAGCGAACAGGCGGCAAACGTGCCGAGGCATCCGCACATGAAGGTCCGTCTGGATTGCATTACCCGATCTCCTTGCTAGAACGGCAGGTTGACCGACATGAAGCCGGTTTCGGAGCGTTCGCGCTCGCCGTCATACGCGTGGCTGCTGACCTCGACGCCATAGCTCAGCGTGATGTCGTGCTTGAACGTCCACGCGTGCTCGAGGCGCGCGCTCCACAGAGGGCTGGTGCCGAAGCCGCGCTCGTTGTACACGCCGCCGGACACCGAGACACGCTGCTGCAGCCCCATGTCGCCCTTCTTCCACAGGGTCAGCTGGTGCATGACGGTCGCCGCGGCCGCATAGTCGCGGCCCGGGTTGAAGTAGGGCGCGTTCTGGCGCGTGTTGCTGTCGGTGCCGAGATCCAGCGAGACGTTGACCTGCTGGTTGGCGGTCGTGTACACGCGCTGCGTGGCGGTCGCCGAAATTTCCTGGTGCAGGTTCGTGTCGCTGTAGCGGCTCACGCCGTAGCTCAGCTTGACCTCGCGCCGGTCGTTCTGGCGATACACCACCGAGACGTTCGCCGTGCGGCCCCAGATGTGCGCGGCATACGCTTTCCACGGCAGCGAGTTGTCGTTGGTGTCGAGCGAGCCGCTGACGGTCCAGTAGTCGTTCAGCGCATACGCGATCGACCCGCGGCCACCGGTTCGGCCGTCCGAGCCGAGCGAGCGCGTGACTTCGCCCTGGACCGTGAGCGGCCCGTGACGGTAGTCGCCGCCGACGCCCGTACGCGTGCGGCTGAGGTTGCCGGCGTCGGTCTGCGCATAGCCGAAGAACGTGTGCGAGAAGACGCGCCAGTTGTCGCCGAACGGTTGCGAATACACATAGCTGTCCGACGTGAAGCTGTTGTCGGCCAGTGCGCTGTTGCCGTGCTCGTAGCTCAGGTCGGTCGTGAACACGGGGCTGCGGTATGCGTTGTAGTCGCGCTTGAAGCTGCGCACGGCACCGCTGTCCGGGAACGTGTTGTCCAGGGTCTGGTCGACGTTCTTCGCGGTCGCGTAGTCGTCCGCGGCGAGCGATGCGCGGCCGAGGCCCGCGAGCATTTCGACACTGTCCGGGTGGTCGGTCAGCGACGCGTGATACATCGCGATCGCCTGGCGGGGATGCGACTGGCCGGACACCGCGTCGGCGTGCGCGGCACGGATCTCCGCGTTGAACGGCACCTGCTTCTCGAGCGCCTCGAGCGCAGCGATCCCCTGATCGACGTGACCCGTGAAGATCAGGTATTGCGCGCGCAGCCGGTAGTAGCGCAGATAGTCGCTTTCCCCCGGGCCGACGGTTTGCACCTCCTTGGCCGGCGGCAGCGA
Source organism: Burkholderia aenigmatica (assembly GCF_048627025.1). Classification (NCBI taxonomy): domain Bacteria; kingdom Pseudomonadati; phylum Pseudomonadota; class Betaproteobacteria; order Burkholderiales; family Burkholderiaceae; genus Burkholderia; species Burkholderia aenigmatica. The sequence goes on along the minus strand of NZ_CP184469.1, from coordinate 1,605,844 downwards.
TGCGCCCATGTCGTCGAGCACCTGTTTCGCGTCCGCCGCGCGGCCCTGGTCGACGTACGACCAGAACAGCCCTTCGCGCAGTTCGATCGGGCGCGTGCGTGCACCGTACTGGAAGCCGCGGGTCGCGCGATCCGTCGGCGATGCGGTTGCCTGCTTCAGCGCGCGCTGGTACACGGCGTTGGCCTTGCCCGGCTCGCTCAGGTACAGGTAGGCATCGCCGACGGCCGACAGCGCGTCGATCGAAATCTCCGCGTTGGACGGAATGGTCTCGAACGTCGAGACGGCCTGCTTCATGTCGCCGCGCGCGGCGTAGGCGACCGTGCGGTCGCCCGCGAGCGCCGTCCGGACCGGCGTGTACTCGGGTGTGGCCGGCATCCGCTTGTCGAGGTCGTCGGCCGCGCGCAGCGCGTTGTCGATCCCGTCGAAGCGGTCGGAACTCGTCATCGAGCGCGACTTGTCGCGTCCGCCGCGCACCTGCTGGCGAATTGCCAGTTCTTCAAGTTGCGCGATATCGACGGCGGAGAACGCATCGGGCCGTGCCTTGGCTTCGTCGAGCGCCTTGATCGCGCCGCCGCTCGCCGCGAGGCCGAACACGTCGTTGCGTACGGTCGCGACGTCGGCGGTGCTCAGATTAGGTGCCTGGGCATTCGGGGTCTCGACGTCGGGTCCTTGCGATCGTTGTGTCGGCTCGCCGGGTAGCTGGGCGCCGGGCGTCTGCGCGTTCGGCGCCGGGGGCGACGGCGGCGGCGCGCCAGGCATCTGCGGAACGGGCGCAGGCGAGTTCGGCATCGGGGTGCCGGCGGCCTGTGCGGTTTGCGTCGGCGTATTCGACGGTACGGCGGGCGCAGGTTGTGCGACTGTCGGCGGGGCGTCCGGCGTGGGCGCGATCGGTGCTGGAGAAGGAGATGCCGGCGTGTCGGACGTCGTCGCGGCAGGAAGCGTCGGCGCATCGGGCGGCCGGGCGGTCGTGGCCTGTGCTAGCAGCATCGGCGTGTCCGGTGTCTGTGCGACCGGTGCCGGCGTATGCGGCGTATTCGGCGTCGTCGGCGATCGCGCGACCGGCAACGGGTCGCTCGATTTCGGCGCCTCCGGTTCGACCACGACCGTGGTCGGCTGCTGCGGGTTCGATGCTTGCGCGATCTGCATCGACGCATCGGAAGCCTGCGCGATCGGCGTCGGCGCATGAGGGGGCGGGTCGCCCCCAGCGTCGGCAATCTGGATCGACACGACCGTGGGCTGCATGGCGCGCGGCGGCGCATCCGGCGCGCCGTGGGTCCCGGCGATTGCGTTGACGCCGCCCGCTTCCGTATCGCCGTCGGCGGAGAAGCAGGGGCCGGACGCGACGAGCAGCAACACCAGCGGCGCATGCAGGAGGATCCGCCGGTTGGACGGAGCGTCGGTGGTGCATTGTTGTTTACGATTGTTGTCCACGAGGTGTCCTCCTTTCGAAACGATCACATCGGTTGCACGCCTGACGACGCGCGTCGGCGCGCATCGCGTGGCCGGGCTGCGAGTGCCCGGCGATGCGGATCCGGCTTACAGCCGGTTGCGGATCGCTTGCCCAAGCAACGCGCGCGATTCGCTGTTCTTCGGGTCGATCGCGAGCACCCGGCTCGCGTTTTGTTCCACACAGTTCCATTCGTCGATCACCGCGCACGAGCGCGCCTTCGCCAGCGCACGTGCACTTTCCAGATCCGAGCGCGTGACGCTTGCCGTCTGCATGCGGGCCGAATCGGGTCCGTACGACTGCGGTTTCGGCGCGAGGTCCATGCGCTTTCTCGTGCCGGCGAGCGTTTCGGTTCGCGGTGCGCGATGCGCGGCGCCGGGCCGTATGGCGGCGCGGCTGTGGGCGGGCGCGGCACGCGTGTTGGCCGCCAGCGTCACGGACGGTGCATGCGACGATTGCCGGTGCTTCGCGACGGCGTGGGTCCGTGCCGGTGGCGCCGCCTCCGGCTCGACCGCGAGCGTGACGGGGCGCACCGTCGATACCGCGAGCGCTTCCGACGCGGACGGCTGCGGTGTGACGGGGGGCGTGGCCTGTGCGAGCGCCGGCGTCGGCATGGGGGCGGGGTCGGAGGCGGTCGACGTTCCGGGCGCGCCGGACGCGCTGGTTGCGCGCGCCGTGGCGGCTACGATTGCGTGGCGGGTTTTCCCGACGGCGGTTCTGATCACACCGGAGATGTCGTGCGTCACGCTTGCATGGCTGACTGTCGTGTCCCGTTCGACATAGGCGAAGATGCCGAAGATCGCGGCGAATGCGACGAAGCTGAGCGCCGCGTTCTTTCCGGGCCCCCAGGAGGGTTTCGGCGGGTGGGCGGGCGAACCGTCCGGTCGTTCTCCACGAGTCATGCAAAGCTCCTCGATTCGATACGTTGCGGTGAAAGTCGCGATTCGGGCGGGGTCAGGTGGCGTTCACCATCGCAACTGCGTGGTCAGCGCACCCGTTTCGACGATCGCGAACTGGGTCGCGCCCTGATAGGTGCCTTCGACCCGGTAGCTCGCATCGGGCACGCTGAACAGGCAGCGCGACCCCGATGCATTGAATTCGACGAGTACGCGACCATGTCGTCGCAGGCGCACCTGGACGTTGGCGAGCGGCTGCCCCGTCTTGGCGGAAGCAAACGACACGCCCAGGTTGTACGGCCGGCCATCGGGGGGCAGCGGTGCCGTACCGTCGATTCGCGCATCGCCGCAGATATACGAAATGACGTAGCGGCCCGCACCCGGGTCGGATGCCGGGGCAGGGGCGGGGGCGGGTGGCTGGGACGCGAGCGTCTGGGCCATCGTATTCATGCAGAGCGCGGAGATGAATGCGCTCACGTAAGGGCGAGCATGCTGTCGAAACGAGGAAGACATTGCAACCTCCCGTCCGGAATCAATGACGAGCATTTATTCCGAGTCAGATTTGCCAGCGTTCTTTTTGCGACACGCTATTGATACACGATGGTTTTTGAACCAACAACCGCGTGTGGCCGGAATGGCACGTCGGTGAAATATCCTATTTAAATAGGATAACGACGGATTCGTATGATTCTCTTAACGCAGAAGAAAGTCGTTATTGCCGAATATGATTATTGCTATTCGGTAGCGATGATCCAGCACGGATTGAATCATGTCGGAGGTATCGACATTCGTGCCGAAAAATAACGACTGACAAAAGGAATTTTTGCGGCTGTGTTTCAGGAGAATTGATATCGTCCCGGATACAGGTCACACGATGTGAAATGAGGGGCGGTGTTTTTGGTATTTTAGATTGTTACAGGTAAATCGAAACTTTTAATTTGTTCTGTAACAGGGTATTTCTGTCCTGATAATCAGACGGAAAATGCCGGGACCCTGTCGCGGGCGTAAAGAATTCATCTCGGTAGTGCAAACGTTTGCGATTCGTCTGATATCGATTCCGGGTCTGGCGCGGTAATTTTTCAGGCGATAGCGGGATCGCGGTTTGCTACCGGAGAGCGGGGCGCGTTCGCTGAGAGACGACGCGACGTCGATGCATGCGCATTCGGATCGCTGCAAATCGTACCCGCATTCGCGTCGCCGACGGGCGCGACGCGAACGCGAAGATCAGCGGCTGCCGCCCGCGCTGCGCCGCGCGATGCGCATCGCCGGCGCGGCCGCTGATTCGGTCGCGCCGGCCGCACCTTCGACCGCCGCGCGCGGCCGGTTCATGATGTAGGTCCACAGTTGCTCGGCCGCGAGCCCGCGCTTGCGCGCCGACCGGTACAGGCGGATTTCGAGCTCGGTGATCCAGTCGCCGGCCCCCGCGCACACGAGCGTGCCTTCCGCGAGTTCCTTCGCGACGCAGCTTTCCGGCAGCCAGCCGATCCCGTGCCCGGCCACGACCATGCCCTTCAACGCCTCGGACATGTGCGTCTCGAAGCACCGGTGCAGCACGTACGGCTCGGTCGCATTCAGCAGCAGCATCTCGACGATATTGCCGAGAAACGCGCCCGACGAATACGCGAGCAGCGGCAGCGGCGCATCGGCGGTGCCCGGCAACTGGAACACGGGTTTGCCGCGCGCGTCGGGCGTCGACACGGGCAGGATCCGTTCGACGCCGAGGCTGACGAACGGGAAGTGGTTCGGGTCGAGCACGATCGGCAACTGCGGATGGTGATAGCCGAGCAGCAGGTCGCATTCACCTTCGACGAGTTGCTGCACGCCTTCCGGCACGTTCACCGCGTTGACGCGCGCGGTCACGTGGCCGACCTCGCCGTTGAGCTGCTTGAGCCATTCGGGAAACAGCGTGAAGACGAGCGTATGGGCAACCGCGAAACGCACGACCTGATCGCTGGCCGCGAACTGGTCGTAGCCGTTCACGAGATTGCGCGCCGCATACATGCTGCGCAGGATGTCCGCGGCGAGCCCGCGGAACATCTGGCCGGCCGGCGTCAGCGTGATCGGGTTGATGCTCCGGTCGACCAGCTTCGCGTCCATCCAGGTTTCGAGTGCGGCAATTCGTCTGCTGAATGCCGATTGCGTGAGGTGCCGGTTACGCGCGGCCCGGGAAAAGCTCTTGGTATCCGCAAGGCTCAGGAAATCTTCCAGCCACTTTGCTTCCATTTCGATCTTCGCTTTTTATAGTCGGGCGCCTGAAGGGCGGCGCCGCTTCGCTGCACGAACGTTCTAGCGTACCGCGCCTCGCATGTGGCGGGCCGATGTTTTTTTTCGATGGGTGTCAGTCGAAATATGCATGGGCGTTGTCGGCGGGATTACGGCTGCATAGCGTTGAGGTGCCGGACCCGGCTAACCGGACAGTTCATCGCGTCGAACTGCCGGTGCGGCCGCAGACGGTACTTCCCCCCAGGGCCGGTTGCGCCGTGCGCGTACCGGCCCGCCTTCCCATCCTTTCGTTGCGGCGCGTTCCCGCGCCCGGGCGGGCCGTTTTTTGTGCAGTGCAGATTGCACATTCGTGACACGCGGGGGAACTATGTTTGAAAGTCGCAGCGCAGCATGGGGCACGCGCGCCTGCGACGCACCGTCGTCGCCCGTCGCGTCGGGCGCTGCACCGCCGTGGTGCGTCATGCCGCGCAGGCGTGCCTGGCGCGGCGCAAAAAGGGGGGATTATCGAGGGGATCGCGCAAGGCACGTTCCTTGCGACGCAGTCGTTACGCCGGTCCGGCATGCGCAATGCCGGGGAAAACGATCGATGGAGAAAAGATCGATGAAGCCATTCGATGAAATGCTGCAATCCGGCGACATGGTAAGGGCGCCCTACGCGCGCCTGAAGCAGTGGCTCGACACGCAGAATCCCGCGAGCCTCGCCCAGAAAGCCCACGACGCGGAAGGCGTGTTCCGCAAGACGGGCATCACGTTCGCCGTCTACGGCGACGCGGAGGCCGCCGAGCGGCTGATTCCGTTCGACATCGTCCCGCGCATCATCTCGGGCGCCGAATGGAGCCGGCTGTCGCTCGGCATCGAGCAGCGCGTGATGGCGCTCAATGCGTTCCTCGACGACATCTACCATCGCCAGGAAATCGTGCGCGCGGGCATCGTGCCGAAGCACCTGATCGCGCACAACGAAGCGTTCATTCCGGAGATGATCGACTTCCGGCCGCCCGGAAACGTTTACACGCACATCATCGGCGTGGACATCGTGCGCACCGGCGAGAACGAGTTCTACGTGCTGGAAGACAACGCGCGCACCCCGTCCGGCGTGTCGTACATGCTGGAAAACCGCGAGACGATGATGCAGCTCTTCCCGGAGCTGTTCCAGCAGGTGAAGGTGCGCCCGGTCGAAACCTATCCGCAGATGCTGCGCCAGTCGCTCGCGGCCGTGTGCCCGCCGGGCGGCAACGCCGACAACCCGACCGTCGCCGTGCTCACGCCCGGCATCCACAATTCCGCGTACTACGAACATTCGTTCCTCGCCGACCAGATGGGCGTGCATCTCGTCGAGGGCAGCGACTTGCAGGTGATCGACGGCCGCGTCGCGATGCGCACGACCGAGGGCTTCCGCCCGATCGACGTGCTGTACCGCCGCGTCGACGACGCGTTCCTCGATCCGCTCACGTTCCGTCCCGATTCGGTGCTCGGCGTCGCGGGGATCATGGACGTCTACCGCGCGGGCAACATCACGATCGCGAACGCGCCCGGCACCGGCATCGCCGACGACAAGGCGATCTACTCGTACATGCCGGAGATCGTCGAGTTCTACACGGGCCGCAAGGCGCTGCTGGAGAACGTGCCGACCTGGCGCTGCGGCGAGGCCGACAGCCTGAAGTACGTGCTCGACCATCTCGACGAACTGGTCGTGAAGGAAGTGCACGGTTCGGGCGGCTACGGGATGCTGGTCGGGCCGTGCGCGTCGAAGGCGGAGCTCGAAGCCTTTGCCGCGAAGCTGCGCGCGCGCCCGGCGAACTACATCGCGCAGCCGACGCTCGCGCTGTCCACGACGCCGATCCTGACCGAAGCCGGCCTCGCGCCGCGCCACGTCGACCTGCGGCCGTTCGTGCTGGTGTCGGACCGGATCCGCATCACGCCGGGCGGGCTCACGCGCGTCGCGCTGAAGGAAGGATCGCTCGTCGTCAACTCGAGCCAGGGCGGCGGCACCAAGGACACCTGGGTGCTGGCCGACTGAGCCGGACGCGACCGCGCGCGCCGGAACCGGCGCGCCAACCGAACGAAGACGGAGTGGACACGAGATGCTTCTGGGACGTACTGCAAGCGGTCTCTACTGGATGTACCGCTATATCGAGCGCGCGGAGAACATCGCGCGCATCGTCGATGCCGGGCTGCGGATGGCGCTCACGCGCACGTCCGACGCGCCGGCCGAATGGTCGTCGGTGCTCGTCAGCTCGGGCACGGACGACGGCTACCGGCAGAAATACGACGCGTATGCGGCCGATACCGTGACCGACTACCTGCTGCGCGACCGCGACAACCCGTCGAGCGTGCTGTCGTGCATCGAGGCCGCGCGCTCGAATGCGCGGATGGTGCGCACGGCGCTCACGCGCGAGGCGTGGGAGAGCGTGAACGGCGCGTGGCTCGCGCTGCGCCGCGCGCTCGCGCAGCCGGTGCCGGAGAGCGAGCTGCCGGCCGTGCTCGACCAGGTGAAACGCGAAACCGCGCTGATCCTCGGCAGCTTCTACAGCACGATGCTGCGCAACGAGATCTTCGATTTTGCGCAGATCGGCGCGTTCGTCGAGCGCGCGGACAACACCGCACGGATCATCGACGTCAAATACCACCTGCTGCTGCCGTCGGTGTCGCACGTCGGCACGATCCTCGACAACTACCAGTGGGAGACCATCCTGCGCTGCGTCGCCGCGCACCGTTCGTACCGCTGGGTGTACGACGTGCAGTACAAGCCGATGAACATCGCCGACTACCTGATCCTGAACGGCCGCATGCCGCGCTCGCTGCGCTATTGCTACGGGCGTGTCGTGTCGAGCCTGAACCTGCTCGCGAAGGATTACGGCGTGACACATCCGTGTCACGACACGGCCGCGAAGATCCTGCAGATGCTGTCCGACACCTCGGTCGAGCGGATCTTCAAGAGCGGCCTGCACGAGTTCCTGACCGACTTCATCGGCCGCAACAACAGCCTCGGGCTCGAAATCGCCCAGGCTTACAACTTCGACTGAGACTTGCCATGCGACTCGCCATCCGACACATCTCGCGTTATCAGTTCGACGATCAAGCCACCCATGCGCTGCAACGGCTGCGGCTGCGTCCGCAGTCGGGCCCCGGGCAGACGGTGCGCGCGTGGCAGGTCACGATCGACGGCGTCGAGCCGACGCTGTCCTATGCCGACGGGCTCGGCAACCGGATCGACCTCGTGCGGCACGACCGCGGCGCGAAGGCCGAGATCGTCGTCATCGCGGCCGGCGTCGTCGAGACGCAGGACCGCGCGGGCATACTCGGTCATCCTGAAGGCTATGCGCCGCCGTGGATCTTCGAGCGCGAAACGGCGCTCACGAAGGCGGGCGACACCGTTCGCGCACTCGCGCAAGCGCTGCCGATCGAGCCGCACAGCCTCGATGCACTGCACTGGCTGATGACGGAAGTGCACGACCGCATCGCGTATGCGCCGAACCTGGCCGCCGAAGCGCCCGTCGATGCGGAAACCGCGCTGCAGAGCGGCGAGGGCACGAGCCGCGATCATGCGCATGCGTTCATCGCAGCCGCGCGCGTGCTGAAGATTCCCGCGCGCTATATCTCGGGCTACGTGCTGGCAGACAGCGCGATGCAGCGCATTGCCGACGCGAAGCAGAACGCGGGCGACAACGAGGAGGAAGAAGCGCTCGCGCTGCAAAGCGGCGAGGGCATGCAGCAGGTGCTCGGCGCGTCGCATGCCGCGCAATCGCAGTCGCAGGGGATGCCGCAGCCGGCGCACGGTGCGCAGCCGCAAGCGGCCGGGCTGATGCAGCAGCCGGCCGGCCATGCGTGGGCCGAGGCCTATGTCGAAGGGCTCGGCTGGGTCGGGTTCGATCCGTTCATGAATCGCTGCCCGGACGAGCGCTACGTGCGCATCGCGGTCGGCCTCGACTATCGCGACGCGCAGCCGGTGACGGGGCTCGGCGCGACGGCCGTCGGCGTCGAGATCAGCGTCGTGCAGACGCCGGAACTCGTCTGACCCGACGCACGCTTTCGCCGAATCCGCCAGGCCGGGCCACCGCGTCGCATCGAGCGCGACGCGGCGCGCGGCGGGCCCAACCCGAACCGAGCTCCCATGTCCATCCACGTCGCGCTGCATCACACCACCCGCTATCGCTACGACCGGCTCGTCAACCTCGGCCCGCAGGTCGTGCGGCTGCGGCCCGCGCCGCACTGCCGGACGCCGATCCTTGCGTATTCGATGACGGTCGAACCCGCGCAGCACTTCATCAACTGGCAGCAGGACCCGTTCTCGAACTATCTCGCGCGGCTCGTGTTTCCGGAGCGCACCGAGCACTTCGAGATCACGATCGATCTCGTCGCCGAGATGTCGGTGTACAACCCGTTCGACTTCTTCCTCGAAGCGAGCGCGGAGCAATACCCGTTCAGCTATGACGACGCGTTGAAGACCGAGCTCGCGCCGTATCTTGTGTGCGACCCGCAGACGAGCGCGTCGCAACTGTTCCGCACGTATCTCGACGGTGTCGACCTCACGCCGGCCGGCACCGTGAATTTCCTCGTCGCGCTGAACCAGCAACTGCAGCGCGACATCGGCTATCTCGTGCGGATGGAGCCGGGCGTGCAGACGCCCGAGCAGACGCTCGAACTCGCGTCGGGCTCGTGCCGCGACAGCGCATGGCTGCTCGTGCAGCTGTGCCGCCACCTCGGCATCGCCGCGCGTTTCGTGTCGGGCTACCTGATCCAGCTCACGCCCGACGTGAAGTCGCTCGACGGCCCGAGCGGCACGTCGGTCGACTTCACTGACCTGCACGCGTGGTGCGAGGTGTATCTGCCGGGCGCCGGCTGGATCGGCTTCGACCCGACCTCGGGCCTGCTCGCCGGCGAGGGCCACATTCCGCTGGCCTGCACGCCGCAGCCGACCAGCGCGGCGCCGGTCGAGGGGCTGATCGACGAGTGCGAGGTATCGTTCGAGCACGAGATGAGCGTGACGCGCGTGTACGAATCGCCGCGCGTGACGAAGCCGTATACGGACGTGCAATGGGACGCCGTGCTGGCGCTCGGCACGCAGGTCGACGGCGCGCTGGCAGCTGGCGACGTGCGGCTCACGCAGGGCGGCGAGCCGACCTTCGTGTCGATCGACGATCGCGACGGCGCCGAGTGGAACACCGACGCGCTCGGCCCGACCAAGCGCGGCTACGCAACCGAGCTCGTGCAGCGGCTGCGCGCCGAATACGGCGACGGCGGCTTCCTGCATTTCGGGCAGGGCAAGTGGTATCCGGGCGAGCAACTGCCGCGCTGGGCGCTGTCGATCTTCTGGCGGGCCGATGGCCAGCCGGTGTGGCACGATCCGTCGCTGTTCGCCGACGAGCGCGAGCCGTCCGCTTATACGACCGACGACGCGAAGCGCTTCATCGACGCGCTGGCCGCGCGGCTGAACCTGACCGGCGAATTCATCCGGCCCGGCTACGAGGACGTCTGGTACTACCTGTGGCGCGAGCGCCGGCTGCCGGTCAACGTCGACCCGTTCGACTCGCGTCTCGACGACGAGCTCGAACGCGCGCGGCTGCGCAAGGTGTTCGAGCAGCAGCTCGACTGCGTGGTCGGCTATGTGCTGCCGGTCAAGCGTGCAGACGATGCGCCGGGCCTCGACGGCCCGCGCTGGCAGACGGGCCCGTGGTTCTTCCGCGACGAGCGGATGTACCTGATGCCCGGCGATTCGCCGATGGGCTATCGGCTGCCGCTCGATTCGCTGCCGTGGGCGAGCCGCGCCGACTACCCGTACCTCGTCGAGCGCGATCCGTTCGCGCCGCGCGACGTGCTGCCGGACGCCGCCGCGATCCGCGCGCGCTACGCGGGCCCGGCCGATGCGCCGCGCTACCTGTCCGGCGTGCATCGCGAGGCGGCCGCGCAGACCGTGATGCAGTGGCGCGACGACGGCACGGCCGGAAAAGGGCGGCCGGCCGCGCGCGACCCGAGTCGCCTCCCCGAGCGCTTCGAATCGGCGGCGTGGATCACGCGCACCGCGCTGTGCGTCGAAGTGCGCAACGGCATCCTGTACCTGTTCATGCCGCCGCTTGCCGCGCTCGAGGATTATCTCGACCTGCTCGGCGCGATCGAGCTGACCGCGCACGCGCTCGGCGTGAAGCTCGTGCTCGAAGGCTATCCGCCGCCGCGCGACGCGCGGCTGAAGCTGCTGCAGGTGACGCCCGATCCAGGCGTGATCGAGGTGAACATCCATCCGGCCGCGAATTTCGACGAGCTGGTCGATCACACCGAATTCCTGTACGACGCCGCGTGGCAGTCGCGGCTGTGCAGCGAGAAGTTCATGGTCGACGGCCGTCACGTCGGCACGGGCGGCGGCAATCACTTCGTGCTCGGCGGCGCGACGCCGGCCGACAGCCCGTTCCTGCGCCGCCCGGATCTCCTGGCGAGCCTGATCGCGTACTGGCACAACCATCCGTCGCTGTCGTACCTGTTCTCGGGGCTCTTCATCGGGCCGACGAGCCAGGCGCCGCGCGTCGACGAGGCGCGCAACGACCAGCTCTACGAGCTCGACATCGCGTTCGCGGAGATCCAGCGCAACAAGCTGCTGTTCGGGCAGGACATGCCGCCGTGGCTCGTCGACCGCGTGTTGCGCAACCTGCTGATCGACGTGACCGGCAACACGCACCGCAGTGAGTTCTGTATCGACAAGCTGTATTCGCCCGATTCGTCGACCGGCCGGCTCGGCCTGCTCGAACTGCGCGCGTTCGAGATGCCGCCGCATGCGCGGATGAGCATCGTGCAGCAACTGCTGCTGCGCGCGCTGGTCGGGCGTTTCTGGGCCACGCCGTACACGACGCCGCTCACGCGCTGGGGTACCGCGCTGCATGACCGTTTCATGCTGCCCGCGTTTCTTCAGATGGATTTCGACGACGTGCTGGCCGAACTGCGCGACGCCGGCTTCGCGTTCGATCCGGCATGGTTCGCGCCGCACTTCGAATTCCGCTTCCCGCTGTTCGGCCAGATCGCGGTGAACGGCATGCAGCTGTCGCTGCGCGGCGCGCTGGAACCGTGGCACGTGATGGGCGAGGAGGGCGCGCCCGGCGGCAACGTGCGCTACGTCGATTCGTCGGTCGAACGGCTCGAAGTACGCGTGACGGGGCTGAACGACAACCGGCACGTCGTGACGGTCAACGGCCGCGCACTGCCGCTGCAGCCGACCGGCACCGTCGGCGAATACGTCGCGGGCGTGCGTTACAAGGCGTGGTCGCCGCCGTCCGCGCTGCATCCGACCCTCGGCGTGCACGCGCCGCTCACGTTCGACGTTGTCGATACGTGGCTGCAGCGCTCGCTCGGCGGCTGCCGCTATCACGTCGCGCATCCGGGCGGGCGCAACTACGCGACGTTCCCGGTCAATGCGTACGAGGCCGAAAGCCGCCGGCTCGCACGCTTCGTCGAGATGGGGCATACGCCGGGACGGATGGATGTCGCGGCTGCCGCGCCGAGCCGCGAATTCCCGTTCACGCTCGACCTGCGGCGGCCGTGACCGGACGATGACAGGACGGGCGACGATGCGCGGTTCGCGACACCCGGGTGCGGCGGTCGCTGGCGGCCCCGCCGGAATGCTAGGATGCGGGCAGATTGCGGCCGCGCGCCGCGGCCCGCCGCCCGGGTGGCGGCGCGCGTGCGCAGCCGCGCCCTGACGACGGAACGACACCGTGCCGCCCACTGACACCGATCATCTCGCCGCCCCCGACGCGATGCCCACGCTTTTCGATACCGGCGCGCAGCCGGACGCCGCCGAACTGGCCGCCGCGCTCGCGGCGCCGGCCGCCGCCGGCCGTTACGACGAACTGCGCGGCAGCGCGGCCGGCCTGAACGCGCCTGCGCTCGCGCCCGCGTGGCGCAGCTTCTTCACGTCGATCGGCAGCGACGGCGTGGCCGATCTCGATCGCCGCGCCGACGCGCTGTACCGGCGCATGCGCGAGAACGGCCTGTTCTATCAACTGCACGAGCAGCGCGCCGGCGACGGCGCGGCCGGCCCGTGGTCGCTGGACCTGCTGCCGCTGATCGTCACGCCCGAGGACTGGGTCGCGATCGAGCGCGGCGTGCTGCAGCGCGTGCGGCTGCTCAACGCGACGCTGGCCGACCTGTACGGCCCGCAGACGATCCTCGCGCGCGGGCTGCTGCCGCCCGCGCTCGTCAACGGGCATCCCGGCTACCTGCGCGCGATGCGCGGCGCGCGCGTGCCGGGCGATACCTGGCTGCACGTCGTCGCGTTCGATCTCGCGCGCGGCCCGGACGGGCAGTGGCGGATCGTCGCGCAGCACACGCAGGGCGCGGCCGGCCTGGGCTACCTGCTCGAAAACCGGCTGATCGTGTCGCGGCTCTTTCCGCGCGGGTTTCGCGGGCTGCGCGTGCAGCGGCTCGCGTCCGCGTACCGCGCGCTGCTGCAGAGCATGCAGGCGCTCAGCCCGGCCCGCAAGAATTCGCGGATCGTGCTGCTTACACCGGGGCCGCACAGCGCGACGTATTTCGAGCACGCGTATCTCGCGCGCTACCTCGGCCTCACGCTCGTCGAAGGCGGCGACCTGACCGCGCGCGACAACCGCGTCTTCCTGAAGACGCTGCGCGGGCTCGAACCCGTGCACGGCATCTTGCGACGCGTCGACGACGCATGGCTCGATCCGCTCGAACTGCGGCCCGATTCGATGCTCGGCGTGCCGGGTCTGCTGCAGGCCGTGCGCGCGGGCAACGTGCTGCTCGCGAACGCGCCGGGTTCGGGCTTCCTCGAATCGCCGGCGATGCTCGGCTTCATGCCGCGTCTCGCGGAAGGGCTGCTCGGCGAAACGCTGACCCTGCCGGCCGTGCATTCGTGGTGGTGCGGTGAGGCGGCCGCGTGCGACGACGCGCTGCCGCAGCTCGCGCGCGGCATCGTCAAGGCATCCTATCCACCCGACGTCCAGGCCGGCGGCCCGTTCGAGCCGGTGATCGGCGCGCGGCTCACGCAGGCGCAACTGGCCGAGTGGCGCGCGCGGATCCTCGCGCGGCCCGAGCACTACACGGTGCAGGCCGACCTGCCGCTGTCGCAGGCGCCGACCTGGCCGCGCCAGGACGCTCCCGACGGCAACGGCGGCGCGCGCATCGTGCCGAAGCCGCTGCTGCTGCGCGTGTTCGCGCTCGCCGACGGCGCGCAGCGCTGGCGGCTCCTGCCGGGCGGGCTGTCGCGGGTCGGTACGCGCGATACGCTGTTCAACGCGCCGATGCCGCGCGGCGGCAGCACCGTCGATACATGGGTGATGACCGAAGGCATCGTCGATTCGACGACGCTGCTGCAGACGCACCTCGGCCCCGACGATCTCGTCGAGCGGCCGCGCGCGATCGCGAGCCGGGCGGCCGAGAACCTGTTCTGGCTCGGCCGTTACACCGAGCGTGCGACCAACCTGATGCGGCTCGCGCGGGCGGCGCTCGAACGGCTGCGCGGCGAGGACGACGTCGACAGCCCCGCGCACCTGGAACTGCTCGACACGCTGTGCCGTGACACGGGCCTGATCGCGGCCGATGCGCCGAACGCCGTCGATGCGCCGCGTGCGTTCCAGCACGCGCTCGCGACGTCGCTGACGCGCGGCGCGGATCGCACGTCGGGCATCGCGTCCTGCCTGTTCGGGATGCGTGGCGCGGCCGCCGCGATTCGCGAACGGCTGTCGAGTGATCAGTGGCGGCTGATCGACGACGCGACCCAGCTGTTCGCAGACAGTGCGGGCCAGCCGGAAGCCGAGGAGCAGATCGGCAACGAGGCGCTGCAGCTGCTGGCGCGCCTCGGTCTGCTGCTCGGCGCGATCACCGGCGCGCAGACCGACAACATGACACGCGACGACGGCTGGCGGTTGCTGTCGATCGGCCGGCAGATCGACCGGCTGGATTTCCTGTGCAGCGTGCTGAGGTTTGCGTTCGACGAAGGCGCCGTGCACCGGCAGGACGGTTTCGAGCTCGTGCTGGAGCTGTTCGACAGCACGATCACGTTCCGTTCGCGGTTCCAGCGCGGCTTCGACGTCGCGCCGCTGCTGTCGCTCGTCGTGCTCGATACCGACAACCCGCGTTCGCTCGGCTGGGTCGTGCAGGCGCTGCGTGGCCGGTTGACGAAGGTCGAGCGCAGCGAAGGCTATGCGCTGTCCGAGCTGGCCGAGACGATTCCCGACGTCCCGGCGTGGTCGCTGCACGAGCTGTGCGAGACCGGCGACGGCGGCCGGCACGACAAGCTGCTCGATGCACTCGATACGACGGCGAAGGCGGTCTGGGAACTGTCGAACCGGATCGGCGAGCGCTATTTCAGCCACGTGCGCGAGGCGGGCAGGACGTTATGGTGACGACGAAAGGCGCGGCGAAAGTGCCACCCGGTTCCGGGAATGCGCGAAACGCATCGGCACCGGCATCTGCGACGGCATCCGCGATGGCAGACGTGACGCGCGGCCGGTTGCTGCGCGTCACGCACGATACCGAATACCGTTACGCGGCGCGCGTCGAATCGGCGCAGCACCAGGCGCGCCTGCAACCGCTCGTCACGCCGCGCCAGCAGGTGCTGTCGTTCGCGCTCGACATCGATCCCGCGCCGGAATCGGTCGGGACCGAGATCGATGCATTCGGCAACGCGCGCGCATCGTTTGCGTTGAACCAGCCGCATGACGCGCTGCTCGTGCGCAGCCGCAGCACGGTACGCGTGACGCCGCCCGTGTGGTCGCTCGGTGCGCGCGGCGAACCGCCGCCCGCCATCGCGAAACCCGACGCGAAACAGGCGACTGCATGGGAAGCCGTGCGCGACCGCTTGCGGTTCCGCGCGGGGCAGCCTTACGACGCGGCGAGCGAATTCGTGTTCACGTCGCCGCATGTCGCGTGCGATCCCGAGCTCGCCGCGTATGCGGCCGCGAGCTTCACGCCGCAACGGCCGCTCGTGCAGGCCGCGTGGGAGCTGATGCGGCGCGTGCATGCCGATTTTGCGTATACGCCGAACAGCACCGACATCACGACGTCGGCGCTCGATGCGCTGCGCTTGCGCAAGGGCGTGTGCCAGGATTTCGCGCACGTGATGATCGGCGCGCTGCGCTCGCTTGGGCTCGCCGCGCGTTACGTGAGCGGCTATCTGCTCACGCAGCCGCCACCCGGGCAGCCGCGGCTGATCGGCGCCGACGCGTCGCATGCGTGGGTCGAGGTGTACGACCCGGCGTGGCCCGAGGACAACGGCTGGCTGCAGCTCGACCCGACCAACGATCGCGCGCCGGGCGACGACTACGTGATGCTGTCGATCGGTCGCGACTATGCGGACGTGACACCGCTGCGCGGCGTGATCCGCGGTGGCGGCGCGGATCAGGAGCTGAAGGTCGGGGTGACGGTGGAGCCGCTCGACGCGCCCTGACGTATGCGGCATGCCGCGTGCCTGCGCGAATGCCGTTTAAGTCTTCGTTAATACTGCACGCCTAGCATGGTCATGCCGGCAAACGGATCGGACTCGATCCGGGACCCCGGCGGCACGCGCGGGTGCGTCGACGTCACGGCACCGCACCGTCGCGCATCGCCATTCCCTTGCAACGGCGGCGGATCATGATCAAAAACTTCGACTACACGCTCGGCAGCGACACGATTGCGCTCTGCGCGAGCTTCGGCGCGGGGCCGGCGTGGCGCCGCGTGCTCGTGAGCCGTGCGGATTCGATGGAGACGCTGGTGGTACTCGATGCGCGCGGCCTGTCGGGCTTGCTGAAGGTGGCGACCGAGGCGCCGGAAGGACTGCTCGACGATGCGATCCGCAAGGTCGGCGACGAACAGCTCGTCGAGCGGGCAATCAGCGGCAGGACGATCGTCGAAACCGCGCTGTGAACGCGCCTGAGTCAGATCAATCCGCGCACCCTTGTCGCGGATTGACGGCACGGCCTGGCGACACCGGCAATAGGCGGGCATCATCGGGCGAATGCAGGCACAAGGACCCGCGTGAATCGCGCCCGGTCGATCATTGCGCGAGAAAATCGAGCAGGGCGGACGCAAGCTGTTCCGGCTGCTCTTCGGCCGGATAGTGGCCGGAAGCGCGCAGCACGACTCCGCGCACATTGGACGCAACCTTCTCCATGGTGGCCTTCGACCCTTCGCCGTACCCGAATTCGCATCCGATGGCGAGGACCGGCATCTCGAGTTTCTTTTCTCCGAGCGTCTTGTTGTCGTCGAGATCCACGAGGAGCGTGCGGTAGTAGCTGAAGCTCGCACGCAGGGCGCCGGGCTGCGTGAGCGCCGTCGCGTAGACGTCGATGTCGGCTTCCGTGATGGACTCGGGATCCACGGTGCCGACCGTGTCGCGCCGGACAAAGTGACGGACAAACAGCGCCTCACGGCCGCGGACCAACTCTTCGGAAATGTCGCCTGCCATATTGAAGCCGAAGTGCCAGCTGCCGCCGGTGGCCACGTTCATCGCCTTTTCCTGGCCGAAGCCTGGCAGGCCGCTCTCGATGAACACGAACTGCTCCGTGAGTTGCGGATACAGTGCGGCGAACGCGTAGCCTACCTGGCCGCCCATATCGTGTCCGACGATGCACGCCTGGTCGATCTGCAGCGCATGCAGCAATGCGGCGATGTCGCCTGCGACGGTTTTCTTGTCATAGCCTGTCGCGGGTTTGCTGGAGTGGCCGAATCCGCGTAGATCCGGGGCAATGACTTTGCAGTGAGGCGCAAGCAACGGGACGAGCTTGCGCCATGCGTACGACGTTTGCGGCCAGCCGTGCAGCAGCACGACGGCACGGCCGGCTCCGGCCACTTTCGTATGAATGCGCAAGCCGTTCACCCGCACGGCAAGCGATTCGACAGCAGGGTGTTCGAGATTCTCGCGACGGGGTTCCGTCAAGCTCATTGCCATGAATCGGCCTTCGGTAAGGAAAGATTGCTCGGTGAGCATGCGATCCGACAACGCGCCGCGCCGCGCGATGACCGCACGGCCTCCAACTTCCCGGGCACGGCAGGTCCGGCCGGCGCAAGGGTTGGAGGGCTCGAGTCAGGTCGATCTGCTCGCCGGCGGCGTTGCCTGAGGGCGTGTCCTAGTCCTGGTTCGCGAACCGGTCTGTCGCGGCGATCAGCGCTTCCAGGATCCCCGGCTCGTTGTACGCATGCCCGGCGCCGGGCACGATCTCGAACGTCGCGTCCGGCCATGCCTTCGACAGCTCCCATGCGGTACGCGCGGGTGTCGCGACGTCATAGCGACCTTGCACGATCACCCCCGGAATGCCGGCGAGGCGATGCGCGTCGCGCAGCAGTTGGCCTTCTTCGACGAAGCCCTTGTTCACGAAGTAGTGGTTCTCGATCCGCGCGAATGCAAGGGCGTAGTGACCGTCCGCGAAGTGCGCGGCCAGTGCGGGGTCGGGCAGCAGCGTGATCGTGCGGCCCTCCCAGATGCTCCACGCGCGCGCGGCTTCGAGCTTCGCCGCTTCGTCGTCACCGGTCAGCCGGCGATGGTAGGCGGCCATCAGGTCGCCGCACTCGGCTTCCGGAATCGGTGCAAGGAAGGCTTCCCACAGGTCGGGGAACAGCCACGATGCGCCTTCCTGGTAGTACCACAGCAATTCCGCGCGACGCATCGTGAAGATGCCGCGCACGACCAGCGCGGTCACGCGCTCGGGGTGCGTTTCCGCGTATGCGATCGACAGCGCGCTGCCCCACGAGCCGCCGAACACGAGCCACTTTTCCGCGCCGACCATCTCGCGCAGGCGTTCGATATCGGCGACCAGATGCCACGTCGTGTTGTTCTCGAGGCTGGCATGCGGCGTCGAGCGCCCGCAGCCGCGCTGGTCGAACAGCAGGATGTCGTAGCGCTCGGGATCGAACAGGCGGCGATGGTCGGGGCTGCAGCCGGCGCCGGGGCCGCCGTGCAGGAACACGGCGGGCTTGCCGGCCGGGTTGCCGCAGCGCTCCCAGTAGATGCGATGGCCGTCGCCGGTGTCGAGGTGGCCGTGGGCGTAGGGTTCGATCGGTGGGTACACAGGCAGGCTCCGGGTAAGGGTCGACAGGGGGCGGACGAGGCGCGGGCCGGTGAGCGGGCGGGGGACTACGGATATTGCGCCGCCGCAAAAATCGTTGTGTTGGCATCGGACCGGCCGCCGCCGGACAAGGCTTGTCATTATGCCCATTCGCCGTCCCGGATGTCGGCGCGTGGCGGCGTGTGCGGTCGCCGGTATCGGCCCGGGGATTTTTGGCGCAATTTCATTCCGATATTTTTCATACAAAATCCCGGCGGCATATCGGCGTGCCGAAGCGGGGGCGCCGGTCTGCTGCCCATCCACCGTGCCAACGGAAACCAGCCGATGAACCATCGCGTCACGCAGTTGACCGGGTTGCGCGCCGTCGCGGTCGCGATGGTTGTAGTCGGACATGCCGAGCACGTGCTGCCCGGCGGCTACACGGGCTGGTACGCGCCGTTGCGGCTGATCGCCGACGGCCGGCTCGGCGTGCTGATCTTCTTCGTCCTCAGCGGTTTCCTGATCACCAACGTATTGCGCGCCGAGTTCGCGCGCACGGGCGGCATCGCGCTGACGTCGTTCTACGTGCGCCGCGCGCTGCGGATCTGGCCGGCCTGCTACGTCTATCTAGCGGCGGTCGCGATCGTGGCCTTCGCCGGCTGGTTCGACGTCGACCGCCGGCAGTGGCTGTATGCGGCGCTGCACCTGTGGAATTACTCGGCGTGGTTCGGGCTGACCGGCGACAACACGCTGCATCCGGACGGCGCGTGGTATCTCGGCCATTTCTGGTCACTCGCGCTCGAGGAACAGTTCTACTGGTTCTGGCCGCTGCTGTTCGTGTATGGCATGCGCCGCCGCGGCACGCGCTGGCTGGCCGCGTTGATCCTGATCGTGCCGCTCGTGCGCGCGGTCACGTACTTCGTTGCGCCTGCGCTGCGCGGGCAACTCGGGATGATGCTTCACACTGGCGTCGATCCGATCCTGATCGGCTGCTATGCGTCGCTCAACCGCGAACGGCTCGAAGCGTGGATTCGCACGTGGCGTGGCGAGACGCGCATCGTGACGGCGATCGTCTTGATCGTGCTGTTCGGGATGCCGCTCGCCGAACATCGGCTCGGCGGCTTCTGGAATGCGACGTATGGCGTGACGCTCGAAGCCGCATTGATCGCGATCGTGATCGTCGTGCTGAATTTCCGCAGCGAGTTCTGGTGCGTGCGATGGTTGCGCGCGCGGCCGGTCGTGTTTGTCGGCACGATCTCGTTTAGCCTCTATCTGTGGCAGCAGCCGTTCGCGAATCCCGATCTGGCGGTGCCGCACGCGTTTCCGCTCGGGATCGTATGGGCGCTGATGGCCGCGACGGCCAGTTACTTCCTGGTCGAGAAACCGTTCCTGCGGTTGAAGGATCGCTATTCGGCGCGCGAGATTCGGCGTGTACGCGATGAGGCACTGCGGATTCCGGCGTCGGGCGATGCGATCGGGGCGAAGGTGGTGGAGTAGGCGGGCGGGGCAGCGTCACCGCAGCCTCGCTTGCCGTTACTTGAATCGCTTCATCGAGACAGGTGAATACCAGAAGTCCCGGTACATATCGCTTCCGTATGATTTGCCATCGTATTTGACGACCGTGCGCACGGTGCGTTTTCCTGCGTCCGGTTGTTTGTCGTCGTCGCTGTCCGCGTTCATCACGTGTGCCGTAATCGACGGGTCCGCAAAGCCGTTGTGCGACGTCTTCTCGACAGCAATCGTCATGCGGGCAGATTCGCTGCGCAGGTCGCTGGTATCGGGGCCGCAGGCAGTGCCGGTGGTGGCGACCCAGCCATTGAGATTGGTCCCAAACACGGGGCGGATGTGAGCACCGTCGCGAATCCACAGGGTCAGTTCGTTTTCCATGTAGGCATCAGGACAGCTCGGTCCGTGCGCGGTGCTGCTGAATACGACGCCGAATGCTCGCACATCGGGAGACAGTCGGTACGGAGCCGTATCGATGCGATAGCTGTTCTCGCCAATCTGCGTCGCCGCATCTTCCTGGACCACCGACTTTTCCGCCGCCACGACCTTGCCGCCTTCAACGAGCGCGACGACCTGCAGCTTGTTGCTTTCGTCCGGGTTCTTGCTTTTCGGAAGCGAGTCGAACGCGGCGGCCACGATCGTCGTCTCCGGCGCGTTCGGCATGACCTTGCATGCCGATGCCACGACGAGCCGGTTCGTGTCGCGCGCGGCAAGGCGTGAGTTCGTGATGCCGGCCCAGCGGGCGACTGCGGCGACGGTTGCGTCGTCACAAGTCGGGTTGTCGGTGGCATGAGCGGCGGGGGCAGTGAGTACTAGCAGCGGGGCGAAGCGAAGGATTCTCATGGTTAAGATTGAAAAGGGCTTTTCACGGGTTTTCTTGAATGCCGGCCCAGCGGTTCGATCAATCTGTTGCATCGACCGGTTGAATCCGCGACCCGAAGCGGACATTGACCGTTTTGACAAGCGGACGTAAGCAAAATGGCCTGTACAATTTCAATCACATTGACAATGAAATGATCAATCATGCCGCGGAGTTGACGGCGAGATAAATCTGCCTGCAAACCTCATCCTCGCCCAGTGCATTCCAGTCAACTCCCTTGACATTTAGGAGGCTTGGGCTGTAATCATAGACCTCCTTCTTAGTGACTCCACACCAGATAGGCAACACAAGTCCCTTCTCTTCAAGAATTTCACGAGTGAATATGGAGTCAAATTCTCTTTTCCCCCAACCGGTATTGGCGAAAAAATGTGGGCTCAAGATCAAAACGCACTTTTGACACTCCTTCAAACCTTTTTCGATACTTTGCCGCAAGTTTTCGCCGAGCTTCAGCGAAAATTCGTCGTACCAAACCGGGCACATTTTTCTTTGTAAATTTAATGCAATAGGTCTGGCAATCGATTCTTTGTCTCGGGAGTCGTGACTAACGAATGCTTGCGGTTTCTCAAACTGACTGCGACGCGACGAATATTCATCAGATCGGAATTGCAAGTCGTGGTCCATAGTTTTTGCCTCAGTTTGAAGTTGGTCAATATCGGATTGAGATAGATTCGTTTCTGAATAAAGGAATACTCGCTTGCTCGTGTGTATCGATAGCAGGTCCTTCCAAGATGGATCGCCAAAAAATTGATAGCGAATCGAAAGGGGCTGACTATTTTCAACGTGAAGTTTACCGGGAAATTGTTTGGCAGAAGGGAGGGTAATTCCGCCGTCTAAGTTGAATTGAGTTTTCCCGTAATTGAGCGAGGAAAGAAGTTTTTGAAAATCTACGAATGCGCGTGCAGTGTTTGGTAGGTAAAATGAAATAAACGCGGATTGCGCAGATGCATCGTATAAGAGGCATCCTTCAAGTGACTCACCACCAAAATCATATCTAACTTTGATTCTCAGGCAATAGTCGAAATCGGTTTCGTAATATTGTCGGATTGTGGCCATAGCATGTCGTTTTCAAATTTTAAATAACATGTGCAACTTTCTACGTCAAGATGTCACTGACGAAGACTTGACAACGATTGTCAGCGATTTTTCCTACGGCGTCGACTATCCGTTTTTGACCGACTGTCGCCCGACACCGTAGGTCGTAGCTGACCAAGAGCCAACCTTCGTCACTGTCGAAATCGACTGATTACCCAGTGCTCCTGTTCCTCGTGGCTCGTACGAGTAACGCAAATGCGCGATGCCGCAGACTCTGTGAGAAACGTCGACTCTCTGAAATTTCCCTCAACAACTCGCTTATTTCGTCGTCGACAGCTGGACCTTGCTCCAACCAACAGATCGCGAGGTCGCACCAATATGGGGTTGGCCATCGCAATCCGGCCATCACGACTTCTCGAGCAGAGTCGTTGCTCGATACAAACTCTGCCAGCGAACCCTCAAGTGGCTTGACTATTGAAGGGGATTTCATCACGGAGCTTGGTTCGCGTGGTTGCGGAGGATGTCGAGGGCGATTCTGATCGATTCTCGTTGATGTCGGCGTTCGTGTCGACTGACTGCATTTGACCGAACACCGACAATGTGTCTCCGTGTTTCCGAAAAATCCGCAAAGAATAAAAAAGGCCCTTGCGGGCCTTTCGTAGACGAAGGAGTCAGGCGCTTACCGCGTCAGCGCAGTAAACCCTTCCAGCAACCGATCAACATCAGCCGCTTGAATCGCGCCCATCGTCGAAATCCGGAACAGCTCCTTCGACAACCCGCCTTGCCCCGCGTAGATCACGAAGCCACGTGCCTTCAACCCGTCGTGCAGCGTTTCGTACGTCACACCCTGCGGCAACCGATAAGCACGAAGCACAACCGACGATTCACCTTCCGCCAGCACCAGCGGCATCCCGCGCGCGGCAAGCCCGGCTTGCGCCTGATCAGCCAGCGCCTTGTAATGCGCATGCCGCGCACGCCAGCCGCCAGCCTCATCAAACTCGCGCAGCGCCTCGACGAGCGCGTAATACGCGTGCACGGAAGGCGTGAACGGCGTATTCCGCTGATCCTGCAGCTTCGCGAGACGGCCGAGATCGAGGTAGTAGGTACGGCTCGCCGCCTTCGCGAGCGCGCTGCGGCGCACGATCACGAACGCTGCGCCCGGCACGCCGTGCAGGCACTTGTTCGCGGTCGCGGCGACCGCGTCGATGTCGCCGCCGGCGAAATCGATCGCTTCCGCACCAAAGCTGCTCACGCCATCAACGAGCATTTTCACGCCGCGCGCACGGCACACCTCGGCAATCGCCCCGAGATCGTTCAGGCGACCCGTCGTCGTTTCATGATGAATCACGGCGACGTGCGAGTAACCGCCCGCATCGAGTCGCGCACCGATCTGCGCGAGATCGGGCGCCTGCATCCACTCATGCTTGAGCACATCGTGCGCGATCCCGTACTGCGTCGCGATCTGCGTGATCCGCTCGCCATACACACCATTCTCGATCACGAGAAGCTTGCCGTCCTTCGGCACGAGCGCCGCGATCATGCTTTCGACAGCGGCCGTACCCGAACCGGTCATCAGCACGGCCGTCCACTCAGCCGGATCGAGTTCATATGCGGCGACGAGACGCTGACGCGCTTCATCCTGCAGATCGAAGAATTCGCTTTCGCGATGGCACAGGTCAGGTTGCAGCAGGCTGCGGCGCACGCGTTCGGTGAGCGTGACCGGGCCGGGGTTCAGCAGCAGCATCAATGGGCTCCTTCAACGTGGGCTTCGGTCTGCGCGGCGCCGATGTGCCGCATCAGACGATTCTTGACCTCGACCGGCGTGACGGTCGGGCGGGGCAGGCCGTCGGGCACGCCGGTGCGGATCGCGACACGCACGAATTGCGCACCCTCGGCCGACGAAGCAAGTGCCGTATCGAGCACGTCGAGCGTGTCACCTTCGACCGCCGACGCATACCCGCACGCGGCAGCCACACCCGCGAACGAAACATGTTGCGACACCGTCGCCTGGCCGCCCGTCGATTCGTGCGCGCCGTTGTCGAGCAGCACGTGCGTGAGGTTGGCCGGGCCGTAGGTGCCGAGCGTCGCGAACACGCCCATGCGCATCAGCGCGGCGCCGTCGCCGTCGACCGCGACCACGCGCAGGTCGGGGCGCGCGAGCGCGAGGCCGAGCGCGAGCGGCGTCACGCAGCCCATCGAGCCGACCATGTACAGCTGGTTCGGGCGATCGTCGATGGCGTAGAGTTCGCGGCCGCAGAAGCCGGTCGACGCGAGCACGACGGTCGAATCGACTGGCGTGTGCGCGATCACGCGCTGCAGCGCGTCCTGGCGGGACGGCCAGGTGTCGGCCGACGCGGCGCGCGACGACGCTTGCGCGGCGACATGCGCGCGCGGCTGCGCGGCCGGGTTGGCCTTCAGTTCATACGGCGCGACGCTGCCTTTCTGCATCACGAGCGCGTACGGGCGGCCCGTCGCGTCCATGTGCGCGATCGCGCGGTCGAGTGCCGGGCCGACCTGTTCGGGGTCGGTCGGGAACGTCTCCCACGGGATCTCCATCGTGTCGAGCATCGCGGGCGTGATCGGCCCCATCAGCGCGTGCTGCGGCTCGTCGGCCACGCCCGGCTGGCCGCGCCACGTGACGATCAGCAGTTGCGGCAGGCGGAACGTCCACGTGAGCGACGTGAGCGGGCTCACCGCGTTGCCGAGCCCCGAGTTCTGCATCATCGCAATGCCGCGCTTGCCGCCGAGCGTCGCGCCCGCGATCAGCGCGACCGCGTCGCCTTCGTTCGCGGCCGACACGTAATGCAGCGTCGGGTCCTGCAGCACGTAATTGATGAACGGCGTCAGGTACGAGCAGGGCACGCCCGCGTACCAGTCGAAACCGCGCTCGCGCGCGGCCTCGACGAACTGGGCCGCTTCGATCATTGCGCGCCCCCGTTACGGGCGCCCGGTTGCGACAGCGGCGTCTGGCCGTGCGCGAAGTCGCCCGCGCGGCGGAAGTCTTCGAGATCGTTCACACCGCGCCAGTGGCCGTGCACGTACTGCACCTCGATCTTCTCGCCGGCGGCGATCAGTTCGTTGAGCAGCGCCGGGATGTCGAGCGTGTCGAAATCGTCGCGCGCCTGCAGCGTCGCGAGCATCGCCTTCAGGCGGTCGACACCGGCGCCGCGCACGTTCAGCAGGCCGATCCAGCGGCCGTGCGGCGTGCCTGCGGCGACGTCGCTCGACACGCGTTGCAGGTAGGTCTTCTGGCCGAACAGGCCGCGGTCGTCGGCCGCCGAGCAGAGCGCGAAATCGCGCACGCTCTGGTTGGTCGGCTCGGTCAGCGACGAATCGACCACCACGCTGAACTCGGCTTCGCTTTCCGCGAGGTCGCGCACGATGTAGCTGCGGAACAGCAGGTCGCCGTACGAGATCACGGTGTCGCCGGTCAGGCGTTCGGCCGCGCAAGCGAGCGACGCGAGTTCGCCCGTCTGCGCATGGCGTTCGTTGACGACGAGCTTGATGCCCGACGTGTCGATCGCGTCGGCGCGATAGCCGCCGACCACGGTGATGTCGTTCACGCCGTGCGTCTTGAAGCCGTCGACGAGCCAGCGCAGCAG
The DNA here is from genome assembly GCF_048627025.1 of Burkholderia aenigmatica. NCBI lineage: Bacteria > Pseudomonadati > Pseudomonadota > Betaproteobacteria > Burkholderiales > Burkholderiaceae > Burkholderia > Burkholderia aenigmatica. The sequence goes on along the minus strand of NZ_CP184469.1, from coordinate 1,580,294 downwards.
CGGCTTGCCGGCGACCGGCAGCATGACCTTCGGCTTGTCTTCGGTCACGGCCTCGAGGCCCTTGCCGCGGCTCGCGGCGAGCACGATCGCCGCGTTCGACGCGCGCGACGACGACGACAGGTAGATGCGCTCGGCCGCCGAGTATTCGTCGGCGTCCTGCAGGCGGAAGATTTCGTTGACCGATGCGACGCGGTCTTCGACGTTGATCAGCGTTTCGCTCTCGTGGATCTCGCGTGCGGTCGCCTGCATCGCGGATGCCGACGCACGGATCAGGTGGTTCGCCCAGATCACGGTGCTGATGCCGGCCTGGCGGAACACGTCGGTCGGCGTGCTGTAGTACTTGGTCGGCACGATCACGAGCGGCGCCTTGCCGCTCCATTCGCGCGCGAACTGCAGGATTTCGTCCGGGCGCGACAGCTTGCTGTGGATCAGGATCGCGTCCGCGCCGGCTTCCGCATACGCGTTCGCGCGGCGCAGCGCCTCGTCCATCCCCCAGCCCGCGATCAGCGCTTCGACGCGCGCGACGATCGAGAAGTCGGGATCGCTCTGCGAATCCTTGCCGGCCTTGATCTTGCCGCAGAACTCGTCGATTTCCGCGAGCGGCTGGCGCTCGCCGCCGATGAAGCTGTTGGTCTTCGGGAACTGCTTGTCCTCGATACAGACGCCCGCGATGCCGCGCTGCTCGAGCTTCTTGACGAGGCGGCGCACGTTGTTGAAGTTGCCGTAGCCGGTGTCGCCGTCGAGCAGGATCGGCAGGTCGCTCGCGTCGGCCATGAATTCGAGCACGTCGACGACCTGGGTCCAGCTCGCCTCGTTGTTGTCGCGCACGCCGAACTGCGCGGAGATCGCGAGGCCCGATGCCCAGATCCCCTTGAAGCCGGCCTCGCGGACGATCCGCGCGGACAGGCCGTTGTGCGCTTCCATCAGGAATTCGAGTTCGTTGCTGACGAGCATGCGGCGCAGGCGTGCGCTGCGCGATTCGGAGAAGTTGGGTTCGCGTGCATTCATCGTGCAGCTCCTGCGGTAGTACGTTGAATCAGGGGGAGAATGTCTTGCGTGGCGCGTGCGACGTCGTTCGGGAAGTCGATCTCGATCCACGGCGAGCCGGTGACGTCGGCGACGTCGAACGAATGACCGCCTTCGAGCAGCAGGTCGCGCACGGCTTCCTCGTGCGGCATGTTCGCGCGGCCGCTGTCGACGTAGCCCGCGACGATCGTCGCGAGGCGGCGCGCGGTGCCTTCCGTGAAGCGGAAGAAGCCGACCGATTCGCCGATCGTGTCGTATTCGAGGTCGACCGCGAGCTGCTTGCGCAACTCGACCGGCACGCCGTTCTTCAGGCACAGCTTGACGGGTTCGTCGCCGGCCTCGAAGTCGCGATCGATCAGCAGGCGGTCGACCGCCTTGTCGGGATCGGCCACCAGCGCATGCAGGATGTTCTCGTCATACAGCACGTCGGCGTCCATCAGCAGCACGTCGCCGCCGCGCGTCATCGCATCGGCGACGGTATGCACGGTCAGCACGCTGCCGAGGTCGTAGCGGTCGTTGATCACGATCTCGGCCTGGCGGCCGAGGCGCTTCAATTCCTGCTCGACCTTCTCGTGCTGGAAGCCCAGCCCGAGCACGATCTCGTCGACGCCCGCGGCGTCGAGCACGCGCAGATGCCGCTCGAGCAGCGAAACGTCGTCGAAGCGCAGCAGGCACTTCGGGAACTGCGCCTCGGGCGGTTGTTGCAGGCGCAAGCCGAGGCCTGCCGCAAGAATGATGGCTCGCATGGGTTCTCCAACCAAAAAGCCGGCGGATCTGAACGATCAGTCGGCGAGCGGCTGCGGCGCACGGCGCCGCTGCCAGTTTCTTTCACTGAAATGCAGATAGAGCAGGCCGGGCAGGCCGAGCGCGAGTTCGCGCGCGCGCTTCGCGAGCGACAGCGCGAGCGCCGCGTCGGGCGGCAGTCCGACCAGCGGCGCGAGCAGCAGGTAGCCGCCTTCCTGCGCGCCGAGCGAGCCCGGGATCGCGAAGGCCGCGCCACGAATGGCCTGGCCGACGCTCTCGAGCAGCAGCGCGTCGAGCCAGCTCACCGGGTGCCCGAGAAAATGCAGCGCGAGCCACACTTCCGCGGTGCCGACGATCCAGCCGACGAGACTCAATGCGAACGTCTTCGCGACCTTCGCGCGATCGCGATACAGCGCGCCGACCGCGTCGTCGATCGCGTCGGCGCGGGTGGCCAGCGACGACCAGTCGCGCGGGCCGAGCAGCTTCGACGCGAGGCGCAGGCCGCGGCCGAACAGCCCGCGCCGCTGCGCCACGTAGAACAGCGCGGCGAGAGCGCCGAGCACGCCGGTGGCGATCAGCGCGGGCGTGCGCAGGTGCGCGACCGATTCGTGTGTCGCATACAGGCTGAACGCGGCGATGCCGATCAGCGCGAACGCCATCTGCGCGAGCGCCTGCATCGTCGTGCTGACGGTGACGGCCGCCGCCGCGTCGGCCATCCGCGTGCCGCGCTGCGCGAGGTGGCGCACCATCAGCACGGGGCCGCCGATCTGCCCGGCGGGCAGCAGGCTGTTCACCGATTCGCCGACCCAGCGCGCACGCAGCGCGTTGCCGAGTTCGGCGCCCGGCTGGCCGGGGCGGAACATCACGGAGATCGCCATCGCGTCGATCACGAGCGGCACGACGTGGAACGCCGCGACCAGCGCGAGCCCCCAGCCGGCCGCGAGGAACGTCGACGCGACCGCGCCGACGCCCTGCCATGCCAGGAGTGCGACGAAGAGTGCGGTCCCGAGGGACAGCAGGATGAGGCCGGCGCGTGTCATGACCCGGTCGTGCGCCGCGTTGCCAGTTGCTTGAACACCTGGCGGAAACCGAAATACGCGATCGCGTCCTTCATGTTCGAGATGAAGCGCTTCCACGGCCGCATGCCGGGGTTCGTCACGTATTCGAAGGTGAGCGACACGCGCATCTCGTTCTGGCCGAGCGGCGTGATGCGGTGGCGCAGCTTGTCGCCGTCGAACAGCACGATGCCGCCGTCGGCGATCTGCACGGAGCCCGGCTCGTCGGCGACGTCCGGATTGCGCGTGTGCAGCTCGTAGTCGAGCCGGCACGACGATTCGTCGATCACGCCGATCAGCAGCGTGTAGCGGCGGCCGTCGTAGTACGACGTGTCGTAGTGCCAGCCGATGTGATCGCCGGGCTTCGTGTAGTAATACAGCGCGTACGCGTGCGGATCGTCGTCCGGCGACAGCATCAGCTTGTCGCCCGTGACCTTCTCGAGGAAGGAGATGAGTGCCTTCGAACGATACAGTTCGGCGATGTACGGCGCCTGCTCGTCGATCGTATGACGGCTCACGCTGCCGCCCTGCTTGTGACCGGGCAGGTAATTGCGGTTCAGGCCGGCCTGCATCGCGCGGGCGGCGTCGGCCAGCTTCGCGTGCGCGTCGGCCGGCAGGAATGCATCGAGGTACAGGAACGAGCCCTGGCGCGTGTAGTCGTTGCGCACTTGCTCGAGGTCAAGATGGCCGACGCAGTCGGCCACGGTGCGATCGGGGTCGGACGCGGCGCGCACGGGCGCGGGGCGTGCCGGGCTCAGCACGGAGTCGTCGCGCGTGCTAGTCATTTGGAAGCCTGGATTTCAGTGGAATTCTGCGGAACATTGCCGCGCCGGACGATGCGCCACCAGTCGATCACGACCCACGCGGCAAACAGCGGGGCGCCGATCGACGCCGCGAGCAGGAACGGCTCGACGCCGTCGAACAGCGTCACGAGCGGCAGCAGGTACAGCACGTCTTCGGTTTCGAAGCCGCCGGCGAATGCCTGCTTGGTGCCGGCCTTGCCGGCGAACGATTCGATGCGCATGCGCAGGAAGAAGATCAGCGCAACGGCGGCGCCGGCCACCGCGCCGAGCAGCACCGGCGACGCGGCCATCTGGCCGCCCTGGGCGACGATGCCGAGGCCCATGCTGACGAACAGCGCGACCGTGACGAGCGCGTCTGCCGCGAGGTCGTAAAAATGACCGATCTTGCTCGTCTTGCCGCTGATGCGCGCGAGCTCGCCATCGGTGTGGTCGACGAAGTTCGACAGTACGATCAGGAACGCGCCGGCATTGCTCCAGCCGAAGCCGCCGTGCGCGAGGCACCAGGCGCCGGCGAGGCCGATCAGCAGACGAACGGTGGTGAGGTGATTCGGGGTGACAGGCGTGTCGACGAGCGGTCGGACAAGCGAGCGCGCCAGCCGCGCATCCCAGGTGCGTGGCAGGGGCGGTTCGGAACGTGTGGCGGTTTTTCTTTGGTCCATCGGCGAAATATATACGGAATTGTAATTTGGTGCTTTTTATTCGATCAATGTCCTGACATGAGGGAGTGTTACCGCGTCTTGCGGCGATTGGCCGGCCGAAAAGCGCGTGCGCGAAAGGGCGGCCAATCGGGGCCGCGCGATCCAGATTCCAGTGTGGTTCGCATCGGGCGGCTGTCAAGGACGGACGGGCCTCTCAGGCCGGTGCGGCGGTACTTTTCGCGCTTCGCTGCGCGCGTCGCGCGGCGCGTGCGAGCTTGATATGCGTCAGGTCGGAATGAGCCGCATCGGGTGACAATTGGCCGCGCCGGACGGGTGTCGTTCATTGCCGATGGAAAGGCGGTAAATGGCCGTCAAAATCCGCCGATTGATGCATGAGAGTTGGCGATCGGCGACGATTTTTCCTGCCCGATACTTTCGCGCACCTTTCGCGTGCATCCGCTTCAAACGGTGCGCCTGTCACAGAACGGTCGTTCGATACCCGGCAAATTCGACAAGGATCTTTTTCATACAGCGGACATTTCGCGGCGATCGCCTCTGCGATACTCCGACCGTGCCTGTGGTGCCGGCCGCCCCTCGCGGCCCCAAGGGCTTCATGTCGCTCAGGAGACACCCCCCGCGACGTCAACGACAGACCAAAGCGTCAGAAACCAGCCATGTCATCTTCACGCATCCTCGCTCCCGCCCTGCGTTCGCTCGTCCGCACCGCCGACGAAGCCGCCGCGCTGATCCGTCCCGGCATGACCGTCGCCATGAGCGGCTTCACGGGCTCGGGCTATCCGAAGGCCGTGCCGGCCGCGCTTGCCGCCCACATCGACGCGGCGCACTCGCGCGGTGAGGACTTCCGGATCAACGTGCTGACGGGCGCATCGACCGCGCCGGAACTCGACGGCGCGCTCGCCCGCACCAACGGCATCTCGATGCGCTTGCCGTACCAGTCCGACCCGACGCTGCGCGACAAGATCAACGGCGGCGAAGTCGATTACCAGGACGTCCACCTGAGCCACGTCGCGCAGTACGCATGGTTCGGCCTGTACGGCGATCTCGATGTCGCGATCGTCGAAGTCGCGGGCATCCGCGAGGACGGGCTGCTGATTCCGTCCGCGTCGATCGGCAACAACAAGACCTGGCTCGAACGCGCGAAGCACGTGATCCTCGAGGTCAACTCGCGCCAGCCGCTCGGCCTCGACGGGATGCACGACGTCTATTACGGCACCGCGCTGCCGCCGCACCGCAAGCCGATTCCGCTGACGAAGAGCGACGACCGGATCGGCGAGCCGTACCTGCGTTGCCCGGCCGACAAGATCGTCGCGATCGTCGAGACCGATGCGCCGGACCGCAGCAATGCGTTCCCCGCACCGGACGCGACGTCGAAGCAGATCGCGCTGCAACTGATCGACTTCCTGCGCCATGAAGTGAAGCGCGGCCGCCTGCCGGAAAACCTGCTGCCGCTGCAGTCGGGCGTCGGCAACATCACGAACGCGGTGCTCGCGGAGCTCAGCTCGGCCGGCTTTTCGAACCTGACCGCGTACACCGAAGTGATCCAGGACGGCATGCTCGACCTGCTCCAGGACGGCACGCTGGGCTTCGCGTCGGCCACCGCGCTGTCGCTGAGCCCGGCCGCCGTGCAGCGCTTCGCCGATGAAATCGCGACGTTCCGCGAGAAGATCGTGCTGCGCCCGCAGGAGATCAGCAACCATCCGGAGCTCGTGCGCCGTCTCGGCTGCATCGCGATGAACGGGATGATCGAGGCCGACATCTACGGCAACGTGAACTCGACCCACGTGATGGGCACGAAGATCCAGAACGGCATCGGCGGCTCGGGCGACTTCGCGCGCAACGGCTACCTGTCGTGCTTCATGTCGGCGAGTACCGCGAAGGGCGGCGCGATCTCGCGGATCGTGCCGATGGCGAGCCACGTCGACCATACCGAGCACGACGTCGCGGTGGTCGTCACCGAGCAGGGCCTCGCGGACCTGCGCGGCCTGTCGCCGAAGCAGCGTGCCCGCAAGGTCATCGCGACCTGCGCGCATCCCGACTATCGGCCGATGCTCGAGGATTACTTCGAGCGCGCGTCGCGCGAAAGCTTCGGCAAGCACACGCCGCACCTGCTCGCCGAGGCGCTGTCGTGGCACGAGCGCTACGTGCGCACCGGCACGATGAAGGCCTGACGCGGCACGCCTGCCGCGCGTGAGCGTCGCGGGGCAGGCGGCGCGCATGCGGTGCGCGTATCCGTCCGTCGATCGGCCGGATCGTCAGTCCATCGCCGCATGCGCGACGTCGACGCTCGCCGCCTTCTGCGGCGGGCGGATCAGCAGCAACAGCGGGATCATCAGCAGCGTCGCGACGAACATGAGCTTGAAGTCGTTCAGGTACGCGATCATCGACGCCTGCTGGTTGATCGTGCGGTCGAGCAGCGCAATGTCGAGGCGGCTGCCGGCCATCGCCTGCACGGCCGGGTTGAACGGCGTGATGTGGGTCGCGAGGTCGGCATGCGCGACTTGCGTGTTGCGCGTCATCAGCGTCTGGACGATCGAGATGCCGATACTGCTGCCGATGTTGCGCATCAGGCTGTAGGTGGCCGTGCCGTCCGCGCGCAGGTCGGGCGGCAACGTCGAGAACGACAGCGCGCTCAGCGGCACGAACACGAGCCCCAGCCCGAAGCCCTGCACCACGCCGGGCCACACGATGTCCGCTTCGGACAGCACGATCGTGTACTGCATCATCTGCCATAGCGCGAGCGCGGAAATCGACAGCCCCGCAAGCAGCAGCATCCGCGCATCCACGTATTTCAGCAGCCTTCCGACGAACAGCATCGCGATCATCGTGCCGGCGCCGCTTGGCGCGGTGACGAGGCCCGTCGTCGCGACCGGGTAGCCCATCAGGTTCTGCAGCATCGGCGGCAGCAGCGCGCGTGTCGCGTACAGCACCGCGCCGACCACGAAGATGAACAGCGTGCCCGTCGCGAAGTTGGGGTCGCGCAACAGTTCCGACTTGAAGAACGATGCCTTGCCGACGGTCGCGGTATGCGTGAGAAAGAACGCGAAGCTGAGCGCCGCGACGAGCGCCTCGATGCGGATCTCGTATGAGCCGAACCAGTCGAGCTGTTCGCCGCGGTCGAGCATCGCCTGGAATGCGCCGATCGCGAGCGCCAGCGTCGCGAAGCCGAATGCATCGAACTTCACGTGCGGGCGCGGCGCGCGCGCGGGCAGGAAGGTCATCACGCCGGCGAGCGCGAACGCGCCGATCGGCACGTTGATGAAGAACACCCAGCGCCAGTTGTAGCTGTCGGTGAGCCAGCCGCCGAGCGTCGGGCCGAGGATCGGGCCGACCATCACGCCCATCCCCCAGATCGCCATCGCCTGGCCTTGTTTCTCGCGCGGGTTGATGTCGAGCAGGATCGACTGCGACAGCGGCACCAGCGCGGCGCCGAACACGCCCTGCAGCAGACGCGCGCCGACGATCTGCACGAGCGTCTCGGCCAGCCCGCACAGCGCCGACGCGACGGTGAAGCCGGCGATCGACACGATCAGCAGCCGCTTCACGCTGAGCCGGTCGGACAGCCAGCCGGTGAGCGGCGTCGCGATCGCTGCCGCGACGATATAGGAGGTCAGCACCCACGTGATCTCGTCCTGCGACGCGGACAGCGTGCCCTGCATGTGCGGCAGCGCGACGTTCGCGATGGTGCTGTCGAGGGTCTGGATCAGCGTGGCGAGCATGATCGACAGGGTCAGCATCGGCCGGTTCAGGGCGGGCGAGGCGGGGGCGTCGGCGGCGGGGTTCAAGCGGGTGTCTCCGTGGGGCGGTCGCCGTGGGCGGCGATCCGGTATGACGCAAATTATAAGCATGCGTATTATATCTCCGCTTATGGCTGCGTCTCGAGCGGGAGGCAGTTGCCGGCTCGACCCTATAATCGCCGCATGGACAAGACTTACGAGAACCGGATCGGTTACCTGATCGCCGATGTGGCGCGCCTGAACGGGCGGCTCTTCGACCGGCGCGCGAAGCGCATCGGGCTGACGCGCGCGCAGAGCCGCGTGCTCGCGTACCTGACGTGGAAGGGCGAGATGAATCAGGCGCGGCTGGCCGAATGGCTCGAGATCGCGCCGATCACGCTGACGCGGCTGCTCGACCGGATGGAAAGCTATGGCTGGATCGAGCGCGTCGCGAACGACGACGATCGCCGCGCATTCGTGATCCGGCTGACCGACAAGTCGCGCGAGATCTTTCCGCAGATGCTCGAAGTGGGGGACACCGTCGCCGACGACGGGCTGCGCGGCTTCACGGCCGACGAGCGCGATACGCTGGTGCGGTTGCTCGGGCGCATGCGCCACAACCTGATCGACTGCGGCGGGGAGTGATGGGCGCCGCCATCCGGCAGGCCGGATGAACGGCTTGAAAATGGCGGGAACACCGGAAGGCGGCGCGCGAGCACGCCGGGTCGGCCCGTATTCCGGCGTGGGCATCTTCATCGCCGTGGCGCCGGTGCCGATACGCGGCGCGGCCTTCGTCCGGCGCGCGCGGGGCGATGCGCTAGTCACGCTCGACGGAGGGCTCGCGTGGGCGTGGGCGACGCGACCGGTTACGGCTTTGGCGAGGCCGTGTGCTCAACGGGCCAGCACTGCGAGCGTGATTGCCGCCAGATAAAGCCCCACACCGTACGACAGATGCGTGATGAGACTGCGCCGTCGCGCGACGCCCGGGTTCGGCGTGCGCGACGCCGCGATGCCGAAGCCGAACGCGGGCTGCATCACGAAGAACGGCGCGACCACGCTGGCGAGGCCGGCGACGAGCGCGGGGAGCGGGGTCGGCGTGCCGATCCATTCGGTGCCCGCGATCGCGACGGGCAGCGCCGCGAACGCGATGCCGATCGCGTAATGCGCGATCCAGCCGAGCGCGCGTTCGCCCGGCACGGGCGCCGCGGCGCCGATCGACACGTGCCGGAACCGGCCTTGCATCATGTGACCGATCCAGCGGCCGACCAGCGCGTAGTCGAGCGACGGAATGCCGAAGGCACGCCGCCGGAACAGCGTCCACAGATCCATCACGAGCGTGGCGCCCGCGCCGATCAGCAACAGGTTGAGCAGGACGTCGGGCGGGCTCATCGCGAGCCTCCCCGAAGAACGGAAAAGGCTGCGCGGTGCAGCGGAATACAGCGTGGTTTCAGCGGTTTCATGGCAGTCCGGGCTTGTCTTTATGGAGTCGAGCGACTATCTTGCAACTTCAAGTTCACTTGAGGTCAAGCATGAGCCGGCTGGACATTGCAGATGTGGCACGACGCTCGGGATTGCCCGCGTCGACGCTGCGTTACTACGAGGAAAAGGGGCTGATCGTCCCGACCGGCCGCCACGGGCTGCGGCGGCAATACGACGAGTCGGTGCTGGAGCGCCTGGCGCTGATCGCGCTGGGCCGCGAGGCCGGGTTTTCGCTCGACGACATCCTCGCGATGGTCGGCACGGACGGCCTGCCTGCGATCGATCGCGCGAAGCTCGACGGCAAGGCCGACGAACTCGACCGCACGATCCGCCGTCTCGGCGCCGTGCGCGACGCGTTGCGGCATGCGGCCGTGTGCCCGGCATCGAACCATCTCGAATGTCCGTCGTTCCAGAAGCTGCTGCGGATCGCCGCGCATCGCCACCCGGCGCGCCGCACGAAGACGGAAGGCGCGTAGGCGCTCGGCCCGCGCGATGCGCATGCATTGGCGGGGGGGCAGTGGCGATTCGGCGGCACGTCGCCATTCATGGCCGACGGACATTGCATTGCAAACAGGAACAACGGGGTTGCCGCGTGTGGTTTTTACTTGTGCTTTACGTGCTTCCTGCCGCGTATGCGGCATCGAAGGTCGGGCCGCATTACGGGTTTCTCGCCGGGTGCGCGACACTGGCCGCCGTGCTGGCGATGCAGACCGCGCTACTGACGTGGGGGACTGCCCTGTTGAAACGGCGGCGTGGGTCCGTTGGGCAGCCTGAGACGAGCGCGACGCCCGTAGCGGCCGATAGTCTGGATGACGAACCGGCTGACGAGCCCGACGACACGCCCGATGTGCCGCTTCGATATGGCGAGCATGCCCGATTCAAGCAACTGGTCCTGATTGCCGACGCCGCACGGCCCGAGGTTACGCGCCGGTTCTACGACAAGGCGAAGCGGGCGATCGAAGCGTACGTGGATGTCGAGACGGGGCGCGACGGTTCGGGCGCGGCGATGGTGTCGACGGCCGACCTCGCCCCGGCAGACGGCCTGCCCGCCGCGCCGCCGGACGAAACGCTGGTCGTGTTCGTGTCGAACGACGGTGCGTGGTCGGGGTTCCGCGTCGGCGACGACAGCTTCCGGTTCCGCCACGGCGCAATCACGAGACTGCGGTTCACGCATGTGATGCCGGTTCGCTGGAACGGCGACTACATGGTGACGTTCTGGTTCGACGTGCCGAAGCGGGAGCGCCCTACCGATTACAACGCGTATCTGACCGGGTTCGATATCGGGGTGGACCGTGCCGGCCACCGTTCACGCACGCTCACCCATGCCTGTCGTGAAATCGCGTCGGTGCTCGACGTCGCGTTCGACGTCGACGAGGTTGGCGACGACTGAGTCATCCCGCGTAATACACACGGCATTCCTGCTCGCGCCCGCGCACGATGCGCTTGCCGACGAGCGAGCCGTACGTTTCGGTGAAGACGGTGCGCTGGTGCTCGCATTGCAGGGCGTCGTAGAAATAGAGCGAGACCCAGTCGGTCGGGCGGGAGGCTTCCGGCGTGCGCATCGCGGCATGGAGGCACAGCGCGGTGAAATGCCAGCCGCCCTTGGTCATGTGCATCACGGGCAACGGCACGTAGCCGTCCGCGTTCAGGCGCCGATGCACGGTTGCGCGTTGCACAACGCCAGGCGTCGGCAACGCACCGGCGGCGGCCTTGTTGCGATACAGACGGTCGATGTAGAGCAGCAGTTCGACAGGCGGCTCCGTGCCGGGCCCGGCGTCCTGCACGCGGCCCTGCCAGCGCCGACGGCGGCTCAGCACGTCGTCGAGCGCGGTGCGGATGCCGGCCGCGCGTCGCGGGCCGACGCCCGTGATCGTTTCGAGCTGGCCGTTGCGGGCCGCGCGTTCGAGCTCCTCGAGCGTATCGATATGCAGCAGGTCGTGAATGCGCAGCGCGAGCGCGTGGCCGATACCCGGCACCGCCTCGAATGCGGACGTGCGTTCGGCGTCGCCGCACAGCCGGTCGAGCTGGCGCCAGCGCCCCGTCACCAGCAGCTCGGCAATCGCCTGCGCGACGCCTGTGCCGATCTCGGGCAGCGTGCCGAGCGCATCGACGCCGCCGGACTCGAACACTGCGCGGATATCGAGGTCGAGCGCATCGACCGTCTCGGCCGACGCGCGGTACGCGGCGACCCGATACGGATTCGCGCCCTGGTCAGCCAGCCGCTGCGCCGCCTCGCGCAGGCAGGTCGCGATATGGCGGTTTTCCTCGTACGTTTGGCTGGCGGTCGTCTGCATGGCGAGGGACCCGGGGAAGCACAAACGGAATGGACACGGCTAGCGATGCGCCGGTCGGCTTTTTAACATTGTCGCGATACGCGATGAAGAAAACTTGACGCACGTCAATGGCAAACGTAGCACAGGTGCGAAGCGCACGGTCGTGCCGGATCGTGGCACGACCGTGCGTCGCGTGACGCGGTCACGCGTCGAGGAACGACTGCGCGTTCTCGGCCTCGGCGGCCGTGCGCAACGCGGCGAGCGCCCGTTTCTCGATCTGCCGCACGCGTTCGCGCGACATGCCCGCGTCCTGCGCGATCGCGTCGTAGGTATCGGGCTCGGCGCCGCCGAGGCCGAACCGCCGGCGCAGCACGTCGGCCTCGGCCGGCGTGACCGACTGGAGCAGCGACCTCACGCACTCGCGCATGCGCGTGTCGGCCAGTTGCTCGAACGGGCTGGCCGACGCCTGGTCCTCGATCAGCTCCACCAGGCCGGTGTCCGCGTCGGGCAGCGGCGCGTCGAGCGATACGGGCTCGGCTGGCAGCGCGAGCACCGCGCGCAGCTTGTCCTCGTCGAGGCCGGTTTCGGCCGCGAGTTCGGCCGGCGTTGCGCGGCGGCCCGTGCGCTGGCGAAACCGCAGCGCATGCCGCTGCACACGCTGGTACTGGTCGCCGACGTGCACGGGCACGCGGATCGTGCGTGCGCGATCCGCGACCGCGCGCGCGATCGCCTGGCGGATCCACCAGGTCGCATAGGTCGAGAACTTGAACCCGCGCCGGTATTCGAATTTCTCGATCGCGCGCATCAGGCCCAGGCTGCCGTCCTGCACGAGATCGGGCAGGTCGACGCCGCGGTTCATGTACTTGCGCGCGATCGACAGCACGAGCCGCAGGTTCGCTTCGAGCATCGCGCGCGTGGCGTCGCGCACTTTCTGCTGGCCGTCGGTGAGCGCGGCTGCGAGTGCCCGTCGCGCGACCGTGTCGAAGCAGGCGGCGTCGCCCGCTGCGGTGCCATGCGGCGCAGACGCGAGCGTGCGCACGACGCGGCTCGCGTCGTCGACGGCCGGTGCGACCCACGCGATCGCGCCGAGCAGGGCGGCCACGCGGTTGCGCGCGTCGCGGTATTCGTCCGAACGGAAGCCATGCGCGTGCAACGCGCCGCGCAAGGCCGCGACGGCCGCCTGCAGCGCGTCGTCGCTGACGGGCGCGGGCGTGTCTGCGCTGTCGTCATCGGACGATCCGGCGGCGCCGGTCGTTGCCGTTGCGCGGTGACGCGCCAGCAGCGCGTCGACGGCGGCCGGACAGCCGGCGAGCGCGTGCAGGATCTGGTGGCGGCCCGTTTCGATCTCGCGGGCGAGCACGATCTCGCCTTCGCGCGTGAGCAGCGGCACGGCCTGCATGCGCCGCAGGTAGAGCGCGAGCGGATCGGTCGACGCGCTCGTGCCGCGTGCGAGGTCGCCGAGCATCGCGCGGCCTTCGTCGAGCGCATCGCGATCGACGTCGACAGGCACCGTGCCGGCGAACGGCGCAGGTGCGGCCGGCTCGTCGAGCACGGCGATGCCGATGTCGGCGAGCGCGGCGCGCACGACGTCGAGCGCGTCGGGGCTGTCGCTTTCGGGCGGCAGCGCGTCGACGAGGTCGGCGTGGGTCAGATAACCCTGTTCGCCGGCGAGCGCCAGCAACTGGATGATCGGATCGAGCGGCGTGTCCGCCCGGGGAGTGGGGCGTGGCGTAGTCATGTCGATGGCGGCGTGAGCCGCGTTCCTGTCTGGGCGGGCCGAAGTCCGCCGGTTTCGGGCCGCCGGTTGCTCGCGAACCCCTGTCCGCGCCGGCCAGCCTGACATCGTTCAAGTTGAGGGCATTTGCGCGAACTTCAACGCGGGCGCGGCAGACGTGCCAGCACGCGGCATGCCCACGCGGCCGTCCGGCACAGGAAACAAAAAGTAACCGATCATACCGAGCGGAAATCTGCAGGGGACGTAAGCTAGAGTCAGGCGCCGCCCGGCGGCGGCGCGTGGATTCTGCCGGAGCAACACATGACCCCGATTCCTGCCGCGAGGTGTGCGGTATTCGCATTGACGACGCTGACCCTCGGCGGCTGTTATTACACGAGCCCGTATGGCTATGCTCCGTATTACGCGCCGGCACCGGCCACGCTGACGCAGCGCGAGCTACCCGTCACGCCGGCTACGCCGGGCACCGCTCCACCGGGCCCGACGTCGGCGGCGGTTGCGCCGCCCGAGGCCGATTCGGCGCCTGTCTACGTCGCGCCGGCCTATCCGCCGCCGTATCCCTATCCGTATCCATACTATGCACCCGCGTATTACCCGGGCTGGTATGGCTGGGGCGCGCCGGCCATCTCGGTCGGCTTCTGGGGCGGCTGGGGCGGCGGCTGGCGTGGACGCGGCGGGTACGGGCATCGTCCGTGGGGCGGCGGCCACTGGGGTGGCGGCTGGGGCGGGCATCGGCATTGACCGGCGCGCGGCGGCACCGCGCGGGAGAGCATCATGAGGAACACGATTGTCCGAAGTCTGTGCGTCGTCCTGCTTGGCCTCGCGGCCGCGCCGGGCATGGCGCAGGCACAGAGCACCGGCTACACGAACGCGCCGGCCGAACTGTTCGCCGGGCCGGCGCCCGACTATCCGGTCGTCGCGCAGATTCCGCCGGGCACCGCGCTGGACGTGTTCGGCTGCCTGAGCGACTACTCGTGGTGCGACGTCGCGCTGCCGGGCGTGCGCGGCTGGATCGACGCGCAACTGATCGACTATCCGTACCAGGGCGGTTACGCGCCGCTACTCGAATATGGCGCGATCATCGGCGTGCCGATCACGGGGTTCGCGATCGGCGCGTACTGGGATCGCTACTACCGTCACCGGCCGTGGTTCCATGACCGCGATCGGTGGGAACATCGCGCGGAACCGCGGCTCGGCCCGGGCGGCGTACCGCCGGGACAGGGACGCCCGCAACCGGGCGGCGCGGTGCAGGTCGCACCGGGCGGTCCGCCGCCCGTGCATGACACACGGCCGTCGGCTGCGCGTGGCGGCTGGAATGGCGCGATCCGCACGCCGCCACCGGCTGCGCCTGCGCCGATGCCGGGTGCTGCCGTCCGTGAACGACCGGCAGCGCCGCCGCCGGCCGCCGTCATGCGCCCGCCACCGGCCGCTGTCATGCGTCCGCCGCCCGCGCCGGGAGGTGAGGGCCGCTCGATGCCGGCACCGGTGCACCCGGGCGGTGGTGGCGGTGGTTACGGCGGCGCGCGACCGCAAGGTGGCGGGAACGGCGGCGGAAGCCACGGTGGTGGCGGTGGCGGCGGAGGCGGCGGCCCGGAAGAATTCCGTCACTGACGTTGCCGGCGCTTTCTGCCGAAGCAGAACGAAAAAAAGCCGCTCCGGAGAGCGGCTTCTGGGTCGGGCAAGCGGGCGGTCGTACGGCCCGCGGCCTGACCGGCTACGTGTTACAAGCAGCCGGTCGTGCTACCCCTGTCAGTCGTCGAGCAGCGACAGGTCGCGCACGGCACCCTTGTCGGCCGACATGACCAGCTTCGCGTAGGCCTTCAGCGCAGCGGACACCTTGCGCGGACGCGGCTGCGCCGGCTTCCAGCCCTTCGCGTTCTGCTCTTCGCGGCGGCGCGCCAGTTCCTCGTCCGACACCAGCACGTCGATCGTGCGGTTCGGGATGTCGATGCGGATCTTGTCGCCGTCGCGCACGAGGCCGATCGCACCACCCGCTGCCGCTTCCGGCGAGCAGTGGCCAATCGACAGGCCCGACGTGCCGCCCGAGAAACGGCCGTCCGTCAGCAGCGCGCATGCCTTGCCGAGCCCCTTCGACTTGATGTAGCTGGTCGGGTAGAGCATTTCCTGCATGCCGGGGCCGCCCTTCGGGCCTTCGTAGCGCACGATCACCACGTCGCCGGCCTTGACCTTGTCGTTCAGGATGTTTTCGACTGCTTCATCCTGCGATTCGGTCACGTGCGCCGTGCCTTCGAACACGAGGATGCTTTCGTCGACGCCGGCCGTCTTCACCACGCAGCCGTCGACCGCGATGTTGCCCGTCAGCACGGCGAGGCCGCCTTCCTTCGAGAACGCATGCTCGTACGAGCGGATGCAGCCTTCGGCGCGATCGACGTCGAGGCTCGGCCAGCGCGTGTCCTGGCTGAACGCGACCTGCGTCGGGACGCCGGCCGGGCCGGCCAGGTAGAACGTGCGGACCGCTTTGTCCTGCGTGCGGACGATGTCCCACTGGTCGAGCGCATCCTTCAGCGACGGCGCGTGCACGGTCGGCACGTCGGTGTGCAGCTTGCCGGCGCGCTCGAGCTCACCGAGGATCGCCATGATGCCGCCTGCGCGATGCACGTCCTCGATGTGGTACTTGTTCGTGTTCGGCGCGACCTTGCACAGCTGCGGCACGACGCGCGACAGGCGGTCGATGTCCTTCATCGTGAAGTCGATGCCGGCTTCCTGCGCGATCGCCAGCAGATGCAGGATCGTGTTGGTCGAGCCGCCCATCGCGATGTCGAGCGTCATCGCGTTCTCGAACGCCTTGAAGCCCACCGAGCGCGGCAGCACGCGTTCGTCGTCCTGCTCGTAGTACTCGCGGGCCAGTTCGACGATGCGGCGGCCGGCGCGCTTGAACAGTTGTTCGCGATCGGCGTGCGTGGCCACCACCGTGCCGTTGCCGGGCAGCGACAGGCCGAGCGCTTCGGTCAGGCAGTTCATCGAGTTCGCGGTGAACATGCCCGAGCACGAACCGCAGGTCGGGCAGGCCGAGCGTTCGACTTCGGCGACTTCGGCGTCGGAATACGACGGGTCGACCGCGATCACCATCGCGTCGACGAGGTCGAGCTTCTTCACTTCGATGGCCTTGGTGACCGGGTTCGCGAGGCGCGTCTTGCCCGCTTCCATCGGGCCGCCCGACACGAAGATCACCGGGATGTTGAGGCGCATCGCGGCCATCAGCATCCCCGGCGTGATCTTGTCGCAGTTCGAGATGCACACCATTGCGTCCGCGCAGTGCGCGTTCACCATGTATTCGACCGAGTCGGCGATGATGTCGCGGCTCGGCAGCGAATACAGCATGCCGTCGTGGCCCATCGCGATGCCGTCGTCGACCGCGATCGTGTTGAATTCCTTCGCGACGCCGCCGGCGGCCTCGATCTCGCGCGCGACGAGCTGGCCGAGATCCTTCAGGTGCACATGCCCGGGTACGAACTGGGTGAACGAGTTGACGACCGCGATGATCGGCTTCGAGAAATCGTCGTCTTTCATGCCGGTGGCACGCCAGAGCGAGCGCGCACCTGCCATGTTGCGGCCAGCGGTGGAGGTTTTGGAACGGTAGATGGGCATTGTCGTTGCTGAAGAAATATCGCGGGAAAAGGGTGGAGGCACGGGGAATAAAGGCCTCTCTCGCGCCCGTGCGAACAACCTCTTGAGCTGCGCCCTGGGCAAACCGGACGATTATCCCACAGCCGCCGCGGGCGTGGCGCTCGTGGGGCTGGCAACCCGCGCGGGCGGCGTGCCCGGCGGGCTGCTGCGGGACGCCCGTATGACCGTCCAGGGAAGTGGCCGGATCCGCGCATCGATCGGCGATGAACACGCGATCCGGCCCGGCGCCTGGCGATCAGTCGAGCAGCGTCAGGATCTCGTCGTACAGCGGCTTCGGAATCCGCACGCCGTTCGCGATGCTGCGCGCGCGGGCGTCGAAGCGTCGTTGCGACGGCAGCCGCGCGCCCTGCGCGACGATCGACTCGAACATCCGTTCGCCGCGCGCGAGCCCCGTGTCGAGGTCATCGCCGAGGAACACCTTCGGGTCGAACGCGATCACGAGTTCGCCGTGGCACGGCGTCGCGCCGACGCCTTCGTCGAAGTCCATCGACTCGCGGCTCGTCATGTCGCCGATCAGCGCACCGCCGAGCAGTTCGACCATCGCCGCGAGCGCCGAACCCTTGTGGCCGCCGAACGTGCGCATCGCGCCCTGCAGCGCGGCCTTCGGGTCGGTGGTGGGCTGGCCGTCGGCGTCGATCGCCCATTCCGGCGGAATCGCCTTGCCTTGCTTCGCGTGCAGCTCGATGTCGCCGCGCGCAATCGCGCTCGTCGCGAAATCGAACACGAACGGCACGCCGCCCGGCCGCGGCCACGCGAACGCGATCGGGTTGGTGCCGAACACCGGCTCCTTGCCGCCTTCCGGCGCGACCCAGCTGTGGCTCGGGTTCATCGCGATGCCGACCAGCCCTTCGGCCGCGATCGCCTCGACCTCGGGCCACAGCGCGGAGAAGTGGTAGCAGTGGTTGATCGTCATCGCGGCGATGCCGTGCTGCTTCGCCATCTCGACGAGCACCGGCAGGCCCGTCTCGAAACTCAGCAGCGAGAAGCCGCGATGCGCGTCGACCGCGACGATCGACGACGACAGCCGCCGCAGCGTCGGCACGGCCTGCGGATCGACCTTGCCCTTCTTCAACGAACGCACGCAGACGAGCAGCCGGTACACGCCGTGCGAATGGCATTCGTCGCGCTGGCCCTGGGTAATCACGTTGGCGATGGCATGCGCGTGCGCGTCGGACATGCCGTTGTGCGTCAGCACGCGCAGCGCGAGCGCGTGGACTTCATCGAGCGACAGGACGATTTCGTCGGGGGATGCGGACATCTCAAGCCTCCCGCGGCGCGGGCACGCCGTCGATGCGTTGCGGCACGTTCAGCGGATTGCCGTTGCGGATCGCGTCCGGCAGCAGCGCGTCCGGCAGGTCCTGATACGACACGGGGCGCAGGAAGCGTTCGATCGCGCGCGCGCCGACCGACGTCGTGCGGGTGTCGGAGGTGGCCGGGAACGGGCCGCCGTGCACCATCGCATGACCGACCTCGACGCCCGTGCCGAAGCCGTTGACGAGAATGCGGCCGGCCTTGCGCTCGAGCATCGGGCGCAGCGCGGCGAACAGCGGTGCGTCGCCGTCGGCGAGATGTGCGGCGATCGTCAGCTGGCCTTCGAGCGACTTCAGCACGCGGTGCAGCGTATCGGCGTCCGGGCAACGCACGATCAGCGACGCGGGGCCGAACACTTCGTCGCGCAACTCGGGATGCGCGATGAAAGCGTCGGCCGAGGTGGCGAGTAGTGCTGCGCGGGCCTGCAGCCGGTTGCCTTCGGCGCCTTGTGCGAGCAGCTCGACGGCCGCGTGATCGCGCAGCGTCGCGACGCCTTGCTCGTAGCTGGCGTGGATGTGCGGCGTCAGCATGGTTTGCGCGGGCGCTGCGCGAACCGCGGTGGCGGCCGTTTCCTCGAATGCGCGCAGCGCGGGGCCGTCGACCGCGAGCACGAGGCCAGGGTTCGTGCAGAACTGGCCGGCGCCGAGCGTGAGCGATGCAACGAACTGCGGGGCGATCGCGTCGTGCCGCGCGTCGAGCGCGGCGGGAAACAGCAGTACCGGATTGATCGAGCTCATTTCCGCATAGACGGGAATCGGCTCGGGGCGCGCGGCCGCGATGTGCATCAGCGCGACGCCACCACGGCGCGAGCCGGTGAAGCCGACGGCCTTGATGCGCGGATCGGCGACGAGCGCCTGGCCGATCTCGCGCGACGCGTCGAACAGCAGCGAGAACACGCCTGCCGGCATCCCGCATTCGCGCGCGGCCTGCTGGATCGCGCGGCCGACGAGTTCCGACGTGCCCGGGTGCGCCGAATGGGCCTTGACGATCACCGGGCAGCCGGCCGCGAGCGCCGAGGCCGTATCGCCGCCGGCGACCGAGAACGCGAGCGGGAAGTTCGACGCGCCGAACACGGCGACGGGCCCGACCGCGACGTTGCGCAGGCGCAGGTCGACACGCGGCAGCGGCTTGCGCTCGGGGCGCGCCGGATCGATCCGCGCGTCGAGAAAGCCGCCGTCGCGCACGAGCGACGCGAACAGCGCGAGTTGGCCGACCGTGCGGCCGCGCTCGCCTTCGATGCGGGCGCGCGGCAGGCCCGTTTCGATGACGCAGCGCTCGATCAGGTCGTCGCCGAGCGCCATGATGTGGCGGCCGATCGCATCGAGAAACGCGGCACGGGCTTCGAGCGACGTTTCGCGATACGTGTCGAATGCGTCGTCGGCGAGCGCGCAGGCCGTCTCCAGGTCGTGCAGGCTCGCGCCGCCGAAGGCGGGTTCGAGCCGTTCGCCGGTTGCGGCGGCGATTGCGTGAAGGGTGCCGTTCTGTCCGGCAACGGCGGACTGGCCGATCAGGAGCTGACCTGTGAGTTGCATGGTTTTCCTCGGAAAAAGCAGGGGCCGGGCGTGGAGCGCCCGGCCGAAGGGATCATGGGAAAGGGCGCGGACGCGTCAGTCCTCGTCGTCGTCGAGTTGCAGCTTGTCGGCGCGCACGCCGGTATTCGCACCCCAGTAGTAGATGACGAGCGCGACGGCCGCGACGACGACCGTGTCGTACGGATGCGCGAGCCGGCCCGTGCCGCCGAAGCCGCCGAGATACGACAGCACGATCATCGCGGCATAGAACGCGATCAGCCACGCGGACGAGCGCACCTGTTCGGCGAGGCTCAGGTGTGCGGTCGGCACCCAGCGGCGGCACGCGAGATAGATCACGAACATCACGATCTGCAGGCCGAGCAGCCAGGACACCGTGCTCCAGCCCGACCAGTAGACGATCAGCGCGGCGATCACGAACGACGCGGGGCCGGTGACGCCGAACGCGACCGCGCGGAACGGCCGCGGCAGGTCGGGCGCGGTGCGGCGCAGCGCGGCGACCGACACCGGCGCGACCGCGTAGCTGAGCACCAGCGCGGCCGACACGATGTTGATCAGCGCTTCCCACGACGGGAACGGCAGCGTCCAGAAGATTGCGAGGCCGAACGTGAGCCACAGGCCCGCGCGCGGGATGCCCGACGCTTCGTCGACGCGCGTGAACACCTTGAAGAACGTGCCCGTCTTCGCCCAGCCGTAGACGACGCGCGGCGTCGCGTTCATGTAGATGTTGCCGCAGCCGCTCGGCGAGATCATCGCGTCGGCGACGACCATCACCGCGAGCCAGCCGACGCCGAGCGCCAGCGCGATGTCGCGGTACGGCAGCGAGAACGCCCTGCTCACGTCGTGCCAGCCGGCGGCGAGCATGTCGGTGGGGATGCTGCCGATGAACGCGAGTTGCAACAGCACGTAGATCAGCGTCGACAGCAGGATCGACAGGATCAGCGCGATCGGGATCGTGCGCTGCGGATTGCGTACTTCGCTCGCGACCGACACGATCGGCGTGAGCCCGAGATACGCGAAGATGATGCCGCCCGCCGACACGGCCATCTCGATGCCCGGCATGCCGAACGGCGCGAAGCCGTGCACGGTCAGGTTCGCGGGCTTGAAGAACGTGAACAGCACCGCGATCACTGACAGCGGCACGATGAACTTGAAGATGCTGATGATGTTGTTCGCCTTCGCGAACGTCTTCACGCTCGAATAGTTCAGGTAAAAGAAGAAGCACAGCAGCGCGGCCTGCACGAGCCAGCCGAGCGTGGTCGGGTCGCTCGATCCTTCGACGGTCAGGCCCGGAAACCACGCGGCCGCATACTGGCGCGCGGCGACGACTTCGATCGCGATCAGGCTCGAAAAGGCGATCAGCGTGATGAAGCCCATCAGGTAGCCGAGCAGCGGGCCGTGCGAGAACACCGGGTAGCGGACCACGCCGCCCGCGCGCGGCAGCGCGGCGCCGAGTTCGCAGTAGACGATGCCGAGCAGCAGCACCGCGAAGCCGCCGAGCAGCCACGAGAAGATGCCGGCCGGGCCCGCGATCGTCGACACGTGACTCGCGGCGAACAGCCACCCCGAACCGAAAATGGCGCCGAGACCGATGAACGTGAGGTCGGTCAGCGACAGCTGTTTCTTGAACTTGCCGTGACCCGCGTCGGGGTGCGCGGAACGGGAAAGCGGGACAGACGGGTGAGCGTTGCCTTGGCCTGGCATGGGCTTGTCTCCTAGGGGAATATCGGCACAGGCTAGAGGTGCGCCGCGCTCCGACGGAGCAGCGGCGCCTGCCTGCCGGCCGGCATCGCCCGGTTCGAACGACCGGGGCGGGCTGCGGGCCTTTCACGAGCGGCGCGGGCTGGCGCCGGTGCGAACGGGCCCGCGGGCCATGCCGGACCGGAGACGGCGGCGCGCAGGCGGAAAGCCCGCGCGCCGCCGCAGGGGGAGTCGATCAGAGACCGACGTCGGGCAGCGCCGGGCGCGTTTCGAGCGCCTTCGCGACGATGGCCTTCACTTCCGCGAGCGTGTCGCCCTGCAGCGCGAGGCGCGGCGGACGCGTGATTGCGCTGCCGCGGCCGACCAGCTCTTCGCACAGCTTGATGCACTGCACGAGGTCGGGGCGTGCGTCGAGGTGCAGCAGCGGCATGAACCAGCGATACAGCGCGAGTGCTTCGTCGAAACGCTTCTGCTTCGCGAGGCGGAACAGCGTCTCGCCTTCCTTCGGGAACGCGTTCGACATGCCCGACACCCAGCCTTCGGCACCGACGGCAATGCTCTCGACCACGACGTCGTCGAGGCCCGCGAACAGCACGAAGCGATCGCCGACCGCGTTGCGCAGGTCGATGAAGCGGCGCGTATCGCCCGACGAATCCTTGAAGCAGACGATGTTCTCGCAATCCTGCAGCGCAATCAGCACGTCGGGCGTCACGTCGTTCTTGTAGATCGGCGGGTTGTTGTAGACCATCACCGGCAGGTCGGTGCTCGTCGCGACCGCGCGGAAGTGCGCGGCGGTTTCATGCGGCTTCGCCGAGTAGACCAGCGCGGGCATCACCATCACGCCGTCGACGCCGACGCGCTGTGCTTCACGCACGGTGTTGCGTGCGAATTCGGTCGTGAATTCGGCGATGCCGGCGATCACCGGGATCTTGCCGCCGGCTGCGTCGCGTGCGGCCTCGATCACCTGGAGCTTCTCGCTCGTCGACAGCGACGTGTTTTCGCCGACCGTGCCGCAGACCACGAGGCCCGACACGCCGTCGTTCACCAGGTTCTTGACCACGCGGTGCGTGGCGTCGATGTCGAGGGAAAAGTCCGGCTTGAACTGGGTGCTGACGGCCGGGAAAACCCCGGTCCACTGAATGGCGTTTCGGCTCACTTCAATCTCCTACGTGTTTGTATCGGTCGGCCGACGTGGTGTCGGTGTGCAACCAGTATCGCCGCGCAAACGCCGATCACGCTTGAGTCGTATCGCGGAGCAAAATGACGAAATCGGCACAGCGGCCGGACGGCGCGGGAAGGGCGCTTCGCACTATGCCGATTTCGTCGTCGTCCTCATCGAAAAGCCACAAGCGGACGGACGCGCGACGGAGGAAGCTATGCTCCTTTCCCCACTTCGGACGGCTCATGATGAAGCGCATCCAGATCATCGATTCGCACACGGGCGGCGAACCCACTCGGCTCGTCGTGTCCGGTTTCCCCGCGCTCGGCAGCGGCACGATGGCCGAGCGCCGCGACGTGCTCGCGCGCGAGCACGACCGTTACCGCACCGCATGCATTCTCGAACCGCGCGGCAGCGACGTGCTGGTCGGCGCGCTGCTGTGCGAGCCCGTGTCGCCCGATGCGGCGGCCGGCGTGATCTTCTTCAACAATAGCGGCTATCTCGGGATGTGCGGGCACGGCACGATCGGCGTCGTGCGCACGCTGCACCATACGGGGCGCATCGCGCCCGGCGTGCATCGGATCGAAACGCCCGTCGGCACCGTCGAGGCGACGCTGCACGACGACCTGTCGGTCAGCGTGCGCAACGTGCCCGCGTATCGCCATGCGAAGGGCGTCGCGCTCGACGTGCCGGGTTACGGCCCCGTGAAGGGCGACATCGCGTGGGGCGGCAACTGGTTCTTCCTGATCAGCGACCACGGGCAGCGCGTCGCCGGCGACAACGTCGCGGCGCTCACCGCGTATGCGTCGGCCGTGCGCGAAGGGCTCGAACGCGCGGGCATCACCGGCGCGAACGGCGGCGAGATCGACCATATCGAGCTGTTCGCCGACGATCCCGAACACGACAGCCGCAGCTTCGTGCTGTGCCCGGGCCTCGCGTACGACCGTTCGCCGTGCGGCACCGGCACGAGCGCGAAGCTCGCGTGCCTCGCGGCCGACGGCAAGCTCGCGCCGGGCGCTGTATGGCGGCAGGCGAGCGTGATCGGCAGCGTGTTCCATGCGAGCTACGAGCAGGCCGAAGGCGGCATCGTGCCGACGATCCGCGGCAGCGCGCACCTGAGCGCGGAAGCGACGCTGCTGATCGAGGAAGACGATCCGTTTGGCTGGGGCATTGCGCCGTGAGCGATGCGAAGACGGATGTCGTCGTGATCGGTGCCGGTATCGTCGGCGCGGCGTGCGCGCACGAACTCGCGCAGCGCGGGCTGAACGTGCTCGTCGTCGACGACGCGAGCGGCGGTGCAACCGGCGCAGGCATGGGGCACCTCGTCGCGATGGACGACAACGCGGCCGAACTCGCGCTCAGCCATTACTCGATCGAACTGTGGCGCGCGTTGAGCGGCGAGATGCCCGACGAATGCGCGTACCGCAACTGCGGCACGCTGTGGCTCGCGGCCGATGCGCACGAAATGGATCTGGCGCGCGCGAAGCAGGCGACGCTGGCCGCGCACGGCGTGGCGGGCGAACTGATCGACGCGGCGACGCTCGCGCAACTGGAGCCGATGCTGCGCCCGGGCCTTGGCGGGGCGTTGAAGATTCCCGGCGATGCGATCCTCTATGCGCCCGTCACCGCGAACTGGCTGCTGCAGCGCGCGCCGCGCATCACGTTGCGGCGCGACAGGGCCGTCGCGGTCGATGGCCCGAGCGTGACGCTCGCAAGCGGCGACACGCTGCGCGCGGAGCGGGTGCTCGTCGCGAACGGCGTTGCCGCGCGCACGCTGCTGCCCGAGCTGCCGCTGCGCCCGAAAAAGGGCCATCTGCTGATTACCGACCGCTATCCGGGCCAGGTGTCGCACCAACTCGTCGAGCTGGGCTATGCGGCGAGCGCACACGCGAGCGACGGCACGTCGGTCGCGTTCAACGTGCAGCCGCGGCCGACCGGCCAGTTGCTGATCGGCTCGTCGCGCCAGTTCGACACCGAGGACGCGCAAGTCGAGCCGCCCGTGCTGGCGCGCATGCTGCGCCGCGCGGTGGGCTATCTGCCCGACCTGGCCGACCTGAACGGCATCCGCTCATGGACGGGGTTTCGTTCCGCGAGCCCCGACGGGCTGCCGCTGCTCGGCGAGCATCCGGCGCGGCCGGGTGTGTGGCTGGCGGTCGGGCATGAAGGGCTCGGCGTGACGACCGCGCCGGGCAGCGCGCGGCTCGTCGCTGCGCTGATGGCCGGCGAACGGCCGCCCATCGATATCGAACCGTATTGGCCGGGACGCTTCCTGAGCGCGTCCCTCGTAGCTGGAGCGCTGACATGAAACGACCCCCACGCTCACTTCGTACGCTGTCGACCGGCGTTGGCGCTTCAGTGCTTACTCCGGTTCCATGCACGAGCCTCCTTGGGGCGGCCCGGCGGAGGCTGAGATGAAACGACCCCCACGCTCTCTTCGTTCGCTGCCCCCCGCGGGGGCGGTCAGCCCCCTTGGGGCGGCCCGGCGGAGGCTGACATGATCATTCATCTGGACGGCCGCGCGCTGACGGTGGCCGACGGCGCGACCGTCGCGGCCGCCGTCGCGGCGAGCGGCGACGACACGACGCGCGTGTCGTGCACGGGTGCGGCGCGTGCGCCGTTTTGCGGGATGGGCATCTGCCAGGAGTGCAGGATGACGATCGACGGGCGCCGCCGGCTGGCTTGCCAGACGCTGTGCCGCGACGGCATGCAGGTGGAGCGCACGCGATGAAACAGGAACGACTGAGTGTCGACGTCGCGATCGTCGGCGCCGGCCCGGCCGGGCTGTCGGCGGCGCGGGCCGCCGCACGAAGCGGTGCGACGATTGCGATCGTCGACGACAACCCGCGCGCGGGCGGGCAGATCTGGCGGCAAGGCGCAGCGGCGACGCCGACGCCGGCGGCCGCCGAGCGGCTCGCCGTATTGCGGCAGCCGAACGTCACGCATCTCGCGGCAACGCGCATCGTCGCCGAAACGCAGCCGGGCACACTGCTGCTCGAGGACGACGAACGCGGGCTGCTGCTCGATTTCCGGACGCTGATTCTCTGCTGCGGCGCACGCGAGCTGCTGCTGCCGTTCCCGGGCTGGACGCTGCCGGGTGTCACCGGTGCGGGCGGCTTGCAGGCGCTGATCAAGTACGGCCTCGACGTGCGCGGGCAGCGCACGGTGATCGCGGGCAGCGGGCCGCTGCTGCTGGCGAGCGCTGCGACGGCCCGTCAGGCCGGTGCGCGCGTGTCGCATGTGCTCGAGCAGGCCGCGTGGGGCGACGTGGCCGGTTTCGGGGCGGGGCTGTGGCGCTGGCCGTCGAAGCTTGCGCAGGCGGCGAAGCTCGTCACGGCCGCTTATCGGCCGGATGCGCACGTCGTCGAAGCGTTCGGCGACAAGCGGCTCGAACGCGTGCGGATTCGTCAGGGCGATCGCGAGTTCGACGTCGATTGCGACCGGCTCGCGTGCGGCTTCGGCCTCGTGCCGAATACCGTGCTGCCGAGCCATCTCGGCTGCCGGATCGACAATGGCGCGGTGGCGGTCGATGCGCATCAGCGCACCAGCCGCGACGGGGTTTTCGCGGCTGGCGAGTGTACGGGCGTCGGCGGCAGCGAACTGGCGATGGTCGAAGGCGAAATCGCCGGTTTGGCGGCGATCGGGCAGACGGCGCCGTTGGCTGCGCTGGTGACGCAGCGAGCACACTGGCAGGCGTTTGCCGATGCCGTGCGCGAGCGCTTCGCGATCCGCGAGCCGATCCGCTGGCTTGCGCGGCCCGATACGCTGCTGTGTCGCTGCGAAGACGTGCGTTTCGATGCGGTCGCGCAAGCGCCGGGCTGGACGGCCGCGAAGCTGCAGTCCCGTTGCGGGATGGGCGCGTGTCAGGGCCGCGTATGCGGCGCGGCCGCGCAGGCACTGTTCGGCTGGACCCCGCCGGTGCCGCGCACGCCGCTCGTGCCCGCGCGCGTCGGCACGCTGATGCTGGACGGCACGGCATCCTGCGACGGCGCGTGATGTGACGCTTCGCGTCGTCGCGGCAACGCGGCCCGGGTGACGCCGGGCCGCGCCATTCATTCCACCTTCACTTTCTCCCATCCACCGACCTGCGGTGCCGCGCAGGCGCGCAGGCACTCGATCGTCGCGGCCACGGCTGCGCGATTCGCGCTATCGGGGTGCCAGTACATCGACACCGCGCCCTGGCCTTCGAGCTGCATCGGCAGGATCCGGATCGCGTTCAATTGCGCGAAGCGCTGCGCGGCACGATACGACGCGACGCCGAGCAGGTCGGTGTTGTTCAGCAGCGTGAGGTTGAGGATCGACGAATTCGATTCGACGCAGTGCGGCGGCCGCACGCGGCCGGCGGCCGTCAGCGCGGCCTCCAGCGCGTTGTGCACCGGCGTGCCCGACGGCCACACGATCCACGAATAGGCGAGCACGTCGTCCCAGCCGACCGACGCCGCGCCGGTGAGCGCATGGTCGGGCCGTGCGACGAACACGACCGGATCGACATACAGCGCTTCGGCGTGAAGCAGCGGATCGACGGAGGTCGACCCCGAACGGCCGACGACGATATCCAGTTCGCTGCGCGCGAGCTGCGGCATCAGCTGGTTCATCGTGCTTTCGGTCATCCGAACCTGGGCGCGCGGCATGCGTTTCAGCAGTTGCGATACCGCGAGCGGCACCGTATCGGCCGCCGCGACGCCCGACGTGCCGATCGTCACGAGACCGCTGCCGCCTTCCCGCAGCGCGGCCATGTCGTCGCGCGCGACGTCGAGCTGCGCCTCGACGCGGCGCGCATGCTCGATCAGCGCTTCGCCGTAGGGCGTCGGCCGCAGGCCGCGCGCATGCCGCTCGAACAGCGGCAGCCCGACATCCTCTTCCAGTTCCTTCAGCCATTTCGACAGCGCGGGCTGCGTGGTCGCCAGCGCCACCGCCGACTGGCTCAGATTGCCGGTGCCGGCAAGGCTCAACAGTACCTGCAGATGCCGCAGTCGCAGCCGGTGGGTCCAGTCCATCGCATGCCTCGTCGCGAGTAGGTATATCCAGAAGTATATGAATCAGATGATTTGACCATTTTACCGGGTATGTCTGGGTCGAATATAAATCTGCTAACGGACTGCAGCAGGGTCCCCGCCCCGACATAGCGCCGACGCCGATCGGCCGACTCCAAGGAGACATCATGACGACCCATCCGGACGCGTCGCGCGCCGCCTACTACGCACGGATCGCCGAGCAGCGCCTGGCGCCGCTGTGGGAATCGCTGCACAACCTCGTGCCGAAATCCCCGCAGCCGGCCGCGCAGGCCGCGATCTGGAAGTACGCGCAGATACGCGACCTCGTGATGCAGGCCGGCAGCGTGATCAGCGCGGAGGAGGCCGTGCGCCGCGTGCTGGTGCTGGAGAACCCGGGGCTGCCCGGCAAGTCGAGCATGACGCCGACCCTGTACGCGGGGCTGCAGCTGATCCTGCCGGGCGAGATCGCGCCGAGCCACCGGCATACGCAGTCGGCGCTGCGTTTCATCGTCGAAGGGCGCGGCGCGTGGACGGCCGTGAACGGCGAACGCACGACGATGCATCCGGGCGACTTCATCATCACGCCGTCGTGGGCGTGGCACGACCACGGCAACCCGTCGGAGGAAGCGGGCGGCGAACCGGTCGTGTGGCTCGACGGGCTCGACATTCCGCTGCTCGCGAACCTCGACGCGGGCTTCGCGGAGAACTACCCGGAAGCCGTGCAGCCGATCAGCCGCCCGGAAGGCGACAGCTTCGCGCGCTTCGGTCACAACATGGTGCCGGTGCGGCATCGCGCGAGCGATCCGACGTCGCCGATCTTCAGCTATCCGTATGCGCGCACCCGCGAGGCGCTCGATGCGCTGTACCGGAACGGCGAGCTCGACGCATGGGACGGCGTGAAGCTGCGCTATGTGAACCCCGCGACGGGCGGCTGGCCGATGCCGACGATCGCCACTTTCATGCAGTTCCTGCCCGCCGGTTTCGACGGCCGCACGTATCGCAGCACCGACGCGACGATCTACTGCGTCGTCGAAGGCAGCGGCACCGCACACATCGGCGGCAACGCATTCGAATTCGAGCCGCACGACATCTTCGTCGCGCCGTCGTGGGTGCCCGTGCGGCTGTCGGCGTCGTCCGACAGCGTGCTGTTCAGCTACTCCGACCGGCCCGTGCTGTCTGCGTTGAACCTGCTGCGCGAAGCGCGCGACTGACGCCGGCCGGTTTCGACGATTCGTTTCCCGATTCCTGTTTCCCGTGCGTCGCCGCGGCGGCGTGCCCCCTTCATTCGTATTTACGCTGGAGCCATTCATGACTTTCGTTTTCCCGCCTGAAGCACCTGTGGCACTCCCCGTTGCCGGCAGCGATGCGCAGTTCGCGGTTCGCCGCGTTTATTGCGTCGGCCGCAACTACGCGGCCCATGCGCGCGAAATGGGCTTCGATCCCGATCGCGAGCCGCCGTTCTTCTTCTGCAAGCCGGCCGATTCGATCGTGCCGGTCGCCTACGGCGAAACGCTCGATCTCGCGTATCCGTCGCAGACGCAGAACTATCACTACGAAGCCGAACTCGTCGCGGTGATCGGCAAGGGCGGTTCGGACATTCCGCTCGAGCGCGCGCTCGAACACGTGTGGGGCTACGCGGTCGGCCTCGACATGACACGCCGCGACCTGCAGATGAAGATGCGCGAAATGGGCCGGCCGTGGGAAATCGGCAAGGCGTTCGACCGCTCGGCACCGATCGGGCCAGTGCATCCGGCAAGCGACGTCGGTCATTTCGAGCAGGGCGGCCTGTGGCTGACCGTCAACGGCGCGACGAAGCAGAAGAGCGACGTGTCGCACCTGATCTGGTCGGTCGCGGAAACGGTGGCCGACCTGTCGAAGTTCTTCCGCCTGGAACCGGGCGACGTGATCTTCACCGGCACGCCCGAAGGCGTCGGCGCGGTGGTTGCGGGCGACGTGATGAAGGTCGGCGTCGAACGGCTCGGCGAACTGACCGTGCGCGTGGTCTGACGCATCTTCCTCGAAAGGCGACATCGTGCAACTGCATAGCTTCTTCAACAGTTCGACGTCCTACCGGGTGCGCATCGCGCTCGCGCTGAAAGGGCTGCCGTACGACACGCTGCCGGTGAACATCCGCACCGGCGAGCATCGCGAGGCGGCCTACGTCGCGAACGTGAACCCGTCGGCGGCGGTGCCGGCGCTGGTCAATGGGGACTTCCGGCTCGGGCAGTCGCTCGCGATCCTCGATTACCTCGACCAGTTGCATCCGGAACCCCGGCTGATTCCGCTCGAACCGCAGCATCGCGCCCGCGTGCTGGAACTCGCGACGCTGATCGCTTGCGACATCCATCCGCTCAACAACCTGCGCGTGCTGCGCTATCTCGACACCGACCTGAAGGTCACGCCGCAGCAGAAGACCGCGTGGTACCGGCACTGGATCGCGGAAGGGATGGCCGGCGTCGAGCGGCTGCTCGCGCGCGCGGATACGGGCCCGTGGTGCTTCGGCGACACGCCGACGCTGGCCGACGTGTGCCTCGTGCCGCAGGTCGCGAACGCGTTGCGGATGGATTGCGACTTGAGCGCGTATCCGCGCAGCCTCGCGGTTTTCGAGCACGCGCGGCGCGAGCCGGCTTTCGAGGCCGCACAGCCACAGCGGCAACCGGATTACGTCGCGTAACACGAAGCAGGAGACAGACATGGGCGAGACACAACACAACGGCCGGCGCGTGCTGGTGATCGGCGGCGGCATCGGCGGGCTCGCGACGGCGCTCGCGCTCGCGCGCCAGGGCATTCGCGTGAAGCTGCTCGAACAGGCAGATCAGATCGGCGAGATCGGCGCGGGGATCCAGCTCGCGGCCAACGCGTTCAACGCGCTCGACGCGCTGGGTGTCGGCGAGGCCGCGCGCAGCCGAGCCGTGTTCACCGACTGGCTGCAGCTGATGGACGCGATCGATGCACGCGAGGTCGCGCACATCGATACGGGCGCCGCGTACCGCGAGCGCTTCGGCAATCCGTATGCGGTGATTCATCGCGCGGACATTCACCTGTCGATCTACGAGGCGGTCAAGGATCATCCGCTGATCGAATTCCGGACGAGCACGCAGGTGTGCGGCTTCGAGCAGGACGGCAATGGCGTGACCGTGACCGACCAGCACGGCGAACGTTATCGCGCCGATGCCGTGATCGGCTGCGACGGCGTGAAATCCGCGATCCGTCACGCGCTGATCGGCGACGCGCATCGCGTGACGGGCCACGTCGTGTATCGCGCGGTGGTCGACGTCGACAACATGCCGAAGGATCTGCAGATCAACGCGCCGGTCGTGTGGGCCGGCCCGCATTGCCATCTCGTCCACTATCCGCTGCGCGGCGGGCGGCAGTACAACCTCGTCGTCACGTTCCACAGCCGCGAGCAGGAAACCTGGGGCGTGCGGGAGGGCAGCAAGGAGGAAGTGCTGTCGTACTTCGACGGCATCCATCCGCTGCCGAAGCAGATGCTCGACCGGCCGACGTCGTGGAAGCGCTGGGCGACCGCCGATCGCGATCCGGTCGAACGGTGGAGCGCAGGCCGCGCGACGGTGCTCGGCGACGCCGCGCATCCGATGACGCAATACATCGCGCAGGGCGCGTGCCAGGCGCTCGAGGATGCAGTGACGCTCGGCGCGGCCGTGGCCCGGACCGATGGCGATTTCGAGGCCGCGTTCGCGCTGTACGAGCGCGTGCGGATTCCGCGCACCGCGCGGGTGCTGTATTCGGCGCGCGAGATGGGGCGGATCTATCACGCGAAGGGCGTCGAGCGGCAGGTGCGCAACGGGCTCTGGGTCGGCCGCACGCAGGCGCAGTTCTACGACGCGCTCGACTGGCTGCACGGCTGGCGCGCGGAGGATTGCCTGAAGTCCGTCGCGTAACGCGGCGCGGTTGGCCCGATTCCGGCGGCGCGCATTTCAACGACACGACGCGCGACCGCCTTCCTGGAGGAGACACCATCATGGCCGATACGTTGTCCATCGACGTCAGCGAATGGATCGACCGTCATCGCGTTGCGCCGTTTCAGGCCGCGATCGTCGCCCTGTGCTTTCTGATCGTCGCGATCGACGGTTTCGATACCGCGTCGATCGGATTCATCGCGCCCGTCATCCGCGCGGAATGGGGGCTGTCGCCCGCGCAGCTCGCACCGGTGTTCGGGGCGGGGCTCGCGGGGCTGATGGCCGGCGCGCTCGTGTTCGGGCCGTTCGGCGACCGGTTCGGCCGCAAGCGCCTGCTGCTCGCATGCGTGGCGTGCTTCGGCATCGCGAGCGCCGCGTCGGCGAGCGCGGGCGGCCTGACCGAGCTGATCGCGTGGCGCTTCGTGACCGGGCTCGGCCTTGGCGGCGCGATGCCCAATGCGATCACGCTGACGTCCGAATATTGCCCGGCCCGGCGCCGCTCGCTGCTGGTGACGACGATGTTCTGCGGCTTCACGATCGGCTCCGCGCTCGGCGGGCTCGCGGCCGCGTCGCTGATCGAGCACCACGGCTGGCGTGCGGTGCTCGTCGTCGGCGGCGCCGCGCCGTTGCTGCTGCTGCCAGTGCTCGCGTGGCGGCTGCCGGAATCGGTGCGCTATCTCGTCAACACAGGCGCGGCGCGCGAACGGATCGCGGCGATGCTCGGTCGTATCGCGCTGGATCCGCATCTTGCAAACGCGTCGTTCATCGCGCCCGCCGGCAAGCCGGCCGGGTCGCCGCTCGGCCGCCTGTTCGGCGCCGACCTGCTGCGCGGCACGCTGCTGCTGTGGCTCACGTTCTTCATGAGCCTGCTCGTGATCTACCTGTTGTCGAGCTGGCTGCCGACGCTGCTGCGCACGACCGGCGCGACGCTGCAGACGGCCGCGCGCGTGACCGCGATGTTCCAGGTCGGCGGCACGCTCGGTGCGATCGTTCTCGGCGGGCTGATGGACCGTTTCGACCCGCATCGCGTACTGGCCTGCAGCTATGCGGCGGCCGGCGTATTCGTCGCCGCGATCGGCATGTTTGCCGTGTCGCCGTGGGGCGCCGCGCTCGCCGTGTTCGCGGCCGGTTTCTGCGTGTCGGGTTCGCAGGTTGGCGCGAACGCGCTGTCCGCCGCGTTCTATCCGACCGAGTGCCGCACCACCGGCGTGAGCTGGGCGAACGGGATCGGCCGCGGCGGCTCGGTCGTCGGATCGATGGCGGGCGGCGCGATGCTGGCGATGGGCGTGCCGTTGTCGACTGCGTTTGCCGTCGTCGCGGCGCCGTGCGTGATCGCGGGGATTGCGGTGCTGGCGCTCGGCGTCGTGCGTGCCGATGCGGCGCGCATGCCTGCTGCCAAGACGATGGCAGGCGAGCAGGCCTGAGCGAAGGGGGGGGCGCAAGGCCGCCCGCCGGCAAACAGCGGGGAGCATCATTATATAAATTAATATAATATTGATGCTTTAATTGTCTCCCTGCGCCGATGAACGACGATCTTTCCGCCGGGTTGCCGGAACCCGACCAGATGCGCGCGGCGGCCGAATCGGCCTGCGCGCTGCTCAAGGTGCTGTCGAATCCCGACCGGCTGCTGCTGCTCTGTGAACTGTCCCAGGGCGAGCGCTGCGTGAGCGATCTCGAGACCTCGCTGGACATCCGCCAGCCGACGCTGTCACAGCAGCTGGGCGTGTTGCGGGACAACGCGCTGGTTCGCACGCGCCGTGACGGCAAGAACATCCACTATTCGCTCGACAGCCCGGCCGCGATCGCGGTGATGGGCGTGCTGTACGCGCAGTTCTGCGGCCCGGCCGCGAAGGGGCGGCGCGATGCAGCTTGATGCGCTTCATTTCACGCCGTGGCTGTCGCTGGCCGGCGGCGTGCTGATCGGGCTCGCGGCCGCGTGGCTCGTCGCGTTCAACGGCCGGATTGCCGGTATCAGCGGCATCGTCGGCGGTCTGCTCACGGCACGTGCGGGCGAGCGCGACTGGCGCGCCGCGTTCGTCGCCGGGCTGATCGCCGCACCGCTCGTGATGTACGTCGCCGGGAACAGGCTGACACCGCAGGTCGATGCAAGCTGGGTCGAATTGGTGGCAGCCGGGTTGCTGGTCGGCGTCGGCACGCGGTACGCGGGTGGCTGCACGAGCGGCCACGGCGTGTGCGGGATGTCGCGCGGTGCGCTGCGTTCGGTGGTCGCGACGGCGGTCTTCATGGTCGCAGGCTTCGTGACCGTCTTCGTGCGACAGCACGTGCTGGGAGGCTGACATGCAGGCAGGATTCGCGTTTCTGGCGGGGCTGCTGTTCGGCGTCGGCCTCATCGTGTCGGGCATGGCCAATCCGCAGAAGGTGCTCGGCTTTCTCGACCTGGCGGGCCGCTGGGATCCGTCGCTCGCGTTCGTGATGGCCGGCGCGACGGGCGTGGCCGTGTTCGCGTTCGCATGGGCGAAGCGCCGGACGCGGTCGTGGCTCGGCTTGCCGATGCAGTTGCCGGCCCTGCGGGCGATCACCGTGCGCCTGGTTGCCGGAAGTGCCGTGTTCGGTATCGGCTGGGGGATCGCCGGGTTCTGCCCGGGGCCCGCGATCGTGTCGATCGGCTTCGGGTCGGCGAAGGGGATCGTATTCGTCGTCGCGATGCTGGCAGGGATGGCGGTATTCGAGTGGGTCGAGCGCCGCAGGCGCGTGCGGTGACGTCGTGACCGCCGCGTGCCGGGCGGGCTGTGGCGGTTGAATAGGTCGAGGTCGGTCGATCCGCATGCGCACCGCCGAACCGGATCGCGTCAGATCTCCGCTGGATGAGGCGGTGGCAGCCTGACGCTTTCCGTGATGCGTCGAATCGCCATATCAGGAGGGCTCGCGCACGCGCTGGCCGCCGCGTATCCGGCCGGACAACCGGCGCAGCGCCGCACGCCATGCCGCGAGCACGCCAGGCCGTTCGTCCGGCTCCACGACCGTCGTGCTGACCGCGCCCGTGCCGCCGGCTGACAGCGCTACGTGGCCGGCCGTCTCGAGCGTCAGGCATTCGCCTTCGTCGAGCAAGCGGCGGATGTGCTGCGGCGCGTCGGGCAGCCAGTCGAGCCCACCGTGACGCAGCGTGACCGCGAGCGCGCCGTCCAGCACGATCACCTGGCTGCCCTTGTCGAACCACGCAAAGTGGCTTTGCCCGGCGTCGAGCCGGATGTGATGCGTTTGCATGGCGATTCCCTTTCCCGGTTGCGCGGCCTCGCGACGGCGAGGCGACAGCGTGCAGTCAGGTTAGGGAAACGGGCACCGGCACGACAGATTCAGGGGGCGGGAATCTGTTGCGGTGCAGACGACGATTTTGCGCTGCTGTATCGGTGGGTTTCCCCGGAATCTGTATCTGGCGTGCGATCGGCCGCGCGGGCACGATCGCCTGCATGACGCCATTCGCCGAATCATCCCGCCCACCTTTGCCGATGGACGGCGAGCCGCTTTACGAGCGGCTCGCCGAGCATTACCGCCGCATCATCGCGGCCGGCACGCTGTCGCCCGGCGACCGGATGCCGTCGGTGCGCGCGTTCATGGCACAGCACGGCGTGAGCCTGTCGACCGCGATCCAGGCGTTCCGGCGGCTCGAGGACACGGGCTGGTG
Organism: Burkholderia aenigmatica; assembly: GCF_048627025.1. NCBI lineage: Bacteria > Pseudomonadati > Pseudomonadota > Betaproteobacteria > Burkholderiales > Burkholderiaceae > Burkholderia > Burkholderia aenigmatica. Next base: position 1,544,908 of record NZ_CP184469.1, on the reverse strand, counting down.
CGAGGCGAAGCCGCGCTCCGGCTACTTCGTGCGGCGCCGCGCGGCGGTCGCACTCGAAACCCTGCCGGAAAGCGACGGGCCGCCGCTGAGCGTCGAGCCGCCGTTCGCGGGCCTGCACGAACGTGTGTCGCGCGTGATCGATCGCGCAAATGCGGCGCCCGATGCACTGAATCTCGGCGGTGCGTCCGCGCTGGCCACGCTGTACCCGGCCGAGCGCTTGCAGGCGCTCGCGATCCGGCTGTTGCGGCGCAAGCCCACGTTGCTGACCGATGCGGGGCCCGTTGGTGGTTCGCCCGAATTCCGGCAGACGATGGCCAAGCGCGCGCTGTCGTACGGCGTGACGGTGACGCCGGACGACGTGATGTCGACGAGCGGTGGCGTCGATGCCGTGAATCTCGCGTTGCGCGCGGTGGCGCGCCCCGGTGACACGATCGCGATCGAATCGCCGGCGTTTTTCGGCTTGATCCAGTTGCTCGAAAGCCTCGGCCTGCGCGCGCTCGAAATCCCGGCCAGCCCGACGACCGGCCTGTCGATCGAAGCCCTCGAAGTGGCACTGACCGCGTATCCGGACATTCGGGCCGTGGTCGTCGTGCCGAACCTGCAGAACCCGCTCGGCTGCGTAATGCCCGACGAGCGCAAGGCCGCGCTCGTCTCGCTTTGTTCGCGCCACGGCGTGGCCGTGATCGAGGACGAGCCTTATCGCGAGCTCGTCGAGGCGCCGCAGGCGGTCAAGCCGGTGAAGGCGTGGGATCGCGACGGCACGGTGATCTACTGCCCGTCGTTCAACAAGGTGCTGGCCCCCGGGATGCGGCTTGGCTGGATAAGCGCGGGGCGCTGGCACGCACGCGTGAAAATGCTGAAGTTCACGCACAGCCGGCACAACGCCGCGTTGCTGCAGGCCGTTGCGGCCGAATTCGTCGGCTCGGGCGCGTTCGATCGCCATCTGCACCGGTTTCGCGAACAGTTGCGCGTGCAGCGCGACGTGACGATCGACGCGATTGCACGGCATTTCCCGGCCGGAACGCGGATGAACCAGCCGCCGGGCGGGATGCTGCTGTGGATCGCGTTGCCGGACGGCGTGCACTCCGAGGCGTTGTTCGACGCCGCGCTGGCGCAAGGGGTCAGAATCGCGCCCGGTTCGATCTTCTCGAATTCCGACCGCTTCGACGGCTATATCCGGCTCGCGTGCACGCGCGTGTCCGATGCGGCGCACGAAGCGGCATTCGAAACGCTCGGCCGCCTCGTACGGGAAGCCATCGCGGCCACGTAAGCGCGGTGGCGGCTGGCCAGGCTTGCGAATGCGCAAGCCCCCCGGCTTTCCGAGCCACCGAAGCAGGAAGCCGCCGCCATTTCATCGGCTGGCCGAGTGTGTGGCGAGGTGCTGGCGGATCAGCGACAGGTAACGATCACCGACCGAGAAATCGCGCGCGGCGCGGGGCCGTTCGGCCTGCCGCAGCGTAGCCGGTGCGCTCATGCCCAGATAGCGGCAAACGGCCGATGGAAACGGCTTGCGCGTATGCCCGAGCTGGCGAGCCGCGCGCTCGACGCGGGCATCGCCGACCTGGGCGCGGAGCCATGCCAGCACTTGGCGATCGGCTTCGTTGACGATACGGACCAGATGTTCCATCGCGCACCTCACTGTTCATAAATACAGTACTGTAAATATAACCAGTGTTTGCGGCGACCGCAAGCGGGTACGCGTGCGGCTGGCCGTTCGGCCAGGGTCAGCGAGCCGGCACGGCAGTTCGCGTGATCCGGCCAGCCGGAGCAGCGGGCGCCACGGGAGCAGCAACCTTCGTATAGTGCGCATCGGTCAGCGTGCCGAGGAACGCGACGATATCGTCGATTTCCGCGTCGGTCAGCGCGGGCGGCGTGCCGGGCCGGCGGTTCATCGGCGTCGAGTTGACATTGATGTTGCCGCGGTAGGCGGCCGGTACGTCGTCGAACGTTCTGGCCCCGTGATACCAGAAGCCCGGGTCGGTCGAGCGCGTGTTGTAGAAAGCAACCGCATCGCGCAGCGTCGCGAACACGCCGTTGTGCATGAAGGTCTGCTTGACCGCGACGTTGCGCAGCCCCGGCGTGCGCAGGTAGCCGCACCATTGCGTCGGCTCGGGCCAGCGCAGCCGCCGCGCTGTGTCGCACAGCCCGTTGTCGAAATGGCGCGGATCGCGGTTTGCCGGCAGCGCGCGGTTGCGCGGTACCGCGATCGCGTCGTAGCCGAAATCGGTGAACAGCGAACGCTCCGGGCGGCTCGACGTTTCCGACAGCGTGTGACAGCTCATGCAGTTGCCCTTGTCGGGATTCCGGAACAGCGCGAGGCCGCGCATCTCGGCCGGCGCGAGCGGCTTGCGCGTGCGCAGGAACGCGTCGAAGCGCGACGTGAACGGCGCCATCTCGTCGCTCTGCAAATAGGCTTCGACGGCCAGGCCCAGCGCGCGCACCAGTTGCTCGGGATCGCGCCGCACCGGCGCGCCGAAGCGTGCGGCGAGATCGGGCGCGAGTTCGGTCGCGTCGACCTTGCGCAGCAGCGCGGCCGGCGATCGGTTGTTCATCTCGTTCGGATCGAACAGCGGCCCGCGGATCTGCTCGGCGAGCGTATCCGCGCGGCCGTCGCTGAACAGGCCGCCGAACGGCGACGGCGCGGGTGCGTCGTCATCCTGATAGAAGTGGCGGCGCGGCACGTAGCGCACATAGAGCAGCGACGGCGCATTGCGCTGGCTGAAGCGCCCGGGTCGGCTGCCTTCCGGCACGCCGGGCCCCGCGAGCGACGCGGCCGACAGCGTCGGCGCGAACGCGCGGCCCGGGTCATGGCAGCCCGCGCACGACATGCTGCGCGGCTCGGACAACCGTGGATCGAAGAAGATCCGGCGGCCGAGCGCGACGAGCGTCGGGTCGGGCGCGAAGCGCGCGGTCGCCGCATCGATCTTGCCCGTCACCTGCGGCGTGCCGTTGCCGATCGTGTCGACGACCCGCGACGGCGGCGCACCGGGAAGCAGGACCGTTTCGGCCGGCGCGGCGTGAGCGGCGAGCGCCAGGCCGGCGAGCATCGCCGCAGCCAGCGCGCGCAGCGTTTGCGGGCCGCGTGCCTGGCGGCCGTCACATCGAACTGCTTCACTCACGGCGCAATGAACCCCGTCTTGTCGCAAGCGAGCGTCGTGCCCGACTGGTTGCACGACGCGAGCAGCTTGCCGGCTGCCGAATACGCGTGGAATACCCAGCCGGTCGCCGGGGCGGCGCGGCGTTCCATGATCAGGAAGCCGAAGCTGTTGTTGTGCGACAACCGCTCGATCACGGCGCCCGGTGCGGGCGTCAGACCGGCCGGGAACGGGTCGGGCAGCGCGACGTCGAGATTGTCGCCGCCATTGCCGGACACGATCGTCGCCGGATGCCCGGACGAGAAGTTGATCGCCTGGAAGTCGTGCACGTGCCCGTGCAGCGCGACGTGCACGCCGGGCGGGTAGTACGCCTGCGCATTGAGGCTCGACATCACCGACTGCAGCGCGAGGTTGCCCGGCGCGGGCGTGCTGCCGGCGATCGGCGCGAACGCGAGGATCGGATGATGGTTCGTGAAGATCGTCGTCGTCATGCCGGCTTTCGACGCGAGCGCGGCGACCGTCTGGAACTGCTTCTGGTAGATGCCGAATTGCGCGTCGGTCGTCTTGAGCGGCGTGCGGCCGACCTTCGCGGTGTCGAACACGATCACCTGCGAGCCGCCGCCGAGCGACACCGCATAGGGTTCCGAATAGTTCGCGTTGTTGTCGTTGGCCGGATCGTCGCACGAGCGCGCGGCCGAATACGGACGCGGATCGAGGAAGCGGAACCAGCCCTGGCCCGCCCGCGCGCATTCCTCGTGGTTGCCGCGCACGACGACCCACGGCGCCTTCGCGAGCAGCGGGGCGGCCGGGCGGAACAGGTCGGCCTGCCACGTATCCCAGCCATAGCCCCACGGGCTGTCCTTGCAGCCGGCGATGTCCGGCGGGCATGCGTTCTCGCGATAGTGGTAGTCGCCGATGTGCATCACCAGATCGGGCGACAGCTTCGCGACGCTGGCCGCGATCGTGTCGAGTGGCCACACCGTCGCGTCGTTGCACGCCTGCCACGCGTTGTCGGCTTTCTTCATGCGGCAGCCGGTGTCGGCGATGATCGCGATGCGTTGCGGCTGCGCCTTCGGCAGCGGCAGCGTGCGGCCCGCGACGCTCGCCGCCTGCGCGTCGGCCGGCAGCGTCGCCTCGCAGACCGACACCGGAAAGCTCGACGGCTTCGAATCGGACGGGTCGCTGGCGGTCGGCCGCAGGGCGATGGTCGCGGCGCCCGCGCGCAGGGACATGCGCGACAGCTTGCCGTCGACGGTCAGTTGCGGGCACAGCGGATCGCTGGCCGACGCGGGCGTGTAGTTCGTGATGACGCGCGCGATCGCCTGGTTCGACTCGCCGATCTCGACCCATGCGGCCTGGACGTTGACCGACGCGCTCGCCGGATCGTCCGGCGAATCGATGTGGTTCGAGCACGCGGACAGCGCGGCGAGGGCAACAAGGGGAGCGCAGCGCACGAGCAGGGCGCGCGGGAGGAGTCGTCGCATGGGAGGCACCGTAGGAAAGTCGTCAACGATACGCAACGCGAATGTAAGAAATGTGAACAAAACGGGGCGCGACGAGGGGGGCGTGGACGCGGGCCGGGTGTCGGCATGGCGGCGGCAGGTCGCGGCACGGGGGCCTTGACCTCAAGCCGGCTTGAGGCAGCACAGTGCGATGCACGATCAATGAACCAGAAGGGGAATCGACCATGGAAACCAGCCGGCCCAACGACGAACAATCCGCGCTGTGGAACGGCCCGTCGGGGCGCGCGTGGGTCGATACGCAGGCGCCGATCGACCGGATGTTCGAACCGCTGGAGAAGTTGCTGGTGGATGCGGCGGCCACGTCGTCCGCGCGCAGCGTGCTCGACGTCGGCTGCGGTACGGGCGCGGTCACGCTCGCGCTCGCGCGGCGGCTCGGTGCGAACGCGCAATGCACGGGCATCGATATCTCGGCGCGGATGATCGATGCCGCGCAGGCGCGCGCCGAACGCAGTGGCGTTCGCGCCCGCTTCGTGCGCGCGGATGTGCAGACGCACGCGTTCGAGCCCGCGAGCGTCGACCTGATCGTGTCGCGCCTCGGCGTGATGTTCTTCGACGATCCGGTTCGCGCTTTTGCGAATCTGCGGCATGTGGCGCGGCCGAAGGCGCAGATGCGGTTCGTCGCGTGGCGCGGCGCGGCCGACAATCCGTTCATGACGATCGCCGAGCGGGCCGCCGCGCCGTTGCTGCCGAACCTGCCCGCGCGGCGGCCCGGCGCGCCGGGGCAATTCGCGTTCGGCGACCGGCAGCGGATCGCGTCGGTGCTGTCGGACAGCGGCTGGGCCGACATTGCGATCGAGCCGGTCGATCTGGCGTGCGCGTTGCCCGCGCCTGCGCTGGACGACTACATCACGCGGCTGGGCCCGGTCGGGCTTGCGTTGCTGGAGGTGGACGAGGCGACGCGGCGGCGCGTGGTCGACACGATGCGTGCCGCGTTCGAACCCTACGCCGAGGGTGCGGATGTGCGCTTCGACGCGGCATGCTGGCTCGTGACGGCGCGCGCACCGTCCGCATAACGCAGTGCCGTAACAAGGCGGATCACGGAAGGGGCGGCCGGTTCGCCCCGCGCGTTGCCGTTCGCGCGGGACGAAGCCGGGGCGTGTGACGTACGCGCGTCAGCGTCGCCGCGCGCGCAGCATCAGCCACGCGCAACCGCCGGCGACCAAAGCGAGGCCGAGCAGGACGGCCTCGACGCCGAGCGCAAACCCGGGCGGCATATCCCCGGTGTCCGGCATCGGCGACAGGTTGATGCCCATCGCGATGGCGCCACCGGCGAGCAGCGCCGCGCAGACGACCCAGTAGACCTTGCCGCGCGGCGCGGCGGCCCGGATCCGCCACAGCGCGATGCCGGCGCCGCCGAGGTAGAGCAGGGCGAGCGTGCCGAGCGCGATGACATCGGAGGCGCGGCTTTGCAGGAGGCTGGTCATCGCGCGGCTCCATCGCGGGTGGCGAACCGCCACAGCACAACAAAGGCGGCGTTCATTCGGCCTCCGTCGCGTGTCCCGGCGCGCGGCTCAGCAGATGCGTGCGCTTGTCGGCCGCGAGCGACACGTAGCGTTCGTACTGGCGCAACACGTCGGCAATCACTTCGTCGCCGCGCAGGTATTCGACGTCGTAGCCGAGCCGGCCGTCCTCGAAGAAGGTAACGATCCCGTACACGTGTGCCCGTTCCGCTTCCGGCTCGGCCGCCTCGCGCACCAGGAACGCGGCCGCGGATTTCACCGTCACGCGCACGCCGTACACGAAATCGCGGTGGTCGGCAGTCGGCACGGTGAGCCGCACCGCGTCGTCGCTGTCGCGCTGCACGTTCGCATCGACGCCGCCCGCGCGCAGTTCGTCGGCGACTTTGCGCAGTGCGGGCTCGACCGTCTCCGTGATGAACTGGCGCGCTTCGGCTTCCGTCGTCTGCCGCAGGATGTGGGTCAGGCGGTGGCGCCAGTGCTGGCCGGTCCAGAAGCTCGTCGCGGGCGCGACGTCCTGCGAATAGTGCACGCGGTCGGCCGCGAGCCCGCGCCACAGCCCGTAGCAGAGCGCGATCATGATGATCGCGACCGGCAGCGCGGCGATCAGCGTCATCGCCTGCAACGCGCCGAGCCCGCCGGCGACGAGCAGCACCGCGGCCGTCACGCCGAGCAGCGCGGCCCAGAACAGCCGTTGCCAGACGGGCGAGTGCGCGTTGCCGCGCGTCGCGATCTGGTCGATCACGAACGCGCCCGAATCGGCGGACGTGACGAAGAACACCGCGATCAGCACGATCGCGACGATCGACAGCAGTTGCGGCATCGGCAGGAAATCGAAGAAGCGGAACAGCAGTGCGTCGACATTGGTGGCCGTCTGCGCGAGCGCGCCGGCCGCGCCGTGCGTATCGAGCCAGATCGCGCTGTTGCCGAACACGGTCATCCACACGAGATTGAACGCGGTCGGCACGAGCAGCACGCCGATCACGAACTGCCGGATCGTGCGGCCGCGCGAGATGCGTGCGATGAACATGCCGACGAACGGCGACCACGACACCCACCACGCCCAGTAGAGGATCGTCCAGCCGCCGAACCAGCCTTCCTCGCGCGGCGGCGCGTACGCGTACGTGCGGAACGACAGGTCGACGAGGCTCGACAGGTACTGGCCGATGTTGTCGCCGAGCGCGCGCAGCAGGAAGGCCGTCGGGCCCGCAACGACCACGAAGGCGAGCAGCAGGAACGCGAGCAGCAGGTTCAGCTCGGACAGCCGCCGCACGCCCTTGTCGAGGCCGGTCGCGGCCGATACGCCCGCGAGGATCACGACGACCGCGACGAGCCCGATGCGGAACACGTTGCTGCCGGTGTCCCAGCCGGCGACGGTATGCAGGCCCGCGCTCAGCTGCATCACGCCGTAGCCGAGCGTCGTCGCGATGCCGGCGACCGTGCCGACCAGCGCGAACGCGTCGACCGTGTGGCCGATCCAGCCGTTGATGCGCTCACGCAGCACCGGATACAGCCCCGATCGCAGCGTCAGCGGCAGGTTGTAGCGGAAGCCGAAGTACGCGAGCACGAGCCCCATCAGCCCGTAGATCGCCCACGCGTGGAAGCCCCAGTGGAAGAAGGTCATCAGCATCGCCTCGCGCGCGGCGGCGGGCGTGCCGGGGTCGACGGTCGGCGGTTTCAGGAAGTGCTGCATCGGCTCGCCGACGCCGAAGTACATGAGGCCGATGCCCATGCCGGCCGCGAACAGCATGGCTGTCCACGACACGAAGCTGAATTCGGGTTCGGCGTCGTCGGGGCCGAGCCGGATGTTGCCGAAGTCGCTTGCGGCGATCAGCACGAGAAATACGAGGAAGCCGGTGACGGCGAGCACGTAGAACCAGTCGAAGCGCGCGATGACCCATTGCTGGCCGGCGGAGAACAGCGCGCCGGCTTCGCTCGGGCGCAGCGCGCACACGACGAGCAGCGCGCCGATGACCGCGAGCGCGGGCAGGACGACCTGTGGCTTGAATGTCGTGCGGGGCGAGGGACGGGAGTCTGGCATGGCAGGCATCCAGTTGTGGGCGCAACGAGGCGCGACGCCGCCCGGCGCGCGCGTCGCGCGTCGGACCCTGATACGGCGTGCGTCGAGTGTACCGCGGTGTCAGGACTGCAAGAAGGGGGCATGCAGAAGGGAAAACCTGACGAATTGTAAGGTATCGATGCGATCGAGAAAACCCGTGCGGCTTGCGCCGCAACCAGACGAGGCGCTTGAAAAGCCGCGGCGGCCGTATATCGGGCGCCCGGACAGCACGCGCGGCATGCGCGAACGGCGCGTCGCCCGGGGCGGCGGCAGCGCGCCGAAGGCGCCGATGGATCGGAAGGTGACGGCGATCCCGGCCATGCCGACGAACTGGCCATGCGTCGTCGATGGCGTGAGCTGCTGTGAATCGACGACGGTGCATTCGAACGGAACCTGCTCGGGGTTTTCCCGACGGACGAGGACGTGCGGTACACGTCACGGCGCACGGCGACCACGTGCCGAAGGCCCGTGCGGAGGGGCTGTGCGAGTGACCGGGCGATCGCCGGGCACAGGGTGGGGCGTGACAACCCTGATGAAAATTTATTTCTTTTTCGGATTGTGATTGTGTAAATTCATTTTCATCATCCTTGCAACAACCCTTCGCATGACGCCTCTCGTTCCGCACGACGCCAGTCAAGATGAACCCGCGATCGCCGAGCGGATCGCGTCGGCGATGCCGTTGATGACGCCGATCCACCGACGCATGGGCGAGTTCGTGCTCGCGAATCCGTTCCGCGCGGCGACGATGCGGATCGACGAACTCGCGCAGGCCGTGAATGCGTCGATCGCGACCGCGAACCGCTTCGCGAAGGCGCTCGGTTTCGACGGCTATCCGGCGATGCGCGCGGCGCTCGTGCGCGGCTTCGAGGCGACGCTCGGGCCGGTCGAGCGGCTGCGTTCCGCGCAGGAGCAGGAGTCCGGCGTGCGTGGCGCCGCATGGATCGACGCGGTCTTCGACCAGGCCGTCGCGAACATCGAGAACACGCGCGCGCAACTGGACGCGGCCGATGTCGAAACCGCGGTCGAGGCGATCGTCGGCGCGCGGCGCGTGCTGATCCTCGGCGCGGGGTCGAGCGCGTTTCTCACCGGGCTGATGGAGCACGGGCTGTCCGTCTGTCACGACAACGTGCAGTCGCTTGCGCTGCTCGGCGGCCCGTCGCATGCGGCGCGGCGTTTGTACACGGCCGATTCGCGCGATCTCGTGATCGCGCTTGCATTTCCGCGCTACGTGACGGACACGATCGAGCTGGCCCGCCGTGCGGCGGCGCGCGGTGCACGCGTGCTGGGTATCTCCGACGGCCCGCAATCGCCGCTTGCGCCGATCGCGTCGCTGAACCTGTACGTCAAGGCCGAACGGCGCTTCGCGGCCACGTCGGAAGCGGCCGTGCTCGCGATGATCGAGGCGCTGATCGACGCGGTCGCGCTGCGCACGCACCGCTCCGCGAAATCCGCCGCCGAGATGACCGAATTCCTGCTGCCGTGGCTCGTGCAGCCGCAAGCGGCGCTGCCGGCCGCCAACCCTTCTTCTCACCGTCCGAAAAAAACATGACTTCATCCGCGATCGTTGCGATTCACGGTGGCGCAGGCACGATCCTGCGCGATGCGATGGATTCCGACACCGAACGTCAGTACCGTGCCGAACTGAACGCGATCCTGACGGCCGCGCAGCAGGTGCTGGCCGACGGCGGCAGCGCGCTCGACGCCGTCACCGTCGCGGTGCGGATGCTGGAGGACTGTCCGCTGTTCAACGCCGGGCGCGGCGCCGTCTATACAGCGGAAGGCAAGCACGAACTCGACGCGGCGGTCATGGATGGCGCGACGCTCGGCGCCGGTGCGATCTGCTGCGCGACGCGGGTGCGCAATCCGGTGCTGGCCGCGCGGCGCGTGATGGAAGCGAGCGAGCACGTGCTGTTCGCCGGCGAGGGCGCCGATGCGTTCGCGGCCGCGCAGGGGCTCGAACTCGCGGAACCGGGCTACTTCGACACCGACGCGCGTCGCGCGCAGTGGGTCAAGGCGCGCGCAGCGGCGGGCGCGATGCTCGACCACGACGCGGCGACGTTCACCTTCGGCGCATCACAATCGCAGCCGCAGCCGGCCGAACCGCTCGATCCGGACCGCAAGCACGGCACGGTCGGCGCGGTCGCGTGCGACTTGCATGGCCACATCGCGGCGGCGACATCGACGGGCGGCATCACCAACAAGCAGCCGGGGCGTGTCGGCGATTCGCCGATCATCGGCGCGGGCTGCTATGCGGACGATGCAACGTGCGCGGTGTCGTCGACGGGCACCGGAGAGATGTTCATCCGGCTCGCGACCGCGCATGACGTCGCCGCGCAGATCGCGTATCGCGGCGCGTCGCTCGCCGACGCCGCGCACGACGTCGTGATGAACAAGCTGCCGCGCCTCGCGGGCCGCGGCGGGATCATCGCGGTCGACGCGCAGGGCAACGTCGCGATGCCGTTCAACACCGAAGGGATGTACCGCGGCTACGCGCGTGTCGGCGAAGCGCCGGTGGTCGGCATCTATCGCGACGACGACACGGCCTGATCCCGGACCGCACGAGGAGGAGACCCACGATGACTTCGAGCCGTAACCCGTCCGGCCTGGTGCTGCCCGAGCAGCGCGTGGTGGCCGTCGACGACCTGTCGGTCACGTTCCGCCGCGAAGGCGCGACGTTCGACGCGGTGCGCAACGTGTCGTTTCACGTCGATCGCGGCGAGACGCTCGCGATCGTCGGCGAATCGGGCTCGGGCAAGTCGGTCACGTCGCTCGCGCTGATGCGGCTCGTCGAGCACGGCGGCGGCGCGATCACGAATGGCCGGATCGCATTCCGCCGGCGTGGCGGCGCGCTCGTCGATCTTGCGCAGGCCAGCGGCGCGACGATGCGCGGCATTCGCGGCGCGGACATCGCGATGATCTTCCAGGAGCCGATGACGTCGCTGAATCCGGTGTTCACGGTCGGCGACCAGATCAGCGAGGCGATCGCGCTGCATCAGTCGAAAAGCATGTCGGAGGCGCGCGCGGAAACGCTGCGGTTGCTCGAGCTCGTGCGCATCCCGGAGGCGCGTCGCGTGTTCGCGCGCTATCCGCACCAGTTGTCGGGCGGGATGCGGCAGCGCGTGATGATTGCGATGGCGCTGTCGTGCCGGCCCGCGCTGCTGATCGCCGACGAGCCGACCACCGCGCTCGACGTGACGATCCAGGCGCAGATCCTGCAACTGGTGCGCGGGCTGCAGGACGAGATGAACATGGGCGTGATCTTCATCACGCACGACATGGGCGTGGTGGCCGAAGTGGCCGACCGCGTACTCGTGATGTATCGCGGCGAGAAGGTCGAGGAGGGCGAATCGGATCGCATCTTCGCGGCGCCCGCGCATCGCTACACGCGCGCGCTGCTCGCGGCCGTGCCGAAGCTCGGCTCGATGCAGGGCACCGATGCGCCCGAGAAATTCCCGCTGCTGAAGGTGGAGGGTGCAAGCGCGGCGGCACCGGCGGTGTCGCCCGCACCCGCGGCGAACGACGCTGCGCAACCGCCCGTCGATCAGTCTGCGTCGCCGATCCTGCGCGTGCGCGATCTCGTGACGCGCTTCCCGGTGAAGAGCGGCGTATTCGGCCGCGTGTCGCAATACGTGCATGCGGTCGAGCGCGTGAGTTTCGAATTGCGCGCGGGCGAGACGCTCGCGCTGGTCGGCGAATCGGGCTGCGGCAAGTCGACCACCGGCCGCTCGCTGCTGCGCCTCGTCGAATCGCAGAGCGGCTCGATCGAGTTCGACGGCCGCGACATCAGTGCACTGAAAGGCCCGGACCTGCAGGCGCTGCGCCGGAACATCCAGTTCATCTTCCAGGATCCGTTCGCGTCGCTGAACCCGCGCCTGACCGTCGGCTTCTCGATCATGGAGCCGTTGCTCGTGCACGGCGTCGCGAGCGGCCGCGAAGCGCAGGCGCGCGTCGACTGGCTGCTCGACAAGGTCGGCCTGCCGCCCGAGGCCGCGCGCCGCTACCCGCATGAATTCTCCGGCGGCCAGCGCCAGCGGATCGCGATCGCGCGGGCGCTCGCGCTGAACCCGAAGGTCGTGATCGCGGACGAATCGGTGTCGGCGCTCGACGTGTCGGTGCAGGCGCAGATCGTCAACCTGATGCTCGACCTGCAGCGCGAGCTCGGTGTCGCATACCTGTTCATCTCGCACGACATGGCCGTGGTCGAGCGCATCAGCCATCGCGTCGCGGTGATGTATCTCGGCCAGATCGTCGAGATCGGCCCGCGCCGCGCGGTGTTCGAGGCGCCGCAGCATCCCTACACGAAGAAGCTGATGAGCGCGGTGCCGGTGGCCGACCCCGCGCGCCGGCATGCGCCGCGCCAGCTCGCGGCGGACGAGATCCCGAGCCCGATTCGCGCGGCCGGCGACGAGCCGGTCGTCGCACCGCTCGTCGCGGTCGGCCCCGATCATTACGTCGCGACGCACCGCGTCGGCGGCGCGTATTGAACGCGCGGAGGCGGCGATGGATCGCAGTTGCGCACGTGCGAGGCAGAGACGGTTTTTTCCCGAGCGGGGGCAGTCGTTCCGCGTATCCAACCACACGTTACCGAATCATGCACAGGAGTCAGGTCACATGAGCAAGTCGCTTTCATTTCCGATGTTCCGCTCGCGCGCGCTGTTCGCCACCGCCGCGAGCGCGTTCGCGCTGTCGGCCGCGGTGCCCGCGTTCGCGCAGCAGACCGCGGTGATGGCGGTGGATTCGACCTTCACGACGATGGACCCGTACGACGCGAACGACACGGTGTCGCAGGCCGTCGTCAAGTCGTTCTACCAGGGGCTGTTCGGCTTCGACAAGGACATGAAGCTCGTCAACGTGCTGGCGACGAGCTACGACGCGAGCCCGGATGCGAAGACCTACACGATCAAGCTGCGCCAGGGCGTGAAGTTCCACGACGGCACCGATTTCAACGCGGCGGCCGTGAAGGCGAACTTCGACCGCGTGACCGATCCCGCGAACCACCTGAAGCGCTACAACATGTTCCGCGTGATCGAGAAGACCGAAGTGGTCGATCCGTACACGGTGAAGATCACGCTGCGCGAGCCGTTCTCGGCGCTGATCAACACGCTCGCGCACCCGTCGGCCGTGATGATCTCGCCGGCCGCGCTGAAGAAGTGGGGCCGCGACATCGCGCTGCATCCGGTCGGCACCGGCCCGTTCGAGTTCGTCGAATGGAAGCAGACCGACGACCTGAAGGTGAAGAAGTTCGCCGGCTACTGGAAGAAGGGCTATCCGAAGATCGACGCGATCGACTGGAAGCCGGTGGTCGACAACAACACGCGTGCAGCGCTGATCAAGACGGGCGAAGCCGATTTCGCGTTCCGCATCCCGTTCGAGCAGGCGGCCGATCTGAAGGGCAACCCGAAGGTCGACGTCGTGGAGCGGCCGTCGATCGTGCAGCGCTACGTGTCGCTGAACATGCAGCAGAAGCCGCTCGACAACCCGAAGGTGCGCCAGGCGCTGAACTACGCGGTGAACAAGGAAGCGCTCGCGAAGGTCGCGTTTGCCGGCTTCGCGACGCCGTCCACCGGCGTGGTGCCGCAGGGTGTCGACTACGCGACCAAGCTGGGCCCGTGGCCGTACGACCCGGCGAAGGCGCGCGCGCTGCTGAAGGAAGCCGGCTATCCGAACGGCTTCGAGACGACGCTGTGGTCCGCATATAACAACTCGACGTCGCAGAAGGCGATCCAGTTCGTGCAGCAGCAGCTCGCGCAGGTCGGCGTGAAGGTGCAGGTGCAGGCGCTGGAAGCCGGCGAGCGCGTCGCGAAGGTCGAGAGCGCGCCGGATCCGGCGAAGGCGCCGGTGCGGATGTACTACCTCGGCTGGTCGTCGTCGACCGGCGAGGCGAACTGGGCGATCACGCCGCTGCTCGCCGGCACGTCGGCGCCGCCGAAGCTCCTGAACACCGCGTACTACAAGAACGACACGGTCGATGGCGATCTCTCGAAGGCGCTGGAGACGGTCGACCGCGCGAAGAAGACCGAGCTCTACACCGATGCGCAGAAGCAGATCTGGACCGATGCGCCGTGGATCTTCCTCGTGCAGGAGAAGATCGTGTACGCGCGCAGCAAGCGGCTGCAGGGTGCGTACGTGATGCCGGACGGTTCGTTCAACTTCGACGAAATCTCGCTGAAATGACAGTGGTGATGACGGCGGCTCGTCCGCCATGCGGTGCCGGCGGCGCCAGCCGCCGGCATGCTGATTCGATCGGTGCCCCATGCTGAATTTTCTCGTCAAACGCCTGTTCGGCCTGCTGCCCACGCTTGCGATCGTCGCGGTGCTGGTGTTCCTGTTCGTCCACCTGCTGCCGGGCGATCCGGCGCGGCTCGCGGCCGGGCCCGAAGCCGACGATGCGACGGTCGCGCTGGTGCGTACCGATCTCGGCCTCGACCAGCCGCTGCCCGCGCAGTTCGTGAACTTCTTCGTGAAGATCTCGCACGGCGATTTCGGCCTGTCGACCCGCAGCAAGCGGCCGGTCTCGACCGAGATCGGCGAGCGCTTCATGCCGACGCTGCTGCTGACGCTTGTCAGCATGGCGTGGGCGACGGCCTTCGGGATGGCGATCGGCATCGCGTCGGCGGTGTGGCGCAACCGCTGGCCCGACCGCCTCGGCATGACGCTCGCGGTGTCGGGCATCTCGTTCCCGGCGTTCGCGCTGGGCATGCTGCTGATGGAAATTTTCTCGGTGAAGCTCGGCTGGCTGCCGGTCGTGCCGGACGGCTCGTGGAAGAGCTACGTGCTGCCGTCGCTGACGCTCGGCGCCGCGGTCGCGGCCGTGATGGCGCGCTTCACGCGGGCGTCGTTCGTCGAGGTGCTGAATGAGGATTTCGTGCGCACCGCGCGCGCGAAGGGCGTGCGCGAGCCGATGGTGGTGCTCAAGCACTGCCTGCGCAACGCGATGATCCCGGTTGTCACGATGATGGGGCTGCAGTTCGGCTTCCTGCTCGGCGGCTCGATCGTCGTCGAGGTCGTGTTCAACTGGCCGGGGCTCGGGCGCCTGCTCGTCGACGCGGTGACGATGCGCGACTACCCGGTGATCCAGGCGATCGTGTTGCTGTTTTCGCTCGAGTTCATCCTGATCAACCTGACCGTCGACGTGCTGTACGCGGTCATCAACCCGACCATCCGGTTCAAGTGAGGCGCACATGAACGCGACTGTCCAGCCCGCGGCGCCGGCCGCACCGACCGCGATCCGCACGCCGTGGCGCGAATTCTGGCGCAAGTTCCGCAAGCAGACCGTCGCGCTCGTCGCGGGCGGCTTCGTGCTGGCGCTCGTCGTGCTGGCGTTCGTCGGCCCGCACATCGCGCCGTTCGATCCGGAAAACTATTTCGACTACGACGCGCTGAACGCGGGGCCGTCGGCCGTGCACTGGTTCGGCGTCGATTCGCTGGGCCGCGACATCTTCAGCCGGATCATCGCGGGCACGCGCATCTCGCTCGCGGCCGGCTTCTTCTCGGTCGCGCTCGGCGCGGTGATCGGCACGTTCTTCGGGCTGCTCGCCGGCTACTACGAAGGCTGGTGGGACCGCATCACGATGCGCGTGGCCGACGTGCTGTTCGCGTTCCCGGGCATCCTGCTCGCGATCGGCGTGGTCGCGATCCTCGGCAACGGGATGGTCAACGTGATCTGCGCGGTCGCGATCTTCAGCATCCCGGCGTTCGCGCGGCTCGTGCGCGGCAACACGCTGATGCTCAAGCACATGACCTATGTCGAGGCCGCGCGCAGCATCGGCGCGTCGGACTGGACGATCATCATGCGGCACATCCTGCCGGGCACCGTGTCGTCGGTCGTCGTCTACTTCACGATGCGGATCGGCACGTCGATCATCACGGCCGCGAGCCTGTCGTTCCTCGGGCTCGGCGCCCAGCCGCCGACGCCGGAGTGGGGCGCGATGCTCAACGAAGCGCGCGCGGACATGGTGACGGCGCCGCACATCGCGATCTTCCCGAGCCTCGCGATCTTCCTGACCGTGCTCGCGTTCAACCTGCTCGGCGACGGGCTGCGCGACGCGCTCGATCCGAAGCTGGAGCGCCGCTGATGCGCATCGCACCGATGTGGACGGCGACGCTGCCGGCCGGGCCGCGCGGCACGATCGCCGATGTGTCGGGCGTGACGGTCGGCCATTGCACGCTGGATGCCGGCAACGTGCAGACGGGCGTGACCGTCGTGAAGCCGCATCCGGGCGACGTGTACCGCAGCAAGGTGCCGGCCGGGGCTGCCGTGATCAACGGCTTCGGCAAGAGCGTCGGGCTCGTGCAGGTCGACGAGCTCGGCACGCTCGACACGCCGATCGCGCTGACCAATACGTTCGGCGTCGGCGCGGTTGCGCAGGCGCAGATTCGCGCGGCGATCGCGGCGAATCCGTCAATCGGCCGCGACTGGTCGACCGTCAACCCGCTCGTGTTCGAGTGCAACGACGGCTACCTGAACGATATCCAGGCGTTCGCGGTCACGGCCGCGCATTACGACGACGCGTGCCGCGCAGCATCGCGTGACGTCGCACGCGGCGCGGTGGGCGCCGGGCGCGGGATGTCGTGTTTCGACCTGAAGGGCGGGATCGGTTCGGCGTCGCGCGTTGCTGTCGCGGCCGGGCGGCCCTATACGGTCGGCGCGCTCGTGCTCGCGAATTTCGGCCGGCTGCCGATGCTGACGCTCGGCGGCGTGCCGCTCGGAGGCATCGTCGCGCAACGGCGTGCGGCCGAGGCCGCGCACGCGGCACCGCCCGAGCAGGGCTCGATCATCCTGTTGCTGGCCACCGATGCGCCGCTGGACGCGCGGCAACTGTCGCGGCTCGCGCGCCGTGCGGGCGCGGGGCTGGCTCGCACGGGCTCGGTCTACGGGCACGGCAGCGGCGACATCGCGCTCGCATTTTCCACCGCATACACGATCGGGCACGACGCATCGACCATCGCGCTGCCGGCCCTCGTTGCCGATGCGGCGCTCGATCCGCTGTTCATGGCCGCGGCCGAAAGCGTCGAGCACGCGATCGCCGACGCGCTGCTGCAGGCCGTGACGGTGGCCGGGCGCGACGGCCACGTGCGGCAATCGCTGCGCGATGCGGTGCCCGATCTCGATCGCCTGTTCAACGAAGGCCACAAAGGACGTCTTGCCCAGTCATGAAGATCCTGATTTCGACCGACATCGAAGGCGTCGCCGGCGTATTCGCCACCGAGCAGACGCGCGCCGGCAATCCGGAATACGAACGCGCGCGCCGCTGGATGACCGCCGAGGCGAACGCGGCGATCGAAGGCGCGTTCATGGGCGGCGCGCAGGCGGTGTGGGTCAACGATTCGCACGGCGGCTTTCGCAACCTGCTGCCCGACGGGCTCGATGCGCGTGCGCGTGTCGTGCTCGGCAAGCCGCGCACGCTCGGGATGATGGCGGGCCTCGAACAGCAGCCCGACCTCGTGTTCATGATCGGCTATCACGCGAAATCGCAGACGCGCGGCGTACTCGCGCATACGATCAACGGCTTCGCGTTCACGCAGGTGTGGCTGAATGGTGTCGAGCTCGGCGAAGCCGGGCTGTACGGCGCGCTGGCACGCGAATATGGTGCACACGTCGCGCTGGCCACGGGCGACGACGTGTTCGCGGAGGAAACGCAGCCGCTGTTTCCCGATGCGCATTTCGAGACGGTCAAGACCGCTGGCGGCGCATCGAGCGGCGATACGCTCACGCCCGCCGCGTCCTGCGCGCGGATCGCAGCCGCTGCGCGCGACGCGGTGGCGCGGGCAGTGTCGGCTGGCGTGCGCGCGGGCGCCCATCGGCCCGCGCCGGCCGCGTGCACGCTGCGCGTGCAGACGGCGGCGCTGGCCGACCTGTTCTGCGTGCTGCCGTCGCTCGAGCGCGTCGATGCGGTGACGCTGCGCTTCGACGGGCCTTCGGTCGAGCATGTGGTGCGCACGCTGAACAGTTTGTCGGCGATGTCGTTCATGTTGCGGTGATGCGCGTTACTGCCATGCCGCTTGCACGCCGCGCGTCGTCAGTGGTTGCCGACAGGGTTCGCCGTCACGGCGAGCAGGAACGCTTCCATCGCCGTGACCAGTGCCAGCGGCGTCTCGTTCATCGGGTAGTGGCCGGCATTGCGCAGCACGTCGACGGTGGCGAGCGGATAGCGTCGCAGGTAGGTGCGGGCCATCAGCGCGGCGTCGAACGCCGGATCGTGCTCGCCGATCAGCACTTTCACCGGATGGATGCCCGCGATCTCGTCGCTGAAATCCGTATCGGCCCACGCGCGGAAGTACGCGCCGAACGCCGGCGGCGACGAACGGGCTGCCGAATACGCGGCTTTCCACTCGACCCAGGCGGCGGGCAGCCGGCCGCCGGTGCTGCGGTCGATGATGGTCCGGCGATCGGCGACGTGGTCGGCGGCGCGCTCGAATAGCGCGCGTTTCTCCGCGTCGAACGGCAGGCCACCGCAAGGCACCGGCGTGATCGGCACCAGCGCGCGCACGCGCTCGGGGGCCATGACGGCGATTTTCTCGGCCGCCATCGCGCCCATCGAGTGGCCGACGATGCTGAAGGTCGCGAAATCGAGTGAGTCGGCCAGTGCAAGCGCGTCGGCGGCGATCTCGTCGATCGTGTAGTCACCCGCAGCGTCGCGCAGGCGGCCGTAACCTCGGTAGTCCATGAAGACATAGCTGAAGTGCTCGCGCGACAGCCACGCTTCGACGGGTTCGAATGCGTGGGCGTCGCCGAACCAGCCGGGCAGTACAAGAACAGGGTGGGGGCCGTCCCCCACGCGATGAAACGTATTCGGCATGTCCGCTCCGATGCAGTGGTGATCCGGCCGATCAGGCCGACGGGTCTTGCGGCCGTCTGGTCGCGCAAGGGTGGAGCGGATCGTAAATCGAGCGAAGGAGACCCGCCTTCGATATCGGGTCATTGATGATGGAATTCCGGCCGTGAGAAATACGCTGCTAGATCCCTACGAACACATTCCCCGGAGCGTGGTCGTGACCGCCAACGACTATGCGGCCGGCACGACGTTTCCGGCGCACGCGCACGGGCGCGGGCAATTCGCGTTCGCGTCGCGCGGCACGATCAGCGTGTCGACGCCGCACGGGCGCTGGCTGGTGCCGCCGCAGCGCGCGTGCTGGGTGCCTGCCGGCGTGCGGCACGAAATGACGATGACCGGGCCGGTCACGATGCTGAACACCTTCGTGTCCGGCGATGCGGCGCAGGAAGCGGGCCTGCCCGAGCAGTGCGGCGTCTACGGCGTATCGGCGCTGCTGCGGCAACTGATCGACGATGCGATCGACCTGCCGGCCCTGTATGACGTCGACGGACGCGCGGGCAAGCTGATGGCGCTGCTGGTCGCGGAAATCGCGACGATGCCGCGCCTGTCGCTGCATGCGCCGCTGCCGGCCGACGCACGGCTGGCGAAGGTATGCCGGCACCTGCTCGCGTCGCCGTCGATCGCGGCGGATCTCGACCAGGTGGCCGCCGACGCCGGCTTGAGCCGCCGCACGTTCACGCGGCAGTTCCGCGCGCAGACAGGCGTGAGTTTTGCCGCATGGCGCCAGCAGGTGTGCATGCTCGCGGCGATCGCGCGCCTGAGCGACGGGCAATCGGTGACGCGCGTCGCACTCGATCTCGGGTACGCGAGCGCAAGCGCGTTCACGTCGGCGTTTCGCCGCATCCTGGGCGATACGCCGAGCCGGTACCTGGAGATTCGGCGCTAACCGGAAGGAATCGGCGCGCGTCACGACCGTGCACGGGTTGCCACCAAAAAATACGCGCCTGCCAATTTCGGTCAGACGCGTTTAAAGGCACTCGGTCAGAAAAAATGCGCGCACGGCCTGCCGGACAGTGTCGCGCATTACATGCGTAATTGTTGCTTCTTCCGATTCAATCTCGTTGACTCGTTGTGGATAGCGAAGAATACGCCGCATAACGCGCAAACGAAATCCCGCGGGACTCGCGACTCATGTGCGGTTGCAGCAGCATGCGTTTCAATCGTGCGTTCGATGCAGGGGCAGAAGCCCCTTGCAATGGGCGTCGGCGCTGATGGCCAGGCGCGATGCGCCGCAGCATCGAATGCTGGCGACGGAGCACGAAAAACGCCGTGTGGCGCGATACCTGTCGGAATCGCGCCACACGGCGGTGCGGGAGCGGGCGATGCCGGCGTGCGCCGGCTCGCGCGTCACACGTCGAAGAACACCGTTTCGTCCGGCCCCTGCATGCGGATGTCGAAGCGGTAGACCACCGGACGGCCCGGCTGCGCGTCGCGTTTCGCGACGAGCGTCGCGCGGCGCTCGGCCGGCACCGCGTTCAGCACGGGGTCGGCCGCGTTCGCGGCGGCTTCGTCGTCGAAGTACACGCGCGTGAACGCATGGGTGAGGATCCCGCGCATCATCACGGTCACGTTGATGTGCGGCGCTTCGTTGGCGGCGAGGCGACCCGGCTTCACCGTCTCGACGACGAAGCGCTGCTGCGCATCGGTGCCGGTGCCGACCCGCGCGAAGCCCGTGAAGCCGGATTTCGCGATGTCGTCGCGCGACGCGGGGTAGCGGCCCGCGCCGTCCACCTGCGTGAATTCGAGCACCGCATCGCCGACGACGTTGCCGTCGCCATCGAACACCTGGCCGACCAGCAGCACGTGCTCGCCTTCGGCGTGGGCCGCGGCGATCGTCGGCGTGAACAGGCTCTTCAGGTCGTAGTCGTATTGCTGCGGGCACAGGCCGTACGCGAAGTACGGGCCGACCGTCTGCGAAGGGGTTTGTTTCAGCGTCGTCATGGTTCAGCGCTCCATCGGAGTAGCGTCGCGGCCGCGCAGCACGATGTCGAATTCGTAGCCGAGCGCATAGCCTTCTTCGGTGATGTCCATCGAGAAGCGCGAGATCAGGCGATCGCGCGCGGCCTCGGGCGTGCCCTGGAAGATCGGGTCGTACGCGAGCAGCGGGTCGCCGGGGAAGTACATCTGCGTGACGAGACGCGAACCGAAGTAATCGCCGAACAGCGAGAAATGGATGTGATTCGGGCGCCACGCGTTCGGATGGTTGCCCCACGGATACGCGCCCGGCTTGATCGTCAGGAAGCGGTAGCGGCCTTCGTCGTCGGTCAGGCAGCGGCCCGCGCCGAGGAAGTTCGGGTCGAGCGGCGCGTCGTGCTGGTCGACCTTGTGCACGTAGCGGCCGGCCGCGTTCGCCTGCCACACCTCGACGAGCGTGTTGCGCACGGGCTTGCCGCCTTCGTCGAGCACGCGGCCCGTGACGACCATGCGCTCGCCGAGCGGCTCGCCGTTCTTCACGGCGTTCTTCGTCAGGTCATGGTCGAGCGCGCCGAGATCTTCGGCACCGTAGACCGGCGCGTACTGGTCGCGCAGTTTCTCCTTCAGCGGGATCAGCGGGCGGGTCGGGCCGCGTTTCACGGACGAACGGTACTCGGGGTGGACATAGGCCGGATGCGACGGCCAGTCGCGCGGCGTGAGGATCGTGGGGGAATCCATCGGGCGTCTCCTGATAGGTATTTCGCGAAGGGGATGGCAGGACTTTAGCCAATCCGGAAAGTTATGCAAAATGACCTTTTTTCGCGAATCGTATAACCGTTCGTTATGTTGGACGCGCCAATGAAAATTCCGCCGGACAGGATGCCTGTCCGGCGGAAAAAGCGATCGGGCTTCGCGTCGTCGGTGACGACCCCGTGCACGGCCCTCCAGCCAGCCCGTCGCTGCTTTTTTGTGTTGTCGTTCTTGTTGTTATCCGGTCTCCCTGAGCGCGCCTGTTATGACTGCCGGCCGGGATCGAACACGATCCCGTCGAATTCGAGTGACAGCGTGCCGCTGCGCAGCAGTGCGGCGGGCGTCGCGTCGCGGTCGGCACCGAGCACGTCGCTCACGTAGTCCGCGCAGAACCCGCGCCGTGTCCGCAGGTTGAAGCGGTTGCCGAGCAGCGCGTCGATCCGCTGTTCCGCCGTTGCGTGTACCTGGCGCTGCGCATCGGCGGTCGGTGCCGAGACGCGGCGTGCCAGCGCGATGCGCCCGCCGTCGGTACGGGCGACGAAGCGCGACAGTGGCGTGAGCTTCGTCCACGCAAACGCGGATTCGGCGATCACGGGCTCGTCGCCCGATGTGTCGACGACGATGCCGAAGCGATTGGCCCATGCACCCGTCGAGCCCGTCGCACCTGCCGCGTCGCGGGGTGCATGCGCCGGCACGCGGATGAACACGAGATCCCCGACGTGCGCGCTGGCGGCCAGCGTGCGGACCGTGGCGAGCGGCATCGTGCGATCCGTGTCGCGGGCATCGCGCGGGGCGGTGTGATGCGATTCGTAGGCAGCGGTTTCGGTTCGGGTGGTCATTTCGGCTCCGTCGTTCAGTGACAGCACGGAGCGGATTATGCAGACAAGTACCCGAAAGTGTTCATCTGCGTGCGCAGGTAGCCTAATATCTGACCTGGAGCATCATTTTTCGATACCAAAATGACCGAAACCGCCCAACTCATCGAAATGCTGAAGCGCCAGTTGAAGGCGCAAGGCATGACCTACCGCGACGTCGCGCGTGCGCTCGACGTTTCCGAGACCAGCGTGAAGCGGCTGTTTGCCAGCGGCCGCTTTACGCTGGAGCGCGTCGTGGAGATCTCTCAGCTGCTCGGCTATACGCTGGCCGAGCTCGTGCAGGAGGCGTCCGCGTCGGCGCCGAGGCTGCACGTGCTGACCGAGCAGCAGGAGGCGCTGCTCGTGTCGGACGACAAGCTGCTGCTCGTTGCCGTCTGCGCGATCAACTACTGGACCGTGCAGGACATCGTGTCGGCCTATCAGGTGACGAAGGCCGAATGCGTGAAATACCTGCTGATGCTCGACCGGATGAACGTCGTCGCGCTGTTGCCGGGCGACCGGATTCGCGTGCGCGTCGCGCGCGATTTCGACTGGCTGCCGGGCGGGCCGATCCGCCGTTATTTCCATGCGCACGCGCTCGGCGATTTCCTCGACAGCCGCTTCGACGGGGAAGGCGAAACGATGACGTTCTCGCAGGGGATGCTGACGGAGGCCGCGTCCGCGGAGCTCGAGCTGGAGTTGCGCCGGCTGCGCAGCAAGGCGGCCGCGCTGCATGCGGAATCGTCGTCCGCACCGCTCGCGCAGAAGCACGGCACCAGCTTGCTGATCGCGAAGCGGATGTGGGAGCCGGCCGGTTTCCAGGCGCTGCGGCGCCACGCGTGACACCTCGTCGAGTGCTTGGGGCTATCCGGAAAGTTATGCAAAATGGCATTTCATCGTCACTCGCATAACCACCCGTTATGAATAACCGTATCGCCGACGGCCGCGTCAAGTTCCGGCACCTGCAGTGTTTTCTCGCGGTCGCGCAGCTGGGCGGCGTGCAGAAGGCGGCCGAAAGCCTGTCGATCACGCAGCCGGCCGTCTCGAAGACGATCGCCGAGCTGGAGGCGATCCTCGGCGTGAAGCTGTTCGAGCGCGGCCGGCAGGGCGCGCAGCCGACCCGCGAAGCGCAACTGTTCCTGCCGCACGCGAACGCGTGCGTGCTGGCGCTGCGGCAGGGCGTCGGGCTGCTCGCGCGCGAGGGCGGGGCCGCTGCTGCGACGCTGGAAATCGGCATGCTGCCGACCGTCGCGGCATCGCTCGCGCCCGCATTGATGAAGGCGCTCGCCGAGCGCTGGCCGCGCGTCGTCGTGAGGATCGCGACGGCCGCGAACGCCGATCTGCTCGAGCGCCTGAAGTCCGGTGCGATCGAGTGCGCGATCGGGCGACTGTCGGAGCCGGAGCGGATGATCGGGCTCGCGTTCGAGCAGCTGTACAACGAGCCGCTCGTCGCGGTCGTGCGCGCCGGGCATCCGCTGCTGTCGAGCGCGGCGCCGGCGGCCGAGCTCGCGCGCTATCCGGTCGTGCTGCCGCCGTTCGGCACGCTGATTCGCCAGTCGGCCGAGCAACTGCTCGGTGCCTGCGGCGCGCCGCCGCTGGATTCGTTCATCGAGGTGCTGTCGGTATCGGTCGCGCGCGCGCTCGCGCTCGAGAACGATGCGGTCTGGTTCGTGCCGCTCTATGCGGCCGAGTACGACCTGTCGGCCGGGGCGCTGGCACGCCTGCCGCTGCCGTCAGCCGGCACCGACGAGCCGGTCGGGCTGGTGCTGCGCACCGATGCGCAGCCGTCGCCGGTCGCGCGGACGCTCATCGATGCCGTGCGCGATATCGCGCGGTCGCGGTTCGGCGAGACGCGCGCACGCGGGACGTCACGCGCGGCACGCAAGCCGGCTCGTCGCGACAATTGACCCGTCGGGCCGTGCGGCAAGCGCGGCCCGGCCCGGTACCCGGCTGCCGGATTGGCCATCCGGTCAGTAGCCGGCCTCGCGGTGCTTGGCATATCGTACCGATTTTGGTACGATTGGTGTCAAGACGATGACGAGACAGCAGATCCAGGTCACGCTCGGCGTGCGGTTCTTCCAGACGGCCCGTGGCAACGAGCCGGTGCGCGAATGGCTGAAGGCGCTCGGGCAAGCGGAGCGAAGGGCGATCGGTGAAGAGATCAAGACCGTGCAACTCGGCTGGCCGCTCGGCATGCCGCTGGTCCGGAAGATGGCGCGGGATCTATGGGAGATCCGCGTGATGCTGCCGGGGCGGAGCGCCCGCGTGCTGTTCACGGTCGTCGGCGAAACGATGGTCTTGTTGCACGGCTTCTTCAAGCAGTCGCGGGCCACGCCGTCGGATGATCTCGATATCACCGTCGCGCGCCTGAAAGCGCTGACGCGCGCCATCTGAATTTCCCGGTTGCGCTGGAACGCACCGTCTCCGACGGGCAGGCAGCCGGCAACGCCATGCACTGGAGTACCCCATGACGACCACGAACAACCCGCATATCGGCAGCGATTTCGATTCCTTCCTCGAGGAGGACGGCAATCTCGAAGCGGCCACCGCCACCGCGATCAAGCGCGTGATCGCCTGGCAGATCGGGCAGGAAATGAAGGCGCAGCACATCACGAAAACCGCGATGGCCGCACGGATGAAAACCAGCCGCGCCGCGCTCAACCGTCTGCTCGACGAAACCGACACGAGCCTCACGCTGGCGACGCTCGCGAGCGCGGCCGCCGCGCTCGGCAAACGGCTCAGCTTCGAGCTGGTGCCGGCCTGACGGGCGTGAAGAAGCGGCGTGCGGCCGAGTCTGCATCGCGACGCGTAATGCGTGCGGCGGAATGGCCGGCAATCCGGCCCACGGCTCGGCCATGACGCGCGGGCGTGTCGCCGCAAGCGGGCGAATGTCGGCCCGCGCGCACACGCCGGGTCACTGACGCGGCGCGGCCACTTGTAGATAAAGCAGCGCACCGCCCGCGAGCAGCAGCGGGCACAGGATGTACCAGCCAGTCGTCAGGAACAGCCCGGCGACCGCGACCAGCGAAATCCATGCGCAGCGGTAAGCGATCCCGCCGCGCGGCAGCAGTTTCAGCGCGGCGGCCGCGCCGAGTCCATACACCATCACGAAGCATCCGGACGTAACGAGCACGAGCGGCTTCGGCCCGACGTCCGACAGCGTCGTCGCGGCCAGTGCGACGGCGGCGAGCACGGCGATTACGCCGAGGCTGTGGCGCGGGACGCCGCCGACCTGGCTGCCATGCGCGAGCCACGCGGGCAACGCGCCGTCGCGCCCAAGCGCCGCGCCGAGCTTGGCCGCACCCGCGAAATACGCGTTCATCGTGCCGAGCGTGAGCAGCAGCGCGGCCACGGCGGCCAGCACCTGCGCATGACCACCGATGCCGCCTGCGATCAGTTCGGCGAGCGGCGCACCCGATGCGCCCGCGGACGGCCCGAGCACCGTCACGCTCGCGGCCGCGACCGACAGATACAGGAACCCGACCACCACGACCGCGATCCCGGCCGAGCGCGGCATGTCGTGCGCGGGCCGGCGGAATTCGGCTGCGAGATGCGTGATCGCTTCCCAGCCGGCGAAACTCCACACGAGCAGCGCGGCGGCCTGGCCGACCGCGAGCCAGCCGTGCGGCGCGAACGGATGCAGGTTCGCGGTGCGCGCATGCGGCGCGGACGCGAGCACCGCGGCCAGCAGCAGCGTGACGAGCAGCGCCGACAACACGAGCTGCATGCGGCCCGACACGGTGACGCCGAATGCATTCGCGGCCGACACGATCGCGATCAGCGCGGCAGCCGTGACGACGACGGTCGTGTGCCCGCCGCCCGTGACGGCCGCGACGTATGCGCCACCGAACATCGCGGCAGCCGGCGCGCCGGCCGGTACCGCGAAGTAGAAGCACCAGCCGACGATCGCCGCGGCTTTCGGCCCGAATGCGCGCCGGGCGTAGGTCGAGACGCCGCCTGCGTCGGGATAGCGTGCGCCGAGTGCGGCGAAGGTGGCCGCGAGCGGCCCGGACAGCACGACGAGCGCGGCCCATGCGAGCAGCGAGGCCGGGCCCGCGACTTCGGCAGCCAGCGCGGGCAGCGCGATCACGCCTGTGCCGAGCACCGCGCCGATATAGAGCGCGGCACCCTGGAAAATCGTCAGTGAGCCCGCGTGATGAGCGGCGGGCGAATCGGCATGCGAGGGCATGGACAGCAGTCTCCGGAAGTCTTGTCGTGTTCGAGCGCGAGCGTCCGCGCGGAAAATCGTTCGATGCTACCCGAACGCCGGCGGTAGCGCGGCCCGGCGATCAGTAGTCCGGGCGGTGCCGCGTGTCAGCCGATGTCAGTGGTGGCGTGCGAGCCGCAGGCGGGCATCCTCGCGCGCGGCGGGCGACAGTTCGGGCGCGTAGTGGAATGCCCCCGACACCAGCGATGCGACCGGCACGCCGTCGCGGAACAGCACGCGATTGCCGGCCAGCGCCGGCACCTTGTCGCCGGGCAGCAGCGTGCCGGCAAGATTCAACGGATCGGCGCCCATCACGCACACGTACTGTCCGTCGCCCGGTTGCCGCCGCAGTTCGCGCAGGATCGGGATCGCTTCGGGCAGCGCGAACTGTTCGCCCGCGAGCCCGGCGACGAAGCGTCCGCCGCGAATTTCGCCGCGCGCTTCGAGGCGTTGCAGCACGCGCGCGAGCTCGCGCCAGTTCGGCAACCAGTCGGCTTCGCGTTCGAGCAGCCGCCAGAACACGACGCCGTAGCGGCGCAGCAGCGTCCACGCGATGTGTTCGAGCGCGTCGGGGTCGGTCGCGGCCAGGCCGCGTTTCGGTGCCGGCGCTTCGTCCGGCGGCGCGTGGCGTTGCACGAGTGCCCAGCGGCCCGCGTCGTCCATGCCGCCGATCAGTGCGCCGCCGCGCCGCGTGCGCGGCGCATAGGTCGCGCTGCGCTTGACGACCGGTTTCAGCAGCGCGCGCAAGCCCGCATAGCTGTCGGCATTCACGAGGCCGGCAGACACGAGTTCGCCGAGCGCTTGTTCGAGTTCGACCGGCAGCATGTGCAGTTCGTCGAGCAGCGCGTCGAAGAACATCGCGCCGTGCGCGGCGAGGGCGTCGCGCACCTGGGTGGCCCGCGCGGACAGTGCCGGTTGCGCATCGGGGTCGCGCAGCGCCTGCCACGCGGAAAGGTGGCGGCGCGGCAGCAGCACGATCGGCGTCGTCTTCACGGGCGTGCCGGCCGCGCGCGCCGGCGCGCCGATGCGCGTCCACACGAGCTTGCCGGAGCGGCACAGCTCGTCGAGCCCGCCTGCCGTGTAGTCGGTGAGCCGCGCGGGCAGCAGCGCATCTTCCCATGCGCTTGCGGCGGCCTCGTAGCCTTCGAGCTGTTCGACCACGGCCGCGAGTGCGTCGCGGCCCGTGCCGCGCGTGTCGGGCGTCAGGTGCTGCCAGTGGAACAGGAAGCGCATGAAATCGGCGCGCTCGACCGGCTCGATTTCGCGACGCAGCCGCTTCACCGTGTAGCGATGAATGCGCGCCAGCAGATGGCGTTCGCACCATTCGTCCGTCGTCGTGCCTGGCGTGAACCGGCCGCGCATCACATAGCCTTCGCGCTCCAGCGCCGCGAGTGCCGTCGCGATCGACGCAGGCGGCAGGCCGAGCGGTGTCGCGATCGCGTCGAGGGCTAGCGGGCCGAAACCGGTGAGCCGCGCGCGGATCACGTCGACGAGTGCGGCATCCGCTTCCCACGGTTGCGCGCAGGCTACCGGCACCTTGAGCGCCGGCGCGATGCGCGCGTCGGGATGCAGTGCACGCAGGCACACGAGCCGTTCGACCGGCACCCACAGTACAGCGCCGCCCGGCGCGACGAGTTTCGTTGCACGGCGGCGTTCGGCGAGTTCCGCGAGCCGGTCGGGCCAGCCTTCGCGGGTTTGTGCTTCGCTATCCGAGACGCACGCGAGCGTGAGCAGCGCGTCGTGCATTTCGTCGGCGTCGCGCACGAGCGGCCAGGCTTCGTCGCGCACCGCATCGATCGCGTCGGCGTCGAGCGCGCCGAGATCGTCGGCCGATTCGGGATCGCTCCAGCGGCGCGACTGTACGGCCTGCGTGCGGCGCTCCTCGAGCGGTGCATCGTCGAGGAACGCGTAGGGTTTCGCGTTCAGGATCTCGGCGGCGAGCGGCGACGGTGCGGGCAGGTCGCGCGCGACGAGCTCGATCGCGCCGCTTTCGATCCGGCGCAGCAGCGCAAGCCAGCCATCGGTGTCCATCGCGTCGTGCAGGCAGTCGTCGAGCGTCTGGTCGACCAGCGGGTGATGCGGGATCTCGCGCTCGCCGACGATGTTCTCGAGGCACGCGACCTGATCGGGAAACACGGTCGCGAGCAGGTCCTCGCTCTTCATCCGCTGCAGTTGCGGCGCGGTGCGCTTGCCGCCCGTGAAGCGCGGCAGCGCGAGCGCGGTCGTCGCGTTCCAGCGCCAGCGCACGCCGAACATCGGCGCGTCGAGCAGGGCCTGGACCAGGACGTGCTCGGCGCTGGCCGAACGCAGGTAGTGCCACACTTCGTCGAGTGCGAAGCTGTGCGCGAGCGACAGCGACAGGATGATCGCGTCGTCGGTCGCGGCTGCCTGCAGTTCGAAGTTGAAGCTGCGGCAGAAGCGCTTGCGCAGCGCAAGCCCCCACGCGCGGTTGATGCGGCTGCCGAACGGCGAATGGATCACGAGCTGCGTGCCGCCCGATTCGTCGAAGAAACGCTCCATCACGAGCGTGTCCTGCGTCGGCAGCGCACCGAGCGCGGCGCGCGTGCGGGCGAGGTAGTCGGCGATCTGGTGCGCGGCGTCCGGTGACAGATGCAGATCGTCGACGAGCCAGCGCAACGCCGGCATGAGGCGGCTGTCGGCCGGGCTGGCAGGGGCTGCACGGGCGACGTTGTTTCGTACACTGATCGCGGCTTCGGCTTCGGCTTCGGCTTCGGCTTCGGCTTCGGCTTCGGCTTCGGCTTCGGCTTCGGCTTCGGCTTCGGCTTCGGCTTCGGCTTCAACTCGTCGCGTCGATTTTGCACTGCCCTTGGTCCTGGCTTGGGTCGTCGCCTTGATTTCAGCCGCCGTCTTCCCGCGGATATCGTCGTCGGTGCGTTTACCGCCTCGGGCATGCCCTTGCCGCTCGCCGTCGGCGAACAGTCCGTCGAGCCGTGCGCGCAGCCGGCCGACCGCCGCCGACAGCTCGTCGCTGCGCCCCGGCGCCTCGCCGAGCCAGAACGGAATGTTCGGCGACTGGCCTTGGGCGTCCTCGACGCGCACGCGGCCTGTTTCCACGCGAATGATCCGGTACGACTGGTTGCCCAGCTGGAACACGTCGCCCGCGAGGCTCTCGATCGCGAAATCCTCGTTGACGGTGCCGACCTGGATGCCCTGCGGTTCGAGCAGGACTGCATAGTCGGCCATGTCGGGGATCGTGCCGCCCGACGTGGTCGCGGTCATCATCGCGTTGCGGCGCCCGCGCACGGTGCCGCCGACCACGTCGCGATGCAGGTACGCGCCGCGCACGCCGCGCCGGCTCGTGAAGCCTTCGGCGAGCATCTTCATCACTTCATCGAAGCGCTCGCGCGTCAGCCGTGCGTACGGCGCCGCGCGCGTGACGCTCGCATACAGCGCATCTTCCTGCCATTCCGTGCACGCGACTTCGGCGACGATCTGCTGCGCGAGCACGTCGAGCGGCGCTTCGGGAATGCGCAGCGTGTCGAGCTCGCCGCGTTGCACGCAATCGAGCAGCGCCGCGCATTCGACGAGCTCGTCGCGCGACAGCGGGAACAGCCGGCCCTTCGGCACGCCGCCCACGTGGTGCCCGGAGCGGCCGACGCGCTGCAGGAACGGCGCAATCCCGCGCGGCGAGCCGACCTGGCAGACGAGATCGACGTCGCCGATATCGATGCCGAGTTCGAGCGATGCGGTGGCGACGAGCAGCTTCAGTTCGCCGCGCTTCAGGCGCTGCTCGGCGTCGAAGCGGTGCTCCTTCGCGAGACTGCCGTGATGCGCGGCGATCGCTTCCTTGCCGAGCCGGTCGGCGAGATGGCGCGCCATGCGCTCGGCGGTGCGCCGCGTGTTGACGAACACGAGTGTCGTGCGATGCGCGGCCGCGAGCCCGGCGATGCGGTCGTACACCTGTTCCCACACGTCGGTTGCCATCACGGGTTCGAGCGGCACGTTCGGCAGTTCGAGCGCGAGGTCGCGCTCGCGCGTATGGCCCGTGTCGACGATCGTGCAGTCGCGCGGCGCGTCGGCCGGGCCGCCGACCAGGAAGCGCGCGACCGCGTCGATCGGCTTCTGCGTCGCCGACAGCCCGATACGCGGCAACGCGCGGCCGGCCAGCGCGTCGAGACGTTCGAGCGACAACGCGAGATGGCTGCCGCGCTTGGACGACGCGAGCGCATGGATTTCGTCGACGATGACCGAGCGCACGTTCGACAGCATCTGCCGCCCCGACGTGGACGACAGCAGCACGTACAGCGACTCGGGTGTCGTCACGAGGATGTGCGGCGCACGCTTGCGCAACGCGGCGCGCTCGGCTTGCGTCGTGTCGCCGGTGCGCACGGCGGTGCGGATCGCCGGCACCGGCAGGCCGAGTTGCGCGAGCGATTCGGCGATGCCGGCAAGCGGCGCGTCGAGGTTCACGTGGATGTCGTTCGACAGCGCCTTCAGCGGGGACACGTACACGACGAGTGTCGCGTCGGGCAGCGTGCCGTCGTGCGCCAATGCATCGCGCACCAGATCGTCGAGCGCGCACAGGAACGCGGTGAGCGTCTTGCCGGAGCCGGTCGGCGCAGCAACGAGCGTCGAGCGGCCCGCCTTGATGTGTGGCCACGCGAGCGCCTGCGCGCCGGTGGGCGCGGCGAACGTGCGTCGGAACCACGCGGCGACGGCCGGGTGGAACACGTCGAGCGCACTGGCGGCAAGGCGGGTAGCGGTGACGTCCATCGGAGCGTTGAAATGGGGGTGCAAGCGCAGAAGGCGCACGCACGAATCGAATCGTCAGTGTGCCAGACGTCGTGGGTGCGTGCCGGGCAGGTGTATCGGCGATTCAGATTCAAATGGGGGCCCGCATCGCACTTTCAACGAACAGAAAGTTGCATGCGCGCCGGCACACCGATAGCGTGCCGAATTGCACCGAATTGCAACTAAACGCGATGTAGCCAGCCGAGCCAGTGTTCGAGCAGCGGCGCACGCGAGCACAACGACTGCGCGAGCCACAGCGTGCCGCCCCATGCGGCGGCCACGACGATCAGGTCGCAATTCCCGCTGTTCCACAGGTTGAGCGAGTGACGCCGCCAGATCCACGGCACGCCGAGCGGGTTCGGCCAGTCGGCGAGCAGGTGCATCACGCCGCCGCACGCGAAGCCGAACAGCGGCGCGGCCCACAGCGGATGCGGTTGATGGATGAGCCCGTGCCACCCGAGCGCGAGCAGGGCGATCCAGCCGATGCCCCAGTGCGTGATCGTGCGATGCGTGACCCACAGGCGGCGCTTGCGGCGCCACCAGGCGACTTCGAGCCAGTCGGGCGCGGTGCCGCCCGCGACGCCCGCCGCGAATGCGGCGAACATGCCCACATGCCACGGACCCGTGGCGCCGGTTTGTGCGACGAGGGCGGCGGCGGCGACGCCGGCTGCGAAGCCGGACGCATGATGTGCATTGCGTGATGCCATAGGAAGCGAGACGAAGAAACGTGAAGCGGCGCGTGCGAGAAAAATTGATGCAGCGCGAAAACGGGGCGCTATCTTCGCAGATCGGCTCGTGCAGTGGGAGCGACATTTGCAGATTTTTTTGCACGTGTCGCGTGGTCTTCCACGCAGTTCGCAACTTTCGGTTTTTTTGTGCGCTGCGTGATGACGTATATGGCGGATGGACACGGCGGAAGCGCACTGTGTGCAATTTCGACCGATCCGCATGCAGGTTGAAAAGCTTCGGCATGACCGCGCGCACATAACGACTGCGCTTTCGTTGCACGTCACGTGTTCGACCCTTTTTGTCCCCCTATACTACGAAGCCGGAGATGGCCGTCGGCGTGCCAGCGGCCATGAGCGGAACAGGTGCTTTTCCTGCCTGAAGGAGATCCACATGGGGGACATGCAATGACTACGCTGAATCGCTTCAAAACATCCGCTGTCGTGCTCGCGACGGTGGCCGGCATCGGTTTCCTGCCGAACGCGCCCGTCTATGCGAAGGGGCCGCAGCCGGCCGTCCTGACGAGCTCCGCGGTCGCGGTGGCCGACAAGTACAGCGCGGATGCTGCGGAGCGGATCTTCAAGGAAGGCGGCAATGCGATCGACGCGGCCGTCGCGATCGCGTTCACGCTTGCCGTCACGTATCCGGAAGCCGGCAACATCGGCGGCGGCGGCTTCATGACGATCTACAAGGACGGCAAGCCGTACTTCATCGACTACCGCGAGCGTGCGCCGCTCGCCGCGACGAAGGACATGTATCTCGACAAGGACGGCAACGTCGTCAAGGGCATGAGCCTGTACGGCCCGCGCGCGGTCGGCGTGCCGGGCACGGTCGCGGGCATGTGGGAAGCGCAGAAGCGCTTCGGCAAGCTGAAGTGGAAGCAGGTGCTCGCGCCGGCGATCCACTATGCGCGCGACGGCTTCGTCGTCGACGAGCAGCTCGCGCAGCGCGGTGTCGACGCATCGAAGGAGTTCGGCGGCAAGACCAACTTCGACAAGTATTTCTCCGGGCTGAAGGCCGGCGTGAACTTCAAGCAGCCGGATCTCGCCGACGTGCTGACGCGCATCGCGAACGACGGCGCGGAAGGTTTCTACAAGGGCAAGACGGCCGAGCTGATCGCCGCATCGATGAAGACCGGCGACGGCAACGGGCTGATCACCACCGAGGATCTCGCGCAGTACCGCGCGGTGTGGCGCCAGCCGGTGCAGGCGAAGTGGAACGGCTATGACGTGATCACCGCGCCGCCTCCGAGCTCGGGTGGCATCGGCCTCGTGCAGCTGTTGAAGATGAAGGCCGACCTCAAGCAGGATTTCGAGGGTGTGAAGCTCAACTCGCCGCAGTACATCCACCTCGTCGCGGAAATCGAGAAGCGCGTGTTCGCCGATCGTGCGCAGTATCTCGGCGATCCCGATTTCTACAAGGTGCCGATCGCGCAGCTGACCGACGATGCGTACATCGCGAAGCGCGCGGGCGAAGTCAACCCGAAGGAGCCGTCGGATACGAAGAGCGTGCAGCCGGGCCTCGGCACGACGATGCCGGAGAAGGCTGAAACGACGCACTTCTCGGTGGTCGACAAGTGGGGCAATGCGGTGTCGAACACGTACACGATCAACGGCTATTTCGGCTCGGGCGTGATCGCCGACGGCACGGGCATCGTGCTGAACGACGAGATGGACGACTTCTCCGCGAAGCCGGGCGTCGCGAACATGTTCGGCGTGGTCGGCAGCGATGCGAACGCGATCGAACCGAAGAAGCGCCCGCTGTCGTCGATGTCGCCGACGATCATGACGAAGGACGGCAAGGTATCGCTCGTGATCGGCACGCCGGGCGGTTCGCGCATCTTCACGTCGATCTTCCAGGTGATCAACAACATCTACGACTTCAAGATGCCGTTGAAGGAGGCCGTCGGCGCGATGCGCTTCCATCACCAGCTGCTGCCGCCGAACACGATCTTCTGGGAGCCGTACCACCCGATCGAAGGCGAACTCGCGAAGCAGATCGAGGCGCGCGGCTATACGCTGAAGGGGCAGGATTTCAGCGGCGACATCCAGGTGATCAAGATCGACGGCAAGACGCCGGAGGCGATGGCCGATCCGCGCGGGCGTGGCGTGACGCGGATCATCCACTGACGTGAAAGGGCGCGTGCGCGGTTGCGAAGGCGGCCGCGCACGTCGTGTTCCGCAGCCGGGTGTCGTGCAGCCGGCTGCGGAACACACTCAGCCGGTGGTCCGGATGAATTCGGCGATGCGTGCCGCGATGGCGTCGGGCGCATCCTCGAAGCAGTAGTGTCCGACGCCCGCCAGCCGCTCGACGGGCGCGGACGGAAACAGTGCCGTGAAGAGCGGCAGGAAGTGTTCGGCGCCGAGCGTTCGATCGGCGTCTCCCCAGATCGCGAGCGCGGGCTTTTCGCGTATCGCGCGCAGCGCCGCGGCATCGGGCTCCTCGAACCGGTGCGCGCCAGAGGCAAACCCGCGGGCCCATCCGATCGCGCCGAGACAGTCCGCCGGTTGCGCGAACGGCGCACCGTATGCGGCGATCCAGGTGTCGTTGACGATCGCGTGATTTTCGAACCCGTTCAGCTTCAGCGTGCTCAGGATGTTGAAGCCAAGCTGGCCGAGCACCGTCTCCAGCGTATCGTCCGCCGCCGCGCGCATGATCCACTGGAACCACGGTGCATCGCGACCGTTCGCGGTCAGGCGTTCGACCAGATCGGGCTGGCCGAACGGCGTCGGCCCGTTCGCGGACACGATGCGCCGAATGCGATCCGGATGCCGTGCGGCGAGCCCCATGCCGACCGGGCCGCCGAAATCGTGCATCACGAGCGTGATGCGATCGAGGCCGTGCGCGAGCACGAAACGCTCCAGATTGTCGATATGGTCCTGCAGCCAGTAACTGCGGTCCTGCGGCGTCGCGCTTTTGCCGAAGCCCATGTGATCGGGGACGACGACGCGGTGCGTCGGGCTCAGCGCCGCAATCAGATGACGGAACAGATAGCCCCACGTGGGTTCGCCATGCAAGCACAGGATGGTTTCGCCGTCGTGCGGGCCTTCGTCCACGTAGTGCATCCGGAAGCCGGATGCGTCGTCGAAATGCGGGGCGAATGGAAAGGTGCCATCGAACGTGGCATCGGGCCGGATCATCGAACGCTCCTTCGGATAGTCGGACAAGTTGGTTTCAAGTTGAAACCGAATCGAAGCGTAGGATATGCGGTTTCTAGTTGCAACCAAAAAGATGGCTGGCCCAATTGCCGAATGACTGTGTCATTGGTGCGAGATGACGCACTGGAACGGAGCAGTGCCGGATTTTATAGACCGAACGTAGAGGCTTGAGTGCTAATCGGGCTCGAACCGATCGTTCTTTTCGTCGATCGCGAACAGTCGGGTGTCGTGCGATTGATCTTTCGAGTGGCGAGTTTTATATTGCAACCATTCATTTCAACGGAAACGACCGCCGTTCCACCCGCATTCCGGAAACGGCGTCACCGCATGCATCGATGAACAGACGAACCACGCACGAAGACTCCCCCTGCGGCGTAGCCCGCCCGCTGGACGCGATCGGCGACTGGTGGTCGCTGCTGATCGTCCGCGACGCGTTCGACGGGCTGAGCCGCTTCGGCGAATTCCAGAAGAATCTCGGGCTGGCCAAGAACATCCTGGCCGCGCGCCTGCGCAACCTGGTCGCGCACGGGATCATGGACATCGTGCCGGCCGCGGACGGCGGCGCGCATCACGAATACGTGCTGACCGAGAAAGGGCGCGGCCTGTTTCCGCTGTTGGTCGCGCTGCGGCAGTGGGGTGAGGATTTCTTCTTCGAACCGGACGAGGCGCACGTGCTGCTCGTCGACCGGAAGACCGGGCTGCCGGTCAGGAAGCTCGAGCTGCGTTCGCAGGACGGGCGCGTGCTCGGGCCGGAAGACACGGTCGTGTTGCCGCCGCCGGACTGACGGGTAGCTATTGATCGCGTCGTGCTGCATCAGCAGCGTTGTCGTGTGCGCGCGGACATCACGCGTTGCTCGAGCTGCGCGATGCGGCGTCCGTATTCGTCGTGCTGGCGCATCGGCGCGGCGAACAAGGTTGCGCGTACAACCTTTTACGCGTGCCGATGCGCATCGAACCGCATTCAACCACGGTCATTCGCCGCGTTGCTTTCGAGGAAGCTGTCCACCGCGATCAGCGATTGTTCATCGAGCGTACCGAGCACGCTTTTCAGCTTCAACTGCAGCTTCAGCGCATCGAGATAGCTGTCGAACAGCTTCTGCCGGATGCCCGAGATGTCGCGCCGCAGGTTCAGCGTTTCGTACGTCGTGCTGTAGCCGACCTGATGCGCTTTCATCGACGAATCGTACGCGAGCCGCGCGGCCTGCAGCGACTGCTGCAGCGCGCGGATGCGCTTGCCGACCGATTCGAGCGCGGACAGCGCCTCGCGATGATCGGTGCCCAGTTGCTCCTCGACCTCGCGCAGCCGGTTGCGGTACTGCTCGGTCACGTGCTCGGCCTCCACCTGCCGGTAGTACACGCTGCCGCCGGAGAAGATCGGGATCGTCACCTGCACGCCGATCGCGCTCTGATGGAAGTCCGAGCGATCGGTGAGCCCGCGCAGGTTCGGGTTGAGCCCGCGCGAATACGACGCGAACAGGTCGACGGTCGGCAAGTGCTCGGCGCTGACGCGCTTCGCGGCGAGCCGCGCGACCTGGACGTCGCGATACGCCTGCCGGTACGCGGGGTTGTCCTGCGGCGCGTATTCGCCCGACGGAATGCGCGGCGACGAGCCGCGCATCGCGAGCCGCGGCCAGCGCGAGAAATCGATCGTCGAACCGAGCAGCGTCTCGTAGCGCGCGCGACGCGCGTCGACGTCGGTTTGCGCGAGGGCTTCGTCGGATTGCGCGAGGCTGCGGCGCGCCTCGATTTCGGCCGTATCGCCGATCGTCTTCATCCCGAGCTGCGCCATGCGTCGCGTATCGCTTTCGAGCCGGGTGAGCGCGTTCACTTCGTCGTCGGCCGACTGCAGTTTCTCGCGCGCGCTGAGCAGGTCGAAGCACGCATTCGCGACACGCAGGATCAGGTCCTGCCTCGCCACCTCGAGTTTCTGTTTCGACGATTCCTCGTACTCGGTCGCGCGCCGCATGTCGTACAGGTAGGGCACGTTGAACAGCGCCTGCGTGACCTGCGCGGAACCGTAGGCGGCATTGCTCGACCCGCTGACATCGATGCCGAACAGGTTCGCGTGCGTACCGTAGCGTCCCCATTCGAGTTGCGCGGCAGCCTGCGGCAACATCTGTGCGCGTGCTTCCGGGAATTTCTGGCGCGCCGCGTCGTATTCGCTGCGCGCCTGCAGGTAGCGCGGATCGTGCACGACCGCGTACTGGAAGGCGGTGTCGAGGCAGAACGCGTGCGCGTTTGCGGACACTCCGATTATCGTTACAGCGAACAATGTCACGGTTGCAAGTCGGGGATTCCACCTAGTCGAAAAACTTGATAGGGAATTACCCGCACTCGGTGTCGCCGATCCGCGATTCGCGCGCCTCGTTTCAAACATGGCCGTCTCCGTCTCCTGCCCGTGCCGCAACGCATTGCGGCGGGATTTAAACGTTTTGAAATTGAAATTCAAACAGCGTGAATGCCTGCCATCCGTGACGCATCGGAAAACGCACCTGTAAGAGTGTGTCCTCCATTGAATTCCGATGCGATCGCATGATAGCCTGATTTCGGCTCGTAATCGCAGTGATTATTAGATTAACAAGTCGCTAGGGATTAAAAGCCGTTTGTCTTTCAATGAAGGTTCTTTGCATCATCTTTATTTTTTACGAGGAGAGAATGATGAAGGTCATGACGACGGAACAGGTCAGGAATGTGCATGGCGGCGGTGCGATCAGCTCGCTGGGTAGCCTCGCTGTTGACGCCGCGCCGGTGGTGACCGCGCTCGGCCAGTTCCTGCCGAGCCTCGGCAATTACCTGCAGAACCCGAAGACGTTCAATAACACCGGCAAGTAACCGCCGTGCGCGGGGAGGCGCCCCCCGCGCGAAATGCTGCGAAACAGAAGGAAAAGAATCGATCGCCGCAGTGGAAAAATCGAATCGGAAATACATTATTTCCGGTTGGGGCGATTATCAGGAGGCAGGAGTGCCGGATTATCCCCGTAATAAAGTTAACGGCCATTTTGATTGCAATTGGCTGACGGTGGCGGGCATTCCGACAATATAAAGGCCACAACAAATGCGAGACATCACGGAAGAACAGGCCCGCCAGATTCGCGGCGGCGCGTCGCTTTACTCCAATTCGGCTGCCTATACGGTCGATCTCGTCAATCAGTCGATCGGGTCCACGCTCCAGGGCCTGATGACCCAGTACCAGACCCGCGCCGTCGAACAGTTCCGGATGTCGCTCGGCTCGTCGCGCTGAGCGGCCCGCCAAGCGGCCGGTAACACCGATCTTCCGTCGCAGCCGGCAGCGTGCCGGCTGCGCCCATGCGTATCGCGCACGACCCGCCACGGGCCCGCTACCGGCAGGCCCGGGCGGCGCGTCGGCGCGCCCCGGGTGTCCGACCATGCTCTTCAATACGCGTAAAGTCCGTCCGGTCCTGCAGGACGAGGTGACGGAGTGCGGCCTGGCCTGCCTCGCGATGATCGCGTCGTGGCACGGGCGCGAAATGACCTTGCGCACGCTGCGCAACCGCTATCCCGTCCGGATCGATTCCGGGCTGTCGTTCTTCGACCTGATGGAGATCTCGAACGATCTCGGCCTGCGTGCGCGCGGGTTGCAGTTCGACGCGGGCGAGCTCGACGCGCTCAAGACGCCGTGCATCCTGCACTGGGGGATGAACCACTATGTCGTGCTGACGAAGGTCGGCTATGGCAGTGTGCACATCGTCGACCCCGCACTCGGCGAGACGAAGCTGCCGCTCGCGCAGGCGCTCACGCACATCACCGGCTATGCGCTCGAACTGAATCCGGACATCGGCTTCACGCGGGCGGGGCAGGCCGACCGGATCCGCCTGCGTGACTACCTCGAAGGGCTGACCGGCATCCGCAAGAGCCTCGCGATCGGCATCGCGGGCGGCGTCGCCGCGCAGCTCCTGCTGCTGCTCGGCCCGTCGTACGTTCAGTTGACGATCGACGAGGCGCTGAAGAAGACCGACGTCGACATCCTGTACCTGCTGACGATCCTGTTCGCGATCGTGTTCCTGTTCGACACGCTCTACGCGAACCTCGTCGGCAACATCAAGAGCTACCTGCGCAACATCGTGTCGCAGCAGTTGTCGGCGAACATGGTCGGGCATCTCGCGCGGCTGCCGATCGGTTACTTCCTGTTCCACAACACCGGCGATTCGATCTCGCGCGTGTCGTCGGTGTCGGAGGTCGGGCGATTTCTCGTTGATGGCCTCGTTGGCGGGCTGCTCAATATCGTCACCTGCACGCTGACGCTCGTGCTGATGCTGTACTACAGCCCGGTGCTGGCCGGCATCAGCCTGGCCGGGATGGTGCTGTTCGCGCTGAGCCGGCTCGCGATCCAGCCGCAACTGCAGGACGCGATGTCGCAGATCCTCACACGCGGTGCCGAAGCCGACGCGCTGCTGATCGAGAACATCCGCTCCGCGCACTCGATCAAGCTGCTGTCGGCCGAGACCGCGCGCAGCAGCCTGTGGGTCAACGCGTTCACGCAGAAGCTGCAGGCGATGCGCCAGCAGGAGCGGCTGCAGTTGCTGTTCGATGCGATCTCGAAAGGGATCGTGCACGTCGAGCAGTTGGTGATCGTCACGTACGGCGCGTGGCTCGTGATGCATGGGCAGAGCACGATCGGCGTGATCTACGCATTCATCCAGTACAAGAACCTGTTCGCCGACAAGTTCATCGACTCGATCCAGCTCTATGTGCGCCGCAAGGTGTTGCAGGTGCATATGGACCGCGTCGCGGACGTGTTGCAGACGGAGACCGAGGAGCCCGCGCCGGACGCGGTCGTGCGGCCGGTCGACGGTTTCGACGGCGCACTGTCGATCCGTGCGCTGTCGTACACGCCGAAGGGCGGCCATCGGCCGATCCTGAGCGACATCGCGCTCGACGTGCCGGCGGGCGGCAAGATCGCGATCGTCGGCCGCACCGGCAGCGGCAAGACGACGCTGCTGAACCTGATCTGCGGGCTCGTGCGGCCCGAGCCCGGCACGCTGTTCGTCGGCGGCGTCGATCTCGCGGAAGTGAACCTGCGGCAGTACCGCAAGCATCTCGCGGCCGTCACGCAGTCCGACCAGCTGTTTCGCGGGACGATCCGCGACAACATCACGAACTTCGCGCCCGCGCCGCGGATCGGCGCGATGTTCGACGCGGCAAAGCTCGCGTGCATCCACGACGAGATCGAGCGGCTCGACCATCGCTACGACACGCCGCTCGGCGATACGCAGAAATTCCTGTCGGCCGGGCAGATGCAGCGGCTCCTGATCGCGCGGGCGCTGTATTGCGAGCCGCGCCTGCTGATCCTCGACGAATTTTCGTCGAACCTCGACCAGGCGACGACGCACGAGATCTGCCGCAACGTGCTGACGCTGCCGTGCACGATCGTGCTCGTCACGCACGATGCGTCGATCCTGTCGATGGTCGACCGGATCTACGAGATGCAGGACGGCGTATTGACCGATGCGACCGACGCATGGCGTTCGGCCGAGGAGACGCGGTGATGCTCGGACGACTCTTTCTGTTCAATTCATTCTCGTATGCGTTCCTCGTGCGGCGCGCGGTGCGCGCCGTCGCGCTGCGCACGTCGCCCGCGCGCGGGCTGCGGCTGATGCGCTGGTGCTCGGGCGCATGCCTGCGCTGCTTTCCGTGCATTCGCGAGTCGATCGAGCGCGCGGTCGCATACATGCTGAGCGCACACCTGAACGACGATCCGCGACGCGTGCGGGACGTGTCGGCGGCGATCGTGCGCGAACTGTTCGAAGCCGAGTTCGCGGGGCTCAAACTGCGGACGCACAGCCTCGAAGCGATGAAGTCGATGATCGACGGGATGGCGTGCGAAGGCGACGCGCAACTGCAGGCGGCGCTCGCGCGCGGTGGCCCGCTGATGCTCGCGGGGCTGCACTTCGGCAACCTGATGCTGTTCGTCACGAAGCTGCGCTTCATGATTCCCGACGACCGCAAGCTGATGGTGATCCTGCACCGCGATGCGCCCGGCGCGTTCTTCGACGATGCGCTGCGGCTCGTCGCCGAATACGGTGCCGGCGAAGTCGAATTCATCGACATCGAGGAGCGTGTGCACCTGCGCCGGCTGATCACGAGCCTGCGCCGCGAGGCGCCCGTATTCCTGCTGTTCTCCGACCTGCACGGCAAGTTCGGCAAGACCAACCGCTGCCGGCTCGGCGGCCGCTGGGTGCGGATGGCCGGCGGCGGCGTGAAGCTCGCGGTCGAGCAGGGGATTCCGCTGCTCGTCGCGTATGCGACGGGCGTGCCGTTCCGCGATCGCTGCGCGGTGCATTTCACCGAGCTCGCGGCCAGCCCGCTCGCGCCGATGCTCGGCGCGGACGACGACGCGTCGCCCGTGCGCGCGACGCACCAGCGCATCGTCGACCGGCTCGAGCAGGCGCTCGTGCAACAGCCCGAGCAGTGGCATTTCTGGGAACACTTCACGCCTTACCTGATGCCGGCGCCGCTGCTCGATGCAGCCGCGCGGCGTCGCTCCTGACGAGCCCGCCCCATGCCGACCTGGAACTCCGCCCTCCGAGAACAGAAGCCGTCGCGCAAGCTCGCGCGCGGCACGACCTTCGGCACCGTGATCCACGGCGTCGTCGACGTGCCGGTGTCGATGCGGTTCTTCTGCTATCTGTCGCTCGCGATGTTCGCGATGTTCGTGACCGCGCTCGTCGAACTGAGCTATGCGAACACCGAGAGCGTGTCGGGGATGCTGACGCCGCGCTCGGGGCTGATCGGCGTCAGCGCGCCGCCGGGCTGGGCCGTGCGCGACATCTACGTCGGCAAGGATCAGCACGTGAAGGCCGGCCAGCGGCTGCTGGCGGTGACGCGCGACACGAGCTTCGTGAGCCAGGCGAACAACGTGCAGGGGATGCGCGCGGCGCTCGACCGGCAGCGCGTCGAGGTCACGCAGCAGATCGATGCGGCGCGGCTCGAATACAAGTCGTCGGTGCAGCAGATCAACCAGCAGATCGCCGCGCAGGGCGAGAGCAGCGGGCTGATCGGCCGGCAGATCCAGGACCAGAAGCGCATCGTCGACGAGTACGGCGAACGACGCGCGCGCGTGAAGCAGCTGCTCGACGAACAGGTCGTGACGCTCGAGCAGTACAACCAGGTCAACACGCAGTACCTGCAGGCCGGGCAGGCATACCAGGACTTGCTGCTGCGCCGCGCCGAGCTCGCGAAGAACGCGATGAAGCTGCGCGGCGACCTCGACACGATGCAGAGCAAGTACGACGGCGCGAACGCGGAACTGAAGATCAAGCAGGAGGAGCTGAACGCGAAGGAATACAACATCGACGAGAACGTGAACCAGGTGCTGTACGCGCCGGCCGACGGGCAGATCGTGCGGCTCGACGTCGTGCAGGGCGGCGTGATCGACCCGCCGGGCACGCGCGTCGTCGAGATCTTGCCCGCGAAGGCCGACGGGCTGATCGCCGAGGTCTACATCCCGTCGTCGAAGGCCGGCTTCGTGAAGAAGGGGCAGGAAGTGAAGGTTGCGTACGCAAGCTATCCGGTCGAGAAGTTCGGCACGTATCGCGGCAAGGTGCTGTCGATCTCGCCCGTCGCGTTTTCTGCGAAGGAGCTGAACCTGCCGGGCGATGCCGCCACGCCGCAGACCTACTTCAAGACCTGGGTCGAGCTGGCCGACCGCTCGCCGGCATTCGAAGGGCGGCCGCTGTCGCTGCGGGCCGGGATGATGCTGAAGGCCGACATCGTGCTGGAGCGGCGCAGCCTGCTCGAATGGCTGTTCGAGCCGCTGTACCGGATCCGTCAACGCCTGTTCGGCGTGCCGGCCTGAGCCGATGGTGAGCCGGGACAAGCACTGCCGCCGCGTGCGGCCGGGCGCCGTGCGTCCGCTGTCGCGCTGGCTCGGCGTGACGCTGTTCGCCTGCGCGGCCGCCGCGCATGGCGCACCGCAGCCGGACGGCGACGCCGAACCACGCTGGCAGGCCGGGGCCGACGGGATCGGCTTCTGGCCGGGCGGTGACGCGGACGGATTCGATGCGAGCGCGTGGGCGACCGATGCGGGGCCGGCCCGCCGTGGGCGCGACGATTCGGACAGTGGGCCGCAACCCGACGCCGTCCCGTTGACGGCGCGCAAGATCACGCTCGGCCAGCGACCCAGCGGGGCGGGGCGCGCATGTGCGGCCACGCGCGACGACGGCGCGGCCGGCATCGGCTTCGACGACGGCGGCGGTGACGCCGGCACCGGCTGCAAGCCAGGCGCCGCGCAGGAGGCGGCGAACGACGCGCCGGCGCGCGGCGTCGTCCATGCCGACCGGATGCCGTACGAACTGCATCCCATCGACCCGTCGCGGCTGCCCGATCTGCCGGCCGCCCAGGCGCCGCCGCTGCTGACGCAGCTGATGGGCGACGACCGCAACATGGTCGCTCTCGGCTGGCACTTCGTCGGCACGACCGGCCGATCGACGCCGGTGACGACGCACACGGACGCACTCGGGCTGAACAGCTTCCAGAACCAGGGCTCGAGCCTGTCGCTCAGCAATACGAACACGCTGGCGTTCACGTTTACCCACTTTTTCTCGGAGAACTGGGCGGCCGAACTCGGCGGGGG
Organism: Burkholderia aenigmatica; assembly: GCF_048627025.1. Taxonomy (NCBI): domain Bacteria; kingdom Pseudomonadati; phylum Pseudomonadota; class Betaproteobacteria; order Burkholderiales; family Burkholderiaceae; genus Burkholderia; species Burkholderia aenigmatica. The sequence continues at coordinate 1,500,985 of NZ_CP184469.1, read as the reverse complement.
CATCCCGCCGGTACTGACGCTGCGCGGGAACGGCAGTATCGCGCTGCCGCTCGACCGGATTTTTTCGGGTGTCCAGGGGCGCTTGCCGCTGATCGATCTCGCGAACACGCAAAGCAACCCGCTCGCGACCACGCGCGCGTGGCTCGGGTCCGTCGTGTTCAAGTATTACCTCGGCGAGCGCGACGATCGTTTCCGCCCGTTCGCGGGCATCGGCATCAGCTATACGCGCTTCACGAACACGAACCTGAATCCCGTGTTCCAGCGCAAGCTCGCGTCGCTCGGCGGGCTGCTCGCAGCGGGCGGGGACATCGGCAGCCTGCAGTCGCTGCTGCTTGATCCGTCGCTGTTCCAGCGCATCTGGGATGCCGGCGGCGACCTGTTGCTGTCGGGGAAGACCAACGTATCGGCGAAGGTGAAGAGCGTGTGGGAGCCGGTGTTCACCGTCGGCGCGAGCTACCAGATCACGCGCCAGTTCTGGATCACCGGCATGGTGACCTATATCCCGTTGCGCACCAAGATCACGCTGGATATCGACCAGCCGAACCGGCAGCTCGCGTCGAACACGTTCGATATCTCCGCGAACCCCGTGCTGGCCAGCGTGCTGCTCGCGTACCGCTTCTGACGGGCGTGGCGGCCCTCATTTCATGATTTTGACGCGCGACACTGGGATAATGGCGGAGTTTGGCTGCGTCAATGATGGAAGGAGGCCCCATGGGCGACAACGATACCCGCACCGAGACCGGAACCGACAACCTCACCGAGATGGAGTCGATGGAGTCGATGGAGGCGCGCCAGCGCCGTTTCGAGGAAGATCTGGTTGACGCGTACGACGAAGAGCTCGAGATGGAGCTCGACGACCGCCGCTTCGACGACAACGACGACCTGCTGTTCTCGCAGGAACGTCGCGAGGCACGCAAGGAGTATTTCCGCGAGCTGTTCCGGCTGCAGGGCGAGCTCGTGAAGTTGCAGGACTGGGTCGTGAGCACGGGGCACCGGCTCGTCGTCATTTTCGAGGGGCGCGACGCGGCCGGCAAGGGCGGCGCGATCAAGCGCATCACGCAGCGGCTGAACCCGCGGGTCTGCCGGGTTGCCGCGCTGCCCGCGCCGAGCAACCGCGAGCGCACGCAATGGTATTTCCAGCGCTATGTCGCGCATCTGCCGGCCGGCGGCGAGATCGTGCTGTTCGACCGCAGCTGGTACAACCGCGCGGGCGTCGAGCGCGTGATGAACTTCTGTACCGACGACGAATACGAGGAGTTTTTCCGTTCGGTGCCCGAGTTCGAGAAGATGCTGGTGCGCAGCGGAATCCAGATCGTCAAGTACTGGTTCTCGATCACCGATCACGAGCAGGAAGTGCGCTTCCAGAGCCGGATCGAGGATCCGCTGAAGCAGTGGAAGCTGAGTCCGATGGACCTGGAAAGCCGCCGCCGCTGGGAAGCCTATACGGCCGCGAAGGAAGAGATGCTGCAGCGCACGCATATTCCGGAGGCGCCGTGGTGGGTCGTGCAGGCCGTCGACAAGAAGCGCGCGCGGCTGAACTGCATTCACCATCTGCTGCAACAGGTGCCGTATCACGAGGTGCCGCACGCGCCGATCGACCTGCCGCCGCGCGAGCATCACGAGGATTACATCCGCCGGCCGACGCCGGACGACATGATCGTGCCGGATACTTACTGAGCGGTCGTGGCGGGTTCGATGCGATGAAGGGGCGCGCCGTGCAACGCGGCGCGCGTTACTCCTGGATCAGGAACGCGGTGCGGTCGCGCCCGACGATCCATGCAGGTGCGCGGCCGCGCCCGCTCCATGTCGCCCCGGTTGCCGGGTCGCGATACTTCACGCCGACAGTGAACAGCTTTGCACGATGGCTGTAGCCCTGCCCGAAGACTTCCCGTGCGGTCAGCGCGTAGCTCGTGACGAGCTCGCGCACCTGCGCCAGCACCGCGCTGCGTTCGCGGCTCCGTGCCGCCTTGATGCGCCGATCGAGTTCCGCCAGCTGGGCTTGCAGTGTCTGTATCTGATGCATGCGTCCGTTATCCCGTAGCCGAGTTTTGGATGATTGGCGACGCGTGACGAACCTCACGTCGGCACGCCCGGCCTTGGCGTGCCGCCTCGGCCGGTGGCGGTTGTGTGCTGCCTGTGCCGGCCTGCGGGTAAGACGTATGTGGCGCGAGTCGCCGGGAACCCGGTGAGATTAAGTGGCGGCGCGCGTTTTTTCTATCGGATGTATCTGATTTTTCGGCGGAATTTGCAGATGGCCGGGGCGACGGAGCGGGCGGTTGCCGTTCGTCACAGATCGGGAAAGCCCGATCGCCCTTGCGTCAGGTCGAACAACTCGGTTCGCGCATTCCCGTCGGCGGTCTCGGGCAGCTTGATCACGAGCTTCACCGTCATCCCGTACGCGCTGTCCACCAGTTCATAACCCGCTTGTTCGATCCAGCGGCGCACGCGCGCCTCCTCGGGATAGCCGATCTCGATCGCGAGCCGCGTGTAGCGGATGCGTTCGATGCGCTCGGCATCGAGCAGCGCCGACGCGATTGCATCGGTGTACGCACGTACCAACCCGCCCGCGCCCAGCTTCACGCCACCGTAGTAACGCACGACCGCGCCGAGCACGCCGTCGAGATCGTGATGGCGCAGCACTTCCAGGATCGGACGGCCTGCGGTGCCCGACGGTTCGCCGTCGTCCGACATGCCCGACTGGCCGCCCGCCAGCAGTGCCCAGCATACGTGGGTGGCGGCCGGATGCTCGTCGCGCAGGCGTTGCAGCGCCTGCATCGCCGCGTCGCGGTCTTCGACGGGAATTGCGTACGCGATGAAGCGGCTCTTGCGGATCTCGAGTTCCCGGATGTAGGTGGTGGCGAGCGAATAGATCATTGTCCGGGTGAAAAAAAGTGTAGCGAAATCAATGGCTTTTGTAGTCGACTGCTTGATTTTATGTTGATCGATGTTGGCCCGTGTAAGCAAGGCTTGCCTACAGGTAGCCTACATGGATGGGTCTGAATGAAGCGAGAGAATTTTACCGTGGCACGCGTCGATGCATTTCGTTGCGACCAGAACACGCCTCAGACCACGATGGGTGAGGCTTGAGGTCAGTACGTCGGCAAGTCCTGGCTATCGAATGTTGCGTGCGGTCATTCGAGGGGCTGCGGATGAGCCGGAGTACGCCGGCCTTGAGTCGTCGGATGCACCCGGTACAAGCGCGGCCTCATGCATGCTTGCCCGGCAGCCGTCGCGAAGCGACCGATGCCATTAGCGGGCTTGCTGTTTCAGGATTTCCCACAAGTTTTCTGAAAGAAATGACGTGGATTGTCAATTACGCTCGTCCAGCCGAAATAGCGATCTGGGATACGGGGGTAAAAGATGACGGTCATTTCGCGACGCGTGCGCAAGTTCGTATCGATGTATCTCGCCGGCGCACTGCTCGGTCTCATGCTGGCTGCTTGCGGTGGCGGAGATAATGAAATCGACTCGTCCGGACTGTCGAGAGTGATGCGAAATATGTGATACCCGTCACGAAGAAAATAGAGGGCAGCAAACCCGAGGGTGGTTTCCTGCTGGTTCAGGAAGGGCAGTCGGGGCAGATTACCGTGTCGAATTACGTTTCAACGCTGAGTTCGGCGGCCGGGCACGCACAGTCGGTCGATCCGAAATGGGAGTTGGTCGCTTCCACCTGGGCGGCGGACGACTGGTCTCCAAATGAAAATCAGATCATAAAGATGCCGGGTGAAACGGCGATGGTCTTCAAGAAGGAGCCGATCCCGAGTTCGACGGACAAGAATTTTTATCAAAGTTTCAATTTCCAGTTCGGCGTGATCGATCTCGCGAACCGGATACATCTGTCCGACCAGATCGTCGTGCAATCGCAGGGGCAACCTTGTGTCGTACCTCAGTAAGGCGCGTGTTTACGACACAGGGGAAGCAGCATCGGAGCGACGTCGGAGTCGCCCTGGTGCCGCGCAAGAACATGATAAAAATCCGACCCGCTCGCCGGATATTCCCGCGTCAGGCGAAAGTAGTCATGCCGGATGAGCCACCGACGGAAACCGGCTTTCGACCGGTTTCAATTTGTGTGCAGGTTGGCTGCTTGCGTTGCGAAAAAGCTGTCGCGACGGAGGTTTAGTACCTCGTGCAAGCGCGGTATCGTGTGATGGATCGCCGGATCCAGATCGACGGGATAGGCGTCGGTGCGATAGGCGCCGCACGCGAAAGCCTCGAATATGTCCCACGTGTACGGCGACAAGTCGAAATTCGACAGCCTCACCAATTGCTGCATCAGATCGAAGCCAACGGGAAGGGGGAACCTGCTCTCGAGGTACGACACCGCGACGTTCCGAGCCAATACGTCAAAAACATCGTGGCGGTTGAGCGGTTTCGAGATATCGATGGCCTCCAGATAGCCTTGGGATATGCAGCGGGTCGTCTGAAAGTGGCGAATGATTTCGTTCATGAGCAGTGGGACCTGCGCGAAAGAATGACGTTTTCATCTGAGCGACGCAGACCCTGAACGACGATGCGGCATTGCGTCGGGGTTTGTCTGAAGAAAAGCCGCATTTTCTTGCCTGAAGGCGGCTCGATTGTTCCGCAGCACGAGGCTGTCGTCTTTCAAAAAAATCCGATGATTTTATGGAAATTTATGGTCGCCGTTAGAGGTAGGATTTTCGGCGCACGGTGCGTTGCCTGCGTTATTTTTTCGCTCGCTGATTGATTCGAAATCGGTATGTCTCGCCGCCATGAATTTGGGATTGTCAGCGTGCGGGATTCAATCGTTCAGGGCGCCTGCTTTTAATCAATCGCGGAATAGTGTTGCCCATCGACCGATGCAGGCGGCGTGTTTCCGGAAACTCGGAGAGTGGAGATGGCGGATCATCAGATTACGGGCAAGACGGTATTGATCGCGGGTGGCGCCAAGAATCTCGGTGGACTGATCGCGCGGGATCTGGCGCAGCAGGGCGCGAAAGCGGTTGCGATTCATTACAACAGCGAGCGCTCGAGGGCCGATGCGGTCGACACGATCGCGGCGATCCGGGCCGCCGGCGCCGAGGCGGTCGCGTTCCAGGCCGACCTGACGAGCGCGGGCGCGGTCGAGAAGCTGTTCACGGACACGATAGCGGCGATCGGGCGGCCGGACATTGCGATCAACACGGTCGGCAAGGTCCTGAAAAAGCCGTTCACCGAGATCACCGAGGCCGAGTACGACGAAATGAGCGCGGTCAACGCGAAGTCGGCATTTTTCTTTCTGCGGGAAGCCGGCAAGCACGTGAACGACAACGGCAAGATCGTCACGCTGGTCACGTCGTTGCTGGGTGCGTTCACGCCGTTCTACGCGGCATACGCGGGCACGAAGGCGCCGGTCGAGCATTACACGCGCGCGGCGGCAAAGGAATTCGGCGCGCGGGGCATTTCCGTGACCGCCGTCGGGCCCGGGCCGATGGATACGCCGTTCTTCTATCCTGCCGAGGGCGCGGATGCGGTTGCGTATCACAAGACGGCAGCCGCGCTGTCGCCGTTCAGCACGACGGGCCTCACCGACATCGAGGACGTCGTGCCGTTCATTCGTCATCTGGTGAGCGATGGCTGGTGGATCACCGGCCAGACCATCCTGATCAACGGCGGGTACACGACGAAGTAACGCGCCGCATTCGAAGCGGCATCGCGCGGCATCGGTGTCGCCTGGCTTTCGCTGACCGCATACCGGGTGAATCGACATGACGAAATCGACGACAGCTTGCCGCATTGCCGCGCGGCGCGTACCCGGTTCGGGTGATCGCGCCACGGGCGACGACGCGCTGCAACCGGACGTAGCGACAGGGCTGGAATGAACCCGTTGTCGTCGCTGATTCGGCTTGCGCGCGCGCCGGCCGTGTGGGTGCCGGAATACGCGCGTGCCGCGCGTGTCGAATGGCGCGGACCGCGGGTCACGGTGCGCGACGTGCGCAACTTCAGATACCGGACGCGCGACGACTGCGTGCCTGCGTACTACGACGCCACGTTCGCGCTCGATGCGGTGACGACGGTCGATCTGGTCGTGTCGCGCTGGACGGCCGAGGCGATCGCGCACGTGTTCCTGAGTTTCGGGCTGGACGACGGCCGATACGTGGCGATCTCGATCGAGACACGCCGGCGGCACGGACAACGCTATTCGCCCTACGCAGGCTTCCTGCCGCTGTACGACCTTGTGTACGTCGTCGCCGACGAACGGGACCTGATCGGTGTGCGCAGCGATGTGCGCAAGGAGCGCGTCTATCTGTTCCGTGCGCACGTCACGTCCGACACCGCGCGCGCATTGTTTGCGGATTACCTGCGCCGCGTGCATGCGCTCGAAAGCCGCCCGGAGTTCTACAACACGCTGTTCAACAACTGTACGACGAACATCCTGCGTCACGTCAGGGCGGTTGCACCTGAGGTCGGATACAGCTGGATGGTCTTGCTGAGTGGCTATGCGGATCGATACGGGCACGATCTCGGCCTGCTCGACGCATCGATGCCGTTCGATGCGCTGAAGACGGCGAGCCTGATTCGACGCCCGCCCGGCGCGACGATCGATGGCGACTTCTCCGCGGCGATCCGCGCGTCGCTGCCGCTTGCACGGACGTACGAACAATGAAGCACGCGCCCGGCCGCAGGTTCGCGACACGCGTATCGCGCAGTCGCGGCCGGCGATGATGAGGTAAGGGACCATGGTGAGACTGGTAATGCTGTTGCTGGGCGTCGACTATCTGCGCACGCGTGCGACGGGGATCGTCTGGATCGGCGTTGTGTGGGCGGTCGCAGGGATCGTCGTATTCGTCGACGCACTCGACGGCGCAATGCATTTCCCCATCACGTTGTTCGCGTGGCTGTTCCTGCTCGAAGGGCTGGCGACGCTCGCGGTTGCATGGACCGGCGTCGGCGGGCAACGCGCGCTGCGCTACGTGAAGGGCATCGCGGTCGTCGCCGCCTCGGTGCTGATCTTTGCCGGGCACCATCACGGCAACCTGATCCTGTCGATGATCTTCGGGACGCTGTTTCTCGTCGACGGGCTGCTGCAATGCGTATCCGCCTGGATCGTCCGGTATCGCCGCTGGAGGGCCGCGGTCGCGTGGGGTGTCTTCGAGATCCTGATCGCGGTGTTCTTTTACCAGCCGTATCCGACGCATTACGCGGGCACGTTGCCGTTCTGTCTCGGGCTGTTCCTGATCTTCGGCGGTATCAACATGCTGACGCTCGCCGCTCGCGTGCGGCGGCTCGAGCGCAATCCGGCATTCAACGTGTCGCGGCGATCCGCGTTGCTGCCCGACGCCGATTTGGCCACGCGCGCGAGCCGGTTCGATCGCAATGAATGGGACGGCCCGCCGGCCGACCACGAGCGTGCGCTGACCGTGCACGTGTGGACGCCGGCCGGTACGTCGAAGGCGCAGGCTCAGCACCATCCGGTGGTCGACCGCTATATCGCCGCGGTCGACGTCAACGGCACGATCTCGACCGGGCACGCGGCGCTCGAATCCCCGGAAGGGATCTATATCAGCCTGTATCCGGCCGCCGAGATCGACCGCTCGCCGTCCGAGTTCGGGCGCATCCTGCGCGCGACGCGCGAGAACGACGTGCCCGGCACGTTTCAACCGGACTATGCGACGGAGTCGACGGCATGGTGCCCGTCGACGGTGCGTGTGCGGATCCGCAATTACGACCCCGCGAAGCTGCACGCATTCTGGGAGCGCTATCGCGCGAATACGACGTACAACCTCACGCACCGGAACTGTTCGAGCACCGTCGCCTATGCGCTCGAGGCGGCGATCGACGGCGCGGTCGGCCGGTTGCGCGGTGGCGGGACCGGGTGGGGCAGTTTTCTGCGCGTGCTCGTCACGCCGGAACTGTGGGTGGCTGCGCAGATTCGCAAGCGTGCAGTGACGATGGCGTGGACGCCGGGACTCGCGCTCGACTATGCGCGCGCGCTCAGCATGCTGGCCGATCCGCGGCCGTTCGCGTGGTGGAAGGCCGCGCGGGTGGCTGCGAGCCGGTTGTCGCAACAGCGGCGCGCATGGCGTGCGCAGGACGCGGGCGCTGCGCGGTGACCCGGGTGCGAACCGTATCACGATCAAGCTGGAGGAAGGCACACATGACGATCCGCTCGAAGCTCGCGCCAGTTGCGATGCTGCTGGCTGTCCTGGCCGCACACGATGTGCATGCGGCGCCGGACTGCGCGAATCCGCAGGATCAACGCGCGATGAACGAATGCGCGAGCCGTGGCTATGCGCGCGCGGACACCGAGCTCAACCGTCGCTACCGCGCATTGCAGAGCCGGCTGAAGGACGATCGCGACGGTGCGAGGAAGCTGACCGAAGCGCAGCGCGCATGGATCGCGTTTCGCGATACCGAATGCGCGTTCCAGACGATCGGCGTGGCGGGAGGCTCGGCCGAGCCGCTCGCACGTGCCGCATGTCTGGAGGAAACGACGAAGTCGAGATCGGCCGCGCTGCAACGCTATCTCGACTGCCGCGAAGGTGAGACGAACTGTCCGGTCGCGGCGCAGTGAATCACGCCGCGCACGGCTTACCGGTCGTTGCTGTCGTTGCGGGCCGTCGTGGCCGCGAGGCGAAGCTGACGCGGCGTGACGCCGTAATGCCGCTTGATCAGCGTCGTCAGATAGCTCTGGCTGCCGAATCCGCATTCGAGCGCGATCGACAGGATGCTCGCGGACGTATGACACAGTCGCCAGCGCGCGCGTTGGAGGCGCCGTTCGATCACGTACTGCATCGGCGTGCGTGCGAACTGCTCCTTGAACGCGGCGATCGTCGCGTGTTCGCTCAGGCAGGCCAGGCGCGCGAGGTCGGCGAGGCCGATCGGTTTGCCGAGGGACTCGTCGATGAAGCGGTTGACCTTCGTTTCACACAACGTGTCGGCGAGCCCGCGGAAATCGTTGCGGATGTCGGCCGCGTTCGGATTGCGCCGGTAAGTCGCGCTCGGCGGCTCGCCGAAGCGCTGCCGATAGGCACTCACGAAGCGGTTGGACGGCGCGAAGCCAAATGCATGCAGCGTGCCGACGAAACTGCCGTCGCCTTTGGCGAGCGCACGGCGGACGCCATACAGCCGCCCGTCGAAAAACAGCGCGGTCGAAGGCTGGCCGGTCAGCCGGCGGATCGCGTTCTCCAGCGCGCCGGTCGGGCAGCCGAGCGCATGTGCGATCGTGCCGAGCGTCTTCCATCGCATCGGGTCGGTTTCGATCATCGCCACCGCGGAACGCGCGGTGTGTTCGGTCGCACAGGTATCCGTCGCAAACAGCGCGCTGTAGTTGCTGCCGTGCCGCAACATCATGTGTTTCAGCATGTGCTCGTACAGTGCACGAATGGCTGCCTCCGGTGTGGGCGTCAACAGCATCATCCGGCGCAGGCAGTCCGCCGCGGCATTCCATTCGATGGCCGCGTCCGCCGCGACCGGCTTCATGTCGAACCTGACCGGCGCGGCAAGCGGCTTGCCGATCCATTGCGATACGAAGTCGTTCAGATCGCCGGCATCGACAATCACCGACAGATGGCCGATACCCTCCGGTTGCGTGACGCAGGTCGACATGCCGGTCGACGAAATCGGCATCACGTCGCCGACCGCACATTGTGCGACCGTTCCGCCGCTCGTATAGGTCGAACCACCGCGCCGGCACGACAGGAACAAATAATTGGGACGCGGTTCCGACGAGTGGAAATGAAACGGCATCTCGTAATCGACGTCGTATATGCCGATTCCGTTCCATTCCTGGCCGCCCATATTCACGGCCTTCCGGTCCGCATGCTGCGCGCGAAAGCGGTTATCCGCATAAATCTTCTCGATGAAATCCGAAACTTCGTCCGGATCGTCGCTGTGAAAACTGTGCGTCTGGATCGGTGATTCGCTAATCATGATGGTCGGTCAGGCTTTGGGTGGCTCAATTGAATACACCGGGGAATCAATCTGGGCTGGCAGCAGTGCAACGCACGGCCGACATCGTAGGGAGGTGCAAGCCGGTCGATAAGCCGCCGCGCTGTATACGAGGTATACAGCGCAGCGGCTGCAGTTAATCACAACGAAACTGACGCGTGGCGAAACAATTCGGTCGGGTAGCACAAAAAAGTCTGTTGTTTTTCAGACGAGACGGCACTTTTTCATGGAGATCCCTTCGCTATTTTTACAGCTTTGAGACCAGTGCAAACAACCAACCACACCTGTACAAACACCTGGAGCAAACACGAATGAAGATTATTCCCCTGGCGCTGCTCGCTTCTTCAGCATTGATCGCCACGTCGGCAATCGCTGGGGATTTTTCGATCACAAGCGATCCGGACTCGGTCCATCATTTGGTGGTGACATGTCGCGACGGGGCGGGGAAATCCGGCTCGAGCCGCATTACCTTACAACCCGGACAGCGGATGGATATTGGTGATCCTACCTGCAACACATACACCGTATCCATTTCTACTGCAAACGGTACAAAGAGCGGGCGCATTGTAAGTTACACACTCGATGCCAACCGTTCTTATTCCATATTCTGGAACGATCGATACTGGGACATTGCGTCGGATAATTGATACGAATGAAGCTCCCCGCGTCCCGGGGTTTTAAGAGACGGTTTCATAAAGTCTGCTCGGCACCCGAAGCGTATCCGGAGACGATGAAAGCGATGCAGCCGGGCGTGCATGCGTTCAACGACCCAGCATCCGTATACGACGAAGTCGTATACGGATTCATCGGTTCACGAAGAGGATTATCTGACATGCGCGTGCATGGTATTCGAGTCCGTTGACGGTGGCGACGTGACGAAGATGCGCTGGGCACGCCTCATTCCGATTGATCGCTGTCTGCGCCACAAGAATTTATGGCAGCCGCTGAATTAGCGGGGGGCGGCTATTCCACGGTTGTGGCCCGATTACGGTTGTCGTGACGCCGCGGATCCGGGACTGACATGAAGCGCGTACAGCTCGGAAACGCTGACCGCCTGGCGGCTGCTGTGTTCCACCGAGCCTTCGTTCGTCCACAGGAACGGATAGAAGTTGAAGCATTGATCCGTCGTCAGATGCTGGACATCAGCTTGCCAGCCTGACCAGCGCAAGCTCGCATAGAAGTCGTGCAGCTTCTCGCTGAGCAACCACCGCACGAAGTCGCTATACCCGATCTCGAGGGGCTCCCATCTCAACGTGTCGGGTGCGAAGTAATACACCGAACCCGTGTCTTCCCCGAGTGCGCCGCCGTTCAACGCGAAGAAGCCGCCGACGGCATCGTCTGCGATCAATAGGAAACCGGACGATCGCCCCGTGTTCCAGCCGACGATGTCTCTGGGCAGCCTGGGGTGGCCCGAGCCAAGCAGACGAAGGTAGCCGCCTTCCACCAGAATGCCGCCGGTCGAATAGGCGATGGCCCCCAGGGTCGATCGGGTGGATACCTGAAGCGCTGAAAGCACTTCGCCACGCCGATCGGATGCGGGCAGTATTTCGCAAGGGTGACGGGCTGCCGCTACCCACTCGATCAAAGCCGGGAGCGCGGATTCGTGTTCGTTGATCAGTTCATCCAACTGGCGCATGTTGTTCTCCGGATTGTTCAAGCACGACATCACCGCACGCCGACCGACGAACGCAGTGCCGCACCGAGCGTGCGCAGCGCCTGCCGGGCCCGCGCATCGGTCAGGCTCGAGTAGAGCACCACGTCGCGCGTCGGCAAGGGCGGCAGCCCGTATCGCGCACCCACCTCAACCGATCCGACGGGCGCCACGCGATGCCCGAGCGCGGCGACCGCCAGCCCCGCGGATACCGCCGCGCCGATCGTCGCCACGCCGCCACCGACGAACACTTCCGTCCAGGCGACGCCGGCTTCGTCCAATGCGCCAATCGCCATGCGGCGCACACTGCACGGCTCGGCCTGCGTCGCGAGCCGCAGCGGTTGCGGCGGATGGTACTCGAAGTCGGTCGCGGCCATCCAGCCGAACGATTCCGACAGCAGGGTTTCACCGTCGAGCCGCCGGCTGTCGTGCTGCAGCGCGACGGCGGCGTCGAGCTGGCCGCGGTCGAACGCATCGAGCACGTCGCGCGATGCGGCAACCCGGATCTCCAGTACGAGCCCCGGTTCCGCTTCGCTCATGCGCCGAAGCAGCATTGGAAGATCGGCGCCGACGACATGATGGCTCACGCCGATTACCAGCCGCCGCTGGCCCGCACCGAACGCGCCGATCGCACCCTGGTGAGCGGCCACGAGTTCGCGCGCCGGCTCCAGGAACGCCGTGCCGTCGGCCGACAGGCGAACCTGCCGTGGCGTGCGTTCCAGCAGGCGGCGGCCGAGGCCGTCTTCGAGCCGCTTGATCTTCAGGCTCACCGCGGACTGGGTCGTGTCCATTGCCTCGGCGGCCCGCGTGAAGCTCTTGAGGTCGGCGGTCAGCACGAACGCCTGCACGGCTTCGATGTCGAGCGTTTTCATCGCACACTCATCCATTGAGAAATGAAATCATTGAAATATTCTGCCATCGTATTTTCAAATGATTCAAGGTCTTCTACGCTGTTCCCAAGCCGTTCGGAATCTCCCATATCTTTCCCAGGAGTCGATCATGCTGACCGCGTACTACGTGCACCGCCTGCCGGCGGACTACGACCTCGACATCATCCGCAATCGCGTGCGTGAGCGCGGCAGGCTCTGGGACGACACGCCGGATCTGGTCTTCAAGGGGTTCCTGCTGCGCGAGGCCGGCCGCCACGGCGCGACGGAAAACGGCTATGCGTCCCTTTATCTGTGGCGCAATGAACAGGCGTTCACCGGGTTCGTCACGGACGGCCGCTTCCGGGTCGTGACGGACAGCTTCGGACGCGCGCCGATCGACGTGCAGGTCGCACTCGACGCGCGCAAGGGCCGTGCGTCGACGGGGCGCTTCGTGCGGCTGGAAGCGATCGATATTCCGGCGGATGCCGACCTCGATGCCACGCTGGCACAGGAGGTCGCACGCAATCGCGAAGCGGCGGCGCGGCAGGGCACCGTCGCGGCCGCCGTCAGCCTCGATCCGCTGCGCTGGCGGCTGACGCGCGTACTCGTTTCGGAACACGAACCGGACGATGACGGCGCGGGCACGGTGTACCAGGTCCTGCATCTGGCCCGGCCGTTGCTCGATACGCTCGAGGGGAGCGGGGTGTGATGACCGGCGTCGCGTCGCAAGCGCGGGCCGGGCCGGCGGATGGGGCGGGCGGCGCGGCATCGACGCGATTGCCGGCCGGTCTGGTGGTCGCCGCGCATCTGACCGGGATGGCGGCGGGGATCGCCGCCATTGCCGTGCTCGCGACGTTGCTGGCGTTGCTGTTCCGGTAAGGTTCGCGGGGAGAATACGGTAGAACCGCGCAAGACGTGTGCGGCTCTACCGTGGGGGCATTCCTGCTCAGTGCCCCTGCAACCGGATATCCCGCGACGACGCACCCACATACACCGTTCCGCCCGGCACCACGCGCCAGCCGTTACGCGACGTATCCCACACGCTTTGCATCCGCGGCGACACGGTGACACGTACACGTCGCGTCTCGCCAGGATTCAGCCGGATCTTCTCCCAGCCGACCAGCCGCTTCGGCGGTTCGTCCTTGTACGGCACGCCAAGATAGACCTGCGGCGTTTCCGCGCCGGCGACGCGTCCGTCGTTGCGCACCGTGAACGCGACGCTCAGCGACCCGTCCCATTGCGTCGACACCGACAGCCCCGAATACGCGAAGTGCGTGTACGACAGCCCGTAGCCGAACTCGAACATCGGCTTGATGTTGCGTGCGTCATACCAGCGATAGCCCATGTTCAGCTTTTCCGCATAGACGGGATCGTTGTCGAACGCCCCGTTTTGCCCCCAGGTCGGCGAATCCTGATCGCGCGCGGGGAACGTGACGGGCAGCTTGCCGGACGGGTTGACCGCACCGAACAGCACGTTCGCGATGGCCTTGCCGCCGGCTTCGCCCGGATACCACGCCTCGACGATCGCGGACACCTGGTCCTTCCACGGCATCAGCACCGGGTTGCCGCTCTGGACGACGACGATCGTGTGCGGATTCGCGCGCGCGACGGCTTCGACGAGCGCATCCTGGTTCGACGGGTTCGCGAGGCTCAGGCTCTGAAGATCGCCGAAATCCTCGCCGGCCGGCTGCGCGACCACGACGATCGCAACGTCCGAACGGCCCGCGAGTGCCGCGGCCTGATCGATCTCCTGCTGCGTGTACGCGCGGAACGGCGATTGCTGGTCGCTGTTGCCCGCATACGTGACCTGCGCGGCCGGCGCGAGCGCGCGGATGGCCGCGACGATCGGCACGTCGACCTTCAGCCACGGATTGCGCCACCAGCTGCATCCCGTCGATGACCCGAACGTCAGGCCGCCGCAGCCCGCGAACGATCCCGATACGGGGTCGCGCGTGTTACCCGAACCGCCACCGGACAGCACGGCCGTGTCGGCATGGCCGCCGATCACCGCGATGCGCGCCAGCGCCGACGCGGCGAGCGGCAACTGGTTGCCGTCGTTCTTCAGCAGCACGATCGACTGCTCGGACGCGGCCTGAGAGAACCGGTTCGCGGCCGCGAAATCGATCGTGCCGCCACCCTTGGCCGGATCGTCCATCACCCCGACGCGGATCATCACCGCGAGCTTGCGCCGCACCATGTCGTCGAGTCGTGCCGTCGACACCGAGCCGTTCGCGATGGCCTGCTTGACCGCCGCCGGCGTCAGGTACACGCTCGGCCCGACGTCTTCCTCCTCGTCGAGCCCGGCGTTGATCGCGGCGGCGGTGCTGTGCGTCGCGCCCCAGTCGGACTGCACCTGGCCCTGGAAGCCCCATTCGTTCTTCAGCACGTCGTTCAGCAGGTGAGGGTTCTCGCACGCATACGCGCCGTTCAGGCGGTTGTAGCTGCACATCACGCTGCCGGGCCGCCCGCGCTTCGCGGCGATCTCGAACGGCAGCAGGTAGAGCTCGCGCAGCGTGCGCTCGTCGATCTGCGTGTTGCCGCCCATCCGGCCGTGCTCCTGTTCGTTGCCGGCGTAGTGCTTGATGGTGGCGATGACTTTCTGCCGCTGCGTGGCGAGCGTGCGTTCGGCGAGCAGGTCGCCGGCGAGCAGCGGATCCTCGCCGAGATACTCGAACAGGCGGCCGCCACGCGGTTCGCGCGCGAGGTTGGTGCCGCCGCCGAGCCCCATGCCGAACCCTTGCGCGCGCAACTGGATCGCGACCTGCTTGCCGTAGTCGTACGACAGGCGGCGATCCCAGCTCGCGGCGACGGCGATCGTCGCAGGGAACGTCGTGCTGGCCTGCGACGTGCTGCCGGAACCCGTCGCCGAATCGACCATGTTCAGGTCGGGAATGCCGAGCCGCGGCACACCCTGGATATAGCCGGCGCCGCCGCCCGGCACCTTTGACATTTCGTATTGCGAATGAATGAATTGAAGTTTTTCGTCGAGCGTCATCTTGCGCACGAGCAGGTCCGCGCGCCGGACCGCCGCGGCCGACGCGAACGCATCGGTGGCGTCGCCCTGCGCGTTGAAATCGGCGTCGCCCGCGTAGGCGGTGGTACAGAGGGTCGCTGCCAGCACGACGGCCGGCCAGAGTGTGTCCCGCATGTTGCTCTCCATGATCGTATTGCCGGTTGTTCGGATGATGTCTGGAGCTGCGCACGTCCGGTGGATTCGCACCGGACGCATTCGGCTGGCGATGCAGGGTGGTTGCGCGTCGGCATGCCAGGCCAGGCGGGGAATCGTTACGGCCGGTTGGGCTCGACCGGTACACGCGGACGGTGACGCACGGGCCGCCCGACGCTGCCGGATCGGATGTAGCGATCCTCTGCAGCGACTAATGGTATGAATGTAGTTTGACTACAGCATCGGTGTTTATACCGATATGTCCGATCTTTCTTCGGCACGGTCGCGCAGCGGGGTGGAAAGGCGGTCATCGTTCCCGATGATGGAGATGTGGCTGGGTAAGAAGTACCTTGCCGCAGGCGCGTTTGCGGGGAAATCGGGCGGTGCATGCGATCCGGGTCGTTGCGTGCGCATCGAATCGGGCTTCAGTCATGTCGCGCACGGTTTGTCACGAATGGCGCTTCTATTCTGGAATGGGCGAGTGCGAACGATCGTGCTCGCTCATGCTCTTCAGATTCCCCTTTTTTGACTTCTTTCCATCGCGATTGAATTGCGACGATACGGAGCGCCTGAATGACAGCAGAATTTCCGGCTACATACATTGTAGGTACCGCAACGGGCCTGACCGCCCGCCCGCTTCTGCAGGAATTGGTCGATCTCCCGATGAGCGTGAGGCGATTCGGGGTGATGGGTGACGGTGTGACCGACGATACGGCGGCACTCCAGGTGGCGCTCAATGCCGGGATCCCGCTGTATTTCCCGCCGGGTACCTATCTGTACAACACAACGCTGACGGCAACGGCGTCGATCATCGGAGCCGGGTGGGACTCGATCTTGCAATGCACGACAGCGCAAGGCCAGAATTCGGTGATTTACTGGCGCAGCGCCAGTAATTTCAAAATTCAGAATCTGCAGTTCTTTTCAAAGAATGCGACCGCCTACTATCCGGACGAGAATGCCGGCTCACTCAATTTGCAGGACTGCAGTCAGTTTGAAATCTCGGGGTGCAAGTTCAACAACTCGGCCGGCGGCGGCGCCATCATGCGCAGTTGCGCCAACGGGAAGGTGTTCGGCAATACGCTGCTCGATATCTGGCATGACGGCATTCATGTGACCAAGGCAAGCTCGGATATCACCATTACGAACAATGAGGTGATCAACGGCGGCGATGACGCGTTTGCGGTGGTTGGCTATTTCAACGAGGGCGTCCGGCCTTGCCGCGTCACGATCGCAAACAACCGGGTGGTCGGCACCAAATATGCGCGCGGCATCGCGATCGTAGGTGCCCAAGACATCACGGTGACCGACAACCAGATCTATAACCCGATGGCGGCCGGTATTTATGTGGCATCGGAGTTGACGAGCGTTTACCAGTCGTACGGCAATGACAACGTGACGGTCGCCAATAACGTTCTGGATACGTGCGGAGTTCAATCCAACATCGGCGCAATCGTCAATTCGCCAAACGGGCCGATCGGCTATGGCGCATTGGTCGTGACCGCGACGGCCGGATTCAATAATTCGAACATCACGATCGTCAACAACACGATCAAGAATGCCGCGGGCACGCCGATCGGTCTGTGGCAGCCGGCCGGAAACAACATCCACGTCAACATTTCTCAGAACACGATCAGCAATGCATGGGATCCGAACAACAAGAACGGATTCCCGTTGACGACGATCGCTGCGGCGTCGGCATCGACGACGCTGAACTTTGCCAATACCCCTGGCGTCGCCGTCGGCATGACGGCCTGGTATTTCAACGGATCGACCAGCGTGCCGATCGGCACGGTCGTATCGGCCGGCGTATCGACGGTCACGCTGAACAAGAATGCGACCGTGCCGAGCGGCGGGACCGTGATTTTTTCTGGTGTCGGCCTGTTCGGTGCGACGATCAAGACCACCGCGTCGGCTCCGAGTGCCGCGACATCGTTGACGTTCGCCACGACGACGGGCGTGACCTACAACGACAACTATGGTTTCGGGTCACCGGGAAACGAAACGACAGGCGTGTCGGTCGGGCAGGGCGTCAGTGGACCCAACATCGCGGCCGGAACCTTCGTGATCGGCGTGACGGCGAATTTGGTGACGCTAAGCAAGCCGACGACCGGCACGGTGGCGAGCGGCACGTCCATCGTCTTCACGCCGATGGTGTGCATGACGTCTCAAACGATTGCGACCTCGGCCGCAGCGGCGGCGGGAACCAACACGCTGACGTTCACGCCGTACCCGTCGGCACGCGGTTGTGCGGTGGGGCAAGGCGTATCCGGAGCGAATATCTCGGTCGGCACGTACGTGACGTCGGTTTCCGGTAACGGAAATGGCCCGACCGTTACGCTGTCCAGCAATGTCACGGGCAGCGGAATTGCCAGTGGCGCGTCGATCACGTTCACCGGGACCGGTGGACTGAGCGCCGTTTCCGGGATCACGCTTTACAACACCCGTGGGTGCATCGTTTCGAAGAATCAAATGTCCGGCATTTCCAAGGACGGTATCTACGTGGACGGATCCTGCACGTCGTTCACGGAGATCAGCGGCAACACTGGGGAGAATATCGGCTGCTGCAACGGCTTCGCTCGCCTCATCACGGTCGGCGCGCTCACGGCCGGCGCGTCGCTCAAGCTGCGGGGAAACTATATGGCCCAGCCGGTCAACTATCCCCGTGCAATCGACGTACTGATCTCGTCGACCTCATGGGCCTATACGTCGTGGAGCGAAGACAACGTTGCGCAAAACGGCTTTGTCGGCTTCGGCGTGCAACTGACGCCGGTCGTGCAGACGGTGGGGGCTTCACCGTGGACGTTCGCGAACAGCAACCCGAGTGCGGTCAGCATGTCGATCGCCGGCGGCACCGTGTCGTCGATCGGTGTGTCCCGAAACGGGCAGGCCGCCTATGCGTCCGGATTGACGAACGGGTTGATCGATCTCAAGCCGGGCGACGCGATGACGGTCACCTATAGCGCCGCGCCAACGGTCACGATGATTCCCCGACTCGGGCAGTAACGCACGTCTTCAGGTCGGCATCCAGGCGGCGAGGGGAAGTCAGGATCATACCGATCCGCCGGATCAGCGGGACGGCCGCGCGGCTCGCCCGCTGTGGCTGCGAGAAGCCCGAATCAAACGCGCCGGTCGACACGGCGCATGCGACGTTTTCATCAACATTCATCAAGCGTATCCATCAACCACACCTCGAGAATCGATATGGCATTCCAGCTTCAGGATCGTGTTCAGGAAACGACGACGACTACCGGCACGGGGGCGCTTTCTCTAGCGGGGGCAATGACCGGATTCCGTTCGTTTTCGTCCGTTTGTGCAAATGCAGATACCTTCTATTACGGGTTGCAGGCCGTGACCGGTGTCGGTTCCCCGAGTGGAAACTGGGAGATCGGAATCGGCACGTACAACGTCAGCGGGAATACGCTGTCGCGGACCACCGTATTGGCGTCGAGCAACGGCGGGGCTGTCGTCAACCTCGCAGCGGGCACCACGCAGGTATGGATCGATCTGCCGGCAGCACTGCCTGCCAACTTGCCGGTCAGCGCCAAATACTTCGGCGCGAAGGGCAACACGAGGATCGTCAATGACGGGGTAACGACGTCGGGGTCGACGGCGTTGACGTCGGCGTCGGCAGCATTCACGGCTGCGGATGTGGGCAAGCGAATCGATATCGCGACGACCAATGCAAGTGGCGTCGCGACGCTTGTGGTCTCGACCACGATCGCGGCGTTCGTCAGCGCAACGCAAGTGACGCTCGCGAAAGCAGCCAGTGCCTCCGCCACGGCTGCGAATGTGGTCTACGGCAGCGACGACGGCCCGGCCCTGACGGCCTGGTTGAACTACCTGATGACCATCTGGCCGGCTAAGGGCGATCTTCCGGCCGGAGTCTACTATTCGGGTAGCGCGCTTCCAGCGATCACGAAGCCGATAGCCTTGTTCGGGCATTCGGCGCGCACCTCGATCATCCAGTTTGGCGCCGGCGTCAGCGGTCAATGCCTGACGGTGCTGAACGCGGGTTTCAATAACGAAGCGACGGATCTGCCGCAAACAGGCAACGTGTCATGGACATCCAACACGGCCGTCCTGGCCGGTTGCGTGCTGCGTGACTTTACCCTTCAGGGAAATCGCGCGTGTGCATCGCTTCAACATGGATTGGTATTGCAAGGCAACGTGGACTGGCTCGACGTCGCGCACGTGAACTGCCTGTATTTCAGGGGTGGTGGCGTGCTGTGGATGGATACCGGAAGCGGATCGACGCAAGCGCGCGCCGACGTACGCGAAGTCAATCTGGATACGATGAAGATCAGGCATTGCGGCGACCTGTCGACGAACACGCCCAGCTTCGGTATCTATCTTGATGACAGTCCAGCCGCCCCCGGATCCGATTCGTCGAACCTGTTCAACCTGAACAATATCGACATCATCTTCAGCTACGGCACGGCGCTCGCCGTGCAGGACCGGCGAACGTCGAATACGGGATTTCCGCTGTACGGTATCCAGGCGCGCAACATCGTGCTGCACGATCGCATGAAAACGATGGGACTGAGTGGAGGGCGCATGTTCAGTGTCGTCGGGCAGGTCACCAACTGTCTGTTCGACATCAACTTCCCGTTGAGCGCCCGCAACGACTATGCGGCGGAGATTCTGCCGAACCCGAATTTCAATGTTTATCCAACTGACAATGAATTTACCTTCGCATTCCCGAATACGGTAAAGGGCGTGGTCATCGGGAACGTCGGCTATAACGCGATTAAGTTCAGGAACTTCTTCGGATGTGCTGAAGCGGTCTTTATCGCGACCGAGGGCCCATACAATCTACGAATCGATTGCGAGACCGACAGCGTGTTCCAGCAGATCGGCTCAGCGATCGTGCTGAATGGTACGGGGGCCGTGGCGATTCCGGGCTGGTCGTTCGGCACGACACCGAACCTGTCGATTTTCATGCCGGTCAATGCGGCCAACGGGACCGGCGACACGACGCTGGCGACGATCTTCGGTGTCACCGGCACCATTACGCGTGCCGGAAGCGTGACGGCAGGAACGGACACCTATACGTTTACGCCGTCCTTATCCAGTACGTCGTACATCCCGGCCGGTGAATACTTCTCGAAGATTTGCGTCGACGCGTCGCAAGGCAATGGTGTGGCCGGCCGCTACAAATATATTCCGGAGGACCGCTACGGGCGCGCAGTCAATAGCGCATGGGCAAGCGGGCGCCTTCTGCAAATCTGGCCCTGGCAGTTTCACATCGAGAATGCCACGGGGCTGGTTCGCTATAGCTATGGCGCGCCGACGGCTGACAGCGCCGGCAATGCAATGGCGCTTTGGTCAAACGGCTTCGTCGGCACAAGCTCGACGCCGAGCGTGACCGGTATCAGCAAACTGACGGCGAACTATGCGTTGCCGACGACGCTGACGAACCTGACCGGCGGCATTGATGGTCAGTCGGTCAAGATCGTTGCGACCAACGGGAACTGCACGATTGCGAATAACGCGAACCTTCAGACGACGACCGGGGCGAATGTGGTCATGGCAATCGGTCAGGTTCTGACGTTCACGTTCGACGCGACGCTGAACAAATGGTGCGGCGGTTGACAACGTTCCCCTAGCCACCTGGTGACAGGGTCCTCCACCGCAACGCGCACCGATCGGTGCGCTTTTTTTTTTGCAACGACGAATCCGGCGACCGCGCTCGCGGCGGCCGGGCGCCGGATTCAGGCAGTGTGGTCGGCCGGGCAGGGGCGTGATCCTCGGGGCCCGATCAGATGTTTGTATGAAGATAGGTTTTCGGTGGGGTTGCTCACATACACACGGCGCCAGGCAGTGTCCAATCAAGTATCAGCGGGTGAGCAACCCGGCCGGAGCACGACCGGCAGGGTTGCGCCAGCGCGCATTGCCCGATTCCTGTCGGGCGGCGTTCGACGCGGCGATGCATGCGTGCGCCGGTGCGCAGTACGTTGTCGTGGAGTGTGGCGGCCGACAGGATGCAGACAAGCGCGACATGGTGCCGCTCATGATGACCTGCACGGACTGACGTGCGGTGACAAGGGATGCGCGGCAATGCAGCGCGGGCCGTGCCGGCAAGCGTAATGCGGTAATCCGTCATGTTGGGCGGGTTTCTGCACTGTTTGGAAACATACGATGTCAACGACTACACAAACCATATCGAGGCTCGGTTCACCGCGACGGCTTGCGGCGGCGGTGACCGTGTGTGCGCTGAGCGCATGTGCATTTGCGCCCGGCATGACCTACCACGCGCCTGCCGAACGCGACGCGAATGCGCGCGTGGGGGGCGCCGCATCGGGCGCGGGCGGCCTCGACGGCGTGCAGAACGTGTCGAGCGAGGACCTGATCGAGATCACGCCGGCGTTTGTCGAGCAGCAGCACGCTACGCGTTCCGCCAGCGTCGACGCCGAGGTCCGGAACTTGTTCGGCACGCCGAAGGCGTACGTCATCGGTCCCGGCGACGTGCTGAACATCGTCGTATGGGATCACCCGGAACTGAACCTGCCCACGGCCCAGGCGACGAATGGCGACAATATCGGCACCAACTCGGTCGCGGCGGGCTACACGGTCGACGCGAGCGGCAACGTGCAATTTGCATACGCCGGCCTCGTACACGTGGCAGGGATGACCGAAGCGGAGGCTCGCACGGCGCTGACCAGGCGACTCGGCGAAACCGTGCGCAAGCCGCAGATTGCGCTGCGCATCCAGGCGTATCGCAGCAAGCGCGTCTATCTCGACGGCGAAGTGCGCACGCCCGGGTTGCAGATCGTCAACGACATGCCGATGACGTTGCCCGAAGCGATCGATCGCGCAGGCGGCTTCACGACCGCGGCCGATCGGTCGCAAGTCACGGTGACGCGGGGGGGCAAGACGGTGAACGTGAGCTTGCCGGCGATGATTGCGGCCGGCGTGAATCCGTCGAACATCCTGCTGCGCGACGGCGATCTGGTGCGCGTGCGTGCGACGAGCGACGCGAAGGTGTTCGTGCTCGGTGAGGTGTCGCGCCCGGCGACGTTGACGTTGACCGACGGGCGAATGAGCCTGGGCGAAGCGCTCGGCGACACGGGCGGCGTGAGTCAGTACACGTCGGACGCGCGACAGATCTACGTGGTGCGCCGCGGGCCCGGC
This sequence comes from Burkholderia aenigmatica, assembly GCF_048627025.1. Classification (NCBI taxonomy): domain Bacteria; kingdom Pseudomonadati; phylum Pseudomonadota; class Betaproteobacteria; order Burkholderiales; family Burkholderiaceae; genus Burkholderia; species Burkholderia aenigmatica. The sequence continues at coordinate 1,478,280 of NZ_CP184469.1, read as the reverse complement.
AACCGGCCGCAGGTCTATCACCTGGACGGAAGTGCGCCGGCATCGTACGCGCTCGCCGATCAGTTTGCGCTCGAGCGGCGCGACGTCGTATTCGTCGACGCCTCATCGCTGGTGCGCTGGAGCCGCGTCGTGAACCTGCTGATTCCGTCTGCAGCCCAGGGTGCGTTGACGGCCCGCGCCGTTACACCGTGAAGCGCGTACCGAATGACTTGATCGTGCGACGGTGTGGTTCGGTGTATTGAAATTGTAATGTGACGTACGGAATACGTCAGAAATGAATGATCTACTACCCGTAGACATTCGAGCGGGGCCGTCTGCCTGACGCATCGAGGTCATCCGGCGTGAAAAATGGCGATATGACGGAATGCGAATTAAGTACATTCTCAAAAGCAATCTCAACGACGAAGAGTCCGCGGATCGGGGTGGTTCTCGGCGAACGTTCGCGCATCCGGCGCGCACGTCCCTTCGTTCATGCGAGTAGCGATCGACCCCTTGCCCCATGGCCTGCGGCAAGCACGCATTGAAATCCGGCCCGTCAGACACTTACAACAAGGACCAAACCATGACACCCATCCAGTTCGATGGATGCGTCGGCTGGCTTCACGAGGGCAATCGCTCTCATGGCATCGTCATTTGCGAACCGCTCGGCCACGAGGCGCTTTGGCTTCATAAACTGGTGCGCTCACTCGCCGAGCATCTCGCCGATCGTGGCTTCCCGGTGCTAAGGTTTCACTATCCGGCGAGCGGCGATTCGCTAGGCGATGAACAGGATGCGGATCGCTTCGAGCGCATGCTCGCGAGCATCCAGCGGGCCGTTCGGACACTGCACGAACGCGTTGCGCCGGACAGCCTGACGCTCGTCGGCGTGCGCGCCGGCGCGGCGTTGGCACTCCTTGCGGCCGATGGCATGCCGGGGCTCACGCGTTTCGTCGCAGTTGCGCCCGTCGTGCGTGGTCGCAGCTATGTGCGCGAGCTTTCCCTCGTCGCACAGCGTTGGCTCGACAACGTGCCGCCGACCGTACGAGATGCGGTTCGCCACGAACGGCCGTTCAACGTACTCGGCCATGCGTATCCCGACGATCTCGTCGGCGCGCTCCGGCGCATCGACCTGAGCCACGCTGCCGCGAACATGTGCACGTTGCCGACGCGTGCGTTGCTCGTCGATGCACCGTACGGCGACAGTGCTGCGCTGTCGGACGCACTGCAGGCACGGGGTGTCCCGGTGAGCGTTCATACGTGCCAGGACTGGGCGGTTGCGATGCGCGAACCGCTCTGGTCACGGCTGCCCGATGCGTTGCCCGATACGATCGCGAACTGGATCGACGACGGTGCGGATACGGTCGTTCGCGTCACCACGCAACGCCCCGTGCGCGGAGTCGCCCTGGAGGGCAACGGCTGCGTCGAACATGTGGTCCGAGTCGGCCCGCAATCGCTGGTCGGGGTGTTGTGTGAACCGGCCGGCGACAGAGTATGCGCCGGTGCGCCCACCTTGCTGATCGCCAATACGGCCGCCAATCCGCGCATCGCCGACGGGCGCCTCGCCGTTCGACTGGCCCGTTCGCTCGCGGGGCTCGGCATCCGCAGCCTGCGTATCGATTCGAGCGGGATTGGCGATAGCAGCCAGCGTGCGCGTGACGACCAGACGGACATTCCGTACTCGGACCAGGCGATTGGCGACATGGTTGCGGCCGCGCGTTGGCTGAAAGATGCCGGCCACCACAAAGTCGTTGCGTTCGGGATCTGCTCAGGGGCGTACGCGTCGCTTCATGCGGCCGCGCAGGGGCCACTGGCCGGCGTGATCGCGGTCAATCTCCCGGTTTTCATATGGCCGCGCGGGCAGATGCTCGCGAACGTCGTCAATAACCAGACCAATTCGATGCGCGGCTATGCCGCCTCGTTGCGCAACCTCGACAAGTGGCGCCGCCTGCTGACCGAGGGGCGCGACCTGCGCCCGGTATTACGTGCGCTCTTCCGTTTCGTCACCGATGTCATGAGCGTACCGGTCAGGCGCTTCATGGAGCGTGTCGGCCGGGGGCCGGGCAAGGACACGCCCCGTGGCTTGCTGCGCGACATGTCTGCGCGTGGCATCCAGACTCATCTGATCTACGGTACGTTCGACGCGGGCGTCGACGTCATGGTCCGGAATTTCGGTTCGGCATCGTCCGGTGCGTTCGCGCACTTGCCGAATGTATCGGTCGACACGCAGGATGCACTCGATCACTCGCTGCACGGTGCGGTCGCTGCGCAATACGTGATCGATCGATGCGCTGCGTTGCTGGTTGGCTGGCATGCGCCGGCGGTGCCTGTCGCTGGCGTCGGCGTCATTGCGCAAACAAAAGCGGAAACGAAGACGAAACGCGCGATTCCGTAGCATTTCGGCAAGCACCGGACAGACGCAAACGCGGCGGGGCCGGCCATTCGCGGACGACTGAACGGCTGGCAGGCGGACGGTGCACGGACCGTAACACGCCCGGGTGCGCCGGGACACCTGTTTGAAACCGCCCGTAAGTAACCGTGCGAACAGATCCCCGGTGTCCGAAACATTATCGTGGCGGTGTCCTTTTCTCGTGTCGTTCCGCCTGCAACGGCGTCGGCGCCACGAGGCCGTTCAGGAATGCCGATGCAACGAAACCGCCACGAATGCCGAAACACGACCAAACGCCGCGCGCGGCAGGCCGAGCATGCAGGTCGGTTTGGCGCGGGCTCGTGGAGCCCGAGCGCCGAGCCGCTTCCCGCGTACGAAGACCGTGACGCCGCGTCGCGCTCACAGTGCAACGTACATTGAGGCCGGTCGTGATGCGTGTGTTGGTCATCAACGACTTCGTTCGCAGGGGCGGGGCCGAGGAGGTCTATCGAGTATCGGTCGACGTGCTGCGCGCACGTGATGACGTTGTGGTCGAAACATTCGACGAGCACGCGCTGCCGGATGTCGAAGATAGCCGGCGTTCGCGCGCGTGGTCGCCTGCGGCTGCGCGTGCGCTCGTCACGCTGCTCGAGCGATTTCGTCCGCAACGGATCCTCGTTCACAACTATCACAATCTGCTGTCGAGCGCGATCCTGCCCGTGCTGGCCCGCTACAAGCGGCGCTCGGGATGTGGCTTGTACATGACCGCGCACGACTACCATCTGTTGTTTTACAACCCCGGTCTGATGGTCTATTCCCGGGGAAAGGCGCGGCCGTTGTCGCTCGACCAACTGCATCGCGCCCGGCGCTTTGCCTTCGCCGCCAGTCCGCGCGGCTTTCTTCACGACATCGCGAAGAAATTGCACTGGCATGCGGTCAATGCGCTTTTCGACCCGATCGGCCTGTTCGACGAAATCCTCTGCCCAAGCCCGTTCATGCGCGACCTGATCGCACGATCCGGTCGAACGCCCGCGACACTGGTGCCGAACCCGATCGACGCCGGGCTGATTTCCCGCGCACCGAAGCCCGCGAGAGGCAACCGTCTCGATCTCGCGTTCGTCGGTCGTGTGGAGCCGGACAAGGGCCTTGCGCCGTTTCTTGCACGGATGGCCGAACCGGCCGGCGATGCGATTGCGTCGCTCACCATCTACGGTGACGGAACTGAGCGGAGCAACCTGGAAAATCAGTACGCGACACTCGTTGAATCGGGGCGGCTGCGTTTCGCTGGACGCCTCGATCACGACACGTTGTTCGCGGCACTGCCCATGCACGATGCCCTCGTGTTGCCGTCGATCTGGGTGGAAAACGCGCCCCTCGTCATCGTTGAAGCCGCAATGCTCGGCCTGCCAGCGCTCGTGCACGACATCGGAAGCCTGTCGACCTTCGGCGACGAAATCGGCAACAAGATTTGCTACCGGAATACGCCTGAGGACTTCGCGCGCGCACTCGTCGAATTGCGGGCGCACCTCGACAGAGAGAACCGTCGCTACGACTGGTCGCTCTACTCGGTCGACTGCTATGCGTCGTCGCTGTACGCCGTGCTCGGCATCGGCAGGGACGGTCCGCGCACGCGGGCACATTGACGGTCGGTGCAAGGTTCACATTCAGCCTGGAAAGCACGATGACCGCCGTTCGAAAAAACTTTGCGTTGTTGTTTTCGCTGCAAATCTCGACATATGTCGTGCCGCTCGTCACGTTGCCGCTGCTGACGCGTGTACTCGGCCCGCAACAGTACGGCACGCTGTCGTTCGTGCTGGCGGTTGCAACGTACTTCATCAATCTGGCGAACTACAGTTTCGACCTGACCGCAACGCCGCGTGTCGCGCTCGCGAAAGACAGGGCGGAGCGCTCCCGCATTTTCTGGACGACGGTTTGCGCCCAGTGGCTGATCACCGTCGCCGGCTTCGTCGTGCTCATTGCACTGACGATGCTGATTCCGCATTTCGCAGCGGAGCGTACGGCGCTGCTCATCGGATTCGGGATGGCGATCGGCGCCGCGCTTACACCAGGCTGGTACTTCCAGGGAATCCAGCGGCTGAGCGTGTACAGCGTCACGGTGGTTGTGTACCGTGTGCTCAGTGTCGCCGCCTTCTTCCTGTGGGTGCGCACGCCGGACGATCTCCTGCCGGCGGTCATGATCAACGCGGCGGTGCCGTTGCTGTGCGGAATCACGTTGCTTGCATATCTCTTCTTTCGGCGCGAGATCGAGCGCGTACACGTGCGGTTTGCCGATATCGTCGCAGCGCTGCAAGCCGGCTTTCAGGTGTTCCTCGCGTCGACGTCGATCTCGTTCTACGCGTCGACCAATACCGTGCTGCTGAGCATCGTCTCGGGTAACGTCGCCGCCGGCTATTTCGCTGCAGGTGACAAACTGATCCGGGCCGCGGTGGGTCTGTTGCAGCCGCTGCGGGCATCAACCTATCCACATGTCACTTATCTGATGCATCACGCGCGCGACGAGGCATTTGCGTTCCTGCGCAAGCTGATCGTCGTGCAGGGCGCGCTCGTGCTGGCCATGTCGGCAGCCATCTACGCATGCGCGCCGATCGCTGTCCGGATCCTGTACGGCAGTTCGTTCGCGCCGACGGTCGGCGTGCTGCATTGGCTGGCCCTGGTGCCGTTCATGGCTTGCATGACGGATCTGTTCGGTGTTCAAACGATGCTGCCGCTCGGCATGAAGCGTGCCTTCAGCGTCATCCTGATCTCGTCCGGCATGTTGAACGTGACCTTGCTGCCGCCGCTTGCGATGCTGTTTGCCGAGCGGGGCGCCGCTATCGCAGTATTGATCGCCGAAACGGCCGTCGCGCTCGCTCTTGCGTACGTTCTCCGTCGCGAACGGGTTGGCCTGGTCAACGTGCCGGTGCGTTCGGGGTGACGCGATTCGCGGTGCTGCACGCACGACGCGGGGGACGGTGGCGGCGCGATTCCGCCACGCGGCGGGCACTGAAAGTGTGGGTTGTCGAACGTTTCTTCCGAGTGCGCCCACCTATACTGGCCGGACCTGAACGCAGGCCGGCGGTACTTCGCCGCACCTGGTCGGCGCAATTCGCACGGGGCGGCTTGCGCGCACCATGTCGCGCGCCACGCCTTCGCGTCGCTCCGCTCGACAACATGTGTCTCCAGCATCATGAACGGAAACCGATCGATTAACCGGCTCTGGGCCGCCACATTCATGATCGCGATCGCGAGCGAGGTCTTTTCCGGCGCGATCCGCTACTACACGTCGCTCGCCGGCATTTCGATGCTCGGCTATCTGCCCAAGGCGCTGATGGTCGGCTGCATCGTGCTCGGCCTCGTGATACGCCCGCGCATCGATACGCTGCTCGTCGGAAGTTACCTGGCCGTGCAGCTGTGCGTTTCGCTCGCGAACGGCGTCAGTCTCGTGGCTGCGTGTTTCTGGATCTGGACGGTCGCGCCGTTGCTGTTCGTGCTCCTCATGCCGCCCGGCGCGCTCGACATGCTCGAGTCGAACCCGATTCGGCTCGCGTTCGTCGTGTTGACGACGGCCTGCTGCGCCGGCGTCATGCTCAACGGGTTGGTACACCTGCCATGGGTGGGCGGCAGCATCGACGTGGACGGCGTCAATGTGCAGCTCGCGTCGTCCAATTACGTCGGTACCGTCCCGCGCCTGACCGGCTTTGGTCGAAGCAGCGCCACGACCGGCCTCGTGATCGGCTTGCTGACCACGTGGCTCGTCCCGCGCCTGCGCAACGCGATGGCCATCGCGGCGCTGCTCGCAATGTCGGCGGCCGCGATCTGGGCCACCACCAACAAGACGACACTCATTGCGCTTTCGCTCGTGCTGCTCTGTTTCGCCGCGCTGAAAACGGCAGGCCTCAGACGCGCCTGTATCGTCCTGACGAGTTTGATGATCGTATTGCCCGTTGCGGGGTGGGTGATCGCCGCGACGATCAACGTGGGTGTCCCCGATACGGGGTCGCTCGCTTCGATGCAGGACCGGCTGTTGAACACGTGGCCAAAGCTGCTCGACGGCATGGCGAGCGCAAACCTGCTCTGGTTCGGCGTCGGGCCCGGCGGCTTCGGTTCCGCGACGGCTTACTATACGGCCGACTTCGGCTTCAATACCGGCTACTCCGATAATGCCGCGCTCTATGTCGTCGCGAATCTCGGTGTAGCGGGAGCCATGCTCGTCATGCTCGTATTTGCGCAGCGCGTGCTTGCAAGTCGTACCGATGACCCGCGAGCGTGGCTGATGCTGCTCTTCGTGCTGTTGAGCGGCGTGACGACTGACATCTTCGAAGCGCTTGGCTGTCTGCTCTTCACGGGCCTCGCGATCCGCACGCTGACCGTGCATGCCGGCCGTGAGCGTCGAGCCGGGCGCGATGCCCCGGGACGCGCGGCGACTTGGGTGGGCAGTCGATGAGCCTGACCATTCAACCTGCACGCGCGAGGTCGTGGGCGAGGTGGTTCGCGACCGCGCTGCTTGGGGCCGTCGTCATATCGACTGCATCGAAACCCGCCAGCTCGGACGAGCCGGCCGTCGTCCTGCCGAATGGGACGCAAACGTCGACGCTGCCGTTCGTCGCTCTCCCGCGCTTTTTCGACACGCGCGCGAATTCGGGTGTCGCGATTCACGAGATCGCCGATCCGGCGTTGCTCGACGCAGTACGAGACGCCGGCTTCTCGTTCGTCCGTACCGACCTGTTCTGGGATTCGGTGGAAACGCCGAAAGGCTGGGATTTCTCGCGCTACGATGCACTTGTCGCCAACCTGCGCGCGCGTGGGCTCGGCGCGCTGTTCATCCTCGGCTATGGGCATCCGCGATACGCGCCCAAGCAGCCGCCGACGTCGCCCGCACAGATCGACGCATTCACCGAGTATGCGACGCAAGCCGCGCGGCACTATCGCGATCAGCCCGTACGCTTCGAAGTCTGGAACGAGCAGGATCACAAGGACTACTGGCTCGCGCCGCCATCGCCGGCCGCGTACCGGAACCTGCTGGAAGCGACCGTCCGGGCGGTCAAGGCGGCGAATCCGAATGCGGTCGTTGCGACAGGCGGCGTTCAGCAGGTCGACATGACATTCATCCGGGCGGTCGGTGATATCGGCAGCGCATCGCAGCCCGCACCCGATGCGGTCAGCGTACATCCGTATCGGCAGAGTGCGCCGGAAACCGCGTTGGGCGACTATGCTGCGCTCACGCGCGAGCTCGCCACGTATCGTATCGCTCCCGCCATCTGGGCCACCGAATGGTCGTATCCGACCTATGCATACAAGTACGTGGCGCACACCCGTGACGGTCACGATCCGGTCGCGCGCGAGCGCCAGGCGCGCTACGCGGTACGGCGTTTGCTGGTCGACTGGATCGCGCAGATCGGGCTCACCGCCTACTACGACATGCGCAACGATGGCCGCGACCCGAAGAACATGGAGCACAATTTCGGCCTGCTGGACGCCGATAACACGCCGCTGCCCGCATACGTCGCGGTGCGCCATCTGTTCTCGTTTACCGCGAACGCCCGCGACGCACGATTGTTTCTCGATCCGGTCCGCCGCTTTGCCATCCTGCAATTGCGGGCCGACGGCGTCGTGAAGTACGTGGTCTGGTGCTATGAAAACAACAACGCGGTAGACGTCGACCTGTCGCAGTTGCCTGCTGCCGGCACGTCCGCATCCGATCTCTATGGAGCGTCGCTCGACATCACGCGTCGTCGGCTGACACTCCGCGAAGAGCAGGGCCCGGTGTTCATCGTCTCGGCGGCTGGCCGATAGCCGGCAAGCAAGATCGGAAACGGTCGCCTCATACAGAAAATCAACATGACATCCAACGCACGAAACATCCAATATCCGCAGCGAGTACCGGACGAATCCGGGATGGTGCAGCTTTGGCAAGCCGTCACCCAGCATCGCCGCCTGTTCTTGACAACGATCGGCGTAACGCTCGCTGCTGGCGTGCTGTACGCGTTGCTGGCCACGCCGCAGTATCGGGCCGAAGCGCTGCTGCGTGTCCAGACCAAGCCCGGCTCTTCGATCAGTTCGCTGTCGGACGTCTCCGGAACGATTGCGGCGTCGCCGTCCGCGTCCGACGAAAGCGAGATGCTGATTTCCCGCGCGGTCATTGACAGTGCGATCGAGGCGACCGGTGCCGATCTCGATATCCGCAATGCAAGCCGGTTTCCGCTGATCGGTTCGATCGTCGCATCGCGCTCGGATTCGGACGATACGCTCGCGCCGGCGCCACTGGGGCTGACCGGTTATGCGTGGGGGGGCGAGAGGCTCGACATCGGCGAATTCTCGATTCCGACGAATGCGCTTGGCGATCGATTCAGGATCGTGGCGGACGACGCGAACACCTGGACGCTCCAGGACGACGACAACCATGCGCTTGCGCATGGCACGGTCGGTGAAACGGTACCGTTCAGGTTGCCGGGCGAAGCTACGGCCGGCCGGCTGCGCGTCGACGTGTTGCGCGCTCGTCCGGGTATCGCATTCACGGTGCGCAAGCAGCCGGAGCCGCTCGTTTTCGAAAACGTATCGAAGCATCTGAAGACGGTCGTGCCGAACCGCGACTCGACACTGGAATCGCCTTCGATGATTCGGCTCAGCTACCAGGCGGACAGTGCGCGGGAAGCGAAAAAGATGGTCAACGCGATCGTGCAGCAATATCTGCAGCGTGACCTCGCGTTTCGGACCGATCGCGCACGGCGCAATCTCGACTCGCTGCGCCAAAGGCTGCCGGTACTGAAGCACGACTTGCAAAAAGCCGAGGACGATCTGAACCGGTACCGGACGCAGAACGGTGCGATCGACGTCGACCAGCAAGGCGCCGCGCTGATCAGTCGCCTCAACACGCTGGCCGAGCACCAGACCGCGTTGCAGATCTCGCTCGACGACGTCAGGCAGCGTTTTCTGCCAAAGAGCTTCCAGTATCAGACTGTGCAGTCGCAGCTCGAGCAGGTGAAGCGCGAGATCCGTGACACGAGTGCAATGGCGGCTCAGTTGCCGACGACGCAGCGCGAATTCGTGCGGCTGTCGCGCCAGGTGACGATCGCGACGCAGCTCTACACCAGTGTGCTGACCAACGCGCAGCAGCTCGAGCTCGCCATTTCCAGCGCGTCGCCGGGCGTGACGGCCGTCGACTGGGCAGTCGCACCGTTCCGGCCGGTGTGGCCCAAGCGCGGCATCGTCGTGCTCGGCGCGCTGTTTGCAGGCGTGTTCCTCGCATTGACGGGTGTGCATCTGCTGTCGCTGTATCGCCGTGAACTTCATTCGCCAGCCGCGTTGGCCAGGGTGGCCGATCGCCCCTGTCTCGCGATCGTGGCGCCGTCGCCTGCATTGGCAGCCGCGCCTGGCGGACCGCGCCTGACAGCGTTGCCGTTGGCCGCGACGCATCCCGACGACACGGGTATCGATTCGGTGCGCGCATTGCGAGCGAGCCTGAAGGTGGTACTCGCGGCGCCTGGTCAGGGTGGCAAGGGCGGCAAGGTCTTGCTGTTCACGGGGACGACCGCGGGCGTCGGCTGCAGTTTCGTATCGTCGAATCTGGCGTACCTGCTGGCGGGAACGAACGCCAGCGTGCTGCTGATCAACGCCGACTTGCGTGCTTCGTCGATGGCCGGCGGTCCGGGCCTTACCCAGGTGCTCGACGGCTCGGTGTCGCCCGATACCGTGACGTTACCCGTGGCGGGAAGCCACCTGTCGATCATGCCGGCGGGTGCTCCGGTCAAGACGTCTCCTGGCGAGTTGCTGGAAGGCGCGGGGTTCACGGCACTCATCGCGTCATTGCGCGAGCGTTACGACTTCGTCGTCATTGATGGACCGCCGCTGCTGCCGAACAACGACGTGCTTGGCATCGTCGGTGTGAACTGCGACGCGCACGTCCTTGTTTCACGCAGCGGCGTGACGCGCGTCGCCGACGTTGAGACTGCGTTGTCTCGTTTGCGGAGTATCGGTGCCGATATCACAGGGCACGTCTTCAATACATACACTGGATCGAGCCGGCCGGTCGTCGAACGCGTGCGGATGCGTGGTTTTCCGGTTCGCTCGACCGAGCGCCAGCGCGTGTAATGTCGGGAAACCACGGTGTCGTGGATTCACGTAGCGGCACCGACGAGGCCAGGGAAAGGGGACGGTCCCACGCTGTTCGGTTGGTGTCGTTTGCCGCGCTGGAGAACGGCATCGGAGGGGCGGTCAACGTGGGCGAGCGCTTGCCGGCTGGCGGCGAGCGCTCATTCTCCGTCCGATGAACAGTGAGTCGAAACCGAGTTGATCCGGCTCGACTCGCATCGGCCAGCTCAAAGCGTATTGAATATCCGCGTCATCATTTCCGCGCTCTTGCTCCAGCTGTATTGCTCGGCATGGATGGATCCCCGGCGTTTCAGGTCCGCCCTGAGATCGGCAGAATCGAGCAAATTGCGCAATTTTTCTGCAATGTCTTTCGACGAATAGGGATCGCAATAGAGCGCCGCATCGGCGCAGACTTCCGGCAGCGCTGCCGATCTTCCCACCAGGGTCGGGCAACCATATCGCATCGCCTCGAGCGGCGGAATGCCGAACCCCTCGTAAATCGACGGATAGAGGAAGCAGGCCGCATGCTGGTACAGCGCCTTCAGCTTCTCGTCGCTGATGTACCCGGCGTACTTGATGTTCGGCTCGGGCGCGGAGATATCGTCCTGCACGCCGAACACGGCGGTATTGCGCATGCCGACGATGACGAGATCGACCGACGGGTCGTCGATTTGCCGAAATGCCTCGATCAGCCGGCCGAAGTTCTTGGTGGGGTTCATGCTGCTGACCGCCAGTACGAACCGGCCGGGCGTGAGCGCGTGCTCCTTCAATACGCTCGGGTCTGGCACCAGTGCATCGAGGTGGTCCGAACCCAGTGGTACGACGCTGATTTTGTCCGTTGAAACACCACAGTGGTGTGCGAGGCGATCGCGCGAGAAGCTGGAGTTCGTCAACACGCAAACGGATGTGCGCGCAAGAATCCAGAACATGATCCGGTACCAGGCCCGGAACGGTCGGGAGAAGTGCGCGGGTGTGTCGAATACCGCCGCGTCGTGCATATAGATGATCTGGTTGCCGAGGAAAATGGAACCTGAATTGCTGAGGTTGACGATCCGGTCGCGGCGAGCAAATAGAGGCAGGACCAGTTGCTCCCAGATCACGCCCTTGGCGAAACCGACCTTGACCGTCTTCGTGCCGCTCACCACGGCATCGGTATGTGGCGGAACCAGGAGCGTGACGGAATCTTGCGGCTGCGACCGGACCAGTGCAGCGATCAACTCGCGTGCGACGCGTTGCACTCCTGTCGTTTTCTGGGTGGCGAAACGGCCGTTATAAACGAGTTTCCTGGGTTCTTTGATGTTGCTCATGTCAAATCCGGTGTAATCGATGCGTGGCGGCGCGCGTGCGTATCTTGTTCAACCGCACCGCCTGCATCGTGTCCATGACGTGCATCGGTTCGATTGTTGGGGGGCGACCGACTTGCCGAGTGCATCGCTGTCGAGGCGGACCCGCACGGTTCGCGATTTCGGCGATGGATCAGGCCTTGACCTGTTCAGGCGCGGCATGCTCGAAATACCGGGCATCGGCGCGAAGCTGGCGTGCGTTCAGTCCGTAAAGGGACTGCCACTGCCTGAAGATGGAACTCATCGAAAACCGATGGAGCGCAAACTTTCTGGCAGATTCCCCCATTTGTTCTCGAAGCTGCCGGTCGTCGCGGAGCAGGGCCACATACCGCGACATCTCGTCGACACTTGACGCGACATATCCGGTCACACCGTGAATGACTACGTCGCGGTTGCCGACGACGTCCGTCACCACGGCGGGCAGGCCGGCCACCTGAGCCTCGATCAGTGCCAGCGGCATGCCTTCCCAGCGCGAGGTCTGGACGTAGATGTCCAGTCCGGACGTCAACTCGAGTGCGCGCGAACGCGTCACCCAGCCGCTGCAGACAATTGCCTGACTGTCTCGAGGATCCGGAATCTCTTCGGCGTTACCGCCAATCCAGAGAAACTCGACGTCGGCGTCGTGCAGCTCGGACGCCAGCTGTACGAAGGCTTGGTGATTTTTCTGGAACGACGCGCGACCGCTCATTCCGATTGCAATCTTGTGATCGTCACGTGCCCGACGCGAAGGGATCTCGACGACGTTGACGCCGTTCTCCACCAGCACGGCCGATTTCGCTCGAATTCTTCCCTTGATTTCCCTGAGTTCGCTATCCGAGCAGGCGACAATGGTTCCGCCGAGGAGGGCTGCCATTCGCTCGAAACTCAGGTAGGCGAACTGCTTCGCGAGGGAAACATCGCAGCGCAGAAACGACAGGCCATGCGGGGAATAGAGCACCTTTGCGGCAGGTGCGGCGATCCTTGCTGCGGCTCGTCCCAGCACGCCGGCCTTCGACGAATGAAGATGGATCACCGTCGGACGGCATTCACGAAGGCATTGAACCAGCGTGCGCAAACCGAGCAGGTCCTTCTTGACACTGACTTCGCGGGTCAGGTCGACGTGGACGAGCTTGACGTCGGGCCTGAAGAGCGTCGGGAAGTCGTTCGGCGTTTCGGGGCGAATGGAATGCAGCACGGTCACGTCGACGCCGGTTGCCGCGGCGTGATTGGCGAGATGGACGAGCATTGAAAGCACGCCACCACCAAACGCTTCGACGATATGAACGATCCTTTGAGTGGTCATCTTCTGGGCTGCCTGTTCGACCGGATGACGTGAGGTCGACCGCAAAAGCGAATATCCGACGGGGCGCCATGTCGACGACATTCAATTCGGTCGATGGGGAACATTAAAAATATGTATGACTAAGTGAATGGATGGAATGAAGTCTTGCCGTCCGTGTCCGTTCTACCTCGCTCGGGCGCGCGATATGTCGACGTTGTCGGGGGATCGATCCACTCGATGGGGCATCGATATGACGAGAGGGCGAAATGCGTCCTTGCTGCTGGAAGGGATCGGACGATTCATGTCGCGCAACGGTGATCGTTCGTTCGAGGACGTGTGACGCCACGTGTCTGAAGCATTGTGCTACGCACGTGCGACGTGCTGGGTGCGATGGCTTACATTGGACGACCGGAACCTGGCTGGCCGCGCGTCGGTCTTCCACGTGTGCGGCGGCATGGTCGGCACGTGCTTATCGAGCGACGTCTGGCGCGTGCGTTTTCTTTGACGCAATCGGGGCCGGTTTCGCCTCCCGTACTTCGACGGCCCGCCCGTACTGATCGTCGAAACGGACGATGTCATCCTCGCCGAGATAGTCACCCGACTGCACCTCGATGATTTCGAGCGGAATCCGGCCGGGATTCTCGAGCCGATGCAGTTCGCCGACCGCGATATACGTCGACTCGTTCTCGCAGAGCAGGAATGTCTCGTCGCCACGCGTCACCTTCGCGGTGCCGCGTACGACGATCCAGTGCTCGGCGCGGTGATAGTGCATCTGCAGCGACAGCCGCTTGCCGGGCTCGACGACGATCCGCTTTACCTGGAAGCGTTCGCCGAGGTCGATCGAATCGTAGTGTCCCCACGGCCGCTGCACCTTGCGGTGTTCGCTCGCCTGCGGGCGCCGTTCGGTCTTCAGCCGCGCGACGATGTTCTTCACGCGCTGCACGTCGTGCTTGTTCGCGACCAGCACGGCGTCGGGCGTCTCGATCACGACGACGTCCTTCATGCCGACGCACGCGATCAGGCGGCCCTCCGAGCGCACGAGGCTGTCCTGCGTGTCCTCGAACACGATCGGGCCGCGCGCGACGTTGCCGTGATCGTCCTTCGGCATGATCTCCCAGATCGCATCCCAGGTGCCGACATCCGACCAGCCGGCCGCGAGCGGCACCACGATGCCTTCGATGCCGAGTTCGCGGTGTTCCGCGAGCCGTTCCATGACCGCATAGTCGATCGAGTCCGACGGACACGCGTCGAAGGCCGCCGCGTCGATCCGGAAGAACGGATCTTCGGCGATGCCCGCACGCCATGCGGCTTCGCAGGCCGCATGGATGCCAGGCGCGAGCGTGCCGATCGCCCGCAGCCAGACCGACGCACGCGTGACGTAAATCCCGCTGTTCCACCAGTAGTCGCCCGATTGCAGATAGCGCTCGGCCAGCGCCGCGTCGGGCTTCTCGACGAAGCGCCCGATCGCGTAGCCACCCTGGCCGCCGTGGCGGCCCGCGCGCGGCTCGCCGACCTGGATGTAGCCGTAGCCGGTTTCCGCGCGCCGCGGCAGCACGCCCAGCGTGACGATTGCGCCTTCCTGCGCGTAGCGCGCCGCGCGTGCGATCGCGTCCTGGAATGCGCCGACGTCGGCGATCACGTGATCGGCCGGCATGACCGCGAGCACGGGATCGTCCGCGAGTTGGCTCGCGTCGAGTGCCGCCAGCGTGAGCGCGGGCGCGGTGTTGCGTGCCGCCGGTTCGAGCAGGATGCGGGCGGGCGCCGCGCGGCCGAGCACCTGTGCGGCACTCATGACGCGATGCTGTTCGCCGCAGACCAGCAGCAGCGTGTCGCCGAGCGACGCGTTCGCGATGCCGTTCAGGCGGCGCGCCGTCGTCGACAACGGCGATTCGTTCGAGACCAGCTCGATCAACTGCTTCGGATACTGCTCGCGCGACAGCGGCCACAGTCGCGTGCCCGAGCCGCCTGCGAGAATCACGGGCAGGATGTGCGGCAGCTCGGGTTCGGGAACCGGGCGAAGGGTGGGGGTCATCGATTGGCTCCAGTGTCGGCGGGCAGCCGGTTGTGTGCATGGCTGTCGGTTCGCGCGTCGTCGTTGCGCGACCGGTGCGCCGAAACGGTCCGGGTGAGCAGGTTGCGCAGCGCGCCTGCGGCGCGGCTGGCCGGCCGGACCAGGCCGATGAATGGCGTGCCCTGTTCGAGATACGGGCCGTAGGCCTTGCGGAATCCGAAACGTTTGTAGAACGCCTGGCGCGGCGCCGGCACGTGCGTGCGCACCGCGGTGTCGGGCCACGCAGCCTGCGCGGCGGTGAGGGCACGCTCGATCAGCCGCTCGAGCGTATCGTCGTCGCGACAGCTCTCGCTCGTCAGTACCTTGTCGATCACGACGTCCGGATCGATGTCGTCGCCGGGCAGGATGCGTGCGTAGGCCGCGACTTCCATCGTGTCGCCGTCGCGCACGCTCGCATAGACATGCAGCGCGCCCGCGTCCTTGCCGTCGATGTCGAGATGCGTGTGCGCGTCCTCGACCACCAGCACGGCGTTGCGCGCGCGCAGGATTGCATAGAGATCGACGGCGCCCAGATGTTCGAATTCACAACAATGCCATTCCATGATGCTGTCCTCGCGTGATGCCTTCGGCACGCCGTGCCGCACGGACGCGATCGTTCCGTGCGGCGCGGCGATCCTCATCATCCGGGCACGCCGTGCGTCGGTCTGTTCGAAAGCGTACTCACGATCCGGATTCGCACGGCAGGCGCGGTACGCGCAGCCGCGGCTTGCCGCGCGAGCGTCGCTAAGTGCGGTAGCACACACCGCGGCAGCCGGTGCTTTTCCATAATGGCCGCGATCCTGGTGGCCCGCCTCGATGCGTGGCCAGTCAACATCGCATGTCAATAAAGAACCGGGGGCAGGACTTGAAGATTGCGAGCGTTCACGACGGGCCGGTCGTGCGTGGCGGTACCGGGCACATATTCACGCAGGCGGTCGGCAGCTTGGTGCAGGCCGACCCAATGCTGCTTCGTCGAATTTCTTCAGGATCGTGCGTGCCCGTGCGGCGCACACGTCCTTCATCCGCATGCCGTTGTCTGACCGCATGCGCTACCGCAGCGATCTGCCGTGGTTGCCGCTGGCAATCGCGCGGTGCGGCCTGGCCCATTGCGACCACGTGCAGGCCACACTCGCGCCGACGGAGCGCAACGCACAGTCGCGGCGGGTCCATGCACGGCGCGTCGGACCGTCATGCTGCACTGCGGGAGATCGGTGTCGGCACAACCGGTTTCACGCGTGGCCGCGACGATGCACCGGAGGACGACCGGCGCGAGCGACATGCGCTTCTCCGCGCGTCGGCACCGCGAATTTCGATGCGCGATGGAGGGCGGTTGATTACGGCGTGTAACGGACGAGCGGGGGATGAGCGGGCCGTGCGCCATCGCGATACGATGCGGCCGTCCGGCGGCGCGCGCGATTATGCGGTGAGTGGAATGCGGTGCCGGCCTTTCCCGGGGATTTCGATGGAAATCACGGGCAATCAGCCACCCCCATTTTGCGGAAAAGTAGTATTTGCCACTGATTGACTGGAATGCTCATAGATAATCAAATCTGAGTGGTCAAACGCGTGTAGTGCGGGGCGACCAGTCGCGTAACCGGTTGATTCAGGTTTATCTTTTGGTAACAAGACCATCTCCAAACGGGGTGTAAATTCAGGAGCGGATGGGATGCGGCGGTCATTCCGGCAACGGGTTGGCGGCCATCCGGTTCAGCATCGGGCGCACCTGTCGTGTACGACGTGACGCACATGCCGACGGCATTCCCGTCTGCCGACGCGCTCCGCCTGGATGGCGGGTCGCCTCAAAGCGGGGACGTCGTGGCTCCCGCAGCCGCGCGTTCCCTTCGAGTTCGATGACAACGAGGCCGGATGACATCCGGCTCGACCTCCGGGGGCTCTCGCCGTGTGCAGTTTCGATCTTCGCCAAAGCTGCGGAAACGCAGCGCGGAAAGGCGGCCATGCGCCGCCGGCCGCAGCGCACGCGAACGGTTCGCGGAGTGGAGAAAGTGATGGTTCGCTATGAATATGCCAATAACGCGCGATAAGAGCGCCGGCGCGGGGAGCGGTAACGGGCAGCGTCCGCTGATTTACTGGACGCAGTCGCCGTCCGTCATGCTGCGAAAGGAACTGGCGCGACGCGACTGGAAAGTGTCGATCGTCGCGCAGGCGAGCGACCTGCGCGAAACGTCCGGCGAAATCACCTGCGGCATCCTCGACCTCAGCGGCGGCCATGCCGACGCGATCGGCAGCATCGCGTCGACCTGCGCGTCGATGCGCGACGTCGTCTGGGTCGCACTCGTCGACGCCGGCCAGACCGCGTCGCCGAACGTGCGCGCGCTGTTGCGCGACTATTGCTTCGATTACGTCACGTTGCCCGCATCGCACCAGCGGATCGCCGATACGGTCGGCCATGCGTACGGGATGGAGTGCCTGTTCGCGCGCGACCGGGAACGTCTCGAATCGGAGGAGAAAGGTATCGTCGGCACCTGCAGCGCGATGCTGCGGCTGTTCGACACGGTGCGGCGCTTCGCGCGCACGGATGCACCGGTGTTCGTGTTCGGCGAAACGGGCACCGGCAAGGAGTTGACGGCTGTCGCGATCCATCGCCATTCGGAGCGCCGCAACGGCCCGTTCGTCGCGGTCAACTGCGGGGCCATTCCGCCACATCTGCTGCAGTCCGAACTGTTCGGCTATGAGCGCGGCGCGTTTACCGGCGCGAACGCGCGCAAGATCGGCTATGTCGAAGCGGCAAACGGCGGCACGCTGCTGCTCGACGAGATCGGCGACCTGCCGCACGAGAGCCAGGCGAGCCTGCTGCGTTTTCTGCAGGAGCGCGCGATCCATCGCCTGGGCGGCAGCGATCCGGTGCCGGTCGATGTCCGGATCGTATCGGCGACGCACGTCGACCTGCGCGGTGCCATGGAGGAAGGACGCTTTCGGCCGGACCTGTTCCATCGTCTGTGCGTGATGCGCATCGACCAGCCGCCGCTGCGCGCGCGCGGCAAGGACATCGAACTGCTCGCGCATCACATGCTCGAGCGCTTTCGCGGCGATGCGCGCCATCGCGTGCGCGGCTTCTCGACGGATGCGATCACGGCGCTCTACAAGCACGACTGGCCCGGCAATGTCCGCGAGCTGATCAACCGCGTGCGCCGCGCGGTCGTGATGACGGAAGGGCGCCTGATTACCGCGCAGGATCTCGAACTCGAATACTGTCTCGATGCCGCGTCACCGTCGGTGGCCGACATCCGCAAGTCGATCGAGCGCGAGGCAATCGAAACCGCATTGCTGCGCACGCGCGGGCGCGTCGCGGCTTCGGCACGCGAGCTCGGCGTGTCGCGTGCGACGCTGTATCGCTGGATGGAAGCTTACGGAATCGAGCGGCCGCGCGGGACGGGTTCGTCCGACTGAGATTCGACCGGGGCGCTCGCGGCTTGCGGCAGCCGCGAGCGTCCTGTCAACCGGCCTGCGTGGCGCGCACCGTGCGTGCGGCGTTCACGGCCCGGATTTCCACCACGGGCGGCCCATCGGCCGCGGCCCCGTTCTTCCCGCCCATTTCGAGCGGAACGAGCACGACACGCGCCGGCGTGCCGGGCGCGAGGTGGAACCAGTCGTCGCGCGGCATGAAGCCCGGCGCATCGATCTGCACATGGCGTGCGACGTGCCGTGTGTCGATGTCGACGTGCCACGTGTCGCCGGTGCGCGACACGCACGCCTCCAGCCCGAGTTCGCGGCGCGCCAGCACGGCAGGGTGCGTGCGGGACGGGAAATGGAACGCCTGCGACAGCAGCGCGCCGTCGTCGGCGGCGCGTAGCGTCGCGACGACGGTGTCGTGTTCGCAGGGCCCGAAGCGGTACGCATAGGTCCAGTCGAAGAAGCGGCCGAGCAACTCGGCCGAGCCGATTCGCAGCGTGTCGTGCGCCGCGATCCGCACCGGGCAGCCGGCCCGCGCGACCGGCGTGCGGCCGTCGCGCAGCGCGACCAGTTCGAGCGTTGCCGACAGCGGCGCGGGGCGTTCGTTGACGACATGCACGTCGAGCCCGTTCAAGCCTTCGTCGACGACCAGCACCTGCACGGGTTGCAGGACCTGGCGCAACGCATGCCACGCCGATTTCGGCCGGTGCGCGGCGTCGATCACGCCCCAGCCGGCACCCGGCATCACGTCCAGGAATTGCCAGACGAGCGCGCCGGCACAGCGCGAGCCGGTGCGACGCCATTCGGAAAACGTGTCGCGCATCAGGTCCGCGATCACCGCGCGCGACAGCTCGAAGTAGCGCGCCGGATCTTCGCGCCGCAGCCGGTCGGGCGCGACGTCGTAGAGGGTCTGCAGATAGTGGTCGCGAACGTCCTCGAAATCCCACGACGTGCCGGGGTCGCGCGGCACGGTGGCCTTCCAGCGCGGCTCGTGCACGCCGGGCCAGCCGAGCTCGGCGAGCGTCGCATCGCACGGCACGTTCGAGAACGCGAGGCATTCGCTCGCGAAGCGCACGTCCGCGCGGCGCGCGTCGTCGAGCGGGCGCAGGTACGCACCGACGCCGTAGTAGTGCGACACGCGTTCGCGCGGCGCGAACGGCAGCACGCCGCCGTCGGGCGAATCGGGCACGTACGGGACGTCGGGCCGGCGTGCGGCCGCAAGGCCGGCCAGCCGGTCGGCGGTCAACTCGAGGAAGCGCTGCTTCGGCCCGAGCCCGGACATCGCGGCCTGTTGCGCGATCTCGCTGCCGCCGCACAGTACGGCAAGCGACGGCGATGCGCCGTGACGCGAGAGGAACTGCCGCGCCTCGCGATCGACGTTGTCCGCGAACGCGGGATCGTCGAGCGCATAGTCGAAGTTCGCGAACATGAAATCCTGCCAGACCAGCAGCCCGAGCCGGTCGCACCAGGTGTGAAAGGCATCGGCCTCGTAGGCCATCGTGCCGCCGACGCGGATCATGTTGAAGCCGGCGTTGCGCGCGAGCCCGAGCAGGCGGGCGTAGGTGGCGTCGTCCGCGTGCAGTGCGAGCGGCGCGGCGCTGCTCCAGCATGCGCCGCGCGCGAACACGGGCACGCCGTTGATGCGCAGCCCGAAACCCTTGCCGTCGGCGCCGGCGTCGACCTCGATCGTGCGGAAACCCGTCGCGCCGAGCGGCCGCCGCTCGTCACCGATATGCAGTGCAATGTCGTACAGCACCGGCTCGCCGTGCGTATGCGGCCACCAGCGGCGCACGCTGGGCACCGCGACGCTTGCGCGCAGACGGTCGGGTCCGGCCCGTTCGAGCGTGGCGTGGTGCTGGCCGCATGACAGCCGTGCCGCGAGCGCGTCGGGCAGCGGTGCGGCGAACGTCAGTTCCGCGTCGAGCCAGCCCGTGTCGCCTTCGATGCGCGCATGCAGGTCGCATTCGACGAGAACGGGCCCGTCGGCCGGATCGAGCACGTCCACGGGCCGCCACGGGCCGGTCGGCACATGCGGCGGAAACCAGCCGGGCATGTGTCCGAACAGCGACGTGCGGATCGTGCGCAGTGCCGCCGGCTCCGCGAGCCGCGTGCGCCAGCGCGCGCGGCGCGGCGCGCGCGTATCGTGCAGGTGCGGCGCGAGCGCGCGGAAACAGAGGGTCAGCCGGTGCGTGCCGTCGAGCGACACGGCTACGTCGTGCGCGACGAACATGCTGTCGGAGCGGAGGATCGGGGTGTCGTCGAGCCACGCTTGCGCGAGCGTCGCAAGGCCGTGAAAGCGCAGCACGCGCGGCCCGTGTCCGCGCAGTTCGATCCGGTACCAGTGGTCGCGCTCGTCGAGCGATTCGGCCTCGTCGAGCCGGCCGGCGAGCGCGAGCGACTGCGCGACCGTGCCGGGCACGGTCGCCGGGATCCAGTCGGCGCCGGCGGCCGGGAGGTCGCGCGGTTCCCGTGCGGCGCCCGCGGCCGTCGCCAGCATCGACCACGCGGGCAGGGCACGCGTGCGCGTCACCGCATGACCGGCACGGGTGCCGCAGTGTCGCTGTGCACGGGCGTCAGGTGCCGCAGCGGCAAGCCGATCTGCCGCGCGCAGGCGACCACATCCGCGTACGCGGCCTCGATCGCTTCGAGCGTCGAATCGCCGTGCTCCTCCTTGCCGCGCGCGCAGGCGCGCGCGAGCCGGAATTCCAGCACCATCGCTTCGGACGCGATGCGATCGCACGCGGCGCGGATCTCGGCGAACGGCCCGACGCAGCCGCTGGCCTGCAGCCAGCGCGCGTAGTGGCCGAACAGTTCGAAATTCGCACCGAGCTGCCGAACCGAATTGAACGAGTAAGCATGGAAGTGCTCGAGCGGTGAGTCGGCGAGCGTCCGCGCGTCGGTCTGCAACTGCCGCCGGAACGCGGCGATCGGGTCGACCACCGGCAGGCGCCGCAGGTGCCGCTGCAGCGCGGCGAGCGACGTTTCGCACAGCGCGCGCTCGTCGAGCGGCGCAAACCGCCGCTTCGCGCATTCGACGTACGGCGGCAGCGTCATCGGCGAACTGCCGCCGACGAGCCCGTTGTAGTCGAAATCCTCGGCCACGTAATAGCCGCTGTTGTGGAAATAGCCGATCTGGCGCTTCGCGCGGTCGATCGCATCGATGCCGATCGTCGTCTTCGTGTGCTGCGTGCGGTAGCTGCTGCCGCGCGTATCGGGCAGGAACCACGCGTCGACTTCGACGATCATCAGGTGGCCGCGCGCGACCTGCGTCTCGATGTGCAGGTCGAGCGGTTCGTAGATCGAGTGCTCCTGCACGACGATGCCGTACAGCCGCTCCAGTTCGTCGTGCGGAAACTTGAAGAACGTGAACTGGTCGCCCTCGAAGTCGAGCGCAATCGTGAACGGCAGCGCCGCGTACGGATTGAAGCCCCACCACCGGAGCACCTCGAGCCACATGTCGACGTAGCAGTTGGTCTGTTTCCAGACCATCTCCTGGCTGTGCAGCGGATGCGGCCGGTAGTGGCGCGCGCGGTGGCGCACATCCTCGAACGACGCGTCTTCGCCGTCGCGGGACACGAATCTCATGGCGTGCCCCACAGCACGTCGCGGACTTCGCGCGGCCATGCGTCGAGGTCGAAGCCGTGATGGCGGAACAGCGCGAGCGTGAGCCGTTCGAGGCCAAAGCCGACGCAGCCCGTGTGCGCAACGTCGCCCGTCGCGGTGCGGATGTTCCACAGCAGCCCGAAATGATCCATGTGGTAGTTGAAGCTCAGGCAGGCGGTCTGGCGACCGTCGTGCTCGATCGGGATCAGCAGCTCGAACTTCAGGTTCTGTTCGCGCTGGCTGTTCGCGACGATCTTGCCGCCGCGCCCGAAGAACGGGTCGTTCGCGAGATCGATCGCGTTGGGCAGGCGCAGCGCCTCGATCATCCGCGTGCCGCGTTCGATCCACGTCTCGCGGAACGACACGATCTGCTCGGGCGTGCCGATCCGCACGTATTCGCGCATCCGGAACAGCTGCATCCGGGTCGGATCGAGCGACGGCTCGTGGCGGAAGCAGTACGAGAAGACGTCGACGATCCGCCCGTCCGCCGGCAGCGCGCCCGCGCGCGCGACGACCGGATAGACGGGGTAGCACGCGGCCGGCGTCATCACGACGTAGGTCGGCTTCTGGCTTTCCGTCCAGTCGTCGCCGCGATCGAGGCACTGCAGTACGCGCTGGTGCTGGCGCTCGTCGCCGCAGAACGCATGCACGCTGCCCGCGAGCTGCGGGAAGCTCTTCATGTATTCGCTGCGCTCGAACTCGGTGCGGCTCATCGCCGGCGGGAAGCGCAGCACTTCCGCCTGCTGGTCGGCACCGATGCGCGTGACGAACGCATCGAGCGCTTCGACGACGCGCTCGAACCGTTCGCTGCGGCCGAACAGGCCCTGGATGCCGGTCGAGACCAGCAGGCCCGCATCGATCAGTTCGTCGCGCAGCGGGTTGACGCCTGCGCGGTCGAGCGGCGCGTCGGCGGGAGCGGAGGCGGAGGAGGGCACGGCAAGGCGATCGTTCACGAATGTTTCTCCAGCGTCGCAGGACGCAGCGCGAGCAGCAGGTTCGAGGTATTGGCGGCAATGCGGTCGTTGTTGATCATCAGCGGCGCCGCGTGCAGGTCGCGAATGTGGCGACCGATGCTGAACGGCGTGCCTTGCTTGTAGCCGGCCATCCCGCAGATCATCATGGCCTGGTGCGCGACTTCCAGCGCGGTCGTCGACACGTAGGTCTTCAGCGTGTTGATTTCGGCGGCCCAGGCCATGCCGGCCGACCACGAGCGCGCCGTCGCATTCGCATGGAGGCGCAGCACGTTGTCGACGCGGGCCTGCATCGCCTGCATCAGCGCGAGCGATTCGGCGATGCGCCGCGACGCGGGCGACGGTGCGCCGTCGGTCTGGCGTGCCTGCGCGCGGAAGAACTGGTGTGCGCGATGGAACGCGTCGCCGGCCACGCCGATCCATACGGCGGCCCACAGGATGTGCGATACCGGCACCATCGTTTCCTCGGCGATCTTCGCGAACGGCACCGGCAGGCACTGGACGGTGGCGCCTTGCGCGTCGAGCTCGAAACCGTTGCTGCAGGTGCCCCGCATCCCGAGCGTGTCCCATTCGCCGCGGCGCGTGAGCGTGTAGCCGTCGCGCAGCAGCGTGACGAGCACCTGTTCGGAAGCCGGCGCGTCCGCATCGCGTCGTGCGGTCGCGAGGATGCCGTCCGCATAGTCGCCGTACGAGATCGTCGGCGCGGATTTGCGCAGCCGGAACTCGCCGCCGTCGATTTCGAGCGCGCACTGGCTCGCGCGCAGGTTGCCGCCGACGCCGTCTTCCGACGTGGCCGATGCGAGCAGCCACTGGTGACGCACGAGCTGCTGCAGGAACAGCTTGTGCCAGCCCTGGTCGGCTGCGTGATCGACGATGCACGCGACCTGGATCTGGTGCATCGCGAACACCATCGCCGACGACGCGCAGGCCTGGCCGAGAATCGAGCAGGCCGACACGATGTCTTCCAGCGACGCGCCAGCGCCGCCCAGATGGGTCGGCACCATCGCGCCGAGCAGGCGGCGCGCGCGCATCGCCTCGATCGCCTCGACGGGGCAGCGCGCGTCGCGGTCGACCGCGTCCGCGTGCTGCGCGGCGATCTGCGCGACGGCATGCGCGGCCTCGTCGAGCCGACGCGAATCGCTGTCGGCTGCGAGTTCGGGAAGCGGCGCGCTCATGCGGAATGCTCGGTGCGTTGCAGCGTGGCGATCGTGTCCGCGAGCGCATCGATGCTGCGGAACAGGTTGCGGTTCAGCATCTCGTCGGGAATCTCGACGTTGAATTGCTTCTCGACCGCAAGCATCAGCTGGATCGTGTCGAGCGAGGAGAGGCCCGCTTCGTAGAGGTCGTCCCCGTCGCCGATCGAATCGATCGCGGCTTCGAGGTGGGCGACGTGCTTCAGGATGGTTCTGATTTCGTTTTTCACGTGCTGCTCCGGCGTGCGTGGTGTCGTCCGCTCGGGCAGACGCGCGATACGCGCTGACGTCCCCCCGGCAGTCCGGCATCAGTAGACCATTGGCAGACACTGCGTTCTGTTCGCCACCCTACAAACAGCTAACCCCGCGCTAACCACGCGCAACGAAGCGCCGCGCCGCGCAGGCAGGCCGGTCAGGTGCGCGATGCGGCCGGCACGCCCGAGTCGGCCGACAGGATGCGCTTCATCTCGTCGCGCACGATCGCCCGGCAGCCGCACGACATTTTTTCGAGGCCGTCGAGGTCGGCGAGCTCGATCGAGCTCCGGTATTGCCGGATCAGGCCCAGCTTCTGGATTTCGCCGGCCGCATCGGTCACCGTCTCGCGCCGCACGCCGAGCATCTGCGCCAGCATGCTGTGCGTCACCTGGATCTCGATGCTGCGCGTGCGGTCGTATGCCAGCAGGAACCATCTGCATAACTGATGTTTGAGCACGTGATGACGGCTGCAGAACGTGATCTGCGAGACCTGTGCCATCAGCAGCCGCACGCAGACGAACACGAGATGGCGGATCACCGGCGATGCATCGAACGCGGCGGCGAACATGCGCCGGTCGAGCCGGTAGACGAAGCCGTCGCGGCAGGCGACGGCCCGGCAGGGCATCCGGCCGCTGCCGCCGATCACGTCGTCGCATACCACGCTCTCGCTGCCGATCTCCGCGACTTCCAGCGTCATGCCGCCGGACGACACGTACTGCAGCGAAATCGCGGTCGTGACGGGCAGGTAGACCGCGGCGAGCATTTCGCCGGGTTCGCAGAGGACCTGCCCCGATTTCAGGTGGACGAGTTGAAGGTGGGGCGCCAGCGTCGCGAGCTCGTCGCGGTCGATGGCCGCGAGAAACCGGTTCGCGTCGAAGCTGTGGGAAAGCTCGATCATGCCGTTCGCGTGCGCGACGGCGTCAGGGGCCTGGTGAGTCACGGCGCATCCTCGTAGGGTGGCGGTCGCGCGTCGTCGCGGCGATACCCCGGAAAGGGGAATTCGCACGCTCGTGCGGACTTGTGTTCGTCATGAATGGAGTGACGGTACTGGCGAAAAGGCTAGCACGCTATTGAATTGGATCAATTGCACATTGCGTCATTTCACAAAGTTTGACGATTTTTGCGTGAGAGCAAACGTTATCTGGATTTAATGATTCATTTCGCCGGAATTAATCATCCGAAAACAGAATGCGACGGCGGCGATTCATTCGGTGTCAGCCGTGAATCAATCGAGTGGCGGCGCGCATCGCGCGGGGAGAGTGCGTGACGGGCATTGAACATTATTTGACAAATAAATGGTGCTCGCAAGAATGTGATTGAAAATCAATGTGTTGCGTGTGAAGTGTGCGATAGGTCGCAGAGTATTGAATTAGTGTGTCGATTCAAATTTGAGACAGTTTCAAACGACCGTGTGAGGTGGGGTGTCTCCGCGGAGCATAGTCCGGGACGTCATGTAAACAATTGAAAATAGACTGTAAGTATATGAGCGACAAGCCTCGTGGCACCGGTTCGGCTGCCTCGGCTCGATGCAAAAGAAATGATCAGTCAAATGGCGTGCAGTGTCCATGGTCCGGAAGAGTGTCCGGAAATGAGACGGTTTTTTGTTTTTTAGCCGATTATTCGGGCGATCTAAATCCGGCGTGATTCACATATTAAGGATGGGCATGTATTGGCACGTAAATCGCTTATTCGGGCTGGCGTGTCGAAACGGGACGGTCGACTCGATCCGGCGGCGACAAGCCGATGGTCGGTCGGAATCAGGGTTGTGGGCCGCAACCGCTGGGAACGTCCGGGCGCGCATCGCGATAACGAGTTCCGTGCACGCGGCAGCAGGCGGTGCGGACAATAAAAGGGATACAGACATGTTTCATCTTCACTCGAGCTACTCGGCGAATGCCATTCTCGCAGCCCTCCCGGAGGACAGCATCCGCACCATGGCGCCGCATCTGGAACTGGTCCGGGTCAAGGCCGGGGCACTCGACCGGGTCGGCGAGCCGATGCGCCACGTGCATTTCCCGACGACGGCAATGATGTCGGTGCAGCACCTGATGGAGGACGGTGCGATGGTCGAGGTCGCGCAGATCGGCCGCGAGGGGGTAGTCGGGCTGGCCACGCTGGCCGGCGGCGCCTCGGTGTCGCATCGGGTCGAGGTGCGCATCGGCGGAATGGCCTATCGCGTGCCGAGCTGCGTGATGCGTGCCGAATTCGAGCGCTCGCCGGCGACCTACCGTCTGCTGCTGAACTACTGCCAGGCGACGATGGCGCAGATTTCGCGCAGCGCGCTGTGCAACCGGCATCACTCGGTCAGCGAGCAGCTCAGCCGCTGGCTGCTGCTTGCGCACGATCGCATCGACGGCGACGAACTGGCCGTCACGCAGCAGACGATCGCGAACATGCTCGGCGTGCGGCGCGAAGGCGTGACGGAAGCGGCCGGCAACCTGCAGGAAGCCGGATTGATCCGGCAGCGCCGCGGCCGCATCACGGTGCTCGACCGCGACGGCCTCGAACATCACGCGTGTGAATGCTACGACCTGATTCGCGCCGACTATCGCAGGTTGCTCGGCACGCGCGGGGCGGCGCGGCCGACGCCTACGCCGGTTCGCCCCCGCATGCCGGAGGGGCGTTGCGGGTTCCCGGCACATGGTGCGTGACGATGCAGTCGAGGTCCGGTGGAACGAATGCGATACGGCGTGCCGCGATCGCGGCGACCGACGTCGTGCTCGTGCTGGCAGGCGCGCTCGCGGCGCAGGCGGCGTCGGGCCTCGCGTGGCGCGAGCTGTCCGACGCGCAGCGCGGCGCGATCGCGCTGCTGTGCGTGCTGACCGTGGCATTGCTGCCGCGCTACCTGCGCACCGTGCGCGGCAGCGTGGCGCCGCAAGGCGGCACGCATGCGCTGACGCAGACGATGGTGGCGCTCGTCTGCGCCAGCGTGCTGACGGTGGCCGCCGCGACGTGGATCATGAACCGCGGCGGCACGGTCACGACACGCTGGATCGTGCGTACGGTGCTGGCCGGCGACGCCGCGCTGCTGCTCGGCCGCGCCGCGCTGCTGGCGCTCGCGCTGACGCGCGACGATCCGCGCGCGCGGCAGCGCCGTGTCGCGGTGGTCGGTGCAACCGCGTACGGGCGTGTCGCGGTCGAGCGGATGCAACTCGCGCCGCAGGGTCCGTTCGTGGCGGTGTGCGTCTTCGATGACGATGCGCAGGCAGCCTCCGGCGGTATCGGCGGCGTGCCGGTGATCGACGACTGGAACGCGTTGCGCGACCTGATTCGCGGCGGCGAGATCGACGAGGTCTGGCTCACGCTGCCGATGTCGCACGAGTGGCGGATCCAGCGCATCGTCCGCGAGTTGCGCGACGAGTTCGTGGAACTGCGGCTGCTGCCCGACGTGCGCCAGATGGCCGTGGTCGATCGCTCGGCGACCGACGTGCTCGGCATGCCGGCGATCAATCTCGCGACCACGCCGCGCTCGGCGCCGGAGCTGTGGGCGAAGTTCGCGTTCGACCGGCTGTTCGCGTTCGGCGTGCTGATTCCGTTGCTGCCGCTGCTGTCGCTGCTGGCGATCGCGGTCAAGCTGTCGTCGCCGGGGCCCGTGCTGTTCAGGCAGCGCCGCAAGGGCGTCGACGGCCGCGAGTTCGACATCCTGAAGTTCCGGACGATGCGCGTGCATCGCGACCAGCCTGGCGTCGTACGGCAGGCGTCGCGCAACGATTCGCGCATCACGCGCGTCGGCGCGTTCCTGCGGCGCACGTCGCTCGACGAACTGCCGCAGTTCTTCAACGTGCTGTTCGGGCAGATGTCGGTCGTCGGCCCGCGTCCGCATGCGATCGAACACGACGATTTCTACCGGCAACTGATCGACTGCTACATGTATCGCTATCGCGTGCGGCCCGGCATCACCGGATGGGCACAGGTGAACGGCTATCGTGGCGAGACGCGCAAGGTCGAGGCGATGGAAGCGCGCGTGAAGTTCGATCTGTTCTACATGCAGAACTGGAGCTTCTGGTTCGACATCAAGATCATCCTGTTGACGGTCGTGCGCGGCTTCATCGGGCGCAACGCGTTCTGACCGGCGGCCGGGCATTCCGTCAACGGCGAATTCGAGTGCGGCGTGCCATCGCGCTTGCCCGCCGCGCGTGCCGTGCTCCATATCGCGGCGCGCGGCGGCGGGAACGCGCGTCAGCGCATCACGAACGCGTCGGGATAGGCCGAGCGCTCGGCGGTATCCCTGACGCACGCTTGCGCGATGTCGAGCACGTCGCGCACGGCCGGATTGTTCTTCAGCGCATGCTGGTGAACGAGGTAGAAATTGAACCACTGGCTCGAATCGAACGGACGCGCAACCAGTTCGCGGTTCGCGCACAGGTCGGCAGCGGTCAGCGCATTGAGCAGACTGACGCCGTCGGTGAGCCGGATGACTTCGCCGAGCGAACTCATGCTGACGCGCAATTCGTAGCCGAGCCGCCGGCGATCGCTTGAGTCGTCGTAGATCA
Organism: Burkholderia aenigmatica; assembly: GCF_048627025.1. Classification (NCBI taxonomy): domain Bacteria; kingdom Pseudomonadati; phylum Pseudomonadota; class Betaproteobacteria; order Burkholderiales; family Burkholderiaceae; genus Burkholderia; species Burkholderia aenigmatica. The sequence continues at coordinate 1,449,268 of NZ_CP184469.1, read as the reverse complement.
GATGGTCGGACTGGATCGGCTTGATGTACTGCTGATCGGCAAGATCGTCGTAGGTCAGCAGCTTGCGCGCGGCAAGCCGGTTTTTGCGTGTCAGCAGCGCGACCATCTTCGCGCCGAACACCGGCACGAAGATCAGGCCGGGTTCGTGGATCTCGTAGGACACGATCGCGAGGTCGAGGCGACCGCCTTCCACATCCGAGATGAGCCGTCCGCTCGCGGCGACGTCGAGCGCGACACCCGTGCCGTCATGCGCCTGCGCATACTGCTGCGCGAGCCGGGGCCCGAAGCTGTGGCACAGCCCCGGCGCGCAACCGATGCGCAGCGACGCGACGCCGTTGTCCTGCAACAGCGAAATTTCCTCTTCGATGCGATTCAGCCGGTCGAGCAACTGCACGGCCTCGTCGAGCATGTAGCGGCCGGCCGGCGAGATCTGCAGGCGCTGGTTCTCGCGCGCGAACAGCCGGATGCGCAGGCTGTCCTCCAGCCTCGCGAGGGCATGACTGACTGCCGACTGCGTGATGCCCAGTTGAACGGCCGCTTGCCGTGTGGAGCCGGCCGTGGCGATCGCATGGAAGATTTCGATGTCGCGCAGGCTGAAGTCGCTCCGCATGTTCGCTCCGGTCAATCAATTGATTAAAAAAGATCATATATTGACCGAAAAATAATTCAAAGCGAGACTGCGATCCAGTCAAACAACAGGCCGGTTCCTTTTGCTGTAATGGCTTTCGAGCTGTCGGCAGATGATGAATCAAATCGGTCACTCATCTTACGGAGACACTTTCAGCGCCGTTGCGCCGCCGCGCAGCGCGCTGTCCGCCATGCCATGTTCGATTTCCATCTCGTGTTCAAGTACCTGCCGATGCTGTTCGAAGCGGCCGCCGTGACGGTGGAGCTGACACTGCTCGCCACCGTATTCGGCCTGGTCATCGGCCTTGGCGCCGCGCTCGGCCGACTGTCGCGCCATCGTGTGCTGCGTGATGCCACGAGCGCCTACATCTGGCTGATCCGCTCGACGCCGCTGCTCGTGCAGCTCTTCATCATCTATTTCGGGCTGCCGCAGTTCGGCATCGAGCTGTCGCCGTTCACGTCCGGCGTGATCGGTCTGGCGCTCAACGTCGGCGCCTACAACGCGGAGACGATTCGTGCGGGCATCCTCGCCATTCCGCACGGGCAGATCGAGGCGTCCCGGTCGCTCGGCTTTGGCGCTGCGCGCACGATGCGGCTCGTCGTGCTGCCCCAGGCGCTCAAGCTGATCGTGCCGCCGCTCGGCAACAACCTGATCATTCTCACCAAGGACACGTCGCTCGTGTCGACCATTACGCTCGCGGAGCTGTTCATGCGCACGCAGCAACTGGTCGGCGCGACCTTCAAGCCATTCGAACTCTATTTCGCGTGCGCCATGATCTATGCATTGCTGACCACCGGTACGAGCATGGCGCTGCGCCAGCTCGAACAGCGTCTGATCCTGAAGGGAGGTCGCGCATGAACGGGGCCCAGCCGCAGATCGTCCTGCGCGACATCCACAAGACCTATGGCGCACTCGAGGTGTTGAAAGGCATATCACTCGAGGTCCGCAAGGGCGAGGTGGTCGTGCTGATTGGCCCGAGCGGATCGGGAAAGAGCACGCTGCTGCGTTGCGTGAATCATCTCGAGACGCCGACGCGGGGCGAGGTGAGGGTGCTCGGCAGTCTCGTCAACGATCCTGCCCGCGGACACGGTGCCCAGGAGCGTTACCTGAATACGATGCGGATGAAGGTCGGCATGGTGTTTCAGCATTTCAACCTGTTCCCGCACCTGACCGTGCTCGAAAACCTGACGCTCGCGCCGATGCAGCTGCTCGGCATGGCGGCCGCGCAGGCACGCGACGAAGCGAGGGAACTGCTCGACAAGGTCGGCGTGCTCGACAAGCAGGATGTGTATCCGGGCAATCTGTCCGGTGGCCAGAAGCAGCGCGTCGCGATTGCACGGGCGCTGGTCCTCAAGCCCGACGCCATGCTGTTCGACGAACCGACGTCGGCACTCGACCCCGAGATGGTCGGCGGCGTGCTGGCGGTCATGGAGCGGCTGGCAAAGGCCGGCATGACGATGATGGTCGTCACGCACGAGATGCGGTTCGCGGAGCGCGTGGCGGATCGCGTCGTCTTCATGGCCGACGGCCGGATCGTCGAGGACGGCTGCCCGTCCGAGATCTTTCATCGGCCGTCGCACGAACGGACCCAGGCGTTCCTCGCCGACATCCGGTGAGTGCGCGCGACATCGAATCACCCTACGCAACCCGAAAAGGACGTCAATGAGCGACCATCTCCTTTATCAGTCTGCCGTGCAGCTGCCGACCATCGCGCGCGCCGAAGGCATCTACGCATGGGACACGGACGGCAATCGTCACATCGACGCGTGTTCCGGCGCCATCGTGGCCCAGTTGGGACACGGCCATCCGGCCATCCGCGACGCGATGCTCGCGCAGCTCGACAAGGTCGCGTTCTCGTACCGCACACAGTTCGAGAACCAGCCCGCCGTGGATCTCGCGGAGAAGCTCGTCGGCCTCGCCGGCGGCCGTTTCGATCGCGTGTTCTTCTCCAGTGGCGGCTCGGAGTCCGTCGAATCGGCATTGAAGCTCGCACGCCAGTACTGGGTATGCCGCGGCGAGCCGGCGCGCAGCGTGTTCATCGCGCGTCAGCCGTCCTATCACGGCTCGACGATGGGCGCGCTCGCGATGACGAGCTACACGCCGCTTACCCGGCCGTTCGAGCCGATGATCCAGCTTTATCCGAAGGTGGCTTCGCCGACGCAGTATCGCGTGCCTGCCGGGAAGACTGCGGAACAGCATGCGCTCGATTGTGCGGACGAACTCGACGCGGCGATTCGCGAAGTCGGCGCCGAACGGGTGGCCGCCTTCGTCGCGGAGCCGATCGGCGGCGCGAGCACGGGCGCCGAAGTGCCGCACGATGCGTATTTCACGCGTATCCGCGAAATTTGCTCGCGGCACGGGATCCTGCTGATTCTTGACGAAGTGATGACGGGTATCGGCCGCACGGGGCGCTGGTTCGGCTTTCAGCACTGGAACGTCGACGCCGACATCCTGTGTGTTGCGAAGGGGCTCGGCGCCGGGTACTACCCGACGTCGGCGATCGTCACCCGGGCCGAGCTGACCGCCCCGATCCTGGCGTCGGGTGGATTCCAGCACGGCTATACCTATGCCGGCAATCCGCTCGCGAGCGCGACGGCGCTGGCCGTGATCGACGTGATCGAACGCGAGGGGCTGGTGGAGAACGCGGCCGTGACCGGCGACTACCTGCGCGACCTGCTCGACGATCTCGCGACGCGGCACGACTTCATCGGCGACGTGCGCGGACGCGGCTTTCTGCAGGCGATCGAGTACGTCTCGGATCGCGACGCGAAAACCCCGTTCGACCCGGCGCTCCGGTTCGGCGAGCAGGTGACGCGCGCCGCGCGTGAACAGGGCGTGATCGTCTACCCGCGCAAGTCGTTGATGGGCGAAACCGGCGACCATACGCTGATCGCACCGCCGCTGATCACGACGCGCGCGCAATGCGACGAGATCGTCGAGCGGCTCGACCGGGCATTCCGGACGCTCGGGCGATGAGGGATTCACGCATGGACAAGCGCATGCAACTGGCCGACGCGGTCGCACCGATCCCGGACGGCGCGTCGATCATGGTCGGCGGTTTCGGGTCGCCGGGCACGCCGTTCTCGCTGCTCGCCGAGTTGCAACGTCAAGGCAAGCGCGATCTGACGATCATCAAGAACGACGCGAACCAGGACAACTACGGCGTGTCGCGACTGATCGAGGCCGGTGTCGTGCGGCGGCTGCTGACGACGCATCTCGGCTTGAGCGGCCCCGCGCGGCGCGCATACCTGTCCGGCGCGCTGCAGGTCGAATTCTTTTCGCAAGGGTTGTTCGCCGAACGCATTCGCTGTGCGGGCGTCGGCCTGCCTGGCGTCGTGACCGACATCGAACTGCCGCCCGAACTCGGCGTGACGCGCGAGACGATTTCGGTTGACGGGCGGACGCTGTATTTCGAATCCGCGCTGCATGCGGATTTCGCTCTGCTTCGCGCCGACCGGGCCGATCCCAGCGGCAATCTGCGCTATCGCGGTGCGGCGCGCAACTTTTCGCCGCTGATGGCGATGGCCGCGGAGCGGGTGCTGGTCGAGGCACGCGTCGTCGACGCGACACCCATGGCACCCGACGACATCCATACGCCGGGCATTCACGTGCACGGCCTCATCCAGATCGACGGAGACAGCGATGAATACCAGCCCATCCAGCGCTGACCCGCGCCACGTGATCGCGCGCCGGGCCGCGCGCGAGGTGGCGCGTGGGCAACTGATCAACCTCGGCATCGGCCTGCCGACCCTGATTCCGTCGTATCTCGGCGATCCGCCCGCCGCCTGGATCCACTCGGAGAACGGCATCGTCGGCGTCGGTGCGCTGGCGCGCGCGGCCGATCTCGACCGCGAGTTGATCGATGCCGGCGGCGGCTACGTGTCGGTCGTGCCGGGCGGCGCGATCGTGGACAGCGCCGAGTCGTTCGGCATGATCCGGCGCGGGCTGGTCGACATCACGTTCCTGGGCGCGTTGCAGGTGTCGGCCTACGGCGACCTCGCGAACTGGCTCGTGCCGGGCGGCCTCGTGGCCGGTATCGGCGGCGGCGCGGAACTCGCGCAGAAGGCGCGCCGCGTGATCGTGACGATGCCGCACACCGACAAGAATGGCCGGCCGAAGATCGTCGAGCACTGTACGTTGCCGCTCACGGCCCGGCGCCGTGTCGCGATGGTGATCACCGAACACGCGGTATTCCGGTGCGACGCGGACGGGCTGACGCTGGTCGAGCGACTGGGGTCGATGAGCGTGGCGGACATCCGGAACCTGACCGATGCCGACTTCACCGTTGCCAGGGAGGCCGCATGACGTATACCGATCGCGACGCATGGATCGTCGGATATGCACGGACGCCGATCGGGCGTGCGTTTCGCGGCGCGTTCAACGACACGACGTCGCCGACCCTGGCGGCCCTGTCGTTACGCGCCGCGGTGGCGCGCAGCGGTCTCGATCCGGAACGGATCGACGACGTGATGCTCGGCTGCGCATTGCCGGAAGGCACGCAGTATTACAACGTCGGCCGGATGGCGGCGCTGGCGGCGGATCTGCCCGTCAGCGTAGCGGGCATGACGGTCGACCGGCAATGCGCGTCGGGACTGATGGCGGTGGCCATGGCGTCGGCGCGAATCGCCGGTGGCGAAGCCGACGCGATTCTGGCGGGTGGCGTCGAATCGATCAGCCTCGTCCAGAACGCGAACATGAATCGCTATCGTCAGCAGGACGAACAGTTGCTGGCCCGACACGCCGATGCCTATATGCCGATGGTCGAGACGGCGGATGTGGTCGCGAGTCGATATCGCGTGTCACGTCGCGCACAGGACGACTACGCGGCGCTCAGCCAGCATCGTGCGGCGCATGCGGCCCAAGCGGGCTGGCTGCGCGACGAAATCGTCGCGGTCGATGTGCGCAAGCTCGAGCGGGACAAGGCGAGCGGCGACAGCGTGCCGCGCACGCTGCGCGTGAGCGAAGACGAGTGCAGGCGCCCCGGTACGTCGGCCGACGCGCTGGCCGCGCTCGATGCTGTGCGTGACGGGGGCACCGTGACGGCCGGCAATGCCTGTGCGCTCGCGGACGGTTCGGCCGCCTGCGCGGTCGTATCCGGTGCGATGCTGCGGACGCTGGACACCCCGCCGCTCGGACGCATGATCGCGTGCGCGGTCGCCGGCTGCCGGCCCGACGAGATGGGCGTGGGCCCCGTGCCGGCCGTCCACAAGCTGCTCGCGCGCACGGGGCTGTCTGCTGCCGATATCGACCTGTGGGAACTCAACGAAGCGTTCGCATCGCAGGTCGTGCATTGCGTCGATGCGCTCGGACTGTCGTATGAAACCGTCAATGTCAACGGCGGAAGCATAGCGCTCGGTCATCCGTATGGGATGACCGGCGTGCGGATGGTCGGGCATGCGTTGCTCGAAGGGGCGCGGCGTGGCGTACGCCGTGTCGTCGTCACGATGTGCATCGGCGGCGGGCAGGGCGCCGCCGCGTTGTTCGAGGTCGCGCACCGCGAGTGACCGCGCGATGCCACGTCGAACGCCTCGATGCGTTCGATTCACGATCAAATCGACATTCTGGAGACTGGAAATGACTTTGATGCAACGATTGACGAGGGTGGCCTGCGCGGCGCTCATCGGTGCCGCGAGCATCGCGGCGCACGCCGACGATCTCGACAGGGTCCGGCAGACCGGCAACCTGACGTTCGCGCTGACCGGCAAGTATCCGCCCTTCAGCTTCATCGACGAGTCGGGCAAGCTGACCGGCTTCGACGTCGATATCGGCAACCGCGTCGCGAACCGGCTTGGCGCGAAGCCGGTCCCGGTCATGACCGCGTGGGACGGCATCGTCGGCGGGTTGCTGGCCGGCAAGTACGACGCCGTGATCGGGAGCCTGGCCATCACCGACGAGCGGTTGAAGGCCGTGGATTTCACGCGGTCGTACTATCGTTCGGGCGCGCAACTCTTCGTGCCGAAGGGCAGCACGGTGCAGGACATCGGGCAGCTGAAGGGCAAGGTGATCGGTGTCACGCTCGGCGAGACGTACGAGGCGTGGCTGCGCAAGAATCGGCCCGACGTGCAGGTGAAGACCTACAAGGGGCTGCCCGACATCCTGATCGACTTGCAGAACCGCCGTATCGAAGGATTCGTGACGGACCGCATCGCGGGCATCCTGACGATACGCGACAAGCATGTCGACGCGAAGCCGGCCGGGCCGCTGCTGTATCCGGAGAAGATGGGGATCGCGGTGCGCAAGGACAGCCCGAAACTGCTGGATGCGATCAACGCCGCGCTCGATACGATGCTCAAGGACGGCGAGTACGGGGCGATCAGCAAGCAGTGGCTCGGCGAGGACGTACGCTGAGCCCGCAGTCCACCCGGGTCGTGGCAAGCCGGCGGCGGGCGCGGCGTTCGCGCCTGCGCTCGCCATCGGCGGCGTTGCTTCGCCTGGCGATCGTGTCGTGATTTCGCGTCCGTCCCCAGTTTCACGAAACGCATGCCGAACGCTGCAGTGCACGCTGATTCCGGTCAACACATGCGTGTTCAATGGGTTTATCCTGCGTCGAATGCGTCCGGCACTTGTTGTCTCCGGCCGCAGATCCGGACACGGTGGCAGGCGGTGACGCCTGCCCGCCGCGCACCGGCGCGACACCGCGCGCCGCAATGCCCCGCGCGGAACCCGGAACAGGAGAGACGGCCATGGCGCTCGACCAACAACAACGGCAGACGCTGAAACAGCGGCTGAACGAGAGCGAGCAGACGTTGCGTGCGGAGATCCGCACGAGCGAAGACCAGCGTGCGTCGGAATCCTACGCAGACCTTGCCGGCGCGGCGCCGGACGAGGGCGACGAGGCGAATGCGGATCTGTTCGTCGACGTCGATCATGCGTTGATCGGCATGAAGCTGACCGAACTGCGCGCGATCGGTCGCGCCCAGCAGCGGATGCGCGACGGCAGCTACGGCGAATGCATCGACTGCGACGGCTCGGTCGGCTACGAGCGCCTGCTGGCGCGCCCGGCCGCCGAACGCTGCACGCATTGCCAGTCGATCTACGAGCGGCACTACGCCACGACGCCGCGCGCCTCCCTCTGATTCCGACGACGCGACCGCAACGGCGCTGCACGCGATGCGCGGCCGGCGTACGATGATGAACGGGCGCCCGGCGGCGTCAGCATGCGGCGCCGGGTGGGCAGACGCCGTCGCGCACGCGCGCGGCGCCATCCACGTGGAAGGGAGCCACGCCGATCATGCCGATCCACAATGCCGGGTGTGCGGCCGTGTTCGCCGAGATCGCCGACATGCTCGAGATCCAGGGCGCCAATCCGTTCCGGGTGCGTGCCTATCGCAACGCCGCACGGACGATTGCCGACTACGGGCGCGATATCTCGACGATGATCGCGAACGGCGACGATCTCGGGAAGATTCCGTCGATCGGGCCTGATCTCGCGTCGAAGCTGCGCGAGATCGCCGCGACCGGCACCTGCGAGCTGCAGCAAACGCTGCGCCACGCGTTGCCGGGCGCGATCGTCGAACTGCTCGACGTGCCGGGGCTCGGCGCGAAACGCGTGAAGGCGCTGCATGACGCACTGCACGTCGATTCGCTCGAGCAGCTTCGCGCGGAAGCGAAGAGCGGGCACGTGCGCGAGCTGCCGGGCTTCGGCGCGAAAACCGAAGCACATCTGCTCGAAGCGATCGACGACCGGCTGAAGCGCGACCCCCAACGCTTCCTGCTGCCGGATGCGGCGCATTCGCTGCTGCCGCTGCTCGAACGCCTGCGCGCGATCGCGGGCGTCGGCAAGGCCGTGCCGGCCGGCAGTTTCCGCCGCCGCCGCGAGACGGTCGGCGATCTCGACATCCTGGTCACCGCACGCGATCCGGTCACCGTCGCCGAAGCATTCGTCGGCTATGGCGAGGTGGCGCGCGTGCTGGCGCACGGCAAGACGAAGTCGAGCGTCGTGCTCGCCAGCGGGTTGCAGGTCGACCTGCGCGTCGTCGATGCCGATGCGTTCGGCGCGGCGCTCGTCTACTTCACCGGATCGAAGGCGCACAACATCGCGTTGCGCAGGATCGCGCAGGCCGGCGGGTTGAAGATCAACGAATACGGCGTGTTTCGCGGCGACGAACGGATCGCGGGCGCGACCGAGGCGTCGGTCTATGCGGCGATCGGGCTGCACGACGTGCCGCCCGAATTGCGCGAGGATCGCGGCGAGATTGACGCGGCGCGCGCGGGCACGCTGCCGGCGCTGGTCGAGCGCAAGCACGTCCACGGCGATCTGCATGCGCATACCGACGCATCGGCCGGCCGCAACAGCCTGCGCGCGATGGCCGATGCAGCACGCGCACGCGGGTTCGCGTACCTGGCCATCACCGACCGGGCGCCGCATGCCGGCGGCGGCCGCGACAGCTTCGACTGGCTGGCCCGGCAACTCGACGAGATCGATCGCGTCAATGCGTCGTTCGACGATTTCGTGCTGCTCAAGGGCGTGGAGGCCGGCATTCGCGAGGACGGCAGTCTCGATGTGCCCGATGCGCTGCTCGGCCGGCTCGATCTCGTGGTCGGTGCGGTACGCGACGGCTTCGCGCTGTCGCGCGACGCGCAGACCGCGCGCATGCTGCGCGCGATGGACCATCCGCATTTCACGATTCTCGCGCACCCGACCGGCCGCGTGCTCGGCGAGCGAGATGCATGCGAACTCGACGTGCCGCGCGTGATCGCGCACGCCGCGGCGCGCGGCTGCTTCGTCGAACTCGATGCACAGCCGCGGCGGCTCGACCTGCCGGACATCTGGTGCCGTGAGGCCGCGAAGGCCGGCGTGCCGGTGGCGATCGGCTCGGATGCGTGCAGCACGGACGAACTCGACAATCTCGCGTACGGCGTCGATCAGGCGCGGCGCGGCTGGCTCACGCGGCCCGACGTGCTGAACACGCGCACGCTTGCGCAGTTGAGGCCGCTGCTTGCACGCACGATGGGGGCGGACGGCGCGTCGAAGCGCAGCGGCGCGAAGGGCGCGTGAACGCGGCCGGCGGCGCGTGCCGCCAGCCATCAGCCATGCGTGAACGCGGTCACGTCATGCCAGCACGTCGGCCGCCGGCACATAGGGCAGGCCGAGCGCCAGCGCGACCGCTTCGTACGTGATGTGTCCGTCGCACACGTTCAACCCCGCGCGCAGATGCGGATCGTCGGTCATCGCCTGCTTCCAGCCCTTGTCGGCGAGCGCGAGCGCAGCCCCAAGTGTCGCGTTGTTCAGCGCGAAGGTCGACGTGCGCGCGACTGCGCCGGGCATGTTCGCGACGCAGTAGTGCACGACGCCGTCGACGACGAAGGTCGGGTCCGCATGCGTCGTCGCATGCGAGGTCTCGAAGCATCCACCCTGGTCGATCGCGACGTCGACGACGACCGCCCCGGTACGCATCGTCGCAATCATGTCGCGCGTGACGAGCCGCGGCGCCGACGCGCCCGGCACGAGCACCGCGCCGATCACGACATCGGCATCGCGCACGGCTTCGTCGATCGTGTGCGCATTCGAGCAGACGGTCGTGATCCGGTTGGCGAACACGAGGTCGAGCTGGCGCAGCCGGTTCACGTTGGTGTCGAGCACGGTGACGCGTGCGCCGAGGCCGACCGCCATCTGCAGCGCGCCGGTGCCCACCACGCCCGCGCCGAGCACGACGACGTGCGCGGCCGGCACGCCGGGCACACCGGCCATCAGCAGGCCGCGCCCGCCACGCGGGCTTTCGAGGTGGGTCGCCGCGACCTGGATCGACATGCGCCCGGCCACCTCGCTCATCGGCGCCAGCAGCGGCAGGCCGCCGCCCGGGCCCGTCACGGTTTCGTAGGCGATGCAGACGGCGCCGGACTTCACGAGCGCGGCCGCCTGTTCGGGATCGGGTGCGAGATGCAGGTACGTATAGAGGATCTGCCCGCGCCGCAACATCGCGCATTCCGCCGGCTGCGGCTCCTTGACCTTGATGATCATGTCGGCGCGCGCGAAGACTTCGTCGGCGCCGTCGCAGAGCGATGCGCCCGCGGCCGTGTAGTCGTGGTCGAGCAGGCCGATCGCCGTGCCCGCGCCGCGCTGCACCAGTACGCGATGGCCGTGTCGTGTCAGTTCGTGCGCGCCGGCTGGCGTGAGGCCGACACGGTATTCGTGGTTCTTGATCTCTTTCGGCACACCGATCAGCATGAGTCGCCTCCATGGCCTTCGTTATCGTTGTCGTGCAGGTGCGCGATGCGGCGAACGATGCACGTGCGGCCGATCGCGCGGGGGCGTATCGATCGCAGTACTGGAATAACAGGGTAGTAGTGCGCGGAGGGAAGTCAAGCGGCCGGCCCGCGTGTGCCTGCGCGCGCACTGCATCGCAACATGCGTCGTGGCGGGTTGCGACCGGACGTCGCAATGCATGTGTCGCCGGGTTTCGGTATCGTCACGTGTGTCGCGGGCCGAGGCCGCGCGCCGGAACCTTGCCGGCAACACATCGAAATAACGACACAACGAGACGAGGACACTGACCGCCATGACCGGAGCGTATTTCATCGTGCCGACGCTTAGCGCAATCGCACTCATTCACGTCTACTGGGCGTTGGGCGGGCGGCGCGGCAAGGGAGCGGCCATTCCGGAGCAGGATGGCGTGCCGCTGCTGCGGCCGACCGCCATCGGCACGCTTGCCGTCGCGGCGGCGTTGCTGGGCGGCGCGTGCGTGGTCGCCGCGCGTGCCGGCTGGCTGGGGCTGAATCCGTATCACGGCGCGATCACGTTCGCGGTCGTTGCGCTCGCATTGATCTTCGCGGTGCGGGCCGTCGGCGATTTCCGTTACGTCGGCTTCTTCAAGCGGATTCGCGGGTCGCGTTTCGCGCGGATGGACTCGCTGTATTACTCGCCGCTTTGCGCGGCGCTGGCGCTGTCCATCGCATCGATGTTCTGGCCGTGGTGAGCGCGCGTCTCAGCGCGCAGGCGCAGCCCTCGCCATAAGGCATTCCACCGGTATGACGTCGGTCGGCCCTGCGCCGTTTTCGGCGACGAAGAGCATGATGGCGTTGCCGATGCATGCGCTTCACGTCCAAGTCGAGCATCACGGGCACGCCGTCGCGCGTGCCGATGGCCAGTGCTGTCCGGATTCCGGCGACAACTGCACGTGATGACGGGCGCCGGTCGTTCTTTCTTCCAGGTACGCATGACGCGCGGAGGCCATCAGGCCGCCATGCGAACCGGCTCCCTCGGATGCCCCATGTGGCTGGAAAGAGACAGCCTTCGGCCACGCTCGGCACACAACAATCCTCTGCCTGATACCGACATCGCCCGCTAATCGCGCGATCCTTGCACGTTCCGGCTTCCGGATTTTTCAATTGTTGCGATTTTCAATGCATTGAATTGCATTGACGCCTCTTTTATTGGAACCGGTTCCATATATAATCCGCGGCTCTTGTTGCCGGATCCGAAAGAGGGTCGTGCACGTCGCGCTTGCTGTCGGCAAACGTGGCGTCTAAGTTGAATGAGGGTCATGAGCGATGAGGGGCAAATGCGGGCAGATGCCGGTATTTGTCAGACGATAAGGCCCGCGAGAGGTCGACCCGTGCGGTGCAGCCTGAACGGGCGCGCTGCGCGGCTGCATGAAGGCGCTGCCGCGCGTTGCACGAGCGGTGCCTGCATCGAGGTTGTTCGCAACAGACGAAAGAACAGGACGGCCAGCCGCGTGCGGCATGGCTGCCATGCCGGATGTGCCGCATGCGGAGTGCGCGCGTCCGGGCCCCGATCCCCAACGATCAACATCCGACCATGTCCACGCCACCTGACAAACCCAACTCGCGCCGCCGTTTCCTGCGCACGTCGGTCGCGCTCGTGCCGATCGCGTCGGTCGCCGGCTGCGACCTGCGCTCGTCGTCGCAGTCCGCGACGACCGGCAACGCGCCCGGCGCAGCGGCCAATGCCGAACGCGCTCCGTACAAGCCGACCTTCTTCGATGCGAAGGAATGGGCGTTCGTCCAGGCCGCCGTCGACCGGCTGATTCCGGCCGACGCCGAAGGCCCCGGCGCGCTCGAATCGGGCGTGCCCGATTTCATCGACCGCCAGATGGAGACGCCGTATGCGCACGGCGCGACCTGGTACATGCAGGGGCCGTTCCAGCAGGGCGTGCCCGAGCTCGGCTACCAGTTGAAGCTGGTGCCGCGCGACATCTACCGGCTCGGCATCGCGGCGGTCAACCGCTATTGCGAGAAGACCCACGGCAAGGCGTTCGCGGATCTCGACGCGCCGACGCGCGACACCGTGCTCGGCGCGCTGGAGAAGGGTGGCGCGCAGATCGACGACGTGCCGCCCGGCGTGTTCTTCGGCCAGCTGCTGCAGAACACGCGCGAAGGCTACTTCTGCGATCCGGTGCATGGCGGCAATCACGACATGGCCGCGTGGAAGATGATCGGCTTTCCGGGTGCGCGCGCGGACTTCATGGATTTCGTCAACCAGAGCGGCAAGCCCTATCCGTACGGCCCCGTCTCGATCAACGGGGAGCGCAGCTGATGGCCGCAGAGAAAAAGCCGCATGTCGATGCGGTGATCGTCGGCTTCGGCTGGACCGGCGCGATTCTCGCGAAGGAACTGACCGAAGCGGGCCTGAATGTCGTCGCGCTCGAGCGCGGCGAGTATCGCGACACCTATCCGGACGGCGCGTATCCGAACACGATCGACGAGCTGACCTACAACATCCGCAAGAAGCTGTTCCTCGACCTGTCGAAGACGACCGTGTCGATCCGTCACGGCCTGCAGGACACCGCGCTGCCGTACCGGCAGCTCGCCGCGTTCCTGCCGGGCGAAGGCGTGGGCGGCGCGGGGCTGCACTGGTCGGGCGTGCATTTCCGGATCACGCCGGAAGAGCTGCGCCTGCGCAGCCACTATGAAGAGCGCTACGGCAAGAAGTTCATCCCGGAAGGGATGACGATCCAGGACACGGGCGTGACCTACGACGAGCTCGAGCCGTATTTCGACTTCGCCGAGAAGGTGTTCGGCACGTCGGGGCAGGCGTACAAGGTCGGCGGCAAGGTGGTCGGCGACGGCAACGTGTTCGAAGCGAATCGCAGCGACAACTTCCCGCTGCCCGCGCAGCTCAATACCTATTCGGCGCAGCGTTTCTCCGATGCGGCCAAATCGCTCGGCCTGCATCCGTACCGGCTGCCGTCGGCGAACACGTCGGGCCCGTACACGAACCCGTACGGCGTGCAGATGGGCCCGTGCAACTTCTGCGGCTACTGCAGCGGCTACGCGTGCTACATGTACTCGAAGGCGTCGCCTAACCTGAACATCCTGCCCGCGCTGAAGCAGGCGCCGAACTTCGAGCTGCGCTCGAAGTGCCACGTGCTGCGCGTCGACCTCGACGACACTAAGAAGCGCGCGACGGGCGTGACCTACGTCGACCCGGCCGGGCGTGAAGTGCACCAGCCGGCCGATCTCGTGATCGTGGCCGCGTTCCAGTATCACAACGTGCACCTGCTGCTGCTGTCGGGCATCGGCAAGCCGTACGATCCGATCTCGGGCGAAGGCGTCGTGGGCCGCAATTTCGCGTACCAGAACCTGTCGACGATCAAGGCGTTCTTCGACAAGGACACCTACACGAACCCGTTCGTCGGCGCGGGCGGCAACGGCGTCGCGGTCGATGACTTCAACGCGGACAACTTCGACCACGGCCCGCTCGGCTTCGTCGGCGGCTCGCCGCTGTGGGTGAACCAGGCCGGCGTGAAGCCGATCAGCGGCATTGCGACGCCGCCTGGCACGCCGCAGTGGGGCTCGGCGTGGAAGAAGGCCGTCAAGGACAACTACGCGCACACGATCTCGATGGACGCGCACGGCACCAACATGTCGTACCGCGACGTGTATCTCGACCTCGATCCAACCTATCGCGATTCGTACGGCCAGCCGCTGCTGCGGATGACGTTCGACTGGAAGGACAACGACATCAAGATGGCGCAGTACGTGACCGGGCAGATGAAGAAGATCGCGGAGGCGATGGGCCCGAAGGCGATCGGCGTGTCGACGCGCGAGTTCGGCAAGCACTTCGATTCGCGCGCATACCAGACGACCCACCTCGTCGGCGGCGCGATCATGGGCACCGACCCGAAGACGAGCGTGCTGAACCGCTACCTGCAATGCTGGGACGTGCACAACGTGTTCGTGATGGGCGCATCGGCGCTGCCGCAGGGCATCGGCTACAACCCGACCGGGATCATCGCGGCGCTGGCCTACTGGTCGGCGCGTGCGATCCGCGAGCAATACCTGAAAAATCCCGCGCCACTGGTGACCGTATGAAGACGACGATGAACCACAACGTCGCGCGCCGGATGTCGCGCGCGCTGGCGGCCGGTGCGGCCTGGGCCGCGTTCGGCTTCGCGGGCTCGACGGCCTTCGCGCAGCCGGCAGCGCCCGCGGCGGCTTCCGGCCCGGCGGCCGCACCCGCGGCCCAATCCGCCGACGCGGCCCTGATCAAGCGCGGCGAATACCTCGCGCGAGCGGGCGACTGTATCGCGTGCCACACCGCGAGCGGCGGCAAGCCGTTCGCGGGCGGGCTGAAATTCGATACGCCGATCGGCGGGATCTATTCGACGAACATCACGCCGGATCCGAAAACGGGCTTGGGCGGCTGGACGGTCGAGGACTTCACGCGCGCGGTGCGCGAGGGCGTGCGCAAGAACGGCGACACGATGTATCCGGCCATGCCGTTCCCGTCCTATGCACGCCTGACCGACGACGACATGAAGGCGCTGTACGCGTACTTCATGCACGGCGTCGCGCCCGTCGAGCACGAGAACCGCGCGGTCGACATCGTGTGGCCGCTGTCGATGCGCTGGCCGCTCGGGATCTGGCGCAAGATGTTCGCGCCGACGCCGAAGCCGTTCGACGCGGCGCCGTACACCGATCCGGTGGTCGCGCGCGGCGCGTATCTCGTGCAGGGTCTCGGCCACTGCGGCGCGTGCCATACGCCGCGCGCGGTGACGATGCAGGAGCGTGCGCTGACGGATGCCGGCGGCCTCGACTTCCTGGCCGGCGGCGCGGCGATCGACGGCTGGGTGCCGACGAGCCTGCGCGGCGAGCCGCGCACGGGCCTCGGCACGTGGACGGAAACCGAGATCGTGCAGTTCCTGAAGACGGGCCGCACGCTGCGCACGGCCGCGTTCGGCGGGATGACGGACGTGGTCGGTCACAGCATGCAGCACATGACCGACGACGACCTGAACGCGATCGCACGCTACCTGAAGACGCTGCCGCCGCGCGTGCAGGGCGAACAGCCGCACGTGTACGACGCGGCTGCCGCGAAGGCGCTGCAGACCGGCGACGCAAGCAAGCCGGGCGCGGCCGTCTATCGCGACAACTGCATGGCCTGCCACCGCAGCGACGGCCACGGCTACACGCGCGTGTTCCCGGCGCTCGCCGGCAACCCGGTCGTGCAGGGCGACGATCCGACTTCGCTGATCCACGTCGTGCTGGAAGGCAGTGCGCTGGAGGGCACGCGCACCGCGCCGTCGACCTTCACGATGCCGCCGTTCGGCTGGCGCCTGTCGGACCAGGAAGTCGCGGACGTGTCGAATTTCGTGCGCACGAGCTGGGGCAACACGGGGGCGGCAGTGACGGCCGCGCAGGTCGCGAAGGTGCGCAAGAGCGTGCCGTCGACCCGGCCCGAACCGCCGCCGGGCGCGCGCTTCCCGCAAGCGTCGCGCTGACGGGGCGGCGGGGCGCCAGCCCCGCCTGTCCGATGTGCTTCAAGGCGCCGCGCACCCGCGCGGCGCCTTTCATTGCGCCGGGGTTGCACCCCGCAAAGGCGCGCCACCGCGTGAAATTTTCGCGGTGGCGCGCCATTTTTCCGCCTCATCCCTTATCCTTCGTTCTTGAACCTTACTAAATAGTTACAAGAACTCGGGAGGGGGGATGCCTCATGACGTCAGCCTGATTGCGTTGCTCGCGGCCGGTTTCGGTCTCGCGATGGTCTTCGGTTATTTCGCGTCACTGCTGAAAATGCCGCCGCTCGTCGGCTATCTGCTCGCCGGGATCGTCATCGGTCCCGGTACACCCGGTTTCGTCGGCGATCTGTCGCTCGCGCAGCAGCTCGCCGAAGTCGGCGTGATGCTGCTGATGTTCGGCGTCGGCCTGCATTTCTCGCTCGGCGATCTCCTCGCCGTGCGCAAGATCGCGCTGCCGGGCGCGATCGTCCAGATTACGGTGGCCACGCTGCTCGGCGGCGGGCTCGCGCTCACCTGGGGCTGGAGCGTCGGTGCGGCGCTCGTGTTCGGGCTGGCGCTGTCGGTGGCGAGTACCGTCGTGCTGCTGCGCGCCCTCGAAGGGCGCGGGCTGGTCGAGACGGTCAACGGGCGCATCGCAGTCGGCTGGCTCGTCGTCGAGGATCTCGTGATGGTGCTCGTGCTGGTGCTGCTGCCGCCCGTCGCCGGGCTGCTCGGCGGCACGCCGCCCGGCGACGCGCATGCGGCCGGCGGCAGCGTGTGGAGCACGCTCGGCGTCACGATGCTGAAAGTCGCGGCGTTCATCGCATTGATGCTGGTGGTCGGCAAGCGCGTGTTTCCGCGCATTCTGTGGCTCGTCGCGCGCACGGGCTCGCGCGAGCTGTTCACGCTGTGCATGATCGCGGCCGCGGTCGGCATCGCGTTCGGTGCGGCGAAGCTGTTCGACGTGTCGTTTGCACTTGGCGCGTTTTTCGCCGGGATGATGATGCGCGAGTCGGAATTCAGCCGGCGCGCGGCCGACGAGACGCTGCCGCTGCGCGATGCGTTCTCGGTGCTGTTCTTCATTTCGGTCGGGATGCTGTTCGACCCGAAGATCCTGCTCGCGGAGCCGCTGCACGTGATCGAGGTCGCGGCGATCGTGCTGGTCGGCAAGACGCTCGCGGCGGTCGCGCTCGTGATCGCGTTCCGCTATCCGCTGAATACCGCGCTGACGGTCGGCGCGGGTCTCGCGCAGATCGGCGAGTTCTCGTTCATCCTCGCGGGGCTCGGCCGCGCGCTCGGGCTGTTGTCGGCCGAGGGGCAGAGCCTGATTCTGGCGGTCGCGCTGATCTCGATCGCGATGAATACGCTGCTGTTCGCGATGATCGATCCGGCGCTCGCGTGGATCCGCAAGCATTCGGCGTTCGCGCGCAAGCTCGAGGCCCGTGACGATCCGCTCGCCGCGCTGCCGATGTCGACGCCGCAGACGCACCTGACCGGGCAGGTCGTGATCGTCGGCTACGGCAAGGTCGGCACGCGGATCGCGCACGCGCTGGACGAGCGCGGCATCGCGTATGTCGTCGTCGAGCAGAATCGCGAGCTCGTCGAGAAGCTGCGCGAGGAAGGCGTCGCGGCCGTGTCGGGCGATGCGATCGAGCCGATCGTGCTCGTGCAGGCACATATCGCGCGCGCCGGGATGCTGGTCGTCACGCTGCCCGACGTGTTCGACGTGCGGCAGATCGTCGAGATCTCGCGCACGCTCAACCCGACGCTCGAAGTCGTGCTGTGCACCAACAGCGGCGACGAGGCCGCGCTGCTGTCGAACGAGGGCATCGGCACCGTGTTCATGGGCGAGACCGAGCTCGCGCGCGGGATGACCGAGCACGTGCTCGGCCGGATGGTGAAGCCGGCTGCGGCCGCGCATTGACCGCACGCGGCATCGCGCCGCGCACCGGCAGGGCGCGGCGGCCCAGGCGGCCGCCGGCCCCGCGTACCGCTTCACGATCAGTAGAACGTCTCCAGCGTCAGTTCCTGCGCCATCACGCGATTGCCGGCCAGCAGGCCGCCGTCGACGGGCAGCGCGACGCCCGTGATGATCCGTGCGGCCGGCGAGCACAGGAACAGCGCGGCCTGTGCGACGTCGTCCGGCGTCGCGAAATCGTCGAGCGGATACCACTTCCTCAATTGCTCGAACACCTGCGGGTTGCGCTGCACGCGCGCTTCCCATGCGGGCGTCTTCACGGTGCCCGGCAAGACGATGTTCGCGCGCACGCCGTCGCGGCCGTATTCGATCGCCAGCGATTTCGTGTAGCTGATCAGCCCGGCCTTCGCCGCGCTGTACGCCGGATGCCCGAGCGCATGCACGCCGTTGACCGAACCGATGATCGCGATCGCGCCGCGCCCGCGTGCGCGCATGCCGGGCAGCACGGCTTCGACGCTCACGTAGGTGGCCGTCAGGTTCGCGTCGAGATCCGTGCGCCAGGTGGCCGGCGTCGTGTCGCGCAGCGTGGTCGATGCGGCCGTGCCCGCGTTCGCGACGAGCACGTCGACTTGCGGATGCGATTCGAGCATCGAACGCAGCCGCTCGGCGTCGGTCAGGTCGTCGACGACCGGCGTCGCGCGCGCGTCGCCGAGCGTATCGAGGAAGCGGCTGAGCGCCGCGCGGTCGCGATCGAGCGCGAGCACGCGGTCGCCGGCCGCGAGGAAGGTGCGGCACAGCGCCTGGCCGATGCCGCCGGCGGCGCCCGTCACGAGGGTGGTGCGTGTCATGTCGGCTCCTTGAGGTGGCTCACAGACCGAGCGCGGCGCGCGCCTGTTTTTCGTTGTCGCGCGTGATCAGCGTGCCGGACGTCAGCACGAGCGGCGGCGGCGCCTGGTTCTTCGTGATCCAGTCGTACATGTTGACGCTCGTCTGGTAGCCGTGCTGGCGCGGATTCAGCAGGATCGAGCCGTAGAAGCCCGTCGGCTTCGGCTTCGCGAATTCGTTGAGCGCGACCTGGCTGCCGTTGATGCCGACCGCGACCATCGCGTCGGCGCCGATGCCGCGCCCCTCGGCGGCGCGCACCGCGCCGACCGTCGTGTCGTCGTTCGAGCCGAACGCGACCCAGCGCTTGAAATTCGCATGCTTGGTGAGCGCGATGTTCGCCGCGTTGAATGCGCCTTCGGTGTCGGCCGTCATTTCGGGCGCGTCGATCACGTTCGCGGCCGGAAAGCCGGCGGCCTTGAGCGCGTCGACCGCGCCGGTCGTGCGCTCTTTCGCGGTCGGCAACTGGTCGTACGCGATCCGGATGATGCCGACCTCGGCCGGGTTCCAGCCGCGCCGCTTCGTCTCGTCCGCGATCGCCTGGCCGACCTGCTGGCCGATCTTGTACGCGGAGATGCCCATGTGCGGCACGCCCGGGAGCGGCGCGCCGTGGCCGTCGACGAGTTGATCGTCGACCGACATCAGCTTGATCCCCGCGCGCCTGGCCTTCGCCGCGATGCCGGGGCCGAGCTTCACGTCGGGTGCGCAGATGATCACGCCTTGCGCCTTTTGCGCGGCGAGGCTGTCGAGCGCGGTCGATACTTTTTCGCCGCTCGGCGTCGCGATCTTGATCAGCGTGAAGTGCTTTTCCTTCGCCGCCTGGTCGGCGAAGCGCCATTCGTCCTGGAACCACGGATCGTCCGGCTGTTTGACGAGGAAGCCGATTTTGACGTCGGCGGGGTCGGCGGCATGGGCGGGTACCCCGCCGACCAGTGCCGCGCTCGCAATGGCCAGTGCGAGCGTCTTCCAGTGGAATCGCATGCGTCTCTCTCCTTTGTTGTAGTCGCGCACGCGGGCAGGGCTGCCCGACGCGCGGAAAAATTGTAGGAGGAGGGAGCGGGAACGCTCAAATGATGCGCGGCGTTCCTAGAAAGTGGGACGGTGCCCGATGGCGGGGGGGAGTGTGGAGGCGAGTGGTAGCCGGTGAGCCACGCGCGCCGGTTGCGGGCGCGGCATGTGGGCTGTGCGGATCATCCCGCCGCCGTGTTTGCCTGCGCCGGCGCTCTCGACGGCGCGGCAGTCTTCAGCGGCGCGGCGGTTTTCGGCGCAGCAGCCGTCCT
This sequence comes from Burkholderia aenigmatica, assembly GCF_048627025.1. Classification (NCBI taxonomy): domain Bacteria; kingdom Pseudomonadati; phylum Pseudomonadota; class Betaproteobacteria; order Burkholderiales; family Burkholderiaceae; genus Burkholderia; species Burkholderia aenigmatica. Next base: position 1,428,880 of record NZ_CP184469.1, on the reverse strand, counting down.
GGTTTGTACAGCCGCTTTCGGCACCGCCACCGTCTTCTGCGGTGCAACGGCCCTCGCCGGCGGCGTCTTTTCGGGCTCGACCGGCGCGTCGGGCGGCACGCCGAGCAACTGCAGCGAGCCGCTCGTGACCGACGCGAACACCGGGCCGGCCACAGTGCCGCCGTAGTAGCCCTTGCCACGCGGCTCGTCGATCATCACCGCGACGATCAGGCGCGGGTTGCTCATCGGCGCCATCCCCGCGAACAGCGCGCGGTACTTGCCCTTCGCATAGGTCGCGCCGACCTGCTTGCGCGCGGTACCGGTCTTGCCGCCGATCCGGTAGCCATCGACGCGCGCGCGGCGCCCCGTGCCGCCTTCGCCGACCGCCATCTCGAGCATCGAGCGGATCGACGCGGCCGTTTGCGCGGACGTCACGCGGTGGCCGCGATGTGCGTCGATCGTCTGCTGGTCGGTGCCGTTCTTCAGCAGCGACACCGGATGCAGCGTGCCGTCGCCCGCATAGGCCGTGTAGGTTTGCGCGATCTGCAGCAGCGACATCGACAGGCCGTAGCCGTACGCCATCGTCGCCTGTTCGATCGGCCGCCAGCGCTTGTAGCCGCGCAGCCGGCCCGACGCGACGCCCGGGAACGTCAGTTCCGGCGCGCGGCCGATCCCGTATTCCTGGTATTTGTTCCAGATCGTTTCGGCGGGCAGGTTCAGCGCGAGCTTCGCGAGCGCGACGTTACTCGACTTCTGCAGGGCCTGCGAGACCGTCAGCGAGCCGTGGTTCGACGTGTCGTGGATCACGGCCGGGCCGATCTTGTAGGTGCCCGGCGACGTATTGATGATCGTGTTCGGGGTGACCTTGCGCTCGTCGATCGACAGCGCGACGACGAGCGGCTTGATCGTCGAGCCCGGTTCGAACGTGTCGATCACCGCGCGGTTGCGCAACTGCTGGCCGGTGAGGCGCGCGCGGTCGTTCGGGTCGAAGGTCGGGTAGTTCGCGAGCGCGAGGATCTCGCCGTTCTGCGCGTCGAGCACCACGACGCTGCCGGCCATCGCGTTGTTCTCGACCACGGCCGCCTTGAGCTGGCTGAACGCGAGCTGCTGGATGCGGCGGTCGATCGTCAGTTCGATCGTCGCGCCGTGCTGCGCCGGGACGAGCGGGCGCGTGTCCGACACGATGCGGCCGAGCCGGTCGCGAATCACCTCGCGTTGCCCGGACGTGCCCACCAGGCGCGCATTCGCCGCGAGCTCGACGCCTTCCTGGCCCTTGTCCTCGATGTTCGTGAAGCCGACCACGTGCGCGGCCGATTCGCCTTCCGGGTAGAAGCGCTTCGAATCGGCGATCTGCGTGATGCCGTCGATCGCGAGCTTGTCGAGCTTGCCCGCGGTGTCCGCGTCGACCTGCCGCTTGAGCAGCACGAACGTCTTGTCGTTGCCGAGGCGCCGCTTGACCTCGACGAGCGGCATGTCGAGCAGCTTCGAGATCTGCGGGTAGTCGGTGTCGGCAACCTGCTTCGGGTTCGCCCAGATTTCATAGGTCGACAGGCTGACGGCGAGCATCGCGCCATTGCGGTCGACGATGCTGCCGCGCGTCGCGTCGAGTTCGATCGTGCGCTGGTAGCGCTTCTGTCCCTGACCGACGTAGAACTCCTTGTTCGCGACTTGCACCCAGAAGGCGCGGCCGATCAGCGCGGCGAACGCGAGGAACACGATGATCACGATCAGCTTCGAGCGCCACATCGGCAGGCGCGACGCGAGCATGGGGTTCTTGGTCGCGGCCGCGTACGGATCGGCGGGGTGGGTCTTCTTTTTCACGCTCATGCAATGGCCGGGTCGGGCCGCCGAAGGGCGGCTAGTCAGTCTGAATAATGGGATTGTAATAAATGAGTAAACCCCGTGTGGGGAAAGTGTGTTCCGGCCCCGAGAAAAAGCGCGTGTCGGTGCGCCGGCAAGGGGCGGAATCGGGGAGGAAAGGCGGGGGTTACGGCACTGCACCGACACGACGCAGCCGGCGATGCAAGGCGGGCGATTCGCTGCGTGTCGATCCGGGCGTGTTGATCCGGGCGTGTTGATCCGGGCGTGCGATTTCGGGGATAGCCGATGCCGGCCGTCCCCGGTATGCGATCAATTGCCCGGATCGCGGTTATTTATTTGAACCGGAAAATGAAAACGCCCCGATATGGGGCGCCGTTAATGCTGAATATCGAAATGAATATCGTTGAAACCGGAATAAACCCGAAAACTGCAGACGAATTACATCGATAATTTCTATCGGGCGACGGAAATGAATTCCTGGTATTCCGGCTCGCTGGTGCAACGATCGACGGCCTGCAGCCGCCACGCGCCGGGGTGATCGCCGGCGAGTACGGCGGGGCCCTGTTCGCGCTGCGTTGCATCGAACGACAGTCCCTTCAGCTGGCACACGGCATTCCCGCCGTCGGCCGCGCAGAGCGCCATCGCGCCCTCGACATCGCGAACCTTGCCCCAGGTCGGAAGATCCATGCCCTGATGTGCCTCGCGCGACCACAGCCCCTCGTCGGTATCGACCCACAGTACCGCGAAGGAATGCCGGGTTGCCGATTCGCTGCCATTAATCCGAATGGTGAGGCGCATTGTGATCGTCTCCTAAAAAAATTGACACATTCGACCGTTTTGACTTGAACAGTCTAGATAGACTGGTGTGAAACGCAAGTGATAAACCGCAATAAATCCGTATTGAGTTCATTGCGGTTTCAGATGGAACGACGTCTGACGATTCACGGTTATTCCGGTGGCGCGCGCAAACACGCGCGCACCGGCGATCGCGGCACCGAAGGGGGCCGGGGCGATCATCGAGACATGGGATGACATGGCCGCGAGGCGCGTCGATCTGTCGCGCGCGGCCGGCCGCGTAAACCGGGCCGACCGAGGCGGCACCGTACCGTCGGAAGGCGGCCCGATCGGATGTTGCGGCGTTTTGACGGCGCGGCCGGGACGACAGACTCCGACAATCGCGTACAAATCGGCACACTTTCACGAAACTTTCGGGACAGACTTGCCTGCGGTCGGGCCCCACACTGGGATCTTCCCGATCCAGTGCCGCGGACGCCCGTCCTCGGCGGCTGCCGCCGCCTCGTGCCAGAGACGCGATCGACGCGATCGCGGGCCGCACGCCCGATCGGGACTGCCGGGGCGCGCGTCAGGCCCCGGCCCGGCCGGTGAGCCGTGCGCAGCCCGCAACCGCGGGCGTCGCGCCGCCCGGCCGACTCTTCGAAGGAGACTATCGTGCTGATCTGGAAAACCGCGTTGTCGCTCAACTGGCGGACGAGCCTCGTGTCGCCGGCCAGCGCACCGGTCGCGGCGGCGAACGTCGGGCGGCTGGTGCTGACCGGCGCAACCGGCTTCATCGGCAGTACCGTGCTGACGGCGCTCGTCAATGCGGGGCTGCTCGACCGCATCGTCTGCGTCGTGCGTGCGCAGGATCGCGGCCACGCCGTCGCGCGGCTGCGCGAGGCGGCGCTGCGAGCGGGGCTGGCGCCGTACTGGGCGTCGCGCCTGACCGATGCGAACGTGATCGTCGGTGCGCTCGGCGACGTATGGCAGGGCGCCGACGCGTCGCGCCTCGCCGCCGCGACGCACGTGATTCATTGCGCGGGCCATGCGTCGCCGGCCGACGGCGCGCACCTGCGGGCCGACATCGCCGATGCGGTGCGCTTCGCCGAACGCTTCGCACGGGCGCCGCGCCTGCAGCGCTTCGTGTATGTCGGCACCGCCTACGCGCATGCGGGCCGTGGCGGGATCGTGCAGGAAGAGACGGCGGGCGATGCGGCGAACGACGTCGCGCGTGACGAGGAAGGCCTGCCGGGCGCGGTGCTCGCGGCGGACTACCTGCACGCGAAGGCGCAGACCGAGCAGCGCCTGCGCGCGCTCGGGCTGCCGCTCGTCGTGGTGCGGCCGTCGCATGTGGTCGGCCACACGGTGCTCGGTACGCGGCCCGCGCCGAATTCGTTCTGGATGTTCCGCCTGGCGCATGCCGCGCGCCGCTTCACCGCGCGGCCGATGACGCGTATCGACATCGTGTCGGTGGACGACGTGGCGCGCGCGACGATGCTGCTGGCCGTCAAGCCGACGCTCGCGCACGACCTGTATCACGTGTCGGCCGGCGACGAGGCGCCGCAGGTCGCGCAGATCGTGCGTGCGATGGACGAGGCGGCGGGGATGACCGGTGCGCCGCGCTACGCGGCGTGCGCGCCGGCCGAATTGCCGCTGGTGGTGCGCGATGTGCTCGGGCGGACCGATCCGGCCCTCGAGCGCGTGATCGGCCGGGCGCTGCAGCGTTGCGGGGAATTCGCGACGGTCGATCGCGTGTTCGACAACCGCCGCGTGCGCGACGAAATCGATTTCGAGCCGTTGCCGTTCATCGACTACGTCGAGGAGTGCATGCGCACGTCGCGCGGCGTGGCCGTGACCGAGCTGATGCGCGGCGCAGTGCACTGATCGCCCGCGCTGCGCTGGCCCCCGTTTCCGCCGCTGGCGGGAGCGGGGGCTGTCATTACGTGTTGCCGCCGAGCTCGATGAGCCGGTCGAGCGCGCGATAGATGTCTTCGAGGCCGTCCTGGCCGAACCGCGACTCGAGCTGCTGGTACTGCTCGTCGATCCGCGGACCGATTTCCGTGACCAGTTTCCTGCTTTGCGGCGTCAGGCTGACCAACAGCCGGCGCTGATCCTCCTGTGCGCGCGTGCGCGTGATCAGGCCGTCGCGCTCCATCCGTTCCAGCACGCCCGTGAGACTCGGGCTCAGGATGCAGCAGCGTCGCGCGATCTGTCCCGCTTCGAGCGCATGCGCCGGTTCGCCGTCGAGCACGCGGATGATCCGCCATTGCTGTTCGGTCAGCGCGAATTCCTTGAGAATGGGGCGAAACAGACCCATCAGCGTTTCGCGGGCCTCGAGCAGCAGCATGGCCAGGTTGCGATGGTCGAGCGTACGGTTCATCGGGGTGAGCAGTGGACGGGGACGCATCAATCTTAACAGCCGCCGGTAGTGAATTTCGCATATCAGGGTAATCGAGGTTGCCAGCGCCCGATTGTTTACTTAAGATGTTAACTATTGACGATGCGCCGCGACGCGCGGCAGGGGAATGACGCATGGAGCTGTCTTGCACGACCGCCGCGGCGCCGCCGTTGCCGGTTGCCATCGGTACTGTCTACGGTGCGCTGCTCAACGAGCGCGCGGCGCTCGACGCGCTCGGCGATGCCGTGAACGCGCCGCCTTACGGCCGCCCGCCGCAGGCGCCGATCCTGTACATCAAGCCCGCCAATACGCATGCGGCCGACGGCGCGGCCGTCGTCGTGCCGGCCGGCGTCGACGCGCTGGAGATCGGCGCGTCGATAGCCGTCGTGTTCGCCCGGCGCGCGACGCGCGTGGCGGCCGCGCAGGCGCTCGACTACGTACACGGCTTCACGCTCGCGAGCGACGTGTCGGTGCCGCATCCCGATTACTACCGTCCGGCCGTGCGCTTCAAGTGCCGCGATGGTTTCTGCCCGCTGGGCCCGGCCATCGTGCCGGCCGCCGCGCTGGGCGATGTCGACGCGATCGGCCTGACCGTGCGGATCGACGGCGCGGTGGCCGTGTCTGCCTCGACTGCCACGCTGATTCGCCCGGTGCGCGAGCTGATCGCCGACGTGACGGCCTTCATGTCGTTCGACGCGGGCGATGTCCTGCTGCTCGGCGTCGCGGGCGGCGCACCGCGCGCCCGCGCGGGCAGCACGATCGAGATTTCGGCCGCCGGCATCGGCACGTTGCGGCATACGCTGATCGCGGAGGACGCACGATGAAAACCGCACGCGTCATTTACAACGGCGCCCTGCATGCGGCCGAACCGGCCGGCGACGGCGCGATCCGCCTCGATACGGGGCGCGTCGTCGCTGAAGAGGGGGTCGCATGGCTGCCGCCCGTCGCGCCGCGCACGACGTTCGCGCTCGGCCTCAACTATGCCGACCATGCGAAGGAACTCGCGTTCAAGGCGCCGAGCGAGCCGCTGATCTTCCTGAAGGGGCCGAACACGTTCATCGGCCACCGGTCGCGCACCGTGCGCCCGGCGGATGCGACCCACATGCATTACGAGTGCGAGTTGGCTGTCGTGATCGGCCGTCCGGCGCGCAACGTGAGCCGTGCGCAGGCGATTGACTACGTAGCCGGTTACACGGTCGCGAACGACTACGCGATCCGCGACTATCTCGAGAACTACTACCGCCCGAACCTGCGCGTGAAGAACCGCGACACCTGCACGCCGCTCGGGCCGTGGTTCGTGAGCCGCGACGAGATCGGCGACGCGGGCGACCTGACGCTGCGCACGACGGTGAACGGCCAGGAGACGCAGCGCGGCAGCACGCGCGACATGATCTTCGACGTGCCGGCGCTGATCGAGCACATCAGCGGCTTCATGACGCTCTCGCCGGGCGACCTGATCCTGACCGGCACGCCCGAGGGGCTGGCGGATACGAAGCCGGGCGACGAGGTCGTGACCGAGATCGAAGGGATTGGCCGGCTCGTGAACACGATCGTCGGCGAAGCAGACTACTATCGCGCCGGCTGAGCCCGTCGCCCAAGGAGAGAGCATGACCATCAAGCACTGGATCGACGGCCGCGAAGTCGAAAGCCGCGAGACGTTCACGACGCTGAATCCCGCGACGGGCGAGGTGATCACCGACGTCGCATCGGGCGGCGAGGCCGAGGTCGACGCGGCCGTGCGCGCCGCGAAGGAAGCGTTCCCGAAATGGGCGAACACGCCCGCCAAGGAGCGCGCGAAGCTGATGCGCAAGCTCGGCGAGCTGATCGAGAAGAACGTGCCGATGCTCGCGGCGCTGGAGACGCAGGACACCGGCCTGCCGATCGCGCAGACGAGCAAGCAGCTGATCCCGCGCGCGTCGGAGAACTTCAACTTCTTCGCGGAAGTGTGCGTGCAGATGAACGGCCGCACCTATCCGGTCGACGACCAGATGCTGAACTACACGCTGTACCAGCCGGTCGGCGTGTGCGCGCTGGTGTCGCCGTGGAACGTGCCGTTCATGACCGCGACGTGGAAGACGGCGCCGTGCCTCGCGCTCGGCAACACGGCCGTGCTGAAGATGTCGGAGCTGTCGCCGCTGACGGCTGACCAGCTCGGCCGCCTCGCGCTCGAAGCCGGCATTCCGCCGGGCGTGTTGAACGTCGTGCAGGGCTATGGCGCGACGGCCGGCGATGCGCTGGTGCGCCATCCGGACGTGCGTGCGGTGTCGTTCACCGGCGGCACCGTCACCGGCAAGCGGATCATGGAGCGCGCCGGTCTCAAGAAGTATTCGATGGAACTCGGCGGCAAGTCGCCGGTGCTGATTTTCGACGACGCCGATTTCGACCGCGCGCTCGATGCGTCGCTGTTCACGATCTTCTCGATCAACGGCGAACGTTGCACGGCCGGCTCGCGGATCTTCGTGCAGCGCACGATCTACGACCGCTTCGTTCAGGAATTCGCGCGCCGCGCGAACAACCTGATCGTTGGCGATCCGTCCGATCCGGCCACGAATCTCGGCGCGATGATCACGCGCCAGCACTGGGAGAAGGTGACGGGCTATATCCGCATCGGCGAGCAGGAAGGCGCGCGCGTGGTCGCGGGCGGCGCGGACAAGCCGGCGGGCCTGCCCGACCATCTGCGCAACGGCAACTTCGTGCGGCCGACCGTGCTGGCCGACGTCGACAACCGGATGCGCGTCGCGCAGGAAGAAATCTTCGGGCCGGTCGCGTGCCTGATCCCGTTCGAGGACGAGGAGGAAGGGCTGCGGCTCGCAAATGACACGTCGTACGGCCTGGCTTCGTACATCTGGACGCAGGACGTCGGCAAGGTGCATCGCCTCGCACGCGGCATCGAGGCCGGGATGGTGTTCGTGAACAGCCAGAACGTGCGCGACCTGCGCCAGCCGTTCGGCGGCGTGAAGGAATCGGGCACCGGGCGCGAGGGTGGCGAGTACAGTTTCGAAGTGTTCGCGGAGATCAAGAACGTTTGTATCTCGATGGGTTCGCACCATATTCCGCGCTGGGGCGTGTAACGGGCGCGGGTCGTCTGGCAGCACGAATGATTCCTTAGCCGGCAAGCCGGCCAAGCATGGGGCTGGAATAACCGCTAAAGCGCTAACTCCAGCCGACCGCGAAGCATGGGGCTGGAGTAACCGCTAAAGCGCTAACTCCAGCCGACCGCGAAGCATGGGGCCGGAGTAAGCGCTAAAGCGCTAACTCCGGCCGACAGGAGACTTGAACGATGGGCAAACTGTCCCTCGCCGCAAAGATCACGCACGTGCCGTCGATGTACCTGTCGGAATTGCCCGGCAGGCATCACGGCTGCCGCGAAGCGGCGATTCGCGGCCATCAACTGATCGGCGAGCGCTGCCGCGCGCTCGGCGTCGACACGATCGTCGTGTCGGACGTGCACTGGCTCGTCAACGCCGGCTATCACGTGAACTGCAATGCGCAGTTCTCGGGCACGTACACGAGCAACGAGCTGCCGCATTTCATCCGCGACATGCAGTACGCGTATCCGGGCAACCCGGCGCTCGGCCAGTTGATCGCCGAGACGGCCAGCGAGCGCGGGATCGCAACGCGCGCGCACGAGATCGACAGCCTCGAACTCGAATACGGCACGCTCGTGCCGATGCGCTACATGAACGCCGACCAGCACTTCAAGGTCGTGTCGATCGCCGGCTGGTGCATGTGGCATCAGCTCGACGAAAGCCGGCGCTTCGGCGAGGCGCTGCTCGAAGCGATCGAGAAGAGCGATTCGAACGTCGCGTTCCTCGCGAGCGGGTCGCTGTCGCATCGCTTCAACGACAACGGCAGCCCCGAGGAATCGATCCACCAGATCAGCCGCGAATTCTTCCGGCAGGTCGACCTGCGCGTGGTCGAGCTGTGGAAGCAGGGCGATTTCAAGACCTTCTGCGCGATGCTGCCCGAGTACAACACGCATTGCCACGGCGAAGGCGGGATGCACGACACCGCGATGCTGCTCGGCTTGCTCGGCTGGGATCGCTACGATAAACCCGTCGAGATCGTCACCGACTATTTCGCGAGTTCGGGTACCGGGCAGATCAATGCGATCTTTCCGTTGTCCTGATCACCACGCCACGCATTCGACAGGAGACTCGCCATGCCCCATATCGTCGTCGAATACACCGCGAACATCCGCGACGACGCGCGCATTCCCACGCTGCTGCGCACGATCAACGAAACGCTGATCGCGCAAGGCGGCGTGTTCCCGACGGGCGGCATCCGCTCGCGCGCGATCGAGCTGCACGACTACTGCGTCGCCGACGGCACGGAGGACGACGCATTCGTTCACGTGACGCTGAAGATCGGCTCGGGCCGCACCGACGCGCAGAAGAAGGCCGCGTGCGACGCGCTGTTCGACGCGATCAAGTCGCATTTCGCGGCGCTGTACGCGAAACGCTACCTCGCGCTGTCGATGGAACTGACCGAGTTCAGCGAAAGCGGCTCGTACAAGCACAACAACATCCATGCCCGCTACAAGCGGGCCGGCTGAACCCCATTCCCGATCCGACCATGCTCGAACCCGCCATCATCGACCAGCTCGCGCAGCGTCTGCACGACGCCGAGCGCGAACGCAAGCAGATCCGCCAGATCTCGCTCGACCATCCCGACATCACGATCGACGACGCGTATGCGATCCAGCGCGCGTGGGTGGCCCTCAAGCTCGCGGAAGGCCGCACGCTGAAGGGGCACAAGATCGGCCTCACGTCGAAGGCGATGCAGAACACGTCGCAGATCGACGAGCCCGACTACGGCGCGCTGCTCGACGACATGTTCTTCGCCGACGGCGGCACGATTCCGACTGGCCGCTTCATCGTGCCGCGCGTCGAGGTGGAGCTCGCGTTCGTGCTCGGCAAGCGGCTGACGGGCCCGGACTGCACGATCTTCGACGTGTACGACGCGGTCGACTATGTGGTGCCCGCGCTCGAGATCATCGACGCGCGCAGCCAGTCGATCGACCCCGACACGAAGCGTCCGCGCAAGGTGTTCGACACGATCGCCGACAACGCGGCGAACGCGGGTGTCGTGATCGGCGGGCGGCCCGTGAAACCGCAGGACGTCGACCTGCGCTGGGTCGCGGCGATCATGTCGCGCAACGGCGTGGTCGAGGAAACGGGCGTCGCGGCCGGCGTGCTGAACCATCCGGCGAACGGCGTTGCGTGGCTCGCGAACCGGCTTGCGCGCTTCGACGTCGCGCTGGAGCCGGGGCAGATCGTGCTTGGCGGCTCGTTCACGCGGCCGTGCGCGGCGCGGCCGGGCGACACGTTCAGCGTCGACTACGGCCCGCTCGGGACGATCCAGTGCTACTTCGAATGAGGTGAGCGAACGATGCAGATGCCTTCGAATGTCTTCAAGGCCGCGCTCGCGCGCGGCGATGCGCAGATCGGGCTGTGGCTCGGGCTCGCGAATCCGTACAGCGCCGAGGTGGTTGCGGGCGCCGGGTTCGACTGGTTGCTGATCGACGGCGAGCACGCGCCGAACACGGTGCCGACGATCCTCGCGCAACTGCAGGCGATCGCGCCGTATCCATCGCATCCGGTCGTGCGCGTGCCGTGGAACGATCCGGTGATCGTCAAGCAGGTGCTCGATCTCGGCGCGCAGACGTTGCTCGTGCCGATGGTGCAGAGCGCGGATGAAGCGCGCGCGGCGGTGGCGGCGACGCGTTATCCGCCGCATGGCATTCGTGGTGTCGGCAGCGCGCTGGCGCGTGCATCGCGGTGGAATCGTGTCGGCGATTACCTGCATCGCGCGAATGACGAGATGGCCGTGCTCGTGCAGGTCGAGACGCGGGCGGGGCTTGATGCGATCGATGCGATTGCGCGGGTCGAAGGTGTCGACGGCGTGTTCATCGGCCCGGCGGATCTCGCGGCTGATCTCGGGCATCTCGGCAATCCAGGGCATCCGGATGTGCAGGCGGCAATCGACGGTGCGATCCGGACGATCAAGGCGGCCGGCAAGGCACCGGGGATCCTGAGCGCGGACGAGGCGGCCGCGCGTCGTTATCTGGAAGCAGGAGCGCTGTTCGTCGCGGTCGGGGTGGATACGACACTGCTGGCGAGGAGTGCGGAGCGGTTGGCTGCGCAGTTCAAGGGGAAGGGCGGCGAGGCCGTGAAGAAGGGGGACGGGACGTATTGAGCCACGCGGGGTGTCGTCGACATAATAAGGGTATTATCAAATTTCGATTATTGCGATTTTCGTTTATTTCGAATAGACTGGTGCGACTCTGAAACCCTCGATTGGAGAGCGCGATGCCCCATACCCCGACACCCGACATGATCTTGCCGGTCGAGCGCGAGATGCAGGCGGCTGTCGAAGGGCAGCGCACGCTGGCGGCTTATCTCGCAACGCGAACCGATACACAGCGTATTCAGATCTTCGATGACGAGAATCGAGCGCATCAGGTTGAGCTCCCGACGTCCGCGCTGCGGCTGTTGGTCGATATTCTCGCGGAGCTGGCCGATGGCAACGCGGTCAAGGTCGTACCGGTTCACGCGGAATTGACGACTCAGGAAGCGGCGGATTTGCTCAATGTTTCTCGCCCGCACTTGATCAAGCTGCTTGAATCGAATGCGCTGCCGTATCACCGGACGGGTAAGCATCGTCGCGTGCGTTTTTCCGATCTGATGCATTACAAGGCAGCGCGCGATCAGGCGAGTGCCGATGCAATGGACGAGTTGAGCAGGCAGGCTCAGGAGTGGCGGATGGGCTACGAATGACGAGTTCGCCATTCACGGCCGTCTATGATGCCTGTGTGCTTTATCCCGCGCCGCTTCGCGATTTTCTGATGCGGCTGGCGTTGAGTGGATGCTTCCGGGCTCGCTGGAGCACGCATATTCACAACGAGTGGAAGCGTAACCTCTTGCGCAACCGTCCCGACTTGAGCGCCGAGCGCTCTTCGTCGGCCACGATGCCGTACCGTTCGGTCTCCGCGTCAAATGGTGGCGGTATCGGTGGCACTGACGAGTCGGGCCGCGCATGAAAATTTTGATTGATGCATTGCGCTTCTCGCTCGCCGCTTTACTGCTCGTCACCACGGCGCATGCAGGCGTCCTGACTTCCGTTGGTCATCAGTGGACCACTGCTACGTCTGATCTTCCACGTGACGAAAAACTGCCGCTCTTCGATCCACATCGAAAAGACTTCACCTGCGTAGTTGAGGCACAACAGGTGCCTCCAGTGGATCCGCAGGCGGACATGTGGTTTCAGCAAGCGTTGACCTTGGACGATCCGGCCGTACCGGCCGACAACATCGACTATGCGAAGGTGTATCAGCTCTATCTACAGGCCGCTGGAAGAAACCACTGGAAGGCGATGCTGAACCTGGCGTCGCTGATTTTGAGCAATCGTTCCGGCGTACCGGAACACGATCCCGAAGCCGCGATTCAGTGGGTCGAGAAGGCCATGAGGCTCGATATTCCCGATGCATACGACCGGATAGGCATCTATCACCTCGACGGGGTGGTCAAGGGCGGCGGTGCAAGCAAGGCGTACGCATTTTTCCAGCGAGCCGCCGATCTGGGGAGTCCGGCCGCGATGGCTTTCCTTGGCTACAAGCTGGCCGCGTCTTACGACAATCCCGGTGAGGGTTTCTGGGCCAACCAGGCGGTGGGAACCCGGATGCTCGAATGTGCGCTGGCACAGGGGTATGGCGATGCCGCAGAGAAACTGGGTTTGATCTACGCCCGTCCCAATACGCTCGAGGCAAAACGCCGTGCACTGAACGTCTTGCATGAAGGCGTCAAGCTGGGAAGCGCCAAATGCGCCGATAGCCTTGCGGCGGAATTCGACGGGATGGACCTCGACAATGGCACCAACCTGGTCGGCCATATCGACAAGGCACGTGCTCGACGCTATGGCAAAGTCGCCGATGTCTTGAAACCTTACGATGGGCGATTGAAGCTTCCCAACCTGGACAAGATATTGCCCTTGCCGCCAGCACCGCTCCCCAAATGGAACGGCGATATACAAACGCTGATCAATACCGCGAAGGCGGTCACTTAGCCGACGAGGCGACCAAGAGCGACGCCGCGCACGCGATGAGGTTTCGAGCGCGCGACAAGTCTCATCGGGTCAATGCCGGTCAGCAAGCAGTTCGAGGAAGCAAGTTGATTCGCCCAATGAAAAACGTACCAGCGCGCCGCAGCGCGCGACCAGCAGCCATGCCGGTGCGGTTTCTGGCTGCGCTCGCGTTAGGCGTGCTGGTGGCCGGCTGCCATCAGGAGGCGTCGCAGGCAGGCGCTGCCGCGCAGGTGGTGCCTGCCGCCAGCGCGGTCGAGAATCCGGCGTCGGTCAGCGGATTGAATTACGCATCGTATGGGGTTGGAAGTTTCTCCATCACGGATTCCGAAGGTCGAAGCGGGGGCGGTCCGAACATCGCGCCGGTTGGCAAGACCGGGGAACCGAGTGGGGGTGGCTCCGAATCGTGCTGCGTCTATGTGCCGGAGAAGTGGCGCGACGGCATGACGGTGCACGTGCGTTGGGAGCGTGACTCGCACCCATACGACGCCAACGACCGTAGCGGCGACCAATGGCTCGAAGCCGTGGCAAAAGTGCCGCCGTATGGACCCACGCAGTACAACTTCGTGGTGCAGTTCCTCGAGGACGACCGGATTCGCGTCCGCGTCGACGACGGCAGTTCGTTGGACAAGCCGGCCAGCAACGATCCGTATGTCGTTCAGGGTGTGCTCGACGCCACGGCGAACGCGCAGATGCAGGCGCTGCGCGAGCGCGACAAAGCGGCCGAGGCATACGATCGGCAACTGCAAGAAAGGGTGGATAAGGCGTTGAATCACGAGGCGGGCAAATGAGCCTGATCCAATAGCGGAAGTGCATGCCGGAGGCCGGTCGTCCTGGCGAAGCGAAGCAGGTGTGGAGCGAGGGGCGTGCCAAAGCCGTTGATCCGAAGATGGGCTGCATGGGCTATGACTGACTTCCGCCAAAAGAGGAACTTGGTGACGACCTATCCGAAATGCTGGTGATGTCACTCGTTCGCCAGAAATTCTTGTTGGCTAGCGATCAATGACGCGCCACATGCGGTCTTCGTCCCGTCCAGCGCTACCGCGCGGCCTTCGATCGTGTACTGGCTCGAGCCTTGAACGATTGGATAAGCGCCGTTGCACTTCGGACACGAGACCATGTGACCGACGCCAGATGCGGACCTGCCGTTCAAATTCGAAAGTCCAAAGCCTTCGAGCACCATACCGCCGTGATCCGTTGTGTCGCCTTTGCGGATGATGGCCTTCATAGTGATGGATGCCACCGTTCAGAAATGAAATCCGACAATATCGTTCGATTGCCTGGCAGGAGCGTCGAGGTAGATGCTCGATGCCATGAAATCGGTATCGAAGTTGCGAAGCAGATCTATTTGTCCGTTTTCAGGAGGTGAATTATTTCGGTGTTTTTGCTGATCTCAGCAACGTCCAGAGGCGTTTGGTCGAATTCATTCTTCAATTGCTTCTTGGCTCCGCATTTCAGAAGAAATTTAACCGATTCTACTTGCTTCATCATTGCTGCCTGATGAAGCGGTGTATTGCCCAAGTCACCTAAAATGTTTACATCGGCGCCAGCATCAATCAACACTCTCATATCGTCAATGGCACCCTTGCGCGCGGCAAGATGCAAGAGAGTATCGTCCACCGCTCCTCGTTGATTGGGGGCGGTCAGTTCAAGGCCCAAAAATTCAGGGTGGGTCTTGTACTTCTCAAAAACAGATTTCAGTTGCTCTTTTGAGGACATTTTGGCGTGCATTTCCTATTGTGATCATCCTTCAGATTCTGAAGGCGATTTTTCCAACCGGTAAGCTTTTGGTCATGCCGCCCTGGTAGCCACTTTTGATCCCATGCCTCGTACAATTTAATGCACTTTTCGGCATGGTCGATTTGTCGAGAAAGTGTCGAACAGTCGTTACTGCCAGGAGGAGGCGTATCACAGAAGCCTTTAGCATATTGGTCGAGCCGTGCGGCGACAATCCGGGATTCACCGTCATGCCGCCGCGCGTGGGGCCAAAAGACAGCCCCGTGCGACACACGCCCGCCGCATCCGGCTCAGAACCGCTGCTGAATCCCCGCCGTCACCCCGACTTGCGTGGTGCCGTACCCGTTGACATCGCGCGATACGCCGACCTTCTGCCCGTGCTGCCCGATCGCAAACGCACCGGCCGCGTACAGCACCGTGCGCTTCGACAGTGCGTACTGCGCGCGCATCGACACGAGCGTCGGATCGGCGTCCGTGCCGCCCTTGATGTTCTGGTGATACACGGCGCCGATCAGCGAGAACGTCGGCGTGAACTGGTACGAGCCGCCGAGCCAATACATGTCGCTCAGCTGGTTCGCGGCGCTCGTGCGATACGCACGCTTGTAGTTCCGATAGCCCGCCATCGTCTTCAGGTTACCGAAGTCGTAGCTCAGGCCGGCATGAATCCCCTGGATGTAGTTGACCGGATCGGCCGGCGTCACGCTGTCGGACGCGCCATTCTGACGGTCGAACGCGACCACTGCCGCGAACGGGCCGCCCTCGTAGCCGATCGCCGCATCGTACTTCGAACTGGTCTTCACGCTGCCCGGCACGTTGCCGAAGCCGTACATCGCGCCGAACTTGAAGCCGCTGAATTCGCCGTCGTAGCGCACCGCGTTCGACGAACGCGTGAACATGCCGTCCTTGCGGCCGCCGGTGGCCATCGACGACGTCGCCCACGAGTAGTTCTGCGCATACCCCATCGGGTCGAACGGCAGCATGTAGTCGTAGGTGACGGTGAAATTGCGGCCGAGCGAGATCTCGCCCCACTTGCCCTTCAGGCCGACGGTTGCGCGGCGCCCGAAGATCGAGTCGGGGCCGTCGTCGGACGCGCCGTTCGCGAGATCGATCCCGCTTTCGAGACGGAACACAGCCTTCAGCCCGCCGCCGAGATCCTCGACGCCGCGCAGGCCCCAGCGCGACGTGTTCTTGTTGCCGGACTTGAGCTTGTACGAATTGCCGCCTTGCGGCGCCGCGTGGTTGGCGAACTCGATGCCGGCATCCATGATCCCGTACATCGTGACCGACGACTGTGCGTGCGCGGCGCTTGCCGCGAGGCCGGCGACGGCGGCCGAGCCGGTCAGGACGGCGGCGCGAAGGGAGCGTTCTGCGCGTGACTTCATTGACGGTGTCTCCTTGGTTCTTGTGAGTGGGTGAAACGGGGTGAAGCGAATGCGGCGCGCAGCACGCCGCGGCGGACGCGGGGGAGGCGTCCGCCGGACCTGCATGTCATCGGATGGCGGGATGCGCGCCGCGTGGGTCAGCCCGCTTTCGCGAACGCCCAGCAGTCGTTGGTCGGGAATTCGATCCAGTGCTTGCCCGCTGCGCGCGGCATGTGGCCGAACGCGCGCAGGCGCATGTCGCCGCAATGGAACAGGTATTCCCAGCGGTCGCCGAGATACATCGACGTGACGAGATCGGCTTGCAGCCGGTTCGCGCCCGGGCCGTCGGCGACCTGCACGCGTTCGAGGCGAATCACGGCCTGTGCGTCCTGGCCCGGCGCGAGCGTGTCGCGTGCAAGTGCGCGGATTTCCCAGCCGTCGCCCGCGAGCGTCACGCATTCGCCGTCGATCGCCGCGACGCGCGCATCGATCCGGTTGTTGCTGCCCATGAACTCGGCCGTGTACAGCGAGCGCGGTGCGCCGTACAACTCGGCCGGCGTGCCTTCCTGCTCGATGCGGCCGTTGCGCAGCAGCAGGATGCGGTCGGACATCGCCATCGCCTCGGTCTGGTCGTGCGTCACGCACAGGGCCGACAGCCCGAGCGACACGATCAGCTCGCGCAGCCAGGCACGCGCTTCTTCACGCAGCTTCGCGTCGAGGTTCGACAGCGGCTCGTCGAGCAGGATCACCGGCGGGTTGTAGACGAGCGCACGCGCAATCGCGACGCGCTGCTGCTGGCCGCCCGACAGCTGATGCGGAAAGCGTGCCGCGAGATGGCCGAGGCCGAGCTGGTCGAGCGCGGTCTGCACGCGGCGCTTCTGTTCGGCCGGCGCGACGCGGCGCAGCTTCAGCCCGTAGCCGACGTTGTCGGCGACGGTGCGGTGCGGCCACAGCGCGTACGACTGGAACACGAGACCGAGCGAGCGCTGCTCGACGGGCAGGTCAACGCGCTGCGCGCCGTCGAAGAACACGCGGCCGTCGAGCTGGATACGCCCGTCGGACGGCTGTTCGAGGCCGGCCACCGCGCGCAGCAGCGTGGTCTTGCCGCTGCCCGACGCGCCGAGCAGGCACACGACTTCGCCGGCCTTCAGTTCGAACGACACGCCCTTGAGGATCGGGTTGGCGCCGTAGCTGAGGTGCAGGTCGTCGACGATGAGCTTATCCATGAAGTTTCACTCCGAAACGCAGGGCCACGCCGAGACCGGCGCCGACCATCGCAATGTTGATGACAGAGAGCGCGGCGACCTGGTCGACGGCGCCGGTCGCCCACAGCGACACGAGCAGCGCGCCGATCACTTCGGTGCCGGGCGACAGCAGGTAGACGGCCGTCGAGTATTCGCGCTCGAAGATCATGAAGATCAGGAGCCACGCGGCGAGCAGGCCGAAACGCACGAGCGGCAGCGTCACGTCGAGCGACACGCGGCTGCGCGTCGCGCCGACGCTGCGGCCGGCTTCCTCGAGCTCGGGGCCGACCTGCAGCAGCGCGCTCTGGATGAGCCGCATCCCGTACGCGAGCCACACGACCATGTACGCGATCCAGATGCTCCACATCGAATTCTTCAGCTCGCGCAGGCCGGGCACGAACAGGAAGATCCACAGGAACGCGAGGCCGGCGAGCAGGCCCGGCACCGCGCGCGGCAGCAGCACGAGATAGTCGAGCAGCTTGGTGGCCCAGTCGGGGCGGCGGTGGCCGGCGAACGCGACGAGCGAGTAGAAGCCGATCGCGAGCGCGCCGCCGATCACGCCGATGCCGAGCGTGTTGACGATCGCGCGCACCAGGTTGTCCTGCTCGAACAGCTCGATGAAGTTCGACAGTGTCAGCACTTCGGCGAGCGCGACGCCTTCGCCCCAGTTGGTCACGAACGCGCGCAGCACGATGCCGGAGATCGGCACGATCACGGTCAGCATCAGCCACAGCGCGACGATCGCGAGCGCGACCCAGCGCCATACGCCGAGCGGCAGCACCGTCGCGCGGCCGGCCTTGCCCTTCACGGTGACGAAGCGGTTGGCCGTCTTCAGCAGCCGGCGCTGCAGCAGCACGAGCGGGAACGTGATCGCGACGATGCACACGGCGACTGCGGCCATCAGGTGATACGACGGCACGCCGAGCTTGTTGGTCAGCTTGTACAGGTAGGTCGCGAGCACGAGGTGGCCTTCCGGATCGCCGAGCACGAGCGGCAGCCCGAACACTTCGAAGCCGAGGAAGAACACGAGCACGCCGGCGAACAGCAGCGCGGGCATCGTCATCGGCAGGCTGACGTCGAGCGCGACGCGGAACGGGCGGGCGCCCGTCACGCGCGCGGCTTCCTCGACGTCCGAGCCGAGATTGCGCAGCGCGGCCGACGAGTACAGGTACACGTGCGGCACGTGCGTGAGGCCGACGATCACCGTGATCGCGAAGATCGAGTACACGTTCCAGGGCACGTTTTGCACCCCGAACAGTTCCTTGAACCACACGGAGTAGAAGCCGACCGGGCCGGCCGCAACCACGTAGCCGAACGCGAGCACCATCGGCGACACGAACACCGGCGTGAGCAGCAGCGGTTCGAGCCAGCGGCGGCCGGGCAGGTCGGTGCGCACCATCAGGAACGCGAGGATGCCGCCGAGCGGGATCGAGATGAACAGCATCCCGCCGGCGATGATGAACGAGTTCTTCACGGCCGACCAGAAGTCGGGATCGCTGAAGATGAAGCGGAAGCCTTCGATGCCGAGCGTCTTGTTCGCGTCGAAGAACGGCGCGGACAGCAGGCTCTGGAACAGGATGAAGCCGAGCGGCAGCGCGACCGCGACGGTCAGTACCGCGACGACGATCCAGCGCAGCATGCCGGCGAGCGGCTGCAGGCCGTTGGCCGGCAGCGCGGGAATCGCGTCGCGCGGGCCGGTGGTGGGCGGCACGGCCGGTGCCGTTCCGCGGGTGCTGGTTGAAAGCATGAGTTCGCCCCTGCGGCCATCCGGATGGCCGCCTCAAGGAAGTCGGTAAGGGGAAGGGGCCGCCCGCGCCGTGTGCGGCGGGCGGCCGGCAGTCAGCGGATCAGCGCTTGATCGCCTGCTGCCATTGCTTCAGGAAAGCGAGGCGCTTCGACTGGTCGAGATAGACGAGCAGGCCGGTGCCGATCTGGATCGGCTTCAGCGAATCGCCGAGTTCCTTCGTGAGGCTCGCGGCCGACGTTTCGCCGGTCACGTCCGTACGGATCGCGTACAGGTTCGCCTGGTTCGCGATCAGCGTCTGGCCGCGCTTGGACAGCAGGTAGTCGACCCACAGCTTCGCGGCGTTCGGGTTCTTCGCCTTCTTCGAAATCGTGGCGAGACGGCTCACGACCTGCGTGTAGTCCTTCGGAAACACGTAGCCGATCGACTTGTCCTTCTTCGCCTTCGCATACGCATACGAACCGATGATGTTGTAGCCGATCAGGTTCTCGCCCGACGAGATCCGCTCCATCATCGCGCCCGTGCTCGACTGCAGCTTCGGGCCGGTCGCGCCGATCGCCTTCACGAGCTCCCACGTGACCTTTTCGTTCACGTGCGCGTCCTGCGTCAGGTAGTTGAAGCCGACGCCCGATTTCTCGATGTCGTAGGTCGTGACCTTGCCCTTGAACTTGTCGGCCTGCGTGGTCAGCAGCTTGATCAGGTCGGCGCGGGTCTTCGGCACTTCGTTCTCGGGAATCAGGCGCTTGTTGTAGACGATCGCGAGCGGCTCGAACGTCGTGCCGTACGCCAGCTTCTGGTACTGCGCCCACTGCGGCACGTTCGCGCTTTCGGGCGAGTCGTACGGGGCCATCAGGCCGTCGTTGACGAGCTTGACCTGCAGGTCCATCGCCGAGCTCCACAACACGTCGGCGCTGGTGCTGCTCGCCGCGTTCTCGCTGATGTAGCGGTTGTACAGCTCGGTGCTGTTCATGTCGTTGTACTCGACCTTCACGCCGTACAGGCTTTCGAAGTCCTTGATCAGCGGACGCACGAGGCCCGTGTCGGTCGTCGAGTAGACGATCAGCTTGCCTTCCTTCTTCGCGGCGTCGATCACGCCCTGGTAATTCCCCGGATACCCGGCCGGAACCTGCGCGGCGGCGCTGCCGGCGGCAGTGCCCAGAACGACCGCCAGCGCGGCGGCGAGGTGCTTCGGTGCAAACGGCATGTCTTCCTCCAGTTACGTCTAGGTGTTGTTCGAGTGGAGCGGATGTTAATTGCGGCGCACTTTCAGCCTGCTTTCATTTCGGTTCACAATCGTGTTGTTTGTGTCATGGATTTCCCGAGGTCGAAGCGGCGGCCGCCGCGCGTTTCGCGACGCGCGGCACGATCTGGCATCGGAGGGAGGCGCGTTGCCGCGGGGCGCGGCAACGATGGCGAGGGCGGCTACGCGGGTTGCGCGAGAAGCTTGCCGAGGATCCGGCCGCCATGCCGCGCGTGCGCGGCCGTCAGCGCGGAATACCCGACGACGACGCCCGCGTCGCACCGGGCGCTTCGACAGAATCCGCTGATCGGCTGCAATTCGACGCCGGCCGCCTGGGCCTGCGCGACGTACGTTGCGTCGTCCATCCCGGGCGGCAGCCACAGCACGAAATGAAAGCCCGCGAGTTCGCCGGACACCGTATATCGCCCGGCGGCGTGTTTCGCCAACTGATCGAGCACGATGTCGCGCCGCTGGCGGTACGCGTGCCGTGCGGCGCGCAGGTGTTTCGCAAAATCGCCGTGCGCGATGAAGCGGGCCAGCGCCAGCTGCGGCGCCACGCCGACCGAGCGCGCGGTCGCATGCCACACGGCCGACAGCGCCGGCCGCAGTTCCGCCGGCACGACCATGAAGCCGATGCGCAGCCCCGAGAACAGCGTCTTGTTGAACGAGCCGCAGTAGATCACGCGATCGCACGCGTCGAGCGATTTCAGTGCGGGCAGCGGGGCGGTCTGGTAGCTGAATTCGCCGTCGTAGTCGTCTTCGATGATCCACGCGCGGTTGCGCTGCGCCCAGTCGAGCAGTTCGAGCCGGCGCGACACCGACATCGTGACGCCGAGCGGCGCCTGATGGGCGGGTGTCACGTAGGCCGCACGCGCGCCGGGATGCCGATCGAGCGCCCCCGTGTCGATGCCTTCCCGATCGACCGGCACGTCGATCACGGTCGCGCCCGCGATCGTGAAAATCTGCCACGCCGACGCATAGCCGGGATCCTCCATCAACACCGTCGAGCCCGGCGCGAGCAGCGTGCGCGCGACGAGATCGATCGAATGGCGGATGCCGGTCGTGATGAAGATGTCGGCCGCGTCGCACGGGATGCCGCGGTATTCCCGCAGGTACGCGGCGATTTCATGGCGCAGGCCCTCGACGCCTTGCGCCGGCGTCGCCCCGAGGTCGTTCGCCGTCGCGGCAAGCAGGCTGGCCCCGAGCGCCTTCTTCCATTGCTGCATCGGCAGCAGGCCGGGATCGGCCAGCCGCGCGACGAACGGGACGCCCGGACGCACGCCTTGTTCCGGCACGGCGGTGTCGGTCGCGCGCGGCGGCGCGGGGCGCGGGTCGGAAGGGGGATGGCCGTTGTCGCGCGACTGCGCGGCCGCGCGCAGATAGCTGTCCGGCACCACCGCGCAGACCCGCGACCCCGACCCTTGCGTGCGGGCGATGTAGCCCTCCGCGCACAGCCGGTCGTACGCCGCTTCGACGGTTCCCCGGGCGACACCCCAGCGTGCGGCGAGGGTGCGGCTGGACGGCAGCGGGCTGTCGCCGGGCAGCAGGCGTTTCAGGATCGCGTCGCGCAGCGTGTCGGCAATGCATTCCTGCTTCGACTGCGGACTGCCCGTGGACAGCCCGGCAGGGCACGGCAGATCGAGCGGAATCGCGGCTTTGCCTCGCGCCATAGTGGTCTAGTCAGTGTTGGATTTAATGGCCCTTAAGCTTATATCACTTTGACCTTAGATTGCTGTCGACCACATCAATCCGACCGGAGACGGGCTCACCGCATGAAAACGCGTTCATTACCCCAGTGGGGCTGGCTGTTCCTGTTGATGCTCGTCGTGTGCCTGCCGCGGGTCACGATCGATGCGTACCTGCCGTCGCTGCCGGCGATGGCGGACGCGCTGCACGGCACCGACGCCCAGTTGCAGCTCACGCTGACCCTCTACATGGTCGGCTATGCGCTGTCGATGCTGGTGTCGGGGCCGTTGTCCGATCGTTACGGCCGCCGTCCGGTCCTGCTCGGTGGCCTGTGCCTCTATGTGGTCGCGAGCGTCGCCTGCGCGTGGTCGACCAGCATCACGGCGATCGTCGCCGCGCGCATCTTCCAGGCGTTGGGCGGCTGCAGCGGGACCGTGATCGGGCGGGTAATCGTGCGCGAGCGTTTCCCGACCGCGATGCAGGCCACGATGCTGGGGCGGATCTCGGCCGGCATGGCGCTGTCGCCGGTGATTGCGCCGCTGGCCGGCAGTGCAGTTGCCGAGTGGCTCGGATGGCGCGGCGTGTTCGGATGGCTGGCGGCGGGCGGGGTGGTCGCGACGGCGATGGTGCTGCGCTACCTGCCGGAGACCCGCGAAAGCGACGCGCGGCCGGCGCTGGGCGCGGGGCTTCTGCGGACGTACGCGAACCTGCTGCGCGAGCGCCGTTTCCTGCGCTATTCGCTCGCCATCAGTTTCGCGTACTGCACGTACTACCCGTTCATCGCGGAATCGTCGACGCTGTTTCAGCGGCAACGCGGCGTATCGGGCCCGGTGTATGCCGCGATCTTCGGCCTGACCGTGCTCGGCTACCTGATCGGCTCGAACATGTTCGCGCGGACCGGCACCCGCTGGAAGGCCGATTCGGTCATCGCGGCGGCGGCGGGCGTCAATCTGGCCGGCGCCGTCGCGTTGTGGATCGGCGGTGCGATCGCGCCGACGGCGGTGGCGGCGCTCGTCGTCCCGATGTTCTTCGTGATGATTGCGGTCGGGATCGCGATCCCGGCCTGCCAGTTCGCGGTGATGCAGCCATACACGACGATCGCCGGGACGGCGTCCGGGCTGTTCTTCTTTATCCAGATGGCGATCACGGCCGCGTGCGGCGGCGTGCTGGCGTGGCTGTCGGACGGCACTGCGCGCCCGATGATCGTCGTGACGGTCGGCGCGAGCGTCGCGTTCCTGGCGGTGGCGGTCGGCCTCCGCGAGCGGCGGCGCGCAGGCGACGGGTCACGCTTCGCGACACGGAACCGGCCCGTAGCCGACCGCTGAGCGTTGGTCGGCCGGCCCGGCCGACGCGCGCTCGCGCCGGCGGCGCAACCGGTGTTTCCGCGAGGCGTCGGCATGGAAAGGATCATGTAATGTAGCGGCCTGTCGCTGACCTTACGGAATCCCCATGCGTGTGCTGCTCGTCGAAGACAATCCGAACCTCGCCCAGTCGCTGAACGACGCGCTGAGCGCGGCGCGCTTCGCGGTCGACCACATGGCGGACGGCGAGGCGGCCGACCACGTGCTGCGCACGCAGGATTACGCGCTGGTGATCCTCGATCTCGGGCTGCCGAAGCTCGACGGGCTGGAAGTGCTGCGGCGGTTGCGCGCGCGCCGCAATCCGGTGCCGGTGCTGATCCTGACCGCGCACGGGTCGGTCGAGGAGCGCGTGAAAGGGCTCGATCTCGGCGCCGACGACTATCTCGCGAAGCCGTTCGAACTGACCGAACTGGAGGCGCGCGCCCGCGCATTGATCCGCCGCAGCCTCGGCCACGAGCATTCACGGGTCGAATGCGGGCCGCTTTCGTACGACAGTATCGACCGCAGCTTCCAGCTCGCGGGCGAGCCGCTGTCGCTCACGCCGCGCGAGCGCTCGGTGCTCGAGGTGCTGATCCTGCGCAACGGCCGCGCGATCAACAAGGAAACGCTGTCGGAGAAGATCTTCGGGCTCGACGAGTCGGTCAATGCCGATGCGATCGAGATCTACGTGTACCGGCTGCGCAAGAAGCTCGAGAACACGGGCGTTGCGATCGTCACGCTGCGCGGGCTCGGTTATCTGCTCGAAGCGAAGGCGGAGGCGGCGGAATGAACCGCCGCCGCGCTCACGCTCTTTGCACGGGGCCGGTGTACGCGTTGACACGCTGCGCCGGATCGACACGTTCGCGGCCCGCCAACGGCACGCCTGCCATTCACGGCCGATCGCATGGGCGCGGAGAAGCGCGCCGTGCATGCTCCGCTGTGCTCCATGGGGCGGCCTGGCGGGAGGCACGGTGACCCGCCCGAACCTGCGCACCCAGGTCGCGCTGTGGCTGCTGCTGCCGCTGCTCGGCCTGCTCGCGCTCGACTCGTGGCTTACGTACCAGCGCGCGATGAACGCGGCGCACGTCGCGTTCGACCGCACGCTGTCGTCGTCGCTGAAATCGATCCGCGAAGGCGTGCGGCTCAACGATGGCGAGATCGAGGTCGACCTGCCGTATCTCGCGCTCGAAATGCTCGAGTCGAGCGACGGCGGCAAGATCTACTACCTGATCCGCGAGGACAACGGCCACACGATCACCGGCTATCCGGACCTGCCGCTGCCGCAGGGGCGTGACGCGGGCGACGGCGCGCTGTTCGTCACGCGCTACTACGACGTCGTCTATCGCGGCGAGCAGTTGCGGATGGCCGCGCTGCGCATCCCGGTGCACGACGTGCCGACCGCGCAGTCGCGCATCGTGTGGGTGATGGTCGGCGAGACGATCGAGGCGCGTCAGGCGCTCGCGCGCGAAATTTTGGTGGGGTCGCTGCTGCAGGAAGGCTTGCTGGTCGTGCTGGCGCTCGGCATCGTGTGGCTCGGCGTCGGGCGTGGGCTGCGGCCGTTGAACCGGCTGTCGGCGACGGTCGCCGCGCGCAGCGAGGACGATACGACGCCGCTCGATACCGGCGCGATGCCGAGCGAACTCGCGCCGCTGGTCGAGTCGATCAACCAGTACATCGGCCGCACGCAGCGGATGCAGGTCGCACGGCGCCGTTTCTTCGCGGACGCGGCCCATCAACTGAAGACGCCGCTCGCGGCCGTGCAGGCCGGCGTCGAGCTTGCGCTGCGGCCCGACGAGCAGCCACGCGCGAACGGGCACCTGCGGCGCGCGAACGGCGCGGTGCGGCAGGCCGCGAAGATCGTCCAGCAACTGCTGTCGCTGTCGCGGCTCGATTCGGACAGCGGCCATGCGATCGCGCACAAGCCGGTCGCGCTGCACCGGCTCGCGCGCAGCGTGACGCTCGACTGGTCACCGGTTGCACGCGCGCGCGACATCGATCTCGGTTTCGAGCACGAAGCCGACCTCGACGTGCACGGGCAGTCCGACCTGCTCGGCGAGATGATCGGCAACCTGATCGACAACGCGATTCGCTATGCGGGCGACCGCGCGGTGATCACGGTGCGCGTGTCGCGCGATGGCGAGCATGCGCGGCTCGACGTCATCGACAACGGGCCGGGCATTCCGGCGGACGAGCGCGATGCGGTGTTCGAGCGCTTCCATCGCGGCAGCAAGACGCAGACGGTGGAAGGGACGGGGCTTGGGCTGTCGATCGTGCGCGAGATCGCGCGCGTGCATCAGGGCAATGTGACGCTTGATGATGCGGCCGGTGGCGGGCTGGTTGTCACGATCCGGTTGCCGGTGGCTGATGGGAATGGCTGACGAGGTGCGTGGCCGGATCCGCTGAAGTTGGACTGCATTGAAACAGAATGGGCCTGAGCGCAATTGCAACGGCCATCTGAATTGAGTTGGTTCGCCGATTCAGGGGGAACTGACATTTCGCCTGCGCTGCCGGGAACGGCATTGTCAAATTCCGCGCGTCTTTGCCGGTTACTGGGTGCTCCAACCGGGGGCAGTTGCATGTCTATAATATTAGCAATCCATATTATTTGACGCGGATCCCGAATTTCGCCCGCATTGCAGGGTATTTCGGGTTCTTTAACACCCGCGTGTATGTCATCCGACGGAAAAATACACCTCGAAATTTCGGATTCGTCTCATGGACATTCTGCGCATCGGCGGCGAACCTCTCACTTCGCGCGGTTCGGGTAGCGCTATCACGCTGGGCGATAGCGGCATTACCTCAACGCTGCGCTAACGCAATTCAAACGTCGGATGGCTGGCGGAGTGCCTGTCACGGCAATCCCTTCGGTATTGATGGCCAACCGCTGGCCGATCAGGCGATTGCTCCCGACGACATGTCATTTTGCGAACTGAGTTTGTGGAGCCGCTCATGCTTATCAGCTTCCCCTTCCTGGGCACGCCTCAGCCGCGAACCGAGGACGACAGGAACGACGGAACCTTTGGCCTCGGTGAAAAGAGCGGCAAAGGCAGTTTCCCCGTTAGCCATCAGTTCGGTTGGCATGGCGGTGTGCATCTGGTCGCGCCAGGCCCCGACGCGAATCCGGAACCGGTGCGCGCCATTGCCGACGGCGAGGTCGTGTTTGCGCGTCCCTGCGCTGCCAAGCCGGAGCAGAACCCTACCGAGCAAGAGCGCGACGCTTACCCCTTGCTCTACTACGCAGGTTGGACCAGCAATGGTGTGGTGATCCTCAAGCACCAGACTGAAATCGGCGAGGGTGTCGAGGTCGTCTTCTATTCGATCTACCAGCACCTGAAGAGCGTGGCGATCAATTCGGCCACCAAGGCAGCGTGGACGAAAGGCGACAAGATCTATCGCAAAGACCCGGTTGGCCAAGCAGGTGAGATTTACGGTAGGCCAAACCGCATCCATTTCGAAATCGTTGCGGACAAAGCGAACGTCGAGAAGCTGATGGGCCGCAGCGAAGGCAAGCTGCAAGCCTCCGAGGGACGACGCAATTGCGTCTGGGGTGACATCCATATCGTGTTGCCTGCCGGTACGTCTATGTACGCGGTCAACCCGCGTACTGAAACCAGGAGCTACGTCGTGCGCGTCTTCGATTCCACCGTGGGTGCCGCCAACGATACGCTCGAAAGCGTCGCGCAACGGTTCAGTACGACGCGTGAGCGGATTCTTGCGCTGAACGGCAAGACTACGGTGCAGGCAGGCACTTGGTGGTCGAGAGTCTCAGGCTCGGAACAACATGCTTTGAAGAAGCCCGCGCCGACCATGCAGCAACGCACTATTCGCGTGCCGGCCGTCTACGGGGTGGCAGCCACCACGCCGCCTGACGACCTGACCGCCGAGGCATGGGCGCAATGGACCGTACGGCCCATCGGTCAAACGAAGGAGGTGCTTAACGTTGCGCTGAGCGAAGCGCGAGGCACCATCACTCTGACTACGCGTGACGCTGTGGGGGATCGACGTGGTGGCGTTGAAGAAGCAAAGGGCGGTTATAGCCTATACAAGACCGCGACAGACACGTATCCCGGATGCCCCAGTGCAGGCTACGAGATGCTGCGTTTCGGTCGAATCCTGGGGCCCGACGCGCCAGCCGCCACAGATCTGCATGAGGGCCGCCTCCCGCATTTCCGCAAGATTGCTATCGACGGTGGCGTCACAGCCTACGTGGATCTCAATCGTATCGGCGTGAAGGTCTACAGCGACGCCGACTTCCCGCACTGGCTGGGGTGGACATTTATCGACGACGATACCGACGGCAACAGCAGGTGCGATTCGACGCAACTGCTCGACATGATCGAGCCGATGTCGCCAACGCCCGGTGCCGACGCTGCCACCCAATACCGAAATCGGCTGATCCTTGCCTACGCCAAAACGCAGGCCGGTGAATTGCGTGACCGACTCACCTACTGTGTGGTCAAGATGCCCACCGAGTGGGCACGTGACGATTTCGACAAGCGCTGGGATTGGCTGAAAGGCACCGACGGCGAAAGTCCAATCGGCAACATCGTGTTCCCGATTTGCTTGGGCGATCCGGCCTACGAATGGCTCAAGCGCCACCATCAAGCGTTGGCGTTTTGGGAGGAGGCCGTAGAGAAAGGACTAACCCTGAAAGCGGAACATTATCATTTTCATCCGATGCAGTTTATTTATGTCTTTAAAAAAAGCGGATGGCTTAGCCCCGCTGAATTGAAGCAAGTGGTTCCAGCACGAGCTTTGCGAGGCCTGGGGCCAGGCGCATCCACTCAGATCGTGTATGAAAGTACGAGGGCACAGGCTGGACAGTTGGTTGAGACGAATCTTATCGAGTTGAATCGTGCCCTGAGAAAATACGGCATAAATACACCCGAACGTATGGCTGCCTTTCTCGGAAATTCGGTGCCTGAAACGGCTTGGTTGCGAGTGATGCAAGAGGAGGACGCCGACAGTCGTTGGTATGCTCCTTGGATAGGGCGTGGTTTCCTTCAGATTACCCATTCAAGCAACTATCTAGGCTATTGGCACTGGCGTGGGCGCGGGATTGATTCATCGATTGAAGTTAGACTGAGGCAGTCTCAGAAGCAAGCTGATACTCAACGAAGCAACCAACCACTGAAGGATATGGAGCGACAATTGCCTGTACAGATGCAGGGATGGCGCGAGGATGTGCGCCGAATTGCGTTTGATGCTGCCGATAGTTCTGGATACTACTGGAGCGTACACAAGGCAAACTATGAGGTGGATAAGGCTTCACCCAATATTCGTCGTTCGTTCACATTGCATATCACGAGTCAGCAGCGACGTAGTCAACCATTTGCATTCTATGAGAATGTGTCTTTTCGACGGGTGAGCTGCTTGATAAATCTGCCAGGTCATCTCGACCGCGATAACCCAAGGCTGAATGGTTTGGTGGATCGTTATCATGCTCACGCGTATGCGCAAGTATTATTGCTTGATCAGCCAGTATTTCCTAACGACAGTGGCGTGCGACAGTTCCTGCCTGAGGACTATCAAGTGAAAGGGGAGGCGCCGCGATAAATATGAAATACTTAATATGTAAGATCGTCTTCGGGCTGATTTTTTGTGCTAGTAATCGATATGTATTGGCGCATGATAAAAACAAGGAGGCGCTAGCCATTGCAGATCATTCTGATGTCATGCCTGCTGGCATGCAGCGCTATGTTATTTTTATGCGCGATTGCGCTATTGAATTTTTCGCAAAAAAAGGTGGAAATACTCGGACCTACATGGAAGGCGGTAGCTCCTACGCGGATTTTTCACTGAATCATCAGGCTGTGCAAAAATCGTTGAATTTTAGTTTAAATTGCCGTAAAGGGGCTGCAGCTGATCTTTGCTCGAAACTGTTGCCTGTTGAAGATTTTGAAAATATTCACTACTACAAGATACGTCGCCTGGAGAGGCTGCATCCGCTTTACTTTGGGGTTGCACAAATTTCGTCATTTCCTCTTAACAGCTTTCGGCCCGGTCAGGTTCGGGAGCTGGATTTTTGTTTAGGGGATGGTTTACGTACGCTGCGTACCGACAGAGGAGGTATAGAGATCGGTTACGATTCTCGTGATATTTCTGAGACGGTGGGCAAAAGTCTTCAGAATTCCTCGGAGAGAGCTCTTCCCGAAGTGCTTGAAATCATTCGTTCGATCCACTTTGTGTCACCTGATGATGAGATGGATGGGGGTGTGATTTGATTCCGACGGGGGGTAATTTTATTGTGTGAATTAAAATCGCACGATATGTGGATAATTTATTTTGTTTTGAATAATTTCATGAGGGATTGTTTCTATAATATTCACGGTGCCGCGCTTCTTGTCGTGCTGTTGTCGGTGCTGTCGACCTCGTCCTTGGCTTCGAAGGGTTGCATACACGGCGATTCAAAAGAAGTTCATATAGCGCGATCAAAGGAAAGTGGGTCGGTAGTCAAAATCGATTATTGTTGGAGGGGTGGTACCGGTGACGTTGTTATTGATTTGATAAATGATAAAATTCAGCAGAAGTATAAATTTATTGTTGATAATGAGGCGTATTCAATAGGTGTCAATTCATCTATCGATTTGACGGGCCAGGGTGGGCGTGATCTCGGAATAGCGAATGGAAAAGGAAGGTCTGGAGAAGGGATGTGGTACTGGATTTTTGACGGAAACTCAAGGTCATACAAATTTGTTGGAGCGGCGCCACTGCTTCGGAGATCAAAGGCAAAGAATGGGCCACTTTTTGCAATCGTAAGCGGTAGTGGGGATGTTCAGGCGACGCGCTATAGTTATCGAATCAAAGGAGGGAAATTGGCGGTGGTTGGTGCGATAAGCTTTACACCTGTCGATGATGCATATGACATTTCTTTGATGATCTGTGCTTCTGATATTCGGTGCGGGGAGGTCGGAAGGCTAAAAAATATTTCATCGGAGCGAGCACAGAAGTGCATGGAAGGAGTCGATGATTGCAATTATCTTAAATAGAAATCGAGAACAGGATCAGGTTTGCTTCCAGCTGAGTGGTCGATATCGACGTTAAGGTTTACAGCGACGCCGATTTCCCGCACTGGTTGGGATGGGCCTTTATCGATGACGACACTGAGGGCCACGGCCGTTGCGATTCGATGCAACTGCTTGACCTGATCGAGTCGATGACACCTGCATCCGGTGCAGAAGCGGAACGACCAATTCCGCAGGATGGGGCGGCGCCCGGTGTTGCCGTGATTGAAGCTGTCACCCGATACCGCAATCGGCTGATCCTTGCCTACGCCAAGACGCAGGCCGGCTTCCACGTGACCGACTCACCTACTGTGCGGTCAAGATGCCGACCGAGACTCCGCAGGAGGAGCACATGAGAATGCTTTTTTCTGCCGTCGTTGTCTTGATTGCATTGGTGCCTGCTTACACGAGCGGAGCAGCGTTGGACGACTCCAAACTTTCGGCACCCGAATTCGACAAACAGCGTGAGCTTCGAGGCGTAGGCTCTTGTCGCTTCACTATCGAAAGCCAATCTGGATTTGAGGAATATCGTCTTGGTTACGGGCGGGAGGAGTACGCAACGTATTTAACGCAGCTACCTGGTATTCGGTCGAATACTGCGATAACGCTGACACTTGGCTGTGCGAGTGACGACAACGGCGATGTCGATAGTGCCATGGTCCTAAACGATAACATCATCAAGTCCGCGCGAATCGGACATTGGTCGCTATCGAAGCGTGCTGCTCGACAGAGGGAGCCGAAGCTTGTCGTCACGAATGTGGCGAACGGAACTACCCGGGGCTACGTCTTGATGGCGATTCCAAACAAAATCGACTCGCAAGGCACCTTGGGCTTCTGCGTTACCGACCAACAACAGGTCTCATTCGGCGGTGCATCTCTGTCAGCTGTTGCACGGAAGGGAGAAAACATCGCTTGTGAATCTGATACAGGGGATCAGGCTCGTTCCTTCCCGGAGGCTTGGCGTAACACGATACTCGCAAGAACGACGTGTGCTTCCTCTGATTTTTCACTGTCCAATTGGTCGCGTGCAAACTCGACAGCAAGGATGGAAATCGAGCAAGTTCAACGTGCCTCACTGGTGTGAGGAATCATCGCCCGGCGTCGATCGCCGGGGCATTCGACCATTTCTTGAACATGTGAACGCCCGGCTCAATCGCCGAACCCGATCTCCGCTTCCAGCGACTGGCCGACTTCGAGCCACGTGCCCGCGCCTTCGACGACGATCGCGTTGATGCCGAACGTCAGTTCGCCGTCGAAGTTCGGGTTCGCCCGATAGGTCTGCATCGTGTCGGTCGGCTCGTGCGGCCACGCCGGATCGGGCGCGCCGGTGACCTGGTCGATCGTCGGCATCGGGCAGCGCGTGCACAGCTTCACGAGGCGCAGCCGCACGGGCGTCGCGCCTTCGGTGTCGAGATGCTCGACGAAATCCTCTTCGTACGCGGCGAGATCCGACACCACGATGTTCGGGCGGAAGCGGTTCATCGGAATCGCCGGCGCACCTTTCGCGGCGAGCCGCGCGTTCAGGTCGTCGAGCGACGACTGGCCGATCACGAGCAGCGGGTAGCCGTCCGCGAACTGCGTGTGCGTATCGATCTCGCCGGTCCACTTGCGATTGCAGCCGCGGCGCGCGTCGGGCCCGAAGCGCGCGAGCTTCGTGGGCATGCCGAGGAATTCGGTGAGCCACGCGGCGGTTTCGGCGCCCGTGTCGATCGCGTCGACGGTGTCGCGCCAGACGGTCGCGGCCATTTTCGGCGTGGCGGGCGATACGTCGCCGTCGAGCGGCGTGCGGATCTCGCGCATGCCCGGCGCGTTCAGCACGAGCGCATCGTTGTCGAGCGCGGTGCGGATCAGCGCGAGGCGCGGGTGCGTGCGCTGCGTGATCATCTGCCCGGTGGGGTCGGTGATCAGCCAGTGGCGGTCGTACGCCAGGCCCGTTTCGAGCAGTTGCGCGCGCGACAGCGCGATGCCGGCACAGGATTTGATCGGGTAGATGAAGAGTTCGGCGATGGCTGGCATGACGCTGGCTGAAGGCGGATGACGAGACTGCGATTGTGCCAGATCGCGCCGCAGCCGTTTGGACGGCTGCGCACCGTCGCGCGGCCGGTCATGCGAGCGGGAAGCCCGGGTCGAACGTCGTGCGCACGTCGAGCGGCTGGCGCAATAGTCCCGCCTTCAGGTAGAAGTCGGCCGTGCGCTGTTGTTCGGCGATCACCGTCGCGTCGATCGGCAGCCAGCGCGTGTTGCGGCGCTCGAACTGCAGCCTGGCGGCTGCCGGCGGAATGCCGATGATGCGCGCAAGTGCCGCGGAATACGCGTCGACGTGACGGTACGACCATGTCTGCGCGCGCACGACGCGCCGCAGGAAATCGTGCAGCACGTCGCGCTTCGACGCGATTGCCGCGTCGGTCGCCGCGATGTAGCTGAGGCCCGACCACAGTCCGCGGCCGTTGACGAGCACGCGCGCGCGGCCACTCGTTTCGGCGAGTGCGGTATAGGGCTCCCAGGTCGCCCACGCGTCGATCGAGCCGGTTGCGAGCGCAAGCATCGTATCGGCCGGCGGCAGGAAGCGGAACGAGACGGCGTCGGGCGGCAGGCCGGCCGCGTCGAGCGCCTTCAGCGTGACGAAATGGCCGATCGAGCCGCGCGTCGTGCCGATCCGCTTGCCCTTCAGGTCGGCCGCGCCTTTCAGCGCCGCATCGGGCCGCACGAGCACCGCCGTGCCGTACGGATCGGAACGGTTCGCGCCGATTACCTTGATGCGTGCGCCCGACGCGAGCGCGAAGATCACCGGCGCGTCGCCGATCGGCCCGCAGTCGACGGCGACTGCGTTCAGCGCTTCCGCGAGCGGTGCGGCGGCCGGGAACTCGGTCCACGCGATGTCGTACGCAAGGCCGTTCAGTTCGCCGGCCGCTTCGAGCAGCGCGCGCAGCCCGCCTTTCTGGTCGCCGGCGCGCAGCAGCGGTCGTGTGCCCGATTGCGCGCGCAGTGCGGCCGGGGCTGCGGCGATCGTGGCGAGGGCGCTCGCTTGTGCGAGGAAATGGCGTCGGGTCGGATTCATCGTGAAGTTCGGTTGGAAGAAACGGTCAGGGATTCACTCAGTGCGGGAGCCCGGCCTGTACGTCACGCACGGGTTCCGTGTCGACGCGCAGCAGCAGCGCGGTCAGCGGATCGCCGTTCGCTGCCGGTACTGCCGATCGTGCGGTGGCGTCCGAGCGGCACAGCAGGTCGGCATCCGACCAGCCGGCGCTGCCCGGCAGCGCGCGCGCCCGCAACCAGCCACGGCGATCGGCGAGAAGCTGCGTGCCGCCGAACGCGTCCGGCGCCACGCCGGCGATCGTCGCGAAGGCGAGCCATGCATCGGGCGTCGACGCCACGCAATCGGCTCGCGCGGCGCCGGTCGCTTGCGCCACGGGCGCACCGCGTGCCGTGACGAGCAAGGTTTGCCAGCGCGCATCTTCCGGCGGGGGCGTCGCGCCCGGCGCGAGCGCGACGATGCGCACGCGCTGGCCTTCGCGCCAGCGCTCGAGCGGTTGGGACGCGGCGCCGCCGCAGCGCACGTCGAGCGCCGGCAGCGGGACGGGCACGGGCCACGCGCCTTCCGCCTGCGCGCCGCTGCCCGCGGCGAGCGCTTTCAGGTAGTCGAGCACGGCCCAGGTGTCCTGGGGCCCGAGCGTCGCGGCGAAGCCGGGCATGGTCGACGCGCCGTGTTCGTCGCGCGTGCCGTGGCGCACGCGCCAGAACAGCTCGCCGTCGAGACGGCGGGCGAGCAGCGCGCCGGCGAAGGTCGGCGGCCAGTGCGAGAGCGTGGCCGCGAGCGGCCCTTCGCCGCGTCCGTCCGCGCCGTGGTACGCCGCGCAGTGTTGCGCATACAGGTGCGCGCCGCGCATCACGTTCGATACCGAAAACGGCGCGGGATCGCGTTGGAAACTCGTCGGCACGGCGGGCGAGAGCCACAGCGAAGTCGGCGGCCACGGCGCGAACCACGCAGCGGCCAGCGCGGCGAGCGCCGACGCGACACGCCATTTGCGCGACGCGAGCGCGATGCCCGCGAGCACGACGGCCAGCGCCGTCGCCGCGGCGGCGAACGCGAGTTGCCGCGTGAGCCCCGCGTCGATGCGCAGTGTTTCGAGCGCGATGCGGTGTGTCCACGGCCACGCGGCTTGACCGTCGGCGTCGCCGGTCAGCCCGAGCGCATGCAGCGCACGCGCCAGCGCGATTTGCGCGCGGTACAGCCCTTGCAGGAACACGAGCGCCCAGTCGGCAAACGTCGGCGCGTTCATCGGCACCATTCCCGCCGCGCGGCGGCCCATCGTCGAACGGCACTGCGCATCTACCAGCTCGCATCGAGCCCGAGGTGCCGCAGCGCGTCGTGACGCAGTTCCGCGAGGTGCGGGTCGCCGCGATGGCGCGGGTAGGGCAGGTCGACGTGCAACTCGGCGACGATCCGCGCGGGACGCGGCCCGAACACGATCACGCGCTGCGCGAGGAACAACGCTTCCTCGACATCGTGCGTGACGAGCAGCGCGGAGAAACCGTCGCGTTGCCACAGCGCGGTGAGCTCGGCCTGCATCGTGAGCCGCGTCAGCGAATCGAGCTTGCCGAGCGGCTCGTCGAGAATCAGCAGGCGCGGATCGTTGACGAGCGCGCGGGCCAGCGCGACCCGCTGCGCCATCCCGCCGGACAACTGGTGCGGGAACACGTTCGAGAATTCCTGCAGCCCGACGCGCGCGAGCGCATCGTCGACGCGATGCTGCGACGCACGCGCCACGCCGCGCGCCTCGAGGCCGAGCGCGACGTTCGCACGCACGCGCCGCCACGGGTACAGCGTCGGGTCCTGGAACACGACGATGCGCGACGGATCGGGTTGTTCGATCGGCACGCCATCCTGTGCGATCGTGCCTTGCCGCGCGGCGTCGAGGCCCGCGACGAGGCGCAGCAGCGTCGATTTCCCGCAGCCGCTCGGGCCGAGCAGCGCGACGAATTCGCCGGCCGCGACCGACAGCGTGACGTCATCCAGCACCGGCAGCGCACCGCCGGGGCCGTCGAACGCATGGCTCACGCGGCGGATGTCGATGCGCGCGCCGCGCGGCGTCGTGGCGGCGGGCGCGACGGCAACGGACGAGTCGAGACCGGCGGCGCTTACCATTTGACGGTTCCTTTCTGCCAGGCGAGCACGCGGTCGCGCACCGCGAACAGCAGCGCGATCAGCCCGGAAAACAGCAGCGCCATCACGATCAGCGCCGCATACATGTTCACGTACGATGCCCAGCCCTGCGCCCAGCTCAGGTACCAGCCGAGCCCCGACTTGACGCCCATCATCTCGGCGACGACCAGCACCGTGAACGACGCGCTCAGCCCCATGAAGATGCCGACGAACACGTGCGGCAGCGCGGCCGGAATCGCGACGCGCAGCACGAGGAAGCGCGCGTTCGCACCGAGCGTGCGCGCGACGTCGTAATACTGCTTGTTGACGCTCGCGACACCGGACCACGTGAGCACCGCGACCGGGAAGCCGGTTGCGAGCGCAACCAGGAACGCGGCGGCCGAATAGCTCGACGGGAAGAAGTAGAACGTGAGCGGCAGCAGGGCGGTGGCCGGCACGGGGCCGAGCACGCGCAGCACCGGATGCACCCAGTAGCCGATCCGGCGCGACCAGCCGATCGAGACGCCGACCGCGAAACCGACCGCGACGCCGTATGCAAAGCCGAGTGCGAGCAGCTTAAGCGTGTTGCCGGCGCTGCCGAGCAGGCGCGGCCAGTCGTCGACGTAGACCTCGATCAGCGCTTGCGGCGGCGCGAAGAACGGCGTCGGCAGCCAGCCGGTTTTCGCGGTGACGATTTCCCACGCGGCGAGCACGAGCGGCAGCGCGACGAGCCACGGGCCGGCCGGGCGCACGCGCGCGAGCCGCGTGCGCGTCGCCGGGACGAGATGGCCGAGCGTCGCGGCGGCGAGCAGCAGCGCGGCGATCGTCCATGCGGCGACGGCGAATTCGTCGGTATACGCCCAGTCGGTGAAACCGACGACGCGGTTCGGCCACAGTTGCGTGAATGCGCCGAGCGCCGCCCACGCCAGCGCGGCGGCGATGCCGGTCGGCCAGGTGCGCGCGCGCCGGGCTTCGGCGGCGAGCGTGGCTTCGCACGCCGTGCAGGCGCCGCGCGTCGCGGATGCAGCGGCACTGCCGCCGGCAGGGGCCGACGTGGTGCGCGCGGATGAAGCGTGTTCGATCGTCGACATCGCGTTACCCCAGCACGTTCGCATAGACCTGCTGCGCGAAGCGCTGCGGGTCGGTGCTCTTCTTCAGCACGCTGATGCGGCGGAAGTCGTCCGCGTAGAACGCGATTTCCTGCTGCAGGTCGACGTTGGTCGGGTGGTGGTTGTAGGTGAGCGTCGCGTAGAGCTTGCGCAGGTCCTCGGGGCTGATCTTCGGCGAATACTTCGCGAACACCTTCGCGGCTTCGTTCGGGTTGTCGTGCGTGAATTCGGTGGCCTGCACGATCGAGCGCGCGAGTGCGGCGGCCGACGGCCGGTCGTTGCGCACGAGGTCGCCGCGCGCGCCGATCACGCAGCACACCTTGCGCGCGTATTCGCCGGACAGGTTCGTCGCGAGCTCCGTATACGCGCCGTTGCTGCGCTTTTCGAGCAGATAGAGGTTCGGGTCGCCGTCGGCGATCGCGTGGATCTCGCCCTTGTCGACCGCGACGCCGAGCAGGTCGGCCGGATACTGCCGCCACGTGATGTCGCGCTCGGGATCGATGCCGTTCTTCGCGAGCAGGATCGAGAAGAAATGCTTGCCGGGCGCGGCCAGGTCGCTGACGCCGACCGTCTTGCCCTTCAGCGCCTGCAGCGTCGTCACGCCGGCCGCCTTCGCGCCGAGCAGCCGCACGCAGCCGCCATGCGAGCTGCCGATGATCTTCACGTCGAAGCCGGCTTCGAGCGGCTTCAGCCAGCGGTGGATCATCCCGACCGCCGCATCGGCCTTGCCGGTCGCGATCGATTCGAGCAACTGGTCGGTCGAGCCGCTGTAGTTGATCAGCTCGACCTTCAGGCCGTTCTTCTCGAAGAAGCCGCGCTCCTGCGCGACGACGATCGGCGTCAGGCAGAACGCGTTCTGGTTCCACGCGAACGTGAGCTTCTTCAGCGGCGGCGCGGACCAGGCCTTGCGGCCCAGCGTGATCGCGGGTGAGGCGAGCGCGACGGCGCCGGCGGCGCGCAGCAGCTTGCGGCGTTTGTCGTCGTGCGTGTCGGCGGGCGCGGGGGCGGTGGTTCGGGTCATGAGGTCTGGTCTCCGGTCATGCGGAAAGGCGCTCAGTCGAGCAGGTCGGGTTCGTCGGCGACGACGCGCGCGAACAGGCTGTCGAATGCATGCAGCGCGCCCTCGGGGCCGCCGATCTGGCCGTGCGTGTGGCGCGCGATCGCGGGATCGATCGGCTGTGGCGTGCCGGCCGCCTCGGCCAGCAACTGCGTGTGCGCGGCGTTGTCGAGTGCGATGTACCACCACGCGGCGGCCTCGACCGTCGGGCCGGCGGTCAGGATCCCGTGGTTCTTCAGGATCGCGCCCTTGTGCGTGGTGCCGTCCGGCTTCGCCAGCGCATCGGCGATCCGTGCGCCTTCGCTCGTGTCGACGACCATCCCCGTGAAGTCGTCGAACAGCGCGTGGTCTTCGTAGAACACGCACGCGTCCTGCGTGAGCGGATCGAGCGGGCGGCCGAGCGTCGACCACGCCTTGCCGTAGGTCGAATGGGTATGCGCGGCGGCGACGATGTGCGGATGCGCGTCGTGGATCGCCGCATGGATCGCGAACGCGGCCTTGTTCAGCGGCCGCGTGCCGATCGCGGTTTCGCCGCGCGCGTTGACGAGCAGCAGGTCGGACACCTTGATCTGCGAGAAATGCACGCCGAGCGGATTCACCCAGAAGTGGTCGGGCAGTTCGGGGTCGCGCGCGGTGATGTGGCCGGCGAGCCCCTGCGCGAAGCCGAAGCGTGCGAACAGGCGGAACGCGGCCGCGAGCCGTTCCTGACGGTGACGGCGCTCGGCGGCGACGTCGATGCGCGGTGCCGGCGAATCGAACCAGAAATGCTGTCGCGGCGACGCGGCGAGCGTGAGGCCCGACGCAGTGCGTTGGGGCGTGGACAGAACGGCGGACATCGGATGGGTCTCCCGGGTTGCGTCAGGCTGCGCGGCGCGCCGCGTCGCGTGCGGCGACGGCGCTGCGCACGCGCGGAATCAGTTCGCGGCCGTAGTCGATCGCGTCTTCGAGCGGATCGAAGCCGCGAATCAGAAACGTCGTGACGCCGAGGTCGTAGTAGTCGAGCAGCGCATCGGCGACCTGCTCGGGCGTGCCAACGAGCGCCGTCGAATTCGAGCGCGCGCCGGTGAGCTTCGCGATCTCGGTCCACAGCCGCTTGTCGACGCGCGAGCCGCGATCGGCCGCGGCCAGCAGGCGGCGTGCGCCTTCGCTCTGTTGCGGGCCGCCGGTGCCGAGGCCGGCCGCTTCGCGCAGCCGGCGCGTTTCGTCGAGGATGCGATGCGCGCGCGCCCATGCTTCGTCCTCGGTCGCGGCGAGGATCGGCCGGAACGACACGGAAAAGCGCACCTGCCGGCCGTGCTTCGCGGCTTCGGCGCGCACGCGCGTCGTCAGGTCGCGCACCTGGTCGAGCGATTCGCCCCACAGCGCGTAGACGTCCGCGTGCTTGCCGGCCACTTCGAGCGCGGCTTCCGATGCGCCGCCGAAATAGATCGGCACATGCGGCTGCTGGAACGGCTTCACTTCCGAAAAGCCCTGCTTGAACCGGTAGTGCGCGCCGTCGTGATCGAACGGCTGCGCTTCGGTCCAGATCCGCCGCAGGATGCCGAGGTATTCGTCGGTGCGGGCATAGCGCGCGTCGTGGTCGAGGAAATCGCCGTCGCGTTGCTGTTCGCTGTCCGAGCCGCCGGAGATGAAGTGCACGGCGAGCCGGCCGCGGCTGAACTGGTCGAGCGTCGCGATCTGCCGCGCGGCGAGCGTCGGCGCGGTGAAGCCCGGGCGATGCGCGAGCATGAAGTGGATTCGCTCGGTCGCGGCCGCCGCGAACGCGATCGTCAGCGTCGCCGACGGGCCGGTCGAGTGATGCGGCACGAGGATCCGGTCGAAGCCGGCCGTCTCGTGGGCACGCGCAAAGTCGCGCACGTAGTCGGGATCGACGACGGGGCCGGACGGCGGGTGGATTTCCGACTGCTTCTGGCTCTGGATCATGCCGATGAATTCGACGCTCATCTGGGTCTCCGGTGCAGGGACGTCCCGGCGCGCGGCCGGGCAGGAATGGAGCGCAGGTTAACGCCGGGATCATGCGGAATGGAAATAATCAATCCCGATTTGAATATCAGATTTGCATGGTTTGGGCGGGGGTGCGCTGCGCCTACGCTGTGGGCTCACGAACGATCGGGCGCGCGGGCGCCGGCGCATCCGGCGCTGCGTGTTCCGGTTTGCCGACTTCATGAGAAACCGCGTCGCGTGGCGATCGATGGCCGCTGTCGCGGCGTTTGCCGCAGCTGCCGTCTTGCCGTATTACCCAGGGAATCCGTTTCGATGTCCGCCAGCCTTGCCGCTTCTTCGCCATCCTCGCCGCCGCCTTCGCTGCGCCTCCTGCCCACCGATGATGCCGACGCCGATTCCGACGCCGGTTCCTACGATGCGCGCGTCGCCGCGCTGCTTGACCGCCTCGCGCCGGCACTGGCTGCCGATGCGGCGCGCAACGACGTCGACGGCCACTTTCCGCACGAGAACTTCGCTCGGCTGCACCGCGCGGGGCTGATCGCGCAGGTCGTGCCGCGCGAGCATGGCGGCGCCGGTGCGACGCTCGCGCAGGCGAGCCGGATCGTGGCTGCCGTCGCGCGGGCCGATCCGGCGACCGCGTTGGTGCTGACGATGACGTACCTGCAGCATCGCGCGCTCGGCCGCGCCGACAACCGCTGGCCGGCGCAGGTACGGCGGGCGGTGTTCGACAGCGCGGTCGCACAGGGCGCGCTGATCAACGCGCTGCGCGTCGAACCCGCGCTCGGCTCGCCGTCGCGCGGCGGCCTGCCGGAAACCATTGCACGGCGTGACGGCGACGGCTGGCGGTTGTCCGGCCACAAGCTGTACAGCACCGGGATCCCGGCGCTGCGCTGGCTGGCCGTGTGGGCGCGCACCGATGAACCGGCGCCGCGGGTCGGCGTGTTTCTCGTGCCGCGCGACCGCGATGCGGATGGCGACCGCATCCGCGTGATCGAAAGCTGGAATCACCTCGGCCTGCGTGCGTCGGGCAGCCACGAGGTCGTGTTCGACGACGTGTGGCTGCCGGCGGATCACGCGGTCGACGTACGCGCGCCGGACGCATGGGCCGTGTCGGCCGCGACCCACGCGGATGCCGATGCGCAGGCCGACCAGCAGGCATGGATGGTCGCGCTGCTCGGCAGCCTGTACGACGCGGTGGCGCGTGCGTCGCGCGACTGGCTGGTCGGGTTCGCGACGACGCGTGCGCCGAGCGGGTTGGGGGCACCGCTCGCGACATTGCCGCGCGTGCAGGAAGCGGTCGGCGAAATCGAGGGCTGGCTGCATGTGAACCGCGTGCTGCTCGACGAGCACATCGCACGCACCGACGCGGGCAATGCGCCGCCGGTCACGACGAGCGGCCTCGTCAAGCGGACCGTGACCGAGCACGCGATCAGCGTGGTCGAGCAGGCGCTGAAGCTGTCGGGCAATCACGGGCTGAGCCGCGCCAATCCACTCGAACGCCACTATCGCGACGTGCTGTGCAGCCGCGTGCATACGCCGCAGGACGATGCGATCGCGGTGGCGGCCGGGCGTGCGGTGCTCGAAGCGGTGAGCCGGGGCGAAGGGAAGGACGAAGCGAAGGGCGAAACGAAGGGCGAAACGAAGGACGAAACGAAGACAGGCGGGGCGTCGGTCAACGAGACCGAACGCGGCCACGTCGATGCGTGAGCGGAGCAGGGGTGGCGCGGGCGTCGATCGGGCAGCGCGATGCCGTCGCTGCCCGGTACGGTCACGCAGCCTTGCCGTGCGCCTGCTCGGGCAACGCAAACGCCGTGCGCGCATGCGCGGCAACGGCTGCGAGCGGCGCGTCGAAGCGGGCCGCATCGTGCCGGCGCAGCAACCACAGATCGATCTGCGGCTTGAAATCGGTGAGCGGCACGATGTCGAGCGCATCGCGCAGCGGGCTGCCTTCGACGAGCGGCAGCGGCATCAGTCCGATACCGAAGCCGTTCGCGACGCTCTGCAACTGCAGGTCACGGCCGTAGGTGTCGAGGGTGACCGGCATCGGCAGGCCCTGCGCGTCGAGCGCGCGCCGCAAGCCCGCGCGAAAGCCGCAGCCGTCGGGGTTGAGCACCCAGCCATGCGCGTGGCAATCGGCGAGCCGGTAACTGCGGCGCGGCCAGTCGCCCTTGCGGCCGACCGCGACGAGCCGCGTGGCCAGCAACCGTTCGCCCTCGACCTGCGCGGGCAGCACCATCTCGCGCGCGAGGAACACGAGCGCCGCATCGAGTTCGCGGCGAGCGACGCGTTCGACCAGCATGCCGCCCCACGCGGTCGTGACCTGCGTCGCGAGCGCGGGCCACTGCGCGGCGAGATCGGCGATCAGCGCGGGCAGCATCAGCTCGCCGAGGCCCTGCGTGAGCCCGACCCGGAATTCGCCGGCGGGCGGCTGCTCGCCGGCCGTCAGCTCGCGCAGCGCATCGACTTCGCGCAGGATTGCGCGACACTGTTCGAAGACCCGCCGGCCGATGTCGGTCGGGCGCGGCGGCTTCGTGTTGCGATCGAGCAGGATCACGCCGAGCGCTTCCTCGAGATTCTGGACGCGCCGCGTGATCGCGGGCTGCGTCATCCCGAGCTCGGCCGCGGCCTGGCTCAGGGTCTGGCAGCGGACGACCGCTGCAAAAGCGTCGATATCGCTAATTTTCATGTTTGTTCTGCATGGTCTTTCGGGTGCATCATGACGATCCATCATATTCGGCATCATATTCGAGGAGCCAGCCGATGAGTACGCTTTCGTTGCATCAGACGCCGCTGCGGCCGTTCGTCGACGGTCTGGGCGCGCTGCTCGCGTCCGGCGCGAACGAGGCGCGCATCCTCGACGAGGGTGGCGCGTTGCTGGCCGCGCTCGTCGAGCACGACGACTGGTTGCCCGACGCATTCGCGCAGCCCGACCCCGCGCGCTATCGGCAGTACCTGCTGCATCTCGACCCGGACGAGCGGTTTTCGGTCGTCAGCTTCGTGTGGGGCCCTGGCCAGACGACGCCGATCCACAACCACACGGTGTGGGGGCTGATCGGGATGCTGCGCGGCGCCGAAATCTCGCAGCCGTACCGGTTCGACGCAGCAGGCAAGCCCGTGCCATCCGGTGAAGCCGTGCGGCTGCAGCCGGGCGAAATCGAGGCCGTGTCGCCGCGCATCGGCGACGTCCATCGCGTGACCAACGCATTCGCGGATCAGGTCTCGATCAGCATCCACGTGTACGGCGCGAACATCGGCAAGGTCGAACGCGCGGTGTACCTGGACGACGGTACCGTGAAGCCGTTCGTATCGGGCTATTCGAACGCCTGATGCAACGCGTGTGCGCGACCGGTTGCCCACACACGCCATCGGGCCCAAGATTCATCCGTTCCGCTTTCTTCACCGACTTCAACGCATTCAAGACAGAGACACCGTGACGCAATCCGCCGATTCCACTTCCCGCTTTCCCGTCGCGTCGTACCAGGACGTGCGTGCGCGCCTGCTGGCCCGCGACGAGATCGCGCTGATCGACGTACGCGAGGAAGATCCGTACGCGCAGGGCCACCCGCTGTGGGCCGCCAACTTTCCGCTGTCGAAACTCGAACTCGACGCATGGACGCGGATTCCGCGCCGCGACACGCCGATCGTCGTGTTCGGCGAAGCGGGCGGCGAGGATCTCGCGCCGCGCGCGGCCGCGACGCTCGCGCAACTCGGCTACACCGACGTGCGGCTGCTCGACGGCGGCCTCGCGGGCTGGCTCGCCGCGGGCGGCGAACTGTTCATCGACGTGAACGTGCCGAGCAAGTCGTTCGGCGAATGGGTCGAGGCCGAGCGGCATACGCCGTCGCTGTCCGCGCAGGAGGTGCAGGCGCTGATCGATGCGAAGGCCGATGTCGTGATCGTCGACGCGCGCCGTTTCGACGAATACCAGACGATGAACATCCCGACGTCCACGAGCGTGCCGGGCGCGGAGCTCGTGCTGCGCGTGCGCGCGCTGGCGCCGAACCCGGCGACGCAGGTGATCGTCAACTGCGCGGGCCGCACGCGCAGCATCATCGGCACGCAGTCGCTCGTCAACGCGGGGCTGCCGAATCCGGTCGCCGCGCTGCGCAACGGCACGATCGGCTGGACGCTCGCGGGCCAGACGCTCGAGCGTGGCGCCGCGCGTCGCTTTCCGGACGACATCGACGCGACCCAGCGTGCCGACGCGCGCCAGGCGGCGCGCGCGGTCGCTGAGCGCGCGGGCGTGCCGCGTATCGCGCTCGCGGATGTCGCCGTGCTCGACGAACCGGGCCGCACGCTGTACCGCTTCGACGTACGCACGCCGGAGGAGTACGAAACCGGCCATCTGCCGGGCTTCCTGAGCACGCCGGGCGGCCAGCTCGTGCAGGAAACCGATCATCACGCGGCCGTGCGCGGCGCGCGGATCGTGCTTGTCGACGACGACGGCGTGCGCGCCGACATGACCGCGTCGTGGCTCGCGCAGATGGGCTGGGACGTGCGCGTCGTCGAACCGGAGGACAGCACGGCGAAATTCGGCGAGCGCGGCCAACCGCCGCGCGACGTGCCGGCGACGCCGCCCGTGACGGACGTATCGCCCGCGACGCTCGCGGGCTGGCTGAAGGAGGCTGCACCCGGCGAGCTGGCGATCGTCGACGTAACGGCCAGCGCGAACTACGTGAAGCGCCATATCCCGGGCGCGTGGTTCGCGGTGCGTGCGCAGTTGCGCGACGCGCTCGCGGCGATTCCGCCCGCGAAGCGCTATGTGTTCACATGCGGGTCGAGCCTGCTGGCGCGATTCGCGGCGGACGACGCGCGAGCGCTGCTGCCGGCTTCGGCCGACATTTCGGTGCTGACCGGCGGCACTGCCGCATGGATCGAGGCCGGGCTGCCGCTCGAAAGCGGCGAGACGCATCTCGCGTCACCGCGCGTCGATCGCTACCGGCGCCCGTACGAAGGCACCGACAACGCGGCGGCCGCGATGCAGGCGTATCTCGACTGGGAGTACGGACTGGTCGATCAGTTGAAGCGGGACGGCACGCATCACTTCAACGTGATCTGACCGATGCGGCGCAACCGGGCGCCGCGGCACGCTGTGCGCCGCGCCCG
Organism: Burkholderia aenigmatica; assembly: GCF_048627025.1. NCBI lineage: Bacteria > Pseudomonadati > Pseudomonadota > Betaproteobacteria > Burkholderiales > Burkholderiaceae > Burkholderia > Burkholderia aenigmatica. Next base: position 1,384,111 of record NZ_CP184469.1, on the reverse strand, counting down.
GCTACCGCATCGCGGGCACGTGCTGCGCGCTCAGCGCTTGAACGTATCGACGGCCGTGCGGCCGACGGCCGGATCGTCGGTGAAGAAGCCGTCGATGCCCGCGCGCAGGTACGCCTGGATCTCGCGCACCGAGCCGGCGGTGTTGCGCGTGGCCGGCGTGCCGCCGTCCTTCAGCGACGCGGGCAGGAAGTTGTTCTCCGGGCGGAACGTGTACGGATGCACGACGAGGCCGGCCTCGTGCGCGTAGCGCACGTACGGCGTCGGCTGCTGCAGCGTGCCGTCCGCGGCGACGGCGATGATCGACGTCTTGTACGGGCCGACGCCGTTCGCATAGGTCGCGATCTCGCGCATGCCGTCGCGCGTCGACAGGTCGCCGTAGGTGCGCTTGTCGTTCGCCTTCACGAAGTCGTACGGGCGCTGGCCGGCTTCGTCCATCAGTTGCACGAGCTTCCAGTTCGGCTGGCTCGACTTGATCCGGTTGCGGATCGTCTTCAGGTTCGCGACCTCGAACGACTGGATATAGACGGTCGCCGTGCGCGCCGTGTATGAATCCTTCAGCAGCGCGTCGACGAGACGGTCTTCGAGCGGCAGGTTGATCGACTGGAAGTAGGTCGGATGCTTGGTTTCCGGATACAGGTGGATCGTGCGGCCGGTCTGCGCGGCCATCTGCTTCGCGAGCGCGACGATCTCGTCGAACGTCGGAATCTCGAACTGGTCGTTGTACGTGGTGTTCGCGGGGCGGACCTGCGGAATGCGCTCGCGGGCACGCAGCGTCTTCAGCTCGGCGAGCGTGAAATCCTCCGTGAACCAGCCTGTCAGCTCCGCGCCGTCGATCGTCTTGGTCGCCTTGCGGCTCGCGAACTGCGGCAGCGTCGACACGTTCGTCGTGCCCGAGATCTCGTTCTCGTGACGCGCGACGAGCACGCCGTCGCGGGTCGACACGAGGTCGGGCTCGATCACGTCCGCGCCGTCCTCGATCGCCTTGCGGTACGACGCGAGCGTGTGTTCGGGGCGCAGCGCACTTGCGCCGCGATGGCCGACCACCTGGACCTTCGCGGAAATCGGCTGGGTGGGATCGGACGCGACGTCGTCGCCGCCGCATGCGGCGAGCAGGAACGCGGCGGCGCACGCGAACGGGACGTAGCGCAGGGAGGTCGGGCGCTTGAAGAGCATGGCGGTGAACCTTCGAAACGGGAGTCGGAAAGGGGCGGTCGCTCCGGCGGCGCGGCTGTTGCGCCGTGTCGCACGGAGTCGAATGGGACGCGATCGTCGCACCGAATAATTACATATGTATTACGTGCGCCTTTCCGTTTCATATTTTTAGGGCGCGATGCTCGCGGCAAGGCGGTTGGCGGTGGCCCGATGTGCGACGCATTCCGCCCGTCTGAGGCAGGCCGCGCGCCGGATGCACTAAACTTGCGGGAATTTTGCATCGCTGCGCCGGGGCCGACGCCCGCCTGGCGCGACGATGCGGCGACTCGCGGGCCGACGCGGGCGCCCGGCGCCCGTGTGCGTCCGGGGCGCGCGCCGGCCGATTTTTCCCGACCCATGACGACTCGAACCGACTCTGCCTACCTGCTCGGCGACCTGCTGAAGAACGTTTCCCGCTCCTTCTACCTGACGCTGCGCGTGCTGCCCGACGGCATGCGCAACCCGGTCGGCCTCGCGTATCTGCTCGCGCGCGCGGCCGACACGATCGCCGACACGGCGCTCGTCGCCCCCGATCGCCGGGCCGCGTTGCTGACCGACCTGCGCGACGAGGTCGAACGGCTCGGCGACGGCGTTGCACTGTCGCGTGCGCTCGAGGACGTGACGCGGATGCAGACCGATTCGCACGAGCACGTGCTGCTCGGCTCGATCGAGCCGATGCTCGCGCTGCTGCGCGCGCAGCCGGACGCCGATCGCGCGTCGATCCGCAAGGTCGTCGCGACGCTGACGGCGGGGATGGTGTTCGACCTGCGCACGTTCCCCGACGAGCAGTCGGGGCAGGTCGCGTCGCTGCCGACGCGCGACGAACTCGACCGCTACACGTATCTCGTCGCCGGCTGCGTGGGCGAGTTCTGGACCGACATGACGGGCATGCACACGCCGGCAGCGCGTGGCTGGAACCTGCCGGACATGTGCGAGAAGGGCATCCGTTTCGGCAAGGCGCTGCAGATGACCAACATCCTGCGCGACTGCGGAAAGGATCTGCGCATCGGCCGCTGCTACCTGCCCGACGACGTGCTGGCTGCGCACGGGCTCGGCGTCGCCGACCTGATGTCGCCCGATGCGTCCGCGCGTGCGCGCGGCGTACTCGTCGACCTGCTGCGGGTGACGCTCGACCAGTATCGCGACGCGTGCCTGTATACGCTCGCGATCCCGCGCCGCTTCGTGCGGCTGCGGCTCGCATGCCTGTGGCCGATCATGATCGGCCTCGAAACGCTCGAACTGCTGGCCGGCCACGCGGCGTGGCTCGATCCGGTCAAGCCGGCCAAGGTGCCGAGAAAGCGCGTCTACCGGATCATGGCGTCGTCGCTCGCGCTGGTTGGCTCGAACGCAGCGATTCGCGCGCGCATGACCGCGCTCACCGACGCGGTGAATGCGCATCTGGTGCAACCGGCCACGCGCTGAGTCGCACTGAACGACGCCGGTACGACAGATGCCGGCGTCGCCTGTCGGCCCGCGTTCGCCGGGCCGCTCCCGTCCAACTGTCCATCCCCCAGGCTTCGACTAAAACGTTTTCATTATTTCGTGTCACGAAATGTGGGTGTCATGAACGTCAGCGATCCTGCGCGGCGGCGTGAATCGTGGCGTCAGCCGCGGTCGCGCATTTGTAAGATGGATGTTGCCGAAGGCATCTGACGACATCCGACGGTCTCGTTGCACCCGTAAAAATGTAAAGCTAGGGTTTTCACCGGGAAATGCCGGAGAGGCCCGCCGCGCAAGCGTTTCAAGGTGTTATGTAACCGTTTGGTGAACCCGCGCGTTGCGTCGATCATACGATGACCGACTGCGCGTGTTGGGAAATAATCGGTAATCCGTCAGAATTGCGCCGGCATGTACTCGCACATGTGTCAGATCATAAAACCACACCACAAAAGAAACATTCTTTGAGGACGGAGAATCAATGAAAAAGCGCGTCGCTGTTGCCATGACGGCAGCTGGCCTTGCAGCCGCTACCGCCGCTCACGCCCAGAGCAGCGTGACCCTGTACGGTATCGTCGATAACGGTCTGGCTTACCAGAACAACTCGTCGGCAGTCGGTGCGACCTCGGGTGGTCACTCGAAGGTGCAGATGTCCACCGGCGTGTGGGCAGGCAGCCGCTTCGGCCTGAAGGGCAGCGAAGATCTCGGCGGCGGCACGAAGGCGATTTTCCAGTTGGAAGCTGGCGTCAACACGGCTAACGGCTCGTCGCAGTGGACCAACGGCATCTTCACGCGTCAGGCGTGGGTGGGCCTGACCAACAACACGTACGGTACGCTGACGGCTGGCCGCCAGTACACCGCGTACTACACGCTGCTGTCGCCGTACAGCCCGACGACCTGGCTGACCGGCTACTACGGCGCGCACCCGGGCGATATCGACTCGCTGGATACCAGCTACCGCGCGAACAACTCGCTCGTCTACATGTCGCCGAAGTTCTACGGCTTCACGGTCGGCGGTTCGTACTCGTTCGGCGGCGTCGCAGGCGCAACGAACCGTGGCTCGACGTGGAGCGCGGCGATCCAGTACCTGAACGGCCCGGCAGGCATCGCGGTCGGCTATCAGAAGATCAACAACGCGACGCTCGGCGGCGGCGTGTGGGGCGCGAACTCGACGGTCCAGAACGGTCTCGATTCGAGCGGCAACGGCGCACAGCCGGCAGTGTCATCGATCAACAACGGCTACGCTACCGCGCAATCGCAACAGCGTATCGCTGTGACGGCTGGCTACCAGTTCACGCCGGCATGGGACATTTCGGCATCGTACTCGAACGTCCAGTACACGCCGGGCGTCGGTTCGTCGTTCCGCAATACGGCCATCTTCAACACGGCAGGCGCCGTGCTGCACTGGAAGGCAGCCGCTCAGTGGGACTTCGCAGCGGGCTACTCGTACACGGCGGCAACGCAGTCGAACGGCATCACCAGCTCGGCCAAGTACCACCAGGTCACGCTGTCGCAGTACTACAGCCTGTCGAAGCGCACGGGTCTGTACGCAGTTGAGGCTTACCAGCACGCCAGCGGCAACACGCTTGGCAAGAGCGGCATCATCGCCGCAACGACGTCGATCGGCGACGGCGTGGGCGCAGGTTCGAAGCAGAACCAGATCGGCGTCGGCGTCGGCATGATCCACCGCTTCTAATGTCGCGCGGCGCGCGAGCGCCGCTGGCGGCACGCGGTATGAAAACCGGCCTTCGGGCCGGTTTTTTTTATGGTTCTTGGCAGCGTGTCGTGGGTGGCACTTGACGCCCGAAACAGCCCTTAATGCAACTAGCCCTTTTTCGGTGAATCCTGCAATAGAGAGGTGACTCGTGGAATCGCTCGGGCCAAACTTGGAGCACGATTAACGGCCCGACCGATGTTCCAGTGGTTTTTGACGAAGTCTGTCATGTGAATGTTATAGCCCAAGCCAACCGGTGATGTAGCTCCTTTTCCGGGTAGCATCTCATCTCGTAATTCTCGACGCTTACTTTTCTTGACGAGGGCAAGCAGTGCTTGCTTCGGGTCGGGGAGGATTTCAGGCTGTGCCGGAAACAAGTCTTTGCTTACGATAGCAAAATTTGAAAACCCCACATGGTCTGCAAGAACCCAAGCCTCAGCCTCTTTTACAGCAAGCCGCATTGAAAGCCGGTGGCTGACATCTGCTGGAAGCCATGAATTGCGCTGTGTTACCACGCATGGAGCCTGATCGGCATCAGCGACCATTAATACAGGCATCACTTTTTTCGCGACATTGTTCATTGATGGAATTTTCTGCCGGAATGGGGCTGCTCCTCCGGTGACAATTCTCTGCTGAACATCTGTGGCTATCCCGCTATGCGCGATCAGAGCTTCGGCTATGGCACAGCACAATTCATCCTCGCCTACGACGAACACAGCTTTGCTCATACGAACAACCCAAGTTGATCTATTCCTTGCGGATGTGTCTTAGGCAATAAAACGTCTGCAGGAGACAGCCCAGAAGACATTAGCTGGAGTTCTGTCTCGTTTGCGACTCGAGCAAGGGTTCCGTCGCTTGCCGGTTCGAGCAAGAGAATTGCTCTACCGTCAAGGGGATTGCGCAGCAGCGCCTCACTGTGAGTTGTGATAATGACTTGCCGTCCAAAGGTCTTTTGCTTTCGTAGTACACGGTCAATCATCAACGGGATGTGAGCCACGATTGCGTCATTTAGCGATAGCTCAGGCTCCTCCAATAGTAGCAATGAGTTGCTCTCCTGCAGCATCCAAAGCAGGCCCAGTAGCCGCAACGTACCATCAGAGAATTGATCTTCACGCTGCCACGCACCGTGAATTCGCCAATGTTGATAGGACGCCATCAAGTGCGGAAGACCAGTGATTTTGTCTTGTTCGAACTTGAGTTGATTGAATTGAGGTACTGCCTTCTCGAGAGACTGTTGTATCCGACGCAAACGTGCATCACGTGTCTTTTGTGATGTTTTTGCAATGCGCTGCAGCAAACCTTGTCCAAATGGATCGCCTTCTAATATTCGTGCGCCAATTTCAGTGTGCTTAAGAAGTTGTGGAACCAAATGAAGATAAGTGGTTTCGCGAAAAAAATCAGCAATATCTCGAAAATCTGTATTTGAATTAATTTGCTCGAGTGCGGTTTGAGTTAATCTCAGTAGGTCGCCTTTATCTTTATTGTCTGGGCGACTAAGAACGGCAGTGGTTTTCCCGGCAAGCTTTACAATTTCTCGCGTAATCAGGACGCGGTGCAAGCCTTTTCCTTCTGGCTTAAAGGCAAGCGTATATTCCCACATTGGATCAGAGTCAACATCCTCTGAAATGGCCACGTGTATTTCGATTTCGTTGTCGGTTCGTGCCTGCAAACACCGCAATTTCTTCAGGCCACCTCTATCTTCGATGGCTTTTTGCAATCCGCCACCTGCAGGTTTGCAAATGTCACGCAAAAATCGGAAAACATCAAGAAGATTTGATTTTCCTGAGGCATTGGCGCCGATTACGTAGGTTCGATTTCCTAGCGGTACATCAAGATTCTTGAAGTTGCGCCAGTTCTTCAGTCTTAGTCGGGTAATCAGCATATGCAGATTTTTCAGTGATATTTTGCAGAGCCAGAACGAAAAATTGTCATGCATCCTCGTTGAGGCGGTTTGCAGTCAGTATAGCGCGGTACCAGATAAATCGGAAAACTCGTTGGTCTCCTCGCTTTCGCCTTAGTCGAAAAAACATCTGCTGTTGAACTGCTGCGACCAGATCTGGTGGCGTTGCCTTGGCTGTTCTACCGCGGCGATTGGTTCAAATCGGTGAGTCGCCAGAAGTCACCACCGCGCCATCTGGCAGCTCCTCCTTCGTAGCTAAGCCTACGTAAGCCGGCAGTAAGTGGCATCACCTTGGCGAACGTGGACGGGATGTCTGATGTTCCGTTGTAGTCTTCGATACATTCTTTATTGCGTCATCCATTCACCGTTCACGTCTCTGACGTATTTGTCCCAGCTTCCCGCCAGCGCCTGGAACAGCGCCGCCGTATCGGCAAGCCGGTCGGCCTGCGCGCGCGTACGGTCGAGCGCCGTCTGCAGCGTCTGCCGCTGCGCGTCGAGCAGGTCGAATGTGCTGATCCCGCCTGCCGCGTAACGGTCGCCGGCAATCCTGTTGCTGGCCGCCGCTTCCTGCGCGGCGGTGTCTCTCGCCTGCAGTTCCGCCGCGTCGTGCTCGACCGCGCGCATCGCGTCGGCCACCTGCTGCAGCGCCTCGATCACGGTTTCCCGGTAACTTGCGAGCGCCGCGTCGTAGGCCGCTTCGGCCGCACGCTTCTTCGCGCGCAGTTCGCCGCCGTGAAAGAGCGGTTGCGTCAGGCCGAGGCCGACATTCCACACGTTGAGCCCGCTCAAGAGATCCGCGATGCGCGTGCGCTCCGAGCCGATCCCCGCCGAAATCGACAAGCGCGGATACAGGTTCGCGGTGGCCACGCCGACGTTCGCGCTGGCCTGATGCAGCACGGCTTCGGCCGCGCGGATATCGGGCCGTTCGCGTGCGAGCGTCGACGGCAACGCGACGGGCAGCGTGCGCGGCAGCGCGAGCGCATCGAGCGCGAGGTCGGGTAGCACGGCGTCGGACGGCGGCACGCCGAGCAGAATCGCGAGCCGGTGGCCGGACTGCGCGAGGCGGGCCGCGAGCGGCGGCAGCGACGCCTGCGTCTGCGCGAGCAGCGCGCGTTGCGCATGCACGTCGGCCTGCGATACGCCGCCCGCTGCGAAGCGCGCTTCGACGATGCGCAACTGCTGCGTCTGCGCGTCGATCAACTGCCGTGTGAGCGCGACCTGCTGCGCGAGCGACGCACGCAGGATCGCGGTCGCGACGACGTTCCCCGCGAGCGTCAGGCGCGCAGCGTCGAGCGTGTACGCCTGGTAGTCGACTTGCGCGCGCAGCGCTTCGAGCGCGCGCCGGTTGCCGCCGAACACGTCGAGCACGTACGACACGCTCACCGACGCGTCATAAAGCGTGAACGGCCCCGGGCTGGGCACGTTGGCGGGCAGGCCGAATGCGGTCGTATCGACCTGCTCGCGCGTGGCGGAGAGGCTCGCATCGACTTTCGGCAACATCGTCGCGCCGGCTTCGGCCGCATGGTTCTGCCGCGCTTCATCGAGCCGCGCGCGGGCCGCGGCAAGCGTCGGGCTGTTGTGCCACGCGGTATCGACGAGCCGGTTCAGGGGTTCGGAGTCGAACTGCGTCCACCATTGCCGAGGGGTGTGCGCGGCCGATGCGAACGTCTGCGCGTCGCCGGCCGGGCCGGCGGTTGCGGCCGTCGTCGCGGGTGGCTCGCCGCGCGTGTAGTGCTGTGTGGCCGGCGCATCGGGCGCGTGGAAATCCGGCCCGACCGCGCATCCAGCGACGAGCAGTGCGGCGGCCAGCGCACAGCCGTGAGCAGCATGGTCAACGTAGGAGGGGCGACGCGAAGCCGGTTTCATCGTGCGCACCTAGTCGAGCGTCCGCTGGTAGAAGCGCAGCGCGACGCCCATCACGACGACGGTGAACAGCGCGACCGGCCACACGGACGGCCACAGGTCGCTCCAGCCGTTGCCTTTCAGCAGGATGCCGCGCACGAGGCGGTTGAAGTAGGTGAGCGGCAGCAGGTTGCCGATGAACTGCGCCCACTTCGGCATCCCGGCGAACGGGAACATGAAGCCCGACAGCAGGATGTTCGGCAGGAAGTAGAACACCGCGAGCTGCATCGCCTGCAACTGGTTCTGCGCGAGCGACGACAGCGTGATGCCGACCGTCAGGTTCGCGGCGATGAACAGCAGCGCGGACAGGTAAATCGCGAACACGCCGCCGACGAACGGCACGTCGAACACGAAGCGCGCCGCGGTGACGATGATCGACACCTGGATCAGCCCGATCAGCACGTACGGGACGATCTTGCCCGTCATCACCTCGAGCGGCCGCACGGGCGTCGCGAGCAGGTTCTCCATCGTGCCGCGCTCGCGTTCGCGCGTGATCGCGAGGCCCGTCATCATCACCATCGTCATCGTCAGGATCACGCCCATCAGGCCGGGCACGACGTTGTACTGCGTGATGCCCTCGGGGTTGTACAGCCGGTGCAGCACGACGTCGAACGCGGCCGGGCGGCCGTTCAGGTAGGCGAGCGGGCCCGTCAGGTCCTTGTCCGCGACGGGCTGCACGAGGCCCGGCAGCGCGCCGATCGCCGACGCGGTCGCGACGGGATCGGTCGCGTCCGCCTCGATGAGCAGCGACGGACGCTCGCCGCGCAGCAGCCGTCGCGAGAAATCGGCCGGCACGTTCAGCACGAACTGCACGTCGCCGCGTGCGAGCGCATGGCGGCCGGCCGCCTCGTCGGGCAGCGTCTCGACGATGTCGAAGTACGCGGAATTGCGCATCGCGGCGACGAAGCTGCGCGCGAACGGGCTGGCATCGGCGACGATCACCGCCGTGGGCAGGTGCTTCGGATCGGTGTTGATCGCGAAGCCGAACAGCGTGAGCTGGATGATCGGCACGCCGACGATCATCGCGAACGTCACGCGGTCGCGCCGCAGCTGCAGGAATTCCTTCAGCACGATGCTCCACCAGCGGGCGACCGAGAATGCGTCGCGCACGCGCGCCCACGCGTTCATGACGACGCTCCGCCGGACGGCCCGGAGGCACGGCCCATCATGAAGATGAACACGTCCTCGAGCCCGGTGTCGATCGGCGCGACCTGCAGCGCGGCAGGCCCGTCGGCTTGCGCGGCGACCTGCGCGAGCGTCGCGTCGAGCTGTGCGCGATCGCGGCCGCTCACGTGCAGCGCCGAGCCGAACACGACCGTCTGGTCGACGCCCGGCATCGTGCGCAGCCGAGCGGACAATTCGCTCAGATGCGCGCCGGTGATCGCGCGGGTCGCGAGCCCCTGCGACGCGACGATCTTCGCCGACGTGCCCTGCGCGAGCAACTCGCCGTACGCGATGTACGCGAGCTTGTGGCAGCGCTCGGCTTCGTCCATGTAGTGCGTGCTGACGAGCACCGAGATTCCCTGCGCGGCCAGCCGGTGCAGTTCTTCCCAGAAGTCGCGGCGCGCAGCCGGGTCGACGCCGGCCGTGGGTTCGTCGAGCAGCAGCAGCGCCGGCTCGTGCAGCATGCAGGCGGCCAGCGCGAGGCGCTGCTTCCAGCCGCCCGACAGCGCGCCCGTGAGCTGGTCCGCGCGGCTCGCGAGGCCGAGCGAGTCGAGCGCGCGCGCGACGGCCGCCTTGCGGTCGGACATCCCGTACACACGCGCGACGAAGTCGAGGTTCTCGCGGATCGACAGGTCTTCCCAGTACGAGAAGCGCTGCGTCATGTAGCCGACGCGCCGCTTGATCTGCGCGCTGTCGCGCACGATGTCGTAGCCGAGGCAGGTGCCGCTGCCCGAGTCGGGCGTCAGCAGCCCGCACATCATCCGGATCGACGTGGTCTTGCCGCTGCCGTTCGGCCCGAGAAAGCCGAAGATCTCGCCGCGCGCGACGCGCAGCGTCACGTCCTTCACGACGTGCTTGTCGCCGAAATGCTTGTTCAGGCGATCGACGTCGATCGCGTACGGTGCCGGCGGCGCGTTCATGGCACCCTCACGGCGACGGGCTGGCCCGGGTGCAGCTTCGGCGCGTCCGCGACGGCGGGGCGCGCCTCGATCATGAACACGAGCTTGGTCCGGCTCTCGTTGCTGTAGATCACGGGCGGCGTGTATTCGGCCTCGCTCGACACGTAGGTGATGCGCGCGGGCACGTCGGCCGCACAGCCGTCGCAGTGGATCGCGACCGTGCGCCCCGGCGCGAGCGATGCGATGGTGGCCTCCGGCACGAAGAAGCGCACCTTCAGGTTTTGCGGCGGCAGCATCTGCACGACAGGATTGCCGGCCTGCACCCATTCGCCGACGCGATACAGCGTGTCGTACACGCGCCCGGCCGCGGGCGCGGCGACGCGTTTCTGGTCGAGCTTCCATTGCGCCTCGTCGACCGCCGCCTGCGCGGCGTCGACCTGCGCGGCCTGCGCGGCGACCTGCTGCGCGCGGCCGGGCAGGCGCGCGACGTCGACCTGTTTCTGAAGTTCGCGCATTTGCGCGGCCGTGGTTTGCGCGGACGTGCGCGAATCGTCGAGCTGCTGCTTCGACAGGCCGCCGGCCGCATACTGGCTTTCATCGCGCGCGAGTTGCGCGGCGGCTCGCGCGGCCTGCGCGGTGGCCTGCGCGAGCTGCGCCTGCGTGACCGCGATTTCCGGCGGGCGCTTGCCGGTCTGCAGGTCGGCAAGCTGTGCGCGGGCGGCCGCGAGCTGATGCTGCGCCTGCAGCAGCGCGGCCGTTTCGCTGACGGCTTCGAGCGAGAACGCCGGTGCGCCGGCGGCGAGGGTCTGGCCGCGCGCGACCGACAATTGCGTCAGCGTGCCCGATTGCGACGACGACAGGTACACGAATTCGCCTTCGACGTAGCCCTGATAAGTCGTGCCGTTGCCGGCCGACCGTCCGCAACCGGCGAGCAGCGCGACGGCGACGGCGGCGGCCAGCGCGAGCGGCAGCGCGCGGCGCGCGTTCATGACGGCCTCCGCGGCGAGGGCGAGCGGGCCCGCACGCGCGGCGCGGCGGCCGGCGGCTGCATGCCCGAACCGAGCAGCGCGCGGACATGGCGGTGCAGCACGTCGCGGTCGATCGGCGGCAGGCCGCCGCGCGCGCTTTGCCACAGTTTCGCGGTCGCGAGCGGCAGCATCACCAGCGCGATGATCGAGTGGAACAGGAACGCGGGTTCGAGCGCGGGGTTCAGCGTACCGGCCTGCTGCGCGCCTCGGATGCGTTCGGCGAAGCGTCCGACATGTTCGAGCGGAATGCGGCGGACCATCCGCTCGCGCAGCAGCCCGCCTTCATGGATGATCTCGCGCAGCCAGATCGACGGCAGCCACGGCATGCGGTGCGTGACGTCGAAGAAGCGGTCGACGAGTTCGGCGACGAGCGCGAACGGATCGTTTTCGATCTGCGGCTCGGTCGGCCGCCACACGAACGCGATGGCCTGCGCGAGCCGTTCCTCGACGATCGCGTCGAGCAACTGCTCGCGATTCGTGAAGTAGTAATGAACCATCGCCGACGTGACGCCGGCGGCGGTGGCGATCTGTGCGACGGTCGTCGCGGCGATGCCGCGCTCGGCGAACAACTGCATCGCGACGTCGAGCATGTGGTCGCGCAGGTCGAAATCGTCGACCGACGGGCGGCGCCCGCGCGGCCTGGCGACGGTGGATTTCGCGTTCATGAAATCGACGCTAATTGATGAGTTAGTTAATTTCAAGGAGGGGTTTTCGCTGCCGTTGACCTGGATCAGGTGCGGCTCGAATCGCGGCGCGGACGGGCGTGGCGTCGCGACGGTCGCGCAACGCAACGCGGCGTTCGAATGAAGGAAGCGGCTACAGAAGAAGCAACGCGCGCGAACGCAGCTGTCGCGCGCTCAGGCCGCGCGCCGGTTGCCCTTGACGATCCACTCGCTGAACGTCGGGTCCGCCAGCTCGCGGCGCGGGGCGGCCGCCACCGGGGCCAACGAAGCGTCGTCGGAACGCCGAGGGGACTGTTCGATCGTTTCACGCGGGCTGTGCCCGAATTCGGCCTTGAAAGACCGGCTGAAGTGCTTGTCGCTGGCGAACCCGTAGCGCCACGCGAGATCCGCGATGCGGGTTCGCGGGCGGGTCGGATCCGCGAGCATGTTCCGGATCCGCACGAGCCGGGTGCGCTGCACGAGCTTCATCACGCCGCCGTCCGGCTGGAACAGCCGGTACAGCTTCGGGCGCGACACGCCGATCGCCTTGCAGATCGCGTCCGGACACAGACCGGGGTCGGTCAGGTGCTGCTCGATATAGCTTCGGGCGCGCTCCCGCAGCGCGGCGTCGATCTCCGTGCCGGCCTGCATCAGCGTGTCGGGGCAGGGCTGTACGCACGCATGCAGCAGGTTCGTCGTCGCCTGTGTCAGATAGGGCGCCTGCGCGGCGGACAATCCCGCGAGGTTGCCGTGGAATGCGAGCAGGTAGTCGGTGAGGATGCCGCCCATCGCCGGCGCCATCGCACAGCCGTGCAGCTTCGCGGTATCCGGATGAAACAGGTCTCGCGGCAGGGTCACGATGACCGTGTCGCCGGTCTTGACGATGCAGTCGAACGCGTGGGCCGTGTCGATCAGGTACAGGCCGCCCGGGCGCGTATCGACCGTCCTTGTGCCGAATTGCCAGGTGATGCTGCCGCCGAGATGCAGCAGCAGGTAGTAGTGGTCCAGCCCGTCGGCGCGGACCTGCCGCGCGGTGCGCGTCATCCCGTAGGCGACGGTGCGGTCGGGATTCAGCCAGGTGCGCCGGCCCATCGTGAACGGCCCGACGCGCGTCGCGTCGAACTGGCAGTCGAACGGCACCGAGCGGTCGTCGGGTGCGACGAACGACCAGCTACCGCTGGTGGCGGCCCATGCGTCGAACCGCTCGGCGGGCGGCGCAGCGAGGGTGGAAAAGCGATAGGTGTCCAGTACGGACGGGCTATCCATTGCTGGCCCTTCGGGTAGGGAAGACGCCGCTCGGTTCATTCCCGGAAACAGGAACACGGAACACGCAAAACGCGGTGACGGTCGATCGGAATCGGGCGATGCCGGCACGTCGAACGGAAAGCCACCAAATAGAGACGCACAGACACCTGTTGTCGCGCGGGTCATCATATCATCGGCCCGCAACACGCTTGAACCACGACCAACCAACACGAAAAACAGTACCGAGGGCCGTGCGTGAAAACAGTCGGGAACCGGCCGCTGTTGGCAAGGCGGTATCCGGGGGCAGCCATGACGAAAAAACGATGGGCCGGGGTGTCGGCGACGGCGCTGGCCGTTCTGCTCCTGCCGGCGTGCGGGGGGCCGGACCGGCCGGCGCCGGATGCGACCGGCAGCCGCGCGAACGGAGCCGATGTCTCCCAAGCCGAATGCGATCCGGTGTATCGGGAAGGCGATACCGTACGCCTGCATGTGTATGTTCGCGCGTCGGCGCACAGCCCGATTGCCGACGACGGCGTCGTGACGCGGACGTATTTGCCGGCCACCTTTCAAGGCGTGTCGCTGACGCGGGAAACCGAAGCCGCGGCCGATTCGATCGTGCAAACGCATCGCTACTATCGCGTCGGTCATGGCGTGCGCACGTATTACGGCGAGGATCAGACCATCGCCGGCAAGTTGATGCTGCGTGACATCTATGCGCCGCCCTATGCCGAGGCGATCAGCCTCGAAGGAACCGAATCGGCGCTTTATCGCGATACGGTCACCGTTCCGGCCGACGGCCAGCAAACGGCCGTGTCGATGCGACGTGCCTATGTCGGGCGCGACACCGTGCGCCTGCGGAACGGCAAGACGTTCGCCGGCGCGTGCCACTACCGCGTCACGCAGGTCGCGGCCGATTCGGACGGCCGGGTGACGACCGTCGCCGACGAATGGCGGGCACCCGGCGTCGGCGTGGTCAAAACGGTGGCGGCCGTTGGCGGGATCGACACCATGACGCGGGAACTGGAGTCGGCGACGGTCGGCGGCCGGATGTATTGAGGCCGCCCCTCGCGCGGGCTGCGCCGACAGCCCGATTCACGGGCCGTTCGGTGTGCCGCCGCCGGCGACGTTCACTGATCGATCGGCGACGTCAGCGGCGCGTGTTCGCCGGTCAGCCCGAACACGACGAGCTGCGCGGGCTCGGTCGCGCTTGCGTTGCGCGACACCTGGTGGCGGGAGCCGGGTGCCTCGTACCACCCTTCGCCGGCACGGTAGCGGTGCAGCGGGCCGCCGTTCACCTGCGACAGCACTTCGCCTTTCGTCACGACCGCGAACACCGAACCGAGGTGCCGGTGGGCTTCGGAAGCCTGGCCCGGCGCATAGTCGACGGTTGCGACGACCGCGAGCTTGCCGGGCGCTTCGGGCACGGCCTGCTGCATGATCGTGTGCACGTTGTCGCCGGCGTCGTGCGCGCGGGCGACGGCCGGCAGCAGCGCGGCACCGGCCGCGAGCCATGCGCCGACGGCGACACGGCGGAGCGTAGCGTACGTCATCGTCGTCTCCTTACTCGGGCATCTTGCGGAACGCGATCGCAAAACGGTTCCACGAGTTGATCGTCGCGATCAGCATCGACAGGTCGAACAGCTCCTCGTCGGTGAAGTGCGGCTTCACGGCTTCCCAGACGGCGTCGGGCACGTGGTTGCTGGCGACCAGCGTCAGCGCCTCGGTCCATTCCAGCGCCGCGCGTTCGCGCTCGGTGAAGAACGGCGTCTCGCGCCACGTGACGACGGTGGCCAGGCGGCGGTCGGTTTCGCCACCCTTGCGCGCGTCGGTCGTGTGCATGTCGACGCAGAACGCGCAGCCGTTGATCTGCGACGCGCGCAGGCGAACGAGTTCGGCGAGCGGCTTCTCGATCGAGCATTTCCCGAGGAATTCCTCGGCGTTGCGCATCACCTTGATCGCATTCGGGCTGGCGGCATAAAAGTTCAGGCGCGGTTGCATGGCAGGTCCTTGTTCGGTGGGAGCGCACGGTGGCGCGACAGGACCCACTTTAAGACGCATGCTGGCCTGCTTGAATCACCAATTTCACGGAAATTCAGGTAACCAGTGCCGGGCTGCCGAGGTTGCCCGAACCCAGCACGCCGGCCAGCTTCGCGAGCGCCGTGTCGATGCGCAGCGCGTCGATCCCGCCATAGCCGAACAGCAGTCCCGCCCGGACCGGCACACCGACGTGGAATGCCGAGATGCCGTACAGGCCGATGTCCTGCGCGCGGGCCGCGCGGACCAGCGCCGCTTCGTCGAGCCCCGGTTTCAGGTAGGCGGCGAGGTGGATGCCGGCAGTCGGCACGATCGCGTCGAACCACGGCGCGAGTTCGCCGCGCAGATGCGCGATCAGCATCTTGCGGCGCGCATCGTAGTGCTTCTGCACGCGCTTCAGGTGCCGCGCGAAATCGCCTTCGAGCATGAAGCGTGCAAGCGCCGCCTGCGTCAGCGTGCAGGTATGCCAGTCGACGATCTGCTTCGCCTTGGCGAGCGCGCCGCGCAGTGCGCGTGGCGGAATTGCGTAGCCGATCCGCAGTTCGGGAAAGATCGTCTTCGAGAACGTGCCGACATACGCGACGAGGCCCGTGCGGTCGAGGCTCTTCAGCGATTCCACCGGCCGGCCCTCGAAGCGGAACTCGCCGTCGTAATCGTCCTCGATGATCACCGCGCGGCGGCGCTGCGCCCATTCGAGCAGCGCGACGCGCCGGTCCAGCGTCATCGGCATCCCGAGCGGGAACTGATGCGACGGCGTTACGTAGACGAGGCGCGCGTCGTCGGGCAGCCGTTCCGTCACCAGACCGTGCGCGTCGACCGGCACGCCGATCACCGTCGCGCCGAGCGACGCGAACGCGGCGCGCGCGGGCGGATAGCCGGGATCCTCGACCGCGACCACATCGCCGGGCCGCACCACGACACGGGCGATCAGGTCGAGCGCCTGTTGCGCGCCTTGCGTGACGAGCACGTCGTCCCAGCCGCACGCAACCGCGCGGCTGAACGCGACGTAGCGCGCGATCGCGCCGCGCAACTGCGGATCGCCGGCCGGGTCGTGGTAATGGGCGGGGCCGCGCATCTGCTGGCGCAGCGCGTGATGCAGGCAGCGCCGCCACGCGTCGAACGGGAACAGCGCCTTGTCGGTCACGCCGCCGCGGAAGTCGAAGCCGGGCGAATCCTGCGGCGTGGGCATCGCGAGCGCGTCGGGCAGGTCGTTCCACAGCGCGCGCGCATCGACCGCGTCGACGCGCGGCGTGTCCTCGACGAGCGACGGCGCCGACATGGCCGCGGCGTGCGGCACGCGCGCGAGGCCGTCGGCAACGAACGTGCCGTCGCCCGCGCGCGTATTCAGGTAGCCCTCGGCGACGAGACGCTCGAACGCGTCGAGCGTCGTCTTGCGCGAGACGCCGAGCTGTTTCGCGAGGTCGCGCGTCGACGGCAGCCGTGCGCCGCCGGCGAGCCGCCCGTCGACGATCGCGGTGCGCAGCTGCCGGAAGATTTGCCCCGTCAGGTCGTGACGGCCTTCGATGCGGATGGCGATGTCCATCGCGGTGGTTACCTCGATTGCCGTGATTTCGTGTAGTCGAGCATACCGGAAGTCGATCGCCACGGCGTGGTGCGGGCTGCGTGGCGGCTGGGCGGGACGCCTGTACCGGTCGCTCACAGGCAAAGAAGCGGGGGTGTCCGGCCGAATGACGGGGCGGCGCACCCTGGCGACCGGCATCCGCTGCCCGCGTCGCCGGATTGGACCTCGGCTGGCCGCTGCCTTACGATCCACGACAACCCCACACCGGAGCGAGCCCATGCTGTCCGAAGACGAACTTGCGCTGCTCGACGCGATCCGTGCCACCGGCAGCCTGTCGCGCGCGGCGGCGCGGCTCGGCAAGGCGCCGTCGACGGTGTCGCACGCGGCGCGCCAGCTCGAAACGCGCTTCGACGCGCTGCTGTTCGACCGGCGCGGCTACCGGCTGCAGCTCACGCCGGCCGGGCAGTTGCTGACCGATGAGGCGGCACGGCTGGCGCTGGACGTCGCGCGGCTGACGCAGCGCGTGCGGCAGGTCGCGAGCGGCTGGGAAGACCGGCTGTGGATCGTCAGCGACGAGGTGCTGGAGTTCGACACGCTGCTGCCGGTCGTGCGCGCGTTCGATGCGCTCGACTCGGGCGTGTCGTTGCGTTTCACGCACGAAGTGCTCGGCGGAACCTGGGAAGCGCTGCGCGACGGCCGCGCGGACCTGGTGGTCGGCGCGACCAACGAGCCGCCGGCGATCCCCGGTTTCAAGTGGTTCGAGCTGGGCGCGATGGAGTGGGTGTTCGCGGTGTCGCCGCGCCATCCGCTGGCCGCCGCGAGCGGCGCGCTGACGCGGGACGCGATCGGCGCGCACCGCGCGGTCGTCGTCGCCGATTCGTCGCGGCGCGCAGCCGGCCGCGCGTATGGCCTGCTCGGCGGGCAAGCCGTGCTCGCGGTGCCGTCGATGCGCGCGAAGATCCTCGCGCAGCGCGACGGGCTCGGCGTCGGCTGGGTGCCGCGCCGGCGCGTGGCGTCGTTGCTCGCACGTGGGGAACTCATGGAAAAACCGACGGCCGATCCGCGCGAGCCGAACCTGCTGTATGTCGCGTGGCACGGCGACCGGGACGGCCGCGCGCTGCAATGGTGGCTCGAGCAATTGCGCGAACCGCGGCTCGCGCAGCGCCTGCTCGACGGCATCGACGTGGCGGGCTGACGCGGCGCGGAACGGCACGGGCCAATCGAACCGGCCCGCGCAAACACGTTCGACGATTTCGCACATGTTCGCCGCGCACGTCGTACGGCAAGGCCGGGCGCCGCGCGCATCCTGTGTTCACGGTCAACTCACCGGTTCACAGGAGAACATCATGCAACGCTTCGAAGGAAAGACGGTCCTCGTCACGGGCGGTAACAGCGGCATCGGCCTGGCGGCCGCCAAGGCATTCGCGGCAGAAGGCGCGCGGGTCATCATCACCGGGCGCGATGCGCAGACGCTCGAGGCCGCGCGGCAAACGCTCGGCGCAGGCGCGCTCGCGATCCGCAACGAGGCCGGCAGCGTCGCGTCGGCCCGCGCGCTGGCCGATGCGATCGCGTCGGCGGGGGCGCGGCTCGACGCCGTGTTCATCAACGCGGGCGTCGCGAAACTCGCGCCGTTCGCCGACAGCGACGAGGCCATGTGGGATCTCGTGTTCAACACCAACGTGAAGGGCGCGTATTTCCAGATCCAGTCGCTGGTGCCGCTGCTGAACCGCGGCGCATCGATCGTGATCAACGGCTCGATCAACGCGCACATCGGGATGCCCGGCTCGTCGGTGTACGCAGCCAGCAAGGCGGCCGTCAATTCGTTCGCGAAGACGCTGTCGGCGGAACTGCTGCCGAACGGCGTGCGCGTGAACGTCGTGAGCCCCGGGCCCGTGCAGACACCGCTCTACGGCAAGCTCGGGCTCGATGCGGCCACGCTCGACGAAACGGCCGACAAGATCAAGGGCCTCGTGCCGGTCGGCCGGTTCGGTACGCCGGATGAAATCGCGTCGACGGTGCTGCACCTGAGCGCGCCGGAATCCGCGTTCATCGTCGGCGCGGAGATCATCGCGTCGGGCGGGATGGGCTTGCTCTGAGCGATGGGCCCCCGGCGGGGGCTGCAACCGATCGGCGTCATGCCGGGCGGACAGCCCCCGTCACATGCAGGACCGATGGCCGTCCGCACAGCGCATCTATCGCGCCACACAGGCGCCAGGCCTGTCGCCGCCGGCTTCGAGCTGCGTTACCGTGAGCCCGGAGAACGTCGCGCGGCCTTGTTCGGCAAACACGGCGACGCGATCCGCGTCGAGCGGCGGAAAAATCAGGTCGGTGAGCGCCACGCGGCCGCCGTTCGCGAACACTTCGACCGAGCCGCGATCGACGACGATCTCGAGCCGCAACTGGCCATGATCGAGCGGCAGGTTCACGATGTGCTCGCGGCTGAACGTGTCGGCGAAACGGGTTTCGCCGGACATCGAACGATCGAGCGTCAGCGTGCGCTTCGCCGTGTCGTACACGATCCGGGTGCCGACCGAGCCATCCGCCGAGCGCCGGACGATCAGGCCCGCGCGTGCCGCGTGCTGCGGCGCGATCGTGACCGTGATGCGCTGGACGACGCCGCGCGTCGCGGCCGACAGCGCGCGTGTCGTGGAGTCGACCGTGAGGTCGCCTTCGTGTACGGCAGGCCTGCCGTCCGCCCATGCATCGAACGCGGCGGCTGGTGCGACGACGAGCGTCGGTTCGCCGTCGATCGTTTTCAGCGACAGTTCGCGCGGCAGGGTCGTCGCGCCGCGCCACGGCGTGGTCGGCACTTTCGCCGCGTAGTCCCAGTTGCTCATCCACGCGATCGCGACCGGCCGCGAGCCGGGCGCGCCCGAGAAGGTGCCGGCGGCGTAGAAGTCCGCGCCATGGTCGACCCAGCGGAATTGCGCGGGGTCGGAGCCGGCGGGTGCGATGCGATCCGGCGTAAACGTGCGGCCGTCGAAGTTGCCGACGAAGTACATGGCGCCGGAGCCGCCGGCGATCGACCACGGGTTGACATTGACGATCATGACCCACCGGGTGCGTGCGGGGTCGCCGTCGAGCGGCAGCGGCAAGAGGTCGGGCATTTCCCAAAGCGTGCCGTCGTGCGGCACGCCCGGCCGCGTGAAGTCGCTCAGGAAATTCCAGTGGATCAGGTCGTCGGAACGATAGAGCTTCACGACGTGCGCGTCGGCGACGACCGTCGTCATCAGCCAGTAGCCGCCCGGCGCATACCACGACACTTTCGGGTCGCGAAATTGCTTCGATTCCGGATCGAGCGTCAGCACCGGATTGCGTGCGTACGGCTGCCAGGTCGTGCCTCGATCGAGGCTGTACGCGAGCGACTGCGCCTGGGTGCCCGGCGCGTGGCCGGAGCCCGGCTTGTACACGCTCGTATAAAGCGCGACGAGCGGCGTTTGGCCCGGCTTGCCCAGGCCGGACGTATCGAGCGTGTCGGCGACGATCGAACCGGAGAAGATTTCCTCCGTCGCGTTCGCGCGCATCGCGACCGGCTGCTCGCGCCAGTGGACGAGATCGGTGCTCGTCGCATGGCCCCAGGACATGTTGCCCCATTCGTTGCCGAGCGGATTGTATTGAAAGAACAGGTGATAGCGGCCGTTGTCGTAGACGAGCCCGTTCGGGTCGTTCATCCAGTTGCGCTGCGGCGTGTAGTGGAGCGCGGGCCGCCATTGCGGCGTGTCGTTGCCTGCCGGTGCGTGGCAAGGCGCGGCGGCGACCTGGGTGCAGGCCACGCAGGCGAACAGCAACCGGGCGAGCCGGGCGGAAAAGCGGAAAGACGTCGATATCATGCGGGGGGCTGTGCTTCGCCATGCAAAGCGCGAAAGGAGGGCGCATGCCGCTTTCAGCGGTGGCGTGCGCAATGGATGGAAAAAAGAGGAGGCGCGCACGCGACACGCGCGATATGCGCCTCCCGAACCCCGGGCCTTTAACAGCGCTCGTTATTGTTGGTTATCCTGATTGCCCTGGCTGTTGCCGCCGTTGGCGCCGGCGCCGGTCGCGGGCAGGTTCGCCGGAATGTCGCCGTAGCCGCCGAGCCCGCCGCGTCCATAGGCGCGATCGACCGCCGTCGATGCTCCGTTGATGTTGACCTTCACCGTCGGCGCGAGCGTGCCGCCGCGGCGCGCGCCGATCGCATCGATGAACGACTCGACGAGTCCGCCCGGCATCACGTAGTGCGAATACGACTGGAATTCGCGCGGGTTCTGGTTCGGATCCTGCGAATACGGCGCGCCGGCCGGCGCGGAGAAGTCGGTCGGGTTGCCGAGCACGAGGCCGCTGCCGCCGTTCAGCGGCAGGAAGTCGCTGCGGATGCCGTTGCCGACGAAGCCGTACACGCCGTCCGGACCGTCGACGCCGGCCGCCATCGTCGTGCGGTGGCTGATCGTGAACAGGTAGTACTTGCCGTCCTTCAGGTAGATCTGCGGGCGCTCGGTCTGGTCGTCGACGCAGTTCGCCGACAGGAGCGGCGGCAGGAACTTCCACTCGGTCAATTGCGGGTTCGTCGCGATCGCCAGGCCGACATTGGCCTTTTGATACACTGCGCCCGAATTCATTACCGCGTTGAGATCTTCCTTGTACGGATCGTTCGGCGCGTAGCCGAGATCGGCTTGGGTGCAGGTGCGCGCGCCGCGCGGGCCGCCCGTGTTGCCCTCGAAGACCATGTAGGTCTTGCCCGGGTGTGCGGGATCGGTGAACACGAACGGATCGCGGAACGAGAAGTAGGTGTTCTGCTGGCCGGTCTGGTAGTAGTTGCCGTCCGGTTGCAGCAGCGCCTTGTGATCGTCGAAGCCGCTGAACCACACGTGCTTGTCGTCGGCGTGGATGTGGCCGTCGGCACGCGTGATGATCGCCTGCGGCGGCGTGATGTCGGCGCCGCCGGGCGCCGAGCGGTTGAACGACGTCGCGGTGTAGTAGAGGCTGACGTTGTCGCCGTGCGTGAGGCGTGCCGAGCCCGACCATTCGGCGTTGTTGGTCATCGGCGCGGTGCCGAACACCTTGACGCTGGCGCCGTCCGGGAACAGGTGGCCGCCCCAGGTCCAGCCGCCGTTCGCGGGGCGCTGCGACGCGGGGATGCCCGCGCGTCGGTAGAAGAAGCCGATGCGCGCATGGACGTGACGGTCGTCGAACGTGTAGCCGGCGTGCGGATCGGCAGTGAGCGAGAAGATCACCTCCCAGCCCTTGTAGCTGAGCTGGTTCGCGCGCAGGTCGGCCAGCGGCCACGTGTCCCACACCCACACGTTCGAATTGATCAGCGGGAAATCCTGCGGGATGTCCGGCATCGTCAGCGCTTGCGGCAGCGAGTTCTTGTCGGCGCCGGCGGTGTGCGATTGCGCGACGATCTGGCGGATGTCCGCCCGCGTCCAGCGCATCGTGAAGTTGCCTTCGGGATCGTAGGCCTGCTGCGTATGCGGCGTGGGCATGGGCGCGCCCGTGCCGCCGGACTGCGCATGCGCGACGGACGCGAGGGCGGCGAGTGCGCCGCCAGCGAGGAGCAAAAGTTGGGCCGCCGTCGGGCGGAAAAGGGGAAAGTAAGTCATCTCGTCGTCGTTTCCAGGGAAAGTGAAAGTGAACGGCTGAGTGGGCATCGATGTCCAAACCGGTTTGGATGCTATTTCAAACCGGTTTGGACGTCAAAAGATAATTATTTGACGGTAATCACTACCGAGCGGAAACAATTGCCGGCCATCGGCATGCCGCACGGCGCATCGAATGCGAGGAACACGGTGACGGTGAAGGTGAATCTGAAGGCGCTATCGGACGCGCTCGGGCTGTCGCGGACGACGGTCAGCCGCGCGCTGAACGGTTACGACGACGTCAGCGAAGCGACGCGCGAACGCGTGGCGCGGGCTGCCCGGGAAATGGGCTATGTGGCGGACCCGACCGCGCGCCGGCTCGCGACCGGTCGCGCGGACGTGATCGGGATCGTCTATCCGTTCGGTGCGGGCGATCTCGGCGATCCGCGCTTCGGCGAAGTCGTCGCGGGCATCACCGAGCGGCTCGCGGAACGCAATCTCGATTTCATCATCGCGTCGGCGCGACCAAACGCGGAACTGGACACCTATCGGCGCATCGTCGACGGCAAGCTCGTCGACGGCCTGATCGTCGCGCGCACGCTGGTCGACGATCCGCGCATCGCGTACCTGCAGGCGAGCGCGTTTCCGTATGTGGCCTACGGCCGGACGCAGGTGGCCGAACCGTATGCGTGGTTCGATTTCGACAACGAGGCCGGCGCGCGGGACGCGGTGCGCCGCCTGACGGCGTTCGGGCATCGGCGCATTGCGATGATCAGCGCGCCGCTCACCCTGAATTTCGCCGCGCAGCGCCGGGCAGGCTATCTGTCGGCCCTGCACGAAGCCGGCATCGAGCCGGATCCGGCGCTGCTCGTCGAGTGCCCGTTTACGCACGACGGCGGGCTGCAGGCGGTGCGGGCGCTGCTCGCAGGTGCCGAGCGGCCGACGGCGCTGCTGGTCGACAACAATATCGCGGGCGGCGGCGCGTTTCGGGCGCTCATGGACAGCGGACTGCGGCTGGGCGAGGACATGTCGCTGATCGTCTACGACGGCGTGCCGCCCGACATCGCGCATCCGCATCGCGTGACGGCGGTCGTGCAGCCGACCGGCCACGCATCGGGGCGCTCGCTCGCGGAACTGATGCTGCGGCTGCTGGGGGAGGGTGTTCGCGAGCAGCGGCTCGAAGCGCCGGCAATCGAGGCGGGCGACACGGACGGTCCGTTGCGCGGCCAGCCGGCGCGGTGAAGGCGAGGGGCGCGAGCGACCACGAACGCTCGCGGATCGCGCCCCGCCGAAAAGCCCACGACGGCGGCAGGGGCGATTGCCCGTTTTCTAGACGACCGGTCTAATCAGGGGCTATCATCCGTCCTCGTGAATGCGGCGACGTCCGTGGCACATGCAACAAAGACGCGAAAATGCCATTTCGCGCTGCGATGCTGATGGTGCAGCGAGACGCCGTCGTTTTATTTTGAATTGTTCTAGACGACTGGTCTAATAGGCGCATGCCACATTCGGATACGCGGGTCGCACGTTGACGCGTCACAGCTGACTAACCGACAGGCGTGCCGCGCCGGCCGGATTGTCCGGTTGGGCGGCCCCGTTCCCATCCACTTTCGAAGGAGTGTCCGATCATGAAGATTCTGGTTGTCCTGACCTCGCACGACACGCTCGGCGACACCGGCAAGAAGACCGGCTTCTGGCTCGAGGAACTGGCCGCGCCGTACTACGCGTTCAAGGATGCGGGCGTCGCGCTGACGCTCGCGTCGCCGAAGGGCGGCCAGCCGCCGCTCGACCCGAAAAGCAACGATCCGGCCGCCCAGACCGACGCGACGCGCCGCTTCGAAGCCGATGCGGCGGCCAAGGCCGAGCTGGCTTCGACGCGCAAGCTGGCCGACGTGTCCGTGGACGACTACGACGCCGTGTTCTACCCGGGCGGCCATGGCCCGCTGTGGGATCTCGCCGAGGATCTGCATTCGATCGGCCTGATCGAGCGCGCGCTGGCGGCCGGCAAGCCGGTCGCGGCCGTGTGCCACGCGCCGGGCGTGCTGCGTCACGTGAAGAACCCGCAGACCGGCGAATCGGTCGTGCGCGGCAAGCGCGCGACGGGCTTCACCAACAGCGAGGAAGCGGCGGTCGAACTGACGGAAGTCGTGCCGTTCCTCGTCGAGGACATGCTGAAGACCAACGGCGCGCAATTCGAGCGCAGCGCCGACTGGGCGCCGCATGTCGTCACCGACGGGCTGCTGATCACGGGGCAGAACCCCGCCTCGTCGGAACCGGCCGCCGAAGCGCTGCTCGCGCAGCTCGGCCACCGCTAAGCCGCTAAGTCACTAGCCGATGGTGCCGGCCGGGCCGGCGCCGTCCCGTATCCGTCGCCGGGCGCTAACCGGCCCGTCGACGGCCCGAATCGTTCCGTCGTGCGACCTGCACGACGCGTTTCCAGTTGTTTTGCAGAACCAAGCAAAGGAGTCGTGGATGTCTGCCCTGTTCGAACCGTTCAAACTCAAGGATGTCACGCTGCGCAACCGCATCGCGGTGCCGCCGATGTGCCAGTACGTCGCCGAGGACGGCGTCGTCAACGATTGGCATCACGTGCATCTGGCCGGCATCGCGCGCGGCGGCGCGGGCCTCGTGATCGCCGAGGCGACGGCCGTGTCGCCGGAAGGGCGCATCACGCCGGGCTGCGCGGGGCTGTGGAACGATGCGCAGGCCGAAGCGTTCGCGCCGTCGGTCGCGGCGATCAAGGCGGCCGGCGCGGTGCCCGGGATCCAGATCGCGCACGCGGGCCGCAAGGCGAGCGCGAACCGCCCGTGGGAAGGCGACGACCATATCGCCGACGGCGATCCGCGCGGCTGGCAGACCATCGCACCGTCGGCCGTGCCGTTCGGCGCGCACCTGCCGAAGACGCCGCGCGCGATGACGCGCGACGACATCGCACGCGTGCAGGCCGACTTCGTCGCATCGGCGAAGCGTGCGCGCGACATGGGCTTCGAATGGCTCGAACTGCACTTCGCGCACGGCTATCTCGGCCAGAGCTTCTTCTCGGTGCATGCGAACCAGCGTGACGACGAATACGGCGGTTCGGCCGAGAACCGCGGCCGCTTCCTCGTCGAAACGCTGGCGGCCGTCCGCAAGGTGTGGCCCGAGCATCTGCCGCTGACCGCGCGCTTCGGCGTGATCGAATACGACGGCCGTGACGAAGAGACGCTCGCCGAGTCGATCGCGCTCACGCAGCGGCTGAAGCAGGAAGGGCTCGACATGCTGAGCGTGTCGGTCGGTTTCTCGACGCCGGACGCGCAGATTCCGTGGGGCCCGGCGTTCCTCGCGCCGATCGCCGAGCGCGTGCGCCGCGAGGCCGGGCTGCCGGTGTCGTCCGCGTGGGGGATCGACACGCCGCAACTGGCGAACCGCGTGGTGGCGGAACAGCAGCTCGATCTCGTGATGGTCGGCCGCGCGCATCTGGCCGACCCGCACTGGCCGTACTACGCGGCCAAGCAGCTCGGTGTCGAGCGTCCGTCGTGGACGCTGCCCGCGCCGTACGCGCACTGGCTCGAGCGTTACCGGACCGCCGACAAGGTGGCCTGAACGGGTGTGTCGCCGGGGCGGCGCGCGCATCAGATGCGCCGCCGATCCGGCGCCGATGGATAGAATGGCGGTTCGCGCCGGCTGGTTGCCGGCGCGAACCGCCATTTTTTTCATTTCGACAGAGGTGGCATGGGCGCACATGTCCCGTCGTCTCACGATCCCGCCGCGCGGCCGCGCGCGCAGCAGATCTCCCGCGCCGTGCTGTATGCGGCGCTGCTGGTCATCGCGCTGTGGGTGATCCGCGATTTCATTCCCGCCATCGCCTGGGCCTGCGTGATCGCCATCGCGATGTGGCCGATGCTGAAGCGCTTCGAATCGCACCGGCTGTTCCGCAACCGCCCGACGCTCATCGCGCTCGTCATCACGGCGGCGATCTCGTTGCTGGTCGTGCTGCCGGTGGCCGTCGCGGCGACCCAGGCGATCGGGCAGGCGCATGACCTGCGCGAGTGGCTGCGCACGATCCAGGACAACGGCATCCCGGTGCCGGACGTGGTCGGCCGGCTGCCATACGGCGCGGCGCAGATCACCGAGTGGTGGCAGGCCAATCTCGGCCATCCGCTGCATGCGGCCAGCGCGATGCACGGCGTCAACAGCGAGAAATTCATCGCGTTCGGCCGGCAGTTCGGCACGAAGCTCGCGCACGGGCTGCTCGAATTCGGCTTCATGCTCGTCACGCTGTTCGTGATCCTGCGCGCCGGCCACAAGCTGTCGGGTGCGTTGCTGCAGGGCGCGCGGCGCGCGTTCGGGCGCAGCGGCGCGGAGCTGATCGAGCGGATGGTCGCGGCCGTGTTCGGCACGGTGACGGGGCTCGTCGTCGTCGGGCTCGGCGAAGGCGCGCTGCTCGGCATCGCGTATGCGCTGGCCGGCGTTCCGCATGCGGCGCTGCTCGGCCTCGTCACGGCGATCGCCGCGATGCTGCCGTTCTGCGCGCCGGTCGTGTTCTGCGGCGCGGCGCTGTGGCTGTTCGTCCAGGGAGCGACCATGTGGGCCATCGTGGTGGCCGTGCTCGGGTTCGTCGTCGTGTTCATCGCCGAGCACTTCGTGCGGCCGGTGCTGATCGGCAGCTCCGCGCGGCTGCCGTTCCTGCTCGTGCTGTTCGGCATCCTCGGCGGCGCCGAGACGTTCGGCCTGATCGGACTGTTCGTCGGCCCCGCGCTGATGACGGTGCTGACGATGCTGTGGGCCGAATGGATTGCATGACGATGCGCGCCGGGGCGGCCGCATGACGCGGCGGTACGGAAGCGCGATCAAGCGCGCACCGGCCGCCGCGACGGGCGACGATCCGGCTGGTACCGAAGCCTGCATTGCAGCGATCCGGATAAAGTTCTCTACATTTCTTTTCGATCCGGACCCAAAGGTCTAGTAGCATGGCGCTTTCGATCACGCCGGCATGGCGCAGCAGATTTCACCAAGCATGCGATTGATTACGATGTCCCGTCCCGCAGCGACGCTGTCCCTGGCCGCCAGCTGCCTGATGTTGCACGGTTGCGCGTGGTTCGACTCGTGGCTGCCATTCTCGTATTCGCGCACGCCGCTCGCGCGGGCCGCGTCGCGGCATGGCGCGACGCGCGCCGATGTCGTCCGCGCCGGCGGCAATCCGCGCAGCGTCTGGATGGTCCGCAACGGTAGCGGCGTCTGCTACAACTACTTCATCGAGCACGTCAACGATCACCGCGAGTATTTCGTCGTGTTCGACCGGGCCGGCGTCGTCACGCAACACGGCTTCGATTCCTGCATGAACGCCGACCGCAAGGGCACGCTCGCGCCGGGCAAGGCCGCTTCGCGCTAGCGCGGCGGCCGTGCCCGCCCGGCGTCACGCGATCGTGTCGACCACGCCGCCGTCCACCCGCAACGCGGCGCCCGTCGTCGCCGAGGCGAACGGCGAGCACACGTAGACGACCAGGTTCGCGACTTCCTGGGGCGTCGCGGGCCGCTGAATGATCGAACTCGAGCGGTGGTTGCGCACGAATTCCACGGCCACGTCTTCGACGCTGCGGCCGGTTTCGTCGGCCGTTTCCTTCAGCAGTGCCCGCACGCCGTCCGACATCGTCGGCCCCGGCAGCACCGAGTTGACGGTCACGTCGGTGCCGGCCGCGAGCTTCGCGAGGCCGCGCGCGATCGACAACTGCGCGGTTTTCGTGAAGCCGTAATGAATCATGTCGACCGGGATGTTCAGGCCCGATTCCGACGAAATGAACACGATCCGGCCGGCGTTGCGTTCGATCATCCCCTTCAGGTAATGCCGCGCGAGGCGCACGCCGGACATCACGTTGGTCTGGAAATAGTGATCCCACTCGGCGTCGTCGATATCGAAGAACGCCTTCAGGCCGTAGATGCCCGCGTTGTTGACGAGGATGTCGGCCGCGGGCGTGTGCTGCGTGATGCGCGCGGCGCCGGCGGCATCGGACAGGTCGGCGGCGATGCCGTCGAAGCCCGCATCGGGGACGGCCGCGCGCAGGTGCGCGAGCGCGGACTGCACCGACGCGTCGCTGCGGCCGTTGACGACGACGCGCGCGCCGGCACGCGCCAGCCCTTCGGCAATCGCGAGCCCGATGCCGGCGGTGGAAGCGGTGACGACAGCGGTCTTGCCTTTCAGATCGATCTGCATGAGCGTGGCGGGGGAAGAGTGAACGGGAGCCGCCGCGCGTGCCGCGGCGGACGGAATTCAAAGCTTAGGCAAATTCCGGTCAATAGGCCACGTCGCGAGCGCGTCGGCGGCGGTCACGCGGAAATTCCGGGGGGCGAAGTGAAGCGCTGCCGTGTATTGCGGACGCGCGAGATCGCTGTCGGCTCGGCTCAACCGAGCGCGAGCGCGCGTGGTTCACGCGCGGGGTACCCGATCGATGACGTATTCGCCGGCTGCGATAGCAGCCCGTCGATATCCGGCCCGCCAGGATCGGCGCAACAGCCGATCCTGGCGGATGTCGTGCATGCTGCCAGCATCTCTCGCGACCGTTGCTCGCAGAACGGGCGAACCTTCAACGCCGGAACACGAACATCAGGTGCACGTGACGAACCAGTCCCACCAGTAGTATCCGAACAGCTCCTGGGTACTTCTTTCCAGCGTATAGAGCCCGAAGCAGGCGCCAAGCGTTTCTATCCCGCTTTCTCTTGCCTTGGCGCCGATGCTGACGAACGTTTGCGGTTTCGTCAGCGGCGGCAGGCCGTCGCGCGTTTCGGGGTTCAGCTGTACGGCATTCACATCAAGGAAGTCCTGCGAAAACTGGTTGAAGACTTGCTGGCCGAACAGGTGCGAAACCTGATAAATCAGCACCGAGTCTTCCGCGTTTTCATAGAGGGAGACGGCCCTGAGTGAAACCGTGTCGCCCGGATACAGCGTCAGAACGGGGGCTGCCGGGCCAGTTCCGATCGACGCGCCCCGCGCGCCGGTGTAAAGCAGGCGCACGGCGCGATGATCGATGGCGATCGGTAACTCGGGCTGCTTGCTCGGATGCGGGTACCTCTGCTTGATGTATTCCGTGTCGATTACGGCCAGGACGTCGATTTGCTGCGCGGGCGTGTCGAGCGTGAGGCTTCCAAGATCGGCTGTCATACGGGTGCTCCATTCTGGTTTTATCGCGGAAAAGGGGCGGCGCACGGTAGGGCGCCGCGCAAAACCTGCCGGCTTGAATCGCTCCCGTATGGCTTCGGAGCGAGTTGTCGGCGCGCTTGCCTCAAGCAGCGGAGGCTTGCCAGACCCAGAAGAAGTAGCCGAACAAGGTTTTCTTGTTTTGGCTCCGCGTATAAAGCGCAAAAGACGTTGCGAGGCGCTCGGATCCGGAGGATCTTGCGACGGATTCGAATGCCTGGAAGACCTGCGATTGCGCCGAGGTCGCGATGATGTCGGGCGTTTCGGCAGCACTCGCAGCGCCAGCCTGTTCGATGGTCACCGCGGCAAACGGACCGAACACCTGAGCGCCCGAGTATTGCTGGACGTGGTAAATCTGCGCGGCGTCTCCCGAATTGTCGGACAGAGACGTCCCCATCAGGGATACCTTGTCGCCAACATTCAATGTCAGGCTCAGATTTCCGGTTCCTTCCGAACTGCTCACGCCGGGCGTGTGGCCGTTGAGCATGAACAATGCATTGCTGGCGATGGGAGTCGGGCTCTGCGCGCTCAGGCTCGGATTGGGGTAGCTTCTCTTTATGTAATTCGTGTCGATAACTGCAAGAATTTGAATGGATTGAGCGGATTTTTCCAGATTGATGCTATTTGGATCGACTTTCATTGGAGTGCCTCCGTGGTGGGTCAATTGCCCGTTCGGTGCGCGTGGCGCATCGGCGATGCGCTTCGTCAGTATTATCCATTTATATCCGCTTTAATACCTGTCAGGTTTGATGGGGGATTTATTTTAATGGGGATTGATTTTGTGGTCGGGAGTGGGTGATGTTGTCGTGTAATCGACTGTAATTGATTTTTATGGATTTTTCCGGGCGATATTTCAGGTTGCCGCATGTGATGAAAAATGCTCATCGCCGCGTAATCGGTTGTAATTGATTTTGGTGGTCAAAGGGAATGATATTGATCCTGACGCGCTAATGACGTGTCGTCGGATTCAAATTCATAACGCTTAGTGAATGGAGATTAACCATGGCTACCGAAGTTACTCTTGCATCGAGCGCACAGGACATCAACATCATCGCGGTGATCGATACGGAATGGGTCAAGAGGACGTATCCGAACCCGAGCCAGGATCAGACCAAGCCGACCGGCATCGCCCACAATGGCCAGTTCCTGATTTGCACCGGCGCGCGTGGCATCAAGGGGCAGGGTACGGCCGACCTGGAATTCATCGCATACCCGGGTGATCGCGTCCAGTTTACCGGCGTGTCGATCTACGACAACTCCGACGATGCCGTGATCATCTACAACATCCCGCGCTATTCAGGCGATGAGGTATTCAATCCGTTCGTCTGCAACACGGTCGTCCGCAATGGCGCGGTGGAACCCAACCCGGATTCGGGGTCCCGCAATGGCCTGCCGCCGCTGAAGAAACAACTCACGTTCGCGACTTTCGACTCGTCGGTCCGGAAAAGCGGCACGGAATATTTCGGCGTTTGCTTCGCTCTTTACAAGCTCGTCGGCGGGCAAAACCAGGAACTGGTCGGCTACTACTGGTGGGATCCGAAGATCGTCGTTCCGGCCTGACCCGCTCCTGTCGGCTTCAGCTCCCGAGCAGGCGCAAACGCGTGCAAGCAGGGGCAGGACGCGCGCCGTTTCAGCGTAAGCGGGACATCCGCCACCGCTCGTGTCGGAAGTCGGCGGGGCAGGATCGTGCCCACGATCATTGTCGTGGGCACGACCATTCAGCCAGGCGCCGCGCTGCGCCGGGCGAGCGCGGTTGCACGGCGCCGCACAGTCTTGTACGGTGAGCGTTCGTCGTCCGAACCGGGAGCCCGCCGCGTGAGCCGTACCACCAATCGATCCGTCGTACCGTCGCCGTTCTGGCGTGATGCCGCGTTGCCGTTCATCGAGGCGCGCACCGTCGACGACGGGCGTGCGATCTGCTACGCGAAGCACACGCACGACACGTTTTCGGTGGGCGCGATCGTCGGCGGCACGAGCACCTACCTGAACGGCGCGACGAACGAGCACGTCGGGCGCGGCGTGCTGGTGATCATCGATCCGGAACAGGTGCATGCGTGCAATCCGTACGGCCCCGACGCGTGGGCATACCGGATGGTCTATGTCGACGTGCCGTGGCTCGCGCGGCTGCAGCATTCGCTCGGCCGAGATCCGAACAGCGATTTTCACGGCTTTTCGCCGAAGTTGACCGAGCGGCACGACCTGTTCGCGCAATTTGGCGGTTTCTACCGCACGCTCGTCGCGCCCGGCATCGATCCGCTCGGCAAGGAGAGCGCGGCGGTCGAGTTCTTCACGGCGCTGCACGGCGCGCTCGATCGCGAGCTGCCCGACCCGCGCGCCGGGGACGACAACGCGAGGCTCGCGCGCGCGGCCGACTACATCGCCGCGCATTGCCGTGAGGGCGTCACGCTCGATGCGATCTGCGCGGCGGCCGATTTGTCGCCGTCGTACCTGATCCGCGCGTTCAACGCGCGCTACGGGATGACGCCGCATGCGTTCCTGATCGATCGCCGCGTGCAGTACGGCCGCACCGAGCTGCGCCGCGGCCGGCCGATCGCCGACGTCGCGCTCGACGCGGGCTTTGCCGACCAGGCGCATTTCCAGCGCGCGTTCCGGCGGATCGCGGCCGCGACGCCCGGGCAATACCGCAGCGCGACGAACTGAACGGCGGCCCACGCCGGCCGCCGCCCGTTTCCGACACGGCCTGCGTCAGATGTCGAGCAGATAGAGCGCACTGCCGGCCAGCAGCAGCGCCATCAGCCGGTTGAACACGCGCATGCGCCGCGCGTTCGCGAGCCGGTGCTGCAGCGACGCGCCCGCGTACCCCCAGCACGCGATCGACGCGAAGCAGATCACGAGATACAGCGCGGCGAACTGCCAGACCAGCGCGCGGTCGCCGTCGGCCGCATACGCGCCCATCGCGGCCACGCACGCGAGCCATGCCTTCGGATTCAGCCACTGCAGCGCCGCGCCGGACGCGGCCGACGGGCCGGCCACGTCCGGGTCGGCCGACAGCCGGCCGTCATCGAGCGCGAGTCGCAGCGCCATATACAGCAGGAACGCGATGCCCGACCACTGCGTGGCGGTCGTCAGCACGGGCCAGCGCGCGAGCGCTTCGTGCAGCCCGAGGCCGATCAGCAGGAACAGCGCGACGAAGCCGAGCGTCGCGCCGGCCGCATAACGCAGGCTCGCGCCGAGGCCGTGGCGCGCGCCCGCACTGAGCGCGACGATGTTGACGGGGCCAGGGGTGATCGACGAGGCGAGCGCGAACGCGGCCATCGAAACCAGCATGCTCATTGGATATCTCCATGCGAAAGATCGAAAGTCGCATCGAGACTACGGGAGCCGCACCGGCCCGTATTGAAGAAAACTCCCCTCGGCGGCGCGCGGCCGCCGTCAGTGCAGGGCGCGCGGCGCGTGCGCCGGCCGGGTGTCGTGCAGGTCGGCCGGGCGCAGCGGGCCGCCGGCACAGGGTTGCGTCGAGACCGAGAACCCGAACGTGTTGATGCCGCCCGAACAGGCGACGAATACGCTGCCACCGTGCATCTCGGCGACGGCCTTGACGATCGACAGCCCGAGCCCGTGGTTCTCCTTGCTGTTCGCACGGGCTTCCTCGAGCCGGTAGAAGCGCTCGAACACGTGCGAGCGCCGGACGGGGTCGATCGGCTCGCCGGGGTTCGCGACGGACATCTCGACGAGCGTGTCGCGCCGCACGATCGTCACGCTGACCGTCGCGCCCGGCGCCGAATGCTGGATCGCGTTGATCAGCAGGTTCGTCATCGCGCGGCGGAACAGCGACGGATCGACGGCCGCGCGCGCATCACCGTGCAGCTCGGCGCGCAACTGCGCTTCGTCGAGCGGGATTTCGAGGAAGTCGAGCATGCGCCGCACCTCGTCGGCGAGCGACACGTCCTTCAGGTCGGTCGCGCGTTCGCCGCGGTCGCTGCGCGACAGGAACAGCATGTCGTTGATGATCACGCGCAGCCGCTCGAATTCCTCGAGGTTCGACTGCAGCGTCTGCTGCATCCGCTCGACCGTGCGGTCGCGGCTGGTCAGCGCGACCTGGGTCTGGCCGATCAGGATGCTGATCGGCGTGCGCAGCTCGTGCGCAACGTCCGCGTTGAACGCTTCGAGCCGCGCGTAGGTTTGCTGGATACGGTCGAGCGCACCGTTGAACGAGGTGGCGAGGTCGCGCAGCTCGGCCGGCAGCGCGTCGGTCTGCAGGCGCTGGCGGCGGTTCGCGAGGCTGATCGCCGAGGCGTCCTGCGACAGCCGGTCGAGCGGCGCGAGCCCGAAGCGGGCGACCGCGCGGCTCAGCAGCAGCGCAATGATCGTCGCGATCGTGATCAGCCCGGCGAGTGTCCAGCCGAAGCGGCGCAGCATCCGCTGCGTGCGCTCGCACGAACTGGCGACGATCAGCTTCAGCGTCGGCCGCTCGCCGGCACCGGCCACCGTGACGGTCTTCGTCATCACGTCGTAGGTGCTGTGATTCAGTGCGTATTGCTGGAATGCGCCGAACGGCGCGCCGACGGGCACGCCGTCGACGGGCGTGCCGAAGCGGAAGTCCGGATTCGGGCTGTCGACCTGGTAGCGCGTCGAGCCGTCGGGCGGTTCGAGGTCGGCGAGCTTTTCCTGCATGAGACGCCCGCGCTGGGGCGTGAGCGCATGCGACACGATCATCTCGGCGACCTTGGTGCGCGTGTCGAGTGTCGCGCGCAGCTCGGCGAACAGCTGGCGCTCCATCATCACGAACAGCCCGCAGCCCACCAGCGTGAAGACGAGCAGCGACACGATGCCGAACATCGCGGACAGCCGCCGGACGATCGAGCGTTTCATGCGGGCCTCTCGCCGTCGCCGTCCTCGCGCGCTTCGAGCACGTAGCCCATGCCGCGGATCGTGTGCAGCAGCTTGTCCGTGAACGGGCCGTCGAGTTTTGCGCGCAGGCGCTTGATGGCCGTCTCGACGACGTTCGCGTTGCTGTCGAAGTTCACGTCCCACACGAGTTCGGCGATCGTCGTCTTCGACAGCACCTCGCCGCTGCGCCGCGCGAGCACGCCGAGCAACTGGAATTCCTGCGCGGTCAGGTCGAGGCGCGTGCCGTCGCGCGTGGCGCGGCGGCCGATCAGGTCGACCCGCAGGTCGCCGATCGAGATCAGCGTCGATTCCTGCACGCGCGCGCGGCGCGTCAGCGCGCGCAGCCGTTCGATCAGTTCCAGGAACGAGAACGGCTTGGTCAGGTAGTCGTCGGCGCCGCCGCGCAGCCCGCGCACGCGGTCGTCGACGCGGTCGCGCGCGGTCAGCATGATGACGGGCGTCTGCTTCTGCGCGCGCAATGCACGCAGCACGCCGAAGCCGTCGAGCTTCGGCAGCATCACGTCGAGCACGACCACGTCGTAGTCGAATTCGACGGCTTTCCATGCGCCGTCTTCGCCGTCGAGTGCGGTGTCGACGACCCAGCCTTCTTCGGTCAGGCCGCTCTTCAGGTATTCGACGACTTTCGGTTCGTCTTCGACGATCAGGACTTTCATGTTCGAATCCGTTGTCCGGGTAATCCGGTTAAGGGCTCGGGTGTGCCGGCGCCGGCGCCGGGGCGGTCGTGGCGACCTCGGCCGGTGCCGGGCCACCCGCAGCATGGCCATCCCAGCCGCCGCCCAGCGCCTTCGCGAGAAACACGACGAGCGCCGCGCGCTGGCCCTGGATCTGCACGGCCTGCCGCTCGCTCGTCAGCAACTGCTGTTCGGCCGTCAGCACGTCGATGAACGGCGTCAGGCCGCCCGCGTAGCGATCCTGCGCGAGCGACACGAGCTTGCGCGCGTCGTCGACGGCGGCGGACGCCTGCTGCGCCGCCTCGGCGAGCACCGACAATCCCGTGACCGCATTCTGCACCTCCTGGAACGCGGTGAGCACGGTCTGCCGGTAGCTGGCCTGCGCGGCGACATAGCCGGCCTGCGCGAAATCGACGCCGGCCTTCAGCTTGCCGCCCTCGAACAGCGGCTGGCTGAGCGACCCGCCGACCGACCACAGCAACGCCGGTACGGTAAACAGCCCCGCGAAGCGCGTCGCGTCCCAGCCGATATCGGGCGACAGCATGATGCGCGGGAAATACGCGGCGCGCGCGACGCCGATCTGCGCATTCGCGGCGGCCATCGCGCGTTCGGCCGACGCGACGTCGGGGCGCCGCTGCAGCACGTCGCTCGGCAGGCCGGTCGGCAGCGCCGGCGCGTTGATCGGTACGACGCGCGGCGCGATCGAGAAAGTGGGGGCCGGCGTGCCGACCAGCGTCGCGATCGCCGTTTCGACCTGCACGCGCTGCTGGAGCAGCAACTGCGCCTGGGTGCGCGTCGCGTCGAGCTGCGCGCGCTGTTGCAGCAGATCGAGGCCCGATACCGCGCCGAGGTCGTGGCGTGCGCTTACGTAGTCGAGCGCCTTTTGTTGCAGGTCGATCGAGCGCTTGACGACGTCGATCTCGGTATCGAATTCGCGCAGCGCGAAATAGCTCGACGCGAGATCGGCGGTCAGCACCAGGCGCGCGTTCGCGAAATCGTCGCGGGCCTGCTCGGTGGTCGCCTGCGCCGATTCGACGCTGCGCCGCACGCGGCCGAACAGGTCGAGTTCGTAGCTGACGGCCGCGCCGACCTGGATGTCGTTCTGCACGGTCGACGTGCTTTGCGTCGCGTAGTTGGTTTGCGGCCGGTCGGACGAGATCTTGAAGCGCTGGCCGCTCGCGTTCAGGCCGACGGCCGGATACTGCGCCGACGCGACCGATGCGAGCGTCGCCTTCGCCTGGTCGTAGCGCGCGGCGACGGCCTTCAGGTTCTGGTTGTTGCGCAGCGCGTCGGCTTCCAGCGCATCGAGCTGCGGATCGCCGAACGCGGTCCACCATGCCGGGTCGAGCGGCGCGCGGGCCGGCGCGGCCGGATGCCAGTACGCA
This sequence comes from Burkholderia aenigmatica, assembly GCF_048627025.1. Classification (NCBI taxonomy): domain Bacteria; kingdom Pseudomonadati; phylum Pseudomonadota; class Betaproteobacteria; order Burkholderiales; family Burkholderiaceae; genus Burkholderia; species Burkholderia aenigmatica. The sequence goes on along the minus strand of NZ_CP184469.1, from coordinate 1,347,759 downwards.
TCGGCCGGGTCGAGCCGCCACGCGGCCGGCGTGGCGACGTCGGGCCGCTTGTAATCGGGGCCGACCGTGCAGCCGGCGAGCGCGGCCGTGAGCGCAACGGCCGTGGCGACCGACGTGGCAGCGGCGGCGGGCCGCCGGCGGATGCGCATCGCGATCACGACTTCGCCTCCGCGGCGCCGGAGGCTGGCTTCGCGGCCGGCGCCGAGACGATCACCTGATCGCCGTTCGCGAGCGCGTCGCTCGGGTTCGTGACGAGGCGGTCGTTCGGCGTGATCGGACCATCGACCTCGAGCGTCTGCCCGATCGTGCGCACGACCGTCACCGGTTTCAGGCGCACCTGGCCGTTCGCGTCGACGGTCGCGACCGTCGGGCCTTCGGCGCGGAACAGCAACGTATTGGCCGGCACCTGCAGGCGGCCGACCGGCGTCATCGGCAGCGTCGCCTGGACATAGGCGCCGGGCAGCAGCCGCCCGTCCGGGTTCGGCAGCGTGATTTCGATCTGCAACGAGCGCGTCGCGACGTCGATCGCCTCGGACGTGCGCGTGATCGTCCCGTCGAAGGTCCGGCCCGGCAGCTCGGCCTGCGCGACGCTCACGTGCTGGTCGACCTTCACCTGCTGCGCGTACGCCTGCGGCACCTGCACATAGAGGCGCAGCCGGTCCGCCTGTACGACCGTGAACAGCGAGCGGCCCGCGTTGCCGGAACTGACGAGATCGCCGACATCGACGTTGCGCTGCGTGACGATCCCGTCGATCGGCGCGACGATCCGCTGGAAGCCTTTCAGCTCGGTGAGGCGGCGCATGTTCGCATCGGCCGCGGCGAGGTTCGCGGTGCCCTGGTTGAACGCGCCTTGCCGGTCGTCCAGTTCCTGCTGCGAGACGGCGTCGCGCTGGCGCAGTTGCTGCGCGCGGTCGAACGACGTCTTCGCGAGCGCGAGTGCGGCTTGCGCCTGCTGGCGCTGTGCGGTGGCCTGCGCGAGCTCCTGGTTCAGCTCGGGTGTGTCGAGTTCGGCGAGCAGTTGCCCCTGTTTCACGTGCGCGCCGATGTCGGCCTGCCAGCGCAGCACGTAGCCGCTCGCGCGGGCGTAGATCGGCGCCTCGACGAAGCCGCGCAACGTGCCGGGCAGCGTCAGCTTGCCGCCGGTGGCCGCATCGACCGGATGCACGACGGTCACGTATTGGCGCGTGTTCTGCTCGGCGACCGCATCGAGCCGGTTGTGGTTCAGCACGTTGACGACGACCGTGCGCGCGGCGCCGGCGGCCAGCAGCACGCCGATCACGATCAGGACGATGCGTCCGCGTCGCGACACCGACGTGCGCGACGGCAGGTGCATGCCATGTTCGTCCACCTGGATGCCGACGGAGCTGTGATGTTTCTCTTCCATGAATTCAACCAAATCAACCGGGTAGTGGGACGAAAGTCAGTGTCCGGCCTGGCGCGCGCGCCGGCGGGCCAGCCGCGCATGCACGCCGCCGAACACGAGCGGCACGAACAGCAAGGTCGACACGGTCGCGAACAGCAGCCCGCCGATCACCGCGCGGCCGAGCGGCGCGTTCTGCTCGGCGCCTTCGCCGAGACCGAGCGCCATCGGCACCATCCCGATGATCATCGCGAGCGCCGTCATCAGCACCGGCCGGATCCGCGTCGCGCCGGCTTCCAGCGCGGCCGTGAGCGGCGGCGCGCCGGCCGCGAGACGCTGGCGCGCAAACGATACGACCAGGATGCTGTTCGCGGTCGCGACGCCCACCGTCATGATCGCGCCGGTCAACGCGGGCACGCTCAGGTGCGTGCCGGTGATGAACAGCATCCAGACGATGCCGGCGAGCGCGGCCGGCATCGCGCTGATGATGATCAGCGGGTCGAGCCACGACTGGAAATTGACGACGATCAGCAGGTAGACCAGCACGATCGCCATCGCGACGCCCGCGCCGAGGCCGATATACGACGTGCGCATCGTCTCGATCTGGCCGCGCATCGTCAGCTCGGTGCCGCGCGGCAGCGTCGCGCGCGCATCGGACACGATGCGGTCGATCTCGCCCGCGACCGCGCCGAGGTCGCGGCCTTCGACGCTCACGTACACGTCGATCGCCGGGCGGATGTTGTAGTGCGTGATCACGGCCGGGTTCGCGGTGCTGCGCACCTGCACGAGGTTGCCGAGCAGTTGCAGCGGCATGCCCGTGCGGCCGCTCGCCGAGATCGGCGTGCCGAGCAGGTCGTCGACCGACGAGATGCTGTATTGCGGGGTCTGGATCTGCAGCGGGTACTGGACACCGGTGCGCGGGTTGATCCAGAACGACGGCGTGGTCTGAGCACTGCCGGACAGCGAGATCAGCATGTTCTGCGCGACGTTCTGCGCGGAGAGGTTGAGCTGCTGCATGCGCGTACGGTCCATGTCGGCCAGCAGGGTCGGCTCGTCGTTGCGTTGCAGCACGTGCACGTCGACGGCGCCGGGGATTTGCCTGAACTTTTTCATCAGGCTGCTCGCGATAGTCATGTTACTCGCGAGATCGTTGCCGAGCACCTGCAGGTCGATCGCGGCCGGTTGGCCGAAGTTGAGGATCTGCGTGATGATGTCCGACGGCTGGAAGAAGAACTCGACGCCCGGGAAGCGCTCGGGCAGCACCGTGCGCAGCGCCTGCACGTAGTGCTGGGTCGCGCGGTGGCCGGGCTTCAACGCGATCAGCAGCTCGCCGTCGAGCGTGCCGATCGTGCCGGCGTTGCTGTACGACAGGTTGATGCCGCTCGCCGGCAGGCCGAGGTTGTCGACGATCGCGCCGAGTTCGTCCGGCGGCACGGTTTCGCGGATCACGCGCTCGACCTGGTCGGCGAGGCGCGCGGTTTCCTCGATCCGGTAGCCGGTCGGCGCGCGCATGTGCAGCCGGATGTTGCCGGAATCGGCATTCGGGAAGAAGTCGCGGCCGAGCACGAACACGAGGCCCGTCGACAGCACGCAGAAGCCGAGGAAGCACATCGCGTAGAAGCGGCGGCGTACCAGCAGGATGCTGAGCAGCACGATGTACCACGCGCGCAGCCGTTCGAACGCGTCGTTGAACGCGTGATGGATGCGCGCGAAGCGCGACGTCGAATGGTCGGGGCCGGTGCTGGCCTGCTGCGGGCGGAACAGCAGCATCGCGAGCGTCGGCACCAGCGTGCGCGACAGCACGTACGACGCGAGCATCGCAAACACGACCGCTTCCGCGAGCGGCACGAACAGGAAGCGCGCGACGCCGGTCAGGAAGAACATCGGCACGAACACGATGCAGATGCACAGCGTCGACACGAACGCGGGCACCGCGATCTCGCCCGCGCCTTCGAGGATCGCGTCGTGCAGGTTGGTGCCGAGATGCAGATGCCGCTCGATGTTCTCGATCGTGACGGTCGCGTCGTCCACGAGAATCCCGACCGCGAGCGCGAGCCCGCCGAGCGTCATGATGTTGATGGTCTCGCCGAGCGCGGACAGCGCGATCAGCGACGTGAAGATCGACAGCGGGATCGAGATCGCGATGATCAGCGTGCTGCGCCAGTTGCCGAGGAACAGCAGGATCATCATCGCGGTCAGCACGGCGGCGATCAGCGCCTCGTGGATCACGCCCTGGACGGCCGCGTTGACGAACACCGACTGGTCGAACAGCGGCGTGATCGTGAGCCCTTCGGGCAGGGTCGGGATCACCTTCGGCAGCAGCGCCTTCAGGTCCGCCACGACCTTGAGCGTCGACGCGTCGCCGCTTTTCAGGATCGAGATGAGCACGCCGCGCTGGCCGTTCTGACGCACGACGTTGGTCTGCGGCGCGAAGCCGTCGCGTACCGATGCCACTTCACGCAGGTAGGTGGTCGCGCCGTTGACGGTCTGGATCGGCAGGTTGTTGATGTCGGCGATGGTGTCGGCCGACGCGTTCGTGTCGATCCGGTATTCGGTCTGGCCCATCTTCGCGGTGCCGGTCGGCAGCACGAGGTTCTGCGCGTTGACCGCGTTGACGATGTCGGCGGGCGTGAGCCCCTTCGCGAGCAGCGCCTGCGGATCGAGGTCGATCGCGACCACCCGCGTGCGGCCGCCGTACGGGAACGGAATCTGCACGCCCGGCACCGTGATCAGCTGCGGGCGCAGGAAGTTGAGCGCGATGTCGGCGAGCGACTGTTCGCTGAGCGTCTTGCTCGACAGCCCGAGCTGGATCACCGGAATGCTCGACGCCGAATAGGTGATCACGAGCGGCGGCGTCGCGCCTTGCGGCATCTGCCGCACGATCGCCTGCGCCGACGAGACCGTTTGCGCGATCGCCGTCTGCACGTTCGCGCCCGGCTGCAGGAACACCTTCACGACCGCGATTCCGGGCAGCGACGTCGATTCGACGTGCTGGATGTTGTTGACGGTCGTCGTCAGGATCCGCTCATGGACGGACGTGATGCGGTTCGTCATCTCCGTCGCGGAGAAGCCGCCGTAATTCCAGATCACGCTGATCACGGGAATGTTGATCGCGGGCAGCACGTCGACCGGCGTGCGCATCAGCGCAAGCGGGGTGGCCAGCACGATCATGATGGCCATGACGATGAACGTGTAGGGGCGCTTGAGCGCGAGATTGACGATCCACATGGAGGCAGCGGGACAGGCGGTGATCAGGCGTGGGTAATTGGAACCCGAATGATAGGCGTCGGCGTGGAACGGGTTACTGTCGCGAAACTGGCGGAATTGTCAGGTTGGCGCGTGGGGGCCCGCGGCCGATTCAGCAGAGGAAACGCACGGCCGCGCGCTGGCCGGAAAACGGCCGCGATGCCGGACGCCCCGGCTGCGTCGGCGGCGCTTTCGTTCATCGGCCCGCGCTCAGATCTGCTCCATCCCGACGCGCGCGAGCGCCCCCAGGTCGACGACGTCGATCTGGTTGTACGCGAGCCGCAGCGCGCCGAGCTTCTCGAGCTGCTGCAGCGCCTGGTTGATCCGCTGCCGCGATACGCCGACGAGCATCCCCAGTTCCTCCTGCGAAATCGACAGCGACGGGCCGGTGTCCGGATACAGGTCGGGGTTGAACAGTTGCGTGAGCGCCTGCGCGACGCGGGCGTCGACATCCAGCAGTCGGCTGTTCTGGATCGACGCGATGAATTCGCCCATCCGGTTGTTCAACTGGTGGATCACGAAGCGCGTGAACGGCAGGCTCGTGTCGAGCAGCGCGTGGAACGTGTCGACCGGCACGAACAGCACGGTCGAGCGCTGGATCGCGACGACCTCGTACTTGCGCAGCTCGCGCTTGATCACGCTGCCTTCGCCGAACCAGCCGCCCGACGGCACGCCGGAGAACGTGCAGCCGCGCCCCGACGCATTGAAGATCGCGAGCTTCAGCAGCCCGCGGTGTACGCCGATCCAGTATTCGGACGGCGCGAGCCGGTGGGCGATCACGTCGCCGGCCTCGCACTGCTCGACGCGCGACTGGGCGAGCACGAGCGCCTGGTGCTCGGGCGCGAGCGTGCGGAACCACGCGCATTGGCCGAACAGCGTGGCCAGCGGCGGCAGCGGGCCCGGTTCGGGAAGGGCGTCGGCCGGGTGGGCGGGCGCGTCGGGCGGGGCAGCGAGAGGGTCGTGCATGGGTGCGGGTTTGCGAGGATAGGGATAACGCGCAGCGCGTGAAAGGCACTCTGTCGTTTCGATGACAGACGGCTCACAATAGCGCCCGTTAGGCTGTCGGCAATTGAACCACATCAAAACGATCCGGGGTGGCTGTGCCCCGGTCGACAGGACACGGGAGACAGGATCATGACGCAGATGTTCGAGGCCGGACTCGGCCGCCGCGACGCGAATTACGTGCCGCTCACCCCGATCGACTTCCTGGTCAGGACGGCCGAAGTCTACGGCGAGCGCCTCGCGATCGTGCACGGCGACGTGCGGCGCACCTGGGGCGAGACCTACACGCGCGCGAAGCAACTGGCGAGCGCGCTCGCGCGGCTCGGCGTCGAACGCGGCGACACGGTCGCGGCGATGCTGCCGAACATCCCGGCGATGGTCGAGGCGCACTTCGGCGTGCCGATGGCCGGCGCCGTGCTGAACACGATCAACACGCGGCTCGACGTGTCGTCGGTGCTGTTCATGCTGCGTCATGGCGAAGCGAAGGTGCTGATCGTCGATACCGAATACGCGGAGTTCGCGCATCGCGCGGCGCTCGAGGTGCCGGGCCTGAAGATCGTCAGCGTGGCCGACGCGATGCCGGCCGACCCCGCCCGTTTCGCGGGCGCGACGGATTATGAGGCGCTCGTCGCAAGCGGCGACGCCGACTACGCATGGACGCCGCCCGCCGACGAATGGGATGCGATCGCGCTGAACTACACGTCCGGCACGACCGGCGACCCGAAGGGCGTCGTCTATCACCATCGCGGCGCCTATCTCGCGGCGATCAGCAACATCCTCGAATGGGACATGCCGAAGCACGCCGTCTACCTGTGGACGCTGCCGATGTTCCATTGCAACGGCTGGTGCTTCCCGTGGGCCGTTGCGGCGCGCGCGGGCGTGAACGTCTGCCTGCGCAAGTTCGACGCGAAGACGGTGTTCGACCTGATCCGCCGCGAACGCATCACGCACTACTGCGGTGCGCCGATCGTGCAGAGCGCGATCGCGAACGCGCCGGCCGAATTCCGCGAAGGCATCGACCACACGGTGCACGCGATGGTCGCGGGTGCGGCGCCCGCGCCGGCCGTGATCGCGAAGATGAAGGAGATCGGCTTCGACCTGCTGCACGTGTACGGGCTGACCGAGGTCTACGGCCCGGCGACCGTGTGCGCGAAGCAGTCGCACTGGGAGGAACTGGGCGACGAGGATCGCGCGCGGCTCAATGCGCGCCAGGGCGTGCGCTATCACCTGGAAGCGGGCGCGACGGTGCTCGATCCCGACACGATGGCGCCGGTGCCGGCCGACGGCGAGACACTCGGCGAGATCATGTTCCGCGGCAACATCTGCATGAAGGGCTACCTGAAGAACCCGAAGGCGACCGACGACGCGTTCCACGGCGGCTGGTTCCATACCGGCGATCTCGCGGTGCTGATGCCGGACGGCTATATCCGGATCAAGGATCGCAAGAAGGACATCATCATCTCGGGCGGCGAGAACATTTCGAGCATCGAGGTCGAGGATGCGCTGTACCGGCATCCGGCGGTGGCGGTCGCGGCCGTCGTCGCGATGCCCGACCCGAAATGGGGCGAGGTGCCGTGCGCATTCGTCGAGCTGCGCGAAGGCGCGAGCGCGACCGAGGCGGAGATCGTCGCGCATTGCAAGCAGCTGCTCGCGGGCTTCAAGGTGCCGAAGGCCGTGCGGTTCGGCGAACTGCCGAAAACGTCGACCGGCAAGATCCAGAAATTCCAGCTGCGCAATGCGGTGGGATCGGACAAGGCAATTGATCTGGCGGGCGGCGACGTGCCGGGCAAGAAGACGCAGTAATCCGCCAGGCTCGCTGCGCCGGCGGTCGCACGTCGACGAGCCGGCGGCCGGGCCGCCGGGCCGCCGTCGTTCAGGCACGGATCGTCATCAGCGCGGGCAGCGCCGTCACGTCCGGCTGTTCGTCGAGATGCCACAGCCAGCCGAGCGCGCGGCGCGTTTGCGCAGGCTTCCAGTAGGTCTGGACGCACTTCGCGAACTTGGTTTCGAAATTCGCGCGCGTCATCGGATGGTGCGGAAAGCCCGGCAGGTCGTCGACTTCCCGCGTGAACCGGCGCCCGTCGTCGGTCACGGCGGTCACGCGATTCGGCGCGTATTGCGGAAAGCGCGCCGTCAGCGCGGGGTCTTCCACGACCGTGATCCGTTCGATCAGTGCGTGCAGTTTCGGGTCGCGCAGCGCCGCCGGCGTGTAGCTGGCGGTCGTGATGTCGCCGTCGAGCATCGCACGCGCGACGATGTAGGGCAGGCTGTGATCGGCCGTCTCGCTGGTTTCGGGCGCCCATTTTTGCCGGTCCTTGCCCGCGGTGACATAACCGACCCGCGTCGTCGCGACCTCGATGCTGCGGATCCGCCCGAGATCGCCGACTTGCGCGGCGACGTCGATCGCCGCGGGAATCGACGTCTGCGTGAGCCCCTGCGCCGGGTAGAACTTCACGATGCAGTCGTTGATGCGGAAATGCCCGCCGCGCCCGCCGAACTGCGTCAGGTCGACGTCGAATGCCCCCGAGATCTGCCGGAAGAAGCCGGCGTTGCCCTCGAAGATCGGCGACGGGCCGGTCAATCCCTCGCGTGCCAGGCGCGTCGCGAAGATCGCGTTGCGCGCGGCGTCCGCATCGGCCAGCGCCTTCCAGTTCGACAGTTCCTGGATCCGCGTCTGGTTGAGGGCCATGTGTCCGTTGATTGCCAGATTCACGGCCTGCACGAGCTGCGGCCGGGTCAAGGCCATCAGCCGGCCGGTCGCGAGCGCGACGGCAGGCAGGCTGTAGCACGTGTGGTCCCAGCCGCGCGGGCTGATCGCGGCCGCGTCCATCAGGCGGCAATTGATCTCGTAGGCCAGCGCGATCGCGAGGATCAGGTCGCGGCCGCTGCCGCGCTGCGCTTCGGCCACGGCCAGGCACGGCGCGACGTTGTCGCTCGGATGGCCGGTTTCCTTGCCCGCGTACGCGTCGTTGAGATCGAAGTAGCGGAGCGCGGCGCCGTTGGCGAAGGCGGCGAGATCGGGCGTCGTGCGTTGCGCGGTGCCGAGCAGCGTCGACGAGCCGCCGCCCGTTGCGAGCGCAACCTGTCGGGCGATGCGGACCGGCGCTTCGTCGTGGGCCGCGATCGCGCAGCCGAGCGCGTCGATGAAATGTGATTTGACGGTCTCGACGGTGGCCGCGTCGAGATCCTCGTAACGGAGCGAGGCGGCGTAGTCGGCCAGCCGATGGGCGAGGTTGTCGGGCGAGGCGGGCGTCTGCGCATACGTGCGCAACGGCAGGGCGCCCGCGACGGCGGCGCTGGTCAGGGTGGACAGGAAGTGACGTCGGTTCATGTTCTGGAGCATCGGGAAGGAGTGGTCGGAAAACGTGCGCACGGCAGTCGGGCGGGGCGCTAGAACAGCTTGCGCATGCCGACGGCGACGCCGAGCGAACTGTTGCGGTTGCTGGCGAGCGAATAGTTGAGGATGCGGTAGTTGTAGTTGTCGAAATCGAGCGCGGCGCGCCATGCGTAGCCGCTGGTCAGATAAAGCGTGGTGGCTTTCGACAGCGCGTAGTTGAACTGCACCGTGATCTGCTTCGGGTTCTCGGGATCCGGGGCCGGCTGGCCGGCCGCGGGATTCTGCTTGCCGATGTCCTCGTAGTAGAACGCGCCGATCACCTGCAGCACGGGCGAGACCTGGTAACGCGTACCGAGCCAGTAGAAGTTGAAGCGCGTGACCACGCCGGGTGTCGTCACCGTGCCGTTCGCATGGGTGAAGCCCGCGATCAGTTGCGCCGCGCCCACCGTATAGATCGCGGAGGCCGCATAACGCCGGAAATGGGTGATGTCGGCGGGCTGCGTGCCGTTGACGTTGTCGTAGGCGGCGGCCACCGACAGCGCCGGCCCCGTGTATTCGAAGCCGATCCCCGAGGCCGCGCCGCTGCGAAACGATCCCGGCGTGCCGCCGAACGAGTAGTGCGCCTGGATCGCGACCGGCCCGAAGGTCACGCGGTACTTCGCCATGCTGTTCTCGCGGAAGTTCAGGCCGACGATCGCGCCGGCGGGCTCGTAGATCGTCGAGTACGCGATGGTCGGCGAATAGTGTTCCATCACGTCGAACAGCGTCGTGTACTGGCGGCCGAGGCGCAGCGTGCCCCACCTGTCGTTTTGCAGCCCGACCCACGCGGAACGATCGAAGCCGCCGGAATTGGTGCCGCTGTTGAGGTTGATCCCGCTTTCCAGCCGGAACACGGCCTGCCAGCCGCCACCGAGCGCTTCCGAGCCCTTGATGCCCCAGCGGGAGCCGCTTTTGCCGCCCGAGCCCATTCGCACGAGCGACCCGGAGCCGCCCGGCGTGGCGGCGTTCTGGTGCGTGAGGGTCTCGAGGTAGATGTCGGCGACGCCGTACAGCGTCAGGCTGCCTTGGGCGCTCGCGGTGGCGGAGGCCACCCCGAGGCCGCACAAGGCGAACAGCTTCTTCTTCATCGTTGTCTCCTGTTTTTTGATGTTGTTGTGTCAGTCATGCGAGTCGACGCGGCGGCCGGCGTGCGAGACGCACGACGCGCCGGCCGGAGCGGCGACGGGTACCGCCGCGTGGCGGCCGGCGACGCACGTTCGCCAGCACGCCGCGTGCGTGAACGGGCGCTAGCGGGGCGCGCCCTGCGCGTCGCCCGGCTGCGCCTGGCGCCGCGCGAGCACACGTCGTGCGCGCTCGACTACCGGCGCGTCGACCATCTTTCCGCCGACGCGCAGCGCGCCGCGCCCATCCGTGCACGCGGCTTCGTACGCGTCGATCAGCGTCTGCGCGGCCTGGATCTCGTCGTCGGTGGGCGCGAATGCGCGGTTCAGGATCGGCACCTGCGCGGGGTGGATGCAGGTGGCGCCGGCGAATCCCATGGCCTTCGAGCGTTGCGCCATGCGGGCGAATGCCTCGCGATCGTCGAGCGAGTCCGGCGTGCCGGCGAGGCCAAGCGGCAGCACGCCGGCCGCGCGCGCGGCGATGACCAGCAGCTGCTTGGGCACGTTCAGCACGTCCGCGCTCGCGTCGCTCTCGCAGTGCAATGCGAAATCGCCGCCGCCGAGCATCAGCGCCGCGATGCGCTGCGACGCGCGGGCGATCCGCGCTCTCGCCTCGAACGCACCGGGCGTCTCGATCATCGCGATCACGCGGATCGCGCCGTGCGCGACGCCCTGTTCGTCCTCCAGTTCGCCGAGCAGCGTGTCGATCGCCTCGAGGTGCGACGCGCCGAGGACCTTCGGGATCGCGACGCCGTCGGCCCCGGCGGCAACCGCCGCGCGCAAGTCGTCCGCGAGGCATTGCAGCGAGCCGTTGACCCGGACCAGCACGTCGCCGCCCGCGGCCTTCAGGCGCGGTACGGCCGCCGCCAGTGCGTCGCGCGCAAGCGCCTTCCGGTCCGCCGGCACGCTGTCTTCGAGATCAAGCAGCAACGCGTCGGCGCCGCACGTCGCGGCCTTGTCGACGAAGCGCGGGACGTGGGCCGGCACGTACAGCAGCGAGCGCCAGCCAGGTGCGTTGCAGGTGAGGTTTTTCATGGTAATCCGTAAAAATGAAAGTGACTTTCATTTTTGTGCGGATCGCGAAGGTTCGTCAATATCGAGGTTTACCCGAAAAAACAACGGGAATCTGATGATTCGTGGGTGGTGATCGATCCGTTGCCTGTTGACACGGCGAGTCGCATCCATAAAAATGAAAATCACTTTTGTTTTTATGCGGATGTGCCCCGATGCCGTCCGTCCCGGTTTCTCTTTGCGAGGTAGGTATGAATGCTCAGGCAGATGGCGGCGTTTCGGCCGTCAATCGCGCGTTGTCGGCGCTGCTGGCGTTCGGCGATGCGCCGAACGGATTGATGCTCGCGCAGGTCAGCGAGGCGACGGGGCTCAACATGAGCACGTTGCTGCGCCTGTTCGAATCGCTCGAGATGTTCCAGTTCGTCAAGCGCATGCCCGACGGCCGCTATGTGCTCGGGCCGGCCACCTTCCATCTCGGCATGATGTATCGCGAGTCGTTCCAGCTGCGCGAGCACGCGGTGCCGTTACTGACGCGGCTGTCTGAGGAAACCGCTGAAACCTCGGCGTTCTACGTGCGCGACGGCGACGAGCGCGTCTGCCTGTTTCGCGCGTATGCCCAGCGTGCCGTCCACACCAACGTGCGCGAAGGCGACCGTTTCCCGCTCGAGGTCGGGGCGGCCGGCCGGATCCTGCTCGCGTTCTCGGGCACGCGTGGCGGCGATTACGACAAGGCCGCCGAGCAAGGCTACGCGGTGTCGATCGCGGAACGCGACCCGGAGAGCGCGGCGATCGCCTGCCCGGTATTCGGGGTAGGCCGTTCGCTCGCCGGCGCGATTTCGCTGGGCGTGCCGCGCTATCGCTTCAACAAGAAGGTGCTCGCCGATTACCTGCCGCGCGTGCAGGCCGCGGCGAGCGAACTGACCCATACGCTGGGCGGCGATCTGCCGGTGTCGGCCAGCGTGCCCGCGGCAATCGGCCCGCAGGGCGAATTGCAGGATTAATCCACCAGGAGAATCTTCATGTCGGAACCCTTGGCGCAAGCCGGAATCGAGAGCGCCAGTCACGCGGGCCGTATCGGCCCGCTCCACGCCCGCCAGTTCGACGCCGATGCCGCCGGCCCGTTGTCGGGCGTGCGCGTGGTCGACCTGTCGCGGCTGATGGCGGGCAACATGCTGAGCGTGCAGCTCGCGGATTTCGGCGCGGACGTCATCAAGGTCGAGCCCGAGCAGGGCGATACGCTGCGTGCGGTCGGCGCGGGCGGCATCAGTACGAACTGGAAGGTGTACGGGCGCAACAAGCGCAGCGTGTGCGTCGATCTGCGCACGCCGGAAGGCATCGACATCGTGCTGGCGCTGGTGCGCGATGCCGACGTGTTCATCGAGAGCTTCAAGCCCGGCGTACTCGAGCAGATGGGCCTCGGCCCGGACGTGCTGCTCGCGGTTCGCCCGAAGCTCGTGATCGCCCGCATTTCCGGGTGGGGACAGACGGGGCCGTACCGCCACAAGCCCGGCTTCGGCACACTCGCGGAAGGTTACTCGGGCTTTGCGGCGATCAACGGCTTCGCCGACCGCGAACCGGTGCTGCCGCCGATGTTTCTCGGCGACATGACGGCCGGCCTGTCGGGCGCGATCGCCGTGATGGTCGGATTGTGGGCGCGCGACGCGAACGACGCGCCGGGCCAGGTGATCGACGTGTCGTTGTTCGAGCCGCTGCTGTCGATCCTCGGGCCGTCCGCGGCGAACTATGCGATGACCGGCAGGGTCAAGCCGCGCACGGGCAGCCGCTCCACCAACACGGCGCCGCGCAATGCGTATCGCACGCGCGACGACCGGTGGCTGTGCCTGTCGAGCTCGACGCAGACGATGGCGGAGCGCCTGTTTCGCGCGATCGGGCGGCCCGATCTCGTGGACGATCCGCGCTATCGCACCAACGTGCTGCGCGTGCAGCATGCGCAGCAACTCGACGAGATCGTCGGCGGCTTCATCGCGGCGCGCGATCTGGCCGACAATCTCGCGTTCTTCGAGGAGGCGGGCGTCACGGCCGGCCCGATCCATGATATTAGCCAAGTTGTTCAGGACCACTACGTGATAGGTCGTGAGGCGCTGGTCAACGTGCCGGACGAAGACGTCGGCACGCTGCCGATGCACAACATCGCGCCGCGCTTCTCGCATACGCCGGGCACGTTCCGGCGGCCGGCGCCGCGGCTCGGCGAAAACAATCGCGAGATCCTCGTGCCGTTGCTGGGCGAGCGCGAATTCGCACGCCTCGCCGAACGCGGGGTGATCTGTCACGGATGACGAAGGACGGGCACGTGCATCCACGGCCCGCGACAAACACAATCGAGGAGACTTTCGACATGAACCCGCGCTGGAACCACCGGCCGCCCGGCTCGAACTGGGGCGATTTTGGCGACGACGACCAGAAAGGGCGTCTCAACTGGCTCACGCCGCAGAAGACACTGGAGGGCGTGCGCGAAGTGCGGGAAGGCCGCGTGTTTTCGCTCAGCCTGCCGCTCGACGTGCCGCACGGCGGCGGGCTCAACGCGCGGCGGCGGCCGCCCGCGATCATGCCCGCGCTGCTGCACGACAAGCCGTACTTCGGCTATCGCGCGGACGAGCAGGTGGCGCATGCCACGGACGTCGTATGCGACGACGCGTTCTGCCTGCATTCGCAGTTCTCGACGCAATGGGACGCGCTGTCGCACGTCGGCGGCCTGTTCGACGCGGACGGCGATGGCGATGCGGAGGCGGTGTTCTACAACGGCTTCCGGATGGGCGAGCACGTGCGGGTACCCGAGGCCGGCGCGCAGGTGGGCGGCGCCCGTGCGCTCGGCATCGAGCACATGGCCGCGAGCGGCGTGCAGGGGCGCGGCGTGATGATCGACCTGCGGCATCATTTCGGCGATGCGCGTCGCAAGGTCGGATATGACGACCTCATGGCGGTGATGCGGGCCGACGACGTCGTCGTCGAGCGCGGCGACATCGTCTGCCTGCATACCGGCTTCGCCGACCTGCTGCTCGACGCCGAGGTGCCGGGCCGCGCGCTCGACGTGCACGCCGCCTGCTGCGTGCTCGACGGCGACGATCCCCGCTTGCTCGAATGGATCGACGTGTCCGGGCTCGCCGCCCTGGTCGCGGACAACCACGCGGTCGAAGAGCGTCCGCGATCGCCGCTGCCGCGTGCCGAACGCGGGCCGCTGATGCCGCTGCACGCGCTGTGCCTCTTCAAGCTCGGCATCCATCTCGGCGAGCTGTGGCACCTCACGCCGCTCGCGCGCTGGCTGCGCGAACACCGGCGCAATCGCTTCCTGCTGACGGCGCCGCCGCTGTACTTGCGCGGCCTCGTCGGCTCACCGGTCAATCCGGTCGCGACCGTCTGAACGCGGCGCGACACCCCGCATTCCTTTCCGGAGACAGCAGCATGTCCAACTCAACCGCGCTTGCCGTGACGGCGCGCATCGACCGTCTGCCGCCGACGGCCAGCATCTGGCGCCTCGTGCTGATGCTGAGCGTCGGCGGTTTCTTCGAGGTCTACGACCTGTTCCAGATGACGTACCTGCCGGCCGGCCTCGTCAGCGACGGGATTTTTCACGTCGGCGCGAAGGGCATGTTCGGCCTGTCCGACCAGGCGACGCTCGGCGCGGCGACGTTCATCGGCCTGTTCATCGGCGAAATCGCCGTGGCGCGGCTTGCCGACCGTTTCGGACGGCGCGCCGTCTTCACCGGCTCGCTGCTGCTCTATACGTTCGCCAGTCTTGCGATGTGCATGCAGCAGACGGCGGTCGGCATTCATCTGTGCCGGCTGGTCGCGGGCATCGGCGTGGGCGCTGAACTGATCACCATCGGCGCGTACCTCACGGAACTCGTGCCGAAGGGCATGCGTGGTCGTGCGTTCGCCGTGTGTTTCGCGATCGGTTATCTCGCGATGCCGGTGCTTGCGCTCGCGTCCTGGCTGCTGATCCCGCGTGCGCCGCTCGGCATTTCCGGCTGGCGGTGGGTGATCCTCGCGGGCGGCAGCGGTGCGGTGGTCGTCTGGTGGCTGCAATCGCGGATTCCGGAGTCGCCGCGCTGGCTCGCGATGCGCGGCCGCGCGGACGAAGCCGAAGCGGTGCTCGGCAAGATCGAGGCGCGCGTCGCGAGCGAGCATGGCGGGCCGCTGCCCGACGTGCCGCCCGTCGCGGCGGGCGAAGCGGAAACCGTGCGCGCGGTGTCGATGTGGGATGAAGGCTTGCGCGGCCGGACGCTGATGCTGATTGCGTTCAACGCGTGCCTGAGCATCGGCTTCTTCGGGTTCAGCCAGTGGCTGCCGAGCCTGCTGGCGGCTCGCGGTACGCCCGTGACGCAAAGCCTGCTCTATGCGTTCCTGATCGCGTTCGCGTATCCGCTTTCGCCGCTCGCGGCCGGGCTGTTCTCCGATCGCGTCGAGCGCAAGTGGCTGATCGTGGCGACCGCGTTCGGTGTCGCGTTGTTCGGGACGGCCTTCGCGATGTCGTCGTCGGCCGCGGCCGTGATCCTATTCGGCATCCTGATCACCTTTTGCAACACGACGCTCGCGAGCAATGCGACCGCCTATCAGGCCGAGGTCTTCCCGACTGCGATTCGCAGCCGCGCGCTGGGGTTCGTCCACTCGTTCGGCCGGCTGACCGGCGTGGTGAGCAGCTACCTGATCGCGCTGATCCTCGCGCATCTCGGCGTGCCGGCGGTGTTCGTGCTGATCGGCGCAAGCATGCTGGTCGTGATGTTGTCGATCGGGCTGTTTGGTCCGCGTACCAATCGCCGTTCGCTCGACGAGATTGCGGCGCCCGCGGCTGCACGGCAGGGCGCGGCGGAATCGGGTTCGGGGGGAGGGTATCGCGGCCCGGCCGTGCGCGCGAGGCAGCGGTAGTCCGGGCGCGACCGCTTTCGCGTGGCGCGTGCCGGGTTCAACGGTGACGCGTCAACCCGTCAACCTGGAATGAGCCACGCGATCACGAGATACCGGGCGACCTTCGCGATGGTGACGATCGCGAGGAACGACGGCAGCGGCTCGCGCAACACGCCGGCGATCATCGTCAGCGGATCGCCGATCACGGGCGCCCAGCTCAGCAGCAACGACCAGCGGCCGTAGCGGGCATACCAGCCCTCGGCGCGCGCGAGCGCGGCCGGCTTGACGGGAAACCAGCGGCGCTCGCGGAAGTGCTCGATGCCGCGCCCGAGCGCCCAGTTGATCACGGAGCCGGCGACGTTGCCGACGCTCGCGACGAGCACCAGCGCCCACACGGGTTCGCGCCCGGCGAGCAGCAGGCCGGCGAGCACGGCTTCGGACTGGAGCGGGAACAGGGTCGCGGCGACCATCGACACGGCGAACAGGCCGCCGTAAGTGAGCAATTCGGACATCGCGCGATTGTACCGGGCACGCGCCGGCCGCCCTGGGGCACCGGGTCACACGTTCATGCGTTCATGCGGCGTCGGCCGTGCCGAACAGCAGGTGCGAGATCACCGACTTGTCGACGGGTTCGTCGTTGAGCGTGCTGGCCAGCAGTTCGCCCGCGAGTTGCTGGGGCGAAAACACCATGTCGGGTTTCAGGAGGCGCAGCCGTTCGAGGTTGCGCTGCTGGTTCACGAGCGCGACCGTGCGAACCGACGCTGCAATCTCGCGGATCGCGAGGATGATGAAGGCGTTCTCGGCGTCGTCGGAGCGCAGCGCGAGCACGGCGCGCGCGGTCGCCGCGCCGGCGCTTTCCAGCACCGCGTGGTCGGTCGCATCGCCGACGATCAGGTCGGTCGTGGCCGGATAGTTGTGCTCGACGCCGGCTGGCACGACGACGGTCACCGCGTAGCCGCGCTTGCGCAGCCCGTCGTGTACCGCATGCGCGACGGGTGTCGCGCCGACGATCAGGTAATGATGCTTGCGGATCACGTTCGAAATGCCTCCCTTGACGATCCGTTTCAGATTGCCGCCGATCACGGGGCCGACGACCGCGCTGATCGACGTCGCGAACACCGTGATGCCGAGCACGATCACCGACGCGGTGAACAGGCGCGCGGTCGGTGCGTGCGGCACGATGTCGCCGTAGCCCACCGTCGACATCGACACGATCGAGAAATAGACGGCCGTGGCGAGATCGTGGACGGGCGGCGTGAATTCGTCGCCGAGATACAGCACGCCGAAGGTCGCGTAGATCAGCAGCGATACGATGCTCAGCAACGCGAACAGGCTGCTCGCGGCGACGCTCGCGCGGTCGAAGTGCCGCCAGTAATACAGCAGCGCGACGGCCAGCACGGCCGTATAGACGAATACCGCGTGGCTGCGATAGCCGCCGAGCACGCTGATCGCGGCGGCGGCGACCAGCAGCAGGATCGACAGCACCCACGCGACGCGGGCGCGCAGCACGATGCCGATGGCCATCGTCGCTAGGCCGGCCGCGACGACCACTTGCGGCAACACGACGAGCCCGGCGTTGTCGACGAGGTTCAGCGCATCGGCGAGCCACGCGTGATGCACGCCGAGCCGGGCATGGTCGACCACGGGGCGCAGCACCATGAGCGCATCGAGTGCGAGGAGGAGGGCGAGATACCAGTGCAGGCCGATCGGCGCGAACAGGCGCCGCAGGCGGGTAGTGAGGGGCTTCATCCAGTCGCCCGGCTGGCCGGGCATGTCCAACGAACCAGCCGCTACCCTAAAGCATTCGGCGATCGCGTGCTTTTTCGACGGGTGTGGCGGCGGCCGCGATGAAGCCGGCCGGCCGCCCGGCGCGTCAGTTCCAGCCGACCATGATCGCGCCCATCCCGACGAGCAGCCCGCCCGTCACGCGGTTCATCGCGCGCATCCGCGCCGGCCGTTGCAGCGCGCGGCTCAGCCGGTGCGAGAACAGCGCCATCGACGCGACCCCGCCCGCGAACAGCACCGCGAACGTCGCCGCGAGCAGCAGGAACTGCTGGTTCAGGCTCCAGTCGGCGCTCGGGCTGATGAACTGCGGAAAGAACGACGGAAAGAACAGCAGTGTCTTCGGGTTGAGGCCCGAGGTGGCGACGCCGCGCCAGAACAGCGCGCGGTGCGAGTCGGTTTCCGGCGTTGCCGCACCGGCCGGCCCGGCCGAGGCAGCGGGTGCTCCGGCTGGCGCACGGCTGAGCCATTGCTTGCAGCCGAGCCAGACGAGGTAGGCCGCGCCGGCCCAGCGCAGCACGGTCAGCGCGCGCTCGTCGAGATGCACGAGGGAATTCAGACACAGCGCGGTCAGCGCGAGTTGCAGCAGCACGGCGAGCGTGCCGCCCCAGACGCACGGCAGCGCGCGACGCCAGCCGGCGCGCAGTGCCTGGTTCATGGTGAGAAGGTTGACGGGGCCGGGGGCGTAGACGAGAACGGCGGAAGCAGCGAGAAACGAGAGGTAAAGCCTGAACGACATGACGGGTAGGGCAGGAACAGGAACACGGGCGCCGAAGCCGCGCGGCCGGATAGGCGCGCGGGCGGCGGGGAATCGCATGCCTGCTGGCCGGCACCGCAACTCGTGATTGCGGCCGTGCGTCCCGGTGCGAGGGGGTTGTCGCGGGGAGCGTGCCGGACAACAGGCATGGGTAAAAATATATCAAGGGGCCGGATTAAAAGGCTTCCGCATTTCCACACAAACCGACACAAATCCGGAATGTCGTTCAGATAGAATCCCGGTTTTCAGTAGAAGATTCTTCTTGTCATGGCCACACGTGAACGCTCGCCGAAAACGCTCGACAGTCAGGACCGCAAGATCCTCGGCGCACTGCAGAAAAACGCGCGTCTGTCGAACGCCGAACTGGCCGAACAGATCGGCATGTCGACCACCGCGTGCTGGAACCGCACGCGGCAGCTCGAGGTGGACGGCTATATCGACGGTTATGTCGCGCTCGTCAATCAGCGGAAGCTGGGCTACGCGGACATCGTGATCCTCGAAGTCACGCTCGATCGTCACGAGGACGACGCGCTCGCCCGCTTCGGTGAGGAACTCGCCGCACTGCCCGAGGTGCTCGAGGCTTATCTCGTGTCCGGCGAGTACGACTACTGGATCAAGGTGGCGGTGGACGGCACGGCCGGCTACGAGCGTTTCCTGCGCGAAAAGCTGTACAAGATCTCGAGCATCCGTCACAGCCGCTCGATGTTCGCGCTGCGCTGCATGAAGGACGTGCCGTCGATTCAGGTGTGAGGGGAATAAGCATGCGGCCGGCGTTGATACGACGGCGCAGGTGGCTGCGCGTGGGCGCGGGGAAAGACGGCAATCGGGTGCAGGGCAAGCCGCATCGCGCGGTTCGGTACCCGGGCCGGTAAAGCGGATGAATCTTCCATCCGGGACGATCCGGCGTAACCGCGCGCCGGCTCGATGACGGCTGCCCGCCCGGGCAACCGTCCGACAGAACCGCGCCGACGCCGGTCGGCGCCGGCATCGGCTTCAACGTGACTGCTACGCGCTCCCGACGCGGCGAGCGCATTCAACCGGGGCAACCCCGGCCGGTTTCCGACCGACAGCCAGGCGAGATGCCGTGCACTGCATGCCGATGCCCGACGCTGCGGCCTCGCGGCGCGCGTTCGGGCAAGCGGATCAGGCAGGGGATTGTGCGGCCAACTGGCGGCCGGCCGCTCCGTTCAGTGCGGCAGGCGTGCGTGTGCTTCAGCGATGACTTCGCAGTTCTCGAGGTGGAGTGCCCAAGCTTCTGCAATCAGGTCGCTCACACGTGCGAGCCAGCCTGCGGATTCGGTGGAACGGTTGGAGACATTGGACGTTTGCATGACGAAGCCCCGTATAGGTGGCGAGTTAGGGATAACCCTAATCATAGCGAAACGGCTCCGCTTTGTGAAATGCGATTTCGTTATATGAGAATTACTGACAATTTGTGTTGCTGCTTCGCAACATGAATATCGGGTGGCTTGGTCTCGGGCGCGCAGGCGTGGCGAGGCCGTGCCTGCACGGCCTCGCATGGGACAAGAGAAGGGATTCGAGCGGTGAGGAGGACGGCGGAAGCGGGCGGTGGCTTACCGGCCGATCCACCCGAACCGCCACGACAGCCGCCGTGTCGCGGCGAGCAACACTTGCGCGAGGTCGCTGTCCGGCCCGCGCGGGAAACCGCGCGACGAGCCGATGATCGCGATCACGAGCCGGATGCTGCCGGTGTGATCGAACACGGGCGCGGCGACCGTCCCGATGCCCGGCACCGGCGCGTCGAACGCGAAATCGAGTGCGTCCGCGCGGATCGTCGCAAGCCGCGCGCGGAAGGCGTCGTCGGCGGGCGCGGCGGCGTTGCCCGCGAGGCGCACGGGCTCGTCGGCGAGCAGGTCGGCCAGCACGTCGTCGGACATGCCGGCCGCGAAGATTCGTCCGATCGCCGTATTGACCAGCGACATCACCGTGCCGACCTGCAGGCTCACGTGCTGCGGCCGCGCCGACTCTTCGAGGCGAATCACGGTCGGACCGAGCGGCCCGAGCGTCGCGGCCGCCACGCTCATGTCGGTCGCGCCGGCCAGTGCGACGATCTCGGCTTCGGCGTCGCGGGTCGGCGACACGCGCTGCATCGCGATCAGGCCGAGCGCCTGCCCGAGCGGGCCACCGCCGAAGCAGCCGGCGTCGTCGCGGCTCAGCAGGCCGATCTTCTGCAGGCTGACGAGATGCGGAAACGCCTTCGCCGCCGGCATGCCGGCCGCCGCCGCGAGATCGCGCAGCGGCAGCGCGCGGCCCGCCGATACCAGTGCGAGCAGCAGCTCGCCGGTGCTGTCGAGCGCATTGATCCCGCGCTGCGCTTTCGCATCGTCGGCCAGCGCGGGGGGCAGGCGCAGGGCGGCCGGGGCCGGGCCGGACGCGGGCGGCGGGGCGTCGTGCGCCGCGCCGAGCGAGGCGGTGGCCTGCCGTGCCGCGTCGCGCAGTGCCGCTGCGATCGGGCCGTCCCAGTCGACGTCGATCGAGCCCGTCGAACCGATCACCGTCAACGCGAGCTGCAGCTTGCCGTCCGCGTCGAACACCGGCACGCACATCGCGCTGACGCCGGGGCTCGGCAGATCGACGCCGCGCTCGATACCGCGTGCGCGGATCGCATCGAGTTCGGCCGGCGGCACGCCGGTATCCGGCACAGGCTGTTCGGCGCCCGCGAGCGTGGCGCCCGCACCGGCCTGGCTGGCCGCCATCGCGTCGAGTTGCGCGGGATCGCCGAACGCGCGGAACACGCGGCCAGTGGCTGTCGTGTCGAGCGACATCACCGAGCCGACGTGCAGGTTCACGTGCAGCGGATAGCCGCCGTGCTCGATGCGCACGATCGTCGGCCCGAGCGCGCCCGGCACCGACAGCGCGACGCTCAGGCCGACCGCTTCCGCGAGCCGTGCCGCGTGCGGCAGCGCCGCGCGATAGGCCGGCTGGCGCTCGATCGACATCAGCCCGAGCCGCAGCGACAACGGGCCCGGCTCGTAGTTGCCGGTGATCGCGTCACGCTTCACGAGCGCGAGCCGCGTCAGGCTCACGAGATAGGTGTGCGCCTGCGCGGTCGCCAGGTCGGCCGCCGCGGCCAGTTCGGACAGGCCCAGCGGCTTGCGACGGCGCGCGAGTGCGTCGAGCAGCCGGCCGCCGACCTCGACACTCTGGATCCCGCGCTGCGCCTTGGGCGGCGCGTCGTCTGCGCTGACTTCGTGGTTCTGCACGCGATGATTCTTCCGTTGACGAAACCCCGCATGGTATCCGACGCCATTTATCGCGCCAGCCCGCAGGTTTACCCGTATTAGACAATAGCAAGCGACTTTGTCATTGACAAATATTCGATGCGGGCCGAAGATCCGCTCACTCCCCTCAACACATGGCTCGCAGCCACGGAACGCAACATGGCCAAAGCATTCGCCTCCCAAGCCGATCTGGAAGAGAAGAAAGTCACCTGGACGAAGCTGTCCGAGAACGCGTACGCGTACACCGCCGAAGGCGACCCGAACTCGGGCGTGATCATCGGCGACGACAGCGTGCTGATCGTCGACACGACCGCGACGCCCGCGATGGCACAGGATCTGATCGCGAAGATCCGCAGCGTGACCGACAAGCCGATCAAGCACGTGGTGCTGTCGCACTACCACGCGGTGCGCGTGCTCGGCGCATCCGCGTATTTCGACGAAGGCGCGCAGCACGTGATCGCGAGCCGGGGCACGTACGAGATGATCGTCGAGCGCGGCGAGGCCGACATGAAGTCGGAGATCGAACGCTTCCCGCGCCTGTTCGCGGGTGTCGAGACGGTGCCCGGCCTGACCTGGCCGACGCTCGTGTTCGAGCGCGAGATCACGCTGTTCCTCGGCAAGCTCGAAGTGAAGATCATGCACGTCGGGTCGGGCCACACGAAGGGCGACACGATCGTCTGGATTCCGTCGCAGAAGGTGCTGTTCTCGGGCGACCTCGTCGAATACGACGCCGCGTGCTATTGCGGCGACGCGCAGCTCGAACAGTGGCCGGCCACGCTCGAGGCGCTGCGCGCGCTCGGCGCGGAGAAGCTCGTGCCGGGCCGTGGCCCCGCGCTGCTGAACCCGGCCGAAGTGAACAAGGGCCTCGACTACACGAAGGATTTCGTCACGACGCTGCTCGCACAGGGCCGCAAGGCCGTCGAACAGAAGCTCGACCTGAAGGCATCGATGGCGCTCACGCGCGAAGCGATGGACCCGAAGTTCGGCCACGTGTTCATCTACGAGCATTGCCTGCCGTTCGATGTGTCGCGTGCGTTCGACGAAGCGAGCGGCATCACGCATCCGCGCATCTGGACCGCGCAGCGCGACAAGGAAATGTGGGCCGCGCTGCAGGACTGAGCGGCTTGCACAGGCGGGGCACCCGACAGGGCGCTCCGCCTTTTTTCTGAAGCGGCGACCGGCCGCGGCTTTTCGCCGACTTTCCGTCTGCCGTATCTGATCTCACAAGAAAGCAGGGCGCACGTACGCCCTGGGAGACGGCTGCGCGCTCGAATCGCGCAGCCGGTTTGGAGAGAGACATGCCCCAATCGCTTCCCGCCGAAGCGACGCTCGCGCACGCGAGTGCTTCGGCTTCCACGTCTGTCGCCTCAGACGACGCGCTGCTGTTCCGCAAGATCGCATGGCGGATCGTGCCGTTTCTGTTCCTCTGCTACGTCGTCTCGTTCCTCGACCGCATCAACATTGGCTTCGCGCAGTTGCAGATGAAGCACGATCTCGGCTTCAGCGACGCGATGTACGGCCTCGGCGCCGCGGTGTTCTACGTCGGCTACGTGTTCTGCGAAGTGCCGAGCAACCTGCTGCTCGCGCGTTTCGGCGCGCGCCGCACCTTCACGCGGATCATGCTGCTGTGGGGCATCGCGTCGACCGGGATGATGTTCGTGTCGCAGCCGTCGCATTTCTATGTGCTGCGGTTCCTGCTCGGCGTGTTCGAAGCGGGCTTCTTTCCCGGCATCGTGCTGTACCTGACCTACTGGTTTCCCGCGAACCGGCGTGCGGCCGCGATCTCGGTGTTCTTCGCGGGGGTGGCAGTGGCCGGCGTGCTCGGCGGCCTGATGTCGGGCTGGATCATGCGTGACATGAGCGGCGTGCTCGGGCTGCACGGCTGGCAATGGATGTTCGCGATCGAAGGCGCGCCGGCGATCCTGCTCGCGTTCGCCGCGTTCACGAAGCTCGTCGACCGGCCGCAGGACGCTGCCTGGCTCACGTCCGACGAAAAGGCGCGTGTCGCCGCGCTGTGCGCGGAAGGGCGCGGCGCCGCACATGACACGCACGACCGGCGCAGCCTCGCGGCCGCGTTGACGAACCCGCGCGTCTATCTGTTCGCGTTCATCTATTTCTCGCTGACCTGCGCGTCGCTGACGCTCAACTTCTGGATGCCGCTGATGATCCGCGACTTCGGCGTGACCGACGTCGTCGCCGTGAGCCTGTACACGGTCGTGCCGAACGCGGTCGGCGCGGTGGGGCTGATCCTGATCGCGCGCCGCTCGGATCGCACCGGCGAGCGCCGCAAGCACTTCGCGTGCTGCACGATCGGCGGCGGGCTTGCACTCGCGGCGCTGACGCTGCACCTGCACAGCTTCGCGGCGATGCTCGCGTGCCTGTCGATCGCGGCGACGCTGATCTTTGCCGCGCTGCCGATCTTCTGGGCCGTGCCGACCCGCTACTTGTCGGGCAATGCGGCCGCGGCCGGAATCGCGCTGATCAGCAGCATCGGGATCACGAGCGGCATCGTCAGCCCGTGGGTGATCGGGATGATCCGCACGAAGACCGGCAGCATGGATCTCGCCGTGTATCTGCTGGCCGCGCTGCTGGTGGCGAGCGGGGCCGCGCTGATGCTCGGCGTGAAAGGCGAAGGCGCGCCGCGCGACTGAGCGGGCAACGGCCGGTCGCTGCGCGCGGGCGGCGGCGACCGGCGTCACCTGTCCGTCCCGTACCCGAATCCATCGAGGAGACGATCGATGTCTGCCCCCTTTCAAGCGGACGCCGCGCGTGCCGTCGCGTCCGGCGTTGCTGCAACCGACGACGATGCGCTGTACCGGCGGATCGGCGCGCGAATCGTGCCGTTCCTGTTCATCTGCTACATCGTGTCGATCCTCGATCGCAGCAACATCGGCTTCGCGCAGTTGCAGATGCGGCAGGACCTTGGCCTGACCGACGCGATGTACAGCCTCGGCGCGGTGCTGTTCTTCGTCGGCTACGTGCTGTTCGAGGTGCCGAGCAACGCGTTGCTGCGCCGCTTCGGGGCGCGCCGCACGTTCGCGCGGATCATGTTCCTGTGGGGCGCCGTGTCGGTCGCGATGATCACCGTCGACAGCGCGAAGCATTTCTACGTGCTGCGCTTCCTGCTCGGGCTGTTCGAAGCCGGGTTCTTTCCGGGCGTGGTGTTATACCTGACCTACTGGTACCCGGCGCGGCGGCGCGCATCGGTGCTGTCGATCTTCTATGCGGGCGTCGCGGTGGCCGGGATGGTCGGCGGGCTGCTGTCGGGCTGGCTGATGCGCGGGATGTCGGGCGTGCTCGGGCTGCATGGCTGGCAATGGATGTTCGCGATCGAGGGTGCGCCCGCGATCCTGCTCGGCGTGGTCGCGTGGTTCTGGCTGTGCGATCGTCCCGAGCAGGCGAGCTGGCTGTCCGACGCCGATCGGCAACGGCTCGCGGCCGACCTGGCCGCCGACCGCGCCGGTGCCGAGTCGCCGGCACCGCATTCGCTGCGGCAGGTGCTGGCCGAACCGCGCACGTACCTGTTCGCGTTCATCTATTTCTCGCTGACCACCGCGCTCCTGATGCTGCTGTTCTGGATGCCGCTGATGATCCGCGAATTCGGCATCCACGATGTCGTGCAGATCAGCCTGTTGTCGGTCGTGCCGAACGCGATCGGCGCGGCCGGCCTGATCGCGATCGCGCGGCGCTCCGATCGCAAGCGCGAACGGCGCTGGCACTTCGCCGCGTGTGCGTTCGGCGGCGCGCTGGCGCTCGTGCTGCTGACGCTGCATCTGCCGAGCATCGTCGCAATGATGGCGCTGTTGTCGATCGCGGCGATGCTGATTTTCGCCGCGCATCCGGTGTTCTGGGCCGTGCCGTCCGCGTATTTCTCCGGCGCGGGCGCGGCGGGCGGGATCGCGCTGATCAGCAGCATCGGCGTATCGAGCGGCATGATCACGCCGTGGCTCGTCGGGCTGATCCGCACGAGAACGGGCAGCATGGATCCGGCGATGCTGATGATCGCGGCGTTGCTGGCCGCGTGCGCGGTTGCGATGCTGTTGGGCGTGCGGGCCACGCCGCAAGCCGATTCGGCGTGACGCCGGCGGCTGCGGGGCGGATTCAGGTGAGGGGCAGGAACAGCCCGAGCAGCACCCGCGCCCTGTGGATCAGGCCACCGCGCGCCTGCCGGTCGATCGTCAGGCACGCAATCGACGTGATCATCGCGCCGGCTACGCCCGATACACCTCGATCCGGTTGCGGCCGCGCTCCTTCGCGAGATAGAGCGCCTTGTCGGCGCGCGACAGCGGCTGGTACGCGCCGAAGTCCGACGTCCGCATCGCATCGATGCCGATGCTGACGGTCAGCGTGACCTGCTGATCCTCGTGCATCAACTGCGCCTGCATCGTGCGTTGCTGCACGCGCTGCGCGAAGGCCAGTGCCTTGTCGAGATCCGATCCCGGCAGCACGATCGCGAATTCCTCGCCGCCGACCCGGCCGACGATGCCGTCCGGCCCGGTTTCCGCGAGCAGCAGCCGCGCGAAATGCCGGAGCGCGCGGTCGCCGACCGGGTGGCCCCAGCGGTCGTTCAGCGCCTTGAAGTGATCGAGATCGAGCATCAGCACCGCGGCGGCCAGGCCGGTCGTGCGCACGGTGCGCAGCGCGGCTTCGCTTTGCCGCATGAAGGCGTGACGGTTCGACAGTTGGGTCAGGTGGTCGGTCGTCGCCATCCGGTGCAGTTCGGCCTCGATGTGCTTGCGGTCGGTCGCGTCGGTGATGAAGCCGTGCCACACGGTGCCGCCGTCGGCCGTGCGCAGCGGGCGCGCATCGCCTTCGCGCCAGCGCAGGCCCTGGCCGGGCAGCAGCACGCGATATTCGAGGCGCCACGGCGTCAGTCGCACCGACGAGTCGTGCAGCGACTGCCGATAGGCGAGCAGGTCGGCCGGATGGATCCGCGTCTCGACGGCCTCCGCGCTGCGGGCGATCTGCTCGGGCGTCAGTTCGTAGATGTCGCCGACCCCCGCGCTCGCGTAGGAAAAAAAGCGGTGCCCGTCGGCCGCCTGCCGCAGCTGGAACACGAGCCCGGGCACCTGGTCGGTGAGATCCGTGACGAGCGCGGCCGAGTCGCGCAACCGCGCGGCGAGCTCACGCAGCGCGGTGATGTCCGTAGTCGTCCCGACCATCCGGAGCGCGCGGTCGTTGCCGTCGCGGGCGATCACCTTGCCGCGGCTGCAGATCCACTTGTACGAACCGTCCTTGCAGCGGATGCGGTGCTCGACCGCGTAGTAGTCGGTGCGGCCTTCGAAGTGCGCGAGCATCGCGGCCTTCACGTCGTCGATGTCGTCCGGATGCAGTCGCTCGTACGCATCCTCGATCCGGGTGCTGAGTTCGTGCGGCGCGTAGCCGAGCATCGCCTTCCAGGCCGGCGAGTAATGGATCTCGCCGGTTGCCACGTTGCGATCCCATACGCCGGTGCCGCTTTCGGTCAGCGCGAGCGTGGTCAGCGTGCTGTGTTCCTCGACGATGCCGAGCCGCTCGCGTAACGCGCTTGCTTCGATCGCGCGGGCAAGCGCGCTTGCGGCGAGCGTGGCGAGGTCGCGCAGCACCGCATATCGGGGGGCGTCGAGCGTCAGGCACGTATCGTCGACGACGCACAGCGTGCCGAGGGTCGCGCCATCGGGCGCCGTCAATTCGCAGGCCGCGACGATCCGTAGTGCATGACTCGGGTGGTCGTCGTCTTGCCCGGTGCGGTTCGCACCGGGCAGCGCGAAGCGGGCATCGTCCGTCGGATCCGGCTCGGCTTGGGGCAGCAGGCATTCGGCGGGAAATCGATCGGGAAGCGGATCGGGCAGTGCGCCGTCGGCGGCCAGCACGCGTTGCGCATCGGCTTCGGCGCGCGCAATGAATGCGCCGGCGGCGGCGCAATACGCACGCGCGACACGGCAGACGGTGTCCAGTTCGGGCAGGGGCGGAAGCGCCGGCTGACGGTCGGCCGCGCCGCGCGCGGAGGCCGGCGCATCGCCGGTCTCGGTGATGAACATCCGGAACCGCATGGTCGAATTCCGCAACGGACGATTGCGCTCGTGATCGGACGAATGCCGGTCGAACGAGGCTGCTTGGGGGACTGTAATCGCAGAGCTTACTGTTGCGCGGAATGCGTGGCAAGCGGCCAGAAATCGGCGGTCGGTGCATGTCGATGCGGCGGTCGGGAAAGCGTCCGGCGCGTGTTCCCGCAGACGAATCCCGCGAGCGGCGCTCGCCCGGAAACCTGCTGCCGAACCCTGGATGACGGCGGGCGATTCACCGCGCGTCACCGCGTTCCGCAGCCGGTCCCGGGGGCGACGCGCGCGTTGCTTTCGACCTGCGGGTGCGGGATGTCCCGCGTTCAGCGGCCCGTCGCGTAGCGCGGCGCGGGCGTATCCGTCGACAGGTGCGGCGCCATCGTGCGGCGCGCGGCTTCGTACGCTTCCCATTCGTCACCCGCGTGCAGCGACGGGATCGTCACGAGTTCGCCGCGATCGAAGCCGACCAGCGCCGCGTCGACCATGTCGGGCGCCGGCATCACGATTTCCTTCGGCAGGTGCTCGAGCGGCAGGCCGCCCGTCTGCCAGAAATCGGTCGCGGTCGCGCCGGGCAGCACGGCCTGCACCTGCACGCCCTTGCCGGCGAGCTCGTGATGCAGCGACTGGCTGAACGCGAGCACGAACGCCTTGCTGCCGCCGTACACGCCGTTCAGCGTTTCCGGCGAGATCGCGACGATCGACGAAATGTTGATCACCGCACCGCGGCCGCGTGCGACGAAACCGGGCACGGCCGCATAGGTGAGGCGCGTGAGCGCGGTCACGTTCAGGTCGATCATCCGCGTCATCGCGTCGACGTCGCTGTCGAGCAGCGGCGCGTGCGTGCCGATGCCGGCGTTGTTCACGAGCAGCGTGATGCTCGCGTCCTGTTTCAGCTTCGCCTCGACGGCGGCGAGTGCGGTGCGGTCGTTGAGGTCGGCGTCAATGATCTCGACGCTGCGGTGCGTGTCGTTCGTGATGCGGTCGGCGAGGGCGACCAGCCGGTCGCGGTTGCGCGCAACCAGGATCAGGTCGTAACCGCGGCGTGCGAGGCGGTCGGCGTAGAGGGCGCCGATACCCGACGAGGCGCCGGTGATGAGGGCGGTACCGCGATGTGCTTGCGTCATGATGTGCTCCGTTTCGAGGGAAATGGCCGGATGGCGTGAAGCCATTCTGGTCTCGAATCGTTGCGACACAAATGACGTAGATGGGTATGATTCAGGACATCGGGCGGACCTGCGTGCCCGGGATGGAACGGGAGAACGCGCATGCACCGCATCGGCTTTCTGATCAGCGACGGCTTCCAGATCATGGCGCTCGCCGCGCAGTCGGTGTTCGAGTACGCGAACATGGGCATGAGCGAGCCGTTCTACGTGATGGACAGCTATTCGGTCGACGGTGGCGACGTGCGCTCGTCGCTCGGGCTGCCGGTCGCCACGCGCGCGCTGCGCGGGCGGATCGCCGTCGATACGTGGATCGTCGCGGGCGTCAACGATCCGCTCGCTTCGCCCGCGCCGGCCGGCGTCGTTGCGTTCCTGCGCCGCGCGAACGCACGCGCGCGGCGGATCGCCGGCATCTGTACGGGCGCGTTCGTGCTGGCCGAGGCCGGGCTGCTCGCGCAACGCCGCGCGACGACGCACTGGGCGTTCGGTCGCGACATGCAACGAAGCTACCCGGAGATACGTGTCGAGGAAGACCGGATCTACATCGTCGACGGGCCGATCTGGACCTCGGCCGGGATGACGGCCGGCCTCGACCTTGCGCTCGCAATGGTGGAAAAGGATCTGGGCGCCGATGCGGCCCGATCGGTCGCGCACAAGCTCGTGATGCACCAGCGGCGGGCCGGCGGCCAGTCGCAGCATTCGGAAATGCTGGATCTCGCGCCGAAATCCGACCGGATCCAGAATGCGCTGAACTACGCGCGGCAGCATCTCGGCCGTGCGCTGACCGTCGAGGATCTCGCTGAAGCCGTCCACCTGAGCCCGCGCCAGTTCAGCCGCGTGTTCACGCTCGAAACGGGGCAGTCGCCCGCGAAGGCGATCGAGCGGTTGCGGCTGGAATCGGCGCGGCTGATGATCGAGCAGAGCCGCCATTCGCTCGACGTGATTGCGAAGGAAAACGGTTTTCGCGACCGCCGGCACATGCGCGACGCGTTCATGCGCGGGTTCGGCGTGCCGCCGCAGGCGATGCGGCGCGAAGCGCGGGCGGACGAGCGGGACACGGGCTGAACGGTCACCGACCTCAGTCGGTTCGTCCCGTTGTATCGACGGTTACGGTGATGGGCGGCCCGTCCGATTTCCGCTATCGCCCGGCATTCAACGCGTGACGAACGGCGCGGCGTCGTCCGGCGCCGTGCGCGCATGCTTGCGCTGGCGCAGCAGCGCGACGCGGCAGTTTTCGCGCGCGGTCTCGCGGCCGTCGTCGTCGAGCAGCACGAGATCGCCGCGCATCACGTTGAGCGTGATCACGTCCTCACCCGGTGCGCCGAGCGTTTCCGGCGTATGCACCGAACCGGCCGGTTCGAGCACTGTCGAGCCGGCGTGCGCCACCCAGTCGTATTCGCGGTAGCGCCACGCCCCCTGCAACGTATGGACGAACACCTCGCCGTCGTGACGGTGGCGCGGCAACGTGCCGCCGGCGGGCATCTTCAGCAGCGCGGTCAGCGTGTCCTCGGCCGCATTGATGTGCAGGTACTTGATCGCCAGCCCCGGCAGGTCGGCGCTCATCGGCAGCCACGGCAGCGCGTCGCCGGGCAGGCACGAGATCGGCGGCAGGTCGGTGGAGAGCGGGGCGGACGGCTGCGTCATGGCGGGAGGCGTGCGGAAATGGGGAGCCCGCATTATCGCAGAGCCGGGTTGCGCAGCCGAACCGGACGTTGCGCATCGACTCGAGCACCGGCGAGGAGGCGATCCTTACAGCTTGAAATATGCAGCTAAACTGTACAGTTTTCCTGTATATCTGCTATCTTGAATTCATGAACACGCCATCGCCATCCTCCGACGCGCTCCCACTGGCCGGTCTCGCCGGCGAACTCCGCATCTCGGTCGGCAAGCTGATGCGGCGGATGCGGGAGCAGATCCACCCGAACGACCTCACGTCATCGCAGAAGTCGGTGCTGTTGCGGCTCGACCGCGACGGCCCCGCGACCGTGTCGGCGCTCGCGCGCGCCGAAAGCGTGCGCCCGCAGTCGATGCGCGTGACGGTCGCGACGCTCGAGACGCTGGGCGCCGTCAGCGGCGCGCCCGATCCCTCCGACGGCCGGCAGACGCTGATCGCGCTCACGCCCGGTTTCCGCAAGGTGCTGCAGGCCAACCGCGCGGCCAAGGACGACTGGCTGTTCCGCGCGCTGCACGCACAACTGTCGGAGGCGGAGCAGGCGGAGCTCGCGTCGGCCGTGAAGCTGCTGCAGCGGCTCGCCGAATTCCAGGCGCCGGCACGCCCGTAATCCGCTTCGACCTGTTTGCCGAAAGGACACCTGCAAATGAACCTCCCGCATCTCGTGTCGTATTTCTTCGGCGGTGCGTTTCTCGCGAACGTCGTGCCGCATCTCGTCAGCGGATTGCGCGGGGAGCCGTTCCAGACCCCGTTCGCGAATCCGCCCGGGCGCGGGTTGTCGTCGTCCACCGTGAATGTCGTGTGGGGCGTCGCGAACCTCGTGGTGGCTTATGTACTGGTGTGCCGGGTCGGCGACTTCGACCTCCGGGTGACGGCCGACGCGGCGGCGTTCGGTCTTGGCATCCTCCTGCTCGGCCTGTTCCTCGCGCGGCACTTCGGCGAGCTGCACGGCGGCAACGAGCCCGACCGGGAGCGGCCATGAGCGTGCCGGCGGCGGGCGTATTCCGCTCGCTTCGCAGCTTCAACTATCGCGTGTGGGCGATCGGCTCGCTGGTGTCGAACATCGGCACGTGGATCCAGCGCACCGCGCAGGACTGGCTCGTGCTCACGCAGCTCACGCATCACGACGCGTCGGCCGTCGGCATCGTGATGTCGCTGCAGTTCGGCCCGCAGCTTCTGCTGCTGCCGTGGACAGGTTACGCGGCCGACCGCTTCGACCAGCGCAAGCTGCTGATGGCGACGCAGGCGCTGATGGGCGGGCTCGCGCTCGCGCTGGGGCTGCTGACGGTGACCGGCGTCGCACAGTTGTGGCACGTGTATCTGTTCGCGTTCCTGTTCGGCTGCGCGTCGGCATTCGATGCGCCGGTGCGGCAGACTTTCGTCGCGGAGCTGGTCGCCGACCGGGAGCTGGCGAATGCCGTCGCGCTGAACTCGACGTCGTTCAACGCGGCGCGGATGATCGGGCCGGCAGCGGCCGGCTTCATCATCGCGTCGGTCGGCACCGGCTGGGCGTTCCTGCTCAACGGGCTCAGCTTCGTCGCGGTGCTGGCGTCGCTGTCGATGCTGCGTGCCGACGAACTGCGCGCGCACGCGCGGGCCGACCGCAAGCGCGGGAGCCTGCTCGACGGGTTCCGTTATGTGTGGCAGCGCCCGGACCTGAAAGCGATCCTCGTGATGCTGTTCCTGATCGGCACGTTCGGGCTGAATTTCCAGCTGTTCATCTCGACGATGGCGGCCAGCGTGTTTCACGTCGATGCGCGCGGCTTCGGCGTGCTGTCGTCGATGATGGCCGTCGGCACGATTACCGGCGCGTTGCTCGCGGCGCGCCGCGACCGGCCGCGCTTCCGGCATCTGTGGATCGGCGCGGCGCTGTTCGGGCTCGGCTGCACGCTGGCCGCGCTGGCGCCGGGCTACTGGCTGTTCGGCGCCGCGCTCGTGCTGACCGGGATCGCCGCGATCACCTTCATGAACTCGACCAACAGCCTGGTGCAACTGTCGACCGAGCCGGCGATGCGCGGCCGCGTGATGGCGCTGCGTCTCGCGGTGGCGCTCGGCGGCACGCCGATCGGTGCGCCGGTGGCGGGCTGGGTCGCGAACCATCTCGGCCCGCGCTGGGCGCTTGGTGTCGGCGCGATGTCCGGCTTTGCCGCGGCGCTCGTCGCGACGCATTTCATGGCGCGCATGCGTGCACAGCCGGGGACGGATGACGGCAGCTGACCGGCAGTGAAACCGGCGCAGGCTGCACAAGCACCCAAGCACCCAAGCACTCAGCCACGACGGTCGTTACGCCACCGGCCTTGCCGCCGCATGCGCGGCTTCCAGACACGACTGAAACAGCAACGCAGCCCGCGATGGCCGCGGCGAGCGCCGCAGCAGGCTCACGAACCGGCACCGGTAATTGAACCGGTGCGGCGCGATCGGCTGCATCAGCCCCTTGTTTTCGAAGCTTTCCGCGTAATGGTCGGGCAGGAAGCCGAGATAGCGGCCGGACAGGATCAGCGTCGCGATCGACTCCTGATCCGACGCGGTCGCGCTGCGCGTGAGCTTCGCGCGGTGACTCAGCTCCATGTTCGGCGAATGGAAGCCGAGGCCCGCGAACGCATGATTGCGGATCGTCGTCCACGTGAGCTTGCCGTGCGGCGCATCGAAGAGCGGGTGCTGGCGGCCGCAATAGAGGAGCATCCGTTCGTCGAACAGCTCCGAATACACGAGGCTGCCCGAGTTGCGGTGCGCGGGGATGATCCCGACCTGATAGCTGCCGTCGATGATGCCGCGCTCGACCTCGTTGATCGACGCGACATGCAGGTTCAACGCGACGTCGGGCGCCTCGTCGGCGAACTGGCGGATTGCGTCGCCAAGCCGCGCGTTCGCGTTGGTGGCCGTCTTGTCGAATAC
Source organism: Burkholderia aenigmatica (assembly GCF_048627025.1). NCBI lineage: Bacteria > Pseudomonadati > Pseudomonadota > Betaproteobacteria > Burkholderiales > Burkholderiaceae > Burkholderia > Burkholderia aenigmatica. Next base: position 1,314,231 of record NZ_CP184469.1, on the reverse strand, counting down.
CGCGATGTGCAGTTCGCCGCCCATCTTGTCGTGAATGCCGTCGATCCGGCTGCGAAATGCCTCCATCGACGCGAGCAGCCGCAGCGTCTCCTCGTACACTGTCTGGCCCTCGGGCGTCAGCGTGAAGCCCGCGCGGCCGCGCCGGCACAGCACGAGGCCGAGGCGCGTTTCCAGATCCTTCACGTGCCGGCTGATCGTCGAGATGCCGATATTCAGTTCCAGCTCGGCCGCCGCCATCCCGCCGCACTGCACGACGCCCTTGAAGACCCGCAGCAGGCGGAGATCCATGTCGCTGAGCTGCCCGAGCAGCGCGCGGCTCTTCGGTTTCTTTGCTTGCATAGTTGAGCAAGTGAACATTGATATTGCGATATTCAAAAGACTAATTGGCGTCCCGACAATGTGCAACATCATCACAAGGAGGAGGGGCGCCACGCGCCGACCGACATGACCGACATCACCACCGCCCAGCAGGACGACACCAACCTCCGTACCGACGCCGCCTGGCTCGACGCGCACTGGATGCCGTTCACGGCCAACCGCCAGTTCAAGGCCGATCCGCGCATGATCGTGTCGGGCAAGGGCGCGTATTACACGGACGGCGAAGGCCGCAAGATCTTCGACGGCCTGTCGGGCCTCTGGTGCACGGGCCTCGGTCACGGCCGCACGGAAATCGTCGAAGCCGTGAGTCGCCAGGTCGCGCAGCTCGACTACGCGCCGGCATTCCAGTTCGGTCATCCGAAATCGTTCGAGCTCGCCAACAAGCTCAAGGACCTGACGCCGGCCGGCCTCGACTACGTGTTCTTCACGGGGTCGGGCTCGGAAGCGGCCGATACCTCGCTGAAGCTGGCCCGCGCTTACTGGCGCGCGAAGGGCAAGGGCACGAAGACGCGCCTGATCGGCCGCGAGAAGGGCTATCACGGCGTGAACTTCGGCGGTATCTCGGTCGGCGGGATCGGGCCGAACCGCAAGCTGTTCGGCCAGGGCCTCGACGCCGACTTCCTGCCGCACACGCAACTCGCCGAAAACAAGTTCTCGCACGGGATGCCCGAGCACGGCGCCGAGCTGGCCGACCGCCTGCTCGAGCTGATCGCGCTGCACGACGCGTCGAACATCGCGGCCGTGATCGTCGAGCCGTTCTCCGGTTCGGCGGGCGTGGTCGTGCCGCCGAAGGGCTATCTGAAGCGCCTGCGCGACATCTGTACCGCGCACGACATCCTGCTGATTTTCGACGAAGTCATCACGGGCTTCGGCCGTGCCGGCGCGATGACGGGCGCCGACGCGTTCGGCGTGGTGCCGGACATCATGAACTTCGCGAAGCAGGTGACGAACGGCGTGCAGCCGCTCGGCGGCGTGATCGCGACGAAGGAAATCTACGACACGTTCATGGCCGCAGGCGGCCCCGAGTACATGCTCGAGTTCCCGCACGGCTATACGTATTCGGCGCATCCGGTGGCATGCGCGGCCGGTGTCGCGGCGCTCGACCTGCTGGTGAAGGAAGACGCGGTGGCCCGCGTGCGCGATCTCGCGCCGCATTTCGAGGCTGCGGTGCACGGGCTGAAGGGCCAGCGCCACATCGCCGACATCCGCAACTACGGCCTCGCTGCCGGCCTGACGATCGCGGCGCTGCCGGGCGAGCCGGCACGGCGCCCGTACGAGATCGCGATGCGCTGCTGGGCGAAGGGTTTCTACGTGCGCTACGGCGGCGACACGATCCAGCTGGCGCCCCCGTTCATCTCGGAGAAGCGCGAGATCGACAACCTGATCAACGCGCTGTCCGATGCGCTGAACGAAGTGGACTGAGCCGCGGCTTGCCCTGAGCGATAACCGAATTCACGAACGAGCCTGAACGATGAAACACGACAGCAATGTGACCTCCACCGTCGGCCACCTGATCGACGGCAAGCGCGTCGACGGCGGCAGCCGCGTCCAGCCGGTGTTCGACCCGGCCACCGGCGAATCGCACAAGAGCGTCGCGCTCGCCGACAAGCTGACCGTCGAAGCCGCGATCGCGTCCGCGCAGGCCGCGTTCCCGGCCTGGCGCAACACGCCGCCGCTGAAGCGCGCCCGCGTGATGAGCCGCTTCAAGACGCTGCTCGAGGAGCACGCGGAAGAACTGTGCGCGCTGATCACGGCCGAGCACGGCAAGGTGCTCGCCGATGCGATGGGCGAACTGCAGCGCGGGATCGAGAACGTCGAATACGCAACCTACGTACCCGAGCTGTTGAAGGGCGAGCACAGCAAGAACGTCGGCCCCGCGATCGATTCGTGGAGCGAGTTCCAGGCGCTCGGCGTCGCGGCCGGCATCACGCCGTTCAACTTCCCGGTGATGGTGCCGCTGTGGATGTGGCCGATGGCCGTCGCATGCGGCAACACCTTCGTGCTGAAACCGTCCGAGCGCACGCCGTCGTCTACTTTGCGCATGGCCGAGCTCGCGCTCGAAGCCGGCCTGCCGCCGGGCGTGCTGAACGTCGTGAACGGCGACAAGGAAGCGGTCGACACGCTGCTGACCGACCCGCGCGTGAAGGCGGTGAGCTTCGTCGGCTCGACGCCGATCGCGGAATACATCTACTCGACCGGCTGCGCGCACGGCAAGCGCGTGCAGGCGCTCGGCGGCGCGAAGAACTTCGCGGTCGTGATGCCCGACGCCGACATCGGCAACGCGGTGAACGCGCTGATGGGCGCGGCGTACGGCTCGTGCGGCGAGCGCTGCATGGCGATTCCGCTGGTCGTCGCGATCGGCGACGAGACGGGCGACAAGGTCGTCGCGGGCCTGAAAGCCGAGATCGAGAAGATGAAGGTCGGCCCGGGCAACGGCGCGGGCGTCGACATGGGCCCGCTCGTCACGCAGCAGCATTTCGAGAAGGTGACGGGCTTCGTCGAAGCGGGTGTCGAAGCGGGCGCGACGCTCGTCGTTGACGGCCGCAGCGTGAAGGTCGACGGCCACGACGGCGGCTATTACCTCGGCCCGTGCCTGTTCGACAACGTGAAGCCCGGCATGCCGATCTACCAGCACGAGATCTTCGGGCCCGTGCTCGGCGTGATCAGGTTGAAGTCGCTCGACGAGGCGATGGCGCTGATCGACGCGCACGAGTACGGCAACGGCACGTGCCTGTTCACGCGCGACGGCGAGGCCGCGCGCTACTTCGGCGACAACATCCAGATCGGCATGGTCGGCATCAACGTGCCGCTGCCGGTGCCGGTTGCGTACCACTCGTTCGGCGGCTGGAAGCGCTCGCTGTTCGGCGACCTGCATGCGTACGGCCCGGACGCGGTGCGTTTCTACACGAAGCGCAAGACGATCACGCAGCGCTGGCCGTCGGCCGGCGTGCGCGAAGGGACGGTGTTCAGCTTCCCGTCGAACCGCTGACGCGCATGCCGGCTGCATGCAGCCGGTATGACGGGCAAAGGCCCGCTCCGATCGTCGATCGGAGCGGGCTTTTTCATGTCTGCACGGATGGGGCGGAAGGCAGCAGAATGCTTACGGTGCCACCACGTGCCACATGTTCTTGAAGTTGTCGCCGTTGCGGTCGCCCTGTTTCATGTCCTTCGAGAAGAAGTACAGCGGCTTGCCCTTGTACGCCCATTGCGGGCTGCCGTCATCGCGCTTGATGATCGTGTAGGGGCCGACCGGGACGTCGGTCGCGCTGGCCTTGTAGGGCGGCCAGAAGGATTCGCATTGGCCCGTGCAGGCGCTGGTGCCGGCGTTGGGCTTGTCGTGGTCGAATGCGTAGACGGTCATCCCGTTTGCGGCGACGAGCGCGCCGTTTTCGACTTTCGTGATCGAGCCTTGGGCCGACGCCGAAGCGGATGCAATGGCGAGCAGGGCGGAGCTGACGAGCAGCGCGGCTTTCATGAGGGCCTCCTGTAATCCGGTGGGCGGCCGCGATCGGGCACGGGCGAGCGTGCGCCAGGATCGCGATGAATGGTGCCGGAACGCGGTGCCGTTGCCGCCGGTGCGAGCGACGCAGGGTCGAATGGCGGCGAACGGAGCGCTCCATTCACGATAGGCGGTTTTTGGCGGGGCTGCGAGAACATCGGGGGCGTATCGGCCGCGCGTCGGCGTCACGCAACGGCATGGCGATCGCCGCCGTGCTGCGCGCCGGTATTCACCATCCGTCCCCGAAGGGCGCGCCGCGCATGCCGCTGCGTCAGCGTCTCGCCCGATTGGTCAGCGCGACGCCCGCGATCACGAGCGCACCGCCGGCCAGCATCGACGGCGACAACGGCTCGCCGAGCAGCGCAACCGACAGCAGCACGCCGAACACGGGCACCAGGTTGGTGAACACGGCCGCGCGGGCCGGCCCGAGTTCGCGGATCCCCTGCGAATACCAGACGAACGCGACCACCGTGCCGATCGCGCCGAGATAGAGCATCGACGCGACGGCCTGCCACGTCAGCGGCGTGCCGCTGCTGGCGGGCGAGCCGAACAGGTGCGCGACGATCAGCAGCGCGAGGCCCCACAGCGCCGCATACGTCGTGGCCGCCAGCGGCGACAGCCCGTCGAGCGCGCGCCGGCCGATCACCGTATAGGCGGCCCAGCTCAGCACCGCGCAGAGCATGTAGCGTTCGCCCGCGCCGAACGTGTTGCCGAGATCGGTCAGCACCCGCAGCAAGTCGCCACGGCTGATCACGATCAGCGCGCCGAACAGCGCGACGGCGATGCCGGCCCAGCGCGACAGCGACAGGCGTTCCCCGCGCACGACGATCGACAGCAGCACGGCGGTGGCGACGGGATTCAGCGCGACGAACAGCGCGGTGCGCCCCGCCGGCATCCGCGCGAGTGCCGCGAAAAAGCACACGTTGTACAGGAAGATGCCGGTCGCGCCGAGTCCGAAGGTCGTCAGGATCTGGCGGCCGTTCAGCTTCGGCAGCCCGCCTTCGATCTTCCACGTCAGCACGACCAGCAGCAGCGCGGCGATCGCGAAGCGGCCGGTGGCCGCTGAGGTCGCGGACATCGTCGCGGCCAGGATCCGGCCTGCGATGAAGGTCCCGCCCCAGAACAGCGCGACGAGCGTGAGCTTCACGTAGATGGCCGCGTGCGGCCGGGCGGCGGCGATGGCGGCGGGCGGGGCGGGAGCATTCATGTGACGGGGTTTCTCGGTGAGCGCCTGCGGCAACGCATGAGCGACCGCGCGCGGCCGGCGATTGCGAATCGCGCGATCGCGACGGTGCAGGCTGGATTCAGGGGGATCGGATAGGATCGGGCGCGGCGTCGTCGTCAGCGAAACGCGGGCGCCGACGCGAGGGCAGTCAGTACGACGGGCATCGCGAGCGCCGCGGCGATCGTCTGGAACGCGGTGATGCCGGCCATCAGCGGCGCGTCGCCGCCGAGCTGGCGCGCCATGATGTACGACGCCGACGACGTCGGCAGCGCCTGGAACAGCAGCGCGACCGTCAGCGCCGCGTCGCCGAGCCCGAACAGGCGGCCGGCGGCGAGCGTGATGAGCGGCATCGCCATGAACTTGAACGCCGACGCGACGCACACCGGCTGCAGCCACGCACGCGCCGCATCGAATCGCAGCGCCGCGCCTACGCACAGCAGGCCGAGCGGCATCGACGCGACGCCGAGCGCACGCACGGCCGGCTCGACAGCCGCCGGGAACGCAACGCCGCCGGCCTGCATCGCGATCCCGAGCGCGCACGCGACGACGAGCGGATTCGACAGGATCTGGCGCGCGAGCGCCGCCGCGCCGAGCCGCGTGTCGCCGTAGCGCGCGAACACGAGCACGCACATCAGGTTGACGGTCGGGACGATCGCCGCGACGCACACGGCCGCGAGCGCGATGCCTTGTGCGCCGAACAGGCCGGCCGCCAGTGCGGTGCCGACATAGTTGTTGAAGCGCACGGCGCCCTGGAATACCGACGTGAAGCCGGCGCCGTCGACCCGCACGAACCGGCGGACCAGCAGAAGAAGCGCCGCGGCGAGTGCGGTCGAACCGACCAGCGCAGCCGCGAGCGGTAAAACGGGCAGCGATTGCAGCCGCGCGTTCGCGAGACCGTCCGCGAACAGCGCGGGCAGCAGCACGTAGTAGCACAGCCGCTCGGCCTGCGGCCAGAACGCGTCGGCGATGAAGCCCGTGCGCCGCAGGCCGTGGCCGAACGCGACCAGCAGCGCGACCGGCGCCAGCGCGAGCAGGATCGGGCCGATCATCGGCGTGCCTTCACGCGAGCCATGCCGGCGGTGCGGGCCGCCACGAGCGGCGGGCACGCAAAGCGGCGGAACGAGGCGGGAATCCATCCGGCGGGCAACATGGCGACACGCAATCGAAAGAGTGACGATGCCGCCAAGTTAACACGCGCAAGCAACAGGAATAATTGTTAATTATCGGGTGTTCAATGAGAAATTCTCATTGATGACGCGGTGACTTCGGCCGCGAGCGCACGCGCGAAACGTTCGGCCGGACGCGACTGGTGTTCGAGCAGGACCACCGCGCGCCCCATCTGCGGCTGGCCGAACGGCAAGCGCGTGACGGGCGGCAGGCGCGCAAGCGTCGCATCGGGGAGCGCGACGATTGCCGCGCCGAGCCCTCTCGCCACCATGCGCGCGATCGTTTCCGCGCTGTCCAGCACCATCTCCTCGCGCACGCGCACGCCGATGCGGCGCAGCTCGGCGGCGATCATGCGGCCGGCCCATGCCTGCGCATCGAAGCGGATGAACGGCAGCGTGTCGAGCAGCGTGACCGCGTCGCGTTCCGCATGGTCCGGCGGCGCGAGCAGCCAGAAGCGATCCTCGTACAGCGTGGTCCACGTCAGTTCCGCCGGATGCGGGCGCACCGGGCTCGTCGTGATGGCCGCATCGAGTTCGCCGGCCGCGACGCGGTTCGCCAGTTCGGCCGACATCCCGGCCGACACGTGCACGCGCAGCCCCGGATGCGCATCGCGCAGCGCGAGCAGCGCGTCGGGCAGCGGGCCGGACAGCGCGGTCTGGATCGCGCCGATCCGCAGGCGCCCGACCAGCTTCTTCTCGTCGCTGAGCGCATCGGGAATCCGGTCGACCATCGCGAGCACCTGCTCGGCCTGCGCGAGCAGGATGTTGCCGGCCTCGGTGAGTACCGGCTGCCGGCGCGAGCGATCGAACAACTGCACGTTGTATTCGCTTTCCAGCGTCTTGATCTGCAGGCTCACCGCCGATTGCGTGAGGCCGATGGCTTCGCCGGCGCGCGCGAACGTCCGGTATCGGGCGATGGCGACCAGCGTTCTGAATGCGCGTAATGACATGGGCGGACGGAGGTGGGCAGAGGCAGCCGGGTGCGAAGCGGATCCCGGCCGGCGCGATTGACGGCGCGTTGCGATGAGCGGTTCGCAGGGCCGCCGCCAGGGTTCGCGACATCATGCCCGCGTGTCTCGAATCGGGCAACCGGCCCGCATGGCGCGCACCGCGTGTCGCCGATGACTCGCGACGGTTCGAGCATTCTTTAAAATGATATAGTTCTATTTTTAGAATGTTTGAGCCGGGCAGGCGTGTTTGGGGAAGCGCAGTGACGCGGGTTCCGGCGTGTCGAGACCGAAGTGGAAACAGGAGCAGGGGCATGACCAAGGTGGCACATCCGGGTTTGTCGTCGCAGCGGCTGAAGGCGCTCGACACGCGGCTGAACGAACGGTACGTGGCGTCCGGGCGCCTGCCGGGGGCGGTGACGATGATCCATCGCCGTGGCGAGCTGGCGCACGTCAACGTCGTCGGATCGATGGACGTCGAGCGGGCGAAGCCGATGCGTGACGACGCGATTTTCCGCATCTATTCGATGACCAAGCCGATCACGAGCGTCGCGTTCATGACGCTGGTCGAGCAGGGGCTGGTGGCGCTCGACGATCCCGTGTCGAGCGTGATCCCGGCATGGAAGGAGCTAGGTGTTGCCGTGGCGGGCGCACGGAGCCTCGGCGGGTTCCAGACCCGTCCGGTCGCGCGCGAGATGCTGATGGTGGATCTGCTGCGCCATACGGCCGGGTTGTCGTATTTCTTCCAGGCCCGCACGAACGTCGATGCCGCGTACCGCGAACTCGCGCTCGGCGAACCGGGCAACCCGGGCGGTCTCGACGGCATGATCGCGGACCTGGCCCGGCTGCCGCTCGACTACTCGCCGGGCGACGAATGGAATTATTCGGTCGCGACGCACGTGCTCGGCTATCTGGTCGAGAAGATCTCCGGGCAGCCGTTCGCCGACTACCTGAAGCAAGCGCTGTTCGACCCGATCGGCATGCCCGACACCGGCTTCTTCGTGCCGGACGAGCAGGCCGAGCGCCTGTGCGCGTGCTATCGACCGGGTGCGGATGGTGGGATCGTGCTGCACGACGACCCGGCTGCCAGCGCATTTCGCCGTCCGCCGGCGCTGGCATCGGGCGGCAGCGGGCTCGTGTCGACGGCCGGCGACTATCTGCGCTTCTGCCGGATGCTGCTGAATCGCGGATCGATCGACGGGCACCGGATCCTGAGCCCGAAAACCGTCGAGCTGATGACGATCAACCATCTGCCGGGCGGCCAGACGCTCGACCGGATGTCGCGCTCCACGTTCAGCGAGGCCGTGTATCCGGGGCTCGGTTTCGGGCTCGGCTTCGCGGTGACGCAGGACCTGGCCGCGACGATGCAGCCGGGCAGCGTCGGCGATTACTTCTGGGGCGGCGGTGCCAGCACGGCGTTCTGGATCGATCCGGCCGAGGACCTGATCGTCGTGTTCATGACGCAGCTGCTGCCGTCGACGACGTACCGGATCCGCCGCGACCTGCGGCATTGGGTCTACGGCGCGATGTGCGACGACGTCGATACGTCGGCGTGACGCGGTGCGCGGGTCAGGCCGCCGGCTTGCGGGTGGTTTTCCGGACGCCGGTGCGCGGCGACGGGATCAGGTCGGCACTGCGGTCGTCGCCGTCGAGATCGTGCGTGATATCGAGCACGAACCGGTCGGCGCGATACAGGTAGAGCCCGGCGTGGACGATGCAGCCGTCGCCGTCGGTCCACCAGCGGCGCATGCGAATCAGCATGTCGGCCATGCTGCAGTCGGCGCCGTCCGATGCGAGCAGGTCGGCCGTTTCCTGATCCGCATAGGCGGCCGTGATTTCCTGGCGCGCCTTCGCGAGCGGTAGCCGGTTGTATTGACGGACGAGATAACCGACCTTGTGCCGCGCGTCGCTGCCCTTCGGAAAGCGGTCGTAGGTTTCGCGCGCGACGTAGCTGTCCATCACGCCGTAAGGCGCACCGTCGTGCAGATGAAGCGTGCGGATCCGCATGTAGGCGGCGCGCATCGGCTGGCCCGTCTGCAATGCGGCGGGCAATTCGGTCACGGCGTCGCGCAGCAGCACGCGCAGCGTCTGGCCGGGTGCGAGCTGCAGCGGATCGTTGATCGCGGCGCGCAACGCCGGGTTATCCGCCGGCGAGACGACCTCGGCCGTGACGAACGTGCCGCGGCCGCGGGCGCTGCTCACGAGCCCTTCGGCGCTCAGTTCGGCCAGCGCCTGGCGCACCGTGATCGTGCCCGCCTGATAGAACGCGCACAGCTCGGGAATCGGCGGCAACTGGTCGCCGCGCTTCCATTCGCCCTGCTGGATGCGTCCGCGCAGCAGGCTGGCAATCCGCGCATAAAGGGCGACCCCTTTGCGTTCTGGGGGCGACGACGGGTTCAATTACGGGCTCCTGGAATGATGCGGGCGGTGGAGGGGGTCGGGGCAATGCCTAACATTCTACTATTGGAATGTATGACCCATTTCGCATGGCCGGCATCGTGGCGCCGCCGTGCGTCACACCCACAGCCGGTACATCCAGAACGATTCGTCCTCGATGAAGCGTTGTGTGAATTCGCTCGGCGAGAATCCCGTGATGCGCTTGACCTCGCGGCTCAGGTGCGCCTGGTCGGCGAACCCTTCGTCCAGTGCGAGCGTCGCCCAGTTGAACGCGGCACCGGCTTCGAACCGGTCGCGCGCCGCAAAGAACGCGCTTTCCGTCCTGACGAGCGTTTGCCATTCGCGCAGCGATCGGCCGCTGTAGGTCTTGATACGCCGCTCGACCTGGCGTGGGCTGTGGGTATGCCGCCATTCGCGCGCCTGCAGCGCGAGGCGCTCGACCCAGCTGCGTCCCGCATTGCGGAGCGACGACAGCGGCGTCGCGGGCCGCAGCGCCTGCCAGCGAGGCGCAAGATGACGTTCGATCGCCGCCAGCGCATCGGCATCGCGTTCCGCGCCCACCAGCGCATCGAGCAGCGGATGCCAGTCGTCGCCGAGGCAGGCGTGCGCGTCGAGCACGCGGTCGTGGATGTCCGCCAGCGCAATGCCGAACAGTGCCCGCGCCGCATCGGCGGTGAAGCAGATCATGCCGATCCGTCCGCCCGTCGGCGCCCAGGCCACGGTCGGGGCCGAATGGCTGCCCGACAGCGTCGCTGCGGCACCGAAGGGGCGCCACCGCGGCCCGTCGGCCGTGGGTTCGACGAAGCCCACGTCGAGATCCCGATACCACGACACGCACACGAGCGGCGTGGCCGGAAAATGCGAGAGCCGTTGCGCGTCGCTCAATGCGAACCCGCGCGTGTCGTGCAACACGATCGCGACCACCGCGCCCTGCAGGGCAGCCGGCGCGGGGTACAGCCGTCCATGCGGCGACCGCCCGTCGCTCAGCGCGCGGGGAGCGCGCGCCAGCGGATCGGGGCACGACGGCGAGATCGATGACGGGTCGGAGAACATGACGCCGGAGTATAGGGACCGGCCCGACGCGTGTCGATGTCGTTTGCGTTCAAGACCGCCCGCATGCCGATTCGGATAATCCGGCCCATGAACACGCGATCCACTTCCCAATGTCCATTCCATGCGGGCGCTTCGGCTTCGGCGCCCGTGCTTCACCCGCCCGGCGTATGGCCGCCGGGGCCGCGTGCCGGCCTGACGGGTTGGGGGCTGCTGCGCACGATGTCGCGCGACCTGGTCGGCACGCTGGCCGGCTGGCAGCGCGCATACGGTGACGTCGTGCACTTGCGCATGTGGCCCGAGCATGCGGTGGTCGTGACCGATCCCGCGCTCGTGCGCGAACTCCTGGTGACGCATCACGATGCGCTCGGGCGCTGGGAGCGTGCCGTCCGGGTGTTTGCGGAGGTCCACGGCAACAGCGTGCTGATCGCCGAAGGCGACGCGTGGCGCGACAAGCGGCACGCGTTGCAACCGAATTTCATGCCGAAGCCGGTGCAGGCGTTCGTGCCGTCGATCGCGGCGACGGCCGGACATGCGCTCGCGCAGTGGCCCGCGCGCGATCCGGACTGGCCGATCGAAAGCGCGCTGACGTCGCTGGCGATGGACGTGATCATGCGCACGATGTTCTCCGACGCGATCGGCGACGAGGCGCGTGCGGCCGAGGAAGCCGTGCGCGTGGTGAGCGCGGCGGCCAACGCCGATTTCTACTGGCCGGCAAGCGCGCCGGACTGGATGCCGTGGAAGCGCGGCAAGGCGCGGGCGATGGCCGTGCTGAACGGGCTGATCGACCGGCAACTGCATGCGCGTCTCGATCTGCCGACGCACGCGTGGCCCGACGATCTGCTGTCGCGCCTGTTGCGGCTGCATCGGGACGACGCACGGCGATGGCCGCTGCAGGCCGTGCACGACGAATGCATGACGGCGTTCCTCGCGGGCCATGAGACGACGGCCGGGGCGTTGACCTGGTGGGCCTGGTGCATGGCAGCGCATCCGGCGGCGCAGGATGCCGCGCGCGACGAGGTGGCGCGCGTGCTGGGCGGTCGCGCGCCGTCCGCCGAGACGCGATCGTCGTTGCACTACCTGACCCATACGCTCGAGGAAACGCTACGCCTGTATCCGTCCGCGCCGATCCTGATCAGCCGCCGGGCATCGCGGCCGATCGTGCTGGGGCCGTGGCAGTTTCCTGCGCGGACGCTGTTCATGCTGCCGCTGCAACTCATGCAGCGCGATGCGCGATGGTTTGCTGAGCCCGACGCGTTTCGTCCCGAGCGGTTTGCGGACGACGCGCCGGCCGCGCCGCGCGGCGCCTACATGCCGTTCGGCACGGGGCCGCGCGTGTGTCTCGGGCAGCATCTGGCGATGACGGAAATGACGGTCGTTGCGGCGATGATCCTGCAGCGCTACGCATTGTCGGTGCCGCCCGGCATGATGCCGCCGCGGCCGGTGCTGAACGTGACGCTGCGGCCGGAGCGTCCGCTGCATCTCGCGATCGCGCCCGCTGCGGGCGGCGGTACCGTGTGATGCGTGCCGCGCGGCCGGGCGAGCGGGGCGCCGATGCGACGGCGTATCGAATGCGACGCCATGCCCGGCGGATTTGCGCGTCGCTCACGATTGGCGTTCACGCGATGCGATGTCATCGAATCGTCGGAATGTGAATGCGAATCGGCCAATGGTCGTGGCGCCACTGGCGCGGCATCGCGCAGCACCTATGCTTGAAGGGCCCAGGCCGGGCGGAGCCCAAGGAGGATGGTCATGCGCATGCTTCTCAACATACGAATCCCTCACGAGCCGTTCAACACGCTGGTGCGCGACGGCAGCGTCGGCGACGTGATCGGGCGAATACTCGAAGCGGTCAAGCCGGAGGCCGTGTATTTCACCGAGCAGAGCGGCGGGCGCGGGGCCGTCGTGATCGTCGACGTGAATGATCCGTCGCAGATCCCGGCGCTCGCGGAGCCGTGGTTCCTGATGTTGAATGCGGACTGCGAGTTCCGCGTGGTGATGTTGCCGGACGATCTCCGGAACGCCGGGCTCGCGCAACTCGGTGAGAAGTGGAAGTAGCGGGAAGCTGCACATGCCCCTGCGCCTGCTCGAGAACCGGGCAGGCGGCATGACGCAGCGCTCGCGCGCCGACTAATGCGCAGGCTGCGGCGGTTCGACGTTCGCCGCTTCCCTGTCTTTCGGTCGCAATAGCAACAGCAGGCCGCTCAGTGCCGCAGCGGCGACGAACACGAAAAAGAACCGCTGGTTCCATTGATACTCGCTGGCGGACGCCGTGCCACCGTGATTCCCGGCCGTGGCGCCGATTTCCAGCAGGAACGTGAAGACGGCCGGCACCGGCGCGGAACCGAGGTAGGCCAGGAACGCGAACTGCAGCCGGCCACGGGTCAGGATCGACCAGATGTTCTTCCCCATCAGCCAGGCGACCAGCACCACGGGCGGTACGAGCACGATCGATGCGGCACTGATCGCGCACAGAAACAGCCAGCCAAGTCCCATGATCGGAATGAGCGACATGAATCGGGATTCCTGTTTTCGGGCAATCTTGTTGTGGACGGAGCGTCCGCATCGGTGTCGCGGGATGAACACGGCATGTGGCGCTTGACGGAGTGTGCCCGATTCCGCGCCGGTTGCCATCCATCAGCATCGACGCGGTCATCCGGCCGCGTCTTCCCCCAGCGCCTGGATGAACCGCGAAAACAGCTCGGGTTGCGACGAGATCCCGAGCTTTGCGTAAAGATGCCGCCGGTGCACCTTCACCGTTTCGGGTGAGATCGCGAGCCGCTCGGCAATCGCCTTCGACGAATTGCCGCGCAGCACCATTCTCGCGATCGACATCTCGCGATCGGTCAGCACGCCCGCACCGAAGCGGGCGAGCGCCTGCTCGACCCGCGCGCCGAGATCGGCGTCGGGCGCCACGCGCGCCGCATCGCCCACCAGCCGCCAGTGCTGCCGGATCGCCGCGAGCACCCACGGCATTGCGGCCGTCAGCTTGCCGAGCGGCTCGACGTCGAACCGCGCGCCCGCGCCGAGCGACAGCGACAGCAGCATGTCGGCGTTCGGCCGCACGAGGATCTGGATCTCGTCGTCGCCGACCGCATCGCGGAAGTAGCTCAGGAAATATTCGCTCTGCCGGAACAGGTCGGGCGCGACTTCCTCGAGCCGGTAGCAGCCGTCGGCGAGCCCGTCGTGCGCGGCCTGCAGGAACGGGTCGAGCAGATACACGCCGTTCAGGTAAAGCGGCACGGGTGATGCGGCATCGGTGCCGCCCGTGTCGTACTCGTCGAGCACGAGCGGCACGCCGTCGGGGCCGATCGCGGTCGCGAGCGCGTTGTCGAACGGCACCATTTCATTGAGCAGCAGCACCAGGAACCGCCAGAAACGCGGCTGGCCGAGATGATCGATTGCGCGGCCGAGCGCCTGGTGCATCGCGATTTCGGAAAAGAGACGATCCATACCACCACCGGAAGGGCGTAACACGAAGGGGGAATAGCGGTCCTGAAATTGGCTTCCTAGACTGCCACGCAATCAATCGGGCCCGAGTATGGGCGTTCAAAAAAAGTTGGCAAAGGATTGGCCCAAGCACAGGAGAACGAAATGGCGATGATGTCGGAATCGACGGGCACGCTGCAAGCGGCGCCTGCAACGGAAGACGCGCCGCGCGCGCTGTCGCAGACGCTCAGCGTGCGCGATGCGGTGATGATCACCGTCTCGGGCGTGACGCCCGCGAGTTCGATCTTCGTGATCGCGCCATTCGCGATCCAGCAGGCCGGCAGCGGCGCCGTGCTGTCGTTCCTGCTCGGCGGCGTGCTCGCGCTGGCGTTCGCGCTCTGCTACGCGGAGCTCAGCGCCGCGCACCGCAGCGCGGGCGGCGAGTACGTGATGGCCAAGCGCGTGTTCGGCACGCTGCCCGGCTACCTGACCTTCATCACGGTGCTGTCCGTCAGCGTGTTCATCCCGGCCGTGCTCGCGAGCGGCGCCGCGCCTTACCTGAACAACGCGCTCGGCACGCACTTCAGCAACCAGTCGGTCGCGCTGACGATCGTGCTGCTCAGCTACCTGCTCGGCATGCTGAACATCAAGACGAACGCGTGGATCACGGGCGCGTTCCTGGTGGTGGAGATCGGCGTGCTGATGCTGATCGCGGGCCTCGGCTTCGGTTCGCCGCATCGTGGCGCCGACGTGCTGGTCGCACCGGTCGTCGCGAGCGGCAACGCGCTCGTGCCGGCGACGCTGGCCGCGATCGTCCCGGCGATCGGCACCGCGATCTTCTGCTACAACGGCTTCGGCTCGGCCGCCTATCTCGCGGAAGACCTGCGCGGCGGCAACCGCAATGTCGCGAAGGCGGTGATCTACTCGCTGCTCGTGATCCTCGTCGTCGAATTGATTCCGCTCACCGCGATCGTGCTCGGCGCGCCGTCGCTGACGGAGCTGACGAAGAGCGCCGACCCGATCGGCTATGTGGTGCGTTCGCTGAGCAATCCGGCCGTGTCGCGCGTGGTCAGCGGCGGGATTTTCCTGTCGGTATTCAACGCGATCATCGCGATCGTGATCACGATGGGCCGCCTGCTGTACAGCAGCGGCCGGCACGCGCTCTGGTCGCGCACCTGCAACCGCGCATTCTCGACGATTCATCCGCGCTTCGAATCGCCGTGGCTCGCCACCCTCGCGCTCGCGGTGCCGTCGGCCGGGCTCGTGTTCGTGTCGAGCCTCGACGAGCTGACCGCGTTCACGGTCGACCTGCTGCTGCTGATCTATCTGGTCGTCGGCCTGGCCGCGCTCGCGAGCCGGTTCGTGCGCCGTGACGTCGAACACCATTACCGGATGCCGTTGTGGCCCGTGACGCCGCTCGTCGCGGTAGCCGGCGCCGCGTATACGCTCTACACGACGCTCGCAACGGCGACGAAACCGACCGACCTGATCATCATCGCGGGGTTGCTGATCGCCGCGCTCGTGATGTATGCAGTCTGGGCGCGCCACAGCGAAGCCTTCCGTACGCTCTGAGCGCCGGATCGAAAGCTTGCCGCACCGAAACACTGAAACACCGAACCATTGAAAGACTGGAGGAATCGCATCATGCGCACGAGGGATCTCGGCATCCGCATCGGACTCGGCACACCGGGCCGCTTCAACGCGATCACGGACGTTCCGGGCGTGCGGGTCGGACATTGCACGCTGAACGTCGAGAACGGCGACGCGTCGATCCGCACCGGCGTCACCGTCATCGAGCCGCGCGCGGGCGCCGCGCACGATTCGCCGTGTTTCGCGGGCGTGCACGTGCTGAACGGCAACGGCGACGCGACGGGGCTCGAATGGATCCGCGAGGCCGGCCTGCTTACCACGCCGATCGCCTATACGAACACGCACAGCGTCGGCGCGGTACGCGATGCGCTCGTCGCGAACGAGCGCGAAGCGGCGGCCGGCCGCGTGTACTGGTGCATGCCGGTCGTGATGGAAACCTACGACGGGCTGCTGAACGACATCTGGGGGCAGCACGTGAGCGCCGCGCACGTGCAGCGCGCGCTGGCCGCCGCACAGTCGGGGCCGGTCGCCGAAGGCGGCGTGGGCGGCGGTACCGGGATGATCTGCCACGAGTTCAAGGGGGGCATCGGCACCGCGTCGCGCGTGCTTTCGGCCGAGGCGGGCGGCTGGACCGTCGGCGCGCTCGTGCAGGCGAACTACGGCGTGCGCGAGATGCTGCGCGTGGCCGGCTACCCGGTCGGCGAAGTGCTGCGGCACGTGCCTTCGCCGTTCCGTGCGCCGGACGCGCAAGGCGAGGCCGGGATGGGCTCGATCGTGGTGACGATCGCCACCGACGCGCCGCTGCTGCCGCACCAGTGCACGCGCCTCGCGCAGCGTGCGAGCGTCGGGCTGGCGCGCGTCGGCGGCGGCACGGAGGATTCGAGCGGCGACATCTTCCTTGCGTTTGCAACGGGCAACGACGGCCTGCCGGCGGCGAACTACGGCAGCAAGGGGGCACCGACGACCGGCGTGAAGATGGTCAACAACGACCATATTTCCGCGCTGTTCGTCGCGGCGGCGGAGGCGGTGGAGGAAGCGATCGTGAATGCGCTCGTCGCGGGCGGCGACGTCGAATCGCGCGGTGCGCGGGTCGAGGGGCTGGGGCAGGCGCGCTTGCTGGATGCGTTGCGCGAGGTGGGTTGGCGGCCGGGGCGCGGCGCCTGAAACGGCATGCGCCGCTTCAATCGAAGCGGCGTGGGGGCGAGCGGCGATGCGGCGATCGGCCGGGCCGCGATCGGCCGGGCCGCCGCTCGCCCGCGCAAGCAGTGCGGGCGGTGCAGGCCTGGCCGTGACGACGCGGCGTCATGCTCAGCTGCCGAAGTAGACGTTGCAGAAGCTGACGGGGCCGACACAGGCGTTCGGGTCTTCCTGCTTCGATTGCGCACGATCGACGCGGCCGGCGGTTGCGACGGCTTCAGCGCGGTTCGCCTGTTGCTGTGCGACGTCTGCCGGTGCCGGCTGTGCGTGAGCAACAGCAGCGGTGAGCGACAGGGCAACGAGGGCGAGGTGCAGCGGCTTCATTTTGGTTTCTCCTGGGTGAGTGCCAGTCTCGCTGGCAGTGAGGAAACTATAGGCTCGTACTGCTTAAAGATTAATCACCGCGGCTGTAGAGCTTATTTCCATCCGGAACAAGGATCACGTTGCGCACGCACCGATCGTCAATGGCGATGCCGGTTGAACGGCGCGTCCTTGTCCAGCAGCGCGCTGCGCATGAAGTGCAGGCAGCCGACGATCCGCTGCATGCGGTGCCGCTCGTCGGGCACCGAATACCACGCCTGCAGCGTGTGCTGCGCCGCGCGGATCGCGAGATTCACCGATTTCAGCGTGCGCGCATGATGGCCGGGCGTCGGATCGTCGAAGAAGCGCGGCAGCTCGTGCAGCACCGCTTCGACGGAGCCGGTCCAGCGCAGTGTCTGCGGCGGTTTCGATGCGGAGAACGCGTTCAGTTCGTCGCGCAGGTCGATCACCGCGTGGCCGACCTCGAGCGTCGACAGCATCCAGCGCATCGCGTCGCGATGCTGTCGCGTGCGCCGCACGAGCAGCGTGCGCAGTTGCGCCATCAGGTCGTGCGTGCTCGACTGGAAGCGCTGCGCGAGGCCGTCCGTTGCCCCTTCGCATGCCAGCGTGACCTGGCGGCGCAGATCGTGCGCGATGCGGCCGGTGAGCCACGGCATGTGGGTCGGAAACACGACCGCGAACACGAGCGAGCACGCGAGCATCGCGATGACGATCGCCAGGCCGTTGTTGATCAGCACCTCGGGCGTGTATGCAGTCACGTTGTCGGGCCCCGCGAGCAGGCAGAAAAACACCGCGAAGCCGATCCCGTAGCCGGACAGTCCCGGCCGCATCGCGAGAAACGCGCCGAGGCCGAGCACCGGCGCGAGCACGGCGCACAGCAGCGGGAAGCCGTCGATGTTCGGATACACGTAGCACAGGAACACGTAGCCGACGGCGGTCGCGAATGCCGCGCCGACGCTCATCTGCGCGACGAACTTCGGCGCACGCGGTGACGTCGAGCTGAGTGCGCACGCGATCGCGGTGGCGATCACGGCGAGCGGGCCGCTCGGCCATTCGGACGCGAGCCAGAACGCGCTCATCGCGCCGACGGCGACGATCGTGCGCAGGAACGCGAACCCGACGAAGAACGAGTTGGTCTTCACCGCGTAATGCGTGACCGAGCGCTCGAATGCGTGATCGTCCTGGTCGAGCGACGCATAGGTGTCGGCGTAGCCGAGATATTCGCCGATGAAGCGGTACAGCAGCTCGATCGCCGTATCGAAGTCGAGCAGGCCGCCGGCCGCATGCGCCTCGATGTCTCGGCGCGATGCACGCGCGGCTTTCGGCAACGCGCTGTGGAAGCGGCGCAGTTCGAGCAGTGCGCCGGTGGCCGGCGCGATCCCGCGCTGGCGCTCGTCACGCAGCGCGGCGAAGCGCTGCGCGAGCGCGTCGACATGCGGCGCCAGCGCATCGAGCACCGCGTCCGAGCCATTGGCGCGTAGCCGCTTGACGAGCTGGTGCAGTGCATGCAGCCGCGTGCACGCGTTCATGAACTCGCTGTTCAACCGCGCGAGGCGGCGGCTGCGCGCGCGAATGTGCGGATCCTCGAACGACGCGAACGCGCGGTTGGCCTCGAAGCCGACGATATCGTCGACGAAATCGGCGAAGCGCCGCTCGAAATCGCCGCGTGCGACGTCGCCTGCGAGCGCGCCGGCCGTGAACGCCGCGAACGTCGCATGGCGGGTGCCCAGCGAACGCATCAGCGCCTTCGCGGAACTGAGCGGCAGGATCAGCGCGCTGACCGCGCCCGAGCACGCGATGCCGAGCGCGACTTCCGCGGCGCGGGTGAGCGCGGACTGGAACAGCGTCTGCGGGGTCATCACGGACGGCAGGCCGATCAGCGCGGCCGTATAGCCGGCGAGCACGAAGCCGTACCAGCGGAAATGGCGGTTGCGCACCGCGAGCGCGATGCAGGTGCCGATCCACAGCGTGATGCCGGCCATGTACAGCTCGGGCTGCTGCGCGAACAGCCCGCCGAGCGCGAGCGCGGCGACGAGGCCGGCCGCCGTGCCGAGCACGCGGTAGAAACTCTTGGCGAACACCATCCCCGACAGCGGCTGCATCAGCACGAACACGGTCGTCATCGCGGTGCGCGGCTGCGACATTTCCAGGCGCATCGCGATGCCCATCGCGAGGAGCGCCGCGAGTACGGTTTTCGCGAGGTGCAGCCAGATCAGCCCGTCGCTCGCGGCCCAGTCGCGCGCGGCGTCGCCGAGTGGATCGAGCCAGGTCCTCCATCGTGCCGGTTCGATGGAAGGTCGCTCGATCGCAGGTGATGGCTTCATGACTGGGGTGGGGCTCGTACGGCGCCGGGCGGGGTGCCGCGGCTTGTCCGAACGGTCCGTTCGACTGGTGAGGCGCCGATTGTAGGAGTGCGGCGCCCGCGCATTAACGCAGCTGCGGGGAAACGATAGTTGCAGCCGGAGTAACAATCTGTCGCATCCCGTGGAGGAAAATAGCGGCTCCGCTACAGGTTGCTCACAGGAATGGATACCCTACAAAACATGCGGGTGTTTTCGCGCGTCGTCGAAACGGGCAGTTTCACCGCCGCCGCGCAATCGCTGAATTCGACGACCGGCGCGATGTCGCGCGCGGTGTCGGAGCTCGAAGCGCGCCTGCGCACCCGACTGATGAATCGTTCGACGCGCCGTCTCGCGCTCACGTCGGCCGGCGAAAGCTATCTGCGGCGCTGCCGCCAGATCCTCGCCGACGTCGACCGCGCGGAAGAAGAGGCGAGCTGCGCGCACGAACGGCCGGCCGGCGTGCTGCGCATGCACAGCTTCGCGAGCGTCGGCCATCACTATGTGTTGCCCACGCTGACGCGCTATCACGCGCAGTTTCCGGACGTGTCGATCGAGCTGTCGCTGTCGCAGCGCATGCCCGACCTGTTCGACGGTACGAGCGACATGGCCGTCGTGACCGCGTCGTCGCTGCCCGATTCCGAACTCGTGTCGCACCTGCTCGGCTCGACCTTCAGCATCCTGTGTGCGTCGCCCGACTATGTGAAACGCCACGGCGCGCCGGTTCGTCCGCAGGATCTCGCCGCGCACGCGTGCCTGACGCTGTGCACGCCGGCATTCCCGACGCACGAATGGGTGCTCGAAGGGCCCGAAGGCGTCGAGCAGATCCACGTCGCGGGGCCGGTGCAGACCAATACGGCCGAATCGCTCGCCCTCGCGATCCGCGACGGCATCGGGATCGGCATGCTGCCGCTGTACTCGGCGATCGATGCGCTGCGCGACGGCACGCTCGTCCGCGTGCTGCCCGCGCATATCCTGCAGAAGATGAACGTCTACGCGCTGTATCCGTCGCGCCGCTTCGTCGATGCGAAGGTGCGGACCTGGGTCGAGATGCTGCGTGCCCAGGTGCCGGGAATGATCGCGCGCGACGTCGAGATGCTCAACGCGATCGATCGCGAACCGCAGGCCGCCTGAGCGGCGGACGCGCGCCGGCGTTCTGCCGGCTTTTTCTCTTCAAGCCAACCACACGAACGCGAATGCAACCTGCGCCGCGCCCGCGGCACATCGTTCACGCGGGCGCGGCGCATCGTCGTGCCGTTACAGCGCGGGCTTTGCCGCCGCGCCCGATTCCGTTGCCGGTTCGCCGGCCGGGCCGTACGCGGCATGCGCGGCCTTCTGTTCCGCGAGACGCTTTTCGTGGAGTCGTTCCTGCGCCGCCATGATGTCGTCCGGATAGTTGTTCACTTCGCCGCGCGCCGGGTTGTAGCCGACCGATTCGAGATCGATGAGCTCCTGCAGCACTTGCGCGCGCGTGACGGGCGACTGTGCCGACTGGGCGAAGGACAGGGCCGGTGCAGCGAGCAGGACGGCAGCGGCGGCGGTAACGACGAGCGATTTCACGAGGTTCTCCTGGGGACGGGGTGGGCGGCCGGTTCGACGCGCGATGCGTGACCCCGACCTTTGCTGGCAGTCTACGCAGCACCCGCGCGCGTAAAAACCCCGATTCCAGGCAGGCAGCCTTCCAGATGGAACAACATTGGTGCAAGCCGCCCGCGGCGAACGCACCCGCGTAAGAACGCGGGTGCGTGGCCAACGGGCGATGCTGCCGCGCGCCGGTCAGAAGCGCGTGCGCATGCCGATCGTGCCGACGATCTGGTTCGCCGTGCTCGATGCGCCGCCCGAGCCGTTGATGAACGCCTGGTAGCCGCGGCCCGATGCGTGCTGATACATCGCTTCCGCGTACACGTCCGTGCGGCGCGACAGCTTGTAGACGGCCTGCAGGTCGACCTGATGCCACTTCGGATCGGTGCCGTGCTTGCTGTCGGGGTTCGACACGCTGGCGTCCGTGTACACGTAGGCCGCGCCGAGGCTGACGGCCGGCGTCACCGCATAGCGCACGTTCACGTCGTAGTTGTTGAACGCGACCTGGCCGGTCGAGCCGAACGAGCCGGTGTTGTCGTACTGCGAGCGCGTATAGACGAAGCCGACGGTGGCCGGGCCGAACCCGTAGCTGATGCCGCCGCCGTACGAACGCATGCGGTCCGAGCCGATCGACCAGCCGCCCTGGTTCAGGCTCTTCGCTTCGGCCGCATCGGTCGCGCCGGGGCTCGCGCTCGTCGAGCCCTTCGTGCCGTTCATCTGCAGGTACGCGCCGGCCAGCTTCAGCGGGCCGTTCGTGTAGCTCGCCGCGACGCTGTACGCGCGGTTCGCACCGAAGCTGGTCGCGTTCGAGAATGCGTACATCGCGCCGACCTTGAAGCCCGCGTAGGTCTCGCTCGTGTACTTGACTGCGTTGTTGATGCGCAGCGAGTGGTTCAGGTTGTCGTTGTCGAACGGATGCGCGAAGCTCGTGTCGCCGAAGTCGCCGGCCGTGGCCGACAGCGGCGCGACGAAGTCGACCATCGTGTCGTACTGGCGGCCGAGCGTCAGCGTGCCATAGCCGCTCTGGCTCAGGCCGACGTACGCGTGGCGGCCGAACAGCTTGCCGTCCTGCCCGAGCCCGCCGTTGTTCACGTTGAAGCCGTTCTCGAGCACGAACAGCGCCTTCAGGCCGCCGCCGAGATCTTCGGTGCCGCGAAACCCGATGCGGCTGCCGTTGACGGTGCCGCTGTTCAGGCGCCACAGCGACGCACCGTTGGCGTTGTTGGTGTAGACGATGCCGGCATCGATCAGGCCGTACAGCGTCACGGAGCTCTGTGCGTGAGCGAGCGGGGCGAACAGCGCGGCGGTGCATGCGCCGGCGATGAGGGTTTTTTTCAAGTCAAGGCTCCTGCGTGTGGGACTGGGAACGAAAGTTCGGCGCAAGTATAGGAATGCCTCGCGCGCGCAAGGCCACCGGGGGCCGCGAGCGCACCTTTCCGGATCCGGCAAGAGTCCTTCACAAAACTGACACGACGCGCCGCGCACGCGAGACGATGGCGGTTCTTGCGTGATCGCACGCGGCTGGCATCCGTTCATCGCGGAGCGCCTGTCGCGTCGTTGCAACATGCGCGGGGCGCGGCACGGCGGCTGATCGGCGCGACCGGCGCGCGTCACGTATCCAGATTGAGGCGGACGAAGGAGGGCGGAGGGTGACGGCCTGCCTGTATTCGTGTATTCGCAAAATGCATGAGTCGATTCGAAAAATACGTTTGTCTCATGATGGGCGCCGGCCTACGATGCGGTCCTGACGACGGCGCGCGTGTTGCGCGCCGTCCTTTCGATCCCATTCGCCGACCCCATGCGCCTCGATCTCCCGTCCGCTCCCGCCTCTTCTTCGCCGGCCGCCAGCCCGTTCACGCGCGTGGCCGTCGTCACGATCCTGACCGGCGTCGGCGCGGGCCTCGGCGGCATGCTGCTCGCGCTGCTGCTGCATGCGATCCAGCACGTCGCGTATGGCTACAGCGTCGCGCACGTGATCGGCACCGAGAGCTTCCTCACCGGTGTGACCGGCGCCGATCCGCTGCGCCGGCTCGCGGTGCTGACCGTCTGCGGGATCGTCGCCGGCGGCGGGTGGTGGGCGCTGTACCGGTATGGCCGGCCGCTCGTCAGCATCCGCCGCGCGGTGCGCGCGGCCGATCCGCGGATGCCGTTCGTCAGTACGACGGTTCACGCGCTGCTGCAGATCGTCACCGTCGCGCTCGGCTCGCCGCTCGGCCGCGAAGTCGCCCCGCGCGAGATCGGTTCGCTGCTTGCCGGGCGGCTGGCGCATCGCGCGGGGCTCACGCCCGACGATTGCCGGCTGATGGTCGCGTGCGGCGCCGGCGCGGGCCTCGCGGCCGTCTATAACGTGCCGCTCGGCGGCGGGATTTTCGTGCTCGAAGTGCTGCTCGGCACGTTCGAACTGCGTGCGCTGGTCGTGGCGGTCGCGACGTCGGCGATCGCGGCGGCCGTCGCGTGGATCGGCCTCGGCAACGAGCATCAGTACACGGTGCCGCCGTTCGTGCTGAGCACGCCGCTGGTGGCGTGGTCGATCGTCTGCGGGCCGCTGTTCGGCTTGGCCGCATACGGCTTCGTGCGGCTCACGACGCGAGCCCGGGCGAACGCGCCGAAAGACGGGCGGCTGCCCGTGCTCGCGCTGCTCAATTTCGCGGCGATCGGCGTGCTCGCGATGCGGTTTCCTCAATTGCTCGGCAACGGCAAGGGCCCGGCGTCGCTGGGCTTCGACGGCACGCTGACGATCGGCCTTGCCGCGGCGCTGCTCGTGCTGAAGGTGCTGATCGAGGTCGGCAGCCTGCGGGCGGGCGCCGAAGGCGGCCTGCTGACGCCGGGCCTCGCGAACGGCGCGCTGCTCGGCGTCGTGCTGGGCGGGCTGTGGAGCCTCGTGTGGCCGGGTGCGTCGATCGGCGGATGTGCGCTGGTCGGCGCGACCGCGTTTCTCGCCGCGTCGATGCAGATGCCGATCACGGCGGTCGTGCTGCTGGCCGAATTCACGCGCGCGGATCACGACAGCCTCGTGCCGATGCTGCTTGCCGTGGCCGGGTCGCTCGTCGCGTACCGGTTCGCGCAGCGGCTGGCCGAGCGGCGGGTGGATTCGGTTGCAACCGTGAGCACACCTGCGACGGCCGTTCGCTGACGCACGCGCATCCGTCCTTGTCACCGGCGGTGCCGACTGCACCGCCGGTCGCTGTTTTCCTCTCCGTTTCCACGGCCGCGCCAGCACGCAATCGCAGCCGCGCGCGCCCAAGCGCGTTCGCCGGTTCTGTGCAAGAATCCGCGCGTTTCCGCGCCTCAACAAACAACGACACGCGCGGACGTCCCTATCAGGAAACGAGGAGCTCAAGTTGATTCAACGCATTTCCCGCTTTTTCACGCAGGTGGTTCACCGCGTGTTGCCCGACCCATTGATTTTCGCCATCCTGCTGACGATCGTCACGTTCGCGCTCGCGTTCGGCCTGACGCCGAATACGCCCGCGCAGCTCACGACGATGTGGGGTTCGGGTTTCTGGAACCTGCTCGCGTTCTCGATGCAGATGGTGATGATTCTCGTCACCGGCCACGCGCTCGCAAGCTCGCCGCCCGTGAAGCGCATGCTCGTCGCGCTCGCGAGCACCGCACGCACGCCGGGGCAGGGCGTGATGCTCGTTGCGTTCGTCGGCGCGCTCGCCTGCGCGATCAACTGGGGCTTCGGCCTCGTGCTCGGCGCCATGCTCGCGCGTGAAGTGGCGCGCCGTGTCGCCGGCAGCGATTACCGGCTGCTCGTGGCGTCCGCATACATGGGCTTCCTGAGCTGGCACGGCGGATTGTCGGGTTCGGTGCCGCTCGTCGCGGCCACGAAGGGCAATCCGATGGAGAAGACCATCGGGCTGATTCCCGTGTCGCAGACAATCTTCACCGGTTACAACGCGTTCATCACGATCGGCCTGATCGTGATGCTGCCGTTTCTCGCACGCATGATGATGCCGAAGCCCGGCGACGTCGTCAGCGTCGATCCGGCGCTGCTCGCCGAACCGCCGAGCGTCGAGCGCCAGCTCGGGCCCGACGCGACGTTCGCGGAGCGGATGGAGGAGAGCCGCGCCTTGTCGGTCCTCGTCGCGGCGCTGTGCGCGGCGTTCCTCGTGCTGAAGTTCGTGCAGAAGGGCTTCGCGCTCGACATCGACACCGTGAACCTCGCGTTCCTCGCGGCCGGCATCCTGCTGCACCGCACGCCGATGGCCTATGCGCGCGCGGTGGCCGGTGCGGCGCGCGGCGCGTCGGGGATCATGATCCAGTTCCCGTTCTATGCAGGCATCCAGGCGCTGATGGATCACTCGGGGCTCGCGGGCGTGATCACGAAGTGGTTCGTCGATATCGCAAACGTGCATACGTTCCCGCTGCTCGCGTTCCTGAGCTCGGCCGTGATCAACTTCGCGGTGCCGTCCGGCGGCGGCCACTGGGTCGTGCAGGGCCCGTTCGTGATGCCGGCGGCTCAAGCGCTCGGCGCCGATCTCGGCAAGGCCGCGATGGCGATCGCGTACGGCGAGGCGTGGACCAACATGGCACAGCCGTTCTGGGCGCTCCCCGCACTGGCGATCGCCGGGCTCGGCGTGCGCGACATCATGGGGTATTGCGTGACGACGCTGCTGTTCTCGGGCGTCGTGTTCATCGCGGGGATGTATCTGTTCTGACGCGGCAGGGCGCGATGCGGGCGGCGTTTGACGCGCACATCGCGCCGGCTTGAATGGCGTGGGCGGTCAACCGTGCGACCGCGCATCGGCATGCTCGTGCCCGTGACGCAGCGCCAGGCTCGCGAACGCCGCGACGACGAGCGCGGCCGCCAGCAGCGTCAGCCCGTTCTTCGCATTGCCGGTGGCCTGTTCGATCGCACCGACGACGGTCGGCCCGACGAAGCCGCCGAGCAACCCGCACGTATTCACGAGCCCGAGCCCGCCGGCCAGCGCGCTGCCGGCGAGCCGCGACGCGGGAAAGGTGAACACGATCGATTGCACGACGAAGAACATCGACGCGGCCACGCACACGCAGGCGAGCCCGGCGACAGGCGACACATGCGCGGCGCCGACCATCCCGGCCGCCATCACGACCAGCCCCGCGCACAGCATCCGCCGTGAATGACGCGACTCGCGCGCGAAGCGCGGCAGGGTCCCGGCCCCGATCGCTGCGGCGAGCCAGGGCAGTGCGGTCAGCAACCCGACGGCGAACGGCGAGAAGCGCCCCGACGCGCCGATGATGCCCGGCAGGAAGAAGATCACCGTGTAGATCGTCAGTTGATGGCAGAAGTACACGAAGATCGCGAGCCAGATCTGCGGATCGCGCAGCGCGGAACCGAACGCATGGCCGCCGTGCGCGGCGACGCCCGCATCCTGTTCGGCGGCCAGCGTGCGCTCGAGCGCGCGGCCGGTTTCAGCGGAGAGCCACGGCGCGGCGCTCGGGCGGTCCGGCAAGCGCGTCCACACGACGAACGCGAGCAGGATCGCCGGGATGCCTTCGACGACGAACAGCCATTGCCAGCCGTGGAAGCCGAGCGTGCCGTCGAGTTCGATCAGCGCGCCGGCCAGCGGCCCGCCGACGATGTTGGCGATGCACACGCCGAGCAGGAAGTAACCGGTTGCGCGCGCCCGCTCTTCGCGGCCGAACCAGTACGTCAGGTACAGCATCACGCCGGGAAACAGGCCGGCCTCGGCGGCACCGAGCAGCAGGCGCATCACGTAGAACGACGTTTCGCCGCGGACGAACGCCATGGCGACCGACAGTGCCCCCCAGGTGATCATGATGCGCGTGATCCAGAAGCGCGCGCCGACGCGATGCATGACCAGATTGCTCGGGATCTCGAAGAGCGCATAGGTCAGGAAGAACAGGCCCGCGCCGAGCCCGTAGGCGGCCGACGAAATGCCGAGATCGACGCCCATCGAGTGTTTGGCGAACGCGATGTTGGTGCGGTCGAGGAAGCTGATCACGTAGGCGGCGATCAGCAGCGGCATCAGTTTGCGGAACAGCAGCCGGTTCAGCGACGCGCTTGCGTCGCCGGTGGCGGACGGCAGGGCCTGGGCTTGAGGTGTGGACATGCGGACGACTCCGGTAAGGGCGAACCGGCGCGCGCGGCAAGCACGGCGCGCCGCGTTCGGCAGATGCCGCTGCGACGTGCGCAGCGGATGGGCAGACGACGGAGCCGCGCCGGCGGCGCTCGAACGGAGCGGGGCGATGATGGGCGTCCTGGCGCCGGCCGGCTGCGGCCGGCGCCTTGTCACTGCGCTTGCGGGTCCTGGTGTTGGGTCGCGAAGCGGCGATCAGAAATTCACCGCGTCGCCCCCCTTGAGCGCGAGCATCGCGCGCGCCTCGGCCGGCGTCGCGATGTCCAGCGACAGGCCTTCGAGCACCTGCCGCATTTTCAGTACCTGCGCCGCGCTCGATTCCGCGAGCTGGCCGGGCGCGATCCACAGCGAATCCTCGAGCCCGACGCGCACGTTCGCGCCCTGCGCGGCGCCGATCGTCGCGAGCGGAATCTGGTTGCGGCCGGCCCCGAGGATCGACCAGACGTAGTCGCCGCCGAACAGGCGGTCGGCCGTGCGGCGCATGTGCATCAGGTCTTCCGGGTGCGCGCCGATCCCGCCGAGCAGGCCGAACACGCTTTGCACGAAGAACGGCGGCTTCGCGAGCCCACGGTCGACGAAATGCGCGAGGTTGTACAGGTGCGAGATGTCGTAGCACTCGAATTCGAAACGCGTGCCGTTCGCGCCGCAGCGCGTGAGGATCGTCTCGATGTCGGCGAAGGTGTTCTTGAACACGAGGTCACGGCTCTTCTCCAGATGTTCGCGTTCCCACGGATGCTTCAGCTCGCGGAAGCGCTCGAGCATCGGGTACAGCCCGAAGTTCATCGAGCCCATGTTCAGCGACGCGACCTCCGGCTGGAAATGCAGCGCAGGCTGCAGCCGCTCGTCGACCGTCATGTGCGGGCTGCCGCCCGACGTCAGGTTGATCACGGCATCCGTCTGCGCCTTGATGCGCGGCAGGAATTCGGCGAACACGGCAGGATCCTGGGTCGGCTTGCCGTCCGACGGGTTGCGGGCGTGCAGGTGCAGGATCGCCGCGCCGGCCCGGGCAGCCGCGACGGCGGCCGTCTCGATCTCGTGCGGCGTCACGGGCAGGTACGGCGACATCGAAGGCGTATGGATCGCGCCGGTCGGCGCACAGGTGATGATGACTTTGCGAGCGTTTGCCATGGAGGGAATCCCTTCGGTGAGCGATGCAGGAGGCGTCAGAGCACTTCGACGTTGCCGCAGACGGAGATCGCCTGTCCGGTGATCCCGTGTCCGCCCGGCGAACACAGGAACAGCGCGGTCGCGGCGATCTCGGCCGGATCGGTCATGCGCCGCAGCGAGATCTTCTCCAGATAGCGCTTTTCCATCTCGTCGTAACTGACGCCGAGCTGCTGCGCGCGCGCCTCGATCACGCGGCGCATCCGGGGGCCCCGCACGATGCCGGGCTGGATCGCGTTCACGCGGATGCCGAGCGGCCCGAGTTCGATCGCGAGGCTTTTCACGAGGCCGACCACGGCCCACTTGGTCGCCGCGTAGGGTGTGCGGAACGCATATCCGAGCCGACCTGCCACCGACGACAGCGCGATGATGGCGCCGCCGTGTTTCGATTCGCGCAGAAGCGGCACCGCGCGGCGCGCAAACTGGAACTGCGCGTTCAGGTTGATCGCGACCGTCTGCTCCCACTGCACGGGATCGATTTCGTCGATGCCGCCGGTCGGGCCGGCGATGCCTGCGTTGTTGACGAGCACGTCGAGGCCGCCGAGCGTGGCCGATACGTCGTCGAACACCCGCGCGACGGCAGTCGGATCGGATACGTCGGCCAGCGTCGCACCGATCGCGCTTGCTCCTGCGCGCGGCGGCCGGTCGGCGAGCGCGGCGATTGCGGCCTGCGATGCGTCACAGACATGCACGCGCGCGCCGCACTCCGCGAACGCGTCCGCGATTTCGAGACCGATGCCCGAGGCACCGCCCGTCACGAGGACGCGCAGGCCGTCATAGGGTTTCAGCAGGTCGGAAGCTGTCATGCCGGGTTGTCTCCATCGTTGATGTTGTCGGATGCGGCCGCCCGCGATCGGGCGATCGCGGCAAACGGCCGCTATGGCTTCGCGTTCGCGGTGCGCGGCGTTTGCGCGGCACGCAGCGTCTCGGCAAGGTCGTGCGCGGCGCCGCCGATGTCGAGTGCGATGCCGGCCCGTACGCCCGTGC
Source organism: Burkholderia aenigmatica (assembly GCF_048627025.1). Classification (NCBI taxonomy): domain Bacteria; kingdom Pseudomonadati; phylum Pseudomonadota; class Betaproteobacteria; order Burkholderiales; family Burkholderiaceae; genus Burkholderia; species Burkholderia aenigmatica. Next base: position 1,284,875 of record NZ_CP184469.1, on the reverse strand, counting down.
CGTCGCGCCGCTCGAGCGCATCGACGATCGCGCGGTGCGCATCCATCGAGCGCCGCATGTGCGGGATGTCGAGCGCGACCATGTTGAGGAACGGCCCGACGCGCATCCACAGGTTCTCGACGATCGCGAGCGTGCTTTCGCTCGCGCCGTGTGCGTAGATCGCGCTGTGGAAGGCGAAGTTGCTTTGCAGGTAAGCGCGCGACCGGCCGGCCTCGACGTGTGCCTGCATCGTTTCGCAGGTCTTGCGGACGGCGGCGATCTGCGCATCGGTCATTCGGGCGCATGCGCGTTCGGCGATGCAGCCTTCGAGCGCGATTCGCACGTCGCGCAGTTCGTCGAGCATGTCGAGCGTCATCGGCGGCACGACGAGCGCGCGGTTCGGGCCGTCGACCAGTGCGCGTTCGGCGCGCAGCCGCGTGAGCGCGGCACGCACGGGCATCGTCGACGAACCGACCGCCTCCGCGACGCTGCGCAGGCTCAACGCCTGTCCGGGCGCGAAACGGCCGCTCATCAGCGCTTCGCGCAGTTGCTGGTAGACCTTGTCGGCCATCGTTTCCTGTTCGATGGCTTTGAGGGCGGGCGGGACGATACGTGGCGCCAAGGCGGGTTCTCCTGGGTTTGATCTGCGATCTGTGATCACACTTGCAATGTGCGAAGTGTGGTCGCGGGAGGGCGTGGAGTCAAGGCGAACGGGATCGGGGAAAACGAGGGGGCAGGCGAAGGGCTGGCTGACCGGTGCGTCCATGACTTCCATTCGTTCCGGGCCGTTCGATATGGGGCGGCCGCAATCGACACTGTTTCTTACGGGTGGGGGACTGCGGAGCCGCGGCGGGGGCGCTTGCACAGGCAGATTCAAACGTTGCAGGCCGTCAGCCGTTCGTTGCTTGGCGAGCGAAAGGCGCTATGTTATAAAGGCGCCGAGAGCGAGCCTGGCATACCTTCGAACAACGGATCACATTCGCAGTACCAAGAAAAATCATGACTAAACAGGGGTATATCGAGGGTGAGGACACGCGCGTGCGGGTCCTGTTTCATGTGACCGATTTCGGCAACGGCGGGATCGAATCGTCCCTGATCCAGTGGCTGCGGATCCTCGACCGCCAGCGTTTCCGCGCGGTCCTGTCGATTACGTACGCGTCGCCGATGCTGGCCCAGCGCTTTCGCGCGCTGATCCCGGCAGACATCCCGATCGAGATCCTGGTGGGTCCGCAGTGGCTGCGCTACTTCCAGGATCGCCGTCACGCGCACAAGCTCGGCAAGGCGGGCCGGATCGCGCGCGATCTTCACGGTGCGCTCGCGGTGCGCCCTCACATCGGGCGGCGCGTTGCCGAACTCGCGCGCAACGTGGACGTCATCGTCGACTACGACCTGTCGCTGCGGCGCCTGGCCGGCCGGTTCGGAGTGGCCTGGATCGGCGTCAACCACTTCAGCTTCGTTGCACGGCTCGGCGGCCAGGGCCGCCGCGTGCGCCGCCTGCTCGACCAGTACAGCCGCTACGACAGCATTGCCGCGCTGAACCCGCAGATGGGCGACGAAGCCGACCGGATGTTCGGCGACCGCCTGCAACAGGTGACGGTCCTGCCCAACGCCATCGACATCGACGCGATTCGCGCAAACGCGACGGCGCCGCGCCCGGCACTGCCCGGCGGGGTCCCGTACATCGTCTCCGTCGCACGGCTCGACGAACTCCAGAAAGATCACCGCACGTTGCTGCGCGCGTATGCGCAACTCGTCGCGCAGCGCGACGTGCCCGAGCATCTCGTGCTGGCCGGCGACGGCGCACATCGCGACGAGCTCACACGCTTGGCGGATACGCTCGGCATCGGTGCGCGGGTGCATTTCATGGGGCAGATGGACAACCCGCATCCGTTGATGGCGGGCGCGTCGATTCTGGTCCTGAGCTCGAAGAACGAAGGGATGCCGATGGTGCTGATCGAGGCGCTCGCACTCGGCAAGGCGATCGTGTCGACGGACTGCCCGACCGGGCCGCGCGAGATTCTCGATCACGGTCGCGCGGGGCTGCTGGTGTCGGTCGGCGACGTCGACGCGCTGGCCAATGCGATGGCTCAGTTGCTGTCCGACGATGTGCTGCGGGCGGATCTCGCCGCGCGTTCGTTCGATCGCGCCGCATGCTTCGGCATCGCGGAAAGCAACCGGCGGCTCGACGCATGCATCGACGCGATTCGCGTGAAACGGGCGGGCCAGCTTCGCCAGCAAGCGCACACGAGGGTGCAGCGCGCCGGCTGACCGCTGGCGCGCGGGTGCCACGCGCCCCGCCATGCGCGGGGCGCGTGCGGTTTACCGCACCGGCTCGTCGTTCAGCGTGCCGAGGAACGCTTCGATATCCTTGATATCCTGCGCCGTCATCGCGGGCTTGTCGCCAGGCTTGCGGTCGAACGGCGCATCGGTCACGTCGACGTTCGCACGATATTTCGGCGGGATGTCGTCGTACTCGTCGATCTTCCCGTCCGCGCCGCGCGAATAGAACTTCTGCGGCGAGATGCTGCGCTCGTTGTAGAACGCCATCACCTGGTCGAGCGTGTGGAACACGCCGTTGTGGAAGAACACGTGGCGCGTCGCCGCGTTGCGCAGCGTCGGCGTCAGGAACATCGCGCAATACTGCGTCTGGTCCTTCAGGTCGTCGCGGAACGGCCCGCACACGCCGAGATCGTAGAACGCCGGGTTGCGGTTCTGCGCCAGTTCCTTGTTGCGCGGTGCGCCGAGCGCCTCGTACTGGTAATCGGTAAACATCGGCGGCAGCCCGTCCTTGCCGGGCTTCGACAGGTGGCAGCCCGCGCAATTCGCCTTGTCCGGATCGTTGAACAGGCGCAGCCCGCGCAGCTCGGCCTGCGACAGCCGCGCGCGGCCTTCGAGCCAGCGGTCGTACTTGCTGTTGTACGGGTGGAACGACGGATCCTCGACCTGGTAGCGCGCGATCGCGAACATCGCTTCCGACACCGCGAGCTGCGGGCTGTCGAACACGCGTGCGCCGAACAGTTGCTCGAGCTGCGCGCGGTGCGACGACTGCGCGAGCTTGCGCGCGACGTCGTCGATGCTCGCGTTCGCCATCTCGACCGGATTCAGCAGCGGGCCGAACGCCTGCTGCTGCAACGTATCGGCGCGGCCGTCCCAGAACATCCCGCCCTGCGGCACGAGCTGCGGCGCGGCCGACGTGCCGGCCACCTTCTGCGCCTTGACGACGCCGGCCGCCGACGCGGCCTGTTGCGCGACGGTCGGCGCGGCGTCGTTTTCACCGGCATCGGGGCCGATGCTGAAGTTCGGCTGGCGGTACAGGTACATCAGCGACGGCGGCGGTCGATAGCCCTGCTGCGTCATCGCGAGGCCGCCCGGCTGCACGTCGAGCGCGTTCGGTGGGCCGTATGCATGATCGGGGCTGTGGCACGACGCGCACGACTGCTTGCCCGATGCGGACAGCGACGGATCGGCGAACAGCGCGCGGCCGAGCTGTGCGACCGCCGACAGCGGCTGCGCGGCGGGCCGCTGCAGCACGACCGGATGCGGGTTCGCGCCCGTCCAGTCGGCGACGACGGTGCCGATCGCCGCGGGCACCTGCGCGGGGAACGCGATCGCGAACGCACCGTAGCCGAGCACGGCGGCGCCGATCACGAACGCCGTGCGGCGCAGGAGGCGGGAAGGCGTGCGGGTGCCGGTGGTGTCGGGAGACGGGAACGCGGGGCGAGCTGTCATGCTGTCGGTCGGAAATCGGGCGCCGCACGAAGCGGCGCATTAAATGGAAACGGCCGGCGCGTGATGCGCCGGCCATGCGGTCACGACGTACCGGTCAGATCGCCGGTGCCGCGCTCAATGCGGTGCCGAGCGTCGGGTCGAGATACAGCGGCGTCGTGTTCGGCTTCGACGTGAAGTCGAACAGGCTGCGCAGGTCGCCCGCCGTTGCATCGAACGAACCGCCGCCGATACGCTGGCCGCCGAGCCAGTTGTCCTCGATGAAGCGCACGACCGACGACTGGTCGATCATCGTGTGGTCGACGTAGTTCTGCTTCGCGTACGGCGAGATCACGATCAGCGGAATGCGCACGCCCGGGCCGCAGCGGCCGTTCACGGTCGCGCCGTTCACGCCGGTGGTGCCGCCCGTGCCGCACTTGCCGCTGCCGTTGACCTGGTCGACCGGGTCCGACGACGCGCGCGTCGGCGCCGTGTACACGTGGTCGTACCAGCCGTCCGAGTCGTCATAGGTGACGATCACGGCCGTGTTCTGCCAGTCCGGCTGCTGCTGCAGGAAGTTGACGACCTTCGTCACGAACGCCTGCTCGTCGAGCGGATCCGAATAGCCTGCGTGTGCGTCCTGTGCGGCAGGGGCCTTCAGGTAGCTGACCGACGGGAAGTTGCCGGCCTTCACGGCGGCGAAGAAGTCGTCCGTGTCGTACTGGTGGTTCGCGGGTTCGGCGGTCTTGCCGTCGGTCTGCAGGCTCGAGCCGATCGCTGCGACCGAGCTCGGGCGCGTGTGCTGCGGGTTCGCGGTCGACGCGTAGTACTGGAACCAGTTGTGGTGCGGGATGTAGTCGGACGTCGCGGCGTTCACGGCGGTGGCGACCGTGCTGCGGGCGCAGCCCGTGGTGCCGTTGCCGTTCGTCGTCGACAGGTTGAAGCCGCCCATGAAGCCGCCCCACGTGATCTTCGCGCCGTTCAGCAGGTCGCCGATGTTCTTGCCAGCCATCATCGCCTGGTCGGTCGTGCTCGAGCACACGTCGTAGCCCGGGTCGACGTCGTTGATCATCGTGAAGCCGCCCTGGCCGTCATTGATGTAGTACGAGCTCTTCGCGAGCGTCGACGGCTGCGCGGACGTCTTGACGACCTGCATCCCGTTGGTCTGGCCCGACACGACGTTCAGCGCGCCCGGCGTCGACGGGCCGTACGACGTCGTGTACATGTTGTCGCTCATCGCGAAGCGCTGCGCGTAGTTCCACAGCGCGGTCACGGTGTTGCCGTCGAAGTAGCCCATCACCTGGCCCTTCGTGCCGAACGCGCCGGCGCCGCCGGACGAGCCCTTGCCGGTGTATTTCGGGAACAGGTCGGCGAGGCCGTTGTCCTCGGCCTGCTGCTCGGCCGTGTACGCATGGTTCTGGTCGGCGGTCGCGGCCTGCGTGCGGTCGAGGCGGAACGGGTTCGCCGCGTCGGTGCCGTTGGCCGTGTTCGTGAAGTTCGGGTTCGCGGTGAGCAGCGTGCCCGTCAGGCCGTTGGGCGTCGGCGTGCCGGTCTTGGCGGTGAACGCCGGTTCGCCCGACGGGTTCGTCGCGTTCGGGTAGGTGCCGAAGTAGTGGTCGAACGAGATGTTTTCACCGTAAATCACGACGACGTGCTTGATCGGCGTGGCGGTCTGCAGCGCATCCTGCGACGACACGGCGGGCGTCGACGTCGGATCGCTGCCGCCGCAGGCGAACAGCGCCAGCGCTGCGGCAGCGCAGGCGGTGACGAGCAAGGCTTGACGGAACATCGGGAAACTCCAGGTAAGGTCTTCGATGGTGGAGAACGGCCCCGTCGCCGTGTCGGTTCGGCGCGGAGCTCGTGAGAGAGCACGCGCATTGGAACAGTCGCGTATGAAGATATGGGGACGGAGTGTTTTCGCGTCGATTGCGCTGCGGTATCGATTTCATTACGGCGGAATGCGGCACGAAAGAGAAAGGAAAGGGGCAGACCGCATGCCACCTTGGCGTCACATTCCGCGGCGCGCGGGGCCGCTGCCCCGGATGCCGCGCGGGGCGGGCGAAAGGGCGCCTTCGCCCCGTTCGCGCACGATGCGATGCGGCACCGGTTTTTTGACAATCGGATGACGGATTCGTAGGATGAAAACTCTGCGGCGACGATTTCGCGTGGCCGACCGTCAGCGAGTATTCATCGTGCCGATCCCCGTTTTGTTTGCCGTTCTGTGTGCGGCGTTCCTGCATGCGTCATGGAACGCGCTCGTCCGCAGCAGCGGCGACCGGCTGCGGTCGGCCACGGTGCTGCAGATCGCGATCGGGCTGTTCGCGCTGCTGTTCCTGCCGGCCGCCGCGCCGATCACGCCCGCGAGCTGGCTTTATGTCGTCGCATCGGCCGTGCTCCACGTCGTGTACACGCTGCTGCTGGTGCGCGCATACGAGCACGGCGACCTGACCGTCGCGTATCCGGTCGCGCGCGGCACCGCGCCGCTGCTCGTCACGCTCGGCGCGGCGGCGTTCGCGGGCGAGCACCTGAATGCGGGCGCGCAAGCCGGACTCGTGCTGATCTGCGCGGGCATCATGGCGATCGGCCTGGAGCGTGGGCGCGACGCGAAGCACCGGATGATGCAGGTGCTGCCGACCGCGTTCGCGACCGGCGTGTCGATCGCGGCCTACAGCGTGGTCGACGGGATCGGCGTGCGGGAAAGCGGCAACACGGTCGGCTATACCGCGTGGATGTTCGTGCTGACGGGCGCGATGATGGCCGCGTACTACCGGCTGCGGGCGGGGCCGCTGCGGCTGACGCAGGATGTCGGCGAAACGACGAAGGCGGCGTGCGGCGGCGTGTTCGCGGCGCTCGCGTACGGCATCGTGATCTGGGCGATGGATCGCGCGCCGATGGGGCCGGTGTCGGCGCTACGGGAAACGAGCGTGGTGTTCGCGGCGCTGATCGCACGCGTGTATCTCGGCGAGCGGCTGACGCCGCGCCGGGCGGCCGGCTGCATCGTGATCGCGGCGGGGGCGTTGCTGATCAGTGCGTTTGAAGCGGTGCGGTGAGCGGGCCGGCGGGGTGCGCGGCCCGCGGCTTCAGCCCTCGACCGGCATCGCACTCGTGCACTTGATCTCGTCGAGGCACACGCTCGAATGCACGCCGCTCACGCCGGGCGTCCGCATCAGCGTCTCGAGCAGGAACTGCGACAAGCCCTTCAGGTCGTGTGCGACGACCTTCAACACGTAGTCGATGTCGCCCGTCACGGAAAAACACTCCTGGATCTGCGCGAGATCGGACACCAGTTTCTGGAACTTCGACAGGTCGCGGATATGCCCGCGCTCCATCGTCACGTGCACGAAAGCGGTGACGCCAAAACCGAGCGTGTCGGGGCACAGCCGGGTTTCGTAGCGACGGATCGCGCCGATCTCCTCCAGCCGCCGGTGGCGGCGCAGCGTTTGCGCGGGCGACAGGCCGACGGCCTTCGCCAGATCGAGGTTCGACGCGCGGCCGTTCTCCTGCAGGATCGAAAGCAAGTGGCGATCGAGGCGATCCAGAACCGGTTCATGCATTTTTGTTTCCTTATCTATCTCCTGGATGCAATCTTATCTCATAATGTAGGGTTTGCATGAACGAGTTACGAAACCCGATTTCGTCGTCGCGACGCTAAACTGACGCCGGATTTTCGTGTGCGAACGCAGCAATGCGGGCGCGGCGACAGTCGGCGGCCGGTCTGGCGGGCACGCCGACACGAATCGGGCGCCGCCACGCGAAGATTGCAGTCCCCAACCCGGCGGCTCCACGAACGGCCCCGGCACAGCAAAACAGCGCCCGGCACACCGAGGCGCGCCGCACCGCTTCAGGCGGAGGCGGACAGAGTGGAGAAGACATGGTTTCTGGAAACGAGAGCGACGGCCTGAAGCGCGGGCTGAAGAACCGGCACATCCAGCTGATTGCGCTCGGCGGCGCGCTCGGCACGGGGCTGTTCCTCGGCATCGCGCAGACCATCAAGATGGCGGGCCCGTCCGTGCTGCTCGGCTACGGGGTGGCCGGCATCATTGCGTTCTTCATCATGCGCCAGCTCGGCGAGATGGTCGTCGACGAGCCTGTCGCCGGCTCGTTCAGCTACTTCGCCAACAAGTACGTCGGCCACTTCACCGGCTTCCTGTCCGGCTGGAACTACTGGGTGCTGTACATCCTCGTCAGCATGGCCGAGCTGTCGGCCGTCGGGATCTACGTGCAGTACTGGTGGCCCGGCGTGCCGACCTGGGTGTCGGCGCTGGTGTTCTTCGTCGCGATCAACCTGCTCAACCTGGCGAGCGTGAAGTCGTACGGCGAGACGGAATTCTGGTTCTCGATCATCAAGGTTGCCGCAATCGTCGGCATGATCGGCTTCGGCGGCTGGCTGCTCGCGAGCGGCCACGCCGGGCCGGAAGCCACCGTCCGCAACCTGTGGCAGCACGGCGGCTTCTTCCCGAACGGCGTGTCGGGGCTCGTGATGTCGATGGCGGCGATCATGTTCTCGTTCGGCGGGCTGGAGCTGATCGGGATCACCGCGGCCGAGGCCGACGATCCGAAGCGCAGCATTCCGCGTGCGACCAACCAGGTCATCTACCGGATCCTGATTTTCTACATCGGCGCACTCGCTGTGCTGCTGTCGCTGTATCCGTGGGAAAAGGTCGTCAGCGGCGGCAGCCCGTTCGTGCTGATCTTCCATGCGCTGAGCAGCAACGTGGTTGCGAACGTGCTGAACGTCGTCGTGCTGACGGCCGCGCTGTCGGTCTACAACAGCGGCGTGTACAGCAACAGCCGGATGCTGTTCGGCCTCGCGCAGCAGGGCAACGCGCCGAAGGTGCTGTGCTCGGTGAACAAGCGCGGCATTCCGCTCGCCGCGCTCGGCGCGTCGGCGCTCGCGACCGGCGTGTGCGTGCTGATCAACTACTTCATGCCGGGCAAGGCGTTCGAGGTGCTGATGGGCCTCGTCGTGTCGGCGCTGATCATCAACTGGGCGATGATCACCCTGATCCACCTGAAGTTCCGCCAGGCGAAGCGCGCGGCCGGGGAGGAGACTTCCTTCCGCAGTCTGGGCTATCCTTTCACGAATTACCTGTGCCTGGCATTCATGGCCGGCATTCTCGTCGTGATGTACCTGACGCCGGATCTCCGCCTGTCGGTGTACCTGATCCCGGTATGGCTCGCGGTGCTCGCGGTCGGGTATCGCTTCCGTCAGAAGAATGCAGGCTATGCGGTGCATGACAGCGCATCCGCACGCTGAAGCAGGCCACGACCGATCATTCTTCCAAACGAGACCGACATAGCCATGTTCGAACACATCGACGCGTACCCGGGCGACCCGATCCTGACGCTCAACGAGGACTTCCAGAAAGATCCGCGCGACCAGAAGGTCAACCTGAGCATCGGCATCTACTTCGACGCCGAAGGCCGGATTCCGGTGATGGGCGCCGTGCGCGAAGCCGAAACCGCGCTGCAGCGCGACAGCAGCGCGAAGCCGTATCTGCCGATGGTCGGCCTGGCCGCGTATCGCGACGCCGTGCAGGCGCTCGTGTTCGGCGCCGATCACCCGGCCCGCGCGGCCGGCCGCATCGCGACGCTGCAAACGCTCGGCGGCTCCGGCGCACTGAAGGTGGGCGCCGATTTCCTGAAGCGCTACTTCCCGGATTCGCAGGTGTGGCTCAGCGATCCGAGCTGGGAAAACCACCGCTTCATCTTCGAGCGCGCCGGCTTCACGGTGAACACGTACCCGTACTACGACGAGGCGACGGGCGGCCTGAAGTTCGACGCGATGCTCGCGGCGATCGACGCGCTGCCGGCGCGCAGCATCGTGCTGCTGCACGCGTGCTGCCATAACCCGACCGGCGTCGACCTCGACGAAGGCCAGTGGGAGAAGCTGATCGACGTGATCGAGGCGCGCGGGCTGCTGCCGTTCGTCGACATGGCGTACCAGGGCTTCGGCGCGGGCCTCGACGCGGACGCCTTCGCGGTGCGCGAACTGGCCCGCCGCGGCGTGCCGGCGCTGGTCGCGAACTCGTTCTCGAAGAACTTCTCGCTGTACGGCGAGCGCGTGGGCGGCCTGAGCGTCGTCTGCGAGGATCCCGCCGCGGCCGACCGCGTGCTCGGCCAGCTGGCCGGCGCCGTGCGCTCGAACTACAGCAACCCGCAAACCTACGGCGCGAAGGTCGTGGCGGCCGTGCTCGGCACGCCTGCGCTGCGCAAGCAGTGGGAAGAGGAACTGGCGGCGATGTGCCGCCGCATCGCACGGATGCGCCAGTCGATCCATGACGGCCTGCGCGACCACGTCAGCGGCGAGGCACTGACGCGCTACGTGAAGCAGCGCGGGATGTTCACGTACACGGGCCTGACCGAATCGCAGGTCGACGCGCTGCGCGAAGTGCACGGCGTGTACATCCTGCGTTCGGGCCGGATGTGCGTGGCGGGCCTGAACGACTCGAACGTCGCCATCGTCGCCGATGCAATCGGCAAGGTGCTGAAAAGCGGCGTCTGATCGCGGCGCGCTCCGGCGCGCCACGCGGCAGGCCGAACCGGCTGTCTCCCGCAAGGGGGCAGCCGGTTTTTTGTTGGGCGGCCGCAAGGTGCGTCGCCCGGCTGACGCGGGGGCAGGCGCGGCGGTACGATCACGGGATCGAACATCACTCGAAAGGAGCGACATGGGCATCCGGATCATCCAGCTCGGCACGCCGCGCGCGGCCGGCGAGGGCCTGCGGATCGGCACGGTGCGGCGGCCGCCGCGCGGCGTGCCGAAGGCGGAATTCGCGTCGCGCAACTACTATGATGTATGGTTGCCGACGCTGTCGCCGAGCCCGGAGCTCGTCGCACAGGCGCAGGCCGCCGAAACCGATGCCGAATGGAACGCGTTCCGGCGTCACTTCCGCGCGGAGATGGCGCATGGCGATGCGTCGAAGGTGCTCGACCTGCTGGCGGCGCTGTCGGCGACCACCGCGTTCTCGATCGGCTGTTACTGCGACGACGAGCGCCATTGCCACCGCAGCGTGCTGCGCGAACTGCTCGCGGAGCGCGGCGCGGCAATCGAGCCCGACGCGGGCTGAACGCAGTTTGAAGCGGCGTCGCGCAGCCGCGCCGGCACGCTGCTGCGTCGTTATCGTGCGGCGCAGCGAACCGGTTGACGTGGGTCAAGCGCGCGGGCGCGCGCGCCACTATGCTCTTGTCATGGAGCCATCACGACGATGACAGGCCGACAGATGCAGATTGTCTTCCCGCCGGAACCCCCCGAATATTGCGCACGCGATCTGGTCGTGGCGTTTTCGGCGCTGGTCGACGGGCGTTGCGTGCAGTGCGCGGTCACGGCCGAGGCGCTGGAAGATCATTTCGGCGCGCCGTCGCTGCTCGAACGCGACCTGCTGGCTGCGTTCGAAGCGCACCGGTCGGCGATCGAGGCGATGGCGCGACGCATGCTCGAGGAAATCGGCGGCCGGCCGGTGCTGCTGCACAGCGGCCACTTCCGGCTCGAAGACTGATACCGCAGGAGGGCGCATGACACTGCAGGGCAATATTCACGAACGCGACTGGTCCGTCGAAGTCGAGACGCGCCCGTGCGAATCAGGCGAATTCCGCTGCCGCGTGTCGGTCGAGCATGGCACCGGTGCCGCGCGATTTCATCACACGTTCGAGCACAGCCACGCGTATCCGACCGAGCGCGAGGCGATGATCGAAGGGCTGCGGGCGGGCATGACGTGGATCGAGATGAAGGCGTCGCAGACCTTCAACGTATGAACCGTCCCGCGCCGACGAAAGCGCGGGCAGACTATCGGCCGGCAGCGATCGAAGCATTCGCGCCGTGCCACGGGCAACACGTGCCGCCGCCTTTCGGTGCGGGCGGCACTTGCAAGGCGGTCGACGAGCGGGCGGCCCCGTCAGGAGACACGACATGGGCGTGGGCATGCAGATCGCCTGCCACGGATTCGCGGGTTCCGCCGCGGTCGAAGCCGAAGCCGGCGCGCAGCTGGTCCGGCTGGAACGGTTTCGCGCGCTGATCGGCGGCTGCCATCTCGCCATCGAAGCGCGTGCCGCCGCCGATGGCGCACGTCAGTACGACGTGCGGCTCGACCTCGTGATGCACGACACGGCGCTGTGGTCGCTGCCGCCGTGCGTCGGCGGCGACGTGGACGACACGCTGCGCCGTGCGTTCATGCAGGCCGAACAGGCGCTGATCGCATGCCAGGCGGGCGGTGCAAGGGTGGGGCTGCGCAACGCGGCGGCCGGCTGCGCGGTGCGATGATGCATCGCGCGCGGGGCCGGGGTCGTGCGGGTCGCCAGACGTCGCCCGGGTCTTGGTCCGTCAGACCCGTGCGAGCGCTTGCGAGTCGATGATGCGTATGCGCTTGCCGCGCGTTTCGACCAGCGCTTCACGATGGAACCGCGAGAACATCCGGCTCACGGTTTCGAGCTTCATCCCGAGATAGCAGCCGATTTCCTCGCGCGTCATCCGCAGGTTGAATTCCGTCGCCGAATAGCCGCGCGCCTCGAAGCGCGATGACAGGTTCAGCAGGAAATGCGCGACGCGTTGCTCGGCCGACATCGTGCCGAGCAGCAGCATCTGGCTCGACTCGCGGACGATCTCGCTGCTCAGCATCTGATAAAGGAAGTGCTGCATCGGCTTGATCTCGCGGCACGCCGCTTCGAGCGCGCCGAACGGGATGATGCACACGACGCTGTCTTCGAGCGCGATCGCGTCGCAACAGTGCTGGCCGCCGCCGATGCCGTCCATCCCGAGCGTTTCACCAGCGATCTGGAAACCCGTCACGTGCTCGCGGCCGTCGCGATGCATCATCACCGTCTTGAATGAACCGGCGCGCACCGCATAGATGCTCTGGAACGGATCGTCGGTGCGGAACAGCGCGTCGCCCTGGCGAACCTGCCGGGTCGTGCAGATGATCGCGTCGAGGCGGCCGTATTCGGCCGCGGTCAGGTGCGGCGGCAGGCACATCGAGCGCATCGCGCAGACCGAGCAGCGCGCGGCGGGATGTTTGGCTGCGTCGGCGCGCGTGACCGCGCGAAGCGGAATCGTCGGCCGAGGTGCGATGGGTACGTCGGCGGCGCAGATGGTGGCTGTGGACATGAGTCACTCCGGCTCGTCAGGGGCGGTGCGCGCGGGCGTGCACCAGGGATTCGATGACACGGCATGCAGCGTCGAATTCGACGGTCTTGTCGAAGAAGTAATCGGCTCCGGCCGACGCGCATGCCTCTCTGAATGCCGGCGCCGAGTGATTCGTCAGCACGATCGTGACGATGCGCGGCGCGGCCTTCGACAGCGTCCCGATCAGGTCGAGGCCGCTGCCGTCCGCCAGCCGCAGGTCGACGATCACCACGTCCGCCTGGCTGCTGCGGATATGCGTCCACGCGTCCTGGCCGTCCTCCGCCTCGCCCACGACGGCGACGCCGCGGATCGCGCCGACGAGCAGCGCGATCCGCTGCCGGACGGCAACAGCGTGATCGACGAGAAACACCCGGAGTGCGGCGGGCAACTGGCTGGCATTCATGCCGGCAGTATCGTGTTGCGCCGCCGAAAATGAAATCGGCCGAATTGGAAGTTGATGTAGGCCGCTGCGACGCGTTGTAGGGCGATTCCTACAACGCGTACGGAAAATCGCCGGAGCGGCGCCGAGCTGGGGGTGCCGCGAGCGCGGCCAGCGGGCTGCGCCGCCGAATCAGCCGGCCCGGCGTGCGTCCAGCGCATCGCGCGCCGTGCGGCACGCGGCCAGATCCCACGCGGCACAGCCGACGCTCTTGAACAGCAGCGGCCCGCTGCGGTCGAATGCGCCGCCGAGCACGTCGGCCAGCGATGCGACGTCCTGCCAGTCGACCTGCGCGACGATTAGGTCGCCGGCTTCGTGGCGCGCGCCGGCCGGATCGTCGACCACCAGCCGGCTGGCGCGCACCGTGGTCGCGTCGATCTCGGCCGCGTCCGCGGTGAATGCGCCGACGCCGACCACGAGCCGGCCTTCGCGCGCGGCTTCGCGATAGACGGGCGTACGGCTCGTCGTCAGCGTGACGACGACATCGATCGCATCGGGAATCGCGTCGCCGTCGAGCGGCACGAGACGCGGCGCGTGCGTGCGATGGGCGGCACAGAAGGCCGCCGCGCTGTCGGCGCTGGTGCCGCGCACGTGAAGGCGTGCTTCGGGAAAGATCGCGGCGAGCGCTTCTGCGTGATTGGCGGCCTGCTTGCCGGTGCCGATCAGCAGGATGTCGCGCGGCGCGGCGCCGTGCAGCGCCTGGATGCCGAGCGCGGTGATGGCCGCCGTGCGGCGTCCGGTGACCGTCGGGCCATCGAGCGCGAAGCGCATCTCGCCGGTGGTCGCGTCATATGCCGTGACCTGGCCGAGGATCGTCGGCAGCCCGCGCGCACCGTTGCCCGGGCACACGTTCACGAGCTTGTGGGTCGCGAGGTCGCGCGCGCTCGACGGCATCGACAGCATCACGCCGCCGGCCTGCAGCGGCACGACCAGGCGTTCGGGGCTGACGATCTCGCCCGACGCATAGTCGGCGACAGCCTGCCTGAGCGTGGCGAGGAGCGCCGGGTAGTCGAGCAGCGCGGCCGTGTCGGCCGCATCGAAAACGGGAATCGGGGAAAGAGCGGTCATCGTGTACGTCGTATGCGTCGGTGAGCGTGGACGACGGGCGCATGCCGCGCCCGCCACAGGGCTGCCGGATACCGTGACACAGGGCAGTGTGGATCGAATCTATACCACTTGCTGGCCCACCCGCAACCCAGAAAATAAAGCGGCTCGCTGTTTTTGGTTCTAATATCTGTCCAGAAGGGCCGTCACGGCGTCGATGCCGGCGCGCTCCGGTATAGTGCGAACCCATTCCAGATTCACGCCCGCGACCGGGCAGGAGCCATACGATGATGTCCGCGCGTCCCGACACACCCGAAGGCGGTTTCAGGCCGCTGCAGATCTACGAGCAGGTGGCCGAGAAGATTCGCGACGAAATTCGCGCGGGGCGCTATGCCGCCGAGTCGCGGCTGCCGTCCGAACGCGAGCTCGCGGGGCTGTTCCAGGTCGGCCGGCCGGCCGTGCGGGAGGCGCTCGGCGCGCTGCAGAACGAAGGGCTCGTGTTCACGAAGCGCAATTCCGGCACCTACGTCGTCGCGTCGCCGCTCGACGTGCTCGCGCAGCGCGGTGACACGCACGCGGCGTCCGAACCCGATTTCAGCCCGACGTCGACGCTCGACGTGCGGCTGATCCTGGAGCCCGCGATCGCCCGCCTCGCGGCCGCGCACGGTCGGGCCGACGCCGGCGCCGAGCGCTATCTGGCTCAGATGGAAACCATTACCGACGTCGACGATCCGCATCAGCGCGCGCTGTGGAACGAGAGCGACCGGCTGTTCCATCGTCAGCTCGCGTTGATGACCGGCGATGCGCTGATGGTGAAGATCGCCGACGAAGTCGCGAAGACGATGGACCAGCCGCTGTGGAAACGCCTGAAGGACGACGGCATCTACGATGCGGGCCGAATCCGGCTCTACGTGTCCGAACACCGGCTGATCTACGAGGCGATCGTGTCCGGCGACGCCGACGCGGCGGCGTTCTATGTCGAGCAGCACATCCGCCGCGTGCGGCGCGACATCACGCCGAAATGACGGCGCCAGGTTCGTTCTGGTCTGAAAAATGACCAGAATCGAAGTTTTTATTTTGATATTGCTTGCATGGTGACCACGCGTGTCCTACATTGGTTTCACACAAAACCAATCAGGAGACATCATGCGACACCTCGTTACCGCGCTCTCGGTGGCCATCGCCGCCGGCGCGCTGACTTCCGCGCACGCGCAGGAAGTCGTGATGATCGGCCATTCGGCGCCGCTGACCGGCCCGCAGGCCGCGAACGGCAAGGACAATGAAAACGGCGCGCGCCTGGCCGTCGACGAACTCAACAAGGCTGGCATCAAGGTCGCCGGCAAGACCGTCACGTTCAAACTGGTTTCCGACGACGACCAGGCCGACCCGAAGGCCGGTGTGCAGGTCGCACAGAATCTCGTCGACAAGGGCGTCGTCGCGGTGCTCGGGCCGTACAACTCGGGCGTCGCGATTCCCGCGTCGCGCGTGTACTCGACTGCCGGCGTGCCGATGCTGCCGGTCGCGTCGAACCCGGCGCTGACGAAGCAGGGCTTCAAGAACATCTTCCGGATCGGCGCGAGCGACGAACAGCTCGGCGGCACGATGGCCACCTTCGCCGCGAAGACGCTGAACGCGAAAACCGCCGCCGTGATCGACGATCGCACCGCATACGGGCAGGGCGTGGCCGAGCAGTTCATGAACGTCGCGAAGGCAAACGGCATCAAGATCGTCGACCAGGAATACACGAGTTCGTCGGCCACCGATTTCCTCGGCATTCTCACCAAGATCAAGGCCAGCAACCCCGACGTGATCTTCCTCGGCGGCTACGCGGCACAGGGCGCGCCGATGGCCAAGCAGATGAAGCAGCGCGGCCTGCGTGCGAAGCTGCTCGGCGGCGACGGCATCTGCTCGGCCGACATGGGCAAGGTGGCGGGCGACGCGGCGTCGATCGTCTACTGCGCGCAGGGCGGCGTCGCGCTCGAGAAGACGGCGGCCGGCCGCGAATTCCTGAAGAAGTACCACGACACGTATCACACCGATACGCAGGTCTACGGCGTGAACTACTACGACGGGATGAAGCTGCTCGCCGACGCGATGGTCAAGGCCGGCACGACCACCGACAAGGCGAAGCTGATCGCGCAGCTCGCGAAGTCGGACTACAAGGGCGTCGCGGGCACCTATTCGTTCGACGCGAACGGCGACCTGAAGGGCGCGCCGACCACCGTCTACGTGATCCGCAACGGCCTGCCGGAACCGTACGCGAAGTAACCGGCCAGCCTGCCATCGGACGGCGGCGCGGCCGCCGTTCTTCGTTTCAACGCATTCGACCACCCATGAAAATTTCCCGATCCCTTTCCACCGTCGAAGTCCATACGGGCGGCGAAGCGTTCCGCATCGTCACGAGCGGGCTGCCGCGTTTGCCGGGCGACACGATCGTCCAGCGCCGCGCGTGGCTCAAGGAGAACGCCGACGAGATCCGCCGCGCACTGATGTTCGAACCGCGCGGCCACGCCGACATGTACGGCGGCTACCTGACCGAGCCCGTGTCGCCGAACGCCGATTTCGGCGTGATCTTCCTGCACAACGAAGGCTACAGCGACCATTGCGGACACGGCGTGATCGCGCTGTCGACTGCGGCCGTCGAGCTCGGCTGGGTGCAGCGCACGGTGCCGGAAACGCGGGTCGGCATCGACGCGCCGTGCGGCTTCATCGAGGCGTTCGTCAAGTGGGACGGCGAGCATGCGGGGCCGGTGCGCTTCGTCAACGTGCCGTCGTTCATCTGGCAGCGCGACGTGTCGGTCGAGACCCCGTCGTTCGGCACCGTGACGGGCGACATCGCGTACGGCGGCGCGTTCTATTTCTATGTCGACGGCGCGCCGTTCGACCTCCCGGTGCGCGAAGCGGCGGTGGAAAAGCTGATTCGATTCGGCGCGGAAGTGAAGGCCGCCGCGAACGCGAAGTACCCGGTCGTGCATCCGGAGATTCCGGAAATCAACCATATCTACGGCACGATCATCGCGAACGCGCCGCGCCACCCGGGCTCGACGCAGGCGAACTGCTGCGTGTTCGCGGATCGCGAGGTCGACCGTTCGCCGACGGGTTCCGGCACCGGCGGCCGGGTTGCACAGCTCTACCAGCGCGGGCTGCTCGCGGCCGGCGACACGCTCGTCAACGAGTCGATCGTCGGCACGGTCTTCAAGGGGCGCGTGCTGCGCGAAACGACGGTCGGCGACATCCCGGCCGTGATTCCGGAAGTGGAGGGCAGCGCGCATATCTGCGGGTTCGCGAACTGGATCGTCGACGAACGCGATCCGCTCACCTACGGTTTTCTCGTGCGCTGAGTGGCAGCGCCGATCGGCCGCGCGTCGCGCGGCCTCCCGGTTGTAGTACCAGGCTTGGCGCGTCGTTCCCGTTGCGGGGCGCGCGCCTTTTTTACGTGGGTACCGCCCGCGCCGCCGCCCCGTGCATGCCGGTGCGACGCCATCGCAGTCCGGCGGGCCGCGCGAGTTTGGTACGATGCACCCTTTTCAGCCGAGCTCCACCCGCGTGAATCGCCGAAACGTGTCGTCAGTGCGTGACTTCTGTGCCAGATGGGTCGCGCGCGCCCAACCCGTCGCGGCTGCCGCCGTCGCGCGGGTCAAGCCTCTCGCCGCCACCGCGTGGCACCATGTCCGTCATCCGACGCGCCGCGGCGTGCTGCTCGCGGGCGCCGCCGTGCCGGCGCTGTTCGTGGTGTACGTGGTCGTGCTGATCCCGTTCACGCCGGGCATCGGCGACATCCGCAAGGCGCGCGTCGACCAGCCCGCACAGGTGCTGTCTGCCGACGGCAAGCTGCTGGCCGAATTCAAGCCGTCGAACCGCGAGTGGGTGCCGCTCAAGCAGATCTCGCCGCACATGGTCGATGCGCTGATCGCGACCGAGGATCACCGCTTCTACGAACACCACGGCCTCGACTGGAAGCGCACGGCGTCGGCCGCGCTCCATACGTTCTCGGGCAGCCGCCAGGGCGGCTCGACGATCACGCAGCAGCTCGCGCGCAACCTGTATCCGGACGAGATCGGCCGCGCGCCGACGCTTACGCGCAAGGTGAAGGAGGCGATCACCGCGCTGAAGATCGAGGCGGTCTACAGCAAGGACCAGATCCTCGAGACCTACCTGAACACGGTGCCGTTCCTGTACAACGCGTACGGCGTCGAGATGGCCGCGCGCACCTATTTCGACAAGTCGGCCGACGAGCTCGACGTGCTCGACAGCGCGACGCTCGTCGGGATGCTGAAAGGCAACAGCTACTACAACCCGGTGCTGAATCCCGAGCGCGCGCTGCAGCGGCGCAATACGGTGCTGGGCCAGATGGTGAAGTACGGCAAGCTGTCGCCCGCGCAGTTCGCGCAGCTGCAGCGCCGGCCGTTGCGGATCGACTTCGAGCGGCAGAAGGAGCCGCCGGGGCCCGCGCCGCATTTCGCGCAGCAGCTGCGCAAATGGCTGATCGCGTGGGCCGACCGCAACGACTACAACATCTACGCGGACGGGCTGATCGTGCGCACGACGATCGACTCGCGGCTGCAGCAGATGGCGACCCAGGCGCTCACGCTGCAAGGTAACCAGCTGCAGGGCATCGCGAACAACGCATGGAGCGGCCGCGACGGCTGCGGCACCGACAACGAGGTGTTCCGCACGTTCATGCGCGAGTCGCCGGAGTACAAGGCTGCGCAGGACGCCGGCAAGGACGACGCGGCCGCGATGAAGCTGCTCGCGGCCGACCGCGGCTTCATGCGCGCGCTGTGCAAGACCAAGACCGACGTGCAGGCCGGCTTCCTCGCGATCGATCCGCGCAACGGTCAGATCCGCGCGTGGGTCGGCAGCCGCGACTTCACCAACGAACCGTTCGACCACGTTGCGCAGGCGCGGCGCCAGCCGGGCTCGACGTTCAAGCCGTTCGTCTATGGCGTCGCGTTCGCGAGCGGGATGAAGCCGGACGACACGTTCATCGACCAGCCGGTCGAGATCCCGTTGAAGGGCGGCGAGATCTGGCGGCCGAACGACGACGTGCCGCCGACCGGCAAGCCGATGACGCTGCGCGACGCGGTCGCGCTGTCGCGCAACCGGATCACCGCGCAGGTGATGGAGAAGGTCGGGCCGGCTTCCGTCGCCAGGCTCGCGCGCGACATGGGCGTGCGCGAAAGCCCGCTCGAACGCGTGCCGTCGCTCGCGCTCGGCACGAGCCCGGTCACGCTGAAAGAGATGGTCGCGTCGTACGCGACGATCGCGAACGGCGGGCTGTATGTCGAGCCGCAGATGGTCACGCGCATCGAGAACCGCCAGGGCGACGTGCTCGCCGAATACGCGCCGGCGCCGCCCGAGCGTGCGCTCGACGCGGAAACCGACAAGACGCTGCTCAGCGTGATGCGCGATGTCGTGACACGCGGCACGGGCGGCAGCATCCGCACGCGCTTCGGGATCCGCGGCGACGTGGCCGGCAAGACCGGCACGACGCAGGACAACGCGGACGGCTGGTTCATCCTGATGCAGCCCGGCCTCGTTGCCGGCGCGTGGGTCGGGTTCGACGACGGCCGCGTGACGCTGCGCAGCGATTATTGGGGGCAGGGCGCGCACAGTGCGCTGCCGATCGTCGGCGATTTCTTCCAGCGTGCGCAGCGCGCCCGGATCGTCGACACGAAGGCGAAATTCGATACCGAGCCGTCGCCGGGCTGGTTCGCGTCGCTGCGCGAGCGCGTGACCGACCTGTTCGACACGTGGTTCCCGCCCGAGGCGAAGAAGGCCCCGGCGCCGGTCAGGACGCAGCGGGTGGAGCGTGCGCCCGAGGCTGACACGGGCGCGGCCTCGGCCGCTTCGGCGCCCGAAGCGGCATCGGGCGGTATCGTCGAGGAATGGGTGCCGGCGTCCGAAGTGGCCGCGTCGGCCGCCGCGCTGTCGGCGGGCGCGTCGCAACCGCAGCCAGCGCAGCCGCCGGCGGGGGCGAGCACGGCGAACGGGGGCAGCGCGGGCCCCGGCGCCGCACCGGCCGCAGCCCCATCGTCCCAGCCGTCTCAGCCGTCCGTACCGGTCGCGCCCGACGCGACCGGCGCTTCGCAGTAACGGAGCCGTTCAGATTTCGCGCGATGCTGCCGTAATCATGTTGTCATGACAGCTCGCGCGGTCGCTCCGCGCCTCCCCGATGAGGCTATCTACCGACTACGTCCCGCTCGTGCGCGACGATCTCGCCGCCGGCGTCCCGCTCGGCTTCGATCTCTACGATGCCGACGGCGCCGCGCTGCTGCCGGCCGGTACGACGCTGCGCGATGCCGCGCAGCATGCGTTCCTGTTCGACCATTTCCGGCCGGTACGCCGGCGCGACAACGCCGAGCCCGAGCCCAGCGTGCCTGACGCGGTGCCGCACGCCGCGCGAATGGGATTGTCGGCGGGCGCCGCGATCGGTCTCCGCCGTCGGGTCGGCGCGACACGCGGGCTGCAGCGCTGCCGGCTGATCGGCATCGCCGCGTCGGGCGCGCTGTTCGTCGAGCCACAGCCGGCCGCCGCGTTCGACTTCGCGCGCGGCGACGACATCGAGGCGGTCGCGATCGGCCGAGCCGCCGTGTCGCGTTTCGGTGCGACGGTCGAGTCGGTGCAGACGTCTGGTGCCGCGCGGTTTCTGATCCTGTCGCCGCCCGGCTTCGTCGACCGGCTGCGCACGCGCGCGGAGCCGCGCGTGCCGGTGCGGATCGCCGCCTGCTGCGCGGGCGGGGCGGAGGGGGCGGAAGGCATCGGGATGGTGCACGACATCAGCGTGAGCGGGCTGTCGATTGCCGTCGACCGGCCGATTGCGGCAACCGGCGAACCGTTGCGCGTGCTGCTTCCGTACGCTGCGGGCGATCGGGTCGAGCTGCTGGC
Organism: Burkholderia aenigmatica; assembly: GCF_048627025.1. Classification (NCBI taxonomy): domain Bacteria; kingdom Pseudomonadati; phylum Pseudomonadota; class Betaproteobacteria; order Burkholderiales; family Burkholderiaceae; genus Burkholderia; species Burkholderia aenigmatica. The sequence goes on along the minus strand of NZ_CP184469.1, from coordinate 1,263,705 downwards.
GCTCGAGGGTACCGTGCGGGCCGTCCATGCGGATCCGGCTGCGCCCGCGCTGACGCTGCATCACGCGGCGTTCGGCGAGATCGGCGCCGACGACCTGATCCGCCTCAAGGCGCTGCTGTTCGACCGGCTGATGGCGTCGTCGGATACCGATCGGCGGCGCTGATGGGGGGCGGGCGGACCGGGCGCCGTGCCGCGGTATTCAGTGCGTGAATGCCGATAATCATCTGATGATTCAATGGTTTCCACGGCGATTGTATATTTTCCGTCAACAGTGAATTCGCGATTTAAGTATTTACCCTGATAGCGCAGCCTCCTAGACTTCTACTCATGCGCAACGACCCCGAGTCCGAAGCGCCTGACAAAACAATTCTGGAGGTAATGCATCATGAAATCGCTGATCAAGGCAGTTGCACTGGCCGCTCTGGTGGCCGCACCGGTCGTCTCGTTCGCACAGAGCCAGCAGCCGCTGACGCGCGCGCAAGTGCGCGCCGAGCTGGTCCAGCTCGAAAAGGCCGGCTACAACCCGAACGACTGGATGAACTACCCGGAAAACATCCAGGCCGCACAAGCAAAGATCGCCGCCGCGCAGAACACCGGCGCGCAAGCTGATGCAACGGGCTACGGTGCGAACGCTGCCGCGGCGTCGCAGTCGGGTCAGCGCGTGGTCGTGCCGGCCGCAACCGACCGTTCGTCGGTGTTCTTCGGCCACTAAGCCAGTTGCCATGCGGCGGCGTTTGCCGCCGCTGGAAGCCTCGCATTGAAAAGAGCCCGCACTCGGTTGGAGTGCGGGCTCTTTGCATTGGAGCGCAGCGGCGCGATGCTTTCAGCCGCGAGGAATGCGCAGGACATGCGAAAACTGGCGATGGATCCATGCGATATCAACCCGTGCCAATAATCATGTCGCATGCAACGTCCGCTGGATACGCTTCCGCGTTGCATCGTTAGCGTAAGATCGCCGGCGATGTGGAATGACGATTTCAATCAACGGAGAAGCGATGCGCCTGTATTTGGTCAGCGGAACAGTGTCAAATTTGCGCTTTTCTCGCGAGGTGTATTCGGCATCAAAATTTCAAAAATTCGAAGCGATGGCAGCGGAGTTCGCGCCTCTATTGCGTGAGGCCATTGGTGAAGGTGGTATGGCGATGCAGAACGATCCTGACAGGGCTCGCTCCAAACCACGCAAAGGTTACTGGATCGAGATCGAGGTGGCAGGGCGAACGCTCGAGGGCTGGTTCGACAGTATTTCGATTGAGAATGGCGGGCATGTCGACGCCGTCTGTGACGAAAACGGATTGATGATGGCGCTTCACAACCCGTTTGCGAGGTTGATCGTATTCAAGCCGCCTTGCCCTGACGGCCTGAAGCCCGTTTTCAACAGATCCTTGCTTTACGCCTACCTCGCCGTGACCGCGCTTTTATTTTTTGGCCTGGCCTTTATGTTGGCGTTCGCGGCATCCACGTGGGGCCAATTTTTTGACCTGATGCCGATCCTGCTGGCAATGACGATGTCGGTCGTGGCGCTCTTCGTGCTGTTGGCCTTTCGCGATGAATTGATCATTGGACGGAGAACCAGAAAGATTCTCAAGTTGCTCGGTTTGTCGGATACGGCGAGCAAACTGACGGCGGAATACATCGGCACCGGTGACGCGTACCGCTACTGACGGTTTCGGCCCGAACCTCCGGCCGCTTTTGAGCCGGTGATTTGGGTGACTGCGCGATTCTTCCGTCAGGCGAATCCAGGGTTTCAACCGCGAGCTATCCCGTAAAAATGTGTGTTCCCGGTATCCCTGAAATCCATGCGACGGGCCCACACTTGGGCTTCAACTCCACCCATCATTACCGCGCAGTACTCGCGTGCCGAGCCCGCGTCGCGAGCACGGCCGCGACGCCGCCGAGGATCGCGGCCGATGCGAGCGCGAGCCGCCATGTCGGCTGTTCCGACAGGAACAGCACGGCGCCGCACGCGGCGATGGGCGGAACGGAGAGTTGAACCGCCGCGGCGCGCATGGCCGTGAGGTGCCGCAGCGCGGCATACCAGACCACGTAGCCGAGGCCCGACGTCAGCGCCCCGGAAAGCGCGGCGAGGGCGACGCCGGCCGGCGTGACATGAAAGCGGGCGGCGAGCGCGACGCTCAGCGCGAGTGCCAGCGGCGCCGCACGCAGGAAGTTGCCGGCGGTCGCCGCGACCGGATCGACGGGCCGGCGGCCCCGTATCGAATAGATGCCCCACGCAATGCCGGCGGCCGTCATCAGCGCGGCACCTTGTGGGGTCGGCGCGGCGAGCCCGGGTGACACGAGATATACCAGCCCGCCGAGCGCCGCGCCGAACCCGGCCCAGCCGGTTGCGGCAAACCGTTCGCCCGCGTGCCATCCCGCCGCGAACATCGTCAGTTGCACCGCGCCGAACAGGATCAGCGCGCCGGTGGCCGCGCTGACGGTCAGGTACGCAAACGAGAAGCATGCGACGTATACGAACAGCATCGCCGCAGCCGGCCAGTCGGCTGGCGGGGCGGGCCGTCGGGCACCCACGCGCGCGACGACCGCGAGCATCAGCGCGCCCGATACGAGGCGCAGGCTGCCGAAGCTGGCCGCGTCGATTCGCCCAGCCTGCAGCGCGAGTCGGCACAGCAGCGAATTCGATGCGAACGCGAGCATCGCGATCGTCGTCAATGCGACGATGCGCACGCCCGGCCGGACATGCAGCGCGAATGCGGAGGCGGGCGGTCGCATCGGGGCCTCACGCGTGGCTGGCGACGATCAGCACGGCCGCGCCGAACAACGCGACGCCGAGCGGCGCGGTGAGCGCCTGCCCCCACGACGCATTCTTCTCGAGGGCCATCAACGCGGCGAGCGACAGCATCCAGCCCAGACTACCGGCGCCGACGACGAACATCAGCAGCATCAGCGCCCAGCAGCAGCCGACACAGAAGACCCCGTGGCTGACGCCGAGCGCGAACGCGTGACGCATCGGCGTGCGGCCGCGCCAGCGGCTGATCACGAAACTGAAGGGGGTTCGGCAGCGGTCGAGGCAGTGCGTCTTCAGTCCGCTGAACTGGAACGCGCCGGCGAGCGCGAAGACGGCCGCGCCGATCAGCCAGCCACGCCACGCGAGCGCCGGCACCTGCGCGACACCGGTCAGCAGCAGCCCGTGCAGGGCGTGTGCGACGAGGCCGAAGCCGCTCCACGTGGCGACGTAGCCGATGCCGACGAGCGCAAGCAGGCGCGTCTGGTCGGGGCGGCTCGCGACGACGCGGGCGAACGCATCGAACAGCGACAGCGTCGTCGGCAGCATCATCGCGAGGATCATCAGGGTCCAGCCGGCCGCGTCGAACGCAGCCGGCAGCCATAGCGTGCCGCCCGGCAGCGCGCGACAAAGCGCGCTGAACGGCGACGGCAGTGTGCTGTCGCCGTGGTCGAGGTACCGCCCGTACGGACTGCGCGTCCACGCCCACAGGGTGAGCCACGCGAACGCGACGAGACTCGCGAGCACGAGTGGAAACACGCGCCGATGCAGCGACGCAGCCATGATCGTTGGCGTGCGATCGCGCTTCACGCGTCGAACAGGAACGTGCTCTGCAGCGCGTTGTGATTCTTCAGATCGACGTCGATGCCGATCGCCGCGTTCTTCGACCGATAGACGGGCGCCTTGCCGACGAACACCGGCGCGCCGGGCACCGTCGAGAACACGGTGTCGGTCAGCGTCGTCTGCGCGCCGCTCGGGCCGAGGTACGGCTCGAGTTCCGCGTGGTAGTCGGTGCCGATCGACAGCGTGCCGCGCGCCCCTTCGACATTGAACGTGATGGGGGCGCGTTCGATCGACACGACCTTGCCGATCAGTTTGGCGAGTTCGGCGATCGGGCCGCCGGCCTGGCCCGTGTAGACCTTGAGCAGCGCCTGCTCCTGCGCCTCGGACGCGGTGTCGCTGAGATAGATCGCAGCCGTCCAGTTGCCTTGCAGGATGTTGCCCGGCACGCGGCACACGGCGGCGAGCGTATTGCCGCCCACGTCGACGCCGTCGATGGTGCCCTTGTCGACATGCCACGCGACGATCGTGTCGCAGACGCCGAAATCCGGATCCTCGCCGATCCAGCACGGGCAAAGTACGCGACAGTTGCAGACCTCGAGCAGACGGCCTTCAAGGTGATAGCTCATGATTCCCTCCAGGGAGCGACGGCGATGGCACGTTGGGCTGGGTGGAGGAAGCTGACAGACGAATCGTCACCCCGCTCGGCGATGCGAACGCGAAATGCGCTGAGGAATGCGCGGAAGCGGAGACGGGATGGATGCGATAGCGCGGGCCTGAAGCGGCGTATCGATTTTCAAGTGTAGGTGTGGAGGGCCGATATGCAAGCCGTCGCAGGCTGCGAGGCCGGCTGACAAGCCAGCGCGCGTGCGCTAGCATCGCGATCGGTGTCGCCGCGAGACGGCGGCGCGATGCGCGTCAGCGCGGCAAGCCCGGCACCGGGTTCCCCGACTTCAACGAACAACAAGGAGCATCCATGCGTGTCTTGACCGGTCTGCTGTGCTCGCTGGCGCTGGCGGCGAACGTCGCCCATGCACAGGCGAATTGTGCCGACGCGACGGATCAGGCGGCGATGACGGCATGTGCCGATCGCGCCTACAAGAAATCCGACGGGGAACTGAACCGGACCTACCAGGCCGTCACCGCACGCCTGCACGAAGCGCGGCCGCTTGCCGACAAACTCGTGAATGCGCAGCGTGCGTGGATCGCGTATCGCGATGCCGAGTGCAACTTCTCCAGCGCGAATGCCGAAGGCGGCAGCGTGTATCCGATGGTCGTGTCGACCTGCCTCGACGATCTGACCAAGGCGCGCACCGAAACGCTGAAGGGCTATCTGTCCTGCGAGGAAGGCGATCTCGCGTGCCCGGTGCCGGCCAAGTAAGCGTCGTGCGCCACCCCGGCCGGCCGCCTGCCGCGCGGCCGGTGGCGCCCACCATCCGAGGCTGGACGTCGTCGGTTACACGTCGTCCGTTTCGTCGAGCAGCTTGTGCCGCATCGCGTAACGCACCAGCGCCGCTTCGTGCGGCATCTGCATCTTTTCCAGGATCCGCGTCTTGTACGTGCTGACCGTCTTCGCGCTCACGCACAGCGCGTTGGCGATCTCGGTCAGCGTCTGGCCGGCGGCGATCCGCCGGAACACGTCGAATTCGCGGTCGGACAGCCGCTGGTGCGGTAGCGTCTCGGCCGGCTCGTTCAGGCTCTGCGCGAACTGCTCGGCCATCGCGAGGCTCACGTAGACGCCGCCCGACGCCACCTTCGTGACTGCGCCGACCAGCTCGGCGCTCGCGCTTTCCTTCGTCAGATACCCGGACGCACCCGCGCGGAACGCGCGCACCGCGTATTGCTGCTCCGCGTGCATGGTCAGCACGAGGACGCGCAGCGCGGGCTTCTCGTCCTTGATCTGCTTGATCAGTTCGACGCCGTTGCGGCCCGGCATCGACAGGTCGAGCACGAGCACCTGCGCGGGCGTGGCGCGCACGAGCGCGATCGTCGACGGGCCGTCGCAGGCTTCGCCGGCCACCTCGAATCCGGTGGCGTTCTGGAGGATGTGCCGCAGACCGTCGCGTACGAGCGTATGGTCGTCGGCGATGAGCACCTTGATCATATGATGAGCGTTTCCTGTTGTACGGTACTGAGCGGGAGGGCGACGGTGATCGAGAAACCGCGCGCGAGCGCGGTGTCGATCGTCACGGTGCCGCCCAGCATGTGGGCGCGTTCGCGAATGCCGATCAGGCCGAACGATTTGTCTTCGTGGGCCGTGCCGCCGCGCGCCGAGCCGCGGCCGTTGTCCGCGACGCGCAACACGCAGAAGCCTTCCTCGACGTCGAGCCGCAGCGCGACGCGCGTTGCATCCGCGTGGCGCGCGACGTTCGTCAGCGCTTCCTGCACGATCCGGAACAACGTGGTCGCGCCCGCGCTGGTGAATGTGAGGCCGCCCGTTTCGATGTGCCGCTCGACATCGATCCCGTAGCGGTTCGTGAAATCGTTCGCGAGCCATTCGATCGCGGGCACGAGGCCGAGATCGTCGAGCATCACGGGCCGCAGGTCGGCCGCGATGCGCCGCACCGACGCGACCGTCGCGTCGATCAGCCGCCGCATGCCCTGCAGATGCCCGAGCACGCCCTCGTCGGGCGGCGCATGGCGGGGGCCGCGCAACTGCTGCTCGACCACCGACAGATCCATCTTCAGCGCGGTGAGTTGCTGGCCGAGGTCGTCATGCAGTTCGCGCGCAATGCGGGTCTTTTCCTCTTCGCGCACGTTCTGCAGGTTCGCCGACAGTTCGCGCAATTCCTCGCGCGACTGCTTCAGCGCGTTCTCGGCACGCTGCCGCTCGGTGATGTCGCGCAGCATCACGGTGTAGAGCTTGCCCGACGCATCGCGGATCTGCGAGATCGACGCCTCGATCGGGAATTCCTCGCCATTGGCGCGCAGCCCGAACAGCACCCGCTGGCGACCCATCTGCCGCTCGGATACGCCCGTCACGCCGAACTGGTCGACGTGCTTCGCGTGCGCGGCGCGGAACCGCTCGGGGATGAAGCGCGACAGCGGCGCACCGATCGCCTCCATCGCGGACACGCCGAACACCTGCTCGGCCATCGGATTGAAGATCACGACCGTCTGCTTTTCGTCGATCGTGATGATCGCTTCCATCGACGAACGGATGATGCCCATCATCCGCGCTTCGTTGAGGATGCCGCGGCTGCTCGCGCCGGAATCGGCGGTGCCGGCGCGGCCGCGCAGCAGCGCATGGATGAGCACGGCGAACGCGATCGACGCGATCAGCCCCGCGGTGAGCACGGTGCCGGCCGCGCGTTGCGCGCCCGTTGCGCTCGGACGACCGTCCGCGGAATAGGTGAGCGTCAGCACGGTGCCGCCAAAATTCAGCTCGTCGGTGCGCCGCATCAGGTCGGGCGATGCCGACGCCTCGTCGGTCGTCGTTTCGACGCTGACGATCGCGCGCCGATCGCCGCCGGCGGTAATCCACACGTCGATCCCGCGCTCCGCGTCGAGTGCGCGCTCGATCAGGCGCCGCGGGCTCAACGCCGCGAACAGCACCCCGTCGGCGCCGGCTTCGCGCGTACCGGGCGGTGTGCCGGCCGCATGCGGCGACGCGACGGCCGGCAGGAACAGCGTGAAAGTGCGGGCGTCGCGGGACGTGTCGTCGTCGGCCGGGTGGACGCCGAGTGCGATGTCGCCGGTCTGCAGCGCGCGCGCGAGCGGTGCCGCGTCGGACGCGCCGAAGCGCACGACGGGCGAATTCGACGCCGGTGCGCTGAGCGCGGCGGTCGCGAGCGTGCCGGCCGGCATCGGCTTCGCGCCGGCGAGGGCGGTGCGCGTCGCGGGCGCCAGCGGTGCATAGCCGATCTGGCGGACCGGCGAGCGGGCGCTGTCGAGATCGAGCGTGTCCGCATACCGACGCCATTGCTCGGGCGTCATGCCCGGGACGAGGCTGAACGCGCCGCGCGCGCCTTCGAGCACGGCCACGCCGGATTGCAGCTCGTGGCGGAGCATCGCGGTCACGTGCGACGTGCGGCGTTCGAAACGCGTATGGACGGCGCCTTGCCACTGGTCGCGCACGAGCAGCGCGACGCCGAGCGACAGCGCCGCGCCGGCGCACAGCGTAACGACGCCGGCCGCGAGCGGCTGGCGTAACATGATCTGGAGGCGCGTGGGCCCTCGGGCGTCACGCGTCGGGGTTCCACTTGCGGTCATTCGATGGCCATTCTGTTGTCGGGGGCCGCCTAAGGGCCTGTTTGCGCTTATAACGGACTTGCGCTGGCCCCCAGAAGGGCCGAGCGCAAGGAATGCGACGAAGCGAATACTCGACGTATTCGCGAGGAGTATGACGCCGCGATCGGCCCTTCTGGGGGCCAGCCCCGCGAATGAATTTTCCAAGACAGGGGAACGTGCCTTGCCGGCCGTATTGCGGCGTCGATCGTCGCTTGTTTGGCGCGGCCAAACGGCGCTCCTCACTCCTTGCACTACGGCCGGCAAGGCACGTTCGCAAGTCCGTTATAGGCGTAAACAGGCCCTTAGCACGGGGGCAGCGCAGCAAAACCGGTCAAAACTCGCACCGGCTGCACGCAACGTCTATTTTCAAGATGAAATTGTGCGCGATTTACACGTTTTTTGTAATGGGGTCACTAGAAATTGCGGCAACTGGCGTGAAGCAGCGGGCGCGCCGGCCGCGTTTGACGCGCATCAACGGGCGCGTCGGCACGTGGGGCAGACTGTTCGGCAGGCCAGCCGGCACCGGGCCGGGTGGCGATAACGGGCCGTCGTCGCGCAATGCGCGACGCGTGCCCGGTCGGAGGGACGGACCATGTACAAGCGGATTTTCGTCGGGCTCGATGGCAGCCCGAGTGCGCGTCTCGCGCTGAACGAGGCGATCCGGATCGCGGCGGCGTCCGGCGGTGAAGTCACCTGCGCGTATGTCGTCGAGCATCGGCCGCAGCTCGTCGACGTCGATGCGGGCTTCGCGGCCGCGCGCGCCGGCGATGCGGCCGCGACCGATGCCGCGACGCCGGTGCTCGACGATGCGAAAGCGGTGCTCGCGCAGGAGCATGTGCCAGGCACCGTGCGCGCGCTCGACGCATACGGCGAGGATGTCGCCACGGTGCTGATGCGCACGGCGGCCGAAGCCGACGCCGACCTGATCGTGATGGGCACGAGCGGGCGGCACGGCCTGCGCCGGTTGCTGCTCGGCAGTGTCGCCGAATCGCTGCTGCGCGCGGCCGACCGGCCCGTGCTGCTGGTGCGGCACAGCGAGCCCGGCGCGTCGGCGGCTGCGTGACGCACGCGGCACGGCGCTGGCGCATGAGCGGTCGCGGCCGGCAACGGTCGCGCGCCTGCGCCGGATGACGGCCTGTTGAAACGGAAACGCACGACGCGCCGGTCGACGCACGGCGTGTGAGCGCGGCTGTCGTTTCTGTCGCATCGGCCGGGCGAGGGCGGCGCGCCCGATGCACGTTCCCGGGCGCAATCCCGCGCCCGCGGTTGCATCCCGACACGCAGTTCTGGCAGCATCGACCGGTGTCCGCTTGTTCGCCGCGCGCATGGCAGCGGCGATCGACGCAGCGGCATCCGGCGGAATACGGTCGCGGTCGTGACGAGCGAAGCGAGGCCGCGCACCGGTTCCGGGTTCCTTACCTTACCGACGTCATCCGCCATGCCGATTTCCGCTACCGACCTGATTCGCCAGTTCGACCTGCAGCCGCATCCCGAAGGCGGCTATTTCCGCGAAACCTATCGTGCGACCGATTCGGTCGTGCGTCCGGCCGACGGTGCGCCACGCGCCGCGTCGACGGCGATCTACTACCTGCTGTGCGACGGCGCGTATTCGTCGTGGCACCGGATCCGTTCCGACGAGGTCTGGCATTTCTACGCGGGCGACCCGATCGAGGTGTGGGTGCTCGACGAGCGCGACGGGTTGACGATCCACCGGCTCGGCAATCCGCTCACGCATCCGGGCACCGTGTTCCAGGCGGTCGTGCGGGCCGGGAGCTGGTTCGGCGCGCGCTGCGCAGCGCCGGAGCACGTTGCGCTCGTCGGCTGCACGGTGGCGCCGGGCTTCGAGTTCGCGGAATTCGAACTGGCCGACGCGGCCGCGCTGGCCGCCGCGTTTCCCGACTACGCGGAATACGTCGTGCAGCTTGCTCAGCGCACGGACATGTGACCGTCACGGTGGTGCAGCCTAATGGCGCGAAGCCCGTGCCGATGGCGCGTGTTCAGCGCGATCGCGGCCAAACCCGTTTAGAATGCCGTGATGCATCAGGTCGGTTGCGGACGTGCCGCGGCGGCCGGTGCCCAGCCGTACCGACGGCCCCCGTCGCGCGGCCGCATGTCTTCCAGGAGCGCCGCCGTGTGGCACTTTCCCATCGCTATTCCATCGTCGCTCGGCCCGTGGGCCGTGTTCGCGAGCGTGTTGATCACGCAGCTCGGTGTGCCGGTGCCGGCCGTGCCGATGCTGATTCTCGGCGGCACGATGGCGGCAATGGGGCAGGCGTCCTGGGTCAGCATGTTCGCGGCGGCGATCGGCGCGACGATGCTGGCCGATTCGCTGTGGTTCTTCATGGGCCGCACGCGTGGCCGGCGCCTGCTGAACGGCCTCGTGCGCTTCTCGCTGTCGCTCGACACGACGCTGCGTTTCGCGCGTAACGTATTCGAAAGATACGGCGCGCCGCTGCTCGTGCTGTCCAAATTCCTGCCGGGCCTCGGCCTCGTGTCGGCGCCGCTGCTCGGCACGACCGCGATCGGCGTCGGCGTGTTCCTGTTCTGGGATCTGGCCGGCGCGTCACTGTGGGCCGCATTCTGGCTGATCGGCGGCGCGGCCATTCACGACCAGATCGTCCAGTTCGTGCTGTGGGTGCGCGCGAGCGGCGGCACGATCCTCGATGCGTTCCTCGCGATCTTCATCACGTTCCTGCTGTACCGCTGGGTGCGGCGCGTGCAGTTCCGCCGCTATCTCGCGCAGGTTCGCATCTCGCCGCCGCAACTCGTCGAGATGATGACGTCGGACGAGCCGCCGTTGATCTTCGATGCGCGGCCGAAAGCGATTCGCGAGCGCGAACCGTACCGGATCGCCGGCGCGGTGCCGGTCGATCTCGATTCGCCGGACCTGCTCGACCCGGAAATGCTGAAACGGCCGATCGTCGTCTATTGCGTGTGCCCGAACGAGGCCACCGCGAAGCGCCTGATCGCGAAGATGCAGCGCAAGAAGATGATCCACAACATCCGCGCGCTGAAAGGCGGCCTCGATGCGTGGGAAAAGCACGGCTTCCCGGTCGAGCCGCTGCCGGCCGATCTCGATGCGTCGCGGTATTTCGTGCGTCAGGAACACGGTGCGCTCGAAGGCGAATATACGGTGCGCGCGACGCTGTCCAAATAAATCCGCGCGCGGCATACGCGCGCATTCGGCGCATTCGAATTCCGCCGCCGTTTTCACCCGCTGCGATTTTTCCAAAATCGACTGGCGTGAAACCGCTGATCCTCCATATAATCCCGCCTGCATATTGCGTGCGCATGATCGCGCACATTCGACGCGTGTTCGTTCGCGCCGAAAGCGATTGATCCCGTCGCCGTCCGTCACGCGCACAGCCGCGTCACACGGGCCGCGCGGGCGTATTCCGTGAAAGGCCCGATCCGTTTTCCGGATTGTTCCGGAAAATACGGATAATCCGCGGCGATTCCATTCGGATTGACGCAGTATCCGTGTCGTTTCTCATCTGGAAAACGACGGCGGAGATTATTTCGTTTTCGGCATGCCGGTATCGGCATGAACGGTCGCGCATTGACATCGACAATGATGGCGGCCCGTTCGCGGCTGCCAGGAGACGGACTTGAAACAACCAGAAGACCAGTTGCACCGTGGGCTGGAAGAGCGGCACATCAACCTGATGGCGCTCGGCGCGACGATCGGCGTCGGCCTGTTCCTCGGCTCGGCCACCGCGATCCGCGTCGCCGGCCCGGCCATCCTGCTGACCTACCTGCTGGGCGGCATCGCGATTTTCCTGATCATGCGCGCACTCGGCGAGATGGCGATCGCCAATCCGGTCGCCGGCGCGTTCAGCCGCTACGCACGCGATTACCTCGGCCCGCTCGCCGGCTACCTGACCGGCTGGACCTACTGGTTCGTGTGGATCGTCACCTGCATGGCGGAAATCACGGCGGTCGGCGTCTACATGCACATGTGGTTCCCCGGCGTACCGAACTGGATCTGGGCGCTCGCGGCGCTCATGGCGATGGGCTCGGTGAACTTCATCGCGGTCAAGCTCTACGGTGAATTCGAGTTCTGGTTCGCGCTGATCAAGATCGTCACGATCGTGCTGATGATCATCGGCGGCGGGTTGATGATCGCGTTCGGTATCGGCAACGGCGGTGTCGCGATCGGCCTCTCGAACCTGTGGGCGCATGGCGGCTTCATGCCGAACGGCATCAACGGCGTGATCGCCGCGTTGCCGATCGTGATGTTCGCGTATCTCGGCGTCGAGATGCTCGGCCTCACCGCCGGCGAGGCGCGCAACCCGGAGAAGTCGCTGACGAAGGCCGTGAACTCGGTGTTCTGGCGCGTGCTGATTTTCTACATCGGCGCGCTGTTCGTGATCATGTCGCTGTATCCGTGGGACCAGATCGGCACGCAGGGCAGCCCGTTCGTGATGACGTTCTCGCGACTCGGCATCCCGGCTGCTGCCGGCATCATCAACTTCGTCGTGCTAACCGCAGCGCTGTCGTCGTGCAACAGCGGCCTGTTCAGCACCGCGCGGATGCTCTACAACCTCGCGCAGCAGGGCCAGGCACCGAGCAAGCTCGGCAAGGTCAACCGCAACGGCGTGCCGGTGTATGGCGTGATCGTGTCGGTCGCGCTGCTGCTGATCGGCGTGCTGCTCAACTATCTCGCGCCGCAGCATGTGTTCACGTGGCTCACGTCGGTGTCGACGTTCGGCGCGATCTGGACGTGGTGCGTGATCCTGATCGCGCAGATGCGCTTTCGCCGCACGCTGTCGGCCGACAAGATCGCGCGCCTGCCGATCCGCGTGCCGTTCTATCCGCTCGGTTCGTTCGTCGCGCTCGGCTTTCTCGTGCTGGTCGTCGTGCTGATGGCGTTCACGCCCGACACGCGCGTCGCGCTCGTGATCGGGCCGGTATGGATCGTGCTGCTCGGCATCACGTATGCGCTGTTCTACGCGAACCGTCCGGCGGCATCGGTGCCGACGAAGTCGTAAGGAGCAAGGGGCTGGCGCAAGCACCGCGCGACTCTTGATCGCGATCATGCGCACGCGGGCCGGACGTTCTATGCTGAACGCATCGATTGCCCGCGCTTCGCGTGGCATCCTGCCGATCCCCGCGACCGCGGCGGCTGTCCGGCCGCCGCGCGCCGCTTCCGCGCGAAGCTCCCGTCGTCGTTCCGCGACGACGCGCACGCACGGAGACCTTCGCCATGCAGCCTGCCCAGCCCATCCCGACGCCTGCGCGAATCGCGCTGGCCGTCGATCCGACGCCCGAATCGCTGTCCGCCGCGCGCTATGCGCGCACGCTGCTGCGTCCCGGCATGCGATTGCGCATCGTCTGCGCCATCGACAACCCGCGCCTCGTCTTGCCCGACATCCCGCGCATCGACGCGCTGCTCACGTCCGCGCGCGAGGACATGATGCGCGAAGCGCAAGCCACCGGCGAACGGATCGCCGCATTGTTCGCCGACAGCGGCATCGAGGTCGAGCAGGCCATCATCGACACATCGGTGACGGGCGGCACGGTGGCCGATGCGCTGGTGAGCGATACGTCGGCGTGGCGCGCGGACGTGCTGGTGGTCGGCGCGAATCCGCATCACGGGCTGCTGCGGCTGGTCGAAGGTGCGATGTCCGACACGCTGACGACGCGCGCGCGCTGCGCGCTGCTGATCGTGCCGGCCGCCTATGCGCGCCCGGCGGACGGCGGCCTGCAGCGGCTGATGTTCGCGGTCGACGGCAGCGAGCCGGCGCTGCACGCGGTGCGCGTCGGGCTCGGCTTCGCGGCGCCGACGACGTTGCTGTACGCGGCCTACGTGATCGACCGCGCGGTTCGTCTGACGGATATCGTGCCGGTGCGCGCGCTCGAGGATGCCTATCGCGCGGAGGGCGAGGACGCGCTCGCGAAAATCGGCCCGCTGTTCCATGCGACCGGGAACCCGACCAAGCGCGGTGTCGTCGAAACCCGGCCGACCAGCGACGACGTGGCCCATGCGTTGATGCGCGACGCCGTGCACTGGCGTGCCGAGCTGCTGGTGGTCGGCACGCACGGCCGGCGCGGCATCGCTGCCTGGCTGATCGGCAGCGTCGCACGCCGCGTGGCGCATCTCGCCCAGGTGCCCGTGTTGCTCGTGCGCGGTGCCGAGTAAATCGCGCGGTGTCACGAACGAAGCGGGCTTGGGTTGATCTTAATCAGAAACGGCATGCGTATCGCGTGAGACCTTGGCGGAACATCCGGCCACGTGGCCGGTCTGTCGTGGATGTACCGCACAGCGACGCAGCCACGCGAGCGTCACTTCGTGCGATCGGTGGCGCATTCGCCGTCGTCACATCATTTTCCGGAGCCGCGACGTGCATGGCACGGCGCGTCATCCGACCGAGAACTCTCTGGCACGAGGGTAGGCAGCCGACGGCTGCCTTGGAGGACGGGCGGGGTGCAAGTCACCCCGTCCGCTTTCCGCGTTCGTGTTGTCGTTGGCCCCGTCTGGATTGCTTTCCCCGCAGGAATCGTTGTCATCGCGGCCGTGTGGAACGGCGCATCACGATGCGTGATGACGCGCGGTCGCGCCAATGCGGATCGGTGATGATCGCGGCAGGCGCGCCGCCGCCATACAGGCACGGCGTACGGCAGGCGCCGCCGAGTTGGCGCGGTGCGCAGCCGGTGCACGGCCCCGTGCCGTGCCGGCTGCCTGCGCGCTCAGGGCGTGCGAAGCATCGACCGCAGGTCGTGCCGGCGGCCCGCGCCGCGGCGCACCCGCGGCCGCTGGCGCGCGACATGCAGCGGCGCGCACGCGCTGCACGTGCGGTTGCGCAGGCGGTTTGCATGCGGCCAGCCGGGGCGCGCCTTGCGGCGCGGCTCCGCAACGGCCGCCGCGTCGGAGGCGGCCCGCGCGCAGAGTGCCGCGGCGAACCGTTGCAACGCGAGGACCGAGCCCGCGACGCTCTGGTACTTCTCGCGGCCGATCTGCCCGTCGAGCGTGACGAGCAACCCGGCTTCGCGTGCGAGCGCAAGCAAGGTGTCGATATTGTCGGACGGACGGTTGCCGGCCGACACGGCACGGGCGGGCAGGGCGCGCGCGTTGCCCGACGCGTGCCGCTGGCCGTCCCGGCCCGGTAAGTTGCGATGTCCCATGGTTGGTCTCCTGCGCCAGGCCCCGCATGCCGGCTCGATGGCCGGCTGAGCGATTGCCCGTATGAACGTTTCGTCCATGTCATCAGTATCGTGTGGCGCCCGTGCGCTGCCAAGCAGCGCGCGCTGAAGTCGCTGTCAGGGATTGCGCGGGGCGTATCGGAATCCGCTGACACGCAGTGCGACCGATCGGCCGTCCCGGCGACGATCCGGCGCGTTCGTTCCGACGAATGGGCCGGGCGTGGTGGCGGTCGCTTGACGCATGATTTCGGCCGGTCTAACTTCGCCACTGCATCGGCGTCGAGCGGCCTCCATCGTTTGCCCGCCACCGGTGCCGCGCCTCGGGGTGGCGTGGCAGGGCTTCCAGTCTCGTTCGCGGGCAGTTCGCGCCGCGGATCTTGCGCGGTCGGTTCGGGGACGAATCGGCGCGGCGGCACGCAACGTGCCGTTGATCGCGCGCAAACACGCGCCGGCGCATCGCACGCCGCGCGGCCGTTCAGTCTTTAAGCTTCCGGTATCTACTTCTTTTCGTTCCTCGACCGTCAGGAGTCCGTCGATGTCCAAGGACAATTTGCTCGATTCACTCAAGGAAGCCGCCAAACAGCGCGCGATCGGTTCGGATCAGTTGCGTGCGATGCTCGACGACGAAGTGCGCGTCTTGTCGTCCGACGCGCGGGTGCACGACTACATCCACGTGTTCGCGATCCGGCACCTGCGCGAACGGATGCGCCAGCAGGACGATTTCGACCACGACACGCGCTCCGATGGGGCGCCCGCGGAATCCGATCCGCGTCCGAGCCACCGCCTGTGACGGGCACACGCCGCGGCTGATGCCGCGGACGTGACGCGCTCCGTCGCCGGGCCAGGGCCGGATCCTGATCGACATGCAGGCATCCGTCGACAGCGAACCGGCCTGTTCCCATTCCCTTTCGATTGCCGTGCGCAAGATCGCCGGCACCGTCGTCGCATCCGGCGACGGCGTGTGCGCGCGGCGCCGGCCGGGTGCGGCGATCCCGGCGCCCCCTGAAAACCGACGTTGCGTTTCGTCATACGTTTCACTGAATTGTCACGGCGGCCTCAAGTAAGCGGCGCGATTGCCGTTTACCCGGTGAATTCGTCCACCGGGCGTTCGCGCTCCCTTACCGAGTCGTTGCCATGTTCTCGTCCATCCGCGCCCGCATCCTCGCCGCGTGCGTCTCCATCGTCGTATTCGCGCTCGTCGCCACCACGCTCATCAACTATTTCATCGCGCGTTCGTACAACGACGACGCGATCGATCGCAACCTGACCTCCGTCGCAAGCGGCCACGTGGTCGGGATCGCCGACTGGGTCGCCACCCGGAGCCGGATGATTGCGTCGTTGCAGGATGCCGCGCTGACCCCCGATCCGCTGCCGGTGTTCAAGCAGATGGCCACGGCCGGTGGCTTCACGAACGTCTACGCGGGCTATGCCGACAAGGCGTTCCACTTCTCCGACCCGACCGGCATCCCGCCCGACTACGATCCGACCGGCCGCCCGTGGTACAAGCAGGCCGCGCAGGCCGGCAAGCCGGTCGTCACGCCGCCTTACGTCGACGCCGGCACGGGCAACCTCGTCGTCACGTTCGCGGTGCCGATCCTGCGCGACGGCGCGCTGAAAGGCGTCGTCGCCGCGGACGTCTCGATGGACACCGTGATCGCGAACGTGAAGTCGATCCACCCGACGCCCGCGAGCTTCGGGATGTTGATCGACAGCAACGGCCACGTGGTCGCGCACCCGGACGCGAAGCTCACGCTGAAGCCGGTCGCCGACGTGTCGGCCGAACTCGGCGCAACGAACGGCGCGACGATCGCGGCCGCGACCGCGCCCGTCGAGGTGAGCGTCGGCGGCGACGCGAAGCTGGTGCGCGCGCGCCCCGTGCCGGGCACGGACTGGTACGCGCTGGTGCTGCTCGACAAGAGCGAAGCGACGGCCGGCATGCGCTCGCTGCTGACCGCGTCGCTGATCACGCTGCTCGTGATCGTCGCCGTCGCGTCGGTGATCATCGGCGCGATCACCGCGACCGCGTTCCGCCGCCTGTCGCAAGTGCGCCAGGCGATGGCCGCGATCGGCTCGGGCGCCGGCGACCTGACGCAGCGCCTGCCGGCCGACGGCCGTGACGAAGTGGCCGACATCGCACGCTCGTTCAACAGCTTCGTCGACAAGCTGAACGACGTGATGCGTCAGATCCGCGATGCGAGCGAGTCGGTGCGCACGGCTGCGAACGAGATCGCGGCGGGCAACCAGGACCTGTCGTCGCGCACCGAATCGGCGGCGGCGAGCCTCGAGGAAACGGCGGCATCGATGGAAGAGATCACCGCGACCGTCGGCCAGTCGGCGGCGGCCGCCGGCCAGGCCGACGAACGCGCGGCGGCCGCGTCGCGGATCGCGTCGCATGGTGGCGTGGTCGTGTCGGACGTCGTCGCGACGATGGAGAAGATCGAGGAAGCATCGGGCCGGATCGGCGACATCATCGGCGTGATCGACGGGATTGCGTTCCAGACCAACATCCTTGCACTGAACGCGGCCGTCGAAGCGGCGCGCGCGGGCGAGCAGGGCCGCGGCTTCGCGGTGGTCGCGCAGGAAGTGCGCAGCCTCGCGCAACGCAGCGCGCAGGCCGCGCGCGAAGTGAAGGTGCTGGTCGAATCGACGGTCGCGAGCGTGTCGGCCGGGTCCGGGCAGGTGCGTCAGGCCGGCGACACGATGCGCGAGATCGTCTCCAACGTGTCGAACGTGACGACGATCATCTCTGAGATCACGCACGCGGCGAACGAGCAGACGCGCGGCATCCAGGAAGTGAATCGCGCGGTCACGCAGCTCGACGAAATGGTGCAGCAGAACGCGGCGCTCGTCGAACAGTCGACCGCCGCCGCGACCGCGCTGCAGTCGCAGGCGAACGCGCTGGCGACGACGGTCGGGCGCTTCAAGGTCGCGTAACGCGGCGCGCGGGAAGCGCGGCCGCACCGCTCAGGAGCGGCCGCCGTCGCGCATCAGCGCGAGCCGGTTGTAGAGCGTTTTCAGGCTGATCCCGAGCGCTTTCGCGGCGCGCGGCTTGTTGCCGTCGAAGTGGCGCAGCGTCGCCGCGATGAAGCGCTGCTGCGCATGGTGCAAGGTCGCGCCGAGCGGCAGCGCCATCGTGTTCTCCGACAGGCGCTCGGGTGGCATCGCCGGCTTCGGCAGCGTGACGTCGATGCCCTCGTCCGCCAGGATGTACGCGCGCTCGATCGTGTTGTGCAGCTCGCGTACGTTGCCGGGCCACGAATACGCGCGCAACGCGGCGATCGCTGCTTCGGTCAGCCGCTTGTGCGAGTGATGCCGCGTGTTGAGCGCGTCGACGAATTCCAGCGCGATCGTCTCGATGTCGCCGTCGCGCTGGCGCAGCGGCGGCACGTACAGCGCAAACGCGGCGAGGCGGTAGAACAGGTCCTCCCGCAGCCGGCCGTCGCGCACGGCTTCGGCCGGGTTGTGGCGCGTGGCCGACACGATGCGCACGTCGAGCGGAATCGCGTCGGTGCCGCCCACCCGGACGATCGCATTCGATTCGATCGCCCGCAGCAGCTTCACTTGCAGCGGCGCGGGCATTTCCGCGATCTCGTCGAGCAGCAGCGTGCCGCCGCGCGCGGCTTCGAAGAAACCTTCCCGCTGCGCAATCGCACCGGTGAAACTGCCTTTCTCGTGCCCGAACAACTGCGATTCCGCGATATCGGGCGAAATCGCGCCGCAGTTCACGGGGACGAACGGGCCATCCCGACGGGCACTGAGATCGTGCAGCCGGCGCGCGACGATATCCTTGCCGACCCCGCTTTCGCCGGCAATCATCACGCTCGCGCGGGTCGGCGCGATTTTTTCGATGCGGCCGAGCAGCGTGCGCATCGCGGACGACCGGCCTGACAGCCGGCGGCCGTCTGCGCGCTGCTTCGAACGGTTGGCGGTTTCTCCCATCGGGGTTGGCGGGCCGTTTTGAAAATCGGCACCACGCGTTCCGTTGATTGCAATATTTATCATCGACAGCGAAACGACCGCAAAGGTGCCGCGGAATAGAAATTTCCAATGTGCGCGGCGAGGGCGGAAGAAACAGACCATCGATTCCTGACACGAATCGCGGCACTTCAGGGCCATCCAGGGTCGTATCGGTGCTTTTTTACAGCATTTCGATAAAAAAGCCGGTCGCGACCATGATGCGCCGATGCGGCCCGTGACAGCGGCCGGTGCTCGACCGGCCACCGCCCCCGGCCCTTGGGGCCGCCAGGCAGCCAGGCAACCAGGCAACCGGCACGGCGTACCGTCGGCCATCCACGCCGGAATCGGGCATGCCACTTGCGGATGTCATCCCGCTCGCCCGGCACGCTCGACGGCAGGCCTGCTGCTCGACCAGCGGCATGACACCGTGCGACGGGAGCCGGCGCGACGCAAGGATGCAATGAGATCCCTGACCCGTGAGCTGTTACGGCAGGGTGCATGGGTGGTGCTGGCCGTCGGGCTGGCGTCCGCGCTGCAGGCGTGGGCGGTTCGCGTCGTCGGCGAGCATGCGCCATTTGCGCCGCTGCCTTTCTATGTCGGCGTGGCGGCTGCCGCATGGCTGACGTCGTTCGGCGGCGGCCTGGCCGCGGCGGCCGCGAGCGTGGCCGTGATCGGCGTGTTGTGGTGGCGCGATGCGCCGCTGGCCACGCTGCTCGCGCAGGCCGGCGCATTCATCGCGATCAGCTTCGTCGAATGCGTGCTCGTGATGGCCGTGAAGCCGTTGCTCGCGAACGATCGTCTGCGCGAACCCGATGACGACGGCGACGCCGCTGCGCGCGAGCCGGCGCCTGCTGCCCGCGTCCCCGTTCCCGTCCATGACGACGGCCTGCTGCGCCGCGTGGTCGATGCGTCGCCCGACGCGATCGTCGGGGTCGATGCCGCACGCCGGATCACGAGCTGGAATCCGGCTGCGCGACGGATCTTCGGCATCGACGCGGCGCAGGCCACCGGGCGCGATATCACCGCGATGATCGCGCCGCGCTGGTTGCGGCGGCATCCGGTGCCCGCGTCGTTCGCGAACCTGCATGCACTGGTCGGGCCGCTCGACGTGCTGTGCGTACGGTGCGATGGCAGCCGTTTTCGTGCGACCTTCGCCGCGTCGCCGATCGTCGATGCGCAGGGCCACTGCACAGGCCTGTCGATGACATTGCGCGAAGCGCGCGAACGCCGTCGCGGCGAGCGGCGCAACATGCGCTCGCTGCGCGGCGCGCGCGACGCTCGTGCCCAGGCGGACACGTCGAACCGGCTGAAGGACGAGCTGCTGGCGACGGTGTCGCACGAACTGCGCACGCCGCTGAACGTGATCTACGGCTGGGTCGAGGTACTGCGCAACGTCGATGGCCAGGGGCTCGCGCAACAGGCGGTCGATGCGATCGATCGCAGCGCGCGGTCGCTGTCGCACATGGTGGCCGACCTGCTCGACGCGTCGGCGCTCGCGACGGGCCGCTTGCGCCTCGAGCGCGTGCCGGTCGATCTCGTGCGGATCGTGCGCGATGCCACGCGTGAACTCGACGCGACGGCACAGGCGAGTGGGCTCGAACTGTCGACCGAATACGAGATGCCGACCTGCGTGATTCCGGCGGACCGCGAGCGCGTGCGTCAGGTCCTGTCGAACCTGTTGTCGAACGCGATCAAGTTCACGCCGCCGGGCGGCCGCATCGTCGTGTCGCTGACCCGTGCCGGCGAGCGCGTGCGGCTGTCGGTCGCCGATACCGGGCAGGGGATTGCGCCGGAATACCTGCCGCATCTGTTCGAGACGTTCAGCCGGCCCGAACGCGCATTCGCGTCGCCGAAGCGCGGCCTCGGGCTCGGCCTGTCGATCGTGCGCAACATCGCGCAACTGCATGGCGGCGAGGTCGTCGCGACGAGCGCCGGCACCGGACGCGGGACGACCGTCACGGTCACGCTGCCGGCGGGCTGGGACGCCGACGATCCGGCCGAGAACCTGCTGCACGCGGGGGGCACGCCGGACACGGTGGCGCTCGACGGCCAGCGCGTGCTCGTCGTCGACGACGATGCGACATCGCGCGCGAGCCTTGCCGCGGCACTCGAAACGATGGGCGCACAGGTGTCGACCGCGCAATCGGGGCACGACGCGCTCGACGTGGTGGAACGGCAAGCGCCGAACGTCGTGCTGTCGGATCTCGCGATGCCGGACGGCGACGGCTTCTGGCTGCTCGACCGCATCCGCCATTTGCCGGGCGGCAGCGGGCATCTGCCCGTCATCGCGGTCACCGCGCACGCCGGCAACGCCGACCGGCATCGCGTGATGGCCGCCGGCTTCGACGCGTATCTGTGCAAGCCGGTGGACATGCCGACGCTGGCGAGCGTGATTGCCGATGTCACACCCGCCGCCGAGCACGGTCGGCACCCACGCGGCCGGTAGCCGCCGGCGCGGACGCTCGCCCGGTCAGCCACGAGGCAGGAGGCAAGGAGGCACGATGGACGCAACGGAAAGCACGCGGCACGACGGTGCGAGCGGCACGCGGGCTTGCCTGACGCGCATGCCGTCGGTCGTGTCGGCCGCGATCTTCCTGATGCTGTCGTGTGCATGGATCGCGACACCTTGCGACGCATCGGCCGAGGAGGGCGTCGGCGCAAGGCTCGAGAAGCAGGCATCTGCCGTCGGCGGCCAGATCCGCGATGCGACGCTCGCGTCCCGGATCCGCGCGGCGCTCGTCGCGGAACGTGGATTGACATCCGGCGACATCGACGTGCAGGTTCGCCATCGCGTGGCCGAACTGACCGGCAGCGTACCCGACGAACGGCAACGCGCGACCGCGATCCGCGTTGCGCACGATGTCGACGGCGTGAGCGGCGTGCGCGACAGGCTGCAGATCCGCCGCAAGTAACGTGATGTGATGCATGAGCGAGCACCGACCCGCTCTGTCGCGACACCCGGAGGTCCGGATGAAAACGAATCGAACCCGCCGGCCGGCGGCGATCGTGCTGGCCGCCACCGTCGCCGGAATGGCCGCCGTGCTCTCGCATGCGCAGGTGTCACCCGCTTCGTCGGCGCAGGTCGCGCCGGGCGTCATCCGCCCCGGCACGACCGCCGACGAGGCCGGCATGACGCAGCGGCCGACCGGTATCGATGTCGAGTTCGTCGACAAGGCCGGCATGATCGGCCAGGTGGAGCGTCAGGCCAGCCAGCTCGCGCTCGATCGCTCGTCCAACCCGGACGTGAAGGCCTTTGCGCGCCGGATGGTCGACGATCACGGACGGATCGCCGGCGAATTGCGGCAGCTTGGCGCGGCCAAGGGCGTGCCGGTGCAGTCGCGGATGCTCGTCGACCCGGCCGTGACGGCGTTGCGCGCGAAAGTGGGCCATGCATTCGACTCGGCCTATGTCGCGCTGGCGGGCCCGCGCGCGCATGAAGCGGCGATCCGCCTCTACGAAGCCGAGGCGCGGAACGGCCGCGATCCGCAGCTTCGCGCGTTCGCCGCCAACGCGTTGCCGATGCTGAACGCGCATCTGGCCTCGGCCCGGCAACTTGAGCAGACGGTAGCGGCCGCGCACTGACCGGCGAACGCGTTACCGCTTGCCGCCTTCAGCGCGTTCAGGGCCACCCGGCGACGCCTCGTACGGCGGTGCGTCGAGCGCCGTTTCGCCTTCCTCGATCAGCCAGTACGGCGAACTGCCGTAGTACGCATGCAGTGCCTCGGCCCAGACCGGATCGGCCATGGCCGGCCAGCGATTCCGGTCGAAGCCGGGGGCTTCGCGCACGCGTTCGGTGGCGACCGGCAGCACGAAGCATTTGCGCTCGACGTCGAGCACGAGCACGTTCCACGGCACGGCGAGCAGCTTGTCGCCGCTCCCCGGCAGGCCGCGCGACGACACGACCGCATACGCGATCCGGCCGGTGCGCACGTCGAGCATGATGTCGGCGACCTGGCCGATGTCGTCGCCGTCCATCGTCAGGACGCGATCGCCCTCGAGCGTGCGGGCGGCCATCACGTCAGGCCCCGGCCCGCCGCGGGCCGCGCGACGGATGCCGCCGACGATGCGCGTGTCGGCGCGCGACGGTCTGTCCGTTGTCATCGAACACCTCCTGGTCGAAGCGGCACCCCGGGGCGGGCCACGCGGCATGAAGCGGCACCCCGGGGCGGGCCACCCGGCATGAACGGGCGCCGGTCAGCGCCGGCGCGGCAGCGACACGTCCTCGAGCGTATTGGCCAGCTCGTCGCGCTCGGGGCCGCCCGCGCGTGTCGCGATGTCGCCGAGCGACACGATGCCGACCAGCCGCCGGTTGCGGTCGAGCACCGGCAATCGATGCAACTGCACGTCGGCCATCCGCTGCTGGACGTCGCCGACGCCGTCGTCCTCGACACACCATTGCACGGGCGTGGACGCGACCGCCTTGACGGGCGTATCGGACGCATGGCCGTGCGACAGTCCGCGCACGGCGAGGTCGCGATCGGTCACGATCGCGACGAGTTCGGTGCCGTCGCAAACGGGCAGCACGCCGATATCGAAGCGCCGCATCAGTTCGGCCGCATGGCGAATCGTGTCGGTCGGCGCGACGCACACCACGTCGCGCGACATGATCTCGGTGACGCGATACATGAACGTCTCCTTCGTGAGCGAGACGATGAGGAAGCAGACGGAGTGCCGCGCGCGTGCCGCCCACGCCGGGCCGCGACGGCCAGGCGACGGAGAAATTTGCCAGCCCGCTTGTACATCTTCCACGGCGGCAGCCGTGAACGGGCGGGGCGGGACGTCAGTGGCCGATGCCCGTCATCGCGACGATCGCGAGCACCACTGCGCTTTCGATCGCCGCCAGCGCAGCGACGCCGGCGGCGCCGCTGATTTCATGCCATCTGCGTTCAAGGCGTTTCATCAGATCAACTCCGGATTGCTCCGGCGCGCCGCTGCGCCGCCGCGCAGCGCGGGCCGGGTGCCACCGTCAGCCGTGATCGGGGGGCGGGGAAGGAACGTGCGGCGCGCGGCGTTCGTGCTCGCCGGACGGCTTGGCAGGATCGATACGGGTCGCGCCGCCAACGGCGGGCGGGTCGCTGGCCGGAAACGTCTCCTCGAGTCCCTCGTCGATGCGTTCCTCCGTCTTGTCTTTGGACGGCGGGCGCGACGTGGCGAGCCAGAGCAGTCCGGCAGCCGGTGACACGGCGTCGTGGCGGCCGGGGGCGTGAACGGTCATGGTCGAACCTCCTTGATCATGGATGCGGGCGCAAGCGCCATGCCTGCGCGGGCCGACGGCACGACGCTTGCGCGTCGGCGGAACCGTACGGGGCGCGACGCAGCCACGCGCGCCGTCGGCGTGGACGAGAGGACATCGTGATGAATGCATCCAAAGAAAGGATACGTTACGACGCGAACGTATGCGGCGGCGATTTCTCCCATGTGCGCGGACGTTTCGACACGTGGAAGCGCGAATCGCTGGTCTATCGGCCCGAGCGGCGCATGTTCGACGGCAAGGACGAGGTACGCGAACTGAACGACACCGTCTACGACGGCCCCGAGCGCGCGCAGCGGGCGCTCGTCGCGCAATGCACGCCGTCCGACCGGTTCGCGCTCGCGGTGCGGCTGATCGCGGAGGGGCGCGCGATGTGGCTGGTGATGGCGGCCTACGACGACTGAGCGCACCGCCGCGCCCGACCGGAGCGGGCAACCGGAGAAAAGCGGCGCCGCAGCGGGCACGCCATTTGCGCGCGGTGGCAGCGCCATCGAGATGCGCGCGCCGTCGCGCAGGAGAGACATGAAGACGCCATTCACGCTGCACCGCCCCGAGCCGACGACGCCCGACGTCGACCCGAATCCGCCGCCGCCCGGGCACGACGATCCCGTCGATCCGCCGGTACCCGACGGGCTGCCGCAGGGCGACCCGCCGCCGCACCCGCCACCGATGCGGATGCCGGGAGGCAGCGGTGTGCCCCAACCGGCCGCGCGAAACCTGAAAAAAGGAGGACCCTCATGGACATTCACGTGCAATCGCCAGACAAGCGCGCGATCGCTCAGGTGCTGGGCCGCTATTTCGAATCGCGCTCGTTGCGCTATCACATCGAGGAATTGCCGGGCGGCGTGCTGCAGATCGGCTTTCGCGCCAGCGGCCACCCGGTCGCCGTCACCGTGTCGTTCGACGATGCCGCGTACGACACCTATACGCACTGGGATGCGAGCCAGAAGCAGCTCGCGCTCGGACGGCTTGCCGATGGCTTCTCGCGGATGATGTCGACGCGCAGCCCGGCCGCGCTGGCCGGCGACTATCACGTCGAGCGCTTCTGATTCCACCACGCTTCACCGGTCGGTGCCGGCCTACGGCAAAGTGCCCGCGCGCAGCGGGCGCTTTGCGTCTGCGCGCGTGTCGCGTAGGATGTCCGTTAATTCAGCGCACGCTACGTTCGCGCCGCAGGCTGCCAGCCGCTGCAGCCGAAGAGGCGCAATGCGCTTTCCTTCAGGTTCGATTCGCGCAACCGACGGGGACCGCCTTGATGACTGCTGCTCGCCCTTTGCTGTCGCCCGGCGCACGCCGGTTCGTTTCCGGTGTGTCGGCCTGTGCGGCGCTCGTCGCGGCCGATGCCCGCGACGCGTCGGCCCAGACGCCTTCGCCGCTCGGCGAATGGCAATACTCGGCGGGTGTGCCGCTCGAAAAACTGTACGACCCGAACATCTCCACCTGGGATATCAGCGTGGGTGCCGCGATGACGCTGCAGCCGCGCTATGCGGGCTCCGATCGCTATCGCGTGATGGGCGGCCCGAATCTCGACATCCGCTATCGCGACCTGTTCTTCCTGTCGACGGGCGAGGGGCTCGGCGCGAACGTGCTGCGCGGGCCGAACTGGCGCGTGAGCCTGTCCGTCGGTTACGACCTCGGGCGTCGTTCAGCCGACGATACCGAACACCTGAACGGCCTCGACAACATCAACGCGGCACCGGTGATGAAACTGGCGGCCGATTACGTGATCTCGAAGGAATTTCCGCTCGTGCTGCGCGCGGATATCCGGCGCAGCCTCGGCGGCTCGAACGGCTGGGTCGGCGATTTCTCCGCGTACATGCCGCTGCCGGGCAGCAACGAGCATTTCTTCTGGTTCGCGGGGCCGACCGTATCGTTCGCCGATTCGCGCTACATGAACAGCTGGTTCGGCGTGAACCAGGGCGCCGCCGCGCGTTCCGGGTTGCCGGCCTATTCGTCGGGGGCCGGGCTCAAGTCGTTCGGCGCGGGCGTGACGATGGCCTGGTTCGTGAACAAGCACTGGTTCGTCACGATCGACGGCGCGATCGAGCAGCTCGTCGGCCGCGCCGCGCGCAGCCCGATCACGCAGCAGTCGACCAACGGCGTGTTCGACATGTCGGTGAATTACCAGTTCTGACGGCGGCCGGGCAGCAGGTCGGGACGATACGGGGTGCGGCATCCGCCGTCACATTTGATATGATTCCGACCTGTACAAATGTACAGTGATCAATCCCGTGACGCCTGCTTCGCCGACGCCTCCGGCGTTTTACTACCTGACCAATTTCGAACGCGCGCTGGCCTGGCTCGGCGAGCGTTACGACGACCTGTTCGACGCGCACGAGCACGCGTTCGTCCGGCAGTTCGCGACACTGCCGCAGGCGTCGCGCGCGCTGCTCGTGCGGATGCTGATGCGCAACGGGGCCGACTTCCGCGCCAGCAAGCTCCTGTACGACGAAATCGGCTGCACGCTCGACGCGGCCGCGCCGCTCGTCGAGCTCGGCTGGGTCGACCCGGCGCCCGCGCTGACGCTCGACGAACTGTTCGCGCTGTCGACCAAGGCCGATCTGCTGCGTATCTTCCCGGCACTCGCCCCGCATGCGGGCGAGCGCAAGCCCGAATGGCTCGAACGGCTGCGACCCGCGCACGACGTCGCGCAACCGCTCGACGCGTGGTGCGCGCAGGCCGGCGACCGCGTGCTGCGCGTGACGGTGGGCGCGCTGTGCGACCGGCTGCGCCTGATGTTCTTCGGCAACCTCCATCAGGACTGGAGCGAGTTCGTGCTCGCCGATCTCGGCGTGTTCCAGTACGAAAGCGTGCCGATCGCACCGTCGTCCCGTGCGTTCCAGCAGCGCGGCGACGTCGACGCGTATCTCGCGCTGCAGATGTGCCGCGATGCGCTCGACGCATGGCCCGACGATCTGCCGTTCGACGACCTGATGCGCGCGATCGACGCGGTCGGCTGCGCGCAGCCGTGGCTCGCGACGCGTCGCGCGAAGCTGCTGTTCGCGCTCGGGCAGACCTGCGAGCGCCGGGCCGACTGGACTGCCGCGCTCGACGCGTATGCGCGCAGCGCATGGCCCGGCAGCCGCCATCGGCGCATCCGCGTGCTCGAACGCTGCGGGCGTGACGACCAGGCGCTCGCGCTGGCGCTCGATGCGCGCGGCGGCTTCGAGAGCGACGAGGAACGCCAGCGTGTCGAGCGCATGCTGCCGCGCCTGCAGCGCCGGCTCGGCCAGCGCGTCGAACGTGCGGCCGCCGCCGCGGACGTACCGCGCGAAACGCTCGTGCTGGCGCGCCCCGACGCGTTCGTCAGTGTCGAATTCGCGGTGCGCGACCATCTCGCGCAAGCGGCTTCGCCGGTTCATTACGTCGAAAACACACTGATCAATTCGCTGTTCGGGCTGCTGTGCTGGGAGCCCGTGTTCGCGGCGGTGCCCGGTGCGTTTTTCCACCCGTTCCAGCGCGGCCCGGCCGACCTGCACGCGCCCGATTTCGCCGCGCGCCGGGCAGACGCGTTCGCCGCGTGTTTCGCGCAACTCGATTCGGGCGCCTATCGCGACACGATCCGCCGGCATTTCGCGACGAAGGCGGGGCTGCAATCGCCGTTCGTGTTCTGGGGCGTGCTGAGCGACGAACTGCTCGATGAGGCGCTCGCGTGCCTGCCGCCCGAGCACTTGCGGCTGTGGTTCACGCGCCTGCTCGCGGATATCCGCAGCAACCGGTCGGGGCTGCCCGATCTCGTCCGCTTCTGGCCCGGTGAGCGCCGCTACGAGCTGATCGAGGTGAAAGGCCCCGGCGACCGCCTGCAGGACAACCAGACGCGCTGGCTCGCCTACTGCGTCGCGCACGGCATCCCGGTGCGCGTGATCGATGTCGAGTGGGCCGGTGAAGGCGTCGCGCACGCCGAAGCGGCGGGTCTGTCCGCATGAGCTACGTCGTCGCGGTGCGGGCGATGTGCGAGTTCACCGCGCGACGCGGCGATCTCGACCTGCGCTTCACGCCCGCACCGACCGCGCTCGAAGGCATCGCCGGCCATGGCGCGGTCACGTCGAGCCGCGGCGCACGCTACGAAACCGAGATCGCGCTGACGGGCACGTGGGGCACGCTCACCGTGCGCGGCCGCGCGGACGGCTACGATCCGGTGGCGAACCGCCTCGAGGAGATCAAGACCTATCGCGGCAGCCTCGATGCGATGCCGGCCAACCATCGCGCGCTGCACTGGGCGCAGGCGAAGGTCTATGCGCACTTGATGTGCGACGCACGCGGCCTCACGGAAATCGACGTCGCGCTCGTCTATTTCGACATCGTGTCCGAGCGCGAGACGATGCTGACGCAAACGCTGGGAGCGGCCGAGCTCGCGACGTTCTTCGCCGAGCAGTGCGCGTGCTTCGTCGGCTGGGCCGAGCGCGAGACGGCCCATCGTGCGGCGCGCGATGCGGCGCTGCGCGCGCTCGCGTTTCCGCACGGACAGTTCCGCAGCGGCCAGCGCGAGCTGGCGGTGGCCGTCTATCGCGCGGCACGCGACGAGCGTTGCCTGATGGCGCAGGCGCCGACCGGCATCGGCAAGACGCTCGGCACCGTGTTTCCGCTGCTGAAGGCCTGCGGCGAGGGCGAGCTCGACCACGTGTACTTCCTGACCGCGAAAACGCCTGGCCGCGCGCTCGCGCTCGAAGCGGCGACGACGCTCGGCGCCGGCACACCCGCGCTGCCGCTGCGCGTGCTCGAACTCGTTGCGCGCGACAAGGCATGCGAGCATCCCGACAGCGCGTGCCACGGCGAATCGTGTCCGCTCGCGAAAGGTTTCTACGACCGGCTGCCGGCCGCGCGCGATGCGGTGATCGAGACCGGGCTGCTCGATCGGGACACGGTGCGCACGGCCGCGCTCGCGCATGACGTCTGCCCGTACTACCTGTCGCAAGAGCTCGCGCGCTGGTCCGACATGATGATCGGCGACTACAACTACTACTACGACGGCAGCGCGATGCTGCACACGCTCGCGCAGCAGAACCAGTGGCGCGTCGGCGTGCTCGTCGACGAAGCGCACAACCTGCTCGATCGCGCGCGCAAGATGTACAGCGCATCGCTTGATCCGTTCGCATTCGCGGCCGCGCGCGAGGCCGCGCCCGCCGCGCTGCGCAAGGCCTTCGACCGGCTCGCCCGCGCCTGGGGTACGGTCAATCGCGCGCAGGCCGAGCGCTATGCCGCGTATCCGGAGATACCGGGCCCGATCGTGTCGGCCGTGCAGAACCTCGTCGCGGCGATCGGCGAACACCTGACCGACGCGCCGCGCGCGAACGGCGACGCGCTGCTGCGGTTTCATTTCGAGGCGATCCAGTTCGGCGTGCTGGCCGAAGCGTTCGACAGCGCGTCGATCTTCGACGCGACGCTGCATGGCGAGCCGATGCCGCGCCAGCCGGCGCTCGATGGCGTTGCGGCGCCCGGCCGCCGGCGCCGCGTGCAGTCGACGCTGTGCGTGCGCAACGTGATTCCGGCCGGCTTTCTCGCATCGCGCTACGAAGCCGCGCGCGCGACCGTGCTGTTCTCGGGCACGTTGAGCCCGTTTCATTTCTATCGCGACACGCTCGGGTTGCCCGGCGACACGGGCTGGCTCGATGTCGACGGGCCGTTCCGCGCCGAGCAACTGACGGTGCGCGTCGCCAGCCACGTGTCGACGCGCTGGCGCGACCGCGACCGTTCGCTCGAACCGATCGTGGACCTGATCGCCGCGCAGTACGCGACGCGGCCCGGCAACTACCTCGGCTTCCTGAGCAGCTTCGACTACCTGGGGCGCGTGGTCGCGCTGATGCAGACGCGGCATCCGGACGTGCCCGTCTGGGCGCAGGCGCCCGGCATGGCCGAAAGCGAGCGCGACGCGTTTCTCGCGCGTTTCGACGCGGGCGGGCGCGGCGTCGGCTTCGCGGTGCTGGGCGGGGCGTTCTCGGAGGGTGTGGACCTGGTCGGCGAGCGGCTGATCGGCGCGTTCATCGCGACGCTCGGGCTGCCGCAGGTCAACGACGTCAACGAGCAGATGCGGCGCGCGATGGACGCGCGTTTCGGCAACGGCTACGACTACATGTACCTGTATCCGGGCTTGCAGAAGGTCGTGCAGGCGGCCGGGCGCGTGATCCGCACCGAGCACGACGAAGGCGTCGTGCATCTGATCGACGACCGTTACCGGCGGCGCGAAGTGCGCGATCTGCTGCCGCGGTGGTGGCGGATCGGGTGAGACGGAAGAAGCGCGGCCGGCAGACTGCCGATTCCGGCAGGTGGGCGCCATCCGTCGCGTAGCGAGATCGGGCGGCCGCGGACGCGGCCTGGGCGGGTGCTGCCGCTACAGCACATTCAGCATCGCGAGCGCGGCTTCCTGCAGGTGCGGCAGGACGCGCCGCACGGCCGCGTCGGTCGTCTCCGCGCCGATCGGCATGTTCGTGCTCAGCGCGGCGACCACTTCGCCGTGACGGTTCTTCAGCGGCACCGCGATCCCGCGCACGCCGACCTGCAATTGCTGTTCGATCGCCGCGAAACCGGCGTCGCGTGCCTGGTCGACCTGTTCGAGCAGGCGCGCCTTGTTGGTGATCGTGTGCGGCGTGAACGGCGGCAATTCGGTGTCGTCGAGCCACGCGCGCACGGCTTCGCGATCGGGATGATGGGCGAGCAGCACGACACCCGGCGACGTCAGCGGCGCCGGCACGCGCGCGCCGAGCACGAAGCCGGTCGTCATCACGCGCGACACGCCGTTGCGCGCGATGAACACGAGTTCCCAGCCGTCGAGCACGCTCACATACGCCGATTCGTTCAGCGATGCGCTCAATTGCTGCAGATAGGGTTGGACCGTTCGCGGCAGCCGCGCCGAATCGAAGTACGACCAGCCGACCCGCAGCACGCGCGGCGTGAGGCCGTACAGCTTGCCGTCGGTGTACACGTAGCCGAGCGATTCGAGCGTCAGCAGGTAGCGCCGCGCGGCCGTGCGCGTGAGGCCGGTACGCGCGGCGGCCTGGGTGGGCGTCATGCGCGCGTGCTGACTGTCGAACGCCTCGAGGATCGCCAGGCCTTTTTCGAGGCCGGCAATCCAGTCGCGTCGGTCGAGTTCGGGCTTTTTCATCGTCGGAGGGGCGCCTGGGTGCGCGGTAATCGCGCGCGAATGGGCGATTATCGCGCAAATCGGATCTGTCGCAACGCATGGCCGGGCTTGTATGATTCGACGCTGGATGTGTGCCCCGAGTATGTGCCCCGAGCCCGGAACATGACCGTCGACGACAACCGATATCTCCTCCTGCCAATCGCCCGCCGTATCGCCCGCTGCGCCGTGCTGGTGGCGCTGGCGTCGTTGCCGGCGGCGCAGGTTTGGGCGGGGGCGCCGGCCACGCAGGATGCATGGACCGTGGCGGTCAGGCAGGCCATCCTGCAGCGGCTGCAGATCCCGGCCGGGTCGGGCCATCCGTCGTCCGGCACGTACAAGGCGCGCCTGAGCGCACGAATCGGCCGCGACGGCTCGGTGACGCAGGTGGAAATTGGGCAGTCGTCGGGCTATGCGGATCTGGATCAGGCGGCGGTGGCCGCGTTCCGGGGCGGGAACGTGCCGGCGTTCTCGCCGGACATGCCTCAGGATTCGATGCTGCTCAATGTGCCGATCGTCTTCGATCTCGGCCCGGCGCAGCCGGATGCCGGCAACGGGCGGCGGTTCAGCGATGCGATGACGGGGCTGTCGTTCTCGGTGCCGGTGCCGCTGCAGTTGGGGGAACGGCATACGCGGCCGTCGATGCCGCTGGTCGTCGACGTGACGAATCCCGAGCCGGTGCCGCGCTACGCGGGGAAATCGAACAGCCTGTGCGCGGTGGCGCTGAAGTCGCAATCCTCCGCGATGGCCGACGTATCGCAGCGCGAACTGAATTCACCGGAGGCGATCGCCAACCTGAAGGCGTCGATCGAGTCGACGATTTCGATCCTCGGCGTGATCGAGCGCATGTCGCCGATCGAGCTCGGCGGCGGCGTGAAGGGGCAGGAAACCGTGTATTCGCCGAAGATCGGGCCCGATCATGAGCGCGTCAGGCTGTACATGGCGCTCGGCGATACGCCGAGCTACCGGATCAGCCTGACGTGCGCGACCTATGTGGAAGACATGCCGAAAGCCTTGCCGCTGTTCCGCAGCATCGTGAAAACGATGGCGTTGGGGACGTCGCACTGAGCTGCAGCATGACGTCGGGGCGAGGTGCGCCGCGTTCAGGGCTGCGGAAGGCGTCGGGCAACCGGATGGACACGAGCGTCCAGTATCCATCGAGCTCGACCGACGACAGCCTCGGCCAGCGGCCGAGCCATCCCGCACGCGGGACGACCGCGGTGATGCTGTACGGCTTCGATCACATGGGCGCGGGCGACGTCGACTGCGGGGACGCAGAGTGACGCCTGGCGGGTAGCACGGCCGGCCGGAACCGGCCGACGGGCAGGTGATGCTGATTGCCGGGCTGCCTGTCGAGGCAGCCGGAAGAAAACGGAAGGGGAAAAGGCGGCCGCGGTATCACGCGTACCGCCTCCGGTGCAGCGCTCGTTACTCGCTGCTCGTCCACTCGACGTTCGCGCCGACCGAGCGCAGGTTCTCGACGAAGTGCGGGTGCGCGCGGCGGATCGGCAGCGCGTTCATGATTTCCGAGCGGCCTTCGATGCTCGCGGCCACCATCAGCAGCGCGATCGCGACGCGGATGATGTACGGGCTCTCGACGCGCGCCGGCGTCAGTTGCAACCCGCCGAACGTGATCAGCCGATGCGGATCGGACAGCAGCACGTGCGCGCCGAACTTCGAGAGTTCGCCCGACCAGCCGAGCGCACCGTCGTAGACCTTGTTCCAGAACATCGCGCTGCCTTCCGCGCGCACGCCGAGCGCGATGAAGATCGGCAGCAGGTCGACCGGCAGGTACGGCCACGGCGCGGCTTCGACCTTGGTGAGAATGTTCTGCGTGAACGGGCGGCGCACGCGCAGCGGGCCGTCGCGTTCCGCACGCGACCAGCCGTCGCGGTGCGTGATGTTGACGCCGAACTTCGCGAACGTGCGGTCGATCAGCGGGAAGTGTTCGGGCGACGAGTTGCGCACCGTGATGTCGCCGCCCGTGATCGCGCCGAGCGCGAGGAACGTCGCGATCTCGTGGAAATCCTCGGCGAAGCGGAACTCGCCGCCGCCGAGCTTGCGGCCGCCCGTCACGCAGAGCCGCGACGTGCCGATGCCCTCGATCGCGACGCCGATCATCGCGAGGAACTGGCAGAACTCCTGCACATGCGGCTCGGACGCGGCGTTCATCAGCGTCGACGTGCCGTTCGCGGTCGTCGCGCACAGCGCGAAGTTCTCGGTGGTCGTCACCGACGCGTAGTCGAGCCAGTGGTCGTTGGCCGTCAGCGGGCCGTCGGTGCGGACGATCAGCGAATCGGGCGTGCGCTCGATGTGCGCGCCGAAGCGCTCGAACACCTCGACGTGCGGATCGATTTCGCGCACGCCGAGCGTGCAGCCCTTCACGTCGTTCTCGAGGCGCGCGACGCCGAAACGCGCGAGCAGCGGCGGGATCAGCATGATCGACGAGCGCATCGCTTCCGGCAGCCGATGGACCGCCGGATCGAATTTCGTGTTGCGATGGTGGAGTTCGAGCAGGCCCGTCGTGAAGTCGACCGATACGTCGCTGCCGAGCGTGCGGAAGATGTCGAGGATCTTGCGTACGTCGGTGATATCCGGCACGCCGATGAGACGCAGCGGCTGATCGGTCAACAGGGTGGCGCACAGAATCGGCAGGACGGCGTTCTTGTTCGCGGACGGCTTGATGTCCCCGCGCAGCGGAGTGCCGCCGTGGACGATGAGATTCGACATGATATGGGGGCGTATCGGTGACTGACGTAGGCCCATATGATGCCATTGGTCGGCGGGCGGCGTGGAATGTTCAGAGGGGAAAAGGGGGAATCGGTGGGTGTAACTGACAGTGTTTGACGTCGCGCGCACGAACGGAAGGCAGTGGCGCCGTTGCCGGTCACCGTTGAACAATGCGTGATGGCCGGCCGCGGGTCGGGCCGGCCATCCGGACGAGTTGTTACTGCGCCGCCCGCATCCGCGCGGCGACGACCAGCGAGATCAGGCAGCCGACCGCGAGATAACCGGCGACGAGGTGCCACGAACCGCCGGCCACACTGACGAGGCCCACCGCGATGAACGGCGTGAACCCGCCGCCGACCACGCTCGCGAACTGGTAGCCGACGCCCGCGCCGCTATAGCGGTATTCGGCGCCGAACAGTTCCGTGAACAGCGGCTGCTGGACGCTCACGACCATGTCGTGTGCGGCGTTCGCGAGCAGGATCGAGAAGATCACGATCCACGCGATCGACCGCGCCTCGAGCGCGAGGAAGAACGGCACCGCCGATGCTACGCCGATCAGCGCACCGATCAGGTAGATGCGGCGCAGGCCGTAGCGGTCGGCCAGCCACGCGAAACACGGGATCGTCACGCAGCTCACCGCGCCGACCAGCAGGCCGATGTTCAGGAACAGGTCGCGCGACATGCCGAGGTTCGTCGTCGAATAGCTGAGCGCGAACGCGGTGACGATGTACATCGTGAACAGTTCGGCGAGGCGCAGCGCGATGATCAGCAGGAACGCCTTCGGATGGCGCGTCAGCGCTTCGAGCACCGGCAGGCGCAGCTTGCGGTTGCCGTGTTCGACCTTGTCGACGAACTCCTGCGATTCGTCCATGTTCTTGCGCACCCACAGCCCGATCAGCACGAGCACGATGCTGAACACGAACGGCAGGCGCCAGCCCCACGACTTGAACGCGGCCTCGCCGAGCGTGTGGCTCAGGATCGACACGATGCCCGTGGCCAGCACGAGGCCGACGCCGTAGCCGACCTGCACACCGCTGCTATAGAACGCCTTCTTCTGCTTCGGCGCGCTCTCGACGGCCATCAGCGCCGCGCCGCCCCATTCGCCGCCGACCGCGAAACCCTGGATCGCGCGCATCAGCACCAGCAGCACGGGCGCCCACCAGCCGATCGTCGAGAACGCCGGCAACAGGCCGATCGCGACCGTCGACAGCCCCATCAGCATCACGGTCAGCACCAGCATCCGCTTGCGGCCGAGCCGGTCGCCGTAGTGGCCGAACACGACGCCGCCGAGCGGCCGGAACAGGAAACCGACGCCGAAGGTCGCGAATGCCGCGAGCGTGCCCATCGTCGGGCTGACTTTCGGGAAGAACTCGGAATTGAATACCAGCGCGGCGACGATCCCGTACAGCAGGAAGTCGTACCAGTCGACCACGGCGCCGACGAAGCTGCCGATCGCGGCCTTGCGGGCCTGGCTGCGTATGCGGGCACTGGCGGTGGCGTCGAGGGTGTCGATGGTTGGGGTCATGGCGGTGTCTCCTGGCACGGCGCATCGAGGAATCGTGGCGGTGCCGCGTCCGATGCTGCATTGAAGTCGATGGGTGAACGGAGAATAGGGCGCGCGCCGCGCGGCGGCAATTGGCCAAACGGGCAAAGTGCGCGATTATCGTTCAATTCCGTGCGATTATCGAACGCTTTCCGGGTTTGCACTAGGCGGGGCGGCGATATCCCTTTTGGCCAGGGTGTGCCGCCGTGAACGATCTGGTTAAAATCTGCAGCATTGATAACTCGCCCGTTCGGGGCGGATGCGCGGCGGCCGCCCTGGCCGCGCATGCCGCACGCGACGGGCGCCATCCCCATCGACGCATGCCCCCGGAGACTGGAATGCCCGGCAATTCCCACCCCCTGTCCAGCGATACGCCGCCCGTTGCCGATCCGGCTGCCAATCCGCTCGGGATGGCCGGCCTCGAATTCGTCGAATTCGCGGCGCCCGTGCCGGAAGCGCTCGCGCAGCGCTTCGAGCAGCTCGGGTTCAAGGCGATCGCGCGGCATGTCAGCAAGGACGTCACGCTCTATCGGCAAGGGCAGATGCATTTCCTGATCAACGCCGAGCCCGAATCGTTCGCCGCACGCTACGCGGAGGAATACGGGATGGGCGTCTGCGCGATCGGGTTGCGCGTGGCCAGCGCCCGGCGCGCGTTCGAGCGGGCGATCGAGCTCGGCGCGTGGGCGTTCGAAGGCGAGAAGGTCGGGGTCGGCGAGCTGAAGATTCCGGCGATCCAGGGCATCGGCGATTCGCACCTCTATTTCGTCGACCGCTGGCGCGGGCGCGACGGCCAGCGTGGCGGCGTCGGCGATATCTCGATCTTCGACATCGATTTCCGGCCGATCGACATCGCGACCGCGCATACCGATCTCGACTGCGTGGGCGTCGGGCTGCAGCAGGTCGATCATTTCACGCAGACCGTCGGTGCGGGGCGCATGCAGGAGTGGCTGGATTTCTACCACGACCTGCTGCATTTTCGCGAGATCCACGAAATCGACGCGCACTGGCATGTGTCGGAGGAATCGCGTGTGATGGTGTCGCCGTGCGGCGCGGTGCGGATTCCGGTCTACGAGGAGGGTACGCGGCGCACCGAGCTGATGCACGCGTATCTGCCCGACCATCCGGGCGAGGGCGTGCAGCATGTCGCGCTGGCCACCGACGACATCCTGTCGTGCGTCGATGCGCTGCGTGCGAACGGCGTCGAATTCATCGAGCCGCCGGCCCGGTATTACGACGACGTCGACGCGCGGCTGCCGGGGCACGGCGTCGATCTCGACGCGCTGCGCCGCCGGGCGGTGCTGGTCGACGGCGAGATCGGCAGCGACGGCGTGCCGCGCCTGTTCTTCCAGACCTTCGTCAAGCGCCGGCCCGGCGAAATCTTCTTCGAAGTCGTGCAGCGCAAGGGGCACCACGGGTTCGGGGAAGGGAATCTCGCGGCGCTCGCCCGCGCGCGCGACGCCGGCTGAGCTGCCGCGGCGCCCGCATCGGGCGTCACACGCGATACCTGACGCTTCACGCGCCGGCGGCCGGCACGCGGTTCGGCGCGGGGTCGTTCGGCTCGCGCAGCACGCACGCGGTGCCGCCCGGCGTGTACATCGACACGACACAGCGGTTGCACGACGTGCAGCCCGACTGCGCGAGCCGGCCGTCACGCAATCCGTTGACGAAATCCGGCTCGAACACGAGCGCGCGTGCAAGCGCGACCGCGTCGAACCCTTCGCGCATCGCCAGCTCGACGTTCCCGCGCGAACGTACACCGCCGAGGTAAGCGAGCGGCATCTTGACGGCCTCGCGCACTTTCCTCGAGTGCTCGAGGAAATACATCTCGCGAAACGCGCCCATCTTCGGCTCGGTGAGCTTCTGCAGCGCCATCGCGGCGCGCACGATCGCGTTGTCGGCATTCGCGCGCGCATCGCCGGGCAACGGGCTGCCGAACAGCTGCCACACCGATTCGACGTTCATTCCGCCGCTGAGCACGAGCAGGTGCGCGCCTTCGGCTTCGAGCCGCCGCGCGATTTCGCATGCGTCGTCGGCCGTGCCGCCGCCGCGCACGCCTTCGGTCACGCCGATCTTGCAGACGACGGCGAGGTCGCGGCCCACCGCATCGAGCACGCGGCGCAGCACCTCGACCGGGAATGCGGCACGCCGTGCCGCGTCGCCGCCGTATGCATCGCGGCGGCGGTTGTACAGCGGCGACAGGAACTGGCTGAGCAGATAGCCGTGCCCCATGTGGATCTCGACCGCATCGAAGCCGGCGTCGCGCGCATGGCGTGCGGCTTGCGCGAATTCGTCGGCGACGGCCGACATCTGGTCGCGCGTCATCGCCTGCTTCAGAAAGCGGCCGCTCATCACGCCGACCTTGTTGAAGCCGCCCGATGCGCTCAACGGCCGTGCGGTCGACAGCGACGGCAGGAACGTGAAGCAGCCGCCGTGCGTGATCTGCGCGGATGCGGCCGCGCCGTGGCGATGGACTGCGTCGGTCAGCGCGCGGAACTGGCGGACGGTCGGCACGTCGAGCCGCGCCTGGTCGACGAACGTGCGGCCGTCGTCGCTGATCGCGCAGTACGCGACGGTCGTGAGCGCCGCGCCACCTTCGGCGATGCGTTCGTGAAAGCGGACGAGCGCGCGCGACGGCACGCCGTTCGGCGTCATGCCCTCGTTGGTGGCGGATTTGATCAGGCGGTTGCGCAGCGTCAGCGGGCCGATCTGCAGCGGGCTGAACGCGGTCGTGAGGTCGGCGGATTCCATGAGGGGGCGGGTGTCGGGAATGGGCACGGCGACCATTGTGCGGCGGTGGCGCATGCGCGCATCATCCGGGTGGACGAGCCGGGTGGCGGTGATGGCAAGCCGGTGTGCCGTCGGGCGCGCCAGCCGGGCCGGCCTCACGGCCACGCACTTCGTTCGTCACCCGACGTGATGCGTTGCCGGCTGCATTCGTTCCGGAATCGCGGCGGATGTGCCGGTTCAGTCCGGATGTGCCGCCGAAGCAGCGCATTGAATCGCCATATCCGGTTCTCGAACCTGGCCGATGCGTCAGCGCAACCCGTACTGGACGGGATCTCGATCGCGGCGGATCTGTGCGTCCAGCCCGGATGGTCTGTCCAGTCCGTGCATTGAATCGCCATATCCGGTTCTCGAACCTGGCCGATGCGTCAGCGCAACCCGTACTGGACGGGATCTCGATCGCGGCGGATGTGTGCGTCCAGCCCGGCTGATCGGTCGAGTCAGTGCATTGAATCGCCATATCCGGTTCTCAAGCCCGGCCGATGCGCCAGCGCGACCTGAAACGGACCTGACCTCGATCGATGCATCGAACGCCACCAGACGCTCAAGCCTGCCCCAAACCCGACAGCCACCCGTCAAGCCACATTACGCGGGATCGCCAGCCCCGAGCTTGCGAACCTGCCGGCGCATGCCATCGAAGATCGCGTCTGCCACGTCCGCCGGAAAATCCGCCGGGATCTGCGCGGCAGCTTCGGCGATCGCGGGTTCCGTGCGTGCGACGACGGCCGCCATCGCGGCGCGCACGTCGTCTTCGGTCAGGCCGACGCGCCGGCCCTGCGCGATCCAGTGGCGCGGCTGGATCTCGCCGATCACGTAGTGCCGGTTCTTCCCGCACACGGCCATCGCGAGCCGTGCGCGGCGCGGCGGAAGCTGGTTGCGGCGCGTGCCGAGGATCGGATGCGCGGACAGCACGTCGTACAGCGGCGTGCTGCGGTACGTGTTGCCGGGCAGGTGCGCGATGCTGAAGTTCTTCGCGTGCCCGTCGATCGCCGCCAGCACCCAGAACACGAGCTGCGCGATGAAGAAATTCATCCGGTCGTGCGCGGCGTCGGCCGAATTCGCGAGGATGCCCATGATCGTCTCGATGCCGGGGCCGCCGTCGGATTCGTATTTCGCGCCCGACGGCGTGCCGGTCGCCTGGCACATGTCCTCCTGCGGCAACCGCAGGATCCACGTGCGGTCGCGCGAAGCGCGCCGGTCGAAGCGCTCGACGATCAGCGCCTTCTGGTCGTCGAATCGGCCGATCTCGCACCGCGCGACCGGCAACCCGTACGCGGCGACGAGCCTGGAGCACAGCCATTCGTTTTCGACGGACGTTCGCATGTCGGCCTGCATGTTCCCGACGCGCCCGAGCGGCAGCTTGAAGATGTGCGTCGTCGGCGTGCTGCCCGATGGCCGCAGCCAGCGATTTCCCTGGCGCAGCAACGCGGTCTTTTCCTGCGCGCCGGCAATCGACAGGCGCAGGTCGCCTTCCGGTTCCGGGCGGCCGGGCAGCGGCGCGGCGGTCGCGTGGCGCAGCACGTCGGCGACGGCCGCGTCGTCGAGCGTCACGCCGTCGATCGCTTCGAGATCGATGGGCGTTTCGCCAGGCGGCAGCATCTGGATCGCGCCGACGCAATCGCGGCCGATCGACGCGAGCAGTTCGAACGGCGCCGTCGATCGGAGCCGGTAACGCTGCGCGATGCGACGGCGGATCGGCTCGCTGTCCGGCAGCAGGTTGTCGAAGTAATCGGCGACGATCGCGCCCTGGTGCGGCTGGTTGCCGGGCGTGAAGGGCAGCGACAGCGACAGCGGCCGCCCCTGCGGATCGTCGAGCCAGGCCGGCAGGTAGACGAGACGCTCGACGCCGCGCCGGACTTCCCAGTAGCCGACCGGAATGCCGTTCATCCACAGGTCGAGCCGGTCGTGACGGGTGCGCGTGGCCATCGTCACCAGTCCTCCCGCTTCGATACCCGTGGCTTGGCCGGTGTTGCGGTCGCGGGCCGCTTGCGTGCGGCACCGGTCGTGGGTTTGGCTGGACTGTTGGCGGGCGTGGTGCCGCGCGCCGCATCCGGCTTGCGTTTGCTCGCCGCCGGTTTGCGAACCGCCGGCGCGGCATCGGGCGCGGGAACAGGGTCGGCCGATGCCGCCGGGACATCCTGCTTGCCTTGCGCGAGCGTCATGTGAACGCCGAGCGTGTTCAGCACTTTGAAGAGCCGCTCGATACTGACCGCCGACGGGTTGGCTTCGAGCTGCGCGTAGGATTGCTGCGTGACGCCCAGGCGGGCGGCCAATTGCGCCTGCGTGAGGCCCGCGGCTTTCCGGAAGCCGACGAGTATCGGACGCAGCTGGGTCAGGGTCTGGACAGGAAAGGCCATCGGGCGCTCCGCGGGATGACAGGCGATCGTTTGTAATCGGGAAATACAGTCTATGGCATGTATCGTCAAAATACAAACCCAAGACTGTATTTAACAAAAACAAACGATAGCCTGTTATACGGAAAGCCGGCCGGCCATCCCGCGTCAACGCGTCATGCCGCCCGCAGCGGATTCGCGTGCGCGCTCCGCGCGCTTTCCGGATCGTCGTCGCCGAGCGGAATGAACGCCATGATCTCCAGGTCGTGCCCCGACAGCGCGGGCAGCCGGAACGGGCTCGACAGCACGTTCAGGGGTTCTACGCCGGAACCCCAGAAAATTCCGTCATTCCACATTGTGAACGTCAATCGGTTTGTTGCCTGACGTGCCGAGCGAGTAACTCAGTCGGTAAATGCCTGCCCGAACTGCCGTGCCCGCTTTACATCGTCGGTATGCAAGTAAATCGACGTGGTCGAAATCGACGCGTGACGCAGGTTATCTCGTACGGCGCTCAGCTCAACCCCTCTGGCGATCGCGTGGGTCGCATGGGTGTGCCGCATCCAGTGCGGAGAGGCCCGATGCAGCTTTTCAGCCAGCACCGGATGGTCGTTCTTGATAATCTGCGCGACGAGCCGAAAAAACCGGCGCATGACTTCCCACAGCCGCAAGGGCTTGATGCCGGCATCGGCGTCGTCAAGGCTGCCAATCAGGGACGTGGTCGGATTCCAGTGAGCACGGCTGACAGGAAGCCCCCGCTCCTGCAGATATCGGTCCAGCGCTGTGCGCGCTAGGGGTGTCAGGGTAACGCGGGCTGGCTTGCCGCCCTTGCCGACCACGTGCAGCCAGTGATCACCGGCTGCGTCGACTTCGATGCTGCGCAGTGTGGCGTCAGCCAGTTCGCTGATCCGCAGTCCCGTTGCGTAGCCGAAATCCAGCATGAACCGCAACCGTTGCGCAGCGGGCGCCTGCCAGCCGTACGACCACTCGAGCCCGTTGGCGATGGTGCGCGTCAGCATCCATTCTCCTTCGGTGAAAGCGTGCGAGGTTTCAAGAGCCATGGCGCGCTTGCTGCCGCGTACCTTGATGCCGGAGAATGGGTTGGCCACGACGTAGCGCTGCTCGACCAGCCAGCGGAACATGGCGCTGAGCACGGCAAGCGCATGCGCAATCGAACGGGCCGAGAGGTTGTCGACAAACGGGCGCCAGTCCGTTGATGTGCGCGGCCGCGGTGGCCCGACCCAGCGTTCTCGCGGTGTAGGTCTGCGCAGAAACGCCCTGTAGTCGGTGGCATCCCGGGTGGTCAGCGAAGACAGCGCCTTGCCGCGAGCAACGATGCCCCAGAGAATCAGCCGTTCGGCTTCCTTGCGGTAGGCCCGCTGCGTGGCCG
The DNA here is from genome assembly GCF_048627025.1 of Burkholderia aenigmatica. Classification (NCBI taxonomy): domain Bacteria; kingdom Pseudomonadati; phylum Pseudomonadota; class Betaproteobacteria; order Burkholderiales; family Burkholderiaceae; genus Burkholderia; species Burkholderia aenigmatica. Next base: position 1,221,710 of record NZ_CP184469.1, on the reverse strand, counting down.
GGGATTCGTGCAACGCGAGCCATGCCTGGATAGCGTCGTAATCGTTGTCGACGCCGAGGATGCAGGCCGACACCGGTGCGCGGAAGGCGCCGGCGGATCCGTCGATCTCGTGCGGTAGCCGTAGTTGCTCCCAAGGCGTCACGACTGACTGCCGATCCGCGATGATCAGTGCGCGGGCCCGCTCCGTGAGCGCCGGGTACGCGGCAAAGAAGGCCTCGATCCTTCTTGCACTGGCCGGCCCGAGACCCGGAATGACGGTCCACCACTGCCGGCGACGCGGAATCCGTACCGTGAGATCGGCCAGGGTCCGGATGCCGGCCGCGTGCAGGGTGCGGGCAGCGCGATTCGGCAGCCAGTGCGCAATGTCGTCGCCGATCTGCGGAGCTGGCGCAGGCATGATGCGCAGTAGCTCGACAGCCTGCGTGGTGGCGCGCGCATGATGCATACGCTTTTGGGCCGGGCATTCGAACAGCGTGGCCAGATCTGCCCGCTGTCGGTTACGGGCATAAAGTGCCAGTTGCCGGCGGATCTGGCCGATGACGCCGCGGGCTGACTGGCTGTGGCTGAGCCGATCTTGCATGTACCGGTGTGCCGCCTCACGCGAGGATGCGCCCTCGTACCAGGCACGCAGCGCTGCCAGTGCATCAGCATCAGGAAAGTCGGTCGGGATGTCGGCGGCGGACGGGCTCGTGGGGCGCGTTTTCATGTCATCGAGTTTAATATGGAAACAATGCCACAGAGATAATAAAGCTTATCTCTGTAGAATGCGGGAGTTCAATATTTCTGTCGTACCCCATGTCGTGATATCACAAAATTGAAGGATCTGACGTTGCGTGGAGAGGATGGTCGATGATCAACAAGAATAAGCTGCTCAGCGTCTTTTCCGACGCCGAACAGGAAGCCCTGTATGGCCTGCCTGATTTCGACGATGCGCAGCGGCTGGAATACCTGGCATTGACCGAATCCGAACTGGCGCTCGCCAGTAGCCGGCCCTCCATACCCGCGCAGGTCTATTGCATCTTGCAGATTGGCTACTTCAAGTCCAAGCACGCCTTCTTCCGCTTCGATTGGGACGAGGTTGAGGACGATTACGATTTCGTGTTGAGCCGCTATTTCCACGGCGAGCCGTTCGAACGCAAGCCGATCACCCGGCACGAGTACTACGCCCAGCGCGAACAGATCGCTGAACTGTACGGCTATCGACCGTGGGTGGCCGCCTTCCTGCCGCAACTCATGCAGCAGGCCGCGCAGATCGTACGTCGCGACGTGACACCGGGATTCGTCGCCGCCGAGCTCATCGTGTGGCTCAATGAGCACAAGATGATCCGGCCCGGCTACACGACCTTGCAAGAGCTAGTCAGCGAAGCCCTGTCCGTCGAACGTCGGCGGCTGGGCGACCTGCTCACCGGCGTATTGGACGAATTGACCCAAACCGCGCTAGACCAACTTCTGGTGCGCGATGATACTCTGTCGAAACTGGCGGCGCTGAAACAGGATGCCAAGAATTTCGGCTGGCGTCAGATGGTCCGCGAACGCGAAAAGCGCGGCACGCTGCAGCCGTTGCACGAAATCGCCAGGACGCTGCTGCCCCGGCTGGATATCTCGCAGCAGAACGTGCTGTACTACGCAAGCCTGGCGAACTTCTATACCGTCCACGACCTGCGCAACCTGAAGGCGGATCAGGCGCAGCTCTACCTGCTGTGTTACGCCTGGGTGCGCTTCCGACAGCTCACCGACAACCTGGTCGATGCGATGGCCTTCCACATGAAGCAGCTCGAGGAAGAAAGCAGCGCGGGCGCGAAACAGTCACTCATCGCCGAGCAAGTAAAACGCCATCGGGAAACGCCGCAGATCGGCCGCCTGTTGTCGCTCTATGTGGACGACAGCGTAGCCGATCCGACGCCGTTCGGCGAGGTGCGTCAGCGCGCCTATAAAATCATGGCCAAAGATGTGCTACAAAACACGGCGCAACGCATGACGGTCAAGCCGCTGAGTCAACTGGCACTACACTGGTTGGCGGTGGACGGCCTAGCCAAACGTATTCGCCGTCACCTGCGCCCCTTGTACGTCGAGCTCGACTTCGTCGGCACCTCCCCAGACAACCCGTGGCTCGCGGCGCTGGCTTGGGTCAAGGGGGCCTTCGCCAAACAGCAGCGCCTGTCACAACGACCGCTCGCCGAATGTCCCGCGGCCACGCTGCCGAAGCGCCTGCGACCGTACCTGCTGATCTTCGGCGCTGATGGTCAGCCGACCGGTTTGCACGCCGATCGCTACGAATTCTGGTTGTACCGCCAGATCCGGAAGCGCTTCCAGTCGGGAGAGATCTATCTCGACGACAGTCTGCAACATCGTCACTTCTCCGACGAGCTTGTTTCGATGAACGAGAAGGCCGACGCGCTGGCGCAGATGGAGATCCCGTTCCTGCAGCAGCCAATCGATGCCCAACTCGATGCGTTAGCGGCCGAGTTGCATGCACAATGGCTGGCCTTCAACCGAGAGCTGAAACAGGGCAAGCTTACGCACCTGGAATACGACAAGGATACGCAGAAGCTGATTTGGCGCAAACCGAAAACCGAGAACCAGAAGGTGCGTGAGCAGGCATTCTACGAGCAACTGCCATTCTGCGATGTTGCCGACGTGTTCCGCTTCGTCAACGGCCAGTGCCAGTTCCTGTCGGCGCTGACGCCATTGCAGCCGCGCTACGCGAAGAAGGTAGCGGACGCCGATAGCCTGATGGCGGTTATCATCGCTCAGGCAATGAACCATGGCAACCATGTCATGGCGCGCACCAGCGACATTCCGTACCACGTTCTGGATAGCACCTACCAGCAGTATCTGCGTCAGGCGACGCTGCATGCGGCCAACGACTGCATCAGCAACGCCATCGCCGCGCTGCCGATCTTCCCGTACTACTCGTTCGATCTCGATGCGCTGTACAGCGCCGTCGATGGGCAGAAATTCGGCGTCGAGCGACCGACCGTGAAGGCGCGTTACTCGCGCAAATACTTCGGACGAGGCAAAGGCGTCGTCGCCTACACGCTGCTGTGCAATCATGTCCCGTTGAACGGCTACCTAATCGGCGCGCACGAGTACGAGGCGCATCACGTGTTCGACATCTGGTATCGCAACACGTCGGATATAGTGCCGACTGCGATCACCGGCGACATGCACAGCATCAACAAAGCCAACTTCGCTATCCTGTATTGGTTCGGGTTGCGCTTCGAGCCTCGCTTCACAAACCTCGATGACCAGTTGCAGGAATTGTATTGTATCGACGACCCGGCGCTGTACGAGAAATGCCTGATTCAGCCGATCGGACAAATCGATCGGCAGCTCATCACCAGTGAGAAGACAAATATCGATCAGATCGTCGCCACGCTGGGCCTCAAAGAGATCACGCAGGGCTCGCTGATCCGCAAACTATGTACGTACTCGCAGGAAAACCCGACACGTCGCGCGATTTTTGAGTTCGATAAGCTCATTCGTACCATCTACACGTTGCGTTACCTGCGCGACCCGCAGCTCGAGCGAAACGTGCATCGCTCCCAAAACCGCCTCGAGTCTTACCATCAGCTTCGTTCGACCATCGCCCAGGTCGGCGGCAAGAAGGAATTGACCGGCCGCACCGACATCGAAATCGAGATCAGCAACCAGTGCGCCCGGCTGATCGCCAACGTCATCATTTTTTACAACTCGGCGATTCTGTCGCATCTACTGACGAAATGGGAGGCCAGTGGCAACGCCAAGGCGCTGGCGCGGCTTACGCAGATATCACCGGCAGCCTGGCGGCATATCCTTTTGAACGGGCACTACACTTTTCAAAGCGACAACAAAATCGACCTGGACGCGCTCATTGCAGGGCTCGAATTGGAGTGATCGAATTTTCGGCGGTTCTGGCTTGGAATCCCTTATTCCTGTTACGGTGGAATACGATGCCACAACCAGGTAATCCTTTACCCCCAGCCGTGGTCAACACCTGGCGACTGAGCGTCGGCACGTCGCTGTTCGTGATCGATATCCTGGCCGACGGCAGCTGGCGACCGGCGTATATTGCGCCAAAGCGGCTGGGTGGCTGGACGATGGATGTGTTGCCGAACATGCCGCCGACGTTAGTCGATATCGCTCCCTCGGTACGCACCTGGGCGCGACAGTACGGCGCGAATGTAACGAACCGGCGCACGCCGGCGCGCCGGTTTCCCGCGCAAACCGCTTCTTCGAACAGGACGCCAGAATGAACATGCTGAAACGTCGTCTCGATGCGACAGACGAAAAGCTGCAGGAGCTGAAAACAGCCCGCAAAGCGGCAGCTAAGGCGCAGCGCCAGCAGGTCAAGCAAACGCGCGCGGATCGCGAGCGAAAGATCATGCTGGCCGGCGAGGCGTTGCTGCGGCGTGTCGATCGCGGCGAGTGGGATGAAGCCGATTTCCGCGCGATGATGGACGATTATCTGTCGCGGCCCGCCGATCGCGCGCTGTTCGAGCTCGACGATGTATAGCCTTTGATGTTCGACGTCGACGCACCGCACAGCCAGGTCGGCAAATGTTGATTTGATTCACGATGAAGGATGCCCGATGCTGCCAACGCTCCGCATGAACCGGAATTTTGTCGAGGCCTTGCTGGCCGAGCGCGCGCCCTGCTTTGCGATGGGACTCGTGGCCGAGGGCCAGACGCACTATGCTTGCCTGGCACTGCGGCCGGTGGATGACATTCCGAACGACGTAACACGCAGCGGTTTCAACTTTGGCCACTCGATACGCGGCACCGACGACTTCGAGGTCGTACACTTCGGCTTAGAGTTTTACGGCTACCGCATCTTCAATGCGCTGATCAATCCGAGCAACTTCATCGCCAGGACAATCCTGTCGCACATGGTCGACACGAAGGCGTTTTTCTTCTTCGCGGTCAACCCGTCAGGCGGTGTGACGGTGTTCAAGTCCGGCATCGGTGAATGCAGCCTGGACAGCATCGAGTCTAATCTCGAGCGGATACTGCGCTCGAGCACGTCCGATGCTCAGTACGACGCGGCGCTGACAACGTTCAGCGACCATCCAGATCCGGTCGGGCCGATGCTGCACTGGGTTTGCCGGGACTGCGAAGATTGTCTCGACCTGTCCCACAATGTAATCGAACTGGGCCCCGCGTAACGGTCCTGATGGTCCGTGTGACCGAGACCGTCATGTCACTCACCGGACGTCGCTCCAACATTCTTCGGCTGGAATAAGCCGATTAATGTTCACAATGTGGAACGACGGAATTTTCTGGGGTTCCGGCGTAGATCCCCGTTCAGCCGCCGCACGCCGAGCTCACGCAGGATCTGCGAGCCGATCCCCGTCACGCGTCCGTCGCGGCGGGCAGAGCCGGCCGGCATCCGCATCGCGTCGCCGCGCATGTCGCAGTCGAGCAGCACCGCCACGCCGCAGCCGGCCGCGTCGATCCGTTGCAGCGCGGCATGCAGCGGCCACGAATGCGCGGACGGCTCCGCATCGAGCAGGTCGAGCAACGAATGGCATTCGTGCACGCGTGTCAGCACGGGCGTCGACGGATCGGGCTCGCCGCGCACGAGCGCGAGATGCGGTGCGCCGTGCACGGTGTCGCGATACTCGATCGCGCGGAATCGTCCCCACGGCGTATGCAGTGGCCGCTCGCCGACGCGTTCGACGAGCGATTCGTGTTCGCGGCGGTAATGGATCAGATCGGCGATCGTGCCGATCTTCAGCCCGTGATGCGCGGCGAACGCCTTCAGCTCGGGCAGCCGCGCCATCGTGCCGTCGTCGTTCATCACTTCGCAGATCACCGAGGCGGGCGTGAGCCCGGCAAGCGCCGCGAGATCGCAGCCGGCCTCGGTATGTCCCGCGCGCACGAGCACGCCGCCCAGGCGCGCGGCGATCGGGAACACATGGCCGGGCTGCACGAGATCGTCCGGGCGGGCACCCGCCCGCACCGCCGCACGGATCGTGTGGGCGCGATCGGCCGCCGAAATGCCGGTCGTCACGCCTTCGGCCGCCTCGATGCTGACGGTGAACGCGGTGCCGAACGGCGTGCCGTTGCGATCGGCCATCGGCGGCAGCCGCAACTGCTCGCAGCGTTCGGCGGTCAGCGTCAGGCAGATCAGCCCGCGCCCGAAGCGCGCCATGAAATTGATCGCGTCGGGCGTCACGTGATCGGCCGCGATCACGAGATCGCCTTCGTTCTCGCGATCCTCTTCGTCGACGAGCAGGACCATCCGGCCCGCACGCAGCTCGTCGACGATCTCCAGCGTACCGGCGAGCGTCATGACGCCTCCGTCGCGCCGAACGCGCGGCGCAGCGCGTCGGCGCCGAAGGTCAGCACGCGGTCGGCCGCATCGATGGCGCCGAGCATGCTCGCGAAGCCGTGAAGCTGGCCCGGCCAGCGCACCAGCGTCACCGGCGTGCCGGCCTGTGCGAGCCGCAACGCATACGCTTCGGCCTCGTCGCGCAGCGGATCGAATTCGGCGCTCACGATCGTCGCCGGTGCCGCGCCCGCGACGTCCGGCGCGGCGAGCGGGCTCGCCAGCGGCGAAGCGCGATCGGCGCCTTCGTCGAAATAGTGCCGCTTGAACCAACGCATCATGTCCGCCGTCAGGAAATAGCCGGTGCCGAGCGTTTCGTACGACGGATGTTCGGTCGCGCAATCGACGACCGGATACAGCAGCAACTGGTGCGCGATCGCGATGCCCGAATCGCGCAACTGCAGTGCGGCGACCGCCGCAAGATTGCCGCCGGCGCTGTCGCCGGCAACCGCCACCGCACCGGCTCGCGCGCCGAGATCGCGCGCACTGGCGGCGGCCCAGCGCACGGCGTCGCATGCGTCGTGCGCGGCGGCCGGGAAGCGCGCCTCGGGCGCGAGCCGGTAGTCGACCGACAGCACGAGCGTGCGCGCACGGGCTGCGAGGCTGCGGCACAGGTTCGCGTGCGAATCGATGCCGCACGACACGAAGCCGCCGCCGTGGAAAAACACGGTCAGCGGCAACGGCCCGTCGGCAGCGGGCCGGTACAGCCGTGCGGACAACTGACGACCGGATGCGGGAATCTGCCAGTCCTCTTCGGCGACGACGGCATCGCCCGGCGCGAATGCGCCGCCGGCGGCAAGACTCGCGCGATACGCGGGAACGGTGAGCTGCGCGAAATCGATCGCGGGTGCCTGGGCGAACGCGGCGAGCAGCGCCTGCGCCTGTGGGTCGAGCGGCATGGGGACTCCTGTCTGAATCGTATGCGGTTTGAATCAGGTAAACCCGTGTCGCGGTTTTCCCTGAGTCCGTGCCGGACGCTTGCCGGCACGGCCTGACGGGCATTCCAGCGCAGCGGGCAGGGCGCCACATCATCCGATCGGACGATGGTTGGTTCGTCCGGATGGCCAATTCTCACCATTCAGTGAATCTCCCGATGACGCCGGAATTTAGACGCGTCTTAATCATGGCGGCGCGGTTGGGTCGCGTCGGAAACATGTCGTATGGAGGATGGAGCGTGCTGATGGAGACGAGATGGGCTCCGCAAGAGAGCCAGGCAACCAGTGACGAGGCCGACATCGGCGTCGCGGATTTCAGCGAGCTGATGGCGCGCATCTACCAGGGGCCGCTGGAGACGCCGCCGTGGGCCGGTGCGCTCGAACTGGTCCGCCGCTGGCTGCAGGCGAACTACGTGACGCTGATCCTGCGGGCGGCCGCGAGCGACCGCCGCGCGCCGCTGTCCGTGCACGCGTCGGAATTCGGTCCGGTCGTCCCGGGCGACGGCGAGGCGTCGTACAACAACTACTACTATTCGCTCGACCCGTTCGTCGGCCTGCCGGCCGATCGCGTGGTCACGGTCGACGAGGTATTCGGCGACACGGGCTGGCTGTCGAGCGAACTGTACAAGCAGTTCCTGAAGCCGCAGGACGTGCGCTATATCCTCGGCGCCGACCTGCGCACATCGTCGGGCGTCGAGTGCCGCTTCCGCGTGTGCCGCAACCATGCATCGAAGCCGTTTTCCGCGCGCGACAAGGCGATCTGCGCGCTGCTGCTGCCGCACCTGAAGCGCGCGGTCGAGTTGCATTCGCGGCTCGACACGGCCGAGGTCGAACGCTCGATCTATGCGAACGCGATCAACCGGATGCAGATCGGCACGATCACGCTCGACGAGAACGGCACGATCATCGACCTGAACAGCGTCGCCGACGAGATCCTCAAGCAGAACAACGGTCTGACGATTGCTCGCGGCACGATCGAGGCGGCCGACGCGCAGGAGAACCGCACGCTGAAGCGGCTGATCCGCCACGCGGTGATGGGACACCACGGCACGGCCGCGGCAACCGTCGAAGCGATGCCGATCACGCGCAGCTTCGACAAGCCGCGCCTCGGGCTGCTGGTGCGCACGGTGCTGCTGTCCGACTGGTCGGAGGACAACAAGCGGCGGCCGGCCGTCACGCTGTTCCTGCGCGATCCCGACCGCAAGCCGCAGGGCGCGCAGGAAATCATTCGCAAGCTGTTCGACCTGACGCCCGCCGAGACGTCGCTCGCGCTGTTGCTGACGAACGGGCTGACGCTCGAGGAGGCGGCGGAGGAATCGGGGATCAGCAAGAACACGGCGCGCACGCACCTGCGCGCGATCTTCTCGAAGACGGGCGTGACACGCCAGGCGACGCTCGTGCGGATTCTGCTCGGGAGCGTCGTGCCGCTCGGGTAAGCGATAGCCGATGCCGATCCATCGGAACCGGCTGCATTCGTCTGGCGATACATCGACATCGGTCAACGCGTCGCGTGCCGGACGATAGCGGCGACATCATGCAAAAGAGGCTCGCAACGTGCGAGCCTCTTGTTCGTTCAGCTGGGCCGACAGCGACTATTCAGCCGCCCGCGATGCATGGCGATGAACCCTGGCATTCACGAGCCGCGCGTCGACCGATCCGCCCATGCCGACAGCGCCGGCCACTGCGCACAGCCGCGCCGGATGAACCCAACGCCCGTGCGGATCACGAGCGCGCCGATCGCGAGCGCGGCCAGATCGTCGAGCCGACCGAAGCCGACCAGTGCCGCGCTCATCGCGAGCGCCGCCAGCAGCGACGACAGCGCATCGGTCCGGACATGCCAGCCGCTCGCCTCGAGCAGCGCGGAGCCCGTCTCGCGTGCCTTGCGCAGCATCCAGTGCGACAGCGCGGCCTTGCCGGCAAGCGTCACGGCGACAAGCGCGAGCGTCGTCGCGCCCGGCTGCACGACGGGCGGCGTCGTGAACCGGTTCGTCGCGTGCCAGATCATTTGCGCGCCGGTCGCAACGAGCAATGCGCCAAGGCCCGCGAGCGCGAGCGGTTCGTAGGTCGGGCGCCGTTCCGGCGGCAGGCGCGCGTCGAGCCGGCACGCGACGAGGATCAGCGCATCGGCCGCGAGATCGATTGCCGCATGCGCGACGTCCGCCAGCAGGCCTGACGAATGCGCGGACCCGGCCGCGACCGTCTCGACGGCGAGCAGCAACAGGTTGATCGCGAGGCTGATGGCGAGGGCGCGGGACGTGGCCGCATAAACGTGGGGCGTGGCGCGCGACGTGCGCTGCATGGCGGATTCGTCTGTCGATAGCGTGGGTCAGACCCGAACGCTACCGGTCGACGGTGGCAGATCGGTGACAGGCGCAGGACGCCGCCCGGCCGGTCAGCGCTGCACGTCTGCCGACGGCAGCAGCGCGGCGAAGCGATCCGCGAGCGTCGGGCGCGACCGCGCGGGCCAGATCGCGCTGAGTTCGAACAGCGGCAGCGCGCCGCCGTCGCGGATGGTGCTGTAGGCGACGCCTTCGAACGCGAACGTGTGGATCGAATGCGGCAGCAGCGACACGCCGCATCCGGCGGCGACGCACGAGATCACGGTCAGCGTGCGGTTCACGTCGAGCACGATGTCGACCGGGTGCCCGGCTTGCCGGAATGCACTCAGGATGCCCGCGCGGATCAGCGGCAACTGGTCGTGCGGAAACCACACGAGGCCGGTGCCGGCGAGATCCTGCAGCGTGACCGTGCCGTCGGGCTGGCGCCGGAAATCGTTCGGCAGCACGGCGACGAGCGGGTCGCGCCGGATCAGCTTCTCGCGCATCCGGCCGTTGACGGGGACCGGCGTATGCAGCAGGCCAATATCGATCTCGCCGCGCTCGAGTGCGATCGCCTGCTCGGCATTGCTCATCTCGCGCATCACGAGTTCGACGTCGGGCGTGCTTGCGCGCAGCGCGCGAATCGTGCGCGGCAGCGTGTCGAACAGCGCGGCGCTGACGAACCCGATCGTCAGGCGCCCGGCGCGCTGCGCGCCGATTTCGCCGGCCCGGTGCGCGGCCGCGTCGAGGCGTGCGAGGCTCAGGCGCAGGTCGTCGACCATCGCGAGGCCGGCGGCGGTCAGCGTGGCGCCGCGCCGCGAACGGTCGAACAGCCGGACGCCCAACTCCTTCTCCATCCGGTTCAGGGCCTGGCTGAGCGCCGGCTGCGCAATCCCGAGCTCGTTGGCCGCGCGCGTGAAGCTGCCCGTATCGACGATCGCGAGGAAGTAGCGAACGTGCCTGATTTCCATAAGCTCGCGTTATGAATAATTATTCAAAACATAGTAGCGAATTATCTCCACGCTTCATAGGATGCTCATCGGGCCACAACATCAGGCGCCCGGCGACGGCATGACGACACGAGGAGACCTGCATTGAACTGGACCCGCGAGCTATCGACGACCGAACGGCGCACGTTGCGCGGCTGCTTTGCCGGCTGGGCACTCGACGGGCTCGACACGCAGATGTTCAGTCTCGTGATCCCCGCGTTGCTCACGACCTGGGGCATCGGCAAGGGGCAGGCCGGGCTGATCGGCGGCGCGACGCTTGTGGCGGGCGCGCTCGGCGGGTTGCTGGCCGGCGTGATCGCCGACCGCTACGGGCGCGTGCGGGCGCTGCAGATCACCGTGTGCTGGTTCTCGCTGTTCACGTTCCTGAGCGCGTTCGCGCAGAACTTCGAACAGTTGCTGGTGCTGAAGGCGCTGCAGGGGCTCGGGTTCGGCGGCGAGTGGACGGCCGGCGCGGTGCTGCTCGCCGAAACGGTCGGCGCGCGCCATCGCGGCAAGGCGATGGGCATCGTGCAGAGTGCATGGGGCTTCGGCTGGGGCGGCGCGGTGCTGCTGTACATGCTGGTGTTCGCATGGCTGCCGGCCGAATGGGCGTGGCGCGTGCTGTTCGCGATCGGCGCGCTGCCCGCGCTGCTGGTGCTGTATATCCGCCGCGCGATTCCGGAGCCGCCGCGGGCGACGCCGGTCGACGCATCGGCGCAGGCAACGGCGAGCGGCGACGAAGGGCCGACGATCGGCATCTTCGACCGCTCCGTGGTGCGCGCGACGGTGGTCGGCGGGCTGATCGGCGTCGGCGCGCACGGCGGCTATCACGCGATCACGATCTGGCTGCCGACCTACCTGAAGACCGAGCGGCACCTGTCGGTGCTCGGCACCGGCGCGTATCTCGCGGTCGTGATCGTCGCGTTCATCTGCGGTTGCTTCCTCAGCGCGTACCTGCAGGACAAGATCGGCCGCCGCCGCAACGTGATGCTGTTCGCCGCGTGCTGCGCGGTGATGGTGAACCTGTACGTGTTCCTGCCGCTGAACGACGTCGCGATGCTGTTGCTCGGTTTTCCGCTCGGCCTGTTCTCGGCCGGCATCCCGGCGACGCTCGGCACGCTCTTCAACGAGCTTTACCCGCGCAACGTGCGCGGCCGCGGCGTCGGCTTTTGCTACAACTTCGGCCGCATCGCGTCGGCCGGCTTCCCGGTGCTGGTCGGGCGGATGGGCGAGTCGCTGCCGCTCGGCACGGCACTCGGCATCGACGCGGGCATCGCATACGGGCTGGTCGTGATCGCGGTGTGGTTCCTGCCCGAAACGCGCAGCCAGCGGCTGTCGGGTGCGGCGCCGGCCGGCGAGGCGGATGCCGAAAGCCAGCCGCGCGCCGAGGCGTCGCTGTAGGGCTCGCCGCCTCCCGTCATCGAATCGCCCGGTGCAGCGGCCGGGCGCCTCTTGCAGACTCGTCATGGATTGTCTCGTGAATCACCTCGCCGAACCGGTTCCGGCCGCGCCGTCAGTGGACGCGTGGTACGCAGGGAACCCCGCCGTGGCCGCCGTCGATGCGCATGCGCACGTGTTCGCGCGCGGCCTGCCGCTTGCGCCCGTGATCCGGCATGCGCCCGACTACGACGCGTCGCTCGACGCATACGTCGCGCACCTCGCCGCACATAGCATCACACACGCGGTGCTGGTGCAGCCGAGCTTCCTCGGCACCGACAACACCTACTTCGTCGACGTGCTGCGCCGTTACCCGCAGCGCTTTCGCGGCGTCGCGATGGTCGATCCGGCGATTTCCGACAGCGAGCTCGACGCGCTCGACCGGGCAGGCGTGGTCGGGATGCGGCTGAACCTCGTCGGGCTGCCGATCCCGGACTTCGGCGCGCCCGTCTGGCGCGCGCTGTTCGCCCGCATCAACGCGCTCGGCTGGCATGTCGAGATCCATCGCGGCATCGAGGATCTGCATGCGATCACCGCGCCGCTGCTCGCGCAGTCGTGCACGCTGGTGATCGACCATTTCGGCCGCCCGTCGCCCACGCTCGGCGAGCGCGCGCCCAGCTTCCGCCGCCTGCTGTTGCTCGCGGATACCGGCCGCGTCTGGGTCAAGCTGTCGGCCGCGTATCGCAACAGCGTGGCCGGCGACGGCGCGATCGACGCGTTCGGTGCCGCGCGGGCGCTGCGCACCGCGTTCACGGCCGAGCGGCTGGTGTGGGGCAGCGACTGGCCGCACACGCAGCATCGCGAGCGCGTCGATTTCGATGGCGCGTATGCGGCGCTCGCGCGCTGGCTGCCCGACCCCGGCGAGCGCATGCGCGTGCTGCGCGATGCGCCGAGAACCCTGTTTCGTTTCGACCAATGAGGCCCCGCATGTCCGATCACACCGCACTTCGTCGCGCCGGGTTCCGGCGCAGCATCGCCGCCCGCCAGGGGCTGCTCGTCGCCGGCACGTTCAATGCGCTCAGCGCGCGGGTCGCGGCCGATCTCGGCTTCGGCGCGCTGTACCTGAGCGGCGCCGGCGTCACCAACATGTCGCTCGGTTTGCCCGATCTCGGTTTCGTCGGGCTCGGCGAGCTGGCCGAGCACACCGCACGCGTGCGCGATGCGGTCGAGCTGCCGCTGATGGTCGATGCCGATACGGGTTTCGGCAATGCGCTGAACGTGCTGCAGACGGTGCGCACGCTCGAACGCAGCGGCGCCGACGCGATCCAGCTCGAGGATCAGGTGCTGCCGAAGAAATGCGGCCATTTCGCGGGCAAGGAAGTGATTCCGGCCGGCGAGATGGTCGGCAAGCTGAAGGCGGCCGTCGACGCACGCGTGGATCCGAACCTGCTGATCGTCGCGCGTACCGATGCGGCCGCGGTCCACGGCATCGACGACGCGATCGAGCGCGCGCACCGCTACGCGGAAGCGGGCGCCGACGTGCTGTTCATCGAGGCAATGGATACGGCGGAGGACGTCGAGCGGCTGCCGGCGCTGTTCGACACGCCGCAGCTCATCAACATCGTGATCGGCGGCAAGACGCCGACGCGCTCGCGCGACGACCTGGCGCGCCTCGGCTACGGCGTGGTGCTGTACGCGAACGCGGCGCTGCAGGGCGCGGTGCGCGGGATGCAGGCCGCGCTGACGGTGCTGCGCGATACGGGCCGGCTCGACGAGGATCCCGCGCTCGTCGCGCCGTTCGCCGAACGGCAGCGGCTCGTCGACAAGGCGCGCTTCGACGCGCTCGATGCCCGCTACGGGGCCGATCGCGCATAAGCGCGCCGGCACACGGGCGGCAAGGACAGCCGCCCGGCACGACCATGCCAGGACAGGACAGGAGACAACCCGTGGCAATTTCCCCTACCGGAGCGGCCGGCGAGCCGCCGCGTATCGGTTCGATCGTCGGCGGCCTGGCCGGCAACCTGATCGAGTGGTACGACTTTCTCGCGTACAGCATCTTCTCGATCTACTTCGCGCCGGCGTTCTTTCCGGCGGACCGGCCGACCGTGCAGCTGATGAACACCGCGGCGATCGCGGCGGTCGGATACGTCGCGCGGCCGGCGGGGAGCTGGCTCGTCGGCCTCTATGCGGACCGGCGCGGGCGCAAGGCCGCACTGACGAAATCGGTGCTGGCGATGTGCGCGGGATCGATGCTGATCGCCGTCACGCCCGGCTACGCGACGATCGGCGTGCTCGCCCCGGCGCTGCTCGTCGCCGCGCGGCTGCTGCAGGGACTCAGCATGGGCGGCGAATACGGCACCAGCGCGACCTACCTGAGCGAAATCGCACCGCCGGACCGGCGCGGCTTCTACGTCGGCTTCCTGCAGGTGAGCGTGGTCGCCGGCCAGCTCGTCGCGCTCGGCCTGATGCTCGCGATGCAGCGCATTTTCGCCGGTACGCACGACCTCGAACGCTGGGGCTGGCGGATTCCGTTCTTCGTCGGCGGCGTGCTCGCGCTGTTCGCGCTCTACATGCGCCGCAACGTCGTCGAGAGCGACGCGTTCATCGCCAGCCGGGCGCGCGCGGCGAAGACGCGCATGACGGCCGACCTCGCGGCCCACTGGCGCGAGCTGCTGCTCGCGATCGGCATCACGGTCGGCGGCACCGTCGCGTTCTACACGTACACGGTCTACATGCAGAAGTACCTCGTCAATTCGGTCGGGCTGCACAAGGAAACGGCGACCTGGATCTGCACCGCCGCGCTGCTGCTGTACATGCCGCTGCAGCCGCTGTTCGGCCTCGTGTCGGATCGCGTCGGCCGCCGGCCGGTGCTGCTGTGGTTCGGAATCGGCGGCACGCTGCTGTCCGTGCCGATCTTCACGGCGCTCGGACACGTGCACGAGCCGCTCGCCGCGTTCGCGCTGGTGTTCGCCGGGCTGGTCGTGCTGAGCGGCTTCACGTCGGTGCACATGCTGGTCAAGGCCGAGCTGTTTCCGCCGCAGATCCGCGCGCTGGCGGTCGGGCTGCCTTATGCGCTGACGACGGCGATCCTCGGTGGCACGACCGAATTCGTCGCGCTGCGGCTGAAGGCGAGCGGCAATGAGACGATGTTCTTCTGGTACGTCGCCGCGTGCGCGGCGATTTCGCTGCTCGTGTACTGGCGGATGCCGGAGACGCACCCGGCGAAGCGCGGACGCGCGTCGCGGGCGGCAGTCGCCGCGCCGGCCTCGCGCTGAACCGGTGCCGGCGCGTTACTGCGCCCGTTGCGCCACGCGTGGCGCGGCGGGCGTCACGATGCGGGTCGCGATCGCTTCCGGCATGTCGTCCGGCCAGGACGCGGCGCATCGCATCCCGGGCGGCGGCGCCGGCAGGCCGCCCGGCATGACGGCTTCGTTGGCGTCGCGGCCGCAGCCGGGCAACCAGCCTGACACGCCGAGGCTCCAGATCAGGGTCGCAAAGAGGCGCATCGTCACGCTCCGGCGTCTGGACAGCGATAGACGCTGCCGGTCAGCGTCACGCCCGTCTGCCGCAGATAGCCGCCTTCGCTGCCGTCAAAACTCCCGCTCTGCACGCCGCGCTGCGTGAGCAGCACCACGACGTTGCCGCCGAGCGCGGCCGCGCGGTTCTTCAGGTCGTTGCGCGCGCCGGTCTCGAGCGTCGCGTCCGGGATGAAGCCGCCGGTCAGGAAGTTGCCGCGGCTGCCCGTCACGTCGCCGAGGTGACGGCAACTGCCGCCGGGGTCGCGCATGACGATGCGCACGTCGCGACCGGCGGCGGAAGGCTCGAGTGGCGCGCACGCCGCCAGCGCGGCAGGAAGGAACAGCAGCCAGAGAGGTCTCATGTTTCCGCCGTAGCGAATGCGCGTGATCGCGCGACAGCGCCACTTTAGGGACGCCGCCGCGTCCGCACATCGGGCGAAGGTCGTGTGCTCGGGCCGGAAAGGATGCGACCAAAGTCGCAGACGGTGCGTATCGCGCGGGCCGGTGCGCGACGCTGGAATGCGGGGCGGGGCGGGGAGCGGGGCGTGCCGCCGACGCGCTGCCGGCAGCGGATGTCAGGGCTTCGGCGCCATCAGTCCTTCGCGCCACGCGAGCGCGACGGCCTGCGTGCGGTCGGACAGATGCAGCTTCGACATCACGTTGCCGAGGTGCGTCTTCACGGTCTTTTCCGTAATGCCGAGCGTCGCGGCGATGCGCGCATTGCTGCCGCCTTCGGCCAGGCAGCGCAGCACCTCCAGTTCGCGCGCGGTCAGCCCGGCGAACGGGCTGCGCGGCGGCTTGCGCCACGCGCCGATCATGCGCTGCGCGATGCCGGGGTGAAGTGTGGGTTCGCCGTGGACGGCCGCATGGATCGCCTGCAGCAGACGCTCGCCGCGCATCGATTTCAGCAGGAACGAATCGGCGCCGGCGTCGATCGCGGCGAGCGCGAGCGCATCGTCGTCCGACGAAGTCAGCACCATGATGTGCGTATCGGCGCTGGCCGCCCGGATCGCACGAATCACGGCCGGCACGCCGGTGTGCCCCATGCCGGGCATCATCAGGTCAAGCAGCAGCACGTCGGGACGATGCGTGCGTACCTGCTCGATCGTCGACGCGCCGTCGTCCGTTTCCGCGACGATCTCGAACGACGCATCGAGCCGCAACAGCCCGCGGATGCCTTCGCGCACGACCGCGTGGTCGTCGGCAATCAGGATGGTGGTCATGCCGTCTCCATCGGATGAAAATGAACGGTCACGCGCGTGCCGTCCGCGCCCGACGCGATGTCGAGCATGCCGCCGGGTAGCGCATCGGCGCGCCAGCGCAGGTTGCCGAGCCCCATGCCAGTCGGCACGGCAGCCGGGTCGAAGCCGCTGCCGTCGTCGCGCACGACCCAGCGCCAGCGCGACGACGCTGCGCCGGAGGGCGCACGCACGGCGTCGCCCGGTTCGCACGCGATGTCGATACGACGGCAGCCGCTATGGCGCAACGCATTCGCGGCAGCCTCATGGGTGATCATCAGCAGTTCGTGCGCGGCCGACGGGTGAGCGTCGAGCGTGTGCGCTGCACGTTCCGGCAGATCTAGCGACCAATCGATGCCCGAGCCGGCCAGCAGGTCGTGCACCGCCTGCGAAACGGCCGCGCGCAGGCCGTCCTCGGCAATCGCGGGCAGGCTGAAGCCGGTCACCACGTTGTCGAGATCCTGCTGAAGATGATCGGCCAGACGCCGCGCCGCGCCGACCGTCGGCAACAGGTCGGGGTGGCGCTGCGCCTCGTACGCCAGCTCGGTCAGCTTGAGGCCGAGCACGAAGCTGCGCTGCTTCGCGGTGTCGTGCAGGTCGCGCGCGATCCGCGTGCGCTCGACCGACACCGCGAGTGCCTTCTGCATCCCGAATGCCCGCGCGAGCGCATCGGCCATCCGGTTGAAATGCGCGGCCAGTTCGCCGAGCTCGTCGCGAGACGCATCGGCGATCCGTGCCGACAGGTCGCCGGCCGCCCAGCGATCGGCCGCGGCCGTCATCCGCCGCACGCGCCGCACCAGCAACCAGACCAGCAGCCCGGCGAAGCTCGCGCCCATCGCGCCGAGATACAGCAGAGTGCGTATCAGGTCGTACGCCGACGCATCGTCCGCGATCTCGTAGTGCAGTTGCCAGCCCGGCCAGTAATGGACGCCGATCCGCGCGATGGCGCCGCCCGCCAGCGTGACGGGCGTGACGATGGCCCAGTCGCCGTCGCGGCGCAGCATCGTGTCGGGCGCGGCCGGATCGGCCGGGGCCGTTGCGAACGCGTCGGACAGCAGCGGCGACGCAGCCGGCGCGGTCGCGCATCCGGCGCCATCCGGTCGCGCAATGCGCACCTGCAGTCGCCCGGCACCGAAGAAACCCATCATCGGCGCGAAATCCATCACGTCACGCGCGCCGACCCGCGCGATCTGCCAGAACAGTGCGTCGGCCGCCGCACGGCACGCAACCGGGTCGCGCCAGTCGACGGCGCCGGTCGCGGTGGCCAGCGCAGGGCGGTCGAGGTTACCGAGAAACCGGCGGATATCGCTTTCGGCATGCGCGCGCCACAGCACGCTCGTCAGCAGCGACGACAGCACCATCGCCACGAACCCCACGACGATGAACGTCGGCACGAGCTTGACGAACAAGCCACGGAAGCCGATCCGGAATGTGCGCAACGCGGGCTCCTCGTTGTTCTGTTTGCTTGACGGACGCACCGGATGAATGCCGACGACACGGCAACGCAGCGCAACCGGCTTTCAATTGCGCCATGTTGACGGTTTTCGGAGGCGGCTGCTGGGGCGTTTTGACGGGAGGGTGGAGGGACGCCCGCAATGGACTCAATAGCGGTGCGGCCCCTTCACCAGCAGTCCGTCGGGTTTCCACCGTCCGGTGTCGAGTGTCGCCAGAAGCATCGTGCGCGCGGGCGGCCCCTCCGGGTCGTTGTAATGAACGGTGCGTTGCCTGATCCCCGTGATGACGATCACGTGACCGATTTCAGGCTGGCCAGGCCTGTCCAGGAAATGCCCTGCGGCCCAGATCGGACCGAAGTCCTTCAGGACCGCGGCCAGCCACTCGGGCGTAATGACCGTGGGCTGATTGAGCGCCACGAGTCCTTCGGCCGCGCACAAGTCAGGGATCCTCGACGGGGGAAGCCCCTGGTCTGCCTGCCATAGCGTCGGCATGCCCAGACGCGGCCCGGGGCGGTGGAAGTACGACACCATGCACGCCGCCGCATACCAGCATGCATTGTTCAGTGCTTTGGATCCTGACTTGGTCTTCTTTACACCGCGCTGATCGACCATCGGCACGTTCAATCTGAAGTCCACCATTTCGGGTCTCCAGGCAGGAGTGATCCATAAGCGTATGAACAATCGGGCACGACGACAACCAGCGTGACTGGCAATCCACCCGACAATCTCGACATTATAGAAATAATGTCAAATTACATGGCTCGATTAATTGGATATTTAACGGTTTACGTTATATTATTAACGAAATCATCGACCCAACCTCGCCATGTCCGATCTCGCTGCCGACGAATCCCGCCTGACCGCCGAAATCGAGCGCCTCAAGGCCGAATTCCCGAAAACCCGCGAGCTGTATCGCGAAGCCTGCGCGCTGCTGTTCTTCCGCTTCGGCATCACGCCCACCGCGAACCGTCTGTACCAGCTCGTCCGCAAGGGCAGCATGAGCACGCCGACGGCCGTCCTCGGCGAGTTCTGGGCAGCGTTGCGGGAGAAGAGTCGCGTCCGCATCGAGCATCCCGACTTGCCGGCCGATCTGCAGGCGGCCGCCGGGGAGCTGGTGGCGGCGCTATGGAATCGGTCGAGCGCCGACGCGGCCGCCGCGCTCGATGCCCTGCGCGCAGAGGTCGAAGCCGAGCGGGTGGCGGCGCAGGCGGAAGTGGCGGCGCTGCAGGCCGAACTGGCCCGCACCGAAACTGCACTGGAGCAACGCACGGCCGCGCTGCTGGCCGCGCAGGTGCGCATTCAGGAGCTGGAGCAGGCGAGGGCGGCGGACGACGCATCGCGGCAGGCGCTGCAAGCCGATATCGAACGCCTCACGGCCGACAACGCGGAAGGCGACCGCGCACTCGCGCAGGCACGCGCGGATTTCACCACCCAGCTCGACCGGCTGCGCGACGACGCCGGCCGGGCCGAGGAGCGTCTGCGTGCGTCGGAGAAGCGGGCGCTTCAGGAAATCGATCGTGAGCGGCTCGTGGCCGCTCGGCTGCAAAAGGAACTCGATGCGTCGGCATCCCGCGCGGAGCAGCGCGATGCGCAGCAGCGCAAGGACGTGGCCGCGCTGCAGGCGCAACTCGGCGACGCGCTGCATCGATGCGGCATGCTCCAGGGGCAGCTCGACGGCGCGCAGGCGACCGAGGTGGCGCGCGGCAAGGAACTCGATGCGCTGCGACGAGAAATGACGGTGCTCGCGCGTCGGGCGCCGTTGCGGGGCGCCAAGGCTGCGCCGGCCGCGCAACGGGACGAGCGGCGCGCGCGCACGCGAAAGCGCGCCGACGAAGCGCCGCGCTGACGGCGAAACCGCGCGCGCGTCAGCCGATGGTGACGCACGCGTGAAGCCCGTAAGCGAGCAAGTGGGTAAGCCAGCCGCGATACCGCTACCCCCTCAACCGCTCGCCCACCCACCCATACAAATCAACTCGACACATACCGTGACGGCAGCGCCGGCGCATCCGCCGGAATCGTGACGAGCGACGTGTTCAGCCAACCCTGCGGCGAGCCATTCGACTGCGCATACGCGCCGACGTACGGCATCATCCGCGTCGTCTGGTAGACCTGCGGCGTCCACCCCGCGGGCGCCAGGAAGATCGACGTCGCGCGCTTCTCGCTATACGCGGACGCCCCGTACGTCGAGATGTTCCACAGCGTCTGCTGATACGTCGCATAGTCGGCGTTGTGCCGCGACCCGCCGGCCTGCCAGCCTTCGAGCTGGATGAACATGTTGTACGTGCCGGCGCCCGCGAGCAGGTTGTTCACCGTGCGCCCGTACAGGAACGACAGGATCAGCCCGCAGTTCGCCGGCGCGAAATCGCTGCCGACGCTCAGGTAATAGCGGCCGGTCGTGTTCAGGACCGACGCGTAATGCGAGTTGCCGATATCGGTCGACGTCGTCAGCCCGCTCGCGCCCATGAAGCTGTCGAACGCCTGCATCGTGACGCCCGCCGGCAGGTCGCTCGTCGCGCTGATCGCGACGATATGCGAGCCGGCCGCCAGCAGCGTCAGGAACGCGGACAGCGTGCCCGCGTTCCAGTTGCCCTGCGCATCGACGAACGGAAACGCGCGATAACCCGTCAGCGCGAACACCGCCGGATCGGTGCCGGCCTGCCACGCGATCTGCGGCACCCACATCGTCAGCGGGCCGGCGTTCGATGCGCCGGACACGTACTGGTTCAGCGCATCGATGAGCTGCGCATCGGCTGCGGGCAGCACGCCATACGCGGCGCCGTTTTGCCAGCGCTGCACCCATTGGGCGACGAAGCCCGCGAGCTGGCCGCCGGTGAAGTCGGCGGGCGGTACGTAGCCGAGCGGGCCCGTGCTTTGGTACGCGGACTGGATTGCCGCAGCCGTACGCACGTTGCTGCCGAACATGCTGTTCGCGAAATCCTGACAGTTGTTGGCCGGCGGCGTCGCCAGCTGCGCAAGCGGGACGACCCACGCGCCGTTCGCGGTCGCGACACCGCGATACAGCGTGAGATTCGCGACCGAATCGTGACCGGGAAACGTGGCGGCGTCGGCGCCCGACACGTAGCCGGCCGACGGCGTGACGCTCACGGTGGTCGGTTGCGACCCGAACGGATGCGTGTACGCGATCGCAAACGACGCGTCGCCGCCGGCAAGGCTGAACGATCCCGTGCAATCGCCCCAGCTGTTCGACGCGCTGACGGCGGTCGATTGCCCGGTCGAAATCTGCGCTTGCGACGCCTGCGGCAGCGAGCCGCTCTGGCTGGCCGCATTACCGTACGCGAGTGCCGTCGACGGGATCGCATTGACGACGTTGATCGTGATCGAGCGGTCGGCGATCCCGTAGTTGCGCGTGGATGCATCCGCGGCGCCGGCGGCGGCGAATGACGACGCGGACGTCGGGTTGCCGTCGCCGCCACAGGCGGCCAATGTGCCGACGAGCGGCGACAGGGTCAGCGCGGCGCCGCGCTGGATGAAGCGCCGGCGGTTCGGCGCGGACGGGCGTTCGGGTTTCGAAGCGGTCATGGGCGTTCCTGGTCACGGGTTCGGGAGGCGGCAACGACGATCCGGCGCATTGCACACGTGTGCAATGCCGGCCGAAATGCGTCGATTGCCGGCATGTGCGCCGCGCGTATTTATGCGGGAAATCGATGAAACGCCCGCGACGAAACCGAGTCGCGCGTGTGACGCCGTGCACCCGCCAGGGCGGGAGAGGAGCGAGGCATGCCGGCGCAACGTTTGGGCGCCCGGCGGGGATCGGGTAAAGTGCCGCTCAACCTACCGGATCGACGTTACTAGACGACCGGTCTAATCGTTGCTACCATACGCCATCATGAATGCATCTTCAGGCGCGGAAGTCCGCCAGCACATCCTGAACATCGCCAAGCCGATCATGCTCCACAAGGGGTTTTCGGCGGTCGGTCTGAACGAGATTCTCGCTGCGGCGGGCATCCCGAAGGGCTCGTTCTACCATTACTTCGGCTCGAAAGAGGCATTCGGCGAAGCGCTGCTCGAATCGTATTTCGACGGCTATCTCGCGCATCTCGACAACCTGCTCAAGCATCAGGCCGGCACGGGCGCCGAGCGCCTGATGACGTACTGGAGCAACTGGCTGCACACGCAATGCGCGGACGATCCGGAAGGCAAGTGCCTCGCGGTGAAGCTCGGCGCGGAAGTGTCGGACCTGTCGGAAGCGATGCGCGCGGTGCTGCGGCACGGCACGAGCCAGATCATCGAGCGGCTCGCGGGGGGCATCGAGGCCGGGCTGGCCGACGGCTCGCTGAGCGCGGTCGCCGATCCGTCGCATACGGCCGCAATCCTCTACGAGCTGTGGCTGGGCGCGACGCTGCTGGAGAAGATTCACCGCAACCGCAAGCCCCTCGAACGGGCGATGGTCGAAACGCGGCGCATGCTGAACCTGCCGCCGTTCGAGCCGAGCGGAGCGCAGGCGTAACCCGGGCGCGCATCGGCGCGCCTTGTTTTTACCCTTTTTCTAGACGACTGGTCTACTCAATGCGCATGACGAACGTGCCACGCCGCGTTACGCTGTCCCGATTGTTTCAACCGCACGCATGCAGACGCGACGGCCTGAGCGCCGCCGCCGCATGCGCGCGTCTCCTGCTGGTCCATCCCTGATCCGATCGTGCCCACGAAGCACGTCCATTCCTGTTGACGGAGGCTTACATGCCGCAAAGCAAGACCGCAAACCGCCAGATCATCCTGAATTCGCGCCCGGTCGGCGCGCCGACGCCGGGCAACTTCCGTACCGAATCCGGTGACGTGCCGACGCCGGGCGCCGGCCAGGTGCTGCTGCGCACGGTCTGGTTGTCGCTCGACCCGTACATGCGCGGCCGGATGAGCGACGCGCCGTCCTATGCCGCGCCGGCTGAACTCGGCCAGCCGATGGTCGGCGGCACGGTCAGCCAGGTCGTTTCGTCGAACCTGCCCGCGTTCCGCGAAGGCGACCTCGTGGTCGCGGGTGCGGGCTGGCAGGACTATGCATTGTCCGACGGCCGCGACCTGATTCCGCTCGGCCGCGACTTCGCGCATCCGTCGTACGCGCTCGGCGTACTCGGCATGCCGGGGTTCACCGCCTATACGGGGCTGCTGAAGATCGGCGAGCCGAAGGCCGGTGAAACGGTCGTCGTCGCGGCGGCCAGCGGTGCGGTCGGCGCGGTGGTCGGCCAGATCGCCAAGCTGAAGGGCTGCCGCGTGGTCGGCGTCGCGGGCGGCGCGGACAAGTGCGCGTACGTGACCGATACGCTCGGTTTCGACGCGTGCGTCGACCATCGCGATCCGGCGTTCGCCGAGAAGCTGAAGGACGCGTGCCCGAACGGCATCGACGTCTATTTCGAGAACGTCGGCGGGGCCGTGTTCGACGCGGTGTGGCCGCTGCTCAACGACCATGCGCGCGTGCCGGTATGCGGGATCATCGCGCACTACAACGACGCGGCCTACGACGACAAGGCCGTATCGACCGGCCGCGACCGCGTGCCGGCACTGATGGGCACGATCCTGCGCAAGCGCATCCGGATGCAGGGTTTCATCATCCTGGATCACTATGCAACCGGCTATGCGCCGTTCATGAAGGAAATGAGCGAATGGGTCGCGCAGGGCAAGGTGAAGACGCTCGAGGACGTCGTCCCCGATCTCGCCGATGCGCCTGAAGCGCTGATCGGCTTGCTCGCCGGCAAGAACTTCGGCAAGGTCGTCGTGCGCGTGGGTCCGGACGAACTGGCCTGACACGACGGTACCGGCCTGCAGTAGTAAACGGTCGCCCGCCGGCGTTACCTGAAATACATGACGCCGGCGGGCGGCTTTCCCGATTCCGTTTCGATAGGAGTGACAAGATGGCGCTTCACGTGATTGCTTCCCTGTTCGTGAAACCCGAACACGCGGAGGCTGCCGAAGCCGAACTGCGCAGCATGGTCGCGAAGACGCGCACCGAACCGGGCAACCGGCGCTACGACCTGTTCCGCGAGCAGGACGGTTCGCCGAACCTGCACCTGTACGAGATCTACGACGACCAGGCCGCCTTCGACGCGCACCTCGCGAGCCCGTATTTCGGTGAATTCCGTACGAAGTCGGCCGACTGGTTCACTGCGCCGCCGGTCATCAAGGTGCTGTCGGGCATCGACGTCGCCGAGTAACCACGCTGTACTCCCGTCGCGGCTCGCCCCCACCCGGGCCGCACGGCACCCGCCGCACGGCCCGCGGCGGCGATGACAACACCACGCGGCGCGCCGTTCGCGCCACCTCCCCAATACACCGGCCCCGGAGGCTGAATGATCACCCTCAACATCAACGGCGAAACCCGCTCGGTCGACGCCCCCGACGACATGCCCTTGCTCTGGGTGCTGCGCGACGTCGTCGGCCTCACCGGCACGAAGTTCGGCTGCGGGATCGCCCAGTGCGGCGCGTGCACCGTGCATCTCGACGGCGTCGCCGCGCGCTCGTGCGTGCTGCCGGTCGCGGCCGTCGCGGGCCGCAAGATCACGACGATCGAAGCCGTCGGCGCGACGCCGGCCGGCCACAAGGTCCAGCAGGCGTGGCGCGAGCTCGACGTCGTCCAGTGCGGCTATTGCCAGTCGGGGCAGGTGATGGCCGCCACCGCGCTGATCGCATCGAACCCCAACCCGAGCGACGCCGACATCGACGCGGCGATGGCCGGCAATATCTGCCGCTGCGGCACGTACAACCGGATTCGCGCGGCCGTGAAGCAAGCCGCCAAGGAGGCCTGACATGTCGCGAGGACTGATCGAAGCAGGTCGGGCCGGCGCGGGCGTGTCGCGCCGTTCGTTCCTCAAGCTCGGCATGTCGCTGGGCGCGGCGGCGGGCGGTGGCCTGCTGCTCGGTTTCAGCCTGCCGGCCGCGGGCGACGATGCGCGCCGTTCGGTGATCGGCGGCGACGGCGATGAAACCGCGCGCGCCGGCGTGTTCGCGCCGAACGCGTTCGTGCAGATCGACCGCGCGGGCAAGGTCACGCTGGTGATGCCGAAGGTCGAGATGGGGCAGGGCGTCTATACGTCGATTCCCATGCTGGTCGCGGAAGAACTCGAAGTGCCGCTGTCGAGCGTGACGCTCGACCATGCGCCGCCGAACGAGAAGCTGTTCCTCGATCCGCTGCTCGGCGGCCAGCTCACCGGCGGCTCGACGTCGATTCGCTACGCGTGGGAACCGCTGCGCCGTGCAGGTGCGACCGCACGCACGCTGCTGGTCGCGGCCGCCGCGAAGCAATGGCATGTCGATCCGGCATCCTGCCGCGCCGCGAACGGCGAGGTGCAGCATCCGCCGAGCGGCCGGCGCGCGTCGTACGGCCAGCTCGCCGATGCGGCGGCCAAGCTGCCGGTGCCGAAGGATGTCGCGCTGAAGAAGCCGGCTGATTTCAAGCTGATCGGCACGCCCGCGAAGCGGCTCGATTCGCCGGAAAAGGTCGACGGCACGGCCCAGTTCGGGCTCGACGTGCGCCTGCCCGGCATGCTGTACGCGGTGATCGTGAACAGCCCGGTGTTCGGCGGCACGGTCGCGAGCGTCGACGATGCGGCCGCGAAGAAGATCCCCGGCGTGCGCCAGGTCGTGCGCGTCGACAACGCGGTGGCGGTGGTCGGCGATCACACGTGGGCCGCGAAGCGCGGCGCATCGGCGCTGGTCGTGAAGTGGAATGAAGGCGCGGACGCGAAGGTCTCGACGAAGGATCTTTTCGCGGATCTCGCGCATGCGGCGGCGAACGGCAAGGGCGCGGTCGCACGCAAGGACGGCGACGTCGACAAGGCATTCGCGAATGCGAAGACGCGCGTCGATGCCGTCTATGAACAGCCGTTGCTCGCCCACGCGACGATGGAACCGGTGAATTGCACGGTGCACGTGCGCGGCGACGGCTGCGAGATCTGGGTCGGCACGCAGGTGCCGACGCGGGCGCGCGATACCGTGCAGCAGCTCACGGGCCTCGCGCCCGAGAAGATCGTCGTGCACAACCACCTGCTCGGCGGCGGCTTCGGCCGGCGGCTCGAGACCGACATGATCGGCCAGGCCGTGAAGATCGGCAAACAGGTCAACGCACCGGTGAAGGTGGTCTGGACGCGCGAGGAAGACGTGCAGCACGACATGTACCGGCCGTGCTACTACGACAGGATCTCGGCTGGCCTCGACGCGAACGGCAAGCCGGTGGCGTGGCAGCACCGGATCGTCGGCTCGTCGATCATGGCGCGCTTCGCGCCGCCGGCGTTCCAGCACGGCGTCGATCCCGATGCGGTCGAGGTTGCCGCCGAGCTGCCGTACGACCTGCCGAACCAGCTGGTCGACTACGTGCGCCAGGAGCCGCGCCACATCCCGACCGCGTTCTGGCGCGGCGTCGGCCCGACGCGCGGCACGTTCGTGGTCGAGAGCTTCATCGACGAACTGGCCGCGCAGACCAAGACCGACCCGGTGCAGTATCGCCGCGCGCTGCTCGACAAGACACCGCGCGCGCGCAACGTGCTCGACGTCGCAACGAAGGCGGCCGGCTGGGGCGGCCCGGCGCTGCCGAAGGGGCAAGGGCGCGGCGTCTCGGTGATGCACGCGTTCGGCAGCTTCTTCTCGATCGTCGTCGACGTCGCGGTGGATAACGGCGAGGTGCAGGTGAAGCGTGTCGTGTGTGCGGTCGATTGCGGTATGGTCGTCAACCCGAACACGATCGAGGCACAGGTGCAGGGCGGCATCATCTTCGGGATCACGGGCGCGCTGTATGGCGAGATCACGATCGAGGACGGCCGCGTCGTGCAGAGCAACTTCAACGACTACCGGATGCTGCGGATCAATGAGACGCCGCCGATCGAGGTCCATCTCGTGAAAAGCGGTGAAGCGCCGGGCGGGATCGGCGAGCCGGGCACGGCCGCGACGGCCGCGGCGGTGTCGAACGCGATCTTCGCGGCGACCGGCAAGCGGCTGCGCAAGCTGCCGGTCGGCGACCAGCTGAAGACGGCGTAAGGGGAGGACACAAGAGATGCGAAATCTGACCCTGACCCGTGCTGCTCACGCCCTTCGTGCGTCGCTGATCGCCATCGGCACGCTCTGCGCGCTGGGCACCGCCGCCACCGCACAGGCCGCCACGCCCGACAGCGCGCTCGTCGCGCGCGGCGCGTATCTCGCGAAAGCGGGCGACTGCGTCGCGTGCCACACCGCGCCGCGCGGCACGCCGTTCGCGGGTGGCCTGAAGATGGTCACGCCGATGGGCGCGATCTACACGACCAACATCACGCCCGATCCGGACACGGGCATCGGCGGCTATACGGAAGCCGAATTCGCCGGCGCGCTGCGCAAGGGCGTCGCGAAGGACGGTCACAACCTGTATCCGGCGATGCCTTACCCGTCGTACGCGAAGCTGAAGGACGACGACGTGAAGGCGCTGTACGCGTACTTCATGCACGGCGTCGAACCGGTGAAGCAGGCGAACCGGCCGTCCGACATCCCGTGGCCGCTCAACATGCGCTGGCCGCTCGCGTTGTGGAACATGGTGTTCCTCGACACGACGCCTTATGCCGACAAACCGTCCAAGGACGCGATGTGGAACCGCGGCGCGTATCTCGTGCAGGGGCTCGGGCACTGCGGGTCGTGCCACACGCCGCGCGGTGTCGGCTTCCAGGAGAAGGCGCTCGACGAAGGCGGCGCGGCATTCCTGTCGGGCGCGCCGATCGACAACTGGTTCGCGTCGAACCTGACCGGCGAGCCCAACACGGGGCTCGGCCGCTGGAACGAGGCGGAGGTCGCGCAGTTCCTGAAGACCGGCGCGAACCGCCATGCGACAGCGTTCGGCTCGATGGTCAGCGTGATCAACCACAGCACGCAGGCGCTCTCCGACGACGATCTGGCGGCGATTTCCCGTTACCTGAAATCGCTGCCGGCGACGGGCGGCACGGGCGCACCGCCGTACCGCTACGATCCGAAGGCGACGCAGGTCGCGCTGGGCCGGCCGGCAGCCGATCCGGGCGCGAAGGTGTATAACGCTTACTGCCTGCATTGTCACGGCGTGGACGGGCGCGGTTACGCGCCGCTGCTCGCGCCGCTCGCCGGCAATCCGAACGTACTCGAAGCCGATGCCGCGTCGCTGATCAACGTGACGCTGAACGGCAGCGAGACGCTCGTGATCGATGGCGTGCCGTCCGCGTATCCGATGCCGGCGTTCTCGAACCAGTTGAACGACCAGCAGATCGCCGACGTGCTGACGTTCATGCGCGCCGGCTGGAACAACGGCGCGCCAGCGGTGCAGGCGGCGGACGTCGCGAAACTCCGCAAGGCGACGGCGGCCGCGCGCTGAGCGCGGCCCCATGCGGAACGATGGCGGGCCGGCGTGCCCGCCGTCACTGCCGCCGGGTGCGTGCCTGCCCGGCGGCCTGGTGTTTTCTGTCAACCGGCGCGCGGCCGTTCGCGGCAGCGCGCGTTTATCGACGCAATGTAGGGGTGTCTGGATGGCTAACGTGACTTATACGGATACGCAACTGCTGATCGACGGCGAGTGGGTCGACGCCGTGAGCGGCAAGACGATCGACGTCGTGAACCCGGCGACCGGCAAGCCGATCGGCAAGGTGGCCCACGCGGGCATCGCCGATCTCGACCGTGCGCTCGCCGCCGCGCAACGCGGCTTCGAAGCCTGGCGCAAGGTGCCCGCGCACGAGCGTGCGGCGACGATGCGCAAGGCGGCCGCGCTGGTGCGCGAACGCGCGGACGCGATCGCGCAGCTGATGACGCAGGAACAGGGCAAGCCGCTCACCGAAGCGCGCGTCGAAGTGCTGTCGGCGGCGGACATCATCGAATGGTTCGCGGACGAAGGCCGCCGCGTGTACGGCCGGATCGTGCCGCCGCGCAACCTCAGCGCACAGCAAACCGTCGTGAAAGAGCCGGTCGGCCCGGTCGCCGCCTTCACGCCGTGGAACTTCCCGGTCAACCAGGTCGTGCGCAAGCTGAGCGCCGCGCTGGCAACCGGCTGCTCGTTCCTCGTGAAAGCGCCGGAAGAAACCCCCGCGTCGCCGGCTGCGCTGCTGCGCGCCTTCGTCGATGCAGGCGTGCCAGCCGGCGTGATCGGCCTCGTGTACGGCGATCCCGCTGAAATCTCGTCGTACCTGATCCCGCACCCGGTGATCCGCAAGGTCACGTTCACGGGGTCGACGCCGGTCGGCAAGCAGCTCGCCGCGATGGCCGGCCTGCACATGAAGCGCGCGACGATGGAGCTGGGCGGGCACGCGCCGGTGATCGTCGCCGAGGACGCCGACGTCGCGCTCGCGGTGAAGGCCGCCGGCGGCGCGAAGTTCCGCAACGCCGGGCAGGTCTGCATTTCGCCGACGCGCTTTCTCGTGCACAACAGCATCCGCGACGAATTCACGCGCGCGCTGGTCAAGCATGCGGAAGGGCTGAAGGTCGGCAACGGCCTCGAGGAAGGCACGACGCTCGGCGCGCTCGCGAACCCGCGCCGGCTCACCGCGATGGCGTCGGTCGTCGACAACGCGCGCAAGGTCGGCGCGAGCATCGAAACCGGCGGCGAGCGGATCGGCTCGGAAGGCAACTTCTTCGCCCCGACCGTGATCGCGAACGTGCCGCTCGAAGCGGACGTGTTCAACAACGAGCCGTTTGGCCCGGTCGCGGCGATCCGCGGCTTCGACAAGCTCGAAGACGCGATCGCGGAAGCGAACCGCCTGCCGTTCGGCCTCGCCGGCTACGCGTTCACGCGTTCGTTCGCGAACGTGCACCTGCTTACGCAGCGCCTCGAAGTCGGGATGCTGTGGATCAACCAGCCGGCCACGCCGTGGCCGGAAATGCCGTTCGGCGGCGTGAAGGACTCGGGCTACGGGTCGGAAGGCGGGCCGGAAGCGCTCGAGCCGTACCTCGTCACGAAGTCGGTGACGGTGATGGCCGTCTGACGGTCGTCGATCGATCGCGTGCGCGGCGCCATGGGCGTGGCGCGCGCGGTCGGCACGGGCCGGGCGGCATGCCCGGTCCCTCGCCAGCTTTTCCCGCCTGCCGTACATTCGAACGGCAACCCGCCCGGCATTTCACTGTGCGTGCCACTGCGGATGGATTGTTTCAATTCCATCATCGGCAACGCCACACGCCACGCCCCTCGGTGAATCGATACCGGCATCCGGTGCCGACTCGCACGGAACACGATCCGCCCGACACCGCTCGGCTCACGTCGTCAGCCACCTGGCAAGTTCGGACTGCACCTCGTACCCGGATGTCGCACTTTTTGGTATAGGTTATTCAGAACAAACCATAACAACCGGTGCGTGAGCGTCGGCCTAACCTGAGAGGAAACGGATGCATCCGCGGTCGGCAGCGCCGTACTACGTTGTGCTGGCGGGGACCTTGATAGCGTGCGCGCTGATGGGGCTCTGCGTGTTGCAGTTGTTTCAGAGCCGTCACGACGCGCTCGATCGCGCACGCGATACGTCGCGGAACCTGGCGCTCGTCGCCGAGCGCGACATCGAACGCAATATCGAACTGTACGGCCTGTCGCTGGAGGCGGTGATCCAGGGCCTTCAGCGGCCGGACGTGATGGCGGCGTCGCCGGCCTTGCGGCGCGGCGTCCTGTTCGATCACGCGATGACGGCGAAATTTCTCGGCTCGATGCTCGTGCTGGATTCGGCCGGCAACATCATCCTGGATTCGGCGACCGACGTGCCGCGACAGGGCAATTTCGGCGACCGCAAATACTTTACGGTTCATCGCGACAATCCGAACGCCGGGCTTTACATCAGCGATCCCTACGCGTCCCGCCTGCGCGGCGGCTCGCTCAGCGTGGCGCTGACGCGCCGCGTGTCGAATCCGGACGGCTCGTTCGGCGGCATCGTGATGATCGCGGTCAATCTCGAGTATTTCCACACGCTGTTCGCCGGCCTCGCGCTCGGCTCGCACGGCGCGATCTCGCTGGTCGGCAGGGACGGCATCATGTTCATGCGCCAGCCGTACGACGTGCACACCATCGGTCGCGACATCAGCCAGGCGGCGACGTTTCGCCACTTCATGACGGCGCCGGAAGGTTCGTTCCTCGACACCTCGACGATCGACAAGGTGCGGCGCCTGTACTACTTCAAGACGCTGCCGCACCTGCCGATGATCATCATGGTCGCCGAGGCGGAGCAGGACATCTACGCCGCGTGGCGGCGCCGGGCGATCACGATCGGCGCGCTGGTGGCCACCTTCGGCGCGGCGTTCATCGTGCTGTCGTTCTTGCTGGGCACCCAGCTGCGGCGCAGGATGCGCGCCGAATCCGAGCTGGTGATGCTGGCACGCACCGATGGCCTCACCGGGCTCAACAATCGCCGCTCGTTCGGGGAAGTGCTGGACCTCGAATGGCGCCGCGCACGCCGTGCCCGTTCGGTGTTTTCGCTGCTGTTCGTCGACGTCGACCGCTTCAAGGCCTACAACGACACGTATGGTCACCAGGCCGGCGATGACGCGCTGACGGCGGTTGCACGGTGCATCGGCGACAACATCCGGCGTCCCGCGGATACCGCGGCTCGCTACGGCGGCGAGGAATTCGTCGTGATCCTCCCCGATACGCCGGCGACGGGTGCGACCGAGATCGCCGAACGGATTCGGGCCGCCATCGACGGACTGGCGATCGAACATGCGGAAAGCGAATTCGGGCGCGTCACCGCGAGTATCGGCGTGGCGAGCTGGGCGCCCGGGCAGGAAGGGGAGGTCGAATCGGTGATCAAGGCGGCCGACGAAGCGCTGTACCACGCGAAGGAAACGGGGCGAAACAAGGTCGCCTCGCATGAAACCGGCAACTGACGCCACCGCCGGCACGCATCGCCCGCTGCCGATGGCGGGCGTGCCGTTCAAGGCTCGGCGCTCAATGCCGGCCGCTGCCGCGATAGCTTTCCACTTCCGCGTCGTACGCCGCCAGGAACGCCTTGCCGAACACCGACGCGAAGTCGTCCTCGATCGCGAACACCGTGTCGCGATGGGTGGCCGCGTAGCGATCCCACATCCTCGCCTTGTACAGCACGGGCACGCGCTTCTCGTACCAGCGCATCGCGTCGTCCCGCTCGCGCAGCCGTTGCGGTGAAAAGCGCGTCAGCAGGTCCATCAACGCGGCGCGCATGCCGGCGACCATGCCGATCTGGTGCGCATGCAGATCCTGGAACGCGTCGCTGACCGCGCTCTGCGGCGACATGAAGCCCGGCAGCGGCAGCCCGAACATCTGCCGCAGCACCGCACCGCCGTCCGGCAGCAGCTTCAGCGGGTTGTTCTCGCGGTCGAGCAGCATCGTCATGTGCGCCTTCACTTCGCGCTTCAGGATGCTGCGCGACGACAGCAGCTCGACCGTGCCGTTCGCGAACAGCGCCAGCAACTGGCCCGCGATGTACAGCTGCTCGGCCGACCACTGATGCGATTCGGCGGCCGTATCGAGCCCCGCGCCTTCGAAGAACGCGCTCAGCAGTTCATCGGGCGTCGGCGCGCGGGCGGCATGCGGCGCCGGTTCGTCGACGGGCTGCGTATCGGCGGCGCGCGCGGCGGCCGGTTGCACACGCACGTGTTGCGTCCACTCGGGCGCGTGGTCGGCCTGTGTCGTGGACGACGCTTCGCGATCCGCGTGGCCACGATCGACTTGCGCCGCCGTGCCCGTTGCGCCGATATCGCCCGACGACTGCGTGAACAGGTCGAGCGGATCGGTCGATAGCTGGTTCAGGTCGCGCTGCGACGGCGCGGGCGGTACGGCCTGCGCTGCGCGGTTCGCCGGCTGGGCGGCGTCCGCACGAGCCGGGCCACCTGGCCGGGTACCGGCGTCCGCCGTCTTGCCGCGCGGCGCGAGACGATCCTGCAGGAGCCCCCACAGCCGGTTGCCGCCGCCTTTCGTATCGACCCGCGAAGACGAAGCTTGCGCGGGCGCCGCTGACGCTCGCGCCTGCGCCTGCGTATCGACGTGCACGCCGGTATCGCGCGCCATGTCGATGACCGGTGCCGCGTCGCCATCGCCGCCATCGTCACGCTCGGCGCGCAGCACATACGGCCCGATGCGGATGATGTCGCCGGTGTTGAGCGGACGCTCCTGCGCATAGCCGACCGGCTCGCGGTTCACCTCGATCGTCGAGACGCTGCTCAGGTTCTTCAGCAGGCAGGCGTCGTCGCCGACCTGCAGCAGCGCCTGCAGCCGCGAGATCTGCCGCGTGTCGTCGCGCAACACCAGATGGTTGTCGCTGGCCCGGCCGATGGTGCCGCCCGGCGGATGAAACACGACGGCGTCGTAGGAGTCGTTTTCGACCGGCTCGCCGGCATGTTCGATCACGATCAGTTGCATGTCATACGTCGCTCGGTGAAGCGCTCGCGTGGAAGCCGGTTCGTTCAGGATGACGACGCATGCCTGCGGCGCGCGAATTCGAACGCGGGCCCCCAGATCGGATGCCCCTTCTCGGCAGGGGACAAGTCGAAGCGCGGGTTGAGGTCGAGAATTTTCGAGAACTCGGCGCGGCACGGCGTGATGCGGTTCGTCACGCAATAGCTGAACGCGAGAAGCTTGTGCGCGGCCACCTGCGTGTCGGTGTCGGCGCCGTCGATCTCCTTCGCGTGGCTCAGCAGCGCGATCGTGCGCCCGTAGTCGCCGCTGTCGTACGCGGCACGCGCGCTATCGACCGTCGCGCGTGCAGCCGACTGTGTCGGGGACGTACTGCACCCGCCGGCCCCCAGCAACAATGCGCCGAGGAAAAACACGAGCGATGAACGACCTTTCATTATTGAAATTAAAAATTGGCGTAATTGGAAGGTGGCACACAAGCGCTGTTGGATTCTAGTGCCAATCATCTGCATCGAACCGGCTGTTACGTTTTGTTTCATTTGGCCGATTCATTTCCACTTGAATGCAGAATCGACTACGAATTTCAGTGCTTGTGAATCCAGAAAAACGGCCTATAGTTCGCTGTGTTTTTCGGATTCGTCAGTTGTTTGGTCAGCGCACGTCAATGCTCGAAAAAACGGCCCGTCCGTTCGTGCGAAACGAATAGCC
Organism: Burkholderia aenigmatica; assembly: GCF_048627025.1. Classification (NCBI taxonomy): domain Bacteria; kingdom Pseudomonadati; phylum Pseudomonadota; class Betaproteobacteria; order Burkholderiales; family Burkholderiaceae; genus Burkholderia; species Burkholderia aenigmatica. Next base: position 1,187,580 of record NZ_CP184469.1, on the reverse strand, counting down.
TGGCACACCCTCCGTGTCGCGGGCGCCCCTTGCCCGGCGGCCGGCCGGCTTGCGCCCCCGAGCCATCCGACAGGTGTCCACGCCATAGAACCGGGCCGCCCAGGCGCACCGGTCGGATTAACTGTTGCCATTAATTTACCAATCTCAATTCAATTGCCCATCATCTCGCCAAATCGACTTTCAAAAACCCTGAATGATATGACCCGGCTTTTTACAAGAATAATTTGCCGACACGGATTGCAATGAATGGATATGCAGGTTACACAATTACCGATCAATTAATTGTCCCTTTTTCAATCAGATCATCCGGTTTCGCAGTCGAAAACCGGCGCGTGGCTATTGGGTGGCGAGGGTGGAATATGCAATGGCGGTCGAGCAGTTTCATCGTATGGGGATGCGTGATGCTGTTGCCGGGATGCGGCGCGACGGAACACGCCGCGGCAGTGCCGTATGCGATCACGGTTGACGTTGCACCCGACGTCAACCCTGACATGAACCGCAAGCCTTCGCCGATCGTGCTGAAGGTGTTCCAGCTCCGCGCGGCGTCGTCGTTCGACAGCGCGGATTTCTTCTCGCTGCAGGACAAGCCGGAGAACGTGCTCGGCGCGGACCTGCTCGGCACCGACCGCGTGATCCTGCGGCCCGGCGAATCGCGCACGCTGCACTATCGCGGCAACGTCGAGGCGGGTGCGATCGGCGTGGTCGCCGAATACCGCATGCTCGAAAAGAACCGCTGGCGGCTGACGGTGCCGCTGCCGCGCGCGAAGCAGCTCAACCTCTACAAGTTCTGGCAGACGTCGCCGGGCGAGCTGAAGCTGTCGATCGCCATACGCAATGGCGGCATCGCGCTGAACGATGCGAAGGGGCGCCCATGACTGAACCGACGATGTCCGCGACGCCGGTCGCGGCGCTCCGCCAGCGGGTGGTGTGGACCGAGGGGATGTTCCTGCGGCCGCAGCATTTCCAGCAGCTCGAACGGCACTGGGAACGCTACGTCGCGCTGCGCTGCCTGCCGTTGCAGGGCTTCTACTGGGGCTTCGACACGCTGGAGCTCGATCGCGAGCAACTGGCGCTCGGCAAGGTCGCGCTGCGCACCGCGTCGGGCGTGATGCGCGACGGCACACCGTTCGACCTGTCCCATCCGGACGATCTCCCCGAGCCGCTCGACGTGCCGGCCGATGCGAAAGACCAGCTCGTCGTGCTCGCGCTGCCGCTGTGGCGCGGCGGGGGCGAGGAGGTGTCGTTCGGGGCAGGTGCAGCCGGAGGCAATGGCGCGAACGGCACGAACGGCGCTAATGGCAGTGCGGATGTCGCGCGCTACGTCGTGCGCGAATACGAAGTGGCCGACGCGAACGCGGTCGCGCTCGGCCCCGCGCTGCTGCAGACGGGCCGCCTGAACGTGCGGCTGATGCTCGAAGCCGAGCTGACCGGCGACTGGCACGCGCTCGGTGTCGCGCGGATCGTCGAGCGGCGCACCGACGCGCGGCTGCTCGTCGACGACGGCTACATTCCGCCGCGCCTCGTCGCGCAGCACGACGCCGTGCTGCTGGCCTATGCGCGCGAACTGCACGGGCTGCTCACGCAACGCAGCGAAGCGCTCGCGGCACGGTTGTCGGAGCCCGGCCGCGGCGGCGTGTCGGAAGTCGCGGATTTCCTGCTGCTGCAACTCGTGAACCGCTATCTCGCGCTGACCTGGCATGCGCAGCAGCACGTGTCGACGCATCCGGAGGCGCTGTTCTGCGACTGGCTGAAGCTTGCGTGCGACCTGAGCACGTTCACGGCGGCCGGCCGGCGCCCGCAGTCGCTCGCGGTCTATGTGCACGACGATCTGCGCACGAGCTTCGCGGAACTGATGACCGAGCTGCGCCGGTCGCTGTCGACGGTGCTCGAACAAAACGCGATCCAGATCGAGCTGCGCGACGCGGGCAACGGCATCCGCGTCGCGACGCTGGCCGACCCGGCGCTGCGCGACACGGCCGGCTTCGTGCTCGCCGTGCGCGCGGACGTGCCGGCCGACAGCCTGCGCACGCGTTTTCCGGCGCAGGCGAAGCTCGGGCCGGTCGAGCGGATCCGCGATCTCGTGCAGTTGCAGCTACCAGGCATCACGATGCGCCAGTTGCCGGTCGCGCCGCGGCAGATCCCGTATCACGCGGGCCATACGTACTTCGAGATCGACAAGGGCAGCGACCTGTGGAAGCAGCTGGCGCGCTCCGGCGGTCTCGCTTTTCATTTCGCCGGCGAATTCCCTGGACTCTCGATGGAGTTCTGGGCGATACGCGGGTAAGGGCGGGGCGACGCGATGAATTCCTCCTCCGATTCGATCTCCCCCGGCGCAGGCGGATTCGTGCCGCCGAATCCGGGTGGCGTGCATCCGTCCGCGGCGGGCACGGCCGGCCCGACCGCGACGCAGCCGCGCCCGGGGCGTTGGGCCGCGAGCGGCACGAACCCGCTCGTCGCGGCGGCGAATCCGTTGCTGAACCTGGTGCCGCAGATCCGTTCGACCGTCCATCACCCGAATCCGGCGTGGCTGCGCGAGCACCTGGTCGTCGAGATCCGGCAGTTCGAGGCACGTGCGCAGGAGGCCGGCGTGCCGTCGGAAGCGATCATCGGCGCGCGCTACTGCCTGTGCACCGCGCTCGACGAGGCCGCCGCGCTGACGCCGTGGGGCGGCAGCGTGTGGTCGTCGCACAGCCTGCTCGTGTCGTTCCACAACGAGACCTGGGGCGGCGAGAAGTTCTTCCACCTGCTCGAACGCCTGTCGCAGCAGCCGCGCCAGCATCTCGACCTGCTCGAGCTGCTGTATTTCTGTCTCGCGCTCGGTTTCGAGGGCCGCTATCGCGTGCTCGACAACGGTCATGCGCAGCTCGACGCGCTACGCCACCAGCTCGCGCTGACGATCCGCTCGGTGCGCGGCGAATTCGAACCGGCGCTGTCGCCGCACTGGCGCGACGTCGTCACGCGCGATGTCGCGCGCCGTTTCGTCGTGCCGCTGTGGGTATGCGTGGCGCTCGCGCTGCTGATCGGCTTCGGCGTGTTCGTCGGGCTGCGGATCGCGCTCGCCGGGCATTCGGATCGGCTGTTCGCGTCGATCGACGCGCTGCACGTGCCGAAGCTGCAGCCCGCGCAGGCGCCGCCGCGCCCGGCGCCGGCGCCGCGCATCGCGAAGTTCCTGGAACCGGAAATCGCGGCCGGCCTCGTGTCGGTGCGCGACGACGCCGATCGCAGCGTGATCGTGCTGCGCGGCGACGGGTTGTTCAAGTCCGGCTCGACGTCGGTGATCGACCGCTACGTGCCGGTGCTCGCGCGCGTGGCCGATGCGCTGAACAAGGTGCCCGGCAACGTGCGCGTGACCGGCTATACCGACGACACGCCCGTGCACACCGCGCGCTTCGCGTCGAACTGGGACCTGTCGCGCGAACGCGCGGAAGCCGTGCGCGGCATGATCGCCGCGCGGCTCGACCATCCGGAGCGGCTCGCGGCGGAAGGGCGCGGCACGCTCGACCCGGTCGCGCCGAACGATTCGCCGGCGAACCGCGCGCTGAACCGGCGCGTCGAGATCACGCTGCTGCCGGCGCCCGGCACTGCCGCCGTCGGCGCGAGCGCCACGCAGGGAGCCAACTGACATGAACCAGGCTGTCGCGCGTTTCGTCCGGCCGTTGCCGTCGCGGGAAATCTGGACTTTCGCCGGTCTCGTCGTGCTCGCATGCTTCATCTGGCTCGCGGGCCCGCTGTTCTCGTTCGCCGAGGTCCGGCCGCTCGAAAGCGGCTGGGCGCGCGGGCTGACGATCGCAGTGCTGTTCCTCGCGTGGGGCGCGCGCGTCGCGTGGCGCGGCTGGCGTGCCGGCCGCCTCAACGCGCAGTTGCTGAACCAGCTGCGCGAAGCCGCGCCGGGGCCGGCCACCGCCGACGATCCGGCCAAAGCGCAGCTCGACGAGTTGCGCAGCCGCTTCGACGAAGCCGCGACGCTGCTGAAGAAAGTCCGCTTCGGCCAGGCCGACACCGCGCGCAAGGGCGTGTCGCAGTGGTTCGACCGGATGTCGCGCCAGTATCTGTATCAGTTGCCGTGGTACGTGTTCATCGGCGCCCCGGGCTCGGGCAAGACCACCGCGCTCGTGAATTCCGGGCTCAGTTTTCCGCTCGCAGAGCAGTTCGGCCGCGCGGCGATTCGCGGTGTGGGCGGCACCCGGCATTGCGACTGGTGGTTCACGAACGACGCGGTGCTGATCGATACGGCCGGCCGCTATACGACGCACGAGGGCAACCGCGCGCTCGACGAGGCCGAGTGGAAAGGTTTCGTCGACCTATTGAAGAAGTACCGCACGCGCCAGCCGCTCAACGGCGCGATGCTGACGATCAGCGTGGCCGACCTGCTTGGCGCGTCGGAGGCCGAACGCACGCAGCACGCGATGGTGCTGCGCAAGCGGCTGCTCGAACTGCGCGCGCAGCTCGGCATCCGTTTTCCCGTGTACCTGCTCGTGACGAAGGCCGACCTGCTCGCGGGCTTCGCCGAGTATTTCAGCAGCTACGGCCGCACGGAATGCGCGCAGGTGTGGGGTTTCACGTTCCCGCTCGCGCAAAGCGAGGCGCCGGGCTTCGACTTGCGCGCGGCCTTCGACCGCGAATACCGGCTGCTGCACCAGCGACTGAACGACGGACTGCCCGAACTGCTTGCCGCGCAGACCGACGCCCGACAGCGCGAGATGACGTACCTGCTGCCGCAGCAGATCGCCGACCTGCAGGACATGCTCGGCCAGTTCGTCGCCGAGGTGTTTTCCGTGTCGAGCTACGAGCCGATGCCGATGTTGCGCGGCGTCTACCTGACGAGCGGCACGCAGGAGGGCACCGCGTTCGATCGCGTGATGAGCGGCATCAAGCGCTTCCTGAAGATCGAGGGCGTGCCGCCGGTCGCGCAGGTCGGCTCGACAGGGCGCAGCTTCTTCCTGAAGTCGCTGCTGCAGGAGCACATCTTCCGCGAAGCCGCGCTCGCCGGCAGCGATCTGCGCTGGCATCAGAAGCGGCGCGTGCTGCAGATCGCCGGCTACGTGCTGCTCGCGCTGGTGTGCGTGGCCGTGCTGGTCGCCTGGCTGCGCAGCTATTCGAACAATCGCGCGTATCTCGACCAGATCGCCTCGCGCGTACCGGCCGTCGATGCGCAGATTGCCGGGGCGAAATTCTCCGATGCGGCCGACGTCGCCCGCCTGCTGCCCGTGCTCGACGCGCTCGGCGGCCTCGCGAATGCGGGCGGCGTCGACCTGCAGCATCCGCCGCTCGCGTATCGGTGGGGGCTGTTCCAGGGCGAGAAGATCGATGAAGCCGTCGATGCCGTGTACCGGCGCGCGCTCGAAGACGTGCTGCTGCCGATCGCCGCGAGCCGGATGGAAGCCGCGCTGCGCGACGCACGGCCCGACGAGACCGAATACGCGTATGCGGCGCTGAAGGCGTACCTGATGCTGTACGACAGCGCGCACTACGATCCCGCGTTCGTGCAGGCCGTCGTCGACCTCGAAATGGAACGCGCGCTGCCGCCCGATTTCTCGCCGGCCGAGCGCTCCGCGCTGCGTGCCCATCTCGCCGCGCTGTTCGGCGGACGCGTCGCGGTGTCGCCGTATCCGATGAACGAGCGGCTCGTGGCCGACGTGCGCGACCGGCTGCGGCAGGTGCCGTTCTCGCAGCGGCTGTACCGGCAGCTCACGCTCACGCTGCGGCCGGCCACCTCCGCGTTCGACTTCAGCGTCGCGCGGGCAGTCGGCCCCGACGCGTCGCTGGTGTTCCGCCGTCAGAGCGGCAAGCCGCTGTCGGAAGGCGTGCCGGGCCTCTATACGCGCAACGGCTATCGCAACGTGTTCGCGCCGCGCCTGGCCGGCGAGGTCGACGCGTACGGGCGCGAGGAAGTGTGGGTGCTGAACCTCGGGCTCTCCGAGATTCCGGGGCCGAACGACGCGGCCGCATGGGCCCGCGATATCCGCCAGCTGTACCTGAACGACTACCTGAAGATCTGGGACGACTATCTCGCCGACATCAAGCTGCAGCGCACCGCGACGCTCGCGCAGAGCATCCAGGTGGCGCGTGCGCTGTCGTCCGCCGATTCGCCACTCACACGGCTCATGGTTGCGCTCGCGCGCGACACGGCGCTCGGCGATGCGCCGGGCGGGGCGCGCAATCTCGCGGCGCGCGCGCAGGACAAGGTCGACGAGGCGCGCAGCTCGCTGTCGCAGATCTTCGCGGGCCAGGGCAGCAATGCGAGCGCGTCCGCGGCGGCGCCCGCGAGCGCCGAGCAGATCGTCGACAGCCACTTCGCCGGGCTGCGCGCGTTCGCGCCGGGCAGCGGCGACCAGGCGCAGGCGTTCAACGAGGTGTTGAAGTCGATCGACGCGCTGTACACGTACCTGACGGCCACCGACGACGCGCTGCGCAGCGGCGCGCAACCGCCGCCGTCCGACGCGCCCGCCAAGCTGCGCGCGCAGGCCGGCCGCCTGCCGACACCGTTCCGCGAAGTGCTCGACGACCTGTCGAACGTCGCGAACGGCAGCGTCGCGACCGTCGAGCAGCGCAGCGTCGCGACGCGGGCCGGCGCGAACGTCGGCGACTTCTGCCGGCAGGCGATCGCGGGCCGCTATCCATTCGCGCGCGGCTCGTCGCGCGACGTCGCACCGGCGGATTTCGCGCAGATGTTCGCGCCCGGCGGCCTGATGGACGACTTCTTCCAGAAGAACCTGCAGTCGATCGTCGATACGACGTCGCATCCGTGGCGCTTCGCGAACCGCAATGCGGACGCCGATCCATCGGCCGCCGCGATGCTTGCATCGTTCGAGAAGGCGGCGGTGATCCGCGACGTCTATTTCGGCGGCGGCGCACGCACCGCGCAACTGAAGGTGCAAATCCAGCCGCTCGAAATGGATCCGTCGATCACGGAGATGGTGCTCGACGTCGACGGGCAGATCGTCCGCTACGCGCACGGCCCGCTGGTGCAGAGCGCGGTGGACTGGCCGGGCCCGCGCGGCAGCAACCAGGTGCGGCTGCAGGTATCGGGGCAGGCCGGCGCGACCGACGGCTTCTCGACCGACGGGCCGTGGGCACTGCACCGGCTGTTCGACCGCGCGGCCGTGTCGGCCGGGCGCGGCTCCGACCAGATGATTGCGCGCTTCACGGTCGACGGCAAACCGATCGTGCTGCAAGTGAATGCGGGCAGTGTCCGCAACCCGTTCAGGCTGCCCCAGATGGAGTCCTTTACATGCCCTCCGAAGCCATGAGCTCGACCCCGCCGTTCACGCGTACCGACGGCGATGCGCCGGCCTGGTACGGGAAGATTCCCGGCGCCGGCGACTTCGTGAATAGCCGTCTGCCGCATGCGCTCGCGCTGTGGTGGGAGCGCTGGCTCCAGCAGGGGATGGCCGCGATGCGGCAGCGCGGCACGGATGAGATCGAGCGCCACTACACGGTCGCGCCGGTCTGGAATTTCCTGATTCCGGCGGGCGCCGGCGCGTCGTGCGTGCAGCCGGGCTGCCTCGCGCCGAGCTGCGACCGCGTGGGGCGCTACTACCCGGTGATCGTCACGCTGCCGATGCGCGCGGCCGATTACTGGAACGGGCTGCCGGATGCCGCCGACACGTTCTACTGGCAGGTCGGCCAGGCGCTGCTCGACGCGATCCGGCATGCACGCGCGCCGGGCGATCTCGAGCAGATGCTGGAGCGCGTGCGGCTCACACAGGGCGACGACACGTACGCGGACATCGTCGACGGCATGCCGGCGCCGCCGCCGGAACGGCCGGCCCCGGCTGCGTGGCCGGGACTGTCCGGTTACTTCGATCCGCACGGCGGCACGAGTTTCTGGTGGACCAACCGCGCGGACGGATCGCCGCTGCGCACGCATGCGCATACGGGCACGCCCGACAACGCGCTGTTCCTGACGCTGTTCGGCGGCAGCTAGCGGCCCGGCCGAAGAATGGCGGGCCGCCGGGCGCGGCGGGCGGACAGGACGCGGTTTCGAGAGGTGGTGGAGATGAAGGACGCTGGATCGAGAGACAACGAGCACGACACGGCGACACGCGGCAACGCATCCGAATTCACGGTGCGGCCGCTGCCGCTCGGCCATCGCCTGGGCGAACTGCAGCTCGACGAGGTGCTGGGCATCGGCGGTTTCGGGATCGTCTATCGCGCATTCGACCGCACGTTGCGGCGCGCGGTCGCGATCAAGGAATACATGCCGTCGATGCTGGCCACGCGCGGCGGCGACTATACGGTGTCGCTGCGCTCCGAGCGGTTCGCGCAGGCGTTCGACGCCGGGCGCGGCGCGTTCCTCAACGAGGCGCGCCTGCTCGCGCAATTCGATCATCCGGGGCTCGTCAAGGTCCTGCATTTCTGGGAAAGCCACGGCACCGCGTACATGGTGATGCCGTTCTACGAAGGGCGCACGCTCAAGCAGCTGCTCGACGGCGGGATGCGGATCAGCGAGACGCAGTTGCGCAATATCGTCGGCGCGCTGCTCGGCGCGCTCGACACGCTGCACCGCGCGCAGTGCTTCCATCGCGACGTCGCGCTCGACAACGTGCTGATCCGCCCGAACGGCAGCGCGATCCTGCTCGACTTCGGCGCGGCGCGCAAACGGATCGGCGATCTGGTCGACGACGGCGCGATGATGATCAAGCCCGGCTACGCGCCGATCGAGCAGTACACCGACGATCCCGCGTTCAGCCAGGGGCCGTGGACCGATCTCTATGCGCTCGGCGCGGTGATGCACGCGATGATCACCGGCGAGCTGCCGCCCGCGGCGGTCGTGCGCAGCATCAAGGACACGTACCGGCCGCTCGCGTCGCGCGAACTGCCGGCCGGCGAGGTGTACAGCCCGGCGTTTCTCGCGGCTGTCGATCATGCGCTGCAGTTGCGGATTCCGGATCGGCCGGAATCGGTCGCGGCGTTCGCGGCCGAGCTCGGGTTGCGGGATTTCGGGGCAGGTGGCGGGTATGGTGCGGCGGCCGTGCCGCCGGTGACTGAAGCAGGCAGGAGCGGGGAAGGGAAGAGCGAAGCTTCTGCTGCGTCCGGCACGGCGTCGGCTGCTGCTGCGGCTTCGATCGGCTCGGGCGCGACCGCTTCGGGCAACGCTGCTCAGGATGGGCGGCCGTCAACGCCCGCCGGTGCGGATCAGGTGTCCAGGCCCGCGGACACGGCATCCGCATCGTCTGCCGTGTCCGGTGCCAAGCCGGAGGCCGATGTGCGTTCAACGCGCCAGGCGGCCGCGCAAGGCGCCACGACTGCGGCTGCGGGCGCGCTCGCAGCATCCGCATCGTCTGGGCCTCAGCCGGCGGCCAACCCGGTTGAAAAGCCGGTTGAATCCGACGTACCGAACGGAAACGCCGAACGCACGAAAGCACCGCCCGCTGCACGAACCGACACCCACGACGAAGTCGGTACGCGATCCGCAAATCCCGACACGGACATCGGTGCGCGCGGTGCAGCAGGTGCCGGGAATGCGAACGCACACGCGGCTGCCGGCGCACCGTATTCCGCCGCATCGGCTTCGTCATCAGGCGGCGCATCCGTGCCGCCCGGTGCCCAGCGTGGTCACGCCACCGCCGGATCGCGCCACCGCCGCCTGCCGGTCTACGTCGGTAGCGCGCTCGTTGCGCTGATCGCAGTCGGCCTCGCCGCGACCTATCTGTCGCGTCCCGCCCGCGTCGCCGACGAGCCCGCGCCCGTTGCGAGCCAGCCGCAGGCCGGCACATCGCCGCCCGCGAGCGCGCCGGCCGCCACACTGGCCCAGCAGGGACCCACACCAACCGTCGTGCCGCCGTCCAGCCTGCCGGCCGGATCGTCCGCGCAAGTTCCGCCGCCCCCCATCGCCGCCGAGCCTGCCAGCACGCCTGCCGTTGAAGCCACGCCCGCGCCGCAGGTTGCGACCACCGTGACGAACCCGGCCCCGGCCCCGGCGGCGACGGCCGGTTCCGGTTCCGCCATCGCGCCCGCCGGCAGCCTCGACGCGTCGGAACGCGTCGTCAACGTGCCGCCGTCGGAAGCCGCCGTACCGCCGCTGGCTTCGGCATCCTTGGCGCCGAAGCCGCCTGAAAACCAGACGGCCATCGCCGCCGCGAACGTGCTGCCCGCCGAGCAACAGCCGCGTCCGCAGAAGGCACAGGAAACCGTGCAGGTGCGTTTCAACGTGCGGCCGTGGGGCGACATCTACGTGAACGGCGCGCGGCGCGGCGCGAGCCCGCCGCTGCGTTCGGTATCGCTGACGCCGGGCGTCTACGTGATCGAGATCCGCAACGGCTCGCTGCCGCCGTTGCACCGCACCGTGGCGATCGACTTCGGCAGCAAACCGGTCAACATCGACTATGCATTCGAATGACGTCAGCCAGGCGGCGCTGGCCGCCGCCGCATTGTCCGCGATGCCGCCCGGCATGCCGGCGACACCGCGCGCCGACGTGATCGGCCAACTGCTCGCGGATGTCGCGCCCGATGCGCCGTGCGGCGCGAACCTCGAATACGACGCCGAGTTCCTGCAACTGCAGGAGCGTGCGACGCCGCGTGCCGAGCAGCAATACGGCGACACCGTGATCCCGGCCGAAGCGCCCGACTGGCGCGCGGTCGAGCGGCTCGCGATGGCGCTGTCCGCGCGCACGAAGGATCTGCGCGTCATCGCCTGTCTCGCACGAAGCTGGACCGAGCAGCACGGCATTCCCGGCTATGCGGACGCGCTCGCGCTCGTCGCGAACCTGCTCGAGCGCCGCTGGGATGACCTGCATCCGCGGCTCGACGCGGACGGCGACCCGGACCCGACGCTGCGGATGAACGCGCTCGCCGAAGTAGCCGGCGCGCACGACTGCGCACGCGCGGCGCGCCGCCAGCCGCTGTTCGATGGCGGGCCGAGCGTGCGCGACGCCGAACGGCTGCTCGACGGCCGCGACGACGCCGGCAGCCCCGTGGCCGGCAGCCGCGAAAGCCTGCTGGCTGCGCTGTCCACCGCGCGCAGCGACGGCACGACGCCGCTCGACGCGGCGCGCGCGGCACTGCACGCGCTGGATGCGATCCGCGTGTGCGTGACGGACAGGCTGGGCCGCGAATGGGCGCCCGACGAAGGCGATGCGGAGAAGGCGCTGCGGCGGATCGTGCGCGAAGTGCCGCTGCCCGAGCCGCAACCGGTCTCTCCCGACATGCAGCAAGCCGCGCCCGGCGACGCCTCACCGGCCGGCCCCGCAGCAACCGCAGCGGCGGCGATGCCGAACGCCCACGCGTGGCGCGATGCCGAAGTCACGAGCCGCGACGACGTGCGGATCGGTCTCGACAAGATGTGCCGCTATTTCGAGCAACACGAACCGAGCCACCCGGCGCCGCTGCTGCTGCGGCGTGCGCAGCGGCTGCTCGCGCTCGACTTCTACGAAATCATCCGCGACCTCGCGCCGGAGAGCCTGCCGAAGCTGGATCTGCTGAGCGGCGAGCGGAGCGAATGAAACGAACGAAAGGCGCCGCCATGCGGGCGACGCCGACGGACTGCGCAACCTGATCGATGTGAAGGAGTGGACGATGACGGACAGAACCAAGGCGGCAGGCAGCGGACAGAAGTTCATTGCGCGCAACCGGGCGCCGCGCGTGCAGATCGAGTACGACGTCGAGACCTACGGCGCCGAACGCAAGGTGCAGTTGCCGTTCGTGATGGGCGTGATTTCGGACCTGGCGGGCAAGCGTGCCGAGCCGCTGCCGGACTTGCCGGAGCGCAAGTTCCTCGAGATCGACGTCGACAACTTCGACGAGCGGATGAAGTCGGTCGCGCCGCGCGTTGCGTTCCAGGTGCCGAACACGCTGACGGGCGAAGGGATGCTCAACGTCGACATGACGTTCGAGCAGATCGACGATTTCTCGCCGGCCGCGATCGCGCGCAACGTCGACGCGCTGCGCAGGCTGCTGGAGGCGCGCACCGAGCTGTCGAACCTGCTGTCGTACATGGACGGCAAGCACGGCGCCGAACAGCTGATCGAGCGTGCGATCAACGATCCCGACCTGCTGAAGACACTCGTGCGCGAACCGCATGCCCCTGCCCAGGGCGGCGACGCGACCCAACCGGAGGCCCGCGATGAATGATCCCGTCCAATCCCGCGCGGACACGCGCGATACCGCGCAACCGGCCGTCGCGCACGACGAATTCGCCGCGCTGCTGCAGAAGGAGTTCAAGCCGAAGACGGCCGAGGCGCGCGAGTCGGTCGAGCGCGCGGTGCGCACGCTCGCGCAGCAGGCGCTCGAACATACGGTCGGCATGACGACCGATGCATACGGCAGCGTGAAGCAGATCATCGCGGAGATCGACCGCAAGCTGTCCGAGCAGATCAACCAGATCCTGCATCACAACGAGTTCCAGACGCTCGAAGGCGCGTGGCGCGGGCTGCATTACCTCGTCACGCACACCGAGACCGACGAGCTGCTGAAGATCAAGGCGTTGCCGGCGTCGCGCAACGAAGTCGCGCGGATGCTGAAGCGCTACAAGGGCGTCGCGTGGGACCAGAGCCCGCTGTTCCGCAAGATCTACGAAGAGGAATACGGGCAGTTCGGCGGCGAACCGTTCGGCTGCCTGGTCGGCGACTTTCATTTCAACCACAGCCCGCCCGACGTCGAAATGCTCGGCGAGTTGTCGAAGATCGCGGCGGCCGCGCACGCGCCGTTCATCGCGGGCGCGTCGCCGGAGCTGATGCAGATGGATTCGTGGCAGGAGCTGTCGAACCCGCGCGACCTGACGAAGATCTTCCAGAACACCGAATACGCGGCGTGGCGCAGCCTGCGGCAATCGGAGGATTCGCGCTACATCGGCCTCGCAATGCCGCGCTTTCTCGCGCGGCTGCCGTACGGTGCGCGCACCAACCCGGTCGACGAATTCGACTTCGAGGAAGACACCGACGCCGCGAACCACGACCGCTACACGTGGGCGAACTCGGCATACGCAATGGCCGCGAACATCAACCGCTCGTTCAAGCAGTTCGGCTGGTGTTCGTCGATCCGCGGCGTCGAATCGGGCGGGGCGGTCGAAGGGCTGCCGAGCCACACGTTCCCGACCGACGACGGCGGCGTCGACCAGAAATGTCCGACCGAGATCGCGATCAGCGACCGCCGCGAAGCCGAGCTCGCGAAGAACGGCTTCATGCCGTTCGTGCACCGGAAGAACTCGGATTTCGCGGCGTTCATCGGCGCGCAGTCGCTGTACCAGCCGGCCGAATACCACGATCCCGACGCGACCGCGAACGCGCGGCTGTCCGGCCGCCTGCCGTACCTGTTCGCGTGCTGCCGCTTCGCGCACTACCTGAAGTGCATCGTGCGCGACAAGATCGGCTCGTTCCGCGAACGCGACGACATGGAGCGCTGGCTGAACGACTGGATCATGAACTACGTCGACGGCGACCCCATCAACTCGTCGCAGGAAACCAAGGCGCGCAAGCCGCTCGCGGCCGCGCAGGTGGTGGTCGACGAGGTCGAGGACAACCCCGGCTACTACACGTCGAAATTCTTCCTGCGGCCGCACTACCAGCTCGAAGGGCTCACGGTGTCGCTGCGGCTCATCTCGCGGCTGCCGACCGCGAAGGCGGCCAACGAGTGAGCGGCGGCGCAAGCAACGATCGGCAATCAACGCGGCATTCATCCTGACATCGCACTGAAACGGAGACGGCAATGGGCGTGGCAATGTTTATGAAGGTGGACGGCGTGACCGGCGAATCGGCGGACGCACAGCACAAGGGCTGGACCGACATCCAGTCGTTCACGTGGGGCGCGAGCCAGCCGGGCGCGATGGCGAGCGGCAGCGGCGGCAACGCGGGCAAGGCGAGCTTCAACGATCTCGTCGTCGCCGCGTACATGGACAAGGGCGCGCCCGCGATCATCAAGAACTGCGCGAACGGCAAGCATCTGTCGTCGGTCGAGATCTCCGCGTGCAAGACGGGCGGCACGCAGGTCGAGTTCATGCGCGTAACGCTGCAGGAGGTGCTCGTCACGTCCGCGCAGGTCGCGGGCATCGACCCGGGCGACGTCGCCGACCGCCTGATGATGCACTACGGCTTCCAGGCCGCGAAGGTGAAGAAGCAGTACTGGCAGCAGAACGACAACGGCGGCAAGGGCGCGGAGGTGACCGTCGGCTGGAACATCAAGGAAAACACCGAGATGTGACGGCGCGGAGATGACCATGGACGACCCGCGAACCCGCGACGGCCGGGAGGGCAGCCTGCGCGACCGGCTCCAGCCCGCGTTGCTCGACCGGCTCACCGACGATGCGCCGCAGCGCGAGACCGAAGCGCCCGGCGCACAGTGGATCGGCACCGACCGCCTGCGCGCGGCCGTGCTGCGCGATCTCGCGTGGCTGCTCAACACGCGCAACGCCGAGGACGGTTTCGTCGACTGGTCGGCGTTCTCGCACGCGCAGGCATCGGTGCTCAACTACGGGATGCGGCCGCTCGTCGGCAAGCCGATGTCGGGTGTCGAGCGCATGTCGGTCGAGGCGTCGATCCGCGACGCGATCCTCCGTTTCGAGCCGCGCATCGCGCCCGACAGCGTCGAAGTGCGCAGCGTGATCGACGCGGCCGGCGGGCGGGCCGGCGAACGGCGCCACAACGTGCTGCTGTTCGAAATTCGCGGCACGCTGTGGTCGATCCCGCATCCGCTCGAATTCGTGCTGCGCTCCGACCTCGATCTCGAGACGGGCGCGATGTCGCTGCAATCGGTAACGGGGGCCTGACGCGATGGATACGCGCCTGCTCGATTACTACAACCGCGAACTCGCGTACCTGCGCGAGCTCGGCGGCGAATTCGCGCAGCAGTTCCCGAAAGTGGCCGCGCGGCTGCGGCTCAATGAATCGGGGCCGCCCGACCCGTACGTCGAACGGCTGCTCGAAGGCTTCAGCTTCCTCACCGCGCGCGTGCAGCTCAAGATGGACGCCGAGTTTCCGCGCTTCACGCAGGCGCTGCTCGATGCCGTGTATCCCGGCTATATCGCGCCGCTGCCGTCGATGGCGATCGTGCGGTTCGCGCCGATGCTGAACGAAGGCAGCCTCGCGCAAGGCTGGCGGCTGCCGGCCGGCACCGCGCTGCGCGCGCGTCCGGCCGCGTCCGAGCAGACCGCCTGCGAATTCCGCACCGCGCACGACCTGACGCTGTGGCCGCTCGAACTGACCGATGCGACCGTCACCGGCGCGCCGTCGTGGCTGCCGCGTGGCGCGTTCGCCGCCCGGCAGGACGTGCGCGGTGCGCTGCGCATCCGGCTGAAAGCGCGTGGCGGCGCCAAACTCTCCCAGTTGCCGCTCGACCGGCTGACGTTCCATCTCGCCGGCCCCGAGCGCGACGCGCTGCACCTGCTCGAACTGATCGCCGCGCATGCGCTTGGCGTCGTATGCCACGATCCGGCGCAGCCACCGCGCTGGCTGCACACGCTCGACGCCGACGCGATCGTCCACGAGGGTTTCGATCCCGCGCAGGCGATCCTGCCCGACGACGGCCGCAGCTTCCACGGCTACCGGCTGCTGCGCGAGTATTTCGCGTTTCCGGCGCGCTTCCTGTTCTTCAGCATCGGCGGGCTGCGTGCCGCGCTCGCGCGCGCGACCGGCGACGAGTTCGAACTGACCGTGCTGTTCGACCGCCACGACGCG
Source organism: Burkholderia aenigmatica (assembly GCF_048627025.1). Lineage (NCBI taxonomy): Bacteria > Pseudomonadati > Pseudomonadota > Betaproteobacteria > Burkholderiales > Burkholderiaceae > Burkholderia > Burkholderia aenigmatica. The sequence continues at coordinate 1,171,972 of NZ_CP184469.1, read as the reverse complement.
GCGCTCGAAGCGGCCGTCAGCGCGAAACACCTCGCGCTGAACTGCACGCCGGCCGTGAACCTGTTCACGCGCCGCGCCGATCGCATTCCGCTGCAGCCCGGCGCGCGCGAGCACCATGTCGTCGTCGATCGCAGCCGGCCGCTCGACTACGAGGTCTATGCGGTGCAGCGGCTCGCGAGCGAGCAGCGCGACGACGGCCAGTCGCGCGAATTCCGGCCGTTTCACGCGTCGATCGCCAGTGATGACGGCAACCACGGCGCGTACTACACGGTGCGGCGCGAGCCGCGGCTGGTCTCCGCGCAGGCACGCGCGAGCGGCACGCGCACCGGCTACGTCGGCAGCGAGACCTACGTGTCGCTGGTCGACAGCCAGTGCGCGCCGTACGACGAGACGATGCGTTACCTGGCGGCCGACACGCTGTGCACGAACCGCGATCTCGTGCTGCTGCAGCCGCCCGGCGATGCGAACACGTTCACGCTGCGCGTGTCGGCCCCGGTCGAAAGCATCGTCGCGATCCGCGGCCCGTCGCGGCCGCGCCCGCCGATCGCCGATGCGCAAACCGCGTGGCGGCTGATCCGCCATCTCGGGCTGGCCCGCCACACGCTGACCGATCTCGATGACGACGAGGGCGCGCGTGCGCTGCGCGAACTGCTCGGCCTGCATGCCGACCCGGCCGATGCCGCGATGCGCCGGCAGATCGACGGCGTGCTGCGCGTGGCGTTCTCGCCGGTGTTCCGCCGGCTGCCGACGGCCGGGCCGCTGATGTTCGGGCGCGGCGTGCAGGTCGACGTGACCGTCGACGACCATGCGTTCTCCGGCGACAGTCCGTTCCTGCTCGGCGCGGTGCTCGAACAGTTCTTCGCGCGCCACGTGTCGATCAACGCGTTCGCCGAATGCGTGCTGACCAGCGCGCAGCGCGGCACGCTCGCGCACTGGCCGGCGCGTATCGGCAGGCGGCCCGCGATATGAAGCGCGATAGGTCACCGGGCGCCGCCCCAGCCACCGAAGCTGCACGCCGCGACGCGTGGTGGGCACGCCTGCGTGCCGCGCCGCACGGTTACGACCTGTTCCAGGCGCTGCGCTGGCTCGATGCGCTGTCGCCCGGCCGCGCGCCGCTCGGCCATGCCGCGCGGCCGCGCGACGAACCGGTGCGGCTCGGGCAGCAGCCATCGCTCGCGTTCGCGGCGTCGATGCTGGCCGGCGTGAGCGACGAGGGTGGTGGCACGCCGCCGCGCATCGCGATCCACGGTTTCGGGCTGTTCGGCCCGAACGGGCCACTGCCGACGCACCTGACCGAATACGCGCACGAACGCGCGGCACAGCACGACGACCCGACGTTTGCCGCGTTCGCCGACCTGTTTCATCACCGGCTGATCCTGCTGTTCTACCGCGCGTGGGCCGACGCGCAGCCGACGGTGAGCCTCGATCGCCCGGAACGCGCACGGTTCGATGGCTATGTCGCGAGCCTGATCGGGCGAGCAGCACACGGCGACAAACCGGCCTCGCAAGCCAACGCCGACACCGACGCGCTCGCACCGCACGCGCGCTATTTCCATGCGGGCCATCTCGTGCGGCACACGCGCAACCCGGAGGGCCTCGTGCAGATCCTGCGCCGGCATTTCGGCGTCGAGGCCCGCATCGTCGAGCACGTACCGCAGTGGGTCGCGATCGAGCGTTCGCAGCGCTGCACGATCCGCGCGACGCGGCCGACGTTGCGGGTCGGCGCCGTCGCACTCGGCATCGCGGTGCGCGATGCGCAGTCGCGCTTCCGGATCGTGCTCGGCCCGCTGTCGCTCGACGCGTACCGCCGTTTCCTGCCGGGCGGCCCGCATGCCCGGCAGCTCGCGCAATGGGTGCGCGAATACGTCGGCATCGAATTCGACTGGGACGTGCAGCTCGAACTCGCCGCCGACGCGGTGCCGGCGATTGCGCTCGGCGCGCCGCAGGGCATCGGCCGCACCGCGTGGCTCGGGCAGCGGCTCGAACCGGGCCCCGCGCGCGACCTCATCGTCCGCTATGACGTGCGGCGCGGCGGCGCACCCCTTCATCGCGAAACCGCCTAAACGGGAACCGTCATGTCCGATATCGGCCGCGCCAACCTGTTCGGAAAACTGAATCCGTTCCTCTACGAGACGCTCGAGCAGGCGACCGGCTTCTGCCGGCTGCGCGGCAATCCGTATGTCGAACTTGCGCACTGGCTCAAGCAGATGCTGCAGCGGTCCGACGGCGACCTGCAACGCGTGTTGCGCCACTTCGCGATCGACGACGCCGCGATCGACCGCGGGCTCGTTGCCGCGCTCGACAAGCTACCGCGTGGCGCGGGCTCGGTGTCGGATCTATCCGTGCATATCGACGATGCGGTCGAACGTGCGTGGGTCTACGCGACGCTGAAGTACGACGCGACGCGCATTCGCGGCGCGGTGCTGCTGCTCGCGATCCTGAAGACGCCGCAGTTGCGTAACGTGCTGCTGGCGATCACGCGCGAATTCGAGCGCATCGTGCCGGACGTGCTCGCCGACGCACTCGAATCGATCGTCGAAGGCTCGCCGGAGGCACCACCGGCCGGGCAGGCTGCGCCGGGCGGCGACGCTGCAATGCGCGGCACGACCGCCGCCGCCGACGGCTCCGCACTCGCGCGCTTCGCGGTCGACCTGACCGCCCGCGCGCGGGCCGGCGAGATCGATCCGGTGATCGGGCGCGATCCGGAGATTCGCCAGATCGTCGACATCCTGCTGCGGCGCCGGCAGAACAACCCGCTGCTGGTCGGCGAAGCCGGCGTCGGCAAGACCGCCGTCGCGGAGGGCTTCGCGCTGCGGATTGCCGCCGGCGACGTGCCGCCATCGCTGCGCGACGTCGCGCTGTACCTGCTCGACATCGGGCTGCTGCAGGCCGGCGCGAGCGTGAAGGGCGAGTTCGAGAGCCGGCTGCGCGGCGTGATCGACGAAGCGATGTCGTCCGAGCGGCCGGCGATCCTGTTCATCGATGAAGTCCACACGCTCGTCGGCGCGGGCGGGGCCGCCGGCACCGGCGACGCCGCGAACCTGTTGAAGCCCGCGCTCGCCCGCGGGCTGCTGCGCACCATCGGCGCGACCACATGGTCGGAGTACAAGCAGTACATCGAGAAGGATCCCGCGCTGACGCGGCGCTTCCAGCTCGTGCACGTGCACGAACCGGAGGAAGCGGCCGCACTGACGATGCTGCGTGGCCTGGCCGGGAAACTCGAGGCCCACCATCGCGTGCTCGTGCTCGACGACGCGCTGCAGGCCGCCGTCACGCTGTCGCACCGCTACATTCCCGCCCGCCAGTTGCCGGACAAGGCGATCAGCCTGCTCGATACGGCCTGCGCGCGCGTCGCCGTCAGCCAGCACGCGGTGCCCGCGCCGATCGAAGATGCGCGCCGCCGGATCGACAGCCTGCGTGTCGAACAGGAACGGATCGGGCGCGAATGCGCGCTCGGCACCGGCGATACGGCCCGGCGCGAGGCGATCGATCACGACATTAGCGCCGCGCAGACCGAACTCGACCGGCTCGACACGCGCTGGCAAACCGAACGCGACGCGTTGACCACGATCGTCGATGCCCGCACGCTGCTGCTCGACGACGATCCGTCGCGTGCGCTCGACGCCGACGCGCGTACCGCGGCGCTGAGCCGTCTCTCGGCCGCGCAGCAGGCGCTGGCCGACCTGCAGGGCGACGCGCCGCTCGTGCTGCCCGCCGTCGACACGCATGCGGTGGCCGCCGTCGTGGCCGACTGGACCGGCATTCCGCTCGGCCGGATGGTGCGCGACGAAACGCAGGCCGTGCTGAAGCTCGCCGATACGCTCGGCGAACGCGTCGTCGGCCAGAAGCACGCGGTCGAACTGATCGCCGAGCGCATCCAGACCGCACGCGCGAAGCTGGACGATCCGAAGAAGCCGCATGGCGTGTTCCTGCTGTGCGGCCCGTCGGGTGTCGGCAAGACCGAGACCGCGCTCGCGCTGGCCGACACGCTGTACGGCGGCGAACACAACGCGATCACGATCAACATGAGCGAGTTCCAGGAGGCGCATACCGTGTCGACGCTGAAGGGCGCGCCGCCCGGCTATGTCGGCTACGGGCAGGGCGGGGTGCTCACCGAGGCCGTGCGCCGCCGCCCGTACAGCGTCGTGCTGCTCGACGAGATCGAGAAGGCGCACCGCGACGTACACGAGATTTTCTTCCAGGTATTCGACAAGGGCTGGATGGAGGACGGCGAAGGGCGCGACATCGATTTCCGGCATACGGTGATCCTGCTGACGTCGAACGTCGGCGCCGATCGCGTGATGCAGCTGTGTCGCGATCCCGAGCGCCTGCCGGACACGCAGACGCTCGCCGATGCGCTGCGCGCGCCGCTGCTCGACGTGTTTCCCGCCGCGCTGCTCGGCCGGCTGACCGTCGTGCCGTACTACCCGCTCACCGACGCGACGCTCGCGCGGATCGTCGCATTGCAGTTGCGACGGATCGAGCAGCGGATCGATGCGCATCACGGCATCCGGCTGCACTGCACCGACGCGGCGACCGCGCTGGTCGTCGAGCGCTGCCGGACGATCGAATCCGGCGGCCGGATGGTCGACGCGATTCTCACGCACACCGTGATGCCGCGCATCGGCCGCGCGATCCTGCAGGCCACGCTCGAAGGGCGCGTGCTTGCGTCGATCGAGTTGAGCGCGGCCGACGGCGAATTCACGTACCGGTTCGACGAGGAGGAAACGACGTGAATCGCGTATTCACACTCGACAGCCCACACGGCGATGCCCTCAAATTCCATACGCTCGACGGCAGCGACGAACTCGGCCGCCTGTTCGAATTCCGGATCGAGGCGCTCGCCGACAGCCACAGCCTGTCGCTGAAGGACATGCTCGGCAAACCCGTGACGGTCCGGATCGAACAGCAGGACCTGTCGACGCGCTACCTGAACGGCATCGTTGCGCGCGCATCGCTCGCCGGACGGCGAGCCGAACGGTACTACGGCTACGAGCTGATCGTGCGCCCGTGGCTGTGGCTCGCGACGCGCCGCTCCGATTGCCGGATCTTCCAGAACAAGACCGTCCCCGAGATCGTGCAGGAAGTGCTGTCGACGTACGGCTTTCCGATCGAGAATCACCTCGCCGAGTCGTATGTGCCGCGCGACTACTGCGTGCAGTACAACGAGACCGACGCCGCGTTCGTGTCGCGGCTGATGGAGTTCGAGGGGATCTACTTCTGGTTCCGGCATGCCGAGGATACGCATACGCTGATGCTGGGCGACGCGATGTCGTCGCACACCGTGCTGCCTGGCTACGAAACGATTCCGTACATCGCACGCGACCGTACGGCGATCGCCGACGAGGAGCACATCGACGGCTGGCTGCCCGCGCAGGAAGTGAGTGTCGGCCGGCACCAGACCACCGACTACGACTATACGAAGCCGCGCGCCGATCTGTCGTCGCAGAAGGTCGATCCGCGTGGTCACGATCACGACAGTTTCGCGTCGTTCGAGTGGCCGGGCGGCTATCGCGACGATGCGCCAGGCGCGCATTACAGCCGCGTGCGGCTCGAGGAACAGCAGGCCGAACACGAGCGGGCGAATGCCGATACCGACGTGCGTGGTGTCGCGCCCGGGTATCTGTTCACGCTCGAACATTGCCCGCGCGCCGACCAGAACCGCGAGTACCTGATCGTGCGGTGCCAGTACCGGTTTCAGGAGAACGCGTATGCGAGCGATCAGGGCGCGGAGGCTGTCGTGCATCAGACGATGATGCTCGTGCAACCGTCGAGCCTGCCTTATCGATCGCCGCGTGATACGCCGCGGCCGCGCACCAACGGGCCGCAGACGGCGACCGTCGTCGGGCCGCCCGGCGAGGAAATCTGGACCGACCAGTATGGGCGCGTGAAGCTGCAGTTTCGGTGGGATCGGTACGGGCAGAGCAATCAGGATTCGTCGTGCTGGGTGCGGGTGTCGAGTCCGTGGGCCGGGGGCGGGTTCGGGGGGGTGCAGATTCCGCGGGTGGGCGATGAGGTCGTCGTGGATTTTCTGAACGGCGATCCGGACGAGCCGATCGTCACCGGGCGGGTTTACAACGGCGAGAAGATGCCGCCGTGGGGGCTGCCGGGGAGTGCGACGCAAAGCGGGATGCTGTCGAGATCGTCGCCGGGCGGGACGACCGACCACGCCAATGCGTTCCGGTTCGAAGACAAGAAGGGCGCCGAGCAACTCTGGATGCACGCGGAACGGAATTTCGATGCGGAGACGGAGCTCGATCATTCGCTGTCTGTCGGGAACAACCATACGCATACGGTCGGGAACGACGAAACGATGCAGGTGAAGAACAACCGGCAACGGAGCGTCGGGCAGAACGAGACGGTGAATATCGGGCAGAACCGGGTGGCGCAGATCGGGGCGAACGAGACGCATGGCGTGACGGGGAATCGCAGCGTGTCGGTCGATGGCAACAGTTCGCATACCGTGACCAAGGGGAATCACAACCTGGCGGTGGTCGCCGGCACGCACGACGTCTTCGTCGAGGGGAACAGCACACATGTCGTCGGCACCGGGTCGTATGCGACGAAGGTCAATACGGGAAGCCATTCCGTCGACGTGGCCCAGGTCGCTTCATTGGCGGCCGGGAAGTATATCGACATGGGTGCGGGAGAAAGCGGCGTGTCGATCAACAAAGAGAACGTCGGGGTTCTGATCGGCGGACTGGCGAGCGACGTCGGTGTCGGCATTACCGGTCAGGTTGGCGGCGTCGACATCGCCGGATACGACAAGGGCGTGAACATCTCGGGCTTTGCGCAGGGCGTGTCGATTTACGGCGAGAACGATCTCAATCTTTCGGGCAAGTCGACCGCCAATCTTCAGGCGCCGACGGTGAACATCGATAACGGCAAGGCCAGTTGCAACGTCAATGTCAACGCGACGCGGATTGTCCTGGCGACCGGTGGCGGCTCCATCACGCTCGACGGATCGGGCGTGACGATCCAGGGGACGATTGCCCACATCAATTGATTTCGGCCGGTACCTGCCGGTTGCGCGATTGCACACGAAGCATGGGAGACATTCGATGGAAAACGAATCGGACCAGATGATGGTCGACGAAGCGCTCGAAGCGGAAACGGTCGAGGCGTTGCGCCGGTTGTTCGCCAACGATGCAGCGCCGGAACGTTCACCGCCTCCCGAACACCGCGAACCGTCGACGATGATCGGCGAAGTGACCGATACGCATCACCCCGATGCGATGGGGCTCATTCGCGTGAAGTGGGCTTTGCTGGACGACACCACGTGCGAACGCTGGCTCGAATGCGTGGACGGCATCAAGCCCCGCATCGGCGATCGCGTGCTGCTGCAATCTCCCGCGAACTGGCCCGAGTACCTGATCGCCGGGCTGCTGACGCGCAAAGGTCATGGCGAACCCGTCGAGCCGGTTATCGAACCCGCCATGGCGCTTTCCCTCGAAGCCGACCAATGCGTGCAGATCGCGGATGCATCGGGCTGTCCGCTGCTGCAGGTGCGCGCTTCGCCTGACGGGCCGGTCGTGACGCTGCTGAACCGGAACGTGAATATCGAAGTGGCCGGCAAGCTGCGGTTGAGTGCGCAGACGCTCGAACTGGAAGGCGGGCGAGGCGGGGTTGATATTCGAACCGAAGCGGATACCGTCGTGCGCAGCCGGTACGTTCGCCTGAACTGAGAAGGCGGCCTGACGTCATGCATCGTGAATTCTCCACCATCGAATCGTCGCTCGAGGCGTTCATCGATCAGCCCGATGATCCGACGCTGTTGATCGAGGCAACCGACAACGACGTCGTGCCGGTTCTCAAGATGATGCATTCCCTCGACGAACGACTCGGCGATGCGGTTTTCCTGAATTTTCCGTTTCCTTGCGACTCTGTCGACGCGTATCTGCAGACATGTATGGAAGCACTTGCACGTCAGATCGACGACGCAAGCAGCGCACGCATCGAACGTGGCGAAACAGGCTGGCCGCCGTTGCCACTGACATGCACCGACCCGAGGCGCGCGCCGGCGACACGGCTGCGCGAGGCTGTCATGCACGTTCGCACGCTGATGCCGGAAGGCACCAAGGTCGTGTGGGCATGGCTGCCGTCACCGATGGGCGATTTCGGTGGCTTCGCAAAGCTGGTGCTGCAATGCCTGGCACTGAACGGCTTTGAGGCGTGGATGGAAGGACATCGGTTCTGCATCCGCGACGACCGGAAGCATCCGTGCCTGATTCCGCTCGCTCGGGAGAAGAAGGCCGAGCATGTGCTGGTTCTTCCAGTCGACTTCTCGTCCGAAAAGGCGACCCGTCATCTGGTCGACATCGCGAACGATGCAGTGCATCCGATCGAGCAGCGCATGGGGGCCTTGCTGCAAATCGCAGGGATCGATCTTGCGCATGGCAGATTGCCCGAAGCGCAGCGCAAGTATTACGCGCTCTTTTCCTTCCACGCCGAGCGCAAGGATGCGACCGGCTGCGCAGTGGCCTTGCACGGTCTCGGCGATGTGGCGTTGCGCCACGGGTCACCACGCGATGCGAAGGACTGGTACGTGCGCGCGCTGCCGGCTGCGCTCGATGGCCGGAATCTGCTGGTCGTGCTGAATGCGTTGATGGCGACGGGTAGCTGTTGCAACACGCTCGGCGAGCATGCGAAGGCGGCGACTTATTTCGACCTGGCAAGCGGCGCGGCAGGCAGGCTGATGCTCGTGCATACGAAGATCGAGGCGATGGAGAAGGGCGGTGTCGCGCTGCTGGCTTGCGGCCAGGCGGCGGAAGCGGCGAAGAGCTGGATTGCAGCGAAGGGATTGTGTGAACGGTTCAGTTGCGAACGGCAACGTATTTCCATCCTCGATCGACTCGTTTCCCTCTACGGGAATGCCGGTCTGAAAACTGAGGCGAGGGCGTATGAGTTGGAGAAGGATCCGCTTTACATGACTCGCCTCCGTGGAACCGTCGCGCCGACGGGTCACGATGCGATGGCCGCCGGATACGAACGGGCTCGCCCATGAGTGAATTTGGAACCCGGTTGACGCGCGCGTCAGCGCCTACCGAGAGCCATTCAACGTCATCGGAGTCGAAGGCCGACACCGCATGCGACTCGCTGCTCGGCACGGTCAAGTCTACGTTCGATCCGTTCAAGCAGACCTTCTCGTCGGAAGGCGGCACGCTTCACCACGTCAGCGAAGCCGTGAACTCGCTCGCGTCGTTGCAGGGCATGCCGTCGCAGTTGCTCAACACCGGCATCGCGCAGATCCCGCTGCTCGACAAGATGCCGGGGATGCCGGCGGCCACCATTGGTGTTCCGCATCTCGGTACACCGCACGCGCATAGTCATCCGCCGAGCAGCGGTTTTCCGTTGCCGAGCGTCGGGGCGACCATAGGCAGTGGGTGTTTGAGCGTGCTGATTGGGGGTATTCCTGCGGCACGTGTACTGGATATCGGTATTGCGCCGACGTGCGGCGGGATAACGCCGTATTTCGATATTCAGACGGGCTCGAGCAATACGTTCATCGGTGGTATGCGTGCGGCACGCATGGGTATCGACATGACGCGGCATTGCAATCCGATGGGGCATGTGGGGAAGTCGGGCGGCGAAGCGGCGAGCGCTGCCGAGAAAGGCGAGGAGGTGGCGAGCGAGGCTGCTCAGGTGTCTGGCCGGGCGAAGTTGCTGGGGCGGGCAGGGAAAGCGTGGTCGGTTGGTAATGCGGCAGTCGGGCCGGCGTCAGGAGCGGCGACTGCTGCCGACGACGCATCGCAAGGAGAAGTCGCCGCCGCCGCGATGATGGCCGCGCAAACAGCGGCCGATCTCGCGTTCATGGCACTCAGCAACCTGATGGGCAAAGATCCCGGCATCGAGCCGAGTATGGGTACGCTGCTCGCAGGCGATCCGACAGTGCTGATCGGCGGGTTTCCGCTACCGGACTCGCAGATGATGTGGCACGGGGCAAAGCACGGGATCGGGAAGAAGGTCAAGCCGAAGTTGCCGAAATGGGTGCAGAAATTGGCTTGTGAATTTTTTGGTGAGCCCGTGTGTGCCGTCACTGGAGAGGTCGAGAACGATTTCACCGACTACGACACGGCTGACACGGTCCCGTTTCAATGGAGGCGGTACTACGGCAGCAGGTGGCACGACCGTGACGGTGTGTTGGGATATGGATTCCGGCACGCATGGCAGCACGAACTGGTGCTGATGCGAACACGCGCCGTGTACATCGATCCGCGCGGAACCCAATACACGTTCGCCAAAAGATCAGATGGCACCTACTGCGGTCATTGCCAAGGATACAAGATCGAGCAGTTTGACGGCAGGCACTTTGTCGTTCGCCACGATATAGAAGGTGACTTAGAGTTTGAACGTAGCTCGGCAACGGACCAATTTGCCAGATGTGTAGGCCTTGTCCGCGACGGGGCGCGTAACTGCCTGCACTGGAACGGAGACGGTCATCTACGGGGAATTACGCAAGCCGACACGCACGGCCAAGTCCGACGCGAGATTGTATTCAGATACGACCAATTCGGACGGGTAGTGGAGACTGCTTTAACTGATGTCAACGGTCATATCAAGCGCATTGCCCGCTACGCGTACGACGCAAACGGCTGCCTGGTCACACATTGCAATGCGCTTGGAGCGACGGCGAGTTACGCATACGACTCGCGACTCCGTATGGTGCGCCTCACTGATGCGAACGGATATTCATTCCTCTATCGCTACGACGTCCAAGGGCACTGTTTGGAGAGCAGGGGCCAGGATGGGCTGTGGCATGTGCAATTCCAGTACCACCCGGGACGGACGATCGTCACCGAAAGCGACGGCGGAAAATGGACCGTGCTCTACAACGATGCCGGAACGATCACACACGTCATCGACCCTTATGGGGGCACCGCGGAGTACGTGCTCGGTGCGGACGGCCGCATTGAGCGCGAAATCGATTCGGGCGGGTGCGTCACCCGCTGGCTTTACAGTTCAACCGGGCGTAACACCGGGCGTGTCGATCGATGGGGAAACTTATGGCCGCCAAAGGACGAAGCGCCTATCTTGCCGAACCCATTGGCGCATACCGTACCGGCTACTCCGCTTGCTCTGCAATGGGGAAAGGTCGCGCCCACGGATCTGACAGATGCAGTTCTGCTCCCACCAGAAATACAGAATGTTGCGGAATCGCTATTTCAGCATCGCACATTTTCCCCCAGCGAACAGCACGATGCCAGCGGGCAGGTCGTTTGTTATACAGACGAATATGGAGGAGTTGAGCGGTTTCGCCGCGACGCTTCGGGAAATATTATTCAGGCCTGCGACAAAGACGGACGTGAGTACCACTATGGCATCGCGTCGTGGAATCTGCGAGAAAGCGAGACCAATCCGTTAGGCAACACCGTCCGATATCGGTATTCACCCAAACAGGAAGTCACGGCTATAGCCGATGCGAACGGCAACGAAAGCGCGTACACGTATGACTACAAGGGTCGCATTACGAGCGTTATGCGGCATGGCGTGGTGCGTGAGACCTACGCTTACGATGCGGGCGACCGGCTGATCGAAAAGCGCGATGGTGCTGGAAACCTTTTGTTGCGCTTCGAGGTGGGCGAAAACGGCCTGCACAGCAAGCGCATTCTAACGAGCGGCGAAACACACACCTACTACTACGACCGCCGGGGGAATTTTACAAGAGCGTCAACGGACAAATTTGATGTCGCACTTACATACGACGCACACGGTCGCCGTACCGGGGACAAGCGCGACGGACGCGGGATCGAGCACGTATATGGCGACGGGCGGCTACGCAGCACGACTTACTTCGAGCGCTTCACGGTGCGCTACGAAGCCGAGACCGATGGTGAAGTGCTCATTCACGCTCCAGTCGGCGGTACGCATCGACTACAGCGTTCCTCCGATGGTCAGATTTTGCTGCGCCTCGGCAATGGTGCCAACGTGTTGTGCCAGTTCGATGCGCACGGTCGATGCGTCGGGCGGCTGACCTGGCCGGAGGGCCGCACAACACAGATCCGCTGCGTGCAATACCAGTACAGCGCGATGGGCGAACTGCGGCGTGTGATCGACAGCACTGGCGGCACCACAGAGTATCAATACGATGTCGCGCATCGACTGGTCGGCGAGCGTCGCAGTGGCGGGGGCGTGCGGCATTTCGAATACGACCGTGGCGGCAACCTGATGTCGACGCCGACGTGTCAATGGATGCGCTATGCCGAAGGCAACCAGCTTTCGAGCGCCGCGTGCGGCACCTTCCGCTACAACAACCGAAATCACCTGGCCGAGCAGATCGGCGAGAACGACCGTCGTACGACCTATAGCTACGACAGCCTGGATCTGCTTGTGCAGGTGAAGTGGGGCGATCAGGGCAACATATGGACGGCGGACTATGATGGGCTGTGCCGCCGGGTTTGCAAAGCCATGAATGGGCGGCAAACCGAATTTTACTGGGACGGGGACAGGCTGGCGGCCGAAAAAGGACCGGACGGACAGTTACGGATATACCTATATGTGAACCAAGAGGCATTCCTGCCTTTCATGTTCATCGATTACTCAGTCGTAGACGCATCTCCCGAATCAGGGCAAGCGTACTTCGTTTTCTGCAATCAGGTCGGGTTGCCGGAATGGATAGAAGACGCCGATCGACGAGTGGTTTGGCGGGCTGCCGAAATTGATCCATACGGCCTCATTTACACTACCACGGGAAATATTGTTGATTATGTGCTTCGTTGGCCTGGGCATTACTATGACCACGAGACTGGACTGCACTATAACCGATTCAGATCGTATCACCCGGGGCTGGGGCGATATTTGCAATCGGACCCGGCTGGACAGTATGGTGGGATTCATCTGTACGCCTACTCCAGCAACCCGACAATTGATGTCGATGTCCTTGGGCTAACGTGTCAGAATCCGAACCACCCTGATGATTGCGACGGCAAGGGGCCGGAACATGAACATCCGGGGGTACCCAGGCTTTACAGGGGAGCGCCTCTGGGCGGGGTCAACGAGCTACATATAATTGACGATCCGAGATTAATCGTGGACATGCCGTTCGTCGGCATCAACGCGCCGAAGTATAAGCGAAACGCTGCTGGATGGCTTCGTGATCTCCAGTATTATTGGGACGAGATAAAGGCTAGACATCCAGAAGCCTTCAGCCCCTTCAATTTAAGAATTTTGAATGGAGAAATTACACTAACCCGCAAAGATGGCACTCCCTATACGCCATTATCCCCCAAAAATGATCCAGTTTTCAGATCAGTATTTCCGCAGTTTGATGTCACCGGATTGCGTGGGCAGCTGCTGGTGCATCACCATATAGGCGGCGGAGGGCAAGCGGTGGGGATTCCCAAGCCTCTGCATCCCGGATTTGGTGGTATTCATAACACCGAAAAGGATCTTGGCATCTGGGGTGGCGATGACCGCACTGCAAAATTGCTCCAACAATTCTTGGATGACAATAATAATCTACCTATAGGTGACATATGAAACAAGGGAATCGCATGAGAGAGGTGTTGCGGTCGTATTTTAAACAATTCGATACGTATGATGATGAGCGATTACCTCAGATGCCTGTGCCGGATGATGCGACGCCGGGTATCTTTGTTGGGGCCGAGGAAGACGGCTGGGTCAGATGGAGGCCAAGGGAAAAGGATGAATTCTTTGACCTTGGCGAACTCGAAAACAATGCAAAAATATCCATTCCGCAGTCGATCAAGGATTTCATGAATTCTTGGTGGTTTGGCGATCTCGATGTGCAGTTCGGAGAAAATCGGTTTGCAATTGATCCCATCATCCCAGGCAATTACAGAGCTGATTTTTATTCGCGCCTGCTTGGTTATAAGCGCGCACACCAAGGGAGGTTGGAGTATATCCCGATAGGCATCTGCATGATGACAGGAGATCTTCTCGTGGTTGAGATCAAATCTGGCAAGGTGTGTACAGAGGAATTCGATGCGGGTGAATATCGAGTGATTAGCAACGATCTGGAGGAATTCTTCGAGTCAGGAAATTGACGATGCCACGGAGTAGACTTCACGATCTCGACAATGCGACTGCCAGAATTGTCAGGATTTGCTATTCGGCACAAGCCGGCGGCCCCTAGTGGAATTCGCTGGCCGGGCTATCATCATCTCCGTGTGCTGTAGGGCACAAATATAAACCGGACCTATGATCTACAGTCGTCACACAATTTTACATAACGTGAATTATCGACATTTTGTTTGTAGGAGCAAAGTAGTAATGTCGCATCTGAGCAAAGTTGAAATGTCGTAGTTCGAGGGTTTCGGCGCATGCTGGCGGCGGTTCGAACTGCCGGAGCGCATCGTGGGCCAACCTGGACTGATCACCATGAGCATGCGGGAGCTGGATCGTCTGAAGGTCGTGGAAGCCGTGATCGAGCAGCGTCTGATGCCTTGGCGAGCCGCGGAGCGGCTTGGGATCAGTCGACGGCAGATTGAACGGCTGGTCGCCCGGTATCGGGCTGCTGGCCCGGCCGGTCTGCTTTCGCAGCGCCGTGGCCACGCGAGCAACCATCAACTGCCCGAGGATTTGGCGCATCGTGCCTTGAGCCTGGTTCGGGAGCGCTACGCCGATTTTGGGCCGACGCTGGCCTGCGAGAAGCTTTGCGAATGCCATGGGCTGCAGTTGTCGAAGGAAACCGTCAGGAGGCTGATGACAGACGCTGGGCTCTGGATTCCGCGCCGGCAACGACCGCCGAAGGTCTACCAGCCGCGAGCGCGACGGGCGTGCCTGGGTGAACTGATCCAGATCGACGGCAGCGATCATCGGTGGTTCGAGGAACGGGCGCCGGCCTGCACGCTGCTGGTGTATGTCGACGACGCGACGAGCCGGCTGATGCATCTGCACTTTACGGCAACCGAATCGACCTTCAGCTACTTTGAGGCGACGCGGGCGTATCTGGAGCGCTATGGCAAGCCGGTGGCGTTCTACAGCGACAAGTACAGCGTGTTCCGCAGCCCGAATGCGGGCAAGACCGGCAGCAGCGTGACGCAGTTTGGTCGGGCGATGTATGAACTGAACATCGACACGTTCTGCGCGAACAGCAGTTCAGCCAAGGGGCGTGTCGAGCGAGCCCATCTGACGTTGCAGGACCGGCTGGTCAAGGAGATGCGCTTGCGCGGGATCAGCACGGTAGCCGACGCCAACGCGTATGCGCCCTCCTTCATCGCCACGTATAACGCCCGCTTCGCGAAGCCACCACGCAGCGACTTCAATGCGCACCGGCCGCTGCGTAACGATGAGAATCTGGATCGGCTGATGACCTGGCGCGAAACGCGCCGGGTATCGAAGTCACTGACGGTGTTGTACGACCGTGTGCTGTATCTGCTGGACGATACGCTCGAGAATAGGAAGCTGGTTCATCGCTATATCGACGTCTGGGAGTACCCGGACGGACGGATCGAAATACAGGCCGATGGCGAGGTATTGCGATGCCGCCTTTACGACAAGCTGGCGGAGGTTGATCAAGGCGCGATCATCGAACACAAACGCTTGAGTCACGCGCTGCAGGTCGCTGAAGCGATCCAGGCGCAGCGCGACAATCGACGGATCTCGGGATCGCCGTCGCGCGCCAATCGGGGGCTGCCGGTACGCGCCAAGGCATCGTTGCCCGGTGCCAAGAAGCAGCGTGCGTTCACCGAAGCCGACATCGAAGCAGCCATCCTGCAGGTCGCTTCGCAGACACATCAAGCAGAGTCGAACCGGCGGTCTGCCAAGGCCCGTGGGTGAACGTAAGCGCCCTGCTGCTTCAGGCTCGGCGCTTCAACACTGCATGACGGAAAACCGATGAAACATGCGACATCTGTATTTAGCTGGCGCTACGACATCTGAATCCGGGTATGACATTGTTTGTGGGAGCAAAGTTGTAATGTCGCATCTAGGCAAAGTTGAAATGTCGTAGTTCGAGGGTTTCGGCGCATGCTGGCGGCGGTTCGAACTGCCGGAGCGCATCGTGGGCCAACCTGGACTGATCACCATGAGCATGCGGGAGCTGGATCGTCTGAAGGTCGTGGAAGCCGTGATCGAGCAGCGTCTGATGCCTTGGCGAGCCGCGGAGCGGCTTGGGATCAGTCGACGGCAGATTGAACGGCTGGTCGCCCGGTATCGGGCTGCTGGCCCGGCCGGTCTGCTTTCGCAGCGCCGTGGCCACGCGAGCAACCATCAACTGCCCGAGGATTTGGCGCATCGTGCCTTGAGCCTGATTCGGGAGCGCTACGCCGATTTTGGCCCGACGCTGGCCTGCGAGAAGCTCTGGGAGTGTCACGGCATTCGGCTGGCCAAGGAGACGGTCAGAAGGCTGATGACAGACGCTGGGCTCTGGATTCCGCGCCGACAACGACGCGACGAGCCGGCTGATGGTGCTGCACTTCACGCAGACCGAATCGACCTTCAGCTACTTCGAGGCCACGCGAACGTATCTGGAGCGCTACGGCAAGCCAGTGGCTTACGCAGGCCGACGTCGAGCACGTGATCTTGGATCTGGCGCAACGTCGGCAGACCGCAAAGCCCTCAGATAAACCTGGCCGTCGGTCCGCAAAAGCAGGAGAAACAAACGTGAGCGCCCTGCCCGTTCAGGCGCCGACCTTCGACACTGCGTAACGGTCAAAACGAGGAAACAGAAGCAGCAAACCAACCTTAAAACCGGACATTTTTAAATGGCTGGAAGGTGGACATCTGAATCCGGGTATAACATTTAACAGGGTTGATACCTATCACTCCTGCGCCGCAACAGACTTAACTCTGAAGCGAACGAGTCAGACTCGTGGTCAGGAGATCTACGAGGATCGCCGCTGGTAGACTGCCTCGCAGCGACCGCGGCCATCGCACGCCATGGCCGATTTTCGGTGGATCCTCGCGCGGCGTTAGAATAGCGCCCCTTCTCACAGGAGACGAAAATGTCCTGGTTCGTTTACGAAGTACCTGAATACCACGAAGACGCTGCGCGCATCGAGCCCTTCAGCGACCTGCGTAGCCGCGTGCTGAAAGCCGGCGACCCGGCCATGGCCGACGAACTGGAAAGCGTTCGCGAGAATGCCGCCGCGACTGCGGACACGCCCGAGCGCCCGCTGCGTAGTCCGGAAAATCCGCATGTTTTTCCGATTCCTTACGCCGAATCCATGATCCTGGTTGGGTTCATCTTCGATCTGAAACGCGAATTCCGGCAACTGGTCGTGTCACCCGTGGAAATGCCCTGGCTCAAAGACGCGTAAATGGTGGTCGGAACGGACGCCGACGGGAAAGTTGTTCCTGGTCTGGAGCCGGGTCCGAATATCCAGTGCACGCTTTCGGATATACATGCGTCCCGTTGGAACCGCGCGTCGGACTGAATCAAGCTGCAAGGCTGTTAAAACAGGGGCGGCTGCCGTGGATCTCGCGGGGTACCGAGACGCGTTCGACATCTTTCTCTGCACGTTGCATCCAGGTTACGTTTTACGAGCAAAGTTGAAATTGTCGTAGCCCGAGGGTTTGAGTACATGCTGGCAGCGGTTCGGGCCGTCTGAGCGCAGCGCGAGCCGTAACGGCGTCAGGTGCGGTCGTCGAACGATCCGCGAAACCCCGGCTCGGCATCTGCATGCGTCCAGCTCGAGCATCACGCCACCCCGATCGTTTCCGCGTCGAATGACAATCAAATATCATATTATGATATATAAGGATCGCTGAATAAAACCTCCGGACGCCGTGGCAGCCATGCTCAGCGCCCGCTTGCCGGAACCTGTCGCGGGGCGTATGGTTGATTTCTCTATCGCCCTTTCCGGGAGATATCAAAATGGCTGCCATGCAATCCGCGGCCACGCCCCTCTCCGACGAGGAAGCCCGGCGCCAGCTACACCGCGCCGTCATCGCCAGCACGATTGGCACCACGATCGAATGGTATGACTTCTTCCTCTACAGCACGGTCACCGGCCTGGTCTTCGCAAAGCTGTATTTCCCGCAATCCCACCCTCTTGTCGGCACGCTCCAGGCGTTCCTGATCTATGCCGTCGGCTTTGTCGCACGGCCGGTCGGGGCGGCGATCTTCGGCCATTACGGCGACCGTATCGGACGCAAGGCCACCCTGATCGTGACCCTGTTGCTGATGGGGCTCGCCACGTTCGCCGTGGCCTTCGTTCCGACCTACGCCGCGATCGGCATCTGGGGCGCCGTTATCCTCACGATCCTGCGCTTCATCCAGGGCGTCGGCGTGGGTGGCGAATGGGGCGGCTCGGTCCTGATGTCGATGGAGTGGGCGCGCACCAATACGCATCGCGGTTTCGTCGCGTCGTGGCCGCAGTTCGGCGTGCCTGCGGGATTGTTCCTCGCCAACCTTGCCGTGCTGGCCATGAGCTGGCTTTCCGGCAACGCGTTTCTCACGTGGGGCTGGCGCGTGCCGTTTTTCCTCAGCATCGTGCTGGTTGCGATCGGGCTCTATATCCGCCTGAATATTCTCGAGACGCCGATCTTCGCGAAGCTGCTGGCCGAGCATCGAATCGAGAGGACGCCGATGCTCGAAGTGCTGCGCAAGCAGCCGAGGGATATCCTGCTGTCGGCGTTTGCGCGGATGGCCGAACAGGCACCGTTCTATATCTATACGGCGTTCGTGTTCACTTACGGGATCACGGCGCTAGGCGTCACGCGCGAACTGCTGCTGGCGGCGGTGCTGGTCGCATCCGTGGTCGAGTTCTTCACCATTCCGCTGTTCGGGCACGTGTCGGATCTGATCGGGCGGCGCAAGATGTACATCATCGGTGCGGCTGCCGTCGGCGTGTTCGGATTCATCTACTTCGCGATGGTCGATAGCCGGAATCCGGTATGGATCTTCGCGGCCATCGTGTTGTCGCTGGTCCCGCATTCGATGATGTATGGGCCGCAGGCTGCATTGATTGCCGAGTCATTCACAGGGCGGTTGCGGTATAGCGGCGCGTCGATGGGTTATCAGCTCGCGTCGGTCATTGCCGGTGGCCCGGCACCGCTGATCGCAACGGCGCTGTTTGCCTACTACCACTCGGGGTATGCGATCGCGGCGTACGTGCTGGTGTGTGCGGTGCTGAGCGTGGTCGCCGCATCGAAGCTTGGCGACTATACGAACAAGGATATTTCACGGGAATACGACGACGCTCGGGGCTTGGGGGATCATGGGCACGCGCCGCCGGTGACTTGACGCATTCGCCGGCTCAGGCAGGCGATGACGACCGCAGCCGCGATCCCATCGCGTCACGGGTGCATCGAGCCGCCTTGGGTAGGCCGATACGCAGGGCTGGGCCGCGCCGCGAGACGGCGCCGGGCGACGCAAAACATCGAGCAGCCCAGCCCGGAACAGGTCCGACGACGGGGCGCGATATGCGTGCTGCGCCGTTCGTGATTCGACGCTCGCCGTCCGGCGGGCGCGTTTCACATGGCTCGAAATGGGGGAAGCCGCCGGACGGTGAGAGCGCTGCTGTCGCGCAGCGGTTCGCCCGGCGTAACCGGCTTATCGCTCGCTGACCTTCGCGCGCGGCAGCCATTCCGCCACGGCGCCTTGCGTGCCCTTCAGATGGGCGGGAGTCGCGTCCTGAACGTGCGCGTCGAAGCGGCGTGCCGCCTCGGTGTCGAGATGCCGGCCGTCGAACGTCGACTGGCGACGGGAAATCATGTTGATGCGAAGACGTTTTGCCGCCATGGTCGGTATTCCTTGAAAAAACAGCTCTCGCCAACTGGCGAAGTGCCATAGATTTACGTGAGAAAGATGTCGCTGCGATGACGCGGTGCGCAACGCAAATCCCTCGCCCTCACCTCTTTCCTCCGGCAATCCCCCTCAAGCATCCACCCACATCCTCAACAGGTTGTGATATGCACCGGTAAGCCGCAGTAACGACTTCCCGTCCACGCCCTGCTGAGTCAATCGCTGGGTCGAAGCGCCCCTACAGCGGCCGCGCTTGTCGGCCACCGACTACGCCGTGATAATTTCCTTTTCGCGCATAATGCGCTCAAGGACAATACAGCAGTTTCCCACATCGACACCGGATTCACGTTGACCGTGGACAAAAATAATTGAGGGCCTCGCCGATGCCGGATTCCACTGGTTTTGATCGCAATGCATTCAGGGAATATCCACTGGATGGCGCACTGCTGCGCTTTCACCCCGCGACAGGAACGCACATCCGGATCGAGCATCCGGCGACCCGCCACTTGCGGCGCCTCGCCCCTCGAGTCGCCATGTTCGGGATAACGAACAAGTGCAATCTATCTTGCGATTTTTGCTCGCGTGACGTTCAACGCGATAGCGCCTGGTCCGTCCAGTCGGCCGCCGACGTCCTTCGCGGCCTGAGCGCGGCAGGAACGCTGGAAGTCGCCTTTGGCGGCGGAGAGCCGTTCGCGTTCCGCGGATTCGCCGAGTTGATCGACATCCTCCATGACACCACGCCGCTTGCACTGAACGTCACGACCAACGGAACGCTGATCCGGCGCAACACGTTTGCGCCCTACGCCGGCCGTTTCGGCCAGGTCCGCGTCTCGCTCTACGACGAGGTGCGCTGGCGCGACGCGGGCACGGTCCTGTCGGAATTCGGACAAAGATGGGGGGCCAACCTGATCGTCGACGACGCCGTGCTGCCGGGGCTTCCCGCGCGGCTGGCCGAACTGGCCGCGCTGGGTTGCGAGGATGTCTCGTTGTTGTCTTACATCGGCCCCGATCTGCGCAGGCACCTTTCGCCACGGGGACGGGCGCAGCTTGCGGCGATCGTTCAGGACTCGCCGCTTGCGTGCCGACTGTCCGTGTGCTTTGGCGACGCGGTTCCGGTACCCAGATTGTTCGATGGTGCCGATGGAAGTGGCGACTGCGGCGCCGGTCTGGACTTCGTTTCCATCACGCCTGACCAACGCATGCAGGGCTGTTCGTTCCATGACGGCGGCCTGCCCGCGAGCAGTGCGGAGGAGATCCTGCACGGGTGGCGGAATGAGCGTGCGCGCCTCGCGCAGCCAAGCGCACGGCGCGGTTGCGCACGTCGCAACGCAAGCGCCAGTCGAACCCGGTCCACGCCATCGGTCAGCGTGTGGCAGGCATTCTCCGGCAACAACAGCGGCGAATGCGTGATGGTCGCGAAGTTCGAGACCATCGCGGATGCGGACGCCTACCTCGCGCAACTGCTGCCGTCATGGGCACCCGATGCCGAGTACTCATCCGAGTGGAAGCGCCTGTTCAACGAAGAAGCGGTCGCGGGCCCGCAATTGTCGGGCGGAGGATCACCTCGCGAGCTGGCGGCGATCGGTCGCTCGGTGATCGCGACGGGATACGACGCAGAAGACCTGTTTCCGGAGTTGCGCGCCCTGGCCTGGAAGAAAGGCGCATACGTGGTGCCTGACGGCGTCCACGCTCATCACGTATTCCTGCTGGCGGCGGTGCGTGCGTCAAGCGCAGATGACGCCCGCACCCTGGCCAGCCTGACGCCCCATCCGGCCGCCAGGACCTGGCTGCATGGCGATGTCATCCTCGTCATGCTCGAATTGCAGGGGGATAGCGTGCCGGGTGAGCTTGTCGAGACTCGACAATGGCTCACCGCCTTTGCGGCCGGCCGGCCGCTCGCCGCCGAGCTCGTGTTTGAGGACATGGATGATGCGGCCATGCTGTCCGTGTTGAAGCGGCTCGGTACGGAGATCGGCAAAACGCCCAGGCTTGCGTTGCATTTCGGATGGCGTGATCAATCCGGCGAGAAAGCGGCTCGATTCGCGCAAATGATCGAAGACGGCCAGACGAGCATCGCAGGCAAATGTGTGTTGGTATCGGGCCTCGCGCGGCGAAAGCGGCTCGCTGTGCTCGCCTATCGGCAGGGTGCGCATGTCAGCGCCCTCGACGGATCGGAAGTGCGTGTCAGCGCCTATCTTTCCGTGCCTGATGTCAGGCCTCAACCGGGCCGGCGCGCAATACCCGGCGAGATTGATATTGGCCGGGTTGGCGAAGCGCTCCGCCAACGGTTCCCGGGCGGTATACGCATCGATGTCAAGGCGGGATATCGCCGAGGCATGGCGTTCGTGGACATCGTCACCGCGGACCCTGCATACGCTTTCGCACAACTCGAGCAGCTTGCCGCGTTGTTCGATGCCACGCTCTCCCTCTGGGTTCACGAGGTCGATCCGCTGGCATTCGCGGTTCGACGCGTGATCGCGGACGTCCGTGCCTGATCTGCCGTGCAACATGGCGGGTCGGCCGAACCAATGTCCTGCAGATTGAACATGTCCATGCGATGTCCCCGGCTAAACACGTAACGATACGGCGAGGTCAAGAAGAACATGCATCCTGAATTCGCGCTCGAGATTGCCGACGCGGCGAGCGTGACCTATCGAGCGCTTCTTGCTGCCCATCCGGACGAACATTTTTATGCGTTCGCCCTCTATACCGACAGTGGCGCGATGACCGTCGTACCGGCCGCCAATTCCGAGGAGGGATTGAAGCGGGTTCGCGAACGGATGGAGGTCGGCGACGACGAGAAGGCGCCGGAGTTCACCTGGGCAACCGGCGAATGGGCGTATGAATCCGCCGAGGCTGATTCGTTCAATCCGCTCTGCGAGCGGTTGGCCGAAACGGTACTGGGCCCGGAGATTCCCGAAGCGAAGTTCGGCGAATTTTTCAGGGATCTTCAGCGCGACATGATCGAGGCGCTCCGGATGCTCGACCAGGAAGGATTGTTCGGAACGGGCGCGGCGCGCGAGAAGATCACGCTGTTCGTCACGATCAGTGACGACAACGGGGCCGAGGCACTGGAGAACGAATCCGCCAGGATCCTGAACCCGCCCGCCGTCTTCGATCGTTTCATCAACCGGTACGCGTAGCGGCGAAAAAGCCGACACCGAGCGTTCGAGACGCGGCATGCGCCGATGCCAAGGGTCGTTCGCTGATCGGCAGACTGCGCGAGTTCGTCGATTTCACAGCAGAAATCTCGTCGAACACGTGGCGATGGCGTCGGCCGATCCACGGCACGCTGAGGCGAGTGCCCTACCCGCTTCAGCGGGCGCGCATGGCGCCCATGCCACGCTCACGCCCGCGTGGTCGTGGCCTGCTCGGCCAGCGCGGCCCGCTCGATCCAGTGGATGGCCGGCGCATCGTGCTCGCCCGGCACGGGCCTGCCGATCAGGAAACCCTGCACTTCGCGGCAGCCGGCATCCGTAATGCACGCCAGTTGCTCCTCCGTCTCGACGCCTTCCGCGACGGTCGTCACGCCGAGGCGCTTGCCGAGATCGGCCACCGCGCGCACGACGGCCGCGCAGTCCGGGCGCGTGACCGCATCGCGCACGAAGCTGCCGTCGATCTTGATCTTGTCGAACGGAAACGCGCGCAGATGCGCGAGCGACGAGAAGCCCGTGCCGAAGTCATCGAGGGCGACGCGCACGCCCATCGAACGCAGCGCGCGCAAGTCCGCGATCGCCTTGCCCTCGTCGTGCAGCAGCGCGGTTTCCGTCACCTCGATTTCCAGCCGGTCAGGCGCGAGGCCCGCGCCGGCCAGCGCCGCCGCGAAGGCCGGCACGATCGTGCCGTGGCCGAGCTGCCCCGCCGACACGTTGACGGCGACGCGCGCGCCGTCCGGCCAGCGCGCCGCCTCCCGGCAGGCCTGGTCGAGCACGAATCGGCCGAGCCGGTCGATCAGGCCGCCGCGCTCGGCCACCGGAATGAAGCGGCCCGGCGAAATCCACCCGGCGTGCGGGTGATGCCAGCGCAGCAGCGCCTCGCGGGCGGTAATGCGGCGGGTCCGGGCATCGACGATCGGCTGGTAGAACACGTACAGCCCCTGGTTCTCGTCCAGCGCGAAGCGCAGCTTCGATTCGAGCGCGATCCGCTCCTGCGCGCTCGTTTCCATGTCCGGCGAGAACATCCGGTACGTGCCCTTCCCGGCTTTCTTGGCCGCATAGAGCGCCATGTCCGCGCGTGACAGCAGCACGCCCGCGTCGTTGCCGTGATGCGGCGCCAGCACGCAGCCGATCGACGCGCCGATGCGGAACTGCCGGTCGGGCGACGGTGCATAGGGGGCGGCGAGCGAGTCGACGAGCCGCGCGGCCGTGCCCATCGCGCCGTCCGCGTCGGTGTCGCGCAGCAGCACCGCGAATTCGTCGCCGCCGATGCGCCCGAGCATCATCCCCGGCTCGGGGCACTGCCCGCGCAGGCGTTCCGCGACCTGGCGCAGCACCTCGTCGCCCGCCGAATGCCCGCGGGCGTCGTTGATCAGCTTGAAGCCGTCGAGGTCGATGAAGAGCAGCCCGAGCACCTTGTCCGAGCGGCGCAGGCTCGCGTCGAATTCGGCCAGGAAGGTCGCGCGGTTCGGCAGGCCGGTGAGCGAATCGTGATGCGCGAGCTGGTGGATGCGCGCCTCCGCTTCGGCCTGCTGCGTGACGATCGACCACGACAGCATCGGGCCGATGTAGCGCCCCTGGGCGTCGCGCACAGCCGAGACCTGGATGTCGAGCACTTCCGGCCCGAGCGCGATGCGGGCGCGATGCGGCAAGTTCGCCGGATCGGCAAGCAGGCGGCGCTGGTGCTGCGGGTGCGGGTGGAAGAAGTCGATCGGCGCGCCGAGCGCATCGTCCGCCCGGATCGGCAGCAGGTGCTCGATCGAGCGCAGCAGGTTGCGCGACGTCGCGTTCAGGTAGTTGATGCGGAACGTCTCCGGGTCGGCCGTCATCACGGCCACCGGCATGTCGTCGATCATCCGCATCAGCCGCATCTGCGCCTGCTCGCGCATCCGCGATTCGGCCTGGGCATCGACGGTACGCAGGAAGCCCCGGTAGTTGACCGAGATCACGGCGATCAGCGCCGCCGACACGAAGGCCATGTTGACCGCGGTGGCGACGAGCGTCGGCTGGCGCGTCGAGAGAAAGAATGCGATGAACGCGACGTTGACGATCACGGCCACGCTCAGCGCGGCCGTGCGCAGGTACATCAGGCTGAAGATGCAGCCGATCACCGTGATCGCCATGTAGAACGCGACCTGGGCCTTTTGCCACGCGTCACCGTACGGGAACAGCAGCAGTGCCCAGGCGGTGAACGTCACCGCGATCGGGATCACCAGCCAGTTGGTGACCGTGAGCGCGCGCAGCACGGCGTCCGGCGTCGGTTCCAGCAGCCGGGCGCGGCGCCAGTGCAGCAGCCGCGCGAGCGACGCGAGCGTCATCGCGGCCGGCATCGCGACCGACAGCCACCACGGCGTGCTGCCCAGGTGCGTGACGGCGAGGCTCCAGGTGCTCGAGATGAGGATCAGGTACATCACCGGAAGCTGGCCGGCGAATACCCGGAACTGCGCCGCGAGCAGGTCCGGGTTGCGGGCCGGCGCTGCGATGCTTGCCAGTCTTGCGATCCGTGCGTAGTGGGTTTTCATGTGAGCCTGCATGCTGCAACCCGGGTTCGGGTTGTCGTGTCCGGCGCCGCCGGTTACCCGCACGGGTCCGGCTCCATATCGGCCTTGACGGCCGATTCAGCCGCGGCAACCGGCGCACCGGCGCGGTTGCCGCCGGTCAGCGCGAGCTGCCCGCTGCCGACGATCTCGTTGAGTGGCGCGGGCCTGCCGAGCAGGAAGCCCTGCGCTTCGTCGCAGCCTTCGTTCGCCAGCAGCGCAAGCTGGTCGCGCGTTTCGATGCCTTCGGCCAGGATCGGAATGCCGAGGCTCTTGCCGAGCGCGAGCACGGCGCGGATGATCGCGCGATCCTGCGGTTTCGCCTCCGCGTCCGCGACGAACGACTGGTCGAGCTTGATGCGGTCGAACGGGAACGAGCGCAGCGTGTCGAGCGACGAATAGCCGGTACCGAAATCGTCGAGCGCGATGCTCACGCCCAGCGCCTTGATCTGCCGCAGCGTGTCCAGCGCGCGCTCGCGGCCGGCGAAGATCGTCGATTCGGTCAGCTCCAGCTGCAGGCGCGACGCCGGCAGGCCGGTTTCTGCGAGCACGTTGGCCACGAGCGCCGTCAGGTCCGCGTGCATGAACTGCACCGCCGATACGTTCACCGCGACGGCATAGGGCGGTTCCCACGTGGCCGCTCGCGCGCATGCCTCGCGTAGCACCCATTCGCCGATGTCGAGGATCACGCCGTTCTCCTCGGCGAGCGGAATGAACTCGGCGGGCGGAATCGTGCCGAGCGTCGCGTGCTGCCAGCGCAGCAGCGCTTCGTAGCCGCGGATCTCGCCGGTCGTGAGCGAAGTCTGCACCTGGTAGTGGATGCTCAGCTGGTTGTCGGCCACCGCGCGGCGCAGGTCGGCCGCGAGGCTGCGGCGCGCGCGCACGATCAGGTCCATCGCCGGCTCGTAGAAGCAGATCGTTTGCGCGATGCTGCCCTTGGCGCGGTACATCGCGAGGTCCGCGTTGTTGATGAGGATGGCCTGGGTGGCGGCGTCGTCCGGGAAGATCGCGACGCCGAAGCTCGCGCCCGGCACAACCTCGTAGTCGTCCAGCCTGACCGGCTTGTAGAGCGCCGGCTCGAGCCGCTCGAGCAAATCCATCAGGCGCGTGTCGTCGTCCATCCGGCAAAGCGCCGCGAATTCGTCGCCGCCGATGCGCGCGACGAATTCGCCGTCGCGCAGCAGGTTCGTCATGCGCCGCGCGAGGATGCGCAGCACCTCGTCGCCGGCGTGATGGCCGCGCAGGTCGTTGATTTCCTTGAAGCGGTTCAGGTCGATGCCGATCAGCGCGAGCTTCGTGCCGTGTTCCTGCGCGAGCCCGATTTCGAGATCCAGCCGTTCGTTGAAGCTGGCCCGGTTCGGCAGGCCGGTCAGCATGTCGCTCAGCGCCAGCCGGCGCAGGTGTTCGAGCGATTCGGCCCGCACGTTGCTGTCGATCACGTAGCTCACGAGCCCTGTGCAGACGATCACGAGCGACATGCCCGCGACCGCCAGCGCCAGCGGACGCAGCGCGCTCATGTCGGTCCAGGTGCCGTCGAGCGTCAGCGGCGTGATGCGTAGCGCGGTCATCCCGGTGAAATGCAGCGCGAGAATCGCGAGCGACAGCACGCCGGCCATCTGGTTGACCGCGTGCGGCGACGGCCGCATCGCGAGGTGCAGCGCGAGCGCCGCGAGCGTCATCGCCAGGAGCACCGATGCGATCAGGTAGCCGACGTCCCACGACACGATGCCCTCGACTCGCCACGCGAGCATGCCGGTGTAGTGCATCAGCACGATCGCCACGCCGACGATCGCGCCGCCGAGCGCGGGCGCGGCCTTGACGGTGCGACAGGTCGTCAGCGCGAAGCCGATCGTGCTGCCGCCGACCGCGATGAACAGCGACACGAGCGTAAGCGGCAGGTTGAAGTGCACGGGCGCGCCGGCGTCGAAGCCGAGCATCGCGATGAAGTGCGTGCACCAGATCGCCACGCCGGCCGAAATGGCCGTCAGCACCTGCCAGCCGAGCCGCTGCGTGCCGGACGTGTTCACCGTGCGCTGGAACAGGCGCGCGGTGACCCACGAGCCGGATCCGCACAACAGTGCGGCAAGCAATACCAGCCAGTGATTGTGCCGATAAACGATGCACCCCAAAACTGTCGCCAAAACCTTCCTTCCCCTATCCGTCGCATGGGCTGATGCTGTTCCCGATCGAAGCCGCGAGGCGATGCCGCTTCGATCGGGCGCGCCTTCCAGATATCGGCATGTGATGAATAAACTGAACGCCACGCGGCTGCGCGCAAACGATTTCCTGGAAGATATTTTTTGTGGAAAAAGTGCCGGAACGCGGCTGGATGGGGCATCGACGGATCGGCTGAGGGCTTGCCGATCGCCCGGGAGGTGCAGGTGATGGATCATGCGGTGGAGTTCCGCCTGGGTTCACCGTCAGCTTCTTGGGGGGCATCGCGGATGACCGGGGAGCGCGGCGCGGATCTTGAAGAAGATGTGTTTCTCGTCGCAACGCCAGCGCCCTGCTGCTTCTCTTCAGAACTTCTACGCCGAGTGACGGCAAATCAATGAAACATGCGACGTCTGAATCCGGGGATGAGATTGCCGGTGGCGGCAAATTTGGCATGCGCGTGCTTCGGCGCCTCACCGGCCGATTCCGGATAAGCGCGCGACCGGTAATGGACGCGCATCGGCGCGCGGATGGCTGCCGGCGCGACCGTGTCGGCATGCAGCGCCGATGAACGGGATACGTGGTGGGCGTGATAAAAGTGGCGTTCCAAAGGTCGACCGCCTGCAATCGCAGGCGGTCGATCCACATCTGCCCGTCATTCGCCTGAGTGTCGCGTGGCCTCGATCGGCACGCCTTGCTCCGACACGAAATACCGCCACGCGATCATCGGGCGCTCAACGCCCTCACACCGACGCGATCAATTCACCCCGACCGCACTCCACGCGCGAGCGACCGTTGCGCTTTCGGCCGAGTTCGCGCCGTACAGGTCGTTCGCCGCCTGGATCGATGCACGACGTGCGTTCGGGTAGCTGGAGTTGGCATTCAGATACACGGTCAGCGTCCGGTACCAGATCTTGCCGGCCTTTTCGCGGCCCAGGCCGCTGAAGGTCGTGTCGCCGTTGCAAACCAGCTGTGCCTTCGTCAGACCGGTATCGGTCGACGGCACCGTCGGGCCTTCGGCCAGCAGGTAGAACAGGCGGTTGCCGACGCCCGACGTGAAATGCGGATCGTGGCGCGGATTCGACCACGAGAATCCGCCGGACGGGTAACAGCTGAACGACCGGCCATCGAGATCCTGCTTGTACATCTTGCGCAGGCCGCCGCTCACCACGCGCGCGCCGATCACGTAGTTGCCGGGATCGTTCGGATTGTTGGCGTAGTACTTCACGAGCGTGCCGAAGATGTCCGACGTCGACTCGTTCAGGCCACCGGCGTCGCCCGAATAGTTCAGGTTGGCCGTGGCCTCGGTCACGCCGTGGCTCATCTCGTGCCCGGCGACGTCGACCGACACGACAGGTTTCGGCAGACTGGTGCCGGGTTGGCCGTCACCGTACACCATCACGTGCGACGAGAGCCATGCCGCGTTCGCGCCGGTCGTGCCGCTGCCGGTATTGAATACAACGTGTGCATAGCTCTTCACGCCGCGGCCGTCGTTGAAGATGCCGTTGCGGTTGTGCGCCGTCTTGTAGTAGTCCCAAGTGAGCGCGAGCCCATAATCGATGTCGGCGGCGACCGTCTGCCGGTCGGTGGTCGTGTTGTTGCCCCACACGTTCGTGCTGCTCGTGAAGATCGGCAGGTCGGTCGCCTGCTCGACGTCGTCCGAGGTCAGGCCGCGACCGTCGTAGACCGAGCCGGCGCCGCGACTCGGATCGAGCATCCGGTACGCGTTCATGCCCGTCTGGTCCGTGGTGAGCGTCAGGTCGCCGTAGTACAGCGAGCGGCCGGTGCCGGTCGCGGCGGCGGTCTTGATCAGGTCCTGTGCGTCGAGCACGGTGCCGGTGCGCGCGTCGACGTAGTACAGCACCGCATCGCCGTGCGCATCGGTTGCCTTGCCGTATACACGCACGGCGTAGGCCAGCGTCGGGTTGACGTCGCGTGCGAACACGACGAGTTCCGCGTCATCGACGCGGCGCACGTCCGAGTTGAACCGCGCGGCCGCGATGCGCTTGACCCTGGCCGCACCGATGTCGGGTGCGTTGCGTACCACGGAGCGGTTTCCGACCTTGCCGATCGTGCCGGAGAGATTGATCGGCGCGAGCTGGGTCACGCTCGCCTGCTTCAACTGCCCCTTGCTCGAATGGACGACAACGTCGCCGCCGATCACCGGCAGCCCCGCGTAAAAGCGGTCGAAACGCACGTGCTCGGTGCCGTCGGGATCGACGATCACGTCGCGTACCTGGAACTGATCGCCGTCCGTCGGCGCGCCGGCCTGTGGCCCCGCGAACTTCAACGTGCGGGCTGCGCCACCGACTGCGAGACTGAAGGCGGACGGGTTCTGCTGGATCAGTTGCAGTGCCTTGTCAACCGTGGCCGACTGGTCGCCGGCTTGGGCAAAAGCACTGAGACTCGCGACGGTAATCGCGGTGATGGACAGCAGACGAGACAGTTTCTTCATGTAATCCCCCGGGTTATAAGTGGGTGATGTTCGAGGAATGCATCAACGTCAGACTTTCAAGACATGTCACGAACAGCAGAGGGATCCTAGAAGGTCATTTTTATAATTACAAGATATTTTCTGTTTGATTAATTTTTACCTTCATCGAAGTTAATCGAGTCATGTTTTGGTGAGGAATTTGAAATTATCTCGTTGGCTGAGGTGACGGAATCCGCAACCTTGTATTGGCTGGATTTGCGGGGCGAGCCCCGTGTTACCTAGGGGAGCCAGCGTGCGACGTGGGTCGATCAGGACGGACGATGTGAAACCGGAGTAAAGCGGTAGATGCTATTTGCTTTATTAAATATTGATTTTGATTGTTGCCATTCCGGGCGCGTCGGTGCGATTTTTCACGGCGATACGATTCTCGTTTTTGATGACGAGACCTTTTAATTCGTAGTGAAAGCAGGACGACCGACGCATGAGATAATGTTTTCTACGAATCTCCCGCTTGAGCGACGCGACGCAACTCATCGCATGTAAGCGTCACCCTTTCTCCGGCATCGGAAGGCCCGCGCTCCGACACCGGCTGCGCACGGTTCTGACCACCTGTCGCGCTTGTCGTACGTGAAGCGGATGTACCGTGGCACGCAGCTATTTCCGACGGAGACGCATGCGATCGACGAACCCTCCGTCGACGGTCGGCCGCCTACCCGCCCCTCACCTTCAACCGCACCACCAGCCACGTCAGCGCGCCCAGCACGAACACGGCGAGCGTCCACGTGCCGCCATGGTGCTGCAGCACCGCGGCTGTCGCGGCGACGCCCGCCAGTCCTTGCTGCAGGAAGCCGCACAAGGCCATCGCATGCGCGCCATGGTCGTGCGCATCGCTGACGGCGGTGGCCATGCTGTTCGGAAACAGCACGGCCTGGCCGAAAATCGCCAGGCAATACAGCGCGATGAAGATCCACAGGCCGGTAAAGTGCGTCAGCAGGCCGCCGTGCCACGACGCCAACATCAACGTGGTTGCCAGCGCAACCAGCGCGGCGCCGGCATGCATCAGCCGCACGCCGCCGAGCCGTCTCACGAGGCGATTGACCAGCATCGCGCCGCTGAAATAGGCGACGCCGAGCAACAGGCCGATACCGCCGAAGCTCGTTACGGCCAGCTTGAAATGCTCCTGGAACACGAACGGACTCACTTCCTGCAAGGTCACGGTGGTCGCGAACCCCAACCCGCCTGCGCAGGCTGGCCACAGGAAGCCCGGGCGCCGCAGCAGGATCCAGTAAGTGCCGGCCATGCCCGACGTGACCGCGGTGCGGCTCCCCGCCTTCAACGGCAACATGGACGAGAGACCGATCGCCAGCGCGGCGATGACGGCCATCAGCACGAAACCCGTTTGCCAATGACTGTATCGGCCGATCAGCCCGCCGACGAACTGGCCGCCGCCCAGCGCCGTGATGAAGGCGATCGACAACACGGAGAGCCGTCGCGCCAGTTCGTCACCGCGCCAGTTGTCGCGGACGATGATTCTGGCGATGATCGCTGCGCCGCCGCCCCCGATGCCCTGGATGGCGCGCAACGCGAGCAGTGCCGGTGCGACCGTGCAGCTGGCGAGCAACAGGCTGCTGGCGACGAACAACAGCAGCGAAATCAACAGCGGGCCACGCCTGCCCCAGCGTTCCGCAGCGGCGCCCCAGAATGGCACCGGCAGCGCCGCGCCGATCACATAGGCGGAGATGGAGAATTCGGCACCGCCTTGCGTCATCTTCAATTCGCGCATGACGACAGGCAGCGACGGCAAGTACACCGTCGTCGCCATTTGCGCCATGAAGACGATCAGGCACGCCAGCGCCATCAGGGGAACAGTCGACGCGGCAGGTTCGCACGGCGCGCCGGCGGCAAGAACGGGTTTGTCGCTCATGCGCGGTCCCGATCCGATCGAGATGCGCACGCCGTCTTTACCCATTCGCGCACACATCGCGGGATCCTGTCGCACGCGCCGCCCGCTTGCATGCTCTCCCGCACCCCGAGTTCGGTCGCCATCGTTTCTCTCTTTCGCTCTTGTTGACGTTCGTTGCGGCCGTGTGCTGCCCGACCCTCGCGCGAGATTGTACAAAACGCGGAACGTGCCTGCACGAGACCCCACGCCTGTCGTGGCCGTCGCAACGGCGAACCTCCGGGAGCGGTGTCGGAACGACGTCTCTTGCAACCGGTTCCGGGGAAATTGGAACCTGTCCGGAACGGCATGCGCCAATGCATCGAGGCCCCCGGGACGCGCATGACGACCCGAGTGCCACCTGCCTGAACCCGATCGAAGACCCAGCATCGCATCGGCGCATGAGGCACAATACCCGGCTTCCAAAATCAACCGCGGCCAAACCCATGCGCTTCATCGTCGTTGGAACCAGCGGAGCGGGGAAATCCACCTTTTCGAGCGCACTGGCCGCGGCAGCAGGCTGCCCGTACATCGAGCTGGATCGACTCTACTGGGGCCCGGGCTGGACCGCCGTGCCGCCGGAACAGTTCGAGAACGCCGTCCAGGCGGCGACAGCCGGCGACCGATGGGTCGCCGACGGGAACTACAGCGCCGTGCGCGACGTGCTCTGGTCGAGAGCCACGCACGTGATCTGGCTCAACTTCGGGCGACGGACGGTATTCTCCCGGGTGCTGTGGCGCACGTTGAGCCGCGGGCTCATGCGCACCGAGCTTTCGCACGGCAACCGTGAGTCGCTGCGGATGGCATTTTCCCGAGAGTCAGTGCTGCTGTGGTCGTACACCACGTTCGCGAAGAATCGTGTCAAGTTCGCCGCCCTGCGCGACGACCCGAAATACGCGCACCTGCACTGGACGGAAATCACCGAGCCTTCGCGCACCCGCGCGGTCATCGACATGCTGGCCCGCGCGGGCAGTTGAGCTTGCCCCAACGGGGCATCACTTCACCGCTGCATTGCCGCCGTCGGCGAACAGGGCCGAGCCAGTCACGAAACTGGCCATCGGGCTCGCCAGAAACAGCGCCGCGGACGCGATCTCGTCGGGGCGGGCGATGCGCTTCATCGCGTGGAGCCCGGCCGCCCATTCCTTCTGCTCACGGTCTCCCCCCATCGCGGTATCCACCCCGCCCGGCAACAGTGCGTTTGCCCGAATGCCCCGTGCCGCGTAGTCCGCGGTGATGCTCTTCACCAATCCCATCAAGCCGGCCTTGGACGCGCCATACGCGGCCATCCCGGGAAGCCCGACGCTGGTTCCCACGAAGCTGGACGTGAAGACGATCGAACCGCCCCCGCGTTCGAGCATCGCGGGAATCTGGTTGCTTGCGCCCAGGAAGGCCGCCGTCAGATTGATGGACAGCGTGTGCTGCCAGTCGTCGAGCGAGAGGTCCGCGAGCGGCTTGAGCGGTCCGACCGTCCCCGCGTTGTTGATCGCGATGTCGAGGCCGCCGAACTCGCGCAGGGCCGTCGCGACGAGCCTTCGATGCGTATCGGCGTGACCGACGTCGCCGGCGCATGCGCACGCCTGCCCGCCCTGACGACGGATCTCGTCGGCAACCTGATTCAGCGTGGCTTCGTTTCGCGCGCCCAATACGACTGACGCACCGTGCTCTGCGAACATCAACGCGATCGCGCGGCCGATGCCGGCAGAAGCGCCGGTGACGATGGCGACTTTCCCTTCGAGTAAGGTCATTTTTTTCACATCCCGTGAGTGAGGTTCGTCACGGCAATGTAGGTGACCGCACGCAGGCGGACACTCCGTTTCTTGCTTTTCAAGTCCTGCTCGACGGCAAATCGCACGGTGGGTTGCGGGTGGCGCGGATCGGCCCTGTCGCGCACTGCAGCGATCTGCACTGGACGGAAATCGCCAGGCCGTCGCATACCCGCATCAGTCGTCGAACGTGCCGCGATATTCCGGCGCGGCATCCGCACGCGTGTTCAGTTCGAACATCACGCCGCCCGGTGCGCGGCAGAAGAAACGCGAACCGCGCCCGTTGTTGAAGACGTCCGTCACCATCTCGACGCCCTCTTCCCTGAAGCGCTCGAACAACGCGCGAACGGCATCGAGGCTCGGCAGCTCGAACCCGACGTGGAAATTCGTCGGCCATGCCGGCACGTCGTCGCTGACGTGGTCGATCACCACGTCGAAGCCCGCGCGCTTGAGGATCCAGGATTTTTCCCAGCTTCCCGCGATCGTGAAGCCGAGGTGCCGCTCGAAGAAGCGGGCCGTCGCCAGCGTGTCGGCCGACGGGAAGCTCAGGTGATTGAGCTTCATGGTTTGCGTAGTGGCAGTCATTGCGAGTCTCTGTCATGCGTCGATCGGCGGAGGCCCCATGCCGTTCCGCCCGACGAATTCAGAATACGAGCCGACGCTCACCTTCGACAACTCGCATTGGACGCCTGCTTCGACCGCGCGCGAACCCGCGTGGCACCGCGGGCCGGGGCACGGATGCGATCGCCGCGGATCGCGCTACTCGCATTCGGCCGCGATTCACCGCAACGACATCATTTCCGGCACCCGCCCACCTCCACCTTCGTGATGATGTCGGCATGGTTGGTCTTGATGGTGATCATGCACACATAATCGAGGACGGTTTCGTGGCCGTAATACCCGGTGGCTTCATAGTCGTCCTGGTACAGCGGGATCTCCGCCACGCCATTTCCTGCGGGATTCACCCCGGCAACATGACTGCCGACGTACCGGCTGCCGGTCTGGACGAACGTCAGGTTCGGGCTCACGTGAACCCGCGACGTGTCCCAAAAGTAGTTCCCGGTATAGCTTGCCGACTCCGGCGACTGCCCTAGCGGCGGCTGATTGATGAACGGACGGCCGAACGCCTTGAACGCCACCGATATCGGCTGTCCGACCATGGCTTTGGCCGCCTTCTGAACCGGGCCGGGATCCAGGGTCGCGCACACCGGGCTGGAATCCAGGACGGAGCAGACATTCGCGCAACCGGCGAAGAACGGGATCGCCGCACACGCCCACACCATCGACATACTGTTTCTCGAGATAGACATCGCCATTCGACCCTCCCCGTGCACAAGTGGAACCCTCGTTGAACGCGACCTGCCGCGCGCCGCCCTACGTCTGCGCCGCTTCGTACACCCTCGTCTTTGGATTGAACCTGTATTCGACGACGTCCGCGGCACCATAAGTCTTCTTCCGACCGGCGTTGTCGACGCCCGTCCCCTTCATCGCCACACGAAGACGCGGCCAATCGCGACCGTCGGTCGACGGGAAGGTCAGGGTCGACGAGCCGGCCACACACGGGATGTGATTGCCGGTGCCGTCGGCATCGCATGCTGCGCCGTTGTCGTCGCCGCGAAACACGTTGCCGGCATAGGTCCAGTCGGTATCGTCAGGATTACTTGACGCACTGGTGCGCTGATAGACGAACATGCTGAACGACTTGATCCGGGTCCCGGAAGCCAGATGCCAGGTCGGGACCGCCAGCACGATCTGCCCGTCCGGCGTTGTCGTGCTCACGGCGGGTTCCTTGTCGTCGATCGTGTCGGCCTTCTCATAGCCGCCAAACTCGCCGATGGAGCGCTCCGACTCGACCATGTTCCAGCCGGCCACGCCACCGTCCGTGGTCCATTCGAAGGTGGCCTCGGTGATCGTCACCCGGGCATCGGGCGCCGGGGCAGCGGTTTTCTCCTGTTCGGCGTACTTGTTCGGCGTGTCGTAAGCGAAGCCGGTGAAGTAATGGTTGCCGTTCAGATCGAACGCATAGCCATACCAGTACGACGCCTGGCTTCCGTTGGCGATCTCCATCGTGTCCTCGCCGTGCGCGTCCTTCTGGTAGATGCCCTCGAGCACCTGGCCGGGCCTCGGCGGCACGGGTGCCGGGCGCTTCTCGCTGCCCTCGCCTTGCGCGGCCACGGCCTGCGTCGCCGACGCAGCGGCCGATTGCGCATTCGATGCCGTATCCGCATGCCCGGATTTATCCCCGCATGCCGCGACCACAAGCGAAACGACGGACAGCCACGCAAACTTCCCGATCATGTGCCTTTACCCCTGTATGCGGTCCCGTGATGCGTCGTGATGTGATCCGATGCGATCTCACGGGATGCATTAACTGATATCGCTGTTCGATACCGATTGCCCGGCCGACCGATTCAAGCGCCGGGCCGTGTTGAACAAATGGAGCGGATTGTCTGGGCGTTCAGCGCCGCCGGGCGTCGTAACCGGCGGGAAAAGCGAAGGCCATGAAGGCGGGCGCTGCATAGGCAGACAGCCGAATTTGACGCGGCAACGCGAAGCGCTGCTCGGGAAGCATCTTGTTGACGGGTTTCATCGTTTTCGTTTGTCGTTGTCGGCGCCAATACGGGATTGGAAGACGTGCTCGGACACGCTCAACGCGGGTTGCGTTGCACCAGTCGACGATTATCACCACTATCGGCAAATAAATCATCCATCGACGGTATTCGCGGACGTTGTTTCTCGCAGAGAAATGTCGACCGCATTTGACGATAACGCGTGCAATGCGCTGGCACTTGGCACCGGCAAACGCTTGCTTTCATACGACTGACACAATCTGCCAGGTCGCAAATCATGCTCACCGATTGGGCGCAGCCGGTTGCCCGGATCGATGTCGGCATCCTGCCGATGCCATTTTTTTGGTGTTTGCCGCGTGAGACTCGGGCGTGAGGCAAGCGATATCGCGTGCCGGACACGCCCGGCGCAGCCCTGTCGATCGTCGCGACGCCTCAAGCGCCGATGGCCCGGGGTCGACAGACAGACCCCGGGCCCCGGATTTCCCGCCGGTGCCGGGCATCACAACCGCTGCCCGGCACCATTGGTCGATCGATACTGCGCGAACGACGTCAGAACTGGTAACCGGCACCCACCACCGCGCCGAAGTCCGAACGCGTGTTGCCCGTCACCGACGCCTTGACGACCCAGCGGTTGCTTTCCGTCACGTACGAGTACCCGGCGGCGAAACCCTGCTGGCCGTGATAGTTCGACGTCGCCGCCGAGACCATCGAGCGGCCCGCGCCCGTCGGTTGCGGCAGGCCGGCGACGGCCATTGCCGATGCCACGCCGCCGTACATGTCCTTCTTCAGGTCGTTGAACGAGTTGTACACCTGGCCGATGCGCTGGTCGGTGTAGCCCTTTGCCTGCGTCGTGGCGGTCGACAGGTTGTCGTTCAGCTGCTGCACGTTCACCGCGTCGGTCGGCGCCGTGCCGGCCGCGACGTTCGTGACCTGACGTTCGCTGCCCTTCGCACCGACCGAGAACGAATTGTCGCGATCGGCGACGGAGCCCTGGCCGACTGCCACCGCGTTCTTGCCGGTTGCGGTTGCCGTCGACCCGATCGAACCCGCATCGGCACGCGTGATCCACGTGGTGTTCGCATCGGTCGCCGCCGCGCGGATCTGGTCGTTGGCCGCCGCGTTCTTCAGCGCGTTGTTGAACTGGCCCATGTTGACCGCGTCGTTGTCCTTCACGCCCGCCGCGACGCCAGTCAGCACGCGGTCGCCCGCCGTGCCGGAGAAGTTCACGCTGGTGCCGCCGGAGTCCTTCCCGACCGTGATCGCGCCATTCGGATCCTGCTGCTGCACGAGGCCGGCCTTGCCGTTCGCGATGTTGGTGACGTTCCCCTGCAGGTTCGTGATATCGGTCGTGTTCTTCGCGACCTGCTGGTTGGTTGCGTAGAGCTGCGAGCCGTTCACCGCGTCCGTGCTGGTTGCGCTGAGCGTGCCGGCCTGCACGTTGGTGATGCGCGTGCCACCGGCGCCGCCGAGGGTGATCGAGCTCTTCGAGCTGTCGTCGTACTGCACCGCGAGCGCGCCGAGCTGGTTGAGATTCGACTGCACGCTCTTCAGCTGCTTCACGTTCACCGCGTCCGTATCGTCGGTGCCCGCGGCGACGTTCTTCAGCACGACCGCCGCATTCGTGTCGCCGCCGATGAGCGATACCGAATTCAACCGGTTGCCGTTCGCGTCGACATCGTACTTGACGACGTTCTTCACGGCCTCGCCCGCCTGATTGGACACCTGCGTGATCTGCTGTTCGAGCGACGATTTCACGCCCGACAACTGGCCGCCGTTCACCGCATCCGTGCTGCCCGCAGCGATGTTGCCGTCGGCCACGTTGGTCAGCTTCGTCGGGGCGCCACCGCGCGCCGCGTTGTATGCGCCAGCCTTCGGGTCGAACTGCAGCGCGTCCTGCTGCAGCCCGGCGATCGAGGCCGTGTTGCCGGCGATGTTCGTTTCGGCAGTGTCGATACGCGTTTCGTGATTCTGGAGCGTCGTCGTGTTGCTGCCGACGCGGGTGTCGAGGTTGGTAAGCGCGTCGCCGACATTGTTGAACGAGCCGCCACCGACTTTATAGTCCGGCGCGCTGATCGTGCCGTCCGGTTTCGCGGTCGCACCGCCGCCCAGTGCTGCCGCCGTACCGTCGGTCGCGCGGCGCAGCTGCGCGCCGTTCACCGCGTCCGTGCTGCCGGCCGCGACGTTGCCTTCCGCGACGTTGGTCAGGCGCACCGGACTCCCGCCGTTGCCGGCGCCGAGCGAAACCTGCTTCTTGCTCGCGTCGTCGTACTTCACGGCGAGCGCATCGAGCTGGCTCGTGCCGTCCTGGATCGCCGCATTCAACTGGTCGACGTTGACTGCGTCCGTGCCGTTCTTGCCGGCCGCGACATTGCCGATGCGCTGCGGACCGTTGCCGCCGTGGCTCGCATCGTAGGTGCCGAGGTTCGCGTTCCACTGGAGCGCGTCCTGCTGGAGCGCGGCGATGTTGCCCGTATTCGTCGTCACCTGGTTGCCGAGCGTCGTCACGCTGTTGCTGACAGTCGTGATCGACTGATTCAGCGTGTCGGTTGCCTTGCCGAGCTGGCCGACATTCACCGCGTCGCTCGCGGCAACGCCGTCCGCCACGTTGTGCACGCCGACCGGTGACTGTGCCCCCTTGCCGCCGAGCGTGACACCGCTGTGTGCGTCATCGTCGTACTGCACGGCATTCTTCGTCGCGTTGCCGATCTGGTTGGTGATCGACGTGCTCAGATTGCCGAGCGTCGTGCCGAGGTTGTTCGTCACGCTCGTGCTGAGCGACGACAGGCCGCCCGTCAGTTGCCCGACGTTCACGGCGTCGGTATTCGCAACACCAGCCGCGACGTTGTGCAGCGTCGTGCCGTTCGTGCCGGCGAACGTCACCGAGTCGAATCCGCTTTGGCCGTCGTACTTCACGTTACGGGCGTCGGCCGCCTGCAGGTTGGTGATATTCGTGGTCGCCGTGCTCAGCGATGCGTTGATGCCGGTGACGTTGCTCTGCAGGTTCGTGATGTTCGACGCTGCCGTCGAGATGGACGTCTGCAACGGTGCGACGGTGCCCGTCAGCTGACCGACGTTGACCGCGTCGGTATTGGCGACGCCGGCCGCGACGTTGCCGATGCGTTGCGGGCCGTTGCCGCCGTGGCTCGCATCGTACGCACCGAGGTTCGCATTCCACAGCAGCGCATCCTGCTGAAGCGCAGCGATGTTGCCCGTATTCGTCGTCACCTGGTTGCCGACATTCGTGATCGACTGATTCAGCGTGTCGGTTGCCTTGCCGAGCTGGCCGACGTTCACCGCGTCGCTCGCGGCAACGCCGTCCGCCACGTTGTGCACGCCGACCGGCGACTGTGCACCCTTGCCGCCGAGCGTGACGCCGCTGTGTGCGTCATCGTCGTACTGCACGGCGTTCTTCGTCGCGTTGCCGATCTGGTTGGTGACCGACGTGCTCAGGTTGCCGAGCGTCGTGCTGAGGTTGTTCGTCACGCTCGTGCTGAGCGACGACAGGCCACCGTTCAACTGCCCGACGTTCACCGCGTCGGTATTCGCGACACCCGCTGCGACGTTGTGCAGCGTCGTGCCGTTCGTGCCGGCGAACGTCACCGAGTCGAATCCGCTCTGGCCGTCGTACTTCACGTTGCGGGCGTCGGCCGCCTGCAGGTTGGTGATGTTGGTGGTCGCCGTACTCAGCGATGTGTTGATGCCGGTGACGTTGCTCTGCAGGTTCGTGATGTTCGACGCCGCCGTCGAGATCGACGATTGCAACGGTGCGACGGTGCCCGTCAGCTGGCCGACGTTGACCGCATCGGTATTGGCGACGCCGGCCGCGACGTTGCCGATGCGTTGCGGGCCGTTGCCGCCGTGGCTCGCATCGTACGCACCGAGGTTCGCATTCCACAGCAGCGCATCCTGCTGAAGCGCAGCGATGTTGCCCGTATTCGTCGTCACCTGGTTGCCGACATTCGTAATCGACTGATTCAGCGTGTCGGTTGCCTTGCCGAGCTGGCCGACGTTCACCGCGTCGCTCGCGGCAACGCCGTCCGCCACGTTGTGCACGCCGACCGGCGACTGTGCACCCTTGCCGCCGAGCGTGACGCCGCTGTGTGCGTCATCGTCGTACTGCACGGCGTTCTTCGTCGCGTTGCCGATCTGGTTGGTGACCGACGTGCTCAGGTTGCCGAGCGTCGTGCTGAGGTTGTTCGTCACGCTCGTGCTGAGCGACGACAGGCCACCGTTCAACTGCCCGACGTTCACCGCGTCGGTGTTCGCGACACCCGCTGCGACGTTGTGCAGCGTCGTGCCGTTCGTACCGGCGAACGTCACCGAGTCGAATCCGCTCTGGCCGTCGTACTTCACGTTGCGGGCGTCGGCCGCCTGCAGGTTGGTGATGTTGGTGGTCGCCGTGCTCAGCGATGTGTTGATGCCGGTAACGCTGGTCTGCAGGTTCGTGATGTTCGACGCTGCCGTGGAGATGGACGTCTGCAACGGTGCGACGGTGCCCTTCAACTGACCCACGTTGACCGCATCGGTGTCGGCGACGCCGGTCGCAACGCCGCCGATCTTGGTGCCGTTGCTGCCGTCGAGCGCGATCGCTGCGTGCGAATCGTCGGTGTATTTCACGACGTTCTTCGTCGCCGTCACGATGCTGGTGCTGAGGCTGTTGCCCACGTTGGTCACGCGCTGGTCGACGTTCGAGATCGTGGTCGACAGCGAATTGCCGACCGACGTCACGCGCGCGTCGACAGTGGCAATGCTCGTGCTGAGCGTGCCGTTCACGTTCTTCAGCTGCTGGACGTTGACGGCGTCCGTATCGGCCGCGCCCGCCGCGACGTTCTTGAGCTGGCGCTCCTTGCCGACCGCGCCGAACGATACCGCGCCGCCGACCGGCGCGGCGGTGCCGCCGAACACCGGCGTGCCGCCATTGTTCGCGCCGGTGCTGCCCGAGCCGATCGCCACCTGGTTGTTGTCATTCGTCTGCGCGCCCGCACCGATTGCCACGGATTGCGTGCCGCCGGCGCGCGTTTGGGTGGCCGCGTCATACGTCGCGCCGGCCGACACGCCGTCGCTCGTCGTCGGGTTGGCGCCGCCGATCGCCACCGAACGATCGCCGCTCGCCAGCGCCGAGTGGCCGAGCGCGATCGAGCTCGTGCCGTGCGCATCGGCGACGTTGCCGAGCGCCATCGAGTAGTCGCCGACCGCGGCCGACTGGCGACCGATGGCGAGCGCCGTATTACCTTGCGCGACGGCGACCGTGCCGATCGCCGTGGCCGAGTTCGCCAGCGCCTGCGCACCGACGCCGACCGCAATCGCGCCGCCGCTGGTGGTACCGCTCTTGCTGGCCGCATTCGACTGGTCGCCGATCGCGATCCCGCTGGCATTCGCCTTGGCGTTCGTTCCCATCGTGACGTTGTTGGTGCTCACCGCCGCGTAGCTCCCGCTCTTGGTCGACACGCACTGCGGGTTGGTCCCGTCGATGCACTGACCGCTCAGCGCGTTGTCCGGGTTGCCTCGATCGACGAAATTGTCCGCCTGCGCGGCGCCCGCGATCAGGACACCTGCCCCCGTGAACATGGCGGCGGCCAGCGCCGAAATCTGCTTCCTCTTCATGGTCTTCTGCTCCGTTTTTAGCGTT
Source organism: Burkholderia aenigmatica (assembly GCF_048627025.1). Classification (NCBI taxonomy): domain Bacteria; kingdom Pseudomonadati; phylum Pseudomonadota; class Betaproteobacteria; order Burkholderiales; family Burkholderiaceae; genus Burkholderia; species Burkholderia aenigmatica. The sequence continues at coordinate 1,130,143 of NZ_CP184469.1, read as the reverse complement.
TGGTTTGAATACGGACTACTTACTTTTATTGAAGGCTTCAGCTGCGATTGCGATTACGACTTCAGTGCGGAACCCGATTCCCGTGCCGGCCCGAGCGTGTCGAAGGCGACACGTATCGTCCGCCCGTGGCGACGGGACGTTCGAAAGCCCGGGCACGCCGTTCGTGTTACGGCCCGTTCCGTTAATCCGGCTAATGCATTAGGAATGCATATTGGTTTGTATGGACGAATTCGCCCAGCGACTGAATCCGGAGATTCAACCCGCCGTTATGGATACCCCTGATTTGATGTCGCGCCGACCGCGACCCACCCCGCTTCTTTTATTTCATCCGCGGCAACCGGATTTTCGCCTGCACGCAACGAACCTGCGTTCGGATACACATCAATTGATGCCCCGGATCCAAATCGCACAACGTCCGTCACAACCCGCCGCGCCTTGCGTTACCTTGTGCAACCCTGCATTCAAAGTTCGGACGAATTATGAGACACGATCTAAAATTATTGAAGGCGACATTCTTTATAGATTGTAAAATTCAATATATTCAATGTGTTACATTAACATTTCCCGTCTCGCAAACGATTTACAGCCGCCGAATTTAATCGAAATGTTTTGCTGAGCGGACAAATACTTTGCTGAAGCGGATTAAAGATAAATGCCGGAAAAAGTTTTTATGCAAAATCCGCTGGACTACGTGATTGCGCATGGGACGAGAATGGGAATGGCGGAAATGGACAGAGATCCCCTCCCGTTCAACGCAGCAAGCGCACGCCTCGACGCGCATTGAAAAACCCGAAAGACGGAATGAGCCGAATTGAGTCGATGGTTCTGGTCAGAATTGAAATAACCCCCTACAATGCGGCCCGCATCGATACCGGCAGCCACACTTTTTTCAGGGGACGACGACGGTAATGCTCCGCGTCTTTACCGGAGCAGCGATCAAAACAACCCATGCCGGGTATTCCACCGACGGGTTGTGGGTCGCGTCGTTGGACGAAATCCGAATACCGATGCACTTGAGCGTCGCCATAGAGCGGCTTCCGACGATTATTTCGAACCGGGCCGGCCACCCGCAGGAACGCAGCCAGCAGCCATTCCAGAACAGGTGCACGATGCATCCATCGATCTCCGCATTGGGCGACGTCCATATCCTGATCGTCGACGATCAGCCCGACCAGCTTCGCTTGCTGATCGACATCCTGCGCGACACGGGGTGCCGGATCAGCATTGCATCCGACGGGGCGCAAGCGTGCCAGCGTGCGCAGGCGCTCATGCCGGACCTGATCCTGATGGATGTCCGCATGCCGCGCATGGACGGCTTCACCGCGTGCCGGCTGCTTGCCGCCGATCCGCAGACGTGCGCGATTCCGGTCATCTTCCTGACCGTGGCCGGTGCCTTGCACGAACGCCTCGAGGGGTTCGAAATCGGCTGCGTCGACTATGTCGTGAAGCCGTTCGAGCCGGCCGAAGTGCTTGCGCGGATTCGCGTGCAGCTCGCGCGGGCGAAGCGCGCCCGGCCCGTCGACACGGAAAGCCCGTTCGTGGCCGGCAAGGAAGACGACATCATCGTGCGCGCGGCGATCCGCCACCTCGCGCGAACGCTGAACGATCCGCCGACGGTGGAGCAACTGGCCCGCGCGGTCGGCACCCATGAAAAACGGCTGTCGCGCGCGTTTCGCGACAATCTCGGCCAGACGGTGTTCGAGTATCTGCGGCACGAGCGGCTGCGGATCGCGCAGGATCTGCTGGATTCGACGTCGCTCAGCATTGCCAGCATCGCGCAGGAAATCGGTTTTTCCACGCCGGCGAATTTCGCGACCGCATTCCGCGAACGTTTCGGCCTCACGCCGACCGAGTGGCGGCGCCAGCGCCACGCCGGCGAACGTGCCGTGCGGCGGGAACCGCAACGCGACGCTTGAGACGCGTTCCGCGCATTCACGATTACCAGTTGTATTTCGCGCTGGCCAGCACGGTTCGCTCGTTGCCGAACACGCAGACGGCGTACGACTGGCAGCCGCTGACATAGCGCCGGTCGAACAGGTTCGCGACGTTCAGCGCGAACCGCCAGTGCGACATCTCGTAATGCAGCGCCAGATCGACCAGCGTCACGCTCGGCACGGTCAGCGAATTGTCGGGCGCGCCGGCCGACGCGCTCTGGTAGCGCACGCCGCCGCCGATCCCGACGCCCGACAGCGCGCCCGTGCGCCAGGTCCAGTCGGCCCACATCGACGCCATCTGCCGTGGCAGCGGCACGGCCACCGGCCAGTGGTTCAGCGACGCGTCGTTCGCCTGCACGTTCTTGACGTCCTGATAGACATACGACGCGACGACCGACAGCTCGCGCGTGACTTTGCCGACCGCGCTCAGCTCGATCCCGCGCGAGCGCACCTTGCCGGTCTGCACGGACGTCGTGCTGGTCGGGTCGAGCTGCACCGGTGTCGGCGTCACGACGTTGGTCTGGTCGATCTGGTAGATGGCCGCACTCAGCATCAGGTTCCGGCCGGGCGGCTGCCAGCGCAGCCCGGCTTCCGTCTGCGTGCCGCGCGTAGGTTCAGGCAGGCCGCCGCCAAACATCCGCACGCCGATGACGGGATCGAACGACGTCGAATAGCTGACGTACGGCGACAGTCCGGCGTCCCCCTGATAGGTCAGGCCGACGCGCCCGGAGAACGCACTGACGTCCTGCCGTGCCTGCGTGCCGGCCGTCCGGTCGTCGAACCGCGCATTGACGAAGTCCTCGCGACCGCCGAGCGTCAGCGTCCAGCGCTTCCAGCGGATCTGGTCCTGTGCGTACACGCCGAACGCGTTCATCGCCGTGTACTGGTCGACGTGGCCGAGCGACGTCGGGCCGGAGAAGATCGCAGCCGTGACGGGCCGGTAGACGGGTTGGTACAGGTTGAGCGACGGCGCCAGCGCGAGCCACGCACTGTGGGTCGTGGTCTGCCGGTCGTATTGCAAGCCGAGCAAGAGCGTATGGTCGAGCGGCCCCGTGCCGAAGCGCGCCTGCGCGTAATGGTCGATATCGAGCCGGCTGTAGTTGAGCTGGAACAGCCCCGCGAAACGCATCATGTTGGTGGTGCTGCGGGGCACGAGGCCGTTGCCGAACACCGTCGCGTCGTCGAGCGACAGGTGCGACCAGCGCACGTCCTGGTGCAGCGACCAGATTGCATTCACGCGGTGCGCCAGCGTGTAGCCGAGCGACCACTGCTTCTTCCGGTAGTCGTTGAAGGCGGGGTCGCCCATGTAGATGTCCTGCGACAGGCGGCCGTTCGGGTTCGGCAACACCGTGCCCGACGCGGGCAGGAAGTTCGACGAAATATCGCCGCTGTCCTGCAGGAACGTCGCCGAGAGCGTCAGCGACGTGTCGGCGTTCGGCCGCCATCGGAACGACGGCGCCAGCGCGACACGCCGGTCGCCGTTCGGGCCGGTCACCGCGTTGCCGTCGCGCGCCACGCCGACGAAGCGATACGCATATCGGCCGTCCGGATCGAGCGCGTCGCCGACATCGACCATGAATTGCTTGCGCGCGTCATTGCCGATCTGCACGCCGGCTTCGCGGACGCGTTCGCCGTCGGCGAGCTTCGTGTGTGCGTCGACGATCGCGCCGGGCTCGCCCGCGCCGTACAGCACCGACGTCGGCCCGCGCAGCACGGCGATCGAGTCGATCGTGTACGGGTCGACGCGCCAGTTCGCGATCACGGCGGTGTTCGGCGCGGCCACGCCGTCGACGTACAACGTCGGCGTGAAACCGCGCAATGCCGCATACCAGTCGGTGCGGCTGTCGGCGCCGAACGTCGCGAATCCCGGCACGTAGCGCAGCGCCTGGTTCAGATCGGTCGCGCCGGTCATCTCGATCTGCTGCGCGGTCACGAGATTGATCGTTTGCGGGATCTCCGCCACCGGCGTGTCGGTCTTCGTGCCGGCCGTGGTGCGCCGCCCGACGAGCCCGCTCGACGCGCCGTCCGCCTTCCCTGTCACATCGATTTCCGGCAGCGCGGCCGCCGCCGATGCCTGCGCGTGCGCGCCGCCCGCAGCCGCCACGTACAACGCGCCCCCGGCTGCGATCGCCCTCGCGCGTCGCGCCGCCCCCGTCCCCGTTACCATCGTTCTGTGCTCCGTCGTGCTGCTGGCCGATTCGAGCCGATCGCGGCGCCACGCACCGCCGGCGCCCGCCCTGTGTTGTCGTGCTTGCGATACGGGTGGCGCGCGAGTCGGCATGCGCTGGCCCCGTGGTGCCGTTCGCGAGCGCAGCGATCATACCGGGCGAACGTGGCGCGGTCTTCAAAAAAGTGCGCACGCGGGTCAAGCCGGCATCCGGCACATGGGAGGGGTTCGGGATCGATCCCGATCGGGAATTCGACGGCGCGATCGGCCGCCTGGCGAACCTCGTCATCGATGACGTCGAGCATCCCGCAAGCTTCGCGGCAATCACGCCGGTCCGGCAGAACCTGTTTCCGTGGACGTTCCGCGATGAACTGCGCCGGGTCGAGCCGTCCTGCGTACGCTTTCACGACGATCATCGCACCGCGCCGCCCGTTCATCGAATGGCGGCTCGGCGGGGGCGTGACGGCAGTCTGGAGCGTGCCGCTGCCGTCGGCGATCCGCGGGCGGGCTGCCGCCTGCGACGCTAACCGCGCACGCGCCGCATCCTGAGCGTCGCCGAAGGCGATTCCCCGAACGCCCGCTTGTACTCGATCGCGAACCGCCCGAGGTGCGCGAAGCCCCATTTCAGCGCGATGTCCGTCACCGATGCGAGCCCCGGCGACGCGTCGGCCAGCAGTTCCTCGCGCACATGTTGCAGCCGCAACTGTCGCACGAAGCCCATTGGCGTGATCCCGTGGCGATGGCGAAAGCCGGCGAACAGCGTGCTCGGGCTGACGCCGGCGAGTTCGGCGAGCCGTTCGATCGTCAGCGGCTCGTCGAGATGCGCGCGGATGTAGTCCTCGACGCGCCGCACGTAGAACGGCGCGAGCGCCACCGGCAGGTGCCGCGTGCCGTTGCGCGCGCTGTTCGGGTGGCCATGCAGCAGCAGGTTGAGTAGCGTCGATTCGAGCTGCTCGAAGGCGAGCGGGTGACGCAGCGGATGCGCGTCCGTCGCAATCGCGCCGGCGAGGATCGGCAGCATCTGCGCCAGGCACGTCCCCTGCGACGATGACAGGCTGAATTCCGGTTCGAATTCGACCGGCGCGCGCCGGTCGTCGCCGAAATGCCGCTGCGCGTGGCGCTCCATCACTTCGCGCTCGATGCGCAGGATGACTTGCGGGCACGCATCGCCCCAGCGCATCTTCAGCGACAGCGTCGGCGAGATCAACGACGCGGTGCCCGGCGACGACACGAAACGCGCCGCGCCGCACTCGATCTCCGCGTCACCGCGCAGCGGGATCTGCAACAGGAAGAAATGTTCGAGCGGCCCGGGCTCGATGCTGACGCCGCCGCCGTAATCGAGCAGGTTCAACGACAGGTTGCCCCAGCGCGCATGATGCATGCAGCTGCGCAGCGCGCGCGATTCGCCGGTCGGCGTGAGCCGGTGCGGCTTGAATACGTCGGCGACGCGAGCGCGAACCTCGTCGACATCGTTGGACTGCAGCAGCAGGTTGTCGTGATTGAAACAGGCGGCGTCGGCCAGCCAGCCTGTTTCGGAAAATTGCGCCATCGATGTTCTCCCGTCATGCTCGATTGCACTCGCGCCGTGCATGCGTTCCCGGTATGGGGGCATCCGCCGCACGATCCGGATAGCGCCCGGAGTATCCGGACAGTCCGGCCGCCAAAGCACGCAAGTCCCGCGCAAACGACGCAAGAAGCGGACCGTTCGCGCATCGTAGAAAACTGTGCGGGACTTCCGCATCCGCACATACCCGCAGTTGGCCGTGCGCCTGCCCACGCGCGGCGGCCGGACCGTCAGGTTTCCGGAATTCGCGGATACCGGCCGAAGAAAGCGGATAGAAGTGCCCATTTCGTCCGCCAATACTGGGCTCGTCGCAGCAATGAAACGAATGGAGGGACACATGAAAGGACGTCACATCGAGATTCCGTCGCCGGATGGCCGCACGTTTCGCGCGTATCTGAGCACGCCGGCCGGCGGCACGGGGCCGGGCATCGTGCTGTGCCACGAGATCTTCGGCGCGAACGCGACGATGCGTGAGGTGGTCGACTACTACGCGGAGGAAGGCTATACGGTGCTCGTGCCCGACCTGTTCTGGCGCCAGGCGCCGGGCATCGAGCTCGGCTACACAGCCACCGAGGTGGAACGCGCGATGGCCCTTTACCGCGAATACGACGAGAACAAGGGCGTCGAGGACGTCGGTGCCGCGCTTGACGCACTCAAGCAGTTGCCGGCATGCACGGGCGAAGCCGGTGTGCTCGGCTACTGCCTCGGCGGCAAGCTCGCGTATCTCGCCGCGTGCCGGCTGCCCGACGTGGCCGCGGCGGTCAGCTACTACGGCGTGGGCATCGAACACGCGCTGGACGAGGCGGCGCACCTGCGCGGCCGGCTCGTGCTGCAGATTGCGGGGCAGGACCGCTTCTGCCCGCCCGATGCGCAGCAGCGCATTGCCGAAGCGCTGTCCGGGCGCGACGGCGTCGACGTGTACGTGTATCCGGGTGTCGATCATGCGTTCGCGCGCGTCGGCGGCGATCATTACGATCCGGCCGCCGCGGTGATGGCCCACCAGCGCGCGATCGCCGCGTTCCGTGCCGCGCTCGGCCCGCATTACGACCTGTCCACGCTGTGGGAAGCGCATCTCAAGCACGAATTCGACACGCGCAACGTCGACGCGACGATGGCGACGATGGTCGCCGAGCCCTACGTCAACCATATTCCGACGCTGACGGGCGGCGTCGGCTACGACGAGCTCAAGCGCTTCTACACGCATCACTTCGTGCATGCGAATCCGCCCGACACGTCGATCACGCCGATCTCGCGCACGATCGGCGCGAGCCAGATCGTCGACGAACTGCTGTTCTGCTTCACGCACACCACCGAGATCGACTGGATGCTGCCGGGTGTCGCGCCGACCGGCAAGCGCGTCGAGATTCCGCTCGTCGCGATCGTCAAGTTTCGCGGCGACAAGCTCTATCACGAGCACATCTACTGGGACCAGGCCAGCGTGCTCGTACAGATCGGGCTGCTCGATCCGGACGGCCTGCCGGTCGCGGGCGTCGAAACGGCCCGCAAGCTGCTCGACGTAACCGTGCCGTCGAACGGCCTGATGCGCCGCTGGCAGGACAGCGCGCCGCCGACGGATGCGCATTGACGCGTCCCTTCCGTCACACAACCATTTTCGGAGACACCCCATGACTGCCCTTGCTGGCAAAGTCGCGATCGTCACCGGCGGCGCCACGCTGATCGGCGCCGCGGTCGCGCAGGACCTGAGCCGCGCCGGTGCGTGCGTCGCGATCCTCGATCTCGATGCGCAGAACGGCGCGCGCGTCGCCGATTCGCTCGGCGAACGGGCGATGTTCGTCGCGCTCGACATCACCGACGATCGTGCGATCGAGCGTGCGATATCGGCCATCGTCGAACGGTTCGGTGCGATCGACGTGCTCGTCAACCTCGCGTGCAGCTACGTCGACAACGGCATCCAGGCGACCCGCAACGACTGGCTCGCCGCGATGGACGTCAACGTCGTGTCGGCGGCGATGCTCGCCAAGGCCGTGCATCCGCACATGATCCGGCGCGGCGGCGGCGCGATCGTGAACTTCAGCTCGATCTCGGCCCAGTGCGCGCAGACCGGCCGCTGGCTGTACCCGACGTCGAAGGCGGCGATCCGCCAGCTCACGCGCAGCATGGCGATGGATCTCGCGCCCGATCGCATTCGCGTCAACTCGGTGTCGCCGGGATGGACGTGGTCGCGCGTGATGGACGAGCTGACGCACGGCGACCGGGCGAAGACCGATCGCGTCGCCGCGCCGTTCCACCTGCTCGGCCGCGTCGGCGATCCGTCCGAGGTCGCGCAGGTCGTGACGTTCCTGTGCAGCGACGCGGCGAGCTTCGTCACGGGCGCCGACTACGCGGTGGACGGCGGCTATTCCGCGATGGGCCCCGAACAGGCGGTGCCGGCCATTCCGCGTCTCGCGGAATAACCCATCGTCGCCACCGCTTCCCGCACTATCAGCCAGCCGGCATCCGGCCAACCAAGGACATTTCCATGAGACGCATCGCTATCGTCGGCGCCGGCCAGTCCGGCCTGCAACTCGCCTTCGCCCTGCTCGACCAGGGCTACCACGTCACGCTCGCGACCAATCGCGACGCCGAACAGATCCGCACCGGCAAGGTCATGTCGAGCCAGTGCATGTTCCACACGTCATTGCAGATCGAGCGCGACCTCGACCTGAACACGTGGGAGGAAGCGTGCCCGTCCGTCGAAGGAATCGGCATCGCGGTGCCGCATCCGGACGGCAACGGTCGCAAGGCGATCGACTGGTCGTCGCGGCTGACCCGTTATGCGCAGTCGGTCGACCAGCGCGTGAAAATGGCCGACTGGCTCGATGGCGTGCGGCGCCGTGGCGCCGACGTGCGCATTGCCGACATCGGCGTGCCCGAGCTCGAGGAACTGGCACGCAGCCATGACCTCGTGCTGCTCGCGGCCGGCAAGGGCGAGATCGTCAACCTGCTCGGCCGCGACGACGCGCGCAGTGCGTTCGACCGCCCGCAACGCGCGCTGGCCCTCACCTATGTAAAAGGGATGACGCCGAGCCAGCCGTATTCGCGGGTGCGCTTCAACCTGCTGCCCGGCATCGGCGAGTATTTCGTGTTCCCCGCGCTGACCACGTCGGGCCCGTGTGAAATCATGGTGTTCGAAGGCATTCCGGGCGGCCCGCTCGACTGCTGGGCCGACGTGAAGACGCCCGAGCAGCATCTGGACCGCAGCCTGTCGTTCCTGCAGCACTACGTGCCGTGGGAATTCGAGCGCTGCCGCGACGTCGAGCTCACCGATTCGAACGGCACGCTGGCCGGACGTTTCGCGCCGACGGTGCGCAAGCCGTTCTTCCGCCTGCCGTCGGGCCGCACGGTGTTCGGGATGGCCGATGCGGTGGTCGTCAACGATCCGATCACCGGCCAGGGATCGAACAATGCCGCGAAATGCGCGAAGGCCTATTTCGACGCGATCGTCGCGCGCGATGCCGCACCGTTCGGCGAAGACTGGATGCAGCAGACGTTCGAAGGCTACTGGGCCTATGCGCAGCATGTCGTGCGCTGGACCAACTCGCTGCTCACCCCGCCGCCGCCGCACATCCTCGAACTGCTCGGCGCGGCCGGTCAGTTGCCCTCGCTCGCCGCGGCGATCGTCGACGGCTTCGACGATCCGCGCCGGTTCTCGCCGTGGTGGTTCGAGCCGTCGGCCTGCGCGGCGATGATCCGCGAACACAGCCTGCGTGCGGAGTAACCGCCATGGAAACGACCGCCACCGATCGCCCGGCCCTCGACCCGATGCAATTGCGCGCCGCGTTCGGGCAATTCCCGACCGGCGTGACCGTGATCACCACGTGCGCGGCCGACGGACGCAAGGTGGGCCTCACCGCCAATTCGTTCTCGTCGCTGTCGCTCGATCCGCCGCTCGTGCTGTGGAGCCTGCGCAAGCTCGCGCCGAGCCGCCCGGATTTCGTCGCGGCTACCCATTTCGCGATCAACATCCTCGCGCACGACCAGATCGAGCTATCGCGCCGTTTCGCGACACCCAGCGCCGACAAGTTCGACGGCGTACTGCACGTCGATTCGCAGGCGGGCGGCGTGCCCTGCCTCGACGGCGCGAGTGCGCGCTTCGTGTGCCGCAACGTCGGCCACTACGAAGGTGGCGATCACCTGCTCTTCATCGGCCACATCGAACAGTTCGACGCGTTCGGCAAAGCCCCGCTGGTGTTCCATGCCGGTCAGTATCGCGCGATCGCCGATCATCCCGATCTTTTGCGCACCATTTGATTAGTTATGCAAATAAACATAAAGGAGGTGGTGAACATGACATTCGGCTCTCGCCTGCTCGTCGTCGCAGGCCTCACGATTGCCGGCATGGCCGCAAGCGCGCCGGCCAGCGCGGCCGACCTGCCGGCGGTCAACCTCGGCATGACCAGCTTCCTCGACGGCATGCCGCCGGCCGGCTCCGGCTGGTACGGCACGCAGTACCTGCAGTACTACACGGCCGGCCGCGTCAACGACAATGCGGGCAACAAGGTCGGGCTGCCGAAGCAGGACATCGACCTGTTCGCGGGGCTGAGCCAGCTCGTCTATCAGTCGCCGCTGACGTTCGCGGGCATGCATCCCGGCCTCGACGTGATCCTGCCGTGGATCGCGTCCGCGCGGACCGACGACGGCATCGGCAACGTCGCGCTGAATGCGCGTGCCGGCTTCGGCGACCTGCTGATCGGCCCGTTCATCCAGTTCGACCCGGTGATGGGCGCACAGGGCCCGCGCTTCGCGCAGCGCGTGGAATTCCAGTTCATCGCGCCGACCGGCGCCTACGATCCGTCTCGCGCGATCAACCCCGGCAGCCATTTCTGGTCGTTCGATCCGTACTGGGCGGCGACGCTATGGCTCACGCCCAAGTGGACCGTGTCGTGGCGGCTGCATTATTTGTGGAACGCGACCAACCATCAGCCGGCCACGTCGCTCGGCCCGGACGTGACGTCGACGCAGGCCGGGCAGGCCATCCACGCGAACTTCGCGACCGAGTATGAAGTGCGCCCCGGCCTGCGGCTGGGGCTCAACGGCTACTGGCTGCGGCAGACCACCGACATGAAGGAAAACGGGCAGGACGTGCCGGGCACGCGCGAGGCCGTGTTCGCGATCGGCCCGGGGGCCATGGTTAGCTTCTCGCCGCACGATCATCTGATGTTCAACGCGTACTTCGAGACCTATGCGCGGAACCGGCCGCAAGGCACGCGGATGGTGCTGCGGTACGTGCATCACTTTCAGTGACGGCCGCGACCGGGTGAACGCGCCCGATCGCTATCGTCAGACGAAAAATGCGGACTGCAGGCATGCGCGCGCCTGTCCTATAGTTTTGGAGAAGGCAACGCAGGCAATACGTCACGACCACGGAGGGTCCGCGCCATGGCGACTTCAGCAACCTCCCGGTTTTTGTCGAACGTATCGCGGCGGCTGGTGCGCGGCATGGTTGCCGTCGCACCGGCCGTGGTCATCGGCCTCGCCGTTTCCGCGTGCGGCGGCGACAGTTCGCCGGCCTCGAGCACGCCCGCGTTCGCGAACGCGGCGCGCCCGCAGATCAATGCGCTGCTCGCGGACACGCTGACGCCCGGTGCGGTCGTCTATGTGCAATCGCCGCAGGGCAACTGGCTCGAATCGTTCGGCACGGCCGTGCGAGGCACGAATACGCCGATCCCGACGAATGCGCACTTTCGCGTCGGCAGCGTGACGAAGACCTGGACCGGCACGGTGATCCTGCAACTCGTCCAGGAAGGCCGGCTGAGTCTCGGCGACACCGTCAGCAAGTTCGTCCCGAACGTGCCCAACGGCAACACGATCACGATCGAACAGTTGCTGACGATGCGTAGCGGCCTCTACAACTATTCGACGAATCTCGCGTTCAACCAGACGCTCGATGCGCAGCCGGACATGGTCTGGACCACGTCCGATTTGCTGGGCATCGCCGAAGGCCAGCCGGTCTATTTCCCGCCCGGCACGGATTTTCGCTACTCGAATACGAACACGATACTGCTGGGGCTCATCATCGAGCAACTGACCGGCATGAGCGCGGCCGATGCGATGAACGCGCGCCTGTTTGCGCCGCTCGGCCTGGCCAATACCTTGCTCCCGCCGCAGCAGGATACGTCGCTGCCGGCACCGGCACCGCAGGGCTATCAATGGGGCACCAATGCCGAAACGACCGACAGCGACGCGCTGTCGCCCCAGCGCCAGGCTGATGCGAAAAGCGGCGCGCTGCAACCGACGAACGTGACCAGCGTCAATACGTCGTGGGCGTGGACGGCCGGCTCCGGTATTTCAACCGTCACGGAACTGGCCGCCTACGTGCAGCGGATGGTCGGCGGCGGCTACCTGAACGCCGACCTGCAGGCGCAACGGCTCGCCAGTTGCACGCCGATCGATGCGACCGACCCGATGTCGGCGAGCTACTGCCTGGGCCTGGCCAAGTTCGGCACGTTCTACGGACATACGGGCGAGATACCCGGCTTCAACACCTTCATGGGCTACGACCCGGTCACGCAAACGACGATCGTCACGTGGTCGAACACGGCTGCCGCGCCCGATGGACGCGCACCGGCCAACGAAATCGCGCGGATCATCATGGGGGAACTCAGCAAGGCGGCCGAGGTGCCGAGCGAAGGTCGGCCGTGATGGGGTGAAGGGGAATTTCGCGACCGTGCATGAGGTGCGCCGCTGAACGATCGCTCTCCTCCGCTCACGCGCCGCGATCGTCCTCGTCGATCCGCAGCAGCCGGCCGGCGTTCGCGATCACGATGAACGTGCCGACGTTATGCAGGATCGCCGCCCACACCGCGCCGAGCATGCCGGTCGCGGCCAGCGCGATCACCGCGAGCGTCCATGCGAGGCCGATCGCCGCATTGGTCGTCGCCGTGCGCCGGCAGCGCCGTCCCAGGCGGATGCAGGTCGGAATCCGCCGCAGGTCGTCGCCCAGCAGCACGACGTCGGCCGACGCGATCGCGATGTCGACGCCGCGCTCGCCCATCGCGATGCTCGTCGAGCCGGCCTTGATCGCCAGCACGTCGTTCAGCCCGTCGCCGACGACGAGCGGATTCAGGCCCGCGCCGATCTCGCGCATCACGTAGTCGAGCTTGTCGTGTGGCAGCGCCTGCGCGACCACCGTCTCGATGCCCGTCTCGGCCGCGACCCTGCTCGCGACGCGCTCGAGGTCGCCCGTCAACAGCGTCTGCCGCGCCAGGCCCAGCGTCCGCAGTTCGGCAAGCGCCTCGCGCGCGTCGGGCCGCAGCGTATCCGCGAAACCGAACCACGCAAGCAGCCGCCCGCCGAGCACGAGGCCGACGAGCGGCCCGTCGAAACCGTCCGGAGCCGGCGGCAACGCATCGACGTGGTCGGCCAGCAGCGCGGGCCGACCCAGCACAGCCGTGCCGTCCGGCGTATCGGCGACGACACCGAGGCCGCGCAATTCCCGCGTGCGTTCGAATGGCGCAACGGCGGCGCCGGTGAGACCGGACGCGGCGGCATCGCGAACGAGCGCGCGGCTCGCCGGGTGCGCGCTGCTTTCGCCGAGCCGTGCGGCCAGCGCACGCGCCTGCGCGCCGTCGACGCCTGGCTGCAACCACATCTGCCGGACCTGCAATTCCCCGCGGGTGAGCGTGCCCGTCTTGTCGATCACGAGCGAATCGACTTCGGCGATCTTGTCGAGGAACGCGGCATTGCGAAACAGGATGCCGTGCCGCGCGCCGACCGCGATCCCGGCAATCGCCGTGGACGGCGCGGCGAGCACCAGCGCGCACGGGCACGCGGCCACGATGACGGCGAGCATCGCCGACGCATTCGCGGACGTGAACCAGACGATCGCCGCGATCAGCAGGACGAGCGCGAGATACGCGCCCATGTGCCGCTCGAGCACCTGCGTGACGGGCGGCTTCGCCTGCTCGGCGTGCTGCATCAGCGCGATGATCTTGCCGAGCGTCGAATCCTTGCCGGTGTGAGTGACCTCGATGCGCAGCACGCCGTCGAGATTCAGTGCGCCGCCATACACAGCACTGCCCGTATCGACGTCGAGCGGCACGGATTCACCGGTAATCGGCCCGTTGTCGACGCTCGACGTGCCGGCCACCACGATGCCGTCGACCGGAATGCGCGCGCCGGCCACCACCTCGATGCGGTCGCCCGTCCGCAGCGCGTCATAGGCGACTTCGGCTACGCTGCCGTCCGGGCCGATGCGGCGCACGCGGCCGGCCGTCAGCCGGCCGAGCGCGCGGATCGCCTCCTGCGAACCGAGCACGCTGCGCTCTTCGAGCGCATGACCGAACGTCATCACGATCGGCAGCAGCGCGGCCGTCGTCATGTCGCCGATCGCCCACGCAGCCAGCATCGCGAGCGCGATCAGGCGATCGGTCACGCCGTGCAGGCTCGGTGCGCGCAGGCTGTGCCATGCACTCGCAAACACCGGCCCCGCGACGATCAGCGACGCGAGCGCGGCAAGCAATTGTGCAAGCGTGTCGCCGCCGGCCGACAGCATGCGCCATGCGAACGACAGCACGAGCAGGCCGCCCGCGAGCAGCGCCAGCGCGATCTGCCGCGTGATCGTGTGGCGTTCGTCGGAGGACAGCGCGTAAGCCGTCGTGCCGGCGGGCGCGGCGTCCGGCTGCGTGGCCGGTTCGGCGAGCGAATTCATCGGGCGTTTCCGGGCAGGATCAGGTTCGAGGTGTCGTGCGGATCGATCGTCGTCACGCGCCCGGCTTTCGACAGCACGCGCTGCACGCGATCGCGATACAGCCGCGCCAGCAGCCCCGGATCGCCGTTCTCGCGGAGCGTCGCGTCGAGCTGCCGGATGTCGAGCGTGTCGGTCTGCGCGGTGGCGACGCGTTCGGCCGCGTGGGCCTGCGCGTCCTGGACGATCCGGTCGGCATCCTGCTGCGCGTCCTGGCGCCGCTGTTCGGCGGCGGTGCGTGCTTCGGCGATGGTCCGCTCGGCGACCTGCAGCGACGTCAGCACCGCGTTGAACGCGTCGGCGGCCGCACCGGGAAACGCGGGCTGCACGTCGACGCGCGCGACTTCGACGCCGAGCCCCGCATGCGCCGCGTCGAGCGCGCGCAGGTGCCGCGCGATCGCATCGGCGAGATCGCCACGCAACCGTTCGCGGCGTGCGGCCATCTGCCGGTCGGCGGCCAGTTGCTCGGGCCGGGCGACCAGGATCGCGTCGAGATCGCGGGTCGCCGCGACCTCGACCGCCGACGCGGACACGATCCGCTCGAGCGCGGCGTCGAGACGGTCCCGCTGCAGCACATATGCATACGGATCGCTGACGCGGTAATAGAGCACCGCGCTCAACGCGACCGCGCCGCCGTCGCCCGTCAACACGTAGCCGGAACCGGCAAGCGCGTCGGGCAACCGCGCGACGCCCTGCACGGACGGCGCGAGCGCCCGCGGATCGCGGTCGAGCGAGCGGATCCGCTGTTCGAGCACGCGCGCGGCGCCCGGCACGAGCAGGACCGATTCGAACGGCTGCGGCCATGCGATCACGAGCCCGGCGTCCTGGGTGCGCACGAGCGCGCCGAAACGCATCACGACCGCACGGCTGTCCGCCGGAATCCGCCGGATGTTCGAGCCGGCCCACGCGCACGCGGCGAGCACCGCGAGCGCGGCGACGAACCAGAACGACAGGCGCACGGCCTGCGCGCCCGGCCCGAGCGGCGGTGCGGACGGGTCGCTCATCGCGCCGCCTTGTGCGACTTGGGCGCCGGCGCGGCCTGCCCCGACGCGTCGCCCGGGCCCTGCACGAGCACGCGGAACGGCGCGGCGTCGGTGCGCAGGATCAGGTTCGTATTGGTGCCGACCACCGTGTTCAGCGTGTCGAGCGAACGCAGCATCGTGTACAGGTGCGGGTTGCCCGCATAGCTCTTGCCGTAGATGTCGGCCGCGTCCTTGCGCGATTGCGCTTCGATGCCGGCGGCTTTCACGTTCGCATCGGCCAGCGCGATGCGCGCGTCGCGCTCGGCGTCCGAGCGGATCTGCGCGGCCTCGCGATTGCCGTCCGCGGTGCGCTGCGCGGCCACCGTCTCGCGTTCCGCGCTCATCCGGTCGACCGTCGCGGCGAGCGTAACGGCCGGCAGTGTGAGCCGTTCGAGCCCGACCTGGGCGACCCGCACGCCGTAAGCCGCATAGAGCTGCGCGTCGATCTGCCGGCGCAGCGCATCTTCGAATTCGCCGATCTTCACCTGGGCCGGATCGGTGTTCACGAGCGACGCGAGATCGTATCCGGCGGAGGTCGTCTGCAGCGCGGAGCCGACGAGCGAGCGGATCTGCCGCGCCGCTTCATCCGGCTCGTTGCCGACCGCACGCATGAAACGCCCGATGTCGCGCGCATCGGCCGGCACGCGCCACGCGACGTAGGCCTCGACGATGATGCGCAGCCCGTCGCGGGTACCGACATCCTGCAGGCCGCTCGACGTGGTGTGCAGGCGCAGGTCGACCGGCGTCACCGCATCGATCGGCGCGGGCAGGCGCCACGCGAGCCCGGGTTCGAGCAGCACGCGCACCGGCCGCCCGAAGCGCGTGATCACCGACGCCTCGCCGGCACGCACCTGCACGAAGCTCGCGACCGCGAGCGCGACGAGCACGCACAGCAGCGCGACGGCGACGCGCAGGCGGAACGCGCCGGGCGGCTGCGGGGCACCGCGATGCGCGTGGTGGTCGTGGCCATGGCCGTGGTGCGCATGATCATGCGCGTGCGAATGAAACAGACTCACGATATCGCCCCGGGTGCGGCGTCGCCCGCGTGCGGGGCGGCGGCACGGCCTGCCGCCGTGGTGCGCCGCCCGCGCGGATCGCGCCGCGACATGTCAATGGATGCCGGCCAGATCGCCGGCGGGAGTATTGCGAAGATCGACGGTCGCCCGCGTGCCGTCGGCAAGCCGGTCGTCGATGATCGTCATGCGCGCGTTGCGCAGGCCGCGTTGCAGCCGGTCGAGGTAATACTCGAACGGAAACGCGGGGCCGCCGAGCCGGTACGCGACCACGTCGGCATCGAAATCGATCTGCTGCACGCGCGCCGACGACAGCGTGTCGCCGGCCTGCGCTTCGGCGTGCGCGACCCGTTCGAGCGCCTGCTGCTGCGCGTTGCCGAGCAGACCGGCCGCGAAGCCGCGCGCCTGCGCGACGCTGCCCTGCGCGCGGATCTGTGCGGCCTGCACGTCGTGGAATGCGGCCGCCGCGCCGGTCGGCGGATGCACGCTCTCGATCACGACCGCGATCACGTCGACACCGCTTTGCAGCCGGTCGAGCTGCTGCTGGATCGCGCGCTTCAACTGGTCGGCCATCGCGGCCTGATTCGTTTCCAGCAGCGACTCGAGCGTATGCGACGCGAGGTAGTGCACGAGTGCGCGATTGGCGCTCGTGCGCACCGTGCTTTCCGGGTCGATCGTGCGATAGAGCGCCGCGCGCGCGTCGGCGTCGGTCGGGCCGAGCCGGTAGTCGACCCGCACGTCGGCGTTGACGATCTGGAAGTTCTGGCGGTCGCCGTTCGCGCCGGCGATCACCTGGGTGGTTTCCCACGGATGCGGCGCGTCCCACAGACGATCGAGGCGTTCGGGCGTCGGGTCGTCGGCCAGCACGGGCGTCGGATCGGCGTTGCCGTCGTTCGCGCTGCCCGCGATCGCGACCTGGTGCACCGCGCCGTTGTCGACGATGCGCGCGCGCCCGAACGGCCAGGGCAAACCGACGTGCAGGCCCGGCTGCCAGACCGCGACCGGCGCGCCGAACCGTTCATACACCGCGCGCTGCTCCGGGTTCAGCACGACGATGGCGGTCAGCAGCCACGCGCACGCGACGGTGGCGGCGAACGCGCCCGGCAGCAGCCGCACGAAGCTGCGCCAGCCCCAGCTCTGCCGCAGGTCGATCCCGTAACGATGGCGCAGTTCGGCGCCGAGCGACGCGAACGGCGACGGGCGCCGGCTCAGCAGCCCGGCGATCGCGCTGGTCGGCACGACCGCGCCGCGCGGCACTGCAAACCACGACAGCACACCGCGCAGCGCCAGTTCCGCGGCGACGGCGGCGTTGAGCAGCGCCACCGCATGCACGAGCCAGTCCGCCGTGCGGTGCCGGAACGCGAACCAGGCGGCGGCCAGTGCCCCCGCTAGCGCGGTGACGAGCGCGACGCGCAGCACCCGTGTGAGCGACGCGGACACCGCCGAATTGCCGGCCGCCGCCGCATGATGGCGTTCGGCGACGAGTGTCAGAAACGCGAGGACGATGCCTGCCGCACCGGCCGCGAGCGTGGGTTCGGGCGCAGCCATCGCGCGAATCAGCATGACGGGCGACGGCGGCTGCCACGCGAGTGCGGCAAGCGCGACGGAGAGCGCACCGCCGGCGGTGACGGCCCACGGCCGCCAGTCGATCGCGGCGGCGATCGCCGGCCACGGGTTGTCGTCGTGCTCCGGTTCCTGCGTGCGGCTGAACGCATGGCGCAGCCAGTCGGCGAGCAGCGTGGCGGCCGATCCTTCCGGAGGATGGCGGCGCGCACGTCCGGCGAGCAGCACGCCGATCGCGACGACGAACACGTTGCACCACGCGCTGGCGAGCGGCGCGCACCAGCGCAGGTCGGCGGGCAGGATGTCGACCGCGCTCAGCGTGCCGAGCGCGGCGACCAGCAACGCGGCGGCGCCTGCGACCGGCGCGAGTGCGTCGCGGCCGGACGGGCTGCCGGGAATGTCGTCGTTGCCTTCCGCCTGTTGCCCCATCGGGGGTTCCTTACGTACGCGTTACAGGGTGCGCAGGAGTCCGTGCGGATTGCTGCGAGCGGCAATGTAGCGCGGCGGATGATGAAACTCAAGGCATCGATGCGATTGGCACGAAGGACGAAACAGTCGCCGGGATCGAACCTTTCCGCCGCCTTGCGGCCAACGGCGATCGCCGACCTTCCGCACGGCGAGCATCCGGGATTCAGATCCGGTGCCGGTACGTCGCCGTCTCGATCTCCAGCACCCGGCCGGAATGCGGCAAGAACGCGATACGGACACGCTCGCCGCTACGCAAGTTGTCAAAGGTGTCCTGGTCGACGTCAAAGCGCCGGCGCGGCACGTCGGGGCCGTGGTCGGCAATCAGCAGGTAGTAGCTCGGCACGCCGCCGACATGGCGCACGTCGAGCCGGGCCACCGTGGTGTCGAGCACGAACTTCCGGTTGGCTTTCAGGTCGAGCGAGACTTTGCGCTCGTACCACTTGCCCATCAGATACATGCTCAGGCTGGTCAGCACGATAATCCCCGCGACCCACTGGAACGTCAGCAGCGGAGATTTGATTCGCTCCGTGAGGAAGGCGAGGCCGACGGGCACCGCGGTAAACACGAGCGCCACCACGACGATCAGCAGGCCGCCGCCTTTCATGCTGCGCAAGCGGGCGCGCTCGTCGGGCTCCAGCGGTTCGGTCGTCAAAGTCGGCATGGTTCTCCTGTCGCGTCTCGACCGGAAATGGCGCGTGCAGCGCCGAGATTGCCGACCATGCTATCGCGCGGCACCGCTCCTGTCATCGCCGCGATTGCGTCCGGGATGCCGCCGACACGCCGGTCGCGATCCGCGACCGCCGCGTCATCGCGCACAACGCGATGCCGGCAAACTTCGCCGGCATTCAGGTTAGCAGTAGGGGGCAGCCGGTAAGGCGGTGGACTACGGCTTGTTCCATGGCCGACCATGGGTCCAGGATGCATTGACGCCGCTATGGTCAACCTGTCTCGCGGCGCCGCCTGGGGAGGGAGCCTCCATGAAGCCTGTTGCCGTGCCGGCCGGCGGGGGTGGCCGTCCGGCACGCAAAACCTTTATCGACGATTCCGTCGATCCCGGCGTGACGCCGGCTCATCGCTCAATGCGACATCCCGACGAACGTCGGCAGCAGCACGCGATACACGTGAATCATCGCCGGCCCGAGCAGCACCAGCATCAGCGCGGGGAAGATGCAGAAGATCAGCGGGAACAGCAGCTTCAGCGCGATCTTCGCGGCCCGCTCCTCCGCACGCATCCGGCGCCGCGTGCGCAGCATGTCCGACAGCACGCGCAGCGATTCGCTGATGCTCGTGCCGAAGCGATCGGCCTGGATCAGCATCGTGCAGAACGATTCGATATCCTCCACACCGGTGCGCAGCGCGAGATTGCGCAGCGCCGTCTCCTTCGTGAAGCCGGAGCGCATCTCGAGCAGCAGCAGGTCGAGTTCGCTCGAGACCACCTCGCTGCTGAACCGCAGCTCCTCGCTCACCTTCATCAGCGCCGCGTCGAGCCCCAGGCCCGCTTCGACGCACACCGTCAGCAGGTCGAGCGCGTCCGGGAAATCCTCGAAGATCTTCTGCTGGCGCACCTTGACCCGCTGCGACAGCACGATGTTCGGGATGTAGTAGCCGATCCCGGCGAGCACGACGAGGATGACCGACAGGATCTCGCGCTCGTTCCCGAGCCGGGTCGTGACCAGCACCAGCAGCGCCGCGCACGGCAACAAGAGCGCGAGCAACGTCTTCGCGGTGAAATACAGCGCGGCCGCGCTCTGGTTGCGCCAGCCGGCATTCATCAGCCGGATGCGCAGCGGCGAACTCTCCCAGCCCTCCTTCGGCACCGACAGCCTCGAGATCGGGGTCGACAGTTCCACCAGCTTCGCGACCCAGCGCGACGTCGTATCGTCGCCGTCGCCGGAGCCCGTGCCGACGACGGCGCCACCGGCCTGCTGAATCCGGCGCTGGATGTTGCGCGGCGCGAACAGCAGCATCGCGGCGAGTGCGCCGCCGGCCACGAAGAGGAACAAGCCACCCAGCATGACGGCGTGGACTACGCTCAGGTTTTGCATGACAGCCTCGCAACGGTTCGTTATTCGGCTCGCGCGTCAGACGCGAATCCGGACAATGCGGCGGATCCACAACAGGCCAAAGAGCATCGACACCAGCATCACGCCGACCATCCTGATCCCGGCCGGATCCTCCCAGAGCACCGACAGGAACTCGCGGTTCAGCAGCGCGATCGCGCCGGCGGTACCGAACGGCAGCAGCCCGAGAATCCACGCCGACAGCCGCCCTTCCGCCGACAGCACGCGCACCTTGTCGAACAGCTTGAAGCGCTCGCGGATCAGCCCGGAGATGCTGTCGAGCAGCTCGGCCAGGTTGCCGCCGGTCTCGCGCTGGATCAGCACCGCGATCACGAAGTAGCGCAGGTCCTGCACCGGCACGCGCGTCGCGAGGTTCGTCAGTGCGTCGTGCAACGACACGCCGTAGTTGACCTCGTCGAACGTGATCCGGAACTCGCCGCCCATCGGATCGGGAAACTCTTCGCTCACCATCCCGAGCGTGCTCGTGAACGAATGACCGGAACGCAGTGCGCGCGCGATCATGTCGCAGATGTCCGGCAACTGCCGTTCGAGCTTGCGCATGCGCCGCCGGCGGCAGCGCATCACGTACAACGTCGGCCAGCATCCGGCAAACAGCGCGATCGGCAGCACGGCCAGTTGCGGCAACGTGGCGAAGCTCAGCGCCAGCCAGGCGAGCGCCGGGAACACCGCGCTGAGCACCACCAGCTTCGACAGCGTCCAGTCGAGGCCCGATTGCTGGATCAGGAGATCGAGCGTCTGCACGCGCGGCATGCGCAGCAGCAACCGGTCGAACGGCTTCGACTCGTCGAGCATCCGCTTCTTCAGGATCGACAGCCGCTCCTGCTGCACGTTGCCGCCGGCCGACATCGCGCGGATGCGCGACTCGATCCGGCGCACGGCGGTGCCATGCCGCGCGTTCCACCATTGATAGGCGCCTTCGATCGTCAACACGACGGCGACGAAGGTGAGAATCACAAAGGCGTAAAAGATCGTGTTCATGAGGCCTCCCCGGCAGCCAACGGCGCCCTGTCGTCAGTTCGTCTCGTAACGCTGCGACGGGTCGTAGAGCGAATCCGGCAGGTTGATGCCGAATGCCTGCAACCGCTCGACGAACTTCGGCCGCACGCCGGTCGCGCAGAAGTGGCCGCGTACCGAGCCGTCGCGGTCCACGCCCGTGCGCTTGAACGTGAAGATCTCCTGCATGTTGATGATGTCGCCTTCCATCCCGGTCAGTTCCTGGATGCTGACGATCTTGCGCTTGCCGTCGGTCAGCCGCGCGGCCTGCACGACCACCGAGATCGCCGACGCGATCTGCTGGCGCATCGTCTTCGGCGGCAGCGTCAGGCCGGAGACGCTGATCATGTTCTCGAGCCGCGTCAGCGCATCGCGCGGCGTGTTCGCGTGGATCGTCGCGAGCGAGCCTTCGTGGCCGGTGTTCATCGCGTTGAGCATGTCGAGCGCTTCCGCCCCGCGCACTTCACCGAGGATGATCCGGTCCGGGCGCATCCGCAGCGCGTTGCGCACCAGCGTGCGCTGCGTGATCTCGCCCTTGCCCTCGATGTTCGGCGGGCGCGTTTCGAGCCGCAGCACGTGCGGCTGCTGCAGTTGCAGCTCGGCGGCGTCCTCGATCGTCACGATCCGCTCGTTGCGCGGAATGTAGCCGGACAGGATGTTGAGCAGCGTCGTCTTGCCGCTGCCGGTGCCGCCCGACACCAGCACGTTCACCTTCGCGCGCGACAGCGCGTCGAGCAGCTCGGCCATCGGCGGCGTCAGGCTGTGGTAGCGCACGAGGTCGTCCATCTTCAGCGGATTCACCGCGAAACGCCGGATCGACATCAGCGGCCCGTCGATCGCGGACGGCGGGATGATCGCGTTCACGCGCGAACCATCCGGCAGCCGCGCGTCGACCATCGGGCTCGATTCGTCGATGCGGCGCCCGACGCGCGACACGATCTTCTCGATCACCTTCATCAGGTGCGCGTCGTCGTAGAACGTCACGTCGGTCAGTTCGAGCTGGCCGCTGCGCTCGACATAGACCTGCCGGTACGTGTTCACGAGGATGTCGGAAATGCCGGGGTCGCGCAGCAGCGCTTCGAGCGGGCCGAAGCCGAACATCTCGTCATACACGTCGATCGCAAGCTGCCGGCGCTCGATGTCGTTCGCGGGCATCCGTTCGTCGTCGAGGATGCGCGAGATCAGCGCGGCGATTTCCTGCCGGACCTGATCCTGCTGCAGCCGCGACAGACGCTCAAGCTCGACGCGCTCGAGCACGGCCAGGTGAATTTCACGGCGCAGCTTCTGGTACGCGTCGCGTACCGACGAATGAGCCGGGCCGCCCGGTTCGCTGCCCGCCGCCAGCGGCGGGGTCCGGTGCAACGACATCTGTTCGCGCAATGACATGATCGATTCCCCGAAAGAATTACATGGACTTGAGCTTCGGCGTGGCCTTGCGGCCGAAGAACCTGGACATCAGCGGTTCGCTGCGCGTGGCGCCGTGTCCCGCGCGCACCTCCCCTTCGACCAGCTGTTTCGCGTAACCCTGCAGCGCACGCGTGACCGCCGTGCCGCGTGCGAGCCGCGATACCGGATGGCCCTGGTTGATCGCTTCGAGCACGGTGTCGGCGTCGTCGGGAATCGTGCAGGCGGCCTTCAGGCCGAGCACTTCCTCGAGCGCGGTGCGGGTCCGGTCGCTCGCGCGCGTCGCGCGGTTCAGGATGAGCCGCATCTGGTCGGTCGAGTAGCCGAGCGACACGAGAATCTCCAGCAGCCGGCGGCCGGCGCGCACGTGCGGCATCGTGGGCTGCATCACGAGCTGGATCTGGTCGCTGCGATCCAGCGCGACCATCGACAGCGGATTGATGCCGACGCCGATGTCGAAGATCACGAAGTCGTAGCGCGGCGCGGCGACGCCCAGGATCCATTCGAGCGCGTCCTCGCGCATCTCGGCGGCCTTGACCGGGTCGCCGGCGCCCGCGAGCACGTGGAAGTTTTCCGTCACGTGCGCGACGCTCGCGTCGAGAAACGCGCTGTCGAGCCGCTCGATCTGCGTGCACAGCTGCGGCAGCGTCGACGGCGGGGTTTCGTCGCTGACGAGAAAGGCCGCATCGGCGAACTGCTGGTTCAGGTCGATCAGCAGCACACGGCGCTTGAAGCCTTCCGCGATCTCGAATGCGACGTTGCTGGCCGCGAAGCTCGTGCCGGCCCCGCCCTTGCACGACATGAACGACACGATCCGCGTATCGTCGGTGTCGCGCCGCGTGCTTTGCGCGGCCGCGCGTTCGAGCGCGTTGCCGAGCGCCTGCGGGTCGAGCGGCCACTGCAGCACGTCGCGGGCGCCTGCGCGCATCGCGTCGAGCAGCACGTGCGGCGATGCGTCCGCGGTCACGAGGATGCAGGTCAGCCCGGCGTGAGCCCGGCAAATCCGCTCGATCGCCGACAGCTCGGAGGCGTCGAGCGACGTGCCGTCGACCAGCAGGATGTCGAACGCGTCGAGCCCGTCGGTGCGATGTTCGATCTGCGACGGGCGGCCGGTCGCGCGCGTCGCGCGATAGCGTCCGCAGTCGGCCACGAGGCGCGCGATCTGCGTGAGTCGCGCGGTGTCGTCGGAAGCTACGAGGATGTTGATCATGTCGTGTGCCTCGCCTGTTCGATCAGTTGCAGTTGGCGCCGCCGGTCGCGGAAGTCAGGCTTTCGCGCGGCAGCGTCGTCGTGAACGGCGGCATCTTCACCGTGACGTTCACGAACGGAATCATCGTCTTGACCGTGACGTTCGTGACGCTCACGGTCACGAACGAGCACGAGGTCACGTCGCAGTTGGCCGGCGAGTAGTTCACCGACACGTTCGCGCTCGACAGCAGCGGCAACATCGCGGTCACGCGCTTCGCGACCCCGGCGGCATTGACGTCGCAGACCACCGCCGTGCGCGCACCGAGGCGCACGGCTTCGCTCGCGGTGTTCCAGTAGAACAGCACGCGGC
Organism: Burkholderia aenigmatica; assembly: GCF_048627025.1. Lineage (NCBI taxonomy): Bacteria > Pseudomonadati > Pseudomonadota > Betaproteobacteria > Burkholderiales > Burkholderiaceae > Burkholderia > Burkholderia aenigmatica. The sequence continues at coordinate 1,105,690 of NZ_CP184469.1, read as the reverse complement.
CGAATTCGAAGATGCCGATCAGCAGCATGATCAGGACCGATGCGATCAGCCCGAACTCGACGAGTGCCGCGCCGCGCTGGCCGCGCCGGCGCGATAGCGGGAAATGGCGCGCGTTCATGACACTTGCCTCATCACGGTGACGATGTTGCCGAACGTGATCGACGTGAGCCCCGGATACACGGGGATCGGCTGGTACTGGTAGCCCTTGATCTTCACTTCGACGACGTTGATCGCGCCCGACGCCGAACCGCTCGCCGCGTTGTTGTTCGAGTCGTAAGTCGGCAGGTTCGCGAACTGCGACGGGTCGGACGAGTCGCTGCAGCCAGTCGTGTGCTGCGCGTCGCAGATCGTCACCATCGAGGTCGTGAGCCCCGGCACCAGCTCGGTGCCGGACGCACCGCACGTCGTGCTGCCGTAGACGACGAGGCACTGCGCCGCCGACACCGGATACGCGCTGTCGGTCGGCAACCAGACCGACAGGTAGCGCGCCGCATCCCGCGTCGCCTTGGTCAGCGTCTCGTACTGGTAGATCGCGCGGCCGAACTCGGCCACGCCGGTCGCGAGCAGGATCATCGGCATCAGCACGATCGCGAACTCGACGGCGACGACGCCACGGGTGCGCGAACGGCGAAACGGACGGGTTTTCATGATCGTCTCTCCGCTATTGAACGAGCATCGGAACCTGGGTCCCGGACGCGCTGCCGCTGCCCGGCATCCCGTGCGTCGCGCACGGGTTGTTGCCGGAAACCGACGAGCCGAGATATTCGAGGTGCGCGACGACACCGCCGCTGCCGGGGCTGAACGGCAGCGGATCGAGCATCAGCACGCAATCCCATTGCGTGACGTGCACCTTGCCGCTGTTGCCGTTCAGCGTCGAGCAGTCGCCTTCCGGGGCAAGCGCGACGCGGCGGTCGCCACCGTTATTCTGGTAATTGGCCTGCGACCACGTGCCGTTGGTCGCGACCCCGCTGCCCGACGGCGGCGCGCCGTCGCCCTGGTAGGACTTGAAGGTCGTGCGGTCGGTCACGAACTGCGTGTAGGCGTCACCCTTGATGCCGGCGGTTCCGGGCGGCCCGTAGTTCGGGCCGACATACGCGTAACCGGTGAAGTCCGGCTGGCCGCTCGACCCGTTCGCGCCGTTCGTATAGATACCGAAGCGCGTATTCCAGGCACGCAGCGACGCCGACTTCAAGCCCGTGGTGCTGAGGTCCGGCGGGCTCGTGATGTTGCAGGTGTTGCCCGACAGCTCGCCGGCCAGGGTGGGTTCGTTCGTCGAGCCGTCGAGCGCCGCCCAGCCGAAGTTGCCGGGCCCGTAGGTCGACGACGACCCGGACGGCGACGTGATCCAGTCGCCGACGTTGTAGGACGGCGCGCCGGTTGCGCGGCACACGAACACCGGGATCGCGCAGGTCGTCTGGCCACCGCCCACCGTCGCGATCGCGCTGGCCGACACGGTCGCCGCGTTTGCCAGCTTCGCGCCCGGCAGCACGTTCAGCACCTCGATGAACCAGTGCGCGATGTTGCTCAGCGACGCCGTGCACTGTACGTACTTGATGTTGGCCGGCGTCGTGACCGAGTTCTTCGTCAGGAACGCATTGGTCAGCGAATCGCTGAACGTGACGTTCGCGTTCGTCGACAACTGCACCGACTTGTTCTGGAAGAACACGAAATTCAGGTGGCCGGCGGCGATGCCGTCCGCCTCGGCCACGGAGAGGCTGATGGCCCCGGTCAGATCACGCGCAGCGGACAGCGCGCACGCATCGGCGCTGTTCTGCAGTTCGCTGCGCGTGACGTACAGCTTGCCAAGATCCAGCGCGAGGCCGACGAACCCGATCATCACCGCCAGTGCGAGACCGACGATGATCGCGACGGCACCGCGCTGGCGATGCAGGCTGCGACGCATGACTTTCGGATAGCGAGCTGCGCTGTTCATGGCGTTCTCCCTGAGCGTGCCGTCGTTACTGGTTGGCCTTGCCGATGCCGATCACGAACGCATTGGTGGGCGGATCGATCTGCTTGAACGACTTGTCGTAGTTGTCGAGCGCCGACGCGGCCGCGTTGCCGTCGACCACCGTCGTCGCGGCCGCGTGTTCGGCGGCATGCGGATCGATGATCTGGGCTTGTGTCACGGCGCGGACCGATTCGCCGAAGCGGGTGTCCCACACCGGGGTCGACGACATGCAACCGGCAAGCGCGAAGGCCAGCGGTACGGCGAGCGCCGCGCGGCGCACGAATACGAGGTAGGCGGATTTCATGAGTGTCCCCTTGGATGGCATCAACGATCGGTGGACTCGGGTTCCGAGCGGGCGATCTGCGCGTGGGCAGCCGCCGGGATCCGGTGCTTCGGTCGCGCCGGCGTCGCCGGCTGGGCCGGTGCGTTGGAGCCGGCCGCGGCAAGGCGCGCGGCGGCGGCTTCGATGTGCGCGATACGGGCCGCGTTGGCCGCGTCGGATTGCGGCACGGTGGCCGCCACCGGCGCGGGCGCCTTCTGCGGCTCGGCCGTTACCGGCGGCTGCGCGTCCGCACCGTGCGGCGCGCGCGGCGCGGGCAGCGCGGCGGCCGGGCCGGCCGGCGCATCCGATTGCGGCGCCGGTGCGGGGGCTTGAGCGGGTGCCTGAGCCGGTGCCTGCGGGGCTGCTGCTGCGCCGTTCGCCGGTTGTGCGCCTGGCTTGCGAACCCCGCCGCGGCCTTCCATGTTGCCGGTCGCATACACGTCGGCTTCGTTCGGCTTCGAGAAGCTGTCGGTCGGCAGCGGCACGTCGGCGGTCTGCAGCGGCTTCACGAGGTGCGGCGTGATCAGGAAGATCAGCTCGGTACGGTCCTGCTGGAACGACGTGCTGCGGAACAGCGCGCCGAGCACCGGCACTTCGCCGACACCCGGGATCGACTTCAGCGCGCCCGTCACGTTGTCCTTGATCAGCCCGCCGATCGCGAACGATTCGCCGTCGCTCATCTGGACCGTCGTCGACGCGCGCCGTGTCGTGATCAGCGGCAGGATCGACGTGCCGCCGATGTTGGTCGCGCTCAGCGTGACGCCCGTCTGCGACAGTTCCGACACTTCCGGCGCCACCTTCAGGCTGATCCGGCCATTCGCCAGCACGGTCGGCGTGAACTTCAGCGCGACGCCGAATTCCTCTTCCTGCAGCGTGATCGACGACGTGCCGTTGCCGCTGCTCTGCGGGATCGGGATGAAGATCTTGCCGCCGGCGAGGAACGTCGCTTCCTGGCCGCTGATCGTCACGAGATTCGGTTCCGCGAGGATCTTGACGAGGTTGTCGGTGTTCTGCACATCGGCCGCGATGCTGAACGGCTTGTTGTTCGCCTTGTTGAAGACGGCCCCGCTCGCGACGCCCGCCAGCAGGTTGCTGACCAGCGCGCCGCTCCACGAACCGAACCCGCCCTGGATGTTGAATGCGCTGCCCATCTGGTTCAACAGCGTCTTCGACACCTCGGCCACCTTCACCTCGAGCATCACCTGCTGCGGCGACGTGACGGCCAGCATGTTCAGCACGCCGCCACCGCCTGGCTTGCCGCCCGCGGCCGGGTCGCCGGAGCTGTCGCCGTAGGCGTGCGCGATCTGCACGGCCTGTTGCGCGGCCTGCGAGCTCGACACCGTGCCCGACAGCACGATCGTGCCGGCCGCGGTCGTCACGCGAATGTCGCGTTCGTTCGGCATCAACTGCTGCAGCGACGCCTGCAGGCCGCCGGCATCCGCGCCCACCGCCACGTCGATCACCCGGCATGCACCGCTTCTGCCCTGCACGATCATGTTGGTCGTGCCGACCGACAGCCCGAGGATGTACAGCGTCTGCGGCGACACCATCGTGGCCTGCGCGACGGCCGGATTGCCGATCGTCCGATTGCGGACCGGCTCCGGCATCGGCACCAGCAGCGACTTGCCGAGCGGCACGCTGACGCTGGTCGATTCACGCACCGCGCCGACGCAGTTCGGCCCGCGCAGCGGTCCCGCCGACGCGGCGGGTGCGGCGGCCGCCACCGGCGCCATGCTGATCGTCATCTGCATCGGCCCCTTGCCGACCGCGGCCGGCGCGCTGGCGCCCCCTTTCGTCAGCACGGCCGACTCGACACCCTCCTGGGCCAGTGCGCCATAGACGGTCAGCCATCCGGAACAGAGGATCGCGGCCATCATCGTGCCCCGAGCGACGCGTGTACGCAGCGGGCCGGTACCTGTGCATTGCGGTTTGATCTTCATTTCGTCTGATCCCCCGAGAGACCGGCGCTGCGCCGGTTATCGACTTCCAAGGCCGCCGTGTCTCACTGACGGCCGATCTGTTTATCTGGATGAATAGGTCTGCTTCAGAAACATTCGACGCTGCCCCGCACGCCCGTCAGCACGCCGACGCAGTCGCGCCGCACTTCCGGCGCCGCGTGCGATGCGACGTGTACGCGTACCGTCCGTACATGGACCGGTGCCGGCGGCGCTTCGGGTGCGGGCTCCTTGCCGAGCAGCGTCAGCTTGGTCGCGCCGTCGGTGTTCAGCGTCTTCTGGTCGACCTGGTTGCGCAGCACGAGCGACAGCGTGCCGACGCTGCGTGCGAGGTCGAGCCGTTCGGCCTGGTCGGGCGTGACTTCCAGCGTGACCGCGTTGACGACCTTCGGCGCCGTGTCGTCGCGGCTGACCTGCTGCGCGACGGCGAGCACGAGGATGTGTTCGAGCACGATCTTGGAGATGCTCTGCCCGTCGGTCTTGCCTTGCTGTTCCTGCGTGTTGACGATCACGTCGACGTAGTTGCCCGGCAGCGCGAAGCCCGCGACGCCGACCACGTCGTTCACGCGCACCGTGATCGCGCGGCTGCCGTCCGAGATCACCGCGGACAGCCCGCCCTTCGTGCCGATCGGCGCGAGCTTCGACTCGATCACCGGCTCGTCCCGCGACAGGCTGGTGCGGACCACGCGCCCTTCGAGCGACTTGGTATCGGTGAACGCGCCGGTCGGCACGCTGCCCGACGGCCAGTTCACCATGTGGATCTGGTTCGGCCCGAGCGGTTCGCCCAGGTTCAGGTCGGTGGCCGCCACCGCAACCGGCGTGACCGAGCTCGTGGATGTCTGCATCAGCCAGTGGGACGCGAACAGGACCGCGGCAAGACCCGCGACCATCGCGACGACCAGCATCATGACCGCTCGACTGTTTTTCATGGCAATGCTCCTCGACGAATCGTGAAAGAAACCGCTCAACCGGTGACGCTGGTGCGCCCGCCGCGCTCGACGGGCGGCGGATGGCCGCCGTCCCGTTCAGGCGCTGAACCGAAATAGCTCGCCCAGGCGTCGTACAGCGCGTCGTGCGTCACTTCGGGCGGATCGCCGCGGTAACGCGCGCCGGCAGCCACGAGACGCAACAGGTCTGCCGGGAAACAGGCGAGAAACGCCTTGCCGGTCGGCAGGTGCAGCCGATGCAGCAGGTAGTCGAATGCGTCGTGTGCCGCGACGAGGCCCAGCGACGAGCAGGCCGCGTCGAACAATGCGCGGTAGTCGTCGATCGACAGCGCGCCGACATGCAGCTTCGAGCCGAGGCGGCGCAGGAACGCGTCGTCGCCCAGTTGCTCCGGCGACAGGTTGCTCGAGAACACCGGCCAGACGTCGAACGGCATGACGAAGCGGTTGCCGGATTCGAGCGTCATGAAGTCGACGCCGCGATCGAGCGGGCGCAGCCAGCGATTGAGCAGGTCGCGCGGCTCGACGCGCTGCCGGCCGAGATCGTCGACGACGTACATGCCCATGTTCGCCTTCATGTGCGGCGGCGCCTGGTAGAAGCCGGCGGCCTCGTCGCGGCGCAGGTCGAGCTCGTCGAGCGTCAGTTCGCCGCCGGACATCACGACCGGCCGTTCGCACAGGCGCCAGCGGCGATCGACCGACTGGCCGCCGGGTTGCGATGCCGCGTCGACATGCACGAGCGGATCGTAGATCTGGATCACTTCGCCGGCCGCGCAGATCGCGTGCGGCACCGGCACGTAACCGTGCATCAGCGAGCCGAGCCGCTCGGCGAGAAAGGTCTTGCCGCTGCCGGCCGGGCCGTAGATCAGCAGCGGACGGCCCGCGTTCAGCGCCGCGGCCGCCGCGTCGAGCACCGCCGTGTCGATCACGATGCCTTCGAAGGCGGCCCACACGTCGTTCTGGCCGATGTGCAGGTTGCGCACCGAATGCGCGGCCACGCATTCGAGATACGCGTCGAGCGTCACCGGCGCGGGCCCGCTGTAGCCGCTGCGCGCCCGTTCCTCGAGCGCCAGCACGCGGCCCGCGTCGGTCAGGCGGAACGTCACGTCGAGATCGGTCGCACCGCGATGGGTGAGTTCGACGAGGTGCTCGCGCACCAGGAATGCAAAGACGTCGTCGAGCACCGCGAGCGGCAGGCAGTGCCGCTCGACCAGGTCGCCGTACGACGGGCGGCCGAGCATCAGCGTCGACTTCAGCACGAGCCCGGCGACGAACGTCTTGCTCAGTCCCGTGTCGTCGAGCGAGCGCGGCGCCGCGGGCAATGGCATGCCCAGCTTCGTATGCGCCTCCCGCGACGGCAACGGATCGGGCAGATGGGCCACCTGCGCGTCGCGTCTCGGTTCGGTATGGTTCGTGTTCATGGTCGTTCCGTCCTCGTTGCGGATGCGTCGCGCTACACGTACGACGCGAACAACATGGCCAGCGTGCCGGCCGCGATCGCTACGCCATACGGCAGCGAGCCGACCGACGTCATTTCCGCGGCGCCGTCGGCGGCGGCCGCACCCTTGCCTTGCGCGTGCCGCGCGATCAGTGCGCGGACGTTCGCCCACATCTGGCGCATCCGCCCGCGCAACAGCACGACCGCGAGTGCACCGATCCCGCCGGCCACGAAGGTGGCCAGCACGATGTAAAACGTCATTTGCGCGCCGACCCATGCGCCGATCGCGAGCATCAGCTTCACGTCGCCGGCCGCCATTCCGCGCAACAGGTAGAACGGCAGCAGCAGCGCGAAACCGGTCGCGGCGCCGGCAAACCAGCCGAGTGCGCCCGCCACGACGCCGTGCAACACGCACTGGGCGACCAGCGCGCCGGCGAGGCCGAGCGCGACGAGGCGGTTCGGGATGCGGCGGGCCGCGATGTCCGTGCCGGCCGCGGCAACCGCGAGCAGCGTCACGCACAACGGAATCGGGTAAGGCGGCGCAACGGGTAACATGGCGAACCTCACGGAGCGGATCGAAGGATCAGGAAACCATCGCCAGCGCGGTGGCGGCGGCGGCCATGACGGCCGTTGCGATCACCACGTACGTATCGGCAAGCGAGCCCCGCAGCGTCACGACGCTGCCCAGCACCGCGACAGCGAACGTCGCGGCGAGGAACGCAGACTCGATCGACGTCACGCCCCGTTCGTCGCCGAACCTGGAGCTTGCGATACGCACCCTGGGTTGCATGATGGTCTCCGGTTCCCGGTCATCGGGGGCGTGGGAGCGGCTCGAACGCTGCACCGGCCGAGCCGTCCGCACGCGCTGCCCTTCAACGGCCTCAAATGGCCGAGGTCAGGTCGGCAGCGATCGTGGTGAACACGGTCTTGAGCTCCGTGCCGACCGCGGTGACTGCGACGATGATGCCGACTGCGATCAGTGCAGCGATGAGGCCGTATTCGATGGCGGTCACGCCGTCTTCATCGCGCACGAAACGGGCGGCTTGTTGAATGAACTTGGACATGATGATCTCCTTGCGTGGTTACTTTTAAGCACCTCGGGTGCCGGCTGGTCGGATGACCATGCATCGATACGGCGAGGCAGGTGTTGATGCCGTGTGGTGGCGACGAGCAATTCGGATGTTTCGTTCGTCGTACCGTCCATCAGAGTGCTGTTACCGCCGAGTCCAGACTTGACGCGATCGTGCTGAACACGTTCGACAGGTCCGTACCCACCGCCGTCAATGCGACGATGATGCCGACCGCGATCAGCGCAGCGATCAGGCCGTACTCGATGGCCGTCACGCCGTCCTGATCCTGAACGAACCAGGCGATCTTTTCGATGATTCTTGACATAGGTACTCTCCTTTCGGACTGCTATTAATTACCCTTCGTCCGCCAGGACGTCGGGACGGGCACCACCGGCACTACTCGAAAAATCGGAACGCGCCGCTCAGCTGCGGGAACGGGGATGCACATCCCTGTCCGTGCGAACGGGTATCAATGAGGCAGAGAGCCAGAGAGGCGTGTACGGTGCGACCGGCCGGATGAACCGCGCGATCCGGTCGACCGGAACGGCACGACTGCCGTTCGACGCATGGAATCCAGTTGAACGGGAGACAAACTCCCGGCAAAGCTGCAATGTGTCTTTAACGCGGTTTGCGAGCCGCACTGTGCTGTGGTCTTTCATTTTTATTCCCCATATGCTGCCATGCCGATTTCTTATTGCCCTGAAGAGACCGGGTCTCATTGGTCATTCGACGAAAGCTGCGTGGTGAATCCACCTGGAGCTGCGTATTCCCCGACGCGCTCCGGCCTTCCTTTCCGCAGGTGATTCCGAAGCTGGTTCCGTCTGTCTTTTGCCGGAACCGCCCGGTCGTCACCTCGTCGACTGCCGTGCCAACGCTTACGCAAAGAGCAGGCCACCCAGGGCGAAATCCAGGCGTATCAAGGGTTCCGGCGATGCCCGCGTTCGTCGGCCCACGGCCCGATGCGAGAAATGTTTCAGAATTGATATGGGTTCGTCCGCAAGCGTTGTAAGCCGGAACGCCCGCAGCCGCGCTGCGTCAAGGATCAAAAATTTTTACTCGGGATTTTCCCGAACGTCCGCAGCGGCCTGCGCTGCACGCGATCGGCGGGATGCGGCCCCGGTCAAAATGACGGAATGTTTCAACGCAGAAACAAAAATGCCGATCGCGTCGATTACTCATACCTGAAAACACGCTTTTCGCGCGTCTCGCCAGACAATCTAAATACCGGCTTTCAGTGCGCGGTTTGCATCACGCGATTTTTTCTTCAACAATGAATTCACCGGACAACGCCATTTCAGGGCGATTCGATCCGCAGGCACGACAACATGAAACGGCTGCGACAGACCACGCAGCCTCTACACACAGACGGGGAATCATGTACACAGCCAATCGTGGGACGCGCGTTCGCGCCGTACGCTGTGCTCAATGGCTGACAGCCGACCGGATCATTCCGTACAGCTGCATCGTGCTGATGCTCTTCGTCGCATTGCTGGCCGTTTGGGGCGTCGTGACCGATGGCTTTACATCGAGCGACGTTACCCGTCCGGGTGTCGACTTCTCGGTCTTCTGGACCGCATCGCATCTCGTGTTGCAAGGCCATGCCGCATCGGCCTACGACCCTACGTCATTCCTGCAGGCCGAGACCGCGCACTTCGGTGCGTATCTGCAGCATCGGCCGCTCCCCTGGCTCTATCCGCCGACGATGTTGCTGTTCATCGCGCCGGTTGCCCTTGTGCCTTTCCTGCCCGCTTACCTCCTTTTTTCCGCGGGCAGTCTTTTATGCTATGCGTTCGCCGTCTCGCGGTTGTCGGGATTGCGCGCGCATCTTCCCGTGCCGCGCGCCACGGCGCTCGTCATGATCGCGTATTCGGCCGTGTGCCTGTCCGCACTGTTCGGCCAGAACAGCATCCTGACCGCCGGCATCGCCGCACTCGCGCTGCATCTGCTCGGCAAGCGCCCGATCGCGGCCGGCGTGTTGATCGGGCTGCTCGCGATCAAGCCGCAACTGGCCGTGGTGTTCCCGTTCGCGCTGATCGCCGCGCGTGCGTGGCGCGCGTTCGGGGCGGCGGCAATCAGCGCGACGCTGTTAGCCGCGGCCGGGATCGCGCTGACCGGTGCCGGCGCGCTGCATGGGCTGGGCGCGGCCGTGTCGACGGTGCGCGACCAGCATTTCATGCTGCCGTCGTACTGGCTTGCGTCGCCGACGCCGTTCGCCGCGCTGCGGCTCGCGGGCGCATCGGTGGCGGTCGCGCTGACCGCGCAGGCGGTGGTTGCGCTGCTCGCGATCGCGGCGACCATCGACGTGTGGCGCCGCACGCCCGACATGCGCTTGCGCGGCGCAGTCCTGTCCGTCGCCACCTTGCTGATTACGCCCTATCTGTGGCACTACGAACTGACCTGGCTCGGTATCGCGATCTTCTGCCTGATCGCCCATGGCTTCGATGAAGGCTGGCTGCCCGGCGACCAGGCCGTGCTCGTGCTGGCCTGGCTGCTGCCGATCTTCGAGATGCTGAACCGGTTGATGAAGCTGCCGCAGATCGGTCCGATCGTGCTGCTTGCCGTGCTGTTCGTCGTCGTTCGCCGCACCGCGCAGCGCTCGCCGCGGAACGCGTGATGAAGACGCCCCTTTCCATTCGCCATGCCCATCCCGCGATGGATGTGCATCCGGAGCTCCCGATCGCCGGCCCGCGCCGCTATCCGCACTGGCTCAATCGCGATCGCGTGCGCGCCTACGCCACCGGCGTGTTGCTGACCGAGCTGCTGTTCATCGGCATCTATATTGCCCGGGTGGCCTTGCAGCATGCCAACGCGCTGACCCCGCTGTCGCAGGATTTTTCCGCAATCTGGAGCGCCGCATGGCTCGCCGCGCACGGGCGTGCCGCCGACGTCTGGCATTTCGACGCGTTGTTCGCGATCCAGCAGATCGCCGTCCCGGGCATGAATCTCGAGAACGGCGTGCTCCTGTGGCTCTATCCGCCCAGCATGCTGTTGCTGGTCTTGCCGCTGGGCTGGCTGCCGTATATGGCGGCGGTCGTGCTCTGGCTCGGGATCACGTGCGTGCTGTTCGCCGCCGTCATTCATGCGACCGTGCAGCGCGGCACCGCGTGGCTGTGCGCGCTGGCCTTCCCCGCCGTCTTCGTGACCGTCATCGTCGGGCAAACCAGCCTGTTTACCGCCACGCTCGGCGGCCTCGGCCTGCTGCTGCTGAATCGCCGCCCCGTCTGGGCCGGGATCTGCTTCGGCATGCTGATGATGAAGCCGCAGGTGGCCATCCTGATCCCGCTCGCGCTGCTGTGCGCCGGCCAGTGGCGTGCGCTGGCCGCGTGGGCGGCGACGATTGCCGCCTGTGTCGCGCTCGCCGCGCTCGCGTTCGGTACCGACTCGTGGCTTGCGTTCGCCCACGCGATGCACGAGGTCTACCAGGTCGTCGGCGCCGGCCACGCGAAGCTCGCGCGGATGCCCACCGTGTTCGCGCTGGCCGCGATGGCGGGCTGGCCCGCCTACGTCGCCAGCGGACTTCAGCTGCTGTCGGCATCGATCGCGGCCATCGCCGTCGTCTATGCATGGCGCGGCGCGTGCTCGTATGCGCTGCGCGCCGCGACCCTCGCCTGTGCCTGCCTGCTCGTCAGCCCCTATCTGTACGACTACGACCTGACCTGGTACGGCATCGTGATCGCGTGGTACGTGCGCTATGCGTGGACGCACGGCTGGCGGCGCTTCGACCGCGAATGGCTGGTGCTGCTGTGGCTGATGCCGCTCGCGGGCCTCGCCGTCGTGCCGCATCTGTCGTTCCAGTTCATGCCGCTCGTCACGCTGGCGTCGCTCGGGCTGCTCGTCGGCCGGATCGCCCGGGAACGACACGACGTGCCGTCGATGCCGGACGCAAGCGACAACACGACCGAAACCGCGTTCACGCATCAGGCCAGAACGCACCACCGCCCGGCGTACGGATTGCGCCGCACCGGCAGACCGACCATCGGCGCCCATCGGTGAAGCGACATCACAAGGGGAATCATCATGCGGGAACCACTCTTTACACCGCTCGTATCGCTGGTCGTGCCGTTCTATAACGAAGGCGAAGCCGTCGAACGCTTCTTCGACATCGTGATTCCGCTGATGACGTCGATCGACGCGATCCGTTTCGAGATCGTCTGCGTGAACGACGGCAGCCGCGACGACACGCTCGAGCGGCTGATCCGGATCAGCACCGGCGAGCGGCGCGTGCGCGTGATCGACCTCACCCGCAACTTCGGCAAGGAAGCCGCGCTGACGGCCGGTCTCGACGAAGCCGTCGGCGACGCGGTGATCCCGCTCGACGCCGACCTGCAGGATCCGCCGAGTCTGATTCCCGTGATGATCGAACACTGGCGCGACGGCGCGGAAGTCGTCGCCGCGAAGCGCAGCAACCGCGCGTGCGATTCGTTCGCGAAGCGCACCGCGGCCGCGATCTACTATCGCGTGCACAACATGCTGTCGGACGTGAAACTGCCGGAGAACGTCGGCGATTTCCGGCTGATGGATCGCAAGGTCGTGAACGCGCTGCGCAACCTGCCCGAGCGGCATCGCTTCATGAAGGGGCTGTTCGCGTGGGTCGGCTATCGGACCGTGATCGTCGAATACCAGCGCGACGCGCGCAGTGCCGGACACTCGAAATTCTCCGGCTGGAAGCTGTGGAATTTCGCGCTGGAAGGCATCACCAGCTTCAGCACCGTGCCGCTGCGCAGCTGGACCTACATCGGCGTCGGCATCGCCGCACTCGCCTTCCTGTACGGCTCGTTCATCATCTTCCGCACGCTGCTGTTCGGCAATCCGGTGCTCGGCTACGCGTCGCTGATCTCGGTCACGCTGTTCATCGGCGGCATCGAGCTCATCGGGATCGGGATCGTCGGCGAATACGTCGGGCGGATCTACGACGAGTCGAAGCAACGGCCCGTCTACCTGATCCGCCGCCGCTACCAGGCGCACAGCAAGGTGATCGAGCTCCCGGTCGCGCGCGATGCGCGCCGCCAGATCGCACGCCGGCGCGTGCAGCCGACCCGTGCGCGGCTCGGCAGCGTACGCTGACGCGCACCGACGGCCATGATCGCCCTGCTTTATGCCGAGCGCACGCGGCTCATGCGCTTCGGCGTGTCCGGGCTCTGCTCGACCGCGATCCACGCGCTGGTCGCGGCGGCGATGTTCGCGCGGTTCGACGCGACGCTGGTGACGGCGAACGCGATCGCATTCCTCTGCGCGACGGCGTTCTCGTATCTCGCGAATACGCTGTGGAGCTTTTCGTCGACGGTGCGCACGCGCAACGTGGTGCGCTTTCTCGCGGTCACGCTGGCCGGCTTCGCCGAAACGCTGCTGCTCGCGCGGGCGGCCGAAGCGCTCGACGTGTCCCGCGGGATGAGCATCGTCGCGATCGCGCTGCTGATTCCTCCAACCACGTTCGTGCTGCACCGGTTCTGGACCTACCGGTAAGCGACCTTGCTCCTCCGCGCCGCTCCCGAAAGCGCGAATCTTCCGGCGGCCCGTGTGTAGGGCCGTGCGATTCGCTCTGTCGCCGACAGGTCACGCGGTGAATGATTTCAACAGCCCGTCAGTCACTCGACGCCCTTTTTTCAGGACTCGCGATCCCGAGATTCAACGGGCCGATCGAATTCATAGCGCCGATGCCGGTCGTGAGCTGCAGTCCTACCGTCCGCGACAAAACTGGCCGCATCGGCGTCGGGAATCTGTTCGGCGCGGAAATAGACTACCTTGCCCTGGCGCGCGTAATCGGAGTCAGCCCGATCGGAGTCAGCCAGCACGGTGAATTTCTTCGGATCAGCATCCTGAATCAGCTTTTCGCAGTTATAAACACGATTTCCGTCCGTCCAAAAGAATGAACCCATGAATTTGACGGCTTCGGGAGGCGAGTCCGGGATGACCTCGCCGTTGAGCCAGACATGCTGCGCATCCGCGCTGATAGTCGCGTTCGGCAGCGCGCGCATGATCCGGAACGCTGCCGGCTCCGCATCCTGCAAGATATGCAGGTCCGGGCTGAACGCATGGCCATCCGAGACATCTCGAAGCTGGTAGACGTGGTGATTGTCTGCATATAAATCGTAGTCAAGATAGCGCAGCATGGCGGCATCGAGTGGGCGCTTGATCGCATGCCCTTGACGAAAGAACCGTCCGTTGTTGCAGCTCAGTCCGCCCAGATACGTCGTCATTCCTGGAAGGGCGCCCTCCATGCGGATCAGGCCCCGATCCGTCTGGACATAGACTGACTTGCCATCTTCAAACAGACAGTCTTTTACATGGACGAACGATGCGCCCTCCACCCGGGTGGGGCGAACATACTCGAAGTTGTATCTCTTCTCCCATACTGGAATGCCGCCGTGCGCTTGAATGATGCGCAAGACGCTCTTGACGTTGCCTTCGGTATTCCCGCCGTTCGGGTAGTCCGCGTGACCGAAAATACTTCCCCCGTTGGGATAATCCACGTTAGCGACAGCCCACACGGTGTCGCCACAACGCAATAGCGGCTCTCCATCCGAACTGAAGGGCCGCCAACCCTGCATGGATATGGATGCGCCCGATTCGAGCGATTGCACCGGCACAACGACCACCATCGGATGGTGATACCAGATCTGGCGCGCGTCGGCATAAAAGGCCGAGTCCATGCTGTTTGCTGGCGTGACCCGGCGAAAGGTTTTCGGGTCTGCGTTTCTCATTACCGGGTTATCCGAAGAGCCGCCGTAAACGTGCTCGCCATCGGTCCAGAAAAAACGATCGTAATCGTAGGGCGCTTGCGGGCTGGCCCGTAGCGCACCCAGTGCAACCTGCTGCTTCAGGGTCCGTGCCAATGGAGGGAACAGCACAGCCATGACGTTGTCCGGGTCGCCGAAGTTCTCTTGACCGATCCACTCATCGAACCAATCGGGGGACACCTGCGCATTGACAGGTTCGGGCACGATCCGCGAGGCCTTTTGACTGATCTCGATGCACAGAATATCGGCGCCGGTGTCGAACAAGCGGATGAATGACGGCTTTTTTGCCGTGTAGATTTCCGCAATACCTCGCAGCAACGCGCAGAAAGCAAGCGCGGACTCCATGACTCCCGCTTCATCGCCATACTGAAAATACACCGCAAAACGCAGCGCTTTTGCTTGTTTGTCGTAGTTGCAATGAAGGTGACCATCACCCAGCCCAAAGCTGCTCACGCAATGGGCAACCAATCCGTCAGCGACACTGAGGTCCGCCGATGTTGCCGCGTGGGAGATCCCGGAATCGCCGCGACCCACTGAACCTGGCCAGTCATCGAATGTCGTGGCAGAAAGTGGAGCGGATTTCAGCCATCGACGCAACGCCGCCTCACTGATTTCGACATCGGCGAGCACGAAAAGTGGTTCAGCCATTTATTTGTGTTCCCTTAATCATTGCATGTTGTCGTGGACGTGGCGCTCGCGATTCATGCACGCCTATCTCCACGGTCCGGCAACCGGCTGCCGCTTTGCTGATTCGCGTGCCGGCACCGTCACAAGCTGCGCCCCAACAACTGCCCCGGCCAACCGTCCACGTCGAAGGTCGAGATTCGCTCATACCCGCAGGACTCGTAGAAACGCACCAGCGCGCCCGTCCCGCCGCCATAGCAGTCCACCCGCAAACGCCCCACCCCGGCAGCCCGGGCGCGCTCATCCGCGAAGGCCATCAGACGCCGGCCGACACCGCGCGCCCGCGCATCGCGCGACGCAACCAGCACACGGACATAAATTTCCGGCTCGGTCGCGGGCGGCACGTAGGGCATGGACTCGCCGAGGATCAATGCGCCCAGGACGCGACCTTCCCGATCCTCTGCCACCCACGCGTCGGGCAGCGCACAGGCGTCGGTCACGAGCGCAATCCGCTTGGGTTGCGTCGACCACCGCTCGCGGCCCCATTGCCCGTCGTTACCGATGGAAACGAACCACGCAATCACGTCGTCAAAGATCCCCAGCACGGCCGGGGCATCGAGCGCACTGGCCCGACGGATCACCCGTTCGTCCATTCCTGTCTCCGTCATGTTCAACGCTCCTTCGCCGGATTCGACGACCGGCGCACCATTGGATGTCGCGCCGAGCCGTCCAGGGACACGCGATGGCAGCCAGGCGATCAAGCCTGCTACGGTACTGAAATTCCCCCCTGTTGATCAAGGCATGACGAGACGGCTGCCATTCGACATGACGGATTGTCTTCGTGAGAGGCCGGAGAGATCAGCGTCAGGCAGGGTGTCAATCGACCTTCGAATACATGAACGTTGCCGACTGGCGCCCACGAGCCGTAACCTTGCCGCCGGATCGGCACGACAAAGGCGGTTCGGTGCCATGCCGACGGTGCCGAAAAGCCATGCTGCAACCCATGCCCCATGGCGCTCGCCTGCTCCGGCTGGCCGATGCACCGCCTGCGCTGCACCGGATCGCTGCGAATCGATTCCCGTACGAATGCCCTCCTTCACGACAAAAAAATCTACAATCGACGCGATGCATCGCAAGCATGAAGCGCCAGCCGCCCACTCTCGCTCGCCACCATGAACGCACCCGCTGATTCCTCCCCGTCGGTACTCGGCGTCTATCGTCAACTGGCGGACCCGTCCGCCGGGCAATGGATCGTCAGCCGCTCCGAACGCGCGCATATGTACCGAATCCAGCATCACCGGCCCGATGGCAGCACGTCGGTCGATACGGTCGTCGATGCGGACAACCTCGATGCGAAGCTGCACAAGTGGATCCAGGAAGGCTTCGTCCGGCGCGAAGCCGGCGACCGTGCCACGCCCGCTCATCGCGGCGAGTTCATGCAGGACCTGCGCCGCGCGCAGTCGTCGCGACCCGTGGCGGCCGGCACCGCAACCCACGTCGCGCACGTGGGTGGCGTGCCGATGCCGCGCGGGCCCGGCGGGCCGCTCGTGCCGCCGCTGAACCCGGCCTACCTGTTCACCGCGCGTGCGACGAACGTGCTGGAAGACATCGTCGAGAACCGGCGCATCCTGTTGATCGGCCACACCGGCACGGGCAAGACGAGCCTCATCGAACAGGCCGCCGCGCTGGCCGGCCACGGCGTGCTGCGTTCGAACATGAACGGGCAGACGACGGTCGGCGACTTCGTCGGGTTCTGGACCGTCAAGGGCGGCGAGACGATCTGGGTCGACGGCGTGCTACCGACCGCGATGCGCGAAGGGCTATGGCTCATCGTCGACGAGATCGACTTCGCGGAACCGGCGATCCTCGCGGTGCTGACCGCCGTGCTCGAACCGGCCGGACGCCTGCTGCTGAAGGAGAAAGGCAACGAGATCGTCGTCCCGCATCCGTCGTTCCGGCTGTTCGCGACCGCCAATGCGGTGGGCGCGATGGGGCAGTTCCGCCATCTGTACCAGGGTGCCAACGTGATGAACGAGGCGTTTCTCGACCGCTGGCGCGTGTACCGCCTCGACTATCTGCCGCCGCCCGACGAGGCGCGCGTGCTGCAGCGCACGTTCGGCGCGGCCATGACCGCGGCGATGGCCGACACGCTCGCGGCGATCGCGGCCGACTGCCGCGCCGCGTTCGTCCGCGAGGATCTGGCCAGCGCGTTCTCGACGCGGCGCCTGATCGACTGGGCCGAGCTGATGCTGCGCACCGGCGATCCCGAATCGGCCGCCGGCCCGACGATCTACGCGAAGGTCGGCGCGGAAGACGCCGACCTGATCCGCAGCATCATTCGCCACTACATCGACGTCGAGGCCTGACGCGATGGACCGGGACGACGACGCGCGGTCGCTCCACCTGACCCGGCTCGCCCGCACGCTCGCGCAGCGGCACGGCATCGAGGTGCGGTTCGCGCGCCATGGGCCGGTCGCGCAGCGCGACCTGCTGGTGCTGCCCGACACGCTGCTCGCCGGCGACGTCGACGACGACGCGATCATCGGCCTCGTCGACCTCTACGCGGCGCGCACCCGCTTCGGCGCGATCGAGGACATTGCCGCGCTGGCATCGCCCGCGGTGCGCGCCATTGCGCAGGCGATCGACGACCGGCGCGCGGCCGGCCGCCTCGCGTCGATCTATCCCGGCGCAATGGCGTTCCTGCGGCGGATGCGGGCGGCATCAGCCACCGACACGCTTCCCCGGTGGCAGCGAATGGCGTGGCGCGACAGGCTGGTGTGGCGCATCGAGCGTGCGCTGTGGGACGAATCGCCGTCCCCCACCGAGCGCGTGCCGTCGCTCGATGCGACGCTGGCCGCATCGGACGATCTCGTCGACGAAGCACGCGCCGCGACCTCGACCGCCGACAGCATCCGCGTCGCGCACCGGATCGTCGAGCGCGTGCGCGCGCTGGCATCGGCCGGCGCGAACAACATGATGTTCACGGCCGATCCGGGCAGCACGATCGACAGCGACAGCATTGCCGCCGAATTCGAATCGGACGGACCGGGCGCGCCAGACGACGCACGTGCGCCGGTTTCGGCCGAATCGAGCGCCGGTGCGATCGCCGACACGGAATCGACGGCCGAAGCGCCGACGCCGGGCGACGCAACGCCCGGCACGATCCGCCTGTCCGCGGACAACCGGCCGCTGCTGTCGGTCCCGCTGACCACCGCGTTCGACACGGTGACGGACTTCACCGGCCAGGGCGAACCGGCTCGCTGGCACCGCCTGCGAAGCGCGGCCCGCGCGCAAACCGAGCCGCTCAAGCTGCGACTCGAACGCGCGTTGAAAGTGGACGAGCAGACGCGCTGGAAGCGCGAACAGGAACGCGGCGCGCTCGACCGGACGTCGCTCGCCCGCCTCGTCACGTCACCCGGCTATCGCACGCCGTTCCGCGTCCGGCGCGCGGCGCCCGGGCGTGACGCGGCCGTCAGCCTGCTGATCGATTGCAGCGGGTCGATGGCCGGCAAGAAGATCGAGCTCGCCAGGCTGTGCGCGGCGGCGCTGTGCGATGCGCTGACGCAGCTCGGCTTCGCGTGCGAAGTGCTCGGCTACAGTTCCGTCGAGGATGCCGCGATGCGCGCGCACTACCAGCGCTGGATCGACGCCGGCCGCGACACGTTCGGCTACAACCGGTTCGTCGAACGGCTCGACCTGCGCGTCTACAAGCGGTTCGAATCCGACAACCCGAGCGGCCTCGCGTGCATCGAATGCGGCCACGAGAATCCCGACGGCGAGGCATTGAGCTGGGCCGCCGAGCGGCTGCTCGCGAAGCGGGCCCGGCGGCGCATCCTGATGGTGCTGTCGGACGGCTATCCGGCAACCGGCGACGGCAACCCGGCGATCCTGCGCACCGACCTGCGCGCACGCGTCGATGCGCTGCGCGAGCGGCGCGTCGAACTGATCGGCGTCGGGATCCTCGACGATTCGGTCGAAGCGTTCTATCCGGTCAGCAGCGTGGTCGAGCACCTGCACGAGCTGCCGGGCGCGGCGTTCAATGTGCTGAGCGATACGCTGCTGGACCGGCGCTAGCCCCGCGCGCGACAGGCTCGATGCAGACTTCGATTCGCACGGGCGTCACATCGGACGGTGAACATCGCCGATGGCAGACTCGAATCGCTGCCGTCAAGCAGGCCGCTGCTTTCCGTTGCTTTCGATCTGCCGACCGGTTCCGGTGCGCACACGGCCGGCAGCACGAATCTTGCTCCGCGCCCCATTTCGATTTTCAACTCGACGGCGGATTCGGCTGCCTCTTCCTGCTACGGTCGGCCGCCGGCACGAAACTGCACATGTCCAGGAAAAAAACCAGCCTCTGGTTGCGGCCTCTCGACCTGCTCTCCGTCGCAACCGGCACGCGCCCGGCGAAGCGCACGAACAAGCCACGACCGGCCGCCAAACGGGCGGTCAAGCCCGCCGTCGTCTCCCGTACCGCAAAACGCCCGGGCACCGTGCATCCCGCCCGCGCACGGACGGACAAGGCGCCCGGCACGTGGCTCCGGTCGTTTCATTCCGCCGGCCCGAGTGCCGGCCGCTACGTGAACCACCTTGCATACGCGCTGTATCTGCCCGCCGCGCCCGCGACGACAGCCGGCATGCCGGCCGTCGTCATGCTGCACGGCTGCAAGCAGAGCGCCGAATCGTTTGCCACGGGCACGCGCATGTGCCGTCTCGCCGAGCGGTCGGGATTCGCCGTGCTGTTTCCCGAGCAAGCCAGGACGGCCCATGCGCACCGCTGCTGGCACTGGCATGGCGACGCGACGCAGTCCGAAGCCGCGGCCGTTGCGTCGCTGGTCGACGCTGTCGTGCGACAGCACGGATTCGACCGCGACCGGATCTACCTGGCCGGCATGTCCGCCGGTGCCGGACTCGCCGCGGCACTGGCAATACGGTATCCCGATCGCTTCGCGGCAGTCGGACTGCACTCCGGCCCCGCCATTGCCCCGCCGTCGTCGACACTGGCGGCCATGAACCTGATGCGTCGAGGCCTGCGCGACGACCCGATACGCGCAGTCGAAGCCTGTGCCGACGTCGCCTCCTATCCCGGCATGCCGGCCCTTGTCATGCACGGCGCACTCGATACGGTCGTGACCGACCGGAACGCAACGCAGCTCGGCATCGCGTTCGCCCGGCTCAACCGGCTCGTCGATGAACACGGCGCGATGCGCGTTGGCGAGCAACGCATCCATGCGCGCGACGATGCCGACTATGTCGACTATCTCAAGGGCGGACGTCTCGTCGTCAGGGTCTGCATCGTCCGCCGGCTGCCGCATGCATGGAGCGGTGGCGACCCGCGCGAGCCGTTTCATTCCGCCACGGGGCCGGACGCCGCCGCGATGTTCTGGCATTTCTTTCGTCGCCAGCGCCGCAAGCGACTGCGGTGACGTGCGACAACCGCGCCGGCCCGTGGCGCACGACGCCGTCATGCGATCACGCCCGTTGCGCCAGCGCTGCCGCGTTCGCGCGATCGCCGGCCCGCCGGATCGGCAGCCGGACGCAGAACGTCGTGCCGTGCCCGGGCTCGCTCATCACGTCGATGGTGCCGCGATGGCGCTCGACGATCCCATGCGACACCGACAAGCCCAGCCCCGTGCCCTGCCCGACCGGCTTCGTCGTGAAGAACGGATCGAAGATCCGCCGGACGACGTCGGGCGTCATGCCCGTTCCGGTATCGCTGATCGCAATCGACACCTGCTCGCCGTCGCTCGACGTGCGGATCGTGATCACGCCGCGCTCGGGAATTGCATGCGCCGCGTTCACCAGCAGGTTCATGAAGACCTGGTTCAACTGCGACGGCAGGCATTCGACCTGCGGCACGTCGCCGTAATCGCGCACGATCTCGGCCTTGTACTTGAGTTCGTTGTGGACGACGTTGAGCGTGCTTTCCAGGCCCGCGCGAAGATCGACCACGCTCCACTCGCCGCTGGCCGGACGCGAGAAATCGCGCAGGTCCTGCACGATGCGCCGCACGCGCAGCGCGCCGTCGATCGATTCGTCGATCAGCGTCGCGATCTCGTCGCGCACATAGTCCAGATCCGCCGCGCGGCCCGTCGCCGTCAGCGCGTCGCGCGTGGCCGGGTCGAGCTGCGGCAGCGCGGCTTCATGCGCGGCGATCACGTCGAGCAGACTGCGTACCCAGCTCTTCAACGTATTGAGGTTCGCGCTGACGAAGCCGATCGGATTGTTGATCTCGTGCGCGACACCGGCCGCGAGCTGGCCGATCGACGCGAGCTTTTCCGACTGCAGCAACTGCACGTGGGTTTCCTCGAGTACCTGCAACAGGCGCCGCTGCTCGTCCTTCTCCTGTTCGAGCCGCGCCTGCGCGGCCTTGCGTTCGTCGATCTCGGTCGCCATGTTCTCGCGCGTCCGCTGCAGCATCGCCGTCGTCTTTTCGTAGCGGTGCAGCGCGCGTTCCAGTTCGGCGGTGCGCAAGCGCACGAGCCGCTCGAGCGTATCCGTCATCCCGCGCAGGAAGGTTGTGCGCGCATCGAATCGGCTCAGCAGCAAAGTGACGACCAGTGTCCCCGTTGTAAACAGCGCGACGGTTGTTGCGAGCCACGGCGTATCGACTCCGTTCGCGGCTCCGCATCGCGCGTCCGGCGCGAAATGGGCGGCCGCCATCGCCGTGTAGTGCATGCCGGTAATGGCGATGCCCATCACCAAGGCCGCGCCGACCCGCTGGGCGGTCGCATGGCGCGCCTGCTGCACGCGCAGCGCCTGTGCGATCCACAACGCGGCCGTCGACGCGATCACCGCGATGCCGATCGACGCGGCGAACAACGCCGCATCGTAGCGAATGCCGGGCTGCATGCGCAGCGCGGCCATCCCCGTGTAATGCATGCCGGCGATCCCGCCGCCCATCAGCGCGCCGCCCGCGAGCAGCCGCCACCAGCCCAGCCGCGCGCGCGTGACGACCGTCAGCGCGAAGTACGACACGAGCACGGCAATCGCCAGCGACGCGCCTGTATCCGACAATGCGTAGCCGAGCGGAATCGGCAGCGAGAACGCGAGCATGCCGACGAAATGCATCGACCAGATGCCGGTACCCATCGCCATCGCGCCGCCGCCCAGCCACGCACGCTTGAGCTTCCGGTTGTCGAGCAGCGAAATGAAGGCGGCCAGGTCGAGTGTCGTATACGAGGCCAGCGTCGCGATCGCAAGCGACAGCAGGACGAGCGGGAGATCGTAGGTGCCGTACATGATGAGCGCCCGAATCGAGGTGAGTGCGTTGCCGCAGCGCGCGATCGCGCACCGCGGCCGTCAGGCTGCGCGTCCGGGCTCAGGCAGGGGCCGCGCCCGCGTTCGGCGCGTTCGGCACCGGCTTCGCCGCGGCCTGGCCGGCCAGCACGAGGATGTCGAATGACGTCCCCTCGCGCGTCTCGAAGCGGCGCACGAGCTCGATCTGGTGCGCCGACATCACGCTGCCCTTGGTCATCAGCAGCACGCCGCGATGCGTGCGCAGATCGTCGGCGAGCTGCATCCCTTCGCGCAGCTGCGCGGACTTGATCTCCGCGACGGACGCCGCGATGCCGAGACTCGCCGGGTCCTGCAGCAGTTCGATCAGGCGGTCGACGATCCGCGGGTCGTAACGCACGCCGGCCTGCGAGCGCAACGCGTCGATCGCCTGCTCGACCGAATGCGGCGCACCGATGTCGCCGTTGCGCAGCCCTTCGAAATCGCGCACGATCGCCACGATCCGCGAGCCGAGCGGGATCGAGTCGCCCGCCAGGCCGTCCGGCGTGCCGCGTCCGTTGAAGCGTTCGTACTGGTGCAGCACGATCGACGCGACCTTGTGCAGTTGCGCGACCGGCGTCAGCACCATCTGCGCGCGCAGCGGATGCTGCTGGAACAGGCCGTGCTCTTCGGCCGTCATTTTCGCGAGCGGCTTGCGCAGCAATTCGTCCGGCAGCGACAGCTTGCCGATACCGTGCAGCAGCCCTGCGAAATAGACGTCCTGCGCATGCAGCTCGCTCATCCCGGATGCCAGCGCGAGCCGCCGCGCAATCTCGCCGACCCGCATCGCGTGACCGCTGGCCGACCCGCAGCGCATCTCGATCATGCTCGCGCAGACCTGGACCATCGCGGTGAAACTGCTTTTCAGGTCGCGTTGCGCGGCTTCGAGGAACATCACGGTCTGGCCGAGCTCCTCCGTGCGTGCGCGAACCTGCGTTTCGAGTTCCGTGTTGAAACGGCGCAGCGCTTCGTTCTGCTCTTCCGTCAGCGCGGCCAGCCGGGCCGCTTCGCGCCGCAAATGCCGCTGCTCCAGCGCGTGTTCGATGGTCAGCAGCAGGTCGTGATCGTCCCACGGCTTGTTCAGGTAGCGATATACGCCGCCTTCGTTAACGGCCTGCACGACCGACGCGATCTCCGCATAGCCGGTCAGCAGGATGCGCATCGTATCCGGGTAGCGCGCCCGTGCACGGGCCAGGAACTCCGCGCCGCTCATGCCCGGCATCCGCATGTCGGACACGATCAGGTCGACTTCGGTCGACGCCAGTATCTCGAGGGCGGCCTCGCCGCTTTCCGCGGTCAGGATCGCGTAGCCCGCGGGCCGGAACACGCGCTTGAGCGCCGACAGCACGCTCGGCTCGTCGTCGACCAGCAGGATCGACGGCACGCCACCCGCATCGTCGGATGTCGCTGCCGCCCCGGTCGTTTCAGGCGATACCGCATTCGGTCCGTTTGTTGCAGATGTCGTCATGATGAGCCTCGGAGCATGTATTTATAGTCTCTCTGCATCAACGGCACGCGCCGCGCATTCCGTATCCGGGAAAACGCTGATGCGCTCGCCCGGATCGCACCGCGGATGCGTCGCCGCAGCGCGTGGCCGCATGCGTTCTACACGGTTGCCGAACCCGGTTCACGCACGTAGTAGATGTCCCACTCCGCTTCGTCGGCCCGCACGAAGCCGTGCCGCGCATAGAAGCGGTTCGACGCGCTGCCGCGCAGCGCGCCGACGCGGACGGGCACGCGCTTCTCATCCGCCTCGGCAAAGATCCTGCGCAGCACGGCCGCGCCGATGCCCTTTCCCTGATGCTCGGGCGCAATGTACAGATGGTCGAGCTGCCAGTGGTCTTCCTGCGGCCGAACCACGAAAAAGCCCGCGTTCACGCCATCGGCTTCGATGAAGCGGCATAGCGCCGGGTCGAACGACGCGAGAAAGCGTTCGCGCGCACGCTGGGGATCGAAGCGGCCGACACGTTCGAGGCTGTCGCGCATCGCGGCGATGCGGATCGCGACCAGCGTTTCGGCGTCGGATCGGGCGGCGAGAGGAAAGGTCAGGTTCATGGGCAGGTCGCGCTCGTGCGAAGGAAACGCCCGGCATCGCGGCGCGGGCGTCGAAGCCTGCTCGCGATGCCGGCACGCGTGCGTCAAGGCGTCTCGATGCCTTCCGCCCGCGTCGCCAGGAATCGCAGGTACTTGTCGTCCTCGTCCTCGAACAGCTCCGGCCCGCCGCCCATGTACGCGCGCATCAGTTCGTCCGCCGCGCGGTCGAGATTGCCCAGTTCGAACTGGCATTGGCCGAGCCGCAGGTGCAGGAACGGGTTGCCGATCGCGTTGGGGAAATGCATCGCTTCGCCGAGCGTGTCACGTCCGGCCGCGTAGTCCTCCAGATAGAAATTCGCGTCGCCGATCGCGGCCATCAACCAGGTTCCGGCTTCCCAATTGGTCTTGGGTTCGGGAAGCAGGTCGAAACCCGCCCAGAATTTCGCCAGCGCGCCCGCGTAGTCGCCGTCTTCCATCAATTCATCGCCCGCGTCGCTCAGCGCGCCGATCCGTTCGTACAGCGCGTTGTCCAGTTCTGCCATGTCGAGTCCCTGTTCCGGAGTTGAAAGCGGCCCGGTGCGGCCGGTGGTTGCGATACGATCGCGGCGATTGTGTGCAGTTTTGCCGTCCTGCGCGTTCATCCGGCCGGCATTCATCCAGCATACCCGAGCCGTGTGACGCGCGTGCCTCGACTTTCGGCGCATCGCTGCGGCGTCTGCTCGTGAATCCAACAAGACTCGTATCAGGGTGCTACGCTGACGGATGCCTTGAGCCGCCGTGCCCCACCCGTTTGCGCAGCCGGCGCGGCCATACGCGGCGACGGTTTTTCATATGACGTGGCGATCTCATGCGTGTCGCCACACCCAGCGAAGACGGATGTAGTTGTGGCGCGGCGACCGCCGTGGCACGATGCCGGGTTCGATTGCGCAGTGAAAGGGAGCTGGAAGCGATGTTGTCTTGCCGACTGAGGTGGTACGCGCTTGCGACGTCCAGCCTGCTGCGCAGGCATTGGCAGGCACTGTTCCTGTTGATTCTGCTGTTGCTGCCGGCGATGCCGGTGTTTTCGCAGACACGCATCCTGGGCGCCCCCGTACTCGAAGCGCTGGCCCCGTCGCATGGCATCGAATGGCGGTTCGCGTGGGTGCACCTGCTCGAAGCCGTCGGCATCGTGTGGGTTTTGGCGCAGCGCACCGCGATCACCGGCGGGCCGTTCGTCACCTTCCTTGCATCTTTGCCCGTCCCCGACAGCCGCCGTCGTCTCGTCGACACCCTCGTCGTGATCATCGCGAGCACGCCGCTGTTGCTGCCCGTATTGGCGGCTGCCATCGCGCTCGCCTTCGTGCCGCAGAAGGCGGTCAACTACCTGTTCGTGTTCGACCTGTTCCTGATTACGCTGGGATGGCAACTGACCGCGCTGTCGCGCAATATGCGCGACGCAATCGCGTTGATCGTTGCCAATGCCTTCCTCGTCGGCGGCTTTCACGCCGAGGGCGCGTTGCGTCCGGTGTTGCTGATCGTGGCATTGTTGCTCGCGGCGTTCACGATTGCGCATACCGCCGCCGCATCGTCCGCTCGGTCGAGAACGCCGGGCGCATGCGCGCGTCGCGTCACGCATGCCATCCGCGCCCGTGTGCGGAATGGGCTTTCGCCCATCGCCACGCTGCAAATCGGCATCCTGCGGGACCGTGCCGCGAGCACCGTCGGACACTGCCTGATGATGGGTGCGGTCGCCGCCGCGACAGGGTTCCTGCTCGCACTCTGGGATTTCGACAAGCGCGCCGTGCCGCTGACGTTGATGGCGCAGGCCGTCATCGCACTGATTGCGGCGACGACCTATCGCGATTTGCTGGCGGCTCACCAGCGTGCATCTCACTTCATGCGGTCGCTGCCGCTGTCGGCGTTCGCGAAGCGCCGCGCCGACTGGCTGACCGTTGCCGCGCTGGCGCTGCCGTTCGCCGCGATCGCACCGCTGCTGCTGGTGCTGCACGGCGTGCTGTCGTCGCAGATGGCGGCGGCGCTCATCTGCTCGGGCGCACCGCTCGTCGCATTACACTATCTGCCGCAACGCTACGCGTCCCGACAATCCGTGTTGCTGGGCGTCGTGCTGACCGTGATCTGGGTCACGCTCACCTGGCCAATTTTCATTTGATCGACCGATCCATGCTCCGCTTCGACAATCTCGGCAAGCGCTACGACAAGCGCGTCATCTTCCAGGGACTCCACTACGCATCCGGTGCCGGATGTGTCGCGCTGTGCGACGAAAACGGCAGTGGCAAATCGACGTTGCTCGCCATTCTCGCCGGCACGATCGACGCGGACGAAGGCGAGGTGTGGCTCGGCGGCCATTCGCTGCGCACCGCGCCACTCGATGCGAAATCCGCGCTGGCGTACGTGCCCGACGATTGCCTCGCGTATCCGTTTCAGACCGGTCGTGAATTTCTCGACCTCGTGGCGGCTGCCAAGAAGACGGCTGTCGATACCCGCACGCTCGAACTGGCGGATCGATTCGGGCTGGCCCCGCATATGGAGAAGCGTTTCGAGCAGATGTCGCTCGGCACGCGCAAGAAACTGTTCCTGACGGCGACGACGCTCGGCGCGCCCACCGTCGTGATCGCCGACGAACCGGGCAACGGGCTCGATGCGGCGTCGCGTGCGGTGCTGATCGATCTGTTCAAGACGTTGGCCAAGGACCGCGCCGTCTTTTTTTCGAGTCACGATCCGGCGCTGGCGCGCGCCTGCGACGCAAGGACCACCAGTTTCGCGGAGCTTGGATTCGCTGGATAGACGGTATCGTCGCCGGCGCAGTCACAGGAAAGGATCGGGTGTGACTGCTTGTCGAAGGGTGATCGGCGCACCGACAATCGATCGCCGTCATTTTCCGGAAGGAAGAAAGGAAGTGCGAAACGGACCATCCCGCCCCGCACTTCCGTGAATTTTACGACGCACATGTCCGGCGTGCCGGGCCCCGATCAACCGACTGTCCGACACCCCAGCCGCTTATCGTTCGACCCGCGCACGTGCCCGAACACGCACCCCGTCAGGCCTTCAACGCCCCGAACACCTCGTCCAGCATCTTCTTCGCGTCGCCGAACAGCATCCGGTTGTTGTCCTTGTAGAACAGCGGATTGTCGACACCCGCATAGCCGGACGCCATGCTGCGCTTCATCACGATCGAGGTCTTCGCCTTCCACACCTCGAGCACCGGCATGCCGGCGATCGGGCTGCCCGGATCTTCCTGCGCCGCCGGGTTCACGATGTCGTTCGCGCCGATCACCATCGACACGTCGGCTTCCGGGAAATCGCCGTTGATCTCGTCCATCTCCATCACGATGTCGTAAGGCACCTTCGCCTCGGCGAGCAGCACGTTCATGTGCCCCGGCATGCGGCCGGCCACCGGATGGATCGCGAAACGCACGTCGACGCCCTTCTCGCGCAGCACCTTCGTGAGTTCGTGCACGGTATGCTGGGCTTGCGCCACGGCCATCCCGTACCCGGGCACGATGATCACGCTCTTCGCGTCGCGCAGCAGCTCGGCCGTTTCCAGCGCGCTCACCGCCACCACTTCGCCGGCCGGCTGTGCGCTGCCGCCCGACGCCGCGGGCGCACCGCTGCCGGTACCGAAGCCGCCCGCGATCACGCTGATGAAGTTGCGGTTCATCGCGCGGCACATGATGTACGACAGGATCGCACCCGACGAGCCCACCAGCGCGCCGATCACGATCAGCAGGTCGTTGCCGAGCATGAAACCGGTGGCCGCCGCCGCCCAGCCCGAGTAGCTGTTGAGCATCGACACCACGACGGGCATGTCCGCGCCGCCGATCGCCATCACCATGTGCACGCCGAACAGCAGCGACACCACCGTCATCACGATGAGCGGCGTCAGGCCGTCCTGGACCGTCTCCGCATGCAGGAACGCGCGGCCGAACACGATCACCACCACCAGTGCGGCCAGGTTGAGCCAGTGACGTGCCGGCAGCAGCAGCGGCTTGCCGCCGATCTTGCCGGAGAGCTTGCCGAACGCAATCACCGAGCCCGCGAAGGTCACCGCGCCGATCAGGATGCCGACGTAGATTTCCACTTCGTGGATCGCATGCTCGGCACCCGTGAACTGCACCGACGTATCGATGTAGCTCGCGAAGCCCACCAGGCACGCGGCCAGACCGACCAGGCTGTGCATCAGCGCAACCAGTTCGGGCATCTGCGTCATCTGCACCTTCTTCGCGGCGAACAGGCCGACCGCGCCGCCGACGACCAGTGCCGCCACGATATACGGAATGCCCTCGGCGGAAACGCGCGGGCCGAGTACGGTCGCGAGCACGGCGATCAGCATGCCGATCATGCCGAGCAGGTTGCCGCGGCGCGCGGTCTCGGGATTCGCCAGCCCGCCGAGGCTGAGGATGAACAGGATGGCCGCGCCGATATAGGAGACGGTAGTCAGATTGGAAGTCATGGTTGTCGTCTCCTTACTTGCGGAACATCGCCAGCATGCGGCGCGTCACGGCAAAGCCGCCGAACATGTTGACGGCCGTGAGCGTCAGCGCGCCCACCGCCAGGCCCAGGATCAGCCCTGACGGGCGGCCGTCTGCCGCCGCCTCGCCCAACGGCGGCGCGACCTGCACCAGCGCGCCGATCGCGATGATCGACGAGATCGCGTTGGTGACGCTCATCAGCGGCGTATGCAGCGACGGCGTGACGTTCCAGATCACCATGTAGCCGACGAAGCAGGCGAGCACGAACACCGTGAAGTGCGACAGGAACGTGGCCGGCGCGAACTGGCCGACCAGCAGGAACGCCAGTGCGCCGACGGCGAACGTGATGGCGAGCGACTTGGCCGACATCGGTGCGCCGCTGCCGTGACCGTGGCCCTTGGATGCGGCTGCCGCGACCGGCGGCGCGGCGGGTTTCGGTGCGGCGGCCGGCTGCTGGATCGGCGGCGGCGGCCAGGTCACGTTGCCTTCCTTGATGACCGTGAGGCCGCGGATCGCGTCGTCGTTGAAGTCGACGTTGATCGTGCCGTCCTTGTTCTTGCACAGCTCCTCGGCCACGCGCAGCAGGTTGGTCGCATACAGCGTCGACGACTGGCGTGCCAGGCGCGACGCGAGATCCGTATAGCCGACGATGGTCACGCCGTGACGCACCACCGCCTCGCCCGGCACCGTCAGCTCGCAGTTGCCGCCTTGCTCGCCGGCCATGTCGACGATCACGCTGCCCGGCTTCATCGATTGCACCATCTCGGCCGTGATCAGCTTCGGTGCCGGTTTGCCGGGAATCAGCGCGGTGGTGATGATGATGTCCGCCTCCTTGGCCTGCTGCGCGTACATCGCGCGCTGCGCCTGCTGGAAGCCTTCGCTCATCACCTTCGCGTAGCCGCCGCCGCCCGAGCCCTCTTCCTCGTAGTCGACCTTGACGAATTCGCCGCCCAGCGACTTGACCTGGTCGGCGACTTCCGCGCGCGTGTCGTTGGCGCGCACGATCGCGCCGAGGCCCGCGGCCGTGCCGATCGCCGCGAGACCGGCGACGCCCGCGCCGGCGATGAACACCTTGGCCGGCGGCACCTTGCCCGCGGCCGTGATCTGCCCGTTGAAGTAACGGCCGAATGCGTGGGCCGCCTCGATGACGGCACGGTAGCCGCTCACGCCGGCCATCGACGTGAGCGCATCCATCTTCTGCGCGCGCGACAGCGTGCGCGGCAGCGAATCGATCGCCAGCACCGTGGCCCGCTTCGCGGCCAGCTGCTGCATCAGTTCAGGGTTCTGGGCCGGCCAGACGAAGCCGATCAGCGTGCCACCCTCACGCATCAGCGAAACTTCTTCGCTGCTCGGCGGGCGCACCTTGAAAACGATATCGCTGCGTCCCCATAGATCGGCAGCCGTCGCCACGACTTCGGCCCCGGCCGTACGGTAGTCGTCGTCGCTGAAGTTCGCGCCGGTGCCGGCACCGCTTTGCACGGCCACCGAGAACCCGAGCTTGATCAGCTTTTCGACCACGTCGGGAACGGTCGCTACGCGCCGCTCCTCGTGGGCCGTCTCCAGAGGGACCCCAATCAGTAATGTCATATCCTGAACTGTCAGTAGTGGCCGTCGCAAGGAATTACGGCCTGCGTTTCACGTCACCCAACTCAATCCATCCGTGTACGACTTTGCTTCGCGCGCAGCTTGGCACTGCCGCGCGGATTTCACAAACGATCCATCCTCTAATTGATCGTCTTGTCAGATCAACCCGGTTCATGCTGTTGTCTGATTTTCCTGACGAATATCCGGCCGCTGTTCCGATCGGATAAGAACTGCGAAGCATATCCCGTGCCAGAGTCTTTCCGAAATTTATATTTTGAATCGACGCGCATTCAATCCATGAATCCCCTGTCTGGACACGACGGGCCGGCCACCTTCCGTTCATTCTCCGGGGCCGTCCCGCTCGCCGCCTAGAGCGGCGCCAACCGTCGCTCCATCTTCACGATCTCGAGCTCGACCTGGCTGCGCCCGTGCGAAAAACGCCCCTGCCCGACGACCTCGAACCCGTGTCGTTCATAGAACGGCCGGGCGTTCGTGGTGGCTTCGAGATACGCGCGCGCATGGCCGCCGTTCGCGATCTTGGAGACCGCATGCGCGAGCAACATGGCGCCAACGCCGCCCCCCGCCGAATGGCCGCGGACGAACAGCTTGGTGACCTCCTCGCCCGCCGTCTCGACGAAGCCGCATATGCCGCCGTCGTCGGCGACCCAGATCGCGCCAGCGGCGACGGCGGCCAGGTACATCGAAGGATCCCGCCCGTCCAGCCAGCCCTCGATCTGTTGCTGCGTGTAATGGCCGGCGCAAAGCTTGACGACCGAGTCGCGGTGTACCGCGTAGATGTCTCCAACGTCTTTTGCGACGGCGGCCCGAATCACCGGGGAATTCATTCGATTGGCTCCCTGAGGCACGTAGTTCGAGTTGTACAAGACTGCGGATTTTTTGACGCCGCGACTGCGAGACGTGGCGGCAGGAATCGGTTTCATCGCGCATCCCCCGCTCGCCGGCACGATGCGATGTGTCGCATCACGACGACGCACACCGCGTCGCCGGGGATCTTCCGCGCAACCGAGTTTAAACGAGGATGTGGCGTATTCCGGTTAAACCCTGCAACGCTCACTCGCGCGCAGCGTCGACATGCGCACGTATGCGGCGCACACCCGCGTCCGGCATCCATGTCGACATGTCGATGCGCATCGCGCAAAACCGCGAGCAAGCCGATACGCGAACCGGGACCGCGCCATTCCGCCACCTCGAACCGCTCGCGCCCGCTCGCGCCTGTTTGCGCCTGTTCGCGCCGTTCAGGCCTGCCGCACTAGATCAGCTCGGCGACGTGCACGATGACGAGCGCGGCCGGAACGAGCAGCGCCTGCGCGCACAACGTGCCGAGCACGCGCGCGCCCGCGAGTGTCGTGATGGCCCGCCGGAAGCTGTTTTCCGAGATCCGCCCTTCGATGACGTCGTCGGTCATGACGGACACCTGCGGGTCGATGATGACCGCCAGCACGACGGTCGCGAAACCGTTGATGACGGACGACAGGTTCGCGCATGTCACTCTCAGATCGGGCTTCAGGTAGCCCGCATACAGCGACGCGAACACGCCGACCGTCCAGATCGCCATCGCGGCAACGTTCAACGCGATGACGCGCCACGACACGCCCGTGTTCGCGGCCAATTGCGTGACGTTCTGGCTCGAAGGCAGTCGTGCGCCGACGCGAAGCGTGTTGATCCCTGCGCGACTGCACGCATCCAGCAGCAGGCGCGGAATCGAGCGGTTCGCCTGGAAGTGTTCGACGGCGCGACTGAAATAACGCTGGAACGTCGGGATCAGGAATGTCCCGACAATGGTCGCAATGGTTGCGGACAGCAGGAACCACCGGAAGTCGGCCAGCAACCCGCTCCCCATCCGGTGCGCGATGTCCATTTCAACCCGTTTCGCGATGAACGGCCCCTGAAACGAATTGGCCGTTCGGGACACCAGCGCGATGATCCCGAACAACGAGAACGACAACGCGATGCGACGCGTGCGAACGCCGGCGATCCGCACCGCATACGCGAGTGTCGCGATCACATGGATGACGAAGGTAAGCCCGCAGATGATCCAAAGCTGACTGTCCATGCTGGTGCCGCGTGCGTGACGGGATCACGAGTGTACCCGAGCCCGGCCCGCGCCCGGCGCATCGGCTAGGTGAGGCCGCCTTCGCAGGCGGAAAGGTGTGGCGACGAGCGTCAGGCGCTACCGTGCGGTGCCAATCCCCGCGCCTCATTCAGCATCCATGTCGCGAATGCCTGCAACGGACCCTCGGCCAGTTCGATCGGCTCGGGCAGGACGAGGCAGAAGTTTTTCGTAATCGACTTGCCCGCCGGCCAGGGCGCGACCAGCCGGCCCTGCTCGAGCTCCGCGTCGATGTAAAGGCGCGGCACCAGCGCGACACCCAGGCCGGCCAGCGCCGCTTCGATCAGCATCGAATGGAGATCGTAACGCGCGCCGACCGCCGAATTGGTCAGCTCGATGCCGGACTCCTGCGCATAAGCCTGCCACGCGTCCGGGTTCTGTCGCCGGTGCAGACGCGGCAGTGCGTCCAGCGACGGGTTCGCCCCGGCACCGGCGAGCAGCGCCGGGCTACAGACGGGCACCAGCACTTCCTCCAGCAGCGGATGCAGATGCATCCCCGCCCATGCCGGATGCTCGAAATGAATGGCGGCATCGAAGCCGCTCCCGGCCAGCAGGAACGGTTCCATCCGCTCGGCGATATGCACCGTGATATTCGGATGCCGGTCTTGAAAGTGCTTCAGCCGGGGGATCAGCCAGCGGGTGGCAAAGGTTGGAATGGCGGCGATATCGATGCTCGCGCCTTCGATGGGCTGGCCCATCAGGTACAGGCTGTCCCGTTCCAGCCGATCCAGAATCTCACGAACCTGCCCCGCGTATCGCGCACCGTTCGGCGCCAGCCGTACCCGATTGCCGATCCGCTCGAACAGCGTGACGCCCAGGAACGCCTCCAGCCGGCCGATCTGACGGCTGACGGCGCCCTCCGTCCGCGCCAGCTCTTCGGCGGCTCGGGCAAAGCTGCCGTGTCGGGCCGCGGCTTCGAACGCCTGGAGCGCGGAATTGCTTGGGATCTTGCGGGGCATGGGCGTCTCGACGGTTGGGGTGTGCTTGCCATCAGCTTGAGCAAATATCACTGAAGGCTGACTTTATTTCGTTTTATCGGGTGGAAATGCGAGCTTAGCATTACGTTACCGCACTGACCATCGACGGTTCGCAGATGGATGAGCATCCTGTTCAAAGGACAACGTGATGATCTACACCGTGGAATGCAGCTTCGCCGACCTTGGCAGCGAAGCCGAATGGAACGACTTCTACAGCCTCGAAAAACTGCCCGCGCTGATCTCGGTAACGGGGTTTCACACGTCGCAGCGGTTCAAGGCGATCAGCGGCGGTTGCCCGGTCTATCTGGCGATCCACACGATCGACGGGCTCGATGTGCTGACCGGCGATGAATATCGCCGGAAAGGCGGCGGCAATTTCGCGAAATGGCAGCAGCACATCACCGACTGGCATCGGAATCTCTACAGCGATATCGGTGTTGCGCCGGCGGTAAAGGACGGCGAATACCTCGCGCTGTGTGCCGGCGGCCCGGACCCGCTGATCCGGTTGGGCCTCGAGCCGCTGGCCATGCAGGCCGTTGCGCTGGAGAGGTTTCCGGAGCGCCGGTGGCTCGCCGTCCTGCCACGCGACAGCGCTCAGCTTGTCGAGAATCTTCCTGAAGGCATTCACCTTTACGCGCCGATGACGCCGCAACTGACCAGCGCGCGCGCCCTTTCCGCTGCGCAGGAGTAAGCCCGCGATGCCGAACGTCACTTTCTCGATCGATGCGAACCGGATGCCGGCTGATGACAGTCTTGCCGAGCTGTCGCGCGACTGCGTCGAGCTCTGTACGCAAGTGCTTGAAGCGGCGCTCAAGAACGTCCACGTCATTTTTCTGGAAGCTCGGCATGGGCATGGACATCCCGTCTTCGCAGACATCCGGTATCGCGTCGCGACGTCTCGCACGCCGGCAGTCATGAACCGGTTCATGGAAGCGCTGGATCACGCGATCGTTCGCCGCACCGGTCTCACCGCGCGCATTCGGTGTTTTGGTTACACCACGTCGAACCTTCACGCCCGCAACTAGCCGATCCGGAGAAACACGATGTCCACGCTTACTTTTCCCGGTCAGCAAGTCGGGGATTTCACGATCACGGCCATCAGCGATGGCTACCTCACGGCCAGCCTCGACTTTCTATCGAACATCGATTCGGCCGACGCATCAAGAATGCAGCATGAAGCCGGGCAGAAAGCGCCCGACGCCGTGCATATCAATTGCTACGTCGTGCGCGGCGCGGGCCGTACCGTCCTCATCGACGGGGGCGCGGGCGGGTTCAAGCAATGGGGTGGGCAACTCCGGACGAACCTGGTGCTTGCCGGTATCGAACCCACTGCGATCGACACCATCCTGCTGACCCACGCGCATCCCGATCACGTCGGGGGGCTGGTGAATGAGGTAGGACAAGCCGCGTTTCCGAATGCGGAGCTGGTGGTGCATCGGCGCGAGGTCAGGTTCTGGCAGGACGACGGCAATCTGAGCCGCGCCAGCGAGCGGGCGCGCGGTAACTTCTTCAAAGCGCGTCAGGTGTTCGATGCCTATGACGACACGCTCCGTCTGTTCGACTCGGGTCAGGTGCTCCCCGGCATCAGCGCGCTGCCGCTGCCGGGGCACACCGATGGACACACCGGATATGTGCTCGAATCCCGCGATCAAAGCCTGCTTGTGTGGGGGGACGTGGTTCATTTTCCGCATATCCAGGTTCAACGGCCGGAGGTCTCGATTGCGTTCGATCACGATGCGTCGCTGGCGGTGGCAACGCGGTCACGGCTTCTCGATCAGGTCAGTTCGGAGGGGCTGTTGATCGCCGGCATGCATCTGGGGGAACTCGGGTTCGCACGCATCAAGCGGACGCGTGACGGGTATGGCTTGCTTTACGAGCACGAAGGCTGACACCACCGGTGCACTGACGTGCGATGCCACCACCTGGCGTCGAGATGCATGAGTCGCCCGTTCAACTGAGTGGCGCTTTTTGAGGGTTATACGACCTTTGCGCCATCCGCTTCGCGTTCCATACTTCGCGTGGAAGATCGAGCCGAGCAAGGCACACCGACGCCATTGCGCCATGTGCCTTCGGCCCGATCCATCACGACGTAGAAAGGAGCAGAAGATGAGACTTAAAAACAAGGCGGCGTTGATCACCGGCGGCACCAGCGGCATCGGTCTTGCAACCGCGAAGCTGTTCATGGCGGAAGGCGCCCGAGTAGCGGTGACGGGTCGCGACGATGCGGTATTCGAACGCGTGAAGGCCGAACTCGGCGAGCAGGCGCTCGTTCTCAAGGGCGACGTCCGTTCGATCGCCGACATGCGCGCGATTGCCGCCGAGGTCAACGAGAAGTTCGGTGGCCTGGATGTGGTGTTCGCGAATGCGGGCTGGGCTTTCCCGTCCGCAGTCAACGACATCGACGACGCACTCTATGACGAGATCATGGACATCAACGTCAAGGGCGTGGTGTTCACGCTTCAGGCAGTGTTGCCGGATTTGCGCGCAGGCGCGTCGGTCATTCTCAATACCTCGTTCGTCGCGCAGACCGGCAAGCATGGCATCTCGTTGACCGCGGCAGCGAAGGCCGCCGTGCGATCGCTCGCCCGCAGCTGGTCCTACGAGTTTCTCGACCGGAAAATCCGCTTCAACGCGATCGCGCCCGGCCCGATCGACACGCCGCTGCTCGGCAGATGGGGCATGCCCGACGAATGGGTTCGCGACCGCAAGGCCGCGTTCGCCGAAGCCATTCCGGTGGGCCGCATGGGCACGGCCGACGACATCGCCTACGCGGCACTCTATCTCGCCAGCGACGAATCCTCGTACGTCGTCGGCACCGAGCTGGTCGTCGATGGCGGTGCGTCGCAGCTTTGAGCCTGCGGCGCCCGTTTCCAGCGCCCAGCACGTCATCCCGGCTCATCCCCCCATCCGATCCCACGCCCGCCACGCTTTTCGTCGCGGCGGTGATTCCATCCGGCCCAGCCTGCTTGCGCTCGCAGCGGGGCCGACATGCAAGGAGAAGCGATCTTGACCGACAGTAGCGAAAACCATGCTTCCGGACAGCCCCTCACCCGAGCAGGCCGCTCGCGCCGCGATATGCTCAAGTTTGGTGGCGTCGCGACCCTCGGCGCCGTCCTGGGTGGCGGAGCCTTGCTGGGGCACACAACCCCTGCGCTTGCGCAGACAGGCAGCGCAGGCGCACTTGCCCCGAATGACCCGCTCAATATCCTGATCGTCAATTACGACGGCGGGACGCTGCTCGACTTCGCCGGCCCCAGCGAGATTTTCCATCGGCTACCGAACACGAACGTTCGCTACGCGAGCCTCGATGGCGGCAACGTGACGCTCGAATTCGGCGTCGTGTACGGCAACACCGAACGACTGGCCGATATCGACAAGACCGATGTGATCCTGGTCCCCGGCGGGTCCGATTTGTCGGCGCCGATGCGACCCGCGTATCAAGCGCAGATCCGGCGTCTGGCAGAAAGCGCCAAACACGTGACGTCGGTTTGCAACGGATCGCTCGTGCTCGCCGCGACCGGCGTTCTCAAGGGCAAGCGCAGTGCCTGCCATTGGGCGTTCGTCAACAAGCTGGCCGAATATGGCGCCATTCCCGTGCCCGATCGCTTCGTGGAAGACGACAACGGCCGGTTCATGAGCGGTGGCGGCGTGACGGCGGGCATCGACTTCGCACTGCGCGTGGCCGCGAAGCTGCGCGGGCAGCAGGCCGCCGAATTCACGCAACTCGCGATCGAATATGATCCCGCGCCGCCGTTCCACTCCGGCCATCCCAGGGACGCGCGGCCAGAAATCATCGCGATGGTCGACAAGAAACTGCCCGGTGCATCCAGGGGGCTCGCACGCGTCCCGGGCGTTCGTTGAGCCGCTTGCAGGCGATGTAAGCGCGACCAGCTTCAGGACTCGATGATCACTGCCGCCGACGTTGCCTGCTCCAACCGACAACCTTCGTAGTCCTCTTAATTAAATCAAATTCACGATCGGAAATCACTCGATGCAACAAATTCGTATGTGTACCGCTGCGCTCGCAGCCAGTGTCACCTTTTTCGCGTTTGCCGCGCCGGCGACTGCCGGTGGTGTGCAACGTCCGCCCGAAGCGGCCATCAAAGCCGAGAATGCGCGATGGGCGGATGCCTTTGCGCGAGGCGACTACGAGGCGATCGGCCGCCTCTATACCCGCGACGGCACGCTCTTGCCGCCCGGTGGCGACAAGGTAACGGGAAGCAGCGCGATCACCGCGTACTTCACCAACGGGTATGCCGGCTCGAAGCCCGCCACCGTATCGTTCAGCAATTACGAGTTCTACGGTAACGATCGGGTCGTGACGGAGGTTTCGGATGCGGAGATCCATGACCACGACGGAAAGCTCAAATACCGCGGCAAGCAGACCCTCGTCTTTCTGAAGCAAGGCGGTGCCTGGAAGTTGCATCGCGACATGTGGAACGACTACGGGCCGCTGAAAACGGATGACCATTGATCGACTGGCGAAACGGATCGTGACCTGCCCACAGCGCCACTAGCCCGTTCGACGGACGTTGACCGGGCATCGCGCTGATCGGCTAGCCGTCGATCAGCGCGCCCCGTTCGATCGGCTCTCGCGTCGAATCGCTTGCGGCGGGTGCCCATGCAATTTGATGAAGGCCCGCCGCATCCGTTCCGGATCGGAGAATCCGACAGCCAGCGCAATCTGTTCGATCGGTTCGCTACCGCCCTGCAGGCGCAGCCTCGCCGCTTCGACTCGCAAGCGCTCGACCGCCTTCGCAGGTGTTTCACCGGTTTCCCGGCGAAATGCGCGTCCGAACTGTCGCAGACTCAATCTGGCGGCATCGGCGAGCCGTTCGACAGGCAACGCTTCGGCCAGATGTTCCCTGGCAAAATTCAGCGCGATGCGGATACGATCCGATTCCGGCTCCATCTGCGACATCGCAGAGAATTGGGACTGACCGCCTGGCCGGCGATACGGAACAACCAGAAGCCTGGAAACCGCGCGCGCAACCTCCGCGCCCATATCGCGTTCAATCATGCCAAGCGCGAGGTCGATTCCGGACGCGATGCCCGCCGACGTCCAGATGCGGCCCTCCTCGATATAGATACTGTCGCCCTCGACTTTGGTGCGCGGGAAGCGCGACTGCAATTGCGCCGCGTATCGCCAGTGCGTCGTAGCTCTCACGCCGTCCAGCAAGCCGGTTTCCGCAAGCAGAAACGCCCCCGTACACACGCTTGCCACCCGTGCGGCCCGGGC
This sequence comes from Burkholderia aenigmatica, assembly GCF_048627025.1. Lineage (NCBI taxonomy): Bacteria > Pseudomonadati > Pseudomonadota > Betaproteobacteria > Burkholderiales > Burkholderiaceae > Burkholderia > Burkholderia aenigmatica. The sequence continues at coordinate 1,066,943 of NZ_CP184469.1, read as the reverse complement.
GGCCAGTTTCCTGGCGGCCGCGATATTCTCAGGCGTCTGCATCGGATCGATATTGCCGCCCACGAAAACGACTGTGTCGAACGCGCGCCTTCCGATCGGCCCGGTTTCGATCAAAAGGCCCGTATTGCCAGGAACCGGGCCGCCGGACTGAGAAATGACATGGAGATCATAGGGCGTATGGCCCGCCGCTGTGCCCACCTGATTGAAGGCCGACAGTGGCCCACCCAGATCAAGCACATCGTAGTCACGGCAAACGAAGAATCCGATTCGATGCATGACGAAGTCGTTAACTGAAAACCCCGGAAAGTCGTATTTTACAGAGAACCCTCAAATAGCGCCATTCGGCCTGAAATGAGGGAAAAAGGTCGTTTACGCGCTGATCGATTGTCCGTATGGACGCCGAAATCCGACGCGCGCAGAGCAACTTTTCCAGCAGCGCCTGCTCCTTTCCTGCAGAGGAATCGAGTCATGCGCTACGCTGCAAGTCACGCCAACGTTCCCCCCGCAACGATCCATCGGAGCCGCCTCGAACATGCACGGTACAGAATTGAAGGTAGCCTCGCTGCCCCCTCGGTTTCTCGAAGCAGCGCTGGCGTTGCTCGATTCGGCATTCGAGCAAGACCCGACACTTGGCTGGTGCCTGCTCGCCGAAAATCCGGGATTCCACGAGCGCCGCGCCCATTATCTCGGGCGCTATCTGAAGTATCACTACGATGCAGGCCTGCCGGCTTTGGGCGCGTGGCGCAATGACGATCTCGTTGCAGTCAGCTACTTTGCGCCCGCATCCTGCAGCGAATCGCCCCGCATGCTGGCGGAGCTGGGGCGCGACATCGCGATCGGTTGCGGCGCGTCATCGTTGAGCCGGATCGATTTGCTTCGCGAGACGCCTGCCGCGAGTGCGCCGGGTGCGGCGTGCAGCCGGATCGAATTCATCGGCGTATCGCCGGTTCGGCAAGGCGAAGGCATCGGATCGGTGCTGCTCCGTGCGACGTTGTCCCATCTTGGCGACGCCGATCCGTCGGCGAAAATAGCGCTGGAGACGGGAGAATCGCGCAATCTCCCGTTCTATGAACGCCACGGGTTGTCGGTCAAAGCGCGCATGGAATATGACGGACTGACGCAATACCGATTGCAGACCGACTAGCCGCCGACATCAGCCGGGCCAGGATCGGAACCCGGCCCGCCCTACTCCGTATTCACCTTTCGCCATTGCATCGGCGACATCTCATACCGTTCGCGAAACGCCCGACTGCACGCCGCTTCCGATGTATACCCGACGCGCGCGCCGATATCCGAAATCGGCGCGCGGCTGTACCGCAGCAACTCCGCCGCCCGATCCAGGCGCCAGGTCGTGAGATAGCTCAGCGGCGCCTGCCCCACGACGCGCTGGAACCGGTCCGCAAAAGCCGATCGCGACAGATTCGACAACGCGGCCAGATCGCTGACGCTCCAGGCACGTCCGGGATCCGCATGAATGGCGGACATCGCCGGGTTGATCCGGCTGTCGATCGCACCGGACAACCGCCCGTGCCCTGCCGAGCCCTCCGTCGCCCAGGTGCGCAGCAACTGGACGAAGATGACATCGAGCAACCGGGAGATCATTGCGGCGGCGCCCGCGCGCGGACTTAACGCCTCGTCGAGAATGAAATGGCAGCTCAACTCCAGCCACTCGAACGGCCGCTCCCGCAACCCTTTCAGCACCAGCCTGCAACCGTCCTCCCGATACTGCGGTAGTACCCGCGCCTTATCAGATAACGTTCAGCGCCCAAACCTACGCCAGGCCTTACGCGCCGCCTCCATCATGGCTGCCGTCGAGCGGGAAATCCCTGACGCTCGAGAAACTCGGATACCACGGGCTCCCAGACGTCGACGCCGTGCGCAAACAGCATGTGGCCGTTTTTCTCGAACGGCGGAAGCAGCCGATAGTCAGCGTTGCCGCCAGCGTGAACGAAGGCATCGTGCCAGGCGCGGCTATAGGTTGGGCCAAAGTATTGGTCATTCTCCGTATAGATCCACAGCATCGGGACGCGTGCTGTTTTTCCAAATCGCGAATACATCGCCTCCATCAGCTCGTCCTGACAGGGCGATCCGGGATGTTGAACCGGATCGCCACCCGCACCGCCCGCAAAGTTGATTGCAGCAACCACGCCCGCCGGATTTTCGGCAGCCATCGCTGTCGTCACAAAGCCGCCGACAGATTGACCAACGATGACGATGCGATTCGACGTGACGTGCGGTTGGCGTTTTGCATAGTCAAGCACCGCGAGTTCCTCGGCTCGGGCGGCATCGATCATCGGGTGATAGTCTTTGTGGCGACACGCGCCGCTATATTCGGGATCGAACTGTATGCCGTACGCACCGTAGCCGATCCGGGTCGGCGCGAATACGGCAAATCCGAGTTTCAGGAACACGGCGACTTGTTGCGTGTAGCGGAATCGAGCGGGCGCAGCTCGATTGTCTCCATTGCGTCCGTGATTGAGGATCAGGATGGGGAATGGTCCATCGCCGTCTGGAAAGAACTGCGTGATCGCGACCTTACCGGTCTGTTCCGCGCCATAGAAATCCTTGACCGTCACGTCGATCGTCGACACGGCTTCGTGGAGATCCGTTCTGAACTGTTCGGCGCGGGCGTCGGAGATCACGAGCGCAACGCAGATCCACAGCAGGTGCCTGGCAATAGTCATCGTGACCGGCATGTCGGGAATAGATAATTTTTTGATTCATCGGAGATGCTGCGCGGGCGTCGCGAAGGAACGTCACAAAGCAAACGAATCGTCGCGCGTCGACGCTACGGAACGTAACATGCGCGCCGACGATTAGCGACAATTGAACTATCGCAATGTGTCAGTACGGATCGTGAATGATAGTCAGGTACTGACTTGCCCCCGCATCTCCGGACACGCGCTAAATCGAACTCGTCAATGGTGCGAATCGGGTGTTCGACAGATGTCTGTAATGACGCCATCCGCGAAGACCCTGCCCTCCCACATCTGGATTTCCATGCCGATAGCCAGATGTGGGGCAACCAGGGCGAATGACAGAAACTTTACCGGTACATCGTGTTCGTGACCAAGTTCGAGCGTCCGACCTTCGACCAACCAGCGACAATCAAAGTACTGGCCCTCGATGACCAGCGGGCAACCGTAGTGCATGCCCGGATTGACGAGCACCGGCCCATTTCGTCCGCCTTCGGCTGTAGTTCTCAGACGAAGACGTAGTACCACGTCAGGTTGCATCAAATTCCTCCCGGGCCAAGGTTCGCCTGAACTCACGTGGGGGGGGCGATATTTCGAAGCGCTATGCGGATGCTTCTCGTTGCAGTGTTCGAACGCGACAGCCAGATTGCGAACGGCCGTTGCTGCATCAGGCTTCGGCATGAAGACGATGTGGTCGCGCTTCATTGTCTTCACAAAGCTTTCGGCCATGCCGTTGCTTTGTGGGCTGCACACCGGCGTCGTCAACGGCTTCAGGCCGATGTCGGCAGTGTAGCCCGAGCCGTTATCCGTGAGCCATTCGATTTCCGCTGGCGCCTTCAGGGCGTTGCCAAAGCGATGCTCAACGGCCGCGAGCATCACGTCACGCACGATGTTCCCACTGTGGCCGCCGGTCGTCGTCACTCAGCTCATCGCTTCGCGGTCGCAGCACGCCAGCGCAAACGTCAGCGCAGCGGCTCGCCGTTGTCGCAACGAAACTCGAAGCCGTCAGCACACCAGCGCTGATTGCTTTTCGCCACAGCAACCTTGTTCAGAGCCGAATGGCTTGCTGAGGGTCTGCGCCAAGCGGAGGTGTTGAAGCGTCGCGCATGATCCATCATTCGACCACGCCCCGATACGCGGCATTCGGATCGACGCGGCTGACGTGGCCGTGTTGTCGCAACAAGACCAGCCGGCGACAACGCCCTTTACGCTCCCCTCCGAGTGACGTGATGTCGCCTCAACGAGGCCTCAGAGAGAAGCTGGCCATTTTCAATCCGCGCGCAGACAGGCCGTGATCAAACCGGGTCTGCTCGTTGTGATAATGCACGCGCGAAAAGCGCGCAAGGAACGCTGTGAGGTATTCCGTTGCGCACGCGGCCGCGAATTCCGACCCGACGCATCGGGTGGGGCCCCACCCGAATCCAAGATGGATCGGTTGCCGGTTCTCGTCGAATACGTCAGCATTGCTGAACACTTGATCGTCCCGGTTAGCGGCGCCGACATGCAGATAGACGCGCTCGCCCTTTCGAACCAGGTAGTCACCGATTCGGGCATCATCGAGCGCGACGCGACCGCTTATCTGAACGGGCGAATCGTACCGCAAGGCCTCGGCTATGAACGAGGCGAGATGGGGGAGCAGAGCATTGTCGAGGTCCCCCTCTCTCGTCGAAAGGTGGCACAGGCAGGTGTAGAGCAGATATGAAACGCTTTCGTGAGCGGCCACGTAGAGCAGGACGAGATCGGCCAGTATCTCTGCGTCGTTCGCGCGCGACAAGCCGCGCTCCGTCGCCAGCCAGTCCGCCAGGCGATCGGTCGCTTCCATGGCGGCAATCAGATCTTCTCGCTTGGGCCTTTTCCCGTCGAAGAAGTAGGTGACGGTCACGGCATCCTCGGTGACGTATGCAGGCACCTCTGCCATTTGCAGCACGAGGAATTTGGCACAGCGAGCCACGAACGGTCGCAACGAGGTCAGGAACACTTCGGCCGGTTCATCGGCAGGAAGAAGGTCAATCGATTTCGACGCCGCCCCGCGGATACGATCGAGGCCGGGATCATGCCTGGCGTGACCGACGGCTTCCAGGAGTCGCTGACGTCGTGCCGCATAAGCGGAGCCCGCGGGCAAGAAAATGGACATCGCCTGCATGACTTCGTATCCCGATCGGGCTTGCCTGCTGTCGCTAAAAAGGTCGGACGGCAACGACAGACTTCTGCGCCCAAACTCGTCGATGCGCCGGGCCACTTCCTTGCAATTTTCGTAGCCGATAACGACGTGACCATCGAGATACCTGTCGAAAAACACGCCGTGGCCCCCGCCGAACGAGCGTAACGTCTCGTAGTAGATCCGTGAGTCGTAAAAGCCACGCTTCAGCGCCGTCAAAATGGTGGGTTCTTGCACGTTATGCCCTCAGATCCGGATCGGGAATGCCTCATCGAACGCGGCTTCAATCGCATCGAACATTTTCGCCCGCTCTCCATTCGATACGACACGCTCGCCGGCGGCCATCTCGCCTTCGTAACGCTTGCTTGTGCCGTGGGCCCACCTGGGGCCGCGAGTGAGAATGTGAACAGGACCTCCGGTGTCCGCTGCCGATGAGCCGGCAACGGACAGCGATACGTCGCACGCCGCCGTCAGATCGTCACGTCTCGCTGCACCGATCCCCTCGCTCGCACTGAACGATCCGATAGGATCCGACGGCGCTAGCCCGAGCGAAGCCGTGGAAAATATTGGCCGGTTCGAACTGCACACCGCACGTGAACGCATCAAAGAACGCTTTGCCCTGCTCAGGATAGGTGTGCAACGATACGTGGGATTCGGCGAGGAGCAAAAGGATGGTCACTCCGCTTGGCTGGAACGCATGCCGGATCACCCCGAGAACCGTCACCCCTTCCGTGATGGCCGCCTCCGTCAACGCCCGTTCGAGCGACGACAGATCATTCAGCACCTCGGGGTTGGTATCCGATATGTCGACAAAGACGTGGCGACCGCAAGCCAGATACGATGCCCCGTCCATTCAGACCTCGACCCGAATCTTGCCGAGATAGGCAACCGACGCAATCAGCAGCCCCGTGATCACCAGACTGCCACCAACAGGTGAAATCAGCGTCAGCAATCCGGCCAAGCCACCCGACAACGCTTCACTCGTGTTCGCCAATGTAGAGAACAGGCTGAAGTTCTTGCCGACGTTCGCGTCGGTCGAGAGATTCTGAATGTTGGTCGGCAAAATGACGTCGGCGAATGCGCCTACCGCGCCCAGCAAGAAGCATCCCGCAAAAATTGTCGGTGTACTCACCACGCAGGCCGGCAGGATCGCGAGTGCAATGCCGTACATGCTCCAATAGAGCATCAGATTGCGCGTATCGAACCGTCGCATCACCTTGCTGCACACGACGGCGCCGGCCAGTGCGCCGAACGCGATGAAGCTCATTGCATAACCGACCATGCTGTCCGAGTAGCCGTTGCCTTTCAACAGCGCCGGAATCAGGATGCGTAAGGCCGAACCGACGAACAGAATGCAAAGCGCAGAGTATCCAATCGTGACGAACAATTCGCGCTTTTGTAACGCCCCCTTGAGATTCTGTCCGAAATCGCCATAGAGACTCCGGATCGTCAGTTTCTCCTGGGAAAGCGTGGCGTCGTCGCGCATGTGCGCCGCGATGGCACACCAGACGCAAAGCGTCGACAGCAGATAGGTCGCGGCGTCGATGATCAACACGAAGCCCGGATTGCCGACGGTCGCCAGCATGACGCCGCCGAGCGCGGGCCCGACGAGTCCACCCATTTCGGCGGCCATTTGCGTTGCCCCGTTGGCAGCAGGCAGGTGCTCGGTTTTGACGATCGCCGGAATCGTCCCCTGAAACGCCGGCTGGAACAATGTGCGGAAAGAAGTCATCGCCATGCCGATCAGCCCCAGCGAAACGAGGTCGACACGATCGATCGCGAGCAGCACGCAGAATAGTCCCGTCGTGACGGCACGGGAGAGATCCGCGAATACCATCAGCGCGCGGCGAGGCAGTCGATCGGACAATGCGCCGCCGAGCGGCCCGAGCACCAGATACGGGATGAAGCGGAAGAAGTAGACGATGCCGGCGAGCGCCACGTTGTTGTGTGCGGCGTGCAACACCGTGATGACGAATACGAACTCGTGAACGCCATCGCCAATTTGGGACATGGCATTACCGGCCAGCAACACCGAGAATCGCCGTTCACGACGGAGCATTCCGATCATATGTCCTGCCTCCTTTCGCTACGCTGCCGCCAGAGGAATGATCGGATACAGCAATTCTCGCTTCGAGAACTGGCGCCCCGGGTCCTTGAGTTTGTCGACGACCATGCCGTTCATCAACAGCTGGTCTGCCTTTGGCATCAGGAAGTACATGAGATTGACGTACCAATACCAACCGAGCTTGGTCAGCGAAATGGACGTATCGTCTTCCGTGACGAATCCCTCGCCTCTCAGCGTGTCAAATTTGGCAAGCACTTCGGGATGAACCTGATCCCAGACGACGCGCTGCTTCTCGATCGTTCCGTGATAGGGAAGGCGGAGGACGAGCGGGCGAGCGTAGTCGAGTGACACGTCGTGCTGGCTGACCACACTGGGAAACTCGCCGGCGGCGATCTTCTCCTGATAGACCTTCCTGCTATGCGTGTTCGTCGTGACGTGCCCCATCGTCGAACTGATCGCGTTCACGCCGAAACCCAACAGGTCGAGGTCGTGGTAGCCGTACACATGTTCGTGATAGACGAACGAATAGGCGTCGCTCACGACGCTGGTCGTTGCCGGTGTGCGAACGTAGCCGTGGCCGTTGTGCGGCATGAATCCGGCGTGCCGCATGAACTGGTCGACGAGGAGGTTCATCCCGAATTTGCGCATCGCCGATGTCGGCGCTGCGGCTTCGTCCGACAGCTTTTTGTGCAACCCGACCTGGGTCACGATGTTGTCGATCGGGTAGATATCGACGTTTGTCGTACCGAGCGCGACGGCTTTCTGAAGATCCGCGACGAGTTCTTCCTCGTCCTGCCCGCTCATGCCATACAGGATATCGAACGTCTGGTACGGAAACATTTCCTTGAGCAGCGTCGCTGCGCCGTGGATCTGGTCGAGCGTCGCGGTCAGGTCGAATATTTCACGCCACCTCGGTGAGAACGTCTGCAAGCCAAAGCGCGGGTGCGTCACGCCGATGTCTCGCATGGCTGCGGCACGCTCGGGCGTGAGGCTCTTGACCTCGACTTCGAACGAGAATTCACGCAACTGCGACAGATCGAAGGTCGCACGAATCAGTTCGCCGATCTGCCTGATCTGCTCAGGATCAAGCAGGCTCGGCGTGCCGCCGCCGAAGAAGATCGAGCTCACCGGAACGTGCTTCAGATCGACCGACTCGGCTCTCATCCTGATCTCGGTGAGGAGCGCATCGAAGTACTGATCGATGGTGGAACGATCCGAATACTTTCCCCGGGTAAACGGACAGAAATTGCAGATCGTGTCGCAAAACGGAATGTGGAAATACAGCGCCCGCGATCGAGCGTGTTGTTGCGCGTGATGCCACACGCGAGACGCCGATACCGCGGACTGTTCCTTGCCCTGATTGGGAAAGAAGAAGTTGTAGATTGGAAACTGACGATCAAACTTGATTAGCGATGCCCCTGCCAGCAGATTCATGTCGCCCCCCGTGTTTGCCAGGAAGGAGGGGCATGCGCCCCTCCTCTTTCAACGCCTGATCGTGGCTTACCAGACGCCCATCTTCACCGGCATGGCCTGGACTTCCTGGGTTTCGAAATAGCTGAGCACGTCTTCCATTCTGGACTCCAAAATAAAAGAACAGGATGCCTCCTGCGAGGATGTCAGATTGATTCCGACATTCGATACCAGACCCGCTTCACTCGGAGCGGATGCTGCGTGACACGGCTCGATATTGCCGTCGTTTCCGGAAGGCACGAGGCCTCCTCATGACGCCAATCGGCAAGCGCTTATTTGTCTTATGAAACGTGAATGAAACGTATCAGGAGAAAATATGACAGTCAAACTTTTTTTGACGACACCAAAAAATGTATGACTGGTGATGGGGCGTCACCAAATGGACTGGCTCCACGGCGGGTTATCCGCCCTTCGGCAAGGCGTGTGGCGTATCCACGAAGCCGTCGGCGACGACTCCGCGCGAGCGCTCCTCGCGTTTAGAAAGCGTCAAGGCAAGTCGGGAGCGATGTCGAGGCACTGGCCGAATTCCGCCCGTCCTGGCGAGAATCCTCTGAATAGAGGAACGATAGCGATCGAACCGTTGGGCAATTTGATGAAGCGTGCTCCCCCTGCACCACCGTTCCCGCATCAGTGCCTTTTGAGGCTCGGTGTAGCAGATCCTGCGCCGCTGTTTCATTGCAACACCGCCACTGCTTATGCAGCGCCTGGCGTGTTGCATCGACCGGTTGAATCCCCCGTTACGGACAACCGGAAAACATGGCATGGACGCGGGCATTTCCGTGCCTAACTGCACAGGAATACTATCGAATCTTCGTTCGAGAATCGTGCCGACCATCCCGATAATTCGGATAGGAAGCTGGAACGTCAGCTATTGATCCCACCGAAGCCAAGAGGTCTTGTACCGAGGTCGCTCGTCAGTCCAAGCAGGTACCCGTCTGGATCTTGAACGAGGAATTGCCTCAGTCCAATTTCCCGATCGCGGGATCGGTACCATTTTTCTTCTTCATCCATGAATAGCGCCCAACCTGCGTCAAGTAATCGCTGACGCGCGCCCGCCATCGGCAACACCTGGCGGGATGGCGAATTTCGAGCAGTCGCGCTCCAGATTCAGACAAATTCGGATTGCAAATGAAAATTTGCCCGGCCCCGTGAACACCCAACCCACCGCATCACCTGCAAACGTCACCCCGACGATGCCGCGGTACCTGCACCGTCCCTGACAACGCCCAACACGAGAAGTTACGCAAAGTCCTGCGCCCGCTCTTTCCGAAACCGGGCACGCCACCCGCTCATCCTCCCTGCGGCGCTCATCGCATCACCGCCCAAGAGCCCTGCTCGGCCCGCGCGTTGCCCGTTCGAACAAAATCCGAAACATTCAGCGAAACCGTATCGGCCTTCGCATTGGTGCGCGTCTTCCTTGCGACCGCCAGGATCGGCGCCACATGCTCGTAAAAGCACTCGAGTTGTCGCGCGTCAGATGCCAGTCGCTCGAGCTCGCACGCTTTCTCGAGAATCAACCGGGAAATATGAAAACGCTGAAGCCCGCGGCCGACCCGAATCTGAAACACGACGCCATCGCTGTTATGCGGCACCCCCGCCCATACGAGCGAACTGCGATCCATGAAGCCTCCGGGAAATCTTAATCGTCACATCAATATGCCAGCCATCTCCGACCTTGCATATTTGTATTTCAAAATTGTGGCGTTCGACGCATCGGCGCTTTCGCGGGATCCGCATATTGCGCCGCAGCAAAAGTGCCCGTAGACTGGGTTCGCATTCAATGTAGTTGCCCTGCAGTCGCCCCATGACGGGAGAGCACGCCATGACGACTTCTTCACCCGCACTGATCCCAGCGCCTCCCGCCCTCCACGTTTTCCAGCAGGATGGAGGCTGGCACTGGGGCATCACGGTTCCTCGCTCCGCGGGATCCGGCTTCAAACTGATCGCATTCAGTCACCACATCTTTTCCACTGAAGACACGGCCCAACGCGACGGCGATCGGGCGTTGGCCTCCATCGTCGCAAGTGACGTGCATTGAAAGGCGAATCGAGCCGTTGCACCGTCCTTGAGTTTTCACAAGCAGATGCAATACTCGTATTTCCCTTCGATGCGAGACCACGTACCGCGCACGATGACGGACTCCGCCACTTGTCTGACTTACCCGATCGTCGGTGACGATCCAGGCCGGCCGCGCTCCACCTTTGGCCCCGGCTGGGGGAACGTTGCAATCAAGCTCGCAGCGGACGTCATCCGAGAAAAGCGCGGCGCACCGACTGCCACACCTACGCAATTGCTCACCGTGTTTGAAAGCAATCGAGAGAAGATCGCGGCCACGGTCAACCGTCCGACGTTGACGCAAGACGGCCGGCGGATCCCGCTCGACGAGTCAGACTTCTCAACCGAGGCCAGCTTGCAGGCCAGCATGTCGATAGCAGACAGGAGGCGTTAGATGAACATCCGGATCTTGGTTCCCTGCACCGTATTTCTTGTTGCCCTCAGTGCTCAAGCTGCAGATATCACCGGTGCAGGCAGCACCTTTGCCGCACCGATTTACGCAAAGTGGGCCGATGCGTACAAGAAGGCGGGGGGTGGCAAGGTCAACTATCAAGGCATCGGGTCGTCGGGCGGCCTGAAGCAGATCAACGCGAAGACGGTGGATTTTGCCGGTTCGGACGCTCCGTTGAAGGATGACGAACTCGCGAAGACCGGCCTGTTCCAGTTCCCGACGGTGGTCGGCGGCGTGGTGCCGGTCGTCAACGTGCCGGGCGTGAAGGCTGGCGAGCTGACGCTGTCGGGCCCGGTGCTCGGCGACATCTACCTCGGCAAGATCAAGAAATGGAACGACCCGGCGATCGCCGCACTGAATCCGAAGGTCAAGCTATCGGACACCGACATCGCCGTGGTTCGCCGGGCTGACGGCTCGGGCACCAGCTTCATCTGGACGAACTACCTGTCGAAGGTCAACGGCGAATGGAAGTCGAAGGTCGGCGAAGGCACGACGGTCAACTGGCCGACGGGCACGGGCGGCAAGGGCAACGACGGCGTGGCCGCCTTCGTACAGCGCCTGCCGGGTGCAATCGGCTACGTCGAATGGGCCTACGCGAAAAAGAACAACATGGTCTACACCGCGCTGAAGAACTCGACGGGCACGGTGGTCGAGCCGAAGACCGAAACGTTCAAGGCCGCGGCTGCGGGCGCGAACTGGTCGAAGTCGTTCTACCAGATCCTGACGGACGAGCCGGGCAAGGACGCATGGCCAGTCGTCGGCGCGACGTTCGTGCTGCTGTACGCGAAGCAGGACAAGCCCGCACAAGGGGCGGAAACGCTCAAGTTCTTCGACTGGGCATTCCACAACGGCAACCAGGCCGCCACGGAGCTGGACTACATCTCGCTTCCCGATTCGGTGGTGTCCGAAATCCGCAAGCAATGGAAAGCGAAAATCAAGGATGCCGCCGGTAAGGCGATTGCAAACTGAGTGCGTCAGGTGGGACGCGCCCTCGCCCACCTTCGCACTGCGGCGAAGGCGATTGTCCCTCCGAAGCGCTTCCAGCATGTTCGATATGGCCGACAGTCGACGCCCGCCGCGATCATGAGCACGCTTGAATGGCACTTGGGCCGGATCCGCCGATCACGTTGCAATCAGCGGACCATTCGAGTCATGAGCGAAGAGACGCTTCCTCGCGCCGACGCATTCCTGAAAGGCTGACGCACATGCCTTGTGAAGCCTGCACGAACATGCGCACGATGTCCGATCCTGTCGCCCATGGCGAACTGGTGGAATTGCACAAGCCGACGAAGTTGCGGCCGCTGGGACGCCCGGCAATCGTCGTGCGGCAGTATCGCTACCGTCTTTGCAAGACGAACTGGCTGCTGGAGTTCGACCCCTTGCAAGCCGGGGTCACCGAATGGCTCTGCCTGAACGGGGCATCGAACATTCTCGCCCCCACTTCCACACGTCAGCCCAACGACGTGGCAACCTCGCGCGCCGGTGAAGCCGCGATCGGGAACACGGCGATACTGCCGAACCCGGCTCACTGCAATGGAGGCGGCGCCCTCTTTTAGTGCACTACGGCTACGGCAGGTAAGGCGTGATGTTCGCGAGCGCGCGGGAAACGTACTCGTCCTTCTCGCCGACCGGCGCAACGTAGTGCAGTGCGCTCCGCGCGGCTTCCTCGCCTTCCGTGCGCGCAATGATCCATGCGGCCAGATACGGCGAAGCAAAGCAGCCACCTGCGGTTGCGACGTTACCTTGCGCGAAGAATGGCTGATTGAGGACGTCGACGCCTGCCTCGACTACCCAGGGTTTGGTCGTGAGATCCGTGCAGGCCGGGATGTTGCCGAGGAAGCCGAGCTTTGCGAGAACCAGCGTGCCCGAACACTGGGCACCAATCAGTTGCCGGGCAGGATCGAGCTTCAACTGCTCCATCAGCGTGGCGTCGTTGACGACCTCCCGGGTTTGAATGCCGCTTCCGACGATGACGGCATCCGCCGTGCTGGCATCCGCCAACGTCGACTGCGCCTGCACGGTCACACCATTCATCGACGTGACGAAATGCTCCGGGCAGGCAAGCGTTACCCGCCAGTCGGGCTTCTTGATTCGATTGAGCACGCCAAGTGCGATGAGGGAATCGAGTTCATTGAAGCCCTGGAACGTCAGAATCGCGATGTGCATGGGGTGCCCTGTCTGAAGTCTGTCGACGCATATTGCCAGATCACCGTGATGAACGTCGCTTCCGTGCCGAAAACTTGTCGTTGCGACCACTGAAACCTGGTCAGAAGGTGCAATTCGCGCGCTCATGTCAGCGCGCTGGTCGACTTCGGCGGACAGCGCAATTTTTCCTGGGTACGTGAGCACGCAACCTGCTGCAGCATCCGCGAACACCGCGCCACCGATGCAGCAGTCGCTTTATTTGATAATGCCCGCCCACGAAAGCTACGCGTGGATCTACTCGTGCTCTTTGGGGAAATGACCCCGAAGAAGCATTCGACACATCCCGATTCGGTCGTTCCCGCACGTCCAGAAGCAGCCGCGCGCATGCGTGTATGCATGCATTTGAAGATGTCATCGTCGCGCTGATTTACCGAGTCAATGATCTCCATACAATTGACGCGACCTGTTCAATTGATTTATCGTGGCCTCATGCAACGCCAATTTATTTCCCTCGCGAGCATCACCACCACGACGACCACCGGTAACGGCGGGTCGTCTGGAGGATGCGCGCGGTAGTTTCGGCAGTTGCATACCTTCAAGGGCCCCGCCGGCAACGGACGGGGCCCTTGGCGTTTATGGCGCTCCGTGTGTTGTCAGCACATACCAACACGGAGTCATCATGAACGACAGCGATCATCGCATTCTCGGGAGCAGACTCGGCCTGTTCCATCAGCAGCAGGAAGGTCCGGGTATGGTTTTCTGGCATCCACGCGGCTGGGCGCTGTACCGCGTGCTGGAAGATTACGTGCGAATGCGAATGCGCCGCGCGGGCTTCCGCGAGATCCGCACGCCGCAACTACTGGCTCGCGCGTTGTGGGAACGCAGTGGGCATTGGGACAAGTTCGGCTCGCAAATGTATGCGCTACCCGAGCGATCGTTGATCGAGCCATCGGCCGATGTCGATCGCGACGATGCGCTGGCGCTGTGTCTGAAACCGATGAGCTGCCCATGTCACGTGCAGGTGTTCAATCAGGGGCTGCGTTCATATCGCGAGTTGCCGATTCGCTATAGCGAGTTCGGTGCGTGTCACCGCGACGAACCCTCTGGCTCGCTGGAAGGACTCAAGCGCACGCGTGCGTTTGTGCAAGACGATGCGCATGTGTTCTGCACGCAATCGCAAATCGAAAATGAAGTGGTGCGCTTTTGCGAGTTGCTGAGCGCGGTCTATACGGACCTTGGATTTTCGTCCGTCACGGTCGCGCTGGCAACGCGGCCGATGCAACGGGCCGGCGAAGAGGCAGTGTGGGATCAAGCCGAAGCATCGCTCGCGGCCGCGGCTCGTGCGGCCGGTCTGGCATTCGAACTGTCCGAGGGCGAAGGTGCCTTTTATGGACCCAAGCTCGAATTCAAGCTGTCTGACAGTCGCGGCCGGGAATGGCAATGCGGGACGATTCAGCTGGACTTCGTGCTCCCCGAGCGGCTGTCCGCGTATTTCATCAACGCGGAAAACGTACGAGAGACGCCGGTCATGGTGCATCACGCCGTGCTGGGCAGCATGGAGCGTTTCATCGCAATACTGCTTGAACACTACGATGGGTGGTTGCCTGTATGGCTCGCGCCCGAACAGATTGTCGTGGCGAGTATCAGCGATGCGCACGCCCCCTACGCGATGCGGGTGGTGCAGAGGCTTGAAAGCGCGGGACTGCGCGTCGTTGCTGACTGCCGTGCCGAGCGACTGGAGCGCAAAATCATTGACGCCCGGAATTTGCAGATTCCGTTCCTGATTGCCGTAGGGGCACGCGACGAACAGAATGGAACGGTCAGTATCCGCAACCGCAATGGCGATCAGGTTACGTTGCCGCTTGAGGAGGCAATCACGGTTTTATCGTGCGAGGCCAAGGTACCGGCGCCATAATCTGCGTAAGTCAAGACCTGATCTCTCAGTCAGCGTCAGATCAGGTCTGAGCTTGCTTCGCCGTCACTTCATCAAGGGCGGTGATCGACCCGTAAGCAGACATTGAGCAATCTTCGCTCAGAGACGGCCGTGCAGCGATCGCAGCCGGTCGCCGCAGCAATTGGAACTCACGCTGAGCGCCGTGAAGCAGCCGGTGGATCTTGCGAGCGCGCGACCCACGAAAGTTGGCTCTATGAATTCATGCCGCGCTTGATTACTACCACCGCCGCAGACTCTGGAAATCAGTTGTCTGCTTGACAGGAAGCTTACTCGCCAAGATCGATTACTGTGTTGTCGAAGAGCAGGTTACCCAGGTGCGTGCGCCAAGAGTCTGAGTGCTCGCGCAACGATGCTCCCGGCTCCAGTGTCTCCTGCACGATGACGATTTTTTCCTGCGCCGTGCGCCGACGACGGCGCACCGGCTCGGTCAGAATTTCGATGCTTTCCACGTAATGACTAGGCTTACTGATAGGCACGAGACTATCCCTTATTTTAAGAGAGTCCTCGTGTCCTCAAATACGTGGGGCCGCTCCACGGTGGCGGTGGCCTAGCCACGCCTGGGGTTGGGGAACTCTGGCCTGGGGCTGATATATGCAACAACGCCCGTGGACGCAGCCAATGCTACGATGCATTTGTAACAAGGTGCAGGAAAGAAGCAGCTAAAACGTTGGAGCTATGGCGAAATACGAAAAAATTGAAGGGTTCTCACAATCGCAGAACAAGCTTTACGCCAAATACAAAGAGGAATTTGGCGAGGAAGTTGCCTTAGCTGTGGCTAGGTGGATAAAGACGGACAGAGCCTCCTTCGCCGAGATAGAAGTCATACGGAAGCTGATTGCACCATACAAAACCATCACAGTCCACGGAGCTGGGTCTGGCGGTAAAGGCTTGTGCCTAAAAGGGCGCTACTCAGAGGAGAACCCGCGCTTCAGTGAATTCTATCTGCACTTCGTACTTCAGTACGCTGTACCAAATCCAAGCCAAAGCCCACAATCAAAAAACTACTCCATCGATATGGTCGTAGAGGTATTCCATGCGGACGGAGTGAACAAGGATGACCAGCTCTTAGGGGCAATTGGTGTTGAGTACGACGGGCACCCTGGACATTTTGACTCCGAAAACACAAGGCGCACCTATTTGCGAGACGCCAACATTTCATCGCAGGCTGGGATACAGCAACTGAGGATAAGCCCAGATGGAGCGAAGCGCCATCTGGGAGTTTATGAGGTAGCGATAAAGAAGTTCATACGGAGAACGATCGACACTCATCTTGAGACTGTCAAGAGAGCGATTAGGAAGAACCGACTCATCGTTGAGAAAGGGGTATTCAACGGGAGGCAACCTCTCTCTCCTGCCTCAACTTTGTTGAGACTTATTGCTGATCCCTGGGTGGATTGCCCAATCTGCAAGGGCAGGGGCTCTTTTTGCTCAATTTCTTGTCCCCTCTGCGAGACTCATGGGCGAGTCCCCGAAAGCATGCTTGCACGCGAAAACTTAAGCACGTATCGCATGGTTACATGCCCTGCTTGCAAGGGGTCAAGCAAGTCATGCAGGCATTGTGGCGGTTCCGGCAGCATGGACCATATAAAGGCATTTGAGTACGCGAAGAAGCACGACTGTGACTAGTGTGTGCTAAGAATTAGCGGGAATGATTACCGCAGAGGCCAATGTGATGACCACAGCGAAGCTGCTGTCCGTCTTATCGCCACGCAAAGCAATACGCTTGAATTCTTTGAGCTTGCGAATATAGCTTTCCTGAAAAAGGATGACGTAGCATAGCCGTGGTCAGAGTTTAGGGGCGTTCATCTCAAACTGGATTTATGCAAAAGATCCCAAAGCTCCGCTCTCAACCTAGACCTGCCGTTCGCGGCCTCGCGCCGGACAACAACTTCTGGCCGGAAACAGACCTTACCGACCGTCCGCTCCCGACCCGTTGCGGCCGCTAGATGCCGCCAGTTGTCGATGACCGATACACGAATCGGAGCGGCCGTTTGCCTGTCCTGGGTCGACTTATCACTTGATGAACCAGTCGAAATACGGTGCGTCAAGAGTTGAGCCGGGGAGCGCCATCCAATTGATTAATATGTCTTTGGGGTCGGTGCGTAGACAGTCAGCCTCTTTGTCCCATTCAAATTGAGTCTCTTGAAGAAGGCCTACACCACTGAACACTGACAGTGCTCCGAAACAAAAGTATGTCCAGGCTCCAGGAGGCCCACTCCGACCGCGCACATAAATTTCCTGCGTCCTCAGGCTATCTCGAAACTCAACCTCCAACTGATGGTCACTCGCGAGAATGTCTGCCAACGTCAATTTGCCGAGAGGTATATCAGTAAAAAAGGCCGGGGACGAACCTGAATAGAATCGGTCGTGGAGCAAAATAATAATGACATCGTCGACGATATCTTCGTCGTTATATGAAATCTCTACCTGAGTTTCTTCATAACGGTAATAGAAATGATTGGCTGAAACAAAGCTTGGCGTACCCAGAATATCTTGCACACGCTTCTTTGGTACGCCAGGAACAATATGTTGTAGAAGGTTCTTTGGTGTCGTAGGAATTTTTACTACCAAGTCCCCGCTGACCTCCATCTTTCCTTCTGCTGATAGTCCAGCGATCCGCTCTCGCGTAATCGCTTCATATTTCAGATTGACCATGAGCGGCCTGATCGTTCCACCTTCCCAGCGTCGAGACTCCCGTGTTGTCTCCGTCTCGCGGAAGGACTCCCATGCTGACTGTGACTGCTGGAGTAACAGGCGATCATCTCCGTCGAGCTCTCGAATTTTACTATTAACTATCGCTGCTAATTCATCGTCAGCCTGCGTTGCCTTTTTCATCGACAGCAGGTTCATGTCTGTTTGCGTCAGAGCCTGCTCCCAATCTGGGTCATGCTCTGCTTTCTCGGCATCGCCAACCAATTGTGAAGCAGCATCTGTATATTTCTGCGCAGTGACGATGGCTATGCTGGCAGATTTACCCAGAGCCTTAGCACGAAAGCTCTGAAGTTCCTCCAGAGTCATTCCGTTTTTGTCCAATTTCTCCTTGAGATCGGCAAGCTCGTTCAGTTGCGAAATATTTTCCGCATCTGGCTTCCCTTCTATTTTTCTTTCAAGCAAATATTTGAAAAATAAGTAAATCCCGCCGAGGGACGGGAGAGCTAAAATTTTGACCCAGTCGTTTTGAAGAAGCGTGTTGACGCTCTTCTGGATTTCAACAATCTCCAAGCCTCACCCCCTTTGTGACAGGCTGCTAGCGTATCAGAACAGACGCGCCAGCGAAGTAGTAGAACCGGCCGAGGCATACTCGCGCAGTCACAATAGAGTGGAGACAACCAGCGAAAGACCGTTCCCTTGACGATAAACGACGTCCGAACGTGCTTGGGAAAATACAAGCCAATGGCTGTAGATGGCCGGCAAGCGATCGCTCGCCGGCCGTGGTAAATCAAACTTCGGTTTGCTCTGCCATCTCAAGGGCATCGTCGACCTCGATGCCGAGATAGCGAACCGTGCTTTCTAGCTTCGTATGCCCGAGCAGCAACTGTACCGCCCGAAGATTCTTCGTTCGCCGGTAGATCAGCGAAGCTTTTGTGCGGCGCATAGTGTGGGTACCGTATGCGGTATCGTCAAGACCAATCGCCGCGATCCAGCGATGCACCATCCGGGCGTATTGCCGGGTCGAAAGATGCGGTGACGTATGCAACCGGCTCGGAAACAGAAAATCCGCCGCCTTAAGTCCTCGCGCTTCGATCCAGGCTTCGAGGCTCTCACGGGTCTGTTCCGTGATCTCGAATTGGACCGGCCGCTGGGTCTTCTGCTGCATGACGGTGGCCCTCGCGGCCACGTGGCTTCCGTGACGGACGTCCTGCACCTGTAATCGCGTGAGATCGCACGCTCGAAGCTTGCTATCGATTGCGAGATTGAATATCGCAAGCTCACGGACGTTCGATGCCATCTGAAGCCTCGTCCGGATTGCCCAAATTTCTTGGAGCTTTAGCGGCGGCTTCTGCCCGGTGAGTTTGCCCTTGTTCCATGGAACACGATGGCTAACGGCGACATTCTCGGATTTCATGACAATCTCCTTTCAAGCAAAGGGAGATTGAGTGTGCGCCTACGGACGGTCGCTACTCGACCCGCAAGAGACATTCATGGAGCTGCCATGAAGCAGCCATTCATGCCTTACTCCATGTTGTGCGAACTGCGGCCGGTTCGCCGCATGGGCTATAACAGCGTATAGAAAGAAAAGCACCGAATCGAAGAAGTTCTTCTGCACTCTGGAGCTATAGTGAACGAAGTTAGAACTCGTCATCCCGGAGCGTCCGAGAAATGTACGGCCCCTGCATCCTCTGCCTTGAGTCCGCTGAACCGCTGACCGAAGAGCACATCTTTCCCGAAGCCGCCGGCGGAAACATTTCAAAGTACGTACTCTGCAAGCCTTGCAACGACAAGTTGGGGCACTGGGTTGATGCACCCTATGTGGACCAAAAGCACATTCAGCTTGCCCGCGTTACGTACAAGATTCCGGGAAAGACGGGAAACATCCCGCAGCCGTTTTCCGATATTTACTCTGTAGATGGCTCCGACGGACAGTTGAAGATAAAGCTGGACAAGAACTTTGCGCCAAGGATGGTGCCTCAAGCACCGAAGGTATGGGTTACAGAGAACGGTGAAGTCGGTCTCAGTCTGGCCCTGGACGTCAAGGACAGGAAAGACATTCCGAAAATCATTAGGACCGTACTGTCACGGTTCTTCAAGTCAGATGAGGGTATGCGTCTCGGATGGTCCGATGAGCAAAAGGAAAATGCAATACAAAAGTCCATCGACGGGGCCAGCAAAGTCGACCCTAGGTCCGAGCGGATACAGTCCACCTTGGGCGGTCGCTGGACAATCGAACTCAAAGCACTATTTGCCGAGTATGTAAAAGTCATTTATGAAATCTGCTGCCTAGAGTTCGGCGCTCCCTTTATCAATAGCCGATCTGGGGAGCTACTGCGGGCCTTTCTTCGTGCTCAGTGCTGCGATGAACCCGAGCCATGGGAGCTAATGGATATGGCTAAACATCTAAATGTTGTCCCTCAGATTCCACCAGACCTCGATGGCGTTATTAGGCACCTCACGAACGGCAATCCATATACGCATCATATTGCCGTAGTGACGTCAACCAGTGTGGTGTGCTCTATGCTCGGGATGGGTGCCGTTTTCCACGCTAGAGACCTCAATCAAGCCCAAGGAGTGGCAGACGTAGCAAAGGTCTATGTCAGCAGCGTCACAGGCGGCAAGTCGGGAATATTCTGTCTTCATGAATTGCTAATTGATGCCCAATGAGTTCTAACCTCACGGCCAACATAGACCGCCTGCAAGCTGCACGGCTCCAGCGAGCCGGTTACTTTAAACCCTGAGTGACTGTTTTCTATTGAGGTCATCGACTGCTCCTGGCCGGCAGCTGTCACTCGCCATCAGCGACAACTGCCGAATGACGAACATCGAGCTGCCCCGTTGGGCTGCCGACAAACTCGGGCGATATCTAGCCGATCCAAACTTCCGTACCGATTGGAACCTCGTCCTTGGATAGCGCTTCAAGCGTGCACGACCAGCGTCGCTCCCGGGATGGTGGAGACTGAAAATGGTAAGTCACGGTTAGCTGCGCTTGACTGATCGAGCCGTCTGGCCGACGAAGCTCGACGTCCATGTTTCTTGGGCCCGAGAAATCCTCTTCAAGAGGGCCAGGCACCACGACTAGACCGCGTCCCGCGATGAAAAATGTGTCTGCGATGGTCAAAAGCCGCCTCACTGTCGCCTCTTTTAGTTCACGCTGGCGATCGATTGTCGCGAATCCAAGGACAAACGTCGACTCGTAGCGTCATCGACTACCGCCGGACAATACGGGTCTACGCGCCGCGTTTCTCTCCCTCGCTTATGCGACGCAGGCGGCTCCAGCCAAATTCAACGTATTCACGCGCCCGATCGAGCGCACGCTGCTCGAACTGAACCGCGAGCCGCTGCCGGCGGAAGTGACACCCGGCAAGGTCTATCGGCTCAGTTGAGCCACGCCATACCGCTCGCGCTCCAAGGCAGACGCCCGCGCAGGAAACGGCTGTGCGCAGCAGCGGCCTCCGCGATCGTCCGCACCAGCACGACGCCGCGCAGCAGCGCGCGCCCGTCGTCGCTGTCGAGGTCGGCCACGCGCCGCCGCAATGCGCGGGCGGCCACGTCGCAGGTCCGTTCGAGCCGGACGAAATCGCCCTGCCCGATCCGCCCGCGCACCGCCGCGACGGCCCGGCGTGCCGCCGGTTCGCGCGTCGCCAGTTCGGCCAGCGCCAGCAGGCTGTCGCCGATCGTCCAGGCCGCGAGCAGATCGCGCAGGTCGCGCTCGACGAGACTCTGCGGCAGGCTGCCGGCGAAACCCAGTTCGCGGCCGAGGCGATCGGCCGTGCGGCTCAGCCACGCGCTGGCCGGCCACGCGCGCGGGTCGCGTGCGAGGTTCGCCAGATCGCGGCGCACTGCGCCGTGCAGGCGCCGCCGGCTCGTGCCGGGGTCGCCGGGAAACACGAGCGCGAACACGAGCGCGCCGAACGCGATCCCGAGCAGCGTCGCGAGCGCCGAGTTGAGGAACGCGGCATCGCCGATGCGCGCCGTGTTGTCCGGCGACGTGAAGTTCCAGAAGAAGATCGAGAAGCCGCTGCCGATGCCGGCCGTGCGCGGGTTGCGCATCACGATGCCGGTGCCGATCAGGAACACGCCGAGGATGTACGCGAGCATCTCGAAACCCGACACCGCCGGCAGCAGCACGAAATTGCACAGCGCGCCCGCAACCGCCGCGCAGGCGGTGCCTTTCAGGAAGCCCATGGCCGCGCCCACCGAGTTCGGGCGTGTCGAGAACAGCGCGCAGACCACGCCCGTGATCGTGACGAAGCCGGCGCCCGACGGCCACGCGCTGACAATCCAGATCGCCGACGCGGCCAGCACCGCGATGAACGCGCGGATGCCGTTGTGCCAGGCCAGCACCGTGTCGCGGTGGAACGCGTAGCGCACGCGCGACGTCGGCGGACGCTCCCGGTCGACCAGCGCCTTGCCCGCAAACGCCCGCTCGAATCCGGCCAGCACCGCGGCCAGCCGGTCGAGCGTCAACAGCCGCGACGTATCCGAGCCGGCCGGTTCAGCCGCTTCGGCGCGCACAGCGTCGTCCACGCGCGCGCGCAGCGCCGCGAGTTCCGCGCCCGGCTCGCCCGCGGCGGCCATCCCGTCGAGCACGCGCGCGGCGTCGGCGACCAGCGGGTCCGGCGCGTCGCCGCTGCGCGCCGCATGCTCGTGCAGCGCCTGCCCGGCGGCCTGCGCGGCCAGCACGCCGAGCACGGCGGTACGCAGGTGGCCGATCGCGTTGCGCACCGGGGGGGCGCCAGCGGCCGCATACTCGGCCGCCGTGTCGAGTTCGAGCGCGTCCGCAAACAGCCGGTGCACGGCCGCGCCGTTCGGTTCGCGACGCAGCGCGCCCGCGCCGACGGCGACCGCGCGCTGCAGGTAGCTCGCGAACCGCTTGCGCACGTCGCGCAGCGGCGAACCGGGTGCGAACACCGTCTCGAACGCCGCGCCGCACAGGATGCCGACCACCACGTACAGGAATCGCGCGGTCGCGATGTCGAATGCGTGCAGCGGGGCGGAAACGGCGTCCATCGCGATGATCGCCGCCGTATACCCCGCGAGCACGGCCGCATACGCCCGGAAATTCCGCAGGAAGGTCGCGACGCCCGCGCACAGGCCGATCCACGCGGCGAGCGCCGGCAGGAACAGTTCCGGGGTCTGCGCGAACGCGCCGGTCAGCAGCAGCGCGACCGCCGCGCCGATCGCGGTACCGAGAATCCGGTACTGGCTCTTCGACAGCCCCATGCCGCGGCTGCCCTGCGCGACGATCCACACGGTC
The DNA here is from genome assembly GCF_048627025.1 of Burkholderia aenigmatica. NCBI lineage: Bacteria > Pseudomonadati > Pseudomonadota > Betaproteobacteria > Burkholderiales > Burkholderiaceae > Burkholderia > Burkholderia aenigmatica. Next base: position 1,044,037 of record NZ_CP184469.1, on the reverse strand, counting down.
GACGCGGCCCATTTCGGGTCGTCGAGATTCATCCGGAAGGCAATGTAGAGCGCCAACAGCGACGCGGCGGTGTTGCGCAAGGCGAAGCCGAGGGCGCCCGGCGGCAGCGTGGGCCGTGCGTCGCGCAATGCAGTGCGGACGGCCGCGAGCGGCGGCAGGCTGGGGAAAGCGAATTTCATGCCGCGAGCATACGGGGGCGCACCGCCGCCACTAAGAGGCGCGGACGGGATGCGTTATTGCACCGGGCAGGATAATCGCTGCGTCATGAAACGATCCGGCCAGCAAAGGTAAGATGCGCGCAGATCGAACACTGAAGCACCCCACATGGACTTCGAAAGCATCCGGATATTCCTGCGCGTGGTCGAGCGCGGCAATTTCACCGCCGCCGCCACGCACCTCGACATGCCGCTCAGCCGCGTGAGCCGCAAGGTCAAGCAGCTCGAGGACGAGCTCGGCGTCCAGCTGCTGTACCGGACCACGCGCCGCGTATCCGTCACCGAGGCCGGACGCGACTATTACGAGCGCTGCCTGCGCGCCGAGGACATCCTGCTCGACGCGGATCGCCAGGCCCGCTCGCTGCGCACGGCGCCGGAGGGCACGCTGCGCGTGCTGGTGCCCTACTCGATCGGCCTGTTCGAACTGGAGCCGACGCTCGCCGAGTTTCGCCGGCGCTATCCGCTGGTCCAGCTCGTGCTGATCTACGACAACAACCCGCTCGATCTCGTCGAGCACGGCTTCGACGTGGCGCTGCGCGCGGGCGTGCTGACCGACTCCAGCTACATCGCGCGCTCGCTCGGCTGGTCGCAGGCGAAGCTCGCCGCGAGCCCCGCCTATCTCGACCGCGCCGGCCGGCCCGCCACGCCGCAGGACCTCGCGCAGCACGACCTGCTGCTCGTCGGCCGCGACGCGCCGGGCCTGACGCTGCGGCTCACCAATGCGGCCGGCGACGTGGCCGACGTGCCGGTGCGGCCGGTGCTGATCACCAACGAATCGGTGACGGTGCTGCGCCAGGCCGCGAGCGGCGGCGGCATCGCGCTGGTCTCGACGCACTACACGGCCCGCCGGCTCGAACGAAACGAACTCGAAATCGTGCTGCCCGACTGGCACCGCGCCGACGACGTCGAGCTGCACGTGCTGTACCCGCGGCGCGCGACGCTCGACAGCAAGGTGCGCGCGTTCGTCGATTTCCTCGCGGAAGTGTTCACCGCATGGCGAACCGCCCTGTAACCGGCACGGTTCGCACACCGATTATTGCGCCCCGCGAAATCGATTAGTGAGCCGGCGCGTGTTGATGGCGGCTCGCCACATCGTTAGCCTGTCGCGATGCACAACGACTCCACACGCGACGTCAGCCGCCTGACCGCTGCCCGCAGGCGCGTCACGCGCGTCCCGCCTTCCTGACCGGCAGCCTCCTGCCTCCCGAAGCCCGCCACGGCTTCGCGCATTCGATCGAGCCGCACGTCGCACGCGTCGGCCCCGTGTAACGGGCCGCGTCGCGCGCACCGTGCCCCCTTCCGTTCAGCCGCCGCACCGCGCCTGCGTTTCTTTCGCGCGCGTGCGCGGCCGCGCGTGCCCGCCGCAACGGGCCGCATCCGTTCCGCACGTTACGCAGGAAACCCCATGTCCACTCCGTCATCCCCAGCCCCGCTGTCGGGCGGCCGCCTCGCGATCGGCACGATCGCGGTATCGCTCGCGATGTTCATGAACGTGCTCGACTCGTCGATCGCGAACGTCGCCATTCCGACGATCTCGGGCGACCTCGGCGTGTCGGTCGACGAAGGCACGTGGGTGATCACGATCTTCGCAGCCGCGAACGCCGTGTCGATTCCGTTGACGGGCTGGCTCACGCAGCGCTTCGGCCAGGTACGCCTGTTCGTCACGTCGATCCTGCTGTTCGTGTTCGCGTCGTGGCTGTGCGGGATCGCGCCGAACCTGCCGACGCTGCTCGCCGCGCGGATCCTGCAGGGCGCGGTCGCGGGGCCGCTCGCGCCGCTGTCGCAAGCGCTGCTGCTCGGCGCATGGCCGCGGCAGAAATCGTCGAGCGCGCTGGCGCTGTGGTCAATGACGGCGCTCGTCGGGCCAATCGCGGGACCATCGCTCGGCGGCTGGATCACGTACGACTACAACTGGTCGTGGATCTTCTACATCAACATTCCGGTCGGCTTCTTCGCGGCCGCGGTCACGTGGATCGTGTTCCGCGACCGTGAATCGGCCACGAAACGCATGCCGATCGATACGGTCGGCCTGTTGCTGCTCGTGCTGTGGGTCGCATCGCTGCAGATCATGCTCGACAAGGGCAAGGATCTCGACTGGTTCAACTCGCCCGTCGTCGTCGCGCTCGGCATCGTCGCACTGATCGGCTTCGCGTTCTTTCTCGTGTGGGAGCTTCACGAGGCCAACCCGATCGTCGACCTGCGCCTGTTCACGCAGCGCAATTTCGCGGGCGGCACGATCGCGATCTCGGTCGCGTACGGGATGTTCTTCGGCACGCTGGTGCTGCTGCCGCAGTGGATGCAGGGCTATCTCGGCTACCGCGCGGTCGATTCGGGGCTCGCCACCGCACCGCTCGGCGTGTTCGCGATCCTGCTCACGCCGGTCATGGGACGCCTGCTGCCGCGCACCGATCCGCGTTACATCGCGACGCTCGCGTTCGTCGGCTTCGCGGTCGTCTTCATGATGCGCACGACCTTCTATACCGACGTGTCGCGCTGGGATCTCATTTTGCCGACGCTGCTGCAGGGCATCCCGATGGCGATGTTCTTCGTGCCGCTGACGTCGATCATCCTGTCCGGGCTGCCGCCGGAAAAGATCCCGGCCGCCGCCGGCCTGTCGAATTTCGGCCGCACGTTCTGCGGCGCGGTGGGCACGTCGCTGATCAGCAACGCATGGAACGACCGCACGATCCTGCATCACGTGCGGCTCACCGAACAGGCGAGCGTCACCAACCCGGTCTTCACGCAGCAGGTCGACACGACGCGTTCGCTGCTGCACCTGAGCCCCGATTCGGCGCTCGCATTCTTCAACGCATCGGTCGATTCGCAGGCGGCCGTGATGGGGTTGAACGACATCTTCTACGTGTCGGCGATCATCTTCATCGCGATCATTCCGCTCATCTGGATCACGAAACCGGTGCGCTCGGGCGGCGGCGATGCCGATGCGGCGGCAGCCGGCGCGCATTGATCCGCATGCGCGACGGTCGGGCCCCGCGCCACGCATGCCGGGGCCCGCGTCGAATCGCGCGGACGTAATAAAGACTTGCAATCGATACAGGCCGAAACGTCAACAGGCGGTGCCCGCTCCGCGTTTTTTCATCAAGCGCCCACGATCCGGACGCGCAACGACAGGAGAAAACACCATGCGAGCCCTTACCCGCCATCTCGCGATTGCCGCCACCCTGATGTCGGTGCTGACCGGCACCGCGTTCGCCGACACGCCGTGGCAGCAGGCGCATCCGCGCCGCGAAGAAGTCAACCAGCGCCTCGCAAACCAGAATCGCCGGATCCATCACGAAGTGAAGGAAGGCGAGATGTCGCACGCACAGGCCGCGCGCCTGCACCGTGACGACCGCAAGATCCGCCAGGAAGAGCGGGACATGGCTGGGCAGGATCGCAGCCACATCACGAAGAGCGAAAAGCACGTGCTGAACCAGCAGGAAAATGCGGTCAGCCACCAGATCGGCCAATAAGATCGACACCACCGGCAAGTGCCCATTCGCCATCACTTGAAACGCCCGCTGCCGCCATGCGGTAGCGGGTGCTTGTTGTGTATCGAATCGTTTCAACGCGCCAACGCCGTCAAACGCTGCGGGTATACTCGACCGTCAGCCGCCTGTCGCATCGTCGTCCGTCATCAACGGCCCGATTCCGGGCGGTTTCGTCGCGAAGCTTCGCGTTTCGCCTACCCCGCGCCCCAGCCTCGATACGAGACACACGACGACCCATCATGAAACGATTCCTGCTGCTCCTTCCCGCCGCCCTGCTCGCCGCCTGCGGTTCCGCTCCCTCGTCCGACTCGGCCGCGTCATCCGGCGCAGCGCCGATGATCTACGTGTCGTCGCAACGTCCGGCCTACGCGATCGCCAACTGCCTCGACAGCCGCCTGTCGGGCACCGAGCAATCGCAGCACAACGGCGTGACCGATATCGCCGTCGGCTCGAACTCGTACTTCGTCACGCTGACGCCGTCGGGCAACGGTTCGGTCATCAAGGTCGTGCGCGGCTCGGGTAACGAGCCGGCCGAGGAAGCGATGCGCTTCGCGGTCGCGCGCTGCGCGATCTGATCCGAACCTGCCGATGCCGGGCGCCCGCCCGGCTCGCTGCTGCGCGCCACCCCGCCGGCGCGCACGCCGAATAATTTCATCCGGGCGGCCGTCGATGAGAGAATCGCACCCACGATTCCCTTTCCACGGAGCCCGCATGAAGCACCTGCTGTCCCGCCTGTTCGTCAGCGCCGCGCTCGTCGCACTTGTTCCGGCGCTGCCGGCACAGGCGGCCACGCCGCCCGGCATCTTCGTCGTCGCCACGCAACTCGGCGAATTCACGACCCTCGACCCGAGCGGGATCTACGAGCTGGTGCCGTCCGAGTACGTCGCGAACACCTACGAACGCCTGGTGCGCGTCGACCTGAAGGACCCGACGCGCTTCGACGGACAGATCGCGCAATCGTGGACGGTCGGCGCCGACGGCGTGACCTACACGTTCAAGCTGCGCCCCGGCCTCACGTTCCATTCCGGCAACCCGGTGACCGCCGACGACGTCGCGTGGTCGCTGCAGCGCACCATCCTGCTCGACAAGGGGCCGGCCGGCGTGCTCGCCGATCTCGGTCTCACGAAGGCGAACGTGACGCAGAAGGTGCGCGTGGTCGATCCGCAGACCGTCGTGCTCGAAACCGACCGCAAGTACGCACCGAGCTTCGTGCTCAACGTGCTGAGCGCCTGCCCGGCATCGGTCTTCGACAAGAAGCTGCTGCTGTCGCACCAGCAGGGCAACGATTTCGGCAGCGGCTGGCTCCGCACCAACGACGCGGGCTCGGGCCCGTACCAGCTCGTCAAGTGGACGCCCAACGAGAGCATCGTGCTGCAACGTTTCGACAAGTACCGCACGCCGTACCCGATGAAGCGCATCGTGCTGCGTCACGTGCCCGAAGCGTCCGCGCAACGGCTGCTGCTGGAGAACGGCGACGCCGACGCCGCGCGCAACCTGAGCCCCGACAGCCTCGCCGCGCTGACGAAGGCCGGCAAGATCAAGGTCGCGTCGTGGCCGGTGTCCGCACTGCTGTACCTGAGCCTGAACACGAAGAACCCGAACCTCGCGAAACCCGAGGTGCAGCAGGCGATGAAATGGCTCGTCGACTATGACGGCATCCAGCGCAACATCGTCAGCACGACCTACAAGGTGCATGAAACCTTCCTGCCCGAAGGCTTCCTCGGCGCGTCGAACGCGCGGCCGTACAAGCAGGACGTCGCGAAGGCAAAGGCGCTGCTCGCCAAGGCCGGCTTGCCGAACGGCTTCGACGTGACGATGGACATGCCGAACGACTATCCGTACCTCGAGATCGCGCAGGCGCTGCAGGCGAACTTCGCGCAGGGCGGCATCCGCGTGAAGCTGATTCCGGGCGATGCGAAGCAGGCGATCGGCAAATACCGCGCGCGCCAGCACGACATCTTCGTCGGCGAATGGTCGCCCGACTACATGGACCCGAACAGCAATGCGCGCGGCTTCGCGTGGAATCCGGACAACTCCGACCAGTCGCCGACGAAGATGCTCGCATGGCGCAACAGCTGGGACATCCCGCAACTGACGAAGGACACCGAGGCCGCGCTCGTCGAGCCGTCGCCCGCGAAGCGCGCGCAGCGTTACGACGCGCTGCAGAAGGCCGTGCTCGCGAACTCGCCGTTCATCATCATGTTCGAGAAGGTCGTGCAGGTCGCAACGCGCCCCGGCGTGACCGGACCGGAAATCGGGCCGATCAACGACCTCGTGTCATACCGCACGCTCGCGAAGTAATGGCGGCTGCCCGCGCGGCCGGGTGTACCGGCACGCGGGCAATCGCCGCGGCCCGCCGCGCCGGCGCCAGGCCGTGCGGCGGCCGCGATCTACAATGAGCGGCACCGCCGACCCGGTTCGGCCCGTCGGCGCGCAGGATGATCGTGCCGCACGACATGACCGCGTCCGCCGTCGACAAGCCGTGTTCCGGCGGCTGCACGACGGCAGGCAGTTTCAGATACGCAGCACGCGCGCCGCGCCGGCTACCGGGCGCGCGCACCACGGGGAGAACACATGCATACGAGCGAGCACGCGGTCTGCGTGGCGATCAACGACAACAACCGCGCATGGTATGAAATGCTCGTGCCGTTCCTGCTGTCGCTGCGGCACACCGGCTACGACGGCCGGATCGCGGTGATCGGCTACGGCCTCTCCGAACGCAAGCGGCAGATCCTGGCGAGCCAGTCGGTCGACGTGATCGACGCGTCGAGCGCGCATGCGCTGCCGGTCGGCCGCTTCATCGAGGCCGCCGAGTATTGCGCACGCAACCCGCAGATCCGCAAGCTCGCGCTGTACGACGCCGACATCTGGTTCTGCGCGCCGGGGTTCGACCTGTTCTCGCAGATCGGCGACGACCGGATCCACGCGTGCCCCGACCCGCTGTTCTGCACGTTCGTCGTCGCGCCGTTGATCGGCGAGCGGCGCGATCATCACTGGCGGCTCGTCGTCGACGAGGTCTCCGCGCGCCACGGCGGCGCATTGCAGGCCGGGCTCGTTGCCGGAACTGCCGACGCGTGGGCGCGCTACGCCAGCCATCTGCGCGACTGCATCGCCCGCATCGGCACCGATTTCCAGGATTGCTTCGGGATCGATACGACGTTCCTGCACCTGTGGGGCGCACAAGGCGAAACGGCGCTGCTCGATCCGGTCCAGAACTTCGTCAGCAAGTACGGCATTCACGAAGCGTTCGACGGGAGCAACGGCACGACGACGCTCCGGTATCGCGACGAGCCGATCCGTGCGTTGCACATGACCGGCGACATCCGCTTCTTCGACCGGTGGCGCTACTACGCGAACCGCACCGACGCCGCGCTGCGCGACGGCGCGCCGTTCGCGCTGTCGGACGGCACGCCGGCACCGTCCGACGCGGTCGCGGCGCGCATCGCGGCGACCGACTACGTGCGCTCGGCCGGGCTGACCGTCGCGGCCGCGGCGATCGAGGGAAGCGCGGGCGCCTACCTGCAGGCGATCGACGAGCCCGGCGGCACGATGCTGATCGGCAGCGGGAACCACGAGGTCGTGTTCACCGCGTCACGCGATATCGCGCGGCTGAACGTCTACGTCACGCACCCGTCCGGCTCGCCGTCGCCGCTGCTGTGCGAAGTGCTGGTCGACGGGCAGGCGCAGCGCAAGGGTACCGAGCTGATGGCGCATTTCTCGTATCGGATCGTGGCCGGCACCGTCATCACGCTGCGCTCGACGAGCCTCGGCGGCCAGCAATGCAACGCGATCTGGCGGCTGCGCGAGGCACCGGACATGCAGCAGTAGGCTGCCGGCGGGCGGCCGTTCAGTTGAAGGCCGCCCACACCACGGACGCATTCAACCCGACGATCACGACCGTCGCCTTCGACCGGCCAGATCGACAACGCGCGAGTGTGCGATTTGCGTCCCATCGCTTACCACTCGACTTCGGCTGCTTCGCGCTCGTCCTTCGTGCGGATGCAGAGCTCGAGACCGTACAGCGCGGTCAGTTCGAGCAATTGACTGAGCGACAGGCTTTCGGTACGTGTGGATTCGAGCGACGAAATACGTGGCTGGCCCACGCCGATCCGCACCGCCGCTTCGGCTTGTGTCAGCCCCTTGGCCTGGCGCGCGGACGACAGGATCTCTCCCAGTTGCGCGGGTGTATTGACGATGAAATTCACGGCGTGGATTCCTGTAGGCAATAAACGCAGCATATTTCTGACAGGCATAAACGCAAAATATGCGTGACAGGAATAATTCTCCAGCCTGCTCGCCTGCCCCTCCCAGCCACCCACCACGCTCCCGACCCTATCACCTATCCTCACACCATAGTTTTTATCCGCTGGCGCGAATGATTTTGGCTTTGTTAGATGGATGACATTCGATCATCAGACGACAGCGATCTAACAGCCGATGACCTGCGCGTTCGCCCATACCGTCGAATCCCGCTACGCCGAGCTGACGCCGACCGCCAAGCGCATCGCGAGCTACATGCTCGCGAACCTCGACCGGCTCGGGCTCGAGACGGCCGACCAGATCGCGCAGCAGGCCGGCACCAGCGGCATCTCGGTCGGGCGGTTCCTGCGCAGCGTCGGCTATCGCAATCTCGACGACCTGAAGCGCGAGCTGCGCGGCGGCGGCGACCGCCCCTGGATGATCACCGACCGGCTCGACGAATACCGCCGCGTCGCGGGCACGCAGCCGGCCGAACCCCATGGCAACGGCAATGAAGGCCCGCTCCCGTCGTCGCTCGAGCGCGAGCTCGATGCAATCCGTCACGTGTACCGGCTCGCCGAAGGCCCGGTGTTCGCGCAGGTGGCCGACCGGATCGCGCATGCGGACGCCGTGTTCATCCTCGGCATCCAGTCGACGCGCGGGATCAGCAACGCGTTCAGCAGCTACCTCGAATACCTGCGCCCGCGCGTGTTCTATTCGGACGGCCAGTCGGGCTCGTACGTCGATTCGCTGAACTCCGAATTCGAGCGGCCGTACTGCATCGTCACCGACACGCGCGCGTATTCGCGCAGCGCGCGCCGCTATTGCCAGGCGGCCGCCGAGCGCGGGCAGCCGTTCGCGCTGGTCACCGATCTCTCGTGCCCGTGGGCGCGCGACTGGCCGGCCGACCTGCTTCAGGTAAAGACCGACGTCGGCCAGTTCTGGGATTCGCTCGCGCCGCTCACCTGCCTGTTCAACCTGCTGATCACGGCTGTGGTCGACCGCCTCGGCCCCGCGATCGACCGGCGCGTCGCGCGCAACCGCGAACTGCAGCACACGTTCGATCAATTCGAATCCTGAATGCGAGGGCCTTCCGAACCGCCGATGAACACGCACCGCCTCGTTGAAATCACGCCCGCCACGCATCGCGTCGACATCGATCTGGTCTACGCGACCGATCGCAACCTGACCGGCAAGCCGATCTACCGCGCAGCGCACTGCCTGTTGCTGGAGCCGGCCGAAGCCGCACTGCGCCGCGCGGTGGACATCGCGGCACAAGCCGGCTTCACGCTGCGGATCTACGACGCGTACCGGCCGCCGCAGGCGCAGCAGGTGCTGTGGGACTGCCTGCCCGATCCGAACTTCATCGCCGACCTCGGCCGCGGCTCGAATCACAGCCGCGGCACCGCGCTCGACCTGACGCTCGTCGGCACGGACGGCGAGCCGCTCGACATGGGCACCGGCTTCGACGAGATGGTCGCCGCATCGGGCCACTTCCACGCGGGGCTGCCCGAAACCGTGCAGCGCAACCGCCTGCTGCTGCTCGGCGTCATGCACGCGGCCGGCTTCGCGCACATCGACAGCGAGTGGTGGCACTACGAATTGCCGGGCTCGCGCGCACTGCCGCAGATCGACAACGCCGACAGCGGCCCGTGGCACCTGATGTGATGCACGTCCCCCTTCCCGTTCACGTTCGACAACCGATGGAGCGCTCATGAATTTCCTGACATCCCGGCTCGTCGCGGCGCTGGCCGCCGCGTCCGTTCTCGCCGCCGTTCCGCTTTCCGCTGCACGCGCGGAAACGCCGAAGGACATGTTCGTGATGGCCACGCTGCTCGACGAATTCACGACGCTGGATCCGGGCGAGATCTACGAGCTGGTGCCGGAGGAATACGTCGCGAACACGTACGACCGGCTCGTGCGCGTCGACCTGCGCGATCCGTCGAAATTCAACGGCGACGTCGCTCAATCGTGGACGGTGAGCACTGACGGGCTGACCTACACGTTCAAGCTGCGCCCCGGCCTGAAGTTCCACTCGGGCAACCCGCTGAGCGCCGACGACGTCGCCTGGTCGATCCAGCGCGCGGTGCTGCTCGACAAGGGCCCGGCCGCCGTGCTCACCGGGATCGGGCTCACGAAGGCGAACGTCGTCGCCAACGTGAAGAAGCTCGACGACCTGACGGTGTCGGTCACGACCGACCAGAAGTACGCGCCGACCTTCGTATTGAACGTGCTCGGCTCCTGGCCCGCGTCGGTGCTCGACAAGAAGCTGCTGCTGTCGCATCAGCAAGGCAACGACTTCGGCAACGCATGGCTGAAGACCAACGAGGCCGGCTCCGGCGCATACAAGCTGGTCAAGTGGACGGCCGGCGACAGCCTCGTGCTGCAGCGCTTCGACGGCTACCGGCTGCCGCTCGCGATGAAGCGGATCGTGCTGCGCCACGTGCCCGAAGCCGCGAGCCAGCGCCTGCTGCTGGAAAACGGCGATGTCGACGCGGCGCGCGACCTGAGCCCCGACGATCTCGCGTCGGTCGTGAAGTCCGGCAAGGCGAAGGTGTCGGCCTCGCCGCAGGCGACGCTGCTGTATCTCGGCCTGAACACGAAGAGCCCGACGCTCGCGAAACCCGACGTGCAGGAAGCGCTGAAGTGGCTCGTCGACTATGCGGGCATCCAGGGCAACGTGGTGAAGACGACCTACAAGGTGCACCAGACCTTCCTGCCCGAAGGCTTCCTCGGCACGCTGAACGCGAACCCGTACAAGCTCGACATCGCGAAGGCGAAGGCGCTGCTCGCGAAGGCCGGCGTGCCGAACGGCTTTTCGGTGACGATGGACGTGCGTAACGACTATCCGTACACCGAGATCGCGCAGGCCGTGCAGGCGAACTTCGCGCAGGCGGGCATCAAGGTGCAGCTGATCCCCGGCGACAACAAGCAGACGCTCGCGAAATACCGCGCGCGCCAGCACGACATCTACATCGGCGAATGGTCGGCCGACTACATCGATCCGCACAGCAACGCGCAGGGTTTTGCGTGGAACCCCGACAATTCCGACAAGTCGAGCTATAAAATGCTGGCCTGGCGCAACAGCTGGGACATCCCGCAACTGACGAAGGAAACCGACACCGCGCTCGCCGAACCGACCGCCGCGAAACGCGCGCAACGGTATCAGGCGATGCAGAAGGAAATGCTCGCGCGCTCGCCGTTCGTGATCATGTTCGAGAAAGTCGCGCAGGTCGCGACGCGGCCCGGCGTGAGCGGGCTCGAAGTCGGGCCGATCAACGATCTCGTGTCGTACCGCAACCTGAAGAAGCAATAAGATTCGCCGCATGTCGACTCCCGTCTCCTCCCTCGAAGCACTGCGCACGCTGCCCGCGCGGCGCCCGGCCGTGCGCTGGGTCCTGCGCGTGCTGCGCTGGGCACTCACGCTCGCCGTCACGTTCGCGGGGCTGCTCGCGCTGACGTTCGTGATCGGCCGCAAGGTGCCGATCGATCCCGTGCTCGCGATCCTCGGCGATCGCGCGTCGGCCGAGGCGTACGCGGCCGAACGCATCGCGCTCGGGCTCGACAAGCCGCTCGTCACGCAATTCCTGATCTATGCGCGCGACGTGCTGCACGGCAATCTCGGCATGTCGCTGCTGACCGCGAACCCGGTGCTCGACGACATCAAGCGCGTGTTCCCGGCCACGCTCGAGCTGGCGACGATCGCAACGCTGATCGGCATCGCGATCGGCGTGCCGCTCGGCGTCGCGGCCGCCGTGAAGCACAACCGGCCGATCGACCACATCGCGCGCTTCGTCGGGCTGATCGGCAATTCGGTGCCGCTGTTCTGGCTCGGGCTGATGGGGCTGCTGCTGTTCTACGCGCGGCTGCACTGGGTCGGCGGGCCCGGCCGGCTCGATCCCGTGTACGACGGGATGGTCGACACGCGCACCGGCAGCCTGCTGATCGACGCGGCGCTCGCGGGCGAGTGGGACGTGTTCCGCAACGCGGTGTCGCACATCGCGCTGCCGGCTGCGATCCTCGGCTACTACTCCGTCGCCTACCTGAGCCGCATGACGCGCTCGTTCATGCTCGACCAGCTGAGCCAGGAATACATCGTCACCGCGCGCGCGAAGGGGTTGTCGGAACGACGCGTAATCTGGCGGCACGCGTTCGGCAACATCATGGTGCCGCTGCTCACCGTGATCGCGCTCACGTACAGCAACCTGCTCGAAGGCTCGGTGCTGACCGAGATCGTGTTCGCATGGCCGGGGCTCGGCTCGTACCTGACCGGCGCGCTGCTGAACGCCGACATGAACGCGGTGCTCGGCGCGACGCTCGTGATCGGCGCGATGTTCATCACCGTCAACCTGCTGACCGACGCGCTGTACCGCGTGTTCGATCCGCGTGCGCGCTGAGGGCCGCCACGACATGACCGCCTCCCCCCCGCTTCTTTCATCGCCCATGCCGAAGGTCTTCCAATCATGAACGCCGAGCGACTCACGCTGCGCGCATGGCTGCTGTCCGACGCGCCCGCGTCGCGCTCGCAGGCCGCGCTCGGCCTCGCGTACCGACGCTGGCGCCGGTTCGCCACCAACCCGCTCAACCTGTTCGGGCTCGCGATCCTCGTCGCGCTGATCGTCGTCGCGATCGTCAGCCCGCTGATCATGCCGCACGATCCGCTGCGCCAGGTGCTGTCCGACCGCCTGCTGCCGCCCGGCTCGCCGTCGCACTGGTTCGGCACCGACCAGCTCGGCCGCGACATCCTCTCGCGACTGATCGCCGGTTCGCGCCTCACGCTCGGCATCGCGCTGCTCGTCGTCGTGATCGTCGTGCCGATCGGCCTGCTCATCGGCACGACGGCCGGCTATTGCGGCGGCTTCGTCGACAGCGCGCTGATGCGTATCACCGACGTCGCACTCGCGTTCCCGAAGATCGTCCTTGCGCTTGCGTTCGCGGCCGCGCTCGGGCCCGGCGTGATCAATGCGGTCGTCGCGATCTCGATCACCGCGTGGCCCGCGTATGCGCGGCTCGCGCGCGCCGAGACGATCCGCATCGCCCAGGCCGACTACATCCACGCCGCGCGGCTGCAGGGCGCGTCCGGCCCGCGCATCCTGCTGCGCTACATCGTGCCGATGTGCATGTCGTCGGTGATCGTGCGCGCGACGCTCGACATGGCCGGCATCATCCTGACCGTCGCGGGCCTCGGCTTCCTCGGCCTCGGCGCGCAACCGCCGAGCCCCGAGTGGGGCTTCATGGTCGCGTCGGGCCGCAACGTGCTGCTCGACGCGTGGTGGGTCGCCACGCTGCCCGGCTGCGCGATCCTGCTCGTGAGCCTCGCGTTCAACCTGCTCGGCGACGGGCTGCGCGACGTCTTCGATCCGCGTCATGGAGCGTGACATGCCACTGAATTCCGCCCCCTCGCCCGCGCCGCTCTGCGAAATCGACGGCCTGAGAATCGGCTTTCGCGGGCACGACGGCACCGTCACCGATGCCGTGCGCGACCTGTCGCTGACCCTCGCCCCCGGCGAGCGGCTCGGCATCGTCGGCGAATCGGGCTCAGGCAAATCGCTGACGGGCCGCGCGCTGCTCGGCCTGCTGCCCGACGCCGCGCGCTGGTCGGCACGCACGATGCGCTTCGCGGGCCACGACCTGCTCGCGATGTCGCCGGGCGAGCGCCGGCGGCTGTGCGGCAGCCAGATGGGCATGATCCTGCAGGACCCGAAATATTCGCTGAACCCGGTGATGACGGTCGCGAAGCAGATGGGCGAAGCGTTCCGGCTGCGCGAACGGGGCCTGCGCGGCCGCGCGCTGCGCGAACGGATCATTGATGCGCTGTCGGCCGTGCAGATCCGCGACCCGGCGCGCGTGGCCGATGCGTATCCGCACGAGCTGTCGGGCGGCATGGGCCAGCGCGTGATGATCGCGATGATGGTGTCGACCGGCCCGCGCCTGCTGATCGCCGACGAGCCGACCTCCGCACTCGACGTCGCCGTGTCGATGCAGGTGCTCGCGGTGCTCGACGCGATGATCGCGCGGCACAACACGGGCCTGATGTTCATCAGCCACGACCTGCCGCTCGTGATGTCGTTCTGCGATCGCGTCGCGGTGATGTACGCCGGCCGCGTGGTCGAAACCTGCGCCGCGCGCGACCTGCGCAACGCATCCCATCCGTATACCCGCGGGCTGCTCGCCGCGAACCCGCCGCTCGCGAACCCGCCGGACGAACTGCCCGTGCTGCGGCGCGATCCGGCGTGGCTCGATCCCGCGTCGCACGCCGGCACGCCCGCCGATCGACAGGAGGCCGCACGATGATCGACGTCGATCACGCATCGATCCGTTTCCCGACCCGCACCGGTCACGTCGACGCCGTGCGCGACGCGAGCTTCGCGGTGCGCAACGGCGAGGTGTTCGGGCTCGTCGGCGAATCGGGCTCCGGCAAGTCGACGCTGCTGCGTGCGCTGACGGGGCTCGTGCCGCTCGCGTCCGGCAGCCTGTCGATCGACGGCCGGCCGGTGGGCGGCAAGCCCGATCGGGCGTTCCGCCGTCACGTGCAGATGGTGTTCCAGGATCCCTACGCGTCGCTGCATCCACGCTTCACGGTCGACCAGACGCTGCGCGAGCCGCTGTCGATCCATGGCATCGGCGACACCGATGCGCGCATCGCCCGCGCACTGTCCGAAGTCGGCCTCGGCCCCGCGTTCCGGTTCCGCTATCCGCACCAGCTGTCGGGCGGCCAGCGCCAGCGCGTCGCGATCGCGCGCGCGCTGATCGTCGAACCGCGCGTGCTGCTGCTCGACGAGCCGACGTCCGCGCTCGACGTGTCGGTGCAGGCCGAGATCCTCAACCTGCTGCGCCGCCTGCATCGCGAACGCAACCTGACGATGATCCTCGTCAGCCACAACCTCGCGGTGATCGGCTTTCTGTGCCAGCGCATCGCGGTGATGCAGCATGGCGAGATCGTCGAGCAGCTCCGGATCAAGGACGTGCGCGCCGGGCAGGTGGCGCGCGACTACACGCGCACGCTGCTGCACGCGACCGAAGGCTACCGTCGTCTCGACCCGGTGGCGGGCGCGCCGGCGGCGTGACATCTGCGCGACGCGCCTGCGTGCGATACTCGGCGCGCCCCGCCCCGTGCCTCTGCCGCCGCATGGAACCCTTGTGCGCCGTACGGGTCAACACCGTTTCGTCAACAGCTCAACCGCAATAGGGAGGCGTTCATGCTGCACTTCATCGAAACCCTGGTCGTCGGGCTCATCGTCGGCCTCCTCGCCCGCGCGCTCAAGCCCGGCGACGACAAGATGGGCATCCTGATGACGACCGTACTCGGCATCGTCGGCTCGCTGTTCGCCGGCTACGTCGGCCGCGCCGCCGGCTGGTACGCGCCGGGCCAGGGCGCGGGCTGGATCGCGTCGATCGTCGGCGCGATCGTGCTGCTCGTGATCGTCGGCGCAATACGCAAGCGCATGAACTGAACGGCGCCCCTTCGGCTCCAACGCAAAACGGCCGCTCGACACGAGCGGCCGTTTTCTTTTGGTGCGCCGACATTCACCCGCGCACCGCTTCCACGATCCGTAAACTCGTTGACTTCGCAACGACCTGTCATGACGACCCGCATCGGACATCCGCGCTCCGGTTGGGCATACACCATCGGCATTACCCTGATTTGATATCTCACAAATCAGGCATAGATTGAATTCAGCAATACGGAATCGTTTGCGCATATCCCGAATTTGTAAATTTTCCACTCAAGAGTTTCGATGGATTTGCCGTTTACGCACTCAGCATCGCAGCGTTGACGGACTGCCACCCGAGCGGCCCCGCTGCGACGCGCTTCCTCTCTGGAGCCTGTCATGAAGCATCGCCATATCGCCGCCTCGTTCGCCCTGGCTGCCTCGCTTCTGGCCACTTCCTCATCCTTTGCCGCCGGCGCGTCCGGCATCATCCATTTCTCCGGCATGATCGTCGAGCCGCCCTGCTCGTTCGCGCTCGATACCGCTGACCTCGCCCGCGGGCACGTGCTGCCTGACTGCCCGCGCCCGGCAACCGGCCAGATCGCGTTCGTCGACGCGGCGAGCCAGCAGGCCATCAAGACCACGACCTTTACTCAGGCCTCGCGCGCAATCGTTTTACCGAACCGTCCGGGCAACAATCAGGCGCCGATGATCGCCGTCGTGACGTACCAGTAAAGCCGTCCGCCGGCGAGGCATCCAACGGGTGCCGCGCGCCGGTTCGCGCACGTGCGCGCTTCGCCGGTCAATCGCGATGGCGCGCGATCCAGTCGCTGAACGCGCGGATCTTCTGCTGGTTGCCGATGTTCTCGGGATAGACGAAGAAGTAGCGTGCGCCCGTCTCGAGCACGATGTCGAACGGCCGTTCGAGCCGACGCGCGCTGACGTCGTCATCGACGAGCGTCACGTCGCCGATCGCGACGCCAAAGCCCTGCATCGCCGCGTTCGTCGCGAGATCGAGCGTGTCGAACGTCGGCCCGCGCGCGGGATCGACGCTGCGCTCGCCCGCATGATCGAGCCAGGCGCGCCAGTCGCGATGGTCGCGGGTCGGATGCAGCAACGTATGACGCGCAAGATCGCCGACCGCGTCGAGCGGCGACGTCTGCCGCAATTCGGGCGCGCAGACGGGCGTCAGCCGCTCGTCGAACAGCGGCAGCGCGAACACGCCGGGGCCCGGCGACGTGCCGTAGACGATCGCCGCGTCGAACGGCTCGGTCGAGAAATCGACGACGTGCTGCCACGCCGTCGTGATCTGCACATGAAGATCGGGATGCTCGCCCTGGAAGCGCATGATGCGCGGCAGCATCCAGCGCATCACGCAGGTCGGCACCTTCAGCGCGAGATCGGTGCGCTGCCGCGTGAGCTTCATCGAAATATCGTCGATCCGCGCGAAACTCTCGTTGACGACCGGCAGCAACTGCTCGCCTTCCGCCGTCAGCGTGAGGCCCTTCGCATGCCGCTTGAACAACGGAAAACCGTAATGCGCCTCGAGCGTCTGGATCTGCCGGCTCACCGCGCCCTGCGTGATGCACAGCTGCTCGGCCGCGCGCGTGAAGCTGCGGTGGCGAGCCACCGTCGAGAAGATCTGCAGCGCGTGCAGGGGCGGAAGTCGGCGCATGAAGAAGGCAAACGGAAAAACGGCGCGGAAGGACCGCGCGCCGACCCCGGCGCGCGCTGTCCGACACGATAAGCCAAACGCCGGTTTTGCGCGAGACGCGGGACGCTCAGGCCGTCGCGGTGAGCGCGCCCGCCACGATGCGCGCCGCCGACGCGACGACGTCCGCGCGGGCCGCAGCGGCGGCCTGCGGCTGCGTGAACGACACGGCCATCACGATCGGCGCACGCGACGGCGGCCACAGCACCGCGACGTCGGTCGTCGTGCCGTATCCGCCGGTGCCGGCCTTGTCCGCGACGCGCCAGCCGGGCGGTACGCCCGCCGCGATGCCGGTCGCGCCGCGCGCGCCACCGACCATCCATTCGGTCAGCTGCGTGCGCTGCGGCTCGTGCAGCGTGGTGCCGAGCAGCAGCCGCTGCAGCGTGTCGACCATCTCGACCGGTGTCGACGTGTCGCGTTCGTCGCCGGGCGCCGCGTTGTTCAGTTCGGGCTCCCAGTGATCGAGGCGGAACGACGTGTCGCCGCTCGCGCGCGCGAACGACGTGACGGCCTGCGGGCCGCCGAGCACGCCCATCAGCAGGTTGCCGGCGCCCTTGTCGCCCGACTGCAGCATCGCCACGCAAAGCTGCTCGATCGTCATGCCCGTGTCGACGTGGCTTTCCGTAATCGGCGAGCCCGACACGACTTCATAGCGGCGATACAGGATGCGGCGCGGCAGCAGCGACGCGTCGAGCGAGCCGCGCGCGAGCATCGCGGCGGCCGCGACGACCGCGTACGTGCCACACAGCGGGAAGCGCTCGCGCGCATGGTGGGCGATGCGCACGCCGTTCGACGTATCGAGCGCGGCGACGCCGAGCCGGCCGTTCGAGGCCTTCTCGAGCGCGGTCAATTCGGCCTGGGCGGCATGGGCGCGCCCCTGGTCGGCGACCGGCGCGGAGCTGCACGCGGCGACGAACGGCGCGGCAACGGCGGCAAGCAACAGCGAGCGGCGTGTCGGAGAGTGTTCCATGAATGTGGTGTGTTCTATCGGAAACGGTGGCACGGAGCAACGCGGGCACGCATCGACGACGCGCGCCCGTTCACGCCGACGGCCGGCCCGCGGCGGCATCCGCCGCACATCCCCGAAAGACGACCGTCGGCCCCGCGAAGCGCGGGACGCGCATGAACAGGCCCTAGCGTAGCAGCGACCGCCGCCACGTTCCAGCGCAACGGCCCGGCGTCACCCTTGTGACGAAGGCAGGTACGGCATCGGATTGACCGGCTTGCCGTCGCGCCGCACTTCGAACAGCAGCGCGACACGCGAGTTGTCGAGGTCGCCCATTTCGGCAATCTCGTCGCCCTGACGCACGATGTCGCCCGTCTTCACGAGCAGCTTGCGGTTGTGCGCATAAGCGGTCAGGAAATCCGCATTGTGCTGGACGATGATCAGGCTGCCGTAATCGTTCAGGCCGGTGCCTGCATACATCACGCGGCCGTCGGCCGCGGCGCGGACCGGGTCGCCGGGCCGGCCGGCAATCTGGATGCCGCGGTTCTGCCCCGGCCGGAACCCGTCGACGATCCTGCCGTTCGCGGGCCACCTGAGCGCGACACCGCCCGCATGCCGCTTCGTTTCCTTGACGACCTGACGGTCGCTCGCCGTCGCTGCGGCGGTCTGCGTCGTTGCAGGGTTGCCCCCTGCGCCGTTACTCGCGGCCGACGATGCGGCCACCTGCGTGCCGGCCGTGCCCGCCGGCGGCAACGGCTGCTGCTTGACGATGCGCAGCACCTGCCCCATCCGCAGCCTGCCGTTCGCACCCAGCTTGTTCCAGGTGCGCAGGTCGGCGATGCTGCAATCGTTCGCGGACGCGATGCCCGTCAACGTGTCGCCGCGCTTCACGACGTACTTCTGCGCGACCAGAATCGGCGCCGGTGGCGGGCTGGCGGCCGACGGCGCAGCGACGGGCGCGCTCGACGGCGACGACTGTCCCGCCTGCGTGTCGCTTGGCGGGACGGACTGCGTGCTTGCACAACCGGCCATGACGAGCACGGCGGCCAGGCCCGGCAGCCACGCCGCGTGACGATGAATCTCGCGCGTTTTCATGGACGATCCGACTCCGGTTTGACAATCTTTCAAGCATCTCAAAAACGGAACGGCCGACGTGTAACCGGATGCAAACAATGATGACAAACAATCACGAACCGGATGCCGGCCGGCATTCGTTACCGGTAATACGGCCCGATCCAGAAAAACTTGATGGTCTTTTTGCGGAAAAGCGGAAGAATTTTCGTTTCGAGAATCTATGACAGATTTGTTTCAATAGACGCGAAGCGGTGTTCAACGCAACCACGTGGCGAGTTCGGAACAGGCCCACGCGATGCCGATGCACAGGAACAGCACGTGCATCGCGATCTTGAACGACACGGCCCACGACGGATCGATCTGCATGACAGGCTCCCCGGTTGATGTGCGGTCATGATCCGCCATCGATCGCGCCCCGAAAATGCGGAACCGGCGAATCCGGCCTCAGGCTGCGCCTGAGACCGCGGCTGCGATTCCCTGCTAACTTATCGGCCATTCCAACATGATCGCCCCACCCATCATGCGTTTTGACCTGACCGACCTGCGGCTCTTCCTGAACATCTGCGACGCCGGCACGATCACGAGCGGCGCCGAGCGGACCCACATCACGCTGCAGGCCGCGAGCGAGCGCATCCGCGGCATGGAGGACGAGCTCGGCGTGCCGCTGCTGCACCGGACCAAGTCGGGCGCGCAGGCAACCGACGCCGGCCGCGCGCTCGAACACCACGCGCGCACCGTGCTGCAGCAGATCGACCACATGCGCGGCGAACTGCAGCAATACGGCCAGGGGCTGCGCGGGCATATCCGGCTGCTGTGCAACACGGCGTCGCTGAGCGAATACCTGCCCGACGCGCTGGCCGACTACCTGCCGCATCATCCGAAGCTGTCGATCAGCGTCGAGGAGCGCTCGAGCCAGGAGATCGTGCATGCGATCCGCAACAAGACGGCCGACGTCGGCATCGTCGCCGATTCGGTCGGGCTCGGCGGGCTCGAACAGAAACCGTTCCGCGAGGACTGGCTGATCGTCGTCGTGCCGGCCACCCATGCGCTCGCGGCACAAGACAACGTCGCGTTCGACGCGATCGCCGATGCCGACTTCATCGGCCTCACCGACGGCAGCGCACTGCAGGTGCATCTCGCCGACCAGGCGCGCGCGCTCGGCAAGCGGATCCGCTATCGCGTGCAACTGAAGAGCTTCGATGCGATCTGCCGCATGATCGCCAGCGGCGTGGGCATCGGCATCGTGTCGCGCCACGCGGCCGAGCGCGCGATGCAGACGATGGACGTGCGGCTCGTCGAGCTGTCCGATTCGTGGAGCCATCGTCGGCTGAAGCTGTGCGCGCGGTCGTTCGACGCGCTGCCGAAGTACACGCGGGAGTTCGTCGCGTTTCTGTCCGGCGAAACCACGTCGCAGTGACGCGCGCCGTTCGTGGTCGAAGCCGCGATGCGCGGCCCGACTCACTTCGATCCTTATGGATAACGTTTTCTCGCAAAATCCGGTGAGCTGGCGTCGCCGGATAGCCGTTCTGCTCGCCGCTTCCGCACCGACACTCCACGCTGCACCGCCTCTCAACCGGAAGAAATCCCGGTAACGGGTGCGACATTCCTATCCCGCCTGCCCCTCCCGCCTTCCCACTATCCGGGTTTTTCCCGGCGCTTCCGGCGTGAAAGTTCATTGACATCATGTCGATCGCTGCCTAAATTTGGAAAACGTTTTCCAATGTATCCGCGCGACGCCGGTCACGGCCCGTGCAGGGAGAACGCTTGCCCGCTCGAGTAGTGATTCAGGCCGTCCGTCTTCAGGGATCAGGGTTGCAAGACGGAGGCAAGGTACGGGCATCGAGCGCGGCAACGGCCACCGCCGCCCGTCCTTCATCACTATTCAAAACTGGAGACACAATGCATCCGCGCAGCAGATTCGCGCTCGGCGCCGCGTTCAGCGCCCTTTCCGTCCTGTTCGTCAGCGCGTGCGGCGGCAACGACGTGACCGATACGCCGTCATCATCTTCGCCGCCCCCGTCCACGACACCGTCGCTCGCGTCCAACTCGTTGCAGGCGCTCGTCTACGGCGCGCCCGACACCAGCGTGCCGGCCGGCACGAACATTCCGGTCACGATGATGGGCCAGATGCGCGCGTTGTTCGACCTGATCCGGAAATCGCCCGACTTCACGCAGGTCGTGATGGATCTCGGCGACGGCACGCCGGTCCACGTGCTCGACACCAACACCGGCGACAAATTCCTGCCGGGCAAGCTCGCGCTCGGCCTGTCGTACATCCTGATCGACATGAAGTCGAAGAACGATCCGCAATACGCAAGCTACCTCGCGACCTACCAGACGATCACGACCGCGATGATGGCGCAGTCGGGCAGCAACTACACGTATGCGAATACGTCCTGGGGCGAGTACTACTACCTCGTCGCGCTGAACAACCTGAAGGCGCACGGGATGCTCAACGAAGTCTTCAGCGACGCGATGCTCGCGACGCTGCAGCAGCGGCTCACCTTCTGCGACATGTTCGGCCCCGATGCGAGCGGCAAGACCGATACGTGCCCCGCGGCCGGTACGCCAATCGACATCGCGTCGCTCAACACCGCGCAGAATTACTATGCGGTGTCCTACGGAATTGCCGGGCTGCGCCAGAAGCTCGGCTGGAGCAGCCCGTCGTTTGCATCGAAGACCGATCCGTCGGTCGCGACGATGGGCGCGCGCGACGCGCTGCTGTACACGCTCACGAACCATATCCGCAACGATTCGTCGGGCGGGTTCTCGGACGAAGCGTCGAACACCCACACGACCTACTACGACCAGGCACGCTTCGACCGCTACAGCACGCTGCTGATCGGCGAAGTGACCGAGCGCACGTTCGAGATGGGCAACGAAGCGAATCTCACGCCCGAACTGAAGGGCTATCTGCGCAAGTC
Organism: Burkholderia aenigmatica; assembly: GCF_048627025.1. Taxonomy (NCBI): domain Bacteria; kingdom Pseudomonadati; phylum Pseudomonadota; class Betaproteobacteria; order Burkholderiales; family Burkholderiaceae; genus Burkholderia; species Burkholderia aenigmatica. The sequence goes on along the minus strand of NZ_CP184469.1, from coordinate 1,022,007 downwards.
GGTCGACCTGATCCTGCCGCAGCTGAACGCGAACGGCCAGGGCTTCAACTACGGCCGCTCGATCGGCCCGTACGGCGATTCGGCGTTCATGGAAGTGCTGACGGCCGCGGCCAACGCCGGCGTGCTGACCGACCAGGAGAAGCAGGTCGCGTATGCGTTCATCTACCAGGCCGCGCGTCGGTTCGACACATACTGGTACGACCCGTCGCTGCCGACGCCGTCGGTGAACATGTGGGTCAAGGGCCGCGGCACGGACGCGTATCGCGGCAAGCCGCGCGTGATGGGCGAGAACTTCAGCCTGCTGCACCAGTACCTGTACGTGAACGCGTGGTGGAACAAGCTCGGCTTCGGCGGCCAGGCGCCGATGGCCGATGCGGACTACAACGCGTGGCTCGATGCGCTGCCGCGCTACACGCTCACCTGGTACAACCAGCCCGGCGACACCGCGCATCCGTACAGTGCGGCGCTCGTCACCGTGCGCGACGGCCGGCGCGTGATCAACCTGAACCTCAGCCAGGCGCCCGACTACAACTCGTACACGCCGTACTATCCGGTGCCGTTCTCCGACAAGCTGATCTACGGCACGACCGATCTCGGCTACGCGCTGCTGGTGCCTCAAGTGTCGTACAACGGGAAGACCTACATGCCCGTCACGTACTACAAGAACCTGAACGTCCAGCAAGGCAACGGGCAGGTGATCGTGTCGTTCGATACCGCGAAGTTCCGGCTCGCGTCGAAGAACGCGGCGTACACGACGGATCTCGACCTGCAGGTGCATACGGTGCTGACGTTCGCGCACGGCTCGGTCGCACGCAGCGATACGCTGAGTACGGGCACGCTCACCGGCAACCTGTCGGTCGAGACGGACTTCACGTCGTTCGCGGATTTCGCGTCGACGCAGGCCAACGGCGACGGTGTGTCGGTCGCGTATGCGAACAGCGCCGCGACCGGCTATGCGGCGTCCGGGTTCGACACCTGCGCGCTGTCCGCCTTCGACACGGCGAACGGCACGACGAATCCGCTGTCGACGACGCCGATCGGCCAGTTGCATTCGAACTTCGCGTGCACGACGAAGCCGTTTGCACTCGGCGCGGGCGCGACCCGCACGTTCGGGTGGACGCTGAAGTACGCCGACCCGGCCTGAGCGGTGTGACCCTCGTTCCGTGCATGCTCCCGAAGCCGGTTGCTGTCGAACCGGCTTCGGGATCGTCACGACCGGTGGGCATCACGCTCGTCGGCGATGCCCGCTCACAGCCACCCCGACGCCGCCATATACCCGCCCAGCGCGATCAGCCCGACGAAGAAGCAGCGCTTGAACGCCTTCTCGCTCATCACGCGCCGCGCATATTGCCCGCCGGCCATGCCTGCCAGCGCCGGCACGAGCGCGAGCGCCGACACGCCGAGATCGACCGTCTCCAGCGCGCCCGTCACTCGCAATTGCAGGCCGAGCACGATCGTCGATGCGGTGAACGACAGCCCGAGCGCCTGGATCAGGTCGTCCTTCGACAGCCGCAGCGCCTGCAGGTACGGCACGGCCGGCACGACGAATACGCCGGTCGCAGCCGTCACGACACCCGTCAGGTAGCCGACCACGGCCGACAGCCATTTTTCGTGGCGGCCCGGCGCCGGCAGCCGCGCGGCGGCCAGCCCCCACAGCCCGTAGAGGATCAGCACGACGCCGAGTGCCGCATGCGTCCACGTGGTGCCGGCCGCGAGCGCGGGCAGCCCGCCCGTCAGCGTGCCGATCGTCAGGCCGGCGAGCAACGGCCACAGCCGGCGCAGCAGCGGCCCGAACGACGGGCCGAGCCACAACTGCCACACATTGGTGATGAACGACGGCACGAGCAGCAGGCTCGCCGCGGCCGACGGTGGCATCGCGAGCGTCAGCAGCCCCATCGCGATCGTCGGCAGGCCGAGCCCGATCATTCCCTTGACCGCGCCGGCCAGCAGGAAAACCCCCGCGATGATCGTCAGCGTATGAATGTGCATGAAAGGCATTCCGTCCGGTTGAGTACGGCGCCGATGGTGAACCCCGATCGCGCCACCCGCCATCTGGCTTTGCCTGAGGCTGGCTAGGGCTTGCCGGACGGAGCGGCGGCGCGATGGTGCCGATGGGCTGTCGCACCGCCGGCCGTCGTGAAACGCACCGCCGGCGTCAAGGCAGGCGGTACCGGCCATGCGCCGCCATCCGGGTTGCCGAACCCGGCCCCGGCCCCCGGATTCGAGCCGAATACGGGGCCTGTTCCGCAACCCGTGCCGACCCGGGCCGATCAGTCCCCGTGAGATGCCCCCCGCCCCTGCTCGCTGTCGAGGTGCGCCATCTGTGCGGTCGGATAACGCTCACCGGCAGCCGCCCCGGCGGGAACCGCCGCTTCAATGCGCGCGCTGTCATTGACCGTTAGTTGCATCTCTGAGGCCTGAAACGCATCCTGAAGCTGCGTGCGCTTGCGCGCGCCGATCAGCGGCACGATATCGTCGCCGCGCGACAGTACCCACGCGATCGCGACCTGCGCCGGATTGCTGCCCTTCTCGTCGGCGATGGCGCGCAGCGCGTCGACGAGCGCGAGGTTGTGCGCGAGGTTCTCGCCCTGGAAGCGCGGGCTCGCGGCGCGAAAATCACGCTCACCTTCCCGCGCCGTGCTCCAGCGTCCGCCGAGCAGCCCGCGCGACAGCACGCCGTAGGCCGTCACGCCGATCCCGAGTTCGCGGCACGCGGGCAGGATCCCGGCCTCGATACCACGCGACAGCAGCGAATACTCGATTTGCAGGTCGGCGATCGGCGCGACGGCCGCCGCGCGGCGGATCGTGTCGACGCCGGCTTCCGACAGGCCGATATGGCGCACGTACCCGGCCTGCACGAGATCGGCGATCGCGCCGATCGTCTCCTCGATCGGCACCGCCGGATCGACGCGCGCCGGCCGGTAGATGTCGATGTAGTCGGTCCCGAGCCGCTTCAGCGAGTACGCGACGAAGTTGCGGATCGCCACCGGCCGCGCGTCGTAGCCGGCAAACCCGCCGGCCGGATCGCGCAGCGCGCCGAATTTCACGCTGATCAGCACCTGGTCGCGTGCCCGGCCGCGCAGCGCATCGCGGATCAGCATCTCGTTGTCGCCCATGCCGTAGAAATCGCCGGTGTCGAGCATCGTGATGCCGTGGTCGAGGGCCGCGTGCAGGGTCGCGATGCTTTCGTCGCGGTCGGCCGGCCCGTAGAAGTCCGACATCCCCATGCAGCCGAGCGCGAGCGCCGACACCCGCGGGCCCGTCCGGCCCAGTTCACGCATATCCATGTCCGTTTCCTCGAGTGATCAATGAACAGGCCGGATTCTGGACGCATCGCGACGCACGATAAACGCGAAACACTCAACCAAACCATTCGACGCTGATTAACAATGGAGCCTGCTCCCCTCCACCCACGCACTCGCCCCGCATGGATCATCTGCAAGCAATGCGCATCTTCGCGCGCGTCGCCCATCTCGGCAGCTTCACGAAAGCGGCCGAGCAGCTGCAACTGCCGCGCCCGACGGTCAGCAATGCCGTCCAGTATCTGGAAAAGCACCTGAAGACCCGCCTGCTGCAGCGCACGACGCGGCGCGTCGCGCTGACGGCCGAGGGCGCAACCTATTACGAACGCTGCATGCGCTTGCTGGCCGATCTCGACGATGCGGAAACGCTGTTCGAGGACGCCGGCACGACGCCGCGCGGCGCGATCCGCGTCGACCTGCCCGAGCGCTTCGCGCTGAACCAGGTGATTCCGGCGCTACCGGGTTTCCACGCGCGCTACCCCGACCTGCGCGTCGTGATCGGCACGACCGACCGCTTCGTCGATCTCGTCGCCGACGGCATCGACTGCGCGGTGCGGGTCGGCACGATGTCCGACACATCGCTCGTCGCGCGGCGCATCGGCGAACTGGCGCAGATCAACTGCGCGGCACCCGCGTATCTCGCGCGACACGGCACGCCGCGCTCGCCGGACGAGCTGCCGGACCACGTCGCGGTCGGCTATTTCTCGAGCCGCACGGGCCGCGAGCTGGACTGGGAATATGCGGACATGGATTCGGGCGAGCTGCACGCGGTCAAGATGCGCAGCGTCGTGTCGGTCAACAGCTCGCAGGCGTATCTCGCGTGCTGTCTTGCGGGCCTCGGGCTGATCCAGGTACCGCGCGACGGCCTCGGGCCGCTGCTGGCCGACGGCTCGCTGGTCGAGGTGCTGCCGGAATGGAATGCGGAGCCGCTGCCCGTGTCGGTCGTGTTTCCGACCGGCCGGCATCTCGCGCCGCGTGTGCGGATCTTCGTCGACTGGCTCGCGGAAACGCTCGGCGCCACGCCCCGGGCGGACTGAGCGCAGCCAGCGCCGGAACACGCGGCCCCGGCGCCGCCCGATCAGAATTTGTGGCGGATCGCGGCGCGCACCGCGAACTGGTTCGACGACGCCGACGGGCCGTCCGTCCCGACGACATAGCCGCCGTCGGCCGCCGTGCCGGTCTTGTCGCCGGCGACCTTCTGCCATGCGCCCTGCAGGTAGACGTCGGTGCGCTTCGACAGGCTGTAGTCGGCCATCAGCCCGACAGTGTGGTATTTCGGCTTGAACGACCCGGCTGCGGCATCGAACTTGCCGTCCGTGTACACGTACTGCGCGCCGAGATAGAAATCGGGCGTGAGCTGGTACTTGCCGTTGATCTCGAAGTTCTGGAACTTCGTCGCGGTCAGCCCGAGGCCGGCGAACGTCGCCGTCGGCAGGTAGACGGTCGACACCGGGTTCTTCACGTCCGTCTTCGTGTAGACGAAGCCGACCGTGGCCGGGCCGAACGTGTAGTTGACGCCGCCGCCGAAGATCCGCAGGCGGTCGGCGACGAAGTTTGCGTCATCCGCCGAGATCGCGCCCGCGCTGCCGACGCCCGGGTTGTTCGCCTGCAGGTACGCTGCCGCGACCTGCAGCCCGGCGAGCGAATACTGCGCGCCGAGGCTGTATTGACGGTTGTTCGAGAAGCCGGTGCTGTTGCTGAAGCTGTACGTGCCGCCGAACGTCAGGCCGTTCCAGTCGGCGCTTGCATACTTGACCGTGTTGTTGACGCGGAACGAGTTGTCCGTGTTGTCGTTGTCGAACGGGTGCGAGAACAGCGTGCCGCCCCAGTTGCCGTTGGCCGTGAGCGGCGCGAGATAGTCGACGACCGAGTCGTACTGGCGGCCGAAGGTCAGCGTGCCGAAGCGCGACTCGCTCAGCCCGACGAACGCCTGGCGGCCGAACATGCGGCCGCCCTGGCCGAGCCGGCCGTTGTTCACGTCGAAGCCGTTTTCCAGCGTGAAGATCGCCTTCAGCCCGCCGCCGAGATCTTCGCTGCCCCTCAGGCCCCAGCGGCTGCCCTGTGCATAGCCGCTCGCGAGCTGGTAATTCGTTTTTCCGACCCCATTGACGTTCACGTTGTTCGTGTAATTGAAGCCTTCGTCGATCACACCGTACAGCGTCACGCTGTTCTGGGCGAAGACCGGCGCGGCGAAAGCGGCCAGCGCGGCGGTAAAAATGACGTGCTTCTTCATGACGGATCTCCGGAGCCGGTGGCCGGGCATGGTCAAGCGCCCGGCGGATGTTTGGTCTGTTATATGTGTGGCCCGCAGGGCGGACGACGCGGTGTGCGGCCGCGTGAGGTCAAAATGGTGTCACGTCGCAAACCGTCCGTCCATCGGGGTATATGAACCCTGCGCAAACCGTTGCGCTCGTCCAACTGCCCTGTTGCGCAGACGGCCTGACCGGGCTTATCGGCAGCGGCAGGACGGCCGACCATCCGCGTAAACCCGGTGTACGCCGCATCGGTGGCACAATGCGCATCCGTTCGTCATTTCTTTCACGAAGTCATGCTTCACCCCGATTCATGCGCGGCGCGTGCCGGCCGCGCACGCGCCCCGCGCCGGGAGGCGGTCCGATGACCGCACCGGCCCGGGCCGGCCGCTACGCCGAGCTCGATTTCTTCCGCGGCCTCGTGCTGCTCGTCATCGTCGTCGACCACATCGGCGGCAGCATCCTGTCGCGCGTGACGCTGCACGCGTACGCGCTGTGCGACGCGGCCGAGGTGTTCGTGTTCCTCGGCGGCTTCGCGACCGCGATCGCGTACAACTCGCTGGCCGAGCGCCACGACGAGGCCGCCGCGCGCCAGCGCTTCATCCGGCGCGCGTTCGAGATCTACCGCGCGTTCCTCGTGACGGCCGGCCTGATGCTGCTGATCACGGCCGCGCTGAACGCGTTCGCGATCGACGGCCCGAACATGCCGACCAACGACCTCGACGGCCTGCTCCAGAAGCCGCTCGCCGCGTTGCGCGACATCCTGCTGTTCCGCCGCCAGCCGTATCTCGCGTCGGTGCTGCCGATGTACGCGTTCTTCGCGCTGCTCGTCCCGCTCACGCTGCCGCTCGCGCGCACGCAGCCGTGGCTGCTGCTCGCGTTCAGCGGATCGCTCTGGTACGCGGCGCCGCACGTCGCGCGCTTTTTGCCGACCGTCGAAGGCGCGCCGTGGGACTTCAATCCGTTCGCGTGGCAGTTCCTGTTCGTGCTCGGCGTGATCGCGCGCTGCCAGCCCGTCTACCAGACGCTCGCGCCGAAGCCGCAAGGCTGGCTGCTGACGGCCGCGGCGCTCGCGATCGTCGCGGCCGGCGCGTACTACCGGCTGCGCATCGAACCGTTCCCGACCGATCCGTCGATCAAGCAGAACCTCGGCGCGCTGCGGCTCGCGAACTTCCTCGCGATTGCGTGGCTCGCGGCCAAGCTCGTCCACCTCGGCTGGATGAAGAAGGTCGCGCACGCGATGCCGTGGATCGGCACGATCGGCCGGCAGGGGCTGCTGTGCTTCGTCGCGGGCACCGGCATCTCGCTCGCGGTCGACTCGCTGCTTTACCAGGCGACCGAAGGCTATCTCGACGTGAAGCTCGGCCTGCTTGCCGATGTGGTCGCGATGGGCCTGCTGTATCTCGTCGCCAAACTCTACGGGCCGCTCGTCGCGCGGCTGCCGTTCCGTTCGCGGCGATGACGCGCCGCGCCGTCATGCGCCGCTGCTACGATAGCCGGCGCCTCTCCTGAAACGATTCGTCATGCGCCGACTCGCCCTTCCGTTCGCCCTCGCCCTGATCGCCGGCTCCATCGCCACCGCCCGCGCCACGCCGGCCGCGCCGCCGGTATCGCCCGTACCGCCGCCACCGGCCGTCCAGACCGCGACGACCCCGTCGGCCGCCCTGGAGCCCGCGGTCAACCCGGGCAGCAGCGTCGTGCTGCGCACGTTCCGGTCGGCGTCGCTGAAGCGCGACTGGTCGTACACGGTCTACCTGCCGCCCGGCTACAACCCGGAAGGCGCGCGCTACCCGGTGATGTACCTGCTGCACGGCAACGCCGGCAATGCGAACGACTGGGTCACGCAGGGCCGGCTGCAGGCCACCGCCGACACGCTGATCGAACGTCGCGAGATTCCGCCCGTCGTGATCGTGATGCCGCAGGGCGGCACCGACTGGTACGTCGACCGCAAGGAGAAGATGCAGAGCGCGTTCCTCAACGACCTGCTGCCCGAAGTCGAAGCGCACTTCGCGGTGTCGAACCAGCGCGCGGGCCGCGCGATCGGCGGCGTGTCGATGGGCGGCTTCGGCGCGCTGCGCTTCTCGCTGCTCGAACCCGGGCTGTTCTGCGGCGCGATGCTGCTGAGCCCCGCGATCTACGCGAACGAGCCGCCGCTCAATTCCGCCGCGCGCTACGTCGGCGTGTTCGGCGACCGGCAGTTCGATCCGCGCGTGTGGCACGAGCTCAACTACCCGGCGCTGATGCGCGGCTATTTCGCACGCACCTGGCGGATCCCGATGTTCATCGCGGCCGGCGACGACGACCTGACCATCCAGGCGGAATCGAGCGTGCTGTACACGCACCTGCGCCGCGCGCAGAACCCGGCCGAACTGCGCATCGTCGACGGCGGGCATACGTGGGACGTATGGCGCGGGCTGCTCGGGCAGGGCTTGAAGTACGCGCTGGAGTGCGTGAAGTGACGGCGGCGTAAGCGCGGCCCCGCGCCGCCGGCCGCGTCAGACTTCCGTACCGATCGTCTTCGCCATCCGCAGCGCCAGCGCGTACCCGGTCAGCGTCGGATTGACCACCGACGAACTCGGATGCACGGCCGTGCTCGCGATGAACAGGTTCGGGTGATCGTGCGTCCGGCAATCGCGGTCGACGACCGAATCCGCCGGATCGTTGCCCATGATCGTCGTGCCCATGATGTGCGAACTCGGCACCCACGCGTGGACGTCGTTCACGACCTCGGTTGCACCGAACACCTGCTGGAAATCGCGGTAATCGTCGAGCACTTGCGACGCCGCGCGCAACGAATAATCGTAGACGTCGTAGTCGGTGCGTGGCGTCGGCAGCCCGAGCGCATCCTTGCGGTCGCTCAGGGTGACCCGGTTGCGCGGGTCGGGCAGGATCTCGACGTAGCTCGCGATCTTCAGATAGCGTGCCGCGTCGTGACGAATCCGCGCATCGAGCGCGTCGCCGACGATGCCTTGCGCGATCAGCCGCCGCGTGACGATCTCGTTGGGCACCGTGTTGTCGAGGAAATGCCGGATCGCGCCATGTTCGCGGCGAAACGCACCGTCGCGCCGCGTGTTGATACTGCCCTGCTGCGTCGGGCCGCGCCCGGCCCACAATGGCTCGCGGGCGAGCATCGCGATCGCGCGGCCGGTGTGCCCCATCATGTTGCGGCCGACCTGGCCGGACGCGTTCGCGACGTCCGACATCAGCAGCAGCTTCGGAATCTCGACGCCATGTGCCGCGAGCACGAAGGTGCGAGCGGTCAGGCGCGTGCTTTTGCCGTCGGGCGTCATGTAATGAATCGCCGCGATCTTGCGGTTCTCGCCGCGTTCGATCTTGTAGACGACCGCATTCGTCAATAGCCGCGCGCCCTGCGCGACGGCGCGCAGGACCGGGCGATCGCCGGAGAATTGCGCGCCGATCGGGCAGATCGGCGCGCAGTTGTTGTTGCCCGCGCAGGTCGGCCGGCCGTCGTAGGGCCGCGTCGCGCGCGCGTTGGGTTCGTCGACGAAACGATGGCCGATCGTCGCGACCTTGTCCGCGACCTGCTGCGTCAGGTACGACCACGGTTGCTGCCGCATCGGGTACGGCTTCGAGCGCGGCGGGAACGGCGCACCGCCCTGGCCGCTCTGGTCGTCGGTGTCCGAGCCCGATACGCCGATCTGTTCTTCCGCGAGCTGATACCACGGCTCGAGCTCGTCATAGCCGATCGGCCAGTCGCGCCCGTGCCCGTACAGGCTGTGCAGGCGGAAGTCGTTCGGCAGCATGCGCCAGGTCGCGCCGCCCCAGTGCCACGTCGTCCCGCCGACGAGCCGCAGGAACGATGGCTTCTGCAGCACCGGGCCGACGCTGTCGATGTACCGGTCGGAATAGCGCCCGGTGGACGACTTCGGTGCCCACGGCAGATCCGGATACGGGCCGTTGTAGTCGGACTTGTTGCCGTAGTTGCGGAACGCGCTGACGAGTTCGGCCCGCTTCACGTCCGGCCCCGCCTCGATCACGATGACGGACTTGCGCTGCTGCGTCAGCGACTGCGCGACGGCGCCGCCCAGGATGCCCGCGCCGATGACGATGACGTCCGCGTCGTAAGTACTGCCCATGGTTTCGATCCTCGTTCGGAAGGCGGTCAACCGGCGTCGACGGCCGGGCGCTCGGTCCAGTATTCGGGGCGCGCGCGGATATAGGTTGGAATGACCGTGACGTCCACGGTCGGCTCGAACATCAGCGCGGTTTCGTAGCCGACCATCCGCGCCTGCCCGCCGTGCCCGACGCTGCCGGTGTAGAAGGCTTCGATGACGGCCAGCGCCGTGGTGTGCAATTCAGGCGCCGCGATGCCGAGCGTCTTCACGAAGGCCTCGAGCGGCTGCGTGCCCGTGTCGATCGCGACGACGAGCGCGCGCAGTCGTGCGGGAAACGCGTGGTCCTGCGCGACGAGGCCGTCGTAGACGGACTGCACATAGCGCGCCGGGAGCGCCTTGCGGCAAGTCAGGTACGCAGCCACGCCGGCAAAGTCCCGCGCCGGCAAGGCTTCCGGCGCCACGGCCGCACGCGCCATCAACCTACCGGCCGGCAACGCCGCGGCGAGCGCCGCGCCGGCCGACAGCTTCATGAGACGACGGCGCTGCACGTCCAGGTCGCCGGCTCCATCGAAATCGTTCATCGCGGACATCTCCTTCAGTGTGCGGGCGCCGTGCGGAGCTTCGCGACATCCGCCGCGCTCACGCGGGCCCGGCCGCTGCCGAACCGGTCGCTCAGGTAGTTCACGAGCACCACCACTTCGTCATCCTTGAGTTCGGTCTGAAAGGCCGGCATGAAATAGTGCGTGGCGCCGTTGTTCACGCTCGCGCCGTGCATCACGACCTGCAGCAGGTTCGACGCGGTCGCGGTGCCGACCGTGCTGTTGGCGAACAGCGACGGAAAGAAGCCGTCCGCCGTGCCGGCGCCCGTCATACCGTGGCAGCTCGCGCAGTGGTCGAGATAAAGCGACGCGCCGGCCGGTGCCTGAGCGCCGACGGCGGCTGCGGCACGCACCGCGACGTAGTCGTCGGTCTTGCGCCCCTGCGTGGAACGCGGCGCGGTGTCAGCGCCCTTGGCGGCCGGCACCGTCGACAGGTACGTGGCGATCGCGTTCAGGTCGCGATCGCTCATGCGGCTGAAGCTGTGTTCGACGGCTTCCGCCATCGGGCCGGCTGCCTGTGCCTTGCCGGGCACGTTGCCGGTGCGCAGGTACTGGACGATCTGCGCGGTCGTCCACGTCCCGATGCCGGCGTCGCGGTCGTGCGTGATGTTGAACGCCTGCCAGCCCGCGAGCGGCGCGCCGGCGAGGTAGCCGGTGCCGGTTTCGTCGTAGGCCAGTTCCTGCATCCCGATGCCGCGCGGCGTATGGCAGGTGCCGCAGTGCGCGGCGCCCTGGACCAGATAGGCGCCGCGATTCCACTCGGCATCCCGCCCGGGTTTCGGCACATACGCGCCTTCGCGCAGATAGAGCGCGTTCCAGATTTTCAGCGGCCAGCGCATGGTCAGCGGCCACGGAAAATCCGGTTGGCGGTTCGCCTGATGGACCGGCGCGACGCCGTGCATGAAATACGCGTACAGGCTCGCGATGTCGTCATCGCTGAACTTCGTATACGACGGGTACGGCATCGCCGGATACAGGTTGCCGCCGTCGCGCCGCACGCCCTTGCGCAGCACGTTCGCGAATTCCTGCCCCGAATAGTTGCCGATCCCGGTCTGCTTGTCCGGCGTGATGTTGGTCGAGTAGATATTGCCCATCGGCAACGGCATGGCGAGACCGCCCGCGAACGGCTGGCCGCCACCCGCGGTATGGCACGCGACACAGTCCGCCGCGACGGCCAACGCCTTGCCCGCCGCAACGCGATCCGCCGCCTGCCCGGCTGCCGACGCGGGGGCCGCCGCGATGAGAGAAAGCACGACTAGCGCGGAAATGCCGGGCAAACGCATGGAATCGTCCCTGGAGGAATCCGGTGAAAAGGTGATTTCGGGAGTGTTCTGTCATGCAGCCCCTATTTTTTGAGAGGCGGTGGTGCGCATGACGTGGCCGGACTATATCATTTTCTGTATCGATACACTAAATCGATACAGAATCGCCGTTCAGGAAACAATCGATGAATGGCTTGCTTTCGTTAGCGGGCTTTCCGATGCAGCACGAAGACACGGTGCGACCGGTCACGCCGGCCGACCTCGCCGTCCTGCCGGTACGCCGGGCAGTCGGCCGCCCGAGCGCGACGGCCATGCGACGGCTCGCCGCTCAAAGCCACGTGCCGCCCTGCCGTTCGCTCGGCGCCCCGGCCAACGCGTCGAAATCGTGAATCCAGTCCAGGTGATGCAGCACGCTGTCGCGCTCGGCCAGACGCGCATTGCGCGCCTGCGCGGCCGGCCCGTCGGGCAGGTGCAGCACGTCGGCCACGGAGATCGACGCGTACTGCACCTTGCGCGTGCGGCCGCGACGCAGCCGCTCGTACGCTTCCTGCGCTTCGCGCCAGTTGCCCGGCCCGGCCTGCGCCAGTTGCGCGGCCAGCACCACCGCATCCTCGATCGACTGATTCGCGCCCTGCCCGTGGTGCGGCACCAGCGCATGCGCGGCGTCGCCGATCAGCGTCACGCGCCCGCGGCTCCAGCGGCCGAGCGGCGGCCGATGGAACAGCCCCCAGCGCAGGCTGATCGGCACGGCGGTGATCATCTGCACCACCGCCGGATGCCAGTCCCTGAACGCGCGCAGTTGCTCGCCCTCTTCCGACGGCATCACCCAGTCGCGCGACGGCCACGGTGACGGATGACGCTCGACCAGCAGGAAGTTCTGGTCGCCGTTGTCGCCGATCGGATAGTGCAGCAGGTGCCCGTGCGGCCCGATCCAGTACTGAAGCGTGTCGGGATCGGGCAGCAAGCTCAGCCGCGCGGCCGGCACCACGCCACGAAACCCCGAACAGCCCGAATACAGCACATCGTCGTAGCCGAGCATCCAGCGCCGCGTGATCGAGCGCGCGCCGTCCGCGCCGATCACGAGATCGGCGTCGACGCGCTCGCCGTTGTCGAACGCCAGCGTGACGCGATCGGCGTGCTGCGCGAGATCGGTCAGCCGATGGCCGAGATGGATGGATTCGGGGCCGACCGCCTTCGACAGCACGGCCTGCAGATCCGCGCGATGCACGCCCCAGTACGCGCCGCCGAATTGCCGGCGATAGTCGGGGTCGCCGCGATGATGGCCGATCACCGCGCCGCTGCGGCCGTCGCGATAGACGAGCCCCGGGATGTCCGCGCACACCGCGTCGAAGGCCGCCCGCAAGCCCATGCGCTCGTAGAAGCGCGTCGCGTTGGCCGACAGCGCGACGGCCGCGCCGACTTCGCGCAACACCTCCGTCTGTTCGTAGAGCTGCGCGTCGATGCCGTGCTCGCGCAGTGCGAGCGCGAGCGTCAGGCCGCCGATCCCGGCGCCGACGATCGCAATCTTCAGGTTCGTCTGCATGATGAAGGTGTCTCCGATGTTCCGATGGGGGGCTGCGGCTCGCGCAGCGGTCATGTCGATTGCATGGCCGTGTCGATATTTTCAGGAGCGGACTTTCATCCCGCAATAAAATGACCGGAATCTGCTTCATCACTGGAAGCAATGAACCCGGCAAGGCGAAACCCATGGAACTGAGCGATCTCGACCTCAATCTGCTGCTGCTTTTCCAGCGGCTGATGCAGGAGCGGCGCGTATCGAGCGTCGCCGAGCAGATGAACATGAGCCAGCCGGGCGTGAGCAACGCGCTCGCGAAGCTGCGCCGCCGGCTCGGCGACCCGCTGTTCGTGCGCGGGCCGGGCGGCGTGGTGCCGACGCCGTTCGCGCTCCGTCTCGCGGAACCCGTGTCGCACGCGCTCGCGACACTGCATGCCGCGCTCAATCCCGAGACCGGGTTCGATCCGCTGCGCGCCACGCGCACGCTGACGATCGGCATGACCGATATCGGCGAAGTCGTGTTCCTGCCGGCGCTGCTCGAACACCTGTCGCAAGCGGCGCCGGGCATCGCGCTCAATACCGTGCGCAACACGAGCGTCAACCTCGGCGACGAAATGGCCGACGGCCGCGTCGATCTCGCGATCGGCCTGCTGCCGCAGCTCAAGGGCGGCTTCTATCAGCGCCGGCTGTTCGATCAGCGCTATGTGTGCCTGTTCCGGCGCGGGCATCCGCTCGAGGACGCGCCACTGACGGTCGACGCGTGGCGCAATGCCGAGCATCTGGTCGTCGTGTCGGCCGGCACCGGTCACGGGCAGGTGGACGAATGGCTGAAGCGCCGCCGCGTGACGCGCCAGGTGCGGCTCACGGTGCCGCATTTCATGAGCGTGGGCTACATCCTGCAGCGCACCGACCTGATCGCGACGGTGCCCGAGCATCTCGCGCAGCAGCTCGCCGCGCCGTTTTCGCTGGGCTGGCGCGCGTTGCCCGTCACGCTGCCGGGTGCGCCGATTCACATGCTCTGGCATACGCGGGTCAATCAGGACGAAGGGAACCGGTGGCTGCGCGACGTGGTCGTCGATCTGTTTGCGGAGTCGGGCACGCGGGCAAGGAAGGCCGCGCCCGGCAGGAAGAAGTAGTCGAGGTCGTCGCACCATCGCGCGTGCTTTACGATATCGCGTGAACCGCTGCGCCACGCATTTCGACTACATTGCCGAAGTGGCCCTGCCATCGTTCATCCGCAGCCTCACCCGTCACTCAACCCGCAGGAACTCAAGCCATGTCTGTCTCGAAGTCGCAGAAATTCGCAGCTGTCACGGGCGCCGGCTCCGGCATCGGTCGCGCAGCGGCCACCGCGCTCGCCCAAGCGGGATTCACCGTCGCGCTGCTCGGGCGCAAGGAGGCGTCGTTGCGCGAAACGCAGGACGCGATCCAGGCCGCCGGCGGCGACGCACACGTGTTTCCTGCCGACGTCACCGACGAAGCATCGGTCGACCATGCGTTTGCGCAGATCGCGCAGCAGTTCGGCCGGCTGGACGTACTCTTCAACAATGCCGGCCGCAATGCGCCGCCGATTTCCCTCGACGAATACGATTTCGATGTGTGGAACAGCGTCGTCGCGACGAACCTGACCGGCGTCTTTCTGTGCGCGCGGGCCGCATGGCGCCTGATGAAAGCGCAAACGCCGCAGGGCGGCCGGATCATCAACAACGGTTCGATCTCTGCGCATGCGCCGCGCCCCGATACGATCGCGTACACGGCCACCAAGCATGCGGTGACCGGGATCACCAAGTCGCTGGCGCTCGACGGCCGCCGCTACAACATCGCGTGTAGTCAGATCGACATCGGCAACGCGGCAACGTCGCTTACGGACCGGATGACGCAAGGCGTCCCGCAGGCCGACGGCAGCCTGGCGCCCGAGGCACGCATGGACGTCACGCATGTCGCGAACGCGATCGTCCAGATGGCGAACCTGCCGCTGGACACGAACATCCTGAACATGACGATCATGGCGACGGCCATGCCATTCGTGGGACGCGGTTAAACGCACGCGGCACCCAATCCCGCTCGCATCGGGAGACATCACCCGCGTCACGACAGCGGACGATGTCTCCCGGAGACCGATGCGCACCGGTGAAATCGCCTGAAAGCGCGACGCTGCTCGTGGTGTTGACGCCGCCGGGCCAAACGCCGGCGAAGCCGCTATCGCCGCAGCCCGGCGCCCGCCTTCAACGGGCCCTGGTTTTCTTGCTGGTGGACAGCGGCTTGACGATGACGAACTGACGGCGATCCTTGCCCCTGATCCAGAGCGGCGCATTGCCGCGCCCGCTCCACTCCTTCCCGCTCGCCGGATCGCGATAGCGCGCCGGCAGCACTTTCACGACGTACGAACCCCGGCTGCCATTGCGGCCGACCAGGTCGCGATGCTTGATCGCGTAGGTATCCATCAGCGAGTGAACCTCCGCGATCGCATCGACGCGTTCGCGTGCGCGTGCGCGCTCGATTTCCTCGTCCAGTTCGGCCAGCTCGACTACGAGCTGTGCATAGGTCTTGCTCGCGCTCATCTTCTGCTTCCTGCCCCGCATCCGCATGCTAACCGGCACGATTCGCATGACTAACTGACTGTTTCACGTCGCCCCGTGACGACGGCATTCACTCGATCGGCAAACGGCTCGCGTCGGCGCATCGAAGCACGCGACACGAGGGCAACGACACGCCGCCACACACCGGCACACAGTGCGCGCCCGCGACGGCACGATCGCCCGCCCGAAACGATCCCCGCTCGGACATCCGGCGACACAATCGCGCCCTGCATTTCACATATCAAGTGATATTTGAAATGCAATCGTAATGGTATCTATCTTAAATATCAACTGATATCCTGCCTGCCATGAACATGGCCCCCCTTCCCCCGCGGCTGAGTCGCGAAGAAAGCCGCTTGCAGACCCGCGCCCATTTGCTCGCCGCGGCGAAGCGGCTGTTCGTCGACCGCGGGTTCGGCGCCACGTCGCTCAGGGATATCGCGGCCGAGGCCGGCTATACGCAGGGTGCGTTCTATTCGAACTTCGCGAGCAAGGAGGCGTTGTTCATCGAACTGATGCAGGAGCGCTCGAAGACGCAAGTGGCCACGATCGCCCAGGCGCTGAGCGACCCATCCGCGTCCGGGGAGGACATCCTGAATGCGCTGGATGTCTGGTCGCGGACCGTCGATGCCGAGCCCGAGTGGTCGGTGCTGGGCGTCGAGTTCAAGCTTCTGGGGCGGCGCAACCCCGCTTTTGCCATCGCGTCGCAGGCGTTGCTGGACGCCCATCGCGATGGCCTCGCCTATTGCATCGAACAGATTTTCGCGCGGCTGAAGAAAGTGCCGCCCGAACCGCCGACCGTGCTCGCCATTGCGTTCATGGGGCTCTCGCAGGGCCTGTCGCTGCAGCAGTCGATCCTGTCCGAGGTGCCGATCGGGCACATGATCATGGTGTTCCTGCGCAGCCTGCTGGCCACGGCCGCGCCGGTGCACTGACCGGAAAGGTCGCGCGCGACCCGGCAGCGACCGCCTCCGCGGCGGAGCCGGATCGCGCGTGACGCCATTCGACCCGTTGCGGCCGTTCGGCATACGCGATGAGCCCGTGTCCGGGCAGTGCCGCCGCGCCGTTCACGAACGCCGCGATGCCGCAACGACGCGCCGGCTGCGGACGGCCGGCGTCACGCGCGCAGGATCTCCTCGGTGACCTGTTCGAACGGCACGCGCCCGTGTCGAAGCTCGACCGTGTCGTCGCTCCCGAAGTCGATGTGACCGCTGTTCAGCCCGCGATTCAGTTCGATGAATCCATCGATTGCCGCGGTCGAAAACGGATTCATCGCGAGTACCCCGGCCCATGCGGACGGCTCGAGCGCCACCGGCCGCACCGGTCGATTCAGCGCACGCGCAAAGATCGCCGCGATGTCGCCGGGCGAATACGCCATCGGCCCTGCCAGGCCGATCTTCCGGATGCCCGCCCAGTCTTCACGCAAAAGATCCGCCGCGAGGCGGCCGATATCCTCGGTCGCGACCATCGGAATCGCGCGCTCGACCGGCACGAGCAGGCTCGGCAGAATACCTTGCGTGCGAACCGGATCGACGACGCGCGCCCAGTTCTCCATGAAATACGCCGCGCGCAGGAACACGACCGGCATGCCCAGTTCCGCCAGTCGTTGCTCGGCCGTGCGATTGGTCGCGATCACGCCGGTGCCGTCCGGTCGATCCGCGCCGACCGACGACAGCAGCACGAGTTTCGGCAAGCCCGCCGCGCGCACCGCGTCGGCGACGGCACGTGCCGTCACGTCCGCGTGTTCGAACAGGTTTTCCAGCGCATAGTTGGGCGGCTTGACCAGATACGCGCCGCGCGCGCCGGCGAAGGCACGCGTCAAGGCCGCGGCGTCGGCCAGATCCGCGACCGCCACTTCCGCACCCTGCGCCGCCCAGCGCGCCGCCTTCGCGCGATCGCGCACGACCACGCGCACCGCGACGCCCGCATCGATCAGGGCCTGGGCCGCGACGGCTCCCGTGCGCCCGGTGACACCCGTAACAACGAACATGTGTTCTCCCGTCAGACGCTCCACCCGTTGGAGCGATGACTTCGATGATGTAGGCTGGCATCACATAACTCAAATGCATACCAATCATGTCCAGCATGCACGAAGTGGATTTGCGCGCCGTCGATCTCAACCTGCTCAAGCTGCTCGACGCATTGCTCAAGGAGCGCAGCGTCACGCGGGCCGGCGCCCGGCTCGGCCTGACGCAGCCGGCGGCAAGCCGCGCGCTGGGCCGCCTGCGCACGCTGCTCGACGATCGCGTCGTCGTGCGCACGCCGAAGGGGCTGGAGTTCACGCCGCGCGCGGCGTCGCTCGCGTTGCGCGTGTCGCGCGTGCTGACGGAAGCGGCCAGCATCGTCGCGCCGGCCGTATTCGATCCGGCCACCGCGCGCGGACAGTTTTCGATCGCGAGCCTCGATCACATGGCGCTGACGCTGATCCCTGACGTGAATGCGCGGCTGGAGCAGCGCGCGCCCGGCATGGATCTCGACGTGCCGCCGTCACGCGGCAACAACGTCGAACTCGTGGTGGACGGCACGGCCGGTATCGCGCTCGGCGCGTTCGACGACGACACCCTGCCGGCCGGCATCTATCGTCGCAAGCTCTACGACGACAGCCTGGTCTGCATCGTCCGCAACGGGCATCCGGCACTGTCCGCGCGACTGACGCCGAAGCGTTTCGCGGCGCTGTCGCACGTGCTGGTGACGATCGGCGGCCGCGGTGGCGAGCAAGTCGACGCAGCTCTCGCGCAGCAAGGGCTGCAGCGGCGAATCGCGATGCGGTTGCCGCATTTTCTGGTGGCGCCGATGGTGGTCGCGAAAAGCGACATGACGCTGGTGCTGCCGCGCCGTCTCGCGCGGCACGTCGCGCAGTCGATGCCGGTCACGCCGGTGCCGCTGCCGGTCGAGGTGCCGCCGTTCGCGTTGACGATGATCTGGCACGAGCGCACGCACGACGATCCGGCGCACGGGTGGCTGCGCCGGCAGATTGCCGAGCTCGCGCAGGACATGGCGCCGTAGCGCGCGACCGCGATCGCTACCCGCGGTAGCGCAGTGCGTCGACCACCAGCGAAAACGCGGGGGACGCATGACGGCGGCTCGGATAGTAGAGGTAGTACGGCTCGTAGGTCTTGCGCCAGCCCGACAGCGCTTCGACCAGTTGCCCCGCGGCCAGCTGATCGGCGACGTACGCATGCGGCAGGTACGCCAGCCCGAGCCCGCTCAGCGCGGCATCGCGCGCCGACCCGATGCTGTTGCCGACCAGTTGACCATCGACCTTCACGCGCTGCTCCTTGCCCGCTTTCGCGAACACCCACGGGAAGTACTCGCCGTGCGTCGGCAGGCGCAGGTTGATGCAGAGATGCTCGGTCAGGTCGCGCGGGTGTTTCGGCGCCGGCCGGCGCGCGAAATACGCCGGCGCCCCGACGACCGACATCGGATGCGGCGCGCTGATCTGCACGGCGATCATGTCTTTGGCCACGAGCCCGCCGCGCCGCACGCCCGCGTCGTAGCGGCCGCTGACGATGTCAGTCAGACCGTAATCGATATTGAGCTCGACGCGTATGTCCGGGTACGCGGGCAGAAGTCGCGTCACGGCCGGCTGCAGGACATGCTGCACCGCATATTCGTCGGCATTGAGGCGGACCGTTCCGGCGGGTTTGTCGCGCAGGTGGGTAATTTCGTCGAGGCCCGCATCGATCTCGCCCATCGCCGGGCCGATCAGCTCCAGCAACCGGCTGCCCGCGGCAGTCAACGAAACGCTGCGCGTGGTGCGCGCGAACAGTTGCAGGCCCAGCCGCGTCTCGAGCGCGCGGATGACCTGGCTGAGCGCCGACTGCGATACGCCCAGGCGCGCGGCCGCGCGCGTGAAGCTGCCTTCTTCGGCGACCAGCAGGAATGCCGTCAGGTCCTTGAGGTTGTTGCCGTGCATTCAGAAGCTCCGCTTATCACTGCATCAAAATTTTTCTGGATTATCACCGAGCCTGTCAAGGTCTAAAGTCCTCCTTGCCGCGAGCATCGACGGTACGCCCTATTCGACGGCATGCCGGCGTTCGGCTCGCTCACCGGGAGACTGTTCCCGATCCACTCATCGCGCGCAGGGCCCGATCGTCGACACGACCGGCCACGCGCACACGACAGGACCTCACCATGAAAACCGTGACCTTCAAGAACCGCATGTGGGACGTGGCCGCCGATCTTCGCCTGCCGAAGGACTTCGATGAAACGAAGACCTACCCGGCCATCGTCTGTGCGCACCCGATCAGCAGCTGCAAGGAGCAGACGTCGGGCCGCATCTACGGCGAACAGCTCGCCGAGCAGGGGTTCATCACGCTGGCCTTCGACGCATCGACCCAGGGCGCGAGCGGCGGTGAGCCGCGCTTCAGCGAAGATCCCGCGCTGCGCGTGGAAGACTTCCGCTGCGCGGTGGACTACCTGGTCACGCTCCCGTTTGTGGACGAGCAACGCATCGGCGTGCTGGGCATTTGCGGCGGTGGCGGTTATGCGGTCAATGCCGCGATGACCGAGCGCCGGTTCAAGGCGGTGGCAACGGTGGTCGGCGCCAACTATGGCCGCCTCATGCGCGAAGGCGACATGACGCCCGACTCGGCGCTGAAGACGCTCGACGCGATCGCCAGCCAGCGCACGGCGGAAGCACGCGGCGCGGCCCCGCTGCTGACGACCTATATCCCGAACTCCCGTCAGGAATGCGAACAAGCGGGCCTGACCAATGTGGACATCGTCGAGGCGGTCGACTACTACAAGACGCCGCGCGGCCAGCAGCCCGGTTCGCCGAACCAGCTGCGTTTCGCGAGCCTCGCGCCGGCGGTCGGCTGGGATGCGTTCTTCCTCGCCGAGCATCTGCTGACGCAGCCGCTGCACATCGTCATCGGCGGCGGCGAGCCGGGCGTGTTCGGTTCGTACCGCGACGGCTTCGACCTGTACAACCGCGCGCGGTCGAGCGAGAAGACGCTGCAGATCGTGCCCTGCGCCACCCACTATGACCTGTACGACCAGCCTGCGCCGACCAGCCAGGCGCTGGAGCAGCTGGTGCCGTTTTTCCGGAAGCACCTGGGGGCGTAACGCGACGCGACGACCGGGAAGCCGTGTGCTTTCGCGCTGCGACGGCCGCGATCGATGGGGTCGTCGCGGACGCTGTCACCGAGGTCGCATGCTAGCCGAACGCACACCAGATCGCGTTCGGCGCAACGGCAATGCGTCGGCGGCGATTTCGCGCGCGCACCGGGATACCGGCGCCGCGGCGCGCCCTCTCCCGTCCGCGAGCCGGTTGCCGCTCACGCCAGGGCGGCAACTTGCACGACCTCGTTGCTCATGCGCTTACGAGGCACTGCCGACGACACGGCGATAGACGTCCGTGTTCTGATAAACGCGCCCGTCGGAAAATCGGCCGAACACCGAGATCGTCATCCGGACGCCACTGCCATCCAGCCGGCGCTCGGCCCAATGCACCTTTTCATTGTTCTTGAATGCCGACGACCGCAACAGGCCGGGCGGCTCGAACTCGAAACCGAGTTCGTCGGCGGCGCCGGTGCTGGAATAAGGAAACCGTCCACCGCCAAGCTTTCCGGCGAAGCGGATCTCCCGCGTACGCCCCGCGGCACTGCGCCACCGCGACGTGATGGCCAGCCAGCCGTCGCCATCCAGCGCGACGGTGTAGGTGCCGTCCAGTGGAGGTATCCCGAACTCGTATACCGAGCGTCCCGGTTCGAGCGCCCAGACGCCGAGGAACGGGAAGTCCTCCGGCGCGGGCGCAACGCGCCCGTCTGCCGGAAGCGATGCGTTCATTTGCGGACCTCGCAAAAGCCGTCCTTGCAGATCCCGGCATCATCCGATGCCGGGGCCGGCCCGGTCTCCTGCGTGGCGGCCGCCGCAATCGCCGCCTGTTCGCTCAACACGCGCACGAAATCCGCGACATCACGCGCGCCCGACACCGACGCCTGCCCGTTGATCACGAAGTAAGGCACGCCACGAATCCCCAGTTCGACCGCTTGCTGCTCGTCGGCGCGCACCTCGTCGGCAAAGCGGTCGGTGCCCAGCACCGCATCAACGTCGCCGGCCGCCAACCCCGCCTCGAGCGCCAGCGAACGCAGCACCTGCCGGTCACCGATATCCTGCCCCTCGGTGAAATACGCGCGCAGAAAGCGCTCCTTGACCTGACCGCCGATTCCGTCGTGCCTGGCGAGGTGGATCAGGCGATGCGCATCGAACGTATTGCCGGGCCTTGCGATGCGCCACTGGAAATCCAGCCCCATGCGGCGCGCTTCCTGCTCCTCGTGATTCAGGATGGCCAGCGCGCGCTGGCGGTCGATGCCGTACAGACGATTCATCACGTCCGGCAGCGGCATGGCATACGACCGGGGCGCGGAAGGGTTCAGCTCGAAGCTGTGCCACTCGATTTGCGCCGCGATGCCGGTCTGCTCCAGCGCCGCTTCCAGCTTGCGTTTGCCGATATAGCAAAACGGGCAAATAACGTCCGACCAGATATCGATCTTCATGATTGCTGCTCCATCGTGCAGGAACCCCGAACCGGGTTCAGAATTCACTATGACCACCGCGCAGCAGCACCTTCCCGGCACTGCTTCGGATACCTGATGCCATGGCTACATCACCTAGGTCGTAAACCGCCGCGACGGGCAGATTGAAGCCGTTGCGCTGCGCGATCGCGAGGATCTCGGCCACCATCCGGGCCCGGTACGCGTCGCTCAGCTTCTCGACCTTGCGCAATCCCCAGAAGCCGCGCACCGTCGCCTGCTTGAACAGCACGTCCTGGAAGTCGATGTTCAACGGCTGATTGCTCAACGCACCGAATACCACCAGCGTCGCGTTGTCGTCCATCACGTGAAGCATTTGCCCGGTCAGGCTGCCGGCCACCGAATCCAGCGCATGGAGCAGCGGCTCGCCGTTCAGCGCGGCCTTGATACGCGCCTGCCAGCCGTCGACGGTGGTGTTTTCCACCACGTCCACCCCGAGCTTCCTGAGTTCTTCGACCTGCGCGTCCTGATTGACCAGGGCAATGACGCGAATATTCCGCGCGGCGGCCAGCAGCGCCACATTCTTGCCCACGGCGCCCGCCGCGGCATTCAGCATCATCCATTGGCCGCTTTGCACGCCCAGGTCGTCCAGCACCACCATGGCGCTCGTCGGCATGATCAGCAACTGCGCCGCGAGTTCGTCGCTGATGCCGTCGGGTACCGGCAGCACCTGGCCGGCCGGCGCCACGAACGCATCGGCCCAGGTGCCGAACGCACCCGACACCGACACGCGCTGACCGACTTGCAGATGGGTCACGCCCTCGCCCACGGCCAGCACGCGCCCCACCGCCTCGGTGCCGGCACGCGCCGGCAATTCCGGCTTGATGCCATAGGTGCCGGAAATCTGCATCAGGTCGTGGTTGTGGATGGGCGCCAGGATCATCTGCAACAGCACCTCGCCGGCTTGCGGCGCCGGACGCACGACGTTGCGAATCTCGAGCACCTGCTCGGGCTGGCCCATGGATTGATGAATGGCGGTACGCATGACGGACACTCCGTGTGTCTGGTTTGAATGAGGTCATGGTACGCAGCCGCCAGATTTTCTCTTGATCTCACGAGACAATGTTTTTATATTGCGAGACATGACCGCAATCATTCGTTCGACAGGCATGAAGGGCTACCGCGAGCTCATGACGACGCTCGGGGTCGATCCGTTGCCGCTGCTGCGCAAGCACAAGCTTCCGGCCGACCTTGGCGAAGTGGACGACGCGACGGTTTCGATTCTGTCGGTGATGCAACTGATGGAAGACAGCGCCGCCGCCGCGCACCGGCCCGACCTCGGCCTGCAGCTGGCCGCCCGCCAGGACATCGACATCCTCGGCCCGCTCGCGATGGCCATCCAGCATTCCGCCAATGTCCGCGAGGCCATGACGACGGCGTCCCGCTATCTGTACGTGCACAGCCCGGCCGCGCAGCTTTCCGTGATCGAACCGAGCACGCTGGTCCAGGATGCGGCGGAGATCCGTCTCGAGTTGCTGGTTCCTCGCGCGCCCGTGTCCCGGCAAGCGCTCGATCAGTGCCTGGGCAGGATGCACCATCTGGTGCGGTCCTTCGCGGCGGACAACTATCGGCTGCTTGCGGTGGCGTTACCGTACGGGAACAGTGCCGACCCCGGCGCCTATGCGCGTTTTTTCGGGCCAGCGCGCATCTATACGGAGCAGGAGCACGCCGGTTTGCACGTGTCGCCGCAAACCCTCGGCAGCCGGCTGGAGAACGTCAATGCGTCGCTGAAGCACATCGCGCTGGAGTATCTGCAGCGGCACTACGGCGACCCCGGATTGTCGATGGTCGAGCGCGTGCGACGGGCGCTGCATTGCACGCTCGGCGCGACCGGCGGAAGCAAGTCGGCGATTGCCGAGCTGCTGTTCGTGCATCCACGCACCATGCAGCGCAAACTGGCCGACGAAGGCGCGACTTTCGAGGGGGTCCGGGATGAGGTCCGGCAGGAAATCGCATTGCGCTACCTGCAGCAGACGACCATCCCGCTGGCCCAACTGACGAGCTTGCTGGGGTTTTCCGATCAGTCGGTCCTCACCCATTCGTCGATACGATGGTTCGGCCTGCCCCCGTCGAAGCTCCGTGCAAGTTCGCGATCTCGAGCGCCTGCTGCCGCGAATCGATCGCGATGAGCGGCGTCGAATCGACGCCCCCTCTGCAATACGTCTATGCGGATTACGACGCGCGGGCCGCGTTGATGTCGGAGGGCCGATCCGGGAGCGGGCACACCCCTCCCGTTCGGCACCTGGGAAACATCAGCGAAGGCGGCCTTCAGTACGCAAGGAAAGGCCGGCCACGACGCTCATCCGCTCGCATCGCGTCGCGCCGCATTGACGAGCATGCGCGACAGCAAATTACCCATCTTCCGAAGCTCGTCGTCGTTCGCGAAGGCGCGCCACTCGCGCTGAATTTCGGATTGCACGTCGCGCCACGCAGCCGCGATCCGGCGCCCGTCCAGCGTGAGCGACACGTGGACGATACGGCGGTCATCCTCGTTCTGCGTTCGCGTCACGAGAGACAGCGCCTCCAGCCGGTCCACAAGGCGCGTCACCGCGCTGCCGGCAATACCGCAGGCATCGGACAGCTCACCGGCCGTCAACGGTTCCCCGCCACCGAGTGCGTGCAAGAGCGATGCCTGCGAAGTCGTGATGCCGAGCGCCCGCTCGACATGCCGGTCGACGCGTCTGGACAGCAACGATTCGGCAGCCGACAGCAGGTGCACGATGGACATACCCCGGCCGCTCATTTCCCGTTGTCTGGAATCCGAACCAGACCTCTCCTGCACCACTTCACGGCACCCTTCTTTCTCGATTTCACGTTCTTCCGGTACGGGATTCATGGCAGCACGCGCGGCCCCCGGCACAACACCGTTCGCCGAGCGCCTGGCGCATTCATCCTTGAATCAGCGTCCGGACGATTTCGGTAATGTCAGCCATGTCCGGATTGCGACGTCCGGGCCGCGTCAACTCCCGGCGCAGCAACCCGCTCAACGTCGCGTGAACCACGCTGGCGATCACCGCCGGTTCATGTTCGCTCGCCAACTGTCCGGCCGCTATCGCACGACGCACGCAGGCTTCGATGTGCTGTTCGGCATGGCACGCGGCCTGACGAACCCGCTCGCAGAACGCGGCCGTTTCACCCGCGCTCTCGCAACGCGTGTAGGACAGCGTGTACAGGCGACGGGACAGCTTCGACCGGGTTGCCGCCCGCCAGCACGCGCCGAGTGAATCGATCAGCGCATCGAGCGCATGCGCCGCATCCTGACGCGGCGTAATCAGAAAGGGATCCAGCGGGATCGCCGCATCGGCGAAGATGGCATCGAGCACGTCGAGCTTGCTCTCGAAGTGCCAGTACACGGCCCCGCGCGTGACGCCGGCGCGGCGGGCGATTTCCTCGAGCGACGCATGCGCGAAGCCATGATCGAAGAACACGCCCTGCGCCGACTCGACGATGATGGCCCGTGTCGCCTGTGCCTGTTCACGGGTTCGTTTCACCATAAGCTTTCCGAACGTCCATCCGCATCGGGATGGCTCGCCTGTCACATCGCAGCGGCCCGGCAAGGGCATGCGATTGCGTGCCCCGGGTGTCGGGGCACGCCTCCTGAATCACCGCAACGGGCCGGGCCCGTTACGGTGTCCTGCTTCACGTCAGCGCACGGATCAACCCGGCGGATGCGCGGCTTGCCCGGTCGGCACGTCGGCTTTCACGGTCCGGTCCTGCCAGCCGCCGCCCAATGCGCGGTAGAGATCGACCGTGTTCGTCATCCGCGCCAGCCGAACCTTCACCAGATTCTGCTGCGCGTCGTACAGCGACCGCTGGTTGACGAGCACGTTCACGTACCCGTCCACCCCCTCGCGATAACGTACGTCGGACAACCGGTACGCCGACTGGCTCGCATCCACCAGCAGACGCTGGGCCGTTTCCTGCTGGCCCCAGGTCGCACGCCCGTCGAGCGCATCGGAGACTTCGCGAAACGCCGTCTGGACCGCCTTCTGGTACGTCGCGACTTCGATGTCGCGATTGACCTTCGATACCGCCAGGTTCGCGCTGTTGCGTCCGTAGTCGAAGATCGGCACGCTGATCGTCGGCCCGAACGACCACGCCGCGCTGCCGGGATCGAACAGGTTGCGCAACGACGCACTGGCCGTGCCGCCGCTGGCCGTCAGCGAAATGCTCGGGAAGAACGCGGCGCGGGCGGCGCCGATGTTCGCGTTGGCCGCCATCAGCTGATGCTCGGCCGCCATGATGTCCGGCCGCCGCGCGAGCAGATCCGACGGAAGCCCGGCCGGCAGATCCTCGTCGAGCCGCACCGTCGCCAACGATTCGCGCGACAGCAGCGCGTCGTCGAGCGGCGCGCCGACCAGCAGCGTCAGCGCGTTGATGTCGGTCCGCACCTGCCGGTCGTACTGCGCGAGATTCGCTTCCGCGGCACGGACGGTCGTCTCGGCCTGACGCAGATCGAGCAGCGACGACGTGCCGTTCCGGTACCCCGATTCGACGATCTTCAGCGACGCCCGCTGGCTGGCGAGCGTGTCGGCCGTCAGCGACTGGATGTCCTGGTCGGCCTGCAGCGTCAGCCACGCGGTGGCCACCTCGGCGATCAGGCTGATCTGGGTGGCCTGGCGCGTGGCCTCGGTCGCCAGATAGGTCTGCATCGCCTGCTCCGTCAGGCTGCGGATCTTGCCGAACAGGTCCAGCTCATACGACGCGACGCCCCCGACGTTGTAGGAGCGCGTGACGCCGGCTTGGCCCGTCGTCGACAGGTCGGACGGCAGCCGCTGGATCGACCCGGACGCGCTGGCCGACAGCGTCGGCAGCAGGTCCGCCCGCTGGATCCGGTACTGCGCGCGCGCCGCTTCGATGTTCAGCACGGCCACGCGCAGGTCGCGGTTGTTTTCCAGCGCCATGCCGATCAGCGTCTGCAGGTGCGGGTCGGTGTAGAAGTCGCGCCAGCCGAGTTCCGCGGCCGACGGCTTGCCGGCGGTGTCCGGTGCAGTGGCCGCGTATTGCGCGGCGACCGACGGGTCGGGACGATGATAGGTTGGGATCATCGTGCAGCTCGCCATCAGCAGCGCCGCGGGCAACACCGCGAGTTTCAGGATCTTCATGCGGTCACCTCGTCAACCTTGTCGATGTCGTCGGCCTTGTCGGCCTTGTCGGCCTTGCCTGTCTTGCCGCGCGAGAACAGGCCCGTCACCAGCACATAGAACAGCGGCACGTAGAACACGGCCAGGAACGTCGCGGTCATCATCCCGCCGACCACCCCGGTGCCAACGGAGTGCTGGCTGCCCGAGCCGGCGCCGTTCGAGATCGCGAGCGGCAGCACACCGAGCACGAACGCCATCGACGTCATGATGATCGGGCGCAGCCGCAGCCGTGCCGCCTGAACGGCCGCCTGCATCAACGACATGCCTTCCTTTTCGTACAGCTCCTTCGCGAACTCGACGATCAGGATCGCGTTCTTCGCCGACAGGCCGACCGTCGTCAGCAGGCCCACCTGGAAGAACACGTCGTTCGTCAGGCCGCGCGCCAGCGTGGCGACCACGGCGCCGATCACGCCGAGCGGCACGACCATCAGCACCGAGAACGGCACCGACCAGCTCTCGTACAGCGCGGCAAGACAGAGGAACACGATCAGGATCGACAGCGCATACAGCGCCGGCGCCTGCGAACCCGACAACTGTTCCTCATAGGACAGCCCCGTGACCGCCAGCCCGAATCCGTTCGGCAACTGCGCCGCGATCTTCTCGATCTCCTGCATCGCTTCGCCCGAGCTGTGGCCGGCTTTCGGCTGGCCCTGCAGTTCGACGGCCGGAATGCCGTTGTAACGCTCGAGCTTCGGCGAACCGTATTCCCAGTGCCCCGACGCCACCGCCGAGAACGGCACCATCTGGCCGTTGCTGTTGCGCAGATACCATTTGTACAGATCCTCCGGACCCACGCGCGCATCGGGCACGCCCTGGACGTACACCTTCTTCACCCGGCCGCGATCGACGAAGTCGTTCACGTATTGGGAACCCCAGGCGGCCGTCATCGTATCGTTGATGTCGGCGATGCTGACCTGCAGCGCACGCGCCTTCTCGTCGTCGATATCGATGTGGAACTGCGGCTCGTCGTTCATGCCGTTCGGGCGGACGTTGGCCAGCAGCGGGTTATCATGCGCGAGCTTCAGGAACTGGTCGCGTGCCGCCATCAGCGCCTCGTGGCCTTGACCGTTCCGGTCCTGGAGGTACACGTCGAAGCCCTGCGAGTTGCCCATTTCCATGATCGCGGGCGGCACGATCGGAATCACGATGCCGTCCTTGATCTTTGCAAAGGCCCCGCCAGCGCGCTGCGCCAGGCCGAACACGCTCGTATCGCTGCCCTTGCGCTTTTCCCACGGCTTGAGCGAGACGAATGCCAGCGCCGAGTTCTGCCCACGCCCCGCGAAGTTGAATCCGTTCACGGTGTAGACCGACTCGACGACATCCGCCTCGTCCTTCAGCAGGTAGTCGCGCACCTTGGTCAACGCGTCTTCGGTCCGTTCCGCCGATGCATTGCCCGGCATCTGGATCTGGACGAACAGCGTCCCCTGGTCTTCGTCCGGCAGGAACGCCGTCGGAATGCGCGTGAACAGGAAGCCCATGCCGACCACGATCAGCAGGTAGATGACGATGTAGCGCCCCTTCTTGCGCAGGATCGCCGCGACCGCACCTTCGTAGCGGTCGGTACCGCGGTCGAACGTCCGGTTGAACCACCCGAAGAAGCCCTTCTTCACGTGATGATCGGCATCGCCCGGCTTGAGCATCGTCGCGCACAACGCCGGCGTGAACACCAGTGCAACCAGCACCGACAGCGCCATCGCCGACACGATCGTGATCGAGAACTGGCGATAGATCACGCCCGTCGACCCGCCGAAGAACGCCATCGGCAGGAACACGGCCGACAGCACCATCGCGATGCCGACCAGCGCGCCCTGGATCTGCCCCATCGACTTGCTGGTCGCTTCCCGCGCGCTCAGCCCTTCCTCGGTCATCACGCGCTCGACGTTCTCCACCACGACGATCGCATCGTCGACCAGCAGGCCGATCGCCAGCACCATGCCGAACATGGTGAGCGTGTTGATCGTGAAGCCGAACGCGGAGAGCACGCCGAACGTCCCCAGCAGCACGACCGGAACCGCCAGCGTCGGAATCAGCGTCGCGCGGATGTTCTGCAGGAACAGGTACATCACCAGGAACACGAGGATGATGCCTTCGATCAGCGTCTTGACCACTTCGTGAATCGACGCGTGAACGACCGGCGACGTGTCGTACGGAATGACGATCTTCACGCCCGGCGGCAACAGCGCTTCCTGTTCCTTGAGCAGCTTCTTGACGGATTCCACCGTCTCGAGCAGGTTCGCGCCGGTTGCCAGACGCAGTGCGATACCGGCGGACGGCTTGCCGTCGTACATACTCGAGATCGAGTAGTTCTCCGGCCCGAGGCTCACGGTCGCGACGTCGCCGAGCTTGACCTGCGAACCGTCGGCATTCACCTTGAGCAGGATCTGCTTGAACTCGTCGGCGGTACGCAGGCGCACCTTCCCGATCACGGTCGCGCTCAGTTCCACGCCGCGCCGCGTCGGCAGGCCGCCGAGCTGGCCCGACGAGACCTGGACGTTCTGCGACCGGATCGCGTTCGTGACATCGAGCGGCGTGAGCGAATAGCTGTCGAGCTTCGCCGGGTCGAGCCAGATCCGCATCCCGTACTGCGAACCCATCAGCAGGTAGTCGCCCACCCCTTTCGTCCGCAGGATCGGATCCTGGAGGTTCGACGCCAGATAGTTGCCGAGGTCGCCGCTCGACATCTTCCCGTCTTCGGAAACGAGCGCCGCGACCATCATGAAGTTGATCTGGTACTTGACGACGCGAATCCCCTGCTGCTGCACTTCCTGGGGCAGAAGCGGCGTCGCGAGCGACAGCTTGTTCTGCACCTGGACCTGCGCGATATCGGGGTTGGTGCCCTGGTCGAACGTCGCGACGATCGTCATGCTGCCGTCGGCGTTACTTTCCGACGACATGTAACGCAGGCCGTCGAGGCCGTTGAGCTGCTGCTCGATCGGCTGGACGACCGTGTCCTGAACCGTCTGCGCGGATGCACCCGGGTAGCTGACCGTGATCGACACCGCGGGCGCCGCGATGTTCGGATACTGGTTGATCGGTAGCGAACGAATCGCCAGATAACCGGCCAGCATGATGACGATGGCGATCACCCACGCAAAGATGGGGCGCCTGATGAAGAACTGTGACATGCGCGCTCCGACTAGCTGCCGTTTGCCGTAGACGGCGCGGCAATGCGCGCGTCACCCAGGTCGACATGGACGTTCGTCGCCGGTACCGCGACCACCTTCATGCCCGGCTGCAGTTTCTGCACGCCCTCGGTCACCACGCGTTCGCCCGCATTCAACCCGGAGCGGACGAGCCACGTATTGCCGACCGTCCGGTCCACCGCGAGCTGCTTCAGCTGCACCTTGCCGTCGGCATCGACGACCCAGGCCACCGGCGTGCCCGTCGTATCGCGCGTGATGCCCTGCTGCGGCACCAGGATCGCGTCGCGCTTGACGCCCTCGTCGAGCTTCGTGCGCACGAACATGCCCGGCAGGATCTGGTGATCCGGATTCGGGAACTGGGCACGCAACGTCACCGAGCCCGTGCCTTCGTCGACACTGACTTCGGAGAATTTCAGCGTGCCGCCATGTGCATACGACGTGCCGTCCTCGAGCAACAGTCCGACACTGGCTGCCCCTGCGCTGACGGTCTGCAACTGGCCGTCGGTGAGTTCCTTGCGCAGGCGCAGCATGTCGGACGACGACTGCGTCACGTCAACGTAAATGGGATCGAGCTGCGTGATGACGGCCATCGACTGCGCCTGGCCGTTCGTGACCAGTGCGCCTTCCGTCACGAGCGAGCGGCCGATACGCCCGGCGATCGGCGCGTAGACCTTCGTGTAGTCCAGGTTGACCTTCGCGGTATCGAGATCCGCCTGCGCCTGGCGATACGAGGACACCGAGTCGTCGTACTGCTGACGGCTCACCGCGTTGTCGGCAAGCAGTTTTTCATTGCGCTCGGCGAGATGCTGCGCCGACACCAGTGCGGCACGCGCCTTTTCGTACGCGGCCTTGTATGGCGCATCGTCGATCTGGTAAAGCTGCTGCCCCTGCTTGACGTCGTCGCCTTCGACGAAGAGCCGCCGCTTGATCACGCCGTTGACCTGCGGGCGCACCTCGGCGACACGCCACGAATTCGCCCGACCCGGCAACAACGACTTGAGCGTGATCTCCTGCGGCTGCAGCGTGACCACGCCGACCTCGGGGACGGCCGCCACCGCGGCTTCCTTCTTCTGGCATCCGGCGACGGCCATCGACCCGACCACGACACACGTCGCAAGCAAGGCGCTTCTCTTGGGAATGATCATCCGGTACATACAACATCCCTCACTGTTCGTTTCATGTTTCTCACTCTCAACGTTGCGAATCCGGCGGCCACTGGGGAAGCCCCTCGGTGCGCCGGGCTGAACGACAAGTCCGGTTCGTCGATCCATATGGACGCCTGCGTGGCGCATCCGCCATCGCGACATGCATACGATCCGCCGCACGCAACGTCGAATCGGCAAATGGCACCGCCTTCAACGATTTCTGCGCGCAGCATGACTCCCACCCATTCAGTAGGTGTACTGATCTATAAGAAAGGACGTTAACGGTCCGGAATATCGCGCCCGTTAACGCGCGACCCGACGCAACGAATCACCCGTACGAATGACGCGTGCGATGCGACGGGACCTCCACCCGATGGAGTAGGCATGCCACCCGGGTTGCCGGGCGCCTGTCGTGCGGGGCGGAAGCAGAGCGCGCTGCGCGCTATCCGTCCCCGATGGCCGGAATCCTCATGGTCGAAATTTATTCATCACTTGTTGATTTAATGCGATGGTAGGGCATCCGTCGCGACGCTGTCAACCGTTCGATCGTCGCGCCATGCGGCAGGACGGCACGCTCGAGGCAGCGCCAAGCCAGGCGCAAGCGGCACTCACGTGGCAGAACGGACAGCGGATAGAAGTGCCACTCAGATCGGAGCAACGAGGTGACAGGTGCGCCGGTGGGCGACGGAATTCAGCGATTGAGCCGCGCGGACGAAGGGTCGGCGTCGAACCTGGCGAGCGTGTCGAAAGTGCTACCGCCGCCCCGATCGACGTGCTGAGCCATCGTGGCGGACATGACGGCGGGAAGCGAGCGCGGACACGCTTCACGCATGATCATTTTTACGCTATCATTTTATTCAACACGTGTTGAATAATGTTGGCGAACGATGCCAACGACCGTTCCCAAGCACATGCCGAGCACGTCGATTGCCGGGCGCGATATGTCCGGGACGGAAACGACACGTGAACCCGGAAACCGAAATGGACAAACTTCAATCGATGCGGTCGTTCGTACAGGTCGTGAACGACGGAAGCTTCATCCGCGCAGCCACCCGCCTCGGCATTTCTCAAATGATGATCAGCCGTCGCGTCAACTGGCTCGAGGAACAACTGGAAAGGCGCCTGCTCGTCCGCAGAACGCGGAGTGTGTCGCTCACGGATTTCGGGAAGACGTACTACACGCGCGTCAGCGACATTCTGGCGAAGCTCGACGAAGTCGAGCACGCGGTGTCGGTGCCCACGCAAACGCCGTCCGGAACCCTGCGCGTAGCGGTCTCCGTCGGCCTTTCGCTGCGGCACCTGTCGTCGTGCCTGCGAGACTATTGCGATTCGTACCCGGAAGTGGTTCCCGTTCCCGTGCTGGTCGATCGCCCGGTCGATCTGGTCGCAGACGGATACGATGCCGGCATCTTCGACCTGTCGTCGTTGTCATGCACGAGCCTCGTCGCACGCGCGGTCTTCAGCTCGCCGCTCATCGCGTGCGCATCCCCCGACTATCTTCAGCGGCGCGGCGAGCCAACGCGCCCGGAGGAACTGGCCGAGCACGCGTACCTCGCGATCTCGAGCCCCCAGCGCGGCAAATCCGAGCTGCAACTGGACAGTGCCGACGGCACCGTGACGATCACGTGCCATCCGGCCGTCGTGGCCAACAATATCGATTTTCTGATGCAGATGGTCCTGTCGGGCGCAGGCATCGCGTTGATCCATCCCGCACTGGTTCAGCGGGAACTCGAGAAAGGCACGCTGAAGCGAGTTCTCCCGGATTACTGGGCGCCCTCGCCCACGTTCGGCATCGTTTACCCCAGCCGTCGCCACTTGCCGGCCAAGGTGCGAACCTTCATCGACCATCTGTTGGCGACTTTCGACGAATCCGAGACTGCCTGGCACAGCGCCGCATCGGCTCAATGCCAGGCAAGCGCGGATGCCGCGTGACAGCGGCTGCCCGCTCGGCCGCATGATGCGCCGGCCCCGCGACCTTCATCACCACGCACCTCGCCGGAATTTCGTCGCACCTGGCACTTCGGCGCGACGGCCACGCTATCGCAGCAGCCCCATTGCGATATCCAGGACGCCTTGCTTGAATTTTTCGGGGTGATCGGGCAGTGTTGAAAACTTCGCGAACACGTGGCCATAGGAGATCGTATTGCTGATCGCATTCACGATCATCGCGTGCATCAGCTCGGGATCGTGAGACTTCATCTTTCCGGCTTCGATGGCATCCGCGAGAAGCGGAATGAACGCGTCACGATAGGGGCCGAGCAACCGTTCCACGAGGACGTTCAAGCGCTCGCCGTGCTCCGTCGTGGCGGTCGAGAAGAACATGCCGATATCCGGGTTGGCGAACACGTTGTCGATGAACAGTGTCAATGCCTGCCTGATCCGTTCGACCGGCGACATCCGGCTGTTGCGGAGCTGTTTCGTCATCTCGATCAACGGTGCCAGTTGCGCGGCCAGCTGGTCGACGACCGCCGTCCACAACCCCTCTTTCGACCCGAAATGATGCGCCATCAATGCGGGATCGACACCGGCCAAACCGGCGATTTCCCGCACGCTGGTTGCCGCGTAGCCCTGCTTGGCGAACCGCTGCCGCGCACATCGCAGCAGCGAATCGAAACCCACGTGCGCAGTGCCGGACGGGCGTCCCCTGGTACGTTTGGCAGTGGGCTGGCGCTTGGCCGAAGTATCGGAGCTGGGCATGCAGGAATAGCGTCGAAGGCGGGAAGACGTCGAAGTATACCAAGCACATGTTGCGCGCCCAATGCGATTACCGTCGCGGAAACCGCACTCGACCCGGGACGCTGGCATGCTGCTTACGCTGTCTCGTCGCGACTGCGGTTTTGCAACACGATCATCCGATAACACTCGTCACAACAACAAGCGTCGAGTCCTTGCCGAAGTCGTTAAAGGGATCTCGACGACGCATTTGATATCGATCTGCGCGGATTCACGTTGCCATAGATCGCCTGCACGGCGCCCACACGACAAAAAAAAACGCGAAATCACGAAACCGTTCGCCATCAAATCATGGGCATCGATAGACTTTCCAGAACGCCCGTCCATCAAATATCCGGATCGGGAATCCGCGCCGACTGGATCACGACCAGCGTGTCCCCCGCCTCGATCCTGCACGGCGGGTCCTCGTAGAACGAATAAATCTTCCCGCACCGATCGAGCCCGACGACGATCGCCCCCGGCACGACGTTCGTCAGGCAGCCGATCTCGCTTGGCATCGCCTCGCGCTCCAGCAGCGTCGCGCGGCCGCGCGTCGACAGCATGTCGTTCACGAACGGCACGATATAGCGGCTATGCACGGCATCCGCGAGCAGCAGCGCGCCGATCTTCGTCGACGACACGATCACGTCCGCCCCCGCCTGCCGCAGTTGCCGCTGGTACAGGTTCTCCTGGATCCGCACGACGATCTTCGTATCGGGCGCGATGCTGCGCACCGACAGCGTCAGCAGGATCGCGGTCGGATCGTCGGTCACGGAGATGATCACGGCCTTCGCTTCACGCACCTGTGCCTGCTGCAGCAGATCCTCGTGCGCGGGATCGCCGAGCAATCCCGCCACGCCGAGCGACGTCGCGGCCTCGATCGCCTGCTGCTGCGAATCGATCACGATGAGCGTCGCCGGATCGACGCCGCTCTCGAGCAGTTCGCGCACCGCGATCGACCCCGACAGGCCATAACCGCATACGACGATGTGATCGGACAATTGCTTCTGCAGGCGTTTCATGCGGAATTCCTCGATGACGCGCTGGATCACGAACTGATACGCCGTGCCCAGGAAAATGAACCAGATGACGATACGGATCGGCACGATGAAGAACGCATCGATCAGGCGCGCCCGCGCGGTGACGGGCACGATGTCGCCGTAGCCGACCGTCGCGACAGTCACCATCGTGAAGTACACGAGATCGGCGACGGTCATCGGCGTGCTCTTGGTCGAATCGCGCAACCCGTCGCGATCGAGATACAGCACGAGGAACGCGAGCGTGCACAGCAGCACGACCGCGCCGATACGGAACATCAGCGTGCGCCGCGGCGACGTCGCGGGACGCGTGAACAGCGTGCGCGCCCGCGGTGCCTGCCACGGATTGCGGGCGCGACGCAGGCGTGAGCGCAACGAGCGGCGCTGGGCGGAAGGCGTTGCCAACGGGGAATCTCCTGAAGGATGCGGGCTCGATTCTACGATGGGTCGGCCGCGACCGGCCGACGTCATCGCGTCGATTCGTCTGCTACAGCATGCTGCGCGGCCGGACCATCGTCCCGTCGACGAAGCGCCGCGCGCGAAACGCCGACAGGTCGAGCGACGGCGCGCCCGTGTCGACCCATTCGGCAAGCAGCCGCCCGACGATCGGCCCCATCGCGAAACCGTGGCCGCAGAACCCCGTCGCAATCGCGAGCCCGGACGGCGTGCCCGGCGCATCGATCACCGGAATGCCGTCGGGCAGCACGTCGATCAGGCCGGCCCAGGCTTCGACGATCTGCGCGTCCTTCAACGCGGGGAAGATGGTCTTGAGTTTCGTGAGCGCACGCGGCGCATGCGCACGATTCGGCTGCGGCTGCGGATCGCGCGGCTCGATCGGCCCGGCCGCACCGTTGATGCGGGCAAGCGCATCGCGCCACGCAGCCCCGTTCACGTGCAGCCGGAACTTGTCGCGCTGCGACCAGAACTCCGGCCAGAACAGGCTCAGTCCGCGCAGGTGGCCGAGCGTCAGGTCGACGTCGACCTGCATGTCGTCGGCGAGATTGATCGCGCCGTTCTTGCGCTGCCGGATGCCGAGGCCGTGCCCCCACACCGTCGACGCCGACACCGGCGGCACCACATTGGTGCGCATGCAGGTGCCGCGGACGGCCTGCTGCGGCAGCCGGATGCCGACGCCGTCGAGCAGCCGGAAGCTGGTCGCGCCGGCCGCGCAGATCACGCGCCGCGTGCGGATCGTGCCGCGCTCGGTCACGACACCGACCACCGCGCCGCCGGCCGTCTCGATCGCGGTCACGCCGCAGCCTTCGAAGAAGCATGCGCCCGCCTCGGCGGCACGCGCGGCGAACGCGGCGGCCACGCGGCGCGGCTCGGCCTGGCCGTCGGTCGCGGTGTACAGCCCGCCGAGCGTGCGTGCCTGCGACGAAAGGCCGCTGACGCGCTCGTCGATCTGCGCGCGCGTCAGCGTACGCGTGTCGAGCCCGTGCTCGCGCGCGACGGCGAGCCACGCGTTGAACGACGCCCAGTCCGTTTCGTTGTCCGCAATATAAAGACAGCCGCCCTGCCGCCATTCGAGATCGAAACCGAGGGTTTCCTCTAGCCGCTCCCAGATCCGCATGCCGGCCATCATCAGCGGCACCTCGGCCGCTTCGCGGCCCTGCTGCCGCACGAAGCCCCACGCACGGGTCGATTGCTGTCCGGCGATGCGCGACTTGTCGAGCACGACGGCCTTCAGGCCGCGCAGGCCCAGGTAATACGCGGCGGCGCAGCCCATGATGCCGGCACCCGCGATCACGACGTCGGCTTCTGCCGGGAATCGCGTGCCGGCGAGGGTCAGGGCATCGTGCAGCGGATAAGTTGTCGTCATTGTTTCCTGTCAGGCGTTAATGCATCCGGATACGAACCGCGACGGTAACGTCGTGACACACCTTTCACACAAACGCACCTTTCACGGCGCTGAATGACGACCATTTTGCGGTAAAGTTATCTTTTCCGCGCGTGGCCGGTCGGCTCGCCCCTGGACGTCTTGAAGACTGTCCGTCGAGACTGCCGAAAGGCGTCGTTCTGAACGTCACGATCCGTTCCCGTAGCATGACCACTGAAGCAATCACCACGGATTCCCTCGCGGTTGCCGAGCGCGTGCGCGAGCTGATGACCCGCAACGGCATCGGCAAGCGCCAGCAGACCACCGAGCTGTGCCGCATCCTCGACCTGAGTTTCTCGCAAGGCCATCGCAAACTGCGCGGCAGCAGCCCCTGGACGCTCGCGCAGATCAAGAAAGTCGCCGAAGCATACGGCGAACCCGCCGCCCAGCTGTTCGGCGCGCAAACGCTCGACCCCGGCATGGTCGGCGCCTATTCGCAGGAAGCCGTCCTTTATGCGGGCGTCGCCGAAATTCCGTGCACCGCATGGATCGGCGCGCCGCTCGAAGCCGGCGCTCGCCCCGAGTTCGTCGCGTATGAACAAAACGGCCGCTGGCGCGTGCTGCGCCACACGGGCGTGCTGTACCAGAACGCGTACGACGTGCACAAGATCGAGATCTATCCACGCCGCGCGGAGAACGACAAGCTCGTCGTCGCGGTGATCGACCCCGATCGCGTCAGCGCGACCGAGCTGTGCCGCTATCTCGAACGGCAAGGCTTCGCGACGGCCGCATTCGACGGCCTCGCGCCGTTCGTCGACGCGCTGCAGGGCCAGGCGTTCGACGCGGTCCTGACCGAATGGCTGTTCGACGACAGCACGGCCGCCACCGCGATCAAGGCGGTGCGCACGTCCGACAACCCGGGCGCGCCGATCTTCGTGCTGACCGGCGACCTGCTCACCGGCCGCGCGAGCGAGGCCGACATCAGCGAAGTGATCCGCGCGTTCGACGTCGTCTGCTACGAAAAGCCCGCGCGCATGGCGATCCTCAGCGCCGATCTCGCGAAACGGCTCGCGCGCGGGTAACGTCCCCGGGCCGTCCTTCTCCGGACGGCCAGCGTCTGCGCGGCACGGCGGTCGTGAACCGGGTCATAGCTCAGTACAATAGCCGCACCCGTTCACGCCCACGCCGGCTTCCGCCGCCCGACGCCATGGCCCGCCTCATCCCCGACGACTGGAAAAGCCTCGCCGCGACCGGCGCGGCCGAACGCGAGCGCGAAACGCTCGCCGCGCTCGAACACGCGCTGCCCGACAGCTACACCGTGTATCACGGCGTGCACTGGACGCGCGCCGACCAGGCGTTCTCGGTGTTCGGCGAGGCCGCGTTCGTCGTCGTGAGCCCGGCCGGCCGCGTGCTGCTGATCGAGCAGAAAGCCGGCTTCCTGCGCGAAACGCCGAAGGGGCTCGTGAAGGTCTATCTGCAGAAGGAACGCAATGTCCCGATCCAGCTCGCGCGCACGCAGGAAACGCTGCACCGGCGCCTGACGGCCGCGCTCGGCGCGGGCGTCTACGGCGTCGAGGCGCTGCTGTACTGCCCCGACTACGCGATCCGCGACGCGTCGATCGCCGGCGTCGCGGCCGACCGCATCGTCGATGCGTCGCGCAAGGCGCAACTCGCGCAGGTGATCCTGCAGATCCTGCCCGAAGACGACGAGCACTTTCCGAACGCGCCGAAACTCCACCATTTCCTGGCTGACGAGCTCGCGCTCACGCCCGACACGAGCGCGCTCGTCGGGCAAGCCGGCACGCTCGTCACGCGGCTGTCGGGCGGGCTCGCCGCATGGGCGCGCCAGCTCGAATTCGCGCCGTTCCGGCTGCGCGTCACCGGTACAGCCGGCTCGGGCAAGACGCAGCTCGCGGTGCAGGCGATGCGCGATGCGGTCGCGGCCGGCAAGCGCGTGCTCTACGTGTGCTTCAACCGGCCGCTCGCCGACTACATCGCGCGCATCGCGCCGCCCGGCGCGAAGATCGCGAACTACCACCAGCTATGCGACTGGGTCGCGCGCGACGGCGGCTATACGCCCGACTTCCAGGTGCCCGGCGAGTTCGAGCGGCTCGAAGCGCGCTTCGCGGAAACGCCGATTCCCGAGCACTGGCGCTTCGACGTGCTGGTCGTCGACGAAGGGCAGGATTTCCATGCGCCGTGGGCAGCCGCCCTGGAGCGCTTGCTGGCGCCGGATGGCGCATGGTGGTGGCTGGAAGATCCGTTGCAGAACCTGTACATGCGCGAACCCGTCGCGCTGCCGGGCTGGGTCACGCTGAAGGCGCTCACGAACTACCGGAGCCCGCGCGACCTGCTCGAATTCGTCCGCGACATCGTCGGCCGGGTCGAGCCGCTGGCGATCGAGCTGCGCTCGGGCAGCCCGTTCGACGGTTCGGATCCGTCGGTGTCGGCGTACGGGGAAGCAGACGCGTCGGGAGACGCACTGGCCGACGCCTGCATCGACGCGACCAAGCGGGCGATCACGCACGCGCTGTCGCTCGGCTTCCGCAAGCAGGACATTGCGCTGCTGTCGTATCGCGGCCGCGAGGGCTCGGTGCTCGCGCCGCTCGACCAGCTCGGCCCGCACCGGCTCAAGAGCTTCACCGGCAAGTACGACCTGTTCGGCAACCCGGAGTATCGCGAAGGCGACGTACTGCTCGATTCGATCTACCGCTTCAAGGGCCAGTCGGCGCCGTGCGTGATCCTCACCGAGGTCGACTTCGATACGCTCGACGCGCGTGCCGCGCGCAAGCTGTTCGTCGGCGCGACGCGTGCGACGATGAAGCTGCTGATCGTCGCGTCGTCGCGCGCGGCCGCGCAACTGGCAGCCGTCTGACGTAACGGGCGGGCGACCTGCAGGTGAGCGCCCGCCCCGTCGCCGCCCCGGTCGATCAAGCGACCCGGAACGCGCCGACCGCGCGGCGCAGCCCGTCGGCCTGCTCTTCCAGCGACGCGGCCGCCGCTGCGGCCTGCTCGACGAGCGCCGCGTTCTGCTGCGACACCTGGTCCATCTGCGACACCGCGCGGTTCACCTGCTCGATCCCGTCGCGCTGCTCGTTCGATGCAGCCGCGATCTCCGTCATGATGCCCGTCACGCGCCCGATCGCCTGCTGGATGTCCTGCATCGTCGTGCCGGCCACGCCGACGAGCCGCGAACCGTTCGCGACGCGCTCGACCGATTCGCCGATCAGCGTGCGGATTTCCTTCGCCGCCGACGCCGAGCGTTGCGCCAGTGTGCGCACCTCGCCCGCGACCACCGCGAAGCCGCGGCCCTGCTCGCCCGCACGCGCGGCTTCGACCGCCGCATTCAGCGCGAGGATGTTGGTCTGGAACGCGATGCCCTCGATCGTGCCGATGATGTCGGCGACCTTCTGCGAGCTCTGGTCGATCTCGTTCATCGTGCCGATCACCTCGCCGACCACCGTCGCGCCGCGCGTCGCGATCTCGCTCGCGCTGTCCGCGCACGCCTGCGCCTCGAGCGCATGGTCGGCGTTCTGCTTCACGGTCGCCGTCAGTTGCTCCATGCTCGCGGCCGTCTCCTGCAGCGCGGATGCCTGTTCCTCGGTGCGCTGCGACAGGTCGGTATTGCCGGCCGCGATCTGGTGCGTCGCCGTCGAAATCGCCTCGGAACCCTGGCTGACCTGGCGCACCGTGTCCGCGAGGCTGCGCTGCATGCCGGTCACGCCCTTGACCAGCTCGGCCATCTCGTCGCGCGACGACCAGCGCACCTCCGACGTCAGGTCGCCGTCCGACAGGCGGCGGAAGTGCGACAGCAGCCGGTTCACCGGCTGCGTGATCGCGAAATGCAGGCCGACCGCGCAGCCGAGGCATGCGGCGAGGCCGAATGCGATACCCGCGATCGCGCCCACGCGCATCCAGCCGTAATAGGTCTGCGCGGTGTCGTACACCGCCTTGCCACGCGCGGCCTGGTACGCATCGAGCGCATCGGTCGCCTGCGTGAGCGCGACCGACAGCGGCGGCGCGACCTGCATCAGCAGCCGGTCGGCCTCGTCGCGGCGGCCGTCGCGGACCGCGTCGATCATCGGCTTCAACGCCTGCCCGATCAGCGCCTGACGCGCGGCGTCGAGGCGGCTCGCGAGCGGGCCTTCGTCGCCGTCGTGCGGCATCGCCGCGTAGCCGCGCCATGCAGTGTCGGCCTTCGCGAGATAGTTCTCGGCCTTCTTGACGAGATCGGGCACTTCCGGCGCTTCCGGATGCAGCAGCGCGCGATCGAGCGTCGTACGCACGACCGTCAGGTTCAGGCTGGCCGCCGACAGCGCGGTCTTCGCAGCCAGCTGCTGCGTATAGGCCTCGTCGAGCGCGCGGTTCGAGCTCTGCATGCCGGCGAGGCCGATCAGCCCCGATACGACGAGCAGCGCGGCGACGAGGCCAAGCGTGGAGAAGATCCGCGTACGGATCGAGAAACGGGAAAACAGGACGTTCAGGTTCATGACGGGACGTGAGCGGTGATTAGTGCCGCGGCAATCGGTCCGCGGCACTCTGGATTACGGTTTGCCTGCAGAAAACTTGAGTCCGGCCCTGCTTTCCGCCTGATCCCGATCAATTTTTCGGGCCGGCAATCTCCTGTTACGGCTGCAACATATCGAGGCTGGGCAGAAATTGACCAGTCAATCATCTGTGGCTATAGTTCGACACAATTCCCTGCCATGGCAGATATTTCAATGACAACCGACACCCTCCTCACTCCGGCGGCCACCGAAACGGCCCGCCGCGACGCGCCGACCGGGCTGATCATCGCCGCGCTGCTGCTCGTCATGCTGCTGTCCGCACTCGACCAGACGATCGTGTCGACCGCGTTGCCGACGATCGTCGGCGAGCTCGGCGGGCTCGACCAGTTGTCGTGGGTCGTCACCGCGTACCTGCTGTCGTCCACCGTCGTGCTGCCGCTGTACGGCAAGCTCGGCGACCTGTACGGCCGCAAGATCGTGCTGCAGGCCGCGATCGTGCTGTTCCTCGCGGGCTCCGCCCTGTGCGGCGTCGCGCAGGACATGACGCAGCTGATCGTGCTGCGCGCGCTGCAGGGGCTGGGTGGCGGCGGCCTGATGGTCGTCACGATGGCCGCGATCGGCGATCTGGTGCCGCCCGACCGCCGCGCGCGCTACCAGGGGATGTTCGGCGGCGTGTACGGCCTCGCGACGATCATCGGCCCGCTGCTCGGCGGCTTCCTGGTCGAGCACCTGTCGTGGCGCTGGATCTTCACGATCAACCTGCCGCTCGGCTTTCTCGCGCTCGCGGTGATCGGCGTCGCGTTCCGGCCGCACACCGCGCACGTGAAGCACCGGATCGACTACATGGGCGCCGCGTTCCTCGCCACCGCCCTCACCTGCGTAATCCTGTTCACGAGCGAAGGCGGCTCGCTGCTGCCGTGGACGTCGCCGCAACTGTGGATGACGCTCGTGCTGGGCGTCGTCGCGATCGGCGGCTTCATCTATGAAGAACGGCTCGCGGCCGAGCCGATCATGCCGCTCGAACTGTTCCGTCATCGCACCTTCGTGCTGGTCAGCCTGATCGGCTTCGTCGTCGGCATCGCGCTGTTCGGCTCGGTCACGTTCATCCCGCTCTACCTGCAGGTCGTGAAGGGCTCGACGCCGTCGCAGGCCGGGATGCAGCTGCTGCCGATGATGGGCGGGATGCTCGTGACGTCGATCGTCAGCGGCCGGCTGATCTCGCGGCTCGGCTCGTACCGGATGTTCCCGATCCTGGGCACGCTGACCGGCGGCATCGCGATGGCGCTGCTGTCGACACTGACGCTCAATACGCCGCTGCACACGATGTATGCGTACATGGCGCTGCTCGGGATCGGGCTCGGCATGGTGATGCCCGTGCTCACGCTCGCCGTGCAGAACACGGTCGAATTCCGGCACATGGGCGTCGCGACGTCGGGCGCGACGCTGTTCCGCTCGATCGGCGGTTCGCTCGGGGTCGCGGCGTTCGGTGCGCTGTTCTCGCACGGGCTGCAATCGCGGGTGATGGCTGCGCTCCCGGCCGGCACCGAGCTGCCGCCCGCGCTCGGCCCGGCCGCCGTGCACCAGCTACCGGATGCCGTGCGTGATGTGTACCTGCATGCGTTCGCCGGTTCGCTGCATGTCGTGTATCTCGCGGCGGCGACCGTCATCGCGATCGCGTTCGTGCTCGCGTGGTTCGTCGAGGATGCGCCGCTGCGCAAGCACCACTGAGCCGCCCGTGGATCGCGATGCGAGCGGCGGGCCGCATCGCGATCCCCATCCGCCTGCCGTCAAGGCAGCAGCACGACCCCGCCCGTCGTCGCGCGCGACTCCAGCAGCCGGTGTGCATCGGCCGCCTGTTCCAGCGGTAGCC
Source organism: Burkholderia aenigmatica (assembly GCF_048627025.1). Lineage (NCBI taxonomy): Bacteria > Pseudomonadati > Pseudomonadota > Betaproteobacteria > Burkholderiales > Burkholderiaceae > Burkholderia > Burkholderia aenigmatica. Next base: position 978,507 of record NZ_CP184469.1, on the reverse strand, counting down.
GCGCGCCGATCTCCATATGCATCCCGCCCGCCAGCCGGTCGAGCGTCGCGCGTGCAGCCTCCCGATATCCGTCCACGTCGCGCGCGATGAAGCCGAGCACGCTCGGCCGCGACAGCGCGATCGACCGCGCCGGCCCCAGTTCGTCGAGATCGAACGTCTGCCGCGCGCCGATCGCGGCCACCTGTCCGATGCTCGCGACCATCCCGAACGGACGGACCGCGCCGAGCGTGCGCGTCAGCACGTCGCCGCCGATCCCGTCGATCGCAAAATCGACCCCCGCGCCGCCGCCGAACGCGCGTGCCGCCGCGACAAAATCTTCCTCGCGATAATCGACGACCGCCTCGGCGCCGTGCGTACGCACGAGCGCGGCTTTCGCGGCCGACCCGACCGTGCCGATCACCCGCGCGCCGAGCGCACGCGCCCATTGCGTCGCCAGCAGCCCGACGCCGCCGGCCGCCGCATGCACGAGTACCGTGTCGCCGGCGCCGACCTGCCGGATGCGATGCAGCAGCATGTAAACCGTGATCCCTTTCAGCAGCCCGGCGGCGGCGGCTTCGTCGCTCAGGCCATCGGGGATCGGCACCACGCGCTCGGCCGGCATTGTGCGCAGGCTCGCATAGCTGCCGGTCGGCATGCCCGCATACGCGACGCGCTGGCCGGGGGCGAGCGCCGTCACGCCGGGCCCGACCGCATCGATCACGCCGGCCGCCTCGACACCGAGCGCGTCCGGCAGCGCGGGCATCGCGTGCGCCCCCGTCCTGAAATAGATGTCGACGAAATTCACGCCGATCGCGGTCTGGCGAATCCGTACTTCGCCGGCACCGGGCGGCGCGACGGGTGCATCGACGCGGCGCAGCACGCCGGCGTCGCCGTAGCGGTCGATCCCGATCCGGATGGCAGTGGCAGTCTGGGTCATGACGTTCCTCGTAATCGAATGAAGTGACACGATCATCCCATCGTGCATAATCGAACGGAATTCATGCAAATCGCCCATCTACTGTGCAAAATTCAACCGATCCGGACACCGCGCCCGCATCCGCGTTACCGATGAGCTGGGACGACATCCGCTATTTCCTCGCGGTGATGCGCGGCGGCAGCCTGTCGGCCGCCGCGCGAGCGCTGCAGGTTCAGCATTCGACGGTCGCACGCCGCATCGACGCGCTGGAGTCGGCGCTCGGCATCCGGCTGTTCGACCGGCTGCCGCGCGGCTGGCCGCCGACCGACGAAGGGCTGCACCTTGCCGAGCATGCCGCCCGCCTCGAAACCGACGCGCATGCGTTCGCGCGCGCCGCCCAGGGCGCGGCGGCGTTCGACGGCGTGGTGCGCGTCTCGGCGTCGCCGGTGTTCGCGAGCCATTTCCTCGCGCCGCGGCTCGCCCGTGCGCAGCGCGCATGGCCCGCGCTGCGGATCGATCTGCTGGGCGAGATGCACGCGGCGAACCTGTACGCACGCGAAGCCGATCTCGCGGTGCGGCTGTCGCGGCCGACCGAGCCCGGGCTCGCCGCGCGCCGGCTCGGCACGATGCGCTTCGCGTTGTGCGCGTCGCCGGAATGGGCGGACGCGCCGCCCGACACCTGGCCGTTCGTCGGCTACGACGATGCGCTCGCGCAAACGCCGCAGCACCAGTGGCTCGCCCGCTTCGCGGCCGGACGCCGTTTCGCGTTCGTCACCAACGACCTGGCTGCGCAGCATCACGCGTGCGCGGCCGGTGCCGGCGTCGCGCTGCTGCCGAGGTTTCTCGTCGACGATCCGGCTGCGCACGCCGGTGCGCCGCTCGTCGAACTGACGGCCGCACCGCGTTGCGACATCGAGCGCGAGATCTGGCTCGTCGTCCATCCGGACGTGCGCCGGTCGCCGCGCGTGCAGCGGGTCGCCGACGCGATCGCCGATGCGGTTCGCGCGGCGGACGGCCGACTCTAGGCGGCCGCGGCCGCACGCGGCTTTGCCATGCGCTCCGGCGGCCGGCATAGTGGTGGTTTGCGTTCTGAATTCGCCGGACCCGCCGCCATGCCCACCACCCCCGCCTGCGTCGTTCGCGACGCGACCGACGCCGACCTCGATGCGATCCACGCGATTTATGCGCACCACGTGCACCACAGCGTCGCGTCGTTCGAAGAGACGCCGCCCGACGTCGCCGAACTGCGCGCGCGCCGCGACGCGGTGCTGCGCCACGGGCTGCCGTATCTCGTCGCCGAATGCGACGGCCGCGTGGCCAGCTACGCGTACGCGACACCGTACCGCACGCGCAGCGCGTACCGCTTCACGATCGAGGATTCGATCTACATCGACGAGTCGCAGCGCGGGCGCGGAATCGGCCGCGCGCTGCTCGCGGCGCTGATCGTACGCTGCGAGGCCGGCCCGTGGCGGCAGATGATCGCGGTGATCGCCGATGGCGGCACCGGCGGCTCGACGTCGCTGCATCGCGCGTTCGGCTTCGAGCCGGCCGGCATGCTGAAGGCGGCCGGTTTCAAGCACGGCCGCTGGATCGATACGGCGCTGCTGCAGCGCCCGCTCGGCGACGGCGCGCGCACGCTCCCTGTCTCGCCCTAGCCCGCCGCGTCGCGCTAGAATGGCCGCATGTCAAAACAGACTCATTCCACACCCGACGAGGCGGCGCCGGACTCCCGCAACGAGTACACGGTCGACGAACTTGCACGCGTGTCCGACACGACCGTGCGCAATGTCCGCGCCTACCAGGATCGCGGGCTGCTCGCCCCGCCGGAAAAGCGCGGCCGCGTCGGCATCTACGACGACACGCACGTCGCGCGCCTGAAGCTGATCAATCACCTGCTCGCACGCGGCTATACGCTGTCGAACATCCAGGACCTGATCAAGGCGATCGACGAAGGCCACGACCTGCGCTCGATCCTCGGCCTCGAAAACGCGATCGGCGGCCGCTGGTCGCACGAATTGCCGAAAACCTATTCGCTCGCCGCGCTCGCGCAGATGTTCGGCCCGCAGGCGACCACGCAGCTGTCACGCGTGACCGAACTCGGCCTGCTCGAACGGCGCGGCCTGTCGTTCGTCGCGAAGAACCCCGCACTGCTCGAAGCGGCGGCGGCGATGACGAAGGAAGGCATCCCGCCGCGCGAGCTGCTCGACGTGATCAGCCTCGCGCGTCCGCATTTCGACGCGATCGCGCGACTGCTCGTCGATCTCGTCGTGAAGCGGCTCGACCGCTACGACGCCGACACGCTGCCGCCCGCCACCGACGTGCCCGAACTGGTCGACGCGATCTGGCGCCTGCGCCCGCTCGCGGCCGTGTTCGTCGAAGGCGAGACGAACCGCGCACTCGAAACCGCGGCGAGCGCCTATCTCGGCGGCCGGGTCGCGACGATCCTCGACAAGAAGCTCAGCGACGAGGCCGCGCGGCAGTCCGGCACGCCGGCATCGAAAGACGACAGCGACGAAGCATAGGCGCACCGCCGTCATATTGATATCGGCAATGCTTCGTTTGCGGGCGTGATCGCCCATGCGACGATTCTTCCAATCGAGCGGCACCGCCGCTCGCCCGAAGACGTTTTGCATGGAGTCCGTTCGATGATTCGTTTCACCCGCTGGATCGCCCGCACCACCGCCGTCACGCTCGTCGCACTGTCCGCCGCGTCGGCCTTCGCGCAAGGCGGCGCCGACAAGGTCGTGCGCATCGGCTACCAGAAGGCCGGCCTGCTGTCGGTCATCAAGGCGCAAGGTTCGCTCGAAGCGCGGCTCAAGCCGCTCGGCTATGGCGTCCAGTGGTTCGAATTCCCGGCCGGCCCGCAACTGCTCGAAGCGCTGAACGCGAACAGCATCGACTTCGGCTATACGGGTGCGCCGCCGCCCGTGTTCGCGCAGGCGGCCGGCGTGCACTTCGTCTATGTCGGCGCGGAACCGCCGGCGCCGCACAACGAAGCCGTGGTCGTGAAGGCCGATTCGCCGATCCGTTCGGTCGCCGGCCTGCGCGGCAAGAAGATCGCGTTGCAGAAGGGCTCGAGCGCGAACTACCTGCTGCTCGAAGCGCTGAAGAAGGCCGGCGTGCGCTACGACGAAATCCGCCCCGTGTACCTTGCGCCGGCCGACGCGCGCGCCGCGTTCGAGAGCGGCAACGTCGATGCGTGGGTCGTCTGGGATCCGTACTATGCAGCCGCGCAAAACGCGCTGAAGGTGCGCACGCTGTCCGACTACACGGGACTCTCGGCGACCAACAACTTCTACGAAGCGACGCGCGATTTCGCGCAGCAGCATCCCGACGTGGTCGGCGCGATCCTGAAGCAGGCGCGCGAGACGGGCCAATGGGTCAACACGCATCCGGCCGACACGGCCGCGCTGATCGCACCGAAGGTCGGCCTGCCGCAACCGCTCGTCGAGACGTGGATCAAGCGGGTTCCGTTTGGCGCGGTGCCGCTCGACGAAAAGATCGTCGCGGCCCAGCAAGGTGTCGCCGATGCGTTTTATGCGGCGAAGCTGATTCCGCAGAAACTGAGCGTGGCCGACAACGCATGGGTCGACAAGAGCGTGCAGAGTGCGCTCGCGGCGAAGTAACGCGCAACCCGCGGCGCGAACTGATTCGAACGAGGCCGACCGGCACCCTGCCCGTCGGCCTCGTTCGTTGCTTGTCACGGATGACCGGGAAAGGCGACGCGAAGTACCGGCATTCGACCAGGCAGCCATCCATGATGGCCGGAATTCGCTCGATACAGTTGACAACTACCGTTGCCATGGTTGATGCTTGAAAACATGAGCCGCCAAGCATTCGCCATTGCGCTGATTATTCGCACCATTCTTCGAATGGTGGGTTAGCGCGCATCCGGCTCAATGACGACAACCCGCCCCTGAGGCGGGTTGTTTCATTTCCGCCCAGGGCATTTCAAACCCGCCCCCGAAAGGAAATGACCGTGTCTTTGTACCGAAGCTCGCCTGACGCTTGCACCGCGCTTGCCACGCCAGCCCAACCTCCCGTCGACTACGTCAAGAAAATTCTCACCGCCCGTGTCTACGACGTCGCGCGCGAGACGGAACTCCAGCCCGCCCGCAACCTGTCGGCCCGGCTGCGCAACGCTGTCTACCTGAAGCGCGAGGACAACCAGCCGGTGTTCTCGTTCAAGCTGCGCGGCGCGTACAACAAGATGGCGCACATTCCGGCGGACGCGCTCGCACGCGGCGTCATCACGGCGTCGGCCGGCAACCATGCGCAGGGTGTCGCATTCTCGGCAGCGCGGCTGGGCGTCAAGGCCGTGATCGTCGTGCCCATTACGACGCCACAGGTGAAGGTCGATGCGGTGCGCGCGCACGGCGGCCCGACGGTCGAGGTCATCCAGGCTGGCGAGTCGTACAGCGACGCGTACCAGCATGCGGTCAAGGTGCAGGCGGAGCGCAATCTCACGTTCGTCCACCCGTTCGACGATCCGTACGTGATCGCCGGCCAGGGCACGGTCGCGATGGAAATCCTGCGCCAGCACCAGGGGCCGATCCACGCGATCTTCGTGCCGATCGGCGGCGGCAGCCTCGCGTCCGGCATTGCTGCCTACGTGAAGGCCGTGCGCCCGGAGATCAAGGTGATCGGCGTGCAGACCGAGGATTCGTGCGCGATGGCGCAATCGCTCGCGGCCGGCCGGCGCGTCGAGCTGACCGAGGTCGGCCTGTTCTCGGACGGCACCGCGGTGAAGCTGGTCGGCGAAGAAACCTTCAGGCTGTGTGCCGAATACCTCGACGGCGTCGTGACGGTCGACACCGATGCCCTATGCGCGGCCATCAAGGACGTGTTCCAGGATACCCGCAGCGTGCTCGAACCGGCCGGCGCGCTCGCGGTCGCGGGTGCGAAGCGCTACGCGGAACGCGAAGGCATCGAGAACCAGACGCTCATTGCGGTCACGTCCGGTGCGAACGTGAACTTCGACCGGATGCGCTTCGTCGCCGAGCGCGCGGAAGTGGGTGAAGCGCGCGAAGCCGTGTTCGGCGTCACGATCCCCGAGGAACGCGGCAGCTTCCGGCGTTTCTGCGCGCTCGTCAGTGACCGCAACCTGACCGAGTTCAACTACCGGATCGCCGACGCGCAATCCGCGCACTTCTTCGTCGGCATGCAGATCAAGCGCCGCGGCGAATCGGCCGAGATCGCCGCGAACTTCGAATCGCACGGCTTCAGGGCCATCGACCTGACGCACGACGAATTGTCGAAAGAACATATCCGCTACATGGTGGGCGGCCGTTCGCCGCTCGCGCTCGACGAGCGCCTGTTCCGCTTCGAATTCCCGGAACGTCCGGGCGCACTGATGAAGTTCCTGTCGGCGATGGCACCGGACTGGAACATCAGCCTGTTCCACTACCGCAACCAGGGCGCGGACTACAGCTCGATCCTCGTCGGGCTGCAGGTGCCGCAGGCCGATCGCAACGCATTCGACCACTTCCTGTCGACGCTCGGCTATCCGTACATCGAGGAAGGCAGCAATCTCGCCTATCGCTTGTTCCTGTAGTACGGAAAACACGGGGCGACGATGCGGGTCTTCAGGGCAGTTGATCGTCCTTGCCGCATCAGAAACGGCTGTCATCCCTCTCGCACGATCGGTGGCGCATCGGGACATGCGCCGCCGATCGCTTCGGCCGTCTGCTCCGGCGCATGACGGACGCACGACGCGTCGGCCTTTTTTGTTCCTGTCGAATTTTCGGGAAACGCGGGACGATCGGTCGGCGTTCGACCAGAGCACGGGTCTCACTTCTATGTTTATCGTGGGCGACCGCGATGCGATTCCCCATCGCAACGTGGTCCCTGATTCGAATGGCTGATTTGGACAAGGCGATGTGGCCGCTTCGGATCGTTCAGCGCCATCGACCCCATCAGGCCCCGCCCAACCTGCGCGTCATGCCGGATAGCGTGCGCAGCCAGTCAGGGCCACATCGCTTCATCCGCCAATCCAAGCGCCTGAAGAAATAGTTACAAAGTAGCGATTGACGCCGGCACCGCCCAGCGGTTAGTGTATCGTCCGAAGTTCAAGAAGTCCGATTGCTGTTCATCAATTGATCGCTCCTCAGCGGTATTCGTTGTCCTCTCCCTCCTTGACGCTTCACGCGCTCTTTTCCAGAGCAAATCTTTCTATTTTTTCTCAAGGAATCTTCATGGATACCGGTATCGTCAAGTGGTTCAACGACAGCAAAGGCTTTGGCTTCATCACGCCCGACAACGGCGGCGACGATCTGTTCGCTCACTTCTCCGAAATTCGCGCCGACGGCTTCAAGACGCTGGCTGAAAATCAGAAGGTGAGCTTCGAAACGAAGCAAGGCCCGAAGGGTCTGCAAGCGGCCAACATCAAGCCGCTGTAAAGTTTGAAGGACCCGGCCTCCCGTAACGGACGCCGGGTTGCAGCGACATCCTCGCGGAGATTGATCTCCCAAAGTTGGCGCGATTGCTCTTAGCTGCATCGGTTCATTCAGCAGCTCGCCGAGCGCCACACGCCTCGTTGCACTTCATTCCCCCTCAGGCTGCCAAGCCCTTTTTCGCTTTACGACTGCTTCAGATTCAGCTCGCAATGGCTTTGAATCGGCGCACCTGTGCACATTCCGCACGGCACGCGCGCACTCGAACATTATTAAAATTAAAATGCAGAACAATCGAATTCAACAATACAACGGCTATGCCGTTCACCCCTCGGCGCATCGTTTGCCCGACGGAAGTTTTTCATCCAACCTGCTGCTTGAACGCGCCGGTAGCCCACGCACCGAAGGCCGCTACCAATTCTATTCGCTCGATTACTTCACGAGTGAGGAGCAGGCGCTGCAGCATTCGGCCCGCTGGGCACGCAACTGGGTCGACACGCGCGGTTGAAGGCTAGGCCCGGCCATCGATCCAGCGACGCGCGCAACGCGCCGGCGGCCTGCGCGCGCCCACTTGCTTCACTCGCCCGCCACTCTCTCCGCCGGCCGCGTTGATCACGAAATCGAAGGGCTCGAAACGCTCTGTCAGCGTATCCCGAACGCGTTCCACCTGATCAGGCACACCCAGGTCGGTCGCGAGGGCACGGTGGGACGCGCATCGGGAAACACGCCGCCGATCGCTTCGGCGGCGTGTTCCAGCACGTTCGCGCGCTGTCCGACGATGACGATGACGACCTGCGCATTGCGCTGAGCGCCATGCATCGCCGTGGCCGGGCCGATTCCCGTCCCGCCGCCACGCACCGGCACCAGCCGATTCATCGCGCCGCTTCAAAGATCGCCGTTCGAAGACAACCACTCGGGTTCATACGCACCCAGTGCGCGCGCCGGATAAAACCAGCGAAGCGGCGCATCGTCGATCTGCACGGGCGGGAGGAGCCGGGATGCCGGCCCCCACGTCGTCGGCTCGACGTGCTCTGCACGATCCCGTTGACCGTCGGCGACCAGTTCGACCACCTCGCTCATGGGCTCCGACCGCAGTTGCAAATCGGCCGCCGTGCGCGCCAGCGACGCGCGAACCTCGGTACCGACACCCTGTTTCATTCGTGTCGTCAGCCCACGGATGGCGGCCGTCGCCATCAGGTAACCCGTCGCATGGTCGATGGCCTGAACGGGCAGGTTCACCGGTTCATCGCTGCCCATGACACGCATGCCCGCCTCGGCGATTCCCGTGCTCGTTTGAATGAGGCTGTCGAAGCCGCGCCGGCAACGCCATTCACCGCTCCAGCCATAAGCGTCGAGCGAAACGTCGATGAGCGCAGGATTCAGTTCGCGCCGATGCGCAGCATCGAGACCGAGGCGCGCGAGCGCGTCGGCCCGGTAACCGTGCACGACGATATCCGCGCTGCCGAGCAACTGTTTGAGCGTATCGAGGTCCGCCGCATCTTTCAGGTTCAGCCGCGCACATCGCTTGCCGAGGACGACTTCGGGCACCGTGCCCGGTTCTTCCCAACCGTACGGATCGATGCGCAATACGTCTGCGCCCAGGCCCGCAAGAAATCGCGTCGCCACGGGGCCGGCGAGGATGCGTGTCAGGTCGAGCACGCGGATGCCGCGCAACGGCCGGTCTTTCGAAGGCCGCCAGTCGCGCGCGACGGCATCGGTCGCGGCATGAACATGCAGCAACGGTTCGGTTGCGACCGCCTTGCCCTGCGGGTGCTCGGCCCACTCCTGCGCCGCGTACATCGCCGCAGCGCAACCGCCTCGCTCGACGATCGCGTCTTCGAGCGCACCGGCATCCCAGCGACTCACCGCTTGCGCGACCGCCGGTGCATCGGCGGCACAGCCCAGCACCGACAACGCGGCCAGCCGATGATGCGGCGCGTTGGTGTGCAACCGGATCCAGCGATCGCGCGCCCGATAGTTGCCGGCCACCGGATCCCATTGCGGCGGCATCGTCCAGCCCTGCGGACGCAGCGACGTGCCGAACCACAGCGACGCCATGCGCCGGTCGACCCGCACCGACGGCAACGTTCCGGTCGACGCATGCAGCAATTCGGCAACGGACGTCCCTGCCGCGCCGATTGCCGCCGTGGCCAGGTCGGTTACGCGAAACGCGGAAACCAGCTCACCCGACCCGCTGAAGCTGCACGACTCGAGGAACGCCTGAGACCCACCCGCCGCCAGCCAGAACGCCCGCAGATGACGCGACACCCGATCCTCATCGGCCACGGCCCGTTCCCTCGACACTTGATCGATACGCATGTTCGCCTCGCATGAATTAGGTGAGGCAAAGATCGTCTCGCTCGCATTTGCTGTCAACGTTGATTATCCTGATCAACCTGTCGAACGATTCCCCCTGCGCACGATGTCGAACTACCTGAATTCGATCGAAGCCGCGGCAAGGCTCGGTGTCTCGCGGCAAACCCTCTATGCGTACGTCAGCCGCGGCCTGCTTCGCGCGGAACCGGGCGGCAGTCATCGCGAAAGCCGCTATCTCGCGGCCGAGGTCGACCGGCTCGCGGATCAGCGCGCACGAGGCCGCAAGCCGAAGGAAGTCGCGAAGGCCGCGCTGAACTGGGGTTCGCCCGTGCTCGAGTCGAGCATCACGTTGATCGACGGTGGCCGGCTCTTCTATCGCGGTGTGGATGCACTCGATCTCGCGTCCCGCGCGAGTCTCGAAGAAGTCGCGGCGCTGCTATGGCGATGCGACGAGCAGGCCGCTTTCGGCCGCCACATTCCCGCTACGCCCGCGGTGCTGCGAACGCTCTTCAGGCATTACGGCGAGCAACGCGCCGAGCAGGCCCTGCTGCCGCTCTTCACCGTCGCAAGCGAGGACGCGCCAACGGCGATCTGGCAACAATCGTCCGATCGTCAGGCGCAGGGCTGCGGCGATCTCGTGCGGATTCTTGCCGCATGCCTGTTGCGAACCCGGATCGACACAGCGCCCATCCACGTGCAATGCGCACGGGCGTGGGGCGTCGGGCCTGCTGGCGCCGAGTTGATCCGCATGGCGCTCGTGCTGTGCGCGGATCACGAACTGAACGCGTCGAGCTTCACGGGACGATGCATCGCGTCGACAAACGCGAGCTTGCGGGCCGTCGTGGTCGGTGGTCTGGCCGGCCTGTCGGGCGAGCGGCATGGCGCGACCACCGCGCGTGGCGAAGCACTGTGGGACGAACTGGGTAATAAGGACATCGAGCAAAAAATGAGCGAACGTCTCGCCCGGGGAGACGGCTTGCCGGGCTTCGGACATTCGCTCTATCCCGACGGCGACGTGCGTGCGACGTATCTGTTGTCGCGGATCCTGCCGCGCCATCCGCAATGGAGAAGGATGATCGATGCAGGGAGCGCGCTCGTCGGCCACAAGCCCTCTTTGGATCTCGCGCTGGTGGCGCTGCGCAGACATTTGCGGCTTCCCGTCGGTGCCGCATTCGGCCTGTTCGCGCTGGGCCGCTCGATCGGCTGGATCGCGCACGGGCTGGAGCAGCGCGAGCAATCCGATCTCATCCGGCCGCGTGCGGTTTATACGGGGACATGGCCAGGTGGATCCGGTGCCGGGGCGGATCATGCGCGATCCCGCGGACGGTCGGGAAAGCATCAAACAACGGAAACTGCAGCGCCGGAAGACGACATGCTTGCCGCTTTTTTCAGGAGTCGATAGCTTATCTTGATGCGATGACGTCAGCGTGCATCGTCGGTGACAAGCCAACGCCTCGTTGGCGTATGCAAGCGGCCATCCAATGACGTTCCGCCGATGTCGCCAACGGGTCGGCAAGCACGCGCCATGGGAATCCGCGAAGATCTTTTGCCTGAGCCACGTGATGCAAACCGCACACGGCACACCGATCCGGCGATGCGCGCACCGCGCCAACGGCACGCGCATGCTGACTTACTTCAGCGCCCCCGCCACCTTCTTCTGCCGCCACAGACACAGCAAGTCACACGCGACATGCGCGGCCGCAATCGCCGTGATGTCCGCGTGGTCGTACGCGGGCGCCACCTCGACCACATCCGCACCCACCAGGTTCACCGCGCCGAGCGCGCGCACGATCGCGAGCGCCTGTGCCGAAGACAGCCCGCCCGCGACCGGCGTGCCCGTGCCGGGCGCGAACGCCGGATCGAGACAATCGATATCGAACGTCAGGTACGCGGGCCGCGCGCCAACGATGTCGACGATCCGCTCGACCGCCGCGCGCGACCCGTGGTCATGCACCCACGCCGCATCGAGCCGCTCGATCCCGAGAAAGTCGTCGTTCCACGTGCGGATGCCGACCTGCACCGACGTCGCCGGATCGATCAGCCCTTCCTTCACGGCCTTGTAGAACATCGTCCCGTGATTGAGGCTGTCCGGATCGTCGTCGGCCCACGTATCGCAGTGCGCGTCGAAATGGATCAGCGACAGCGGCTTGCCGTAGCGCTCCGCATGCGCGACCAGCAGCGGATACGTGATGTAGTGGTCGCCGCCGAGCGTCAGCATCTTCGCGCCGGAACCGAGGATCGTGCGCGCATGCTCGACGATCGCGGGCTTGATCGACAGCGGGTTGTGCGCGTCGAACCAGCAGTCGCCGTAGTCGATGGCCGCGAGATCGTCGAACGGGTTGAAACCCCACGGATACGGATGAAGCTCCGCGAGCTGCACGCTCGCCGCGCGGATCGCAGCCGGGCCGAGCCGCGCACCGGAGCGGTAAGTCGTCGCGAGGTCGAGCGGTACGCCGGAGATCGCGACGTCGACGCCGTCGAGCTCGCGCGAATAGTTGCGGCGCATGAACGACAGCACGCCAGCATAGGTGTTTTCGATCGACGAGCCGTACGGCGTCGTGCGACGGATCGCGCCGTCGCCGTGGAGAAGTTCGGTCATGGTCGGACCTGTTTTCGTGGGGAGGCCAGCCCGCCCCGCTTCGCATGGGCGCGCGGGCCGGGCACGGCATGGATACATCGGGCTCGCACCAGCTTGCGCATCCTGCCGCGCGGCCGGGCGGAACAACGACAGCAACAACCACATCGACAACGGCAATACCGCGGCGATCATAGCAAGCCGAATTGAAGTCGTTGCCCCGGTTCAACCGGGGCAACGCGCGGAGAAATCCGGCAGTAGCGACGCCCTCGTTTCCTAGAAGGATTCGCCGGTTTTCCCATCCCCTTTCTTCCGGATAATGGCCGACAGCCGCGCCCTCGACCGCGCACCGTCCACCGCAGACAACAACAAACCGGAGACACCCGCCTTGATCGCCACGCTTCCCGCCACCTACCGCCGGCTCTGGCCGCTCGCCGTCGTCGCCGCGCTGCTGTACGGGCTGTCGCTCGCCGCCGCGCCCTATCCCGGCCAGGCCGCCGCGAAAGCGGCGATGGGCATTCTGCTGCTCGCGGCGGGCAGCACCTGCGCCGCACCGCGCGAACGCGCGTGGCTGTGCGCGGCGCTCGTGACGGCCGTGCTCGGCGACGTGCTGCTCGCGCTACCCGACTGGCCGCTGTCGTTCGTCCTCGGCCTCGGCGCGTTCCTGCTCACACACCTGTTCTATTGCGCGATCTTCTTCCGCTGGCGCGCGCGGCCGCACGGCTGGCGCATCGTCGCGCTCGTCGGGCTGTGGATCGCCGCGCCGGCGTTCTACGCAGCGTTCTTCCCGCATCTCGGCGAGCTGGTCGCACCGGTCGCCGTCTACATGCTCGTGCTGTGCACGATGGCCAGCTTCGCGCTCGCGGCCCGCACGCGCGGCCCGTTGGTCGCGCTCGGCAGCCTGATCTTCGTCGGCTCCGATACGCTGATCGGCGTCGGCCGCTTCCTCGGCGGCTTTCCGGGCATCGACTACCTGATCTGGGGCCTCTACGCGCTCGCGCAGGTCACGATCGTGGCCGGGGTTTTCCATGAGACGGCCGCCCGAACGATCCGTCCCTGATACTGTTTCAAACAGACCGCCGCGCGCCGGCGGTCTCGTCCGCCCCCTCTCTCGCCCGACCGACGGCCCTTTCCCCGCATCCCGCGATGCGGAAAGCGCCCTGTTCCAAACCCCGCGCAGCCTTTTCCCGTCTGGCTTCCGGCCCTTAGAGCGCCGCTTCTAGCCTCTTGCGGTTTCCAGGTTCACCCACTATCGTTACATCGAACAATGTAACATTCAAAAATGAGCCAAATCGGAGACACCCGGATGAATGCTCGCACGTTGCCTTTCGGTCCGCCCGGCCACGACGGCCTGGACGAAACCATCGACATCGCCATCATCGGCACCGGCTTCGCCGGCCTCGGGATGGCGATCCGCCTGCGTCAAACAGGCGTGACCGACTTCGTCGTCCTCGAGAAGGCCGCGTCGGTCGGCGGCACGTGGCGCGACAATCATTACCCCGGGTGTGCATGCGACGTGCAATCGCACGTCTATTCGTTCTCGTTCGCGCCGAACCCGCGCTGGACGCGCATGTTCGCGCCGCAGCCGGAAATCCGCGCGTATCTGGAAGACTGCGTACAGCGCTTCGGCGTCGGCCCGCACCTGCGCCTGAACCACGAATTGCAGCGCGCCGAGTACGACGACGCCGCGCAACGCTGGCGCCTCACGTTCGCGAACGGCAAGCGGCTGTCCGCGCGCGTGCTGGTGTCGGGGATGGGCGGCCTGTCGCGGGCCGCACTGCCGTCGATTCCCGGCGTCGAGAATTTCCAGGGCCGCGCGTTCCACTCGCAGCACTGGGATCACGACTATGCCCTCGAAGGCAAGCGCGTCGCGGTGATCGGCACCGGCGCGAGCGCGATCCAGTTCGTGCCGCAGATCGCGCCGCGCGTGAAGGAACTCGCGCTGTTCCAGCGCACGCCGCCGTGGATCATGCCGAAGCCCGACCGCAACCTGACCGGGCTCGAGAAGTGGCTGTTCCGCACGCTGCCGTTCACGCAGAAGGCCGTGCGCAGCAGCATCTACTGGATGCTCGAATCGCGCGTGCTCGGCTTCGCGATCCATCCGTCGCTGATGAAGAACGTGCAGAAGCTCGCGCTGCGCCACATCCGCAAGCAGATTCCCGATCCGGAGCTGCGCAAGACCGTCACGCCGAACTACACGCTCGGCTGCAAGCGCGTGCTGATCTCGAACGACTACTACCCGGCGCTGTCGCGCAAGAACGTCGACGTGATCACGACCGGCATCGACCACATCGAAGCCGACGCGGTCGTGACGACCGACGGCCGCCGCCATGAAGTCGACTGCCTGATCTACGGCACCGGCTTCCAGGTGGCCGATCCGTTTCCGCGCGGCGCGATCCTCGGCCGCGGCGGGCTCGACATCGTCGACGCCTGGCGCGACGGCGCGCACGCGTATCTCGGCTCGACGCTGCCCGGCTATCCGAACTTCTTCATGATCGTCGGCCCGAACACGGGCCTCGGCCACAACTCGATGGTGTTCATGATCGAGTCGCAGATCGAGTACATCCTCGGCGCGCTGCAGGCGATGCGCCGCGAACGCGCGGATGCGATCGAAGTGCGCCCGCTCGTCGAAGCGCAATTCAACAGCGACCTGCAGGGCAAGCTGAAAAAGGCGATCTGGTCGACGGGCGGCTGCAAGAGCTGGTACCTCGATCCGCGCACCGGCAAGAACACGACGCTGTGGCCGGGCTTCACGTGGCGCTTCCGCCAGGCGACCGCGCACTTCTCGATCGCCGACTACCACGCGTATCGCGCGCCGCAACACGACACGACCGCGCGGCCCGTCGCCGCGCCCGCCGCTTCCGCTTCGACTACCACGTCCGCCGAAGCGGCCTGAGCCAGACAAGGAGCAACCGACATGAGAGATTTCGCCAACAAGGTCGCCGCGATCACGGGTGCCGGCTCGGGCATGGGCCGCTCGCTCGCGATCCAGCTCGCGCAGGCCGGCTGCCACGTATCGCTCGCCGACAAGAACGGCGTGGGCCTCGCCGAAACCGAGCGGATCGTCCGCGCGATCGCGCCGAACGTGCGCGTGTCGACGCGCGTGCTCGACGTCGGCGACCGCGACGCGATGTTCGCGTGGGCCGACGACACCGCGAAGGAACACGGCAAGGTCAACCTGATCTTCAACAACGCGGGCGTCGCGCTGTCGAGCACGATCGAAGGGATGGAATACAGCGATCTCGAGTGGATCGTGAACATCAACTTCTGGGGCGTCGTGCACGGCACAAAGGCATTCCTGCCGCACCTGAAGGCGACCGGTGACGGCCACGTGATCAACACGTCGAGCCTGTTCGGCATCTTCGCGCAACCGGGCATGAGCGGCTACAACGCGACCAAGTTCGCGGTGCGCGGCTTCACCGAATCGCTGCGCCAGGAACTCGACATGATGAAGTGCGGCGTGTCGGCGACCTGCGTGCATCCGGGCGGTATCCGCACGAACATCGCGCAGGCCAGCCGCGTCTCGAAGAACATGGTCGGCTTCATGGTCGCGAGCGAGCAACAAGGCCGGGACACGTTCGAGAAGTTCTTCATCACGACCGCCGACGACGCCGCGCGCACGATACTCGCCGGTGTCCGCCGGAACAAGCGCCGGGTGCTGATCGGCCGCGATGCGAAGGCCGGTGACTGGATGGCGCGCGTCCTGCCGTGTACGTACCAGGCGCTCGTCGTGCTCGCGACGCGCCGCGAGGCCGCGCGGGCCCGCCGCGACGCCGCGCGCGGCACGCCGGCGCCCGCCCCGATGCACGCCACCTACACCAACGCAAGCAATCAGGGAGGAGAACAATCATGACCACCCCGCACATGATGCCCGTGCGACGCGACATCCGTTTCGCGCTGCCCCCCGAACGCGCGCGCGACTGGCACGTCCAGGGCGTGCCGGTCACGCACTTCATGAACGCGATGTCGCTGCTGTTTCCGGCCGGCGAGCGCTTCTTCATGGATTCGGTGCGCAACTACCGCGACCGCATCGACGACCCCGACCTGAAGAAGCAGGTGGCCGGCTTCATCGGCCAGGAGGCGATGCACACGCGCGAGCACGTCGAGTACAACGACCTGCTGCAGGCGTCGGGGCTGCCCGCGCACAAGCTGGACAAGCGCCTGTGGGCGATCCTCGGCTGGCTCAAGAAGGTGCTGCCGCATTCGATTCAGCTCGCGATCACGATCGCACTCGAGCACTACACGGCGATGTTCGCGAACCAGTTGTTGTCGGACCATGAGCGCTGGATCGACGGCTCCGTCGAAGGCTACCAGCAGATGTGGATGTGGCACGCGATGGAAGAGACCGAGCACAAGGCTGTCTCGTACGACGTGTGGAACACCGTGATGAAACCCGGCCTCGGCAGTTATCTGCTGCGCACCAGCGCCATGCTGGGGACGTCCCTCTTGTTCTGGGCGACCATTTTCGACTTCCACATCCGCCTGATGTCCGCACATCGGCGCCGTCACGGCAAATTCGGGGGCATGTGGAATCTCGTGAAGTACCTGTACAGCCCGAAGGACGGCGTGTTCCGGCGAATCGCGCGCGAATGGTTCGACTACTTCCGCCCCGGCTTCCACCCGTGGGACCACGACAACCACCAGTACCTGCAGGGGCTCGACACGCTGCTCGAGAACATCGACGCGACCAACGCGCGCTACGCCGCGCAAGCCGCCCCGCGCCGCGTGCCGCTGCACCCGGTTCCGCAGGCATGACGTCATGGCGCGCGCCCACGAGATGCTGACCGTCCAGTCCGGCGACGTGAAACTCGCCGTCTACGTAAGCGGGTCGCGTCGCGCGCCGCCGCTGATCCTCGTGCACGGCTACCCCGATTCGGCGGCCGTGTGGGCGCCGATCGGCGCGCGGCTCGCGAAGCGCTACCGCGTGATCGCGTACGACGTGCGGGGCGCCGGCGCCTCCGATGCACCGCGCCGCCGCGCCGACTACACGCTCGCACGGCTCGCCGGCGACCTGAAGGCGGTGGCCGACGCGACCTGCGGCGGCCGGCCGTTCCATCTCGTCGGCCACGACTGGGGGTCGATCCAGTGCTGGGAGGCCGTGACCGACCCCGCGTTCCGCGGCCGGATCGCATCGTACACGTCGATCTCGGGCCCGTGCCTCGATCACGTGTTCCGCGCGAAGATGCGGCTCAAACAGAGCCTGAGTCGTGGTACATCGCGTTCTTCCACTTGCCGCTGGTGCCGTCGCTGGTGTGGCGGCTCGGCGGCGCGGCATGGTGGCCGCGCTGGCTGCAGCTCACCGAACGCGTGCGCGCCGAGCGCGATCCCGTGCAACTGAAGAACGCGCTGAACGGCCTGCAGCTGTACCGCGCGAACTTCATCGCACGGGCCCGCAAGCCGCGCGAACGGTATGCACAGGCGCCCGTGCAGATCCTGGTGCCGGTGCGCGACCGCTATGTGACGCCCGAGATGTCGGTCGATCTCGACCGCTGGCTCGGCGACCACGTGCGCGAGGAAATCGACGGCACGCACTGGATCGTATTGCGCCACCCGGACATGATCGCGTCGCGGATCGACCGCTTCGCGTCCGCGCACGAGCGGCCGGCGCTCGCCCCGGCCGCGGCCCGGGTTCAGCGCACCGCCGGGGCCGGCAGGCGTCTGAACAGCGTCTCGTAACCGATGACGAGCCCGTCGTCGTCGACGTCCATCTCGGCGGTGAAATCGCGGAAGATCCCTTCGTAGCGGTAGCGCCGGCCCGGCTCGAGGCACGCGTAGGCCTGCTTGACCGGCGTAACCTTCAGGTCCGGCGTCGAGATGTACGCGACGTCGATCGGCCGCCGCTCGCCGCGCGCGAGCCCGAGGCGGCCGATCGGCAGCGAATTCGTGAACGGCGTCGCCGCGATGTCGATGTCGATGCAGCCGTCCAGCTCCGGCAGTACGCGGCCCGAGCCGTCGTGCCAGTGGCCGGCGCCGTCGCCGCGCAATGCGAGCGTGCCGCCGCCCATCACCTTGAGCACCGCATAGGTCACGCGCCAGTGCGCGTCGCACTCGACGCGATACGCGAGCCCGTACGCACGGCCATACCGCTGGCCGACCACCGCGCTTTCGACGACGATCCCGCCGCCGCTCCGGTCGAACGTCAGATGTTCGACCCCGTCGCCTTCGAGCGACGCCCACCGCACTTCGCGCATTCTTCCGTCTCCCGGTATGCCCGATGCGAGGCATCGTCGCACAGATCGCTCGACGAAAATGCCGGCCACCGCCGGCATTCGGGTCCCAAACGGGCACCCTCGCCGGGGGTGCCAACGGCGCGGCGTTCGGGCGCGAATCGACCGCTGCCTTCACCATTTCGGGGCATCGACCACAAATCCTGACTATCCAGAATTCCCTATTCCGGTGCATGGCATTGTGTCCTATGCTCGCGGCTCGTCCTGTTCCGCCGCCATCATGCCTACCGCCCGCCCCGTCCCGCCGTCGATCGACCTGCGTATCTTGCTGCGCGGCATCGGGCAGATCGTGCTGCAGGCGAACGCGCTCACCGGCGCGCTGCTGCTCGCCGCGCTGGCGCTGACCGACCTGCGGCTCGCGAGCGCGGCGCTGGTCGGTTCGGCCGCCGCCAGCATGACGGCCGTGCTGACAGGCGCCGAACGCCGCGACGTCGAACAGGGGCTGCACGGCTTCAACGGCGCGCTCGCCGCGCTGATCGCCGTGCTGTTCGCGCCCCATCAACTCGCCGCCGTCGCGCTGGTGCCGCTGGTCTCGATCGGCGCGGCGCTCGTGCAACGCGCGATGCGCTTGCCGCTCGCACGCTGGCGCCAGTGTCCGTATTCGAGCCCGTGCCTCATCGTCACCGCGCTCTGGCTGCCGTTTGTCGCGCTGCAACATGCCAGCGGCGCGACGGCCGGCCCGGTGCTGACGTTGACTGCCGCCGCCGACGCCCTTCTGTCAGGCGTCGCGCAAACCACTTTCGCGCAAGGCGCGTGGGCCGGCGCGCTGATCGTCGCCGGCCTCGCCGTCGCGTCGCGCCGAGCGGCCGCGTTCGCGCTCGGCGGCGCGCTGGTGTCGACCGTGCTGCTGGTTGCGCTCGGTGCCAGCGGCGCGTCGTTCGCCGACGGCCTGCTCGGCTTCAACGGTGCGCTCGCCGCGCTCGCGCTGATGCCGCGCGGCCCGCGCGCGGCGCTCGCGGCCGCCGCGCTGGCCGCGCTGATCCAGTGGCTCGCGACGCGCGCCGGCATTCCCGCGTTCACGGCCCCGTTCGCGCTCGCGTCGTGGGTCACGGTGATCGTCGCGCGCCGCTTCACCCTCGGAGAACCCGATGTCGTCATTCGCACACCGTCCTGATGCCGTGAAACCCGGCGGCCCGATCTCGGACGCCGAACGCCAGATGCGCGTCGACCTCGCCGCCGCGTACCGGCTCGTCGCGCTGAACGGCTGGGACGACCTGATCTACACGCACCTTTCCGCGACCGTCCCCGGCGAGCCCGGCCACTTCCTGATCAACCCGTTCGGCCTCACGTTCGACGAAGTCCGCGCCTCGAATCTCGTGAAGATCGACCTGGCCGGCAACCGGATCGGCGACAGCGAGCACGCGGTCAACGTGACGGGCTTCGCGCTGCACGCGGCCGTGCACGCCGCGCGCGCCGACGCCGTGTGCGTGATGCACCTGCACAATACGGCCGGCATCGCCGTGTCGATCCAGCGCGACGGGCTGCTGCCCGCGTCGCAGCACGCGCTGCGGTTTCATGGCGACCTCGCGTACCACGACTACGAGGCGCTCGCGTTCTCGCCAGCCGAAGGCGCGCGGCTGACCGCGAGCCTCGGCGCGAAATCCGCGATGCTGCTGCGCAACCATGGCACGCTGACGGTCGGGCGCACCGTGGCCGAAGCCTATGTGCTGATGGATACGCTGATCAAGGCGTGCGACATCCAGGTGCGCGCGCAGGCCGGCGGCGGGCCGCTCGTGCTGCCCGACCCGGCCATCGCCGACCGAACCGCCGAACAGCTGCGCGACGGCGGCGCGATCGAAGGCGAACTGGAATGGCCGGCGCTGCTGCGCCGGCTCGACCGGATCGATCCGACGTATCGCGACTGACGCCGCCGATTCCCAACCCAACATTCACCCCAACCATCGGAGCATCCGTCATGCCGACTTTCAATATCCAGCTCTTCGAAGGCCGCACCGTCGACCAGAAGCGCGCATTCGTCGAAGCGATCACGCGCGTCACGTGCGAGACGCTCGGCTGCGAGCCGGGCTCGGTCGACATCATCCTCACCGACGTGAAGAAAGAGAACTGGGCGACGGCCGGCAAGCTGTGGAGCGACGAGCGCTGAGCGTCAAAGGCGGCGTCGCTTCGGCGCTGCCTGCCCTGCACTGATCACCCACTGCGGCGCCCACAACGGCGCCGCACGCGGCTTCCTCCGGCCCGCCCTTCGTTGTGCGCCCGCACATCGCTTTGTCACGCAATCGGCGCATAATGCCGGACAGACGCAGCAGCCGATGGCCACCCGACGAGGAGACCGCCATGGAAGCGAAGAACGAGGAAGTCGTCGCACACCTGCTCTCGGACGTCGTCGAATTCGCGCGCGGGCGCCTGCCCGAAGCCACGTTCCGGATCGTCGAACCCTTCCTGCGTCATTACTACGACTTCGTCGATGCCGACGATCTGCAGAGCCGCAGCATCGCCGATCTCTACGGCGCCGCGATGGCGCACTGGCAGACCGCCCAGAAATTCGTGACCGGCAGCGAACGGCTGCGCGTGTACAACCCGATCCTCGAACAGCACGGCTGGCATTCCGACCACACGGTCATCGAGATCGTCAACGACGACATGCCGTTCCTCGTCGATTCGGTGACGATGGCCGTCAACCGCCTCGGGCTCGCGCTGCACTCGGCGCTGCACCCGGTATTCCGCATCTGGCGCGGTCGCGATGGCAGCATCGAGCGCGTCGATGCGGGCGGCGCGACGCCCGGCGACGGCCAGTCGCAGCTCGCGTCGTTCATCCATTTCGAAGTCGACCGCTGCGGCGATGCCGCGCTGCTCAACACGTTGCGCAACGACATCGCGCATGTGCTCGGCGACGTGCGCGCGTCGGTGGAAGACTGGCCGAAGATCGTCGACATCGCGCGCGCGACGATCAAGGAAATGAAGGCGCGCGAATCGACCGCGGAAGACATCGAGGCACGCGCGTTCCTCGAATGGATGGCCGCCGATCACTTCACGTTCCTCGGCCAGCGCGACTACGCGCTGGTATCGGACGGCACCGGCTTCGGGCTGCGCGGCATCGAAGGCACCGGCTTCGGCATCCTGCGCGAATCGCTGCGCACGTCGGGCGCGCCCGACGTCACGCCGCTGCCACCGGCGGCGGCCGACATCATCACCGGCTCCTGGCCGATCTTCCTGACCAAGGCGAATTCGCGCGCGACCGTGCACCGGCCCGGCTATCTCGACTACGTCGGCGTGAAACTCGTCGGCCCCGATGGCAAGGTCACCGGCGAACGCCGCTTCATCGGGCTCTACACGTCGACCGCCTACATGGTGTCGAGCGCCGAGATTCCGATCGTGCGCCGCAAGTGCGCGAACATCGTGCGGCGCGCGGGCTTCTTGCCGAAGGGACATCTCGGCAAGTCGCTCGTGACGGTGCTCGAAACCTATCCGCGCGACGAGCTGTTCCAGGCCGACGAAGACCAGCTCTACGACATCGCGCTCGGCATCCTGCGGCTGCAGGAACACCAGCGCACGCGCCTGTTCGTGCGACGCGACCGCTTCGACCGCTTCGTGTCGTGCCTCGTGTTCGTGCCGCGCGACAAGTACAACACCGACCTGCGCCGGCGCATTGCGAAGCTGCTCGTCGATGCGTACAACGGCGTGAACGTCGAATTCACGCCGCTGCTGTCGGAATCGGCGATCGCGCGCATCCATTTCGTCGTGCATGCGGAACCGGGCACGATGCCCGACGTCGACACGCGCGAGCTCGAAACGCGGCTCGTGCAGGTCACCCGCCGCTGGCAGGACGATCTCGCCGACGCGCTGCTCGACGCATTCGGCGAGGAGCAAGGCAACCGCCTGCTGCAGCGCTATGCCGACTCGTTCCCGGCCGGCTATCGCGACGACTATCCGGCACGCACGGCCGTGCGCGACATCGAGCTGATCGAGCGTGTGAAGGATTCGGGGCAGCTCGCGATGAACCTGTACCGGCCGATCGAGGCCGAGGCGCGCGCGTTCCGCTTCAAGGTCTATCGCGCGGGCGACCCGATCGCGCTGTCGCGCAGCCTGCCGATGCTCGAGCATCTCGGCGTGCGCGTCGACGAGGAGCGGCCGTACCGGATCCAGACCCAGGACGCCGCGCATGCGTGGGTACACGACTTCGGCCTCGAACTCGCCGACGATACCGAATTCGACATCGAGCGCGTGAAGGGCCTGTTCGAAGATGCGTTCGACCAGATCTGGAGCGGCCGGATCGAGAACGACGACTTCAACCGCCTCGTGCTGCGCGCCCACCTGAGCGCACGCGAAGTGACGATCCTGCGCGCGTATGCGAAGTATCTGCGGCAAGTCGGCTCGACCTTCAGCGACGCCTATATCGAACGCGCGCTGACCGGCAATCCGGCGATCGCGCGGCAGCTCGTCGAGCTGTTCCTGCTGCGCTTCGACCCGGCCACCGGCGACACGCGCGACGTGCAGGCCGAACGGATGCTGAAAGAGATCGAAGGCGCGCTCGACCAGGTGCCGAACCTCGACGAGGACCGCATCCTGCGCCAGTTCCTCGGCGTGATCAACGCGACCGAGCGCACCAACTACTTCCTGGCCGACGCGAACGGCAACTCGAAACCGTACCTGTCGTTCAAGTTCAATCCGTCGAAGGTACCGGGCCTGCCCGAACCGAAGCCGATGTTCGAGATCTGGGTGTATTCGCCGCGGGTCGAGGGCGTGCACCTGCGCGGCGGGCGCGTCGCGCGCGGCGGCCTGCGCTGGTCGGATCGCCGCGAGGATTTCCGCACCGAAGTGCTCGGGCTGATGAAGGCGCAGATGGTGAAGAACGTCGTGATCGTGCCGGTCGGCTCGAAAGGTGGCTTCGTCGTGAAGAACCCGCCGCCGCCGAGCGATCGCGAAGCGTGGATGCGCGAAGGCATCGCGTGCTACCAGACCTTCCTGCGCGGCCTGCTCGACCTGACCGACAACCTGGTCAGCAACGCGATCGTGCCGCCGCCCGACGTCGTGCGCCACGATCCGGATGACCCATACCTGGTCGTCGCCGCCGACAAGGGCACGGCCACCTTCTCCGACTACGCGAACGCGATCTCGCACGAATACGGCTTCTGGCTCGACGACGCGTTCGCGTCCGGCGGCTCGGTCGGCTACGACCACAAGAAGATGGCGATCACCGCGCGCGGCGCGTGGGAATCGGTGAAGCGGCACTTCCGCGAGATGGGCATCGATACGCAGACGACCGACTTCACGGTGGTCGGCGTCGGCGACATGTCGGGCGACGTGTTCGGCAACGGGATGCTGCTGTCGCCGCATATCCGGCTGGTCGCCGCGTTCGATCACCGGCACGTATTCCTCGACCCGAACCCCGATCCCGCGACGAGCTTCGCGGAGCGCGCACGCATGTTCGCGCTCGAACGCTCGAGCTGGGCCGACTACGATCCGGCGTCGATCTCGTCGGGCGGCGGCGTCTATCCGCGCACCGCGAAGACGATTCCGCTGTCGCCGGCCGTGCAGGCCGCGCTCGGCATCGACGCGCACGCGCTGCCGCCGGCCGAGCTGATCCGCGCGATCCTGCAGGCGCCGGTCGACCTGCTGTACAACGGCGGCATCGGCACCTACGTGAAGGCCGCGCGCGAAACCCACCTGCAGGTGGGCGACCGCGCGAACGACGCGGTGCGCGTGAACGGCACGGACCTGCGCTGCAAGGTGGTCGGCGAAGGCGGCAACCTCGGCTGCACGCAGTTCGGCCGGATCGAGTTCGCACAGCGCGGCGGCCGCATCAACACGGATGCGATCGACAACTCGGCCGGCGTCGATTGTTCGGATCACGAAGTCAACATCAAGATCCTGCTCGGGCTCGTCGTGTCCGATGGCGAGATGACCGAGAAGCAACGCAATGCGCTGCTCGCGGAGATGACCGACGAAGTCGGGCTGCTCGTGCTGCGCGACAACTACTACCAGACGCAGGCGCTGTCGATCGCCGGCCGCTATGCGGTCGAGATGCTCGACGCCGAGGCGCGCCTGATGCGCTGGCTCGAACGCGCGGGCCGCCTGAACCGCGTGATCGAATTCCTGCCGACCGACGACGAAGTCGCCGAGCGCCAGACCGCGAAGCTCGGCCTCACGTCGCCGGAACGCGCGGTGCTGCTCGCGTACAGCAAGATGTGGCTGTACGACGCGCTGCTCGAATCCGACGTGCCCGAGGATCCGCTGGTGGCCGCGATGCTCGTCGACTACTTCCCGAAGCCGCTGCAGCAGCGCTTCAGCGAACCGATGCGCCGCCATCCGCTGCGCCGCGAGATCCTCGCGACGCACCTGACCAACGCGCTCGTGAACCGCGTCGGCTGCGCGTTCGTGCACCGGCTGATGGAGGAAACCGACGCGAAGCCCGGCGACATCGTGCGGGCGTGCATCATGGCGCGCGACGTGTTCGACCTCGATGCGGTGTGGCGCGACATCGACGCGCTCGACAACCGCGTCGCCGACGACGTGCAGGCGCGCATGTTCGTCGACGTCGCACGATTGCTGGAGCGCGCGGCGCTGTGGTTCCTGCGGCATCTGCAATCCGGCGCGGTGGCCGACGGCGGCGTCGTCGAGCTGATCGCGCGCTGCCGCGACGCGGCGGAGCGGCTTGCGCCGCAGCTGCCGTCGCTGCTGCCGGCCGACGATCTCGAAGCGCTGTCCGAGCGGCAGCGCGTGCTGGTCGAAGCCGGCGTCGACAGCGCGCTGGCGGTGCGCGTCGCGAGCGGCGACATCTCGGCCGCGCTGCTCGACATCGCCGAGGTGGCCGCGGCGAGCAACCGCAGCCTCGAACTCGTCGCGGGCGTCTATTTCTCGCTCGGCACGCTGCTCAATTACAGCTGGATCGGCGAACGCGCGGCGACACTGCCGACGCCGACCCACTGGGACATGCTGGCGCGCGCGGCCGCGCTCGCGGAAGTCGCGCGCCTCAAGCGCACGCTCGCGACGAGCGCGCTCGCGGAATCGCCGGATTCGACCACGCCGGAGACGATCGTCGGCGCGTGGCGCGCGCGCCGCGAAGCCGCGCTCGTGCGCTACGAGCACCTGCTCGCGGACTTGCGCGCGTCCGGCGGCGCGAGCCTCGCGGTGCTGCTCGTGGTCGTGCGGGAAATGGCCGTGCTCGAGCGCGCGTGACGGGCGCGACGAACGCAATGAACGCGACGGCTCAGACCGTCGCGACCAGCAGCTCTTCCGCGTTGTTCGGCGGCCGCAGGCCGTCGGTGCGATCGGCGAAATAGCGGCGCGTCAGTTCGGCGGCCGAGACGTGCGCGGCTTGCGCAAAGCCGGCCTCCCGCGCGAGCGCCTGGATCTGCGCCGGCATGAAGAAGCTGATGAACGGCGTACCGCTTGCGCGTGCGCCCTTCGCGGCCATTTCGAGCCCGGGGCGCACGTCCGGATCCGCATTCTCCAGCGGCAGCAGGAACGTCATCGCGAGCGTCGAGCCCGGTGCGAGCGATGCGACTTCGCGCAACGCAGCCGCGTTCGCTTCGTGCGACAGGTACATGCTGACGCCGGTGGACACCACGACCGCCGGCTTGCCGGCATCGAAACCCGCGCCGACGAGCGCCGCGCGCCACGACTGTTTCGCTTCGAAATCGACCGGCACGAAACGCAGCCAGTCGGGCACGCCGAAACCGAGCTCGACCAGACGGCGCTGCTTCCATGCCTGCGGCGCGGGCGGATCGACTTCGAAGACGGTCACGCGGGACGCCATGTCGGGCCGACGCTGCACGAAGCTGTCGAGGCCCGCGCCGAGGATCACGTACTGGCTCACACCGCGCGCGGCCTGCTCGGTCACCAGATCTTCGATGAAGCGCGCCCGCGCGACGATCGACGCACGGAACGGCCGCGTGAACTGCGGATCCATGTCGCCGCGCTGCTGCCAGCCGGGTTCCGGTGCGAGCATTTGCAGCCCGACCTCGTCGGCGAGCACATGCGGCGGTGCATCGAGTTCGACGTGCAATGCGCGCCACAGCGCGACGCGCGCGGCCGTGCTGTCGGGGGCGCTTTCGCGGGGTTCGGTCATCGCCGCCTCACGCGCCCTGCTTGCCCGGCGCCTGCAGGCGCCACACGCGGCCGTCCGGGTCGCGCACGGTCATGTCGCGCGTGCCCCAGTGGGTATCCTCGAACGGCGTGACGACGTCGACGATCGGCTGCGGCTGCACCGCCTGTTCATCCGGCACCTTGAGCACGACCTGCATGTCCGGCGTCTCGCCCGGCGGGACTTCGGCGATGAACAGAAAGGGGCCGTCGCCGCTACGCAGCTGGCCCGAGTGGTGATCGGTTTCGAACTCCAGCGTGAAGCCCAGCGCCTGGAAGAATTTCGCCGACTTGCCCCAGTTGTGCGTCGTCAGGTACACCGCTTCGATTCGCTCGGATGACATGTCACTCCTCCTTGGTGGATGGCCCCGCGCCCGGCGGCGGCGCGGCCAGGTACGCGCGCAATGCATCGGCCACCAGCGCGGACAGCGATTGCTCCGTTTCAATGGCGCGATGCTTGACCTGCCGGATCAGGCTGAGCGGCAGGTACACGTTGAATTGCTTCACTTCTTCGTCGGTCATGGCGCTAGTATGCTAGCAATCTAGCAAATGTCAATCGCAGCCGCGGCCCGTGTTTGCGGGCCGCCGTTGGCTATCGATCGTGAGTCCGGGTTACGTCGCGGCGCGCGCCGCCAGCCGCGCGAACAACGCGTCGAGATCGAATCCCGTGGTGTCGATGCCGATCGTGTCGCGCAGGCACGCGCCCCAGGCGGCCGCATCGTCGAACGTGGCGGTGCGCCCGACGCCCGCCGCGTCGCGGATCGTCAGCGTGGTGTTGCGCAGCGCGGCACGGCCGTCCGGCAGCACGCGGCAGGCAATCAGGTTATGCAGGAAGATCGATTCGGGATAGGTCGACGTGAACCAGTTCGCGGCGTCGTAATCGATCCACTCGACCCGCTTCGGCTGGAAGCGGTAGGTGGTCTGCCAGCCTTCGGGCGTCTCGATCTGCATGTCGAATTCACCGTCGACCGGCGCGGCGACGACCCGGAACGCGCCGTGCGGCGTCAGTTGCCGCTCGTCCGGCACGAAACGCAGCGGCGCAGTCAGCGTCGCGCTGCCGAAGCCGATGTCCGCGAGCCACGCCGCGCCGTCGAGATCGATGCGCAGCAGCATGTGCGTATGCGCGGTGGCGACTTCCGGCGGCAGCATCCAGCGCACGCGCGCGATCATCGGCGTCACGCGAAAGCCGATCGTCGTGAGCGCGGTGTAGAACAGCTTGTTGAGTTCGAAGCAGTAGCCGCCACGGCGATGCGCGAGCACCTTGTCGACGATCGACGGCAGGTCGAGCGCGACGCGCGCACCGGTCAGCGGATTGAGGTTTTCGAACGGAATCGCCTGCGGGTGCAGCAGATGCAGCCGCCGCAGCACATCGAGCGTCGGCTCGACCGGGCCGTCGTAGCCGATGCGGGAGAAATAGCGCGAGAGGTCGAACGAGTCTGTCATGAACCTGCACCGAAAAAAGGGACACGCCACGATAGCATCGCGCGGAATCCCCATGTTGGGCGGGGCGATCTTCGTCGTCGCGCGCGATGCCGGCACCGCATCGCGCGCAGCCCCGCGCAACGTTACGGCAGCAGCTTCAGCGCGGACGAGGCGACCGATGGCACCGAAATGCCCTGGCTCGTCGCGAACTGCACGGCCTGGCTGAGCGTCGCCGCGAGCGACTGCAACTGGCCCGGCGCGCTTTGCGCGATATACGACGCAGCCTGCATGTTCTGCGGATTCAGGCCCGACTGCAACAGCGACGCCGCGCTCGTCGAACCGAGATTGCCGAGCCCCGACTGCAGCTGCGAATACTGCGTGAGCCCCTGCCCGAGCGACGCGAGGCCGTTGCTGAACGCCTGCTTGTCGATCGGCCCGTGCGTCGCGCCACCGCTCGCGAACGCCTGGCCAAGCGCCTGCGACACCGATTGCTGCGCGCCGCCCATCTGCGACAGCGCGGCCGGCGTCAGCGCATCGCCGCCGGCGAGCTGGCTCGCGGCCTGCTGCGCCTGCCCGGCCGCGCCGGTGAGCCCCATCGCCGACGCAAGCGAAGACTGGCCGGTCAGCACCTGCTGGTTCGCGCCGACATAGGCCTGCAGCAGTTGCCCGACACCGCCCTGCGCAGGCGCCGCCTGCTGCTGCCCGCCGCCGAGCAGCGATGCGCCGAGCGACTGCAGGTCGAGCTGTGCGTGTGCGGCGCCGCTTGCCAGCATGCCGAACGCGATGCCTGCCGAGGCCAGGTACCGGCCCGTCGCGCGAATCTGCTTCATGTGTTTTCCTCGTGCCCGAATTGTTGAGGCCGATATTGTCGAAGCGCGCCGCGCGCGGCCGCAACGACTGAAACACATCGAAACGAAATCGCGCGGCGCGGCCGCTTGCAATTCCGCGACCGACGTACGCGGCCGGGCGGATTCGTCCGCGTTTGCCGGGCCATATCGGGCGGGAGCTGAAATTCGTTCGCGAGCCGCGTCAATGGTGGCGTTGCCGGGTTTCGCAGACGATGCCGGAGGGGGCGGCCAGCCGTCGCGCGTGTCGCACTGCGCGTCGAATTCACCGTCGACCGGCACCGCGGCGACGCGGAACGTGCCGAGCAGCGTCTAATGACGTGACGCCACGCCGTCGCACAACACGCCCGTGCCCGTGCCTGGCGTGACCCGCGCCGTCGAACAACACGTTCGGGAATCAAAGCAAAACGGGCGGCTTGTCGCCGCCCGCTTCTCGATCTGCCATGCGCCCATCGGCTTCGGCTTCGGCTTCGGCTTCGGCTTCGGCTTCGGCTTCGGCTTCGGCTTCGGCTTCGGCTTCGGCTTCGGCTATCGGCCAGCGCAGCGTTACGCAGCCATCCACCCCGGCAACCGTCCGCCGACCAAATCAGCCGCCTGCTCATAGCCACGCGCAAGCTGCAACACCGCGAGATCGGCGCGCGGACGCCCGATCAGCTGCATCCCCATCGGCAGCCCCGCGTCGTTGAAGCCGACCGGCACGCTGATCACCGGGCAGCCGGCCAGCGTCCACGGCACGACCGTTTCCATCCAGCGGTGGTAGGTATCCATCGCGCGGCCCGCGATCTCCTTCGGCCAGCGCTGGTCGACGTCGAACGGGAACACCTGCGCGGTCGGCGCCGCGATGAAGTCGTAGCGGTCGAAGAAGCTCAGCACGGCCTGATGCCACGCGGTGCGCTCGACGCTCGCGTCGAACACGGCCGCACCCTGCATCGCGAGCAGCCCTTCGACCTCGTAGATCGCCTCGGGCTTCAGCAGCGCACGGCGCGCCGGGTCGCGATAGTGCGCCAGCAGGCCGCCGCCGGACAGCAGGTGCCGGTGCGTGAGCCACAGGCGCCAGATCCGGTCGGGCGCGAACGCCGGCAGCGCGGCATCGACGTCGCAGCCGATCTCGCGCAGCGTCGCCAGCCCCTGTTCGCACAACGCGAGCACGCCAGCCTCGGTCGCGAGATAGCCGTTCCAGTCGCCGACCCATGCGATGCGCTTGCCGCGCAGGTCGGTGTCGAGCGGCTGGGCGAACACGGCCGGATCCTCCGCAAGCGACAGCGGATCGTTGCGGTCGTAGCCGGCCTGGATCGCGAGCAGCTGCGCGACGTCGCCGACCGTACGGCCCATCGGCCCTTCGATGCCGAGCTGCTGCACGAACACGTCGACGCCCGGCCAGCGCGGCACGCGGCCCTGCGACGGGCGGAAGCCGTAGATGTTGCAGAACGCGGCCGGATTGCGCAGCGAACCGCCGAAATCGCTGCCGTCCGCCACCGGCAACATTCGCGACGCGAGCGCCGCCGCCGTGCCGCCGCTGCTGCCGCCCGCGCTCTTCGTCAGGTCATACGGGTTGCGCGTCGCGCCGTAGACTTCGTTGAACGTGTGCGAGCCGAGCCCGAACTCGGGCGTGTTGGTCTTGCCGATGAAGATCGCGCCGGC
This sequence comes from Burkholderia aenigmatica, assembly GCF_048627025.1. Taxonomy (NCBI): domain Bacteria; kingdom Pseudomonadati; phylum Pseudomonadota; class Betaproteobacteria; order Burkholderiales; family Burkholderiaceae; genus Burkholderia; species Burkholderia aenigmatica. The sequence continues at coordinate 948,151 of NZ_CP184469.1, read as the reverse complement.
CGCGCGCATCCGCGCGACGCCCACGGAATCGGCCTGCGGCACGTTTTCGCGGAAGATCGGCGAGCCGTAGGTCGTCCGCAGCCCCTTCGTCATCGCCAGATCCTTCGGCGCCTGCGGCATCCCGTGCATCCAGCCGTGGTACTCGCCGCGCGCCAGCGCGGCATCCTTCTCCGCGGCTTCGGCGAGCAGCGCGTCGCGATCGCGCAGCGCGACGATCGCGTTGACCGCGCCGTTCACGCGCTCGACGTGATCGAGATACGCGCGCATCGTCTCGACGCACGACACGGCCTTGCCGCGGATCGCCGACGCGAGCTCGCCCGCCGACAGGCGCACGATCGGATCGACGGGGATGGAAGCGGGAGCGAGAAGCTGCGGGGCGCCGTGCGGCATGCGGAGTCTCCTGGAATCGGAATGGAATGGCGGGCCGCGTGGCGGCGGTCGCTCCCGAACCGGCCGGGAGCGGCCGCGCCGCGGCCGATGCACTACTCTACGCGACGCCGGATCGGCAACCTCCGATATTTTCCGCCGCGATTCATTGCGGTTTCGACTGAATCGGGGCGGCGGGCCACGCGTCGCGCACACCGGCCCCGCCGATGAAATCGTTTATGCGCATAAACTTAAATTTCTTATATTTCTATTAGGTGCGGCACGAGGCCGCGCGCGTTAACGACATTTTTACGCGCTCGCCCGCTCTCTTTAGATTGTTCGGCCCGGCGGCGCGCTACGCTGGAATCATCTCGTTCCCTGGACAATATTCATGCTCAAGCTGCTGGTTCCGGTCGGCCACTCTCCACGATCGCTTCAGGCGGTTCGCCATGCGACCTTCCTGTATCGCGAACGTTGCGCGTCGGAGATCGTCCTGATCAACGTTCAGGCACCGCTCGAATCGACGCGGCTCGAGGCCTACCATCCGCTGTCGCGGTTGCGTTCGATCGAGGAGAAGTTCGCGTCCGACGATCTGGCCATGGCCGAGCGGATCCTGCAGGAAGCCGGCGTCAAGTACAGCGTCGTGATGAAGGTGGGCCCGGTAGCCGATACGATCGCGGCCGTGGCAGCGGAGACAGGATGCGACGAGATCGTGGTCGTCGCGCCGCGTCACGACCCGTTGCATGCGCTGATGTCGGTGTTCCGCCGCAGCGTGATGAGCCAGCTGGTGCGGATTTCGAATGTGCCGGTAACCGCCGTGCAATGACGGCGATGACGCGCGGCGACGCGTCGACGGGCGTTCGCTGACGGGCCACAGGCCAGCACCCGCGACGGACGAACGAGCCGTGCGACACATGTGCGCGTTGCCGCCCGCACGCGCACCGGCCTTCACGCAGCGCTCAATCGATGACCTTGCGCCAGAACACGAAATAGGCAGCTGCCGACGATGCAACGAGCAGAATGGCCCACATCGGGGCGAGGCTGATCAGGACAGAAGAGACGTTAAGCATTTGGATTCCTCACTATTTCGATAGCGACATTCAACACGCACCTGCTTGCCGGAACCGATGCGTTCGTCCGCGATCGCGTTCCGTCAAATCATGCATTCATGCTATCGCTTTGAACGGCCGCGCGACCGCCCCGTCCCGCCCGTACCCTGACATTCGTCAAACTCGCGCGAATCGCGTGCCTGTCGCGCTGAAAACCGTCGCGCGAATGCCGCGCCGCACGTCCGGCTTCGCCTGCCAGCGGCGTTGAAGCCGCGCCCTCCTTCCGCACGCAAAGCACGAAAAACGGGACAAGATCACCGCGCTTCCCCCGTTTCAGCAGACGTTTACCGGGGGAACCCCCAAGTGCTTCGTCGAACCGGTCCGCGTTACGCTTGAGCGACGAGGAGACGAACCATGAGACGAGCCGTACATATCGCTGTTTTCGCGCTGCTGGCGTATCTCATTGGCGATCGCGCGATCCTGCATGCGCAGGGCCGCGACACCAGCCCGCTTGCGTGCGAACAGGGCGCCGCGCAGGTGAAGATCGACGCGCTCGGCCGCGGCTTCGGCGAAGCGGCCGCCGGCAGCCAGAGCGAGGCATTCATGTCGGGCTGCCTGGTGACGGGGCGCGGCAACCAGGACGTCGCGCTGGCGAACCGCTGACGTACGTCGGTTGACACGCTGGTCGCACCTGGGTCACGACGGCTGAACCGGCGCCACGTGCGCCCGCATCCCTTCCCGCTTTGTTCGACCGAAGTCGCGACGCATGTCACGGCCCGGACGGCGGTGCCGCCGAACGCCTACACGTGACCGGCATTGTCGCGGGGCGAACGCGTCGACGTCGGCTCGATCGGCGGATCCTTGCCGTCCAGCACGCCCCCGTCGATTGACCGGCGGAATTCCGGCCGCCGCGTCGCGGCTCCGCTTCATCCGCAGCAACACCCCATCCAGAGATGAACCATCCGCACACCGAGTTGATCCAGCGCTTCTACACGGCGTTCCAGCAGCGCGACATCGACGCCATGCTCGCCTGCTATGCCGATGACGTCGTCTTCAGCGATCCCGCCTTCGGCGAGTTGCGCGGCGACCTCGCACGCGACATGTGGCGCATGCTGGTCGCGCGGGCGCAGGACTTTTCCTTGACGTTCGGCGACGTCGACGCGGATCAACAGGCCGGGCGGGCCGAGTGGATCGCCCACTACCGGTTCACCGCGACCGGCCGGATGGTGGTCAACCGGATCGACGCGCGGTTCCGGTTTCGCGACGGACTCATCGTCGAGCATCGCGACAGCTTCGACCTGTGGCGCTGGGCGCGTCAGGCGCTGGGACTGAAAGGCGCGCTGCTCGGCTGGACGCCTTTCGTGCAACGCGCGATCCGCGCGCAGGCGCGGAAAAATCTCGACGCGTATCGCGCCAAACGGAAATAGCACGCACCGTTATGGCTTCATCGTCGCATTGATCAGGTCGTAAGCCATGTCCGGCTGAATGCCGTCCGGATTCTTTAGACCGTACTCGCCGTACCAGCTTTCGTCCGCTTCGGGATGCGGGCCGACGAGCCCGACGCGGCCTTTGCCGTAGCGATAGGTCGCGGCCGCGATATCGCGGTTCGGATAGGTCGCCAGCACGACCGCGCCGGGAGCGGCCGGAAGCATCGCGCCGTCCTGGAAGTAGATCCAGCGCCTTTTCCCGCGCCATACCACCGGCGTCACCGTGTCCGCGATACCGTGGAGCGTCGAGCGCGGCCGGTCGACTTCGGTGTCGATCTCGCCGTCGACCAGCCCGAAACCCGGAGCACCCGCCAGGTAGGCGCCCATGCAGATGCCCAGATAGCGCCCGCCGTTCGACACGTATTGCCGCACGGCCTCGATCGAGCGCTTCCCGATGCTGGCCGCCGCGCCCGGGATGTCCTGCCCGCCGCCGGGCTGGACATACAGCGCGGCGCCCGCCAGGGCTGCGGGCGTGATCTTGAGTTTTTCCGCCGGCCCGACATAGATCACGCGGAACTTGTGTTCCGATTCCCGCAGGCGCTTCGCAATCGTTTCGGGGCAACCATCGCAGGCGGCCGGGCCGCGATAGACCAGCGCGACGGGACGGCTGGCGGAGCCGCGCGTTTCGTCGCCGGCCGCGGCCGCCTGCACGACCGACGAAGCGACGAGCGACACCACCACGAAAACCGATTCTCTGTATCGCATGCTGTTGATCGAAAGGACTGAGGGACGCGCGGCCGTTCAGGACGGGGCGATCAGCACGCACCGCTGCTCGCCTCGGCTTTTGAAACCTGATTGAAAGTCGCGCGAAATGGAGCGTAGGCGCGCGAAAGCGGCATGTGTGTACCGTTTCCTTGCGTGCTTGTGCAGATATGTGCGCCACGGCCCCGGCAACCGGGCTCCCGGGACTTCGTTACCGGTCGCGCCCCTCGCCGGCCGTCCCGAATAGCCCGCGCCTGTTCCGCATGACGGCATGCCTGATCCGACGGGAGCAGCCTGGCGCGAACGGACGATCCCGGATCGCAGTTGGCCACCCGGCCCCGCCGCCCGCGCACGTCCCGGCGACGGTCGGCACCACCCCGAATCCCTCGCCCGCGTTTACGCCCAGGCAAGCTCGCGAAACACGTCCGAAAAACCCAACCCCCTGTCCCATCGGGCTTTCCCGTGCCGCGGATCTCAACTCTTATATAAGACATAAGACATTTGACGTTACAGAGCATTGAGATTAGAATCCCGCTCAAAGCAGTGCCTGGAACAGCCCCGGAGTGCCGGCAAGGCCTTCCCCTCAAACGCAATATCAGCAGGTCTCCCCATGCTTGAAAACTTTCGTGCTCACGTGGCCGCCCGCGCCGCGCTCGGTATTCCTCCCCTGCCGCTGACGGCTCAGCAGACCGCCGAACTGGTGGAACTGCTGACGAACCCGCCCGCCGGCGAAGAGCAGACGCTGCTCGACCTGATCACCCATCGCGTGCCTGCCGGCGTCGACGAAGCCGCCCGCGTGAAGGCCGGCTTCCTGGCCGCCGTCGCCAAGGGTGAGACCGTCTGCCCGCTGATCTCGCGCGAACGCGCGACCGAACTGCTCGGCACGATGCTGGGCGGCTACAACATCCAGCCGCTGATCGAGCTGCTGTCCGATGAAGCCGTCGCTGCCGTGGCCGCCGACGCACTGAAGAAAACCCTGCTGATGTTCGACCAGTTCCATGACGTCAAGGAACTCGCCGACAAGGGCAACGCGCACGCGAAGGCCGTGCTGCAGAGCTGGGCCGACGCCGAATGGTTCACGAGCCGTCCGGAAGTGCCGCAAAGCCTGACCATCACCGTGTTCAAGGTGACGGGCGAAACCAACACCGACGACCTGTCGCCGGCCCCGGACGCCACCACCCGCCCGGACATCCCGATGCACGCGCTCGCGATGCTGAAGAACACCCGCCCGGGCATCACGCCGGAAGAAGACGGCAAGCGCGGCCCGGTCAAGTTCATCGAATCGCTGAAGGAAAAGGGTCACCTGGTCGCCTACGTGGGCGACGTGGTCGGCACCGGCTCCTCGCGCAAGTCGGCAACCAACTCGGTGCTGTGGTTCACGGGTGAAGACATCCCGTTCGTGCCGAACAAGCGCTTCGGCGGCGTGTGCCTCGGCGGCAAGATCGCCCCGATCTTCTACAACACGATGGAAGACGCCGGCGCACTGCCGATCGAACTCGACGTGTCGCAGATGGAAATGGGCGACGTGGTCGAACTGCGCCCGTACGAAGGCAAGGCGCTGAAGGACGGCAACGTCATCGCCGAATTCCAGGTCAAGTCCGACGTGCTGTTCGACGAAGTGCGCGCCGGCGGCCGCATTCCGCTGATCATCGGCCGCGGCCTGACCGCGAAGGCACGTGAAGCGCTCGGCCTCGCGCCGTCGACGCTGTTCCGCCTGCCGCACCAGCCGGCCGACAGCGGCAAGGGTTTCTCGCTCGCGCAGAAGATGGTCGGCCGCGCCTGCGGTCTGCCGGAAGGCCAGGGCGTGCGCCCGGGCACGTACTGCGAACCGAAGATGACCTCGGTCGGCTCGCAGGACACCACGGGCCCGATGACCCGCGACGAACTGAAGGATCTCGCGTGCCTCGGCTTCTCGGCCGATCTCGTGATGCAGTCGTTCTGCCACACCGCCGCTTATCCGAAGCCGGTCGACGTGAAGACGCACCAGACGCTGCCGAACTTCATCAGCACGCGTGGCGGTATCGCGCTGCGCCCGGGCGACGGCGTGATTCACTCGTGGCTGAACCGCATGCTGCTGCCCGACACCGTCGGCACCGGCGGCGATTCGCACACCCGCTTCCCGATCGGCATCAGCTTCCCGGCAGGTTCGGGCCTGGTCGCATTCGCGGCCGCCACCGGCACGATGCCGCTGGACATGCCGGAATCGGTGCTGGTCCGCTTCAAGGGCAAGATGCAGCCGGGCGTCACGCTGCGTGACCTCGTCAACGCGATCCCGCTGTACGCGATCAAGCAAGGCATGCTGACGGTCGCCAAGCAAGGCAAGAAGAACATCTTCTCGGGCCGTATCCTCGAAATCGAAGGCCTGCCCGACCTGAAGGTCGAGCAAGCGTTCGAGCTGTCGGATGCGTCGGCAGAGCGTTCGGCAGCCGGTTGCTCGGTGCACCTGAACAAGGAACCGATCATCGAATACCTCAACAGCAACATCACGCTGCTGAAGTGGATGATCGCGCAGGGCTACCAGGATCCGCGCAGCCTGCAGCGCCGTATCGAGGCGATGGAACAGTGGCTGGCCGACCCGCAACTGCTGTCGCCGGATGCCGACGCCGAGTACGCGGCCGTCATCGAGATCGACCTCGCCGACATCCACGAGCCGATCGTCGCCTGCCCGAACGATCCGGACGACGTGAAGACGCTGTCGGACGTCGCCGGCGCGAAGATCGACGAAGTGTTCATCGGCTCGTGCATGACCAACATCGGTCACTTCCGTGCCGCGTCGAAGCTGCTCGAAGGCAAGCGCGACATCCCGGTCAAGCTGTGGGTCGCGCCGCCGACCAAGATGGACCAGAAGCAGCTGACCGAAGAAGGCCACTACGGCGTATTCGGCACGGCTGGTGCGCGTACCGAAATGCCGGGCTGCTCGCTGTGCATGGGTAACCAGGCACAGGTGCGCGAAGGCGCGACGGTCATGTCGACGTCGACCCGCAACTTCCCGAACCGCCTGGGCAAGAACACGAACGTGTACCTCGGCTCGGCGGAACTGGCGGCGATCTGCTCGCGTCTGGGCAAGATCCCGACCAAGGAAGAGTACATGGCCGACATGGGCGTACTCAGCGCGAACGGCGACAAGATCTACAAGTACATGAACTTCGACCAGATCGAAGACTTCAAGGAAGTGGCCGACACCGTGCAGCTGTAAGCACGCGGAGCGGGCTGCGACGGGCGGTAGACGTCGCAGCACACCACGCCATGGCGTCGCAGGCTGAATGCCCGCGGCGCCATTTTTTTATCCGGCGCCGGAGGGGAGCGCCGGCCCGGTCACTCGTGAAGCGCGTAAAGCCGCTCGACCACGTCGAACGGCAAGCCTTCGTCGTACCCCTCCGCCTCGTCGAGATCGACATACTCGCGGCCGTCGGTCGGCTGCAGCATCAGCGCGGGCACCGGTCGCGCGACCGGGAGATCGGGATAGTCGTTCGGGCTCGCGCCTTCGTAGTCATGCGGATCGAACCAGATCCCGTGATCGGCGTAATAGCCGTCGGCATAACGCTGCTCGATTTCACGCACCAGCCGGAACCGGTCCAGTTGATACGACGCGTTGCCCAGGTCGCTTTCGTTCGCGTACTGCACGAACCACGCGGCACCGAGACTCCAGTAGATCAGCAGCGCGGTGGCGCGATCGATGTTGCGGTTGTCGAGCAGCCAGCGCAGCGCGCGGCTGTTACCGTCGTAATTGGAACGCGCGGCGAAGCGGTGCCATTGCTCGGGCGTCGCGCCCTCGAGCCAGGTGCGGACGATATCCCACGCCTTTTGTTCGATGTCGGAATCATCCATGGATGGCGGCCTCGCGGAACGGTGAATGGCGAAAAAAGCGTCGAATGACCGGCGATTCTAACGCCGCTTCGCGACCGTCACGCGCCCTCGCCGCCCGGCTGGCGGCGGATCACCAGTTCGTTGAAGCCGGTGTGCGGGTCGGGTTCGCGCGCAAAGCGATGCGCGGGCAGCACGGCAAGCAGGATCTCGGCGGTCGTGCGCACCACGCAGCCGCTGGCCACATGGCCGCCCGACACGCGGCCGACCACATCGGAAACGGACATGTGCAGGTGCGCGCCGTCCGGCGATACCGAGCCGGCCAGCGTCAGGATTTCGAGGTCGCCGCGCAGTTCGGTCGGCACGTCGGCCCCGGCAAAGCGCAACTGCGCGACGCTCAGGCTGCCGATGCCCTGGATCACGAATGCCGCGTGCGCGTCGTGCTGACGCAATGCGTGCTCGATCGACGCGCGCAGGTCGTCGCCGGGAGAAAGACGCAGAGGGTGGGCTTGCATGGTCGTGATCCTGTTCGGGGCCGGGATGTCGACCAAGGGTAAGTTCGTGCCGGCAATCCGGCAAGCCCGCCAGTCGCCTGCCCGGTCAGAGATCGAGCCGCAGGCACTCGAATTCGACCGCGCCGTCGCATGGCAACTCGCCCACGTCGAGCGTGAAGCCGACCACGTCGATCAACCCCTGCTCCCGATCGATGACCCACCCGCATCCGCGGTAGCCGTACGGGTTCCCGGTTTTCCCGATCCATTGCCGGCTGGCCGCACGTCTTGCGTCGTCGGGCCAATCGTCGAGACAGGCCGCCCGGACCTCGCAGTCGACTGCCGACACCGGCGTTCGCACGATGTCGTCGACGCGCGCGTCGCCTCCGAACGAGAACACCGTGATCGCGTGTTCGCCGCACCGTAACGTCACCGCCGCGCACTCGCTGTCGGTTGAATATGGCGCGACGCGCGTCACCACCACCTGCTCCATGTCGTGACTCCATGCCCCGATGCCGCCGCCGTGTCGTCGGCCGCGCGGATTGCGCTCCGTCGTCCGTCGTCCGTCACCGACGCCGGTCCCGGGCGCAAGCATACCGCCAGCGACGCGCGCGCCCTCCGGACGAATGTGCGGCGACGCCGTGCGACGGCTTCGCGGCAACGGACCAGCAGGCCGCGCTGGCACGTTGCACAACGGGCGAGGCAGCCTTCCGCTGGCGCCGCAATACCCGCGGCGCACCATCGGTGCCGGATACAAGCATCACACGGTGAAACGCTCGCTCGCGAACTGCGCATCGGGCACGCCGGCCGTCATCGCCACGTCCCGTACCGCCTGCACGAGCGGGGGCGGTCCGCACACGTAGATGTCCGGTGGCGCGCCGCCCTGCGCGAGCGCCGCGCGCAACGCATCGACCGGCGTGCCACTCGACCCGGCCCACTCCCCGCCCGGCCGCCAGACGCACAGTTCGACGCGCAACTGCGGCAGGTCGGCTTGCAATCGAGCGAGTTCATCCAGCATGAACAGTTCGCTTTCCTGATTGACGCCGAAGAACAGCCGCGCGTCGACCATCTCCTGAAATTCAGCCATGCGCCGCAGCATCGACAGGATCGGCGCGAGCCCGGTGCCGCCCGCGACGAACCAGCGCGGCCGCAGGCTGTCCGCGAACAGCCCGAAGCCACCCATCGGCACGCGCACGGTCAGCGGATCGCCCGGCCGCGCCCGCTCGCGCAGGTAGGTCGAAAACCAGCCGCCCGGCCGCAGCCGGATCAGGAACTCGAGGCGGCCGTCCCAGTTGCTCGTGTTCGCGAGCGAATACGGGCGGCGCACACCGCTGCCCGGCACCTCGAGTTCCGCGAACTGGCCCGGCTCGAATTCCGCGGCCAAGCCGAACGCGTCGTCGGGCTCGACCTGCAGCTCGACGCGCATCGTGTCGGCCGCGATCGTCTCGAGCGCCGCGATCCGCGCGGTGCGCACGGGCACCGGATGCAGCAGCACCTTGGTGCGGTCGTACGGCGCGGCGACCCGCAGATCGCCGCGCGGCCGGGTCCGGCACAGCAGGACCGCGCCGCGCTGGCCGGCCGGCAGCACGCCGGCACTGTCGGTCGACGTCTCGTACGCGCCGTCGACGACGGTCGCCTGGCACGCGCCGCAGCTTCCGCGCCGGCATTGCGACGGCAGCGTGATATCGGCCTCGGCCGCTGCCGACAGCAGATCCTGCCCGGCGTCGCAGCCGAAGCCGAAGCGCTCGCCGTCGCGTGTCGTGATCTCGATGCGATAAGTCATCAAACGATCCCGCTCAAGCGGCCTGGCGCGCCAGCGACGCGGCCAGGTCGGTACCGGCGTCGCCGATCGGCTGGATGCCGAACTGCTCGACCAGCACCGCCAGCACGCCCGGCGTCACGAAGGCCGGCAGCGTCGGCCCGAGGCGGATGTTGCGCAGGCCGAGCGCGAGCAGCGTCAGCAGCACGGCCGCCGCCTTTTGCTCGAACCACGAGATCACGAGCGACAGCGGCAGGTCGTTCACGCCGCATTCGAACGCATCGGCGAGCGCCGTCGCGATCCGGATCGCCGAGTAGCTGTCGTTGCACTGCCCGAGGTCGAGCAGGCGCGGAATGCCGCCGATATCGCCGAACGCGTGCCGGTTGAACCGGTACTTGTTGCAGCCGAGCGTCATCACGACCGTATCGTCGGGCGCCTGCTCCGCGAACTCGGTGTAGTAGTTGCGGCCCGGCGCCGCGCCGTCGCAGCCGCCGATCAGGAAGAAATGGCGGATCTGTCCGGCCTTGACCGCGTCGATGACCTTGTCCGCGACACCGAGCACCGCATGCCGGCCGAAGCCGACCGTGATCGTCTCCTCCGGCGCCGTGGCCGGGAACCCGGGCAGCGCCTGCGCGGCGCGAATCAGCGTCGAGAAATCGTGATGCTCGAGATGGCGCACGCCCGGCCAGCCGACCGGCCCCGTCGTGAAGATCCGCTGCCGGTATTGCGGCATCGGTTCGATGATGCAGTTGGACGTCATCAGGATCGGCCCCGGGAAATGCGCGAAGTCGCTCTGCTGATCCTGCCATGCGCCGCCGTAGTTGCCGGCCAGATGCGGAAACGCCTTCAGCACCGGATACGCATGAGCCGGCAGCATCTCGCCGTGCGTGTACACCTGGATGCCGGTGCCGGCCGTCTGTTCGAGCAGCGCGTGCAGATCGCCGAGATCGTGGCCCGACACGAGGATCGCCTTGCCCGCCACCGGCGACACGCGCACGGCCGTCGGTTGCTGCGCGCCGAAACGGCCGGTGTTCGCGCTGTCGAGCAGTTCCATGACCGTCAGGTTCAACCGGCCGAGGTCGAGTGCCTGCGCGAGCAGCGCGTTGACGTCGTCGGGGTCGCGCGCGAGAAACGCGAGCGCCGCTTCGATCCCCTCGTAGATGTCGTCGCGCTCGTAGCCGAGCACCCGCGCATGATGCGCGTACGCGCACACGCCCTTCAGCCCGTACAGCACCAGCGCGCGCAGGCCGACGATGTCCGCGCCCACCTTGTCGAGCCCGTGGTCCACGCCGACGCTCTTGGCCTGCTCCAGCAGCCCGGCCAGATCGTCCGCCGGCTGCCACATCGCCGGCCCGTGCTGCGCCGGGACGACCGTGCCCGCCGCCCGCGCGCTCGCATCACATGCGGCCTTCACGCGGTCGCGCATCTGCGCCGCTTCGCGCAACAGTGCGACGAAACGGGCCGCATGGAAGTTCACGTTGGTCAGCGTCGTGAACATCGCATACAACACGAACCGGTCGGCATCGCGATCCGGTGCGCCCATCGCACGCGCGATCGCGCCGTATTGCGCAATGCCCTTCACTGCATGGACCAGCAGGTCCTGCAGGTCCGCCGTCGTTGCATCCTTGCCGCAGTTGCCTTTCGCCGATGCACAGCCGGGCCGCGTGCCGGTCCGGTCAGTCTGTTCGCATTGATAGCAAAACACGGTGCTCTCCTTTCTCGATCATGGGGGCGCGGGTCGGCGCGAGCGACAGCGGAACACGGGTTCCTGGCTGCCGGGCATCCCGCCCGCTTCAAGATGCGTGTCTTATGCATCTTTTTTCATGATGTTTCGGCACGCGTTTCGCAACCGTGATGCAGATCAAGAAACCGGATGCGCGCAGGTGAGGCAACTTGTCGCTATGACTGCCCGCCGGCTTCGGTCGCGGGTTCATGTGCGTTGTCGGCATCCGCGCCTTCGATGCCCCAGTCGCCGTATCGATACCAGTCGTCACCGAGCAGCTCGCTCGGGTGCTGCGTACGGCTGGAGCCATTGCCGCAACGCATCGCGTGTGTCGGGCAGTAGTTGTCGCATCCCCAGCAGATCCGCTCCGGATGCATGGGATGCAGCGGAAATTTCTTGGCCATGATCGTGTCTTCCCGGTGTCGTTTCATCCGCTACCGTTCGACTCTAGTTCACCGGCACACACGGGCCATGCGGCATTCGTTCGCACCGGCGGCATGGCATCGGCTAGGTACGCGCGCACGATTGGTCTAGGCTGCACGGTATTCCGCGGCGCGAGCCGCCAACCCGATCCCTGTCCGATGACCACCACTCCGAACCGACGATCCCGCCTGCGCGGCGGCCTGCTGGGCCTGCTGATCGGCGACGCGCTGGGCGTGCCGTATGAATTCCACGACGCCGAGTCGATTCCGCCGCCCGCCGCGATCGACATGACGCCGCCGCCCGGCTTTGCGCGCGCCCACACCGGCGTGCCGCCCGGCACCTGGAGCGACGACGGCGCGCAGGCGCTCGCGCTGCTCGACGCGCTGTCGGACAACCGCGACCTGAATCTCGACACGTTCGCGCGCAACCTGCAGGACTGGTTTCATCGCGGCGCCTTCACGCCCGACGGCCGCGTGTTCGACGTCGGCCTGCAGACGCAGCGTGCATTCCACGCGCTGGCGGCCGGCGCGGCGCCAGCCGTTGCCGGCCCGAACGGCGAGCGTGACAACGGCAACGGTTCGCTGATGCGCTGCTTTCCGGTGGTCATGGTCGCCGCATCGCGCGACGAAGCGATCCGGCTCGCGTGCAAGCAGAGCGTCGTCACGCACGGCCACGTGCGCTCGCAACTGTGCTGTGCGCTCTATGGCCTGACGGCATGGGGCATCGTCGAAGGCCAGCCCGCGCCCGATGCGGTGCGCGCGGCCGAAGACGAGCTGCTGGCGCGCTACGCGGGCACCGCCGACGAGAGCGAACTGAAGATCGTGCTCGATGGCCGCTTCGATGCGCCGCAAGGATCCGGTTACGTGGTCGACAGCTTCTGGTCGTCGATCCATTGCCTGCTGTCGACGGGCAGCTACGAAGACTGCGTGAAGCGCGCGATCGCACTCGGCAACGACACGGATACGACGGCAGCCATCGCCGGCAGCCTCGCCGGCGCGCTGTACGGCGAGCACGCGTTGCCCACCCGCTGGGTCGTGGCGCTGCGCGGGAAAGAACAGGTCGAGGGCTGGCTCGCGAAACCGTGAGCGTGCGAAGGGAATACGCGGCAGACAGCAGAAGGAGATCAGATGGGGCAGTACGCAGACGCAGACTGGTACAGACGAAGCGTGGCCGACTACCTCGCGCAGTACGGTGCGGTTCCGCCGCCGTGGATCATCGCGGCCGATTCGCATCCGTACAGCATGCGGTGGCGCATGGGCGGCGGCGAAACGTTCATGATGGTGTTTCAGGAATGGTGGGAACAGCACGCGTGGCACGAGCCCGAGCGCGTGACCTACTTCCTGAAATGGCCGCCTCCGCCGCGCTGGATTCCGTGGATGGCCGACGTGATCTGGGATCTCGAACCGTGGGAAGAGGACGGCGAATTCGACTACACGCGCTACTACGCGCAGCTCGAGCAGCTGGGATTCGGCGGCACCGCCGACGTGGAAGCCGACATGGAAGACAGCCGCTGGGATTGATACCACCGGGCCATCGCCGGCCCGGCCGCATCACACGTCACGCATCACGCGCGCCGGTCGCTCGCCAGCAACCCGTACAGCGCGCTGTCCGATACTTCGTCCCCGACGATCCAGCGTTCGCGCAGTAACCCTTCCCGCGCAAAGCCGAGCCGTTCGAGCAGCCGCGCCGATGCGGCGTTGCGCGGATCGATATCGGCTTCGAGCCGGTTCAGCCGCAACGTGCCGAACGCGTGATCGATCACGGCCGATGCCGCCTCGCGCATGTAACCGCCGCTCCAGTACTTGCGCCGCAGGCTGAAGCCGATCTCGGCGCGCCGGCATTGCTCGTTCGCATGGAACAGCACGCATTCGCCGAGCGCTTCGCCGGTTTCCCGCAGTTCGAGCACGCAGATCAGGTCCTGCCCGCCCGCGGCATTCTTCACGTTGCGCGCGACACGTTCGATCGCCTGTTCGATGTGCGTCATCGGCGAGAACGAGAAATAGCGCATCGCTTCCGCATCCGACCAGATCTCGAAGAAGGTGTGCGCATCGGCGTCGCGTAGCGGTCGCAGGACGAGGCGGGAGGTATCCAGCGTGACGGGTTCGAACAGAGGCATGGCGGCAGTCGGTCGAAAAACGGGATCGTGAATTAGAACACGCAAGCCGCAAATCGGCCTTCTCGCGCGTTCGCACGCTCCGCCGCACAGCAGCAACCCGATCGCCGCCAAACAAAAAGGCCCGGACATCGCCCGGGCCTCTTCACTGCAGCCGATACCGCCAGCCGCGCTTACGCTTCAAGCGCTTCGAGCACCTTCCCCTTCGTCTCGATCCCGACGAAGTGCACGGTCACCGCCGCGATCAGCGGCACGATGCCGATCAGGTAGAACGCCGGCGCGAGGTTGCCGCCGATGATCGCGTGCGGCACCACCATCGGCGCGACGAACGACGCGATCTTCAGCCACGCGCTGCCGAGCCCGCAGCCCGACGCGCGGATGCTCGTCGGATACTGCTCAGGCGTATAGACGTACGCGGTGATGAACCCCGAGGCCATCAACCCGAGCGACAGCGAGCAGAAGATCGAGACGACATACACCGACGACGCGTGATAGACGCCCGCGAACGCCAGCGACAGCGCGCACAGCACGAACGACCACACGATCACCGGCTTGCGGCCGAGCTTGTCGACGAGCAGCGCGGACGCCAGCGACCCGAGCACGCCCATCACCGAGCCGATCACCGCGAGGTTCAGCGCGAGCTGCAGCGGTGCGTGATAGAAGTTCTTGTAGATCGTCGGCAGCCACGTCGACAGCCCGTACTGGATGAACCCGCAGGTCGCCCACAACGTCGCCACCGCGAGCGTGCGCTTGCGATACGCGGCGCTGAACAGGTCGCTCATCTTGCGCTTCGGATGCTGGCGCACCATCTCGTCGAACGCGGCCGCCTGCGTGACCGGCGGCAGCTCGCCGCGCACCGACGCTTCGAACGCGCCGACCGCGCGCCCTGCTTCGGCCAGGCGCCCGCGCGACGCGAGCCAGCGCGGCGACTCCGGCACGATACGCGTGAGCACGAGCGACAGGATCAGCGGCAGCCCGCCGACGAAGTACATGATTTCCCAGCCGAAACGCGGCACGAGCCACGCGCCGAGCGCCATCGACACGAGCAGGCCGATCGGGAACACGATCTCGTACAGCAGCACGAAGCGGCCGCGGCCGTGTGCGCGCGTGATCTCGTTGATGTACGTCGCGGCGACCGGCAGCTCGCCGCCCAGGCCCAGGCCCTGCAGGATCCGCAGCAGCACGAAGATCTCGAAGGTCGGCGCGAAGCCGCACGCGATGCTGGTGATGCCGATCACGGCCGAGCTCCACGCGATCGCCTTCACGCGGCCGTGCTTCTCCGCCAGCGCCGGAAACAGGAAGGCGCCGATCAGCTGGCCGATCGCGCCGGATGCGATCAGCAGGCCGATCTGCGTCGGCGACAGCCCCCATTTGTGGATCAGCAGCGGCAGCGTCGCCGCGATCGTGATCACGTCGAAGCCGTCGAAGAACGTCGCGGCGCCGATCAGCACGCGCGCGCGGATCTGCATCGCGTTGGCCGGAAGCCGCTCGAGCCGCGCGATGATCGCGCCGGGCGTGGAGGCGGCAGCTTCCATCGTGGCGCGACCGGCCACGACGTTGTCGAAAGTGCTCATGCGGGGTGTCTCCTGTGTCTCGTCGCCCGGTCAGGCCAGTGTCTTGCTCGTGTCTGCCAGGGCTTCCGTATCCACTGCCCGGCCCTGGTTCATCCACTTGCGCGCGAGCTTCAACTCACGTGCGTTGTTGACGGCGATGACACCTCTCACATGTCCTTCGCCCACGAAAAACAGCGTCGCGC
This sequence comes from Burkholderia aenigmatica, assembly GCF_048627025.1. Lineage (NCBI taxonomy): Bacteria > Pseudomonadati > Pseudomonadota > Betaproteobacteria > Burkholderiales > Burkholderiaceae > Burkholderia > Burkholderia aenigmatica. The sequence goes on along the minus strand of NZ_CP184469.1, from coordinate 932,478 downwards.
GTCGCGCGGCAAGCTCGCCGCGCACGACGAGCTGCGCATCGGCCGGCAGATCGCCGAGGATCTGCAGGTTCACGTCGTACTGATCGGACCAGAACCACGGGATCTCCGCGTACGGGGCACGCACGCCGAGCACGGCCTTCGCCGCCGCGATCGCCTGGTTCTGTGCGTTGGCCCACGATTCGAGCCGCACGCGCCGCTTCAGCCAGCCGTTGTGATGGTTCGCGACGTCGCCGCACGCGAAGATCGCCGGGTCGCTGGTCGCGCCGAATTCGTCGACGACGATGCCGTCGTCGATCGCCAGCCCCGCGTCGCTCGCGAGCGACGCGTTCAGCGCGAGGCCGATGCCGGCCACCGCGAAATCGGCGTCGATCGTCGTGCCGTCGGCGAGCGTCGCGCGTACTTTCGACGCGTCGTCGGGCTGCGCGTCGAGCGACGCGAGCGCCGCGCCGAGCCGCACGTCGACGCCGTTCGCGCGATGCAGGTCGAGCAGGAAATCCGACACGATCTGCGGCACCGAGCGGCCGCACAGCCGCGGCGCGCCTTCGACCACGACCGCCTCGACGCCGAGCTTGCGCGCGGTCGCCGCGACTTCGAGGCCGATCCAGCCGCCGCCGATCACGAGCACGCGCTGGCTCGCACGCAGCTTCTCGCCAAGCGCGGCCGCTTCGTCGAGCGTGCGCAGGTAATGCAGGTTCGGCGTCTTCACGAGCGCGTCCGGCAGGCGGCGCGACGTGCCGCCGGTCGCGATCACGAGGCGGTCGTATTCGATCTCGCGACCGCTTTCAGTTTTTACGACGCGGCGTGCACGGTCGATCGATGCGGCGCGTTCCGGCTGCCAGGCTTCGACGTTCAGTGCGTCGAATTCGTCGGGACGCACGACGCGCACGGTGTCGATGTCGGCGTCGCCGGCCAGCACGGCCTTCGACAGCGGCGGACGCTCGTACGGCAGATGCGGCTCGTCCGCGATCATCACGAGACGGCCGGCAAAGCCTTCCGCGCGCAGCGTCTTCAATACCCAGCCGGCGGCCTGGCCGCCGCCGATCACGACGACCGTGCCGGGCGCGGCTTGCGCCTGTTCGTTCCCTTCGCTCATGATTTCCGCTCCGTCATGAACTTGCCTTCCGGCGCCTTCGCGTTCTTCTGCCGGCGCGTGTTGCCGTCGAGGCCGCCGTCGACGGCCCATTCCGCGAACACGGTCGGGCCCGGCTCGAATTCGCGCGGCTGCCACTCGGGCGTCAGCATGTCTTCGTCCGCGTAGTACTCGATCAGGCCGCCGGCCGGGTTCTGGAAGTACCAGAAGTACGCGGACGACACCGGGTGACGGCCCGGGCCGAGTTGCGTTTCCCAGCCGCAGCGGTCGATGTGCATGCCGCCGCCGAACACTTCGTGGATGTCGCGCACGGTGAATGCGACGTGGTTCAGGCCACGCTTGCCGTTCGGCAGCGCGAGCAGGAACAGGTCGTGGTGGCCGCCGTGCGGCGCGCAGCGCATGAACGCGCCGCGGCCCGGATAACGGTCGGACGTCTCGAAGCCCAGCAGCTCGTGATAGAACTTTTCCTGTGCGTCGAGGCAGTTCGTGAAGAACACCACGTGCCCGACCTCGACCGGCTCCGCGCGCGCATAGATCGGGCTCGGCTGGTCGACGCGCAGCGTCTGGCCCCACACGTTCGACGGCGAGCCCGTGATGTCGAGTTCACGCTTGCGCGTGACTTCGATGCGGATCGCCATCCCGTTCGGGTCGATGCAGCCGACCGCATCGTCCTGCGCGTAATAGCCGGGCTGGCCGGCCAGTTTCGTGCGCAGCGCGTCGAGTTCCTGCTGCGTCGCGACGCCCCACGTGACTTCACGCAGCGTCGGGCCCGCTTCGAACGCCGGCGGCAGCGCCGGATCGTCGGCCTTGACGGCCAGCACGGTGCAGCCGTTCAGCGTCTCGAAGCGTGCGCGCGCGTCGTCGTGCGAGACTTCCTTCATCCCCCAGTCGGCGAAAAAGCGCCGGCAGGTCGCGAGGTCGTCAACGCCATACGTGATCTGCTCGATTCCCAAAATGCTCATTGCGTCATTCCCCTTCGCTCAGTTCGCCCACGGCAGCGGCGCGTCGTTCAAGCCCCAGTAGAGGCTCTTTTGCTGCATGTACTCGCGGATGCCGAGGCGGCCCTTCTCGCGCCCCATCCCGCTCTCCTTCCAGCCCGAGAACGGCGTGGAAATCGAGAACAGCTTGTACGTGTTGATCCAGACGGTGCCCGTCTCCAGCGCACGCGCGATGCGCCACGCGCGCTTGTAGTCGCGCGTCCAGATGCCGGCCGCCAGGCCGAACACGCTGTCGTTCGCCTGTGCGATCAGCGACACTTCGTCGTCGAACGGCATCGCGACGAGCACGGGCCCGAAGATCTCTTCCTGGCAGATGCGTGCGCTGTTCGGCAGGCCTTCGAGAATCGTCGGCTGATAGAAGAAGCCGTCCTCGCGCCCGTCGCCCGACGGCCGTTCGCCGCCGCACAGCAGGCGGCCGCCTTCTTCGAGACCGAGCGCGACGTAGCGCTCCACCGATTCGCGATGCTTCGCGGTGATCAGCGGCCCCATCTGCGTGTCGGGACGCGTCGGGTCGCCCACGCGCAGCTTGCGTGCGCCCGCGACGAGACGCTTCATGAATTCGTCGTACACCGCGCGCTGCACGAACAGCCGCGAACCCGCGATGCACGCTTCGCCCGACGAGCTGAAAATGCCATACAGCACGCCGTTGACCGCGTGATCGAGATCGGCGTCGTCGCAGACGATGGTCGGCGACTTGCCGCCGAGTTCGAGCGACACGGGCATCAGCTTTTCGGCCGCGATGCGCGCGATGCCGCGGCCCACTTCGGTGCCGCCGGTGAACGACACCTTCTTCACGAGCGGATGACGCACGAGCACGTCGCCGATCACCGAGCCCTTGCCCGGCAACACGCTCAGCACGCCCTTCGGCACGCCGGCTTCCTCGCAGATGCGAGCCAGCGCGAGCGACACGAGCGGCGTGACTTCGGCCGGCTTGAGCACGACCGCGTTGCCGCCCGCCAGTGCCGGCGCAAGCTTCTGCGCATCGGACGCGATCGGCGAATTCCACGGCGTGATCGCCGCGATCACGCCAATCGGCTCGTACACGCTCATCGTTAGGTAATCGCCGCGCGACGGCGTCAGTTCCTCGTCGAGCGTTTCGAGGCACGCCGCGAAATAGCGGAACGTGTTCGCGGCGCTGGCCACCAGCACGCGCGTCTCGCTGATCGGCTTGCCGTTGTCGCGGCGCTGCAGGTTCGCGAGCGCCTCGTGGCGCTGCATGATCAGGTCGGCGATGCGGTACAGCACCTGCGCACGCAGGTGCGGCTTCAGCCCGGCCCAGTCGGCGCGGCGCCACGCGGCATCGGCGGCGACGACAGCTTCGGCCGCGTCTTCCGCGTTCGCGGTCGACACTTCCATGTTCAGCGACTGGTCGGCCGGATAGATGCTCGCGTAAGGCGCACCACGGCCGCGCCGCCATTCGCCGCCGATCAGGATGTTGCCGTCGGGTACGAGGCTCGTATCGAAAGGAGTCATGTCACAAGTCCCACAAATCTGTCTCTGCACGTCCGCCCTCGCCGTGGCGCGGGCGGACATTCAATGGCCCGGTCAGATCACGCAGCGGGCCGCGCGGTTGCGCAGCGCGCGGATCGCGCTGTACGCCGTCAGCGCGGACGTCTTCGGGTTGTCGGGCAGCGGCTTGCCGCTCATTTCCAGCGACATCTCGCCGAATGCGCCGCGCGCGGTGATGCGATGCACGTTGCGCTCGACGGCCGGATCGGCAATCAGGCGCACGTGCGTCGCGTCGAGCCCGAGGCCCGCGAGCGCGACGGTGGCCGCGACGTTCGCGTTCTTCGGATACAGGCGTGCGGCATCGCGCGCGCTGCCTTCGAAGATCACCTTTTCCGCGGTCATCGCACGCAGGTCGCACAGTTCCTCGGCGGGCGTGCCGAGCCAGCCGAGCGGCGGCTTGCGGCCCACGTACAGCACTTCGTCGAGGCCGCCCTGCTGCGCGGACGCCAGCGCGTCGATCCCGCCGATCGCGCCGGACAGCAGCGTGACCGTCGCATCGCCTTCGTCGGCCGCCTGCGCGAGCACGTCGAGCAGCGCGAGATCGGACAGCGCGCCGATCGATGCGACCGCGCAGTCGGTGCCGGCCTTCAACAGCGGCACGACGTGATCGACGAGCGCGCTGTGGCCCGCGCATTCGAGCGCGAACTCGGGGCGGCGGGCCAGTGCGTCGACCGACGACACGACCTCCACCGCGCCGCCCAGCACGCCCTGCACCGCCGCGCGCTGGTGTTCCGGCACGATCACGTGCGCGATGCGCAGCGACGCATCGTGCTCGACCGCGTGGTACACGGCCGCGCCGATCGCACCGAAGCCGATCATCGCGACGTCGACGGGTGCGTGGCCGTTACGCATACTGGCGCTCCGACGGCTCTTCCTTCTTGACCGGCGGGCCCGCGAAGTTCGACGCGAACGAGCCGACCGACAGCATGTCGACCTCGACCATCACCGGCCCTTCCTTCGCCATCCCTTCGCGCACGATCGCTTCCGCCTGGTCGAGCGACGTGATCCGGTAGTGCGTGAGGCCGAAGCTCGCGCAGAACTGCGCGAAATCGGGCTGGTGCAGCTGCACGAAGCAGCGGCGGCCACCGTAGTGCGCGTCCTGGATGTTGCGGATCACGCCGTAGCACTGGTCGTTCATCAGCACGATCATCACGTTCGCGTTTTCCTGCACGGCCGTGACGAGCTCGCCGACGTTGACCATCAGGCCGCCGTCGCCGACGAGGCAGACCGTCTTCGCAGCCGCATCCGCCAGCGCCGCGCCGATGCCCATCTGGATGCCCTGGCCGATGCCGCCGCCGAGCGCATGCACGCCCGAGCGCGGCTCGAAGATCTTCAGCAGGCGGTTACCCCACGTGCTGTTCGAGATCGTCACGTCGCGCACCCAGTTGTAGTCGCGGCCGACGGCGCCCTGCAGCGTGTCGACGAGCTGCTTGTACGGCCCGAGGCCCTTCGACACGTCGGCCACCGCCTGCTCGCGCGCTGCCGCGAGATCGGCGGCGAATTGCGGATCGACCGACAGGCGGCCTTCGAGGCGGTCGGCCAGCTCGGCCAGCACGCGCTTCGAATCGCCGTGCACGAACAACTCGTTGCGATAGCCGCGGTTGTCGGCGAGCGCGTCGGCATCGACGCGGAACAGCGGCTGCGGCAGCGCGAGCTTGTACTTCAGCGTCTCGTTGCCGCGCAGGCGCGAGCCGACGACGACGAGCGCATCGCAGGTCTTGTAGAACGCCTCGACGGACGCGTGCACGTTGAACGCGCCGAGCGTCGCCGGGTGATCCTCGGGCAGCACGCCGCGGCCCTGCACGCTCGTCACGACGCCGAAGCCGAGCTTCACGAGGCGTTCGACTTCCTCGCGTGCGTGGCGCGCGCCGCCGCCGAGCCACAGCAGCGGGCGGCGCTTGGCCGCCAGTGCGTCGGCTAGCTTCGCGACGCGTGCGGTGTCGTGCTCGCGCACCGTGACGTGTGCCGGTGCGAGGTCTTCCGGCCATTCGATTTCGGCAGCCTGGATGTCGATCGGAATCTCGACCGAAACGGGGCCCGTCGGCGCGGTCTGCGCGATGCGCACGGCTTCGCGGATCGTCGGCAGCACGGTTTCGACGGTGCGCACGCGGAACGCGGCCTTCGAGATCGAATGCAGCATCGACAGCTGGTCCGGCGCTTCGTGGATGTACGCGAGATCCTGGTCGAGATACGGCGTCTCGATCTGCCCCGTGACGTGCAGCAGCGCGGTGCCGGCCGTCAGCGCTTCGACCATCGCGCCGGCTGCGTTGCCCGCCGCCGTGCCCGTGCTCGTGAACGCGACGCCGAGGCCGCCCGACACGCGGGCCAGGCCGTCGGCCATGTTCAACGCGCCGGCTTCGCCGCGTGCGCCGACATACCGGATGTTGCCGCGCGAGTTGATCGCGTCGAGGATCGGCATGTTGTGGATCGAGATGACACCGAATGCGGTCTTCACGCCGCACTGCTCGAGAAAGGCGGCAATCAGCTCGCCAACCGTGGTTTTTTTAGACATGGCGTGCAAAGCCTCCAGAAACGTCGATATGGCTGCCCGTCGTGTACGACGACAGATGCGTTGCGAGATAAAAGAGTGCCCAGGCGGCCTCGTCAGGCTTGCCGAAGCGGTTCAGCGGAATGTTCTTCGTGCGGGCGATCGCGCCCGTCCAGTCCTCCCAGCTTTCGCCGGCCTGCGCCTGCGCTTCGTAGCGGCGGCGCCACTGGCCCGACTCGACGATGCCGATCAGGATCGAGTTCACGCGGATGCGCTGCGGCGCGAGTTCGGTCGCGAGCGACTTCACGAGACTCAGCACGCCCGCGCGCGCCGACGACGTCGCGACCATGTGCGGCTCCGGCTGCAGCGCGAGCAGCGAGTTCACGCAGGTGATCGTCGGCGCCTGCGCGTCGCGCAGCAGCGGCAGGAACGCACGGGTCGGGCGGATGATGCTGAAATACTTCAGTTCGAGCTCTTCGCGCCACGCGTCGTCGGTCGTGTCGGCGAAGGTCGACACGCGGCCCTGGCCGGCGTTGTTGACCAGCATGTCGGCACGACCGAAGCGTGACGAAACCGCTTGAGCGAACGCAGCCACATCCTGCTCATCGAGCACGTTGCAGCGTGCGGCGAGCAGTTGCGCACCCGGATATTTCTCGCCAAGCATCGCTTCGGCGCGCGCCAGGCGCTCGCTGTCGCGGCCGCAAATCGCGACCGACGCGCCCGCCTGCAGGAACCGTTCGGCAGTCGCGAGGCCGATGCCGGACGAACCGCCCGTCACCACCGCCACCTGCCCGGTCAGATCGATCTGAATCATCGGAGTCCTAAAGCCTTCAGAAACGTGTGCTCGTCATCCGAGCGGTAATTGAGCCGCCGCGACAATTCCGCCGCCGCGCGCTGCACCTTGTCGATCAGACCATCCGCGATCAGCGCCGCGTCGATCTCCGGCCTCGGCACCGTCACCGTGATGCACGCGACGATCTTCTGCGTCTCGTTGCGCACCGGCGCCGTCACCACCGAGATACCGCGCTCGAACGACGAATTGCTGACGCCGTAGCCGCGCAGCGCATCCTCGCGGATCACTTCGTACAGCGCGTCGACCGTCTCCGGCGTCGCGTTCGTCATCCGGTTCAGCGCGCCTTCCGGATACAGCGCATGCAGTTCCTTCAACGACAGGTCGCCCATCAGCACGTGGCCGTGCGTCGTCGCATGCGCGGGCAAGCGCGTGCCGACGTTCACGCGGATCGAGCTGAACACCGGCGCCTGGCTCTGCGCCTTCGCGACGAACACCACGTCGCGGCCGTCGCGGATCACGATGTGCGTCGTGAAGCCGGTCGCGTCGCGCAGGCTCTCGATCACGGGCAGGCCCAGATCGGTCAGCTCCAGCGAGCTCAGGTATTCGAAGCCAAGCCGCAGCACGGCGATGCCGAGCTTGTAATTGCGATCCTTGTCCGCACGCTCGAGGAAGCCGAGCGATTCGAGCGTCTGCAGCAGACGGAATACCGTCGTGCGCGGAATGCCGAGCCGCTTCGACAATTCGGGCGCGCCGAGCACGGGCTCGCGCGGCGAGAATTCGGCGAGGATCCGCAGCCCGCGTTCGAGGCCGGGCACCACGTAGCTGGCTTCGGCTTTCCCGTTTTCGGTATCGGGTTGTTGTAGCGGTTCGTTCATGCCAGTCCCCGCTGTTGGTCGCACTGACGGCAGAACGTGTCGATCAGTGCGGAATAAACGGTCGGTGCTTCCACGTAGCCGGCATGGCCCGCTTGCGGAATCACCTGCAGCCCGACGTGCGCGGCCGCGGCAATCCGCTCGCACGCGGCGGGCGGCGTGATCGCGTCGTTCGCGCCGACGGCCACGGCCGTGCGGCCGCGAAAGGCGGCGAGATCGGCCGCGAGATCGGCATTCGCGAGCAGATGCGTGGCCTGCGCGTAGCCGGCCGGCACGATGCGCGCCATGTTCCAGCGCACCCACGCACGCGCATCCTCGTTCGCGAAACCGGACAGCATGTTGCCGCTGCGCTGCTCGGCGAGCCCGGCCGGGCCGAGTTCGGCAAGCATCGCGAGCCGCGCGTCACGGCGCGATTCGCGGGTTTCGGCCGGTGCGCTGCCATAGCCGCCCGCGGGCGACACCAGCAGCAGGCCGGCGATCCGCGCGGGCATCACGCGGGCGAGACCGCCCGCGATGATCGCGCCGAGCGAATGACCGACCAGCACGCAGCGTTCGATGCCGAGTGCCTCGAGCCACGCGTTCAGCGATGCCGCGTAATCGGTGGCGGCCGGCGACGCGCCGTGCACCGGCGTCGACACGCCATAACCGGGCGCATCCCATGCGAGCACGCGCCGCGATGCGCCGAGCGTGTCGAGCTGGCGGACCCACGATGCGGCGCCCGAGCCGATGCCGTGCAGCAGCACGACGGGCAGCGCACGGCCCGCATGCTGCGCGCCGGCCTCGCGATAACCGATCGTGCCCGCCGCGCCGGCCGCGCAACGCTGTTCGGGAAACTGCCCGAGCAGCGCGGCGAACGCCGCGGTGCGGTCGCGTTCACGTTTGTCGATGACACTCATTGCTTCACCCGCTCCGTTTCAGCGCTTGATCTTCGCGAGCGGCGAATCGGGCGGATACGTCGGCGTGATCGGCTTCGGCGAACCGAGCATCACGCACATCAGCGCGTCTTCCTCGCCGATGTTGATTTCCGTGCGATACACGCCGGGCGGCACCGAGATCAGGTCGCGCTCGCCGAGGATCGCTTCCCACGTCTCGCCGTCACGCTCGCAGATCACCTTCATCTTGCCGCGCAGCACGAAGAAGATTTCCTCGACGTCCATGTGGATGTGGCTCGGGCCGATGTTGCCGGCCGGGATGACCATCGTCGAAAACGTGAAGCCGCCGGCCGGCACCGTGTTGACGTCCTTCGCGACGCCCGTGCCGCCCGTGCCGACGTAGCGCATCTGCGCACGGCGGTACTTCGGGTCGTAGTCGGCCTGGAACTTCAGTGCGTCCCAGTCGTAGCGACGGGTCGCGTAGCGCGCCACGCGCCCTTCCATCCAGTCGTTGAAGCTTGCGCCTTCCGGCTGGTCCCACGACTTGCGTTCGAGATCGGCGTCCGCCATCGTCCTCTCCTTCATCAGAGTGAAAACTTCAATTCAATCAATTCATCACGAAGCCGCCGTTCACCGGCAGCAGTTGACCCGTCACGAAGCGCGCGCCGTCCGACAGCAGGAACAGCACGGGGCCCGTCACGTCGTCGGGCACCTGCGCGCGTGTCAGCGCGCGGCCCTGCATGTAGAACGCGTGGCGCTCGGCCGGCACGTAGGCCGTGGCCTCGACTTCGGTGAGCCCCGGCGCGATCGCGTTGACCGTCACGCCGTGCGCGCCGAACTCGCGCGCCTGCGCATGCGTCATCGCGATCACCGCGCCCTTGCTCGCGACGTACGCGAGCAGCTTCGGCGCGCCCCACAGCGCGGTGTCCGACGCGAGGTTCACGATCGCGCCGCGGCCCGACTGCGCGAGGTGCGGCAGCGCCGCATTGCTGACGAGCCACACGCCGCGCACGTTCACGTTCATCACGGCGTCCCACGTCGATACGTCGAGCTCGGTCGACAGCTTGCCGCCCGAGTTCGTGATCGCCGCGTTGTTGATCAGCGCGTCGATGCCGCCGAGCGCCGCCGCGCCCTGCGCGACGAACGCATCGACGCTCGCCGGATCGGCGAGATCGAGCGCGAAGAAATGGGCGACATGGCCGGCTTCGGCGAGTTGCGCGGCAAGTGCGCGGCCTTCGTCGGCCAGCACGTCGCCGAACGCGACCTGCGCGCCCGCTTCGACGAGCGCCGTCACGAACGCCGCGCCGAGCCCGCGCGCGCCGCCCGTGACGAGCACGCGGCGCCCCGCGAGCGACACGACCGGAGCGCGCTCAGCCATTTGCCGGCTCCGATGCGGCCTGCGCCTGCGCCGCGCGATGCGCGTCGAGCGCGGAAAGATGCTCCTGCGCACGCGTGCGCAGCATCCGGCGCACGCGCGTCATGCCGACATCGTGCTGGTACAGGTATTCGTGATCGCGCGCATTCGGCGCGAGGCTTTCGAGGACGTAGCGGTCCTGCTCGAGCACGTCCCAGTGCAGGCCCTCGAGGCGGTTGCGGTACATGAAGCGCCACACGTCGCGCTGCCAGCCGCTGACCTTGCGGGTGCGCCAGAAGTAGACCTGGCAGTTGTCGCCGTCGACCGGCGTCGCGAAACCGATGATCCCGAAGTTGCCGCCCGGGCCGAACTTCTGCTTGTACGGAATCGCGAGGCGCATCCACAGGCAGCCCGTTTCGCCGAGCTCGACCCAGTCGAAGTTCACGTCGCGCTGGCCGATCTTCTCGAACATCAGCCCCGTTTCCGTCTTGCGCACGCGCATGTCGGCCTGCTTGTCGCCTTCGGCCATCGAGTGCGAGGTGGCGTGCAGGTACGCGCCGTGCATCGGGTCCATCACGTTGTCGATCGCGTACTGGTAATTGCACGTCCAGTTCGACACGCACAGGAAGTGGCCGTATTCGTCGTCGACCAGTTCCTCGGGCAGGTTCAGCGGCGCCGGCTCGCCGTGCGCTTCGTCGCCGAACCACAGGAAGATCGCGCCGGCCTTCTCTTCGACCGGATACGACTTCACGCACTTCGTGCCTTCGAGCGGACAGTTCGACACCGCCGGCACGCGGTTCACGGTGCCGCCGCCGTCGACTTCGATGCCGTGATACCAGCAGGCGATGTTGCCGCCGAGGTTCCAGCCGAGCGACAGGCGCGCGCCGCGGTGCGGGCAGCGATCTTCGAGCGCGTGAACCTTGCCGTCGTGATCGCGCCACAGCACGATCTGCTCGGACAGGCGCGTGAGGCCGACCGGTGCGTTCGACACCTGCCAGCTCGGCGCGACGGGATACCAGTAGTTCTTGATGCCGCGGTCGAGATAGGCACGGACCGGGTCGTGTTGTGCTGCGTGTTGTTCGGGGGACGTCATCAGTGTGCTCCGGATGCGGTTGTCGTCGGGTCGGCGATCGGCGCTCGAGCGCTCATTCCGCCAGCGCGGCCATTTCGGCGCGGAAGCGCTCGGCGGTCCACGCCGTGCCGTCCGGCGCGCGGAAGCCGATGCGGTTCAGGCCCGCGACGACGTCGTCCAGCTCGATCGCGCCGGCTTCGAACACGCGCTCGAGCGCATCGCCGAGGTCGTTTTCGTACTGGGTCGGTGCGGCCTTGCGGTTCTGCCAGACCTGGTTCTCGACCTGGCCGGGGATCTCGATCTGCCCCTTGCCCGCGACGTTGTTCGGCTGCGGCGCCACCCACGGCTTCAGGAAGGGATTGAAGTTGACGGTCGCTTCTTTCATGTCATTCCACCTTGATCTGGATTTCCTCGCCGGCGAGACGCACCGCGTACTGCTTCAGTGCGCGTCCGCCCGGACCCTTCAGGCATTCGCCCGTCTTGATGTCGAACACGGCCTCGTGCAACGGGCATTCGACCGTGCCTTCGTCGACGAACCCCTGCGTCAGCAGCGCGTACGCATGCGGGCACACGTTCTCGAGCGCGTACACCTCATCGCCGACGCGATAGATCCCGATCTCGACGCCGTCGGTCCGCTTGAACTCGATCGGCGTGTCTTCCGACAGCGCGCCGGCGTGTCCGGCGCAAACCCATTGTTCAGACATCTCACACCCTTCCTTCTGATCGACTCTCGGTTGGTTCCGATTTGTTCCATACCCGGAACAGCAGTTTATGGATGGTGAGTATAGGAGTGACTTTCCACGAGTAAAACAAAAAGGTGTATGCCCTAGGGAAAACACTGACCGTCGGGTTGGCGATCACGTCCATCCATCTCATTAAATGAAATTTTTTGTTATATGACGGGGATTTACCGGGTTTACGCGGGCTTCGCGCACCGCCGCCGGGCATCGTTCCGAAACCCATCCGTCCCGAAAAAATTATTTTTGATCCGGTGCGTGACGCCTCTATACTCCATTCCATCAGAGGCACATCGTTCCTTATATGGAACATTAAAATGCCCGCCCGATGGCGAAAACGCGCGACGGCCGGCCGTTCCTGCGCATGCCGCCACGGCACGTTTTCATCAGGTTGGAGATTCAGGAGATCAAATGGTCAAGCATGCGGTAGCAGCAGCAGTGATCGGATTGGGCGCCGCGTCGGGCGCGTGGGCGCAGAGCAGCGTGATGCTGTACGGCAGCATGGATGCGGGTGTCGCGTACGTGAACAACGTCGGCGGCCATGCGAAGTGGGCGATGATCCAGGGCAATACGCAGCCCGATCGGTGGGGCCTGAAAGGCAAGGAAGACCTCGGCGACGGCCTGTCCGCGATCTTCCAGCTCGAAAACGGCTTCTATACGAACAACGGCCAGTTCGCGACCGCGAACACGATCTGGAACCGCGCGGCGTTCGTGGGCCTCAGCTCGGAACGCTACGGCACGCTGACGCTCGGCCGCCAGACGCCGTTGTCGTTCGACTATCTCGATCCGCTCAGCACGGCCTACCTCGCGATGAGCTGGTACGCGTTCCACCCCGGCAACATCGACGGGCTCGCCGCGACCGGCAACGTGCCGTACAACAACTCGGTCAAGTACCGCTCGCCGACCTTCGCGGGCTTCTCGGCCGCCGCGACGATGGCGCTCGGCAACACGACGAACTTCTCGACCGGCAAGTCGGTCGGCGTCGCGCTGAACTACGCGAACGGGCCGTTCAAGGCATCGGCCGTGTACTCGAACGAGCACGACCGCGCGATCCTGATCAGCACGACCGGCATCACGTCGTTCCAGGGGCAGAACACCGCGACCGGCTATACCGCGAGCAAGGTGGAAAACATCGGCGCGGGTGCGTCCTACCAGTTCGGCGACTTCCTCGTGCATGGCCTGTACACGCGCACGAAGATGCAGTCGAACGGCTTTTCGGATACGTTCCAGAGCTACGACGCGGGCGTGAACTACCGCAGCAGCGCGTTCAACACGATCGCGGGCGGCGCGGCGACCACGACGCTGGCCGGCCGCCGCTGGACGCAGGTCGAGCTCGGCGACATCTATTCGCTGTCGAAGCGCACGCAGCTGTATGCGAACGTGTTGTATGAGCACGGTTCGGGCGGCGCACAGGCCGCGTTCTTCACGGCAGGCGTGTCGAGTACCGCGAACCAGGTAATCGTGCTCACCGGGATCCACCACTCGTTCTGAACGAACGGTGGCAGGCGCTTCGCCGCCTGAAACGACAAAAGCGGCCCGCGGGCCGCTTTTGTCTTTCGCGCATTGCATGGGCACGGCCGCCGGCCGCACATCGGAACACTCAGAACATCGCGACCTTGTGGCGCGCGTGTGCGAACGTCGGGTCGCTTTCGAGCGGACGATAGTTCAGCCGCTGCGACAGATCGACCGCCGCGCCGCACACGGCTTCGACGAGCCGTTCCTTCTCGCCGGCCTCGCCGATCTCCGAGCGCGGCACCGTCGCCGTGATCGCCGCGACGATCGAGCCCGAATGATCGCGCACGGGCGCGGTGACGGCCGAAATGCCGCTCTCGAATGCCGCCTCGCTGACCGCGTAGCCGAGCCGCGCGTAATGGCGCACGCGTTCGTACAACTCGTCGACGCTGCCCGGCGTGCGCTCGGTGAACTGCTCGAGGCGCTTTTCCGGATAGAGCTGGCGCAGCGCGTCGCGCGTCAGGTCGCCCATCAATACGTGGCCATGCACGGTTGCGTGCGCGGGCAGGCGCGTGCCGACGTGCACCTTCACCGAACCGAACATCGACGCGTTGCTCTGTGCCTTCGCGACGAACACGACGTCGCGCTGATCGCGGATCAGCAGGTGCGTCGACAGGCCGGTCGTGTCGCGCAGCCGTTCGAGCACGGGCGCACCGAGATCGGTCAGTTCGAGGGAATTCAGGTATTCGAAGCCGAGCCGCAGCACGCCGACGCCGAGCCGGAAATAACGGTCGCCGTTCACGCGCTCGAGGAAACCGAGCGCTTCGAGCGTCTGCAGCAGGCGGAACGTGGTCGTGCGCGGAATGCCGATGCGCTTCGACAACTCGGGCGCGCCGAGCACGGGCTCGCGCGCGGAGAATTCGGCGAGAATCCGCAGCCCGCGTTCGAGCCCCGGCACCAGATAGGACGAACCGCCGCCGGACGATTCATCGTCGCCGGGCGCGGCTTGGTCGGGTGCGTTGCTCATCGTTGTCTTGGCCATGTGGGCATGGACGGGAGGAAATCAATCACGAAACAGGTCATGGATCGTCGTGGACGGCCGGTCGTGCCGCCCCGGCGCGCACGCAGTTGCACCCGCGCACTTCGCCGCGACGCAGCATGCGCCGCCACGACTCCCGGAAGAGTCATTCACGGTCGAGAGGATAGCAGCGATGGGCAGCGCGACGCCATGCGGAAATCGCCGGACGGCGGGACAGCCGCCGCCCGGCCGTGTGCGAGGCGAGCCACCGACTGATCGAGACCACCGTGGCCTGTACCGCGGAGACCGCCGAGACGCCCGCAGGCTACAGGTGCGACAGATGAACCCGGATGTTCGTGCGGTCGTACTTGAAGCCGCCGGCCGCGTCCGGTTCGAGCACGCTTGCCAGGTCGACCGCATACCGCCATCCGCTGCCGAGAAGCCCGCCGTTTACGGCGCGGATCCGGGTGCCGCCGATGGCGATCGCCGCATGAAAGACCGTGCCGCCACGCGAGAAGCCGACCGCGGTCCCGGCCTGAATGGGCGCGTGCCCGTCCCATTCGCCGCCGTTCTCGAAGTTGAACCGCGGTCGCCAGTGCTGACCGATCGTGTCGAGCAGCGTGTTGGGCGTGATCATTGCGTCAGCCCGCATCAGGTACCGCACATAGGCTGCGGCATCGTAGCAGACGCCGGCGGAAACATACGTGTTGATATCGGCCGTGCCGGAGATCAGCGCCTGCACGTGTCTCTGCCGCTCGGGGAAACCGAACTGGGCGACATGCGCGCCCAACGGGGTCAGTTGCATGGGTGGCTCCTGTTGAAGAAGCGAGGCGTCATCGTCCCGCCAACGCAATAACCTCATATCTTATTATGATATCCGGCGACGTCGACGCCCGCCCCCCGCGCATCACGGCATGCGCGCCGCCGATGCCGGCGCGGCGGCCGCCGCATCGGGATTCGGCGCGAGCCGCAGGCGCACGCGCAACGGCTGCAGCATGTCGGGCGGCGGCGGTTCCGCCAGCGGGCCGGCCGTGAGCAGTTGCCGCAGCGTCGCGTCCGCGTCGGGATCGCCGAGCGACGCGAATTCGACGCGCGTGACGGCGCCGTTCATGCCGATCCACGCGCGCACGACGATCGCGGGCGGTGGCGCATCGGCACGCGCGTTCAGTACGCGCGCCTCGAGATAGCGGTGCAGACGATCGGCCGCGTCGCCGTCGGCTTCGAGCCAGGTCTGGAACTGCTGCCCGGCGAGCTGTCCGTAGCGGATCCACGCCTGCGGCACGTCGGCCGTCTGCGC
Source organism: Burkholderia aenigmatica (assembly GCF_048627025.1). Classification (NCBI taxonomy): domain Bacteria; kingdom Pseudomonadati; phylum Pseudomonadota; class Betaproteobacteria; order Burkholderiales; family Burkholderiaceae; genus Burkholderia; species Burkholderia aenigmatica. The sequence goes on along the minus strand of NZ_CP184469.1, from coordinate 916,926 downwards.
GATGGCCGGCACGGCGCACCCGGCCAGCGCCCACGCGACAGCGATCGTCCGCAGCCATCCCGCTGCGCCCCACTCCTGCATTCGCTTCATCCCGTCTCCCGTTTCGACGGTTCGCCGTCGTGCTGCGTCGTGTCGTGTCATGCGACCCTCAACCGATCTCGATCGGCACATACAAGCGCGTGCCGCCACGCTGGACGAGCAGCGCGACGTTGCCGTGCGCGGCGTCGATCTCGGTCATCAGCGCGCCGATGCTCGCGACCGACGTGCCGTTGACCGACAGCACGATATCGCCGGGCTGCAAGCCTGCGCGGGCGGCCTGCCCGCTCGCCTGCTCGACGACGAGCGCCTGCCCGACACCGAGCCGCTGCCGCTCCTGCTCGGTCGCCGCGCGCAGCGCGAGCCCGAATCGCGCGGGCCCTTGCTCGCCACCGGCCGACGCCGTGCCGCTGTCGAATGCGCCAACCGTCGCGCTCACGTGCATCGCCCGTCCCGCGCGCCACACCAGCAGGTCGGCTTGCCGCCCGGCCCGCATGCCCGCCACGGTGCCGAGCAGGTCCGCCGATTCGGCAACCGGCTTGCCGTCGACCGCGAGCACGACGTCGCCCGGCTGCAGGCCCGCGTGTGCGGCCGGGCCATCCGGCTCGACCATGGTGATCAACGCGCCGTCCGGACTCGCGAGGCCGAACGACCGCGCGAGCGCCTGGCTCACCTCCTGCACGGCCACGCCGAGCCGGCCGCGCGTGACCTTGCCGGTCCGCAGCAACTGGTCCTTCACGTCGAGCGCGATATCGATCGGGATCGCAAACGCGAGCCCCTGATAACCGCCCGTCTTCGAGAAAATCATCGAGTTGATCGCGATCACGCGGCCGCCGAGATCGAACAGCGGGCCGCCCGAATTGCCGGGGTTGATCGGCACGTCGGTCTGGATGAACGGGATCGCCCGCTCGCCGGGCAACGAGCGCGATTTCGCGCTGACGATGCCCTGCGTGACCGTGTTCGCGAACCCGTACGGCGAACCGATCGCCATCACCCAGTCGCCCACTTCGGTGCGCGCCGGGTCGCCGGTCGCAACGACCGGCAGGTTGTGCGCGTCGATGCGGATCACCGCGACGTCGGATACCGGATCGCTGCCGATCACGCGCCCCTTGAACTGCCGCTTGTCGGTCAGCTTCACGTCGATCGCAACGGCGTCGCCGACCACGTGCCGGTTGGTCAGGATCACGCCATCCGCACTGACGATGAAGCCGGAGCCGAGGCTCACTTCCTCGCGGTTGCCGATCACGCGCCGCGCCAGAAACGGCGCGAGCGGATGATCGGGCGCGATGCCGGGCGGCAACTGGATGCCCAGCTGCGTGACTTCGCGCGTGACGCTGATGTTGACGACGGCCGGGCCGACACGTCGCACCAGCGCGGCGAAATTCGGCAGCGCGACGGTCGGCGCTGGCGCTGGCGCTGCCGATGCGGCACCCGGCTGCGCGGGCCGCTCGGCAGCCGTTGCCGTTGAACAACCGCACGCGCACGCACAGGCCAATGCCAGCCCGCCGGCCATCGCTCGCAGCATTGCCGCCCGGTTCATGTGCTTGCCCGCCGTCATGTTGCTGCTCCTCGTCAGTTCGCGCCGGAACGCAACCGGCCCATCGATACCTGCGCCGCACGCTCGGCCGCGTGCGTTACTTCGGCGGCACCGCGACCGGCGCATCGGGCCGCTGCGGCGTCACCGACCGGCCCCAGTTCGAGCCGAAACGGTTCCGCTCGGTCGACAGGTTGAACGTGCCGAGACGGTTCGACGGCTGCTTCGACAGCCGCTCCGAATCCGTTTGCGATGCCCCCGCCTGCGGGTCGGCCTTCGGCTTCAGTTGCTGGCTCAGGCAGTCGTACGACAGCGCGCGCTTGCCGTCGACTTCCGCATCGACACACACCGGCTTCGCGGCCGAGCCCGGACTGGCCGGCGCGGGCACGGCCGCACTCGCCGCCGCGCGTCCCCCCTGCGCGTGCGCACCGGCTGCCAGCAGCAGGCAGACGATCGTCGCGATTCCGCTTCGTCGCATCTTCATGTGCGTCTCCTTCAGAAATGGCGCCATGGCGCCTTCACGGCCGCCATCACAGGTGCGTGCCCGGCGTCGCCGCGCGCGCCAGGAAACGCGCGAACGCCGCGCCATCGGCCGCTTCGACGGCAGGCTCTTGCGCATCGATCCGTTGCGCCCACGCGTCGCGCATGTCGTCGACCGGCTGCCACGCATGCACCTGTGCGCCGGTCGGATACGGCGTGACGAGCGGTTCGCGGTAGTCGACGCGAAACAGCGCTGGCGCACCGCTGCCGGCCGTCCACAGATCGCCGACGTCGCGCACGCTCGCGTCGAACCAGAACCGCACCCAGCGCACCGTCGGCGCGCGCGGGTCGGGGCCCGGTGCATCGGTGCCCGCCGCGTCCGGCACACGCAGGAAGCCGGCCAGCACGAGCAGCACGGCCGCCAGATCGTCGTCGCGCAACATCCGGTACGACCAGAGATCCGCGACGTCGACACAGGCGACCACCGCGATGAAGCGGCCGATCGTGAGTGCGGGCCACGCCCGCCGCATCAGCGCGTAATGGCGCGCCCACTGCGCGACGAAGCGCTCGCGGTGCCGGGCGGCGACCTGCACGTCGCGCGAGCCGCGAATCGTCAGTTCGTCCGGTTGATACTGGCGCGTCGTGAGCACGCACTGCGCGGAACACCGCGCGCTCCGGTGCCGCGCGTAGCCGCCCGCGCCGGGCAACGGCTCCAGCGCGCCGAAGCACAGCGGGCAATGCGTGGGCCACTCGCCGGGCCGGCCCGGCCACGGGTTGGCCTTCGGCATGCGCGGGCGGTCGGCGGCCGCGGCCGGGCGGCGTCGCCCCGGCGTGCGCGCGTCGGGCACGTCGACGCGCGGTGTCGAACGGACGATTGCCATGAGCGTGCCTACCGGGCAGACGCGAGCGCTTTCTTCAGCGCGTCTTCGTTGATCGGCGCGTTCGCCGCCAGCTTCGCGAGATACGCCTGCGCATTCTGCTGGGTGCGCTGCGCACGCAGCATCGCGCGCAGTTGCTCCTTCACGTCGGCCAGCGGGCGCGGCGCGGCCGCGCGGATGTCGATCAGCTTCACGACATGAAAGCCGGCCGGCGTCTGGATCGGCGCGGAGACCTGGCCCGGCTTCAGCGCGTCGGCCGCCTGCCGGACCGCCGGCACCATCAGTTGATCGGGCACGAAACCGAGATCGCCGCCGTTCGCGGCACTCGCCTTGTCCTGCGAGTTCGCCTTTGCGAGCGCCGCGAAGTCGCCACTGCGCGCGCGGTTCGCGAGATCGGCCGCCTGCTTGCGCGCCTTGTCGAGCGTCGCGGCATCCGCGTTGGGCGGCACCGCGATATAGATCTGCGCGACGTGCAAGGCGCGCGGCGCAGTGAACGCGGCGCGGTTCTTGTCATACGCGGACTGGAGCTCCGCGTCCGACGGATAGTCGGCCGGCGGCGCATTCACCGATGCCAGATAGCTGCGCACGACGATATCGCGCTGCGCCTGCTCGACAGCCGCCTGCACCTGCGCCTGCTTGTCCCAGCCCTTCGATTTCGCCTCGGCCAGCACGGCCTTCTGCGCAAGCGTCGAGCGCACGACCTGGTCCAGCGCCCCGGGATCGGCCGCGAGACGTTCGCGCCCTTCGGGGCTCACCGCCTTCAACAGCTCCGCGATATCGGCCTGCGTGACCGACGCCTGCGCGGCATTCGCGATCACGTCGTCCTGCGCGTGCGAAACGAGCGGCACGGCCAGCGCGAGACCGCCTGCCACGATCGCCAGCATCTTCATCTTCGTCTTCATCGTTCGACTGCCCTCTCGATTGCTCTTGAAATGCGGACGCTGCATCAGCGCGCGTCCGTCAGCGTCATGCGCAGGACGAGCGGCTGCGCCATCCCGCGTGGCGGCGCTGCGCCGACCGCCCGGCCGACGAGTGCGGCGTGCAGCGCCGCGTCGAGTTCCGGTTGCCCGGCCGCACCGCTGTCGATGCGCGTCACGTGCCCGTACCGGTCGAGCCACGCACGCACCGGCAGCTCGGGACCATCGTCGCCGGCATCGGCAAGCTCACCGGCCCAGCGCTCGATGCCGGCGCGCAGGCGGCACACCGCTGCGTCGTCGCCGTCGAGCGTCGCCTGCAGCCACTGCGCGATGCGCCGTGCATACGCGCCCCACGCGGCGGGTGCATCGCCGGCGGCGATCGCATCCGCGTCGTGCCACGCACGGCCGGGCAGCAGCGCACGCAGCGCAGCGCCGATCCGGCCGCCGGCGCGCCAGCTCGCGCCGAGCGTCACTGCGCGGCAGCCTCGAGCCCGGCGACTGCCGTTGCCGCCTCGGCGGCCGACGCGGTGGCCGGATCGCCTGCCGCCGCCGCGCGCGCCGCCGCTTCCTGCTCGGCCATCGCAGGACGGTTGCGCAGGTGCAGCAGGAACTCCTGAATCAGGCGATCCCACAGCTCGATCGTCGAGCGCAGATAGCGCTCCGACACGCCGCCCGCGACGACCACGTCCATCTCCAGCGCGAGAAACGGCCCGTGGCTCGCGAGACGCGCGAAGCGCTTGGTCCGGTTCCAGTCCGCGACGAGTTCTGCCGGCAATTCACCCTGCACCTGCAGCACGCACGACAGCGTGTAGTCGATGAACAGCAGCGACGCGGGCGATGCGTCGGGCCCCTGCGGCGCGAGCACGGCGGCCGGGTTGCCGAAGCGCACCGCGAAGCCGATGCCCTGGCTCGCGCTCATCAGTTGCACCGCGCCGTTCTGTTCCGCCGCCGTCACGCGGTAGCCCGCGCGGCGCAGCACGTCGGCGAGGTGGTCGGCGCTGATCGCTTCGATCGGCGCATCGTGTGCCGCGCGTTCATCGCCGGCGTTCGGTTGCTTGTCTTGCATGTCTGTGTTCCCCGTATTCAACGAATCGATCGGTTCGACCCCGGCTGCGGGCCGCGCGCTCACTGCGGGTTTGCCGCAGCGGCCGATGCCGGTGCCGGCGTGGCGGCAACGGGCCGCGCAGCCGGGTCGTACTTGCCCGCATACAGCGCATCGCCGTAGCGTTGCGCAATGTCGTCGTACTTCACGCGCGCCGACTGCGCGAACGGCTGACGCGACGAGAACAGCGTGCCGATCCCGACGTGCTCGTAGGCGTCGAGAATCTCGTGCCCCACGCGATACAGCTCGGCATTGTGTGCCTGGCAGGTTTTCAGTTGCGTGTCACGCGCCGCCACGTCCTTCTGCAGTTGCGTGTGCTGCGTATCGCGGGCGCGCGACACGGCGAGCAAGTCCTCGTAGGACGACTTGTATTTCGCGAGCGACTTCGCGTCCTGCTCGCGGCCCGCCCGCTCCTGCGCGAGCGCGCGCTTCGCGGCCGCTTCGGCGCCCGAGTCGCCGTGCGCGGCCGCCAGTTGCCCCTGCATCGCCTTCAGTTGCGCGAGCGCGTCGTCGCGCTGCTTCTCGGCCGCCACCTTGTCGCTTTGCAACTGCGCCTGGTTGTCCTGCAACTGGCGCAGCTCCTGCACGGTCGAGCGCAACTGGCTGCGCAGCTTGTCCTCGATGCTCTGCGCGTGCGCGCCGCCAGCCGCAAGCAGCAGCGTGCCGGCCACGCTGGCCGCGAACATCGTGCGAGTGATCGTGTTCATCCGCGGCTCCGGTCAGAAGCGAGCATTGAGCTCGATCTGCAGCACGTCGATCGAGACCGGCGGCCCGTACACTTCCTTCGAGCTCAGGTAACGGGCCGACACCCACGTGTCCCGTGCGACCGCATACGCGGCGCCGAGCACGTAGCCGCGCGCGTTGGTGCCGCCGAGATGGAAGTCGGGATCGTTGAACGCGTCGAGCACGGCGTCCGGCTGCAGGTACTTGTATGCGATCGAGAAGTTCCACTGGCCCTTCTCGCGCGGCTCCGGCTCGCCGAACGTCGCCTTCGCGAGGAAGCCGTTCGGGCCGCTGCGGTAGTCGGCGCGCGTCGCGTTCACCGACGTCGAATCGTAGTTGTTGACCGGCAGCGACGCCGCCGCGAACGCCTTGTTGTCGTTGTACGCGAGGTTGCGCACGTATTCGCCGTCGAGACGCAGCTTGAAGCGATCGGCCACCACCGTGTCCCACTGCGCCTTCAGGTCGAGCAGCCGGTAGTTGTAGGCCAGGCCGAACAGCTGCGGCTGCGGCGTCATCCCCGGCGCGAGATTCGGGTTCTGCACGATGTTGCGCAGCGCGACCAGCGTGTTGCCGCCCTGCATGAATGCCGGCGCCTCGTTGTCGGTGCTGCAGCTCGTCGCGCCCAGATACAGCGCGCACGGCGACGACAGCGTGCCGCGCATGTTCTGGAAGTCGTAGTACGCGACCGCGCCGCGCAGCCGGTTCTTCGCGTCGATCTTCCAGTCGGCACCGAACTGCGCGCCGAACATCCACTTCGTGTCGCTGCCGGCCTTGTCGGTGCTGTTCGACGGGAAGTTCTCGCTCGTGTACTGGATCGGGAACACGCCGAGCGTGCCGAACAGCGTGACGTCCGGATTCCACGGCAGCGCATGGCGCAGGTTCGCGGCGAGGCCGTCCATCATCAGGTCGTCCGAGAACACCAGGTCCGACTTGAAGAACGGATTGTCGAACCGGCCGGCCGTCAGGTTCAGCCACGGCGTCGGCCGGTACGCGAAGAACGCCTTGTTCAGCCAGATGTTCTTCTTCGCGAAGCCGCCGCCCGCGGTGGCCGTGGTCGACACGGGCCCGTTGTCGTTGCCGCTCGCGAGCTGGATGCCGGCGATCATTTCGTCGGACAGCGTCGCCGTCACGCCGAGCCGCGCGCGGTAGCGCAGCAGGTTGTTGCGGTTCTCCCGCGTGTTCTGCGTGGGAATCTGCGTGTTGTTGGTGTTCGAGTTGACGTCGAACCCGCCGCCCTGGTTGATCGCCGCGAAATTCGTCACGCCGTTCGTGTTGCGGCCGCCATAGAAGTGATACTCGTCACGCACGCGCAGGTCGCCGTCGAGCTTGATGCGCGACACCCAGTCGGGGAACGTGTTCGGTTGCGCCCAGTTCTCGGCCTTCGCCTGCGCGATCACTTCCTGCTTCACCTGGTCGCGGATCTGGTCGCGCACGAGCTGCGGCACGTACGGCACCGCGACATCGCCCGGCTGCGTCGGCGGATTGACGACCCCACCCGCCACGACCGGCGCGCCCGATGCGCGGGCCGACCTCGCCTGCACGGCCTCGGTGCGCGCCTCGCTGATCAGCTGGTTCGCGTTTTGCTGCGTGAGCACGCCACGCTTCACGAGCAGGTTGATCAGGTTGATCACCACGCTCTCGGTCGGCGCGGCTTTCCCCGTCGCCGCCTGCGCCTCGAGCGATTGCCCGTGCGCGGCGGACGCGCAGGCCAGCCCGAGCGTCAGCACCGCCGCGCCGACGCGCGACAGGCGCGCGGGCAGCGCGCCGTTGCGGGGCACCCCACCCCGTCCGTTCATCTTCCGAATCATCGAAGCACTCCGAACAATTTTCGTTTCTTTTCCGGCGGCATCCGTGCGACGGCGCCACCCCATGATTCTTTCGTCGTTTCGCGCACGCATCGTCATGCCGGCTTGCGCCCCTGAAGCTTGACGAGCACCGGATACGCGGTTGCGGGCGGCGGCACCTCGTCGACCCTGCCAAGCGCTTCGACCGCCGCGACGACGGCCGCATCGATCTTCGCGTCGCCGGTGGACTGCGCGACCGTCACCTTCGTGATCCGCCCCGACGCGTCCATCCACAGGTTCAGGCTGCCCGCGAACCGCGCGCCGCCTGCCTCCTGCACGCCCTTGTCCTGCTCGATCGCGCGCTGCAGCACGTAGACCATGTATTGCGCATAGCTCGCGTTGCCGAACTTGCCGCCCCCGCCGCTGCCGAGCATGCCGGACCCGTCGCCCGCACCGATGCCGAAGTTGTCGGTGCCCGCCTGCGCATCGGCATTCATCGTCATCTGCTTCGGCTGGTTGTCCGACGGCTTCGGCGCCTCGGACGGCTTCGGCGCGATCGTCGGCCGGTCGACCGGCGTCTTGACCTCTTCCTTCACCTTCTCGGGCGGCGGCTTCTGTTTCGGCGGCGGCGGGGGCGGCGGCAACGGAATCACCGTCGTCACCTGCGGCGCGCTCACGCGCTTCACGCCGGCCGTGTCGCCCGCGAAATGCCAGATCAGCGCGGCCACGCCGGCGAGCACCAGCGCGATCGCGACGGGCTTCACGTAGCGGCCGGGGCCCTTGTCCGGCGGGCCGCCGTTGTAGGTCATTTCCATCGCGTCAGCCGCCCTGCTTCGCCTTGCCGGTCACGAGACCGACCTGCGACAGATCGAGGCGGCGCAACAGGTCGAGCACGTCCATCACCTTCTGGTACTGCACGCCCGCGTCGCCCTTCAACACGATCGGAAAATCCGGATTGGTCGCCTTCTCGGTGCGCAGCCGGCTTTCGAGCTCGTCCATCGTCACCGGGTACGCGTCGAGGAACACCTGCCCCGAATCGGCCACCGTGATCGCCTTCGTCTTCGGCTTCGCGAGGCTCGCGGACGAGCTCGCCTTCGGCAGATCGACCTTGATGCCCTGCACCGACGCGGTCGTCATGATGATGAAGATGATCAGCAGCACGTACGCGAGGTCGAGCATCGGCGTGATGTTGATGTCGTCGTACGGCTTGTCGTCGTCCTGAACCTGCATGGTGGTCTCCTGCGTGCGTCAGTCGGCCAGCACCGCGTGATCCGGCGCGCGGTGCGCTTCGGCGAGGCGCGTGACGAATTCGTCGACGAACACCTGCATGTTCGCGGTCACGTTCTTGTTGCGGATCAGCAGGTAGTTGTAGCCAAACAGCGCGGGAATCGCGACGAACAGGCCCGTGACCGTCGCGAGCAGCGCGGCGGCGATACCCGGCGCGATCGCGTTCACGTTCACGTCGCCGGCCGCCGCGATCGCCGCGAACGTGATCATCACGCCGACCACCGTGCCGAGCAGCCCGAGGAACGGGCCGCCCGAGATCGCGATCGTCAGCAGCACCATCGACTTCGACAGCTTCTGGTTCTCGCGCACGAGCGTCGCGTCCATCGACGCGCGGATCGCCTCGATCGATTCTGACGTAATCACCGTGCGGCCGTTGCCGTCCACGCGGCTGTGGATCTCATGCACGCCAGCCTTGTACAGCCGGTACAGCGACGACTGGTACAGCCGGCGGCCGTCGGCGCTCGCTTCGTCGACATGCGCGAGGCCGACCAGATGACGCCCGGCCACTTCGCGGAAGCGCTGCACGAAATACTGGTTGGCCTTGTCGACGGTGCCGACGTAGCGCGCCTTCGTCCACATCACGACCCACGACACGAGCGCCATGCCGAGCAGGATCGTGATCACGACCCACGCGTCGACGGTCACCGACTGCACGATCACGCCGAAGTAGCCGAAGCCGAAGCCCGACTGCTTCTCGTCGGCGCCATAGGCGACGAGCTTCGATTCCGAGCCCTGCGCGAGCGCGTCGACCGCGATCGCGGCCGCCGAGCGCGCGATCTTCGACAGACGCAGTTCGTCGAGCGCGCCCGAATACGCGGCGAACCCTGCGGGTGCGCCCGTTGCGTCCGCCGCGACCGTTGCCGCGCCGCTCAGTGCCGGCAGCGTCGCCGCGACCTGCGCGGCCTGCTTGCCGTTCACGTAGACGGTGAGGTTCTTGCCGTCGGCCGTGACCGCGAGATACGTCCACTGGTTCGCGGCGACCGGCGCTGCGGCCGGCGTGCGCACCGGCGCCGGATTGCCTGCCGCGCCCTGGACTTCCGCGAACGGCACGCCGTTGTCGAGGCCGATCAGCAGCGCGTTCGCGCCGTCGCGACGGCTGTAGACCAACGTGTTCGGGGCAAGCGCCGACGGCTTCACCCATGCACTGAACGTGAAGCTGCCGCCCGCCGGTACGTTCAGCGACGCACTCGCCGGCAGCGTCAGCGACCCGTTGCCGTCGAACCGCGCGCCCTTGCCGACGATGCCATCCTCGACCGTCTGGAACGACGCGTTCTGCGCGTGGTTGCCATAGGCGGTCAGGTCCTTCGGCGGCGCACCGGCCGCGCCGTTGAAGTGGTAGACGAGCGTGTAGTCGGCATCGAACGTCTCGGCCGGCTTGCTGCCGTCCGGCGCCTTCTTGTTGCCGTAGTACATCCAGATCGACTCCGCGGCGCCGGCCGGCATCTTCGGGATGTCGACCCAGATCAGCGCGACGCCGAGCACCGGATCGTATTGCTCGATGTGGTAGTTCAGCGGCGTCTTGTCGTCGGCGGCGACGAAGCGGATGTCCGCGCCGTTGTCGGCCAGCCCGTCGAACTGGAAGTTGCCCGAGTGCAGGCGGATCAGCAGCGGCACGCGGCCGGCCGATTCCGCGAGGTTCGCGCCTTTCGCGCTCGCGTCGATCGTGATCGCCTTCCGGTACGACCAGTCGTTCTGCCACCATGCATTCGCGATGCCGGGCAGCACGCCGAGCATCACCGCCAACAGGAAAAACAAGACTCGCTTCACGATCCACTCCCCGAATGTGCGGGCGCCGCGCTCGTCGCATCGCCCCGGCACGATCAAAAAAATCCGTCAGAAACCCAGCCTTACGTAGAAATCGAATCGCGGGCTGTACTGCCGCGTATAGACGCCCGCCTTCAACGGCCAGCCGGCCTCGAAATCCGCGCTCGCATACTTCATGATCTGCACGCGTGTGCCGACGCCGACACTCATCAGGTTGAAACGCGACGTCTGCTCCGGCAGCGGGCTCAGCAGCCACAGGTGCGCCGCGTCGAAGAACGCGTGGAAGCGCCATTCGTTCACGCGGCTGCCGACCGCCCCGCCGAGCCACTTCGCGAGCGACGGGCTGCGCAGCTCGACCGATGCGATCACGCCGCTGTCGGCCGTGTCCTCGGCCTGCATGTAGCCGCGCACGCTGTTCATCCCGCCCGCGGCGAACTGCTCGCTCGACACGAGCGGCGAGTTCGAGATCTGCGCGTTCACGTGCGCGTTCGCCTGCATGTCGTTCGCGAAGCGCTGCGTGTGGTTGACGTCGAACTTGCCGTACACGAAATCGGGCGTCGCGTTGTAGCGCTTGTTGTCCCATGCGCCCCAGTCGCTGCCGACGCCGCGGAGGTTGGTCGTCACCGATGCGGCGAACGACGTCTGCGAATTCTTCAGGCTCAGTTGCCCGTTGTACGACAGCGTCACCGGCACGTACGTCAGCGGCGCCGTCGAGCTCGGCTGGCCCGGCATCGACACGTTTTCGTCGAAGTGCTTGCGGTCGATCTCGATGCTGACCGAGTGCGCGTAGGTTTCCGACGCCGGCAGCGAATAGATCGCGGTGAAGCCGTACGTGGTGCCCTTGCCGAGCACGTTGGTGCTCGCGACCGACGCGACGTTGCTGTCCGAATGCACGACCGTCGCGAGGAAGCTCCAGTGCGAATCCTTGATCGGCGCGAGATACGAGAACGCGTAGACGCGCGCATCGTTCGGATGCTGCGGCGCGAGCACGTAGGTGCCGGAAATCACGTGGCCGAGCTGCCAGAGATTCGAGTAGCTGAGGTTCGCGGTCGTGCGCAGCGTCGACGTGCCCGGGCTGTTGTCGTTGTTCAGTTCGAGCGAGCCATGCAGCGGGCTGTGATCGTCGACCTTCAGGTCGACGTCGACCGTCTGCGGCAGCGCGCCCGGCTTGAGGATCGGAATCACCTGCCGGTCCGCCGAGCGGTTCAGGTCGGTGAGCTGTTGCTGCGCCTGGTTGAAATCGGGCACCTGGCCTTCGGACAGCGCGGGCACCGCATCGCGGATGTTCTGCGGCGAGTTGTATTTCGCGCCGTCGACCCGCAAGCGGCCGACCTTCGCCTCGGTCACCTGCAGCAGGATCACGCCGTTCTTCACCTGCTGCTGCGGCAGCTCGACGACGACCGACTGGTAGCCGCGATCCTGGTACACCTTCTGCAACGCATCACGTGCCGCGTTCACGTCGGCGAGCGTGCGGCCCGGCCCTTCGAACGGATACACGGCCTTCTCGATCTCGAGCGTCGGCAACGTCGTGTTGCCGCGCACCACGAAGGCATTCACGTCGAACGACTGAGGCACGGCCGGCGCCGCCTTCGCAGCCGGCGCGGCTTCCTGCGCATGAACGCCCGGCGCGAGGCCCAGCCCTCCGGCCAGCACGACACCGGCCAGGCATCGGCAGTTCAGCCGCCATCGTTCACGTGACTTGCGGTCTACTCTCGGCGGCATGCGCCATTCCCCTTTGTTGTTCCGGATCGCAACGAAGCACACCGCACCAGCCGTTCGCTCCGCTATCAAATGCCTGTTTCACTTTGATGACGGTTTGTTCGTCATCCTTATCATGATCTGCGCAATGCTTTTCCCGATTTCCGTATCCAGTGCGTTCGACGGCATCTACCGAAAAGGACGAAGCGAATCCGGAAAACCCGCAATCTCCAGCACGCATCGTCGCGACCGACTGCCCGCCGACGCATCGGCACTGATGCGTCGATCGACAACGACCATCGTGGGCGGCGCACGAGTCGCCGCTCTCACCTACCTAGACGGAACTGGTCGCGCATTGCCGCAAACTTTTTTCGCGGGCCGTCCAATTGGCCGTCCGACTGGCCGTCCGACTCGACGCCGGAAGCAGGACACGGCCGCCAGCGTGCGGCCTGCAATGCGCGCGCAACGAGCGCCGCGTGAATCGCGCGGCGCGTTGCGCAGGAATGTGCGTGGCCCCCGTTTCGTGTTCGTATCGTCTGCCGAGGCCGTCAAGGCTTCCGGGCACCGCGCGCGTGCGCGATCGCCGGCAAACGTGTTGCCGCCCCGAACGCGTCGCGCAGCGCGCGTCGCCCCTTGCGGACGGCACGACAATCCTCGGGTTTCAACCGGGAAGTTTTTGTGACATTCCGCTGAAGATATGCACGAGATGCGCGCGAGACCGTTTCCGCGCACCGCACGCGCGATGCGGCACGACGACAAACGTCCCGGCGACGAGAAATCCTGCGGTTTACGGCCGTCCGCTTCGTCCTAGCTATTGGGTAAAAACATCAACGACCGGGTCCATCCATGTCATTCGCGACGATGCTCGTACGGTGGCTCGCCGAACGCCTGTCCGGCCATGCCGCGACCGCGCGCCGGCCGCCGCCCGCCGCCTTTGCCGCGGCGCGGCGCCCGTTGCGCTGGCGCGCCCCCTGGCTGGTCTGGCACCTGCTGTCGTGGGTCGCGCTCACGTTGCTCGCGCCGCCGATCTGGACGATCGGCACGTTGCTGCTGATCGACGCGTCGAGCGATCAGCCGCTGTTCTGGATGCTCGCGATGGCGATCGTGCCGGTCGCGAACGGAGCCGCGATCGTCGCGGCGAACCAGCGCCATCATCGCAGGCCGTTCACGCGGCGCTCGACGGTCGCGCTCTACCTGTTCTTCGTCGCGATGGCCGTCGGCTGCGCGCTGTTCGTGCTGCTGCTGTGGTGCTCGCATGCGATCGCATCGCTGGTCGGCCCGCTGGCGTTGACGACCGGCGGCACGCATCCCGCGACGCTCGCGTTCTGGGTGACCGGACTCACCGCGATGTTCGGCGTCACGTCATCTGCGCATGCGAGCATCGCCCACGCGTGGCTGGTGTTCGAGGACTGACCACAGTCACATCGTCCTTGCAGGAGCAAGCGAATGCATCGATACGGCAAGTCGGGCAGAACGCGGCCGCCGCGCGAACGTGGCATCGCGATCGTCACGGTGCTGCTCGTCGTCGCACTGGCGGCGACACTCGCGGCAAGCGTGCTGTGGCGCCAGCAGGTTGCGACGCGCGACGTGGAGAACCAGCGGCTCGCGACGCAGACGATGTGGGTCGAGCGCGCGGCGGTCGAATGGGCGCGTGCGACGCTGCGCGCGCAGAGCGCAACGTCGAACGTCACGTTCGTCGGCCAGCCGTGGTCGTCGCCGGCCGCCGACGTGCAGCTTGCGGACCTGCTGCCGCCCGAAACCGCGGCGGTCAATGCGGAGCTGTCGCGCGCCTGGATCTCCGGGCATGTCGAGGATGCGCAGGCGCGCTTCAACCTGACGAACCTCGTGACGCGCATCGCACCCGGCAAGCCGTGGCAGGCCAACGGCGAAGGCGTGCTCGCGTATCGGCGGCTGCTGAGCCAGCTGTCGCTCGATCCCGCGCTCGCGCAGCAGACGGCCGACTACATGCTGCGCTCGCTGCGCGACACCAACGGCCCCGACGGCTGGCCGCTGCAGCTCGTGTCGATCGACGATCTCGCACGCATTCCCGGCTACGACGCGCGTGCGATCGAGACGCTGGCGCCGTTCACGACGATCCTGCCGGACCTGACCACCGTCAATGCCAATACCGCAGCCGAGCCCGTGCTCGTCGCCGCGATTCCGACGCTGTCGGCGAGCCAGGCCAAGCGACTCGTCGACCGGCGCGGCACCGCGTATTTCGTCAGCACCGGCGACATCGCCGAGTACCTGCTGCCCGCGCGCGGCGGCAATCCGACGCTGCCGGACGGCTCGACCGTCGGCGTCAACAGCCTCTACTTCATCGTGCATTGCCGCGTGCATTCGGCACGCATCAACGCACGCGTCGACACGCTGATCGCGCGCTACGGCAGCGGCAATTTCACGTGGACGTCGGTGATCTGGGTCCACCGGCTGGCGAGTTGATCGCGGCGCCTGCGCGCCACTTCGTCATCGCCAGCTAGTTCAGCGACGATTCGCTCAACGCGACCGAATGCATGCCCTGCGTCGCCGCGCAATCGAACGACAGCCGCGTGAGGCTCGTCTCGCGCACTTCTCCGAGCAGCCGGTTCCAGTCGTCGATCGACACGAGCAGCGCGATCGGCCGGTTGTACTTGGTGACCATCACGAGCGCCTCGCCTGCGTGCCGCAGTGCCTTCGACGGATTGCTGCTGAAGTCGCGCGTCGCCATCGCGATCGTGCGCAGGCTGAACACGTTCGCGGCGGGATCGCCGCCGTCGTCATGCAGCAGGTGTTCGACCGTCGCCGCGCGCAGCAGTGCCTGCGACTTCGCCGACAACCGGTTGTCGCGGCGCCTGCGCCGCTCGCTGCGCGGATCGACGTGCACGGCGAGCATCCGTACGATCTGGCCGAGCGTCGCCGCAGGCAACTGGTCGTAGCGTCGCCACCAGTCGGGCGGCAGCGCGATCATCATCCCCACATAGGTTGTGGTGACGCCTTCGGCGATATGCGACGGCACCCGTTCCGCGTCGCGTTCGTCCAGACCGAGCGCGCCGCTGACGACGCGCGTCATCACGCTGAACGCGTTGTAGGCGAGTGCCGCGATGCCGCTCGCAAGCTGCGACGCACGGGCGGGCACGCTGCCGAACAACGCGCCACCGAGTACCGGCTCGAGCGGAAACGGCAGTGCATCGCGCCAACGCCGGCGCGCCAGCTGCATCACCTGGCCCGCGTCGAACTGGTCGGCGGGCAGGTTCGTCAGTACCGCGACCGCCGCGCCCTCGTTGCCGTCGGCACCGCGATCGCGCCATTCGATTCGCCTGAGCGTACCGGCCGCGTCGCCTTCGCCCGGGATACCCACAGCCTGCTCCCGAACGTAACCGCCATCGAGCGGACCGGCAGCGCGCCAGTCGCCGAGCGGGCGGCATGCCGTCGCACCACCGTCGTCGCGCAGCACGAATGCGCCGCCGCGGCGCGGCCAGCCCGACACGATCGCGTCGATATCGAAACGGCCATCGACGATCCACAACTCGCCGGGCCGCACCGTTTCCAGCAGCGCGCCGACGAACGCGCGTTCATGTACGCGGCCGCGCTCGACCGGCAGCAGGTCGACGATCATCGCAAGCTCCGGATCGTAGACCGGCAGCACGCGCGCACCGGTCAAACCCAGTGCCGCATCGCGCGCCGGGTCGTCGCACGCGCGGCCGCAGTCGCAACCGGCACCGCCCGGCGCGCAACTGTCGCCCGTGCCGTCCAGCACGCGCAGCCGCATCCCGCCGAGCGTGCGCCCGCGTTCGTCGGCTCGCGTCGCCGCGACGGGCAACAGCAGATCGACGCTGTCCCTGACGAGCGCTCGCCCCCAGCCGGCCCGCCATCGACTCATGCCGTCGTGAAGCGCCGCCACCGCGGTGCCCGATGCGGACAGCGCGCTCCCGGGCACGCCGTGCGGCATCTGCGATGGCTGCATCCGCGTCTGCGTCTGCGCGGCAATCGCCGCGATCGCATCGACCGCCAGCGCGAACAGCGTCTCGCGGATCGACTCGTCGTCGGGTTCTTCGTCCGCGTCGACAGCCGTGTCGATCCAGTCGTCGTGCAGCGCGCACTGCAACACGAGCCGCGTCATGATCGTCATCGGGCTCTGTTCGACGAAGCGTTCCACAATCGTGCGCATCATCCGGTCACTCCACACTGTTCGGCCGGGCGCGCTCGCCCGCCTGCATCGCGGCGCGCTCGCACTTGACGGGCCGCCCGCGACGCCGCAGCATCGTGGGCGTCCGGACCCGCGCGACGGCGCGCCGCCGCGGCGGTCCGCCCGCAATCGATGCACGAGGCACCGGCATGTACGTAGATCCCCGCGTGGCCCATGGCCGCGCCCGGTTCGACCTGAGCGGCTCGCCGCGGCTCGTCGCCGACGAGCGCCGCTGGGAAATCAGCAACGTGGTCACGCGCGGCCTCGACGATTTCACGGGCGTGCGCAACCGCCGCAACCTGATGCGGCTGCTCGAACGCCAGATCGCGCCGAAGCTCGCGCGCCTCGGGCTCGAGCCGTTCGTCGGCGCGCTCGGTCATGCAGAAGGGTTGTTCGTCAACTTCTCGACGATGAGCGCCGAGCATGGCCTGCGCGAATTCCAGCTTCAACTGACCGTGCCCGACCTCGTGCTGCGCAGCTTCGCGTCGAACGTGATCCGGCCGCATGCGGTCGCGCGCTGCATGCAGCGCAACGGCGTGATGTCGCTGGCTGAAATCGAGCATGAATCGCGCATCGCGTTCGTCGCGGCACGCGTGATGCGCTCGCTCGCCCTCGCGGAAGGCTGGCAGCAGATCGGCGTGCCGACGCCGCGCGGGCTGTTCGTCGGCACGCTGACCGATGCGCGCGATGTCGCGATGAACACCTATTTCCGGCCCGGCGACAACGACCGTCCGTCGCGCTGGAGCGGCTTCTCGGCCCTCTTCTCGACGATGCCGGACTGGCGCCCGGAACAGGTCCGGCACGGCGGCGAACTGCTGCAATGGATGGTCAACCATATCGTGGCCCTGCAAGAATCCGCACCGTTCGTCGAACGCTTTCCCTTTCTGCGCGAGCCGCTGCGCGATGCCGGCGATCCGCTCGACGCCGCTTGGGACGGCGCACGCGCCGGCCTGCAGCCCGGGGCGCCCTCCTGAATCCCGAGTCGTGAATCCGGGCTTGCGTGACGCGGCCGGCACGTACTCGGCCACGCCCGCCACCATGCGTGAGCGGTGATCCGGAAGCCCATACAGACCTCCGTTCCCCGGTCTCCGCTTTACAGCCCCTCTGTACAGCCCCCTCGCTCTCTCATATACAAGGTCGAAGCGGGCCCGCCTAACCCGCATACTTTCTTTCAGCGCACGTGTGCCACGGCGCAAATGCGCTTGCGCACCACACCGGTGCGCGCGACGAGCCGCCGTATCAATGCGTGCGCGTCGGCCCGCCAGGCGCCTGACGGCCGACCGCCTCCAGCACGGCCCACATCCAGATCAGCTCGCGAACCGTGCGCGCATGCTCGTCGCTCTGCGCACGCCAGCGCGCGAAGGCGTCGAGTTCCTGTTCCGTCGTGTCGCCGGCGCGCAACCACAGCAGCCAGCGCACGGCGCCCTCGCGGATCGCATCGGCGCGCGTAGTCGCGTCGCCGGGATCCGACTCCCGTTGCGATTCGTTCATGATCACGCCACCGCCCGAAGCTCCCTCGACACACCTCCCCCGCACCGCGCATCGCTGCACGGCCGGGGCGCTTGCCACCCACGCCTCGGGTCCGACGACGTCACACCGGGCCGCCATGACAGGCAGCCCGGCGTTTGCCGGCCCTCATTGATCAAGTCGTATCGGACGGCCGTAACCCGCAGCGCGCGGACAGCCGGAAGCGACGCGAACGCATCGCCAGCGGAAGGAAGAAGGAAACGTAAAACGCGGGAAGCCGGTCAGCTCAGCAGCACGATGTTGCCGGGCAGGCGCGTGATGTGCGCGCCATACAGGCGGCCGACCATGTCGATCACGTCGTCGACCCGCGTGATCGGGAACTGCGCCTGCATGCGGTTCTCGCCGAGCGACGCGCTGCGCAGGATGACCTTGCCGCGCCGGTAGCGGTTGATCTCGTCGACGACATCGGCGAGCGGCACGCCGTTGAACACCAGCATGCCGCGCCGCCATGCAGTGACCGCGCCTGGATCGATCCGAGACACGGGCTGCACGCCACGATCGTCGTAGACGACCTGATCGTCGGCCGTCAGCGTGCGCGCACCGCGCGGATGCTCGAGCGCGACCGTGCCGGACAGGCAGGTCACGCAGACCTGCGAACCCGTGCGCCGCACGTTGAAGCGCGCGACGGTGGCTTGCATGCGGCCGCCGCCTGCCACCACGGTGACGGGCTGGATCGGTGTCGCGCGGTCGGCCGGCGGCGCGGCCGCGTCGATCTCCGCCTCGCCGGCGACGACTTCGACGCCGTGCGCGACGTCGCTCGCGGCCAGTACGTCCAGACGCGTCTGCGTATTCAGCTCCACCGTCACGCGCGACGACAGCGCGACGCTGCGTTGCTCGCCGGTGCCCGTGTGGTAGTCGGCCGCGAGATCGCCGAGCGACGGCCACAACTGCATCGGCGGGCGCAGCGCGAGCCACGACGCGCCGGCCGCCACCGCGAAGCCGATGAACGCGCGCCGCCCGGTGCGCATCGTGCGCTCGCGCTTGGCAACGTTTGCCCAGGCAGCGGCCGCGCGTTCCTCGTGCGCGAGTTCGGTCGCCGCCGTGCGCAGCGAGCTCCAGGTATCGCGCAGCAGGTCGGCGGCTTGCGGACGATCGGCGCACCAGCGCTCGAACGCATCGGCTTCGGCCTGGCTCGCGTCTCCCGAGCGCAGACGCAGCAGCCACGCACTCGCTTCGTCGAGTTCGTCGTGGGCAGGTTCGGCCTGGGCTTTCGTCATCGTCCTGATGCTCAAAATTTACGCGGGCCGCCTCGCGTGCCCGTGTACGGATCACCATCTTCCTGCATGCGCTGCAGGCAGTACTTCATTGCCGCACTCAGCTCGCTTTCCACGAGCCGCAGCGAAATGCCGAAATGCTCGGCGATCTCGCGGTTCAGCAGACCGTCCACACGGGCGGCCAGCAGGATCGCGCGGCGCCGCGGCGGCAGGCCGCGCAGCACGTCCTTCAGTGTCTCGACCTTGCGGCGCGCCGCGACGATACGCTCGGGATCGGCCAGTTCGTCGGGCATCTCGAGCAGCGTCTCGACATCGTCGTCGTGCAGATGGCGGCGTTCTCGGCGATGCTGGTCGATCGCGACATTGTTCGCCATCCCGAGTATATAGGCGTCCGCGTTCGTCACCTGCGTGGAAACGTTCGCGTTCTCGAGGCGCAGCCAGGTTTCGTGCAGTGCGTCGGCGGCGCCGTCCTTCGACCCGGTCACGCGCTCGAGGCGCCTGACGAGGTACGCGTAGCGCGTCGCCAGCAGCTTCCTGAGCCCGGTGCGGTTGCTGTCGGTCATCGCGGCCTAGCCCCGGACCGCCGGCTGCGGCGCCGGACAGCGGAAATGCACGCCATTGCCGGCCGGCCGCAGCAGGATCGTGACCGGCTGCGGCAGGTCCGCAGGCGGCGCGTCGTCCAGCTTCAATGCGCGCAACGCACGCATCACCGCCGCGTCGCGGGCGGCTGAACCGCTCGATGCCACCATGTTGACCGCCACCACCGCCCCCCTGTTGTCGATGCGCACCTGCGCGACGAGTCGATAGCTGCCCGGCACCGCCCCCGGCTGCCCGCACAGCGCATCGATCAGATGCGCCTGCAGCATGCCCGCGAACGCACGCCGATCGCCGGAATCGCCGATCCCGTCGATCGGCAAGGCCGCATCCGCCGGCGGGTCGGCCGTCGCGGGCACCTGCTCGGCAGCCGGCTGCGCGACGATGATCGCTTCGTCCGGGCGCGAGAATTCCGCACGCAATCCCGTTCCGGCCAGCATTCGCTCGAGCGCGTCGCGCGGCGCGAATTCGCCCTGGACCGGCGCACTCGTGCGCCCGTCGAGCAGCGGCGCCGGCGCCAGCACGATCAGCTCGGTCAGCCGCGCGAAGTCCTGCAAGGTCTTTGCGAGCGGCTGCGCGGGCAGATCGAAATGCACCATGCTGCCCGGCTGGCGGCCGCTGGAACCGGTCTCCTGCGCTTGTACGCCGCGCATGCACAGCACGACGAACGCAAGCCACGCGACGAACGCCAGGACACCGGTCGGCGCCCGTGAACGAGTCATGAATCCCTGGACGGAAGTGGAGTTGCACGTTGCCGTGCGAAACGCGCACCCCCGTGAGCGGTTCCGCAGCAAACGAACGTCAGATTGTGAGCGGGCACTATGACAGTCAGGTGAACCGTGCAGCGATGCGATTCAATACTTTCGCTGCGTTCATGCGGTTCGCAATCAACGGGCCGTTGGCGGCTGCAGCAACGCCGAAACCGTCGTCACACCAGGCTTGCCGTCCGCGCTCGCGTGCGCGCTCACGACCCGCACGTGGTGCGTGTCGCGCATCCGGTCGAGCCAGTCCATCCAGGCGGCGAACGAGATGCCCTTCGCGTCCACCTGAATGCCTTCGCCCAGCACCGCGACTTGCGCCTTCGCGATGCCCGACTGTGCGAGCGATGCGGCAAGCGCATCCTGCAGTGCGGCACCGGCCGGCGGCCGGATCGCGGCGGCTGCGCGCAGGCGTCGTGCTTCTGCGAGTTGCCCGCCGGCTTCGGCTACCTGTCGCTGCAATGCGGGCAGGTTGGCCGCAATGCGTGCGCGCCCCGTGTACGCAGGTTCCCACATCACGTGGTAGACCAGCGCCGCGAACAACACGGCACCACCCGCCGCCAGCAGCGTGCGCTCGCGCGGCGAACGGCCATCGAGCCACTGCGTCAGCGCGGCATGGGCCGCGCGGAGCCGAGCATCCACTTCGCATCCTCCTCGTTGGCCGTCACGCCCTGCGCCTGCAGGCGCTGGCGGAATCCGTCGCGGTCGACGGCGGTACCGGGACGGAAGGCGACCGCCAGCGAGCCGTCGCGATAGTCGAGCGTCGCGATCGCATCGGACGGGATCGGGCCCAGCGCACGCGACAACGACGCCGACAGCACCAGGTAATCGTTTGCATGCAGCTCGCCGGCCGCCGCGCGCAGGCGTTCGAGCCCGGTTCGCATTTGCAGCGGCGGGTCGAGCAGCACCTGCGTCTCGGGGAAGGCGGCTTTCACACGGGCCGTCAGTTCCGTGTTCAGCGCATCCTGGCGGTGGCGTAGCTGGAACCACTGCAGGTTGATCGTCGCGATTGCGATGATCGCTGACGCGGTCGCCAGGCCGGCAGGCACGCGCCAGCGACGCCACCCGCCCGTGGCGGCGCGTGAAGCGCTGCGGGCGAATTCGAACTGGCACAGGTCGAACTTGCAGTCGAGCGCGTTGCTTGCGAGTGCGTCCCACCGTAGTGTTCGTGCGGCCAGCGGGAATGCGGACGGTCCGGCCATGCGTGCGCGGAGGTCCGATGGGGCTGTGGCGCCGCCTTCGACATCGTCGTGACCCTCGACAACCAGCGCGTGTACCCGCACGGAATCGTGTTTCGACAACTCGGCAATCGTCGTATCCAGCGCCGACGCATGCGTTTCAAATCCGAACCCCGATGATCCGCGCTTGATGGCCAATTCAAGTCGGAGCGGGTTGCCACGCGCATCGGTATCGGTATTGGCTTCGCTCGATGCCGGTCGACAAATGACCAGTACATCGGTTTCACAGCGTTCGGCATCCACTTCGCTCAATGCGGGTGGATCGACGCTCAGCACATCGGCTTCGCTGTGCATGAGCACTGCCGCTTCGCCATCCTCGTCGCCGTTCGGTATTGGAAGTGTTCGCGATGTGGATGACCTTGCGAACTCGGGCAACACATCGTCCTGCTCGCCGCCATCCGCTGGCCCACCGTACACCGTCGTCGTCATGCAGTGGATCAACGGTACCGCACGCACGCGCCGATGGCCGGCCTCGGTGAACCAGCGAATCACTTCGCCGAACCGCTCGCGATCGACGACCGCCACAGGTCGCGCCGCGTTGTCGGTTGCAGCCGGACCAACGGCGACATGACTCTGCAGCGCATCGCCGATCAGATACTCCTCCACCGCATGCGGCAGCACGCGTCGCAATTTCTCTCCCTTCACGGGAGGCAGGTTCACGTCGACGAGCAACGTATCGCGTGCGGCGAGCACGAGCACGGTCGACGCGGCCTTCGGCCACGCTTCACGATGCGCGCGCCCCGCCCGCACGCATTGCCCACGGCGGTCGAACAGCGCGTACGGCATCTCCGTGGCTTCCCACCCCGCAGCATCGAACGTGTCGATCGACGGCAGCAGCACGATCAGACTCGACATCGCGCCCCCCCTGACGTTTCGTGCGACGTTCATGGCCGACGCACGACGAAGTTGCCAATGCCCGTACCGACAACCGCCATCCGCACATCGCCGGACCACAGCGTGATCGTCACCGGCACGTCGATGCTTTCGCTGCCGAGCACGATACGTGAAGGAGTTTCGCCACCGCCCGTGTAACGCACTGATACGCCCGTCACCTCCGTGCCCCAGCGACGCGCACGATACAGGTCGTCCGTCATCGGCGCCCACGCGCCGCTTTCGGTGCGCTGCATGAAGCGATAGCCGCCGCCCACCGCCTGCCACGCGATCGGCATCGAGCGCACCTGCGCTTCGTCGCCGGCCGATTCGAGCAGGTTCGCGAGCCGCTGCGCTTCCTCGGCCAGATCCGTGCGGCGATTGCGCGACGGCGCGAGCGTCACGACCGCGACCAGCAGCCCGACGATCACGAGCACGACGAGCATCTCCAGCAGCGTGAAGCCGGCCGCATCGCGTGCCGCGAGCGGACGCCGCTTCCTGATGCGCGCAAGCTTCATGCCATCACTGCCACGAGCCGATGTCCGCATCATTGCCCTCGCCGCCCGGCTTGCCGTCCGCGCCATAACTGAACACGTCGATCGCGCCGTGCGCGCCCGGGTTCAGGTATTGATACGGGTTGCCCCACGGATCCTTCGGCAAGCGCTCCAGATAGCCGCCGTCCTTCCAGTTGTTCGGCACCGGATCGGTGGTCGGCTTCTGGATCAGCGCAGTGAGCCCCTGCTCTTGCGACGGGTAGCGGCCGTTGTCGAGCCGATACAGGTTCAGCGACTGCATCATCGTGCCGATGTCCTGCTTCGCGGCGATGCGGCGCGCCTCGTCGGGACGGCTCATGATCTTCGGCACGATCAGCGCCGCAAGAATCCCGAGAATCGCGACCACCACCATGATTTCGATCAGCGTGAAGCCGCGTTGCATGCGGCGGCGCGCACCGTCATGCGGCCGGCCGGCATGCAACGTTCGGACTTCTTCGTGGCGCGTCATCATGCATTCACCCTTGTGTCAAAGAATGGAAACCGTTGCCTGTTCATCGAACCCATCGAACCACTTCGTCGCCATGAAACCGCTCGCCCTGCTGCGCACCGTTCCGTCCCGCATCGATCCGTTGCCGCTCGTCGCGACGCTTGCAGCCGGCACGGCGCTCGTCGCCGTTTCGATGTGGGCCACGCGCGCACTGAACGCGCCCGATGCGCCGGCGCCTGCCCAGCCCGCACCGCCCGCACCGTTCGACGTTACGGCCAGCGCCCAACTGTTCGGCGCAAAACCTGACGACAACCGCAACACGATCCAGTTGCTCGGCGTGCTCGCGTTCGACGCGCGCCGTGCGGCCGCGATCGTCAGCGTCGGCGGCGAAGCGGCGCGCGTCGTGCGGATCGGCTCGGCGATCGGCGAAGCCGCGAAACTTGCTGAAGTGCGCGCCCGCTCGATCGTCGTCGACCGCAACGGCCTGCAACGCGAGATCGCGCTGCCCGCCGTGCAGAACGCCAACGCGTTCGTGCGCTGAGCCACAACGCATCACTGCACCATGTTGTTCAGCTCGATGATCGGCATCATCACCGCGAGCACGATCACGAGCACGACGCCACCCATCGCCAGGATCAGCAGCGGTTCGAGCAGGCTCGTCAGGAACATCGTGCGGCGCTCCAGTTCACGCGATTCGCCTTCGGACGCGCGGTCGAGCATCGTCGTCACGTCGCCAGTCGCTTCGCCCGAGCGGATCAGGTGCACGAGCACCGGCGGGAACGTCTTCGTATGGGCCAGCGCACGCGACAACGCCGAACCTTCGCGCACACGCACGATCGCATCGTCGACGTTCGCGCTCATCGCGCGGTTCGACAGCGTCTCGCCGGCCGCCTGCAACGCGCGCAGGATCGGCACGCCCGCTGCGGTCAGGATGCCTAGCGTGCTTGCAAAACGCACCGTGTTGTAGCCACGCACGAGCTTGCCGGCGAGCGGCGCGGTCAGCACCCAGTGGTCGAATTTCAGCCGCGGCCCGTCCTGTGACAGCACCTTGCGGATCGCAAAGACGATCGCGATCGTTGCAAGCAGCGACGCCCACCACCAGTGCCGCACGAAACCGGACAACGCCATCATCACGACCGTCAGCATCGGCAACTGCTGCTTCGTGCTGGTGAACACGTTCGCCACCTGCGGCACCACGTAGCTCAGCAGGAACGTGACGATGCCGAACGCGATCAGCGTGACGATGCCCGGATACGTGAACGCGAGCAGGATCTTCTGCTTCAGCGCATTGCTCTGCTCGATGTAGTCAGCCAGACGCGACAGCACGATGCCGAGCTTGCCGGTGTGCTCGCCCGCTGCGACGAGCGCGCGGTAGATCTCCGGAAAGTCGCGCGGATGCTGGCCGAGCGCATTCGCGAACGAATGGCCGCCGACGACTTCCGCACGGATCGACGCCATCAGCTCGCGCACGTATTCGCGCTCGGCCTGCTCGCTCAGCACCGACAGCGATTCGTCGAGCGGCAGCCCCGCGACCAGCAGGCTCGCGAGCTGGCGCGTGATGATCGCCTGCTCGCGCTGCGACAGCTTGCGGCCGAACGACAGGCGTTGATGACGTTCGCCGTGCAGGCGTTGCGCGGCGAGTTCGACCACGAGCGGCGTGAGACCCTGCGTGCGCAGATGGCTGCGGCCTGCGCGCGCACTGTCGGCTTCGAGCACGCCTTTCAGCGTGCGGCCGGTGGGATCGATCGCTTCGTAACGGAATGCCGACATGTCAGTGCCCTCGTGTCACGTGTGCGACTTGCTCGGCGACGTCGTGCAACGAGTCGGACGGAGTCGTCGAGGAAGACTACGGAGCGAACCGGCGCAGATTTGTGACGGATGTTGGGCTACCTTTTTTGGCTTTGGCGGGCGTTATTATTTTTGGTCGGCGCCCTTATATTGGAGAAATCATTTAATTCACATCGATGGCATCAATTATTCAATCATTGACCACCCGGCAATTAAGAATCAATACCCAACAATTAACCAAATTAAATCAATTTCGGGAATATATAAATCGGATAGCCGATGCGCCGCCGGAAGAAATCTTCCGTAGCATCCGCCACGAAACTGACTTGATGTTGCGATAGCGCTGCCTTGCCCGCCAACACGCCCGCGGCACGACATGCCGCCACCGTTCGTCATCGTCTTCCCAACATCCGGGACTCACGCGTCCCGCGAAGCAGTCCCGATTGGCCGCCCGCCAATCCGGATACTCCATTGGCAATATCGCCAAAAATGTTCCGTACCATTCGTTATTAAAAATTCACACGCCGCATACGGATTTCCTCCTACATTTATCCGGCGGTCGACACGGTATTCAAACCGCAGCAGCAGGCTTCCCGTTTATCTTCGTCCAAGGAAATTTCTCATGAAATCCAGCAAGCGCAAGATCTGTCAAGTCCTCGCTCTCGTCGTTTCGGGCATGGGTGCATCGGTCGCGATGGCCGCAGGCCCGCTGATTCAAGGTGGTGGCTCGTCGCTCGTCGCACCGACGATCGGCTCGGCCAGCAACCCCGCCAGCGAAATCGGCCTGTACACCACCAACAACGCCACGTTCACGTACTTCTCGGTCGGCTCGGGCGCCGGCCAGAACGCGTTCCTGAACAACCAGCCGACGTACTTCGGCGCGGGCGCCAACACCACCAGCGCGGTCTACTTCGCGAACAGCGATGCCGCGCTGACGGGCACGCAGGTCACGGCATACAACGCCAGCACGGTCGGTGCGAACAGCGGCCCGCTGATCCAGATCCCGTACATCGTGACGGCGATCACGGTGCCGGTCGTCAACGGTCCGGCCGTGACGAGCGCGAACACGCCGCAAACGACGCCGGGTCAAGCGCACAGCATCGCGCTGAACGACGACGACCTGTGCGGCATCTTCTCGGGCAAGCTGACGAACTGGAACCAGGTCACCAACCCGGAAGGCGGCCTTTACTCGGCGAACGCCCCGATCACGGTTGTCTATCGCTCGGACGGTAGCGGCACGACCGAACTGCTGACCCGCCACCTGGCAGCAGTCTGCACGACCAACAACACCGCGTCGGGCGTCAAGTTCATCGATTCGCTGACGTTCGCGAACACGTCGGCATTCCCGTCGGGCGTGCCGGCGAACTTCAAGGCAGCGTCGGGCAGCGGCGGCGTTCGCGGTTTGCTCACGACGCTGTCGTCGGCCAGTACGGCTGCCGTCGCGTACCTGAGCCCGGACTACACGAACACGTACATCGCATCGCAAAGCGCGGTCGTGACGTCGTCGGGCGCGCTGCAGCTTCCGCTCGCCAGCCTCTACAACACGGTGGCCCGCGCGTACTACGCGCCGACGTATGCGAATGCGACGACGGCAGTCAGCACGGCCTCCGCGCCGTCGACCCAGGCCGCCGCAGCGGATCCGACGCAGTGGGTGCCGGTTTCCGGTGCGGCTTACGCTTCCCTGGCCAATCCGTCGTCCGGCTATCCGGTTTCGGGTACGAGCCAGATCATCCTGAGCCAGTGCTACGCCGATCCGACGGTTGCCTCGAACGTTCAGAGCTTCCTGAACAACCACTACACGAACGCCAGCTACGCATCGGTCGTGCATGGCAACGGCTTCGACACCGTCCCGTCAGGCTTCAAGACCGCGATCCTCGCCGACTTCCTGAGCAACAGCAGCACGTACGGGCTGGATATCAACGATGCGTCGACCTGTGCCTTCGTCGCGGGCCGGTAATCCGGATCATCCCTGATTCAACGCGTCCTGTTGAAACCGCCTCGAGCATTCGAGGCGGTTTTTTTTGCACTGCCGACGTCACGTGCAGCGATGTACCGATAGATCCGTTGCGCGTCAGTCGATACATACACGTTGCGTCCGGCCACGTCTCCGAGAAATTCACATGAAATTCAGCAAACGCAAGATCTGCCACATCCTGGCACTTGTCATTTCTGGCGCAAGCACATCGCTCGCCATCGCGGCCGGCCCCGTCATTCAGGGTGGAGGATCGTCACTCGTCGCCCCCATGCTCGGCGCCCACTCGCCGGCTTCGGGTGAAATCGGCCTGTTCGGCACGTCCAGCGCGACGTTCACGTATTTCGCGGTCGGTTCGGGTGCCGGTCAGAACGCGTTCCTGAACAACCAGCCGACGTTCTTCGGTGCGGGTGTCTCGGGTACGGTCGCATTCGCGAACAGCGAGGCGGCACTCACAACGGCGCAAGTCACGGCGTACAACGCCAGCACGGTCGGTATGAACAGCGGCCCTCTGATCCAGATCCCGTACCTCGTTACTGCGATCACGGTGCCGGTCGTCAACGGTCCAGCCGTGACGAGCTCGGTCACGCCGCAAACGACGCCGGGTCAAGCGCACAGCATCGCGCTGAATGATGACGACCTATGCGGCATCTTCTCGGGCAAGCTGACGAACTGGAATCAGGTCACCAACCCGGAAGGCGGCCTTTACAGGGCGAACGCCCCGATCACGGTCGTCTATCGCTCGGACGGCAGCGGCACGACCGAACTGCTGACCCGCCATCTGGCTGCCGTTTGCACGAGCGCAAACACGAAAGCCGGTGTCACGTTCATCGATTCGCTGACGTTCGCGAATATGTGGACATTCCCAACAGGCGTGCCATCAAACTTCGTCGCGGCTGCGGGCGACCGTGGCGTTCGCAATTCACTCGCATCGCTAGGGTCAGCCGGCACGGCCGCCGTCGCGTACCTGAGCCCGGCCTATACGAACACGTTCCTCGCATCGCATAGCACGGTCGTGACATCGTCAGGCGCGCTGCAGCTTCCGGTCGCCAGCCTGTACAACTCGACGAATGCCACGTACTACGCGCCGACGTATGCGAACGCGACGATGGCATTCGGCTGGATTGCTCCTCCGTCGGGTGCAGTGGTCGCCGATCCGAACCAGTGGGCGCCGGTCTCCGGCACGGCTTACAAGCATTTGGCTAATCCCAACTCCGGCTATCCGGTTTCCGGCACGAGCCAGGTCATCCTGAGCCAGTGTTACGCCGATCCGACGGTGGCATCGAACGTTCAAAGCTTCCTGAATAACCACTACACAAACGCCAGCTACGCGTCAATCGTGCGCGGCAACGGCTTCGACACCGTACCGTCAAGCTTCCAGGCCGCGATCTCCGCAAACTTCCTCAGCAATTCAAGCGGGAACAACCTGGACATCAACAACGCATCGAGCTGCGTTCTTTACAACGGCCGCTAATCCGAAGCATCGCAGATTTGACGCTTCCGTTAAACCCGCCTCGAGCATTCGAGGCGGGGCAATCTCTACTCTTCCAGTCCCAACAATACTGGCACTGCCGTATCAGAAGCGGTTCAGCTTCCCAAGCTCGTCCTTGCTAAGCAGCGTCCGCTGAGTCGGCCCGGCCGCGCCGAACCCCAACAGCGACACCGAATTCGACGAGTCGTAACCAACCTGCTCCGACTTGCGCCGCTTCGACCCGCCATCCGGGCCGTTATCCCCGAAGCCCTCGACCTGCACGCTGATCGCCCAGCGTCGCGGGGCAACGCCCGATGCATTGTTCTTCGCGATGTCCTGCGCGACCTGGCTCGCCGCCGACGCCGCCGAACTCGCGGCCGTCAGCGCGCCCGTATTCACCGCCTGAACGAGCGGGATACCGGTCGCCTTGCCGGTCACCTGGATGTTGTCCGCGTTCACGACACGCAACGCGGCGACGTTGAGGTTGCCCGCACGAATACCCGCATCGCCGGCATCGACGGTACCGCGCGGCGCGATCAGGTTGACCGTGCCTTTCGGTGCACCGGGAATGCTCTGCAGCGTCGCGATCCCCGCCCCTGTCACCTGCCCGCGCGAATCGACCGTGCAGTAGTGGTTCGCATCGCAGACATACTGCGGCGCCGGCGTGTCGGCCGACGTCTTTGCGCCCTTGCCCGCGTTGATGTCACCGTTCGAACTCCAGATGGTCATGTCGCCGCCCTGCTCGGTGAATATCCGGCTCTGTGCGAGCAGCACGCTCTGATCCGTGAAGATGTCGACGTTACCCTTCTCGAGCGTCAGGATCCCCATCGTGCCGGGGCCCGCAACGACCTTCCCGTCACTGCCGACGATCTGCGGCGGCGCCGTCGTACTGCCGACGAGCGCCTGCCCGCCCGGCCCGAGGATCGTCACGTCGCCGCCTTGCTGCGTCTGAATCGTCGTGCTGCGGATATCGAGGTTGCCCGTGCTCGCGGGCTTGTTCGCCCCGTTTGAGCCACCACTCAGATTGTTCGCCGTATAGCCGAACGAAGCGGGGAACAGCGTGTTGATCGCCTGGTAGCCTCGCGAATACTGGCCGTTGTACCGGCTCGCCGGGTCGTTGAAGTCCGCACCGACCTGCGCCAGCACGTTGAACAACACCTTCTCCGCGAAGAATTGCTGTACGTACGACGGCAACGCCTGGAACTGCTTCCACGCGTCATCGGCCGTCAACCGGCCGACCTTCGCCAGCGCAGCGTCCTTGTCCACCTGCAATCCCGTATCGACGCCAAGCCCCGCGTCGTACTGCTCCATGAACGCGATCAATGCAGGCGTCGCACTCGGCACGCCGGCGACGGAGCTGCCCGGAGCGATATAGGTAGAAACGAATCCCGGCAGATCGACACCCGGCCCGACGCCGAACAGCACGTTGACGTTCGCGCTTTCGTGCGGCAAGTTCGGATTGTTCACGTTGCCGACTGCATCGATACCCGTGAACAGGTGCGCGATCCCGCCCGTGTTCGCCTTCCTGTTGTACAACTCGACCTGACTCGTCAGCGGGCCGATGTTGCGTCCCGCCTGCACATCGAACGAGCCCGGCCCTCCGAGCTCCAGTACCGGTACCGCGCCTGCGGCCGTCGAAATCGGTGTGTCGCAGATGTCCCGGCCGGCAACGATCCGCGTCACATCAGAACTGCGCAAATTCTGCCCCCAGAACGCCAGATTCATGATGTCCTGTCCAGCCTGCACGAGCGCCGGTTTGTCGATCGATAGCGTGACGAGATTCTGGTATAAACCGTCGCTCACGCCGAGCGCGTCGACGGTGCCATTGACGATGCTTCCGTTCAGACTGTAAAGACGCGCGGGCTGCATGTCGTCGCCATGAAGCGCATTCAGTGCATGTGCCGCGAGCGTCGTATTCATCAGCGACGGGACATTTGGCATCGGTTGCGGATTTGTCGGAGAAGGCATCTGCGATGGATCTGCGTCCGACAAACCAAACGTGCTGGGCATATCTGCGTTGGTTCGCAGGACTGATACATTGGAAAGGTACACGGATTGGTCTGCAACCAGATTCAACTGGCCGACGGCAGACGGATAAAGCACGCCCCCTGAATCGATATGGATCGCGCCGCCGAATGCTGTCAGATTGACACTCGCGGGAAGAACGCCATTTGCGCCTGTCAGTAGCCCGCCTAGCGCACCGAGCCGGACATCTCCGGTTGTGGACAGGACATTCACCGTGGAAGTCGGCGAGTAACCCTGACTGTCGGGATACTGTCCATAGTATTCCAGGAGGACGGCTTTAGTAGGTTGACCACCGGGCGGCGAAATCCGGCTTGCATAAGACGGATTCAATACTTCGCCGATTTCCACGCCTTGACGCGCCGTGACATCGAATATGCCATCCTGCGTTGCAAGCACGGTAGAAACGGCAATCGGACCCACCGCGGTTCGTGGAGAAAGCACGGCAATATCCGACCCGATGCGTCCGCCAGCCGATATCGTCCCCGTCCCCTTCGCGACGAAGTAGTCGCCGCTCAGAATATCGGCCCCCGCTCGTACCGTCAGATTTCCGCCGCCGGCCGTAACCGGTTTGCCGTTTCCGTTCAGATACCACGTGGTTGGCAATGACACGGCGAAGTCCGAGATATTGCCGCCTGCGCTGATCGATACGTTGCCGCCGACGCTCATTACGCCTTGGTCGAATGCGCCGAAATCGATCGACGATCTCGTCAACGGGGCGACAATTCCGCCGCTCCTCGCGGTTGCCTCCGGGGTGATCTGCATCCACTGCCACCAATACTGGCTGATGTCGTTTCCGGCACCGCCGGTTACAGCTCCTGTCGCATCGGTCACGTTCTGGATGCCGTTGATATCGCCCTGCACACGAATCGATATGTCGCCGGCAGAATCGGGATTCACGGTCGGGGTAACCAGAATATCTTGCAGACCCGCGCTACCACTCATGACCTTGGAGCTAAGGCCCAACGCGGGCGAGCCCTGTGCCGGCGCACCCGCCGTATAGACGACACCCGGCGCAGTCGTATCCGCCAACGCAAAATCGTTGCCCGCTGCAATGTCGATCGATCCCGTGCCAGTACGAATCGTCGTCGGCTGAAGCAACGTCAACCCCTTCGAGTCGACGTAGGCCGTGTGCTGGTTCAGCGTCACGCTACCGGATGCAGCGCTGCCGGCATCGAATGCCGCGCCAGGTTGCACGGCAAGCGGATTGGCACTCGTCAGGTCGGCGCCGCCCACTACGCGGTACGACGAGCTTTGTCCTCCAAGGAGTGCGGCGAAACTGATGGGCAACGGGTTGTTGGCGGTTGCAACATTTGCCGGCACGTTACCCGGCAAGTTTCCGATATTGGAAATCCCCGTATCGGCAATAGACAATGGTGCGGTCGGAGCAAATACAAAACTGAATGCGTTATTTGGATGCACCAACACACTACCCGACGACTTAGTGGTAGATACCCTGCCAAAGTACGATGTTCCGTACAATGAAATGTAGGCACTGTAATCCGTCGGATTAGATGACATGACAGGAGGCGTGGGCGTGCCAAACTGTTTAAACACCACCACCCCGTTTCTAACCAACCCCGTAACAGTAGCGACCGCGTATCCGGCCATCCACTGCGAATACGCTTCCGAATAACCCTGATACGACGCGTTTTCGGAAAGTACTGGCGCAGCGGTCGAGAGCGGAACACGGGGCATCACATGAAGCGCATAGTTCCCAAAAAATCCAGCGCCATTTACCCACAGATCGTAATATCCCCCCCACGCATTCGCATACCCCAGGTAATCCGAATAATAATCAGCCGTCTGCTTTACGAGCGGCGCACTCAGCGCCATATTTGGATCGTATAGCGAACTAGCCGGGTTGTTGCCGAATGAGGACAAGGAATGGGTCGAACCATCCGTCAATTGCACGGTAATCGACGCCGGATCGTAAAGCGATATCAGATTGTTGTACAACGCCAGCGCAGCGGCATACGTTCCCGTCGCGCCGGCATTCCCGGCCGCCCCCAGGATCGTCGCCACCTGGTTCTGGAAGAACCCGTCGGTAATGCTCGCTTCCGCATCGAAATTGTTGGTCGCCCGGAACGTCAGCATCGGCGCGACCGTCCCGATATAACGATACGAAGGATCGATCGTCCCGCTGTTGTTCGGCAGTCCCGCGCCGAGATTCCAGTTCGACAGGACCGAGATGTTGCCGCCGTTGATCGCCGTGCTCGGATTGTCGAATTCGACACCGGGTGCCACGCGGAAATTCGCGATGTTCGCCGTCGAGCCCTGCAGCGTCGGCCCATTCGCTCCGAGCCCGCTCTGAATGAATCCCATCAGCGTGCCGGGCGTCATCGAGAGTGTGCCGTCGCTCGCCTTGACGATCTGTCCGCCGTAGTAGTTCTGATGATCGGCGTTCGCAGTCGTCGGAACGAAGTATGCGCCGCTCGCTCCCGGGAAGCCAATCGACGCCACACCGTTGTACAGCGAAGCCAGGTCTGACTGGCTCCCCGTCAGCGTTACCTGTGCACCGGTCGCGTTGTTCGTCAGCGTGCCGCCACCGTCGCCGCTCGCATTCGGCGCAAACGTGAAGGTTGGCGGATTGGTGCCTTGTGCCGTGAACGTACCGGCCAGCAAATGCCCTTTGCTGTCGTACCAGCCTGCCGGATCGACGATGCCGTCGAAGTGCTGCGCGCCCGACGTCGCATCGGTCGTGCTCCACGTCGCGTACGCCTCGAGCGTCGTCGCACGGGAACCGACGATGCCCTTGCCGTCGTTGAACGCATTCGGCAGCTGAACATCAACGCTGCCATCCGCGAGCAACGGCGCGCGGAAATTCACCGTGCCGCCCGACAACCCGCCGGCCATCCCGCCCGATACGTCGATCAGCGCATTCGCACCGACACGGATCAGCCCCGAACGCGACGGATCGATGTTCTCGTAGCCATAGGTCGCGTTGTACGGGTTCGCCACTGTCGGATCGAACACCGCGCTCGTGCCGATGTTCACCTTGCCGCCGCGCTGCGTCGGGTCGGAACTGCGTGCGAGCAGCATGCCCTCCACATCGACGCCGCTGCGGCCGTACAGGTCGATCTGCCCGCCCGCCTTGCCCGACGCGTCGATCGTGCCCAGCACGTTCACGTTGCCGTTCGCCGTATCCGACGCATTGCCCGCGCCGCCGTCAGCCGTCAGCGACACCGAGCGCGCGGTCAACGCGTTACCGGCGGACAGCGTCAGGTTGCCCGACTTCGTATGAACCGCAATCGACTGGTTCACGCCGCTCGATGCGAGCGTCTGCGCCAACGAATCGAGATCGGCCGCCCCGGCCGTGTCGAGCGACAGCGAGCCGCCCGCATAGCCGTTCGTCGCGCCGCCCTTGATCGTGCCGTTGAGATTCACGACCTGCTTCGGCGCAGACAGTGTCAGGCTGCCCGCCCCGCCGCCGCCTTTCGCGCCAGAGAAATCAAGCGTTGCGCCCGACTGCACGTCGACCGTCCCTGCATCGGCGGTCAGGATGATCGAACCGGCCGGCGCGTACTGCGTCACGTCGAAGAACTGTTTCGACACGCCCGCGGCGCTGACCGTCGAACCGCTGCCGATCGTCAGGTTGCCGGTGGTCGCCTCGAGGCTCACGTTGCCGGCTGGTGCCGCGATCGTCGCGCCGTTGTCGGCCAGCGTGCTGCCCACGAATTTCCACGCGCCGCCGACCGGCGTTGTCGTCAGCGCCGTGCCCGCTGCGCCGTTCAGCGTCAGGACACCGGACGTCTTCACGGTCGACGCGGAACTCGTATCGGCCAGATACACCGGGGCATTCAGCGTCACCGGCAATGCACCGAAATCGAACGTCCCCGTGCCTTGCCCCACGATGCCGCCGCTCGCGGTCATGTTCACCGACGAGAACCCGCTCAGCGTCTTCGTGCCTGCGCCGAAGTCGATCTCCTTCCCGTTGACCGTCAGCGTGCCACTGCCTGTCGTACCCGCACTGGTGGGTGCGCCCGTCTCGTTCGTGAATGCGATCTGCTGCCCGTTCAACGTGACGTGGCCGCCGTCGCTCGTGAACGTGCCGGCGCTCAGGTCGACGCTCTTGCCGAACGTCGCGTTCACATCGCCGACGAAACCCATTGCACCATAGCTGCGCAGCGAAACGAGATCCGCGTTGGCAAGCTGCGCGAGCCCGGCCGGATCGATCACGAAGCCCGGCAGGTTCGCGGCGGCCGCACCGCTCGCATTCGTGAACGTGATCGCCGAGCCGTCCGCGGTAATCGCTTTGCCCGACAGCACCGCGCTCGGATCGACCTTCAGGTTGCCCGACGAATCGAGCATCAGCGCCTGGCCGCCCGACAGCGTCGCGCCTGCTCCGACCGCCAGCAGCCCCGTGCCGGTGCCGCCGGTGCGCGTAAGCGACGCCATCGCGCCGTTCGATACGCGCAGCAGCGCGCCGTCGCCTGCGATCGTGATCGGCTGGTCCTTCGCGGCCGGGTAGTCGCCGGCGGCCACGATCGACGCCCCCGCGTCGACACGCAAGCCATTCGCCGCGCTCGAATCCATTCCGCTCGCGTCGGTCTTCGTCACGAGCAGGATCTCGGGGCCCTTCAACGACGAGCCGGCATCGTTCGACACCACCACGCTGTTCGCGATCGGCGTGATCGTCACGCCCTTCGTCGTCGCGGCGCGCGTGCCGCCGATCAGCAGGCTGCCGGCGTTCAGCGAATCGAGCGCATCGCCGCCGATCTGCAGATAGCCAGGCAGCGCCGCGCTGCCGTTGCCGGTGATCTGGATGTCCTGAGACGCGACGTCGACCTCGGCCGGCGCGCCGCCCACACCTGCCGCCGCGTTCAGCGTCGCACCGAGCGTGAGCGCCTTCGTTGCAGCCAGCACGAGCTGGCCGCCGTCCACCGGCAGCGGCGGCGTCACGTTGCCCTGCTTCACGGCCTGCGTCGTGAAGAAGTCGTTCGCCCCCTTCAGCATGTATTGCGAGTACTGCTGCCACGTCGCACCCGACTGCACGTTGAAGAGCGTCGGCGTCGCGCTGCGACCGCCCGTCACCGCATCGGCAAAATACCCGGCCGCCACGACGGTGCCGTCCGGTAGCACCTGCGACGCGCCTGGCACGACGTTGCCGGTCGTCGCCGATACCGTCACGCGATAGGCGCCCGGCAGCGTCGCGTACTTGCCGGGCAGCAGCGTGTAATAGCCAGGTGCGAGGCCCGGCACGCCGGACAGGTACACGGCCTTGCCGATCGCGTCGTTCATCCCGGCCTGGCCGACACCCAGCGTCACGGTCTTGGTCGTCGGCGTCCCGTTGCTGGCGACATCAGGCTGCAGGATCTGTGCGAACAGCGGATCGTAGGCGGCCACCGGCGCTTGCGTGCCCGGCACGATCGCGTAGACATTCCCGGCGCCCGCGTTGACCGGCACGGCCGTTGCACCCTTGCCGTTCGCATAGCTCACGTTGTATTGCGACAGCACGTCGCGCGTGCCGCCCGTGCCCGGCACCCATTCGGCGGCCTGCAGGTCACCGCCGCCGGACAGGTCGATCGTCGCGCCCTTGTCGAGTGCGACGCTAGTGCCGTTCACGCCGATGTACTTGGCCGGCGGCGCACTCAGGTCAGGCGCCGTCGTGCCCGCGAGCGGGTTGAACTGCCATTCGACGCCATCGACCGTCGTGCCGTAAGGAATGATCGATCTGCCGTTCGAAACCGACGTCACGCTGCCGTTCGCGAACGTCACCGAATCGGTCGCGACCAGCGGCAGGTTGCCGAACTGCTTCTGCGTCGCGCTGTTCGTCGGGTCGCCGACGCCGAATACGAGCGAGCCGGACGGCGCGCGCACGGCACCGCCCTGCACGATGTTCGTCGCGTCGACGAGCAGCGTGCCGCCCGCCGACAGCGGCGTGCCGGACGCACCAGTCGTGCCGAACGTAACGGTGGTCGGCGCGGGTTTGCCGGTGGTCGAATCGACCGGGCCGACCGCATCGACGATGAACGTGCTGCCGGTCGCCGGATAAACGTCCGCCGCGTTGAACGTCACGTTGCCCGGCGTGTACAGTACGCCGGGAACCAGCCCGGCGGGGCCGCTCTGCGCCACGCTGGTCGAACCGAGTCGGATATCGCCACTGCTTGCGAGGGTCGCCTGACCGATATTGTTGAGCTGGATCTGATTGCGCAGGTCGAGGAACGACGCGTTCACGTTCAGCGTCGCGTCGGAAAGCGTCGCAACCGGTGCAAACGCGGGAGACGACGAAGTCTGTACCGGGCCGGCCAGCGCGACATAAGGCGCGGCAATGGTCACCGTCGTGCCGAGCGGATGAGCCGGCGGTTGGGCGAGCAGGTTCACGAGCACCGAATCGCCGCCTGCCGGCAGGGCCGGTGTCGACAGCAGGGTCGAGAGCTGGTCCATCCCGATTGCCGCGATTCGTCCGGTATTCAGCGTCACCGATTCAGGCAACGTCAGGTTGACGTCACCGGCAAACACAACCGGCGGCACCGGAATCCGAAACGCGGACGGCGTGCTGTCGCCCAGCACCAGGTTCGCGATACCCGAATCGTTCAGGCCGTCGGCCGCGAACTGGATCACGCCCGTCGGCTGACCGATCGGCTGACCGGTGGTCGGATCGATCGCGGTCGAGAAATCCTGGCCGGCGGCAAGCCCAGCGGGAACGAGCGTCCCGCTTTGCCGCACGACGAGCGCCGTCGCGCCAGCCGAGGTGTTGTTCTGGTGCGGCAGGATCGTCAGCGTGCCGCCGCGCGCCTGTGAGGCACCACCGTAGCCGGCCAGCGTCCCGTCCGCAAACAGTCCATAGGCGGCCGACAACGTGATCGACCCGGCATCGCTCCATACCGGCTGGGCTGCATACGTACCGTTCGCCTGCAACCGGTCGAAGCTCGCCGATGCGCCCGATACGTCGATCTTCGAACCGGCTTGCGCGACTACGTAACCCGAATCGCTCGACAGCGCCACCGAACCGCCCGGCAGAACCTTCCCCGCCTTCGGCAAGACCGTCGTTCCTCCCATCTTCACAGGCGCCGCAAGCGGATTGGCGAGGGCGACGCCAGAAACATCGAGTGTCGCATCGGAGCCGAGCCAGACGGACCGGCTGTTGCTCGGCGTGAAGACATTGAATTGCCCCTGCTGAACGTTCTGGGTTCCGGTATCGGCACTCAGCAAGATCGACCCGCCCGGCGCGACCACCGAACCGAGCACCGTGACCTGCGTGGGCGATGCGAGAACAACGCTCGCACCGGCATCGGCGTTGATCGATGCGCCGGACGACAGCGTGACCGCGCCAGCCACACCCGGATACGACGGCGGCGGGCTGTCTGGCGTGCCTTGCCACACCACGTAATTCCCCCCCGTCAACACGAGGTTCGTCGGCTGCCGGTGATACGTGTCGAGTTGACCGATTGTCGTCAGGCCGCCGGCCGACAGATTCGTGCCCGAGTTTGTCCGCTGGAGCGCCAGTGCATCCGGAATGCGGTTCAACTGAGTCAGTGCGACTTCCGCGCCGGGTGCGATGGTCGAATCGTAGTACGCGTTCAGCACGTACTTGCCGAAGCCCTGTTGCGCGAAGAAGTTCTCGGGCAGATATACGTCCCATGGCGACGCTGCCGTCCGGTCACCACCGATCCGGAAGCCGAGCGCCTCCAGCGTCAACGTGCCTCCTCCCGAAAAGCCTTCGCTCAGGATCGTGCCGCCCATCGCGATCGTGCCCGCGGTCGGTTGCGTCGAGGGCAGGGGCGAACCGCTGTCGCGCGTATGACCGAACTGCTGCGTCGCCTGCGATGCGGCGTAGGTCTGCAATGCAACGTTGCCCCCGCGCCCGGCCGGCACGCCGTTCTGCATCAGCAGCTGGCCGTTCGCGAGCATTTCGCCGCCGCTCGATACGTCGAGCACACTTCCCGGTCGCAACAGAATCGACCCCGTCGTATCCACGTTGCTGCCGTTCACGACGACCGATCCCTGCTGCGTCGCCGACAGCGAAATGCTGCCGCCGTTGATGAACTGGCTGTTGCCGGGAGTCGTGCCCGGGGCAGCCAGCACATCGTTGTTCACCCACTGTCCGGCCGCACTGAGCACACCCTGCGGCCCGACAACCACATTGCCGCCGCTCGTGATCGAAATCGATCCGGACGGCGCGGACAGCCGTCCCGCGACATTCACGGCCGCGCCAACCGCCGTGCTGCTGAGCGAAATTGATCCACCCGGCTGCAGGTTCAATTGCGTGCCCTGTGCGACCACGATGCCCTTGCCGGCGTCCTTGTCCTCGGTCACGTTCAGGTTCGCGAAACCGCCGTTGTTCAGCTTCGCAACGGGCACGACCTGCGTCGTCAGCAGGTTGTTCGGATCATTGACGGCCATCGACTGGGACGCGGTCTTGTCGATCGGCGTATCGATCGAGAAGCCCGGCATCAGCACGCCGAGTTGCGGTGCATTGTCCTGCAGGATCGCGGTGCCCGAGATACCGTTGATCGTGACCGTCGTGTTGGCCACGGTGTTCCACGTCATCCCTGCCAGCGCGCCGCCGGCCAGCTTCGGATCGGCACCGAGGTTGAACGTGCCGCCGGACGGCAGGCTGTTGCCCTGCATCTGCTTCGCGCCGCCGAACGACTGCGCGCTGATGTCGCCGTCGAGCACCAGCGCCTGCGACGCGAACAGGTCGAGCGTGCCCGCATTGCCGCCGACGATGTAGTCGGACTGGTAGGTGCCGCTCGTCAGTAGCGGGTTGTACCAGGATTTCGTCACGCCCCAGCGCGGATGGCTTTCGATGAACTGCCCGGCGATGCCGACATAGTTGTCGTAAGGGCTCGCCTGCCCGATCGGCACGATCGCGCCGTTGGCATCGACGAGCCGCGTCGTGTTGACCATCCCGCCGTTGTAATGCACATACCCGCCGTTCAGGTTCATCGACGAACCTGCCGCGGTCATCACCTCGTTGCCGGACAGCGTGATCGTACCGCCATTGGTCAGCAACTGGTCGACGGTACGCGGAATCAGGTTCACGTAACCCGACAGGTTCAGGATCGGGCTGCCGACCCACTGAACGCCGTCGCTGCGCGTGCCCGTCAGCGTGCTGTCGACGACGACGCCTTTCAGTCCGAACAGGAAGCTGTTGCGCAGCAGTGGTGAATCAGCGAGTTCGTTCTGGCCAATGCGGTCGACCGTCACGAGCGTCTGCGCGATCGGCACCTGCACGTCCGCCAGCCCCGATACGTCGATCGTCGCGCCGTCGTCCAGATAGATCCGGCCGGGCACCGCCGTCTGGCCCGGCACCTTGTTCACCACGATCGACGGCGCATAGGCCGTCACCGATACGTTCGAGCCCGGTGCCTCGATCAGCGAGCCGCCCTGGAACCAGACGGAACCGGCCGTCATCGTGATGCCGCCCGGCGTGAAGGTCGTACCCGGCGTGGACGTCGCGGTCTGGCCGTTGTTGTCGGGCAGTACCGTCGTGACCGAACCGGGTCCGAAGCTCAGCAGGCCGGCACGGTTTGTATTGTCGGCTCCGCTCAGGACCTGATTCGGATACGGCGTACCCAGCGGAGTGTTCGACGCATACTCGTCCGCCGTCGAGAGCGTGATCGTGCCTGGCGTATTCACGCTCGTCGTCACGCCCACTACACCGTTCTGCGCGACGCGGCTGCCGAGCAGATTCACGTTGCCACGCGCAGCTTGCACGATGCCCGTGTTCGTCAGTGTGCCGGCCGGCGTTATATCGATCGACTTCCCCGTGG
This sequence comes from Burkholderia aenigmatica, assembly GCF_048627025.1. Taxonomy (NCBI): domain Bacteria; kingdom Pseudomonadati; phylum Pseudomonadota; class Betaproteobacteria; order Burkholderiales; family Burkholderiaceae; genus Burkholderia; species Burkholderia aenigmatica. Next base: position 876,404 of record NZ_CP184469.1, on the reverse strand, counting down.
CCGGATCGACCGTCACGATCTGCCCGCTCAGCGCCGGCAGCAGGACTTGCGGATTGCCCGACGCTCCGGCTCCGTTGGGCCGCAGACTCACCCCCACCCCTGCCGCGAGCACGACCTGCCCCGACGTCGCCGAGATACTGCCCGCATTCGTGACATTCGGCGCGGCAACGAGCACGAAACCGCCATCGCTCGCCGTACCATTGGTATGCGTCGTGATCGACGCGCCTTGCTCGACGGTCACGTCACCCGGCGCCTGGTACGTGCCGATCAACGTCACCTGATTACCCAGCCCCAGTACCTCGTTCAGCGTGCCCCCCGACCCGGCCACCCCGCTCGAACTCCCCGACTCCGGATAAGCCAGCCCGCCCGTCGTCCCCGCAGGCAAGCTCAAAAACTGCTGATTGCTCGCCACAATGCCCGCAGGCGTCGGCACGAGCTGGTTTTTCATATCGAGCAGGTTCAGCGATGAAGCCACGAGCGAATGCACGTTGACCTGCGACCCTGCACCAAACAACACCCCATTCCGGTTGATCACATACACCGCGCCCTGCGCGGTGATGTTCCCGAGAATCTGGCTCGGCTTGCCGCTCGGATCGTTGATCCGGTTCAGCACGGCCCAGTTGTTCGCGCCGTTCGTCTGCGTGCCGGCCGACTGGTCGAAGTTCAGCGTCGTCTGCCGGCCGACGTTCATCGTCTCCCAGGTCAGCACCGCGTTCTGCCCGGTCTGCTTGACGTCGACGTTCACGTGTCCGCTGCCGTCGACGTTCTGCGTCGGCGCATTCGCGTTGAACCACAGCACCGGATTGTTCGTATCGCTCGACGCACCGGCCGCCACCTGCAGCCCGCCCGGCGTCAGCCCGTTCGGCACGGTCGAAGGCAGCTTCGCCGCCGCAGCAGCAGCATTCTGCTGCGCGGCAATCTGCGCGGCGATCGCGTGCGCGGCATACCCGAGGTTGCGGATCGACGGCTGACTCGCCTGCAGCGCCTGCTGTGCCGACACGCCCAGATTCGGCATGCCCGGCGCGCCACCGGCGCCGCCCGCGCCGCCGCCCGATGCACGCGCGGCCGCCGCGCCGAGGTTCATGATGCCGGCCGCGTGCACGTGCGCGGACGCGCCCGCCAGCAGCATCAAGGCCACGGCCCGGACCAGCGGCCGCAGTTCCGATTTCAGGACCGGGCGCGAGCCCGTCGCGTCAGGTTGTCGTGCCGTGCGTGCGCGTGCTGCCATTCTTCACCCCGAATCCTATGAAATTGCGCTTGACGACGGTCGCGCCGAAAGCGGCACCGATCCGATTTCGCGCTGGGTCGTTGCAACCGGGTTCGAACCCGGCCACTGGAATCCCAAGAACATACGAAGGCCCGATGGCAGCGGCGTGGCGGGTGTTACGGACCATTCGGGCCGCGTGCGAAAGGTCCGTAGCTTTTGTCACAGTCGGCCGGTCACGCGGTTGCGCGGTGCGCGTGGATGCGGGCCGCGAGGGCCTCCGTCACACGCCCAACCAGCGCCGGCCAGTCGCCGGGCAGCCCCTGCCGGAACAGTGTCGCGCTCGGGTACCACGGGCTGTCGTCGCGCTCGAGCAGCCAGCGCCAATCCGGTACGCGCGGCAGCATCACCCACACGGGGCGCCCGAGCGCGCCGGCCAGGTGCACGACCGACGTATCGACCGCGATCACCAGATCCAGCGTGTCGACGAGCGCGGCCGTTTCCGCGAAATCCTTCAGCTCGGCCTCGAACGACAGCACGCCGCTCGTCGCGAATGCGTCGGCGTCGCGCGGGCGTACGCCTACCTGCAGACTGACGAACGTCGCATCGAGCGCGACGAGCGGCGCGAGCGCGGCGAACGTCATCGACCGGTTTTCGTCGTTCGCATGATTCGGATTGCCCGACCACGCGAGCCCCACGCGCAATCGTTGCGGCCAGGCGACCGTGTCGAGCCGTTCGATCCATGCGGCACGCCGTTGCGGGTCGGCATGCAGGTACGGCACGTCGGACGGCACCGTATCCAGCGTCGTCCGGAACGCGAACGGCAGGCTCATCATCGGGCAATGGAAATCGAACGTCGGTGCCGGCTGCCCGTCGGCGACGACGCGGCTCACACCGCGCAGCGTGCCCAGCAGCTCGGCCAATGGCGCCGGCGCGTCGATCAGCACGGTCGCGCCGCGCGCGTGCGCGAGGCTCGCGTAGCGGCAGAATTGCAGCGTGTCGCCGAAGCCTTGCTCCGCATGCAGCAGCAGCGTGCGGCCCGCGAGCGGCTCGTCGCCCGTCCATTGCGGACGGTCCGCATGACGCCGATGCAGCGTCACGTCGGCAGCATCCCAGCGCGCTTCATGCTGCCGCCAGCCGGCGTCGAAGTCGCCCAGCACCAGGCGGCAAAACGCCTCGGACCGGCGCGCGACGCCGTGATTCGGGTCGCGCCCGCACGCCAGCGCGAAATCGACCAGCGCGGCTTCATGGTCGCCAAGTTGCTGCCGGGCGACCGCGCGCGTATAGATCTCCTGCGCCGTGCGGCCCGGCGCACCGGCGGCCGCCGCGTAGCTCGCGAGCGCATCGTCGTAGCGGCCGAGCAGTTGCAGCGCGATCGCGCGATTGCACAGCACTTCCGCATGTGGACCGCGTGCTTCGAGCGCACGATCGTAATGCGCGAGCGCCTCGTCGAACGCACCGAACGCCCGCAGCGCGCCGGCCCGGTTGCGCAGCGCATCGAAATCCGCTGGCGCGCGCGCGAGGGCTTCGCCGTATGCGTGCGCGGCTTCCTCGTGCAGCCGCAGCCCGAGCAGCGCGTTGCCGCGGCCGACCCACGCGCCGACGTTGTCGCGGTCGCGCGCCAGCAGCCGGTCGCTGCGCTTCAGCAGTTCGTCGCGCAAATGCAGCAGGTCGAGCGCGACACAACTCACGAACAGCAGTTGCATGTCGTCCGGCATCCGCGTGAGCGCTTCGTCCAGACACGCCAGCGCTTCGGCCGGACGCCCCAGTTCGATCAGCGTATAGCCGCACGCATAGACGAGATCAGGTGTCTTGCCGCGCACCACCATCGCGAGCTGAAAGCAATGCAGCGCCTCGTCGCCGCGGCCGAGCGCACGCAAGGCATGGCCGCGTTCAGCGAGCGCGGCCGGGTCGTCCGGATCGATGCGCAGCGCGCGCTCGATGCTGATCAATGCATCGGCGGGCCGGCCGATCGCGCGCAATGCTTCGCCGCGCCGGACCCACGACACCGCGCGTCCCGGCTCGCGCGTCAGCGCAAGGTCGTAGGCGCCAACCGCTTCACCATGCCGGCCGAGCGCATGCAGCGCGTCGCCGCGCGCCGCATACGCCGGCGCATGGCCGGAATCGCGCGCGAGCGCCTGTGCGGCGGCGTCAAGCGCTTCACGATGACGGCCCGCGCCGGTCAACGCCGCGGCATGATTCGCGAAGTTCCACGGCTGGTTCAGTCCAAGCTGCATAGAACGCGCAATCAGCGGCTCCGCACGCGCGGGCTCACCGCGCAGAAGATGCGCGCACCCGAGCAGATGCAACGCCTCGACGTGGTCGGGCATCATCGCCAGCACGCCCTCGTAGAGCCGCCCCGCCCCGGCGAAGTCGTGTTGCTCGAGTTTCAGGCGCGCGTTGCGCAGCGCGTCGTCGACCGCGGCGCGCAGCGGCACGACACCCGCGCCGAACGCCGGTGCCTGCGCCATGCTCATCGCGACGCTCCCGTCACCAGCGCCGGCAACGCCTCGCGGATTCGCTCGACGACCGGCGCCCACTGCCCGCCTTCCGGCTGCCGGAACAGGCGCGCGCCGGGATACCACGGGCTGTCGTCGCGATCGAGCAGCCAGCGGAAATCGGGCGTATGCGGCAGCATCACCGCGAGCGGCCGGCCGAGCGCGCCGGCCAGGTGCGCGACCGACGTATCGACGCTGATCACCGCATCCATTGCCTCGGTCAACGCGGCCGTTGCCGCGAAATCCGTCAGCGCGTCGCCGACGAAGCGGATCGGGCTCGCATCGAGCGCCGGACGGTCTTCGTCGCGGACCACCTTCTGCAAGCTGATCCATTCGTAGCGGTCGTCGAGCAGCGGCAACAGGTCGGCGAGCGTGATCGAGCGATTGCGGTCGTTCAGGTGCAGCGGATTGCCTGACCAGACGAGACCGATGCGCGGCCGGTCACTCGCGCCCAGACGCGCGCGCCAGTGCTCGACCCGCACCGGATCGGCGCGCAGGTACGGCACATGCGCGGGGATCGACGACAGGTCGGTGCGGAATTCGAGTGGCAGACTCAGCAAAGGGCAATGCAGGTCGAACGGCGGCAGCGGGTCGCCGCGCGCGACGAGCACGTCGACACCGTCAAGCGTGGCGAACAGCGCCTTCAGTTCGACGGGCGCCTCGACCACGACACGCGCGCCGAGCGCCTTCACGAGCGGCACGTAGCGGCAGAACTGCAGCGTGTCGCCGAGCCCCTGCTCCGGATACAACAGGATCGTCTGCCCGCCGAGCGGCATCCCGTGCGTCCAGCGCGGCTGCGCGAAGTCGCGCCGGCTGCCGTCGAGCTGGCTGTCGCGCCAGCGCCATTCGTATTCGGCCCAGCCGGCCTCGAAATCGCCGATCGACAGGCACAGGAACGAACGCATGCAGTGCGCGTGCGCATAGTCTGGATCGATGTCGATCGCTTCCGCATACGCGCGCAGCGCATCCTCGTGCCGCCGCAGCGCGCGCAATGCACTGCCGCGATGAAAGTGCGCGAGCTTGTCGCGCGGCGTCGCGGCGATCACACGTGCGAGGTCGTCGAGCGCGTCGTCGTAGCGATGCGTTTCGAGCCGGACGCGTGCACGCGTGAACGATGCGGGCGCATAGTGCGGATCGATCGCCAGCGCGCGGTCGCACATGGCGTGCGCATCGTCGTGACGGGCCACCTGTATCAGCGCGCTCGCGTAGTTGCACAGCACGCCCGTGCTGCCTGGCTCGACCTCGAGTGCTCGCGCATAGCTGTCGACCGCCTCCGCGAAGCGGCCCAGGTGGCTCGCCGCATTGCCGCGATTGGCGAGCGAGCGCGCATGGCGCGGGTCGATCGCGAGCGCGCGGTCGCAACGCATCAGCGCCTCGTCGTGCCGGCCGAGCTGTTCGAGCGCGATCGAGCTGTTGAAGATCGCATCGACGAACGTCGGGCTCGCCGCAATCGCCGCATTGAAATCCGCCAGCGCGTGCTCGGGGTCATGCAGGTCGAGATACGCGACGCCACGCAGAAATAGCGCGTCGGCACTGCCTGGCCGCAGTGCCAGCGCGTGACCATAGCTGTCCGCCGCGTCGCGGAAGCGGCCGAGCTCACGCAGTGCGAGCCCGCGCGCGCGCATTGCGTCGAACGTGCGGCCGGCAAGCGCGATCGCGCGATCGCAATCGGCGAGCGCGCCTTCGAAGCGGCCGAGCGCGCGCAGCATGTCGCTGCGTTTCACGTAGCCGTCGGCGAAACCGGGCGTCAGTTCGAGCAGGCGATCGTAGACCGCGCACGCTTCGTCGTACCGCGCGAGTTGCGCGAGCAGCCCGGCTCGCTGAAACAGCACGCGCTGATGGACGGGATTGATCGCGAGCGCCTCGTCGAGCCGCGCCAGCGCATCGTGCTCGCGTCCGAGACCGGCCAGCACGGCCGAGTAGTTCGCGAGCGCCAGCGGCACCGGCTGGCGCTCGACCGAGCGCCGCATCAGCGGCTCGGCATCGTCGAGCCGCCCCTGCTGGAAACGCACCGCGCCGAGCAGGTGCAGCGCCTCCGGATGCTCGGGATCGAGCGCCAGCAGTTCAGCGTAGGCGTTCTCCGCATGCTGCAGCGCGCCCTCGTGATGCGCCTTGCGCGCGCGCACGAGCAGCCGCTCGAGCTGCATGGTGTCGGGTGGGCGGCGATCCGGCGCGACCTGCGCGCTCGCCAATGTCATCCCTTCCCCGTTCGGTGTCATCGTGTGGCCCCCACTGTCACTGTTCGTATCGCGTATCGTGTCTAACGTGTCATCGGTTCGAGCGCGGCGCGCACCGCGTCGATCGCATCGGCCCAGTTGCCGGGTGCCGGCTGGCGAAACAGCCGCGCGGACGGATACCACGGGCTGTCGTCACGCGTGCGCATCCAGCGCCACGCCGGCGGGTCGGGCAGCAGCACCCAGACGCGCGCCCCCAGCGCGCCCGCCAGATGCGCGACCGCGGAATCGGTCGCGATCACGAGATCCAGCGCGCCGATCAATGCAGCCCTGTCTGCGAAATCGCCGATTTCGTCGTCGACGCGGCAGACCGGCACATCCGCCAGCCGCGCGGCGTCGCGCTCATGCACCGGTTTCTGCAGGCTGATCCAGTCGACGTCGAGATCGAACAGCGGCGCGAGGCTCGCGAAATCGATCGACCGGCCGGCGTCGTGTCGTCGTGCCGCTTCGCTCGCCCACGCGAGTCCGATACGCGGCCTGCGCCGTACACCGAGCAGCGTGTCCCACTGGCGCGTGCGCTGCGGATCCGCATGCAGGTACGCGGCGGTGCGCGGAATGGTGTCCATGTCGGTGCGAAACGCATGCGGCAGGCTCGGCAGCGGCACATGGCAGTCGAAGGCCGGCAGCGGCTCGCCACGCGCGATCACGTGGGCCACGCCGGTGAGCGACGCCATCAGCGCGCGCAACGACGGCTGCACCTCGAGCACCACGCGTGCGCCCCGCGCGGCGACGAGCGGGATATAGCGGCAGAACTGCAGCGTGTCGTCGATGCCCGGTTCCGCATGGATCAGGATCGTCTTGCCGTCGAGCGGTTCGTCGCCGCGCCACACCGGCTGCACGAACGGTCGCGCATGCTGCGCGAGCGACGTATCGCGCAGCCGCCATTCGTACCCGCGCCAGCCGCGTGCGAAATCGCCTTCCGTCAGGTGCAGCGCGGCACGTGCGCAATGCGCGGCGGTGAAGTCGGGTTGCAACGCGAGCGCGCGATCGTAGGCGCTGAATGCGTCGTCCACCCTCCCCATCCCGGCAAACAGGTTGCCGCGGGCCAGCCAGCTCGCCGCGAGATCGGGACGCAGCGCGAGCGCGCGATCGAGAGACGCAATCGCTTCGTCGTATCGGTGCAGGTCCTGCAACACGTTGCCGCGGTTCGTCCACGCTTCGGCGAAACGCGCGTCGAGCGCCAGCGCCGCGTCGTAGCTGGCAAGCGCTGCGTCGAAGCGCTGCTGGTCGCGCAGCACGGTACCGCGATTGCACAGCGTGTCGGGCGAGCGCGGATCGATGGCGAGCGCCCGTTCGTAGCTATCGAGCGCGTCGTCGTGACGTTCGAGCGCCAGCAGCGCATTACCGCGGCTCGCGAGCGTGCGGACATGATCCGGATCGAGCGCCAGCGCCCGTTCGCAACGCTCGAGCGCTTCGTCTGCGCGGCCGAGCCGCTCGAGCACGGCCGCGCTGTCGCAGAGTACGTCGAGCCGCGCGGGATCGGCCGCAATCGCCTCGTTGAACGCGGCCAGCGCTTCGTTGGGACGGTCGAGTTCGGCGAGCGTGCGGCCACGCTCGGCCATGATCGCGGCGACACCCGGCCGGATCGCGTTCGCACGATCGAAGCAATGCAGTGCATCGGCCGCACGCCGCAACGCGCGGAGCACCAGTCCGCGGTTGAACCACGACTCGAACGAATGCGGATCGACCATCAGTGCGCGGTCGTATGTGTCGAGCGCATCGTCGAAGCGGCCGAGCGCGCGCAGCGCGCCACCACGATTGCAGAGCGCGTCGAGCACGAGCGGCGACACCGCGAGCGCACGGTCGAACGACGCAAGCGCGTCGTCGTAGCGGTGCAGGCCGATCAACGTGTTGCCACGACGCACGAGCGTCTGCACATCGTCGGGTGCCGCTTGCAGCGCGGTCGCGAAATGGCCGAGCGCCTCGTCGATGCGGCCGCGTTCGCCGACGATCGCACCGAGGTCCGACAGCGCGCGCACGTCCGGTTCGATCGCGATCGACTGGCGCAGCAGCGCTTCGGCCTGATCGGCCGCGCCGCACTGGAATTGCAGCACGCCGTACAGATGCAGCGCCTGCGGATGATCGGGTTCCTTCGCGAGCACCGCGAGATATTCCCGTGCCGCGTCGACGAAGCGACCGGCGCCGTGCCACTGTTGTGCGCGGCCCAGAATCGCCGCCGATTGCCGTTGCCCGCGCGCGTCGTGTCCCGACGCGCCCGCGTGTGCATCATGCCGGTGCTCGACCGTCACGTTCACCCCCTTCCCGTTTGCCGATGCCGCCGCTGAACCGGTCAATGGAACCGGTCGCGGCGGTCATGCTCGTGACGAGACTAACGGACGGCCAATAACAGACGTATGACGAAAGTTACGGACCATTTTGCCCGGGGGACGGAACGGCTTTCGGGGCCTGGCCGCGTGCGCTGGACAGCATCTTGCGTTCACTGGCCGATCGGGATCGTCCGCACGTATTCGACGGCCGGCGCGCCCATCGTCACCGAGAAGCGGACCCCGCGCGGCACCGGCGCGCCGATCGACGTCGAGTTGCTGATCCCGTGCTGCGCGAGAAACTGCGCATAGGACTGTTCGATGGCGGCCTGGCTCGTCGTCCATCCGCCGGGCGGAATCCACACGGAAAGCTGCATCGAGCGCGCATCATTGCTGACCACCACGCGCGCGAATGCATCCATGTGATGCAGCGCGTCGTCGACTTCGGCGAGCGACGCGAGCGGCTGCGACGCGCTGCGCACGAGTGCGCGCCCGTCGAGCTGGTAGCGCACGACCTGCATCTGCGTCGGCCCGCTGCCGACGCCGAGATGGCGCACCATCACGAGTTCACCCGGGTGGATGCGCAGCGGCGGCCCGAACACTTCGTCGGCCGTCACGAGGTTCGTGAGGTCGAACTGCAGTTGAGAGAAGTAACGGCCGAGCAGACGCGTTTGCGCCAGATTCGACGCGATATCGTCGCGGCCGCGGATCGTCGCATCGAGGCCGCGCCACGACAGCAGCGCGATCACGGCGAGCAGCGCGATCGCGACCAGCATTTCGATCAGCGTGAAGCCTCGGGCACGCGCCGCCGCGCGCGGTTCAGCGGCGCGCTTCATTCTGGATCACCGTGACGACTTCGGCGAGCACGTTGCGGCTCGACGCGGACGGATACACGCTCACCGTCACGCGCCGCACCAGCGGGCTCGGCAACGCGGCCACCGACTGGCGACACACGAACCGGTAGCGGCCCTGCGGACACGCAAACGTGTTCGTGCCGACGGACGGCCAGGTGGACGCGATGCGGATCTCGCCCAGCGCATTGTCGGCGCTCCACAACGCGAGCAGGCGCATGCGCGCCATGTCGGTATCCGACGCGAGCGCGCCGATCGCACGCATCACCGCGCCCAGCGCTACCGCGACGATCGCCAGCGCGATCAGCACCTCGATCAGCGTGAATCCCCGTTCCGGCGCCCGCGCCGTGCGCGATCCGCCGCGCGCATGGCGGTTGTAGTCGGTTCTGTCGTCGCACATGACCTGCATTCTTGTCGAGAGGTCGTCGTCCGGCGTCCGACGTTCGAACCGCGGCGCAAGACCGCATCGCCGGCGCGACGGACGCCGTGCGAGGACGTTAAGCGCGACGTATGGCACACACGTGTCGAATGGTACGGACCATTTGGGCGCGACCGGCCCGGGCGGACAGACGCGCAGGTGCACGCACACGCGGCACGCGCTGCCGCGCGACGGGCGGACTGAAAACTGAAAACGATCGGGAAAAAACCACCCGGCGGCGGGCGGTGAACGATGAGGGCGATCCTCGGGCGGGATCGACGCGACGGCGTCAGGCCGTCACGGCGTCGTCATACTCGGCGCGGGCAAGCTGGCCGGCGGCATAGGCCTCGGCTTCGCCGCGAAAGCCTTCCCGGCTGAACGCAACGACTTTCACGCCGACGCCGGTCGCCCGCCTCACCGTCAGCGCCCATTGCCATCCGCCGTCTTGTTCAAAGACGTGCAGCGAGGGTTCGAAGGAAGGGTCGAATACGGTCACGCGTTTTGCTCCTGCCCCCTTGCGCACCGCATCGGCGACGCGTGGGGCATGTCGAAAGGATCGCGTCGGGATGCGACGCGCTTTTGCCATTCGACAGTCTAGTCAATGATTGTTGCGACGCACCATCAGAGGTTTCACTCATCTATCGGTACCGGGCGGTCGATGAAATTTTCATGAAACCCTTATGGGACGGGGCTCAGCGCCGGTTCAAGGCGCACGGATCAGCGTTCGTGCGGCAACGTGCCGCACATTCGACCGCTTGCCTGCATCGATCGCCCATGAGTCGCAAAAACGGGGCGCGAATCGCCCGACGCTCCGGGCACCTCGCGACGACGGTTGCTACCGGCCCGTATCGGCCGGCATCACGCGCCGGAACGTCAGGTTCACGCGCTCGCCCTGCACGCCCGGCGCCTTCGGCACGCGATGCTGCCATTCGGCCTGCGTGCGCCCGCGCATCACGAGCAGGCTGCCATGCCCGAGGCGATACGCATGCGTGACGCCGGTCTTGCGATGGCGCAGGTCGAACACGCGCATCGCGCCGAGGCTCACCGACGCGATCACCGGCGCGTCGCCCAGCTCGGGCTCGTTGTCCGCATGCCAGCCGAGGCTGTCCTGCCCGTTGCGGTAGCGATTGAGCAGCACGCTGTTGAAATGCGCGCCGCACGTCGCCTCGACCGCGCGCTTCAGGTCGAGCACGGCCGGCGTCCACGGCGCCGGCACGTTGCGGATCCCCGAATACACGTAGACGGCATCCGCCTCGCCCTGCCAGGCGGTGAGCCGCGGCAACGGAATGCGTCCGCGCGGCGTGCGGATCGTGTCCTGCTGCCACGCGACCTCGCCGATCAGTGCGGCCAGCGCGCGATCGGCGTCGGGCGGCGCCAGCCAGTTCGGATACCAGTCCACGTCGGGGGCGGGCGTGTCAGCGAAGAGATCGGGCGTCGACATGTCGAAAGGAACGGAGCGAACAGTGCATGCCTGCATACTAGCCAACGGCGTCGCGCACCGCCATGCGCTGTCATTCGCGGATGGAAGGAAACCGCCGCGCCCCGCGCCCTGCGATGCGCGTTCGCGCATCACGCTATCATCGCGGCGTGTCGCGGCCCGCCTTGCCGACGGGTGCCGCGTTCCCTCCTCCGCCCTGCCGGCCGGCGCGATCCGGCCGCTTGCTTTCCGGATCCCATCATGACGACGCTGTCCGACGCCGCCCTCGATCAACTGTTTCTCACCGCGCGCACGCACAACGCGTGGCAGGACAAACCCGTCGACGACGCGCTGCTGCACCGGCTGATCGACCTGGCGAAATTCGGGCCGACGTCGGCGAACGCGAGCCCCGCGCGCTTCGTGTTCGTCAAGTCGCCCGAAGCGAAGGCACGCCTGAAGCCCGCGCTGTCCGCAGGCAATCTCGCGAAGACGATGGCCGCGCCCGTCACCGTGATCGTCGGCATGGACATGGCATTCCACGAGCACCTGCCGCGCCTGTTCCCGCACGCCGACGCACGCAGCTGGTTCGCCGGCAACGATGCGCTGATCGAGGCCACCGCGTTCCGCAATTCGTCGCTGCAAGGCGCCTACCTGATCCTGGCCGCGCGCGCACTCGGCCTCGACGCGGGCCCGATGTCCGGCTTCGACGGCGCGAAGGTCGATGCCGCGTTCTTCGCGGGCACCGCGATCAGGAGCAACTTCCTCGTGAATCTCGGCTACGGCGATCCGGCCGGCCTGTTCCCGCGCAGCCCGCGCTTCGACTTCGACGACATCGCCCGCATCGAGTGACGGCCGCTGGCCAGGGCCGGTGCCCGTTGATGAATGGCTCGCACCGGCCCCACGAATGAGCTTATCCCGACGTGGAAACGTGCCCTACCCGCCCCGCGTCAGCCGGATCAGCGTGATCTCCGACGGCACGCCGAAGCGGTTCGGTGGCCCCCAGTATCCGGTGCCGCGGCTCGTATAGAGCCACAGATCGCCGAAGCGGCTCAGCCCGCCGATCACCGGCTGCTGCAACCGCACGAACGGCGGCCACGGCAGGAACTGGCCGCCGTGCGTGTGCCCCGACAACTGCACGGTAAAACCGGCGCGGTTCGCCGCCTCCGCGCTACGCGGCTGGTGCGCGAGCAGGATCTTCGTGCCGACATCGTGCGGCGCGCCCGCCAGCGCCTGCGCGGGGTCGCTGCGATGGGCGGGATCGAACCCGCCCGCCGTGAAATCGGTTACACCCGCGAGCACCGCGCGCGCGCCGTCACGCTCGATCAGCACGTGCTCGTTGAGCAGCACCGTCAGCCCAATGCGGCGGAATTCGTCGATCCACGCATGCGCGCCCGCGTAATACTCGTGGTTGCCCGTCACCAGGAAGCTGCCGTGCCGCGACTGCATGCGGCCGAGCGGCGCCGTGTGCTCGCGCAGGCGCTTGACCGAGCCGTCGACCACGTCGCCCGTCACGACGACGAGGTCGGCATCGAGCGCATTGACCGCGCGCACGATCCGTTCGACATAGGGCCGCTTGATCGTCGGCCCGACGTGGATGTCGGACAGCTGCACGATCGTCAGCCCGTCGAGCCCGGCCGGCAGCCCCGCAACCGGGATCGACACGCGCTTGACCGCCGCCGTGCGGCGCGCGCCGACGAACCCGACCACGGTGACGAACACCGCACCGGCCAGCACGCCGAGCGCCGTGTCGGTCGCCACGCCGGGCCACGCGCCGTCGTGCCCGAGATGCCGCCAGCCGAACACGGCGAGCAGCACGAATTCGCGGAGGAACGTCAGCAGGAGCAGCGACGAGAAGAAGCCCATCACGAGCGAGCCGGCCCAGCCGGCCAGCGTCGCGGCCCAGCCTTCGTCGAAGCGGCGCGAGAACATGCCGACCGGGATCAGCACGACGAAGCTCGCCAGCACGAGCGCCGCGATCGTGCGCGCGACCGGCGACGCGAACGCATCGGGAATGATCCGCATCCCGACGTACAGATGGAACAGCACGCCGATTGCAATGAACCGGACAAAGAAACTTCGCATGGAACGTTCACCTTCGTTGCGATACCGCTTTACCGCTTCCGCGCCGCGTGTCGCACGAGACCGTGACGGTTCGTGCCGCGCGTCGCGCCATCCGTACGATGGTACACAGATCGCGGCTGCGACGACCGGTCGCCGGCCTGGCTTCGGTCCCGTTCGCCGCAGCATTCGACTGCTGCTGCATCAGGCGACCCGAAGCGAGCGCGATCGACGATTGCCTGAAGCGCCCCGTTCGCGACATGCAGCATATGCTGCGCTTGCACATCCAGGCCGGCCACGTCGACACGGCCTGCAAGACGATCGACGCGAACGACCGCGTCTTGCCCGCAGGCGCTGCGCGCCGCCATGCGGCGCCGATGGCGCTGCGCGTCGTCGCCTTCGCCAACGACTCGGGCCGCACGCCCGCTGCAGGTATGCATCGGCGAAACGCGCCGCGCTGCCGCGCTTCGCACGCAATCCCGTCGACCTGCTCGTCAACATCGCCCCCCGACCTCCCCAAACCGGAACCGACTGAATTCCCGTGCGTCCGAGCTGCAATCGCCTGTTTCCGCACCGATTCCGCGCTGCCGACACGGCAAATTCAGCGACCCTTCGTTCGTCTGACGATCCTTTACAGTCCGTTAGCAACCCTACGCGAGCCGGCACTGGCAGAATCGCGGCGATCCGGTCCCGGTTGCCGAAACGCGATACCGGACATGTGGACTCGCCCCCCGACCGGCAACGCCCCCCCACGGGGTACCGGGAGGATGGCTGGCGATCCGCATCGCACTGATTTATTATCGGCTCCGTATCCCGGAATCGTCGTCGCGGCGACGATCCGCATTGCGCCGCGCCCGGCATCCACCCCCAACGTCGAGCTCGTCACACCATGAGAAAAACAACGCCGCGCGCGCCCTTGCGCGTCGCCGCCGTCCTCGCGCCTGCCCTGCCGCTCGCGGGCTGCGCATCGCGCGGCGCACCGTCGTACGTCCTGTTCGGCGCGTATTTCCCGCTTTGGCTCGTCAGTGCGATCGTCGGCGTCGTCGGCGCGATCGTCGCGCACCGCGTGTTCGTCGCGACCGGCTGGGCCGCCACGGTGCCCTACCAGCTTGCCGTCTGCACCGCGATCGGGCTCGTGGTCGCCGTGATCGTCTGGCTCACCGGTACGGGACCGTTCGCATGAAAGCCGCCGGCACCGCCCGCCCCTCCATCAAAGGCCGCGTGATCGCATTCGCGATCATCGCGCTCGGCATCGCGGCGCTCGCGTATGCGTATCACCGCACGACTGCCTACCCGTCCACCGACGACGCGTCGATCGACGCGGACGTCGTGCATGTCGCGTCGCCGGTCGGCGGCCGCATCGTGCAGCTCGCGGTGCATGAAAACCAGCGCGTCGCGAAGGGCGACTTGCTGTATGTCATCGATCCCGTCCCGTACCGGCTGACGGTTGCGCAAGCGCAGGCCGACCTCGAGCTCGCGCGCGCATCGCTCGACACGCGCCGCCGCTCGCTGATCGGCGAGCGCTCGAACGCGGCCGTGGCCGCCGAGCAGGTCAAGCGCGCGACGCAGAACCACGACCTTGCGATGCGCGACGTGAACCGGCTCGCCCCGCTCGCCGCGCAGGGCTACGTCAGCGCGCAGCAGTTCGACCAGGCGAAGGTCCGCCAGCGCGACGCGGCCGTGTCGCTCGCGCAAGCACAGGAACAACAGCGCGCGTCCGCGCAGACGATCGGCGACGAGGCCGACGCGATCGCGACGCTGCATGCGCGCGAGGCCGCGCTGGCTCGCGCGCAGCACGCGCTCGACGACACCGTCGTGCGCGCGCCGCACGACGGCCTCGTCACGGGCCTGACGGTACTCGCCGGCGAAACCCTGGCGCCGAACCAGTCGATCTTCACGCTGATCGACGCGAGCGAATGGTTCGCCGTCGGCAACTTCCGCGAGACGTCGCTGAGTCGCATCGAGGTCGGCGACTGCGCGACCGTCTATTCGATGATCGACCGCAGCCGCCCGCTGACGGGCAAGGTCGTCGGCATCGGTGCGGGCATTGCGGACAGCGACCGTATCAACCTGCCGCGCACACTGCCGATCGTGCAGCGTTCGGTGAACTGGGTGCACGTCTCGCAGCGCTTCCCCGTGCGCGTGAAGCTCGACGAACCCGACGGCAAGCTCGTGCGCGTCGGCGCCAGCGCGATCGTCGAGGTCCGGCATGGCACTGCCTGCCGCTGAGGTTCGCTCGCCGGGCCCGCGCGAAGTCCTGCGACTGCTCGCGCCGTTTCCGGGACGCGCGTCGATTGCCGTGCGGGTCGCGCTGATCTGCGCGCTGACCGCGCTCGTGACGGCCGCCTACGGCACGCCCGAAGCCGCGCTGTCCGCGTACGTCGTGTTCTTCATGATCCGCGCCGATCGCGTGACGAGCATCGTGCTCGCGGCCGCGCTGCTGCTGATCGTCACGATCGTGATCGGGCTCGTGCTCGGCGTCGCGATCTTCAGCATCGACTATTCGATCCTGCGGGTCGCGTGCATGGCCGTGCTGTCGGTCGGCCTCCTGTACCTGACGTCGGCCAGCAAGCTGCGCCCGGTCGGCGCGATCCTCGCGATGATCGTCGGCTTCGGGCTCGACCAGCTCGGCCTCGCACCGTTCGGCGAAGCCGCGACACGCGCGCTGCTGTACATCTGGCTGACGATCGCGATCCCGGTCGGCGTCGCGATCGTCGTCAACCTGCTGATCGCGCCGTCGCCGCGCAAGCTCGCGCACGCGCAGCTCACGAAGCGCCTGCGGCTCGCCGCGCAGCGGCTGCGCGGCGACGATACCGCGCGCGATGGATTCGATGCCTGCCTGCACGAAGGCGACAAGCAGCTGCTCACGTGGCTCAAGCTGTCGAAACTCGAAGGCTCGTCGTCCGCCGCCGACTTCGCGGCATTGCGGCAGGCCGTGGCATCGAGCACCGCGCTGCTGGTCGGCGTCGCGCTGGCCGATCGCGAACCGGACGCGCGGCTGCCCGATACGGTCGCCGCACCGATCGCCGCGACGCTCGACGAGATGGCCGACATCCTCGAACAAGGCGGCTACCCGGTCGACGTGACGCTCGTGCTGCCGCCGATCGACGCGCTGCCGCCGCTCGCGCGCGTCGCCGCGACGGATCTCCATGCGGCAATCACGCACTTCGCGGAACCGGCCGCAACGGCCAATGTCGCTTCGGCAGCTTCGGCAGCTTCGGCAGCTTCGGCAGCTTCGGCAGCTTCGGCAGCTTCGGCAGCTTCGGCAGCTTCGGCAGCTTCGGCAGCTTCGGCAGCTTCGGCAGCTTCGGCAGCTTCGGCAGCTTCGGCAGCTTCGGCAGCTTCGGCAGCTTCGGCAGCTTCGGCAGCTTCGGCAGCTTCGGCAAGGGCACACGATGCGCCCGCAGCCGCCCCCGCAGCCGCCCAGCCCCCCGCGCCGCGCGGCGGCTTCTTCCTGCCCGACGCGCGCACCAATCCCGACCACATCCGCTACGCGCTGAAGACGACCGCCGCGGCGATCTTCTGCTACCTGCTGTATTCGCAGCTCGACTGGTCGGGCATCCATACGTGCGTGGTCACCTGCTACATCGTGTCGCTCGGCTCGACGGCCGAGACGGTCGAGAAGCTCACGCTGCGGATTCTCGGCTGCATGGTCGGCGCGCTGCTCGGCACCGCGGCACTCGTCTTCGTCGTGCCGTCGCTGTCGTCGGTCGGCCACCTGATGGCGCTGGTGTTCGCCGGCGGGTGGCTCGCCGCGTGGGTCGCGTTCGGCTCGCCGCGCATCGCGTATGCCGGCTTCCAGATCGCGTTCGCGTTTTTCCTGTGCGTGATCCAGGGCGCCGGCCCCGGCTTCGACCTGACGATCGCGCGCGATCGCACGATCGGCATCCTGCTCGGCAACGTGGTCGTGTATCTCGTGTTCACGCGCATCTGGCCCGTCAGCATCGGCAAGCAGATCGACGCCGGGCTCGCGGCGCTGATCGACCAGTGGCGGCGCCTCGTGCAGATCACGCAGCCGGCCGAGCGGCGCGCGCTCGCGGCCGAGGCGTTCGCCCGCCACGGCGCGATCGCGCAGGAACTCGGGCTGATCCACTACGAGCCGTCATGGGTGCGGCCGGCCGCCACGTGGCTCGCCACGCGACGGCGCGCGCTCGCGGAACTCGGCGCGCTCGAAGGCCCGCTGTTCCTGCTGGCCGAACGCAAGCCCGGCGATGCCGCGATCGGCGAGCAGCTCGCCCGCGTGACCGAACCGCGCGACGACGAAACCGTGCGCCCGGCAGATTCGCCCGCGCCGCCGGCCACCCCGCCAGGCACCGCCCCCATCGACCCCGCACGCGACGCGTTGCTGAACCTGATCGACACACGGCTCGCGCACATCGCCGATGCCGCTCGTCAAGCCACACCGAAGGAGCCTGCCCCCCATGCGCCTACCTGAACCGCCGGCCGCCTCGATCGCCGCCGCCGCCCTCGCGACCGCCGTCGCGCTGGCCGGCTGCGCGACGTCGTCGCTCGATCTGGCGCCGGAGGCGTCCGACCGCCCGTGGCAACCGCAAACGTCGGCCGCAGGCGACATCGTGCCGGGCCCGCCGCGCGCGTCCGCGCAAGGTGCGCACGACTACACGCTGCCCGCGTCGCCGGCGCTCGCGTCGGTCCCGCCGCCGGCCGCGCTCGATGCCGCGCACGCGTACACGCTGCCCGAGCTGATCGATCTCGCCGAGTCGGCGAACCCGCTGACCCGCATCGCGTGGAACGACGCGCGCAACGCCGCGCTCGCGGTCGGCCTGGCCAAGACCGCCTACCTGCCGAAGCTGTCCGCGACGGCCATGGGCGGGTACCAGGCCAACCACGGCTCGACGTCGTCGTTCCTCGGCGACTCGTCGAGCAACTCCACCGTGCACGGCACCATCTCGGCGCTGTCGCTGCAATGGCTGCTGTTCGATTTCGGCGGCCGCGCGGCGCGCGTCGAAGCGGCCGAGCAGGCGTCGATCGCGTCGAACGTCGCGTTCACGGCCGTGCACCAGCAGGTGATCCACGACGTGACCGTCGCGTACTACCGCTACGAAGCCGCGCGCTCGCGCGCCCTCAGCGCCCAGCAGGGCCTCGCGAACGCGGACGCGATCCTCGCAGCCTCCCGCGCGCGGCTCAAGCATGGCGTCGGCACGGTCGTCGAGCTTGCGCAGGCGACGCAGAACCGCGCGCAGGCGAACCTCGCGCTCGTGCAGGCGAGCGGCGCGGAGAGCGACAGCTACCTCGCCCTCGTTTCCGCGCTCGGCATCTCGCCGCTGTCGAAGCCGACCATCGCCGCGCTGCCGAAGCGGCCGCTGCCGCCCGCGCTCGGCTCGTCGGTCGACGCGATCGTGTCGGATGCGATCGCGCGCCGCCCCGACCTGCAGGGCGCGTTCGCGCTTGAAAAGGCCAATCGCGCGAAGATCAAGGCCGCGGAAGCCGCGTTCATGCCGAAGATCTTCCTGTCCGCATCGACGTCGTACGCGAGCGGCGGCACGTCCATCTCCGCGCTGCCCGCGATCGGCGACCAGACACCGACCGTCAACCTGAACGGCAGCCGCTACGGCGGCGGCGTGTTCCTCGGCGTGACGATCCCGCTGTACGACGGCGGCCTGCGCTCGGCCGTGCTGATGCAGGCACGCAACGATGCGGAAAGCGCCTCCGCGCGACTCACGCGAACCAAGGAGGAAGCCGTCCGCCAGGTCGTGGCCGCGCAGAACGCGGTGCAGACGAGCCTGGCGTCGCACGACGCCGCGACGGCGCTCGTCGATGCCGCGCAGACGAGCTACGACGCGGCGCTCACCGCGTACCGGAACGGCGTCGGTTCGGTCACCGATGCGACGATCGCGCAAAGCCAGTTGCTCGCGGCCCGCAACGCGGAGGTCGACAGCTATGCCGGTGCGCTCTCCGCCGCGGCCGCACTCGCGCTCGCGACGGGGACGATCGGCTCGGCGCAGTAGCGCAACCGCCGCGAGGCGGTTGACGCATGCGCTCGCCGCCCACTAGAATGCCGGCCAATCTTCCTTCAGGAACCATCGTGGACAGTTGCAGCACTCCGTTGCGTGCGCCGCTTGCCGCCTGAACGCCTGTCCGACGCAGTTCTCCTGCCCGGCTCGCGTTCCGCGAGCCGCACGCCTACCGTTTCACACTGAATGACGCATTCGCGCGGTACAGTACCGCGCGATGACGGCTATCTTCGCGTCGCCTTCGGCATTGCGCCGCAGCGACGCGAAACGGCACGCGCTCCTTGCACGGCAGGACAACCATGACTTTCGATTTCGCACTCCGTCTTTTCACCGCGTTCGCCTGCGGCGTCGCCATCGGCATCGAACGCCAGATGCGCCAGCGCACGGCCGGCCTGCGCACGATCACGCTCGTCGCGAGCGGCGCGTGCCTGTTCGTCACGCTCGGCGTGCTGACCGGTAACGGCGTCGCGGGCGTCACGCAGATCGCCGCGTACGTCGTGTCGGGCGTCGGCTTCCTCGGCGGCGGCGTGATCATGCGCGACAAGGGCTCGATCCAGGGCATCAACACCGCCGCGACGCTGTGGTGCTCGGCCGCCGTCGGCGTGCTGTCCGGTTCCGGCCATTACGTGCCGGCGCTCGCCGGCACCGGCGTCGTGCTGCTGACCAATACGCTGCTGCGCAGCGTCAGCCAGGCGATCAACGCGACGCCTGTATCAAACGCCGATCTCGTGCGCGAATACCAGATCACCGTGATCTGCCTGGCCTCCGACGAAGTGCACATCCGTACGCTGCTGTCGAACTCGATGTACGCGAAGCCGCTGTCGTTCCAGAGCCTCACGAGCGAGGACGTGCCCGACCAGCCGGACCGGCTGAAGGTGACCGCGACCCTGAAGCTGCATCCGAAGGATCAGCAGAAGCTCGAGCAGATCGCGAGCCGGATGAGCATGGAGAAGAGCATTTCCAGCGTGAGCTGGACCGCGAAGGAAGCGGAGCCGATGATGGAGTGAGCGGCCTGGCGGCAGCCGCGTTTCGCGCCGCCGCCCGCCCTCGTGCCCTGTCAGGGGGTCTCGATCAGCCCGGCCGAGATTGCCTTGACGACCGCCTGGACCTTGTTCGTCGCACCCAGCTTCTCGAGGATGTTGTTGACGTGGAAGTTGACCGTCCGTTCCGAGATGCTGAGGATCTGGCCGATTTCGCACGCGGTCTTGCCCTCGGCCGTCCAGCACAGCACCTCGCGCTCGCGCGCGGTCAGCGTGACGCCCGCCGCCGGCGCCAGCTTCGGCACCATGAAGCGGCTCATCAGCGAGTGCGACAGGTTCGCGAGCCAGTTCGTCTGCAGCGTCAGCATGTTGATTTCCGCCGATGTCAGCCGGTCGGCATGGCGGGCGATGCTCAGCAGGCCGAACGCGCCGCGGGCCGCCCAGCTCGACTGCGCGACCCCCACCGACAGCCCGAAATCGCGCGCGTCCTGCCACAGCGGGCACGGCTCGATCCGGTCGACGTCCGGCCAGACGATCATGTTGGTACTGAGCGCGCCGTCGCGCACCGTCGAATCGATCTCGATGTAGTTCTGCGCCTGGTAGTGCGCCATCCAGCCGTCCGGATAGGTATCGAAGATCGCGACCGACGGCTTCGATACGGGCAACGGCACGCGAATACCGTAGCAGCAGTATTCGAATCCCAGCCGTTTGGAATAGGCGGCGATCCGCTGGAAGAGCTGCTGCTCGTCTTCCGCGGCGCTGAATTGTTGGTAGGCATCCTGCCAGCGCAGTTCCATTCATTCTCCGACAACGACACGCTGTCATACTTGTCAGGTTCCAGCACCCGTTCGAGGCTGATACATTCCGCGCATGACTTCACCTTTGCTGCACCCGGTCCCCGGCCCGTCCCCGGACGGCTACGTACGCCTGTCAGAAGGCGCACTGGCCGCGCTTGCGCTCGACCATGTCGCAAGCGGCCTCGACGCATCGCTGCTTGCGGAACTGCACGACAGCGCCATCGACGCACGCCTTGCCGGCTATACCGAATGGCATCGCCCGGCCCATACCGGCGTCGCTTACGTGACGGTCGGCTGGGACTGGTATCTCGACCGCGCGACGGGCACGTTCGTGATCGCGGGCAGCGACGTCCGCAGCAACGTGATGGCCGTCGACGCCACGGGCGCCGACATCGGCATGTTCCGCACGGCCGCCGCGCTCGCCGCGCGGCTTGCGTCCATCGACTGGCCCGCCGCCGTCGCGTCGGCCCTGCTCGGGCACAACGACGCCTATCATGCCGGGCCGACGCTCCAGTGACAACTGGCCGCGCATTCCTCTGACGATTTCCGCGATGCTGGCGCTCTTTATAAGCAAAAGCGGCTCGGTTTTCAATCCCGTTGATCAAGAAACCGATACCACGTCCTGAACGGCGCCCTTTCGCCGTCACCCTGTAAGAGTTACCAGTTACAGCCCCCTCGTGCTGCGCGATGTAATGCACGGATACAAAAGCACAGATCCGAGGACACCATGCGGACCTTCGTTCACGAGGAAGGGCGGTTGCCACACGAACTTGCAGCGGATCTCGGGCGCTATCGGCGCCGTGTGTTCGTCGAGCAGCTCGGTTGGGCGCTCCCGTCGGCGAACGAATGTTTCGAGCGCGACCAGTTCGATCGCGACGATACCGTTTACGTGTTCGCGCGAAACGCCGGCGGCGACATGTGCGGATGTGCGCGCCTGCTGCCGACGACGCGCCCGTATCTGCTGAAGTCGCTGTTCGCCGACCTGATCGCCGAAGACATGCCGCTGCCGCAATCGGCCGCCGTCTGGGAGCTGTCCCGGTTCGCGGCAACCGACGACGAAGGCGGGCCGGGCAATGCCGAATGGGCCGTGCGCCCGATGCTCGCGGCCGTCGTCGAATGCGCGGCGAAGCTTGGCGCGCGGCAGTTGATCGGCGTGACGTTCGCAAGCGTTGAGCGGCTGTTCCGCCGGATCGGCATACACGCGCACCGCGCAGGCTCGCCGAAGCAGGTGGACGGACGTCTGGTGGTCGCGTGTTGGATCGACATCGATCCGCAAACGTTTGCTGCACTAGGAATCGAGCCGGGGCAGGCCGCCCGGCAAGCCATCGCCGCCTGAGCCGGAACGCGCGTTTCGGTCCGGGCGGTATCGTAACGAAGGAGAATCAACGTGGACCAGTCCCAGGTCTTTCGCGCGATGATGCCCGGGTTGACGAGCGTCAACGGCGCCCGCATCGCGGTCGCCTACCCGTCGTTTCCCCGGCCGCTGCCGCTCGTGCGGCTCGACCGCCGCGGCCTCGTGTTCCGTGCCGCCGGCGCCGCGCCGCTCGTGTGCGGGCTGCCGCGTGCGGCGACGCTGCTGGTCGCGGACGAGCCGCTCTGCTCGCTGCGCCTCGTGATCCGCGACATCGCGCCGGCCGGCGACGGCCGGCATGACCTGACGATGCAGCCGTCCGGCGCCGCTGGCGACGAATTGCTGTGGCATGCGTTGCGCGATCGCGAGCCCTACCGCCGGATTCGGCACCCGCTCGCGCCCGTCGACACGTCCATGGCCACCGACAGCGAACCGCACGCATCGGCCAGCGAAGCCGGTTCGCGCCCGTCGCGCAGCGCGGCCTTCCGGCTGCCGTGCCACAGCGACGCGCTGTTCTTTGCCGACTGGCTCGAATATCACTTCGACGAACTGCGCGCGCTGTCACAACAGCACGGGCCGCAACTGCAGCTCAACCAGCTCGAGCGACAGGTCGCCGACGACGAGGTTGGCGTGCGCTTCGTCTACGACATCGACGGGCACGCGACACGGCACGCGCTGACCGACTGCGCGCGCGAGGCCTGTGCATGGATCGAGACGGAGATGCGCGACAAGTTCGCGTTGCCTGTCGCGCAGGAGCGGTTCAGCGCGTTCGCGGCGCACGCGCGGGCAGGCGCCATGTGAGTGCGGCGCAACAAAAAGTTGTATCGATACAACTAGGGCTTGCCATGGGTCGGGTTTTCCCTTAAATTTACGTCTGTCTCCTCCATGTCTCCAAACATGGATTCAGCCCGCTCAATGTAGCGGGCTTTTTCTTGCCTGCTCGAATTGCGGGGACACATCCCCTCCGCCCCGCCTAACCCGCCGGGTACACACCGATCGGTCGCAGCCAGTAGTGGTGCACCGCAAATATCAGCGCGACTCCCCCGACCACTGCCAGCAGCAGGTACAGCCACCCCTTTCTGGTTGTCGGCAGGTCCGCCAGCGCACTCACGTCGCCCGTCAAGGCCGCCAGCGCAGCCAAGCCGAGTCCGAGCAGCAGCATCGTCCCCTTGGCCACCCATCCAAAGGCAAGCTCCAGCACGCCCGACCATCGCGCCTGGCGATAAGGGCCGGCAACCGGCCGACGGAGATCGGGCTTACTCATTCACGATCTCTCGTCCGGGATGCGTGCATCCGTCCGTCGATCGACAGGCTGACGCCAAAGCGGAACTTCGAAGGTTGTCCGGACAAGCACTCGCCGCATCGGGGCGAGTGCAGTGGCTTTGGATCGGCAGCGTCATGTTTTTTCTTTCGCGAGACGAGGTTCGACGGTTCGATTCGTTTGGCCGGAACGCGCTCATATCGTTCAATACGACGAGCATGCGCCGGGCGCGCTCCGTTCACCTCGCGCAATCCGGATCGGCCGGCTTATCATTGACCGGCCCGCCACTCACCTCCGAGGCCATCTTGCACGCCCATCTGCGCATTGCCCGCCCGGTCAGCAACCTCACCCGCACCGAGCGCATGTATCGCGAAGCCCTCGATTTGTCCGTTCTTGCCCGCTTTGAAGATCACGACGGCTTTTCCGGCGTGATGCTCGGACGCGACGGCCTCGACTATCACTTCGAATTCACGCACTGCCCCGACCATCCGATCGCGCCGTCGCCGACGCCCGAAGACCTGATCGTGTTCTACCTGCCCGATCGGCCGGAATGGGAAGCCGCCTGCGCGCGCGCCACAGCGCATGGCTTCATGCCCGTCACATCGTTCAATCCTTACTGGGAAATATCCGGCCAGACCTTCGAAGATGCCGACGGCTACCGGATCGTGCTGCAGAACGGCACGTGGCGCTGACACGCGAATACGCGTGAGCCGTTACGCGCCGGCCAGGCCGGCGGCGCGAGCGGCATACACGACGTGCCGACGCAGCGCGTGACCTTCCGGCAACGCAGGATGGTCGAAGTCGCGCGCGGGCTGGCGCTGCATGCCGAGCCGCTGCATCACGTGCTGCGATCGCAGGTTGGTGTCGGCGGTCCACGCGAAGATCTCGCCGAGCCCGATCCGGCCGAACCCGTCGGCCAGTGCGGCAGCGGCCGCTTCGGCGACGTAGCCATGCCCCCATGCGTGGCGAGCCTGCCGCCACATGATCTCGACGCACGGCGCCATCGGATGCGTTGCACGCACTTCGTGCGACAGACCGCACACCCCGATCAACATCGCGTCGGCGCGGCGCTCGACCGCCCACGGGCCGAAACCGTGTGCATCGAAATGCGCGTCGAAGCGCGCGATGACGTCGCTCGCCTCGTCAACGGACATCGGGCCGCGCGCGAGCCACGCGGTCATGTCCGGATCCGCATGCATTGCCGACAGCGCGTCCGCATCCGCCGACTGCCAGCGACGCAGCGTCAGACGCTCGGTTTCGATCTTCGACGGTGTGGACATGGAGGATACGGATCGTTCAGGCGGCGTAATGCAAGCGCCGTCACAAACCCGAAAGCGGAAAGGACGAAGGGGAAGTCGGGATCGTCGCTTCTGCCGGCGACGATCCAGGGAGCAGATAACGAGAAACGGGCGCCGGCGCGCCCGCGGGGATTACTCGTTCTCTTCGAAGTAATGCCCGAACTTCACCTGCTTCGTGCGGATATAACGCTCGTTTTCCTCGCGCACGGGCACCGCAAGCGCCACGCGCTCGCAGACGGGAATGCCGTGCTTCGCGAGCGTGTCGAACTTTGCCGGGTTGTTGCTCATCAGCCGCACCGACGTCACGCCGAGGATCCTGAGGATCGCGGCGGCCGAGTCGTATTCGCGGGCGTCGTCGGGCAGGCCGAGGTCGAGGTTCGCCTCGACGGTGTCCCGCCCCTGCTCCTGCAGTGCGTACGCGCGGATCTTGTTGCTCAGGCCGATCCCGCGCCCTTCATGACCGCGCAGATACAGCAGCACGCCGCGGTCTTCGGCAGCGATGTAGCGCAACGCGAGATCGAGCTGCTCGCCGCAGTCGCAGCGGTACGAGCCGAACACGTCGCCGGTCAGGCATTCGGAATGCAGCCGCGTCAACACGGACTGCTCGCCGGCAACGTCGCCCATCACGAGCGCGAGATGTTCGGCATCGCTGCCCGATACGCGAAACGCGTATGACTTGAACGTACCGTAGCGCGTGGGCAGCGACGCGGTGGCGACGAGTGTCACGCACTCGTCGGCTTGGCCGTTGCCCGGCGTGGGCGATTGGGGACGCGAAGACATCATGAATTCAATCGAAACGTTCAGGAATGTAGGAGTTGTGTGGATAGTGCGTGACGGGAGTTTACCGCTAATCTGGAATCGTCACGCGACTGCCGCCACCTGCGCGGCTATACTGGGCTCGTCGGGTGACACGCATCACGCCCTGCCAGCCCAGCATCGACCTGCACACGGAGAAAGCGAATGAGCACGACTGTCGCGCAGATTCTCAAGGCCAAGCCGGATTCGGGCCGCACCATCTACACCGTCACAAAGACCGATCTCGTCTACGACGCCATCAAGCTGATGGCGGAAAAGGGCATCGGCGCGCTGCTGGTCGTGGACGGCGACGACATCGCGGGCATCGTCACAGAGCGCGACTACGCGCGCAAGGTCGTGCTGCAGGATCGCTCGTCGAAGGCCACTCGTGTCGAAGAAATCATGACGGCAAAGGTGCGCTACGTCGAACCCTCGCAATCCACCGACGAGTGCATGGCGCTGATGACCGAGCACCGGATGCGCCACCTGCCCGTCCTCGACGGCGGCAAGCTGGTCGGCCTCATCTCGATCGGTGACCTCGTCAAGAGCGTGATCGCCGATCAGCAGTTCACGATCAGCCAGCTTGAACACTATATCCACGGCACGCCTGCGGTCACGTCCGCCTGACCCGCTCCAGCAAAAAAGGCCCAAACGCGTGAGCGTCTGGGCGGAAAGCCGCCGGAATGCGGCGACGGAGGTTCTGCTCCTGCGGGCGGATGACGCGCGCAACTGGCGCGCGTCTCGTCGAATAAGCGGTGCGCTCGGGCAGACCCGGGGACGATCAGTTGCCGAAGTAGACCGAGTTCACGGGATTCGGTGCTTCACGCGTCATGCGACGGCCGGCTTGCGCGGCACCCGTCGCGACGGCACCGTAGCCACTCGTATCGGCATGCGCGAGCATCGGCTGATTCGGTTGAATGCGTTGTTCGGCGGCCTGGATGTTGTCCGGATACTGCGAATCGCTCGCCAGCGGCTTGTAGCCGTTCTGTTCGAGTTGCACGAGCTCGGCCTTGACCTGGTCGCGGGTCAGCCCCTGCTCGGACTGGGCAAACGATGCGATCGGGGCGGCAAGGACGGATGCGGCGATGGCTGCGTAGATGATCGACTTCATGATTTACCTCCGGAATATGTTCTCTTATGGCGTCGCCTCGGCAGGACTGTCTGAAGCGATTGAATCCAGTGTAGTTCTCGCCACTCCAAGGGGAAACCCTTAGTTTGAACATACAGCGTTGCGATTTCGACAAAAATCACCGGCTTTTCCCGGCTGATATCGCGCCAACTTGCTTCACTCGCACAACAATCGCTGACGAATTGCCGACAGCCAAATCACATATCCCGAAGGTTGTGTTGTAGAATCGTAAGGTTTTATACGTCAATCGACCTTCCATTCACCATGTACGCGCTCACGCCCCTTTCGGTTTCGCCGTCCGGCCCGGCCGGCGTGCGCGCGCGCGCCGGTCATCCGGCGCATCCCCTCGCTCGACGCACGGCCCAGGCGCCGCTCGCCCCTGCCCGGCGCCTGATCTGACGGCTCGGTCTCCTCCCGGAGCCAGGTCAGACAGGCTCCGGGCGATCCTCATAGGCACGCCACGCCTGCCCCTGCCGATCATTTGGAGAACTGCCATGAAACAACGCCTTTACCAGTTGACCGAACTCGACGTCGCTCGCCTCGAGAAGCACGCCGAACACAACCCGCGCTTCCAGACGATGCTCGATACGCTGCTCGAACGCGCCGACATCGTCCAGCCCGACGCCATCAAGGCGAACGTCGTCACGATGAACTCGCAAATCACGCTGCTCGACGAAGCGACCCAGGAACAAGCCACCTGGACGATTGTTTATCCGGATGCTGCCAATCTCGAGCACGGCCGCCTGAACGTCTTCTCGCCCGTCGGCATGGCACTGCTGGGCACCCAGCGTGGCCAGATGGTCAAGGTGATGCAGCCGAGCGGCGCCGAAAAGTTGATGAAGGTCGCCGCGATCGTGTTCCAGCCGGAAGCCAACGGCGAATACACACGCTGACGCCACCTGCCGCCGGCACCGCGCCGCAACGGCGCTCAACGAAAAAAGCGAGGCACAGGCCTCGCTTTTTTGCATCCGGACGATGCGAATCGCCGGCATCACATTCCGCAGACGAAAAAAAAGGCGCCCGAAGGCGCCTTTTTCGATGCTGCGTAGCGGGTTACCCCGCCGTCACGCTTAGAAGCGGTGACGCAGACCAACCGTTGCTGCGGTTTGGTTGATCGACGAGCTCGGCAGCGTGTTGATGTCGCCGTTGTAGATCGATGCGCCAACGCCGTTCTTCGCTGCACGCTGGTACACAGCTTGTGCGTAGACGTCCGTGCGCTTCGACAGTGCGTAGTCAGCTTGCAGACCGAACTGGTTCCAGTGCGTGCTGCCGTTGTTGATCTTCGCGTTCGTGTACGTGTAAGCAGCGCCCAGGCCGAGAGCCGGCGTCAGGTTGTACTTTGCGTTGACTTCGTAGTTGTCGGTGCGAACCGAACCCGTGCCAACTGCATTGTTGTCCAGACGTGCTTGCGTCCATGCAGCGCCGACTTGTGCCGGGCCGAATGCATAACCAGCAGCAGCACCGTACGTGCGGACGCGGCCTTGGCTAGCGATGCCACCGATTGCCGACGACGTTGCGCCGTTACCGTTGGAACCGTCACCCAGGTTTGCTTGCGAGTATGCAGCAGCCAGCTTCAGACCTTGGAACTGGTATGCAGCACCCGCGCTGTATGCACGGTTGTTGCCGAAGTTCGTGTTGTTCGAGAACGAGTACGTGCCGCCGAATTGCAGGCCAGCGTAGTTCGCGCTCGTGAACTTGACCGTGTTGTTCGATGCGACATCGCCGTTCGTGCTCAGGCGGTCGAGGTTCAGCGGGTGCGCGAAGTACGTGCCGCCCCACGAACCCGTTGCCGTCAGCGGCGCCAGGTAGTCTTGCGTTGCGTCATACTGCTTACCCAGCGTGACCGTGCCGTACTGGCTCGACAGGCCGACGAAAGCTTGACGGTTGAACATGCCGCCGTTGTTGCCCAGCTTGCCGTTACCGATGCCGAAGCCGCTTTCCAACGTGAAGATTGCCTTCAGGCCGCCACCGAGGTCTTCCGAACCACGCAGGCCGAAACGGCTTTGGTCGATACCCGAGCCCATCGACCACAGCGACTTGCCGTTCACCGGCTTGCCAGCTGCGTTAACGCCCGTTGCGACGTTGCTTTGGTAGGTGATGCCTGCGTCCAGCACGCCGTACAGCGTGACGCTGCTTTGCGCGTGAGCGACGGTAGCGAACGATGCTGCAGCTGCTGCAACGATCAGAGTCTTGTTCATTCGTGGAGCTCCCTTCTAAAAAGAGGCAGGTCTCGCGACCTTGTTCATAAACGGTCTGCAACCGCCCGGGAGCGCCATCGATCCTGCTGGCCGCGCCCGGATAGTTGCCCGTTTGGGAACCGTGAGTTTAGGGGTGTACCCTAGGCGAGCGATCCGCAAATAAAGAAATAAGCTTTTCCAGAACTAGAAATAATAGAAATGGGGCCGCGTTATAAGTATTTGTTTTGACGTTTGTTTTTGACTTCTTGACGGGGGTTTTTTGGAGGCTTCCATCGCATCATTCTTTCATGTCATCGTCTTGACGGTTGCATAGAAACAACAAACGGATTCGGCAAGACACCCCGCAATCAGTAAATTTTACCCGATTTAGCCTCGAATTCCAGGCTCCGGACACCTAAAACGCGTCCGTCAGCCAGTAAACAGGGCGCGACGTTCGTACAGCGGGCACCCCGATCAGTTGCTGAAACAGAAAGCCCCCCCGCCCATCAGCGGTTAACCCGCCCGCCGTGACACACCGTAACAGCCTTAACCGCTCGCGTAACCCGGCCGGCCGACTGGCAGGCTAACGTAAGGCAGCCTCGAATACAGAACAGGACACGCCATGAATCGACGCTCGTTGTTGCGCGCCATCGGATTGACCGCCGCCTTCGTCGGCACCGGCTGGCTGCGTGCCGCCTCGGCCCAGCCCGCGCCGCCCGCGTACCGGCCGCCCGGTCCGAACGGCGTACCCGGCGGGCCGCCCTATGGGGACCGCCCGGGCTTCGCGCCGCCAGCCGCCCGGCACGACCGCCGCCCGCCGCCACCACGGCCGCACGGCTATATATGGACGGACGGCTACTGGCGCTGGCAGCGTGGCCGCTATATATGGGTGTCCGGCCGCTGGGTCGCGCGGCGCCCCGGGCGCAGGTGGGTGCCCGGCTACTGGCGCCGTCAGGGGCCGACGTGGATCTACGTCGACGGTACGTGGCGATAGGCAAGCACCCGGCATCCGGCCGATGGCCGGCCCGGAACCGGGTGGCGCGGGCGAATCCGCGCCGTTCGACCCCGACATCGTGACGCCTGGCAGGCGCCTCCGCGAATCCTGCCCCACTCCGCCCCGATGCCGGCGCGCAAACCGGTGCCGAGGCGTCCGGTCACTCAACTTCGACCATCGACATGCCCGCCGACCTACGGCGCACCGCCCCGTCTCGACCGGATCCTGCCGCACCCGCCGTGCGCCATGCGGCGGAAAACCGCCGTTTCGGTCGCCCCCGCACCTGCCCTTGCAAACGGGGCGCCGCCAGCGCATGGCCGCATTCGGGACAAACGGAATACGCCGAAGCATCGACGATCCTGCCCATCCCGATCCAATCATTCGGATAACGAAATCATGCGGTGGCGATACACACGCAGTTTCGCCATGCCTCGTCGCATCGCCCCCGATCCGCAGCACGACACCCCTCGACAGGACAATGCGAGTGCCCCGCTCAGCGCCCGCCGCCCTCCAGCTCCCGTGCACGACGTCGCGCGGCGCAGATCGCGCGATGATGCTCGTCGGCCCACCGGATCATCGCCTGCATCGGCGTCAGGAACGAACGCCCGAGGTCGGTCAGCGCATATTCGACACGCGGCGGCACTTCGGCGAACAACGTGCGACTGACGAAGCCGTCCTGCTCGAGCCGCTTGAGCGTGCGCGACAGCATCTGGTTCGACACATCGCCGATCGCACGGCCCAGTTCATTGAAGCGCATCGTGCCGCCGGACAGCGCTTCGAGCACGAGCAGGCTCCACTGGTCGCCGATGCGGTCGAGCACATCGCGGATCGGGCACGGCTGATCGAGTTCGACGGTTTCATCGGCGGGCTGGAACGGCATGGCTGGATTCTCTTTGACGGGCAACGCACGGTCAGCGCGGTGTGACCTGTTCACACCGCGCTGACTTCTTGTGACGGGTTCGCGGCAACTGTACCATTCGATCGGCCCGACAGCCGCGCGGATTCGCCAGTTGAACGAAGCATGACGCCACCGCGCGGCCTCGCCCCGCCCATACCGTGACGTTACGGACCGGGCGGCGGATCCGTCGCGTCGATCAGGTACATGCATCCGCAACCAGGCCCCTTCGCCCGCCGATCGCCACGGCCGCGTCAACCCGCCGTCGCGCATCGCGCACCAACCCACGCTTCGTCAGACAAGGAACCCGCTACATGCCATCGCTCCGCTCCCCCGTTCGCGCCGTTGCCGCGCTCGTCCTGCTGGCCGCGTCGACGGCCGCGCTGGCGGCCGGCCCGGCCACCCGCGACCTGGCCGCCGAGGAAGCCAACCGCCAGCTCGTACTGACGTTCTACGACCGCTTCTTCAACAAGCACGAAGCGGTCGAGGCCGCCGCCGTCGTCGCGGACGACTACAAGCAGCACAACCCGCACGTGCCGGACGGCAAGAAGCCGTTCGTGTCGTACTTCGTCGGCGCCTTCCAGAAGAACCCGGCATCGCGCGCACGCATCGTGCGCAGCGCAACCGACGGCGACCTCGTCTACCTGCACGTGCACGCAACCGAGCGTCCGGGCGACCGCGGCGAAGCCGTCGTCGACATCTTCCGCGTGAAGGACGGCAAGATCGTCGAACACTGGGACGTGATCCAGCCGGTGCCCGAAACGGCCGCGAACGCGAACACGATGTTCTGACGCGCCGGGGCGAAACGCGGTGCGCAACGAAGCGCGCCGCCCGTCGACGGACGATCGGCCGCCCGCCGCGCAAGCGCACATGCCCCGCGGTGGCGAAGTCCCCTACAATCGAGCTTCGCCGCCGCGCCGGCCTCCGTCCCGCATGACCGCACCGCCGCCGGCGCGCCGTCGTATGCGAAGCACGGCCGGCACGGGCGGCCGTTCGCGAAGACGGTGTCAACGATGAGCCCCGCCCATATTTCCCTCAGCAATGCCGGCGACCTGGTCGCCAGCCTCGGCAGTCCGCAGTTTCCCGCCCGGCTTTGGGCGTGGCTGCGCGAAACCGTCGATCCGCAGTCCCATTACAGCGTCGCGACCCGCTACCGTCGCGACGCGCCGTCGCAATCGGTCGACAGCGTCGACGTGCTGTTCTTCGCGGGCGGCGACGATCCCGACGGCACGCGCCACGCGCTCGATCTGTATACACAGGGCGACTGGCGCACCGACACGCTGCTCCCGCATATCGAGCGTGCCACCGATTCGCAGCTCGTGTTCTCGTGCAACGAGGAAATCGACACGGCGACCGAATACGGCCGCCATTTCGCGCTCGGCGAACTCGGCGAAGACTGCACGCTGCTCGGCAGCGAGCGCGACTATGTCTATGCGTTCTCGCTGTTCCGCCGGCGCGGCCAGCCGTCCTATACGCTGGCCGAACTGGCGCTGCTGCGCCAGCTCGGCGATTTCGTGCTGCCGCTCCTGATCCAGCATGCGCGGCTCGCCCGCCTGACGCCGCGCTCGGACGACGGCGCACTGCTGCAGCGGTTCGAACAGCGCCTGTCGGCCAGCGGCGCGGCGCTGTCGCAGCGCGAACGGCTCGTGTGCCGCGCGGTGCTGCAAGGGCAACCGGTCCCGCAGATCGCCGATACGCTCGCGCTCAAGCCGAGCAGCGTGCGCACCTATCTCGGGCGCGCGCTCGCGAAGCTCGGCGTCGCGAACCGGGCCGGGCTGTTCGCGTGGTGCGTGACCGAAGAGGAAGCGCCGGAGGATCGCGGTCACTAGATGACGCTTCCGTATCGCTGCAACGCCCCCCGCCCCCGCCGCCTTTGTCGCGCCTTGTCCTCAAAACGATGACAGACAGTCGGCCGCCCCGCTCCTAGTATC
Organism: Burkholderia aenigmatica; assembly: GCF_048627025.1. NCBI lineage: Bacteria > Pseudomonadati > Pseudomonadota > Betaproteobacteria > Burkholderiales > Burkholderiaceae > Burkholderia > Burkholderia aenigmatica. The sequence continues at coordinate 843,880 of NZ_CP184469.1, read as the reverse complement.
TGACTCACCCGACGGCAGGAACGCGTCGGATATCACGGAGACACGGAATGCCGAATACCGGATGGACGCCGGCCTGCACGGCCGCGCGCGCGTCGCCCATCGACCTGCCGAGCCAGACCGGGCGGCGAGATCGGCATGACGCTCCGGCAACAGCCGGCCCGCTCCACGACGCATCGCCGCGCCTGCCGCGCCGCACCGGCACCTAGCCGCCCCCATCCCATTCCAACCCGACCGGGTTCACGCGACCGGACGAGCCACTCGGCCCGCCCGCCGGACACGTGCGCCCGTCGATCTGCCCCCATCCGGAGGAGACACATGCAACACGCCGATACCGTCTATCTGAACGGCCTGCTTTACACGGGCGACGCGCAGCGCCGCTTCGCGCAGGCGCTCGCCATCCAGGACGGCAAGATCGTCGCCGTCGGCCGCGACGACGACATCCGCCCGCTGGCCGGCCCCGCGACGCGCGTCGTCGACCTGGCCGGCAGGCTGATGCTGCCGGGCCTCATCGACGGCCACGTGCACCCGCTCGAAGGCCACCAGATCCTCGGCGACTTCGACCTGTCCGGCGTCAACGATCCCGACGCGATCCTGCAGCGCATCCGCGCATGCGCCGATGCGACGCCGGACCAACCGTGGGTCTATCTCGGCGGTGCCAACCTGGCCGCCTTCGGCGCGTATCCGACCCGCGAGCTGCTCGACCGGATCGTGCCCGACCGGCCGCTGCTCGTGGTCGGCTTCGACGTGCACAGCGGCTGCCTCAATACCAAAGGCCTCGAAGCGGCCGGCATCCACGCCGACACGCCCGATCCGGCCGGCGGCGTTTACGAGCGCGATGCGTCCGGCGCGCCGAACGGCGTCGTGCACGAAGCGGCGTTCTACCGCGTCTGCCCGATCATTCCGCAACTGAGCCCGGCCGGCTATCCGAAGTCGCTCGCGAAAGCGCACGCGATGGCGCACGGGTACGGCATCACCGGCTGGTTCGATGCGCGCGTCGAGGAAGCTGAACTCAAGGCTTATGCGGACGCGCAGCGCGCGGGCACGCTGAAGGCGTACATGAGCGCCGGCCTCTATGCGAACCCGCGCCGCGATCCGCGCGAGCAGATCGAGCGCTTTGCCAGATGGCGTCGCGAGTACGAATGCGACAACCTTCGCCTGCATACGGTGAAGATCTTCGTCGACGGCGTGCCCGAATCGAAAACTGCCGCGCTGCTCGAGCCGTACGCCGGCACCGACGACTGCGGCCTCGCGCTGTGGAGCCAGGACGCGCTGAACGAGATCTGCCTGCTCGCCGATACGGCCGGCTTCGACCTGCACTTCCACACGCTCGCCGACCGCGCGGTGCGCATGACGCTCGACGCGCTCGAATATGTCCAGATCCGCAACGGCATGCGCGACCGGCGCGCGCAGCTCGCGCACCTGCAGATCGTCGATCCGGCCGACATGAGCCGTTTCAACCGGCTCGGCGCGATCGCCAGCGTCCAGACACTCTGGACGGCCGCGCGCGAAGAACAGCAGCAACTCTATCGCGACCTGCTCGGCGCGGAACGCACCGCGCGCAACTATCCGTTCCGCAGCCTGCGCAACGCGGGCGCGATGCTCGCGGCCGGCTCCGACTGGTCGGTCAGCACGATGGACCCGATGCAGATCATCCAGACGGGTGTCACGCACCTGCTGATCGACCAGCCCGACAGCCCGCCGTGGAATCCGCACGAACGCCTCGACCTGCTCACGATGCTCGAAGCCTATACGGTCAACACCGCGTATGCGCTGCGCTTCGACGACTGCACGGGTTCGCTCGAAGCGGGCAAGGACGCGAGCTTCGCGATCCTCGACCGTAATCCGTTCGCGCACCCGGTCGAGACGTTCGCGCAAACCCGTGTGATCGAGACGTGCTTCCGCGGCGAAGTCGTGTACGCCGCACCGGGCTGGGCCGACTGAAGCACGCCCCCGGCGGCCGTCAGGCGATACCGAGCGCCAGCACCTGCTCGGTCGTCAGCACGTCGCCGAACGTGTCCGACAGCGCGGCCAGCGTCGCGCGATGGAGGTCGCGGTGCGATACCGTGCCGCCATCCGCGATGTCGAGGTCGCGCGTCGCACATGCGTCGTCGACGACGATCACCGCGTAGCCGAGCGGCACCGCATCGCGTGCCGCACCGGCGACGCATGCATGCGTCATCAGGCCCGTGACGATCAACGTGTCGATACCGGCCGCCTTCAGGCGCGCATCGAGGTCCGTCGTCGGGAACACGCTCACCGACGTCTTCTTCACCACCGTGTGATGCGGCGCCGGCTGCAGGTCCGCGTGGAAGCGGAAGCCGTCGCTGCCGTCCGCGAAGATCGGGCCGTCGGCCGCATCAACGTGCTGGACGTGAAACACCGGAATGCCCGCGCGGTCGGCGAACGCGATCACGCGCTGCGCATTACCCAGCGCGCGCGGCCCCTCCGGAATCGGCAGGCGGCCGCTGAAGTATTCATTCTGGAAATCGATCACCAGCAGCGCGGTGCGGGCGGCGGCGATCGACTTCGGCGCGCTCGCGCCCGCCAGGGTACGGATGGTCGGATGTTGCATGGGTCGCTCTCTCGGTTGGCTTATCGAAGGAACGGCGTGCCGGGCCAGCCGGCGCCGCCGGACGCGGCCCCGATACTCGTCGGCCGCGAGGCGCCAGTGTCGGGCCGCGCGGCCGCGCGCGACAGCGGCGCGCAGGACAACGTCCGACAGGATCGGGCCAACGTGCAAACCGCCTACGACAGCGCGGCCGTTCGCGCGCCCGGCTGCGTGCGGCCGTACGCGACCATCATCGCGAAGCTCAACAGGAAGCCCGCGCCGCCGATCAGCAGCAGGCCGATCTCGCCGAACACGGGCAGCAGGTTCGTGAGCGCGCCCGTCACGACCCACGCGACGGCCATCACCGAGCCCGCGACACCGAGCGCCCAGCCTTGGCGGTCTTCACTGACCGCGTCGGAAAACGCCGTATACATCGTCGTATACGCGACCATGTCGAAGCAGCCGACCACCATCGCGAGCGCCCACAGCACCGGCTCGTGCGGGACCAGCGCGGACAGGACCTGGCCGACGCCCGCGACAAGCAGGCCCGTCTTCGCGATGTCGACCACGCGCCACACGCGCAGCATCCGCCGCACGACGAACAGCAGGCCGAACACGAAGCAGAGGCCGATCACGCCGCTGAACAACCCGAGCCGCGCGCTCGTGTAGCCGAATTTCGCCTGCAGCAGCAGCATGATGGTCTGCAGGTAAAGCCCATAGCCGACCTGCATCAGGAAGAACACCACCGACAGGAACGCAACGTCGCGCTGGCGCGCGGCCTCCCCGATGATCCGCAGCGGCAGCAGCGGATCGATGCGCGTGTCGCCGCGCGGCGCGGCCGAATCGCGATACGACGCCCAGGTCCAGCACGCGCAGATCAGCGACAGCGCGGCAACCAGCACGAACGGCGTACCGTAATCGAACAGCGGTGAAATCGTGCGGTCGGACGTGACGCCGCCGAGCACCGGGCCGACGATCACGCCCGCGCTGAACGCGAGCGACATGATGCTCATGTTGACCGCCTTGTTCTCCGGCGTGCTCAGGTCGGTGATCGCGGCCTGCGCGATGCCCTGGCAACCGGCCATCAGCCCGGTGAGCCCGCGGCCGGCCAGCAGCAGCGCGACGCTCGCATGCCATGCGCCGGCCGCCATCATCGCGTAGCCGGCCGCGAGGCCGAGCAAGCACAGCAGCAGGATCCTGCGGCGGCCGTAACGATCGGACAGGTCGCCCATCAGCGACGAGCCGAAGAACATGCACAACGGGTAGATCCCGTAGCCGAGACCGAGGTAGAAATTGCGCGCGTGCGCACCGGTGTCGGCCGGCAGGATGCCCGCGTGCGGATCGCTGAAGATCGCGGACATCATCGGATAGACGAGCCCGAATCCCATCGCGTCGATCGCGATCGCGAGCAGGCAGGGGCCGAGCAACTTGTAATCGAGCCGGGACATGGCGACCTTCCGGACAGAGTGGATGATCGCCCAAGCGTATCGATCGGGCGGCGGCCGCGGTAGGCCGCCGCCCGCGATGCTAAGCATCGGCCGCGCCAATACCCTGCCTGCCGCCCGCGCCGATGGGGCGCCGGTGTGGGCGGCAGGCGATGCCCGCTATTTGACGCTCAACGGCTCGCCCTGAAACTGCCGGCGTGCGAGCACGCACGGCGCACCGTCATGCATGAACACGCTCGCGAGCAGCCCGAACGACGCCGCGAACAGCACGTACCACGCAGGTGCGACGGGCGATCCGCTCGCGTGCGTCAGCCACGTGACGATGAACGGCGCGAAGCCGCCGAACACCATCACTGCGACGTTGTAGGCGAGCGCGATGCCGGTCGAGCGCGAACGCGTCGCGAACTGCTCGGCGAGCGTGGTCGGCGCGGGTCCGTAGCAGATGCCGATGATCGTGCAGATCACGAGCTGCATCACGAGCAGGCGCCCGATGCCCGGCGCCGCAGCCAGCCACGTGAACAGCGGATACGTAACCGTCAGCAGCGCCAGCGAACCGGCGATCAGCACGGGACGCCGGCCGATGCGGTCGGACACGAGTGCGGCGACCGGAATCGTCACCGTCAGCAGCGCAACCGCCGCCATCTGCACCTTGAAGACCTGGTCGAGCGGCAGCCCGAAGGTCTTGTGCACGAACGTCGGCATGTTGACGAGCATCACGTAGAACACGGCCGTGCCGGTGATCGTCTGCCCCATCGACACCAGCACGCCGCGCAGGTTGTCGCGCAGCACGCGCGACACGCTCGCCGGCGGCTCGACGGCCGACTTGCTCGCGTCGAGGAACGCGTCGGTCTCCTCCATGTGCCGGCGGATCCACAGGCCGACCGGCCCGATCAGCAGCCCGAGCGCGAACGGCACGCGCCAGCCCCAGCTGTGCAGCGCCGCCTCCGATAGCGACTGCGTGGCCCACGCGCCCATCGCAGCGCCCGAGAACACTGCGAGACACTGGCCGATCAGTTGCCACGATCCATACAGCCCGCGCCGGTTCTCCGGCGCGCTTTCCACGAGGAACGCGGTCGCGCTCGCGTATTCACCGCCGGTGGCGAACCCCTGCAGCAGCCGCGCGAAGACGATCAGGACCGGCGCCGCCGGGCCGATCACCGCGTACGACGGCGCAAACGTGATCAGCGCGATCGACAGCGTCATCAGGAAGATGATGAGCTGCATCGCGGCCTTGCGGCCCTTGCGGTCCGCATAGAGCCCAAGCATGATGCCGCCCACCGGACGCATGAAGAAGCCGACGCCGAAGGTCGCGAGCGACATCAGCAACGACGCGTACTGGCTCTCGGCGGGAAAGAACAGCCGCGCGATGATGCCGGAGAAGAAACCGTAAACGATGAAGTCGTACCACTCGAGGGTATTGCCGACGACAGCGGCAACCACCTGCCGATGCCGCGCGTTCCGACGTGAGTCGTGCATGCTTGTCTCCTGCAGTCTCATGGCGCCGCGCCGCATGCGTGCCGTGTTCCGTGGCTGGCATGGGCGAACCGGCTGTTCGTATCGCCGGTCGATGAGGCACGGGCCCGCACCATCGAAACCTCGTGGTCCGCGCGCACGACCGGCGTGAAACGATCATAGGGACACCGAAAACCCGCATCAATTAACGCCCGCGGCGGATGATTAGCCGGAGATTAAATGTTTCCCCGCCGGGCCCCAGCACACGAAAACCCCGGAAATTCGCGCATTGTTGCAGCCCCGGTTCTGCGGCAGAATCGTCGGCCGCCCTTCCCGTCGTCCGCATCATGCGCAACCGCATCAACGAAGAGATCACGTTCCGCAAGCTCGAGGTGCTGCTCGCCTTCATGGAAGCCGGCAGTCTCGCGAAGGCCGCCGAGGCGCTGGGCGTGAGCACGGTCAGCGTGCACCGCGCGCTGCACACGCTCGAGGAAGGGATGCACTGCGCGCTGTTCCGCCACGAGGGGCGGAACCTGATTCCGACCGACGCCGCGCAGGTGCTCGCCGAAGTCGCGGGCGAAGTGCTCAAGACGATGACCGACGGGATCCGCTCGACCCGTGAGGCGGCCGGCTACGGCGCCGGCCAGTTGAAGATCGGTTCGCTCTACTCGTTGACGATCCGCACCGTTCCCGAAGTCGTGATCGCGTTGAAGGAGCGCCGCCCCGAGCTGCAGGCCGAGCTCGTGCTCGGCTCGAACGCCGACCTGCTCGACAAGCTCCGGCAAGGTGCGATCGACGCGACCCTGATGGCGCTTCCCGAACCGGACGCCGAGATCGAATCGATTGCGCTGTTCGAGGACGAGATGTTCTTCGCCGCGCCGATCGACTCGCCGTACGCGCAGCATGACGCCATCGATCTCCGTACGTGCGGCGACGCGCCGTTCGTGTCGCTCGGCGAAGGCTTCGCGACGCATCACGGCTTCACGGAAGCGTTTCGCGCGGCCGGCATCGCGCCGAACGTCGTGATGCGGGTAGGCGACATCTTCTCGCTGATCAACCTCGTGTCGGGCGGCGTCGGCTGCTCGCTGCTGCCCGGCCGCGTGCGCGACCTGTTCGCGCACAAGATCGCGCTCGTGCCGCTCGCCGGGCCGGCGATCCGCCAGACGATCGGCCTGAGCTTCCTGCATCGGCGCGAACGCGACCCGAATCTGCTCGCCCTGGCGACGGTGTGCCGGCTGACGGTCAAGGGGCCGAACGCGCGGTAGCGCGTCGCGGCGCCCGACATCAGAACTTGACGAGCAAGCCGAGCCGCATCAGCAATTGATTGGCGGTCGACGACGGTGTCGTCTGGTTGATCTGCGCGACGGCCTGCCGGCCGTACGAGTCGAGCCCGGACGCATGCTGGTAGATGCCGACCATGTAGAGGGTCGTGCGCTTCGACAGGAAATACTGCGCGCCGACATTGAACTGCTGATACTTCGCATCGGGCGCCGCCGTGTACGTGTACGCGGCGCCGAGCGACACGGCCGGCGTGACGAGGTACGTGACGTTGGCCTCGTAGTTGTCGAATGCTGCCTTGCCGCGGTACCGCGTATTCAGCGTCTGCACGATGTCCTGGAAACGCGTATTGGTGTACACGAATCGGAACGTCGCATTGCCGACGGCATAGCTGCCGCCGGCTCCGAAGATCTGCAGCCTCGATGCCGACTGGTAGCCGCCCCAGATCGGCGTGGGCAGCGCAGTCGAGAACGCCGCGTTCGGCGCCGCGTTCGCGCTCGCGCCCCACAGCGTCACGGCCGGGTTGTTGACGGTCTCGTACGCGGCGTCGAGCGTCAGCGGGCCGCGCTCGTAGCGCGCGCCGACGCTGATCGCCCGGTTCGCGGAGAAACTGCCCGGCACGCCGCCGAATCCGTATAGCGCCGCCATCGAGAAGCCGTTGAAATCCGGCGTCTTGTACTTGATCGCGTTGTTGATGCGCGCCGTGTCGTTCAGGTTGTCGACGTCAGCCGCATGTGCGCCGAGATAGCCGGTGAAATTGCAGCCGGCCGCCAGCAGGCCGAGATATTCGCCGCTCAGCTCGTCGTACTGGCGGCCAAGCGTGACGGTGCCGAACGCGCCGGTCAGGCCGACGAACGCCTGGCGGCCGAACATCAGGCCGCCCTGCCCGAGCCGCCCCGTGTTCGCGTCGTAGCCGTTCTCCAGCGTGAAGATCGCCTTCAACCCGCCGCCCAGATCCTCGCTGCCCCTGAAACCGAGGCGGTTTCCGTACAGCGTGCCCGATACGGCCTGGATCGCCTTGCCGCCGCCCATGTTGCTGACGTAGTTCACGCCGTTGTCGATGGTGCCGTACAGCGTGACCGAATTCTGCGCGTGCGCGGCGATGGCGAAGGATGCCGTCGCGGCTGCCGCGATGATGCCGTTGATTTTCATCAGATCTCCTGAATAATATTCTTATGATTGAACAGGCGGCGCATGCCGCCTTCCCGCCCTTACGTGGCGGCCAGCCCCATCAGCGCCTGCAGCAGCGCGGCTCGCGCCTGCCCCCAGATCGCGCCCTTCCAGACGTCGTCGTCGCCGTAGAACGCGTCGCGGATTCGCTGGAGAATGTCGCGCCTCAGTTCGGCCGGCGCATCGGGATGCCGGATCAGCCAGTGCGACGCACGCAGCCGGTCGATCACGTCGTCGAACGGCAGCGTGCCGAATTCGAGCGCCATCAGCGCCGCATCCGCGTGCGGGCACTCGTCGTACGCGATCGACGCGACGGGCCCCGACACACCCGGCGATTCGGATTCGCCGTCGAACGGCGCGACGACGTCGGCGCCCCACCACGAGCGGGCGCGCGCGAGTTCGGCGGCGACGTTGCGGCCCGCGTAGATCTTCTCGCCATGGCCGCGCGGCCCGAGGCCCGTATGCACGTCGATCCATGCGATCGTGTTCGCGTGTGCCGCGCGCTCGCGCAGGATCGTGCGCATCGTGCGGTTGTTCCAGGTCGGTTCGCGCCCGCCGAAGAACATCCCGTCGGGTGTCGCATACTGGCCGCCGCTCAGCGCACCGTGATACGCGAGCTTGCCGTGTCGCGCGATGTAATCGGCCAGCGCCCGCTCGTCGTCAGGCGACGGTGGCCAGGTTTCCGTGAGCACGAGGCGGTCGATCTCCGGATACGCGTCGTTGGCCGGCAGCGCTGCGCTGAAATCGATGTGGTTGCGGTTCAGGTCGACGTTGTCCTGGTTGGTGCGCCGCAGGTACGAGAAACCATACGGATTGACCGCATGAATCAGCAGCAGCCCGACACCGGCACGCGCCAGCCGCCCGATCAGGTCGTCGTCGAACAGCATCGCGACCTGGCAGCCCGACCCGCAGAAGCCTTCGGGCCCATGCGTGCCGGAACTGACGATCAGCAGCCGCTCGGCATCGGCCATGCCGAGGCCGGCCACGTCGATCGCCAGCGCTTCGCCGAGCGCACCGCGCAGATCAGGCAGCACGAACGACTCGAGCGTCGCGCGACGGTGCGCGGCGGCGTCGAGAAACTTCTGGCGGGCTTCGGCATAGGTGCCGGAAAAATGGCGGGTAACGGCGGTAGATTCCATGGAATGGTCAGACCTTCGAGTAGGAGGAAACGCCGGAAACGGCGGGAGCGTCGATCGTTTCACCGGTGCGGTCGCGCAGGTACGGCAGGCCGGCCATCGACACGAGTGCGACCACGATCAGGTACCAGGCCGGCGCCACCTTGTTGCCGCTCGCATTGACGAGCCACGTACTGATGAACGGCGCGAAGCCGCCGAAGATCGCGACCCCCACGCTGTACACGAGCGACATGCCCGTCGCGCGCACCGATTCGGGAAACATCTCCGGCAGGATCGTGATGCTCGGCACGGCCTGGATCGCGAGCACGACGGTCAGCAGGCCGACCACCGTGAACAGCACGGCGGGCGTCGGCGACGCCTTCAGCCACGCGAACGCCGGATAGATCAGCAGCACGAGCGCGATCCGCCCCGCGACGATCAGCGGCTTGCGGCCGACGCGGTCCGACCAGCGCCCGACCAGCGGCGCGCATCCGAATGCCAGCGCGCCCGTCAGCGCGGCGGCCGACAGCGCGACGGCCGGGCTCATCCCGAGTTCGTGGATCGCATAGGTCGGCATGTAGAAGCTGACGACGTACGATGCGCCCGTACCGCCCATCGTGATCATGATCGCGACGAGGACCGCGCGCCCGTGCTCGCGACAGAGCGTCGCGACGCGACCGCCGCGCCGCGTGCCGCCCGGCGCAGGCCGCGCGCTATCGCCCGAATGCGTTTCCTCGAGCCGGCGACGTATGTAGGCGCCGACCGGCGCGATCAGCATCCCGAGCGCGAACGGTACGCGCCAGCCCCAGCGTTCGAGCGCGTCGGGCGTCAATGCGAACGACAGGATCGCGACCGTCAGCGCAGCCGTCAGCACGCCGAGCCCCTGACTCGCGAACTGCCAGCTCGCCATGTAGCCACGCGTGCGCGGCCGCGCATGCTCGACGAGCAAGGTCGTCGACGCACCGAATTCGCCGCCGGCCGAGAAGCCCTGGATCGACCGCGCGACGACGATCAGGATCGGCGCAGCCACGCCGATCTGCGCATAGGTCGGCATCACGGCGATCATCCCGCAGCCGAGCGCCATCAGGAAAATGGTGAGCACCATCGCCGGCTTGCGCCCCGCACGATCGGCGTATGCGCCGATCACGACGCCGCCGAGCGGCCGCATCACGAAGCCGGCCCCGAATGTGCCGACCGCCAGCAGCAACTGCCCGGCCGTGTCGAACGACGGGAAGAACAGCTTGCCGATGATGAACGCGAGGAAGCCGTAGACCGTGAAATCGAAGTACTCGAGCGCGTTGCCGACGGTCGTCGCGAGGATCGTCCGGCGCACGTCGGCGCCGGACTGCGGTTGGGGTGCCATCACGGGTGTCTCCTTCGTGGTGCGGTGTCGCACCGGTTGTATGCGACGCATTCTAGGCGGGCTCGTGTTACCCGAAAAGACAACAATCCATTACACTCGTTGCCATTTGGTTTACACCCCCGGAGCGCCTCGTGAAGCCGAACCAGCTGCATGCATTCGTGGCCGTGGCCGCACAGATGAGCATCCGCGGCGCCGCGCGCCAGCTCGGCGTGTCGGCGCCGGCCGTCACGAAGATCATCCGCGAACTGGAGCGCGAGATCGGCGCGCCGCTCGTCGAGCGCAGCGTCAAGGGCATCGTGCTCACCGAATACGGTGCCGCACTGCTGCCGCGTGCGCGCCTGCTGCTCGACGACATGCAGCGCGCCCGCGATGAGATCGTGCAGCTGCGCGACGGCAACTTCGGCCACATTCGTGTCGCGGTCAGCACGTCGTTCGCGCAAACGATCTTCGTACCGGCCTACAGGCTGCTGCGCGAACGGCGCCCCGGCGTGACGGTGCACGTCACCGAATCGGGTCTCCCCGGCACGCTCGCGAGGCTGCGTGACGCGCAGACCGACTTCGCGATCATGCATGTCGATCCGCAATCGCTCGACGACGATTTCGTCAGCGAGCCGCTCGCGCCCGTGCAGCTCGTGCTCGGCGTGCGCAACAAGCATCCGCTGCGCAACCGGCGCAACGTGCGCGACTTTCTCGATGCCGAATGGGTGCTGCCGGGCGACGGCAACGATCCGATGTCGGCCACCCAATGGCTGTTCGGCTCGTTCGGGCTGCCCGTGCCGGCACACGTCGTGCACGGCGATTCGATCTCGACCGCGCTCGCGCTCGTCGCGCAGATGGATCATGTCGGCTTCTTCGTCGAACCGCTCGCGAACGAGGTGTTCCAGCGGATGGGCATCCGCCGCGTGGCGCTCGACGATCCGATGCCCGAACTGCAGATGTGCGCGATCCAGCGCCGTGGCAGCGCGTTGACGCCGGCCGCCGCGCAATTCGTCGACTGCGTGCGCGACCTCCTCGTGGCGCGCTGACGCCCCCCGCCCTGCCTTCGCGCGAACCGGCGTCACCAGGACGCCGAACGCCCCATCGGCGCTACGCCTTGGCCGTGCCTCGCAGCTAGTCCGTTTGGATGGCACGAAGCGCGCGCTTTGTTGCGATCATGGCCGGCATTCATCGCGCGGCACGCACACGTGCGTCCGCCACGGAGACGCCATGAACGACCCAATCCTCGGCCCCATCGACCAGATCGGCTACGTGGTCGCCGATCTCGACCGCAGCATCGCGCGCTGGCGCGAACGCCACGACATCGGCCCGTGGACCGTATTTCGCAACGTGCGCCTCGACGGCCATCATCTCGGCGCACCGGTGACGGTCACGATGGACGTCGGGCTCGCGTATCGCGGCGATCTGCAGATCGAACTGATTCACGTGACGAGCGACACGTCGTCGCCGTACCGCGATGCGCATGGACAGCCGCTCGTCGGCTTGCATCACGTCGCGTGGGTCGTCGGCGATCTCGATGCCGCGCTCGCACGGCTCACGTCCCGTGGCCTACGTGTCGTGTTTGAAGCACGCAACCCCGCCACGCGCGTCGCGTATCTCGACGACGCCGACGATCCCGGCGTGCGCGTCGAAGTCATCGAAGGTGCCGGCATGCGCAACATGATCGCGCACGGCATCGCAGAAGCCCGCGCCTGGGACGGCACCGATCCGGTTCGCATCATCGACGCGGCGGGCACCTCCGCGTAAGCCCCCTCTTACGCTCACGCACAGGAGCAAGCAGCATGAAACGACTCGAAGGCAAGGTGGCCATGATCACGGGCGGTGCCCGCGGCCAGGGCGAAGCGGAAGCGCGCCGGTTCGTTGCCGAAGGCGCGCGCGTGGTGATCGCCGACGTGCTGGACGACGCCGGCCGGCGCGTCGCGGCCGAGCTCGGCGACGCCGCACGTTTCCAGCATCTCGACGTGACCCGCCAAGCCGACTGGCAGACTGCCGTCGATGCGACGCTCGCGCAGTTCGGCCGGCTCGACATCCTCGTGAACAACGCGGCGATCCTGAAGCTCATGCCGATCGAAGCGTGTTCGCTCGACGACTATCGCAAGGTGATCGACGTGAACCAGGTCGGCTGCTGGCTCGGCATGAAGTCGGCGCTTGGCGCACTGAAGGCGGCAGGCGGCGGCTCGATCGTCAACGTGTCGTCGACGGCCGGGATGGAAGGCGTCGCGGGCGGCAGCGCATACGTGTCCAGCAAGTTCGCGGTGCGCGGGATGACCAAGGCCGCCGCGCTCGAATTCGGCCGCTACGGCATTCGCGTGAACTCGGTGCACCCGGGCGGTATCGATACGGTGATGGCGCGCCCGCCCGAGTTCGCCGATTTCGATCCGTCGTCGATCTACAGCGGCCTGCCGATCGCGCGCATCGGCAAGCCGGACGAAGTGGCGAACCTCGTGCTGTTCCTCGCGTCCGACGAATCCGCGTACTGCACGGGATCGGAATTCATCGTCGACGGCGGGATGCTCGCAGGCAGTTCGTTCCACTGACACGCATCCAGGTCGACGCACGCCCGCCAACCCGGCGGGCGTTTTCGTTTTCGTTTGCGGGCCACCGAGTGGAAAGTACGGCCTTCCCGTTCAGGCAATCACGCCCCCGAAAACGACAATGCCGCCGGCGGCCCTCCCGCGCGGCGGCATCGTCATGTGCGGAGCGACACGCCCCGCGCCGCTCAGTACCCCTTCGGCTGGATCGCCGGCGCGCCATTGCCGCGCGCCGCCTGCCTGCCGCCGCGCACGAAGCGGCGCCCGTGCGGCCCGTACACGCCGTCCGGTTCCGGGTACAGCGTCAGCAGCACGAAATACAGCATCCCGCCCATCACCAGCGACACCGGCACGCTCAGGTCGAGCCCGCCCGCGAGGTTGCCGAGCGGCCAGACGAACTGGCCCGGCAGGTTCACGAACGATAGCCCGACGAACGCTGCCGGCAGCCACGCGCCCATCGCGCGCACGTTCCAGCCGTGCGTGAACCAGTAATGGCCGCCGCGCAGCCCGCGGTTGAACACCTGCAGGTCGTCCGCGAGATAGTAGCCGCGCCGCGTCACGTAGCCGATCACCATGATCGCCATCCACGGGCAGCTGAACGTATCGATCAGCGTCGAGAACGTCGCGACGCTTTCGACGAGGTTGAACCAGAAGCGGCCGACGAAGATGAACGCGATCGCGATCGTGCCGATCAGCAGCGTCGCACGCACGCGGTTCAGCAGGCGCGGGAACATGCTCGATACGTCGAGGCCGGTGCCGTACAGCGCGGTCGTGCCGGTCGACATCCCGCCGATGATCGCGATCAGGCACATCGGCAACAGGAACCAGCGCGGCGAGATCGCGAGCAGGCCGCCGACATAGTCGTTCGACGCGATGAACGCGGGCGCCTTCGTCGCGATGATCGTCGCGGTCGTGAGGCCGAAGAAGAACGGCACGAAAGTCGCGATCTGCGCAGCGAACACGGCGCCCATCACGCGATGCTTTGGGGTGCTCTGCGGAATGTAGCGCGCCCAGTCGCCGAGCGTCGACGCGAACGATACCGGGTTGCTCAGCGCAACCAGCACTGCACCGACGAACGCGGCCCAGAAGCCCGCGCTGCCCTGCTGCACCGTGCCGGCATAGCTCATGTCGAACAGCCCGGCGAACGCGAACAGGCCCGCGACGAACAGCACGCTCGCGGCCCACACGGCGATCTTGTTGACCCACAGCATGAAGCGGAAGCCATAGATGCAGACGATCAGCACGAGCACCGCGAACACCATGTACGCCGCGCCGAGCGTAAAGCCGTTGACCGGCACGCCGACCATGTTGTGCGCACCGCCGACGAGCGCATCGCCCGAGCTCCACACCGCGAGCGAGAAAAACGCGATCGACGTGAGCAGCGCGAGGAACGAGCCGACGATCCGGCCGTGGATGCCGAAATGCGCGCCGGACGACACGGGGTCGCTCGTACCGTTGCGCGGGCCGAACAGGCTCATCGGCGCAAGGATGCAGGTGCCGGCGAGCACGCCGAGCACAATCGCGCAGACACCCGCCTTGAACGACAGCCCGACCAGCACGGGAAAACTGCCGAGCACCGAGGTTGAAAACGTATTGCAGCCGCCGAACAGCAACCTGAACAGATCGATCGGCCGTGCATAGCGCGATACATCGGGAATGCGCTCGAAACCGAACGACTCGACCTGCGTAATCCTGCCTTCACTCATTTGTCTCCCACTCCTCTGGTGCATCTGTATGGCCCGGGACTGCGGCGATACGACACATCGTCATCGATTCGCGGCCACTCTAAACCGGATCGCGCGGCGCAAATATCACGCATTCGAGACGTTTACGACGAAGGAGAACAATGTTTCCCGGCAGGCCTGCGGCCGGCGCCCGCGCCATCCGTATGACGCGGGCGATGCGACGTCAGTGCGCGCCCTCCGCCGCCGGCGCGCGGCATGCGGTCAGGCCCCGCTGAACGGCCTGCCGTGCCTCGATGCCGGCAAGCCAGCGCTCGACGTGCGGGTAGCCGGACAGATCGATGCCGAGCTCGGCCGCCGCGCGCAACCACGGGAACGCGGCGATGTCGGCGATCGAGTAGCGCGACGACGCGAGATACGCCGATTCCGCCAAGCGGCCGTTCACGACCCCATAGAGACGCCGCGCCTCGTTCCGGTAGCGCTCGAGCGCTTCCGCATTGACCGTCTTCGATGCATGCAGGAACCACCAGAGCTGGCCGAGCATCGGCCCGATCCCGCCGATCTGGAAGTGCAGCCATTGCTGGACGGCGGTGCGCTCGGCCAGCGTGTCGGGATGCAGAAAACCCGTCTTCGCGGCGAGATAGCTCAGGATCGCGCCGGACTCGAACACGGTCAGCCCGATGTCGTGGTCGACGATGGCCGGGATCTTGCCGTTCGGGTTGATCGCGAGGAACGTCGCGCTGCGCTGCTCGCCGGCGGACAAGTTCACGTGCACGCGGTCGTGTGCGAGCCCGGCCTCTTCCAGGTAAATGGCAACCTTGTGCCCGTTCGGCGTGTCGGCCGTATAGAACGTGAGGGGGTGCGTCGAGATCATGTCGGTCCTTGTCTTCCGGTTATAGTTGCAACTACAATCGTTGCAATTGCAATCCTACGCCGGAACCGATAACCCGGTGACATGCCAGTACTCGAAGGAGGGACATGCAGACTGCGCGACCCGGTCCGCCCGTGCGGACACCCGACACCCACCGCGCCGCGGCGGCCTGCCTCGACAGGTTGATCACGCAGCGCCTCGTGCCGCGTGGCCGCGCGGTATCGCCGCTCGGCGCGATGCGCGCGGCCGCCGATTGTCTGGAACGCGATACGGCGACCTCGGAACGCGTCTGGATCGTGCGCGCCGATGCGCGGGAGCCGGTTGCAGACGCGGGGGCGCAGCGCCGCATCAGTGCATGGCCGCTGCAGTTTCTCGATGCGCGCAAACGGTTCGAGCGGCCGCTTCTGTACCTGCTGCATGCACGCGCGACCGACCGGCTGCGGCTGGCGTCGGTCGAAACCGTCGATCGCGGGATCTTCGTCAATGATGCCGAAACGGTCGCGTCGTCCTGGCCGAAAGGCGTGACGCCCGACGTCCCGCACTGGCTGGCCGCGAACCCCGCGTGCACGCCGTACGATCCGGCTTCAGGGCATGAGGCGATCGCGATCCTGCGCCACGCGTTGCGCACGCTCTATGTCGCCGGCCAGCCGGGATTCTGCTACCTCGCGAGCCACGACGACCCGGTGCCCGGTGCGAAGCCGCTGTCGGCCACGGCGGCCCGCGATGCGTTCCGCGGCATGGTGCGGACCGGCCGGCGCACGGCAGCCGGCGCGGCCGCGCAGATCCGGCTGTGCGGCGCGGGCAGCACGCTCGCGCAGGTGATGGAGGCGGCCGATCTGCTGCACGACGAATGGCGCGTCGATTCGACGATCTGGAGCTGTCCGAGCTACACGCAACTCGCACGCGACGGTCACGCGGCCGACCGGTGGAACCTGCTGCACCCGCACGACGAACCGCACATCGCGCATGTGCGCCGATGCATCGGCGACAGCCGCATACCGGTGCTTGCGGTGACGGGTTACGCGGGGCACGTCGCCGCGCAGATCGGCGCGTTCGTACCGGCCCGCTTTGCGGCGCTCGGTGCGGATCTGGCCGGCCCGGGCCTCGCCACGCGCGCGCCGAATGCGCGCTGGATCGCCGCGGTCGCGCTTCGCCTGCTGGCCGACGATGGCCGCGTGCCGGCCGACTGGGCCGCGCAGGCGATGCGCCGCTATGCGAGCGACTGACGCGCGGGCCCGCCGCCGCTACTTCGCGTCGGCCGCCGCGTCGCGCGCCGCGGCGGTCGCCCGGTCGAGCGCTGCGGCCATCGCCGCCTGCTCCTTGCCGCCGAACTGATCGAGGAAGAGCTCCGCGACCGTCGACTGGTACACCTTCCACATCTTCTTGCGCAGCACCCGCCCCTTGTCGGTGATGCTCGCGTACGCGGCACGGCCGTCGTCCGCCGAACGGGCGCGCGTGACGAGCCCCTCCTGTTCGAGCCGGTCGACGAGGCGCGTCAGGTTGTAACGCTCGATCGCGAGCACGTCGGCGAGTTCGTGCATGCGGCGCGTGCCGTCGGGCCCGCTTTCGAGCCCCCACAACGCGTCGTACCACGCATAGGCCGGCAGGCAGGCCGCCGCGAGGCGGCGCTCGATCTCGCGAATCATCGTCCGGTGCGCGCGGACGAACGAGAACCACAGATCGGGTTCGGGTGCGCTCATGTCAGGTCGTTCCTCTCGTTGAATTGCAGTTGCAATTAAATTTTACCTCGATAACAATTGTCCTCACATGATTGCAATTGCAACTATCTGCCCGCCGATCGGCGGGCGTTCCGTCGCGCGTCGCGGCGCCACGACCGTCGCCCCGCGCAGCCTTATGCTTCTGGAGACACTGCATGACCGCACCTCTCGCGCTACCCGACATCGACCCGCAGGAAACCCGCGAATGGCTCGATGCACTCGAATCCGTGATCGCGCTCGAAGGCCGCCCGCGCGCGCACTACCTGCTCGACCAGCTTGCCGACCTCGACGCGGCGCGCCACGGCGACCTGCACGGCCGCGTGACGACCGCGTACGTGAACACGGTGCCGCGTGAACGGCAACCGGCCTATCCGGGCGATCTCGCGCTCGAACGGCGCCTGAACGCGATGATCCGCTGGAACGCGATGGTGATGGTGCTGCGCGCGGGCCGGCATTCGAACGTCGGCGGGCACATCGCGACCTACCAGTCGGCCGCGGTGCTGTACGACGTCGGCTTCGATCACTTCTTCCGCGGCCGCACCGATACGTTCGACGGCGACATGGTCTACATCCAGGGCCATTCGGCGCCCGGCATCTATGGCCGTGCGTACCTGGAAGGCCGCATCACGGACGCGCAACTCGACAACTTCCGCCGCGAGACCGGCCGCGAAGCGGGACGCGACGGGCTGTCGTCGTATCCGCATCCGCGCCTGATGCCCGATTTCTGGCAATTTCCCACCGTGTCGATGGGGCTCGGGCCGCTCACGGCCGCGTATCAGGCGCGCTTCATGCGCTACCTCGAATATCGCGGGCTGAAAGCGCATCAGGGCCGCAAGGTCTGGGCCTTTCTCGGCGACGGCGAAATGGACCAGCCCGAATCGCTCGCCGCGATCTCGCTCGCCGGACGCGAACGGCTCGACAACCTGATCTTCGTCGTCAACTGCAACCTGCAGCGCCTTGACGGCCCGGTGCGCGGCAACGGCAAGGTCATCCAGGAACTCGAAGGCACGTTCCGCGCGGCGGGCTGGAACGTCGTCAAGGTGATCTGGGGCGGCGGCTGGGATCGCCTGCTCGAACGCGACACCACGGGCCTGCTGCGCCAGCGCATGATGGAATGCGTCGACGGCAACTACCAGACCTTCAAGTCGCAGAGCGGCGCGTACGTGCGCGAGCATTTCTTCGGTAAGTATCCCGAACTGCTCGAGCTCGTCGCCGATCTGTCCGACGACGACATCTGGAAACTGGCGCGCGGCGGCCACGATCCGGAAAAGGTGCATGCAGCCTATGCGCAGGCGATGCGCGCGGACGGCCGGCCGACCGTCGTGCTCGCGAAGACGGTCAAGGGCTTCGGGATGGGCGAAGCCGGCGAAGGCCAGAACGTGAACCACCAGTTGAAGAAGATGAGCGCGGACGCCGTCCGCGCGTTCCGCGACCGCTTCGCGCTGCCGGTCAGCGACGCGCAACTCGACGACCTGCCCTACCTGAAACCCGAACCGGACAGCGCCGAGGCACGCTACTTCGCGGAGCGCCGTGCCGCGCTCGGCGGCCACGTGCCGGCCCGCTTCAGCCAGGTGGCGCCGCTGCCGGTGCCGCCGCTCGACGCGTTCGACGGTCAGCTCAAGGACAGCGGCGAGCGCGGACTGTCGACGACGATGGCGTTCGTGCGCATCCTCGGCACGCTGCTGAAGGATCCCGCACTCGGCAAGCTCGTCGTGCCGATCGTGCCGGACGAATCGCGCACGTTCGGGATGGAAGGCCTGTTCCGCCAGATCGGCATCCACTCGCATCTCGGCCAGCTCTACACGCCGCAGGACGCGGGCCAGCTCAGCTACTACAAGGAAGCGAAGGACGGGCAGATCCTGCAGGAAGGCATCAACGAATCGGGCGCGATCGCCTCGTGGATCGCAGCCGGCACCGCGTACAGCAACCAGGGCCTGCCGGCGATCCCGTTCTACATCTTCTATTCGATGTTCGGGCTGCAACGCGTCGGCGATCTCGCGTGGGCGGCCGGCGACGCGCGTACGCGCGGCTTCCTGCTCGGCGCGACGTCCGGCCGTACGACGCTGATGGGCGAAGGGCTGCAGCACGACGACGGGCACAGCCACGTGCTGTCGTCGGTGATTCCGAACTGCGTGTCGTACGACCCGACCTATGCGTACGAACTCGCGGTGATCGTGCGCGACGGCCTGCGGCGGATGTTCGCGGAACAGGAGGACGTGTACTACTACATCACGCTGCTCAACGAGAACTACCCGCATCCGGCGCTGCCGGACGGTGCGGAGGCCGGCATTCTCAAGGGGCTTTACCTGCTGCGCGAAGATACATCGCGTGCGGCCGATACGCCGCACGTGCAGTTGATGGGCAGCGGCGCGATCCTGCGCGAAGTGCTCGCCGCGAGCGACCTGCTCGCGCAGGACTTCGGCGTGACGAGCGACGTGTGGAGCGCGACGAGCCTGAACGAGCTGCGCCGCGACGGGCTTGCGGCAGAACGCTGGAACCTGCTGCATCCGGATCAGGCGCCGCGCGTGCCATACGTGCAGCAATGCCTCGACGGCCGCACGGGGCCGGTGGTCGTCGCGACCGATTACATGAAGATCGTCGGCGACCAGATCCGCGGGTTCGTCGACGGCCGGCGCTTCGTGTCGCTCGGCACCGACGGCTTCGGCCGCTCGGATACGCGCGACGCGCTGCGCACGTTCTTCGAGGTCGACCGGCACTTCATCGTGATCGCGGCGCTGAAGGCGCTCGCCGACGACGGCGCGATTCCGCGTGCCAAGGTAGGTGAAGCGATCCGGCGCTACGGCATCGACATCGACAAGGTCGATCCGGCCAGCGTGTAGTCATGCGGTGGCGCGGCAGGCGGGATTGCGCCAGCCTGCCGCGCCACCGCCCTGCCCGCGCTACTGCCCCGACTGCGCGAGCGGGCCTTGCGGGCCCTGTCCCGTTCCCGACGGCCAGCCGCCCGCCAGCGCCTTGTACAGCGCCACCGTCGACGCCGCACTGCGCATCCGCCCGTCGGCCGCCGCATCCTGCGCCTGCAGCAGCGTGCGTTGCGCGTCGAGCACTTCGTAGTAGTCGATCGCCCCCGCCGAGAAACGCGCTTGCGCCAGTTGCGCGGCGCGCGCGCTGTCGGTCGCGGCCCGCACGAGATGGTCCGTCTCGTCACGCGTGCGGGCGGCGCGCAGCAGCGCGTTCTCCGTTTCCTCCAGCGCCCCGAGCACGGTCTGCCGGTACTGCGCAAGCTGCCCGGCCGCTTCCGCATCGCTCGCGGCGATCCGCGCACGCACGCGGCCGACGTCGAGGAACGACCAGTCGATGCCGAGCGCGATCAGGTTCGTGTCGCTGCCCGCGCGGAAGAACCCGTAGCTGCTCGTCGCGCTGCCGAGCAGGCCCGACAGCGTGAAGCGCGGGAACAGGTCGGCCGTCGCGACGCCAACGCGCGCGGTCGCCGCGTGCAGCCGCGCCTCGGCGGCCGCGACGTCGGGCCGCCGCCGCAGCAGGTCGCCCGGCGTGCCGGGATCGATGTCGGCGGCCAGCGCCGGCAGCGGCACGGGCGTGCCCGCCGACGCGGCTGCCTTCGGCAGATCGAAGCGGCCGATCAGCGCGTCCGGCGTCTGCCCGGTCAGCACCGCGAGACGGTGCTCGTCGACGCCGATCGCCGCTTCGTACACGGCGATCCGCGACGTCGTCGATTCGTACTGCGCGCGCGCCCGCGCCGCATCCAGTTCGGAGCCGCGCCCCGCACCGACGCGCGCATTGATCAGCGCGAGCGTCTGCTTCTGGTTGTCGGCGTTCTCGCGCGCGATCCGCAGCCGCTCCTGCGAGCCGCGCAGATCGACGTACGTGCTCGCCACCTCGCCGGCGATCGCGACCCGCACCGCGCGCACGTCCGCCGCGCTGGCGGCCGTTTCCGCACGCTGCGACTCGATCGACCGGCGCACGCGGCCGAACAGGTCGAGCTCCCACGCCGCATTGATCCCGACGCTCGACGTCGGCGTATCGCGCTGGCTGCGCGGCGCGCCGAACGCCTGATCCTTGCTCATCAGCTGATGGCCGATCTTCCCGCTCGCGGTGATCGTCGGGTAGCGGTCGAACGTGGCCTGCGACAGCAGCGCATTCGATGCGTCGTAGCGCGACACGGCGACCTGCAGGTCCTGGTTCGCCGCGAGCGCCGTGTCGATCAGTTGTGTCAGCGTCGGATCGCCGAAGCCGCGCCAGAACGTGGCATCGGCATCGGCCGACGCGTCGGGCGGCGTATCCGGCGTCGTACCGGACGGCGACGCATCGCGCGGCGACGCCGGATGCGCGTCGCGCGCGAACCGCGCGGTCGTGGCCGTGTCGGGCCGCTTGAAATCGGGGCCGACCGCGCACGCGGCGAGCGTCACCGACATCGCGAGCGCGGAAAGACGAAAAGCGGCGCTCATCGGTTTTCTCCTTCGAGGGTGCCGTGGTGTTCGCTCCACACGGCCGGTGTGCCGCCCGCGAGTTTGCGGATCGCCACATAAAACACGGGCGTCAGGAACAGCCCGAACAGCGTGACGCCCAGCATCCCCGCGAACACGG
Organism: Burkholderia aenigmatica; assembly: GCF_048627025.1. Classification (NCBI taxonomy): domain Bacteria; kingdom Pseudomonadati; phylum Pseudomonadota; class Betaproteobacteria; order Burkholderiales; family Burkholderiaceae; genus Burkholderia; species Burkholderia aenigmatica. The sequence goes on along the minus strand of NZ_CP184469.1, from coordinate 822,147 downwards.
TGATGCCGGTGGCCGCCCGCACTTCGCTGCCCGCGCCGCCGCCGATCAGCAGCGGCACCGAGCCCGCGATGAATGCGACCGACGTCATCACGATCGGGCGCAGCCGCAGCTTGCACGCTTCGAGCGCGGACTCGATCACGCCCTTGCCCTGGATTTCGAGCTCGCGTGCGAACTCGACGATCAGGATCGCGTTCTTGCACGCCAACCCCATCAGCACGACGAGACCGACCTGCACGAACACGTTGTTGTCGCCACCGGACAGCCATACGCCGAACAGCGCGGCGCAGATGCACACCGGCACGATCAGGATCACCGCGAGCGGCAGCGTCCAGCTCTCGTACAGCGACGCAAGCACGAGGAACACGAGCATCACCGCGAGCGGGAACACGACGATCGCCGCGTTGCTCTGCGTGACCTGCTGGTAGCTGAGGTCGGTCCATTCGAGCGTGATGCCCGGCGGCAGCACGTCCTTCGCGATCTGCTGCAGCTTCTCGATCGCCTGCGACGACGACATCACCTTCGGATCGGCGTCGCCGATCAGGTTCGCGGCCGGATAACCGTTGTAGCGCACCACCGGGTCGGGCCCGTACGCGGGCGCCACCGTCACCATCGAGCCGATCGGCACCATCTCGCCCTTCGCGTTGCGCGTGCGCAGGTTCGCGATGTCGGCGGCCGTCTGCCGGTGACCGGCATCCGCCTGCGCCATCACGCGGTACACGCGGCCGAACAGGTTGAAGTCGTTCACGTACATCGAGCCGAGATAGACCTGCAGCGTGCTGAACAGGTCGGTCAGCGCGACACCCTGCGCCTTCGCCTTCAAGCGGTCGACCTTCACCTCGAGCTGCGGGATGTTCGCCTGGTACGAGCTGACGGGGTAGCTCATCCCCGGCGTCTTCGCGACCGCACCCTGGAACGCGGTGAGCGCGTTCTGCAATGCGCCGTAGCCGAGCCCGCCGCGATCCTCCAGGTACAGCGAATACCCCGAGCCGTTGCCGAGGCCCTGGATCGGCGGCGGCATCAGCGCATAGGTAATACCGCCACCGATCGCGGAGAAGCGCGCGTTCAGGTCCGCGTTGATCTGCGCGGCACTGCGGTGGCGCTGGTCGAACGGCTTCAGGATCACGTACGAGTTCGTGATGTTCGGCGTGTTCACGCCCTGCAGCGCATTCAGCCCGGCAAACGCCGGCACCATCTCGACACCGTCGGTGCCGAGCGCGATCTTCGTCATCTGCTCGGTCACCTCGCTGGTGCGCGCGAGCGACGCACCCTCCGGCAGCTTCGCGCCCGCGAACAGGTACAGCTTGTCCTGCACGGGGATGAAGCCGCCCGGCACCGCGTTGAGCAGCAGCGCGGTCGCCGCGAGCAGCGCCGCGTAGACCGCGAACACCACGCCGCGCCGCTTCAGCGTGCGGCCAACGAAGCCGTGATAGCGATCGGAACTGCGGTCGAAGAAGCGGTTGAACGGACGGAACAGCCAGCCGAACGCGCGGTCGAGCCCGCGCGTGAGCGCATCCTTCGGCGCGCCGTGCGGGCGCAGCAGCTTCGCGGCGAGCGCGGGCGACAGCGTCAGCGAGTTGATCGCGGAGATCACCGTCGAAATCGCGATCGTCACCGCGAACTGCCGGTAGAACTGGCCCGTGACGCCGGACATGAAGGCCATCGGCACGAACACCGCGCACAGCACGAGCGCGATGGCGACGATCGGCCCCGACACCTCGCGCATCGCCTGGTGCGCGGCGTCGCGTGGGCTCAAGCCCTGCGCGATGTTGCGCTCGACGTTCTCGACCACCACGATCGCATCGTCGACGACGATCCCGATCGCAAGCACGAGCCCGAACAGTGTCAGCGTGTTGATCGAATAGCCGAGCAGATAGAGCCACGCGAACGTGCCGACCACCGACACGGGCACCGCGACGAGCGGAATGATCGATGCGCGCCAGGTCTGCAGGAACAGGATCACGACGAGCACGACCAGCACGACGGCCTCGATCAGCGTGTGCTGCACCGCGCGGATCGATTCGCGCACGAAGACCGTCGGATCCCACACGGGCCGGAACGCGACGCCGGGCGGGAAGCGCTTCGACAGTTCGTCGAACTTCGCATACACGGCCTTCGCGACCTCGAGCGCGTTCGCGCCCGGCGACAGGAAGATGCCGACCACGGCCGATTGCTTGTCGTTGAAGTACGAGCGCAGCGTGTAGTCGCCCGCGCCCAGCTCGACGCGCGCGACGTCGGACAGCTTCACGACCTGGCCGTCGTCGCCGGTGCGCAGCACGATGTCGCCGAACTCCTGCACCGTGCGCAGCCGGCCGCGCACGTTGATCGACAGCAGGAAGTCGTTTTTCTTCGGCGTCGGCTCCGCGCCGAGCTGGCCGGCCGACACCTGCACGTTCTGCTCGCGCACGGCGGCAATCACGTCGCTCGCGGTCAGCCCGCGCGACGCGAGCCGGTTCGGGTCGAGCCACAGCCGCATCGCATAGTCGCCGGCGCCGGACAAGCCGACGTCGCCTACGCCCGTGAGCCGTGACAGCTCGTCCTTCACGTGCAGCGTCAGGTAGTTGCGCAGGTACAGCGAGTCGCGGCTGTTGTCCGGCGAATAAAGGCTCACGTACATCAGCGGCGTGGGCGACTGCTTCTGCGTGGTCACCCCGTACTGGCGCACCTCGTCGGGCAGGCGCGACAGCGCCTGGCTCACGCGGTTCTGCACGCGCACGGCGGCCGTGTCGGGATCGACGCCCTGCAGGAACGTGACGACGACCTGCAGGCTGCCGTCGGAACCGGCGACCGACTTCATGTACATGATGCCTTCGACGCCGTTGATCGCCTCTTCCAGCGGTTCGGCGACCGATTCGGCGATTTCCTTCGGGTTCGCGCCCGGGTACGTCGCCCGCACGACGACGCTCGGCGGCACGACTTCCGGGTACTCGCCGGCCGGCAGCATCGGAATCGAGATCAGGCCGATCGCGAAAATGACGATCGACAGCACGACCGCGAAGATCGGTCGGTCGATGAAGAATCGGGAGAAATCCATTGCCTGTCTCCCGTCACTGCGCGGCCGGCGCACCGGCATCGGCGATGGCCTGCGTGCCGTTGCCTGCGCCGTTACCTGCGCCATTGCCGGCACTGGTATCGGCGCGCGCAGGCAGTGCCTTCGGCTTCACCTGTGCGCCCGGATAATAGATCCGCTGCATGCCGTCCACGACCACGCGGTCGCCCGCCTGGATCCCCTTCTCGATGATCCGCTCGCCGTCCAGCCCGCGGCCGATCGTCACGTCACGGCGCAACGCCTTGTCGCCGGGTCCGATCACATACACGTACTTGCGGTCCTGGTCGGTGAGCACGGCCTTGTCGTCGACGAGCAGCGCATCCTGGTCGCGGCCGCTGACGAGTTGCACGCGCGCATACAGGCCCGGCGTAAACGTATGGTCCGCATTCGGCAGCCGCACGCGTGCGCGGATCGTGCCCGTTTGCGGGTCGAGCCGGTTGTCGAGGAAGTCGACGGTGCCGGCATGCGGGAAGCCCGTCTCGTTCGCGAGGCCCACGCGCACCGGATCGGCGCCGATCGCGCGATGCTTCGGATCGGCACGCCGTGCGTTGTAGCGCAGGTAGCTCTGTTCGTCGCAGTCGAAATACACGTAGACGGGGTTCTGCGACACGACGGTCGTCAGCAGCGTGTCGTCCGCGCGCGCCAGATTGCCGACGGTAGCGACCGCGCGGCCGACGCGGCCCGCGATCGGCGCCCGCACTTCGGTGAAACCTAGATTGAGCTTCGCATCGGCGACGGCCGCGTCGGCCGCCTGCAGGTCCGCACGCGCCTGCTCGGCCGTGGCGCGCGCGTTGTCGAGCTCTTCCTGCGACGTCGCATGCGCATCGATCAGCGTCTGCACGCGCTTGAGCTGCACGTTCGCGAGGCTCGCGGCCGCGCGGGCCCGCTGCAGCTGCGCATTCGCGCGATCGAGGGCGATCCGGTACGGGCGCGGGTCGATCTCGAACAGCAGCGCGCCCTGCGCGACCAGATCGCCTTCCTTGTAGGCGACGCGTTGCAGATAGCCGCTCACGCGCGGCCGCAGCTCAACCGCGTCGACCGCTTCGACGCGTCCGTTGAATTCGTCCGCGAGGCGGATCGTGCGCGGCGCGATCGTGGCGACGCCGACTTCGGGAAGGGATTGGGCCGACGACGTGCCTTTGCCGTCGTGACAGCCCGACAACGCCAGCAGCAGTGCACAGGCCGCGCCTAAAGGCGACGTCCTGCGTAGGGATAAGGAGAGCATGATGCCTCGCGACGGGTTAAACTGCCGCGTAGCATAAAAGTTGAAGTTAACTTCAAGTCAAGTTTTCCCGGAGGGGCAACATGGGTATCCAGGAAATCCCGCAATGGCCGCTGATGTCGATTCGCGAAGTGGCCGCGCGCAGCGGCGTGCCGGCGTCGACACTGCGGTTCTACGAGACGCGCGGGCTCATCAAGTCGCACCGCAACGGCTCGAGCCATCGCCACTATTCGCGCGCGGTGCTGCGGCTGATCGCGTTCATCGTGTTCGCGCAGAAGATCGGCTATTCGCTCGACGAAATCGCCGAGCAGCTCGTCAGCCTGCCCGAGGACACCGCACCGAGCAACAAGGACTGGCAGCGGCTGTCGCGCGGCTGGAAGCAGCGCGTCGCGAGCCGGATCGAGGAGCTGCAGCGGCTCTACATCAGCCTCGACGAATGCATCGGCTGCGGCTGCCTGTCGCTGAAACGCTGCAAGCTGACGAACCCGGAAGACCGTGCGGGCCGCAACGGGCCCGGCGCACGGCGCTGGCTCGGCGACCCGCCGCCCCCGGACCTCGAATGACCGGCGGACGGGCGCGGTGTGCGATGCCGCGCCTGTTCGTGCCGATGCAACCGCAAGGTATTGGGTTCTTCGAACTGAAGGATGCGGGCAGCCCGCTCGCGTACGAGCTGGCGATCGCGTACCGGACGCCATCGCCGCTCGTCGATGCGTTGCGCGAGACCGCGCGAAGCGCGGTGCGCGAACTGGGGCTGGTGGTGGCGGCGTGACCGCGCACGGCGCTCAGCCGCCGACGACGTTGAACGCGACGTCGACCACGGCCTTCCGGAACGCGTCCGGCTGCGTGGGCAGCGACGTGTACTCCAGCATCATGTGACTGTACGACACAGTCGTGCCGATCGCGCTCGCGATCATGAAGAACAGCACTGTCGGCTCGACCGGGCGGATCACGCCGGCCTCCACCGCATCCGACAGCAGCGGGAACATCACGTCGTAATACGGGCGCACGATCTGCTCCTGCAGCCGGTCGAGCCGCCCGCCCACTTCGGTCGCCGCCGTCGAGAAGAACATGCCCATGTCAGGCTCGTCGAACTCGTGGTCGACACACAGCTCGATCGCGCGCCGCACGCGGTCACGATGCGGCAGCGGCGACGTGCGCAGCGCGCGCATCGCCTCGAACATCGGCACTGCCAGCTCGGCGATCTGCTCGACGACCGCCAGCCACAACGTTTCCTTCGTCCCGAAATGGTGCGCGATCAGCGCCGCGTCGACTCCCAGCTCGCGCGCGACTTCGCGCACGCTCGTTGCGTCGTAGCCACGCCTCGCAAACGTGCGGCGCGCGGCCCGCAATATCACGTCCGGACCGACGGACGCCCCGGCCAGCGGCCGCCCTCGCATACGCCGCTTGGCCGGCGCGCGCTCAGTGACTTCAGCCACGTTCTCCTGCTCTCCTTGAATGATTCGAATGCCCCTGTTCCGGCCCCGCTTGAGCGCCGCCGAAATAGGGTGACCTGCCCCACTCCGTTGACACGCGAAGCCGGGAAGCGCTAGGATCATACCTTATTCATCACGTGATGATTTATACATGACAACCCCTACACGCATCGTCATCGTCGGCGGCGGGATCGCCGGACTGCAGCTCGCCACCCGCCTGGGCGAGCGCCTCGGCCGGTCCGGGCGCGCGCAGGTCACCGTCGTCGACCGCAGCCCGACCCACATCTGGAAACCCATGCTGCACACGATCGCGGCCGGTACGCGCGACGTCCAGCAGCAGCAGGTGATCTTCCTCGCCCATGCACGCGACCACGGCTACACGTACCAGCCCGGCGAACTGAAGGGGCTCGATCGCGCACGCCGCCGCGTGCAGCTCGGCGAGATCCGCGCGCAGGACGGTGAGCTGATGCTCGACGCGCGCGAACTCGAATACGACGTGCTGATCCTCGCGCTCGGCAGCCAGGCCAACGATTTCGGCGTGCCGGGCGTGCGCGAGCACTGCTATTTCATCGACAGCCAGCAGCAGGCCGAGACCTTCAACGAAGCGTTGCGGATGCGCGTATTTCGCAGCGTCGCGCGCGACGAAGCACTGCGCGTCGCGATCGTCGGCGCGGGTGCGACCGGCGTGGAGCTCTCGGCGGAGCTGAGCCGGTTGCTGGAAGTGGGACAAGCGTATGGCGACGCGAGGGTGCGCGAGCGGCTGCAGCTCACGCTGCTCGAAAGCGGCCCGCGCATCCTCGCCGCGTTTCCGCCGAGGATTTCCGCGTCGGCGCAGCGGCGGCTCGAACAGATCGGCTTTCATGTGTTGACGTCGACGCGCGTCACGGCAGCCGACGCGAACGGCTTCCACTACGGCGACGGCTCGTTTGCGGAAGCGGACCTGATGGTCTGGGCGGCTGGCGTGAAGGCGCCCGATTTCATGCAGGCGCTCGACGGGCTCGACACGAATCGTGCGAACCAGCTCGTGGTCGGGCCGACGCTGCAGGCCACGGGCGACGAGCACGTGTTCGCGATCGGCGATTGCGCGAGCCTGTTGCCCGACGGCCACGAACGGCCGCTGCCGCCAACCGCGCAAGTCGCGACGCAGCAGGCCGAGCATCTCGCGAAGCACCTGCCTGCGTGGCTCGACGGCACGCCGATTCCGCCGTTCGCGTTCCACGATTTCGGCGCGCTCGTGTCGATCAGCGACTACGACGCGTTCGGCACGCTCGGGCAGTTCGGGTTCTTTCGCGGCGGCTTCATCCAGGGGCGCTTCGCGCAGTTCAGCCACCTGATGCTCTACCGGCGGCACCAGCAGGCGCTGCACGGCTTCCCCAAGGCGACCCTGCTGTGGATCGCCGAACGGATCAACGGCTGCGTACAGCCGCGCATCCGCCTGTCGTGATGCCGCACGTGGCGGTGTCGCGTAACGTTTAGAGGAAAACTGACATGAACAACCGTATAGCGCCCTGGCTCGTGACCGTCGCCGCGATCGGCAGCTTCGACATGCCGTCCGTCTCGTGGGGCGTGCCGCGGCGGCGCAGCGTCACGCGCGACCGGCTGCCGTCGTGGGACGCGACGAGCAAGCCGTCCATCAGCGTGCTCGAACGGCCCACGGCCGACACCGTGATGATTTCATGGTGCGACGCCTGCACGGGGCACTACGGTTACCAGAAGTGGCGGCTGTTCACCACGCGCAAGCGCGGCGTGTGCGCGCTGTCGGGGCAGCCGATCGAGATCGGCGACAGCGTCTTTGCGCCGCAATTGCTCGGCTCGACGCCGGGCAACGCCGCCGCGATGGTGCTGGCCGCGTGCATCGACGCGGCCCGCCCCGCCGAGGCGGCCTGAGGGCCGGGAATTCGGCCCGGGATTCCGCTTCAGGCAGTGGTGACGCGATCCATATCGCGGACCGCCTCGCTCATCCGCGCTTCGGCTTCCGCATCCAGCCGCGCCGCATTCGCTTCGGCTTCCGCTTCCGGCATCAGCTCGCCTTCCCATTTCGCGACCACCGCGCTGGCGATCGAGTTGCCCACCGCGTTCGTGGCCGAGCGGCCCATGTCGAGGAACGTATCGACGCCCAGAATCAGCAGCAGCCCCGCTTCCGGGATGTTGAACTGGTGCAGCGTCGCGGCGATCACGACGAGCGACGCACGCGGCACGCCGGCCATGCCTTTCGACGTCAGCATCAGAATCAGCAGCATCGTGACCTGCGTGCCGAGCGACAGGTGAATGCCGTATGCCTGCGCGATGAACAGCGACGCGAACGTGCAGTACATCATCGAGCCGTCGAGGTTGAACGAATAGCCCATCGGCATCACGAAGCTCGAGATCTTGCGGCGCACGCCGAACCGGTCGAGCGCATCGAGGATCTTCGGATACGCGGCTTCCGAGCTTGCGGTCGCGAACGACAGCATGAACGCTTCCTTGATCAGCACCAGCAGCTTGAACACGCGGCGGCCGAGGAACAGCAGTCCGGCGGCGACGAGCGTGCCCCACAGCAGGAACAGGCTCAGATAGAAGTCGCCCATGAACACCGCGAACTTCAGCAGGATCGACAGGCCGTTGATCGCGACGGTCGACGCCATCGCCGCCAGCACCGCGAGCGGCGCGAGCTTCATCACGTAGCCGGTGATCTTCAGCATCACGTGCGCGAGCTGGTCGATCGCCGCGACGAGGATCTTGCCGCGTTCGCCGAGCGACGCGAGCGCCACGCCGAAGAACATCGAGAACACGACGATCTGCAGGATCTCGTTGTTCGCCATCGCTTCGGCGATCGACTTCGGCACCATGTGACCGACGAAATCCTTCAGCGTGAACTTCGACGTCGCGAGATGCGCGGACGCACCGATATCCGGCAGCGGCAGCCCGAGGTTCTCGCCCGGGCGCAGCAGGTTCGCCATCAGCAGCCCGAGCAGCAGCGAGATCAGCGACGCGGTGACGAACCAGCCGAGCGCCTTCACGAACACGCGGCCCACCGACGACGCGTCGCCCATGTGCGCGATGCCGACGACCAGCGTCGAGAACACCAGCGGGCCGATCACCATCTTGATCAGTCGCAGGAACACGTCGGACACCAGCGAGATGTAGCCGGCGATCTCCGTCGCGGCCTGCTTGTCCGGCAGTTGCGTATAGATCATGTAGCCGATCAGGATGCCGGCCGCCATCGCGAGCAGGATCCAGCCTGCCGCGGACATTCGTTTGTTCATAACGGAATTCGATGCACGGGAAGATGTTGACGGATGAAAGGCGCGCATCCCGTGCCGTGCCAGGGGGCGCGCGTGGCAAGCCGGTCGTGCCCGGTGTGTCGGGCACGGGCGCCGGCGCCGGTCAGGCTCGCGGATGTCCGCGAACTGACGTGCTGCCGCCGCAACGGCATTCGCTCGGAGGCGAACGCCGGCGGCAGCGATTCAGCTTGATGCAATCCGATCAGGTCAGTAACCGATCGCCGAACCGGCCGGACGGCGCGGGTCGTTGTAGCCGTAGATGAAACCGACCCGCACGTTACCGGACACGGACGAATCGTTCCCGGAACTCTGGCGGCTCGCCGCTTCGGTACCCGGCAGGCCGACCATGATCAGCTCGGCGGCGCCCCACGGCGTCTGCTCGACCATCTTGTAGCCCATGTTGCGCAGGATCGCGAGCGTGTCGGGCGACAGTCCGTAGGTTTCGTAATAGACCTCGTCGGGCAGCCACTGGTGGTGGATGCGCGGCGCGGTGACCGCGTCCTGCGGCGTCATCCCGTAGTCGATCACGTTCAGCACCGTCTGCAGCGTGATCGTGATGATGCGCGAGCCGCCCGGCGAGCCGACCACCATGAACACCTTGCCGTCCTTCTTCACGATGGTCGGCGCCATCGACGACAGCGGACGCTTGCCCGGTGCGATCGAGTTGCGCGTGCCCTGCACGAGACCGAACAGGTTCTGCGCGCCGACCTTCACGGTGAAGTCGTCCATCTCGTCGTTCAGGAAGAAGCCCGTGCCCGGCGCGATGACCACGGCGCCGAAGCGACCGTTGACCGTGTAGGTCGTCGATACCGCGTTGCCGTCCTTGTCGATGATCGAGTAATGCGTCGTCTCCGGCTTCTCGTGCACGCCGACGCCCGGCTGCACGTCGACCGACGGCGTTGCCGTATCGGCATGGATGCTCTTGCGGATTTGCGCCGCGTAGTCCTTGCTCGTCAGCTTCGCGACCGGGTTGTCGATGAAGTTCGGGTCGCCGAGCAGCGTGTTGCGGTCTTCATACGCATGGCGCATCGCTTCGGTCATGTAGTGAACCGCCGCGGCCGAATGGTAGCCAAGCTTGCGCATGTCGTACCCTTCGAGGATGTTCAGCGTCTCGCACATCGTCACGCCGCCCGAGCTCGGCGGCGGAGCCGACACGAACTCGTAGCCGCGATACGTGCACGTCAGCGGCGCCATGTCCTGCGCGCGGTACGACGCGAAATCGGCTGCCGTGATCAGGCCGCCGCCCTTCCTGGCCGCGGCCTCGACGATCTTCGGGATCTCGCCGTGATAGAACGCGTCGGGGCCCTGCTCCGCGATGCGCTCGAGCGTGCGGGCCAGGTCCTTCTGCACCAGGCGATCGCCCGGCTGCAGCGGCGAGCCGTCCGGTCGCAGGAAGATGCGGGCCGCATCCGGGTCCGTCTTGAAGCGGTCGATCGTCGTATCGAGGATGTCCGTATCGGCGCGCGTCAGCACGAAGCCGTCGCGCGCGAGCCGGATTGCCGGCGCCATCACCTGCTTGCGCGTCAGCTTGCCGTACTTGCGCTGCGCGAGATCGAGGCCGGCGACCGTGCCCGGCACGCCGACGGCGCGATAGCCGTACAGGCTGTCGTCCTGAATGACGTTGCCCTTCGCGTCGAGATACATGTTCGCCGATGCCGCGGCCGGCGCCGTCTCGCGGAAATTGATGAAGCGGTCGCGGCCGTCGGCCAGGTGCACGGTCATGAAGCCGCCGCCGCCGATGTTGCCGCAGCACGGGTTGGTCACGGCCTGCGCATAGCCGACTGCTACCGCGGCGTCCACCGCGTTGCCGCCTTCCTTCAGGATGTCGACGCCGATTTGCGACGCGAAATGCTGCGAGGACACGACCATGCCGTTCTTCGCTTCAACCGCGGGGTCCGAAGCGGCGAACGTGCACACGCTCATGGCCGACAACAGGGTGAGTACTACGAGCCGCCTCATGACGGGATCCTCCAGACAAAAAAACCGGGCCAGGCCGGGATGCGCCGCCGCGTGATCGCGTGCCGACGCTGCCAGTTCGACATGTAATAAACAATACATCCCGGCGAGGCCGCGATCATAGCACTCGTCTTTTTGCGCTAAAACCTAGGGTAATCACTGAATATATGGCGATTGTTCCCGGGGGCGGATTTCGATGTATGTTTGTTTTATTACATGGACCGACGCACCAGGCAATCGAATGATGCGTCCCTCTAATTTCGAGCCGCAGGCGGCCTGCCGCACGTCGATCGGCTAACATGCATGGAGTCGCCGGCAGACACCCGTCTGCCGTTTGTCATTCAGATCAGAAAGCTGGAGTGCCCGATGGGGACGAGCATCAGGGCGTTGCTGTTATCCCAGATGGATAGCTTCACGCCGTCGGAACAGAAGGTCGCGCAGGCGTTGCTGGATCGTTATCCCAGTCTCGGGCTCGGACCCATCGCCCAGTTTGCGAAGCAGGCGGAAGTCAGCGACCCGACCGTGTTCCGCTTCGTCGTCCGGATCGGGTTTCCCAACTACTCGTCGTTCCAGCAGGCGCTGTACGGCGAGATCGACACCGCGATGAATTCGCCGCTCGCACGGATGGATGCGTTCCACTCGGAAACGGGCATGCGCGACAGCCATGCGGCGATTTTCCAGCGGCTGTCCGAGTCGCTCGCGACCACGATCGACGGGCTCGATGCGGCCGCATTCGACGCAGCCGTGGCGCTGCTGGCCGATCCGGATGTGCGCGTCTTTTGCGGCGGCGGGCGTTACACGGCACCGCTCGCGTCGCTGTTTTCGTTCACGCTCGCGTACGCGCGGCCACATGTTCAGTATATCGAACCGAATGTGAATCTCGCGTCGGTCGCGTTGGCGGACATGGGGCCCGGCGACGTGCTCGTCATTTTCGATTTTCGCCGCTATCAACGGGACAGCATCCGGTTCGCGCAGGCTGCGCATCGGCTCGATACGCGCGTGCTGCTGATCACGGACGAATGGCACTCGCCTATCGGCGAATTCGCGGAGATCGTGCTGCGTATCCGGGGGCAGCCGTTCGCGATGCTACAGACCAACGTGCCGGCGCTCGCGCTCGCTGAAGCACTCGTGATCGGCGTGACGAACCAGTTGCCGGAACTGGCGCGGCAGCGGATGGAGAAGATCGAGCATCTGAATTCCGGGGGGAGCGAGCCGGATATCAGTCAGCGGGATTTGCCCGAATGACGATAGCTCGCCATTCGGGCGCAGGCTTCAGCTCTCGACATCCTCAAGACTGAACACCTCGGTCTTGTCGTTATACGAGAACACTTCCCCGTAACGGCCCCAGTCGATCACCGCGTCGAGCGTTTCCTCTGCCGCTTCGTCGGACAGGAAATCCTCCAGTTCCTGCTCGAAGCGCACGCGCGGCGCACGATGGCCCGGACGTTCGTTCAGCACCTTGCGGATCCGCGCGGCCAGCGGCACGTGCTTCAACAGGTGATCCGCGAACATCAGCTTGCGCTCCTGCGTGCCGAATTCCGCGAACACGCGCGCGGGCGGCGTGAGGAACACGTCGCCTTCCCGCACGTCCGCGAAACCGAGGTACTGCAGCACTTCGGCGATCGGGAACAGTTCGTCGACTTCCAGATGCAGCGTGCGCGCGATTTCCGGCATGTCCGCGCGGCCGTGGTACGGCGCCATCGCGAGCGTCTCGATCAGGCCGGACATCAGGTTGGTCGACACACGCGGCAGCCAGCTGCCGAGCTCGAGCCCCTTCTTCGTCGCCTCGTTGGTCGCACGCGCCGTCATCTTCGCGTAGATGTCGTCGACGAGCTTGCGGAAATCGGTGTCGAGTCGATTGCGCGGATGCTTGAACGGCACCTTGATCTCGGCGATCACGCGGCCCGGGTTCGACGACAGCACGAGGATCCGGTCGCACATGAACACGGCTTCCTCGATGTTGTGCGTAACGATCAGCACCGACTTGATCGGCATCCGACCCTGCGTCCACAGGTCAAGCAGGTCGGTACGCAGCGTCTCGGCGGTCAGCACGTCGAGCGCCGAGAACGGCTCGTCCATCAGCAGGATCGTCGGATCGACGACGAGCGCGCGCGCAAAGCCCACACGCTGGCGCATGCCGCCCGACAGCTCGCGCGGATACGCGTTCTCGAAACCGTCGAGACCGATCAGGTCGATCGCGGCCAGCGCACGCTCGCGCCGCTGGCGTGCGTCGACACCGAGCGCCTCGAGGCCGGCTTCCACGTTCTGCAGCACGGTGAGCCACGGGAACAGCGCGAAGGTCTGGAACACCATCGCAACACCTTCGGCCGGACCGTCCAGCGGCTTGCCGAGATAGGACACCTCGCCGCCGGTCGGCTCGATCAGGCCGGCGATGATCCGCAGCAGCGTCGACTTGCCCGAGCCGGAACGGCCGAGCAGCCCGACGATCTCGCCTTCGCGCAGCGACAGGTTCGCATCGTCGAGCACCAGCAGCTCGCCTTGCGACTTGTTGAAACCGCGGCTGACGTGCTCGACGCGCAGGATTTCGTCGCCAAGACGCGGCGGCTGGGCCGCCTGGTTCGTCTGGACGGGGGCATTCATGACATTCGGATTTTGCATCGCGCTTACTCTCAATCGAGACGGAGCCGGGCTTCCGCATAGGCGTACATCGGACGCCACAGCAGACGGTTGAACAGGGTAACGAACAGGGACATCACGGCGATGCCCAGGATGATCTTCGGGAAATCGCCGGCGGCAGTCGTTTGCGCGATGTATGCGCCGAGGCCGTGCGCGACGACCTTCGTATCGCCCCACTGCACGAACTCGGACACGATGCTCGCGTTCCACGCGCCGCCCGATGCAGTGATCGCACCGGTCACGTAGTACGGGAAGATGCCCGGCAGGATCGCCTGCCGCCACCACTGCTTGCCGCGGATATGGAAGTTCTTCGTCACTTCCTTGTAGTCGTTCGGATAGGACATCGCCCCGGCGATCACGTTGAACAGGATGTACCACTGCGTACCGAGCACGATCAGCGGCGACAGCCAGATGTCCGCATTCAGGTGAAAGCGGACGATCACGATCACGAACACCGGGAACAGCAGGTTCGCCGGGAAGGCAGCGAGGAACTGCGCAAGCGGCTGGATCTTCTCGGCCAGCGCCGGGCGCAGCCCGATCCACACGCCGAGCGGCACCCAGATCACCGATGCGATCAGGATCAGCAGCAGCACGCGCAGCAGCGTGATGAGGCCAAGCACCAGCACGTGCCCGACTTCGGCCATCGTCACGCCGGTCGACACGAAGGTAACGACGCGCCACACCACATACACCGTCAACAGGATGACCAGCACGCCCCAGACGATGTCCCCGATTCGCGACGACCGGCGGCGCGATGCGCCGCGCGCACCGGTGCCCTTGAACGACGGCAGGCGCAACGGAATCCGCGCGGCCTGCGACAGCAGCCAGCCGGCCGGCACGAGCAACTGGTGGATCAGGTGCGTGCGACGCATCATGTCGAGCAGCCAGGACTGCGGCGCGTCGCCCGATGCGGTGTTCTCCATCCGGAACTTGTCGGCCCACGCGACGAGCGGGCGGAACAGCAACTGGTCGTACGCGAGGATCACGACCGTCATCGCGACGATCACCCAGCCGACCGCGCCGAGGTTCTTGTCCGAAATCGCCTGTGCGAGATACGCGCCGATCCCCGGCAACGTGATGGTCTGGTTGCCGACCGTGATGGCCTCCGACGCGACGACGAAGAACCAGCCGCCCGACATCGACATCATCATGTTCCAGATCAGCCCCGGCATCGAGAACGGTACCTCGAGCTTCCAGAAGCGCTGCCAGGCCGTCAGGTGAAAGCCGCGCGACACTTCATGCAGATCGCGCGGCACCGTGCGCAGCGACTGGTAGAAGCTGAACGTCATGTTCCACGCCTGGCTCGTGAAGATCGCGAAGATCGCCGCGAGCTCCGCGCCGAGCACGCGGCCCGGGAACAGCGCGATGAAGAACGTGACGGTGAACGAGATGTAGCCGAGCACCGGCACCGACTGCAGGATGTCGAGGATCGGGATCAGCACCATGCCCGCGCGGCGGCTCTTCGCGGCGAGCGTGCCGTAGACGAGCGTGAACACGAGCGACGCGACCATCGCGGCGAGCATCCGCAGCGTGGTGCGCAGCGCGTATTCGGGCAGGTTGGAAGGATCGAGCGAGATCTTCTGGGTCTGCAGCACGCCGATCGGCGCCATCGTCTGGTGAAAGCCGATGATCGTCATCGCGAGCAGGCAGATGATCAGCGGAAACGCGACGGCATCCCAGCGGTTGGGTAGCACGCGCCACGCCGAGGCGTTCGCGGTGCGGTTCGGATCGAAACTGATATCCATCGGTAGCGTCTTGTGTTGAATTGAAAATCGATGGGACCGGCCGCGCGTCGCGCGGCCGGACGTCGCGCCCCCCGGCGCGGGTCAGAACAGTCCGTGCAGCGCCCAGTACAGGACGGCCGACAGGGCAATCGACGCGGGCAGCGTCAGCACCCATGCGAGCACGAGGTTGCGCACGGTATCCCAGCGCAGGCCCGAGCCGCTCGCCGTCATCGTGCCGGCCACGCCCGACGCGAGCACGTGCGTCGTCGACACCGGCAGCCCGTATGCGTCGGCCATCCCGATCGTCAGCATCGCAACGGCCTCGGCCGATGCGCCCTGCCCGTACGTCAGGTGCGACTTGCCGATCTTCTCGCCGACCGTCACGACGATCCGCTTCCAGCCGACCATCGTGCCGAGGCCGAGCGCGATCGCGACCGCGACCTTCACCCAGGTCGGGATGAATTTCGTCGCGCGGTCCATCTGCTTCTTGAACGCTTCGAGCGCGCTCGCGTCCTCGACCGAGAACGCCGGCGTCTTCGCCTTCTCCATCAGCCGGATCGCCTCGGACGCGACATACATGTTGTTGCGCACGTTGTCGACGAGGTTCTGCGGCACGCTCGAGATGCCGCCGGCCTGCGCGACCTGGTCGGCGATCGTGTCGGTGAGCTTGCCCAATGCCGGGATCGTCGCGGGCGACAGCTTGTGCGTGCGCACGTACGCCTCGACGTCGGCGCGCGGGTCGGACGACTGCGCGACCGGATCCGCGTACTTGACGAGCGTCGTCGACGCGTGACGCGCGACCGCGACGAACGTGCTCGTCTGGTCGGGCGTCACGGCCTTGTTCAGCGCGTAGGCGGTCGGCATCACGCCGATCAGGATCAGCATGATCAGCCCCATGCCCTTCTGCCCGTCGTTCGAACCGTGCGCGAACGACACGCCCGTGCAGGTGAGGATCAGCAGCAGGCGGATCCAGAACGGCGGCGGCTTGTTGCCCTTCGGCTCCTGGTACAGCGCCGGCACGCGCACGAGCGCCTTCAACAGCAGCAGCACGAGCGCGGACAGCACGAAGCCGATCAGCGGCGAAAACAGCAGCGCCTTGCCGACGCCGAGCGCCTGGTTCCAGTCGACACCGCTCGTGCCCGACGGGCCGCTGACGATCTGGTTCATCAGCCCGACGCCGATGATCGAGCCGACGAGCGTGTGCGAACTCGACGACGGCAGCCCGAAATACCAGGTCGCGAGGTTCCACGTGACGGCCGCGATCAGCAGCGAGAACACCATCGCGAACCCCGAGCCGCTGCCCACCTGCAGGATCAGCTCGACCGGCAGCAACTGCAGGATGCCGAACGCGACGGCGCCGCTCGACACGAGCACGCCGCACAGGTTCCAGAGGCCCGACCAGACGACCGCCAGGTGCGGGTCGAGCGAATGGGTATAGATGACGGTCGCGACCGCGTTCGCGGTGTCGTGGAAGCCGTTGACGAATTCGAAGCCGAGCGCGATCAGCAGCGCGACGATCAGCAGCAGGAACGGGAGGACCGAGCTTTCCTTGACGGGACTGAGGTCGGCGCTGAGATGAACACCGACATAGACGATGCCGCAGGCAATGATCAGAAAAAACAGCGCGAGGCTGATGGTGCGCGTGCGGTTGCTGACCGCACCGCTGGTTTCCGTTGCCGCGAGATTCGGCATGAAGGGGCTCCGGAGAGGTGACTCGGAGTGGCAGGCTATCGATCGGTCGTGACGCAAATGTGACGTGTCACTTACAAGACATTGACAAGCCATCCGTCAGGAATCGCGTCGCGCCGCGCAAGCCGCAAACACGGGTGGTCGACCTTGTAACGCATGGGAATAAATCCCCGCTCGGGAATAAATCCGCCGCTTCGCCGGTATGGCACGCGAAGGCGCCGGTTTCTTCCAGGACGATTCGGCCGTCCGGTTTCGTCACACGAATGCGAGGCTCACATGTCTTCATCGACCCCCACCAACCCGTCGCGACGCAAGGCCCTGCAGTGCATGGCCTTCGGCGGCCTCGGCACGCTGTTTACACTGTCGGGCGGCGTCCTGACGCCGTTCGACCTTGCGCTCGCGCAGACCGGCGACACGCTCCCGGCCAACGCGGGCCGCCCGCTGTTCGTGCAGATCAGCGACACGCACATCGGCTTCAACAAGGACGCGAATCCCGACGTGTCGGCCACGCTGAAGCAGACGATCGACCTCGTCAACGGCATGCCGGCGATGCCCGCGCTGGCCATCCATACCGGTGACATCACGCACCTGTCCAAGCCCGAGGAGTTCGACCACGCGTCGCAACTGCTGTCCGCGCTGCGCGTACCGGAACTGCATACGGTGCCCGGCGAGCACGACGTCACCGACGGTTCCGGCGCCGAATATTTCGGCCGGTTCGGCAAGGCGTCGGACAACCGCGGGTATTACAGCTTCGATCACGCGGGCGTGCACTTCATCGGCCTCGTCAACGTGATGCATTTCAAGCCGAACGGGCTCGGCAGCTTCGGCGACGACCAGCTCGCGTGGCTCGCGCAGGATCTCAAGGGCCGCTCGTCGAGCACGCCGATCGTCGTGTTCTCGCACATGCCGATGTGGACCATCTACGAGCCGTGGGGCTGGGGCACCGGCGACGCACCGCAGACGATGGCGCTGCTGCGCCGCTTCGGCTCAGTCACCGTGCTGAACGGGCACATCCACCAGATCGTGTCGAAGGTCGAGGGCAACGTGACGTTCCACACCGCGCGCTCCACCGCGTTCCCGCAGCCGACGGCCGGCAACGGCCCGGGCCCCGTGCCGCTCACCGTGCCGCGCGACCGGCTGCCGTCGATGCTCGGCGTGACAACCGTCGAATTCGCGGGCCATCCGGTCGCATCGTCGCTGCACGATGCGACGCTGGCGTGACGCACCGAACCGCAAGGAGACCGACATGACCCGCTTCAAGCCAATCAGCGTCGTCGCGGCGCTGATCCTGTGCGCCGCCGCCCCGCTTTCCGCACTCGCACAGGGCCCGGACGGCACGCTCGTGACGATCCGCAATTTCATGTTTTCGCCGATGTCGACCACGATCAAGGCCGGCACGACGATCACGTGGAAGAACCTCGACGCGGAGCCGCACACCGTCGTCAACGACGCCGGCATCTTTCATTCGAAGGCGCTCGACCAGGACGAGACGTACTCGTTCCGCTTCGACAAGCCGGGCGTCTACAAGGTGTTCTGCGGGATTCACCCGTTCATGAAGGAGACCATCACGGTCGAATGACGCGGCGCACCGCGACACGCGCGGACGAATGGCGGGCGCCGCCGCCTACAATGCCCCCATCCCATTCGCCCGCGTGGCCGACGGAGCCGCCCATGCCCAGGATCGACCTCAGCACCGTGCCCGAACGCCGCGGCAGCGGCTATCCGCGGCCGTTCGACGCGCCGTGCGCGCAGCGCATCCGCCAGCGCGTCGGCGACGCCGGCGGGCTGCGCGATTTCGGCGTCAACCTGATGCGCGTACCGCCGGGCGGCTGGTCGAGCCAGCGCCACTGGCATTCCGATGAAGACGAATTCGTCTACGTGCTCGCAGGCGAACTCGTGATGATCGAGAACGACGGCGAAACCGTGCTGCGCGCCGGCGACTGCGCGGCGTTTCCGAAAGGCTCGGGCAACGGCCATCACCTGGTCAACCGGTCGGATACGGTCGCCGTCTATCTCGAGGTCGGCTCGCGCTCGCCGGACGACGTGATCACCTGCCCGGACATCGACATGATGAGCCCGAGCCGCGACGGCCGGTTCCTGCACAAGGACGGCACGCCGTACCCGGACGCGTGACGCCGGCGGTCGCCCGGCCCAAAGCGGCGCGAGCTGCCGCATGCAAGCGCACCACGGCTAACGCACTTGAGGGTCGGAAGCGGCAGGCAAAGCAGACGCAGCGGCCCGTTGCACTTGGGGGCGGTCCCCCGCCGTCGATCGCCTAAACTGAATCGAACCGTTCGGATCCGACCCACCGTCACACGCAGCGAGGCCAGCCATGACCGCGAGCCAGCCGGCACGCATGGATCTCCCCGGGCAAGTCGTGCTCGTGCTCCAGGGCGGCGGCGCACTGGGCGCGTTCCAGCTCGGCGTCTTTCAGGCGATGGACGAAGCCGGTATCCGGCCCGACTGGGTGGTCGGGACGTCGATCGGCGCGATCAACGCGGCGCTGATCGCCGGAAACCCGCCGGAGCAGCGTTACGACAAGCTGTCGGCGTTCTGGCGCCGCGTGACCGAACGGACCCGTTTCGACGCCGCGCCGCTGCTGCCCGGCTGGGACCGGACGCTGGCCGAGCTGATGATCATCGGCGGCGGCATCGCGGGCTTCTTCCAGCCCAATCCGGCATCGTGGCTCGGGCCGATGGCCCGCCTCGGCGTCGATCGCGCATCGTATTACCGGATCGCGCCGCTGCGCGACACGCTCGCGTCGCTGATCGATCCCGACCTGCTGAACGCGGGCCACCCGCGCCTGACCGTCAGCGCGGTCAATGCGTGCACGGGCACGATGCGTTATTTCGATTCGCGCGATACGCGGCTCGGGATCGAGCACATCATGAGCTCGGGCGCGCTGCCGCCCGCGTTCCCGGCGATCCGGATCGACGGCGAACCGTACTGGGACGGCGGCGTGTATTCGAACACGCCGGTCGAGGTCGTGCTCGACGACAACCCGCGCCGCAGCTCGATCATCTTCTCCGTCCAGATGTGGAATCCGGCCGGCCCCGAGCCCGAGAGCATCTGGCAGGTGTCGGAGCGGCAGAAGGATATCCAGTATGCGAGCCGCACCGACAGCCACATTGCGCGCCAGCAGCAGATCCACCGGCTGCGCCACGTGATCCGCGAACTGGCCCGGCACGTGCCGGAAGCCGAACGCGCGTCGCCGGCCGTGCGCCGGCTCGCCGCGTGGGGATGCGAAACCACGATGCACCTGGTCAAGCTCGCGGCGCCGCGGCTCGCCGGCGACAATCAGCTGAAAGACATCGATTTCACGCCGGACGGCATCGCGGCCCGCCGGCAGGCCGGCTACGAGGCCGCGCAACGGGCCATCGCGGCACGTCCGTGGGACACGCCGACGGACCCGACGGAAGGCCTGACGGTATTCGATGCAAGCGCGCCGCCCGGCACGGAAAAAACGGCATGACGCGCGGCGCGGCAATCGCGCGCCGATCGCGATCGGCCTGAACGCGGGCGTGGCCGACAGGGAAACGCATCGATCCGGCCGGTTCGTGGATCGTTCCGATCGGTCGATGCCGGCCGGCGCGGATCTCCCGCCCCCGCTTACGGCAACGCCGCGCGCACGCCCGGCGCGGTGCCGGTGACGACCGGACACGATGACGGCAATGTCTGGTCGAACAGCACGGCCAGCCCGCAGGCGGACGTGAACATGCCGAGATTGTCGTGCCCGACGCCCGGTACTTCGACGACCTGCTGGGCGAGATCGGCCGGGTGCCGCTTCTTCAGGTAGTCGAAATACGCGAGCCCCCGCGCGAGACGGTACGGGCCTTGCGCCATGGCCGCGCACGAACGGTCGATGAAATGCGTGTACGGGTTCGTGTCGGCCTGGCCGAGCAGGTACACGACACGACGTGCGACGTAGCGCGCTTCGAGCGCGCGCACGTCCTGCGATGCGACATAGGGCGGTGCCGACTTCAACCCGTATTTCCATTGCGTCGCACTCGGGCAGGTTCCGCCTGCGATCGCCTGGCCGTCCGGCCGTGCGTCGTCGAAATACAGGTAGCTCGACGGGTTCGCGACCACATAGCGCACGGCGATGCCGGCGCGCTCCAGCGCATCGCCTTCGTGCCCGGCCACCGCATAGCGCTGCAGCAACTGCGCGCCGGCGGAATGGCCGATCACGACCACGCTCGACAACGCGGGATACAGGCTGCGGTCGCCGAAATGCGCGAGCAATGCGTCGAGCGCGGCGAACGAACTGACCGGCTCCGGCTGACGGGCCGCGTCGCCGCCCTTCCATCCTTCCTGCGTCCACGCGAGCGTCTGCGCGGGCAACGAAAACGCGCGCGTATCGGCACGCGTCAGGAACTGCGGCGCGACGACCATCGTGCCCTTGCCAAGCGCACCGGCTTGCTCGACGACCTTGAGCCCCGACGCGTAATACGCGTCGGCATTGCGCAGCGTGCCGTGAATCACGACGAAGACGCGTGTGACATCGGGCGCGGCCTGGTCGAGCGGACGATCCGCGTAGACGGGCAGCACCGCGCTGCCCTGTGGCGTATTGACGGCCACGCGCTGGCCGGCGACGGCCTTGACCGGCGCATCGAGGCGTTCGCGCTGCGTGGCGGCTTCGGCCGGACGCGCGCCGCCCGGCACGCCGAGCACCGCACCGGCGATCGAGAGCGATATGGCGTATGACAGCGTTCGGGCGGCCTGCAGCACGCGCGCGAACCGGAGGCTGGCGAAGGCGACGGAAATGAGTGACATGGCACGGATCGGGTGGCGGGTATGACTTTAACGGCGATGGTCGCAGAATCCGTCGCGCGCTGCCGGACTGTTGCCGAAAGCGGTTCAGCCGGCCGGGATCGCGGCGCGGTCGCGCGTCAGCCCGATGCTTCGGACGGATCGCGCTGCATCCGCTGCACGATCGCGTCCAGTTCGCCGATATGCGTGGCCACCGCCTGCTTGCCCGCGCGTGCCCATCCGTCGAACGACGTCATCCCGGTCACCGCGCCGACGAACGCCACGCCGGCACGCTCGGCCGCCTGCGCGTCCACCGCGTGGTCGCCCACGTAGATTGCCGAGCGGGCCGGCACGCCCAGCCGCGCCAGCGCCAGCACGAGCCCTTCGGGATCGGGCTTGTGACGCTGCACGTCTTCCCCGCCGATCAGCACGTCGACGAGCGCTTGCAATTCGTTCAGCGCAAGGATCGCCTCGATCCGGTAGCGAAACTTCGACGATACGATCGCGACCGCGAGGCCCTGCTCGCGCAGACGCGCGAGCAGCGATGGAACCTCGGGATAGATGCGCGTGCCGTGCACCATGATCTCGTCGGCCCGCGCCACGAAGTGACGTGCGAACGCGTCAGCCCGCGCCGGCTCGGTTTCCCCCGTGAGCGAGCAAAACATCTCGTGCAGCGGCAGCCCGATCACGGCACTGATCTGCGCCGGCGTCGCGCCGGCGGCATCCAGCCGATGCAACGCGTACTCCGTGCACGCGATGATCGCGGCGGACGAATCCGCCAGCGTCAAATCGAAATCGAAAAGAACGGCCCGAACAGACATGAAAGGACTCCGCAAAATATTGGCTCGTGCGCGATGCGCGAACCGGCATGACATGGCGATGCAAACCCGCGCGTCGATCGATCAGCGTTCCTGACCGGATTGCTCGCGATCGGCCGCGTCGAACCCGTCGGGGTCGCGCTTTGCCCATTGTTTTGCCCACCCCAGCAACGGCTGCAACGCCGCCTCGAGCCGCCGGCCTTCGGCGGTCATGCAGTAGCCGCCCTCGCCATGCTCGACGAGGCCCGACGCCTTGAGCTCCGCCAGCCGCGTATTGAGCAGGCGTGCGTTCGTTTCGCAGGCTTCCTGCAGCGCACGGAAGGTGAGCGGCTCGCCGCGCAGCTCCCACAGGATGCGCAGCGTGGTGCGCCGCCCGAGCAGATCCAGCACGACCATGATGGGTCGTCCCGTCTTCGATCCGCGAACGCGTTGTCCGATTTTGGGTGTCGTCATGCTGTACTTTTTAAAGCAAACGCCGCGTGACGTCAACGAATCGATGCAATGTCGGACGCATGCGGCATCGCATGATGCCGATGCTTTCTTCCTTCCTCATGCTTTACTTTTTAAAGCACGCCACCTACGCTACCTGCTCAGCCATCGGCGAATGCGAGCGTTCACACGCACCCGCCACGAGCACGAAGGAGTTCACATGACTCAGCGTATCGCATGCGCAGTGCCGCCGTTCGCCCCCGACATCGCCGCGTCGATCGACCGGATCATGCGGGGCCGCCCGCCGTTGCGCCTCTTCACCACGTTGGCGCGGGACACTCGCCTGTTCACGAAGTTCTTCGCCGCCGGGCTGCTGGACCAAGGCCACCTCGACATCCGGCAACGCGAAATCGTCATCGACCGCACAACGGCGCTGTGCCGTTCCGAATACGAATGGGGGGTGCATGTTTCCGTGTTTTCGCCGGCCGCGGGGCTGACCAGCGAACAGCTTCGCTCGCTGGCCCGAGGCTCGGCCGACGACGCATGCTGGAGCGATGCGGACCGGTTGCTGATCCGGCTGTGCGACACGCTGCATCGGCATTGCGACATCGACGACGAGCTGTGGCACGCGCTGCGCCCGCATTTCAGCGACGAGGCGCTGCTCGAACTGCTGATGCTCGCGGGCTTCTACCGGACCGTCAGCTACCTCACGAACGGGCTGCGCCTGCCGCCGGAAGCCGGCGCCGCGCGATTTCCGGCATGAGCCGTGAACCGGCAGCGCGACGGCGATGTGCGCGTCACGATTCGCCGCGCCGCGCGCGCGTCTTCTCGAGCCGCCAGTGCATGATCTCGTCCGCGCCGGGCCCCGCCTCCACGCGCAGGTCCGGCAGGTCGATCGGGCTACCCGTCTCGACATCGACCAACGCCAGCCGCACCGCATGCCCCGAACGCGCCTCCATGAAACGGAGCGGCGGCGCCTTCGATTCCGCCTGCCCCCACGCATCGCCGACCTGCGCGAGCGCCATCAGCACGATGCCGATGTCGCGGCCGCGCGGCGTCAGATGGTATTCGTACCGGTCGGGGCGCGACTGATACAACCGGCGCTCGATCAACCCCCTGCCTTCGAGCGCCTTCAGCCGATCCGACAGCGTCGCATGGGTCACGCCCGTGGACTGGCGCAGATCGTCGTAACGCGCCAGCCCGAACGCCAGATCGCGCACGATCAGCGTGCTCCATCGATCGCCGAGCGCATCGAGCACGCTGGCGATCGAGCAGGTCATGCCGTCAAAACTCTTGGATTTCATCGTAAATCACCTTTCCTGACTTCGATGCGCAGCCCATGCCGGGGCGCGCACGGCGGTAATCGTATCGCATCCGGCAACGCTTGACGGCGTGTCGCCCTCGACTTACTCTGATAATAAGAGTTACGAGAAACCTTGTCAGTCCAACCCTTTGGAGGTTCGAACATGCAGCAAGAAGATCGAGGCGTAATCGTCGTAACCGGTGCGTCGTCGGGGATCGGCGCGGTCTATGCGGATCGTCTCGCCGCTCGCGGATACGACCTGATCCTGGTTGCGCGCCGGCGCGAACGGCTCACGGCGCTCGCCGACCGGCTCCGGTCCGCATACGGCTGCGATGCGCAGGCCGTCGCCGCCGACCTGTCGAGCCACGACGGCGTCGCGCACGTCGAGGCGCTGATCGACGGCACCGCCGATTTCGCCGGCATCGTCAATGCCGCCGGCCTCGGCGCACTGGGCCTGTCGGTATCGGTCGACCCGGCCGCCGTCGACACGATGATCCGGGTCAACGTGCTCGCGCTGACCCGGCTCTCGCTCGCGGCCGCGCGCCGCTGCAGTGCGGCCGGACGCGGCATGATCGTGAACATCGGTTCGATCGTCACGCTGATGCCCGTGCCCGGTGCGGGCGGATACAGCGGCTCGAAAGCATACGTGCTCAACTTCACGCGCTCGCTGCACGCCGAGCTTGCGCCGCGCGGCGTCGCGGTCCAGGCCGTGATGCCGGGGCCGGTGCGCACGGCGTTTTTCGGCAACGCGGCCGCGCCGTTCCCGGATTCGCTGTTCATGACGCCGGAAACGCTCGTCGACACCGCACTGCATGCACTGGATCACGAGGAATCGGTGTGCTTTCCGACGCTCCACGATCTCGGCGCATGGCAGCAGTTCGACGGCGCGCGCGGCACCCTCCTTCATGCCGTCACGCGGGATGGCCAGCCCGCCGCGCGCTACAGCGCAATCTGACACGACACCTGCTTGCTCTCACGAACCGGGGAACACACATGCCGCTCTGGAACATCTACCATCCCGAACACGCCTATTCCGATACCGACAAACTGGAGATCGCCGAGCGCATCGTCGGCCTCTACGACGGATTTCTGCCGCGCTTCTACGTGAACGTGCTGTTCCAGCCGCTGCCGCCCGCGTCGTTCCTGATCGGCGGCAAGCCGACCGACGACTTCGTGCGGATCCGGGTCGACCACATCGCGCGGCAGATCGAGGATCCTGCCGAACAGGCGCGGTTCATGCAGCATGTCGGCCGGCGCCTGACGCCGTTCATCGGCGAGCGTGGCTTGCGCTGGGAAATCCATATCGGCGAAACGCCGTTCGGGCTGTGGACGATCGAGGGGTTGCGCCCGCCGCGGCCGGGCACGCCGGCCGATCTCAAGTGGCGCACGGAGAACCGGCCGTCGCCGTACTGAAAGACGCTGTCTCCCGGGGGCTGCCGTCCGGCTCAAGCGCCCCCGGGGGCGTCACCACCGCATCCCCACGACTCGCGAATGGAGGCACTGCCGTGATCACCGAAATCGTCTTCTTCAAGCTGCGACCCGACGTCGACCTGCCCACGCTGCGAGACCGCTATGAAACGACCGCCGTGAAGTGGGCGCTGAACCCGGACCTGCTGCACAAGTGGTACTTCTACGACGCGGCCACGCACGAAGGCGGCGGCGTGTACGTGTGGCGCACGCGCGAAGCCGCCGCGCACTGGCACGGCGACGAATACAAGGCGATGGTCGAGCGCGTGTACGGTTTTCCGCCCGTGATACGCGTGCTCGACACGATCGCACATGTCGATGCGACGCAGGGGCGGTACGAGATCGTCGGCAGGCCTCCGGTCACTGCGGCACCGGGCAAGCGGTAGCCGACGCAATTCAGGCCGGCGACAAGCCCGTCGTCGGCTGCGCGCGGCCCCTCGCTACAACGCCGCTTCCTTGAGCAACCAGTCGCGAAAGGCCACGAGTTTCGCCAGGCCGGAACACTCGTTGCGATACACGATGTAATAGGCCAACGGCGAAGCGAACGTGATTTCCGGGAAGAGACGCACCAGACGCCCGGTCGCCAGATCGTCACGCGCCATGACGCTCCGCGCGAGCGCGACGCCGTGCCCGTCGATGGCAGCCTGCAGAACCGCCGCGGAATTGTTGATCTGCATCCCGCGCCCGGTAGCGGCATCCGCCACGCCGGCCCTGTGCAGCCACGTATCCCAGGCGGGAAAGCCCGTCCGGCTATCCATCGACAGGTCGTGGATCAAGGTCTCCCGGGCCAGATCGGCCGGCTTTTGCAGACGCGGACGCCCGCGCAGCAGCCCGGGCGAGCACACGGGATAGACATCTTCGTCCATGAGTTTGTCCGCAACGAGCCCTGGCCATGTGCCCGTCCCGTAGCGCACGCCGATATCGATCTGCTGGGTCACGAAATCCACCGGTTTGAGGTTGGTATCCAGGCGCACGTCCGTATCGGGCCACGCGTTCTGGAAGCGCTCGATCCGGGGCAACAGCCACTTGGCCGCAAAGGCCGGGCTGACCGCGACGGTGAGTACCCCGCTCGTGGATCCCTCCTTGAGCCGCTCGAGACCGACCGTCAGCCTGTCGAAGCCTGCCCGAATATCCGGCAGCGCGCGCTCGGCCGCCTCGGTCGGCACGAGTCGCAGACGCCCGCTGGCGCCGCGATGGAACAGCGGCGTGCCCAGCCATTCCTCCAGCGCGCGGACGAGTTGGCCAACCGCCGCAGGCGTCACATGAAGCTCGGCCGCGGCTGCCGAAAAGCTTCGATGACGGGCGCTGGCCTCGAATGCACGCAACGCATTCAGGTGAACGGGTGACTTCATCGTGACAAAGATTTTCTTTCAATGAAGAACACTTTATCTCGTTTGCCGATGAAAGTGAATCGGCGAAAAATTCACGACATGCCCGTTGCTGGCGCCAAGCAGCGTTGAACGGGCCTGCAACATGGCCCATCCGGGTCCGATCCCATCCATAGCTTTTCTTCTAAACGGAATTCACCATGAGCAATCCATTCAAGGGCAGGAAGCTGCTGGTCGTCGGCGGGACCAGCGGCATGGGGCTGCAAACGGCCCGCCTGGTGCTCGCCGAAGGCGGTAGCGCGGTCATCGTCGGCCATCGGGCCGACAAGGCCGAGGCGGCGCAGCAGGAATTGGCCGCGCTGGGCCCGGTCGCGGTCCTGACGGCGGACCTGTCCAGCGACGACGGCCTCGCAGCGCTGCTCCAGACCCTCGACGCGCACCATCCGGACATCGACTTGCTGGTCAACGCCGCGGGCGTGTTCTTCCCGAAGCCGTTCCTCGAGCATCGCGACGCAGACTACGACCAGTACATGAAGCTGAACAAGGCGTTCTTCTTCATTACGCAGAAAGTCGCCGCCAATCTGGTCGCCAGCGACCGCCCGGGCGCGATCGTCAATATCGGCTCGATGTGGGCGAAACAGGCGATCGCCGCGACGCCGTCGTCGGCGTACTCGATGGCAAAGGCGGGCCTGCACTCGCTGACGCAGCATCTGGCCATGGAGCTGGCCCCGAAGCACATTCGCGTCAACGCGGTGTCGCCGGCAGTCGTCCAGACGCCGATCTACGAAGGCTTCATCCCGAAGGCCGACGTGCACGACGCGTTGCAGGGCTTCAACAGCTTCCACCCGATCGGCCGGGTCGGCACGCCGCAAGACGTGGCGGAAGTCGTTGCGTTCCTGCTGTCGGACAAGGCGAGCTGGGTCACCGGCGCGATCTGGGACGTGGACGGCGGCGTAATGGCCGGCCGCAATTGATGCACCGCAGGCAGCAGCACGACATGCCCGCCTGCCCCGTTCGAACCGGATCGTCGAACCATGACGGATCGATGGCCGGAATCCCGCTGCACCTTCCCGCTCGATGAGGAGAAACGACATGGTTTATTTGCAGATCACGCTCAGGATTGCCGACGCCAACCGCGCTGCCGCAGCCGAGATCTACAGGCGCTACAAGACGCCGTTCCTCGACACCGTCGCCGGTGCGCAATCGAAGGAACTGCTCGTGCGCGATGAAGACGTGCAGGTGCTGCACGGCTTCGACAGCACGGAGCACGCGAACGCCTACCTGCAAAGCGAGCTGTTCACCGCCGACGTGGTGGCCGGCCTCCAACCGCTGCTGGATGCCGCGCCTGACGTGCGCATCTACCAGGTCGCCTAGTCACACGGCCGGGCGCCCTCCCGCACCCACCCCTTATTTATCAGGAAACCTTAGCATGATGAACGACTGGAACGCCTACCGCGCTTCCCTGCTTGAGCGCGTCGGCGACTATGCGAAACAGAGCCCCGACGTGGTGCGCGGCCTGACGGCAATCGACAGTGCCGCCGCGAAAACGGGCCATCTGGATCCCAAGATCCACGAGCTGATCGCGCTGGCCGTGGCCGTGACCACCCGCTGCGACGGCTGCATTTCCGTCCACACCCAAAAGGCAGTCGAGCACGGCGCCACGCTCGGGGAAATCGCCGAAGCGCTGGGCGTCGCGATCGCGCTGAATGCGGGGGCTGCGCTGACCTACTCGGCGCGCGTCATCGAAGCCCACGCGCAACTGTCCAGCCAGTAATTCGCATCGAGGCCGGCCGGCTGCCGATTCCCCGTCGGCCGGCCGCGCGCTCATCCAGCCCAGGAACACCACCCATGCTCGTCAACGCAGATTTCTCGCGGCGCGTCGTCGTCGCGCCTCACCAGTATCGATGGGTGGCCTCCCCGCAGGCCGGCGTCGAGCGCGTGATGCTGGATCGGCTGGGTGGCGAGCAGGCGCGCGCCACCAGTATCGTCCGGTATGCGCCCGCTTCGTGCTTCCCGCCCCACCGGCATCCCGAGGGCGAAGAGATTCTGGTGCTGTCCGGCACCTTCTCGGAAGACGGCGTGCATTATCCGGCAGGCTGGTATCTGCGCAATCCGCCCGGCTCCAGCCACCGCCCGTCCAGCCGCGAGGGCGCCCTCCTCTTCGTCAAGCTGCGGCAGATGCGCGCCGGCGAGCGGCAGCGGGTACGCGTCGACACCAACGACCCGGCGGCCTGGCACCGGCGCGACGGTCGCGACATCTGCCCGTTGTTCGCGAACGATGTCGAACAGGTTTGCCTGCAACGGCTGGCGCCGCGTGAAGCACTGTTCTCCGCGCCGACAGACAACACCGAAGTGCTCGTCCTGGCCGGAACGGTCGAGGACGAGGGCCGGCCTCACGGGCATGGCAGCTGGATGCGCCTGCCGAAGAGCGCCTATCCGGAGATCGTCGCCGGGGCCGGCGGGGCCACCGTCTATCTCAAGACCTGCCGCCCGGCCAGCATCACGGTGGATGCCTAGCCATGCAGACAGCACGCATCGCCATCGTCGGCGCGGGCCTGAGCGGCCTGTACGCGGCCTTTCTGCTGGAGCAGCGAGGCATCAGGGACTACGTGCTGCTCGAGGCACGCGATGTCCCGGGTGGTCGCATCGCCTCCGTTTCTCGGCACACGGCCGCCGGCACTGCGGTTGCGACGAACGACATCGATCGCTTCGATCTGGGCCCGACGTGGTTCTGGCCACACCTCCAGCCCCAGTTGGACCGACTGATCCACGATCTCGGCCTGCAGCGCTTCGAGCAATACGAAGCGGGCGACATGATGATCGAGCGCTCGCCAGATGCGCCGCCCGTACGCATGCAGGGGTACGCCAGCACGCCGGCGTCGATGCGCGTGGCAGGCGGCATGAGCGTGCTGATCGATGCGCTGCGCGGCCGCCTAGACGCGCGCCGTGTCGTCACCGGTCAGATCGTGCGGCACATCCGTATCGTCGACGCCCATGTGGAACTGGAAAGCGAAAGCGTCGCCGCTGGCGTCACGACCTGGCGCGTCGAACACGTGCTGCTGGCCATCCCGCCGCGACTGGCGGAGGAGCGCATTGCATTCTTCCCGCCATTGCCGACGGCACTGGCCCGGCAATGGCGCGACACGAGCACCTGGATGGCGCCGCATGCCAAGTACGTCGCCATCTACGACACGCCGTTCTGGCGCGAACAGGGACTGTCGGGCGAGGCCCGAAGCGCACGCGGGCCACTGGGCGAGATCCACGACGCGTCCATGCCGGGCGGCAGCGCCGCACTGTTCGGCTTCTTCGGCATCCCCGCACACGTTCGCAAGAACGTGCGTGACGACGTGCTGCGCGCACATTGCCGCGCACAGCTGGTGCGCCTGTTCGGTGCGAAGGCGGCGACGCCCGAAGCCGAGGTCGTCAAGGATTGGGCGCAGGACGCCTTCACGGCCACCGCCGCCGATCTCGACGACAACGGCCACCACGCGCAAGCCCCTGCCGCCGCCGCGTCGTCCGGCCCCTGGCACCGACGCCTGACCGGCATCGCGAGCGAATGGTCACGACCGTTTCCGGGCTATGTCGCCGGCGCGATCGAAGCGGCGCACGCGGGTGTGCAGGCCTTGCCTGAATCGGGCGAATGACGACGCATCGCTGCGGCACATCAGGTTCCATTCACGACTCTGGAGAAACCCTCATGAAAAGTCATTACCGAGCCATGCAGGTCACCCGCCCCGGCGTTCTCGAACTGGTGGAGCGCAAGACGCCCACGCCGGCAGCCGGCGAGGTGCTGATTGCCGTCGAGGCTTGCGGGATATGCGGTGCGGACGCCGCCGACATCGAACGCGCCGATCCGGCCTTGCAACCGCCACGCGTTCCGGGTCACGAGATCGTGGGACGGATCGCCGCGCTCGGTGCCGGTGTGCCGTCACGCTGGCAGATCGGGCAGCGCGTCGGGGTCGGCCGTCTTGGCGGCTACTGCAACGAATGCGCCCAATGTCGCCAGGGACACTTTCAGCTTTGCCGCAACCAGCCGGTCGTCGGCGCAACCTGCGATGGCGGTTACGCCGAGATGATGCTCGCCCGCAGCACGGCGCTCGTCTCGATCCCGGACGAACTCGGCGCGGCAGAAGCCGCCCCGCTGCTTTGCGCCGGGATCGCGACCTTCAACGCGCTCAAGAAGTGCGGTGCCGAAGCGGGCGATGTCGTGGCCATTCTCGGCGTCGGCGGCCTCGGGCACATGGCGTTGCAGTATGCGCGCCACATGGGATTCAAGGTCGTCGCCATCGGCCGTCGCGGCGAGGTCGCCGCGGATGCGCTCGCGTTGGGCGCACACGTCTACATCGATACCAACCAGGAGCATGCCGCCACCCGGCTGCAAAGCATGGGCGGCGCGCGCGCCATCCTGACCACCATCGGCAATGCCGACGCGGTATCCGGTTTGCTGGACGGCCTCGCCCCTGCCGGCCGGCTCGTCGTGCTCGGTGTGACCCGGGACCCGCTGTCCGTGTCGTCCGGCCAGCTGGTCGTCGGCGAGCGGACGATACAGGGATCGATTACCGGCTCGCCGTACGAGAGCGAGAAAACGCTCGATTTCAGTGTGCTCACGGGGATCCGCCCGATGATGGAAGTCATGCCGCTGGAGCAGGCCAACGAGGCCTATCGAAGAATGAAATCAGGCGACGTCAGATTCCGCATGGTGCTCACGATGAACCATGAGCC
Source organism: Burkholderia aenigmatica (assembly GCF_048627025.1). NCBI lineage: Bacteria > Pseudomonadati > Pseudomonadota > Betaproteobacteria > Burkholderiales > Burkholderiaceae > Burkholderia > Burkholderia aenigmatica. The sequence continues at coordinate 790,361 of NZ_CP184469.1, read as the reverse complement.
TTCGGATGAAACAAGCGATGGCCCGCTGCAGGAACAGGCATGGCACACCCAGGACAGGTGACGATTCCGGCGTCGCATTTCGGCATGGTGCTGGGCCTCGCCGGCCTCGGGCAGGCCTGGCGCGCCGCCACGCGGCTGTGGGCACTGCCGCCGCTCGTGGGCGAAACGATTCTGGCGGTGGCGGGCCTGACCTGGGCCGTCCTGATCGCCGGCTATGCGTGGCAAGCCGTGCGTCGCTTCGAGCAGGTGCAGGCCGAATGCCTGCATCCCGTGCAGGGCGGCACGCCGGCGCTGGTGTCGGCGGCCACTTCGCTCGTTGCGATGGCGGCCCAGCCATATTCGATGACCCTCGCGTGGATGCTAGCCATCGTCAGCATCGCGTGGCACCTGGGGTTCAGCCTGTGGCACACGGGCACGCTCTGGCAAGGCGGGCGGAATGCGCAGGACACGTTGCCGACCGTGTATCTGCCGACCGTCGCAGGCAACTTCACCAGCGCGGCCGTACTCGGCTCGTTGGGTCACCCGGACTGGGGGTGGCTGTTTCTGGGTGCAGGCCTGTTCTCCTGGGTGGCACTCGAGTCGCTGGTCATACAGCGGCTGTGGCACCCGACGACGCTGCCGGCACCGCAACGCCCGTTGATCGGCATCCAGCTCGCACCGCCGACCGTGTGCGCGATGGCCTGGCTGACCTTGTCACCCGGCAGCGCAGATCACTGGATTCTCATGCTGTGGGGCTACGGCCTCTTTCAGTTGCTGCTTGGCCTGCGGCTCGCCGCGTGGCTGCGCGCGCAACCGTTCGTCCCTGCGTACTGGGCTTATACGTTCGGCGTCGACGCTGCATCGGTGACCAGCCTGAAACTGGCCCATGCGGGTGTGGGATCGGCCCGGGCATTGGCGCTACCCGTCTTCATCGGCGCCAACCTGTTGATCGGATATCTCGTTCTACGGACGGCCAGCCTTTTCATCGGGAATCTTGCAACGCGGCAAGCGCATGCGTCGACTCCAGAAAGCACGATCGATCCGGCCGCGGATGCCGAATACGCGCGCCGAGTCGGGCGCTCTTGACCGGGTGGCGACGCATCGACAGATCGCCATTCACGTCGAAGTTCTTTGCGCTTGTCCATTCCTCGATACAGGTTGACGACCGATCGACATACAACAAGCCCGCTCGGCGATAAATTTCCTGTTCGATTATTCCGTTGGTTTTCCTGAACGAGGAGAAGTCTCGCATGTTCATCGGCTTCATTCCGGTGCTGTTCGCGTTCGCCGCGGCGCTGGCATCGCTTCGCAACCTGGCCGCCGCGCGGCTCCTGTGGTCGACGAGCGCATTACTGGTCGTCGTGTGGACCGTTCATCACGGCAGCCATCACATGAAGGATCTGATGACGCTGGGGTCGTGGTAATGAAGCTCACACCACGCCACCTCGACGGACTCGATACCGCCGCGCTGCTCGGCATCGCCGTCACGCTGCTCGCCGCCTTCTACTTCCAGCTGGCAATGGGCGAGCTCCCGTGCGCATTCTGCAATCTGATCCGGGTAGGCTTCATGCTCTTCGGCAGCGGCCTGCTGCTGAATCTGCGGTTCGGTGCCCAGGCCTGGAACTATCTTCTCAGCGCCTTCGGCGCACTGATCGGCAGCCTGATCAGCCTCCTGTTCATGTTCGCGAAGGCGCCCGCCTATACGGTCCCGACGGGCTCGGCGATTCTGGGCCTGCACATGTACACGTGGACGTACCTGATCTTCACCGCCGCGATCCTCTATTGCGTGCTGATGCTGTGCCTGCACGCGCAGGCACGCGCGACCTCGGCCGCGGATCCGTCGCAGCGTCCGCGCCCGGCCATTCGCTCGTTCGCCATGGTGCTGTTCATCGCGCTGGTGGGCGCCAATCTCGTCTCGGCATTCCTGCAGAACGGCTTCCATTCGTTCAAGGCCGGCGGGCAAAAGCACTACGAGATGCTCTACGACGGCGACGTCATGAAACCCTGACACCGGCCAGGGCCAGGCGCCCGTGCCGCGTGACGGTCGGGCGCCGCCCTGGCGACGGTATCGCAACGCACATTCCACTGGAGGTGAAGATGTCAAACGTGAGAGTCGTCCCGTGGCAGGACGGAGAGCCAGCCCCCGAAGCGTTGCTGGCCGCGATGCGCGCGCGTCGTCCGGGCGGCGAACTGATCGGCATCGACCGTGTCCTGCTCAGGAGCGAGCCGCTGGCGGCGGGATGGAACGAACTGCTGCGCCGGGTGCGCGCCGATTTCAGCCTGCCGCTCGTGCTCCGTGAACTGATCATGCTGCGCGTGGCCGTGCTCAACGGTGCGGATTTCGAGTGGCACGTTCATTACCCGGCCTATCTGGCGGCAGGCGGCACGCGCGCGCAGAGCGAAGCCTTGAGGGCTGCCGAGGTAGACAGCCGGCTGTTCGGTGACGCGGAACGCGCGCTGATTCGTCTGACCGATCAGTCGACGCGACAGGTGCGTGTCGATGCCGATGTGATCGCCGAACTGACGTTGCATTTCGGCGAAACGCAGACGATCGAGGCCGTGGCCACGGCGGCCGCCTACAACATGGTTTCGCGCTTTCTCGTGGCACTGGGAATCTGAAGCGTGCCGCGAACCGGCATCCATGAGCCAGGCTCACTGCTCCATGAGGAGATACCATTGTTCGTCGAAATTTCGCGCTGCTACTCTGTTCGCCATACGTGGTCACGCCGCCGGCGTGCCGTTTTTATCGTGAATGGAAGGGAACGTGAAGTCTCATTCTGAATTGGCTGCCGGCGGGGGCGCGGCAGATACGCCCGCCTCGATCTTCGACGAAGTCATCGATCGCAGATCATCGAACTCGCTGAAATGGGCGTTCGGCGCCACGCTGCTGTCACCCGACGAGCATGCTGCCGATCCGCTGCCGATGTGGGTCGCCGACATGGATTTTCGCGCCCCGCGCCCGGTCATCGACGCGCTGCACGATGCGGTCGAATACGGTGTCTTCGGCTATTCATGCGGCGCGACCGCAAGCTACGTCAGTGCTGTCGTCGACTGGCAGGCGCGTCGCTTCGGTTGGGAAGTCGATCGCTCCTGGGTGATGCAGGCAAGCGGCATCATTACGGCGTTGAAGACGGCGATCCAGGCCTTCTCGTCACCCGGCGATACGGTCCTGATTCAGCCGCCCGTCTATGCGCATTTCCATGATGATGTCCTGCTGAACGGGCGGCACCTCGTGTTCGCACCGCTCGAGCGCGCCGGCACCGCCTATCGTTTCGACGAGCGCGCGTTCGAGGCGGCGATACGCGACAACACGCGGCTCTTTATCCTCAGCAATCCGCACAATCCGACCGGCAATGTCTGGAGCGAAGGTGAGCTGCGGGCGATGGGTGAAATCTGCGCACGGCGCGGCGTGATCGTCATCTCCGACGAGATCCACCAGGACCTGATCCTCAATCCGGCCAGGAAGCACATCCCCTTCGCGTCGCTCGGCGCATCGTTCGCGCGCAACAGCATCACCTGCACCGCGCCGAGCAAGACCTTCAACCTGCCCGGACTGCAGAGCGCGAACCTGTTCGTGCCGGATCCGCGCCTGCGCGACTCACTGCGGCGCCAGTTCGACCGCAACATGTACCAGTCGGTCAACACGCTCGGCATGGTGGCCGCCGAAGCCGCCTATACCCATGGCGAGTCGTGGCTCGAAGCGCTGCTGACCTATCTGCGCGGCAATCACGCCCATTTCCGCGACGCGATCCACGGCATCACGTCGCGCATCGAGGTCTTGCCGGCCGATTCGCTCTATCTGGCCTGGATGGATTGCCGCGGGCTCGGCATGGACCCCGACGTACTCAATCGCTTCATGCTGACCCAGGCGCGGCTCTGGCTCGACAAGGGGCAGAAATTCGGCATCGAAGGGCACGGCTACATGCGCGCGAACCTCGGATGCCCACGCGTGCTGATCGACGAGGCGGTCGAGCGGCTGAGCCTGGCACTGGCCGCGCTCTGACTTCCGCGATGCAAGCCGGCGCGAGGCTGGACTAGCGCCCGCTTCGCCCGCGGTCACCCGGTGCAGGACAAGGATGCCGATCGTCCTGAACGACCCCGCCAAACAATAAGGAATGCAAACAAAAAAACACCGATTTCCCATGCAACTGCAAAGACAGATGAAGACACTCTCGGAGGCGACATGACACAGACCCCCACCACCCCTGCTTATGAACAGGAAGACCTGAAGCGCGACCTGTCGAACCGGCACGTCCAGATGATCGCCATCGGCGGCGCAATCGGCACCGGGCTTTTCTACGGCTCGTCCTGGGCCATCCGCACGGCCGGACCGGCCATCCTGCTCGTCTATGTGCTCGCCGCCATCGCGATCTACTTCGTGATGCGCGCACTGGGCGAGATGGCGGTCGAGGAGCCGGTATCCGGTTCCTACGTCTCGTACTCGAACCGCTACATTCACCGCTTCGTCGGCTTCCTGAACGGCTGGAACGCGTTCATCTTCCTGCTGGCCACCAGCGCGGCCGACCTGAACGCGCTCGGCAACTATGTGCACTTCTGGTTCCCCACCATCCTGATCTGGGTGACGGCGGGCACGGCCGTCTCGATCATGTTCTGCGTCAACATCATCGGCGTGAAGTTCTATGGCGAGGCCGAATTCTGGTTTGCGCTCGTCAAGGTGGCGGCGATCGTCGCACTGATCATCTTCGGCGCCGGCATGATCGTGTTCGGCATCGGCAACCACGGCGTACCGATCGGCTATCACAACCTCGTTGCCAACGGCGGATTCTTCGCCAAAGGCGTGGGCGGGACCTTTCTCGCGATCGTGATGGTGGCCTTCTCGTTCGGCGGTGTCGAGAATCTCGGCCTGGCGGCCGGCGAAGCGAAGGACGTCCGCACCACCATGCCGAAGGCGATCAACGCGACGTTCTGGCGCCTGCTGATTTTCTATGTCGGCGCGATCGCGGTCCTGCTGATGGTGTTCCCGTGGACCTCGCTGACGACCAAGGGCAGCCCGTTCGTCGAGGTGTTCACGAAGATCGGCATTCCCGCCGCGGCCGGCATCATGAATCTCGTCGTGATCATGGCAGTGCTCTCGGCCGTGAACGCGAGCGTGTTCACCAACAGCCGCACGTTCTACAACCTGTCGCTGCAGAAGAATGCGCCGGCCTTCCTCGGCGTCGTCAACGGCCGCAAGGTGCCGTTTCGCGCGATCCTGATGGTGTTCGCGACGATGTTCGCCGGCGTGCTGCTCAACTATGTGATGCCGGAGCAGGCGTTCGAGCTGTTCTCGTCGGTCACCGTGTTCGCGCTCGTCTGTGCGTGGGGTTCGATCGTCATCAGCCACCTGCGCTTCCGCAAGATCCGGATCGCGAACGACGAAGCGGACAAGCTCATCTACAAGATGCCGTTCTATCCGTACAGCAACTACATTGCGCTCTGCTTCGTCGCCGCGGTGATGGCCTGTATCGCGATCCTGCCGGATATGCGGATGTCGCTGGTGGTGTCGGCGGTCTGGGTCGCGTTCGTGTATGGGGTGTATCGCTTCTATATCCGAAGCGAAGCCACGAGCACCGATGCCGCGTGCGAATCGTGCGATCCGAAGGATCTTCCCGCGTAAGCGGCACCGGCCGGATCCTGGCAGGCATCGCGCCTGCCGGGGCCCGATCGGCCCCGATTGCCGTCGCCTTCAGCGCGGGCGCGCCGGCGCGCGTTCGCCGACCGCGGTGCCGCGCCCGCGCATGTAGACCTGCGGGCTGCTGCCCATCTCCAGCCGGAATGCGTAGACGAAAGCCGACGTCGAGCCGTAGCCCAGTTCCATCGCGACGCGCGTCACGCCGTGCCCGCCCGCCAGCAGTTCGATCCCCCTGAACAGGCGCATGCGACGGCGCCACGAACGCAGGCTCATGCCGGTTTCGGCGACGAACCGGCGAGCCAGCGTGCGCGTCGACATGCCGAACCTCGCCCCCCACTCCTCCGGGCCGCGCAGGTCCGCCGGATCCGCATAGAGCGCTTCGCACAGCGACATCAGCGCCGCATCGCGCGGCCAGGGCAATGCCGACGGAAGTGCCGGCGCACGTCGCAGCTGGTCGAGAATCAGATGCGTGATGCGCCCCGCATAACCATCTTCGTCGGGTTGCCCATCGATTTCGCTCGCCTCGACGATCAGCGCCTTCAGCAACGGCGAGACGGTGAACACGCTCGGACTCGTGCCCGGCAGCGCCGGCCCCGCGTCGTCCGAGATCCACAGGCTTCGGAATTCCGCCCCCAGGAGCGAGCCGACGCGATGCCGCGCGCCGGTGGCCAGCCACACGGCCTGATCCGGCGAGATCACGTAGGAACCGCCTTCCGCGATCACCGTCAACGCGCCCGAGATCGCGTACACCACCTGATGCCAGTCATGATGATGTTCGGGAAAACAATGGCGAGCGGGAATGAACTGCGCGCGCACCCTGAGGGGTGCCGGTGGCGCCGCGTTCTCCGGCGCCTCGATCGTCTCCCAGACCATGATGATTCTCCAGTTGGCAGATATTCTATACATCTTGTCTATCAATCGAAATACCGACACATCGAAACTTGGTCTAATGACGTCATGCCTGTTTCGCGGCAACGTGCGCAATCGACTGCCGCAGCCCCGAACCGCCAACGATCCTTACCGGAGTTTCCCGCCTCATGGCCTGTTTCGACCGCTACAGCCTGCCCCTTTCGACGACCTCCGAAGTCGCGGCCGAGCGCTATCGCGCCGGTGTCGACCTGCTGCTGTCCCTGTGGCCAGGCGTGGCCGAAACGCTCGACGAGGCGATCGCGGCCGATCCGGAATTCGCGCTGGCGCAGGCGGCCCGGGCACGCCTGCATGCGATCCGCGCCGAGATCGGTGAAGCACGCGCGATGGTCACGAACGCGGTCGCACTCGCCGCCCGCAACGGCACGCCGCGCGAGCGCAGCCATGTCAACGTGCTGTCGCTCGCGATCCACGGGCAGTCCGCCCAGGCACTGACCGCCGCGCTCGAGCATGCCGACAGCTGGCCGCGCGACGTGGTCGTGTTGTCGCTGCCGCTCGGTGCGTTCGGCCTGTTCGCGTTTTCGGGCATGGCGGATCACGACCAGGCGCGCGTCGATCTTTGCGAGCGCCATGCGCGGCATTTCGAGGACGACGACTGGTGGTTCCTGACGTATCGCGGCTGGGCACATGGCGAGAACGGCGACGTCCGGCTCGGCCGTACGCTGACGCAGCGTGCGCTCGAACTGCGCCGGCACAACGTCAATGCCGCGCACGCGGTGGCACACGTGCTGTACGAGGCGGGGGCGAACGACGAGGCCGACGCGATGATCGCCGGCTGGCTGCCCGAATACGACCGCAGCGGCATCCTTCACAGCCACATTGCGTGGCATGCCGCCCTGGTCGCGCTCGAACGCGGCGACACCGAACGCGCGCTCGCGATCTACGACGCGCAGGTTGCGCCGGCGGCGTCGCTGGGCGTGCCGATCAACGTGGTCAGCGATACCGCTTCGTTCCTCTGGCGCATGCAGGCTTACGGCTACACCGTTCCCGACGGCAAGTGGGACGACGCGGCCCGGTATGCATCGGATTACTTCCGGCAGGCGGGCTTCCCGTTCGCCGATGTCCATATGGCGTTGATCGCGGCGGCCACGGGCGCAACGGCGGCGCTCGACGAACGTGCGGGCGCGCTCGACGCGCTCGTCGAGGCCGGCACGCTGCGGGCCGGTGCCGTGGTGCCGGCGATCTGCCGGGCGGCGCGTGCCTTCGCCGACGAGCAATACGCGCAATGCGCGGCGCTCCTCGAGCCCGTGGCGCACGAAGCGGTACGCCTCGGCGGCAGCGGCGCGCAGCGCGAAATCGTCCAGGACACGCTGCTGGTTGCGTGGATGCGCAGCGGCAACGCCGGCAAGGCACGCGCACTGCTCGAGCAGCGCCTGCATCGTCGCCCGTCGCCGCGCGACACGCGCTGGCTCGGTCAGCTCGTGACCGCCTGATCCGGCCCGTCCGTGACCGCGTAACCGGTAGCGGCGCGCCCCGCGCCCTCCCTTCACCCCGCCCGCCGGCGCCCCTGCCGGCTCGCGCGGACATGTCCGTCCGATTCGGCGCGTGGACGGCGAGCGAGACCGCGGGCAGCCGCGCAACCGCCAAGGAAGTCATATGTGTTCAAGCATCGTGGAACCGCGCACCGGATTGCGGCGCTGGCTGGTCGACGGAATCGGGCCGGTCGCCGCGATCGCGATCGCGCAGCTGTTCGGTACGGCGCTGTGGTTCAGCGCGAACAGCACGGCCCCGGACCTGATGCGGCTCTGGCAGGCGAGCGCGGCCGACATCGGCTGGCTGACCAGCGCGGTCCAGCTCGGCTTCATCGTCGGCACGCTGGTGATCTCGTTGAGCGGGGCCGCGGACCGGTTTCGCGCGAGCCGGATTTTCGTGTGCAGCGCCGTGCTCGGCGCCGCCTTCAACCTCGGTTTTGCGTGGCTGTCGAGCGGTCTTGTCACGGGTGCGGCGTTCCGCTTCGGCGTCGGCATCTGCCTCGCGGGCATCTATCCGATGGGCATGAAGCTGATCGTCGGCTGGGCGCCGGATCGCACGGGGTCCGCGCTGGCCCAGCTGGTCGCCATGCTGACGCTCGGCACGGCGCTGCCGCACGCCATGCGGGTCGTCGGGACCGGTTTGCCGTGGCAGTGGATCATTACCGCGTCGTCGGTGCTCGCGCTGATCGGCGCCGGCGTGATCGGCGTCCTCGGGGACGGCGCCCGCCCGCGGACGAACGCGGCCGTCGGGCAGCAACGCGGTCCGGCCGCCGTGCTCGGGGCGTTCCGGATCCGCGCGTTCCGTGCCGCGACACTCGGCTACTTCGGCCATATGTGGGAGCTCTACACGTTCTGGACCGCCGTGCCGCTCCTGATCACCCATACCGCGCTGGCAACCCACTTTCCCCGTGTCGGCGTATCGGGCCTGGCCTTCGGCGTCATCGCCACGGGCGCCATCGGCTCGCTCGTCGGCGGGACGCTGTCGCGCACACTGGGCAGCGCGAAGGTCGCGCTCGGCGCGCTCGCCCTCTCGGGGCTCTGCGCGCTGACCTTCGCACTCGCATGGCGCGTGCTGCCGCCGATGGCCATGGCGGTGCTGCTCATCGTCTGGGGCGCGTCGGTCATCGCCGATTCGCCGCAATTCTCGGCGCTGGCGGCACGCGCCTGCCCGCCCGAGTGGGTCGGGGGCGCGCTGGCCATTCAAAACTCGATCGGCTTCGCCATCACGGTCGTCTCGATCGCCGCCACCACCGCGCTGCTCGAGAAAATCGGGCTCGATGCGATCTGGCTGCTGGTGCCCGGGCCGGTGCTCGGGCTGGCGGCGTTCCTGTGGACCTCGGGCCGCGGCACGGCCAGCGCATGACCCGCACGGGTAAGCGGCGGAGCCGTGCCGCGGGCCGGCCGATGCGCGTCACACGCAGCGGCGCCGGCGCTCGCGGGTTGCAAGCAATGTGGGGAGTTCAACGATGCTCGATCTCCAGTATCTGTCGATCCTGAAGGAAGTCCAGCGCCTCGGCAGCCTGACCGCGGCCGCCGAGCGCCTCAACGTCACGCAGTCGGCGCTGTCGCATATGGTCCGCAAGTTCGAGGAGCGGCACGGCGTCAAGTTCTGGACCAAGAACGGACGCGGCCTGCGCTTCACGCACGCGGGCGAATATCTGCTTGCGCTGGCCGAACGCGTGCTGCCGCAGATCGAACATGCCGAGCGCACGCTCGTCGAGTTTGCGGAAGGACGACGCGGCGCACTGCGTGTCGGGATGGAGTGCCATCCCTGCCAGAAATGGCTGACGCGGCTGACTTCACGCTATCTCGCCAGCTGGCCCGATGTCGATTACGACGTGCGAACCGCGTTCGGTTTCGATGGCGTGGCGGCGCTGCTCGGCTATGAAATCGACCTGCTCGTCACCCCCGACCCGATCGACCTGCCCGACATCGTGTTCGAACCGGTCATCGACTACGAGCTGATGCTGGTGGTACACGAGCGGCACCCGCTTGCAGCGCGCGAATTCGCGCTGCCGCATGACCTGCTCGCCGAGGAACTGATCACGGTGCCGGTCAGCAAGGAGCGGCTCGACATCTATACGCGCTTCCTGGTACCGGCCCATTGCCGGCCCAAATTTCATCGCACGGCCGAGCAGACCGAGCTGATGCTGCAACTCGTCGCGGCACACCGTGGCGTGGCCGTGCTGCCCGACTGGCTGGTGATCGAGGAAGGCGCGGCCATGCCGATTCGCACGGTGCGCCTCGGTCAAGGCGGCATTCACAAAAGCATCCACCTCGGCGTGCGTCGAGGGGAGCAGGACACGGCCTATATCGCCGGCTTTCTGGCGCTGGCGCGGCAGCAGGACGTCAAGGCCGGCGGCCACGCCAACTGACCGCTCACGGCACGCCAGTGCTGCAATACGCGGACGTCCGGGGACGGACCGCCCTGTCTCGCGATGCGACCGCGCGCGAGGCGACTTCATGCGTCCGTCGACGAACAGGGGCGGTACGAGATCGTCGGCCTGCCGGGCTGAAGCCGACGTGCACGGATGCGGGGCGCGTCGATCGAACCGAACCCGCCCCCCGGATCACCAGTCCAGAACACCTTCGTCACGCATTTTCCATATGGATACCTTAATGATTAAACCAGCCCCGTTTCAGGAACATGTCCGCATGCTCAGCTATCGCTGAGAAATTGCCCCAGGCCGTTGTACGCCGACGGCCGCGCACGTCGCAGCCAAACCGCGAAGCCGGCACCCGCGAAAGCAACCGCCGGCGTCGTCCACGGCAGAAGCGAAACGACGGTCGAAGCCGTGCCGGCCATCAGCGATACGTTGCCGATCATTGCGTACAGGAAGTAAGCGAATCCGGCAAAGCTCAGTGCCGGAAACACGGCCCACCGGATGAACCGCGTTTCGCGCTCGCGGCGAGCCGCGAAGAAGCGGATGACCGCCAGCGCGGTCAACGCCTGAACGCACACGATCCCGATCGCGGACGGAATGCTGAGATACGGTGCAATCACCATCACCGGATCGACGCGATATGCGGCAGACAAAGCGATCAGCGTGACCATGAGCATGGACTGCAGGTTCGCGGCCCGGACCGGCAGGCCCTTCTTCTCGCTCAATTGCGCGAGCCGCTTGAACGCAATGCCGTCGCGGCCGAGCGAATACCAGTAACGCACGGTCGCATTGTTGAAGCTGATGATCGCCGCGAGCATGCTGGTGATCAGCAGTGCGTTGGTGACCACCACCATCTGCTTGCCGAGCACCCGCTCCGTCACGGCGAACCACAGATCCGCGGGAGACTTCACCGCCAGCGCGACGACTTCGGCATAGCCGAACGCATTGGACATCTGCACCGTCGACACGACATAGATCGCCATGATGACCGCGACGCTGACGTAGGTGGCAATCGGAATGGAGCGGCCCGGATTCCGGACGTCGTTCGCATAGATCACCGTCGTCTCGAAGCCCATGTACGCGACCACGACGAACACCAGCGACGTGCCGAACTTCCCGGTGAACACGTTCGCCGGGTGCAGCGGCGCGAGGCTGAAGTGCTCGACCCCGCCGCCCGTGGCCGCGACCTTGAGGTTGAATGCGACGATCAGCGCGATCTCGACGATCATCAGCAGGAACAGCACGGCGCCGTTGAACTGGACGTTGTTGATCGCGAACGCATGCACGACGGCTGCCGCGCAGAGTGTACTGACCCACCACGGCACGACCAGGCCGGTGAGGTTGTTGATGAAATAGCTGATATAGAACCCGAGCAACGCGTAACACGCGAGCGTGATCACGAAATACGACGCGACCGCCATGAACGCGGCGCCGACACCCGCCGGCCGGCCGAGCCCTTGCCCGACGTACGCATACAGCGCGCCCGCATTGCCCACGTGACGGCTCATCGCCGTGAAGCCGACGGCGAAGCACAGGTAGATCAGGCCGACGCACAGGTAGGACCCTGCGATGCCGATGCCGTTGCCGTACGCGACGCCGTACGGCACGCATCCGATCAGACTGGTGAGGGGCCCGTTGGTGGCGAGGACGAAAAATACGATCGCGACCCAGTTCAGGGGGCGCGTGGATGAGGATTCCGAGGTTACCGCTGACGTCTCCATGTCTTCTCCTTGTCGATGATGAGTGTGTCACGCGCCCGCGCGCGCGGCGAACAGTGCCCGCCGGCGCTCGGCATCCGGATCGTCCTCGACGCGGCAGACCCGGTCGAAAATCCGTGTCGCACGCGCCTCCGGTGTGTAGCGCGGCCACACCGACACGCCGCTGGCGGACGGATCGCCGTATCGGGCGAAATCGGCCCACGCACGCTGCACGCGCGCAGCCAGGCCGAACCGCTCGCCACGCGTGTCGTCCGAATACCGCGCGTTCGGGAGATCGGCGTCATCCCAGGCCGGCAACGGGTAGTCGAGCACGCCGAACACGAACGGGATTTCGGCGCCGTGAATCGAGTAATGGCCGCCGCAGCACGGGAATGCCCAGTCGAACCGGTACATGAACGTGTTCGCATGCCGGCTGTTGCGTTCCGCCAGCGCGACCGCGGGCTTCCAGAACAGGACGTCGGTCAGGTCCCGGCCGATCGAGCGAGGCGCTATCGCACGCGTACGCGATGCGACGTCGGCCGTTGCCCGCGCATCGTCCGGGCCGATGCTGAATGGCTTCAGGCCGTCCTCCAGCGCATCGCGGTAGCCGACCGGCTCGAGCGGGCCGTGCGCGAGCAGCTGCGGCGCCAGGAAGTACGCCGACTCGTGCCGGGTCGTGCCGATCATCATCGGCACCGATGCGCGCGGGATGCTCGACGCATCGATGACGACACCGTCGTCGACGGGCCAGAACGCGGTATAGCCGTACCGGTCGATCAGGCGGCGCGCGGCCGCAAGCGCCTGTTCGTCACTGATCGTATCGAGTGCGCCGATGTCGGCGCCAAGCATCGACAGGAACGCGTCGGCCCTGACCTGTGCCTGCGCTCGCGACAGCATGGTGAGAAAGGCCCCGCTCTGGACGATCGCCTTGTGAAACAGGCCCTCGGCCGACGGCATCATCGTGAGCGCGCAGATCTTCCCGCCACCGCCCGATTCGCCGAACAGCGTCACGTTGTCTGCATCGCCGCCGAACGCACCGATGTGTGCCGCAATCCATTCGAGCGCCAGCACGATATCCTGCTGCCCCACGTTCGCGGCAGTCGACGGGCTGTCGCCCCGATCGCCGAAATGCAGGTAACCGAAGACGTTGAGGCGATGGTTGATCGACACGACCACCACCCGCTCCTGCTCGGCGAGCACGCGTCCGTCGTACAGGGGCAGGTTGGCGGACCCGGACAGATAGGCGCCGCCATGCAACCACACCATCACCGGCAAGCGATCGCCGGGCGCCGCCGACGCAGGCGTCCAGACGTTGAGATTGAGACAGTCCGCCGAGTGATCTCCATCGAACTGCCATGCGGGCAAGTCGTCGTTGACCTGCGGACACGCATCGCCGTAGCTGCGGCAATCGCGGATTCCGTCCCATGCTGGCGCCGGCACGGGCGGCCTGAACCGCAAGTCGCCGATCGCAGCCTTTCCGTAAGGAATGCCAAGAAATTGACAGATGCCATCGTTGCAGCTGCCGCGGATACTGCCCTGCGGAAGCGTCAGCACGCCATCGCGGCGCGCGATGCAGTCGTCGATCGTGGAGAGGCTTGCATGTTCGTTCATCGTTCTATCCATGCCCGGGTAGAGGGGTTCGAGGTTCGTTGACGCGATGTGTACCGTCCAGCCGGTACAGTACCGAACTCAAAAAAAAATGGCAAAGGGAATTTGTATAATGCACCGTCCAGCCGGTACGGCTTATTTCGGTGCATTTTCCGCGCAATTCCCGATGAACGAGAATATTGATAGCGAAATTGGCGACACCAAGAGAAAAATATTCGAAGCCTCACGAAAAATCCTGCAGGACAAAGGCATCCTGGGATTAACCCTTGCCGAGGCCGCGTCGGTTGCGGGCATCAGCAAGGGGGGGCTGCTCTATCACTTCTCGAGCAAGTCGGAACTCCTCGCAGGGCTGCTGCATTTCGAAGCGACCACCTTCGAGCAAGCCGTGACCGACGCCGCACTGGCGGACGGCCAGCCCGGGGCCTGGACCCGCGCGTACATCATCGCAAGCTCCGAGCAAGCGCTCCAGGGCAGAAGCTTGTCGGCCGTGATCGGCAGCCTGCTCCTGGAGCCGAGCCTGCTCCCCGTCTATGCGGGCCACGCTGCCCGCTGGACCGAATTGCTGAGCCGGGACGCGTTGCCGGAACGGACCGGGCGGATCATCCGCTTTGCCGTCGAAGGATTGTGGTTCGATGAAGTATGTGGGGTACGTCCGCTGGACCCGACGCAGCGCAAGGCATTCATCGACGAATTGCTGGCGATGACGCGCTCGAACGGCTGACGCCCGCCAACGTGCGGCGGGGGCCTGCCGACCCTGCGTCGATTCGGCAAGCCACCGGTTCGCTCGGGCGTCAGATGGCCCGGCCAGCCTTGATGCCGCTCGACAGCCGTTCGCTATCAACCCCATTGGCAACAATGCTTTCAAACATATCGTCACATTCCGATATAAGATTCGCCCATCGACGATACCTGGTTGCCCGACCGAAACACCCCACCTATCCATGCCGACCGAACTCGACATCGAAGCGATCCTGAAAGCGCTCTCGAACCCCGTGCGCCGGGAAATCCTCGTCTGGCTGAAAACGCCGGACGTGCATTTCCCGAACCAGACGCTGCCGTACGAACACGGCGTCTGCGCGGGCCAGATCGACGCGCGCTGCGGGCTGTCGCAATCGACCGTCTCCGCGCACCTCGCGACGCTACAGCGCGCGGGGCTCGTGACGTCGACGCGGATCGGCCAGTGGGCGTTCTTTCAACGCAACGAGGCCGTCATCGACGCATTTCACGACGCCCTGCGCCGCGAACTCTAGCCAACACGGCCGAACCGGCCATGCGGGTTGCGGTCGCCCATGACGCGACGGTTGCCCGCCTTTCGTGAAGAGGTTATTTGCCATGCCCACCCTGTTCGATCCCGTCACCCTCGGTGACCTGACCCTGCCGAACCGCATCGTGATGGCGCCGCTCACCCGCTCCCGCGCGGGTACGGCACGCGTGCCGAACGCACTGATGGCCCGCTACTACACCGAGCGCGCAACGGCCGGCCTGATCATTACCGAGGCAACGTCGGTCACGCCGCAGGGCGTCGGCTATGCGGACACGCCCGGCATCTGGTCCGACGAGCAGGTCGAGGGCTGGAAGCAGGTGACGCAGGCCGTGCATGCGGCCGGTGGGCGCATCGTGCTGCAGCTCTGGCACGTCGGCCGGATCTCCGACCCGGTGTTCCTGAACGGCGACCTGCCGGTCGCGCCGAGTGCGATCGCCGCGGGCGGCCACGTGAGCCTCGTGCGTCCGCAGCGCCCGTACGTGACGCCGCGCGCACTCGAACTCGACGAAATCCCGGGCATCGTCGCCGCGTACCGCAAGGGCGCCGAGAATGCGAAGGCCGCCGGCTTCGACGGTGTCGAGATCCACGGCGCGAACGGCTACCTGCTCGACCAGTTCCTGCAGGACAGCACCAATCGCCGCACCGATGCATACGGCGGCCCGGTCGAGAACCGCGCACGCCTGCTGCTCGAAGTGGTCGATGCCGCGATCGACGTGTGGGGCGCCGGCCGTGTCGGCGTGCACCTTGCACCGCGCGGCGACGCGCATACGATGGGCGATTCCGATCCGGCGGCAACGTTCGGCTATGTCGCGCGCGAACTCGGCCGCCGCAAGATCGCGTTCATCTTCACGCGCGAATCGTATTCGGGCGACCACTTGAGCCCGCGCCTGAAGGAAGCGTTCGGCGGCCCGCTGATCGCGAACGAGCAGTTCACGCTCGACACCGCGCAGGCCGCACTCGCGAACGGCAGCGCCGACGCGATCGCATGGGGCAAGCTGTTCATCGCGAACCCCGACCTGCCGCGCCGCCTCGAACTCGGCGCGCCGCTCAACAAGCCGGTGCCGGAGACGTTCTACGCGGAAGGCGAAACGGGCTACACCGATTACCCGGCGCTGAGCGACGCGGCCTGATCGCACCGCAGGCCACGTGCGACGAACGGACCGGCCTCGCCCGTCCGTTCGTCGCGCACACCACCGGGCGGGGATGCCACGCGTTCGCCCTTCCCGCTCACCGCCTGCCGTCCTCGGCGGGCGCGTCCACGAACAACGCCAGACCGACCAGGCTCGCCGCGCTGCATCCCAGCACATACCACGCCGGCGCATAAAAACTGCCGGTCGCGCGCCACATCGCACCGACGATCAGTTGTGCAAACCCGCCGAAAATCGTCACACCGAGCGCATAGATCATCCCGAGCGACATCGCCCGCACTTCGGGCCGGAATGCATCGAGAATCATCACGAAGCCGGCGGGACTCGACAGCGTCATCAAGCCGATCAGCACGATCACGACCGCGACCGCGGTGACCACCGACGGCCACACGCTCATCGCGTAAAACGCCGGCAGCACGAGCACGGCCGACGCGACGCACGACACGCCCACCAGCCGCTTGCGGCGACGCACGCGATCCGCGAGCCGCCCCGCGAACGGCGAACCGATCAACAGCACGGCGCCCGCCGCGCAGCCCGACAGCAGCGATACCGATGCCGGCATGCCGACGGTCAACGTCAGGAACGACGGCAGGAAAAACACGATCGTATAGGTGGTCGACGTGCCGCCGATCACGAGCAGCGTGCCGGCCACGACCTGCCGCCACGGAATGCGCGCACGCTCGCGCGGGGCGCCGGCCGCCGCGTGCGGCAGCGTATCGTCGAGGTGACGCCGCAGATAGAAGCCGACCGGGCCGATCAGCAGACCGAGCACGAACGGTACGCGCCATCCCCACGCGTGCAGCGCGTCGGGCGACAGTGCGCGCGACAGCGTCAGCGCGACGAACGCGCCGACCAGCGTCGCGCCGCCCTGGCTCGCCATCTGCCAGCTCACCCGCTCGCCGCGCCGGCCGGTGTCGCCCGACTCCATCAGCAGGGTCGTCGCGGCGCCGACTTCGCCACCGGCCGAAAAGCCCTGCAGCAAGCGCCCGATGACGATCAGCAGCGGCGCTGCGATGCCGATCTGCGCATAGGTCGGCGCGAAGCCGATGATCCCGGTGCCGAGCGCCATCAATGCGACCGTCAGCACGAGTGCAGGCTTGCGTCCGGCACGGTCCGCATAGGCGCCGATCGCGACGCTGCCGAGCGGCCGAGCGACGAAGCCGACACCGAACGTCGCGAGCGACAGCATCAGCGCGCCTACGTCGCTCGACGCGGGAAAGAACAGCTTGCCGATCAGTGCGGCGAAGAAACTGTAGACGGTGAAGTCGAAGAATTCGAGCCCGTTGCCGAGTGCGGCCGCAACGACCGTGCGGCGCGTCACGCGCGGCGCGGCATCGACCGGCGCGGCGGCCGTGCGATTCAGGGTATGCATCGGAAAATTCCCGTTCAGAAGTTGTGATACATGCCGAGCGACAGCGTCACGGGTGTCGTCCCGGTGCGCGGTGCGGTGCCGCCCGGTTCGGTCGGCAGCGGGTTGCCGTTCAGCAACACGGTCGAGATGCCGTAGTTGCGGATGAACCCCGCGCGCGCATAGAGGCCCGTGCGTTTCGACAGCAGGTAGTCGTAGCCGAGCATCGCGCCGAGCGCCGAGTCCTTGGCCGGCTGGCCGGCCGCGTCGCGTACGCCCGACGTATCGCGATAGACGACCGACGCGCGAATCGCATTGACGCCGAACGGCACGATCGCGCCGACCGTGTAGACGCGCGCGATGCCGTCGCCGGCCAGCTTCGGCGCGTACTGGTTGAACGATGCGGACAGCACGATCCGCCCCGTGTCATAGACGGCGCCGAGCCCGTACAGGTCGTTGCGCACGGTGCCTGCCCCGTTGACGCCCCACACCTGGTTGTAGCTCGCGGCCAGATAGGTCGTGCCGTTGTACCACTGCAGCAGCGCGCCTTGCGCGGACGCCGCGGGCGCGCGCCCGGCCACGTTGCTCGGCGCATACATCAGCATCAGCGACGTGGTGCCCGCGACGATCGGCGTACGGTACGTGATGGCGTTGTCCACGCGCGCCGGCAATTGCGTCGCCCCTGGCCCGAGGTCCGAGTTGTAGCCGACGCCGCGGCTCGTCTGCACGGCTGCCGCGCCCAGCCACGTATAGACCGAGTTCGTGCCCACCGTGCCGAACACGTCGATGAACAGCGGCAGCGCCGTGCCGATCTGCTTGCCGAGACGCAGCCGCCCGTAGCTGTCCGACGTCAGGCCGACCCACGACTGCCGGTTGTAAGTCGACTGCTTGTCCTGCTGCGCGCCGTTGTTCGCGAGAAACCCGCTTTCGAGGTTGAACTCGGCGCGCCAGCCGCCACCGAGGTTCTCACGGCCGAAGAAGCCGAATTTGGAGGTCCACTCGCCGCCGCTCTGCGTCTGCCACAGCGAATGGCCGCCGACCGTCTGGTAGTTGATCCCCATGTCGACCGAGCCGTACAACGCGACACCCTCCGTCAGTCGACCGTTGTACTCGGGCACCGCCGCCAGCAACACGTCCTGATAGGGCACGGCACGCGCGTTGCCGGCGCCGAGCGCGAGACAGGCCACGCCAAATGCAAATCGCTTCTTCATTCGTTATCCTTATTGTCAATTCAATCCATCTCCGGCCGGCGCGTCTCCTGTGCGCCGTCGTCAGCCCGCCTTCAGGAAGCGTTCGGCGATACCGGCGAAATAGGCCGCCCCCCAGCTCAGCGCGGTGTCGTTGAAGTCGTAACCCGGGTTGTGCACCGAACACCCGCCCCGGGAATCGACGCCGTTACCGATCAGCACGTAGCAGCCCGGTACGCATTCGGTCATCCACGAGAAATCCTCGCTGCCCATCACGCCGTCGGGCAACAGCATGAGCGCGCCCTCGCCGGCCAGCGCCGAGATCGTCTCGACCGCGAGATCCGACGCCGCATGGTCGTTGTCCACGACACGCGAGATCGACTGGTATTCGATCTGCGCGGTCATCCCGAACGCCTGCGCCTGCGCGTCGACGATCCGGCGGATCCGCGCCTCGACTTCGTCGCGCGTCGCCGCATCGAGCGCACGCACGGACAACTGCAGCGTCGCGGTTTCCGGAATCACGTTCGGCGCGGTGCCCGCATGGAACGTGCCGACGGTCACGACGGCCGGTTTCAGCGGATCGACGTTGCGGGAGACGATCGATTGCAGCGCGGTCACGATTTGCGCGCCCGCGACGATCGGGTCGCTCGCGAGCTGCGGCATCGCGCCGTGCCCGCCCTTGCCCGTCACGGTGATCGTCACCGAATCGGACGAGGCCATCATCGGCCCGTAGCGCAGCGCGAAATGGCCGACCGGCACGCCCGGCGCGTTGTGCAGCGCATACACGCGTTCACAGGGGAAACGTTCGAACAGGCCGTCGTCGATCATCCGTTTTGCGCCACCGAGCCCTTCCTCGGCCGGCTGGAAAATCACGTTGAGCGTGCCGTCGAACCGGCCCTGTTCAGCGAGATAGTGAGCGGCGGCCAGCAGGATCGCCGTATGGCCGTCGTGTCCGCACGCGTGCATCGTGCGCGCCACCGTGCTCGCATACGGCAGCCCCGTCGCCTCCTCGATCGGCAGCGCGTCCATGTCGGCGCGCAGCCCGAGCGTGCGCGCCGACGCGCCGCGCCGCAATTGGCCGACGACACCCGTGCCGCCCACGCCCGTCGTCACGTCGTAACCCCATGCGGCCAGCTGTTCGGCGACGAGCTGCGCGGTGCGGGTCTCGGCGAAACCGAGTTCGGGATGGGCGTGGATGTCGCGGCGGATCGCCACGAATCGGGACTCCGACTCGCGAATCGCCGCGAGTACGTGAGCAAGGTTCTGCGTCATGAATGGCTCCGTGGAATCGGCCGCGTCGCGACCGTCTCGGCCAAGCATAGAGACGCGTTTCGGGTCAAAAAACTCACGAATTTTGATGCGGATAACTTTTGGTAATATCTTCCGCATCATGAAAATCCATCAATTGCGCGCGCTCGTCGCGGTCACGACGGCCGGCAGCATCAAGGCCGCAGCCCGGACCCTGCACGTCACGCAGCCGGCCATCAGCAAGGCGATCCAGGAACTGGAGAACGAATTCGGCGTACCGCTCCTCGAGCGCAAGCCGTGGGGCGTCGCGCCGACACCGGAAGGCGACGCGCTGCTGGGGCGCGCCCAGGCCGTCGTGCGCGAGCTCGAACGGGCGAGCGAGGACATGGCGCACATGAAGGGGCTGCGCGACGGACGGCTCGTGATCGGTTTCACGCCGATCGTCGCGGTGACGGGCTTTGCCGAGGCCTACGCCGCGTTCCGCCGCCACTGGCCGAACGTCGAGTGCGAACTGCGTGAACTGACCTTCAACCTGCTCTCGGAACAGTTGCGCAATCGCACGCTCGATCTCGCCTTCGTCGCCGTGACGGGCCCCATTGCCGAGTCGGTCGACATCAAGGCGATCCGCACGTTCGACACCGCGTTCGTCACCCGCGAGAACGGGCGCTTCGCGGGCGCGACGTCGCTCGAGGCGCTGCGCGACGCGGAATGGATCCACGCCGACGCAAGCGACAACTTCCCCACGTATATCCGTGACCTGCATGCGCACGCGGGCCTGCCCCCGCCGCGCTGCATCACGCGCTGCACGTCGTATGCGCTGTTCTACAGCCTGATGATGACCAACGATGCGATTTTCTCGTGGACCCGGCTCTCGCTCGCGGAAACCGTGTTCGGCCAGAAGCTGACGCCGCTGCCGTTACCGATGTCGCCGCCACCGCTGCAGTTGTACCGGCTCACGCCGCCGGGGCTGCAACTGACGCGGCCCGCGTCCGACTTTCTGGCGCACGTGGAAGCCGCGTTCGCGTCGCTGCCGCTGACCGGGAGCGACGCATTGCGCTGACAACGAATCGGGCTGCAGCCGACACCATGACTCGCCGGGCCTGCATCAGCCCGGAACGCGCAACCGCATGAATACGCGCTGTGTCTCGTCGAGCCCGAGCGACACGTGATACGCGCGAATGGTACGCAGCATATCGTCGAGCCTCGCGTCGTCGAGCACCTCGAAACCCAGGCGCGCGTAGTACGGCGCATTCCACGGCGCGTCGCGAAACGTCGACAGCACGACCTCCGCGAGGCCGTCCTGCGCCGCGCGCGCCATCACCTGTTCGATCAGGCGCGCGCCGATCCGCAGTCCGGCATGCGACGGCACGACATCCAGTTCTTCCAGATAAAGCCGCTGCGCATCCAGCAGCCGGTAGAACGCAAACCCGACGCACACTCCCTGCGCATCGACCGCCACATAAGCCCGGCCGCCATCGATGCGCACGAGCACGGCGGCCGTATCGGTCGGCTCGGCTTCCGCGATATGGGTCATGCCGATTTCGCGAAACCGCTGCGCGGCGGCCACTTCGACGGCGGCCATCGCGGCCGCGTCTTCCCGCGTGGCGGGACGGATCAGGATCGGTGCAGTCATGACGGCAACTCAGGCAGACAGTCTGGAACGGCCGTCACTATAATCGAAACTTCATACGTTTCGAACGCCCGCCCACGAGGTCCGTCATGACGCTGTCCGCGCTCGCCGTCTTCGCTGTCACCCTGCTCGTCACCGCCGGCACGCCCGGGCCGAGCGTCGCCGCGCTGGTCGCGCGCGTGCTGACGAACGGCGTGCGGGACGTGCTGCCGTTCCTGGCGGCCATGTGGCTCGGCGAAGCACTGTGGCTCACGCTCGCGGTCGCGGGGCTGTCCGCATTCGCCCGCACGTTCGAGACCGGCCTGATCGTGCTGAAGCTGCTCGGCGTCGCGTACCTGCTGTTCCTCGCATGGAAGATGTGGACCGCGCCGACCGAGACCGGCGCCGACGACCTGCCGCGCGGCCAGTCGCCGTGGCGCATGTTCGTCGCGGGCATGGCCGTGACGCTCGGCAATCCGAAGATCGCGGTTTTCTATCTCGCACTGCTGCCGACCATCGTCGATCTCGCGCACGTCGGCGTGACCGCATGGGCCGAACTGGTCGGCACGATGCTCGCGGTCCTGATCCTGGCCGACTGCTTCTGGTCGCTGCTTGCATCGCGCGCACGGGCTTTCCTGACGTCGGCGCGCGCGAAGCGGATCGCCAACCGCACGAGCGCGACCGCGATGGCCGGTGCGGCAGTGGCGATCGCGACGCGTTGAGCGCATCTGTCCGGCGCACGTCGCGTCGCGCCTCCTCCATTGCCCCGGGAATCGACATGAAAACCTGGCTATCGGTTGCCCTGCTCTGCCTGTCCGCCTCGGTCGCGCACGCGGCCGGCGTCAAGTTCGTCAGCATCCCGGCCGACGCGGCCGGCCCCGAGCTGCGCGCGGCCATCTGGACGCCCTGCGCGACACCCGCACAACCGCTCACGATCGGCCCGTTCCTGTTGAAAGGGCAACGCAACTGCCCGACCGTCGGCGACAAGCTGCCGCTCGTCGTGATCTCGCACGGCCATGCCGGCACCTACTTCGGGCATCACGATCTCGCCGAAACGCTCGCCGACGCGGGCTACGTCGTCGCGGCGATCAACCATCCCGGCGACACGCACACCGATATGAGCCATGCGGCCGACCTGCGGGAGCTGGTCGAGCGCCCGGAGGACATCAAGCGTCTCGTCGACTACATGCTGGCCAACGGGCCCGACGCCGCGCATATCGATCCGGCGCGGATCGGCTTCTTCGGTTTCTCGCGCGGCGGCTATACGGGCCTCGTGCTGGCCGGCGCCAATCCGGATTTCGTGCACGCGCACGTGGCCTGCCCGGATCCGGCCTGGCTGATCTGCAAGCAGATCCGCGACCGCGACGTGCCACGCCAGCCGCTGACACACGATCCGCGGATCAAGGCCTACGTGATCGCCGACCCGATGAACGAATTCCCGAGCGCCGATACGCTGAAGGGCGTGCACGCGCCGATCCAGCTCTGGGGGTCCGAAGCGGGCGGCGACGGCGTGGAGCCGGAAACGATCCCGGCGCTGGCCAATATGCTGCCGAAACGGCCGGAATTCCACGTCGTGCCGAACTCCGCGCACTTCGCGTTTCTCGCACCTTGCTCCGAACAACTGGCGCACATCTCGCCCGAAGTCTGTACCGATGCGAAGGGATTCGATCGCGCGGCATTCCACGAAACGCTCGACACGAAGGCGCTCGCGTTCTTCAGCGCGAATCTCCGCTAACAGCGAAACGTCTTGCGCCAGACGCCCGGCACCGACACATGGTCGTTGCACGCGATCAGCGCGCGCACCAGCGCCCAGTCGTCGTCATCGCAGAAATCGAGCAGCATCGCGCCATACGGGCCGCGCTGCGCGCGCAGTCGTTCGGCCAGCCGCGCATGAATGCCCTGCACCCTGCCGTCGCCGTGTGCGACCACCGACGGATTCGCACCCATCCCGGTCCCGCTGCAGAAGTTGATCGCCCAGCGGCCGCTGTCCGGCGACGGCAGGTCCGTCAGCAGCGCATCGATCGCACGCCACTTCCAGCCGATCGACG
The DNA here is from genome assembly GCF_048627025.1 of Burkholderia aenigmatica. NCBI lineage: Bacteria > Pseudomonadati > Pseudomonadota > Betaproteobacteria > Burkholderiales > Burkholderiaceae > Burkholderia > Burkholderia aenigmatica. The sequence goes on along the minus strand of NZ_CP184469.1, from coordinate 766,810 downwards.
CGGCCACCGGCACGCGATATTCGTCCTGGATCACGAACGCGCCATCGGGATGATCGATCGTGAACGTCGCGTTGTCGGGCCACGCGGTCAGGTCGATGCCGAGCGGCCGGCTGCTGCGAAAGCGCCGCAGCAGCACGATCGCGCCGCGCACGTCGCCGAGCGCCGGCAACGGGCCGCCGGCATGCCAGCGCAGCCGCGGGTGCCGCGCGCGATGCGCGTCGAACGTCGCATCGAAGCTGCGCGTACACGCGTGCGCCGGCCATTCGTCCTTCACCGACATCACGAGGCATTCGCGCGGATGCGCATCGAGAAAACGCGCACAGGTGGCCAGCACGTCGTCGAACGTCATGCCGAGCGCGATGCCGCCGTGATGGATCGCGAACGCATCGCGCACGTGCCGGCAGCGGATGTCGAGCAGCCGCACGCCCTGCGCGAGCTGCGCGTCGAGCGGCGCACGCTGCGTGCGCACGAGCGGATCGTCGACGGTATACGCACAGGTGTCATGGCTGCCCGGTAGGGTCAGCGTATGCAGCGGCCGCGCGTCGTCGAGCGCCGACATCCAGTCGGCAGGCGGCGTGCACGTATCGTGGCTCGAAGGAATCATGAATCGATGAATGACAAGGAAAGAAAACCGTGGGTAACGGCGTCGGATGTCGCGGCACGCGCGGGCGTCTCGCGTTCCGCGGTGTCGCGCGCATTCTCGCCGACGGCCAGCATCGCGCCGCAGACGCGTGAGCGCGTGATGGTCGCCGCGCGTGCGCTCGGCTACCAGGTCAACCTGATCGCGCGCGACATGATCACGCAGCGCAGCAGCATGATCGGCGTCGTGACGGCCGGGTTCGAGAATCCGTTCCGCGCGCGGCTGCTGTCGGACCTGATGGCCGCGCTCGGGCAGCGCGCGCTCACGCCGCTCGTGACCAATGCGGAAGATCCGCGCCAGGTCCGGCAATCGCTCGAACAGTTGCTGAGCTACCGGATCGCGGGCCTCGTGATGACATCCGCGTCGCCGCCGCTGTCGGTCGCGCAGCAGTATCTCGAACACCGGATCCCGGTCGTGATGATCAACCGCGAGGCAAACCTGCCGGGCGCGGACCTCGTCGTCAGCGACAACGCGGCGGGCGCCGTCCATGCGGCGCAGCGGCTCGTGCGGGCCGGTGCGCGCCGGCTCGCGTTCGTGGGGCCGCGCGGCGCGAGCTACAGCGCGCAATCGCGCGCCACCGCGTTCGAGCAGGCGATCGGGCGCGGCGACGCGTTCGACGCGACGCTCGCGCACGTGCTCGACACGCCGTCCGACACCCATGCGAGCGGCGTCGAAGCGGCGCGGCAACTGTTCGCGAACGGCGGGCGGCCCGACGGCGTGTTCTGCTCGTCGGACCTGCTCGCGCTCGGCGTGATCGACGTCGCGCGCAGCGAATTCGGGTTGCGCGTGCCGGACGACGTGCGCGTGATCGGCTTCGACGACATCCCGGCCGCCGAATACGATGCGTATCGGCTCACGACACTCCGGCAGGACACGCGCGGCCTCGCGCACGCGGCAGTCGACCTGCTCGCCGACCGGATGCAGACGTTCGACGGCCCGTCGCGCACGCGCGTCGTGCCGGTCACGCAGGTGGTGCGGGCCAGTTGCGAGTAACACGGGGAGATCGGGCGCGGCGTTGCCGCGCGTCACTTCAGCCCGCCCGCGAACCCGCGCAACAGGTAGCGCTGCACGTAGCCGGCCACGGCCAGCGTGGGCAGCGACGCCATCAGCCCTGCGCTCATCAGGTCGCCCCAGTCGATGCCGTTCTCCGTCACGTAGCCGGCAATCGCAAGCGGCAGCGTGAAGCGACTCGGCGTCGATACGAACAGCAGCGCGATCAGGAATTCGTTCCACGCGGCGATGAACACGAAGATCGCGGTCGCGATCAGTCCCGGCGCGCACAGCGGCAGCACGATCTGCACGAGCCGTCGAGCCAGGCCCGCGCCGTCGATGCAGGCCGCTTCCTCGTATTCGATCGGCACTTCGCGCACGAACGCGAGCAGCATCCAGATCGCCATCGGCAGCGCATAGATCTGGTACGCGAGCATCAGGCCGAGCGTCGAATCGAGCAGGTGCAGCCGCTTCGCGAGCGCGAACAGCGGCACCGCGATCGTGATCGGCGGCATCAGCTTCAACGCGAGCACGAGCACCAGGAACAGCAGGTCGAGCCGCGCCGGAAACCGCAATCGCACGAGCGCGTACGCGGCCGGAAACGCGAGCGCCAGCGCGAGCAGCGTCGTGCCGAAGCCGACCAGCAGCGAATTGAACAGCGGCGCGCCGATGCCGTTGGACCATACCGACGCGAAATGCTCGACGGTCGGTGCGGCCGGCCAGATCCGCAACGGATGATCGAGGCGTTCGAGCGTCGGCATGAAGGCTGCGCCGGCCATCCACAGGCACGGCAGCAGCAACAGCGCGAGCGCAACGATGCGCAATGCCCACGGCAGTGCGCGACCGAATGCGACGCCCGTTCGTGCGCCCGTGATGCGGGCGGGTTGCGCCGTCATGCGCGCCGCTTGCGAACCGTCTGCCATACGTACCCCGAGACCAGCAGCGCGGACGCCGCGAGCATCAGCACCGACGCGGCACTCGCCGGCCCGACGTTGAAGAAGCGGAAGCCCGTGTCGTAGATATAGGTCGACAGCGTCTGCGTCGCGTTGCCGGGGCCGCCGCCCGTCAGCGCATAGACCTTGTCGAACAGCTTGAACGTGTCGATCGAGCGCAGCAGCAGCGCGAGGCCGATCTGCGGCGCGGCGAGCGGCAGCGTGATGTCGCGCAGGCACTGCCACTCGCTCGCGCCGTCGGTGCGCGCGGCTTCGTACAGCTCCTGCGGGATCGACTGCAGCCCGGCGAGCACGATCAGGAACGCCATCGGCGTCCACTGCCATACGTCGACGAGCGCGAGCGACCACAGCGCGAGATGCGGATCGGACAGCCAGCGCACGCCTTCAATACCGAACGCCGCGAGCAGCGCGTTCAGGAAGCCGTCGAAGTTCAGCCAGTTGCGCCAGATCGCCGAGCACACGAGCGTGGACAGCATCATCGGCAGGATCGCGAGCGGCAACGCGATGCGCCGCCCCGGAAACGCACGCACAAACAGCAGCGCGAGGCCGAAGCCCAGCGCGACTTCGGCGAGCGACGCGACGATCGTGAAGCGCAGCGTGTTGCCGAAGCCGGCCGTGAACGCGTCGTCGCCGAGCACCGCGCGATAGTTCGCCAGCCCGGCGAATGCGCGGCGGCCGGCCGAATAGTCGACCTGGCAGAACGAATCGATCAGCACTTGCGCGACCGGATACAGCGCGAGCGCGGCGAGCACCAGCAGCGCGGGCCCGAGCAGCGCGACGAACGGCAGGCTGCGGCCGAAGGCTTTCATGCGCTGTGTCCCGGCGAAGGTTCGACGCGTCCCGTCACTTGCCCGCCGCGGCTGTCGCCTGCGCGATCTTCTGCTGCGCCTGGCGCAGCGCCGCGTCGGGTGCGGCCTGCCCCGTCAGCGCGAGTTGCAGCTGGTCGCCGAGAATGCTCTCGACCTGCTGCCAGTCCTTCACGCGCGGCCGCGCGCGGCCCGCTTCGAGCGCCTTGAGCTGATCCGGATACCAGCGGTACTGGCGCACCAGCGCCGGATCGTTGAACACGCTGCGGCGGGTCGGCGGAATGCCGATGCCGGCGAGGCGCGTCTGCGTGTCGCGTGCGGTCAGGTACGCGAGGAAATCCTGTGCAAGCTTCGCGTGCGGCGCATCCTTCGGGATGCCCATCTGCCAGATACCGAGCATCGGCGCCGGGCCCGCGGTCTGCCCGGGCGGCGGCTGCAGCGCGATCTGCCCGACCACGCGCGACTGCTTCGGATCGTCGAGCGCCGGCACCCACGCCGGCCACACCTCGATCGACTGCGCGGCCGTGCCACGCTGCAGCGCGTCGCGCACTTCCGCTGCGCCATATACGTCGACGTCCTTCGGCGCGGACGCCTTCAGCGCGAGGAAGGTCTTCAGCGCGGCCTGCGTTTCGCGCGAATCGATCGTCACGTTGCCGGCATGGTCGAACACGTCGCCGCCGTAGGCCCACAGGATCGGCAGGAAGCCCGTCACGACGGGGTTGCCCTTCGTGCCGCGGAATACGACGCCCGACACGCTCTTGTCCGCGCCGCCGACGGTCTGCGCGATCTTCAGCACGTCGTCCCAGTTGCGCGGCGGCTGCAGCTTGTACTTCGCGAGCAGGTCCTTGCGATACGCGAACATCTCGACGTTGCCGACGATCGGCAGCGCGTACAGCGCACCGGCCGCATTGCGGCCGAGCGCGACCGTGGACGGCACGAGATCGGCGTCCGCGAGCGACGCGGGCAGCGGCTTCAGCCAGCCGTTGCCGATGAATTCGGGTGCCCACGTGTCGTCCATCATCACGAGGTCGTATGCGCCGGTGCCTTCGCGCATCGACAGCTTGAGCTTCTGGTACAGGTTCGCGTTCGGCAGCTTGAGCAGCTCGATCTCGGTGCCCGGGTGCAGCTTGTTGAAGCCGGCGACAGCGTCGGCCAGCCCCTTGCCGTAGATGTCGTCGCGGCCTGCGATGACGAGATCCGCGGCAACGGCGTGCGTGGCGGCGAAGGACAGCGCAAGGGCGGCGGACAGCGCGCGCAGGCGGCTCAGCAAGGTCATGAGGTCTCTCTCGTTCGGCGTGGTGGCGGGACGGCCAGGCGTTGCACACGTGTGCAACGCGGGCGACGCTTCTGGCCGCCTGAAGCGAACGCCATTGTTCACGCCGATCGTTAAGAATTTATGGCACACGGCGGGAGAGGCGGCCGCCGTGCCCAGCCGCCCCACCCGCGTGGCGTCCCCGGCCGGACCTCCCCGGCCGGATCAGAAGTTCACGCGGATCCCGGCCATCACCGCCAGTTGCCGGCTCGAGTTGCTGTTCGCGAGCACCGGGATCTGCGCGTAGTTCACCGCGTTGCCGTCCGCGTCGGTGCCGAGCCCCTTCCCGCTCGAGATCTGGCCGATCGCGACCGCATACAGCGCCGTGCGCTTCGACAGACTGTAGTTCGTGCCGACGTTCACCTGGTGGAACCGCGTCGTGCCGCGCCCGTCGGTATGGGCGGCATTGAAGATATAAGCCACGCCGCCCTGCAGCGCGGGCGTAAACATGTACGTGGCATTCAGCTCGCCGATGTCGAACGTGAACGCCTGCGTGCGCGGCTGCGCGGCCGTCGAGAAATAACGGCTGTCGCCGAGGCGCGTATGCGTGTAGGTGAGCGCGATCGTCGCATCGCCGAACGTGACCGAGCCGCCCGCGCCGAACGCGCGCATCGAGCCGGCATCCTGCAGCAGGCAGTACATCGCGCCCGGGTTGCTGCACGCGAAATCGCCGATATAGCCGCTCGCGCCGCCGAGCGCCGCATCGAGCGGCTGGTGCAGGTCGAGGTAGCCGACCGAGAACGCGACCGGCGCACGCGTGTACGTGGCGGCCACCGCGTAGCCGCGCTTCGCGGAGAAGTCGCCGGCCTGCCCGCCGAAGCTGAACGTGCCGCCGAACGTGAGGCCGTTGAAATCGGCGCTGGTGAACTTCACCGCGTTGTTGAAGTTGAATGCGGCGTTCAGGTTGTCGACGTCGCCGAGGTGCGAGCCGTACGGCGTCGCCCAGTTGTTGCTCGACACGTACGCGCCGAGCATGTCGGTGTACGAGTCGTACTGTCGGCCGAGGCCGAGCGTGCCGATCCCGTCCTGGCGCAGCCCGACCCACGCCTGCCGGCTGAAGGCCGTGCCGCCCTGCAGCGCCTGCCCGTTCGCCGACAGGAACTGCTGCTCGAGCGTGAATACCGCATTGAGCCCGCCGCCGAGCGGCTCGGCGCCCTGGAAGCCGAAGCGCGACGGCACGAGGTTGCCGCCGCCCATCTGCCACGCATGGCCGCCGCCCGTGCTGCCGTCGGCGCGCGTGAACTGCTGGTTCGTCGAGTAGATGATGCCGGTGTCCACGGTGCCGTACAGCGTCACGCTGCCGGAGGTTTGCGCGTGTGCGTGCATGCAACCCAGCGTCGCCGCAGCCGCGGCCAGTCGTCGTCCGATCTTCATGTCCCGCCCCTCTGTTGTCATCGATTCGCAGTGCAGATCGATGGGGTTATCGATATGGGTGACAGGACTCTATCCAGCGAAAATTCAGGACCTCTATCGCAAATCGGCAAACAGTCGCACGCGTTGCCCGCGACCGTGCCCGGCGGCGCCGTTGCGGCGCGCGTGCGTCATTCGGGGCGCGTCGTCTGGGACGGCAGCTCGCCGAACAGGTCGCGATACTCGCGCGCGAAATAGCCGAGGTGCGTAAAACCCCAGCTCGCAGCGGCCTCGCCGACGCCGAGTTGCTGCACCGACGTCGTGCGCAGCATGCGGCGCACCGCATTCAGCCGGATCGTGCGCAGATAGCCGACCGGTGTGACGTCGGCCACGCGCTGGAAACTCGTTTGCAGCGTGCGGCGGCTGCAGCGCAGCGCACGGCACAGTTCGAGCACGGTGACGGGTTCTTCGGGCCGGTCGCGCAGATGCTTCTCGCAACGGCTCACGATGTCGCTGTAGGTGGCGTGCGTGATGTCGCGGCGCTCGACGCCGATGCCCTGCTCGAGTGCGTCGAGGAACATGCCGAGCATCGCGTCGCGGAACATCTTGCGGGTGGCCGCGTATTCGAGGTGGCCCGGGTTGCGCTGCGCGTCGTCGATCAGCGCCGACAGCCGCACGCCGAGCGCGACACCCTGCTCGTCGGACAGCCGCGTCACGTGGCGCAGTTTGCGCGCGCCGGATGCGCCGAATTCGGCTTCGCACAGCTCGTCGACCATGTCGGACGCCGCACTGATCCCGACGAGCCCCATCCCTTCCGGCGTGTGGAATTCGAAATCCTCGCCGGCGCGCAGCGCGAGCAGCGCATAGCCGTCGACGGGCTGGCCCTGGAACGTGCCCGCGAGCGGCACGGACAGCGGCACCGCGAGCGACGTGCGCCCGGCCGGCGCGAGCCCGGTTTGCGCGACCCGCCGGTTGGTCGTTTCGCGGAAGAAGTGGAAATCGTCGTACAGCACCTGCGTGACGGTGCCCTTGAAGCGGCCCGGCGTCATCTGGCGGTAGACCTGATGCCAGCCCGCGATCGCGAGCCCGTGATCGTGCACGTCTTCGTGTGAGCGTGACTGGAACAGCATCGGCATCTCCGGTAAAACCCTTAAACGCGGCCGCCGGGTTCCCCCGGTGCGAAACGCCACAGCTTACCCGTGCAAAATCCTGCGTAGTGCGGTTTCGAACGCAAGACAGGCCGCCGACAAGGCAGCGGCCTGCTCGCCCGTCAGACGAACGTAGCGGCGGAACGACGGCATCCGGTTCACGACCTCGCTGCCGCCGAACGGCACGATCGCGAGCGTCCAGCGGCCGTCGCGCGCGTCGATCGTGCAGTCGGTCTGGTGCAGCGGCCGCAGCGCGTCGGCCAGCGACGGCTCGGCCACCAGTGCGGCCAGCGTGTCGGCGAATCCGGGGTCGCATCCCGGCGCGGCCAGCGCATCGATGCCCGTGCAGCGCAGCCAGCCGGTCTGCCGCACGCGCGCACTGCCCTGCACGGCCGGACCGCACACGGTTGCCGCCACCTTCACGCTGACCGTGTGCATCAGGAACTGGCGATCGACCCGCTCGTCGATGCTCACGCGCACGCCGTTCGGCAGCCTCGCCGTCGGACTGCCGACGCGATCGGCATCGCGCGCGGCGCCCAAATCGGCCAGCACGCGCGCGGCGATCGCGCCGGGCCGATGGCCGGGCGGCGGCGCATCGGGCGTCGCGCGCCAGCGGGCAAGCACGGCCTTCACGACGCGACGTGCTCGTTGCGCAGCACTTCCTCGACCGGCACCGGCTTGAACGGATGCCGGCGCTGCACGACCAGCGTCCAGAACAGCGCGTACAGCGCGGTGAGCCCGAGCATCGCGCCGAACGGCACGTAGATGTCGCGCGCGTTCATGCCCGGCGGCGTGATGTACCAGATCGCCAGGATGATGCCGACGCTCGACACGATCTGCGGCAGCGGGAACAGCGGCGAACGGTACGGGCGCGGCAGGTCCGGGCGGCGAATCCGCAGCATCACGACCGACGCGGTGACGAGCAGGTACGCGGTGCCCCACGCGCAGGTCGCGGCAAGCACGAGGTGCAGGATGCTGTCGAGATTGCCGTTGATCAGCCACGCGTGGAAGATCGGCACGATCGCCGCCGCGACGATGCCGACCACCGGCGTCTTGAAGCGCGGATGCAGGTACGCGAAGCAGCGCGGCAGCGCCCCGTCGATCGCCATCCCGTACAGGATGCGCGGCAGCCCGGCCATCAGCGTGTTGATCGTCGCGGCGCCCGCGCACAGGAACGCGATGCCGAACCACACGCGGCCGAAGGGCCCGAGCACCTGCAGCGCGAACGCGGGAATCGCGCCCGGCGTGTCGAGCAGGTGCGTGAGACCGTCGGGGCTCACCGGCACGTTCGCGACCTGGCGGCGGATCGCCGCGCCGTACAGGAACATGCAGATCGCGACGCCGACGAGGCCCAGCGCCATCGCGCGCGGAATCGTCTTGCCCGGCGTCTTCATTTCCGGCGCGAGCGGCGTGACGAACTCGCAGCCGACGAACATGAACATCGCCATCCCGACCAGCGACAGCACGGCCGGCACCGACGTGCCGACTTCCGAGCCGCCGAACCAGCCGTCGAGATGCACGGCCGGCGCGGCCGCGAGCCCGAGGATCCCGAAGATCATCAGCGACAGCCACATGCCGGCCGTCAGCACGATCTCGAGCTTGCTGAACACCTTGATGCCGATGATGTTGGTGATCGCGAACGTGACGACGAGGCCGACGCCGACGAGCCACGAGCTGTTGTGCTTCTCGAACGCGGCATTCAGCGATTCGAAATTGACGAGCGCCATGATGCCGCTCAGGATCGTTTCCGCCGTGCCGGCGAACACGTGCACGAGGAAATACGCGGAGATCGTGCCGGTGATCGCCCAGAAACGGCCGAGCCCGCACGACAGGTAATCGTAAACCGAGCCGGCCGTCGGCAGCATCGCGGCGGCTTCGGAGAAGGTCGTCGCCTGCGCCTGCATCATCACGAACGCGATGATCATCGCGACCGCGAACGCCCAGCCACCCATCCCGAAGCCCGACGTCGCGGTGAGAATCACCGGGCTTGCCATGATCAGGCCGACGGCGCTCGCCAGCGCGGTCGGAAAACCGACCGCCCCCGCGTTCAGCGCCGTGCCGCCACCCGCTTCAGCCGGCGTGCCGGCGGGCGTGCCGCCCGCTGCGCCGGTAACTCCAGACCATCCCGACATCCTTGTCTCCTTCCTGTGTCGACCCTGGCCGCCGCTTCGTCGGCGGCCGGGGTTCCATGGCATTGCGGTCGGCCCGGGGCGGCGCTTCAGCGCTTCGATTCCCGGGCCCCCTGTCGATCACACCTCGATCCGATGTCGAAAAAATACGCAGGCAAAATAATCCGGTCATAGCGCAAATCGGCAAACCGGCGGCAGCCGCGCTGCCCGCCGCCGGCGTGCCGTCACGCGATCACGCCATCACGCGAACGGCACGGCCTCGAAGCCCGCCGCGAGCGCGTCGACGATCCGGTCGAGCTGCTCGCGCTGGATCACGAGCGGCGGCGACAGGATGATCTTCGTGCCGACCGGGCGCACCAGCACGCCGTTCTCGCGCGCGACTTCCGCGACCGCGTTCGCGTAGCCGGACAGCGGGTCGATCGGCTCGCGCGTGTCCTTGTTCGCGACGAGGTCGAGCGCGAGCATCAGCCCCTTGCCGCGCACCTCGCCGACCGCCGCGAAGCGTTCCGCGAACGGCTTCAGCGCTTCGAGCAGATACGCGCCCTGCTTCGCCGCATTCCCCGGCAGGTCTTCCTTCACGACGATGTCGAGGCTCGCGATCGCGGCCGCGCATGCCACCGGGTGGCCGGCATACGTGTAGCCGTGCATGATCGCACCGCCGAAATCCGCGTTCGCGGCGAACGCGTCCTCGATCCGCGCGTTCACGACGGTCGCGCCGAGCGGCACGTAGCCCGACGAGATCCCCTTCGCGAGACACATGATGTCCGGGCGCACGCCCCAGCCGCGGCTGCCGAACATACTGCCGCTGCGGCCGAAGCCCGTCACGACCTCGTCGGCGATCAGCAGGACGCCGTAACGGTCGCACACCTCGCGCACCAGCGGCCAGTAGTTGGCCGGCGGCACGATCACGCCGCCCGCGCCCTGGATCGGCTCCGCGATGAACGCGGCGACCGTGTCGGGGCTCTGGAACTGGATCTCGCGCTCCAGCATTTCCGCGCAGATCCGGCCGAGTTCCTCCGGATCCTGCGTGAACGGGTTGCGGTACAGCCACGGCGTCTCGACGTGGAAGCAGCCGGGCAGGTTCGGCTCGTAGTTGCGGCGGAACACCGTGTTGCCGTTCACCGACGCGCCGCCGAAGTGCGTGCCGTGATAACCCTGCTTCAGCGAGATGAACTTCGTGCGGTCGGCCTGGCCGCGCACCTTCCAGTACTGGCGCGCGATCTTCAGCGCGGTCTCGATCGAATCGGAGCCGCCCGAGCTGTACAGCACGCGGCGCATCCCTTCCGGTTCGAGCATGTCGATCACCTTCTTCGACAGCTCTTCCGCGCGCGGATGCGAGATGCCGTCGAACAGCTGGAAGTATTCGAGCTCGTCGAGCTGGCGCACGATCGCGTCCTTCACTTCCTGGCGGTTGTGGCCGACGTTCACGTTCCACAGGCCCGCGACGCCGTCGACCAGCTTGCGGCCCTCTTCATCGAACACGTAGCAGCCGTCGCCGCGCACGATGCGGATCGGCTTGCGCTGCTTCATGTCGTTCGGGTGCACCATCGGATGCCAGAATTTCGCTTCGTTGTAGCTCATTGCAGTCTCCACTGTCGGATCGGTTGAACCTCGATCGCCGAGGTTCTCGGTTTTCGTAATTGGCGCCGCGCGTCAGTGCGCGATGCAGACGGATTTGGTTTCGGTGAAGCCTTCGATCGCGTACTGGCCGAATTCGCGGCCGATGCCCGATTGCTTGTAGCCGCCGAACGGCATCGACGGGTCGAGCGGGATATGGCAGTTCACCCACACGGTGCCGGCCTCGATCTGCGGCACGAGGTTCATCACGCGCTTCAGGTCGTTGCTCCACAGGCTCGCGGCGAGGCCGTACGGCGACGCGTTCGCGAGGCGCACCGCGTCGGCCGCGTCGTCGAACGGCACGACGACGATCACCGGGCCGAACACTTCGTCGCGCACGATCGCGCTGTCCGGATGCGGATCGGCGATCACGGCCGGCTTCACGTAATAGCCGGGCAAATCGTCGGCCGGCGTGCCGCCGGCGAGGAACGTGAGGCCCGCGCGGCGCGCGCCTTCGATGTGCTGGACGACCTTGTCGCGGTGATGCGCTGAGACCAGCGGGTTGATCTGTGCGGTCGTGTCGAGGCCCGCGCCGAGCTTCATCGACTGCGCGACGCCCGCGAGGCCGTCGGCGAGCTGCGCGAACTTGCTGCGATGCACATAGATGCGCGACGCGGCCGCGCACACCTGCCCCTGGTTGAAGAACGCGCCGGCGGCGACGCCGTCGAGCGCCTGCGCGACGTCGATGTCGTCGAGCATCACGATCGGGTTCTTGCCGCCGAGTTCGAGCGAGAAGCGCGTCATGTTCTGCACGGCCGCCGCGCCGACCAGCTTGCCGGTCGCGGTCGAGCCCGTGAACGAGATCTTCGCGATCGACGGGTGGCTCGCGAGCGCGGCGCCGCACACGCGGCCGCCGGTGACGACGTTGAACACGCCGGGCGGCACGCCGGCTTCGAGCGCGAGCTCGGCGAGGCGCAACGCGGTGAGCGGCGTTTCCGGCGACGGCTTCAGCACGATCGTGCAGCCGGCCGCGAGCGCGGGAATCAGCTTCCACACCGCGATCATCAGCGGGAAATTCCACGGCACGATCGCGGCGACCACGCCGACCGGCTCCTTGCGCGTATAGGCCGTATAGCGCGCGCCGGGCGGGAACGGGATCGACACGTCGAGCGTCTGGCCGGTGATCTTGGTCGCCCAGCCGGCCATGTAGCGCACGTATTCGACGCTCGCGCCGACCTCGACCGCGCGCGACACGTGGATCGACTTGCCCTGGTTCAGCGTTTCGAGCTGCGCGAGCGTTTCCGCGTCGCGCTCGATCAGGTCGGCGAGTTTCAGCAGGATGCGTTCGCGGTCGGCCGGGCGCAGGCCGCGCCACACGCGGGTGTCGAATGCGCGCTTCGCGCTGGCGACCGCGCGGTCGACGTCGCGTTCGTCGGCGTCCGCGACCGTCGCGAGCCGCTCGCCCGTCGCGGGGTCGTACACGTCGAGCCGCGCGGCCGCGTGCGCGGGCTGCATTTCACCGTCGATGAAGAGGCCGAAATCGCGCGCAACGAAGGTGCGCACGGTGTCGCTGACGGCGACGAAATTCGTGGTGCTCATGGGCGTCTCGAGGATTGTCGTGGCTGGACCGCGTGCGCATGGGCACGCGGGCGTCGTTCCACTGTATCGACGAGGGTTCGCGCCCGGTGAGCGCAAATTGGCAGCGCGTGGGCGCTGAGGGTGGCAGGTTCGAGCCCCGCGGGGGCGTGTCGAGTGTCGAGGCGGGAAGCCGGCTCGGTATCGCGCGGGCAGACCGGCCGGCCTACTCGACCGGTGCGGGCATGCCCGCGCCGGTACCGGGCCCATGCCCGGTCATTGCGATGCTAGTTTCTGAAGCCGTGCCCCATCGACGCAAGGAAGTCGTACGCCTGGTAATCCAGCCAGTAGATGCCGAGCGCCAGCGGAATCAGGAAGTACAGCGAATCGTATATCCCGCTTCTCACGGTCCTGATGATGAAAATCGGCAGTGCAATGCTCAAGGCGGCGACCACAAGCGCAACTGCAATGATCGTGACGTCCATGTTCCCGGCCCCTGGTTGTTATTGAAACGACGATCGCGCATGGTACTGCACGACGGCGGGAACCCGCGAGCAGAACGATTTCAGCGGCGGCGAGCCACCGGTTCGGCACGGTTCGACCGATCAGGCTTGCAAAGTGGGGGCTTGGCTGAGGCGTCTGCCGGTCAGCCGCTGACATCCAGGCAGCCCGCGGGGCCAACCAGTTCGTTTTCCTTGGCATTGCCCGACGTGAACAGGCAAAAATTCGTGCCGATTTCATTGCCGAACTCCATCAGGAAGTCCAGTCGGCCGTCGCGATCGAGGTCGCCGGCCCAGATCAGCGTCACGCGAAACGGCGGCGGGTCGCCGCCGAAATCATGCAGGACCGACCGCTTGCCGCCGCCTTCGACCATCACCGCACCGGATGCGGTGTAGCGCAATGCGTACCGGTGGCCGTGAAACGCGAAACGCAGCGGTTCGGGGCCGGGCTCGATCACCCTTCCACCGTTCGGGAACGCCAGGTTCGCCGCGTCGACCCGGCCCTGCCTGAGCGATGTGCAACGCAACAGCGCAACGGCCTTTTTCACGTCGGGCGTGACGTCGACGACAATGCCATCCGGTTGCACCGGTTCGAGCCGGATGCGTGCCGGCGCGAGCTTCCAGCGATTGCCGTCCGGCGCCAGTGCGAGCCATCCGTCGCCGAGATCAGTGCCAGCGTCGCCGACGTCATCGGCCAGCATCCGGAGCGGTTGCAGTACGGCGCACGAATCGGGTTCGCTCTCTTGCGCGAACGCAGTCGAGGCCGAGAAAACACCCAGCAACACGAGCAGCACAGCCAGCAGCGCTTTGATATCCATGAATCGGCGATCGCGAAAGGTTCGAATTCCGGATCGCAATTATCCGATGAATTACAGGAACAGCGCCCCGACCAGTTCGGTGCGGTTCGACACGCCGAGCTTGCGGTACATCCGCATCAGGTGCGTCTTGACGGTCGGCTGGCCGAGCGCGAGATCGCGGGCGATCTCCTTGTTCGAGCGGCCGTCGCGCACGAGGCGCGCAATCTGCTCCTCGCGATAGGTCAGGCGCTCCTCGCAGCCGATCCGGTGGATCCCGCGCCGCGCGCGCAGCAGCGGGCTCAGCGCGGCTTCGGCAACCGGCTGCAGCCGCGCGAGCGCATCGATCTCGCCGGGCGCGAACCGCCCGGCCGTGCTGTTGCCGGTCACGCCGCCGCGCGTTTCGCCCGACCCGAAGCGCAGCAGCGAGAACGCGCCGACCGTCCGGCCCGCATCGCGCAGCCAGATCTCGACGACGTCGGCCACGTCGTGGCGCCGCAGGAAACGGGTCCAGTACGCGGATGCGTCGCGCCTTTCGTCAGGCAATTGGGAAGCGAGCGTGACGACCGCGCGCTCGCCCGCCGCGCAGCGCGACGGATGCAGCGGATCGAGCATCCGGTAGCGCGCGACATAGGTGCGATGCATCGATTCCGGCATCCCGAACAGCTCGAAATCGGCCGGTTCTCCGCTCTGGTCGAGCCGGTAGAACACGATCGCGGACGGGCTCGCAAACGCGTCGAATGCGTCCACGCATGCGCGCAGCGCGCGTGGCCAGTCGGCGGCGGCCGGGTCGGCGGGAACGGATGGGGTCGGCATGGTGGCGTCGGCTAACGGGCGAACGTATCGAAGATCGAAGTTCGGGCCAGCCTACCGGCGCCGAAAAGCGCCGGTGAGCACAAATCGGCAAATCGTCCCGGCCCGGCCGGCACCGCGGGTTCGGCCGGAACGAGGCGGGCGCGCGACGGCGCGCGCCCTCGTGTCAGCGGGCGTTCGCCGCGAACGTGTCGCAGGCGCTCAGCTCGCCCGATTGCATCCCGCGCCGCAGCCAGTACACGCGCTGGTCGCTGGTGCCGTGCGTGAAGCTTTCCGGGACGACATAGCCCTGCCCTTGCTGCTGCAACCGGTCGTCGCCGATCGCGGCGGCGGCCTTCAGCCCCTGCTCGAAATCGCCGGGTTCCATCAGCCGCTGGTTCGCGCGCTGCGCGTTGTTCGCCCATACGCCGGCAAAGCAGTCGGCCTGCAACTCCATCCGCACCGACAGCGCGTTCGAGTGTGCCTGGCTCGCCCGCCGGCGCGCGGCATCGACCTTGTCGGAAATGCCGAGCAGGTTCTGCACGTGATGGCCGACTTCATGCGCGATCACGTAAGCCTGCGCGAAATCGCCGCCCGCGCCGAAACGCTTGCGCAGTTCGTCGTAGAAGCCGAGATCGATATACACCTTGCGGTCGCCCGGGCAATAGAACGGCCCCATTGCGCTCTGGCCGGTGCCGCATGCGGTTGGCGTCGAATTCTCGAACATCACCAGCTTCGGCGGCTGGTATTGCGCATGCAACTGGGTCGAGAAAATGCCCGACCACGTGTCCTCGATATTGGCAAGCACCTTGCGCGTAAACACCGCGCCCGGTTCGTTCGCCGCCGCGCCCTGCCGCTGCGCGGGCGCGGGCTGCGCCTGCTGCTGGCGGCCCTGCAGCGCCGATGCGCCTTCGAGTATCACGCGCGGGTCGATCCCGAAGAAATACGACGCGGCGAACGCAACCACGATCGTGCCGATGCCGATCGTCGCGCCGCGCCCGCCGCCGAACCCGCCGGCGCCGCGGCGATCCTCGACGTTCGTGCTTTCCCTTTCGTCGTCCAGCCTCATTGCCGGCCCTCCCTGTTCTTGTCGATGATCCGGCGCGCGAGCGCGCGACCGGGAGATAAGTTGTCGTGGCACGATCCTCGGCCGATGCAGCGCCCGCGCGCCGGGTGCGCGCCCATGCCGGGATCGCCGGCCTGCCGCTCCGCTCGCACGACGGAATCGGCCGACCGATGCGCCGCGCGTCGATGCGCGGCCCGCCCGCGCTATTCTGCCGGGCTTTCGTGACTTATCGCAAAAATGTGGAGGATAGAGCGATTCGGCACCGGACATCGTCAGCCTTTGCAAAATGGGCAACGGCCGATCCGGCTGGCCGGATGCCGCCCGCCTTCATCCTTTCGGCTGATACCGGCGCTCGCCCGCGCCGCCTAAAGTGACCGGAGACGACACCCTTCCGGAGCACGACATGACACACCCGCCACCCCGCACGATCGCGATCACCGGCGCGGGCACCGGTATCGGCGCCGCGTGCGCACGCCGCTTCACCCATCGCGGCGACCGCGTCGTGCTGATCGGGCGGCGCCAGGCGCCGCTCGACGCGCTGGCCGCCGAAACGGGCGGCCTCGCGCTGGCCGGCGATGCCGCGAGTGCCGCCGACTGGGCCCGCTTCCTGCCGCAGATCGCCGAACACTTCGGTCGCGTCGATGCGCTCGTCGCGTGCGCGGGCGGCCACGGGCTCGGCCGCGCGGACGAAACCGACGACGCGCAGTGGCGCGACGCGATGCACGCGAACCTCGACACCGCGTTCGTCAGCGCGCGCGCGTGCCTGCCCGACCTGATCGCGCAGCGCGGCAGCATCGTGCTGGTCGCGTCGATCGCGGCGCTCGCGGCCGGGCCCGGCGTGTGCGGCTATACGGTCGGCAAGCACGCGCTGCTCGGGCTCGCACGGTCGCTCGCGCGCGACTACGGGCCACACGGCGTGCGGGCGAATGCGGTGTGCCCCGGCTGGGTCCGCACGCCGATGGCCGATGCGGAGATGGCCCCGCTGATGTCGGCGCACGGCGACACGCTCGACGGCGCGTATGCGCGCGTCAGCGCCGACGTGCCGCTGCGGCGCGCGGCCGACCCCGACGAGATCGCGGCCGTCTGCACGTTCCTC
Organism: Burkholderia aenigmatica; assembly: GCF_048627025.1. Lineage (NCBI taxonomy): Bacteria > Pseudomonadati > Pseudomonadota > Betaproteobacteria > Burkholderiales > Burkholderiaceae > Burkholderia > Burkholderia aenigmatica. The sequence goes on along the minus strand of NZ_CP184469.1, from coordinate 750,102 downwards.
GCGTCGCCGGACGCGTCGTTCGTGACCGGTGCGACGCTCGTCGCGGACGGCGGCGCGATGGTCGTCGACGTGCCGACGCTCGCGTTCGACAAGCTTTGATGTGCGCGGGTGCGCCGCTCGCGTGACGCACGCGTCGCGGGCGGCGTTTTCGTGCACGTCCTCCTGCCCGCCACCGCCCGCCCGCGCACCCGCTACCGCGCGCGTACCGCACCGCCCGCTCAGTTCCCGCCCTGGAAAATCCGCTACCATCGACCGATCCCGCCGCCCCGCCCGGCACCGCCTCACGGTTCGAACCTCGATGAACATCCGGTTTCTTGAAACCTTCGTCTGGCTCGCGAAGCTGGAAAACTTTCGGCTCACCGCCGAAAAACTGCACACGACGCAGGCCGCCGTGTCGAGCCGCATCGCGTCGCTCGAGGAAGCGTTCGACGTGCGCCTGTTCGACCGCAACACGCGCTCGGCCACGCTCACGCCCGCGGGCCGGCGCATGCTCGCCTACGCGGAGCGGATCGTGCGGCTCGACGGCGAAATGCGCCGCGACATCGATGCGGCGAGCGACGCGGGCCTGATCCGGATCGGCGTGATCGAATCGATCGTGCACAGCTGGTTCCCCGCGCTGATGGCACAACTGCGCGAGCGCTATCCGCGCCTCGACGTCGAGATCACGAGCGACACGACGCTGCACCTGATCCGCCTGCTCAGCACCGACGGCGTCGACCTGATCCTGCAGACCGACCCGGTACCGGGCCCCGATTTCACGAACCTGCCGCTGTGCGAATTCCCGGTGCGCTGGGCGGCCAGCCCGCGCCTCGGGCTCGGCGGCCAGGCGCTCGACGTCGCGCGCCTGGCCGAATTCCCGATCATCAGCTTCTCGCGCCACTCGGGGCCGCACGCGACGATCGAGCGCCTGTTCGCGGCCGTCGAGCGGCCGGCCAGCATCAACTGCATCACGTCGGTCGCCGCGATGATCCGCCTCGTCGCCGACGGCTTCGGCGTGGCCGCGTTACCGCCCGCGATCATCGGGCGCGAGCTGCACGAAGGCGCGCTCGAACTGCTCGACGTCGATCCCGAATTCCCCGCGCTGCCGCTCGTCGCGACGTACCGCAGCCAGGGTCAGCCGGTGGCCGCGCGCATCGCGGAACTGGCCAGCGAAGTCGCGCGCGCGATGTCGGCCGCCGCGAATCACGCAAGGCCGGCGGCAGCGGTCACGCCCGATAGCGTGGACAAACCACCCGCCCGTCCCGCGACGAAAACGAAAGCCAAGGCGCCGGCTGAAGCGAAGCGCACGACGCCATCCGCACCACCCGCCACGCCCCCCGCGAAACGCCGCCCGCGCCGCTCATAAGAAAACCTGTTCACCGCGAATTTGTTTTCTTGTTGGACGGGCGCGGCCCGTCTTCGGGAAACTGCGGTTCCTGACACACCCCGTCACGAGGAACCCCGCGATGACCCGCCTTTCCCTTCCGCACGGCCAACTCTGCGTCTGGACGGATATCGACCCCGCGCACGAAGCCGATTTCAACGCGTGGTACGACCGCGAGCACATGCAGGAACGTGTCGCGATTCCCGGCTTCACGCATGCACGGCGCTTTCGCGCGACCGATCGCGGCCCGCGCAAGTACCTCGCGCTGTATGTGACGGACGCGCTCGACGTGTTCCGCGGCGACGCGTACCGGCGCGCGTTCACGCAGCAGACCGCCTGGTCGCTCGCGAACTTCGAGCGCATGACGGGCACTCAGCGGCGCGTCGGCGAACTGACGATCGAGGCCGGCGATGGCGAAGGCGCGCATCTCGCACTGTTCGTGCTGCCGCCGGATCGCATCGACGTGCCGCAACTGCGCGCGCGCTTCGACGACGTGCTGCACGAACCGGGCATCCACGCCGCGCGACTCTTCCGCACCGCGCCCGATCTGTCCGCGCCGATCGGCGCCGATGCGGCTGCCCGCCCGGCCGCCGATGCGCTCGTGCTGATCGAAGGCAGCGATGCGGCCGCGACGCGCCGCGTAGCCGCCACGCTCGCCGGGCATGACGACGTGCGCACCTTCGACCTGCTGTGGCGCGCCGCCGCGCCGTTGCATGCGGTGGGCGACGACGTCGAAACCGAGCCCGCTGCCGCCGCCCTGCCGGCCTGATCGCCCACGCCGGCCGCACCGGATGCGCGATGCACACCCGCGCATCGGCCGGCGTTTCATCCCGTTCCCCGTCACGACATGCCCGACACCATGAGCACTCTCGCCCAGCCCGCCGCCCACGCGCCCCGCCGCGTCCGCAACAGCCGACTCGCGACCGCGAGCATGATCGGCACGTCGCTCGAGTGGTACGACTTCACGATCTACAACACGCTCGCCGCGCTCGTCTTCAATCACCTGTTCTTTCCGTCGGTCGATCCGCTGGCCGGCACGATCCTCGCGTTCTCGACCTATGCGGTCGGCTACGTTTCGCGCCCGCTAGGCGGCTTCGTGTTCGGCAATCTCGGCGACCGCATCGGCCGTCGCGCGGTGCTGATGCTCACGCTCGTGTTGATGGGCGTGACGACCGCGCTGATGGGCGCGCTGCCGACCTACGCGCAGGCCGGCATCCTGAGCCCGATCCTGCTCGTCGCGCTGCGCTTCGTGCAGGGCGTCGCGCTCGGCGGCGAATGGGCCGGCGCGGTGCTGCTGTCGGTCGAGCACGGCGACCAGAAACGGCGCGGGCTGTCCGCATCGTGGACGCAGATCGGCCCGTCGTTCGGCACGCTGCTCGGCACCGGCTGCATCGCGCTCGTGACTCTGTCGACCACGTCGGGTGACTTCCTGTCGTGGGGCTGGCGCGTGCCGTTCGCGGCCAGCGCGCTGCTCGTCGTGTTCGGTTTCTGGCTGCGGCGCGGCGTCGACGAAACGCCGCAGTTCGAGCAGCTCGCCGAATCGCATGCGACCGCCGAGGTGCCCGTCGCCGACGTGCTGAAATACCACTGGAAGCGCCTGCTGATCGCGGGCGGTTCGCGAATCGGCTCGGACGTGCTGTATGCGCTGATCGTCGTGTTCACGCTGACCTACGTGACGGCCGTGCTGCATCTGTCGCGCCCCGTCGCCCTGACGGCCGTGATGATCGGCACGGCCTGCAACGCGCTCGCGGTGCCGTTCTTCGGCGCGCTGTCGGACCGCTTCGGCCGCCGGCCCGTGTATCTCGCCGGTGCGCTCGCCGGCATCGTGTGGGCGTTCGTGTTCTTCACGCTGCTCGATTCGGCGCGCCCGGGCGCGATCGTCGCGGCCGTCGCGATCGGCCTCGTGATCCATGCGGTGATGTACGGCCCGCAGGGCGCGTTCGTGACCGAACAGTTCCCGACCCGCGTGCGCTATGCGGGCTCGTCGCTCGCGTACACGCTGGCCGGCATCGTCGGCGGCGGCTTTGCGCCACTCGTGATCGCCGCGCTGTTCCGGCAGACGGGCACGACGACGGCCGTATCGCTGTATGTCGCCGCGGCGCTGGTCGTCACGTCGATCGCGCTCCTCGCCGCGCGCGAAACCGCGCACCAGCCGCTCGCGGATTGAACGTCGCCGCCAGCCGTTTCATTCCTTCGTACTTCAAACGGATACCCGCATGCAAACCCTGTCGTTCAACGTGATGTCCCGGCAACACGCACCGGCCGCCGTCGAGGTCGAGATCGAGCGCGTCGTGATCGCCGGCTGGGCCGGCCGCGATCCCGCCGCGATCCGCGCGCATATCGACGAACTCGCGGCGCTCGGCGTTGCGCCGCCATCGACCACGCCGTGCTTCTATCGCGTGTCGGCCGCACTGCTCACGCAGGCGCCGTCGATCGGCGTGCTCGGCGCGCGCTCGGGCGGCGAGATCGAATGCGTGCTGGTCGACAGCCCGGCCGGCACGCTCGTGACCGTCGGCTCCGATCATACGGATCGCGAAGTCGAAGCCTACGGCGTCGCGGTGTCGAAGCAGGTGTGCGCGAAACCGCTCGGCCGCGACGCATGGCTTTACGCGGAAGTCGCGGATCACTGGGATGCGATCGAGATGCGTTCGTGGCTGATCTCGCGCGATGGCGAGCGCACCGCATACCAGCACGGCGCGGTGAGCGGCCTGCTCCCGCCCGACGTGCTGTGGCAGCGCTTCGACGACCGCCGCACGATGCCCGCGCGCGGCGCGATGTATGGCGGCACGGTTGCCGTGCATGGCACGATCGCGGCGATGGGCGACGGCGATGCGTTCGAGATGGAACTGCACGATCCGGTGCTCGGGCGCAGCCTTCGGCACCGCTACGCGGTGGAGGTGTTGCCGGTCGTCGCGTGACGGGCAATCAGCCATCGCGCGGCACACGGGCGCGACAGCTATCTGTCGCCGCGCGTGTCCCTGCCGGTACGGCTAAAAGCAGTGATAGTCCGGGAAGTTGAACTGTGAGTTGCCGCAATACAGCACCCCAACCAGGTTGGTGCACCCGCTCAATGCAAACATGATTGCCCCCACAACCGACACTTTCCATCCGATATGCAACATGGCGCCCCCGTTTTCGCTGTTTCGACGTTGACCGCCATGATGCGCATCGGACGCGCCCGGTTATGTGGAAAATTGTTGTCGCGCGGGTTCCGCGGTTCGCGATGACGCGTTCCCCGTGCCCGGGCGCAGCCCGCGGCACGGGTAGGCGGACGGCGGGTCGCCGGTCCTCGCGCAAGCGATGACGGCCGCCGCGGAGCACGCCGCCGCCCGTCACGCCTTGAACGTGACCCACGGCTTCAACCGGACCGCGCTGCGAATGAGGCCGGCCTGCTCCTGCGCGTCGATCACGGGCCCGATCGGCTTGTAGGCTTCCGGCGCTTCCTCGATGCGACGCTCGTCGCGCAGCGTGACGCAGCGCCACGTGCCCGGCGCCTGCTCCGTGCGCATCCGCCGCACCGCCTGCCGGCGCACGCTGCGGCCGGCGCCGTGGCTGCACGACCATAGCCAGTCCGGATGGCCGAGCCCCGTCGCGAGAAACGACGCATCGCCCATCGATCCGGGAATCAGCGCGAGATCGCCGTCGCGGGCGGGCGTCGCCCCCTTGCGATGGATGTTCATCCCGTCTTCGCGCAGCACGACGTTGTGCGGCACGTCGACCACCAGTGCCGAGCGGGTCTCGCCGGTGAGTTCCGCCAGTTCCTTGCGAACCATCTCGGCCAGCACGACACGGTTGAGCCACGCATAGCGCGCGGCCGTGCCCATCGCGACGAGGTATTCGCGCGCCAGTTCGCCGGAAAGGCCGTACAGGCCGCTTTCCGGATGCCTGACGCCCGCCGGCCACGCCGCGCGCGCCCGGTCCATCCAGCGGCGCCCGACGTAGAAACCGACATCGCGCGACCCGCTGTGGATCATCACGACGACATCGTCCTTCGCGAGTCCCGCACGGTAGGCCGCATGCCGGTCGAACACTTGGTCGACCACCTGCAGTTCGACGAAATGATTGCCCGCCCCGGGGGTACCGAGGCAAGGATCGCGGAATACCTCCCGCGACCCGACGTGTGCGTCCGGCGCGTATTTCGCGCTGCCGTCGAACCGGTCGAGGCCGATGCACGCCGACAGTTCGTCGATGAGCCGGTCGCGGTCGACGTGCTGCCAGAGCCCCTGCGGCGCAACGCGATCGACGAATGCCGCCGGGCCCGCATCGAACAGCGCGCGGAATGCGTCGCTGCCGACCGGCACGTCGCGCCGGTCCGCGAGAATCGCGCGCGTCAGCCGCTCGACGAGCGCCGTCTCGAACGGCGCAAGCGCCGACCGCTTGAGGCCCGTGGTGACGAGACGCATCCCGCAATTGATATCGGTGCCGATCGCGGCGGGAATCACGAACGCGTCGTCGGTCGCGACGATCGAACCGACCGGCGCGACCCCGCCCGGATGAAAATCGGGCGTCGCGCACGCCTTGCACACGCGCTGATGACCATCCGGCGAACGGACGGCCGCGAACGCGAGCAACTGCTGAACGGCCTTCTCCTCGAGCGGGAGCGAAGCGGGCAACAGGACGGATGCCTGCGTCAGTTCATTGCGCAGGTGATAAATGCCGGCGTGATAGTCGACATGGATGCCTTGCCGTTGCAAGGCCTTTTTTAAGCGAGGAAGAGTAGACATCGCTGCTGGAAATGAAAAAGGTACGACGCGACCTCCGGCCTTGCGGCGGTCGTGGGTACCTTCCTGCAGCAGCGTCGAGGAAGGGAGCGCGGATCATAGCAGAACGCGATTCCGTTCGCGACCGCCGTTGCTCAGTTGAGACACCCGAGCCCCGTCAGCGTCGCCTCCACCGCCGCGTCGAGCGGCGTCACCGGCTCGCGGCCGAGCACTGCGGTCACCCGCGTGTTGTCGAGCCGGATCGGCTCGCGCCACAAGTAACGCATCTCGAGCAATTCGCGCAGCGTCGTGACGAACGGCGCCGCCGCCCACACGAACCACCACGGGAACTTGCGCACCGTCGGCCGCAGCCCGTGCCGCTGCGCGACGCGGCGCACGGCCTCCGCCATCTGCGTGCCGTCCGCGTCCCAATGGCCGCCGAGATGAAAGCGCGCGAACGGCTCCAGCGTGTCGCGCCGCTCGATCAGCTCGACCATCGAGCGCGCGGCGTCCGGCACATACGACCATTGATGCCCGATGCCGTCCCGCCCCGGCACGCTGATGGCCGCAACCGGCTGCCCGGCCTTGACGAACCCCGCCGCAAACCAGCTGTTGCCGGTGAGCTTCGGCCCGAAGAAATCGCCGGCACGCACGATGATCGTGCGGACGCCCTGCCCGGCCGCATCCTGCAGCCGGCGCTCCAGCTCGACGCGGATCGCGCCCTTGCGTGTCGACGGATGCTGCGGCGCATCTTCGACCAGCACCGGAAATGCATCGGCGCCGTAGTTGTAGACGGTGCCCGGCAGCACGACGGTGGCCTGCTCCGCCTTCGCCGCCGCGATCGTGTTGTCGATCATCGGCAGCACCTGCCCGGCCCAGTTCCGATAGCCGGGCGGATTCACCGCGTGCACGATCACGCTGCAGCCGCGCGCGGCCCGGACGACCGCGTCGCGGTCCATCGCGTCGCCGCGCATCCACGCGATGCCGTCGCGCTCCACGACCTCGGCGTCGAGCCCGCGCTTCAACCCACGCACCTGCCAGCCCGCATCGCGCAACTGCCGCGCGACTTCCCCGCCAATCCCGCCGCTCGCGCCGAGCACGAGTGCCTGTCGTTGGGTCCCGCCTGCGTGGGTCGTCATTGCCGCTCTCCTTGAATGAACTTCCGTGATGACACGCATTCTGGCGCGCCTTCAGCTATCAAGGAATTGCCGAACCTGGTGGATCGGCTATACATTTATGCATGACCACCGATCTGAACTGGGAACGCTACCGCACCTTCCTCGCCGTGCTGACGGAGGGCTCGTTGTCCGGCGCGGCCCGCGCGCTCGGCATCACGCAACCGACGGCCGGCCGCCACGTCGCGGCGCTCGAGGCCGGGTTCGGCCAGACGCTGTTCACGCGCTCGCCGTCCGGCCTGCTGCCGACCGAGGCGGCGCTTGCGCTGCGCGGCCATGCGGAGGCGCTGCGCAGCGCGGCGGCCGCGTTCGAGCGCGCGGCCGCGAGCCACGGCGCCGGCGTGCGCGGCATCGTGCGGATCTCCGCCAGCGACGTGATCGCCGTCGAAGTGCTGCCGCCGATTCTCGCGCAATTGCGGCGCAACCATCCGGGGCTCGTCATCGAACTGGTGCCGACCGACCGCATCCAGGACGTGCTCAAGCGCGAGGCCGACATCGCGGTCCGGATGGCGCCGCCCGTGCAGGAGGCGCTGGTTGCGCGGCGCATCGGCGAAATCGATGTCGGGATGTATGCGCGCGACGACTACCTGGCGCGCAACGGAGTGCCCGCGACGACCGACGAACTCGCGCATCACGCGCTGATCGGCTTCGACACGGTCACGCCGTTCATCCGCGCGGTGGGCCGCAGCATGCCGCTGTGGAAGCGCGATGCGTTCTCGCTGCGCACCGACAGCAACCTCGCGCAGCTCGCGATGATCCGCGCCGGCTACGGGATCGGCTTCTGCCAGACCGGGCTCGCGAAACGCGACGCACGGCTCGTGCGCGTGCTGCCGGACGGGCCCGCGATGCAGCTGGAAACCTGGGTCGTGATGCACGAGGACCTGCGGACGAGCCCGCGCTGCCGCGCGGTGTTCGATGCGCTGGCCGACGGGCTGCGTGCGTATGTGAACGGCGAAGCCGTCGAATAGACGGTTCGCGGCGGCGTACGCGAACGAAGTGAACGAAGCGCCCGAGCGGCGCTATTCGTAGATTTTCCCGGCGAACAGGATGTCCGCCATGCGCCGCCACGGATTGTCGGGCAGGTCGTAGCAGCGCAGCCCTTCCTCCGACGCTTCGGCCCAGTCGACCATCGCGTCGAGGTATTCGCCGATCGAGTGGTTTTCCCAGCCGAGCGCGGCGCGCGCGTACGGCGACGGCGGCACGTCGGCCTCGAGCTGGCGCTCCTTGTTCCAGTCGTGCCCAAGCACGCGCAGGAAGTGGATCAGCGAGCGTTCGTCGACCACGCGCTCCAGCGCATCCTGCAGCTTCGCGGCCATCTGGCGTTGCAGTTCGTCGTTCATTTTTATGTTCCTTCGCGCGCCTCTCAGATACGCGCCGCCGCGGGTCGTGTGGCCCGGTTTTACATCAGCAATTGCCGCGACAGCACCTCGCGCGCCTGCGTGACGGTTTCGCGTTCGCCCGGCATCGGTGGCGTCAGCGAAAACACCGCGTCGGGCAGCGGCGGCAGTCGGTATTTCGTGCCGAGCCGCATCAGGCCCTCGCCGATCGCCGACGCGCACAGGCAGCCCACCCCGAGCCCCGCCGCCAGCATCGACTGCAGCCCCGCGACCCCCGACGCGCTGTGCACGAGCCGGTACGGCGTGTGTTGCTCGTCGAGCGAGCGCACCGCGACCTGATGCATCATGCAGTCGTCCGGCAGCAGCACGAGCGGCAGCGGCTCGGGCAACTGCTCGGCGAGCGCGGGCGATGCGACCCACGACAGCGGCTCACGCCGCAGCACCCAGCGCGTATCGGCCGACGCCGGCCGGAACGGCCCGCTCGACAGGTTCATCACCACGCCGAGATCGACCTGCCCGCGCGCGTGCGCGGCCTCGATATCGGCGCTCTTCATCGCGCTGACGTGCAGGCTCAGTTGCGGGTAGCACTCCCGCAGCCGCGCGAGCAGGCCCGCGACTTCGTTGGTCCGGTAGTAATCGGTGATCGCGACGCGCAGCTCGCCCTTGATCGCCTGCCCGCGCACTTCGTCGAACGCGGCCTCGTTCAGCGCGACGATGCGCCGCGCGTGCTGCAGCAGCCGCGAGCCGGCCGGCGTCGGCTCGACCCCGCGCTTGCTGCGCACGAACAGCGGCACGCCGGCGCGCGATTCGAGCTTGCGCACCTGCTCGCTGACCGTCGACTGCGACAGGTGCAGCAGCGGCGCGGCGGCCGTCAGGCTGCCGGCGTCCGCGACCGCCGCGAAAGTACGCAACTGATCCAGGTCGAAACCGCGCATCGCCATTCTCCATCCATCGAATAACCCGATGGATGCTACCACCAATTCCCGCTTTTCCGATTCTTCGACACCGACCAGAATGGGGGTCAATCGCCCGTCCACGGCCGAACCGGCGCTTCTGGCGTCACGTCCGGCGTGAATGTGGCACTCATTCTTTCGGACTTGCTTCCATGACGAACGACACCCTTGCCCCCTGCGTACCGGCCGGCACGGCCGCCGCGGCGACGCCGCGCAGCCACCACGGCTGGGCGCTGGTGGTCCTGCTGGTTGGCGCGATTCTGCCGCCGCTCGACTACTTCATTGTGAATCTCGCGCTACCGGCCATCCGCGACGGCATCGGCGCGCGCCCGGCCGAGTTGCAGCTGGTCGTGTCGGCATACGCGTGCGCGAACGCGGTCGTGCAGATCACCGGCGGCCGGCTCGGCGACCTGTACGGCCGCAAACGCATGTTCATGATCGGGATGGCCGGCTTCGTCGTCGCGTCGACGCTGTGCGGGCTCGCCGGCAGCGGCGCGGTGCTGGTCGGCGGCCGCGTGCTGCAGGGCCTGTTCGCCGCGATCCTCGCGCCGCAGGTGCTCGCGACGATCCGCAGCGTGTTCAGCCCGCAGGAGCAGGTGCGCGTGATGGGCTTCTACGGTTTCGTGTTCGGCCTCGCGGCCGTGATCGGCCAGCTCGGCGGCGGTGCGTTGATCAGCCTGCATCCGTTCGGGCTCGGCTGGCGCGCGATCTTCCTCGTCAACCTGCCGATCGGCATCCTCGCGCTGATCGGCAGCTGGCGTTTCATCCCGGAAAGCCGGCCGCCGCGCGGCCAGCGCATCGACGTGCCGGGCATGGCGCTGCTGTCGCTGTTCCTGCTGATGCTCGTCTACCCGCTCACGCACGGGCGCGAGGCCGGCTGGCCGCTGTGGATGGTCGCGTGCCTCGTCGGCGCGCTGCCGATGCTCGGCGCGCTGCTGGCGGTCGAAGCGCGCCGCCTGACGAGCGGACACGATCCGCTGCTCGACGTGCGCCTGTTCCGTAACCCCGTCGTCGCGCTCGGGCTCGTGCTGGCGTTCCTGTTCTATACGTTGAGCGCGTTCTTCCTGAGCTACGGGATCTACCTGCAGGGCTGCCTGAACTGGTCGCCGCTCGCGTCGGGGCTCGCGATCCTGCCGCTCGGGCTTGGCTTCCTGTCGAGCCCGCTGCTGATGCCGCGACTCGTCGGCCGGTTCGGCGGCTATCGCGTGCTCACGCTCGGCTTCGCGATGCTCGCGGCCGGCGTCGCGACGGCCGCCGCGCTAGCGGGCGCGGCCGCGCCGGGCCCTGGTTTCTACGCGGGAATTGCGGCGATCGGAATCGGCCAGGGACTCGTGCTGCCGTCGGTCGTGCGGATCGTGCTCGCGGAAGTCGACACGGCACGCGCGGGTGTCGCATCCGGCATGGTCACCGCGATGCTGCAGATCGGTGCGGCCGTCGGCGCGGCCACGCTCGGCGGCATGTTCTTCGCCCGGCTCGGCGCGCATCCGGCCGCACTCGATTACGTGCAGGGCTTCAGGACGTCGATGTTCGCGCTGACGGCCGTGCTGCTCGTGTGCGTCGCGCTATCGGCCATGCTTGGGCCGCTGCATCGGCGGCTGCATGCGGGCGCGTAAGCGGGACGGGAATCGTTGCGACGGCAGGGTCTGACGCGGAAACGGCGCAGGCGCAGGTGTAGCCGCACGCCCGCATCCGGCTCACGCGTGATGCTTGCGTTGCGCCTGACGCGCTTCCCATTCGGCCAGCTCGACGCGATAGCGCGCGAGGGCTTCGTCGTAGAGATCGAAGACGCACGGCGAGCAACCGCTGTTGCAGCAGTCTTCCAGTTCGGGTTGGATGGGCGGGGTCGGACGGGGATCGTCGACGGACGGATCCCCGGAAGGTTGGTTCGGCACGGCGTGGTCCGGTGAAGTAAGACGATCAGTATAGGTCGATCCGGGCCACCGCCGCTTCCAGCAGGCCGAACGGCTAGACGGTTGTCAGTTCGACGTGCGTCGGCGACGCGACCGTCGACACCTTCGACGTCGCCAGGTCGATCACACGCATTACCGTATCGTCATACGTCCGGAAGTAATACTTGCGCGCCTCCAGGTCGGCGATCGTGGTCCACTGCGTGTATTCGTAGACCGGCTGATCGTGATCGACTTCCTCCTTGATCCACCCTTTCGGAATGTCGAACGTATTGATGATGTGTTCGGCCAGCCGGATCGCGTCGGCGCCGCTATGCGGATTTTCTGCGTACGTCGCATACCCGACCGCGCGCACGAAACGCGACGCCGGTGTGATGTCGCCGGGCAGTCCCAGCATCCCGTAGCCCTGGCCATACGCCTTGAGCTTCACGTGTTTCGCGTCGCGCGACAGCGACAGCGTCCTGCTCGATGGCGTGACGCGCGACAGGTTCAGGTAGTTGTGCAGGTTGGTGCAATGCCAGTCGAACGGCGGCGAGTTGGTCATCACGCCGAGCGGGTTGTCGTGGACACGCAGTTCGCCGCCGACCGGCTCGACGACGAGCGATGCGCCGCTCGCGTCATGCAGCGTGTAATGCAAGGGCGGCGCGCCGTCGAATGCGGGGTGCGGGATATCGGCGACGACGATGCCGTCGAGCGCCTGCTTGACGTCGCTCACGCTGTCGAAGCCGGTCAGCGCCCAGGTGAGGAAATCCCACGGCGCCAACGCGCGCGCCGTGTTCTCCGGTGTCAGCGCCGGATACTCGGCGAACTCCGGGAAGTAGAGCATCCCGCCGGCCAGCCCCGCCTCGTTGATGCCGTCCACCAGGATCGGCATCTTCAGCCCGTTCATGCCGATCGCCTTGTACTTCGTCGTCCAGCTCTTGCCCTGCTTGCCGAGCGGCGGCGACGCGTACAGCGTCTTGCCGGCCTCGATGACGATCGGGACCGAACCCAGATCCTCTGCGAACTCCATGGTTCTGCCATAGACGACGTGCTCATCCACCGTGCGGATCACAAAACTCGTACACATGTTGTTTTCCTTGTTTTGACGAGAAGCAATAGCGGGCGCGTGATCGGCCCGCCCCTCGGACCATGCGCGTCCCCGACCGCGGAATGCGCGTGTGAATCATATCGGTGCAGACGTGCTCCAGGCGCGAATCCCCGCAGAATTACTGCTACGTCAACAGTCGAATCGATTCACACCGCGAAAGAAAAAATATCGCCGCCCGGGAGCCGCCCGATCGGGACAGGCGGTTTGCACCGGCCGCAGGGAGCGCAAAAGCGAACGCATCCATAATGGCGCGACGATCGACGACATCGATCCGCTGTGCCCGACCCATTCACGCCACACAGGAGCTGCATCATGGCTGAAGCAGTGAATCCGCCGGACGTCTGGGCGCCGTTCGGCGCGTTCTCGATGGCCGTGATCCAGGGCGACGGCCGGATCGTGCATCTGAAGGGGCAAGTGGCGCTCGACCGCGACGGCCAGGTGGTCGGCCACGGCGACATGCGCACGCAGGTGCGGCAGACGCTCGACAACATCGGCGCCGTGCTCGCCACGATGGGCGGACAGATGCAGGACGTGATTTCGCTCGTGCACTACGCGACCGACATCGATGCCTTCATGCAGGCCGGTGACCTCCGCAAGACGTATTTCCCGGAGCCCTATCCGGTGACGACGACCGTCCAGGTCGAGCGTCTCTACCATCCCGATCTGCTGATCGAGATCACCGCCGTCGCCGAAATTCCACTGGAGCGTTTTCGGCGGCCTGCGCCGCGCGCGTGATGCGGCGATGCACAGTATGACGCGCCGGCCGGGACATTCCCGACCGGCGCGCCTGCTCGCCACCCGCGCGCTTACTTCACTTGCGCACCCGGCTTCGCGGTGCCCGCGCCCGCCTTGTCGGCCAGCGGCTGCCACGCGGCACCGAGCGAATACCAGTCGACGCGGCGCGTGAGCGTCATGATGCCGGCGAGGATCGCGAACAGCAGCAGCGAACCGAGCATCAACGCATTGTCTTCCGACAGCAGCAGCCCATAGAGCGCCGCGTACAGCACCGTGAGCAGCGCGGCAAACACGGCACCGCGCTTCACGCTTTGCAGCACGAACGACAGGTAGAAGCCGAGCAGCCCGATGCATGCGCCGCTCGCCGCCAGATACGCATACGCGAACGCGATGTGCTCGGACAGGCTCAGCAGCAGCAGGAAGAACAGCGCGAGCGACAGGCCGACCAGCGCGTACTGGATCGGGTGAATGCGCAGCCGCTTCACGAGCTCGTACATGAAGAAGCTCGCGAACGTGAGCATCACGAACAGCGCGCCGTACTTCGTCGCGCGTTCAGCCTGCAGATAGACGTTCACGGGTTCGATCACCGACACCGATGCCATTTCGATCGCACCTTCCCCGTTGCCCGACGCAATCTGCTCGCGCGCCTTCGTGTTGAACGACGTCACGCGCCAGTTGCCGGTGAAGCCGTGCGCATCGACCGTGCGGGTGTTCGGCAGGAACGCGCCGTCGAAACTCGGATGCGGCCACGTCGATTTCAGCGAGAAATCGTTCTGGTCGCCCACCGGCGCGAACGCGACGGAATCCGCGCCGCGCAGCGGCAGGTCGATGCTGAACGGCACGGCCGCCCCCGCGCTTGCGTCCGCCAGCGCCGCGAGATCGACGTTCGCGTGCACACCCTGGCGCAGGCTGTCCAGCCGCGTGCCTTGTTCGACGTCGAAGCGCGCGCCGCCGATGCGCAGGTCGGGCTGCGCGGTCAGCCCGCGAATGTCGCCGATGCCGATCGCGACGTAAGCGTCGTCGACCTTGAAGCTCACGTGACCGTCCGCCTGTGGCAGCTTCTTCAGGTCCGGCAACGGCAGCGTGCCGGTCACCCGGCTCGCCAGCTCGTACACCAGCGCCTTGTGGATGCCGCGATAGCGGACGCTGGTCGTCAGCGTGCCGTCGACGTTCAGCGTCTTCGGGAACACGAGCAGGCGCTTCGTCTCGCTTCTGAGGCTCGTCTTCGTCGCGCCGCCGGCCGGCGTGTCGTCGCGCACGCGCGTGACTTCCGTGTAATGCACGACGAGCACCGGGCCCGCCACCGTCTGCGGCCCCGCATAGCTCGACCAGATGCTCTGCAGCGCATCCATCCGATACGCGGAGCGTTCCTGCACGATGCTTTGCACCATGTGCAGCGGGATCAGGATCAGCAGCGCGAGAAACGCGGTGATCGCGAATTTGAACAACAGGACTCGATTCATGGCCGACGGGTACCGGAGTAAAAGGGTACGGTCAGCATGAGCAGCCCCGGTGAAGGGCGATTGAAGCCGGTGTGAAGCGAACGTGTGGCGAACGTGAAGCGCGCTCAGCCCGCCGACGGCAGCGTGAGCGTCGCGCACGCGCCGCCTTCGTCGCGGTTCGCGAGCGCGACCTGCCCGCGGTGCAGCATCGCGACTTCGCGGACGAAACACAGCCCGAGGCCCGTGCTGCGATCCTGCCCGTCGGGGCGCGGCAGCGAATAGAAGCGCTCGAACACGCGCGCCAGTGCGTAGTCGGGCACGCCGGGGCCGTCGTCGGCCACGCGCACGACGGCGACGTGCGCCTTCCCCGCCGGCTGCCGTTCGAGCGCGATGCGGATCGTGCTGCCCTGCGGCGCGAAATCCAGCGCGTTGTCGAGCAGGTTGCCGAGCGCCTGGCGCAGCAGGAACGGATCGCCTTCGACGATCGCCGGATCGGCCGCGTCGTGTGCGTCGATCGCCAGGTTTACGCCGCGCTGCCGCGCACGGGGCTCGATATCGTCGACGAGCTGTTCGAGCACCGGCCGCAGCGCGACCGGTTCGCGCACCGACAGGCGCTGCTTCTGCTCGACTTCGGCGAGCGCGAGCAGCTTGCGGATCATCTGTTCGAGGCGGCCGGCCTGGCGGCGGATGTTTTCGGTGAAGCGCCGGCGGTTCGCCACCGGCATGTCTTCCTGCAGCAGTTCGGCCGCGCCGCTGATCGCCGCCAGCGGGCTCTTCATCTCGTGCGTGAGCGTGTGGATGTAGGTCTCGACGTACTGCCGGTCCTCCAGCCGCTGATGCATGCTTTCCACCGCGCGCCCGAGCTCGGCCAGCTCGCTCGCGCCCTGCAGCGGCATGTCGGCCCGCTCGCCCGCCGCGATCGCGCGCGCATAGCGTTGCAGGCGCCGCAGCCCGACCACCAGCCACCACGTGCAGGCCACGCCGATCAGGATCGCGCCGCCCATCAGCAGCGCGCCGTACAGCATGATCTTGCGCTGGCTGCGCGCGATGAACGGCGCAACCGTCTGGTTCGGCTTCGCGATCGTCAACACGCCGATGATCTCGTTGCCGCGCCGGATCGGCGCCGCCACGTGCATCACGGTGCTGCTGTCGTCGTTCGGATCGCTGCGTGTGCTGCGCGCGCCGTATTCGCCGCGCAGCGTCCGGTACACGTCGTTCCAGCGCGAATAGTCCTGCCCGACCGCCTTGCCGGACGAGTCATAGCGCACGATGCCGTGCGCGTCGGTGATGTACAGACGGTAGCCGATCGCGGTCTTTTGCACGCCCCATACATTCGCGCTGACCGGGCTTTCGTGCAGTTTCGAAAGCTGCCGCGCGAACGCGCCGTTGGCGATGTGGCCGTTCGCCATGTCGTCGGCGGCCAGTGTCGCGAGCACTTGCGCGGTATCGACGAGCGTGTCCTCCATCGCCTCGCGCACACCGGGCTTCACCTCCTGCACGAATACCCGCAGCGTGATCAGCGCGGCCAGACCGACGATCAGGAAAAAGCCGAAGAAGATGCGCAGGCCGATATGCATGGGCGGTACCGGTCGTTAAGGTTGCAGCGAATAACCCATCCCGCGATGCGTGCGGATCGGGTCGCGTTCGGGATCGACCGCGCGCAGCTTGGCGCGCAGCGTCTTGATATGCGTGTCGACCGTGCGGTCGGCCGAGTCGAATGCCTCGTGCCACACGAGGTCCATCAACTGTTCGCGCGAATAGATGCGCCCGGGATGCCGGACCAGCAGCGCCAGCAGCCCGAATTCGTAGCGCGTGAGGTCCAGCGCGTGGCCGAGCCACGACACGCGCGCGCCGTCGGTATCGAGCGTGAAACCCGGTGCGATGGCCGCAGCCGGCGCGGGCGCGGGCGTCGCTTCGGGTGCGGCCGTCCGGTAGAAACGCCGCAGGATCACGCGCACGCGCGCCGCCAGCTCGCGCGGCGAAAACGGCTTGACCACGTAATCGTCGGCGCCGATTTCGAGCCCGACGATCCGGTCGATTTCATCGTGCCGCGCGGTGAGGAAGATCACCGGCACGTCGGAGAACGTGCGCAGCCGCCGGCATACTTCGAAGCCGCTGAGATCCGGCAGGCCGACGTCGAGCACCACGAGATCGAAGCGCGCGTCGCGCAGATGGTCGAGCGCCGCCTGCCCGAGCGTGCAGTGGACGGTCTGCATGCCGTCGGTGCCGAGGGCGTAGACGATCGTGTCCGCGATCGCCACTTCATCTTCGACGATCAGGATAGTGGGCTGATGCATGGTCTCTGGCTGGGCTCGCGCAATCCGGTGCGACATTGTACGCACGGCCGGCCGCGGCGCGAGCCCCTGCCCTTACCCCCGCCGCGCTATGCCACGCGGCCGGTCACCGGAATCGACGCGCCGGTGATCGCCTGCGCGTCGGCCGACAGCAGGAAGCCGATCGTCGCCGCGATCTGTTCCGGCCGCACCCAGCGCGTGAAATCCGCATCCGGCATGTCCGCGCGGTTCGGCGGCGTGTCGATGATGCTCGGCAGGATCGCGTTCACCGTCACGCCGCGGTCGAGCAGCTCGGCCGCCAGTGCCTCGGTGAGCCGCGCGACGCCGGCCTTCGCGGCCGCGTAGGCGCCCATCCCCGTGCCGGCCTTGAACGCCGCGCCCGCGCCGATGTTGACGATGCGCCCGGCCGGGCTCGCCAGCAGGTGCGGCAGCGCGGCCTTCGATGCGTTCAGCGCGGTCTTCACGTTCAGTTCGTACATCCGGTCCCACGTGGCGGCGTCGCCGTCGGCGATCGTCTGCCACACGAACGCGCCCGCGATGTTCAGCAGCGCATCGACGCGGCCGAATTCGCGCTGCACGGTATCGAGCGCCTGCGCGGCGGCCTGCGGATCGACGAGATCGATGCCGCCGATGCGCAGCGCGTCGGCCGGCACGCCGGGCAGCGCCTGCGCCGCCGGGGCCGCACCGCGGCCGATCAGCGCGACGCGTGCGCCGCGCTCGCCGAGCCACGCGGCCGTCGCGACGCCCAGATGACCGAATCCGCCGGTGATCGCGACTGCCTTGCCTTTGAGTTCGTGTTCCATCGATGTTTTCTCCTGGATCGAGGGTTGCTTGATGCGTGTTGCATGAGTCATGCCGGCCGCGACATAGGTGTGCGGCCGGCAATGCGCCACAGCGTAGCGCCGTTCACGCATCCGTGCGCACCGCGACGAGGCTGCGGCGGCGCAATTCCTCCGTCGTTTCGCCCTGGTTGTCGGGGCGCCAGCCCGGCGGCAGCAGCACGAAGCGGATCGCGGTCCACACGTCGCGGGCCGTGGCGACGTCGCGGGCGAGGCTCGCCCAGTGCTCGAGTTCGACGACGAACGGATTGCGCGAGCGGGTCGGCGTGACGAGGCCGAAACGGCACGGCTCGTCCGCACGCTCGGCGACATAGGTGCCGAACAGCCGGTCGAACACCACCAGCACGCCGCCGTAGTTCGCATCGAGATAGTCGAGGTTCGACGCATGGTGCACGCGGTGCGCGGACGGCGTGTTGAACACGTATTCGAACCAGCCGAGCTTCGGCATCCACGTGTTGTGCAACCAGAACTGGTACATCAGGTTGAACGACAGGATCGCGAGCACGGCTTCCGGACGCACGCCAAGCCACACGAGCGGCGTGAAGAACATCGCGGCGCCGGCGATCTTGCCGGTCCAGCCGAGGCGAAATGCGGACGACAGCGTCAACTGGTTCGGCGAATGATGCACCGCATGGGTCGACCAGAAGAAGCGCACGCGGTGCGACGCGCGGTGATACCAGTAGTAGCAGAACTCCTGGCCGACGAACACGAGCAGCGCGAGCGCGACGCTGTGGAGCGGGATCGTGAAGAGCCGGTGCGCCCACGCGAGGTCGAACAGCGGCGTGGCGAGCGACAGCGGCACCAGCGCGAGCAGCTTGCGGCCCGCGAGATCGGCGAGCGACAGCCACACCTCGTTCCAGTCGAACGGTTCGGGCCCGCGGGCGCGGCGCCAGGTGAGCACGGCCGCCTCGACGAGCGAGACGGCGACGATGAAGAGCGTGACGTAGTACGCGAGCTTTCCTGTGGTGGTGAGCATGATGGGCCTTTCCTTCGGTTGAGTCGGACGCGTCATGGGCGGCACGGGCTGCCATCGCGTCGAATGGAACGCACTGTAGTGGGCGCGGAATGGAAAGACCACGCGGGAAATGTGTCGCCGTATGTCGCGGGGAAAGGCGTTCGGGTGGTGCGTGGCCGTCAAGGGCGCTTGTGGATTGGAGGACGGCTGGTTTGGAGCTGCGCGTATGCGTGACCGGCGGGAAATGTGTCGCCGCATGTCGTGCGGGAAGGCGCGTTCAGCTGGTGCGTGGCGGGTGTGGACACTTGTGGACTGGAGCCGGGCCGGTATGGGGCTGCGCGTATGTGTGTCCGGCGGGGAATGTGTCGCCGCATGTCGTGCGGGAAGGCGCGTTCAGGTGGTGCGTGGCGGGCGTGGGCGCTTGTGGACTGGAGCGTGGCCGGTTTGGGGCTGCGCGTATGCCTGTCCTGCGGAAAATGTGTCGCCCGTGACGAAGCCGGTCGACGGCGTCGTACACGGCATGACACGGGCCGACGGACAAGCCCTGCGCGACAGATGAACACTGTCGTTTCCGATCGGACGGAAATCGATTCTTCGGATGGTTGGCGACGGTCGCGCCCTGTTACGGCGAAGCACGTTCCAGTCGCACATGGCGTACTGCATGCGTTCAATTCGCGTGACGCGGCTCGACACAAAACGCGCATGAATCGGCCGGCAAATATGTCGCCGCATGTCGCCGCGACACACTTTCGCGCTGCGCACGACACGTTCCTCACCCGTGCCACGGCACCGTGCCCTCATGCGACCGCATCGCCGACAGCCTTGCCCGGCGCGGCATACCCGCGATCGCCGTGGCCGGCGCACGCATTCGTCGTACTTCGAAACAGCACGCCACGTGTAACACCGCGACATCTTTTATGACGCGACGGGCGCGTGTCATCGCCCTAAAGTTCGTCCCGTCGCCACGCCACTGCGTGCACCGAAACGAACCGCAAGGACACCCGATGAAAACCCGCTTCCTCGTCACCGCCACTGCTCTCACCCTCGCCTGCGCACCGGCCTTCGCCGGCTGGGCCGGCCACGGCACCGCGTACACGCCGCGCGGCACCTACAACGGCGCGCACGCCGGCTCGTGCGGCGGCGGCAGCTGCTCGCATGCGGGCGGCGTGATCGGCCCCGGCGGCGGTATCGCGACCAACACGGGCACCGTCACGCGCACCGCGCCCGGCCAGTTCTCGAACAGCGGCACGGCCGTCGGGCCCAACGGGCGCTCGGTCGAACACAGCGGCGACACGAGCTGCGCGGACGGCACCTGCTCGCACACCGGTTCGCTGACGGGCTCGGACGGCCGCAGCGCCACGACGTCGGGCAGCGTGACGCGCAACGGCCCGGGCCAGTACTCGTCGAGCGGCACGATCACGGGCGCGAACGGCAACACGGCCAGCCACACGGCGTCGACGAATTGCGCGGGCTCGACCTGCTCGCGCTCCGGCACCGTGAAGGGCACCGACGGCGGAACCGTCACGCATTCCGGCAGCGCGACGCGCGTGGCGCCGGGTGTCGTGACGACGTCGGGCGGCTCGACGGTCGTACACGGCGGCACGGTCTCGACCGGTGGCACGGCCGTGATCCACGGCAGCACGACGGTGGGCGGCACGGTGGTCGTGGCCGGCGGAACGGTGCCGGTTCCTGTCCCGGTGCCGGTGCCGGTGCCGGTGCCGGTGCCCGTCGTGGCGCCTGCGCCGGCCGCGGTGGTCGTGACGACCCCGCCGCCCGCCGCCACGGTCGCTGTCGCGGCACCTGCACCGGCCGCCGTCGTGGTCACGCCCCCGCCGCCCGTGCCTGCCGCTGTCATCGTCACGCCGCCCCCGCCGAAGGTCGTGCGCGTTGCGGCGCCGAAGGCTGTCGTGGTCGCACCCGCGCCGCGTGTCGTCTACGTCGCGCCGCCGCCGCCGAAGGTCCTGTATCTCGCGCCGCCGCTGCCGCGTTCCGTGTACGTCGCCCCGCGTGCCGTGTATGTCGCCCACCCGCCGCGCGCCGTCATCTGGGTGCCCGCCCATTGGGCCGGCCGCGTGTGGGTGCCTGCGCACTGGGCATAACCCGGCGCCGCTTCGTTTCGCTTCGTTTTCCATCCGTTTGTTTCATCAACCACCCGGCCGGCGCAGACCGTCGGACACGCAAGGAGAAACCCCATGAAGTCCATCAAGAAGATGATTGCCGTCGTCGTTTTGTGTATCGTCTCAGCAGCAGCGTCGGCCCAGCAGGTGCCGCCTGGCGCGGCGAACGGCGGGGCACGCGTCGAACGTGCGCTGATGCAGTTGCAGTCCCGTTTCGCCAGCGCGAACACGACGCACGACGGCAAGCTCACCCGCGAGCAGGCCGCCGCGGGCATGCCGATGGTCGCGCAGCATTTCGACGAAATCGACACGCAGCACAACGGCTACGTCACGCTCGAGCAGCTCGCCGGTTTCATGCGCCAGCGCATGGCGGCCCGTTGAACCCGCACGAGAATCCGGCCGCGCACGGCACCGGGAGGCAAGCGATGGAACAGTCCTGCAGGATCGTCGTGCTCGACGACGAAGCCGAGCTGCGCAACATGCTGCAGCGCTTCCTGACCGGCCACGGCTTCCAGGTGCGCGCGGTCGCCGACGGCAAGCGGCTCGACCGCCTGCTGCAACGCGAACCGTACGACCTGCTGGTGCTCGATCTGATGATGGAGCCCGAGGACGGCCTGAGCGTGTGCCGGCGCCTGCGCGCCGAAGGCCAGACGCTGCCGATCCTGATGCTCACCGCGAAAGGCGACGCGGCGGACAAGGTCGTCGGCCTCGAGACGGGCGCCGACGATTACCTGGCGAAGCCGTTTCTCCCCGATGAACTCGTGGCCCGCGTCCGCGCATTGCTGCGGCGGCAGAAGATGGCGGCCGGCGAGCCGACGGTCACGTCGCAGCGGTTGCGTTTCGGTGCGTTCACGTTCGACGTCGGCCAGCAGACGCTGATGCGCGACGGCACGCCCGTCGAGATTCATTCGGCGCAGATGCTGCTGTTGCATGCGCTCGGCTCGTCGCCGAACCGCGCGGTGAGCCGCGAGAACCTGCTCGCCCGCGCGCGCGGCCGCGACCATGCCGCACTCGACCGCAGCGTCGACGTGCAGATCCTGCGGCTGCGCCAGATCGTCGAGGACGATCCCGGCAAGCCGCGCTTCATCAAGACCGTCTGGGGCATCGGCTACATGCTGGTGGCCGGCGTCGAGCCGTGATGCGCATCCCGCTGCCGCGCTCGCTGCTCGCGCGCAACATCGCGCTGCTGGTGGCGCTCGTCGCGCTGTCGCTCGCCTGTTCGCTCACCGTGCTGCTGCACTACGTGCAGCGCCCGCGCATCGAGCGGGCGTCGATCGTCTTTTCCGACTACGTGCGGTTGCTCGACCGCACGCTTGCCAGTCTGCCGCCCGACGCCGGCCGCACGGTCATCGCGCAATTCGGCGGCCAGGCCGCGCTGCCGCCCGCCGCATCGCCGCAAGCACCGAACCTGGCGGCCTTCTTCCGCACCTGGCAGCGTGACGTGTTCATGCAGGCACTCGAACGCCACCTGCCGCCTGAGCTCCCCGCGCGTTGGCAGTCGGGCGACGACGAGCGTCTGTGGATCCGGTTGCATGTTGCCGGCTCGCCTGTGTGGTTGCCGCTGCCGATGGCCGCCGACGCGCAGGCGAGCGGCATCACGACGGCACTCGTGCTGTCGGTCGGGCTGGCGTTGCTCGCGGCGCTGACCGGCTACCTGATCCAGCTCCACCTGAACCGGCCGCTCGACGCACTGGCGCGCGCGGCGCAACGTGTCAGCGCGGGCGAGCGCCCGCCGCCGCTGCCCACCGACGGCCCGACCGAAATCGCCGACGTGAGCCGCGCATTCAACCAGATGGCCGATGCGCTGCAACAGGCGGAAGCGACCCGCTCGCTGATGCTGGCCGGCGTGTCGCACGACATCCGCACGCCGCTCACCAAGCTGCGCCTGGCGATCGCGATGGCGCTGCCGCGCGGCACGCACGACGCGCTCACCACGTCGACCGAGCACTACCTGGACCAGATCGATACGATCCTGCAGCAATTCATGGACTACGCGGGCAGCGGCGAGCGCGAAACGCCGCAAACCGGCGACCTGAATGCGTTGATCGGCCAGCTCGTCGCGGATTTCGCGGGGCTCGGCCACGAATTCGACTTCGACGAAGGGGCGGTGCCCGCTTTCGCGTTCCGTCCGATCGCGCTGATGCGGCTGCTGATGAACCTGATGCAGAACGCGGTCGTCTATGGCCGGACGGGCCTCGGCGTGCGCACGTGGACCGAGCGCGGCATCGCGTATGCGGTGGTCAGCGATCGCGGCAACGGCATCGGTGCGGCCGAACTCGAACGGCTCAAGGCACCGTTCAGCCGGGGCGCGAACGCCCGCAACCACGCGGGCGGCACGGGCCTGGGCCTCGCGATCGTCGAGCGGATCGCCCGCCTGCATGGTGGGTCGCTGACGTTCCGCGACCGAGATGGCGGCGGGCTGGAGGCCGTTGTTGCGTTGCCGCTCGATTCGTCAGGAGTGGTGCGGCGGTCGCTGTCGGCCTGACGGACTGTTTGCCTGATGGCCTGCCTGACTGTCCGACGGCTCGCCCGTTCGCCGTTCGCCGTTCGCCGTTCGCCGTTCGCCGTTCGCCGTTCGCCGTTCGCCGTTCGCCGTTCGCCGTCCGTTCGCCCGTTCGCCCGTTCGCCCGTTCGCCCGTTCGCCAGTTCGCCAGTTCGCCAGTTCGCCAGTTCGCCAGTTCGCCAGTTCGCCAGTTCGCCAGTTCGCCAGTTCGCCAGTTTGTCTGCTGGCCTATCTGCTCGTCTGCTCGTCTGCACGCCCGCCCGTTCGTCCATCCGCCCGACGGCCTACCTACCATCCGCGCCAGCGCGCAGCCCTGCGTGACATCCGCCGACATAATTCCTGCGTGGCGCATCCCGCCCGACCTCCGCATACTTGCGCCTGCGTGTTGCGCAACGGCATGAACCCTCTCCCTCGCCAGCGATCACGCCCCGCTTCCGATCGTTCGCGTTCCTGAATGCCGCGACAGTATCGGCAACTTCATCCAGGCCACGGAGATCGACATGTTCCCTTCCCTTCACGCACTCGCTGCCGACGCCAAACGTCTGACCAGTGTCGCACTGATCGCCGGCACGCTCGCGATGACCGGCTGCGCATCGACCGCGACCACGTCCATGACCGCCGCGCCGGCCGCCCGCACGCAGCCGCAGGTTCGTGCGGACGTCGTCTATGTATCCGCGTTCGACGTGGCCACGACCGACGTCAAGGTCGACGGCGGGATGATCAGCAAGCTTGCGACCCTCGCGAGCGGATCGTCCGCCGACGTGCAGCGCCAGCAAAGCGCGCTGAAGACCCGCGACCAGCTCGCCGACGCCCTCGTGCGCGAGCTCCGGTCGCAAGGCATCCCCGCGCTGCGCGGCCCGGTGCCCGACGGTCGCGACGCGCTGGTGGTCGAAGGCCGCTTCGAATCGATCGACGCCGGCAACCGCCGCCGCCGCACGCTGATCGGGCTCGGCGCGGGCAAGAGCGAAGTGAAGGCATCGGTCACCGTGCTGTTCCAGCCGGCGCATGGCGCACCGCAGCCGCTCGGCACGTTCTCGTCCAGCGCGAACAGCGGCCACCTGCCCGGCATGGTGGAAACCGCCGGAGTCGGCGCGGCGGCCGGCCGCCTCGCGACGTCGGCAGCAGTGGGCGCAGGCCTGCATGGCGTGTCGGAAGCGAAGCACGACACGGTGGCGTCCGATACCGACCGCCTCGCGCGCTCGATCGCGAAGCAGCTCGCGACGCAGAACGCAGCGAACGCGTGGCTGCCGACGGTGTCGGCGAGCTGACGCACCGCGCCGCCGGCGCAGCCCCGGCGGGCACGCAGGCGGCCGGCCGGGCATAATGCGCGAGGCCGCTCCGGCGCCACGCGCCGCGACCGAGCCGGGCGACCGGACGGCCCGCGCCGTTCTCGCCCCGAATCCTGAACCTCAACCCGTCAATTCCATGCAAGTACTCGTCGTAGGAACCGGCAAGCTGGCCAGCGAGCTGCTCGGCGCGCACCGGCTCGATCCGGCAACCTGTCGCGTGATCCCCTGGTCGGACAGCGCGCGCAACGATGCGCAGCGCAGCGACGCCCGAACGATCGTCGTGCACGCCGGTTCCGGCCGCGAACTCCCTGACGTGATCGCATTCTGCGAAGTCACCGGATCGCCACTCGTCGAGCTGTCGACCGGCTCCGAGCTCGAGACCGGCTCGCACGCGTTCCCGGTCGTGCTGTGCCCGAACACGAACATCCTGATGCTCAAGTTCATGAGCATGCTGGAAACCAGCGGTCACCTGTTTCATGACTGCCAGATCAGCCTGACGGAGTCGCATCAGGCTGGCAAGACGTCCGTCCCCGGCACCGCTGTCGGGATCGGCCAGTCGCTCGGCGTGCGGCCGGAAGATATCCGTTCCGTGCGCGACCCGGACGTGCAGCGCAGCGAATTCGCGGTCGCCGACGATCAGCTCGGCCGCCACGCGATTCACCGAATCCGCATCGACGACGGTGCGTGCAGCCTGCAATTCGAATCGCGCGTGGTGGGCGCGACACCTTACGCGGACGGCGTGTCGCGTATCGTCGATGCCGTCCGGCAGCACGATCTCGAGCACCGCCGCTATTCGATCGTCGAGTTCATCCGCAACGGCTGGCTGTAATCGCGGCGATACGCGGCGGCGAGCATCCGTGCATCGCGTCGCAGACTTTTTTGCACGACGCAAGAAACGGTGCGGTGCTGATTTCCGCAGATGTCGTCGACCGCCCGATCCGCGACATCCGGGCCACCATGAATTTCGCCGACCGGCACCTGACGTCCCACGTGGCCGGCGGTCAAGATCGCGCCAGCCGGCTTCGCCGCCACGGCCGCTCCAGAAATCCGACGCGCAATCGTCCTGCCGCATTCGCTGGTAAGTTATCGGGCGAGGTTCGTTCGCCGAGAGGGTGCGCGAGTCACCGCCGATGTCAGCGCCTGAACCGCTACCGTCACCATCTCCCCGAAAGGAGCGCAACCGATGACCCGCCCCGCTTTCATCAAGCACTGGACCGAGCTCGAAGAACCCGAAGCGCATTGCTATCGCGGCGATACCGAGCCGAGGGCGCTGGACGCACCGATTTCCGCCGAACTCGGCATCACCCGGATCGGCATCCATCACGTGAGGCTTCTGCCGGGCCGGCGGACGTCCTATCCGCATGCCGAAAGTACCGAGCAGGAGTTTGTGTATGTGCTCGAAGGCAAGCCGGATGTCTGGATCGACGGCGTGCTGCACCCCGTTGCCGAAGGCGATTCGGTCGCGTTTCCGGCGGGCACCGGCATCTGCCACACCTTCTTGACATCCTCCCCCGCCTGAAGACGGGGGATTCCTACCGCGTCTGAAACGATAATGCTTGTCTCAGATCGCCTCGGCGGGTTCCTGCTTCATCGAGCGGCCCGACTGCACCGTCTCTCCACAGGCTGCAACGCGGTGTCCCCGCGCCAGAATGTTCAGAGCACCGACGACATCGGCGTTCTCCTCGTAACGGCATTCGACACAGGCGAATTTTTCCTGCGTGGTCCGGTTATCCGCACTCACGTATCCACAAGCCGGACACGTCCGGCTTGTATTCGCGGGCGGAACCGCCACCAGCCAGCCGCCATTCCAGGCCAGCTTGTATTCCAATTGCCGCCTGAACTCGAACCACCCTTGATCGAGGATGGCCTTATTCAGACCGGACTTGGCCCGAACATTTTTGCCAGGCGCATCGATGCTGCCTGCCGCCGACCTGGACATATTCCGAACCTGCAGGTCCTCGATACACACCATCGCGTGGTTTTTGCTGATCGTGGTCGTGGCCTTGTGCAGGTAGTCGCGGCGAGCATTGCCGATGCGCGCATAGATGCGCTGGACTCTGGTCTTGGCTTTTTTCCAGTTATTGCTGAACTTGACCTTGCGGCTCATCGCACGTTGGCATCGGCGCAGACGAGCCTCATGTTTCCTGAAACTGTTGAGCGGTGCGACAAACGTGCCGTCGCTCATCGTGGCGAAGCGGGCAATGCCCACATCGATGCCGATCACGCTCGTGGCATGGGGCACCGGCTGCTCGACCTCCCGCTCGGTCTGGATCGAGACACACCACTTGCCCGCGTTGAAGCTGACCGTTGCGTTGCGCAGTTCGCCCAGCACGGGACGCGACAGCCTCAGCCGCATCCAGCCCAGCTTGGGCAGGAAAATGCGCCCATTGGGCTGGTCGAGCTTGAATTGCTTGGGGTCCGGGTAGCGAAAACTGTCGCGCTGGCCGCGCTTCTTGAACTTCGGAAACGCCGCTCGCTTGGCGAAGAAGTTCTTGTAGGCACGGTCCATGTCTTTGAGGGTGTGTTGCAACGGGTGAACGGGGGCATCCTTGAGCCATGGCGTTTCGCCTCCGTTACGCCACTCCGTCAGATGCCTGGCCATTGCTACGTAGCCAATGAACTTGCCGCCCGCCTCGTAGTTCTCCTTCTGCAACGCCAGTGCCTTGTTGTAGACGAACCGGCACGATCCGGCGAAGCGGCGCATATCGCGCTGCTGCTCGCCGTTCGGCATCAGTTCGAACTTGAAGGCCTGGAGTCGTCGCATCGGACGATTGTATGTCTGGCCCACAAGAGCGAGTCAAGCCATTCGACGTGGTCGCTATTACGTCTTTCAAGTGCTACTCGAGCATTCGTAAAAAGTTGTGGGGCGGCGCGCTGGAGTCTCTGTCTTACTTTGCCGGAAGTTGTGGTGGAGCGCCTGTCGAAATCGTTCGCAAATACATCGACCAACAGAAAACGCCCCACTAGCCGCCCGAAAGGACGCCTACGGCGTCCGCGCTATCCTTCCCCGCCCTGAAGGACGAGGTTTGACGCGCATTCAGATCAACAACACGCAGGACGAAGTCCGGCTGATGGTGATCGGTGAACGTCCGCGCGACGACAACCGCATCCGCTACCCGATGAACCACGCGTATGAGCTTACCCACGCGGACCGCTGGGTGGACTGGCCCGACCGGCCGCTCGGGGACCACAACGGGATGCCGGACTGACGCGCGCGAAGATGCCCGCGACGGTCATCGAACCCGTGTGTTGACGGACGCCATAAGGGCATCGCTGACGCTCGACAGTCGACCCGAGTGCATGGCCGAACGGCCAGCAGTGATCCGGGCCAACCGTTACCGGCGCCCACCTCGCCATGGCGCGACGCGCAAAAAAAAATCCCTCCGCCGTCGATCCAGGCTGGAGGGCAAGCGATCCCGATCGTGCGGGATCGAGGCACGGGATGGACAGCCGGCCCGCTCAGGCCAGCCCGTTTCCCGACACGTACAGAAACAGCTCGGCATCGCTGCGGATGCCGAGCTTCTTCATCGCGTTGTGCTTCTGCGTGCTGATCGTCTTGATGCTGCGGCCGTAGTAATGCGCGATATCGGTCATCGTCATCCCGCTCGCACACATCCGCACGACTTCGATCTCGCGCGGGCTCAGCGCATAGACGTCGTCGTTCACGGCCGTCGGCATCGGCCGCACGGCCGGCAGGAACGGGCGCCCCGCATACGCGGCGACGATCGCACGCGCCAGGTCGGCCGCCACGCCGCGCTTGTTGAGCACGGTCAGCACGCCCGTATTGCAGATGTTCTGCATCAGCGCCGGATTGTCGAGCATCGTCAGCACGACCACGCGCACCAGCGGAAACGCTTCGCGGATCGCCTCGAGCATCAGCAGTCCATCCGCGTGCGCGCGCCCCGGCATCGCGAAATCGGTCACCACGACATCGCAGTGCGTGCGCGCGATGCAGCTCAGCAGCGCGCCGGGCTCGAGGGCCTCGCCGACCACGCTGATACTCGTCTCGGATGCCAACGCGTGACGAATGCCGTACAACATCAGCGGATGGTCATCCGCTATCACAACCCTGATACTCACTTTCGCCCTCCTTCGTCTCTCGCCATCAACTCAATGCCGTCAGGCGCCCGCTGCGCGTGCCCGTTCGCCGACGTGCGTCAGCAGATGATCCGTCATCTTCAATACTTCTGCTCCGGCGTTGCCGATCGCCGCCGCCGAGCCGGACATGAGGGCCGCGTGAAAGCGGTCGAGCAGGCGGTCGATGTGACGCTGCCCGAACAGCGCGTAGGTGCCGCGCGCCGCATGACTCCATGCCTGCAGCGCTTGCCGATCCCCCGCGCGCAGTGCGCGCGACAGCACCGCGCAGTCGGCATCGAGCGACGCGCGGCACGCGGCGAGCACGTTCCGGGCATCAGCGCCACCGTCTCCCGCTACGCCGAACGCATCGAACAGCGTCGCGTAATCGAGCGCCGCGGCGTCGAAGCCGAGCGCGTCGCCGGCATCGTGCGATACGCGCGTGTCGAGTGCATCGAGCGCATCGAGCACGTCGCGCAGATCGCCGGGCGTGACCGGCCTGCGCAGGCACGCAACCATGCCGGCGCCGACCCAGCCGGACGCGTCGGCATCGGCGTCGGCCGTCAGGCCGATGACCGGCATGCGCGCGAGCCGTGGATCGCGGTGATCGCGCAACGCGGCCGCCAGCGCGAACCCGTCCATCCCCGGCATCCGGCAGTCGGTCAGCACGACGTCGATCGGCATCGCGCCCGTCTCCAGCAGATCGAGCGCCGTGCGCCCGTCGTGACGCTCGATCGCACGATGCCCGAGGCGGGCCAGTTGATGCGCGAGCGCGATGCGGTTGACCTCGCGATCGTCGACGATCAGCACGCACAACGGCCGCGAGGGCGCCTCGGTGTCCTCGCTATCGTGCGGTGAATCGGCAGCGGCAACGGCAGCGCCGGAGTCAGACGTGGTCGCATTCGCGCGTGCTGGCGCCGCCACCGGGCAACGCAGCGTCAACGCAAACGCCGCGCCAACGCGATGCGTATCGAGCAGCCGCAGGTCGCCGCCGAGCGCCCGCGCGAGCTTGCGCGAAATCGCCAGGCCGAGCCCGCTGCCGTCACCACCATCGCGCCCGGCACCGGCATGCGTGACGAATGGCGTGAACAGGCCCGGTTTCAGCGCATCCGGAATACCGGGCCCGGTATCCTCGACGACGATCTCCAGCACGACGCCATCGCGTGCCCGCGATACCACGTCCGCACGCAACCCCACCGCGCCGTGCGCGGTAAACGCGATCGCGTTGCCGACCAGGTTCGACAGGATCTGGCGCACGCGCTCGCCGTCCGTCGTCACGCACGCGGGCACCGCGCCGGCCACCTGCACCTGCAGGCGCAGCCCTTTCGCGGCCGCGCGCGCCGAGAACAACGCCGATACGTCGTCGAGCAGCGCGCGCGGATCGACCGCCGACGGTGCGATCGGCAGCCGGCCCGCGTCAGCGCGCGCATGCACGAGGATGTCGTCCAGCAGACGCATGAGCCGCAACCCCGTCTCATGCACGAGCGCCAGCAGGCCGCGGCGCTCGTGCGCGGGCGCCTCGCGATGCGCGACGTCGACGAGCGCGAGCATCGCCGCGAGCGGCGTGCGCAGTTCGTGGCCGGCCAACGCCAGCGCATCGTTCGACGCGCGCAGCGCCGCTTCGAGACGCAGCCGCTCGCGTCGCATGCAGGCCCACACCGCCACCCCCGCGATGGCGCTGCAGACACATGAGGCAAACACCGACCATAGCACCACGGGTCATCTCCCTGCCGCCGAACCGGCGCGGTCGTTCGGTGTCACTTCACGCCCCCGGAACCGCGCCGGCATCCCGGTGGTTCGTCACTCGTGGTCATCCTCATCCTTGTCGTCATTCGGGGCGCCAACCAGGCATGCCTTCGCGCGCCCGCTAGTAGCGGACGTCGACGATCACGCTGTCGGTATAGGTGCCGACGGGCGGCGTGGCCTGGTCGTTGTAGATTCTAGCCACGTACGGCATCGTATTCACCGACGTTCCGTCCGCCGGGCCGCTGCCGGCGACGCGGTTGCTCGCCTGCCCCCAGACCGTCGCGCCGCCGCCGGCAAACAGGTCGTACTGAAGACGATTCGCACCGCTCGCCATCTGTCGGCGCCCGTTGCCGGCCACGTTGTTGCCGGGGCTCAGCCCGACCGTGTAGATCATCCCCTTCGTGCAGGTCAGCGCAATCGAGCCGGACACGGGCTGGAAGCTCGACACGGTCGGCGCAGCGCCAAAGCTCACGTCCGGTGCGGTGATCGTGCAGTCGTTGGTGACGGTCATCGTGACCTGGAACGTCGACACGCCGCTGCCCTGGTCGCGGCCGAGGCAGATCCCGAGAATCCCGATCCCCGCGCAATAGTTCCAGGTCCAGTTGATCGTCAGCGTGTCCGTATAGACGCCCGCCGCGACGTTGCTGTTGGTGCTCGTGCGGAAATAGAGCGGCAGCGAGGCGGCCGGCCCGCCGAAAATCCCGAGCAGGTTGAGCAGCGCGCCGCTGAACCAGTTGTATTGCTGCCCCCTGTTCAGCACGACCGAATAAGCCGAATCCGCGAAGATCGTGTACGGAATCGCATCGCCGGTCGGGCCGGTCAACTGGCCGCCGTTGGCCGACGTGATGGTGGCGTCGATCTGGTCACCGACCTGCAGCAGCGACAACAGGGCGCCCGAGCAGGTCAATCCGCTGTTCGTCGTCGAGGTCGACTGCGCCTGGTTTAGCGCCGCGAACGACGTGACGGTGCCGAACGACGCACCGTTCGCCGGTGTCACCGCGCATCCGGCATACGCGGCCGACGGCGCGAGCACGGCCGCCATCGCGGCCGTCAGCGCCCATTTCAAGATCCAGCCGAACTGTTTCATCCGTCCCCTCCCTTCCGTCTAGTTGCCGCAGCGCAGCGGCCCGATGCGCTGCATCCGGTCCGCGCCGGCGTCGGACGGGAACGTCACTTCGCAAGTCCGGCCGCCCGGCAACGCAACGTCCACGTGATTGATGTCCGACAGTCCTTCGAAATACGTCTCGCCACCCCAGCCGACGAGCGCCGTCTGCCCCGATTCGCGATGCGTCGCGCGCGCGCCGACCGGTAGCTGCCGACCCTGCGCGTCGACGAGCGTGATGCTGGCGGACACGATGCGCTCGACCGGAAACCGCACGATCGCGCCCGCCCGCTGGCGCACCGCAACACGCCGCTCGACCGTCGGGACGCGCACGTTGCTCGGCAGGCCGAGCGGATCGATCTCGTACTTGGCCGCGTAATACGCGGGCGCCCACGGCACGAGCAAGTGGCCGCCACCGTCGGTCTTGCCGACCACCTGGTTCTCGTAGCGCACGGGCACGCCCGGCTGCCCCTGCGTGTCGATCAGCACGAACGCATCGTCGACGCGGTCGGCCGCGAGCACCGCGCCGCCCATCACGACGAACGAGCCCTGCACGTCGGCCCAGCGCGTGTAGCCCTGGCCCGCACCGCCGCCATATGCGCCACCCTGCACCTGGAAGTAGCGATTGCGCCACGTCAGGTCGGCCTGCTGGTAACGCGAACCGCCGCCGGCATACGCGAGGTTCCAGCCCAGCCCGCCATCGCTCGGCACCGAGCGGCTGTACTGCACGCGCTCGGTCCAGTTGTCGCGCTCGTCGCGCGCGGTGCCGGCCGTCACCGTGCCGCCGCCGCCGAACGGCACGATCAGCTGCATCTGGGCGGCGACGCCGTGATTGCCGATGGTCTTGTTCAGCGACGCGTAGAGCGTCGCGCGCCCGAACAGCGGCCGCGTGTACGACACGTTCGCGATCCGCGTATGCGATCCGTCGCCGCCGTGTACGTCGAAATAGCCGGCCCCGAGCGTGCCGCCGATCATGCCGAGATTCAGCGCGCCGGTCGCCTGCGTGCTGCTGCGCACGAGCCGGTAGGTCACGCCGGATGCCTGGTCGTACACGGACAGGTCGCGAAACCCGTCGGTGCGCTGGATGCGCTGCAACGCGACGCTGAACCGGCGCGACGTGTAGCTGTAGCCGAACGCGTATTGCTGACCCGACGTGCCGGCGAGGCTGCTTTGCGTCGCCGCGAAGTTGAACACCCCCATGCGGCCGGCCGCGACGTCGAAGCCGAGCCCGCCGAGCGCGAGCCGTTCGCCGGTCTCCGCATGCCCTTCGAGCGTCAGGTAGTCCGTGAGCCCGTAGCGCGCGGTGCCGGACATCGCGAACTTGCCGTACGAGAACGAGCGGATGCCGTAGTCGCGGCGCATCGCGCCGACCGACAGCGAATAGTCGGACAGCCCTTTCTGCAGCAGCGTGTTCGCGACGTAGAACGGCACCGTGGTCGCGACCTGGCGGCCGAGCGCGTCGGTCGTCACGACGGTCGCCTCGCCCGCGCCGTTGATGAACGGCACGTCGTTCAGCGCGAACGGACCTGGGTTGACCTGCCCCGACGTCGCCTTGCTGCCATTGATGAACAGGTCGACCGCGGTCGGCACCGCCGCCTGCCCCGCGAACTGCGGCAGCGGGTAGGTAACGATGTCCGGCCGGACACGAAAATCCCGCGCAACCGACACGCCGCCCAGCCGCACCGCGCTCGTCCACGACAGCGCCCCCGTGACGAGGTCGCCGGCCGTGAAGCTCAGCATCCGGTCCTGGTCGGCATAGCGCCAGGTCGTGTCGTAACGCATGTAACGGTTGTCGCCGGGCGCGCCGCCGATACCGTAGGTGCGTCGATAGACGCCCGTGTTCGCGAGCGTGCCCCAGCGGTCGAACAGCCGCTGCTCGGTCCACGCGGACGTCTGGCTGCGGCCGAGTGTCGGCGAGTTCGTATAGACGTCGTAGTTGAACAGCAGCCCGAAGTCCGCCGCCGCCGGCGTGCGGTCGTACAGCCGCCGCGTGCCGATCGTCTGGGCCGGCAGCCAGTCGGGCGGCACCGTGAGCCTGAGCTGCTGCGACGTGCTTTCGTATTCGACCTCGACGTGAGCGAGCTTCGCGAGATCGACCATCCGGTCAGGCTCGGCGTCGGTTCGCACCGACACCTTCGCGAGATCGCCGGCGCGCACGTAGTACGCGCCGTCCTGATAGCGAACCGGCACGACCTGCCCGGTGGGCAGCGCGTTGACCACGAGTTCGAGATACAGCGTGCCGCTGCGCAGCGCCGGGTCGGAGGACGGCAACGCGCGCCCGAAGTTGTCGGCGAGTTTCATTGCGTCGTCCGCACGTGCCGCACCGGTCACCGAAACGGCGATGCCGATCGCCCACGCGGCGCCGCGCAGGCGCGGCCGCCTGCGTCCCTGTCGATTGAACCGCTCCAAGACTGCCCCCGTTTGCCGTGATATCCCGTCCGTTCCTGCTCGATCCCCTGCGACGACCTCGCGTCGCTGCGCGCATGCGAAGCGTCAGCGCTTCATGTCGGCGGGCTCCGGCTCGATGGCCACGTCGTGCTCTCCATTGACCGTCGCGACCAGTCGCGCTTGCGGCGTCTCCCGCACGGCATCCGGCAGCACCCAGCGCATCCGCGCGCCGGGCAGCACATAGCCGAGCAGCCCGCGCGCCACGTCGCTGCGTTCGCCCTGCGCGACGAGCGCAACCTGCGTCAGCCGGGCGTGCACGGGGCCACGGTTCTCGATCGCGAGCCAGCGCTTGCCGCCCTCGTGCTCGATGCGCCAGCCGAGCCGCGGCTGCCCGACGCCAGCCTGGCCGGACGACGGCTCCGCAGGCGCCTTCGCGCGCAGCCCCGCCCCATACACGAACAGCGGGATCGAGTAGTGCATCTGGAACTTCACGCCGAGCGACGCCTGGCCGCCGGCTTGTGCCGTGTCGTCGTCCGGTTGCGGAATCTCGTCGATCAACACGCGGTACGCGTCCTCGGCGCCGGGCGCGACGTCGGTCAAGCGCGTCAGGCGAATCAGTTGCCGCTTGCCCGGCGGCACGGTCGTCATCGGCGGACTGCCCGCGACGCGCGTCTGATCTTCCGCATACAGGTCCTCGCCGCCAGCCTCGCGCCAGCCGAGCACGCGCACCTGCAGCGTGACGGGCTTCATGTCGCGGTTCTCGAGCCACAGCGCCGCGGCACGCTGGTCGCTCTCGATGACGGGATCGATCGGCCAGATCATCACGGACGCAGCCGCGCGGGCCGTGCCGGCCGCGACCGCCATGGCCAGCGCCACGGCCGCGCGCACCCTCGTGCGCCTGCGCCGCACGCCTCCGCGACGAAGTCCTGAAACGGCATCATTCATGTCGGAATCCTGATTGAATCAATAACTCAGCGTGACCTGGGCGGTGTCGGTATAGGTGCCGGGCGGTGTCGCACCACCCGGCAGCGTCAGTGCGCCGTAGATCGGCAGGCTGACGACACCGGACGCCGGGATCGACACCGATTGCCCGACCGCCAGCACGGTCGTGCGGCTCGCGTCCGCATAGAGCCGGTAGGCGATCAGCGCATTGCCCGCGCTCGCGAGGTTGCGCTGCGTGTTGCCGCCCGTCGGATGCATGCCGCCGTCCACCGACATCTTCAGCGTCGTGCCGGGCGAGCACTCGATTTGCAGCGCGCTGCCGCCCGACGTCGCGACGGCCTGCCCCGTCGCGACCGCGGGATACGCGCCGAAATCGAGCGTGTCGAAATCGAGCCCCGTGCCCGACCCGCCGCCGGCCACGCCGCAGCCGGACACGATCTGCGCGCTGACCGCGAAGGTTCGGGTGGTCGGTACCGCCGTATCCGCGAGGCCGGCGATCGGGCACGCGAGCGCGCCCATCAGGAAGACCAGAGGTTCAGCTATCCGCATGATGGCAAGTGAGTCGAAGGGGTTCGCGGCAGCGCAGCCGACGGGCCGCCACGTGGCGGCGCCGGCCGCGCGCTTACCAGCCGAGCGTGACGTTGAGCGTGTCCGTGTAGGTGCCGGCAGAAAGTGCGCCGCGGCTCGTCTTGTTGATCGCGCCGTAGATCGGCAGGTTGAACGCCGAACCCGGCGCCGGCACCGGGACGGACTGCACGGTGCCCGCGACGTACTGGACCGAGCGCGCGGAATCCGCGTACACCTCGTAAGGCACGTAGCTCGAGCCGCTCGCGAGCGCGCGCGTGCCGGCGCCGACCGCCACGCCCTTGCCGAGGTTCTGGCCGCCGTCGATCGTCACCTGCAGCGCGGTCACGTCCGGCGAACAGGTCACCTGCGTCGCGCCGGCGCTGCCGCCGCCCGCGGCCTGGGCCGTCAGTGCCCCGGTAAAGCCCGACGGCTGCGTGCCGAAGTCGAGCGTGCCGAGGTTGGTCGAGTTGCCGGTCGAGCCCGAGCCGGCATCGATCGCGCAGCCGGTCGTCAGCACGAGCTTCGAATTGACGGAGCCGGTAATCGGGCTCGTTTGCGCGCCGGCGGTCATGCATGCCGACGCCAGAGCGACCGCTGCCAGGGTGTTCCATTGAGTTTTCACGCGTGTTCCTTTGACGAATGAGAGGTGAAGTTGCTACGCATCCGCCCGGGCTCACCAGTTGACGGTGATCCCGAGCAAATCTTCATAAGTCCCGGCCGGGACGAACTGCATCTGTGTGCCGACGACGCCGAACAGCGGCAGCGCGACGGCATCGCGCCGCTCGTCGACACGAAACGATTGGGGTATCTGCGGGACGTACGCCACGCTGCGCGCCGGATCGCGATAGATGTTGTAGGGCACGCGCGCGACGCTCCGGCCCGCCGCATCGCGCCGCACCAGATAGCGGGTCGACTGCAGGCCGTGCCGGCCCTCGTCGACCGACACCAGGAAACCGCCGATATCGGGGCTGCACACGACGTGCAGCGGGCCGCCACCGGACGGGCGCGTGTCGGTGGTCAGGGGCTCGGCCCACGTGGGCCCGCGCGTGCCGAAGTCGAGCGCGCCCAAATCCGCGCCGATCGGCCCGCCGCCGACCTGACAACCGCTGCGCACCTGCAGGCTGACGTTCACCGTGCCGTTGACCTGCCCGGCCTGAATGCCGGCGAACGGAACCAGCATCAGCCCGAGCCAGACCGTCTTCCGAATCGCTTTGACCATGCTGGCCTCCGGCGCACGCACAATTACGGCGCAATTACCCGCCATTGCCGCGCAATTGATTAATCCATTGGAATTCCGGCCATTCGGGCCGGTGCAAACGATTGAAAAGGGATTATTCCGGCGACACGAGACAGCGAAGTGGAACGACACCGATCGATATCGGCGCATCGCTCCATTCGCATTTTTCAGGGACGACAAAGCCCGCCCGGCATCGCGCTCAGCGCGTACCGGAGCCCTTCCCTTTATGATGTCTTGTGCTGTCGTTAATCCGCGATTCGTTTCCCCGCTCGCGGACTCGATTTATTCGATGAAATGCATGTTGGTGGCCTCGGATTGCTTTTCGTTTTCTTTACACACAGTAATGATCCAGAAAAAATTCCCGGCACACAATCGGAATATTCCTAGAACCGAAAAAATAATCCGGAATGAAGACAGGTTTATCGCTCAGCCAATAACCAGTTCTTCATTTTCCAAAATGATCGCGTTGCTCGTGCGAATACGTTGTCGGAAGAATCCTATGATTCGCTTCGGAGAAGGTGGAAACCGGTGGCGTTACCGCGCGATTCGTTCCGGCACAGGCAGATTCGCCACCAATCAGCGATTTTTTGTCGGGCAATGGGGGGGACGGCGAGACGGGACGGCTGGTCGGTAAAATTGGCGTCCAGTCGCCGGCAGACAGACAGGAAGGACCCTGGCGATCGATTCACTCGGTATGACGGCCCGGGTTTCGGACGCGGGCCAGGCGTCGCGGATCGCGATGCAAGCGAGTCGGGATTGTGCGCGGTAAGTGGTGCGTGGTGCGTGGTGCCGGGTGCTAGCGGCTAATCGCTTGTCGACTGTTGTCGCTGGCCGTCATCGGCCAAGACGTCGGCGGCACGTCCCGCATTGCACGGAACGAAGGGGCGCGAAGCCGCGCTTAAACGGCCGCCGCATGCCGCATTACGGAGAAGCCGCCCGGCAACCGCCTGCGGAAAACATGGAGAGCCTGCTGCACAAACGCACAGCAGGCCGCCGCCCCCGCTCCACCGGGGCGTAACGCGGTCAACCGTCATTCGCCGCCCAGCACCGCCCCGCTCTCCGGCAAGGTCGCACCGCCGTCGACGACGATCGTCTGCCCCGTGATGTACGCGGCATCGGCCGATGCGAGAAACAGCATCGCATTCGCGATGTCTTCCGGCTCGCCCATCCGTGCGAGCGGAATGTCGCGCGCAATCTGCGCGGCGACCGACGCGTCGCCGAGATTGCCGGCCGCCGGCGTACGGATCATGCCCGGCTCGACGCCGTTCACCGTCACGTTGCGACGCGCGAGCTCCAGCGCCGCCGCGCGAATGAAGCCGTTCACGCCGGCCTTCGACGCCGCGTAATGCGCGAGCCCCGGATACACGACGCGGGGCCCCGTCACCGACGACGTGACGAGCAGCCGCCCGGCTCCCGCGCGCTCGAATGCCGGCAACGCGGCCTGCGCGAGCCAGAACAGCGCCGACAGGTTGACCGACAGCGTCCGGTCGAGTGTCGGCTCGTCGATCTGCGTGAACGGCGTCAGCGGAAAATACGCGGCATTGTGGACGACAACGTCGAGCCGGCCGCCGTCACGCTCGACCGCCGCGACCAGCGCGCCCAGTTCGTCGCGGCTGGCGGCATCCACCCGATAGGCACGCGCCTCGCCGCCCGTGCTCGCGAGCGCGTCGGCCTGTGCAGCGGCGGCCTCGCCGTTCAGATCGGCCAGTGCGACGAACGCATCGGATTCCGCGAAACGGCGCGCGATCGCCGCGCCGATCCCCTGCGCGGCGCCCGTGACGAGCACGACACGCCCGCTGAAATCCGCCCGCAGGCGGCCGTTGCCCGGCGCGGCATTCATCGCGGCGTCGCGCCATCGAGCGGATGCACGGTGTCGTTCAGCACCTGCGCATGCGCGCCGATCGGGAAGTTCGACAGCGTGCCGAAATCACCTCCCTGGTAGCCGAAGATCTTGCCGTCGGTCTTGCGCTGCGCGAGGTCGATCAGCACGACACCGAGCGTCGGCACCACCTTTTCACGCCACACGAACAGGTACAGCTCGTCTGCAATCCTGAAGTAATGGCAGCGGTCGACATCGGCCAGCCCGCGCTCGACACCCAGCAGGCACTGCCACGCGTAGAAGTTCTCGTTCAGGTAGATGTGCTCGTAGCATTCGGTCGGGCTGTAGCGGTACATCGTCCGCTTGCCGATCAGCGCGCGCGTGGGCCCGTGCAACGGCCCCGGCTGCGTGTGGCCGCCGAGCGTGCCGTGCCGGAACCCGGCCTCGACGGCCGTCAGCGGCAGCCCGCGCGCAACCCGCGTGAACGCGTCGATGCGCGTGTCGGCTTCGGTCGGCAGCGTGCCGACCACCGACGTCCATACGCCGTTGTCGAGATCGATCACGAGACTGACCGAAGTCGCACGGGCGGCCGAATCGAGGTAGTCGACGAAGTACAGCGCGTCGCGCAGCCGCGTCACGCGGCACGGCTCGCGGCCGCTCGCGCCGGTCGCCGCATCGCGCCACTGCAGCGCGCCGGGCTCGAACGTATAGACGCGCCACACGCCCGATGCGTCGCCGAGCGTGAGCGTCCGTCCCGCGAGCGCATCGACGGATGCGAGGATGTTCGCTTCCGGCGCGAAGCCGTCCGCGAGCGCGCCAACCTGAATGAATACCGGATCCTGTCGTTCCACCTGCCGTCTCCCGCGCAGCTTCAGGCCCGGCGGGCCGTGTACGCTGCTCATGTGCACATGGTGCGGGCTGCGTGCGCCGCGCGGTATCGGCCAAAAGGATGAAGGGCGCGCGGCGCCGGAACGCGCTAAAGTGCACGAAATCCGCGCCGCGACCGGCGCGAGGAGCGCACATGCACCGCGTCACCCATTACCGACGAACCGGCGAAGGCATCGAGGCGATCAGCCTCGAATCCGATCGCGCGTTTCCGCGCCACGCACACGACGAATTCGGGGTCGGCGTGATCGTCAGCGGCGCGCACCGGTCGTGGAGCGGCCGCGGGCAGGTCGACGCCCTGGCGGGCGACGCGATCATGGTCAACCCGGGCGAGATGCACGACGGCTCGCCGATCGAGGCCGGCACGGGCCGGCGCTGGCGGATGCTGTACCTCGCGCCCGCGCTGGTTGCGGGCGTCGCGGCGGAAGAAGGTCTCGGCGGCGTCGAACTGGCGCACCCGGCGGTGCGCGACGCACGGCTCACGGCCGCCGTCGGCCGGCTGCATGCACGCATCGTCGCGGGGGCATCCCAGCCGCTCGCCCGTGACGAGGCACTCGTGATGCTCGTCGCCGGGCTGCTCGCCCGGCACGCGAACCGCACGCTGCCGGCGGCGGGCGTCGCACCGGCGATCCGCATCGCCCGGGAGCGGCTCGACGCGGCGCCGGCCGCCCCCGTCTCGCTGGCCGAGCTGGCCGACCTGAGCGGCGTCAGCCGCTTCCAGCTGCTGCGCGGGTTTGCCCGCGAGCTCGGCATCACACCGCACGCGTACCTGATCCAGTCGCGTGCACGGCTGGCGCGCGCGCTGCTCGCCAGCGGCCTGCCGATCGCCGATGCCGCGGCCGAAGCCGGCTTTGCCGATCAGAGCCACCTGACGCGTGCATTCGCGCGCCAGTTCGGGATCACGCCCGGCCGGTTCACGCAGGCCGTTTGACGCCGCCGTCCTCCCGCGCGAGGCCACTAGGCAAACCGCCGTCGACGGCACGGCCATTGCGACCGCAGTAACACATGACCGCAGCGGTGGCAGCCGATGCCCGTGACGCACGCATGCCGAATCCCCTGCACCGTATTCGACCCGCCCGCGTGCGCTGCAATTTCGTTCAAGACGCACGCTGCCGCCGTGCGCGACGATGCGGCGCATGAAGACACGACTGATTGGCTATCTCTATCTCGCCGCCGCGATGGCGGGCGTCGGCAGCACCGTCATCGCGAGCCGTCTCGCGGCTGGCGGCCTGCCGCCGTTCGCGGCCACGGCGCTGCGCTTCCTGATCGCGACACCGCTGCTGTTCGCGCTGATGCGCGCGCAGCGCATGCGCTGGCCACGCATCTCCACACGCGACGCCGTGCTGCTCGTCATCCAGGCGGCGGCGGGCGGCGTCGGTTACACGGTGCTGCTGATCTGCGGCACGAA
The DNA here is from genome assembly GCF_048627025.1 of Burkholderia aenigmatica. Taxonomy (NCBI): domain Bacteria; kingdom Pseudomonadati; phylum Pseudomonadota; class Betaproteobacteria; order Burkholderiales; family Burkholderiaceae; genus Burkholderia; species Burkholderia aenigmatica. The sequence goes on along the minus strand of NZ_CP184469.1, from coordinate 709,235 downwards.
GCTGTCGTCGCCGCTCGATGCGGGCGTGATGCTCGGCACGCTGCCCGCGATGTCGACGCTGATCGCGGCCATCGTCCTGCGCGAGCGGCAAACGCCGCGCGACTGGCTGGCCGCCGCGCTCGCAACGGCCGGCGTGCTGTTCGTCACGTTCGCACCCGGTCAGGCGCTGCCGTCGCTCCGCACGCTTGCCGGCGATGCGCTGGTGCTGGCCGCCGTCGCGTGCGAAGCCGTCTTCATCCTGCTCAACCGGCGGCTTGCCGCACCCTTGCCGCCGCTGGCGCTGTCCACCGCGATGTCGGGCCTCGGCTTCGTGCTCGCACTCGTGCCGGCCGCGTTCGAATGGCACGCGGTAGCAACCGGCTGGACCGTCGGCGCCGTATCGGCGATCGCCTACTACGCACTGGTGCCGACCGTGCTCGGCTACCTGTGCTGGTATGCGGGTTCGGCGCGCACGAGCGGCACCGAGGCCGCGCTGTTCACGGCGGTCGCGCCGGTCTCCGCCGTGCTGTTCGCAGTCGCGCTGTTCGGCGAAACGCTCAACGGCACGCGGGTCGCGGGCATCGCGCTCGTCGTCGCGGGCATGGTCGTCGGCGCAACGCGGCGGCGCGAACCGCCCGCTCAGGCACGCGATGCGCGGCCGGCGAAGCCGGTACGGCCAGCCCGCCCCGCGCCAACCGCGACCGACTGATCGGTGTTCGTCGCGTCATCTCAACATGGGAGATCGTTCGGCCCTGCCGCTCCGCCGCGTTCCCGCGCCGCCGCAGGCGATTGCAGGAATGTGTCCGCGCGCCGCAAAACCGTTGCGTGGCACCCGGCGAGATGCAATATTCGCGTGACCGGGACCTTTGACGACCATCGACCGACACGCCGCCGCGCAATGAACAGGAAGGAAGCCAAAACAAGAATCGCGGTGCTGATGTCCGCTGGAATGAGGAAGGCCGACGTCCTGGCCGATCTGTCCGGACAAGGGCTCGACGATCGAGTGCTCGCCGGCCTGATTGCATCGCGCCCCGATCCCGAACGCTGCCGCAAGAACAAGGTGCACGTCCGGATCCTGGTCGCACTCGCTGTCGTCCAGCTCGCGAACGGCCTGACGTTCGCTTATGGCGTCGCCCAATCCGGCGGCGACCTCGGCGTCTCGGGCGCGCTCGGCAATGGCCTCGTCATGCTGTTGCTCGCGCTGAACGTGCTGCTGTCGCTGCTGTTCATCTGGGGCTTCGCGACGCATCGCGTCGGCGCCTATCACGCGTTCATCCAGTTGTCGCTGGTGCAGGTGCCGAAGACCATCGCCGAGCTCGGACGCAGTCCGTCGACCGCGCTGCCGAGCCTCGTGGTCACGGTCCTGCTGGTGGGCTATGTCTGGTTCGTCCGCAACCGGATGTTCCCCGACTACGGCGGGTTCACGCCGCGCAAGGTCGAAGGCCGCTACGCGTTCGTCGAGCACGCCTGACGCCACTGGCATCGGACATCAGACGCAAAAAAGCGCCGGGCCGCCCCGCGATTGCGGGACGGCCCGGCGCTTTCTGTATTCCTGAACCAGTCGGCTTACTTGGCCTTTTCAGCCGTATCGCTGATCGCCTGGCCGCCCTTCGAAATGTCCTGCCCCATGCCGGCCACCGTGTTGCAACCGGCAAGCGCGGCGGTCACCACCAGCAGCATTGCAGCAATCGTACGCGTCATTCCCATTCTCCTTCGAATCATCAAGCCCGACGGGCGAATCATGTGCGGCGTGGCGCCCGGCCAGATGCCGGGCACGGGGCCTGACCTGATTATACGGAGACGGCCGCCGCGCGCCAGTACGAACCCGCCGCCTGCCCCACGGGCCACCCAGCCGGGTCGCACAGATTTTCCTTGACTTCAACGCGCCACGAACTAATATACGCACCGCGTATATTTTCCGTCAGGAGCCGCCGATGACCGTTCCCCAGCAAGCCTTCCTTCGCGACGCGATGCGCCGCCTCAACATGACCCGCGAAGCGTTCGCCAATCGTATCGGTGTCAGCCGGCGCGCGCTGGACACCTGGCTGTTGCCCGACGATTCGCAGGAATCGCGCGGGATGCCCGAGATCGTCGAGCGCTTCGTGTCGGAAATCGTCGAGCGCTCGGCGCCGGATGGCGGGGACTATACGCAAAGCGTAGACAAGCAAGGGCTCTCGAAGCAGTTCCTGTTCGAAGGCAAGCCGCAATTGATCTCGGTCGACCAGTTCTCGCGGGATTCGGTCGAGGCGCTGTTCCGCGTGGCCGACGTGATGCAGCCGATCGCGCGCCGCCACAAGATCTCGCGCGTGCTGGAGGGCGCGGTGCTCGGCAACCTGTTCTTCGAGGCCAGCACGCGTACGCGCGTGTCGTTCGGCGCCGCCTTCTGCCGGCTCGGCGGTTCGGTGTGCGACACGACGGGCTTCACGTTCTCGTCGATGGCCAAGGGCGAATCGATCTACGACACGAGCCGCGTGATGGCCGGCTACGTCGATGCGCTCGTGATCCGCCATCCGGAGAAAGGCTCGGTGGCCGAGTTCGCGCGCGCGACCAACCTGCCTGTGATCAACGGCGGCGACGGCCCCGGCGAGCACCCGAGCCAGGCGCTGCTCGATCTCTATACGATCCAGCGCGAGTTCTCGCGGCTCGGCAAGATCGTCGACGGCGCGCACATCGCGCTGGTCGGCGACCTCAAGTACGGCCGCACCGTGCACTCGCTCGTCAAGCTGCTCGCGCTGTACCGCGGGCTGAAGTTCACGCTCGTGTCGCCGCCGACGCTCGAGATGCCGGCTTACATCGTCGACCAGATCGCGACGAACGGCCATGTGATCGAGCAGACGACCGACCTCGCAGCCGGGCTGCGCGGCGCGGACGTCGTCTACGCGACGCGGATCCAGAAGGAGCGCTTCACCGACGAGTCGTTCGAAGGCTACACGCCGGATTTCCAGATCAACCAGGCGCTCGTCGACTCGGTATGCAAACCCGACACGCTGATCATGCACCCGCTGCCGCGCGACAGCCGGCCCGGTGCGAACGACCTGTCGGTCGACCTGAACCGCGACCCGCGCCTCGCGATCTTCCGCCAGACCGACAACGGCATTCCGGTGCGGATGGCGATCTTCGCGGTACTGCTCGGTGTGGAGAACCTCGTCCAGCATTCGATGCGCGACGCGACGTGGCGCCCGCCGGCCTATCTCGGGCCGGAGGACGCGGTGTTTCACGGGGTGGATTGACGTCGAGGTGGTGGCGCGATTCGGACGCCGCCACTCATCCCCTCAACAGGACGACCCTTGATTCGCCGAGCATCGGCGGATCGGTCGTCCGCCCGGATCGACCTCCATGCTCGCATCGGTAACCGACTGCAGGTACATCCCATATGGCCCGGTCTGCGCCACGACGTTCAACACGCCACGGGGGGCGTCTGGCGAGAGTCCCCAACGCACTCCGCAGATCTTCACGCGCTCTCGAAGAAACGGGGCATCAAACGCAACACCGAACCTGCAGTTCTTCCAGCCATCGGTACGCGTGTACTCAACTCGGTAAGTCTGGGTTGCCGTAGCAGTCAACCGCGGCAGGGCCTGAAAAGCGCTCCAGATCAACCAAAATCCGATTCCAGCCCCGGCGGCAAGACTTCCCAACGCGTGAACCAATGGATTCTCCAGTGGCTTGCGCATGCCCCTGAACATCCACAAGCTGCCGAGTGCGGCGGCAATTGCACCGATCGTCGCGAACTGAATCACCGGTACGGCGGGTCCGGCAAACGAATTCTGCGCCAGCACGGAGAGCATGAAGGCCATCAGAATGGCCGCAGAAATGGCGCCGAGTTGAAACACAACGAATCGATTGTCGGGATTCAGAGACGCCCCCTTGGCGTGCGTTGAAGATCTGCCAATGTGCCACGGTTGCGGCCCCCCTTATCTCAATAGTCACCAAGCGACTGCAAACCAATCCCGGTTTTCTCATCAACGCCCCCTTCCCCAGGCGCGAACCGAGGCCCATCACCCCCTCGGACCACGCGATCCCGTGCTCACAACCACCCCGCCACATTCGTTAACAATTTCCCAACAAACGAGAACAAGAACGCTTCTCATTTAACTAAAAATTACATAGAATGCCGCCTGAAAACAAATCGTAATAATTCCCGACGGCATGCACATTTCCGCAGCGCACCGCCCCGGGGCCACACCGCGAGGTCGAAGCGCACCATGAAGTCACGTTCCGACGAGCTGAAGCTCGGCAAATTCACCACCCTGTGCAGCGTGCTCGCCGCGAGTCCGGCATTCGCGGCGGACGGCACGCCGCCGCCCGCCCCGGCGAGCACCGAAGGCCATCTCGCGCCGATCGAGATCCAGGGCAAGGCCGAACACAGCTACAAGGCCGACTTCTCCGCTTCCGCGAAATTCACCGCACCGCTCGTCGATACGCCGAAATCCGTCACCGTGATCCCGCAGGAACTGATCCAGAACAGCGGCGCGTCGACGCTGACGGAAGCGCTGCGCACCGTGCCCGGCATCACGTTCGGCGCCGGCGAAGGCGGCAACCCGCTCGGCGATCGTCCGTTCATCCGCGGCTACGACACGCAGGGCAGCATGTTCGTCGACGGCATGCGCGACACGGGCGCCACGACGCGCGAGATCTTCAACACCGAGCGCATCGAGATCACCAAGGGTTCCGACGGTGCGTACGGCGGTCGCGGCGGCGCGGGCGGCAGCATCAACCTGATCACGAAGGCCCCGCACCTCGGCACCACCGCCGCCGCGAGCGCGGGCCTCGGCACCGACCGCTATCGCCGCTTCACGGCCGACGGCAACTGGCAGTTCGCCGATCACGCCGCGTTCCGCCTGAACCTGATGAGCCACAACAACGACGTCGCCGGTCGCGACGCGGTCAACAACGAGCGCTGGGGCGTCGCGCCGTCGATCGCGTTCGGCCTCGGCACATCGACGCGCGTCGTCGCGAGCTACTACCACCTGTCCACCGACGACCTGCCCGACGGCGGCATCCCGTACTACTACGGCTTCAATCTCCCGAAGGGCGTCGCCACCGACGGCCCGGCGCCCGTCGACCGCCACAACTTCTACGGGCTGATCAACCGCGATTTCCGCAAGACCACGTCGGACATCAGCACGCTCAAGATCGAGCACGACATCACGTCGTCGCTGACGATCCGCAACACCACGCGCTACACGGAGTCCACCCAGGACTACATCTGGACGCAGCCCGACGACAGCCAGGGCAACGTGGTCAACGGCAAGGTCTGGCGGCGCGCGAACACCCGCAACAGCGCGATCAACAGCATCGCGAACCAGACCGAGCTGTTCGGCGAATTCCGTACCGGCCCGTTCAAGCACAGCTTCACGACCGGCATCGAGCTGTCGCGCGAATGGGGCAAGCGCGACACGTACAACGTCGCCACCGCGAACGGCAAGATCTGCCAGAACGGCATCGGCGCGGCGTCGGGCTACAACTGCACGAGCCTGTGGTCGCCGAATCCCAACGACCCGTGGGCCGGCTCGATCACGCGCAACAACGACTACTCGCGTGCCCGCACCGTGACGAAATCGATCTACGGCTTCGACACGATCGAGATCACGCCGCGCTGGCAGGTCAACGGCGGCGTGCGCATCGACGACTACTCGACCCGCTTCACCGACACCAAGGCCAACGGCGGCAAGACCACCACGCGTGACGACACCCTCGTGAACTGGCAGGCCGGCCTCGTGTTCAAGCCGGCGCAGAACGGCAGCATCTATGCGTCGTACGCGACGTCGTCGACGCCGGCCGGCATGCTGCTCGGCGAAGGCAGCGAATCGCAGTCGCTCACGCCGGGCCGTGGCGGCGTCGGCTCGAACGCCGATCAGCTGTCGCCGGAAAAGAACCGCAGCATCGAGCTCGGCACGAAGTGGAACGTGCTGAACGACAAGCTCGCGCTGACCGCCGCGCTGTTCCAGATCGACACGACGAACGCACGCGTGACGCTGCCGAACAACCAGTACGCGATGGTCGGCAACAAGCGCGTGCAGGGGCTCGAACTCGGCGTCGCGGGCCAGATCACGAAGCAGTGGCAGCTGTTCGGCGGCTATACGTACATGAAGAGCGAACTGCGCGACAACGGCAAGGACACGGCGAGCAACGGCAACCAGTTCCCGAACACGCCGAAGCACAGCTTCACGATGTGGTCGAACTACGACGTGACGCCGAAGTTCACCGTCGGCGGCGGCGCGTTCTACATGTCGCAGGTGTTCGGCGATACCGCGAACCAGCACGCAGTGCCGTCGTACTGGCGCTTCGATGCGATGGCGCAGTACCGGATCAACAAGAAGCTCGACCTGCAGCTGAACGTGAACAACCTGTTCAACCGCACCTACTTCGACCAGGCGTATCCGGCGCACTACGCGTCGATCGCACCGGGCCGCTCGGCGTTCGTCACGCTGAACGCGCGCTACTGATCGATGGAGGCCGTGTCGCTGAAGGCGCTCGCGTCGGTATCGCCGCGCGAGTTCGCCGACATCCTGGCCGGGCCGCCCGAGCGTGCCGCCGCGTGGGTCGCGGCGGCGGCCGACAACGGCATCGTCGATGCGCAGGCCGTCTACGGGCAGTACCTGCTCGACGGGCATGGCGTCGCGCGCGATCCGGCGGCCGCGTTCAACTGGTTCCGGCACGCGGCGCGGGCCGGCCACGCGATGGCGATGAACATGCTCGGCCGCTGCTACGAGTTCGGCTGGGGCACGGCCGCGTGCGCACCGGTCGCCGTGTACTGGTACCGGCTCGCCGCGCAGGCGGGGCTCGACTGGGGCATGTACAACTACGCGACGGCGCTCGCGCTCGGCAACGGCGTCGACGAGAACCGCGCCGATGCGCTCGACTGGTTCCAGCGCGCGGCCGCGCTCGGCCATGCGAAATCGATCAACCTGATCGGCGGCTTCTACGAGGACGGCTGGGTCGTCCCGGTCGACCCCGACGCCGCGTTCGACCACTATCGCCGCGCCGCCGTGGCCGGCGACTTCCGCGGCCAGTTCAACCTTGCGCGGCTGCTCGCCGAGCGCGGGCGCATCGACGAAGCGCTCGCCTGGCTCGCTCGCGTACCGGCCACGGCTACCCCCGCGTTCGTCGCGAAGATGCACGCGTATCTCGCGTCGTCGCCGATCGACGCGTTTCGTGCGGCGGCGATGCAGTTGCCACCGCAGCCGCAGCCGCACTGCATGGAATCCGCATCATGATGCTTCATATCCCCGGCGTACTGACGAAAGCGCAGGTCGCGCAATGTCGCGAGTTGCTCGATGCAGCCGAATGGGTCGACGGCAATGCGACGTCCGGCACGCAGTCGGCGCTCGCGAAACGCAACCGGCAACTGCCGGAAGGTTCGCCGGCCGCACGCGCGGTCGGCGACGCGATCCAGGACGCACTCGCACGCCATCCACTGTTCTTTTCCGCGGCGCTGCCGCTCAAGGTGTTTCCGCCGCTGTTCAATCGCTACGAAGGCGGCGAGACGTTCGGCACGCACGTCGACAACGCGATCCGGCTGCTGCGCGGCACGGATTTCCGCGTGCGCAGCGATCTGTCGGCGACGCTGTTTCTCGAAGAGCCCGATGCGTACGACGGCGGCGAGCTGTGTGTCGAGGATACGTACGGCACGCATCGCGCGAAGCTGCCGGCCGGCGACCTCGTGCTGTATCCGGCATCGAGCCTGCACCACGTCACGCCGGTCACGCGCGGCGAGCGCGTCGCGTCGTTCTTCTGGATCCAGAGCATGGTGCGCGACGACGCCGACCGCACGCTGCTGTTCCAGCTCGATACGCAGATTCAGGCGCTTTCCGGCGAGAAAGGCGCGAAGGATCCGATGGTCATTGCGTTGACCGGGATTTATCACAACCTGTTGAGGAAGTGGGCGGATGCGTAGCCAACGGAACGCCATCCAGTCGCTGAACGTATTGCGCGGCTCGCTCTTGCGCTACGACGATCCCGTCGATCCAATCGAGGAAAGCGCCCGGGAAGCGCCGCAACGCGACACCCGAAACGAAGGCGTCCACGCAGACACGTCCATCGAGACGCCCAGATAGGCACGCACGGCCCGCAGCGAAAACCGCAACACATCCTCCGCCGGACTCTGGCATATTGGCGATTCGTCTGACAAAAACCACATCGGCCTGTCTCTCCGCCGGCTCGTGGCCCACAACCGTCATCGCGCCATTTCGTCCACTATCGTGATTTCGCTCTCCGATCCCGTTGTCCGGTCGATCGCCCTGCTGGAGTCGCACGAAGGGTTTGTCGATCTCGCAGCCTTCCATGACCGCATCGCCGTCGTTCCCGGCCCCGACGATGTCGCCAACAAGAGCCCGCATTTCCTGAAAGTGCGCCGTGGCGTGGCGGAACGGCTGATCGCCGCCGCGCACGCGCTGCCCGACGGCCTGCGCCTGTACGTCAAGGAAGGCTATCGTCCGCTGGCCCTGCAGCGCCACTACTTCACCGGGCATCTCGCGCACCTGCGCCGGACGCTGAATCCGCTGCCGGACGAAGACACCTTGGTCGCACTCACGAGCCACTACGTCGCACCGCCGGAAGTCGCCGCCCATCCGACGGGCGCAGCCGTCGACCTCACACTGATCTCGCCGGACGGCATCGAGCTCGACATGGGCTCCGCGCTCGACGCCACCGACCAGGAATCATCCGGCGCGTGCTACACGCACAACCCGTTCATCAGCCGTGCGGCCGCCCGCAATCGCCAGGTGTTGATCGCCGCACTGACGGGCGCCGGCTTCACGAATTACCCGTCGGAATGGTGGCATTGGTCGTTCGGCGACCGCTATTGGGCCGTCATGCACCATCAATCGCACGCAATTTACGGTCCCGTCGAGGAAGACATGCTCGACGAAGCCGCGCGCTGACATTCTTTCCGACGAAACGCGCCCGTCTCGGTAACATCCTCACTTGTCGATCCCTGCTCGCTCCCGCACAATCGCAGCACCTGCTTCACTCTCCCCCGCGCCGATGTCCTACGCGTCATTCGCCACCGGCGTCCTTCTCGCCGGCGGCCTCGGTCAACGCTTCGACCCGAGCGGCCTGCACAGCAAGCTGCTCGCGCCGCTTCCCGACGGCACGCCGGTGGCGGTCGCGGCCGCCCGCCATCTCGCGGCGGTCACGGCCGACGTGATCGCCGTCGTGCGTCCCGGCGCCGAAAAACTCGCGATGCTGCTGAACGAAGCCGGCTGCCATGTGGTCTACGCGCCCGATGCGCTGCGCGGCATGGGCGCGAGCCTCTCGGCCGGCGTGCGCGCGACGCCCGAGTCGAACGGCTGGCTCGTCGCGCTCGGCGACATGCCGTGGATCGCGGCGTCCACCTACGAAACCGTCACGCGCGCGCTCGACGCGGACGGCGCGTCGATCGTCGCGCCCGCGCATCGCGGCGTGCGCGGCCATCCGGTCGGTTTCGCCGCGCACCACTTCGATGCGCTCGCCGCCCTCGACGGCGACACGGGCGCCCGCGCGCTGTTCGCCAGCGCACCGGTCAAGCTGCTCGACGTCGACGATCCCGGCATCGTGCGCGACGTCGACACGCCGGCGGATTTGCGCTGACCGCGACCACGCAGCGTTCGCGCTGCAACGCATGACCCGCTCCGACGCAGCAGATTCCTGCACGAAAACCGCCCATGTACGGATTGCGCAGACGAAAGACCGCCGCCGCAACAATCCCGCTGCAAACGCATGCCCGATTGGCTATAACGGAGACGAGGCGCCCCCGCCGCGCCACCGCCGTCACGCACTTCGCGAGTTCTCCATGACCGATCACACGACCCCGACGCCCGAGCCACCGGCCGACCCGAACCGCGACCCGGAAGACGACCCGCTGTCGTCGCCGCCCGGCCATCACGACAACCCGCAACAACCGGACGGACCGCCGAGCAAGGATCCGGTCTAGCCGCCGGGCGGCCGGGCGACCGCCCGCTCCGGTGCCTACGCGGCCGCGTGCTCACGCGCCGTACGTACTTCGTATGCCTTCAGGTGGTTGTACGCGATTCGCAGCAGCGACAGCGCATCGGCTGCCTGCGGGTCGCGGCGCGCGAGCAGGTCGCCGATCACGTGATCGGCTTCGACACGCGCATGGTTCTCGACGTCGCGCAGCATCGACGCGGTCAGCGGTGACGGCGTCAGCACCATCCGCTGCATCCGCTCGATGGCGGCCGGGTCGGGCCGGTGGCCGTTGTGCTCGGCAATCGCGCTGCATTCGGCGAGCATCGTCTCGAGCAGGTGGCGGCCGTCCGGCGCGGCGAGAATGTCGCCGACCGAGCCGCGGAACAGCGACGTGCTCGCGGCAAGGGTCGCGAGGAACACCCACTTTTCCCACATCCGCGCGGCCACGTTGTCGCTGAGCGTCGCATCGAAACCCGCGCCGCCTAGCACGTCGGCTACCGCGCGCACGCGCGGCGATTCACCGCCCGCGAGTTCGCCGAAGGTGACCCCGTGCGTGTCGTTGAGGTGCACGATGCGCTGCTCGCGATCGAGCGTCGCCGCGATCACGCACAGCCCGCCGAGCACCTGCGCGGCGCCGAACCGCTCGCGCAGCACGTCGAGATGACGCATCCCGTTGAGCATCGGCAGGATCAGCGTCTGCGGGCCGACGAACGGCGCGAACGAGAGAATCGCGTCGTCGAGGCTGTATGCCTTGCAGCTCAGCAGCACGAGGTCGAACGGCGCGACCCCGGCTTCCACATCGCCCGCGCGCACGGTCTGCACGTTCGCGAGCGTCAGGTCGCCGCGCGGGCTGCGGATCAGCAGCCCGTCACGCGCCAGTGCGGCCGCGCGGCCGTCGCGTACCAGGAACGTCACGTCGCGCCCCGCCGCGGCCAGCCGGCCGCCGAAGTATCCGCCGACCGCGCCGGCCCCTACCACCAGAATTCGCATCGTTGCCTCCTTTCGGTTTCATTCGCCGCCGCGCCGCCGGGCCGGGCCCGCGGCGCGCATGCAATCGCCCCGACAGTATAGCGACGCCCGTTATGCATATGCATAGATACCCGTATCGGCGTCGAAGGCATCGGCGCCGGTACCGGTTCCTAGGGATAACCCGTCTACGGCGACCCGCGTCGGGCGCCGTCAAGACATCTATCCCGTCACGCCGCTTCGGCGAGCTTCCAAGACCGACCGACCACACACCATGCGCAACCTTTCCCTGAATCAGAAACTCGCCTCGATGATCGTCATCCTCTGGCTCGGCCTGCTCGTGATCGCGGGGCTCGGCGCCTGGCAGACGCGCGCATCGATGATCACGGACCGCCGCGACCAGCTCGCGTCGCTGGTCGCGCAGGCCACGAGCGTGGCCGACCATTACTACAAGCTGTCGCAGCAGAATGCGCTGCCGGAAGCCGATGCCAAGCAGAAGGCGCTCGAGGCGATCGCCGCGATGCGCTACGGCGCCGACGGCTACATTTCCGTCAACGACTCGAAGCCCGTGATCGTGATGCATCCGATCAAGACCGATCTCAACGGCAAGGACGTGTCGAATTTCACCGATCCGAACGGCAAGCACCTGTTCGTCGAGATCGTGAAAGCCGGCAACGTGGACGGCGGCAAGGGCTTCGTCGAATATCTGTGGCCGAAGCCGGGCGCCGACAAGCCGCAGGAGAAAACCAGCGCCGTGCAGCGCTTCGCACCGTGGGACTGGTATCTCGTGACCGGCATGTACATGAACGACGTGCGCTCGGCCGTGCTCGAGAGCATCGGCCGCTGGCTCGCGATGACGACCGTGCTCGGCGGGATCGCGACCGCCGTGATGGTGATGGTGCTGAAAAGCGTACGCGCCAACCTCGGCGGCGAGCTGGAAGTGGCGCTCGACGCCGCGCAGCGCATCGCGCAGGGTGACCTGACCGCGCGCGTCACCGTGAAGCAAGACGATCGCGGCAGCCTGCTGCATGCACTGCACACGATGCAGGGCGGGCTGATCGACATGGTGTCGCGCGTGCGGATGGGCACCGAGAACATCAACGTCGGCGCGAGCGAGATCGCGTCCGGCAACACCGACCTGTCGCAGCGCACCGAGGAACAGGCGGCGGCGCTCGTGCAGACCGCGTCGAGCATGGACCAGATGACCGCGAACGTGAAGCAGAACGCGGACAGCGCCGCGCAGGCGGCCTCACTCGCCGACCAGGCCGCGCAGGTGGCGACGCGCGGCAGCGCGGTGGTCGACGACGTCGTGCGCACGATGAACGAGATCACCGACCGCTCGCACAAGATCGGCGACATCATCGGCGTGATCGACGGGATCGCGTTCCAGACCAACATCCTCGCACTGAATGCGGCCGTCGAAGCCGCGCGGGCGGGTGAACAGGGCCGCGGCTTCGCGGTGGTCGCGGCCGAGGTACGCTCGCTCGCGCAACGCTCGGCGACGGCCGCGAAGGAGATCAAGACGCTGATCGTGTCGTCGAACGAGACCGTCGAGCAAGGTGCGGCGCTCGTCACGAATGCGGGCGAGACGATGGCCGAGATCGTGCAGTCGGTGCGGCGCGTGAACGAGATCCTCGACGAGATCAGCCACGCGTCGCGCGAACAGAGCGCCGGGATCGAGCAGGTCAATCGCGCGGTGGGCGAGATGGACCAGGTCACGCAGCAGAACGCGGCGCTCGTCGAAGAGGCCGCGGCCGCCGCGCATTCGTTGCGCGATCAGGCCGAGGCGCTGCGGGATGCTGTGACGCGGTTTGCGTTGCCGACGTAGGCCTTGAAAGCGTGCGGGCCCGGTTTTCCTGCGCCTGGCCCGCACGCTCGATCGGCATCGATCGGGATGTCCTCGTGTCTACACGTCGTGTCCCGTGGTAGGTCACTGCGTCTTCGGTACGGGATTCAGGTTCGGGCAGCAGTGATTCGGGCACCCCGGACTAACGTTGACCTCGACGCGTCGCCCGGATTGACCAAACTTGTCCGGCTTGAAGATCTTGCCGGCCAAGGCGCGATTCTCGCCGTGGATCGAATATTGATCCAAGACCGACATCACGCTTTCGGCTCGTCGCGTCGCAAGCTGTTGTGCGTCATGTTCGGTCCGTTCGGCCAACCCGTTCAACCACACGGTATCGATGATCGGAAAGCGCTTGTGCAGGTCGATCGACCATTCGGACAACCGTGATAGCTCGGCCGGCGAAATTGCGCTCGAATCCGTATCGAACACAATATCGATGTAGTGGGCGGGCATGTTCGATGCGCCGTCACATGCGGCGAATGCTTGTACGCAGGTCAACGCGAGCGCGGCGGCAACTGCGAATTTAGTAATCACCATCGACAACGTACCCCGCAATGCTATCGGCGTTGTTAATTGCCAAGTCAGGATTCGACCGGCCCCAAGGCGCCAGAAGCGGTGTGATGGTGTATTTGTCGTCAGTGGAAGACATGGTGTCGTGAAAATGTGTCGCTTCGCGGATTTCACCGCGACTGACAATCGGCCTTGCCGCTCGATGAAATGACGGGTATCGACTTGCCGAAAGTCGATCGGCCAAAAATGGCCGTCGTTGCGCGTGAGCGCTCGGGAACCCATGACCGCATCAAGTGGAGAAAGGTAGGTGCAAATGAACGCGGCATGCGTGCAGATCATTTGCATGTTGCCTTTGTACGTCGGATCAAACACGCCGGGCACATCGGTCGGCAACGTATGGAGTTGCTGCACCATTGCGTAAAGCTTGATTGATGAATGAAGGAAGGAAATACGGACATTGGGCATGTTCCTTTTGGGTCATAGACTCGGACACCCTGTACGTCGACGGACCATAGACAGTTGCCGGCAAGAATTTCGTTGTCTATAGGATGAGTACGATATTTATTCGCACTCCGACTCAATATGTGATCGCGCGCTGTTCAGCAAGCGTCCCTCGACATGCCCGACGCCCCACCGAGCCCCAGCCCCGCCGCCCGCTGGATCAGCTCGACGTCGTTGTTCGCGCCGAGCTTCTTCATCGCGCTGATCTTCTGCGCACTGACCGTCTGCTTGCCCTTGCTCAGACGGTGCGCGATCGTCTTGATCGGCACCCCCGACAGATACAGGCGAATGACCTCGATCTCGCGCGCCGTCAGCTTCGCGGGCGCCTCGCCGCGGTCGGCGCATGCGTCGACCGCGCGCCTGACGAGCGGCGACAGGTAACGCCCGCCGCTGTAGCTCGAATGAATGGCCGTGACGATATGGCCGACCTCGTCGAACTTGCTGACGATGCTCACGCTGCCGGCCGCGAGGATCGACCCGAAGATCAGTGGATTCTCGTTCGCGACCAGCGCGACGATCCCGACGTTCGGACGCGTGCGCCGCAGCCAGTCGAACAGCGCGAGGCCGTCCATCTGCGCGTCTCCGCGAACCGCATAGTCGACCAGCACGACATCGCAGTCGACACTGCCGAACGACGCGACCAGTTCGGCCACACTCCGGTAGACCGCAACGAGCTCGATCGCACCGCCGCTGCCGGCGACCTGCTCGATGCCGGCCAGCGTCAACGGCCAGTCGTACGCGAAGACGATACGAACATTGAATTTCCTCATGCGCAGTTCCAGGTGGTTCGCCAGCCACGCGACGCGAACGCGCATGGCCGGTTTGGCGTTGAAAGGACGTTCAGGCTATTTTTAGCCTGAACGTCGATTCTATGAAGCCGCGCGCGGACGGGATATCGGACGGTATCGGGATCGGCCGTCCGGGACGTAATACGAGTTTGATATTTGCGCCGGTTCGAGCGCCCGACACATGGCAGCCGGCATCGGCAGGCATCGGCCGGATGGCCAACGTGGCGGGCCGTGCGGGCCACTCGGCCGGCCAGCAGGTAAAATTGCACCCTTTGCATGCCGCGCCGGGCCACCGGCGGCGAGCGACGCGCCGATGCCGGCCGCGCGCCACCGCCCTGCTCCCGGCTGCCCATCCGCCGGCTGCCCGTACTTCCCCGCTTTCCCCATGACCGAATCCGACCTGCAATCCGACGACACCTCCATCCACGAAGACGGCCTCTGGCGCGACAACGGCTGGACGGCCCGCATCATCAAGAACGAAGACGACGACGGCTGGGCCGTCGAGATGATCAAGGACGGCGAGTCCGAGCCCGCGCTCGTCGGGCCGTGGACCATGGGCCGCGACAAGAAGAACCCGAAACCGATGGACGCGAACGCGTTCCGCACGCTCGTGAAGACCGCGACCGAGGTGCTGATGCGGCACGAGCAGCAGCGGCGCGCGATGCTGCACAAGGAAGTGACGGTTCAGGGCGACGACGACCAGGATGTGTCGGTGACGCTCGACATCGTGCCGGACGAGTTCGAGCCGTACGCGCAGCTCAAGGCCTTCGATCCGTACGGCGAGCTGCTGGCCGAAGCGAAGGTGTCGGCCGGGTTCAAGCTCAACAAGGCCAGCGCCGAGCGCTGGGTCGCATCGGGCTTCGAGCGGCCGGCCTCCTGATCGCGCGCTGCGCGCCGGGCCGCGCGCTCAGGCGCTGACGCCCTGCCTCGCGCGCCGCAGCCGGCGCGCCGCCAGCTTGCGTCGCACGAGCTGCTCGAACTGTTGCGTCGCGACCTCCGGATCGCGCGCGGCCAGCCCGAGCGCGTTGCGCGCAAGCTGGATCGGCGTCAGCACGAGGCCCCACGGCAGCCCCCACCAGCCGAACGCGGCCGACGCCAGCAGCGCGACCGCCTGCTTCCGGCGGCCGCAACGCCGGCAGCACACATGGCGTCGCGTCGCCCAGCGCGTGACGAACAGCAACGACACGACGCGATGCGACGCATGGACATCGACCGGCCGGTCGTCGCGACGGCAGATCGGGCATGGTCCGTAACGCCAGTCGTGCACGTACTCCCAGACTTTCGCGTCGGGCACCCGTTCTGCCTCGACGACGATCGCATGCGCCCGGGCGCACGCCGGACGGCAATAGCGGCGGCCGTCGATCGACCGCCCGCCGACCAGGAACGTCCTGCCGCAGTGACTGCACTCTGCCACGGTAACCTCGGATAAGCGTGATGCGCCGCGTGCCGGCCGCGCGCGCATCGCTGCGCCGGCGGTCCGGACGGGCCGTTGCCTGTCTTAACGGCCGCCGTCGCGCGGTCTTGAGCGGCTGGCTGCGCCGCGGCGCGTCAGCCGTGCAGCCCGTGTGCGGTCATCAGCCGATACAGCGTCGCGCGCGAAATGCCCAGCTCGGCGGCCACGTCCGCGTGCTGGTGGCGGTGCCGCAGCAGCGTTTCCTCGATCGCGTGCCGCTCGGCCTGCCGGCGCGCTTCCGCGAGCGTCGGCGGCTGCCGAGACGTGTACTGCTGCAGTTCGAGATCGGCGGCCGAGATCATCGGGCCGTTCGTCATCACGACCGCGAACCGGATCCGGTTGATCAGCTCGCGCACGTTGCCGGGCCACGGATAGTTGTGGATCGCTTCGATCGCGCACGGCATGAAGCCGCGAATCCGGTGCGAACTGTCGCCGCGATAGCGCCGCAGCACGTGGTCGGCGAGCAGCATGATGTCGCGGCCGCGCACGCGCAGCGGCGGCTCGTCGATGCGCAGCACGCACAGGCGGTAGTACAGGTCGGCACGGAACCGCCCCGCCTGCATCGCGGCCTCGAGATCGACGTGAGTCGCCGACACGATCCGCACGTCCACCGGAATCGACGCGTGCCCGCCGAGGCGCTCGATCGTGCCTTCCTGCAGGAAGCGCAGCAGGCTTGCCTGGCTTTCGAACGGCATGTCGCCGATTTCATCGAGAAACAGCGTGCCGCCGTGCGCGGCCTCGATCCGGCCGATCTTGCGCTGGTGCGCGCCCGTGAACGCGCCGCGCTCGTGGCCGAACAGTTCGGCCTGCAGCAGCGTCGACGGAATGGCCGCGCAGTTCACGGCGACGAACGGCGCCTCGGCGCGCAACGACTGCTGGTGGATCGCTGCCGCCGTCAGCTCCTTGCCGGTGCCGGATTCGCCGGCGATGAAGACGGTGGCATCCGTGTTCGCGACCTTGCGGATCGTCGCGAACAGCCGGCGCATCGCGTTGCACGAGCCGATCATCGTGCCGCCGGGCGGCGCCGCATCGGCGTCCGGGCTGCCGTCCGCGAGCTTCAGCATCCCGTATGCATGGCCGACCAGATAGCCGATCGTCGTGTACGCGGTCGCGTTGCGCACGTAGTCGAAGCAGCAGTGGCGAATCAGGCGCGCGATGGCGAGATCCCGCAGCCGCTCGTCGTCGGCGAGCGCGACCCAGCCGACGCGCGGGTCGCGCAGCAGCGCCTCGAACGACATGACGTCGGGCGACGCGAAGCCGCCGAAATCGACGATGCCCGCATGCGGACGGTTCGCCCTGACGAGATTCAGTGCGTCCGCAACGGTTTTCGCGCGCCACACGTCCCAGCCACGCGACGCGAGACAGTCGACGAGCGCGGCATCGGGCTGCTGCGACAGGTAGACGAGCGGCCGCGACGGTACGACATGGTTGCGCCGGACGGCGACGAATGGCGCCGTTCCCGCGTCGCGTTCGAGATCCTGCGGGCCCGATACCCTGATCTGGCAGCAATAGTTCACGATGGCCTCGTCGCTTGGGTTGGTTGTCGAAACGGCCGTCGCCGGATCGCGCAGGGCGGGACGTCGTGGTCCCGCAGCGCGGCGCCGGGCCGTCCTCGGATTGGCGTTTCGTTATCGGCAGAAAACGACGCGCTGTGTGTAGATTTGCGGCTCGACGACCGGCTTCGTGGAACCGTTGAGGTCGTCACGATAGGCGCGGTAGGTCTTGCCGTTCACCGTGACTTCCGTCGCACGGGCCGTCTCGATCGAGTTGAGCCCGTTGCGCTGCCACCCGCTCACCCGATCCGCCGCCGTCACGCTCGACTCGCCGGCGATCTTCTGCGTGATCGCGCTGCCGTCGCTCCATGGCTGCGTCTGCATGTCCTCGGCATGCTGCATCGCGCCGATCGTCTTGCCGGTCGGCGTCGGCCCGTTCTGCGCTTCGAACGGCGCACCACGGCCGTACACCGGCGATTGCCACGACGGCGCGTGACCCTCCTCCGGCATCATGTAGATCATCTGCGGATCGCCGATCATCATCATCGGCGCGCATGCCGTGTTGTCGGCACGACCGAGCGTCGTCAGCGCCTGCTCGACGCTCACGGCGTTCGCGGCGGTCTGCTCGCCCAGGATCACGAAGACCGCCGGGTTCTGAAATACCGCCTGCGCGGCGGCTTGCGCGCTGTACAACAACAGAGCGACCAAAAAGATCCTCATGATTGAGGCCTCCTTGCATCCTCGTCGGGCAAAAAGAGGTGTTGACCTCGGGGATGGGACCAACACCCGTCAAACAGGAAACGACCGTCGGGCATCGGGTCCGAACGACGCCCGTGCGGCCGGCGTGCCGGTCGCACGGGAGTCCGACCCGCGTACTTACGACGACGTGCTCGTCGAGATGACAGCCGGAGCCGGCACGACCGGGGCAACCGGAGCGGCCTGCTGGTCGACCGAAGCCGGCGGCAATCCTTGCGCCGGATCGGACAACGCCGGCATGTCGGCGGGCTGCGCAGCGGCCTCGTCCGGCACCTTCGCGTCGGCGCTCGGCTGGTCGGCCGGCGCAGCGGCGACGGCAGGCTGCGCGGCTTCCGGCGCGGGCGCTTCCGCGGCGACCGGAGCCGGCTCGGCGGCCTTCGCATCGGCTGCCGGGGCGGGCATCGCGGTCTCGGCTGCGGGCGCCGCGACGACGGCAGCAGCCGGCGTCGTGTCGGCAGCGGGCGCGGCAGCGGCCTGCGCGGCGTTGTCGGACGCTGCCGGGATCGGCTCCGGCGCCTTGTCGGCGACGGGCTGCACGGGCTCGGGCGCCTTGTCGGCAACTGCCGGTGCAGGTTCGGGCGCCGTGTCGGCAACCGCCGGTGCGGGTTCGGCGGCCTTGTCGGCAACCGCGGGTGCGGGCTCCGGTGCCTTGTCGGCAACCGCCGGTACGGGCTCCGGTGCCTTGTCGGCCACGGGCTGCACAGGCTCGGGTGCCTTCGTGTCGGCAACCGGCGCGGCAGGCACCGGCGATGCCTTGTCCGCCACTGCCGGTGCGGCGATCACGGCGGCAGCCGGTACGGCTGCGATCGCGGCCGCCGGTACGACCGACGCTGCGGGTGCGGCGGCGACAGCGGGCGCGGCGGCCACCGCGGGCGCTGCGGCTGCGGCCGGTGCCGCGGCTGCAACGGCGGGTGCTGCAACAGCCGGCGCGGCCGCCACTGCAGGTGTCGCCACTGCCGGTGCGGCAGCTGCAACCGCCGGTGCTGCAACAGCCGGTGCGGCCGCAATCGGCGCCATCGACGGCACGGGCACCGGTACCGGCACCGACACGGGTGCCGCCTGCACCGAGGTCGTCGCCACCGGGCGGGGCTGCGCCGGTGCCGGCGCGGCAGCGCCCAGCGGCGGCAGGCCCATGCGGTCGCGCACGATCGGATCGTGATACTTCACGTCGTCGGCGACGGTCGCTTCTGCGCTCGGCGCCACGTTCGAACGGGCGAGCGGCGCGGTCGTGCCCGGGCACAGGTGCCCGGTCGCTTCCACCGCACGCCGGTTCGCGTCGCTCTGGCAGAGCAGCGCAAGCGCCACGTCGGTCAGGCCCATCGCACGGAATTCACGCGCATCGAGACGCCGGACGCAGGCCTGGTCGACCAGTGTCGTGCCGCCCGTCGCGCCGAACCCCGGGAACGACACGCCGACGCTCACCGATCCCATGCAGGTATCGGACAGCGTGGTCGTGAGGCCCGGCGCCTGGATCGCGGGGTTCGTCTTGATCGTCTGCGTCCCGGAGTAATTGACGTTTTCCGCCGACTGGGTGTTGTACGGGTTGGTGCCGGGCGCGCCGGACGACTGCAGCGACTGCGGCGTCACGCTCGTGCCGCCGCTCGTGCTGGACGGCATCGTCACGTTCACGTTCACGCTCGAATTGCCGCTGCTGCGAACCCCGCTGGAGCTGGTGGCGTTCCCGCCGCGCGAGCTCGTGGTGTTCGAGTTCATGCTCGAGCCGCCGCCCTGGCTGATCGCCGTCGACGACGTCGACGACTGCGCGCTCGAAGTCGAATCGGCGGTTTGCGCCTGGGCGCCAATCGTGGTCATCGCGAACATCGCTGCGCATGCCACCTTGATCCTGTTGCTGTTCATTTCACTCTCCGGACGAGGTTTGACCTCCCACCCAGGCAACCGTACTAATTCCCCTGATTCCCTTCAGCTTTGCCTGCTTCCCCGAACTGTTTCCAGCCGTTGCCCAGCTGGGACCATGAGCCGGCCGACATGCCCTGCCACTGCTGGGCGTCAGGTCCGCCGATGGCACTTCCCGAAGAAAGCGTTTGTTGTTCTGACGGTTTGGTTGTCTGGTCAGGGTTGTTTGACGTCTGCAAATTCGATTGCACGTCGTTGGCAATACGGTCAGCGCCATACGCCGTCAGAGACGCGAGCATCAGAGCGGCGGCAATCAGTTTCTGCTTCATGCCAACTCCTTACGTGACAACAATGTGGGGAAAAGAGACCAGCGTCGCTGGGAAACTGGTCCCCCCACACCTGACTAATGACTGCTTCCGGTCGCGCTCGAACTGCCCTGGCTTCCGCCCGCCGCGGACGGCGAGCCGGCCGGACCGGTACTCCACACGGTCGACGAGTTGAAGTGATCCGAGCCCGCAATCGCGCCCGAACCGCCACTGCCCGTCAGGCCAGCGGCACCCGCGTTGGCAATGCCCTGGTCGTTTCCGCCCGCAGCCGTATAGTGGTTCGCGCCGAGTACGATCGTGGCGGTTACCCCTCCCGATAGCGCATTCGCGTTCTCGTTCGTGCTGCTGTTTCCACCGTACGAGCCTGCGGCACCGATACCGCCGCCTGCCGCAAACGCGCCTCCGTTCGTGCCCGAACCGCTGGCCGTCGAAGTCGAGTTGTGGAAGGCGGATGCCGTGCCGGCGGAACCAGCGGGTGTCACGGTACTGCCTGCATTCGCGCCCGCCGTCGAAGTCGAATTGCTGGTATAGCTGCCGGAACCGACCAGCACCGACCCTGAAACACCAGCCGCAACGGATTGCGTCTGGTTGGTCGTGGACGAACCCGCTGCCAATGCAGCCGACGATAAGACGGTGAGCGCTGTCGCAAATATGACGTTGGCTTTCATAGCAATTCCTTGCTGTGAGTAAGTTCGGCGGTGGCGGAGCCGGGCCTGCCCCCCATCGAGCGAAACCCGGCGTCCGTACCGCCAGCCATTGACGAACGCTACGCTCCGCCGCTTAGTAGTGCGTCGTCCAGCCGATCGAGCCGGCATTCGCGCCGCTGTTGCCACCAGCCTGTGCGCCGCCGAAGCCGAAGCCGCCCACTTGCGAGGTGTTGGTGTGGTTCGTGTACGAGACCGAGCCGCTGCTGCCATGGCCGGCCGTTGCGCCAGCTGCACCGAGCGCTGCACCGGAATCGGTCGCGCCGAAAACGCCGAACCCGACGACCCCGGCCATCGTCGAACCGCCGCTCGACGAATTGCTGGTCGATACCGTGCCGCTGCCAGCGAACGCTGCACCCGAAACCGCCAGAACTGCTGCTGCAATCAGAAGCTTCTTCATGGTCGACTCCAAAACGGCGTGAACGGAGTGAGTCAGGAAGATCGCACGCCATCAACCTTCCTGACTTGAGCAATCCTCAAAAAATAAGGATCACTATCCAATTAAGAAAAGCCTGTTGCCTTTTCAATTCAGGTTCTTTGTGATTTTTTCCAGACGAAGCTTAGCTTCGTGATTTTTCGTTATCCAAACTTTTTTGATAGGTGTTTTCGATTATTTTTGTGAACATTCGCCTTATGGCGAAAACACCATTGTTTGATAAACCGGAACGGTGCGCGCACCTTTCCGGCCCGCGATATTCGACACCCCGCCGGACGGCATGCCGGCACACGGCATGCCATTCCGGAATCGAAATTTCGCGAATACATTAACCACCGCAAAATGCAGCGCCGTTGAAAATGCACCCTTTACCCGGGCGACAACGGGCCTGCATTGCAGCCAGGTGGCATGGCTTCTCCCTGAACTGTCGACGAAAGGTCTTCCGGATAATCCGGCCGACGCGCGTTCGATCTAATCCGGCCGGCGCCGGCATGGGCCTGGCGCGATCGAAGCAACCCTGCACGGTCGAGAACGAATCGGCATCACGCTGTCCGGCACGAACAGCCTGATCCATCCGGGTGAACTGCATGAAAGCGAGCCCCGCTGTCGCCCGACTGTCGTGCGGCGCGACAACCGCGCCAGCACGCGAAGCGCGCGGCGGGCAAGAAACCGGTACGGAGCAGCCCGCGAAGCTGGCACAGCGTCGCGAGCGACTCCCCGATCTTTCCGACTCCCCCACTGATGCGCAAAGTACGCGCCGATCAAGCTACTGCTTATGGTCTTCATCGCCGTTTCCCCGACTGCTTATTGACGAGTTGGCCGCCCCACCTCTTCGTTACTTCGTGTCGGCCGCCCGCCGGTGCGTCCAATACCGCAAGCAGCGTGCCACGTGATATTCCACCGCATATTGCGCACGGCAAACGGCCGCCACGGCGGCCCGCAGCGCCGGGATCGACATTTTTTGTTTCAGGAATGTATCGCAACAACGGTTTGGCACCCTCCGCGATCGTTGAGCGCCGCGAAGCAATAGCCGGATTAGACGGACGAATCCGGCTCGCAGGCCGGCACCGGATGGCCAGATGAACGGGTGTTTCAAACTTGAGAAGCGCACGGCCGTACAGGGCGGGCGGCGCGGCCATTTCCGCTTGCGAACCGTGGATTGCGGCATGTGCGCCCCCCTCCCGCCCCACCACAAACGAGAATCGATTCGCCCGATATCGGGTGCTGATGGCCCGACACAGCAGCCTCCGACCAGTCGTCGACCCGCGTTTCCCCTGATGACCGAAACGAATTTGATTCATCCGTGAAAATACCGACGCGATCACATGCCGAGCGAGCGTCGAAATCGACCAAAAAATAAGACTTTCGTACTCGCGTAATCATTAAAACAAATGAAAACGTGCGACCTCACCCGGACTCCACCCACCCTTTTCCGCTTTCATTCACCCTGCCTTTCATGCACCGAATCATCCGATGGGCTGCGCATCCGAGAAACGTCTTAAATCCGTTATCGATGCATTTCTCATTGATGAAACATTCAAATTCAACACATTTTTGATGAAGCCATTCCCGCAAAAGCCTGATTTATCGTGCGTTTCGTCGTATCGAATCGTATCGATCCGGCAATGAGCCGGCCCGCTTTCCTGTCCCCACGATACACGCATGAAACAAAAGCGCGCCTGTCGCGCGGCAATCGCGCCGCCACGCCTCCCGCGCATCGCGACGGCATCGTTCATGGCATGCCGATTGCCTGATCTCCGGCTCTCACCGAGCAGCACGCCAGGGCACAAGATCACGGGCGGCGGTCTGCTCGCCAATCAGCGTATCGGGGAAAAGGCGATGAAGATCACCACCGATCGAGCGACGCTTGCGTCGTTCAAGCATCAACGTGGCAGTCAACGCAATCGAAGCGCCTGTCGCGGCGCTTCGTCGACCTCAGCACATGCGAACCGGCGCTTGCCGACACGCTACCCGTGCAGCGGGATGGAACGCGCGCGCGCCGCCGTCGAGCAGATCGACGTGGGGTTCCCGGAGCTGAACGACGAAGGAGAAAGCCATGAATGACAGGGTCGCGCTCGAGACGCGCGCCGGTCAGCGCGTCCTCGTGACGGGCGGCGCCGGCTTCCTCGGCAGCTACGTCTGCGAGCGCCTGGTCATGGAAGGCGCATCCGTCACGTGCATCGACAGCCTGCTGACGGGACGCAAGCTCAACGTCGCCGACCTGAAAGCGTCCGGCCGCTTCGAGTTCGTGAAGGGCGACGTCTCGCTCGGCCTGCCGCAACTGCAGGTGGACGAAATCTGGAATCTCGCGTGCGCGGCATCGCCGCCCACCTACCAGATCGATCCCGTCCATACGATGTTGACGAACGTGCTCGGCATGAACCACTGCCTCGCGCTTGCGCGCAAGACCGGCGCGCGCGTGTTCCAGGCATCGACCAGCGAGATCTACGGCGACCCGGGCGTGCACCCGCAGACGGAAACCTATCGCGGCAACGTGAACACGATCGGCCCGCGTGCGTGCTACGACGAAGGCAAGCGCGCGGCCGAGGCGCTGTGTTACGACTACTACCGCACGCACGACATCGACGTGCGCGTCGCGCGCATCTTCAACACCTACGGCCCGCGGATGTCGCCGCGCGACGGCCGCGTCGTGTCGAACTTCATCGTCGGCGCACTCAACGGCGCGCCGCTCGAAATCTACGGCGACGGCCGGCAGACGCGTTCGTTCTGCTTCGCCAGCGACCTGATCGACGGCTTCTTCTGCCTGATGCGCGCCGAGCGCAACGTCGGCACGCCGGTCAACATCGGCAACCCCGGCGAATTCACGATGATCGAGCTCGCGGAGAAAGTGCTCGCGATGACGGGCTCGAAGTCGGAGCTCGTGTTCCGGCCGCTACCGATCGACGATCCGCACCAGCGCCGGCCCGACATCTCGATCGCGTCGGCCGAGCTCGGCTGGCGGCCGGCCGTCGATCTCGATGAAGGCCTGCGCCGGACCGTCGACTATTTCAGCCGGGAGCTGTGGCTCGAGCCGGTGCTGCGCATGACCGGGGCCACGGCATGAAAGTGCTCGTGACAGGCGGAGCGGGCTATATCGGCAGCCATACCTGCAAGGCGCTCGCGGCAGCGGGACATGAGCCGGTCGCCTACGACAATCTGTCGACTGGCCATCGCGACGCGGTGCGATGGGGGCCGCTCGTCGCGGCCGACATTCTCGACCGCGACGCGCTGTCGAACGCGTTCGCCACGCATCGGCCCGACGTCGTGATCCATTTCGCCGCGCTCGCCTATGTCGGCGAATCGGTGCTCGCGCCCGACCGCTATTACACGGTCAACGTCACGGGCACCTGCACGCTGCTGAGCGCGATGCGCGCGGCCGGCGTCGGCCGGATCGTGATGTCGTCGTCGTGCGCGACGTACGGCATTCCGGACCTGCTGCCGATCTCGGAACGCACGCCGCAGCTGCCGATCAATCCGTACGGCTTCTCCAAGTACGCGATGGAACGGATGGCCGCCGATTTCGAGCGCGCGTACGGATTGAAGTGGGTCGCGCTGCGCTACTTCAACGCGGCGGGCGCGGACCCGGACGGCATGATCGGCGAATGCCACGAACCGGAAACGCACGCGCTGCCGCTCGCGATCCGCGCGGCACTCGGCACCGGCAATGCATTCCAGGTGATGGGCACCGACTACCCGACGCCCGACGGCTCGGCGATTCGCGACTACGTGCACGTGAGCGACCTCGCCGATGCGCACGTGAAGGCGACCGCCTATCTGTGCGGCGGCGGCCACAGCGTCGCGCTGAATCTCGGTACCGGCAAAGGAACGTCGGTGCTCGACGCGCTGCGCGCCGTCGAAGCCGTGACGGGCCGCCGCGTGCCGACGGTGACGGCCGCGCGCCGCCCGGGCGACCCGCCCGCGTTGTACGCCGATGCCACGAAAGCCGCACTCGTGTTCGGCTGGCGGCCGCGTTTCACCGCGATCGAACCGATGGTCGAACACGCCGCGGCATGGTTTCAGAAAGAACTGCAATTCGCATCCGGCAAGTGAGCCAGTTTCCTTGAACGCCACGCAGGGGAATCACCATGAAGGTACGGATCGCCATCGTCGGCACGGGCTACGTCGGGCTGGTCAGCGGCGCGTGCTTTGCGGATCTCGGGCATGACGTCGTCTGCATCGACAACAATCGCGGCAAGATCGACGCGTTGCACGAAGGCCGCATGCCGATCTACGAACCGGGCCTCGACGCCGTCGTCGCACGCAGCGTCGAACGCGGCACGCTGCGCTTCAGCAGCGACCTCGCGGCAAGCGTGCGCGATCGCGACGCGGTATTCATCGCGGTCGGCACGCCGACGCTGCCGGGCACCGACCAGGCGGACCTGCAGTACGTCGAGGCGGCCGCGCGGGAGATCGCGTCGAACCTGACCGGTTTCGCAGTCGTCGTCACGAAGTCGACGGTGCCGGTCGGCACCAACCGGATCGTCAAGCAGATCGTCGAACGCTGCGCGCCGGACGGCGTCGACGCGGCGATCGCGTCGAATCCGGAGTTCCTGCGCGAAGGCTCGGCGATCGACGATTTCATGCATCCGGATCGCGTCGTGTTCGGCGCCGAGCATCCGCGTGCGATCGAGATCATGAAAGCCATCTATGCGCCGCTGGAAGCGACCGGCCATCTCGTGCTCGCGACCGAGATCGAAACGGCCGAACTCGTGAAATACGCGGCGAATGCGTTCCTCGCGGTGAAGATCAGCTACATCAACGAGATCTCGGACCTGTGCGAAGCAGTGGGCGCCGATGTCGAACTGGTCGCGAACGGCATGGGCCTCGACCGCCGCATCGGCGCGTCGTTCCTGAAGGCCGGCCCCGGCTGGGGCGGCTCGTGCTTCCCGAAGGACACGCGTGCGCTGAAAGCGACAGCTTCCGAACATGCGGTACCGCTGCGCATCGTCAGCGCGGCGATCGAATCGAACGCGCTGCGCAAGGAACAGATCCTGCGCCGGATCGAGAAGGCGTGCGGCGGCTCGATCAAGGACAAGCGCATCGCGGTGCTCGGCCTCACGTTCAAAGGCCAGACCGACGACGTGCGCGAAAGCCCGAGCATCGACGTGATCCAGTTGCTCGTCGGCGCGGGCGCGCATATCCGCGCATACGACCCGGCGCGTCCGCACGAGGCGTCGCGGCTGCTGCCGCAGGTGTTCATGGAGGGCTCCGCGATCGACGCGGTGCGCAGCGCGGACGCGGTCGTCGTGATGACCGAATGGAAAGCGTTCGAGGCACTCGATCTCGCCGACCTCGCGGATCACATGGCCGATCCCGTGATGCTCGACATGCGCAACCTGTTCAGCGAACGGCTGGCCGTCGACAGCGGCTTTCGACGTTACGAACGCGTGGGCCGCTCGTGCGGCGAACGTACGCCGGCCAACCCGGCACCGGAACACCAGCACCTGAGCGGGGACATCCGGCCGCAGCGCGGCCTGCTTCAAGACTGATGGTCTGACCTTGACGGGAGAACACCATGAAGAAGCTGGTTGCGTCGCTTGCCGGCGGCCCTGCGCCGGATACGGCCGACACCACCGCCCCGGAAGTGGATCGCGCCGCATCGCTGCACGCGGACGTCCCGCTTCTCGTCCCGTTGATGGACAGCGGGACCAAAATCGTCTTCCATATCCTCGCGCTGTGCTGGTTCGTCGCGCTGGGCATCTTCTGGCGCTGGTGGTTGCGCGACGAGCACTATGTCGACGCATTCCGCTTCGGCGTCAACTGCTTCGTGCTGTTCTGGACCACCTTCATTCCCGGCTACTTCATCTTCATCATCCGTTCGGCGGTCGTGCCGAACCCCGCGCTGCCGGTGCCGCGCGACTGGCGCGTCGCGATGGTCGTCACCAAGGCGCCGTCCGAGCCGTTCGACATCGTCCGCACGACGCTGCTCGCGATGCTCGACCAGACCTACCCGCACGATACCTGGCTCGCCGATGAAGACCCGTCGCCCGAGACGCTCGACTGGTGCCGCGAGCACGGCGTATTCGTGTCGACGCGGCGCGGCATTGCCGCGTACCACCGCGCAAGCTGGCCGCGCCGCACCAAGTGCAAGGAAGGCAATCTCGCGTACTTCTACGACATGGTCGGCTACGACAACTACGATTTCGTGTCGCAGCTCGATGCCGATCACGTGCCGACCCGGACCTATCTCGAGGAGATGCTGCGGCCGTTCATCGATCCGGAAGTCGGCTACGTGTCGGCGCCGAGCATCTGCGACAGCAACGCGTCCGCGAGCTGGAGCGCACGCGGACGCGTGAACGTCGAGGGGCCGCTGCACGGCACGATGCAGGCCGGCTATGCGGGCGGCCTCGCGCCGCTGTGCATCGGCTCGCACTATGCGGTGCGCTGCCGCGCGCTGCGCGAAATCGGCGGGCTCGGGCCCGAACTCGCCGAGGATCACTCGACCACGATGATCTTCAATTCGAAGGGCTGGCGCGGCATGCATGCGCTGAACGCGATCGCGAACGGCGAAGGGCCGCGCACGTTCGGCGACCTGGCCACGCAGGAATTCCAGTGGTCCAAGAGCGTGATGATCATCATGCTGCGCTACACGCGCCACTATTTCATGGGGCTGCCGCTGAAGCTGAAGGCGCAGTTCCTGTTCTGCCAGCTGTGGTACCCGCTGTGCGCGCTCGCGATGGCCGGCAGCGTCGTGATTCCGGTCGTCGCGCTGCTCACCGGACGCGTATGGGCGCACGTCGACTACCTCACGTACCTCACCTACTCGCTGCCGCTGACCGTGCTGATCCTGTGCGTCGTGACCTGGGCCACGCATTCGACCCAGTCGTGCCGCCCGCTGAATACGAAGCTGCTGTCGTGGGAAGGACTGTCGTTCGTGTTCGCGCGCTGGCCGTGGGTCGTGCTCGGCTGCGCGTCGGCGGTGTTCGACTGCGTGCGCGGCAAGGAATTTCCATTCAAGGTCACGCCGAAGGGCGGCACGATCGAACAGGACGCGCCGCTGCGCGTGGTCGCGCCGTATCTGCTGATCTCGCTGTTCTGCAGCCTGCCCGTCGTCACGGTCGAGAATCCGCGCAACGCCGCCGGCTTCTATCTGTTCTCGACGCTGACGAGCATCCTGTATCTCGCGATCGCGGCCGTCATCGCGGTGAATCACGGCCGGGAGCAAGGGCTCGACGCGTCGGCGTTCAGGCAGATGTTCTTCAGCCGCCTGCCGGTACGCAACGCGCTGTTCGTGTTCGCGCTCGCGATGCTGTTGTCGGGTATCGGGCTGCGCGCGCCGAAAGGCTGGCAGGCGATGATGTGGCGCTCGGGCTTGCCGGCCGTGGTCGCGCCCGTACCGGGCGAGCCCGTGAAGCAACCCGAGCTCGGCGCATACGATCCCGGGAAGACGCTCGCGGCCGATCGCGATCTCGCGTTCGATCATGTGTTCGTGTCGTGGAACGCGCCCGACATCCGCGCGGAAATCGACGATGCCTACCGGAGCGCGCAGGCGCGCAACCGCTCGCTGATGCTGACCATCGAGCCCTGGGCGGCCGGCGATACGCGGCAAGGCGCGCTGCTCGACGATATCGCGCACGGGCGCTACGACGCGCGGATCGCGGCCACCTGCTCGGCGCTCGCCGCGTTGAAGGGCCCCGTGTTCGTGCGTTGGGGCCATGAGATGGAGGCCGACACCGGACGCTATCCGTGGGCCATCGGCGATGCATCGGCCTACGTGGACGCGTACCGGCGGGTCGTGACCGCCTGCCGCACGATGACCGACCAGATCCGCTTCGTGTGGTCGCCGGCCGGCAACCGGAACCTCGACGACTATTTCCCGGGCCGCGGCTATGTGGACGACGTCGGCCTGTCCGTGTTCGACTGCCCGCGCTGCGCGATCTGGCCGGCCGGCGGCCACGCCTCCGCCGCGAGCATCCTGCGGACCAAGTACGAACGGGTGACCGACTACGGGCTGCCGGTGATGGTCACGGAGCTCGGCGTCGACGGGTCGAATTCGCGCAAGCGCGAGGAGCTGGACGAATTCCAGCGGTCGCTGTGGCGCTATCCGCTACTGAAGGCCGTGGTGTATTTCAACGCGGTCGATACGCCCGGCGCGTGGCCGGCGCATTACGTGCCGGACTGGCGGATCGCGCCGACGTTCCTGCAGACGACGGTGGTCGCCAAGTGACATGACCGGTGGCCGGTGGCGCGTCAGCGGTACTGCCGTCAGCCGAGCAACTCCTTCTTCCGCAACTGCACGACGTCGCGCATCGGCGGCGCGCCGAACAACCGGCTGTATTCGCGGCTGAACTGCGACGCGCTTTCGTAGCCGACGACGGCGGCCACCGACCCGACGTCACCGCCCTGCCGCAGCAACAGCCGCCGCGCTTCGTGCAGCCGCAACTGCTTCTGGTACTGCAGCGGGCTCAGCGTCGTCACGTGCTTGAAGTGATGGTGCAGCGACGACACGCTCATGTTGACCGCCTGCGCGAGCGACTCGACGCGCATCGGCTCCGCGAAGTGATCGCGGATCCATTCGATCGCGCGCGCGATCCGGTGCGTCTGGCTGCCCGCGATCGCCATATGCCGCAGCCGCGTGCCCTGCCCGCTCGTCATCAGCCGGTACAGCAATTCCTTTTCGATCAGCGGCGCGACGACCGGAATGTCGGCCGGCGTATCGAGCAGCCGCAACAGCCGCAGTGCAGCATCGAGCAATGGCGGCGTCAGCTCGGCGAGCGCGATCCCCTCGCCTTCGGGGCCCGCGTCGGGTTCGGGCAGCCGCATCTCGGCCGCGAGCTCGACGATGCGCTGCGGATCGAGCGTCAGCGACAGGCACAGATAGGGTGCGTCCGGCGACGCGCGCGTCACGCGCGACAGGATCGGCAAGTCGATCGATGTAATCAGGCAATTCTGCGTGTCGTACTCGTACGCGTGACCAGCCACGATCACGCGCTTCGCGCCCTGCGCGGCGATCACGAGCGCGGCCCGCGACACGCCGCAGCCGAGATCGACCGGCCGCGTGTGCCGGTGCAGCATCAGGCCCGGCACGGCCGTTGAATGCGAGCCGTCCGCCGGCGCGAAACGGCCGATCAGCATCGCCAGCTCGCGCCGCCCGGATTCGCGCGACGCCACGATATCGGTCATGTCCATGACCCTTCCTCGATCAATTTCCTCATGTCGCGGGAGCATAGCGAAACCGTCTGCGGCCTGCCGGGGATTTGCAGGATTGTTCAATAAATTTGCAGGATTGGGTAGACGAAAAAACCAGCGGCTCGCGCACACTGCCCGCTAACCGGGCGCATGCCGGGTTTTCCCCACGGAGACAATCACAATGCCTACCTCGTTTGTCCTGAACGGCAAGAACGTCACGCTCGACGCCGATCCGTCGATGCCCGTCCTCTGGGCGATTCGCGAACACGCGGGACTGACCGGCACGAAGTTCGGCTGCGGCATGGCGCAGTGCGGCGCGTGCACGGTGCATCTCGAAGGCCAGGCCGTGCGCTCGTGCGTGCTGCCGCTCGCCGGCATCGCGGGCAAGCACATCACGACGATCGAAGGCCTGCAGAGCAAGCCCGCGCAGGCCGTGCAGACGGCCTGGGTCAAGCTGCAGGTGCCGCAATGCGGCTACTGCCAGTCGGGCCAGATCATGTCGGCCACCGCGCTGCTCGAACAGAACCCGAAGCCGACCGACGCGGACATCGACGCCGCGATGAACGGCAACCTGTGCCGCTGTGCGACCTACGCCCGCATCCGGGCGGCGATCCACGACGCGGCTGCAACGCTGGGAGCGTGACCATGACGATCGAACTCGACAACACCGGTTCGGTGCGTCCGTCGCGCCGCACGTTCCTGAAGGCCGCGGGCGCCGCGGCCGCCGTCAGCCTGACCATCGGCTTCGAATGGGCCGGCCTCGGCCGCCGCGCGCTGGCGGCGACAGCCCCCGCCGCCGACTTCGCGCCGAACGCGTTCCTGCGCATCACGCCCGACGGCGCCGTCACGGTCATCGCGAAGCACGTCGAGCTGGGCCAGGGCGCGTATACGGGCATCGCGACGATCGTCGCCGAGGAGCTCGACGCCGACTGGTCGCACGTGCGCGTCGAAAGCGCGCCCGCCGACGCGAAACGCTACGCGAACCTCGCGTTCGGCACGATGCAGGGGACGGGCGGCAGCTCGGCCATGTCGAACTCGTGGCAGCAACTGCGCGAAGCGGGCAGCAAGGCCCGCGCGATGCTGGTATCGGCCGCGGCAGCCCGCTGGAAGGTACCGGCCAGCGAGCTGACGACGGCCAATGGCGTCGTCACGCATGCGAAGAGCGGCAAGACGGCCGCGTACGGCACGCTCGTCGCCGATGCGTCGAAGCTGCCCGTGCCCGACAAGGTCACGCTGAAGCAGCCGGCCGAATTCAAGCTGATCGGTCACCGGATTCCGCGCGTCGACGCGTCGGCGAAATCGAACGGCACCGCGCATTTCACGCTCGACACGACCTTCCCCGGCATGCGCGTCGCGCTGCTGCAGCGCCCGCCGCGCTTCGGCGCGAAGGTGAAATCGTTCGACGCGACGGCGGCCAAGGCCGTGCCGGGCGTCGTGTCGGTCGTGCAGGTGCCGGGCGGCGTCGCGGTCGTCGGAACCGGCTTCTGGGCCGCGAAACAGGGCCGCGACGCGCTGAAAGTCGAATGGGACGAAACGAACGCCGAAAAGCGCAGCTCGGACGAGATCATGCGCGAATACCGGCAGCTCGCCGACAAGCCGGGCACATCGGCACGCAAGGACGGCGATGCCGACGCGGCGATCGCCGGCGCGGTACGCAAGATCGGCGCGACCTACGAATTCCCGTATCTCGCGCACGCGCCGATGGAGCCGCTCGACGCGGTCGTCAAGCTGACGGCGAACAGCTGCGAGATCTGGGCCGGCGACCAGTTCCAGACCGTCGACCAGGCCAACGCGGCCAGGACGGCGGGCCTGACGCCCGAGCAGGTGCAGATCCACACGCTGTACGCGGGCGGCAGCTTCGGCCGGCGCGCGAACGCGTGGTCGGACTACGTGGTCGAGGCCGTGTCGATCGCGAAAGCGCTCGGCGCGGACGGCAAGCCCGTCAAACTGCAGTGGACGCGCGAGGACGACATTCAGGGCGGCTTCTACCGGCCGATGTACTTCCACAAGCTCGATGCGGGGCTGACCGCCGACGGCAAGCTGGTCGGCTGGCGCCACCGCATCGTCGGGCAGTCGATCCTCGCCGGCACGCCGTTCGAGGCGTTCATGGTGAAGAACGGCGTCGATGCGACGTCGGTCGAGGGCGCGGCGAACCTGCCATACGCCGTGCCGAACGTGTCGGTCGAGCTCACCACCACCAAGGTCGGCCTGCCCGTGCTGTGGTGGCGCGTGGTCGGCAGCTCGCACACGGCGTACGCGGTCGAGGCGTTCATCGACGAAGCCGCGCACACGGCCGGCAAGGATCCGTACGCGTTCCGCCGCGACCTGCTCGCGAAGGAGCCGCGCATGCGCGCGGTGCTGGACCTGGCCGCGCAGAAGGCCGGCTGGGATCCGGCCAAGCCGCTGCCGAAGGGCCGCGGGCGCGGGATCGCGGTCGCCGAGGCGTTCAAGAGCTATGTCGCGCAGGTGGCCGAGGTGTCGGTCGATGCAGACGGCAAGGTGAAGGTCGAGCGCGTGGTGTGCGCGGTCGATTGCGGGATCGCGATCAATCCGGACATCGTCGCCGCGCAGATGGAAGGCGGCATCGGCTTCGGGCTCGGCGCGGTGATGCACAGCGCGATCACGCTGAAGGACGGCCAGGTCGAGCAGCGCAACTTCGACGGCTACCACGTGCTGAGGATGGCCGAGATGCCGAAGGTCGAAGTGCATATCGTGCCGTCGGCCGAAGCGCCGACCGGGGTCGGCGAGCCGGGCGTCGCACCGGTCGGGCCGGCTGTCGCGAACGCGATCTTCGCGGCGACGGGCAAGCGGCATTACGTGCTGCCGTTCGATTCGGCGGATAGCGCGAAGGCGTGACGACGGATCGGAACACCGGCTGCGGGACGGAAGACGTCTTGCGGCCGGCGTTCTTTTGCTGGACACGGCCGATGCAGGGTTCGATGTCGGCAAAAATCGCTCGTAACGCCTTGATCCGTATGAAAAATCCTTTGATCCTGTCGGGTTTGATGTAGGGTTCGCGATCCGGCCGCAGCAACGTTTCGCAACCTCGATTCCCGCCTCTCCCCACACGTTACGCCCGACGTAACGCCCGTAACGTCGCCCACCGATGCTACGTAACAATCCTTCAATGTCGCCCCGACCCCTTTTCCACCCGTTCCGCGCCTCCCGTTAAAAATTCTTTTAAATTCAAGGCCGCCACGCCGCTTGCACCGGCACCGTCCCCCGTCGACACATGACGATCCGCTCCCTGGCCCGAAAGTTGCAGCACAGGACCCGCAAACACTCCTTTACGGACATGCGAGGGCCACCATGGATTGCAAATACCTGTACATCGACAACATAAAAATCAACTTCGTGCGCCGCACGATCGAAATCGACAACAAAGTCGTTGACGTCACGCCGCGTGAATTCGACGTCGTCGAATTCCTGCTCGACAACATGAACAAGATCGTGCCGCGGCAGGCAATCCAGGAAGCCGTGTGGGGCCGAGAACTCGGCGTGTCGTCGCGCACGCTCGACACCCATATCTCGCGTATCCGCTCGAAGCTGCAGCTCGATCACGACAAGAACCTGCGGATCATCCCTATCTACGCCGTCGGCTATCGCCTGGTGCTGTTCGGTGCGGCGATGACGCACGTCGAGCGCCACGAAGCGGCGCCGCTCCTGCGCATCGCACCGCAGGCTGCGATGGCCGCGATGGCCGCCGACTACGCCTGACGCTTCGCCCCACGCGCCGCGCCGTCGCGGCGCGCCGGCCACACTCCCCCCACCGCGCTGCGCCGCTCCGCAGCGCCTCGCGGCCCGCCCGTCGGGCGCGGCCTGCATGCCGCCCGGCCCGCCAGCCAGTCGCGACCCGACCGCCGCCTCCGGGCGGCGGTCGCTTTTGGACGCCCGCGTCCGCGCATCGTCACGCTTCGTCGCCACCGCGCCGGCCGCCGCCGCCCATGCCCGGGACTACGGATTCCGGCGTGACACACGACCATTGCCGTCCCTACAATCGACGCAGCCCCCGCGCGCCCTCCGCGCCGCCGGCCCCTGAACGAACGGAACGACCATGAAGATGTGTGATTCGCGAACCGTTGTCGCCTGCCTGTGTGCCCTGGTTGCGCTCGCGTGCGCCGCGCCGCCCCTCGCACACGCGGCGAACGACCACACGCTTCACGTCGCGTCGACGACGTCGGGCAACCCGGATGAAGACAGCACAGGGCGCGACACGCCGCCCGCACGCCAGCGACGGATGGATGCCGTCGCGACCACGCCGCCCGATCGCGCCCGTCGGCAAGCGTCGCCGGCGGCCTCCGCCGATCCGCCTTCGTGCCATGCGCGGCCCGTGACGACGCGGTGCCGCGGCCCGCACGCGAACGACGCGAAGCAGCACTGCACGCGCTGCCTCGATCAGTGACGACGCACAGCGTGCCCGCTTACGCGGCGCGCTGCGCTTCCAGCCACGCCTGAAACATCAGCACCGTCCACAGCTGGTGCTGCCAGTTCATCCGGCCGGTCTGGTGCTGCCGCCACAGACGCTCGACCGCGGCCGCATCGAAGAAGCCCTCCTCGCGCAACCGCGACGGCCGCAACAGCGCCTCGGCCCAGTCACGCAACGAACCGCGCAGCCAGTGATCGACGGGCGCGCAAAAACCCTGCTTCGGCCGGTCGATCAGCGCGGACGGCACGTACCGGTCGAGCAGCCGGCGCAGCAGCGCCTTCGACTGCCCTTCCGGCAAACGCACCTCCGCCGGCACGCGCCACGCGAATTCGACGACGTGATGGTCGAGGAACGGCATGCGCGTTTCGAGACTCACGGCCATCGCCGCGCGATCGACTTTCGCGAGGATGTCGGTCGGCAAGTACGTGAGCGTGTCGATCGCCATCGCCTGCTCGGCGAAGCTCAGGTGCGCGGGCCATGCGGATACGGTGTCGAGCGGTGTCGCCGGCTCCTGGCCCGACAGCGCAAGGCGCTCGGGATGATGCACCGACGACATCAGCAGCCGGTACAGCCCGATGCGGCTCTCGGCCGTCATCACGTGACCGAGCTTGTGCAGGCGATCGCCGATGCGCGTCGCCGATTCGCGTGCCTCCACGCCGCCCCACGCTCCTTGTGCGACGGCCGCGAGCTGGTCCGCGTGATCGGGCCGCAACGCATGCAGCGCGGCGGCGATCCGCGCGCGCACGGCGCCCGGCACGCGATGCAACTTGCGCCACAGGCGCGGCGTCAGGAAGTAGCGCGTGTAACCGCCGAACAGCTCGTCGCCGCCGTCGCCGGACAGGCTCACCTTCACGTGCCGGCGCGTCAGCTCCGACACGAGAAAGGTCGGGATCTGCGACGCATCGGAAAACGGCTCGTCGTAGATCGACGGCAGCTTCGGCACGACGTCGAGCGCATGGTCGGCCGTGACGTACAGCTCGGTATGGCGCGTGCCGAGATGGCGCGCGACCGCCTTCGCATAACCGGCTTCGTCATAGCCGGCTTCGTGGAAGCCGATCGTGAACGTGTCGACCGGCGTCGCCGATTGCGCTTGCATCAGCGCGACGATCGCCGACGAATCGACGCCGCCCGACAGGAACGCGCCGAGCGGCACGTCGGCCTCCATCTGCCGCGCGACGGCCTGGCGCAAGACCACGTCGAGCTGACCGACCGCCTCGTCGGCACTACCCTCGAACGGCTGCGCACGACCGTCCTCGATTGCCTGATCGAGCGTCCAGTACGCACGCAGGCGCGGCATGTCGCGCGCATGCTCGAACTGGATATACGTGCCCGGCGGCAGCTTGTGGATGCCGCGATAGATCGTGTGCGGCGCGGGTACGCTCGACTGGCGCAGATACAGGCACAGCGCATCGCGGTCGATCGCGCCGTCGAAGCCCGGGTAGCCGCGCAGCGCCTTCAGCTCGGACGCGAACACGAGCGCGTCGCCGATCCGGCCGTAGTAGAGCGGCTTCTCGCCGATCCGGTCGCGCGCGAGCGTCAGCACGCGCGATTCGCGATTCCACAGCGCGATCGCGAACATGCCGGTCGCACGCCGCAGCGTCGCTTCGACACCCCACGCGACGATCGCCGCGATCAGCACCTCGCTGTCGGAGTGGCCGCGCCACGCCGGTGCGCGACCCGCGCGCTCGAGCTCGGCGCGCAGTTCGCGATGGTTGTAGATTTCGCCGTTGAAGACCATGACGTAGCGGCCGCACGCGGATGCCATCGGCTGTCGGCCGTGTACCGACAGGTCGACGATCGCGAGCCGCCGGTGGCCGAGCGCGATGCCGGCTTCCGGATCGACCCAGATCCCCTGTCCGTCCGGCCCGCGATGCGCGAGGCTTGCCGTCATGCGCGCGAGCGTGCCGCGCGCTGTCTCCTCATCGATGGCGACGCTATTCAGAAAGCCGTCGATTCCGCACATTGATTTTTCCGCCCCTGTTGACCAGTTCCGTCACGCATGGCGCAACCTCGCGGCCCGCCGTCCGGCGTGACGGTCGAGCCATATTACGAAGAAATAAATCAGCAATAATTCACTGGTGAATGCTGAAATCACTCGAAAAAAACGCTGTCAAGCATCGTGTACGCATCGCGGCGGCGCGCGCGGCCGAATCGGCCCGTCGGGCCGGCCACAGGCGGGCCGGCCCGACGGTCATCGGATCACGCGGAGAAAACCGGGGACGGACTGCGTCAGGACGGCAGCCGGCGCGCCGCCAGATACGCAAGCTGCGCGCGGTTCTGCACGTTGAAGAGTTTCTCGAGCGAGCGGATATGGTGGCCGACCTTGTGCAGCGACGTGCGCAGCGCACTCGCGATCTCCTGGTCGGACAGCCCGTGCACGAGGCGGTCGAGCACCTGCTGCTGTTCGTCGCCGAGTGCGAAGCCGCGCATGCGTGCGATGCGTGCCTCGAGGAACGGCAGCGCGACACGATGCACCGCGAGGCTGACCGACAGCGCGCCGCCGATCACGCGATCGTCGATCCATTCGGTGCCGTGCGTCTCCGACGTCACGTTCACCGCGACGCGCAGGTCGAGGCGCGGCGCCGACAGGCCGAACAGCACGCCGCTGTTCATCGCATGCGCGCGCAGATGGCCGGCGAGCGCCAGCATCTTGCGGTCGCCGCTGCCCTGCGCGGCCGCCTCGATCTCGTCGAGCTGCCACGCGACCGGAAAGCCGCTCTGCCGCACCTGCGCGAACCGCGGGTCGCTCTCGTAGAGCATGCCTTCGATAAACGGCTGCATGAAC
This sequence comes from Burkholderia aenigmatica, assembly GCF_048627025.1. Taxonomy (NCBI): domain Bacteria; kingdom Pseudomonadati; phylum Pseudomonadota; class Betaproteobacteria; order Burkholderiales; family Burkholderiaceae; genus Burkholderia; species Burkholderia aenigmatica. Next base: position 671,377 of record NZ_CP184469.1, on the reverse strand, counting down.
GTCGCGGGCGCGAGGTCGCGAAGCAGATGCGCGCACAGGATGCGCCGCCCGATCATTTCGAAAGCGCCGTAACCGAGCGTACTGAAACCGATTTGCCGCAATCGCGCATGGCATTGCGCAAAATCGACCGGGGCAAGGTCGCTTTTACCGGATTCAATTTGAATGCCGGTAAAAACGTCATGCCCGATTGCCTGATATTCATTCGAATAAGCCGCAGCCGTTGCGATATCGGCCTGCGAAAACCACTCGACGCGTGGTGCGCCGTCAGCATATGCCATGAGGAGCCCGCCCTTTCCCAATATGTGAACCTGCGCCCCGTCACGATCTGGTCTTTTCTTTATGGATTTTCTGGTCTTCGTTATAGGCGTGCGAATAGGAATCTTTCGCCGCCATTAGTATTACGGCATATTACGCGTACACCGGCATTTTTGTACAATGCCCCCGCGTTTCGTCAGGGATGACGATCGGCGCATATCACACCGATGCTCGATCGCACCGCCGCGAATGCCGTACACGATACGGCCGCCGCCAGGCGATGCGCGTCGATTCCGAGGGATGGCTCATGTCCGATATTGCATTGCATGAAGAAGCGGTCGCCCCAACTTTTCCCGGTCCGTCGCACGGGTTGAACGCGTGCCCGGACGCGCTGCGCGAGCGCCCGGTGCAGGTCGTCTGGTGCGACGACGTGAAACGCGGCGAGCTCACGCAGCCGCACGCGCCGAAGCTCGGCGTCGCCGATACGCTCGCGCACGCGCAGAGCACCGCCGAGCGCAGCCGGATCGTCGCGAGCCTGCTGCATCTGACGGGCTTCTCGACGTTCGCGTACTTCGCGCTCGAATTCGCGCACGAGCGGGTCGAAAGTCTCTACCTGCACGAAGCATTCACGCCGGCCACCTATCGCGGCGACTACGTACGGCACAACCATCACGACATCGATCCGCGCACGCTCGGCGCGCGCGTGTGCAACATGCCGATCGTGTGGGACCTGCAGCAGTTGCGCCGCGAACACCGCGAGCGCGACGCCGGCCCGCGCGTGACGCCGGCCGCGCTCGACGGCTTCCTTCAGACGATGCAGGACGACGGGATGTGCAGCGGCGTCATGTATTCGATGGCCGTGCCCGGCACGCGGCTGCACGCGTTCATGAGCTTCACCGCGCCGCGCCGCACACGCGAATGGATCACGCCCGCGACGATCGAGCAGGCGCTGTCGATCGGGCTGTCGGTCCACAAGTTCGCGTCGCCGCAACTGATCTCGACGTCGCGCGAGCGCGCGGTGAACGAGCTCACGCCGTTCGAGCAGGAACTGCTGCTCGGCATCGCCGAAGGCGCCTCCGACAAGGAGATCGGCCGGCGCCTCGACACCAGCGCGCACAACGTCGACTATCACCTGCGCAAGCTGCGCAAACGCTTCGGCGTCGCGAACCGGATCCAGCTCACGTACCTGACGTCGAAACTCGAACTGATCTGACGGCCGCACCGTACCGCGTGCGCGGCGCGTCGCGTCGCAAGCGGACGCGTAAACGCACATGCCGGCCACGGAGGCCGGCATGTGCGGGTTGCGGCGCGGTGCCGGGTCCGGCGCCGCTTCCTGGAAGACGACCTGCGTTACTTCACCAGCATCATCTGCACCACCTTGACGATCACGAGACCGACCGCGATCACGAGATAGCCGCGCAGCACGGCCATCCACACGCGCGTCGTCAGCGTCATCTTCTGCGGCTCGAGCGTGTCGAGCGGCGGCATGCGCCACGTATCGCGTTGCGTACGGTCGACGCCGGGTTCGACGACGCGCTTGTTGCGGCGAATCAGCACCGTCGCGAGATAGCCGACGATCGCGAACACGCTGCCGCCCACCAGCACGTCGAGGATCGCTTCACCGCTGATGTCCGGATACATCACCGAAGCGGTCAGGATGATCGACAGCATCACGAGCACCCAGATCACCGCGCCCGTGAACACGTTGAGCTTCGTCGAGTTGATCCACGGGCCAAGCACCTGCTTGTCGTTGCACAGCAGCAGCAGGAACACGGTCGCGCTCGGCAGCAGCACGCCCGCGAGCGTCTGCACGGCTTCCGTCAGCAGGCCCAGCGGGCTGCCCGGGATCAGCACCAGCGCTGCAGCGGCCGCGACGATGCCGAAGTAGACGAGATAGAAGCCCTTCGCGTCCGACACGTTACGATGCAGCGAGTGACGGATCTTGAACACGTCGCCGATCGCATAGGCGGTCGACAGCGACACGGCCGCCGCGCCGATGATGCACGCGTCGAGCAAGGCGACCGCGAACAGCGTCGCGCTCGTGCGGCCCGAATACTTCTCGAGGCCCGCGATGATGCCACCGGCGTCGGTGAAGTTGCCGAACTCCGGATGACCCGCGAACAGCTGGGCCGAGAACGCGATCATCGCGACTGCGCCGACCAGCACGAAGGCGATGCCGATCCACAGGTCCGCCTTTTCATACTTCATGAAGCGCGGCGTGATGCGCTTGTCGATCACGTAGCTCTGCTGGAAGAACAACTGCCATGGCGCGACCGTCGTGCCGACGATACCGATCACGAGCAGCATCACGTCGGACAGCTTCGCATGGGCGGGCCAGTTCGGCACGAAGAAGTCGCGCGAGATCTGCGCCACCGGCGGATGGATCGACACGAGCACCGGCACGAGCAGCAGGCTCAGCAGGCACAGCCCGATCGCGAACCGCTCGAAGCGCCTGAAATCCCCGGTACTCACCGCGGCCATGGTCAGCGCCGCGGCCACGCACACGCCGGCCACCTTCGGCAGCCCGAAGAAATCCAGCACGAACGTGATGCCGATGAACTCGGTGACGATGGTGAGCGCATTGAGCAGGAACAGGTCGATCACGCTGAACGCGCCCCAGAACTTGCCGAAGCGCTCGAAGATCAGGCGTGCATGGCCGACGCCCGTCACCGCGCCGAGGCGCAGCACCATTTCCTGGTTCACGTACAGCACGGGCACGAGCAGCAGCAGCGTCCACAGCAGCGTCGTGCCGTAGTTCTGCCCCGCCTGCGTGTAGGTACCGAAGGCGCCGGCGTCGTTGTCGCCGACCATCACGATGAGGCCCGGGCCGATGATGGCGAGCAGCGTGCGCAGGCGCGCCCACCACGTGCTGCGTGCACCGGTGTCGTGGCGCGAGATCGTGCCGAGCGCGCCGCGGATGTCGCCCAGGTGGGCTTCGTCGAGCACGGCACTGCGTTCGGCGGCGATTGGTGGAGAAACGTTGGATGGCGTGGACATGATTTATTCCGTACGGCTAAGGGTTATCTGATAAGCGTGTGACCTTGGAATGCGCGCGGGGCGGCCGCTCGATGGCGGCCGCACGTGCGCATGCCGAGGCACGCGCAGTGCTTCTTGCTTCAGTGGATCAACGATTTCAGCTGGTTCAACAGGCGGGAGAACACCCGCGGACGGGCGTCGAGCATCAGCATCGCGTCGTAGTGGTTGCGCGATTCCGTGACGTGCGGGAGATTCGACAGCAGAAGGCCGAAGTTCATGATCTGGCTCCGTGCGGCGACGGCAGGCGTGCCGGCCGCGTGGTGGGCGCGGGGCCAGTCCGGGGCCTGAACGACGTGTCAGGCTAGTGCGCCGGATTGTCCCTGCGACCCGGGTTCAAAAGGGTCGGTGTGTGCAACGGGCATAAGGGACAACTGTCACTGTCGTTCATGGCGGCTCCTGTGCGGTGTTCGGGAGAACACGGTTGACCGCCGTCAGGCCTGCGGGCCGGGATTCGCGAGCACGGGAAAAGCGTGCGCGAACGCGGCCGCCTGCCAGGCGGCGGTGAAACCGGACGGCGCATGCGAAAACGCATCACGCTAACCGGCGCGAATCAGGGTGCACGTAGGGGGTTACTGCGGAATACTGCTGCGCGCACCGTTTGCCTGGGAGACAAACGGCGGCTTCGATGAGGCGCGGACGTCGGTCGCTCAGGCGGAAATTTCGTTCGAAGATCGACTACTGCAGGCGTCCAAGGCGGCGGCCCCAAAAGTGAAGATGGCGGATTCTATGGACGGCCCGAAAGTGAAGTCAACCCCTCGAAACCCCATTTCTCGAAATAAATTTCTCGCGCCACATCACTGAAAGAATTGCCCTTGAAAACACGCGGCACAACCTTTCAGGACGCATCGCGCAGTCGGTGGCCAATGCGTATGAACAACGGGGCGGCGCCTCCCGCCGTGCTCGTCTGCTGCTCATCCGTTGTCCATTCGTTGCCCGTCCGTTGCCCGTCCCGCGCCGGAACGCGCTGCCGAGGCGCCCGCGCAACGTGCGCCACTTTTATGCGTTTTTTACTTGCGCTGCAGCAAACGACACGCATACAATCCGCCGCAATTCATCAAGGGAGTCCCTCCGTGGACACATGCTCTAGTTGCAGTTCGATGCCGGTCCAGGCCGGCCAAGCCATCGCGAGATAGCAGCCAGACGCATGTCTTTCGCCGCTAGCTCGCATTCGTCGGGTTAGCGCGCTTCCTTCCGGGCCGGCCATCGCCGGTTCGTCCGTCGCACGCTCCATTACGTTCCACCCTCCGATCGCAGGTCGCATCGTGCGCCCGCGCTCGATCACGTCGTCCGGCCCGCGCCGGACCGGACGGAGGCAGCGTCATGTTTCTTCAATCGTTCGCGGTCAGACTCAAGCGCATCGTGCATGTCGCATGCGACCGCTCGTTCGTTTCCGGCCTCTCGCCGCTCGCCCACGCGTTCAGCAACTGGCGCGGCACGGCGCTCGCCCATGTGCCGGCGACGCCCCGCCCGCTCGACTGCCTGCTGGTCGCCGCAATGGCGGCCGCCGTCGCGCTCGTTGCGATGCTGTGCTCGGCCGCGCCGCGCCTCGGCTTTGCACAGGTGTGGCGCATCGGCGGCTGGCTGCCGTAAGCCCTGCTGCGCGGCGGGACGACGTGCCCCGTACCGCCGCGCGACCGCCTCGCCACGCTTCTCGCACTACGTTTTCGTTTCTTCAGCTTAACTAATCAAACCGTCAACGGAACCCACATGAAGAACTATCTCGAACCCGTCCCGCGCAAGCTCCGCCTCAATGCGCTCGCCACGCTGCTGCTGTCGCTCGCCGCGGCGCCCGCGTTCGCGCAATCGACGCCGCCCGCCGCGGCCGAACCCGCGGCCGGCGCCAGCGACGCCGCCGCTCCCGCACAACAGGCCGCCGATGCTGCCGCGCCCGCTCCCACCGGTTTCTGGGAACGCTCGAACCTGCTCGGCAACATGGGCGGCCTGCGCGACGTGCTCGGCGATCACGGCGTCACGCTGAGCCTGCAGGAAACCAGCGAGTACCTGTACAACACGTCGGGCGGCACGAATCGCGGCGGCGCGTACCAGGGGCTCACGCAATTCGGGTTCAACGTCGACACGGGCAAGGCGGTCGGACTGCCGGGCGGCACGTTCAACGTATCGGCACTGCAGATTCACGGCACCAACCTCACGCAGCGCTATCTGCAGACGCTGCAGACCGCGACCGGCATCGAGGCGAATTCGACCACGCGCCTGTGGGAACTCTGGTACCAGCAGTCGCTGCTCGACGGCAAGGTCGACGTGAAGGTCGGCCAGCAGAGCGTCGACCAGGAATTCATGGTGAGCCAGAACGCGGCGACGTTCATGAACGCCACGTTCGGCTGGCCCGTGCTGCCGTCGACCGACCTGCCGGCCGGCGGCCCCGCATATCCGCTGTCGTCGCTCGGCGTGCGGCTGCGCGTGAAGCCGGCCGATGCGTGGACCGCGATGGTCGGCGTGTTCGACGGCAACCCGGCCGGCCGCACCGACGGCGACGCGCAAGTGCTGAACGCGCACGGCACCAACTTCAACCTGCGCAGCGGCGCATTCGTGATCGGCGAAGTGCAGTACGCGCTGAACGCGCCGCCCGCCGATCCGAAGGCGCCGCAACCCGCCGGCCTGCCGGGCACGTACAAGCTTGGCTTCTGGTATCAGTCGCAGCATGCGAGCGACCCGCGCTACGGCACCGACGGCCTGTCGCTCGCGAATCCGGACAGCAACGGCATTGCCGCCACCCATCGCGGCAACTACTCGTTCTATGCGGTCGCGGACCAGATGGTATGGAGGCCGTCGGCCGACAGCCCGCGCTCGGTCAACGTGTTCGCGCGCGTGATGGGCGCGCCGGGCGATCGCAATACCGTCGATTTCGCTGCTAACGCAGGCGTGACGCTGAAGGCGCCGTTCAAGGGACGCGACAACGACGTCGCGGGCATCGCGGTCGGCTACGCGAAGATCGGCTCGCATGCGCGCGGCCTCGACGGCGACACCGGCGTCTACACGACGCCCGGCTACCCGGTGCGCCGCGCGGAGACGGTCGTCGAAGCGACCTACCAGTACCAGGTCACGCCGTGGTGGCAGATGCAGGCCGACCTGCAGCACTTCTTCCGTCCGGGCGGCGGCATCCCGAATCCGAACGCGCCCGGTGCGCGCATCGGCGACGAAACGGTGGTCGGCGTGCGCACGACGATCACGTTCTGACGCAACCCGGATGCAAACACGGGCCGGACGGCCGCTTGCGCGACAGTCCGGCCCGTGCGTTCTCTTGCGGCGCAAGCGCGCGGCCCGCGCCGCGCGTCACTCGCCGTACAGCCCCAGCAGTTTCAGCGTGACGCCGTTGGTCCAGCCGAAACCGTCCTGCAGCGGATACTCGCCGCCCCCGCCGCCGCCCGTGCCGGCCCCTTCGACCACGTACTTCTCGACGAGCTTGCCCTCGGTCGCATACACGTGCTTCACGTCGGACAGGAAGCGCGTGCCGATATCCTTCGCAAGCGCCGGTTCGCCATAGCGCCGCAGCCCGTCGATCGCGATCCACTGCAACGGCGCCCAGCCGTTCGGCGCATCCCACTGCTGCCCGGTGTTCTCGGTGGTCGTCGCGAGGCCGCCCGGCTGCAGCAGCGTCTTGCGCACCTCGCGCGCGGTCGCCTTCGCACGCTCGGGCCACGCGACGCCCGCGAACAACGGATACAGCGCAGCGGCCGTCACGGCGTCGCGCGGCTTGCGCAGTTGCCAGTCGTAGTCGCCGTAGTAGCCGCGGCGGTTCCACAGATAACGGTTGATCGCGGCCGCACGCCGCGCCGCGCGCGCTGAAAAATCGGTCACGCATGCCACGTCGCGCGTGACCGTGCAGCCCTTCACGATCGTCGTCTCGAGATGGAACATCAGGCTGTTCAGGTCGACCGGCACGATCGACGTCGTGCGGATCGTCGCAAGCGTCTTGCCGTCGCCGAACCAGCGCGAGCTGTAGTCCCAGCCGCTTTCGGCGCCCGCGCGCAGGTCGCGGTAGACCTCGCTCGCCGGACGCGCCGGCACCGACTTCGCGGTCGTCACGTCCTCGAGATACGACTCGTCGCGCGGCGTATCGCTCGCATCCCAGTAGCGGTTCAGCACCGCGCCGTCGGGCATCGCGACCACGTGGCGCGCGGCCTGCCCGCGCGGTGTCGTGGCTTCGCCCTGCATCCAGTACGCATGCTCCTTGCGCAGTTCCGGCAGGTATTTCTGATAGACCTTGTCGCCTTCGGCCTGCGCGGCGAGCGTGACCATGTACGCGAAGAACGGCGGCTGCGAGCGGCTCGCATAGTACGTGCGGTTGCCGTTCGGGATGTGCCCGATCGTGTCGATCAGATGGGCGAAGTTGTCGAGCATGTCGTCGACGAGATCCTCGCGGCCCGACACCTGCAGCCCGAGCATCGTGAAATAGGTATCCCAGTAGTAGCCTTCGCGGAAGCGGCCGCCCGGCACGACATACGGCTTCGGCAACGGGATCAGCGAACCGTAGGGCGGCACCGTCGCGCTCGTGCGCGTGAGCTGCGGCCACAGCCAGTCGATGTGCTGGCGCAGCGTCTGGTTCGGCGGCGGCGTCACGCCGCTTTCCGGGGGCGGCGTGAAATGCTGGCCGACGAACGCCTTCAGCGAGAAGCCCGGCTGCGATTTCTGTTGCTGATACAACTGTACGATCGTCGCGGGATCGCTGTCGGGCGTCGCGTCGACGAAGGTCTTCTGGTCGGGATAGATCTGCGCAGTCTGCACCGCGACGAACAGGTCGCCGTAGAGCTGGCTCGGCGGCGTCAGCAGCGTGCCCGACGCGGGGCCGGCAACCGCGGCCGTAGTTGGCGGTGCCGACCGGGCAGCCGCCTGCACGGCGGCCTGGTTCGCGTTGTCGGCCTGCGCGGCGCAGCCGGCCACCGCGAGATACGCGACGGCCAGTGCGGCGGCCCAGCGAAGACGCGGTGCGGGCGGCGCGAGAGGCGGTGAAAGACGGAGCGAGAAGCGCGTTGGGAAGCGGCTAGCGAAGCGAGATGCAATCGATGCGGCACGACGTGACGTCATGACGTGTCCCCTCCTTTCGATGGTGAGTGGGTCGGCACGAGGTCTCGTTCGCGCGCGCGCTCGTTTCGATGGCCCTCGATCGATGCGCGTCGTTTTGTGCTGCGAGTGGGTCCGACTGTCGCACGAAACGCGCACATCAAGCAAGTTTCGATTCGCGCGACTCGCGCAGATAACCGCGTACGGCCCGCCACGCCCGCGCATCGAGCGCATCCGCATCGGCCTCGCCGCGCGCCCCCGCCGCATCGACGATCCCCTTCACGATCGCGAGCAGATCGTGCGCGACGACGTCGGGCGCAGCGACGCGCGGCGCATCGCGCTGCGCGAGCGCATGCAGCAGCGTCGCGTGGATGCGATCCGCGACGCGTGCGGTGCGCGCACCGAGCGGCAGCCGCGCCTCCTCGAAATCGATCAGCCGCGCGAGCACGGGACGGCGCATCTGGTGCGCGACGGCCGCGCGTACCAGTGCGCGCAGTACGTCGTCGCATGACGACAGCGCACCAGCCCGGTCGACGTCGTCGAGCAAATGCGCACTCTCGCGCTCGACGAGCGCGGCCGTCAGCGCATCGCGGTTCGGGAAGTATTGATAGAGCGAGCCGATGCTGACGCCGGCCAGTGCCGCGACCGCGTTCGTCGTGTACCCGTCGAAGCCGTCGCGCTCCAGAATGCGAGCAGCCGCCTCGACGATCGCGTCGACGGTGGCCACCGAGCGGCGCTGTCGCGGCGCCTTGCGTGGTGACAGCGGGATGCGTGGAGACGATTCGGACATGGCTGGAACGCGAGTTTCCAATATGAGCAAACGCTCATATTCTAGAAACGCCCTTCCACGCCGTCAAAAGGAATCAGCGTGCCCAGCCCACTGCGCCCCCGTCCACCCAGTGCGTCCTCGTGAAGACGCGCCCCGAATGGCCCGGCCGCCCCGTGCCGGAACGCTGACGACTGCGGCGCGAACCCATCGCGCCGATCCGCAAGACTCACGGCGTAAGCACGTCGCCGCGCTTCGACGACACCGGGTTCTCCTCGGCGCGCGTGACCGACGTGTGGATCAGGGACGCACAGAATCGCCAGGCATGCGAACACGTGATCGAGGCGCTTCGCGAGATGCCGCCCCTGGATCGCGACGGCGACATCGTCGGGATCCTGTCGGGTGTCGAGTACGTGAATGCGTCCAACGACGGCAAGGTCGCACCGTCCGCCGTCCCGACCCGTGCAGCATGCAGACACGATGCAAGCGCCGCGTTTGCGCAGTCGTTCTTTCCATACCGCCCGCAAAAAAGACGACTGTTGCAACATGCGGAACAACTGTTGTCGTACGTGACTCAACGGTCACATTGTGGGCATAATGACGCCTTTACCGCGCGCCCAGCCCATGTCGCCCGTCTTTCTAGCACCGCTCATCGTTGCCTGTGCGTTGTTCATGGAAAGCGTCGACGCGAACATCATCGTCACCGCCCTGCCCGCGATGGCGAGGGACTTCGGGCACAGCCCCGTCACGTTGAACATTGCGATCACGGCCTACGTGGTCGGGCTCGGCGTGTTCATCCCGATCTGCGGCTGGCTGGCCGACCGCTTCAGCGCACGCTCCGTATTCCGCACCGCGATCGGCATCTTCGTCGTCGGCTCGCTGATGTGCGCGGCATCCAGTTCCCTCGGCGTGCTCACGTTCGCACGCTTCATCCAGGGCGTCGGCGGCGCGATGATGGTGCCCGTCGGCCGCATCATCATCTTCCGCGCGGTGCCGCGCTCGGATCTCGTGCGCGCGATGAACTACCTCGCGATTCCCGCGCTGTTCGGGCCCACGGTCGGGCCGCTGGTTGGCGGCTTCATCACGACCTACCTGCACTGGCGGATGATCTTCTTCATCAACGTGCCGATCGGCATCTACGGGATCTACCTCGCGAGCAAGCACATCGCGAATACGCGCGAACCGGATCCCGGCCCGCTCGACTGGTTCGGCTTCCTGCTGTCGGCCAGCGGCGCCGCGCTGCTGCTGATGGGCCTCACGCTGATCGACGGTTCGCTCACGTCGCGCTCGAACGCGCTCGTCATGTGCGTGGCCGGCGCCGTCCTGCTCGCGCTCTACGTGCCATACGCGCGCCGCAAGGAGCGGCCGGTGCTCGACCTCAGCTTCCTGAAGATTCCCACGTATCACGCGAGCGTCGTCGGCGGGTCGCTGTTCCGCATCGGCCTCGGCGCGGTGCCGTTCCTGCTGCCGCTCGCGCTGCAGGAAGGGCTCGGCATGAGCGCGTTCCATTCGGGGCTCATCACGTGCGCGTCCGCGTTCGGCGGCGCGATGAGCCGCTCGACGGCCACCCATACGCTGCGCCGCTTCGGCTTCCGCACGGTGCTGATCTACAACGCGGCCTTCGCGGGGCTCGCGATCGCCGCGTACGGCGTGTTCCATCCCGGCATGGCGACCTGGGCAATCTGGCTGATCGTGCTCGTCGGCGGCATCTTCCCCGCGTTGCAGTTCACGAGCCTGAACTCGATGATCTACGCGGACATCTCGCCGCGCGATGCGGGCCGCGCGACGAGCCTCGGCAGCGTCGTGCAGCAGATGTCGCTCGGCCTGGGCGTGACGGTGGCCGGCCTCGTGCTGCACATCTCGCACTGGCTGCAAGGTCATCAGAAGATGGTGTGGTCGGATTTCTGGCCCGCGTTTCTCGTGGTCGGGCTGTGCTCGTTCGCGTCGATTCCGATCACGCGGCGGTTGCCGCCCGGCGCCGGCGACGAAGTCGCGCGCGGCAAGCGGCAATAGCGATCAGGCAGACGAGCGGGAAATAACGAAAGGGGCAGAACGAAAAACCGCCCACGAAGCAAACCGGAAAAACAAAAAAATCAGCGGACATCCACACGGGGCCGGTGCACAGCCGCATGGATGTCCGCTCAGGGCTCCGGGTCTCCCGATGGGGGTTGAGAATCCCGGATTCGCTTCCTGCGTGCCATGGACATATGTGCGTCGGAAGCAAAATCGTTGCGCGTCTTTATCGTCGCGCCATGAACTGCACTATAGGGAAACTTGCGAAACGCATCTGTCAACCATTGTCAGACACGATGCATCGGCACGTCGCACGCGCGCGCCGCTTTCGCGCTAAAGTGGTTCCCGACCATCACTCCCGGCCGCCCTTCCGATGCTTACGCTCTCGCCCGCCGCCGCCCGCGCGCTGCATCTCGCCGCGCAGGGCCTGCTGACCCCGCCCCGCCGCAAGGCGACCAAGTCCGACGTGCTCGACACGATCCGCCGGATGGCGCAGTTGCAGATCGACACCATCCACGTCGTCGCGCGCAGCCCGTACCTCGTGCTGTTCAGCCGTCTCGGCGATTTCTCGCCGCAGTGGCTCGACGAGCATCTCGCCGAGGCGCGCCTGTTCGAATACTGGTCGCACGAAGCGTGCTTCCTGCCGGTCGAGCAGTTCGGCCTGATGCGCTACAAGATGCTCGATCCGTCAGGGATGGGCTGGAAGTACGCAGCCGAGTGGCATGAGCAGAATCGTCCGGACATCGAACGGCTGCTCGCGCGGATTCGCGACGGGGGCCCCGTCCGCTCGGCCGATTTCGCCCGCGAGGATGGCGTGAAAGGCAACGGCTGGTGGGATCGCAAGCCCGAGAAGCAGCACCTGGAAGTGCTGTTCACGACGGGCGACCTGATGGTGTCGGAACGCCGCAATTTCCAGCGCGTGTACGACGTGCGCGAGCGCGTGCTGCCCGACTGGGACGACACGCGCGACCTGCCGCCCCGCCACGCCGTGCTGCCCGCGCTGCTCGACTACACGTGCCGCGCGCTCGGCGTCGTGCGCGCGGACTGGGTGGCCGACTACTATCGGCTGCCGCGCCGTTCGTACCGCGCGGAGCTCGAGCAGCTCGCGGACGCGGGCGACCTGATCCCGGTGGCGATCGACGACTGGAAGGAGCCGGCCTACGTGCATCGCTCGCTCGAAGCGTTGCTGCCGGCCGCGCAGGCCGACGCGCTGCGCTCGACGGTCACGACGCTGCTGTCGCCGTTCGACCCGGTCGTCTGGGACCGGCGGCGTGCATCGACGCTATTCGGTTTCGATTACACGATCGAATGCTATACGCCCGGGCACAAGCGGCGTTACGGCTACTTCTGCCTGCCGGTGCTGCATCGCGGCCGGCTGGTCGGGCGCATCGACGCGAAGGCGCATCGCACGCTCGGCACGTTCGAACTGAAGGTCGTGCATGTCGAGCCGGGCGTGCGGTTCGGCACGGGGCTCGCAGCGGATGTCGCGAAAGCGGTGAAGAAGCTCGCGGCGTGGCACGGCACGCCGGAAGTCACGGTCGGGCAGGCCCCGCCGGAGCTGGTGAAGGCGCTGGCCGGCGCGTAGACGGTCACGCAGCCGGCTGGCACGGCGGCGCCGCGCGCCGCCGGCCGTCAATCAGTCGCGCAGCTTGCGGAAACGCGGCGTGCCGTCTTCGAGGTTCCCGTTGAACATCGCTTCCGGCCGCACCCACAGCCCGCGCGCATGCGGCCACAGATGTTCGTACACGACCACCGATTCCTCGGTTTCGGAATGGCGGGCGACGCCGATGTAGCGATACAGCCCGCCCTTGTAATGGCGATGTGTCGCGAGCTGTTCGGCTTCCTGTTCGGTCATGATGGGCTTCTCTTCGGCAAAAACGGAAAGCGCGTATTGTATGCGCTGCGCCGCGCGTCAGCGTTTCGCGTAGATGTCCGGGCGGCGGATCTCCATCACCCGCTCGGGATTCGCGGACGGCCCGAAGCCGACCGGCCGGTACAACTCGTGCGCGTCGGACGTCACGAGCATGATGCGGCGCAGGCCCTGCACCATCTCCTGCGCGAACACGTGATCGATCAGCGCGCGGCCGTAGCCGTTGCCGCGCTCGGCCGGCAGCACGAACACGTCGCACAGGTACGCGAACGTCGCGTGATCGGTGACGAGCCGCGCGAACCCGACGAGCCGGTCGCCCACGTAGGCGCCGAAGCACAGCGAGCCTTCGATCGCTCGCTCGACCACGTCGCGCGGAATGCCCTGCGACCAGTACGCGTCGCGATGCAGGAAGTCGAAGATCGCGTCGACGTCGAGTTCGCGCTTGTCGGTGGAAAATCTCAGCGTGGCAGGGGTGGCAGGGGTGGCAGCGGGCACGTCGGTCTCCGGTTGGTGTGGTGGCAGGCGAAACGCTGACGATACCGCGCGGCGCGAGGGGCGACAAGCGGCGGCGGTCATCCGGACGAGACGAAGAAGCGGCTCGACGCTCTCACGTCGCCGCAGCCGCAACCGCAACCGACCGTGCAAGCACTGGACCTCGATTCGGTGACAATGTCGCCTGCCCAATCAACCCGCCACGCCGCTTCATGCCCTACCGTCTCATCGCATTCGACTTCGACGGCACGCTCGCCGATTCGCTCGACAGCTTTCTCGCGGCGCTGTCGGAAGCGTCGCGCCTGCACGGCTTTCGCGACGCCACACCCGAGCTGCGCCCGGCACTGCGCGGCATGTCGGCCCGCGACATCATTCGTGCACTCGAGGTGCCGATGTGGAAAGTGCCGCGCGTGACGATCGACATGCGTCGCCTGATGCAGCCGCGCGTCGCACAAGTGGCGCTGTTCCCCGGTGTCGACGAAACGTTCGACGCGCTCGCCGCGCGCGGCATCCGCATCGCGATCGCCACGTCGAATACCGAGGCGATCGTGCGCGACCGGCTCGGCCCGCACGCCAGCAGCCGTGTCGAGCATTTCGCGTGCGGCATTCCGCTGTTCGGCAAGGCACGTCGCCTGCGCGCACTCGTTCACGAGGCCGGCGTGCGCAACGATGAAGTGCTGTATGTCGGCGATGAAATCCGCGACGCCGACGCGGCACGACGCGCGCGCATTGCATTCCAGGGCGTCGCGTGGGGCTACACCGCGCCGGACGCGTTGCAGGCGCATTGCGCGACACCGTTGCTGCCGCGTCTCGACGCATTGCTCGATCGCGTGTGACGCATTTGCGCGCTGCGCGCATCCGCTTCGGCCCATCGTGCGATGCGCTCGGCATCGCACGACACCGCAACAAGACGATGAAAAGCAGATGACACGCACGTGCCTTTCGCCCGTCGCCTGCACGCAAAAATTGCCGCCATCGCACACCCGACAGGTACGCAATACCTGTCGGCGCGCTTGCTCATCGATTCGTCTTACCAACCGTTACACAAACCACAGCGCGGTTGCACCTGCTACCGGATCGCTCTCCTAGAATCGGTCGGGTCGGGAAACACGTCGACCGGCGCCGCGGCAGAGCGGCGGTCGAATCCGGCCCGGGCGCGCCCGGTCTCTCGCACAGCGACGGATCACGTGATCCGTTTTTCAACCAGAGCCCCGATCGAAAGGAGGTCCCATGAACCGCTTTCCCCAAGTCTCGCGCCTTGCTTTGTCTGCCGCTGGCCTGCTTCTCGTCGCCGTGACGGCGACCGCGCAAACCGCACAACCGGCACCGGCCGCACCGAACGCACCGGCCGCCGCCGCGACGCGCATCCACGAAGCCGACCAGGCCTTCATCACGGACGGCACGAAGACCGTGTCGACGCAGCACGACGCGGCGCGCATCGCCGATTCGCGCACGTCGGACAGCCAGGTCAAGGCGTTCGCGCAACGCGTGTCGACCGACGATGAAAAGATCATCCAGGCGATGCGCGCAGCCAGCCCGCGCGGCGTCGACGTGCCGGCCAACGACCCCGACACGTCGGTGCTGAACAGCATCAAGAGCCTGCGCGGCGCCGAGTTCGACAAGGCGTACATCGAGCAGGTCGCGCTCGCCGGCCAGCAGAAGGCCATCTCGGCATTCCAGGCCGAAATCGCGTCGGGCCGCGACACGAAGCTGAAGGAAGTCGCCCGCCAGTCGCTGCCGATCCTGCAGAAGCACTACGCCGACGCGCAGAAGCTCGCGGAACGCCACCACCTCGCCTCGGCGCAGTAACGCGCCGCAGCGCCGCGCATCCTGTGCGGCGCGCTGCTTCCCCTGTCGTCGCGTCGCCGCTCCCCTTCCGGCGGCGCGACGCACATCCGACGTCACGCTTCACGCGTTACGTCGCGAGCTTCGCCAACAGCCGCGCACGCACTTCCGGCCATTCGTCGTCGATGATGCTGAAGCGCACCGAATTGCGCTTGCGGCCATCCGGCATGATCCGTTCGTGCCGCACGATGCCTTCCTGCTTCGCACCGAGCCGCAGGATCGCCGCGCGCGATTTCTCGTTCAGCTCGTCGGTCGTGAACTGCACGCGCACACACTGCAGCACGTCGAACGCATAGCCCAGCAACAACCATTTCGCTTCGGTATTCGCACGCGTGCGCTGCGCCGATTCGCTCAGCCACGTATGGCCGATCTCGAGCTTGCGGTTCTTGCGATCGATCTTCCAGAAGCGCGTGCTGCCGATCACGCGGCCCGATGCGCGATCGACGATCGCAAACGGCATCACGGTGCCGGTGGCGCGGCCCTGCAATGCGGTCGCGATATACGCGTCGATCGTCTCCGGGCCCGGCACGACCGTGACCTTCAGGTTCCACAACTGGCCGTCGGCAGCCGCGTCCAGCAGCGCCTGCCGGTCGGATGAATCGAGCGGCCTCAGTTCGACGCGTTCGCCGGTGAGGATCGGTGGTTCGAGGGAAGCGGAAGCGTCGGTCATGAAGGGTTCCGGAAAGAGGCGACGATGGCGGCGAAACGCCCATCATACGGCCGCGTCAGCCGAGCAGCGTTGCCAACCGGCGGCGGATCGCCTTCGCCTCGCCGCGCAGCGCATCGGCAAACGCATCGACGAGCAGGCTCTTGGGACGGTGCTCGGGCATGATCACGCTGACCCGGTACGGAAACGACCGCGTGAGCGGCCGCACGTGCAGGTCGCGCCCGACGAAATCGAGCGCGGTCAACGGATTGACGATCGCGGCACCGAGCCCCTGCCGCACGAACGCGCACACCGACACCGCCGACGGTGTTTCGACCACCGAGCGCGGCGCGACGCCGAGCTGCGCGAACGCCTCGTCGATCAGGATGCGGTACGGATCGTTCAGCGACAGGCTCACGAACGGACGATCGGCGAGATCCAGCAGATCGATCGCATCCTGCGCGAGCAGCGGATGGCCGTCGGGCAACACACACACTTCGTCGACTTCGAGCAACGGCGTGAGCACGGTGCCGGCCGGCGCGACGTCGTGCTCGGTCAGCCCGAGGTCGTAACGCTGCGCGGTCAGCCACTCTTCGAGCACCGGCGATTCCTGCGTCGCCACCGATACGCTGACGCCCGCGTGGGCCTCGTGAAAACGCCGGCACGCGCCAGGCAGGATCGCGTGCGAGAACGCCGGCAGCGCGATCACCGACAACTGACCGTCGCGAAATTCGCGCAGCCGCGCGGCCGTCGCCGCGACGCGTTCAAGCCCCACATACGCAAGCCGCACGTCGTCGAACAGTGTGAGCGCGGCCATCGTCGGCCGCAGCCGGCCGTGCGCGCGCTCGAACAGCGCGAAGCCGACGACCTGCTCCATGCGCGCGAGCTCGCGGCTGATCGTCGGTTGCGACGTATAGAGCATCTCGGCCGCGCGCGTCGTGCTGCCGGTAACCATCAGCGCGCGGAAGACCTCGATATGGCGGTGCGTGAGCATGATCGTCTATATCAGATATGAATCGAATATCGATAAACAGGCATTTTACTGTATAGACAATTAGGCGCATCATTCATGCTATCCGTTCATTCGACCCGATTCATCTGCCATGTCTCTCGATTCCCGCCAGCTCGCGACGCTCGCGCAGCAATACGGCACCCCGCTGTGGGTGTACGACGCCGACGTCATCCGCGACCGCATCGCCCAACTGCGTCAGTTCGACGTGATCCGCTATGCGCAGAAGGCGAACTCGAACGTCCATATCCTGAAGCTGATGCGCGAAGAAGGCGCGTGCGTCGACGCCGTATCGCTCGGCGAGATCGAGCGCAGCCTCGCGGCCGGGTTCAGCCCTTCTGGCGAACCGGAAGGCGTCGTGTTCACGGCCGACCTGATCGACCGCCCGACACTCGCGGCCGTGCTGAAGCACGGCGTGACCGTGAACGCCGGTTCGCTCGACATGCTCGCCCGCATTGGCGAGCACGCGCCCGGCCATCGCGTGTGGCTGCGCGTCAACCCCGGTTTCGGCCACGGCCACAGCAACAAGACCAATACCGGCGGCCCGCAGAGCAAGCACGGCATCTGGATCGACGACGTACCGCGCGCGATCGAGATCGTGCGCCAGTACGGGCTGAAGCTCGTCGGCATCCACATGCATATCGGGTCGGGCGTCGACTACGGCCACCTGTCGCAGGTGTGCGATGCGATGGTCGATCTCGTCACGTCGCTCGGTCATGACATCGACGCGATCTCGGCCGGCGGCGGCCTGTCGATCCCGTATCGCGACGGCGAGCCGCGCGTCGATGTCGGCCACTACTTCAGCCAGTGGGATGCCGCGCGCAAGCGGATCGAACGGCATCTCGGCCACCCGGTGCGCATCGAGATCGAACCGGGCCGCTTCCTCGTCGCCGAAGCCGGCACGCTCGTCACCGAAGTGCAGGCCGTCAACCGCCGGCCGAAGCACGACTTCGTGCTGATCGACGCGGGCTTCAACGACCTGATGCGCCCGTCGATGTACGGCAGCTACCACGCGGTGTCGGTGCACACGCACGATGGCGCGCTGCCGGCCGGCCGGCCGCTCGTCGATCTCGCGATCGCGGGGCCGCTGTGCGAATCGGGCGACGTGTTCACGCAGGACGCGGGCGGTGTGGTCACGCACCGCAAGCTGGCGCAGCCGCAGATCGGCGACCTGCTGTTCCTGCACGACGCGGGCGCATACGGTGCGTCGATGTCCTCGAACTACAACAGCCGGCCGCTCGCGCCGGAAGTGCTCGTCGATCGCGGCACGCCGCGGCTGATCCGCCGCCGGCAGACGATCGACGAATTGCTCGCGCTCGAAACGTTCGAGTAACGCGCATCCCGCGTCACGAAGGCCAACGGCCAGGCTTGCCACTCACGGCAGCCTGGCCGTTTTGCTTTTCGACGCACGGCCGGATCGCAGCCTGGAGCAACCGTCCGCCCGCACCGTAGCACCTGATCTCTCTCATCGTGCGCAACCGCAGCAGATCGCATGCGCCACCTTTCGCACGCAGAGAAAAACATTCCACGTCGCGTGAAAAGTGCACGCATCTTTGGAAACACATTCCCTTTTGACAAAACTAAGATTGCCCTCAGTCGCACCGCATTCCTGTCGCCGGATACGCATCGACGATGCATCCGGTCCACCACACTCGCAATGCTGCACGGGCAATCATGAATCGCACGCTTGAACGCTTCGCCGCACACGCCGGCCTTCGCTGCTGCTCACGCGCCTGCGTCATCCATCCGTACGCGCACCCGTCCTTCATCGCCCACGAACGCATGCCGTAACGCACGGCATCGCGCACGGCGGACAGCCACGCCCGCCGCCTCACGCTGCATCGACTTCCCGCTCACGGCGACGCCGCCCGTCGCCGCGGCGTCGCACACCCTGAATTTTCGACAACAACCCCGGAGACAACCATGAAGCACTTCACCCCGACGTTCAAGCAAGGCATCGCGGCCGCCCTCCTCTGCATCGCGACCGCGACATCGCACGCGGCTGACCTGCTCGACACCGTCAAGCAGGCCGGTGTGCTGAAGATCGCGCTGGAAGGCACCTATCCGCCGTTCGACTATCGCAATGCCGATGGCCAGCTCGAAGGCTTCGACGTCGACGTCGCGAAGGCGGTTGCCGCTCGCCTCGGCGTGAAGCCGCAGTTCGTGACGACCGAATGGAGCGGGATTCTCGCCGGCCTGCAGGCCGGCAAGTTCGACGTGATCGTCAACCAGGTCGCGATCACCCCGTCGCGCCAGCAGGCGCTCGATTTCAGCGCGCCGTACGTGTATTCGTCCGCGCAGCTGCTGCAACGGCAAAACGATGCGCGCGCATTCAAGTCGCTCGACGAACTGAAGGGCAAGAAGGTCGGCGTGACGATGGGCAGCAACTATGTCGATCTGGTCAAGACCGTGCCCGCGATCGACCTGCAGGTCTACCCCGGTACGCCGGAAAACCTGCGTGACCTGGCGGCCGGCCGGATCGACGCGGCGGTCAACGATCGCCTGATGCTCAGCTACCTGATCAAGAACTCGCACCTGCCGCTGCGCCCGGGCTCCGTGCTCGCGGGCGGCGAAGACCGGATGGGCATCCCGTTCCGCAAGGGCAATCCGAAATTCGCGAAGGCCATCGACGACGCCGTGGCGTCGCTGCAGCAGGACGGCACGCTGAAGAAGATCTCGATGCAGTGGTTCGGCGCGGACACGACCAAGCCGATGACGCAATAACGCAGCCCGCCCCGCGCCCGCGCGCACGGCATGCACGAACGCGCGGGTTGTCCGGCACACAATCAGGAGACACGCAATGGAAGCACTCCAACTGGTCGTACATACGCTGCCCGTGATGGTCAAGGGCGCCATGCTCACGCTGAAGTTTGCCGTCGCGTCGATGGCGCTGGGTCTCGTCGTCGGGCTCGTGATCGCGATCATGCGCATCGGCAGCAACCGGCTTGCCGCCGGCCTCGCGCAAGGCTACGTCAGCCTGATGCGCGGCACGCCGCTGCTCGTGCAGATGTTCGTCGTCTACTACGGGCTGCCCGATCTCGGCATCACGCTCGATCCCACGACGGCCGGCATCTTCACGCTGACGCTCAACGCAGGCGCCTACCTGTCCGAGAGCATGCGCGGCGCGATTCTCGGCATCGGCCGCGGGCAATGGGCGGCCGCCCACAGTCTCGGCCTCACGCACGTACAGACATTGCGCTACGTCGTCTGTCCGCAAGCGCTGCGCCTCGCGGTGCCGAGTCTCGGCAATACGCTGATCAGCCTGATCAAGGACACGTCGCTGGTCTCCGTGATCACCGTCACCGAATTGCTGCGCTCGACGCAGGAGGTGATCGCCGCGACGTTCCAGCCGCTGCCGCTCTATCTCGCCGCCGCCGCGATCTACTGGGTCCTCAGCACGCTGCTCACGCGGCTGCAGGGCCGCGTCGAGACGCGCCTCGCACTGCCGTCCACGCATTGAACGCGCCCGACCTTCACATGAACTCCATCGACGGACAGAACATGATTACGCTCGACAACGTATCGAAATGGTATGGCAAGCATCAGGTGCTCTCGGCATGCAGCGCGGCCGTCTCGAAGGGCGAAGTGGTCGTCGTGTGCGGGCCGTCCGGCTCCGGAAAATCGACGCTGATCAAGACGATCAACGGCCTCGAACCGTTCCAGAAAGGCAGCATCACCGTCGACGGCACGCGGCTCGGCGATCCCGCCGCGAAGCTTGCGCAATTGCGCGCCCGCGTCGGCATGGTGTTCCAGCATTTCGAGCTGTTCCCGCACCTGTCGATCACCGACAACCTGACGCTTGCGCAGATCAAGGTACTCGGCCGCCGCAAGGACGAGGCCGTCGAGAACGGCATGAAGCTGCTTGACCGTGTCGGCCTGAAGGCGCATGCGCACAAATATCCGGGGCAGTTGTCCGGCGGGCAGCAGCAGCGCGTCGCGATTGCGCGCGCGCTGTCGATGAACCCGGTCGCGATGCTGTTCGACGAGCCGACCTCCGCGCTCGATCCCGAGATGATCAACGAAGTGCTCGACGTGATGGTCGAGCTCGCGCGCGACGGCATGACGATGGTATGCGTCACGCATGAAATGGGCTTTGCGCGGAAGGTCGCGCATCGCGTGATCTTCATGGACCAGGGCGCGGTGGTCGAGGACGCGGCCAGCGACCGGTTCTTCGCGGCGCCGCATTCCGAACGCGCGCGCGACTTCCTCGACAAGATCCTGCATTGACCGCGCGACGGCTGCCCCCGAATCGATTGATCGACACCCAAAGGAGACATCTTGAACCACCTGCATTCGCCCGACACCGTTCTCGCCCATGAAGGCCGCTCGCACGGCCAGCCCGGCTCGCCGGTCAACCCGCCGGTCTATCGCCAGTCGACGCTGCTCTTTCACGGCACCGACGCACTCGACGCCGTACGCGGCACGCCGCTCGCGTACGGGCGTCATGGCAGCCCGACCACGCGCGCGCTCGAGAAAGCGCTCGCGCGGCTCGAAGGCGCACACGCCGCGTTGCTGACACCCAGCGGCCTGAGTGCGATCACGACCGCACTGCTCGCGGTGCTGAATCCGGGCGACCATCTGCTGATGGCCGACTCGGTGTACGACCCGACCCGGTCGTTCTGCGACGAAACGCTGGCGCGCCTCGGCATCGCGACGACTTACTACGATCCGACGATCGGTGCGGACATCGCGTCGCTGATGCGGCCGAACACGCGCGCGGTATTCGCCGAATCGCCGGGCTCGCTGACCTTCGAAGTGCAGGATATTCCGGCCATCTGCCGCGTTGCGCACCTGCACGACGCGGTCGTGCTGCTCGACAACACGTGGGGCACGCCGCTGAATTTCCGCTCGTTTTCGCATGGCGTCGACGTGTCGATTCATGCCGCGACCAAATACATCGCCGGGCACTCGGACGTGCTGATGGGGGCGATTCTGACGACCGAGGCGCTCGCGCCGAAGGTCACGCGCTTCTATCGGCAACTCGGCATGACCGTCAGCGGCGACGACGCGTATCTCGCGCTGCGCGGCCTGCGTACGCTGTCGGTCCGGCTCGAGCGGCACCAGCGCAACGCGCAGGTGTTGACCGACTGGCTGTCGCAGCAGCCGGAAGTCGCGCGGATCCTGTATCCGGCGCGCCCCGGCGACGCCGGCCATGCGCTGTGGCAGCGCGATTTCACGGGCGCGTGCGGGCTGTTCGGCGTGGTGCTGCATCCGCAGGCCGACGAAGCCGTGCGCGCCCTGCTCGACGGCATGACGTGCTTTGGCATGGGGTATAGCTGGGGCGGCTTCGAGAGCCTGATCATCCCGTCCAATCCGGCGCGTAACCGCACCGCCACCCAATGGGCGGCGACCGGCCCGCTGCTGCGGATTCATGCGGGGCTCGAGCATCCCGACGACATGATTGCCGACCTCGCCGCCGGCTTCGCGAGAATGCGCGCCGCCGCGCTCGCGGAAGCGTGACATCCGGCGACGTTACGCATGCACGCCCACATCACGTTTTCTTCGACGTTTTTCCCTCTGTCATAGCGAGACCATCATGAAAGACACACTGTTCATTCTCCGCCCGGGTTTCTTCAAGGACTCCGAAGGTCCGTTCTACTGCGGCGATTCGGTTTCCGTCGAAGGGCTGCTGAGTTTCTATCCGCAGTTGCGCGACGCCGTCGACGTCGAATACATCGACGCCCCGCGTCCGCGCCAGCCGATCGTCACACTGCTCGGTGCGGACAACCAGTCGGCCCCGGTGCTCGTGCTCGGCGACGGACAGGTGCCGGATGACGACACCCTAGCGATTCGTGAGCACAACGGCCGACGCTTCATCGATTCGCCTGCCGATATCCGGCGGTACCTGTCGGCACAATACGGCGTGGCGCACGTCGCCTAAGCGCACCGGCGCGTGCGGTCGAGCGGCCGCACGGAACGGGGCGCGCGATGCGCGGCCCGTTCTCCGCTCCGCCGCCGGCCGCGTTACTTCACCGCCACGCGCACGTCGGCGCCCGCCGCGCGCCACGCCTTCAGCAACGCCGCGCGCCGCCGCGGATAGCGCACATCCAACGGTTCGAG
The DNA here is from genome assembly GCF_048627025.1 of Burkholderia aenigmatica. NCBI lineage: Bacteria > Pseudomonadati > Pseudomonadota > Betaproteobacteria > Burkholderiales > Burkholderiaceae > Burkholderia > Burkholderia aenigmatica. The sequence continues at coordinate 648,366 of NZ_CP184469.1, read as the reverse complement.
CCCGACGATGCGATCGGTCCGGAAATGCCGGAAATCGTTCCGGCCTTCACACCACGCCGCCACGATCCGCACGTCATTGAAATAGCCGAGCGCGAACGGCCACACGATCCGTTCGCCGATCGTTTTCCGGCCCTCGCCCGTGTAGCGGATCCTGAGCTTGCTTTCGGTACGGATCGCCGCGCGCACGACACCCATGTCGATGGTTTCCCGATCCACGATCGTGCGCGGGCCGACGAGCAGCGTCGTGCACTCCATCTCGCGACGCAACTCGGCGGGCAGCACGGCGGAGATCTTCGCGAGTGCATCGGCGGCAGCCGTCGTGAGCTGCGCATCCGCAAACTTCCCGACCCAGCGAAAACCGAGCATCAGTGCTTCCAGTTCCGTTTGAGAAAACATCAGCGGCGGCAGCATGAACCCGGCGCGCAGCACATAGCCGACACCCGGCTCGCCGTCGATGTCGGCCCCTTGCGCCTGCAGCGACGCGATATCGCGATAGACCGTCCGGAGGCTGACGCCGAGTTCCCCGGCCAGCACGCGGCCGCTCACCGGGCGGCGGTGGCGCCGCAGCACCTGCAGCAGCGAGAGCAATCGTTCGGCACGCGTCATCGTTCCATGCTGCCACTTTCTGACAGCATCCGTTCATAGAATGGAACGCATCTTAATCGATCCCAGGACGGCTCCGCATGACTTCCCCGAATCTCGTTCTTCTGTATGTCGAGGACCCGGCGCAAAGCGCGCAATTCTACGAGCGCCTGTTCGGCCGGCCGCCGGTCGCCGTGTTTCCCACCTATGCGGCCTTCACGTTCGACAACGGGCTGCATCTGGGCCTGTGGTCGACCAGCGCACGCGATTTCGTATCGGGCGGCGCCGGCCACCGCTCGGAACTGGCCTTCATGGTCGACGACGATCGCGAAGTCCGGCGCCTGTACGACGCGTGGAAGGCACTCGGCGTGCCGTTCGAGCAGGCGCCGATGACGGCGGTATTCGGCCTGACGTTCGTCGCGCTCGACCCGGACGGCCACCGCTTGCGCGTGTGCACGCCGGACGACTGAGCGCGAGCGGGCGCGACCTTCGACCGGTCGCGCCCGCGTATTGGCTCAGACTCGCGCGTCAGCTCGCGCGCCGCACGGGCACTATTTTCGAGAAGTATTTCGCGCCCGCCACGCAGCCGACCACGACGACCGTCACCACGACCATCGATGGCGGCACCGTCTCGTGCAGCAGTCCGGCCGCGAGCAGCAAGCCGAAGAACGGCTGCAGCAGCTGCAACTGGCCGACGCCCGCGATTCCGCCGAGCGCGAGCCCGCGATACCAGAACACGAAGCCGATCAGCATGCTGAACAGCGACACGTACGCGAGCCCCCACAGCGCAGCGGCATCGACGCCGTCGAACGACACGGGCCAGGTGAACCACGTGAGCGGCAGCATCAGCGGCAGCGACAGCACGAGCGCCCACGAGATCACCTGCCAGCCACCGAGTTCGCGCGACAAGCGTGCGCCTTCCGCATAACCCAGCCCGCATGCGACGATCGAGGCCAGCATCAGCGCATCGCCGACCACCGACGCCTGGCCGCCGTTGCGCAACGCAAACGCGGCCACCGCGCCGCTGCCGATGATCGAGAAGATCCAGAACGGCAGCCGCGGCCGTTCGCCGCCGCGCCATACGCCGAACAGTGCGGTCGCGAGCGGCAGCAACCCGACGAACACGATCGCGTGCGCGGACGTCACGTGTTTCAGCGCAAGTGCCGTCAGCAATGGAAAGCCGATCACGACCCCGAGCGCGACGATGGCCAGCGACACGGCCTCGGCACGCGTCGGCCGCCGCTGCTTCAGCACGACGAGCAGCAGCAGGCCGAGCGCGCCGGCGATCGTCGCGCGCGCGAACGTGAGGAACAGCGGGTCGAGCCCCTGCACCGCGATACGCGTCGCGGGCAGCGAGCCACTGAAGATGATCACGCCCAGCAAGCCGCTGAGCCATCCGTCGGTCGTCTTTTGCACGGGAAATCCTGAATGGGATAAGTGGATGACCGATGATCCGCCGCCCACGAAAAGCGCGTAAGCTACAGCCCAATACAATTTGGACAAACTGTACTGGACAACCGGCCGTACAGTTCATTCTTCGCCATGAGCCAGGCCACGCCGCTTCCCGTTCCGCCCACCCCGTCGCGCACACGCGTGGAAACCGTGATGGATACGTTGCGCGCACGAATCGCGAGCCGCGCGCTGGTGCCCGGCGCGCGCGTGCCGTCGATCCGGATGATGGCGGACGCGCTCGGCGTGTCGAAATCGACCGTCGTCGATGCATACGAACGGCTCGCGAGCGAAGGCGTGCTCGTCGCGCGCCGCGGCTCGGGTTTCTATGTGTCGGGGCACGCGCCACCGCTCGCGCTCGCCGATCTCGGCCCGCAGCTCGATCGCGGGCTCGATCCGCTGTGGCTGTCGCGCCAGTCGCTCGAGGCGGCGCCGACGTCCGTGAAGCCCGGTTGCGGTTGGCTGCCGCCGTCGTGGCTGCCGGACGAGAGCCTGCGCCGCGCGCTGCGCGCCGCGTCGCGCGACGAATCCGACGCACTGACCGACTACGCGACGCCGCTCGGCCTGCCCGCGATGCGCCAGCAGCTCGCCTGGCGGCTCGCGCAACACGGCGTTCAGGCCGAACCCACGCAGATCATGCTGACCGACGGCGGCTCGCACGCGCTCGATCTCGTCTGCCGCCTGCTGCTGGAGCCAGGCGACACGGTCGTGCTCGACGATCCGTGCTACTTCAACTTCCAGGCGCTGCTGCGTGCGCACCGTGCGCGGATCGTCAGCGTCCCGTACACGCCGAACGGCCCCGATCTCGCGCGCTTCGAGCAGGTACTCGCCGAGCACCAACCGCGCCTGTACATCACCAACTCGGCACTGCACAACCCGACCGGCGCGACGCTCGCGGCGCCCGTCGCGCACCGGCTGCTGACGCTCGCGGCCGAGCATGACCTGCTGATCGTCGAGGACGACATCTTCGCGGATTTCGAGAGCACGCCCGCGCCGCGCCTGGCGGCCTTCGACGGGCTGTCGCGCGTCGTGTCGATCGGCAGCTTCTCGAAGACGCTGTCGGCCGCGATCCGCTGCGGCTATGTCGCCGCGCGCCCGGAATGGATCGAGGCGCTCGTCGACCTGAAGCTCGCGACGTCGTTCGGCCATGCGCAGATCGGTGCGAACGTCGTCCACCGGCTGCTCGTCGACGGCACGTACCGGCGCCACGTCGACAGCCTGCGTACGCGCCTCGCGGATGCGATGGGCGAAACGCTCCGACGCGTCACGCGCGCCGGGCTGCGGATCTGGACGGAGCCGCGCGGCGGCCTGTTCGTGTGGGCGGCGTTGCCCGACGGTCTCGACGCCGCGCGCGTCGCGCGCCATGCGCTCGATTACGATGTGGTGCTCGCGCCCGGCAATGTGTTCAGCGCGTCGCACAGCGCGACGTCGTACCTGCGCTTCAACGTGTCGCGCTGCAAGGGACCGGCGGTGTTCGATGCGCTGGCGCGGGCGATGGAGGCGGCGCAGGCGGCACGCGTCCCGGAATCGCATCCGACGAGTTGCCAATGATCCTGTTCGGCAATGCCGACAAGGCTTGCCGAACTCGATCGCGGATCACACAATGCCGAAATCCCCGTTTCGAACAAAAATCATGAGATCCATTTCCGGGAAAGCACTCTGTCTCGTCGTGGCGTTGCTGCCCACCGCGCATGCGAACGCCGATGCGGTCTACGAGTACGCGAACCACAACGAATACGTCGAGGCAACCAGGGCATCGTCCTATCTCGGTCACGACGGCAAAACCTTGCTGGTCGCCACTTACGCGTACACGTATACATTCAAAAGCACGCGCGACATCACCGAAGACCTGAATGCCATCCACAATCCGGACGCAGTCTGGCGGCCCTATCTGTCGGACATCTACGCCGACGCGAATCAGGCCTCGTTTACGACGAACCTCGTCATTTGCTTCGGACATGACAATGGCAGGCCGTCGCCCGCCGAGCGCCTGACGTTGCTGAACGCAGGATTCAAGCCTGACGGTGAATACATCCTCTGCAAGAACTCACCGATGGTCGGCACGAGAGCGCCGTTCCTGAGCGACGCCGCGCTTGGCGCGCTGGCGAAACAGAACGACATGGAGTCGATCTCGATCGGTGGACCGGCCACTGACAGCCTGACCGTTCATGTACCGGATACGACCATGGGAAAGGCGGCCAAGGTCGTCAAGGCGCCGTTCAAGAAAGCGGGCGAATTCATCCGGCATGCGATCTCACCGTTTGGACTGATGATGTGCAAAGGCAGTTGCGGCCTGCCGGGCGGCTGACCGGTCGGCGCGGGGCGGCACACACACCGCGTGCCCCCCGCCCGTCTACCTCACACCTCTCCCGCGTGCGCCCTCGCCCGCACTTCCGCAAACGACGTATCGACGAGCAACCGCCCCGTATCGAACACCGTTTCCAGCGCTTCCTCCCACTCGCCTTCCAGCATGCGGTCGTCCCACGCAGCTGGCAGCGTCGTCGTCCGATACTCACCGGTGCGGAAACTGCGCAGCAGCGTGAGCCGCCCCTTCTTCGAGCGCTTGCCCTGATCGGTGACCGGATCCTTGCGGACGTCGTGCCACACGCCGCCGCGCCGGATCGCCGAGCACTTCATCGCGAAGCGCTGCGTATCGCGGTTCACCTGCTGCAGCAGCCCGCCGCCCATGCCGAACACGACGTTGCCGGCCGCATAGCCCGCGTCGTCGAGCGCCGAAAGAATCGCTTCGATCGACAGCTCGTCAACGCCGTCGCCCTGGATCACGCGCACGCGATTCAGCACGCGCCGCCCCTTGCCGTTCACGGTCGAGCCGAACGATGCGTCGAGCGCACGCACGGTCTGCAGCACGATCGTCACGGGGTCGCCCGAATCGGGGCGCACGACCAGCGTCGCACCTGAATCGAGCACGGCCTGGCGAAGCTCGCCGCCCCACAGATCGAGTGCGGCAAACAGATCGTAGGAGTCCGATACGACCGACACGATCGCACCGGGCAGCCCAAAGCGGCGAATCATGTTCCGGTACGCATCGGCTTCGTGCTCACGCCCCCACGACGTGATCGTGCTGTGCTCGGCCGCGGGCACCGAATATGCAGCCATCGGCTCACGATAGAAGCGGTTCGCGGCCAGTACGCCGAGCACCGTGTCCGAACCCATGAAGTTCACGAGGTGCGCGGCACCGCCGATCGCGGCCGACTCCGCGCTCGATACGCCGCGCGCGCCGAAGTCGTGCAGCTTGAACGGCAGTTGCGCGAGATCGTCGTCGGTCTTTTCGAGGAAGTGGCGGATCGTCTGCCGCAGGTGCCAGCTACGCGTCGCGACCGTCACCGGATACCACACGCGCAGCAGCATCGTCTCGAGATACGACGCGAGCCAGAACACCTGCGGGTCGTCGCATTCGACCGTCATCAGCACGTTGTGTACCGGCACGACCGAGCCCTCGGGCACCGCGCGGATCTTCACCGGCAGGTAGCCGTCGTAGCGTTCGACGATGGTGCGCCACCCCGCTTCGTTGAACGGCTCGCCGTGCACCGTGAAGAAATCGCGCGCTTCGTCGATCATCGCGTGCGTGACGGGCTTGCACAGATATTCCTTCAGCAGCATCTGCAGGCCGAAGAACACCGTTCGGTCGTAGCGGCCGCCGCGCGATTCGACGTACGAGAACATCGCCGATGCGTCGGGCGGATATTGCAGGAAGTGGGAAGCCTTGTACGAATCCGTGTTGAGAATCGGATTGGCGAGAACCGCGGCAAAGCCGCCGAGATCGTTTTGCATGGCTAGAGCTCCTCTAGGCCGTTGAAGTGCCGCCGCGTCTGTCGCGGCGGACCGTCGTGCGGGGAATCAGCGAATCACAGCTTCCCCAGGAAGTGATAGGCGATGTCGAAGTGATCCTCGAACATCACGTTGCGCATCTGCGCGAATTCGTTGAGCGGCACCCAGCGCGCCTTGTCGGCGTCGTCGCTGCCCTTCACGCGCGGCAGCTCGCCGGTCGGGAAGTTGAACAGGCACGCGTGCGTGATCGTGCGGCCGCGCAGCGAACGCGTCGGGTGATCGAACACCTGGCGATCCTTGATCGAACCGCGCAGCACGGGCTCCGGCAGCTTCAGGCCGGTTTCTTCGCGCAGCTCGCGGATACAGGCTGCGTCGAGCCGCTCGTCCTGGTTCACGAACCCGCCCGGCAACGCCCACAGGCCGCGGCCCGGTTCGCTGCGGCGGCGCACCAGCAGGATATGGCCCGAGTGCACGACCACCGCGTCGACCGTCACGAACGTGACCGGATACGGGGCGGCCGCCCACGCCTTGCGATACGCGGCGATGAATTCGGCTTCCGACTTCAGCTGCGCGAATTCCGGCTGCGTGCGGAAACGCTCGAGCCAGCCGAACACGGGTTCCGGCACGGCCCACTGCACGAAGCTGTTGGGGCGTTCGGCGAAATACTGGTCGCGGATCTCGGTGGCGGAAATGTCTTCCGTCGCGTCGACGTCGACGAGTTCCCATTGCGGGAACATCCGCAGGTAATACGACGTGGCGTCCTTCTCGTGGCCGATCAGCCCGACCTTGCGCTGCGCGATGTCGCCGAGCGCGGACGCGACGGCGTCCTGTACCCAGCGCACCCAGTCGCCGTCGTTGTAGGTCGAATCCTGCAACGGCGCAATCGTGACGCGGTCGCGCTCGGACGCGTCGAACAGCGAAGCCAGCATCTGGCGGCGCTCGTCGAACGAGAACGGATCCTTGATGGTGCGGGGCTTGTCGGTCGACCCGATCAGCACGCACACGCGCTCGGCCCGGCTCAGTGCCGACTTCAGCACATTCAGGTGACCACGATGCGGAGGCTGGAAACGACCGATGAAAACGAGCGCGTCGAAGCGCCGGTTCTGTTGCGTACTCATGAGGCTCCCTCAAGAGATTGAAACGCTTCGGGTCTTTCCCGAAGGGTTGGAATGAATCCTAGGGGAAATCCCGGGGGGCGTCAATCGAGCCCATCCTCGACTTGACGAAGTCTGAAGAAATGCGCGGCACGGGCGGGTTACACTCGATTTCATCCCAATCCGCACCAGTGCGCCCGCCATCATGAGGATCTCAGTCAGCCGGACCGTCGGCGTCGATCGCAGACGCCTCTTCACGTGGTCGCAGGATTACGCGCGGCGGCTCGTGTGGGACAGCTTCCTCACCGACGCCTATCTGCTCGACGGCATGACGGCCGACGTCGGCGTCGACGCGTTCTGCCGCAGCCAGTCGGGCGCGACGATGGTGTCGCGCTACATCTCGTACCGTCCGCCGCAGGTCGCCGCCGTCGAAATGGTCGACGGGCCGAAAGTGCTCGAACGTTTCAGCGGTAGCTGGAACTTCACCGAGCACACACCCGGCACGACCGAGGTGAAATTCACGTACCACTTCCGCGCGCAGCCGGCCTGGCTACGCTGGCTGCTCGAACCGCTGATCGGCGCGTTCTATCTCGTGCAGACACGCCGGCGGCTCGATTCGTTCAAGCGCTGGGCCGAAGCCGAAGCACTGCCGCACTGACCGGCGGCCCCGGGCCACACGGCCCGGCGTGTCCGCGTCATCGCCTCCCGAACGGGTTCGAACGCGCCACCGCCGCGCCATCGGGCATGCCCCGCGCATTTGCCAGATTCGCCGAACCCGGGGAAACTACGGGCGGCCGCCATTCCGACGGCGCACCCCGACCGAGAGAACGGGGCCCCCTCCCTGAAACGGCTTCGACACGACCATAATCCAATGAGCCTGATATCCCGATTCTTTGGCCGCAAGGAAGAACCCGAAAACCCCGTCGCGCTGGTCGCGGCAACCGACATCGAGAATCCGCCGAACGTGACGGTCGTCTTCGACGGCCCGCTGCAGGTCGATATCGCCGCGCTGACCGCCGCGCTGCGCGCGTACCACCCGAGCATGAAGCAGGCGCGCGTCGAGACCGAGCCGACGCTCGAGCACGTATTCGGGCTCGCCGGCTGGGGCAACCACGTCGTCCAGCTCGTCGGCTTCGACGCGCCCTATCCGTCCGAAGCACTGGAAGCGTGCGTCGCGCCGGCCCACTACGGGCAGGACCTGAAGCAGCAGGTGCGCGCGAGCCGCAGCCATGTGATCCTCTACTACGCCGGGCACGAAGCGAATCCGCTCGAACAGTATGTCGCGCTGGCAGCCGTCGCCGGCGCGCTGGCCGAACAGAACGGCCTCGCGGTGCTGAACGAGCACGCGCACACGTCGCTGCCGGCCGGCGTCTTCAATGCGAAGGAACTCGGCGACGAAAGCCTCGACGTGCTGCGGGATATCCCGCTGAACCTGTTCTTCTGCGGCTTCGTGAAATACGACGTCGAAGGCGTCGACGGCGTGTGGATGCGCACCTATGGCGCCGACGTGTTCGGCCTGCCCGATTTCGCCGCGCTCGCGGCAGGTCATCACGAAGGCGAACGTTATTCGGGCATCTTCAACAACGTGATGCACTACCTGCTGGAAAGCGGCGCGCAGATGCATGCGGGCGAAACGATGCAGATCGGTGCGGAAACGTACATGAAGCTGCGCGAACCGCTCGAGCACGAGTACTACCTGCAGGGGCCGGCACCGGTGCTGGTGGCCGAGCTGATCTCGGCGGACCAGATCAATCGCTGAGCGCGCCCTGCCACACCGCTTCGCACCATGATGCGCGGCGCCAGGTTCGATGCTTCGCGAACCGCGTGCGCCGCGGCATCACCTGACGGCGGCGTGACAGCCTCCGTTCGAACCCGCTGAGGAACCGCCCGTGTTCGGTATTCGCCTGGGTCTCACGCTGGCCGCCATCGGCCTCTCGTTGTCGGCCCATGCCGACAGCATCGAATGCGCGCATGCGAAGACGCGCACCGATCGCCTGATCTGCGCCGACGAGGCGCTCCTGTCAGCCGACAGCGCATTGTCGAGCGCGTACGACGACGCCGTCGGCATCGCCGACGACCAGCAGGCCGTGATCCGGTCGCAATGCGCGTGGCTCGCGCAGCGCGACGCCTGCACCGACGCCGCCTGCATCGCCACGGCCTACCGCGACCGTACCGAGGCGTTGAAGCAGGTGAAACACGCGGGCTGGAAAACCTATCGCGACCCGGCGCTCGGCGTCTCGTTCGAATACCTCGCGAACCGGCAGGTGAAGAAGCCCTGCCCCGAAATCGGCGGCAACCGCTGCATCGCGATCGTCGGCCGCAACATGACGTACAGCAGCTACCTCATCGCGTTCCATATCGTCGACGGCGCGCTGGAGCCGGTCGCGGAGAAAGAAGCGGGATTCGAGAAGCAGGACGACGGCAAGTGGGTGACGTCATACGGCTCCGGCATCGCACAGGAGGTCGAGCGTTTCTCCGGTGCCGGCTGGCGCGGCATGCAGGCAACGATCATGTGCCGCATCAACGATCCGAAAACCGGCTTCTACTCGGCGGCCGGCGAGTGCTATTGGGCCGTGCTGAGCAACGGCAAGCGTGCGGTCGTCGCGACGACGCAGGGCTACGTCGGCACCGACGACGCGACGTTGCACAGCGTATCGTCGTTCCGGTTCGACCGTTAGCGGGAACGTCGCGACGGTCGATCGCCCGGCGCCTGAATCGGCGTGCGATGCGTCATCGCTACGAAGCCTCGGCAGCCTGTCGCCAACATCCGCAGGGGTAAAAGCGCACTGTCTGGCCCGATCCGCAACGCTCCCTCCATCAGCCGCGCCATTCGAACCGCATCCGCGCTAACGTGCGCCGTCCCCGCGCAACGGGAACGTCTCCGCCCCCGTATCGCGGCGCAACGTGACCTCCGTACCGGTCAGCCATCCTGACGATTTCAGGATCGGTCGCGCCACCGCATACAGCCGGTCGGGGCTGGCCCCATACAGGTACAGATAACCGTCGTTGCCGTCGCGATGCAGTTCGGTCTCGCCCAGTTCGCCGGCGCCTGCCCGCCTCACTGCGCGATCCAGCCGTTGCTCCAGCGCGTGAAGGCGCGCCTTGTCCTTCTCGTAGTAATCGAAGTGAACCATTACGACCGGCCCGGGCGGCTTCGGCGGCACATCGGCGGCAGCGTTGCCAGCAAGCAGCACCCAGCCGAGCCACGCGGCAAACCGGATTCTGTTACGCATATCGATAAAGGGAGTGAATCGCCCGCTCACGTCGGCGCGCCGCCGCGCGCAACCTGCTGCCGGACTTGTGCCTGCGTGCCGAGCGCAGCGGCGATCGCATCGACCGCATCGGCTGCACGCGCCGCACCGCACATGAATGCGTCGACGGCCGCGAAGCGATGCTCGGGCCACGTGTGGATCGTGATGTGCGACTCGGCGAGCAGCACGACACCCGTCACGCCATGCTCGCCGCCGAAATGATGGAAATGCGCGCCGATCACGCGCGCCCCCGCCTGCCGCGCCGCTTCGGTGAGCAACGCCTCGAGCCGCGTGGCGTCGCGCAGCAACGCGGCGTCGATGCCGGCCAGGTCGGCCAGCACGTGCGAGCCGAACGTCGCGCGCGGTGATGCGATCCCGTCGCGCGCGGTCATTTGTGCGATCCATACGACGAGTAGCCGCTGCGAGCCGACGAACTGCCCCAGCCGCTGCCGCCCGACCCGCTGCCGCCGATCGACGCGCAGCTGAACAGCGTGACGACGATCAGGCCATAGATGCCGTAGAGGATGTACCGGATCACGCGTTGCCTCCGTCCGACGCAAAACTCTTCCACAGCCATTCAGGCAGCCACAGCACCAGCAGGCCGACCAGCACGTAGACGGAGCGGCCGCTGAACGAAAACAGCGAACCCATGTTCAGGATCAAGAGCAGCGCGCTGAACACGAGTGGCAGCGGCGCGAAACTGTGCGGGCCTTTCCGGCCGAACAGGCCCGCCGACTCGGTAGCGGCGGTTGCCGTCGCCGCAGCCGTCGCGAGCGCCGGCGTGCCGAAGCGTTCGGCAAGTGTGCTGCCCGACAGCGGCCGCGCGCGCGACCAGACGATCTCCGCGTCGCTGCGCTCGCGCGTCAGCTTGTCCTTCTGCCAGCCGTAGTCGATGATCGACGTGCGATCGCCGACCTGCACGCGCCAGTTGAACGCGCCGACCACGTAGACGACCTCCGAGTCGTATTCCTCGCGCAGGCGGTAGGTCTTGTCGCCGTCGGTCACGTCGGCGTTGCTGCCGATCGTCGGCCATTGATCGAGCACCTGCACGCGCTCCCAGCGTCCTTCGCTCTGCACGAGCCACAGGAAGCCGCGCTTCGGGTTCAACAGCAGGTATTCGTCCCACGTCTCTTCGTCGTCCGGCACGCGGCAACGCATCATCCCGATCACCGTGTACTTCACGCCGTCGAACGTGCCGATCGCGCCGAGCTCCAGCGCACCCTTCACCGCTTCGAGCTTGCGCTGCGCCGCGAACACCGTCTGCTGCTCGGCTGTGCACTGCACGCCCGCGTGGCAACTGCCGCACACCACGTAGTCGGCGACGTTCGGCGCATACGACAGCGGCGCGCCGCAGCTCGGGCACGCGAACGGCACCATCTCCGCCCCGCGTTTCTCGCGCGTATCGTGTTCGGTATCGCGCAGCCCGGTGAACGCGAGCGCATCGAATTCGAGTGCTTCGCCCGTATAGACGGCCGGGCTCCCGCCGTTCGAATCGGCGTCGGAATAGTCGTAGGTCGCGAAGGCGTTGCCGGTGCGCAGGTCGACGACGCGCGCCTCCCAGCCGGCATCGACGCGGAACGGCAGCTCGCCGTCGCCGCCCGTGCAGCGCGCGGTGCGCACGTCGGACACGAGAAACGCGCGGCCGCCGTGGTCGATCCGCATGCCCGGCTCCAGCGTGCCGAACGCCGGCCACGCGCCGCCGGACGCATCGTCGGGCTCGCGCACCGTGACCGCATACTGACCCGACGCATCCGACAGCCAGCCGAACGCGCCGTCGTCGAACACGACATACCACTCGCTCCATGCGCCGGCGTCGTAGGTCATCTGGATGCGCCCGAGCACCGTGAACGTGCGCTTGCCGTAGCGCCCGGCCGTGCCGATCTGGATCGGCGACGCATCGTCGAGCACGGTGGCCAGTTCGCCGATACGTTCGACGTCGGTGCCGCGCTTGAGCAGCGTGCTGCGGCAGAACGCGCAGACGGCTATCACCGCCGCCGCCGAGCGAAACTCGACCGGCGCGCCGCACTGGGGGCACGAGGTACTGAACATGCGCGACGCTTACCGGGTGAGCTTCGCGAGGATCTCGGCCTTCGCGCGCGAATATTCGTCTTCGGTCACGAGGCCCTTGTCGAACAGCGCCTTCAATTGCTCGAGGCGCTGCACGTAATCGGTCCCTTCCGCCGGCGCGGCAGGCTGCGCGGCGGCGGCCGGTGCCGCGGCGGGCGCAGGCGGTGCAGCCGGTGCCGGTTGCGCGGCACCCGCCATCTGGCCGGCCATCGCCTGCCCGATCACCGCGCCCGCGGCGAGCCCCGCACCCACACCCGCGATGCCGCCCGGATTCTGCGCGGCGAGCGGAATCGCCTGTGCGGTCTGGTATTGCGTGGCGCGGGCGAGATCGCCGGCCATCCCCGCGCCGATCCGCAGGTCGAGCGCCTTCTGCAATTCGGCCGGCAGCGACACGCTCTCGACCGCGAACGCGTCGAGCGCGAGGCCATAGCGCGTAAACACCGGCACCAGCGCGTCGGCGACGCGCTGCGACAGCAGCGACTGGTTCGCGGCCATGTCGACGAACGGCACGTCGGCCGAGCCGAACGTCGTGCTCATCGCGGTGACGACCAGATTACGCAGCTGCTGTTCGAGATCGTCGACCGTGTACTGCGCGCGCGTACCGCTGACCTCGCGATAGAACGCGCCCGCGTCGACGATCCGGTACGAGTAGATGCCGAACGCGCGCACCTGCACGAAGCCGAATTCGCGGTCGCGGATCGTCAGCGGCTGCGCAGTGCCCCAGCGCCGGCCGAGCTGCAGCCGCGTGCTGAAGAAATAGACGTCCGACTTGAAAGGCGACTGAAAGAGTTTGTCCCAGTTCTTCAGGTACGTGAGCACCGGCAGCGTGTTCGTTTCCAGCGTGTACAACCCCGCCTGGAAGATGTCGGCGACCTTGCCTTCGTTCACGAAGATCGCGACCTGCGTTTCGCGCACGGTCAGCTTGCCGCCGTACCGGATTTCCATGTCTTCCATCGGATAGCGCCAGGCCAGCACGCCATCGGTATCTTCCGTCCATTGCAGGACGTCGACGAACTGCTTGCGGATAAACGATCCCAGACTCATGTCGGTCTCCTCGAAACGCGTGGCGTGTCAGGTCAGGCAGGCGGCATTGATGATGCCGACGACGAGCGACGCGGTGCCCATCAGGCCGCCCATCGCGACGTTGCGATCCTCGATCGCATGATTCATGCCGGGCATCAGGCGCGTGAGCGCCGCATAGGTGATCAGTTGCACGACCATCGCACCGACGGCCCAGATCACGACTTCGCCGAGCGTGGAATTGTGCGCGATGCTGGACGCGAGCGTCAGGCAGAAGCCGATCAGCGCGCCGCCGAACGACAGCGTCGCGGCCGCATTGCCGTCGCGGATCAGCGCCAGTTCGTCGAACGGGGTGACCTTCAGGTACACTGCCGCGAACACAAGAAGCAGCACGAACGCCGACAGTAAATGAACCGCATAGAGATAGGCACTATTCATTCTTTCCCTCGGATTTTGTGCTCGGTTCGCCGCCCCGTCGCCGGCCGGCCCGCGCAGGGCCAGCCGACAAAATTCCGCGCCAGTATATCCACATTGCCGACCGCTGCACAACGGACGCACCATGCTGCATAAGCGCGCGCTCGTCCTGTCGATTCTCGTGCTCGCGTCGTGCGGGCTGGGCTACGAACTGATCAGCAGCGCGCTGTCCAGCTACCTGCTCGGCGATTCGATCCTGCAGTTCTCGTCGGTGATCGGCTGCTACCTGTTCGCGATGGGGATCGGCTCGTGGCTCGCGAAGTTCGTCGAGGACGACGACGTGCTCGACCGCTTCGTCGACATCGAGCTGCTCGTCGGCCTGCTCGGCGGCGTGTCGGCCGCGCTGCTGTTCGCGGTGTTCGCCTGGCTCGCCGCGCCCTTCCGCGCGGCGCTCTATGCGCTCGTGCTGGCGCTCGGCATGCTGATCGGGATGGAGATCCCGCTCGTGATGCGCGCGTTCCAGCAGCGGCGCCAGGCGTTCCGCCATACCGTCAGCGAAGTGCTGACCTTCGACTATCTCGGCTCGCTCGCCGTGTCGCTGATCTTCCCGCTGGTGCTCGCGCCGCGCCTCGGCCTGCTGCGCACCAGCTTCCTGTTCGGGCTCCTGAACGCGTTCGTCGCGCTGTGGACGACGCACCTGTTCCGCGACGAGATCCGCAACGTGCGCGGCAAGCTGATGCGCGCGTCGCTCGTGATCGGGCTGCTCATCGCCGGCTTCGCGCTGTCGGACCGCATCACGCACTGGGCCGAACACGGCGTGTACGGCGACGAGACGATCTATTCGGAAACGACGCCGTACCAGCGCATCGTGCTCACGCAGTGGCACGACGACATGCGGCTGTACCTGAACGGCAACCTGCAATTCTCGTCGCGCGACGAGCATCGCTATCACGAGGCGCTGATCCACCCGACGATCGAGGCGCTGCCGTGGGCGAAGCGCGTGCTCGTGCTCGGCGGCGGCGACGGCCTCGCGGTGCGCGAACTGCTGAAGCACCGCAACCTCGAACAGATCACGCTCGTCGATCTCGATCCCGCGATGACGAAGCTGTTTTCCACGTCCGCGCCGCTCGTCAAGCTGAACCAGGGCTCGTTGAAGGACCCGCGCGTGCACGTGATCAACGACGACGCGGTGCGCTGGCTCGAATCGAACGCCGACGTGTACGACGCGATCGTCGTCGACTTCCCCGACCCGACCAACTTCGGGCTCGGCCGGCTGTATTCGGTGCCCGTGTTCCGGCTGCTCGCGCGCCACCTGTCGGAGAACGGCTACGCGGTGATCCAGTCGACCTCGCCTTACTTCGCGCCGCACGCGTACTGGACCATCATCGCGACGCTGCATGAAGCCGGGCTCAACACGTGGCCGTACCACTGCTACGTGCCGTCGTTCGGCGACTGGGGTTTCGTGATCGCCGGCAAGCGCCGCGACTTCACCGTGCCGACGCACTACTCGGTGCCCACGCGCTGGCTCGACGCGCAGACGGCCGCCGAGATGTTCCACTTCCCGGCCGACATGCCGGCACTGCCGATGTCGCCGAACGAACTCAACGACCAGCCGCTCGTGCGCCGTTTCGACGACGACTGGAAGCACGTGCTGCGCTGATGGACCGCCGCACGTTCCTCGTCGCGTCGGCGGCCGCGTCGCTCGCCGCCTGCGGGCGCACCGGCTGGATCGAGACGACGCCGCAGGTCGGCTACCCCGGCATGCGCGAAGGCCATGCGCTGCGCGACCATGCAACGCTGCCGCCGCCGTCCGGCACGCTCGAGACCGACGTCGCGATCCTCGGCGCGGGTGCCGCCGGGCTGTCGTGCGCGTGGCAGCTCGCGCGCGCCGGGCACCAGCGCTTCACGGTGCTCGCGGGCCCCGAATTCGGCGGCAACGCGGCCGGCGGCCGCTTCGGCGATCTCGGCTATCCGAAAGGCGCGCACTACCTGCCGCTGCCGTCGCTCGAATCCACGCATCTGCGCGACATGCTCGCCGATCTCGGCGTGATCGAATCGGCGCCGTTCTCGGCACGCCCGGTGTACGACGAGCGCGTGCTCGTCCATGCGCCCGACGAACGGCTCTTCATCGCCGGGCAGTGGCAGGACGGCATCGTGCCGACGGCCGGCCTCGGCGCCGACGCACTCGCGCAACAGTCACGCTTCTTCGCGTACACGGACATGCTGCGCACCGCGCGCGGCGCCGATGGCCGCAAGGTGTTCTGCATCCCGATCGCGGAATCGTCGCGCGACCCGCGCTGGCGCGCACTCGACCGGCGCTCGTTCCGTCAGTGGCTGCTCGACGAGGGCTACACCGCGAAGGCGCTGCACTGGTATCTGAACTACTGCTGCCGCGACGACTACGGCGCGGGGTACGAGCACGTGTCCGCGTGGGCCGGCCTGCACTATTTCTCGTCGCGCGGCGGCCACGCGGGCGACGCGAGCGACGGCGCAGTGCTGACCTGGCCCGACGGGCTGCACACGATGGTGACGAAGCTCACCGATTCGATCACCGCGCGCACCGGTTCGAACGCGTGGTCGCGCGACGGCTTCGCGGTGCGCGCGACCGAGCGCGCGGGCGGCGTCGACGTGCTGTGCGCGCGCATCGGCGGCGACGGTGCGCTGTCGACGTTCACGCTGAAGGCGCGGCGCGTCGTCTGCGCGATGCCGCTGTTCGTCGCGGCGCGCGTGTTTCCGCAGCTCGGCGCGTATGGCTTCGACCCTGCGCGCGACCTGCCGCCACGCGCGCCGTGGCTCGTGTCCAACTTCCTGCTCGACGGCATGCCGGCCGAAGCAGCGGGCGTGCCGCTCGCGTGGGACAACGTCGTCTACGACGGCGCGGGGCTCGGCTATGTCGTGTCGACGCACCAGCTGATCCGCATGTCGCCGCCGACGCGCTCGGTGTTCTCCGCGTACCAGGCGTTGAGCACGCAAGCGCCGGACGACACGCGCCGCTGGCTCGCGCAGGCGAAGCCCGATGCGTTGCGCGAACAGGCGGCGATCGATCTGCAGGCCGTCTACGGGCGCGACCTGTGGAAACACGCGACGGCGCTCGAGATCACCGTGCGCGGCCACGCGATGGCGACGCCCGACGTCGGCTTCCTGAGCCGGCCGGGGCTGCTCGCGCTGCGCGATGCCGACGGCCCCGTCGTGTTCGCGCATGCGGACCTGTCCGGGCTGTCGCTGTTCGAGGAAGCGTCGTACTGGGGCATGCTCGCCGCCCGGCGCGTGCTGGCCTGACGGCCGTCATCCGTCATTGCGGCGGCGCCGCCACCCGCTATAATCGCGCGACATTCCGACTGCATTGAGCAGGCCGATGGCGCCGCGCCGTCCGACGCGCCGTATGCCCGCCTCGACAACAACAATGACGAACCGAACCATCCGACGCCTTCGCCCGTTCGCGCGCGCCGCCGCGCGCATGCTCGCCTGCGCCCCGCTGCTCGGCGCGCCGCTGGCACTGCATGCGGCCGACACCGCAGCCCCTGCCGGCACCACGCCCGCCGCCGGGCGCTACATCGTCGTCGACACCGGCCATACGCCGGCGCACCCGGGCTCCACCGGCGCGAGCGGCCGCGTCGAATACCTGTACAACCTCGATCTGTCCGCGGCGGTCGCCGAAAAGCTCGCCGCGCATGGCGACCGCGTGCTGCGCACGTCGGCCGACGGTCGCGAGATCGCGCTCGACCAGCGTTCGACGCAGGCACCCGACGCGAACCTGTTCGTGTCGATCCATCACGACTCGATGCAGCAGCAGTTCATCGACGCGGGCCGGCAGCGCGAATTCCGCGGCTTCTCGGTGTTCGTGTCGGAACGCAATCCGCACTATGCGGAAAGCCTGCGTTGCGCGAAGGCGATCGCCGAGCGGCTGGTGGCGGCCGGCGAACGGCCGTCGCTGTATCACGCGCAGCCGATCCGCGGCGAGAATCGCCCGTTGATCGACCCGCAACTCGGCATCCACCGCTTCGACGATCTCGTCGTGCTGCGCACCGCGCCGATTCCGGCCGTGCTCGTCGAGGCCGGCGTGATCGTCAATCCGGACGAGGAAGCGCGGCTTGCGCGTCGCGAGACGATCCAGAAGCTGTCCACCGCGATCGCCGGCGGCATCGACGCGTGCACCGCGCCGAAATAAACGACGATGACGCCCGTCGGGCCCAACGGTTTTCACCCAGTCAGGAGCATCACCATGAAAATGAAGAATCTGCTCGCATCCTGCGCCCTGCTCGCGCTTGCCGTTCCGTTCGCCGCGCACGCGGCCGGCTGTTCGAAGCCGCACAGCGCGTTCGACCAGGTGTACTGCAGCAGCACGCAGTTCTCGCAATCCGACCGTGACCTCAACGACGAATACGGCCGCCTGCGCAAGCAACTGAGCAGCGATCAGCAGGCGACGCTGAAGGCCGGCCAGCTCGCGTGGCTGAAGCAGCGCGACGCGCAGTGCAGCGAGACGCGCAACAACGGCTACCTCGTGGATCTCCAGTGCGCGACCGACATGACGCAGTCGCGGCTGTCGTTCCTGCGCGAGCGTGAGCGCGAGTGCACGAGCACCGGTTGCGTGGCGTCGAAGCTCGGCGACTGAGGGCTTCGCGCGTGCCGCGCCGCGAAGCGTTTCGCGACGCGGCGCTTCATGCCCTTGCGATCCCCGCGCTTCGGCACCGCGAAAGGAGCGGCGATGCGACATGAATTCCCGGAAGTCCTCAACGATCTGGTCGACTATTTTCTCGTCGGCGATCTCCTGCTGCTGAAGCGCTACCAGGAGCAGCACGGACTGTCGGACGACGTCGCAACGGCGTTCACGACGAGCGACAGCGGCGACCGTGCCGTGCAGGAAGGCGTCGTCATTCCGCTGGCCGGCATCGAGAACCATCCGTACACGGTGATCTTCACGCTCGATGACGCAACACCCGAACTGCTGAAGACGGGAAGCCGCCTGCAGCATCGGCGCGACGGGTACGTGCTGCGCGTCGAACATCGTTCGATCATGCTCTACACGTGGCGGATGCTCGAACGCGTCAACGACGCAACGGTCAACGCACTGCTTGCGCGTTACCGCGAGCCGGGCAGGCCCGTGATCGAGATCGACAACGGCTGGTATCAGGTCGACATCCTCGGCGGAGAAGTCCCGCGCAACGGCTGGTTCGAGCCTGTGTTCGAATTCGTGCTGAAGAAAACCGACGCACCGGGCGATGCATCGCAGGTGGACATCAACTACCTCTTTTCGATCGACGGCAGCCTGGATCCGGCGGAATGAATCCGGCAGCAACGCGTGACGACTCCATGGCTTCTTGATGCGTACACAGTCCGCCCCGTTTCGATGGATCCCCGGCAGCGGGTGTTCCCCTTCCGCGTTGGCCAGGCTGCGATCGGCATTTCCGCGCCCGGACAAGCCGATGGGCGAGGCGTGGTTCATGGGAGAATCGCGACGGCTATTCGCCGAGTTGCAAGGCGATCTGCAATCGATCGACATCGCGGCGCTCGACGCGCCGCTCGAAGAAATCGTCGTCGGCACGATGTCGTTCGGCCCGAGCGACGAATGGCAGCGGTGGTACCACTACTTGCTGGCGCACCTGACCGCACGCAGCCACGATGGGCAGCACCACGCATTGCTGGAGTGGTTGATCACCGGGTTCGTTTCGCAGCACCCCGATCGCATCTCTCCCGAACCGTACCCGGGGTTCCGCCGCGATGTGCTCGACACGCTCGGGCAATGCCTGATGGAGGCCCGATGCTGGCCATCGGGCGCACTCGATACGGCCGCGTGCTTCAACCACGCTCTCGAACCCTCGTCCGGTAGCGGAGACTGGTTCCATGCGAGCGGACAATTTTCGTCGTCGATGTTCCTGTGCATCAAATACCTGGAAACGTCGGACATTCACGCGTGGCTGACCTCGGTGCTGGGCATCGACGATCCGCTCTGGCGCGCGCAGCTCATGCTCTGGTGTGTCGGTGCGAACGACCTGCTCTCCGGCCGTATCCGGCATCCGTCGGCATTCAGCCCCACCGGCTACCCGCGAATCGACTGGCAGGGATCCCGCTGCCTGACCGGCTCGCCCGGCTGCAACACCGCAACGTGTGATTTCATTCATCCCGCGCAGCGCGAAGCAGTCGTCGACACGTTGCAATCGTTCATGACCGAGGCCACGTTTCTCGCGTGGCTCCAGTCGCTTGGCCAGTACGAGCGCGTCGAAAGCGAACTGGGCGACCTGCCGTATCGGTTCTATTCTCTTTACGGCGCCGACCATCGACCCTGATGAAAATCGACATCCGCCCTGCCACGCCCGCCGATGCCCCGGCCATCGCCGCGATCCACGTCGCGTCGTGGCAGGCCACCTATCCGGGTATCATGCCGGCCCCGTTCCTCGCCGGCCTGTCGGTCGAGAAGCGCACCGCTTCGTGGCGTCACGCGCTCGACGCAGGACGGCCGCATGTCGCACTCGCGTTCTCGGAAAGCGGGCCGACAGGCTGGATCGCCTACGGCTCGACGCGCGACACCGACAAGGACCGCACCTGGGGCGAAATCGAAGCGATCTATCTGCATCCGGCGCATTGCGGGCAAGGCGTCGGCGCGGCACTGGTCGACCATGCCTGCCGTGCGCTGCATGACGCGGGCCATGCGTGGGTGTCGCTCTGGGTGCTGGTCGAGAACCGCCGCGCACGGGCGTTCTATGAACGCGAAGGTTTCGTCGCCGAAGACGACATCAAGACGTTCGAGATCGACGGTGCGCCCATCGACGAAGTGCGCTACTGGCGCGCATTGCCGAAATGATCGTCATGACGGCATCGCCCCTGCCGCCGCCAAACGCGCCTGCATCAACTGCAGCAGCTCGCGGATCTTCGCGTTGACGGAATTGCGGCTCGAATAGGCGGCCAGCAGTTCGAGCGGCGCCGGCGCCATCTCCAGCGGCACGCGCACCAGCCGCCCGGCGGCCAGCTCGGCCGCGCACCCGCGTTCGACGAGAATCGCGAAGCCGATCCCGTTCACCGCCGCCAGCCCCGCCATCTCGCCGCTGTTGACGCGATACCGGCTCGCGACCGGAATCTTGTGAACCCGCCCGTCGCCGTCGGCGAATTGCCACGGCTGCCCTTTCAGCGTGCTCAACGTCGTGATGCACGGCAGTTGCCTGAGCTGCTCCGTCCGGGTCGGCATGCCCGTGCGTTCGATCAGCGACGGCGCGGCCACGACGACGCTCGGCAAGCTCACGAGCGGCCTGACGACGAACGTGCTGTCGTCCAGCTTGCCGCGATTGACGATGATCGACAGGTCGAACTCGTCGCGCAGCGTCGATACGCCTGCGAGGCTCGTATCGCAATCGATTTCGATACGTGGATGCCGGCTGGCGAATTCCGCGACGATCGGCCCGAGCATGCGCGGCCCGATTTCACCGGGCACGCAGAGCTTCAGCAGGCCGCGCAGCTCCGTCTGCTGCGAGGTCAGTTCGAACTCGGCGAGCGTCAGCGCATCGAGCATCGGCTTCGCGCGCTCGTGCAGCAGGCGCCCTGCTTCCGTCATGCGCAGGTGCCGCGTGCTGCGCTCCAGCAGACGCACGCCGAGACGCGACTCCAGTTGCGCCACATGGCGGCTCACGTTGGAACCGGGTATCGACAGCACGCGCGCGGCACCGGCGAAGCTGCCTTCGTCGACGACCGACACGAACACGCGCACCGCGTTCAGATCCAGCTTGCTGCGCATCATTATCCCGTTTCAGGTATCAAAGCTCGCCGTTTTTCACGGCTTATCCCGTTCGAGACCGTAATTTACGATGCGGATCCAGTCAAGCCGTGGCCGCCGACGCACGAACCCGCGCCGACGCGAGCGCACGCACGAATCTACGGGAGCATCAACATGGATATCGCCATTCTCGGCGCCGGCGTGGCCGGCATGAGCACCGCGCTTGCGCTCGCCGGGCAGGGGCACCGGATACGGCTCTACGAACGCAGGCCGTCCGAGACGACGATGGGCGCGGGCGTCGTGCTCTGGCCGAATGCCGGCTTCGTGCTCGAGCAACTCGGCCTCCTGCCCGACATCGTCAAGGTCAGCGGCCACCTGCGCGCGATGCGGTGCATGGGCCGCGACGGCACCCCGTTCAAGCGCGTCGACATCGGCACGCTCGACTGCCGCATGGGTTTCCCGACGCGCTCGATCCTGCGGCGCGACCTGCAGGCCGTGCTGGCCCGGCACGTCGCCGCGCACGACATCGAAATCTGCTTCGGCCACTGCGCGACGACGATCGACACCGGCACCGACGGTCGCGCGGTCGTTCGCTTCGACAACGGCGCGACGATCGCCCCCGACCTCGTGATCGGCGCGGACGGCCGCATGAACTCCATCGCGCGACGCCATGTGGTCGGCAACGCCACACCCGTCTACCAGGGCTTCGTCAACTGGATCGGCGTCGCGCAGAGCGATGTGCCGCTCGTCGACGACGTATCGATATTCGACTACTGGGGCCAGCGCGAACGATTCGGCATCGTCGCGCTGGACCCGCATCGCATGTACTGGGCGGCGGCCCGGGCCGAGGCCGACATCGACGATAGCGACCACGGCGACGCGGCGCCGGACGATCCGGGCCCGCTGCTGGAACGGCTCTTCGACGGCTGGCCGGCGCCCATTGCGGACGTGATGCGCGCGACGCCACCGGGCACGATCGCGAAGATCCGCGTGCACGATCTCGACCCGGTGGACGTGTGGCACCGCGGCAATGTGCTGTTGATCGGCGATGCCGCGCACGCGCCGCTCCCCACCTCGGGACAGGGCGCATGCCAGGCGCTCGAGGACGCGTGGCATCTCGCGCGCTGCCTCGATGAACACGGGAACGGGAACGGCAACGTCCGCGACCTCGACGCTGCGCTCACGGCTTTCACGCTGCGGCGCAGCCCGAAAACCGCGGCCATCACGCTGCACGCACGGGACTTCGCTCACCGGCTGTTCGGCAACGACACGCACGAACCCGCCCGGCAGGCTGATCCGATCGCCGAAATCGAAGCGCTCGCGAGCGCGTGGGGAGCGGGCCTGCCGATGACGCCCGCGCGGGACCGATAAGAACTGGAGGCGTCACTCGACGGCGGCGATCAGTTCGCGTCGTCGTCGCACACGGAATCCGGTGCCGGCTTGTGAGGATGATGGATCGGGTCCTGCATCGCATCGAAACGCGCCCGATATTCCGGCGCCAGATCGGCAACGCGATATCCGTGTTGCAACAACACCTGCACGAGTACCGGTGTACCGACATACACCGCCCGCTCGAGCGGTGCGATACGATTCTGCGCCGCCGCGCCATCCATCGGTATCTTCGCGGATGCGACGAGCCACGCTTCCGCGCCCTTGCGAGCGATTTCCGGCCGATTCGCGTCGGTCCACTCCGCGAACCAAACCCAGACCTCGTCCACATCTTCCGCGGCATGGAGCGTGACGCCTGCATTGGCCAGCCAGTCGACCGATGCGATTGCCGCGCCCGCGGCCGCGCTCGCATACAGGCTCTCGAAGCGGCTGTCGCCTTGCAGATGCTGCGGATCGACACCCAGCGCAACGAGCTGGTTCATCAGTGCGATCGACCCGCTCATGACAGCGCCTTGCAGCGCGGCGCTCCGTTCGTCGGGGCCCCACAACGGCAGGAACTGGGCCGTGATCGCCGGCACGTTTCGAAAGCCGACGCGCAGCGCGATGTCGGGCGGCATCACATAAGCCACCCCGTCCTTGCAGAACGTCTGCAGTTCGCTCCCGCCCAGGCGTACCTCGCTCGCATGCCTGACGCCTTCGAGCGTGACCGCGAGGCTGCGCGGCGCCGTCTTGCGGACCGCCTCGCTCACCCATGTCGCGCGATCGCAATCGTCCGCACAGTCGGCAAACGCCTGCCGAAACGCGACTGCATCGTCGGTGCGCAATGCGGCCGTCATGCGGGCATTGTCGTCATTGATCTGCTGACCGCGGGCCGCCTCCCGAGGGTCCGGGTGATGGCGTTGGTAATCGTCGATCTTGAACGTGGCAATCAGCGCTATGGCCAGAACCAACAGCAGCACCTGTAGCCAGAACGCCCACGCAAATCGCGGGGCACGCCATGGCTTGCGACTCACTGCGTAGGCCAGCAGCACGACGGCGACCACTGCATACAGCGCGATGCCGACCTCGCTGAGGAAGATCAGCGCACCCATGAACACGATGACCGACAGGTCGCGATCGATCCGCGACACGCAGATCACGGCGGCTGCCAGCAGCCCCCAGAGCGGAAATCCGGACACCCACAGCAACACGGCCGGGAGACGCGGCGTGCCGGCCGGTGGCCCGGCATGCTCGCTCACGACTTCCTCGACGCGCGTGGATGGCGGTTCGGTATCTCGGTGATCGGTCGTCACGGGGCCCTCTCTTTTTGATTATCGAGCGAAGCCGGGATCCGAATCTGCCCATCCGCTGCGCGTCGGGGCAGCCGGTCGCCCGCGGCGGAACCGGAACCGGCCGCCGTGTACGCCGCAGCTTATCAAACACGCAACCGCGCAGGAACCGCCGCCCCGTTACCGATCACAAAAACCACCGATACTCCCGCGTGCCAATCTCATTGCGGAAATCCAGCTCCTCCTGCCGCTTGTTCTCGCAATACACCATCACGAACTCGCTGCCGAGCCCTTCGCGCACGGCCGCATGATCCTGCATCGCCGCGACGGCCGACAGCATCTCCTTCGGGAAATCGATCCCGCTGCCGCGATCCTCGTTGAGCGGCGCGATCGGCTCGATCCTCGCATCGAGCCCGTGCTCCATCCCGGTGAGAATCGCCGCGAGCACCAGATACGGGTTCGCGTCCGCACTCGCGAGCCGGTGCTCGATCCGCAGGTTGCGCGCATCCGACTCGGGAATCCGGATGCATGCATCGCGATCCTCGAAGCCCCAGCTCGCGCGGCTCGCCGCGTTCACCATCGAACCGTAACGCCGGAACGCGTTGTGATTCGGCGCGAACACGGGCATGCAATGCGGCAGCAGCGCGAGGCATCCGGCCACCGCGTGCCGCAGCGGCCGCTGCCCGTCCGCCGCAAGCAGGTTGCGCCCTGCATCGTCGTAGAGGCTCACGTGCACGTGCATCCCGCTGCCCGGCGCATGCAGGTACGGCTTGCCCATGAAGCTCGCGCGATAGCCGTGCTGCAACGCGACGCCGCGCGTGCTGCG
Organism: Burkholderia aenigmatica; assembly: GCF_048627025.1. NCBI lineage: Bacteria > Pseudomonadati > Pseudomonadota > Betaproteobacteria > Burkholderiales > Burkholderiaceae > Burkholderia > Burkholderia aenigmatica. The sequence goes on along the minus strand of NZ_CP184469.1, from coordinate 623,515 downwards.
GCAGAACATCGCCGACCAGTCGGCCGCGCGCAGCCCGTCGTCGCAATGGCCGAAGTTGATCTCGAACTGGCCCGGCCCGAGCTCGGCGGTGATCACGGTCGCGTCGACCCCTTGCTTGCAGGCGACGTCGACCATCTCGTGCAGCACGTCGGAGAAGCGCGACAGCCGCTCGATATGCATGTTCGGCTGATCGTCGCGATCGTCGGACAGGCGGTCGCGCGGATACTTCGGCATCCCCTCCTCGAGCTGCGCGTCGAACAGGTAGAACTCGAGCTCGAACGCGACGACCGGCCGGATGCCGCGCCGCGCGAGCCGCTTCAGCACGCGCGCGAGCACCTCGCGCGGCTCGAACTCGACCGGCGCGTCGGTGCCGTCCGTCGTGATCAGCATCTGCCCGAGCGGCTGCCTCTCCCAGGTCACCGGCTTCAGCGTGCCGGGGATCAGCCGGCGCACGGCATCCGGGTCGCCGTCGTTGAAACAGTAGTCGCCGATCTTGTAGAGCCCGCCCTGCGTGCCGAGCAGGATGCAGTTCTGCGGCAGCTTCAGCAGCGAGCCGGCCGCGACCTTTTCGAGCGCATCGATCGGGTAGCGCTTGCCGTAGAAATGTCCGGGCAGGTCGAGGCAGATCAGGTCGACATAACGGATCTCGGGGTACGCCTGCCGGAATGCGCGGACTTCATCGACCAGCGCGGGAACGACGTCAGCCATGTCTCATCCTTTCCATGTCTTGTATGGCGGTGCCGCAGCGCGGCGAACCGGATTCACGCGGCACGCCGGACCACGCGCGCCGCATTTAAATCAGTACTGCAAACAGGCTGCGTGGCGCGGCGGCCTGCATCACCGCCCGCCCCGCCGACAACTCAGGTGAATACCCAGATCACGCGCGTCGGCGCGTCGGTCAGGTTGGCATAGCGAAAACGCTTGTGCGCAGGAAGCTGGAACGCGTCGTTCGGGCCGAGCGTGATGGGTATATCGTCGCCGTCGATCCAGATCGTCAGTTCGCCTTCGAGCACGAAACCGCCCTGCTCGTCGCTATCGTCGACGGGCCGCTCGCCGCTGCTCGCGCCCGGCGCGAGATGGCTTTCGAGAATCGAGAAGCGCGAACGCATGTTCGGCGACACGAGGATGTCGGTAATGCCGGCCGCGTAATACACGGTGCGACGCTCGTCGGGCCGCGTGACCCACGGCACGCTGCGCGGCTTGCTCAGGCTGTAGAAATAGGTGGTCGGCACGCCGAGCGCCTCGCCGATCGCGGTGAGATCCGCCACCGTCGGGCGCGACAGCCCGCGCTCGACCTGCGACAGAAAGCCGACCGAGCGGCCGATCCGTTCCGCGAGATCGTTGAGCGTGACCTTGCGATGCTTGCGCAGGTCGCGGATCAGGATGGCCAGGCTTTCTATCTCTTCCTGTTCGTTCATGGTGGGTTCCGGTGCAGTCAGACGGTATCGCGCAGACGGTACCAGGCCTTGCCGATCGCTTCCAGCGGCGCGGCGAGCCGGTCGCCGCCGGGGAAGCGCGGGTTGCGGATGCGCTGGTACTGCGCGAGCAGGCGTTCGTCGCCGAGCACGGCGTCGGCCACCGCGCGCGCACCCGCGAGCGTCGGCAGCACGCCATGCCCCGAGAACCCCTGCAGCCAGAAACGCTGCCCGTGGCGGCCGATGTCCGGCGTGCGGCGCATGCTGATGTCGATATGGCCGCCCCACGCGTACTCGAGCGGCACGCCGGCCAGTTGCGGAAACACGCGTTCGAGGTGCGGACGCGTCGCCGCCGCGATATCGGCCGGGATGCCGCCGAGATACGTGCAGCCGCCGCCGAACAGCAGCCGGTGGTCGGGGCTCAGGCGGAAATAGTCGGGCACGAACTGGTTGTCGATCACGCAACTGTTCTGCGGCAGCAGCGCACGGGCGACGTCGGGCGCGAGCGGCGCGGTCGCGACCTGGTACGTGCCGACCGGCAGCAGCCGGCGCGCGAGGTCGCGATCGAGCCGGTCGACATACGCGTTGCAGGCCAGCACGAGCACGTCCGCGCGCACTTCGCCGCGCGCCGTGCGGGCAACGTGACCGCCGGCCGTCTCGCGGCAATCGAGCACGCGGCTCTGCTCGAAGATGCGGCCGCCCGCGCGCTCGATCGTCTGCGCTAGGCCGAGCGCGAGCTTCAGCGGATTCAGGTGGCCGGCCTCCGGATCGTGCAGCGCCGCGAGATAGCGCGTGCCGCCGATCCATTCGGGCATCTCGTCACGGCCGATCACGCGCAGGCGATCGTAGCCCCAGCGCTCGGCCGCCTCGTCGCGGGCCTGTTCGAGCATCGCGATGCGCCGCGGCCGCACCGCCGCCCACAGGCTGCCGGGCCAGTAGTCGATGTCGAAACCGTGCCGATCCGGCAGTTCGCGCACCTCGGCCGCGGCCCAGCGCATGCTGTCCCACAGCAGACGCGCGCCGTCGCGGCCCAGCGAATCCTCGAGCGGCTGCATGTCGCACGACCAGCCGAGCAGCGCCTGCCCGCCGTTGCGGCCCGATGCGGCCCACGCGACGCGGCTCGCTTCGAGCACGACGACGCGCTTGCCAGCAAGCGCCAGGCGCAACGCCGTATGCAGCCCGCTGAAACCCGCGCCGACGACGAGCACGTCGGCGTCGATGCGTTCGTCCAGTTCCGGACGATGCGGGATCGGCGCCGGATAGGTGCCGGCGTAGTAGCTTGCGACGTGACGGTCGGACTGCGCGAACATGCGGACTCCCGTGAAATTTTCGCCGAGAAATTTCATGAAAAATTAGCACGGCAATTTCACGGAAGCAAGCTAGCAAAAAAAACGGCGCATCGGTCTGACGAATCAACGCAGCGCCGTTAGTCTGGTTAGCTGAAGATTCGCTGCCCGGGCAGACTCAGCCAGCACCGAAATCGACGTTCGTGAAAACCGCGAAGATCGATGGCGTCCAGGTCGGGCGGGTTCGTGCTTCCATCCTCGATCGCCGTTGTCGGACGGGTCGACCGGCCTGCCGCCAGCCGCACGCACCTGCGTTGCCCATGGTGCAGAAACCGGAAACATCGGCTCGACATGCGCGCTCGCCCGCGGCATGACGCGCGCCGGATCGGCCGATACACGAAACGCCTGGCGCGGGAACCGCACCGGCCCGGTGAAGGTTCCTGCCATCCACTCGGACGAAATTTTTACCCTTGTAAAAATTTTGGACTGAGAGAATGACCCGCTGAAACAGCGCGTCACCCATCCAAGCACGGCCCCGTAACCCCTTTCAGACCCAACCCAATCGCTGACGGGAGACAAGATGCCTACGAACCGGGATGCAAGCCCGATGGACGAATCGGATCACGGAGAATTCTCGCTGAGCGAAGTCCCGCTCGAGAAACGCACCGGATTCCTGTCCATCACGATGGTGTTGTTGAGTTTCACGTTCTTCACGGGAACGATGTTTGCCGGCGGCAAGATCGGTGTCGCCTTCGACGTCGTCAGCATGATCCAGATCGCCGTCATCGGAAACCTGTTGCTCGCCGCCTATGCGGCATCGCTTGCGCTGATTGCCGCCCGCAGCGGCCTGAATGCGGTACTGATGGGGCGATTCTGCTTCGGGGAAGTCGGCAGCAAACTGTCGGATTTCCTGCTCGGCTTCGCCGAACTCGGCTGGTACGCATGGGGAACCGCGACGGTGGCGATCGTCTTGGTCAAGCTACTGGGTTGGCCGGCCTCCGTGACCACGCCGTTGATGATCCTCTTCGGCTTCGGATTTTCCATCACGGCCATCATCGGCTATCGCGGCATGGATGTGCTGTCGCGCGTCTCCGTGCCGTTGATGTTCGTGCTCCTGATGACGTCGATGTGGATCGCCACCCGCGATATCGGCGGGTGGGCCGGCCTCACGCATATCGCGCCGTCTCATCCGATGCAGTTCTCGGCCGCCGTGACCATGGTCATCGGCACCTTCGCCAGCGGCGCGACCCAGGCAACCAACTGGACCCGCCTCGCACGCAGCGCGCGCAGCGCCGTCTCGGCCAGCATGATCGGATTCTTCGTGGGCAACGGCCTGATGATCATCGCGGGCGCATACTGCGCGATCGTCTATCAGCAAGCCGACATCGTCGAGGTGATGATGCTGCAGGGCCTGTCGATCGCGGCGGTCGTGATGCTGTGCCTCAATCTCTGGACCATCCAGGGGCCGACGATGTACAACGTGGCGGCCGCCGGATGCCATCTGCTGCGCACCGAACGGCGCCGCACGCTCGTACTCGTGGGCGCGGCGATCGGCATCGTGCTCGCGGTCGGCGGGATGTACGAGTTGCTGATTCCGTTCCTGGTGCTGCTCGGCTCGATCATTCCGCCGGTCGGCGGCGTGATCATGGCGGACTACTGGTACCGCCATCGCGGGCAATACCCGTCGCTTGCCACCGCCCGCCTTCCGCGCTTCAACCTGGTCGGCCTGGCCGCGTATGCAATCGGCGCCGGACTCGCCTATACCTCGCCGTGGATCGCGCCGATCGTCGGCATCGCGGCGTCCGCCGCCGCCTACGTCGTGCTGCTGCAGATTGCCCGCGTGTTCGCGCGCGAGCCGTCCGTTCAGGGTGAATGATTCCGCTGCGCGCCCTCCTGCTTCCCCGAACTACAGGAATACTCATGAAAATCATCAACGCCAGATTGCGCGGCCGTAGCGGCCTCTTCACGATCGACATCGATGCGGACACGATTCGCGGCATCGACCTCCAGCCGTCGCCGCTGACGTCACACGGGGACGACGTCATCGATGCGGGCAGCAATCTCGTCATCCCGCCGCTGGTCGAGCCGCATATCCACCTGGATGCGACACTGACCGCGGGCGAACCCGAGTGGAACATGAGCGGCACGCTGTTCGAAGGTATCGAGCGGTGGGGCCAGCGCAAGGCCACCATTACCCATGAGGATACGAAAGCCCGCGCCCACACCACGATCGGGATGTTGCGCGACAACGGCATCCAGCACGTGCGCACGCACGTGGACGTCACCGATCACACGCTTGCCGCGTTGCAGGCGATGCTCGAGGTCAGGGACGAAGCGCGCGATCTCATCGATCTGCAGATCGTCGCGTTCCCTCAGGAAGGCATCGAGTCGTTCGAGAACGGACGTGCGCTGATGGAGCGCGCGATCGACATGGGGGCCGACGTCGTCGGCGGCATTCCGCATTTCGAGAACACGCGCGACCAGGGCGTGAGTTCCATCAAGTTCCTGATGGAGCTCGCGGCGCGCAAGGACTGCCTGGTCGACGTTCATTGCGACGAAACCGACGATCCGCAATCGCGCTTCCTGGAAGTGCTTGCCGAGGAAGCGCGGGTTCGCGGGATGGGCACGCGCGTCACGGCCAGCCACACGACCGCGATGGGTTCCTACGACAACGCCTACTGCTCGAAGCTGTTCCGGTTGCTGAAGCGGTCGGAAATCCATTTTGTTTCGTGTCCGACCGAAAGCATCCACCTGCAGGGGCGGTTCGACACCTTCCCGAAACGACGCGGCATTACGCGTGTCGCGGAACTCGATCGCGCCGGTATCAACGTGTGCTTCGGACAGGATTCGATCAAGGATCCGTGGTATCCCATCGGCAACGGCAACATCCTGCGCATCCTCGATGTCGGCCTGCACGTGTGCCACATGCTCGGCTACGAAGACCTGCAGCGGTGCCTCGACTTCGTGACGGAGCACAGCGCCAATGCGATGTCCTTGGGCGATCGCTATGGCATCGCGGTCGGGCGGCCGGCCAATCTGCTGATCCTCGACGCGGATTGCGACTATGAAGTGGTTCGCACACAGGCCAAGGTGCGCCTGTCGCTCCGTGCCGGGAAGGTCATCATGCAGCGCGCACCCGAACGCATCACCTATCCTGAAGCAGCCACGCGTTGAGCGGGCGATGACGCTGGACCGACATGCTGGAGGGAGCATCGTGAGGCACCCGTCCGAGCCGACTGCAGGAACGCCCGGCCGGCCTCACGGCCGGCGCGAAGCGCTGCGCGACACGCTCGAGGCGACCATTCTCGCCGCTGCCGAAGAATCGTTTGCCATCGACGGATTCGAGGGGAGTTCCGTTGCGACTATCGCAGCGGCCGCCGGCCTGTCGAAGCAGAACCTGATGTACTACTTCCCCACGAAGCTGGCGCTCTACCAACGCGTGCTGGACGACGTATTGCGGGACTGGCTCGGCAGGATGCGGGAGTTTGCGGCGCCCGATCGCGAGCCCGCGGAAGCCATGTCGGCCTATATCCGGGCCAAACTCGAATTCTCCAGAAATCGCCCGCATGGATCGCGGGTGTTTGCGCTGGAGATCATCGGCGGGGCCAGGACCTACGGAAAGGAAATCCGCAAACAACTGATTCCGGTGTTGCGTGACGACATCCGCGTGCTCGAACGCTGGATCGAGGAAGGCAAGGTCAGACAGGTCGATGCCGAGCACCTGTTCTTCCTGATCTGGGCAGCCACGCAGGCGTATGCGGACTTCGCCCCCCAGATGCTGCTGGTGCTCGGCAAGCGCGCGCTGGGAAACGACGATTTCGACGCGGCTTACCGCACCATCTCGAATCTGGTGCTCAACGCGCTGATCACCGGGGACGGAAAGACGGATTGACCGCTTGACCGCCTCCGTCGCCCTTCATGCACGGCACCCCGGCGCCATCCACATTCGCCGGGGAACCGCCGGTCAGTCGTGCTTGTAGCGCTTCTTGTGCTTGTTGCCGTGGTGATGATCGTTGGAACGCGAGTTGTTGCGCGACACGTGGCCGCCCAGCGCCGCGCCCGCACCGCCGCCCACGGCGGCGCCGACGAGCCCGCCGGCCGTGCCGCCCATCGCGTTGCCCGCAGCGGCGCCTGCGCCGCCGCCCAGTGCGCCGCCGACGATCGCGCCCGTGCGTTCGCGTTTGTTCGACGTCACCGCACCGCCCGCGCCACCACCCACTGCCCCGCCGATCACGGTGCCCGTGCTGCCGCCAACCGCGTTGCCGACCGCCGCGCCGGCTACGCCACCCAGCGCGCCGCCCAGTGCGTTGTTCGTGTCGCCTGCCACGGCCGGCACCGACGCCACCGCCGCCGCACCGACCACCACGGCCATCCCTGCCAATTTCTTCAGCATCTGTTTGCCCTCTCCGATTGCGAGATATCGATGGGCGAATCTAGCACTTTTCCGGCAAACCCAACGTAATGAAGCGTTAAATCGGGCATTACCCTGGCCGAAGCGCAAGCTTTCGCGGATTCAGGTGGCCGGATTCCGGATCGTGGAACCGCGCGAGATAGCGCGTGCCGCCCAGCCATTCAGGCATGTCGCCATGGCCGATCACGCGCAGCCGATCGTAGCCCCGGCGTTCGGCCGCTTCGTCGCGGGCCTGCGCAAGCATCGCGACGCGCCGCGGCCGCCCCGCCGCCTACCGGCTGCCGGGCCGGTAGGCGATGCCGAAACCGTGACGAACGGGCAGTTCGCGCACCTCGGCCGCGGCCCGGCGCATGCTGTCCCACAGCAGGTGCGCGTCGTTGCGGCCCGACGCGGCCCACGCAACGCGGCTCGCTTCGAGCACGACGACGCGCTTGCCGGCAAGCGCGAGACGCAACGCCGTATGCAGCCCGCTGAAACCCGCACCGACGACGAGCACGTCGGCGTCGATGCGTTCATCCAGTTCCGGACGATGCGGGATCGGCGCCGGATAGGTGCCGGCGTAGTAGCTTGCGACGTGACGGTCGGACTGCGCGAACATGCGGACTCTCGTGAAATTTTCGCCGAGAAATTTCATGAAAAATTAGCACGGCAATTTCACGGAAACAAGCGGGTGAACCGCACGCCCTGGCCTAAGAATTTCGACGCCCCAATGAGCGTGGCCCCAAGGTCCGTCAACCCTTCCGGATGTCTCGAAGAATCCCTACGCCCACGGCACGAAGCAACCGAGCCCGTGCGAATCAGGGCATCTCGGTATTTTCGAAAAAATATGCCGGTACATCCGGGCCCCACAGATACAACGAGTCTTCCGGTGGATGATTGCCTACCGGCCACTCGACACCCGCACCGACATAGTCAATATCGGCCGAATATTCCCAGTACGAGCCCCAAGGATCGCGCACATACTGAAAATAGTTCGACCCGAGCACATGGCGTCCCACGCCCCACCCTTGCTCATAGCCGGCTTGCTGCATCTGCATCTTGCCAAGACCAACTTCGTCGACCGTCGGCACATCCCATGCACTGTGATGCCAACCTTTCCTGCCGCCTTGTGCAAAGGCGACGAGGTGGTGGTCGCTGCCATGCCGTGCATGCAGAAACGCAACAATCCCCTCGGAACCATCGGACAATCGCAAACCGAGCGCCTGCTCATAGAACGAAACCGCTCGACCGATGTCCGGCGTAAACATCAGCACATGTGACAATCGCGTCGGACGCGCAGCAGGTGATTCGCCACGGAACAGCGCGCCGCGCAGCGGCCGGATACTGGTTTTACACGCCGTCGCCGGTTTGCATCCCGGTGTCGTCTTCGCCCCCGTCTTCAGCTGCAGCAGATTGCCGTCCGGATCCTCGAACCAGAAGCCGTCTTCCGGTGCGCGCCATCCCGGCGGCGCCGCCGCACGGCCGCCCGCCTCGAGAATCTGTGCACTCAACGGCTCAAAGTCATCTGCGAAGCAGTTCATCGACAGATAGGCGAGTCGCTTGCCTGCCCCCTCTCGCAACGTCGCCCACACATGGCCGCCGGCTTCCGTGCGCAGCCGCAGTTCGCGCTCGCCGACTTCGATGTCGAGGCCAAATGCCGTCAGGAAATGACGTGCGTCCGTCAGGCTCGGCACATCGAGCGCGAAATGGTCAATGCTGTGGACACCGAACGGGGCCCGTCTTCTTGTCGCAGTCGTCATTCCGCCCTCCGTTAGGCTTCGGCCAGCGCCGCAGCATCGGCATCCGAGCGAGCGTACTGCGTGCCGTCGAGAATCCGCGACAGCACGCGCCGCAGCGCGCCGGCCGGATCGTCGACCATTGAGTCGGCGCGCCACGCAACGTAGCGATCCGGCCGCACGAGCAAACAGCCGTGATCCTCGATCTCCCGCTGTCGCGCCCAGTCGCCGTATACATCGAATGTCGACGTGCCATGGGCGATCGATACGGCACGGACGTCGACACCGAATTCGTCGGCCATCTGCTTCGCGGCATGGAGCCACGGTTGACCACCGGAACCCGTGAGCACGGTGAACGCACCGCGCCCGACCAGGTCGAGCGTCGACACCTGAGCGCCATCGTGCTGGATCCACGCATGCGGAATGGACGCACCCGGCGTCGTAGTCGGGTGATAGTAAAGCTCCGGGTCTCGCGACGGGATCGGGAATGTCGCACCATCACGCATGATCGCGGACGACGTGTAGTGCTGCCCCAGCTCGACGCCGTGGCAGTTGAACTGGTAATTCTGCTGCTCGACCGCGGCGGCAAGTGCCTTGCGGCGCTTGCGGCCAGCCTCGTCTTCGGCGAACAGACCGTCGAGCGACGCCCAGCCTGCTTCCGCGCTCTGCCCTTCCGAGAAGCCGAGCGCCTTTGCGATCGGCAACATCTCGCCGACCGACTTGATCGCGCGATTCACGACCGTCTCCGCGACCGGCTGCCGCTCGTCCGAATACGTCTGCAGCAGCGCCGGCGACGCCTGTCCCTTCACGATCATCGCGAGCTTCCATGCAAGATTGAACGCGTCCTGTATGGAGGTGTTCGATCCGAGCCCGTTCGCCGGCGGATGCCGGTGTGCGGCATCGCCGGCGATCGCAACGCGCCCTTTCACCATGCTGCGCGCGACCACCCGGTTAATCGTCCATTTCGACACGGCTTTAACGCGAATCGGGATATTGGGGTCGCCGATCGTCGCGCGTGCACGAGCGATCACCGCTTCGTGGCTCAGGTCCGGTTCGCCGTCCTTCGGGTTGTACATGAACAGCAACACCCACTCGTTCCACGGCCGCACACAGACGTACGTGCCACTGCCAACCCAGTAGTCGCTGCCCGGCCGGCTCATCCAGTAAAGCACGCCTGGACGGTGCGCGGTGTACTTTGCGAGGTCGACCTCGAGCCAGCAGTTCACCGCGCAGCCGAGCCCCATTTCGCCTTCGAGTTCAAATCCGAGTTGCTTGACCACCACGCTTTGCGCTCCGTCGGCCCCCACCGCGTATTCGGAAATCACTTCGATCTCCTCACGCGTCACCACGTCGACGAGCCGCGAAATCACCGCGTCTTCCGTCTGACGAATCGACACAAGCTCGGTGTTGAACAGGATGCGTGCACCGTATTCACGCGCCGCGCCGAGAATCACCGGTTCGAGCAGATGCTGCGGCGCATTGCACATCTGGGACGGGCTGGCCGCCTCGTAGTCGGCCTTGCGTCGCGTGCCGGTGCCCCAGGTCTGGAGCCGCGCAATCTCTCGATCCGCGAAGCTGGTCGCCCATACATTGTTGGTCATCAGCTCGTTCGGCGTAGCAAGCGCGCGCACGCGCTCCTCGATGCCAAGATCGCGGAACACCTCGACGGTGCGCTGGTTCGTGATGTGCGCGCGCGGCGAATGGGCGGTGCCCGGATAACGCGTGATCGCCAGCACGTCGACACCATATTTCGCAAGCAGCGCCGCGGTCGTCAACCCGGCCGGCCCTGCGCCGACCACCAACACCGGGACTCGAATCTGTCTCATGTCTTCCTCAGTCTCTTGATGGGTCCGTTCAACGGCCGGCGTTCATTGCGCCGGGTCTTCGTCGCGAACCGGATTGCGCAGGATGCCGAGCCCTTCAATCTCGACTTCGCACACGTCACCGTCGCGCATGATCAGCTTCGGGTCGCGCGCCCAGCCGATGCCGGCCGGCGTGCCACTGACGATCACATCGCCCGCTTCCAGCGTGATCGCCTCGCTGACGATCGCGATCAGCGTCGCGACATCGAACAGCATGTCGCTCGTGTTCGCCGACTGCACCACCTTGCCGTTCAGCCGCGTTTCCAGCCGCAGCCCGGCACCGCCCGCCGGCAGTTCGTCGGCGGTGACGAGCGCGGGACCGAATGCGCCGGTGCCGTCGAAATTCTTGCCGACGGTCCATTGCGGCGCCTTGAACTGGTACTCGCGCACCGACCCGTCGTTGAACACCGAGTAACCGGCCACGCACTCGAGCGCGCGTGACTTCGGAACGTGACGGCCGCCACTCCTCAACACGACGGCCAGTTCGCCCTCGAAGTCCAGCGAATCGGACACGCGCGGTCGGATCATCGCCGCACCGTGCCCGATCAGGCTCGTTGTGAAGCGCGGGAACAGGGTCGGATAGGAAGGCTGTTCGTATGGGCTTTCCTTCGTGTGATCGGCGTAGTTGAGCCCGACGCAAATAATCTTGCCGGGCCGCGTGAGCGGCGGCAGCCACGTCACCTCGTCGACGTGAAAGGTCGGGCCGGCCGACGCGTGCCGGTCGGCGAAACCGACGAGATCAATACCGCTCGCGAGCAACTGCTCGAGCGTCGCGTCGCCAAGCGACTCAATGGTCGAGTCGCGCTGAATACCGAGCATCCGCTTGCGGCCATCGGGCGAAAAATTCACATAACGCATGACATCTCCAGATCAAGGGGGCGCCGCCGGGGTGGCCGCGATTTAGCTACAAATCTACAAAATATATATATTTTAATCTTTAAATGTTTACCCTAGTCTTTGCATACGATCTACCGTTCTGCATATAATTTGGCCATCTGGAGAGAAATATTCGTGGACATGACGTTTGACGACGCAGCGACCGGCGGCTCGCGAACCATGGCGTCGGTACTGGCCGACACCATCCTTCGGGACATTGTGTCGGGTGCGCTCGCCCCCGGCTCCAAGCTGAAGATCCGTGAGTTGGCCGACCGCTACCAAGCCAGCGCGATCCCGCTGCGCGAGGCCGTGTCGCGGCTCGCGATGAGCGGCTTCGTCGACGCGGAGGATCAGCGTGGTTTTCGCGTGACACCCGTGTCGCGCGCGGATCTCGAGGACATCACGTCGGTGCGGCAGTGCATCGAATCCGAGGCGCTGCGCGACGCGATGGAGAGCGGCAACCTTGAATGGGAAGCGTCGGTGCTCGCGGCGTTCCACCTCGTGAACAGCCTGCCGACTGTTGTCGACGAACCGCCGCGAATGAACCCCGACTGGGAGCGTGCGCACGACCACTTCCACGCGACATTGCTCGCCGGCTGTCGTTCAAAATGGCTCAAGCATTTCGCGGCGACGCTGCGCGCGCAGACTGCACGCTACCGACATCAGTCGCTGCGCAGCCAGCATGCGGGCGAGCGAGATGTCGGCCGCGAGCACGAGGACATCGTGAAGGCCGTGATCGCGCGCGACGCCGATCGCGCTTGCGAACTATTGCGTGAGCACTTCGCAGCCACTGCAAAGCTCGTGCTCGAAGATGCTGCCCCGGACGGCAATGCCGTGCCCGCTACGCGAACCGGCACCGGGACGCGCAAGCGACGCTGAGCCCATCATTCCGTTCGTCACAACTGCCCTTCGCGGGATTCGCGCTACCGCCCCCCCCACTTTCCACACGGCTGCCGGCCCAGGAGATTGCCCGCCGTGTCTGTCACGCATCCTCAGTACGATCCTGAAATGGCTGCTTTCTTGCCCCTTCCTGTGCGCTCCGTTCGATAAACGAGAACACAATGTTCTGTCTGGCGGTGCTACGCATTGCACCTCGAATCGAATAAGCTGGCGGTACTTGCCACGCACCTCGTGGCCTGCCCCCTTTCCGTCAATGGATCGCCCGCCGCCGATCAACGAAATCGTGGACGCGTCAAAGACACCCGGCACGTACAAGACGCCAGATCCCCCACGATGCGCAGCGCTCGACCGCAGTTCGAACAACGACCGCACAAACGTCATGCCACGAGACTGCGCCTGGAACAACGGGCAGGCTCGTATCAAGCACCACCACGATGGTCCGTCTTCCTCGACCGTCCTGGGGCGCCATCCGCCGGGCGATGAAAGCATCGAGTCTTTTGATCGGAGCCTGACCGCACCCGACATCGCATACCGCGTGTCTCGAACGACATCCGCGATGTGCGGCTCTACCCTCGATATGTCGAGGCAATTTCGGCATCGATTGAAATCGGATGTTCCACATGCCCCAGAGCAGTCACTCGCCGGCTCGCGTTCTCAGGCCATCGCGCACGGTCGCGCCGGCTCTCGGTTACGACCTCAATGACCTTTACTACTTCGTACAAGTCGTCGACTATGGGGGATTCGCACCGGCCGGACGTGTGCTTGGTTTACCGAAATCGCGGTTGAGTCGCCGTATCGCCTTGCTGGAACGGCAATTGGGCGTCAAGCTGATCCACCGTTCCACACGGTCGTTCACGACGACGGAATACGGTCAGATCTACTACACGCGTTGCAAGACCATGCTCGCAAAAGTCGATGCGGCCCAAGCACTGATCACATCTGCCCATACGCAACCGCGCGGCACCGTTCGCCTGTCGTGCCCAATTGCGCTGCTCCATACATACGTCGGCGCAACACTTATCGCGTTTGCCGCACGCTACCCCGAGATCAGGATTGAACTCGTCGGCATGAACAGGAAGACCGACGTCATTCGTGAACGGCTCGACATCGCGATATATTCGAAGTCCGACTCGCTCGACGCCCAGGATCTCGTTGTACGCGTGCTTGGTCAGGCTGCCCAATGCCTGGTCGCGAGTCCCGCCTTGCGCGATCGCTTCGGCCCGCCATGCACGCCGGCCGATCTTCAGTCATGGCCGAGCCTGGGCTTTGGCTTGCCGGCAGCTGGACACGTGTGGACACTTGCCGACCCGAGCGGCGCGCAAGTGGCCGTCCATCACACGCCTCGCTTCGTCACAACCGACTTGCTGACGCTGCGAAAGGCGGCCATCGCCAGTCTTGGCATCGCGCAACTACCGATGATGATGGTCCGTGATCAGTTGGACGACGGCGCCCTCGTTCGCATCCTGCCTCACTGGTCACCGAGTCGCGACGTCATTCAAGCGGTCTTTTCGACACGGAAAGGCATGCCACCTGCGGTGCGACTCCTCCTGGATTTTCTCGCTCAACGCTTTGAGGCCCTCGATGAGCCATAACGCCTCGCCTAGCCTCGACGCGCACTGCAGATACCGTCCGCCCCCGGGAACCGCCGCTGTAGATCACGCTTCATCGATCCGGGCAAACGCATCAACCAGAAAGTCCAGCAACGCGCGCACCGACGGCAGCAATCCGCGACGGGAGGGGAACACGGCGTGGATGATGCCGCTCCGCGGCAACCAACCCGGCAATACATGGACAAGCTCTCCACGCCGGATCTCGTCACTCACCATCATCGTGGGCAACTGGACAACGCCAGCACCGGCAACTGCGGCCTGACGCAAAGAAATCATGTCGTCCGTTACGAACCGGGGCACAAACCGAATCGTCGTCTGAACGCCATCCGGGCCGTCGAGCAGCCACGCATGCTGCGGCTGTGGGGGACCAAAATCGAGGATCGGGCAGCCGCCCAGTTCGGTCGGCGCCTCGATATTGTGCCGCCGCACGACTTCAGGACTCGCCACGAGGCACCAGGCGCGCTCGCCCAGCACGCGCATCACGAGGTCGCTGTCCTTCAATGGCGGTGGCCGTACGCGAATGGCGATGTCCACGCCCTCGCCGATCACGTCGACGACGCGGTTGGTCGCCTCGAGATGGACCGTAACGCGCGGCGTGCCGGCCATGAATTCAGCCAGCATCGCACCGATCCGTGCATGCAGCATCGCGACCGGACAGACCACCCGGATCACCCCCTGCGGCTCCGATCGCATTTGCTCGATGGCCTCCTGCGCCGCCTCGGCCTCGACAAGCACTGCCTTGCAGTGATTGTAGTAATGCTGACCGATATCGGTAATCGAGAACTGCCGAGTGGACCGCTGGACGAGCCGCACGCCGAGATGCTGCTCGAGCGTCGCAATCCGCCGGCTCAATGTGGATTTCGGAATACCCAGGGCTCGGCTGGCGGGTGCGAACCCCCGGTGGTCAACCACTTGCGCGAAGAAATAGAGATCGTTGAGGTCTTGCATCTGCGCGGTTGATCGTTCCATAAATGGGACACTGAGGATAACTCGCGCAGTCTACCGGCGCAAAACTTGATCCTCTACGCTTAAGGCATCCGATTAACCCTCTGGTGCCGCGCCAACGCGATCAAGATGCCCACCGCTTCCACGCTCGCGAAACGCCCGCACCTACACCCATCTCCCAATGCGGGCCGCCCTGCGCGGCCGACTCGGAGAATTCGTCGCACGATTCGTCAAGTTCTCCGCCTGCGAACCATGCCGAGACGCTTACCGAAGTGACATCATGAAATCCTTGAACCACGACGACATTCAGGCATTCTTGCTCGCAGTGGACCAGCAAAGCATCACCGAGTCCGCACGGCGGCTGGGGCTGTCGAAATCCGTTGTCAGCAAACGCATCAGCGATCTGGAGCGCACACTCGGCGTGCAATTGCTGATGCGCTCCACGCGGAACGTCGTCCCGACAGAGGTCGGCCTCATTTTCTACCAGACCGCGTCGAAATCGATGCAGCAACTCGCCGGCGTCGCCGAGGAAATCGCCGAGCGGTCGCACGGACTGTGCGGCGAACTCCGCATTACAGCGCCCGTAAGCCTGACGCGGCGATGGCTGGGGCCGGCGATTGCAAAATTTGCCGCCGCCCATCCGCAATTGCGCGTCACGCTCGAAACCGACGATCGCATCGTCAACATCGAGGCCGAGCGGTTCGACGTCGCCATCCGCTCCGCACGGCTTCCGGACAGCACGCTGATCGCACGCCGGATCGCCACCTGCACCCGGGTCGCAGTCTGCAGTCCGGATTATCTTGAACGGTATGGCGAACCGACATCCATCGACCAGTTGTCCGAGCACAAATGCCTGAACTACAGCAATGTCCCGCCGTCCGTCACATGGTCCTTCTCCACGCCTGGCAGTCCGGGCAAGCCCCGGACGGTCAGCCCGGGCGGCGCCTTTCTCGCCAACAATGGCGAGACGCTGTGCGATGCCGCAATACAAGGCATCGGAATCGCACTGCTACCGCTCTACATCGCCGACCGACACCTGCGCGATGGACAACTCATGCGCGTGCTCGCGAGCGAGACGCCACAGGACGAAATCATCTACGCCGTCTACCCACGAAGCCCGTTCACGAGCAACAAGCTGAAGCTGTTCATCGAGCACGCGCGGATTGCCCTGCTCGATCCGCCGTGGTTCGTACACTCCGGCGAAGCATCCCCTTTCGAAGCAATATCGGCGGCTTCCGCCTGACCCTCCATGCTTCGGATACGAAACAGCGAGCACACGGGACCGATTCTCGTTCTCGTCTGCAGAACAAAGAGTTTCCCGTTCCCGCACTACCGCGATCCGGCAGACTTTCGTAAAGTCTGTCGATCGCAGCCAGCCACGTGCCGTGCAGCGCCGGCCGCCACCTCGAGGCGCGCGATCGTCGGTCGTCCCGTCGATGCGCCCCGGGTCAAATCGGTCCGGGACACTGCAATCAGCGATACCGGCCCACCGTTGAATTCCGTAAATTTCGTCGAGCCGATCGCCTCCTCACCTCCACACCATGTCAGAGAACAAGCACACGATATCGAGACCCGTTGAGGTTTCGGGCCGGATCCGTGCGCTCACCGGGATGGTTCGGGAATTTGGACGGACCGACGGCATGCGACTGATACACGTCGCCAAGACGACCATCGCAGTCGTCCTCGCCATGGGATTGTCGATGCGTCTTGAACTGGCCGCGCCCCGGACGGCAATGGTGACGGTCGTGATCCTGATGATGCATCAGCATAGCGGCATGGTGATGGCGCGGGGCTTCTATCGCGGCATCGGCATGCTGGTAGGCAATCTTGCCGCCATCGTGCTGATCGGCGCATTTCCACAGGAACGCGTTCTGTTCCTGACGGCACTCGTACTGTGGATCGGATGCTGTACCTGGGGTGCCGCCTACTTCCGGAACTACCAGTCGTACGGCTTCGTCCTTGCCGGTTATGCGACGTGTATCGCCGCGATACCATCGATAGACCGGCCGTACGACATCATCTCCAACGTCATCACCGGATTGAGCGAGGTTTCGATCGGCATCTTGTCGGCCAGTCTGGTCAGCGCGCTGATCCTGCCACGTCACGTCGGCGCGGTCCTGATGAAGACCGGCGAAGATCACTACGCCGATTTCATCGGCTTTGTTCGCACTGCTCTCACGCAGCCCCTCGTGCAGGATGACGAACAGAGCCGTCGTTACCTGAAGCTCGCTGCAGCGCGCGCTCAACTCGAAAACCTGCGCAGCGCCGCCGTGTTCGAAGATCCGGAACTGCGCGCGCGCAACGGCATCATGACGCGCATGGCCGGAAAATTCCTCGACGCGGCCGCGCGATTCCATGCCCTGCATCAATATCGCAGCCGCATCGCGCTCGCTGGCGACAGCGAGGCGTCCGAATTCATCACGACGTACTGCGACGAGATAGTACAGGCGCTTCCTAAAGACGAGCCCGGGAAATCGTTCGACCTGCGCACTGCCATGCGGCTTGCCGACGCGGTCGGTGCTGTCGTCACGCGACTGTCAGAAAACTCAGCGCACGCGCCTTCGCCAACTGCCCCGCAACTGTCACGCACAACAACGACAGGCCTGTCGCTGCTGAAGCAGGCGCTCGACAGCCTACACGCCTACCTGAACGATTTCATCGTACTCCGGTTGCCTTCCCTCCCGCTCCCCGACGCGTCGAGCACCACCATGCGCCCGGTCCGGATCGTCACCGCGGCGAACCGCATGGTCTCGGCTGCCGCCGGCCTGCGCGCCATCGTCGCCATTTCCGCAGTTTCAGCATTCTGGATCGTGTCGGGCTGGACCGGCGCGGCTGGCGCCGTCGTGTCCGCCACCATCGCAAGCGCCCTCTACTCGATCATGCCGGCCCCGGCCGCAGCGACACGCCAGGTGGCACTCGGTTGCACCGCATCGTGGATAGCCAGTCTGTACTTCAACTTCGTGCTGATGCCGGGCCTTGAGGGTTTCGTGCCGCTCGCCACCGCACTCGCGCTATTCGTCGCCGTCGGCGCGTACCTGAACACTTTCGCGCCTACGGCCGGATTCGGCCTCGGATTCGGCATCTATTTCTGCTTTCTGGCCAACGTCTCCAATCCAGGCGTGTATGCGCCGGCGACGACGCTCGACGCCGGCTTCTCGTCGATACTCGGCATAGTCGCGGCATCGCTGGCCTATTCCGTCGTCGCGCCGTATGGCGGCGACTGGGCAATCGGGCGTTATCTTCGGCAACTCAAGCGCCTGGTTTCGGTCGACGCCTGCTTCGGCAACCTCAACGGGTTGATGCCTCGCTTCGACGCGGGCGTGCGCGACTTCATGCTGCAGATCGGCACACGTCCTGTGACCGGTCGCCTCGGCCAACACGAACTGTTCGCATGGACCTTCGCTTCGCTGGAGATCGGTCGCAGCGTCGTCGACCTGCGCACGGCCGGCGCCGCTGCGTTGCCATTCTCCGAGTGGCCCGCACGCGAGCGCGCGGTCTGCGCGTCGATCTCGCAATTGTTCGAACAGCCGTCCCGCGAGACCTTGCGCGCCGCAGAACGTGCAGCGATCGACGCACTCGACACCCTGGCCGGCGCCCCGGTCGAGGCTTCCCATTCGGCGTCCTATCTGGCTCATTGCGTCACCTTCATACTCGTCTCGCTGCAATGCAACCTCATTCCGCTGCAACGCCAGCCCGGCGCGCCTCATGACACCCTCGAGTAACCCGGAGCCCCACACCACTGCGCGATCGATCTCCACGTGGGCCGCACGCGGCATCGCCACGCTCGCTGCGCTGTGGCTCGGCGCTTGCGCGCATACCGATGGCATCGCACCGCGCGCGACGCTCGTCGACCCCGTCCAGGTCGCGGATGGTCTGCCGACCGCGTCGTCGCACGCCGCATGGCCGCGCGACGACTGGTGGACCGGCTGGCAAGATCCGCAGCTCGATGCACTCGTCGCAGATGCCATAGCCGACAGCCCGGCGATCCGCATTGCACAGGCGCGCATCGACCGCTCCGTCGAACTCGCTCACGTTGCAGGGGCGTCGCGCTATCCGGTCGCGTCGGCGAGTGGAGATTTCTCACGCGCGAGATTCGCCCGCTTTGCGAGCTCGAGCCCACCAGGCGGCAATACCGTCTGGAACAATTCGGTCGGTGCCGACCTGAGCTACGCGCTCGATCTGTGGGGCAAGCATCGCGCGGAACGCGAAGGCACGCTCGACAGCGCACTCGCGGCCGAATCCGACGCGCGAGAGGCACGTCTGGCGCTCGAAACCGCCGTCGTACGCACTTACATCATGTTCGCGAAAGCGTTCGACCAGCGTGACGTCACGCTCGCGACGCTGCAGCGGCAACAGAGCATCGTGGACATCATCGAACACCGCACCCGGGCGGGACTGGCAAGCCGGTTCGAGGTCAAGCAAGCCGGTACGCCGGTCGCCGCAACACGCGCGCAGATCGAGGAACTCAACCGGCAACTCGCCGTGCTGCGCAACGAACTGGCCGTGCTCACCGGCCGCGGTCCGATGGCCGGTTCGCAGCTCGCGCGTCCTGCGTTGCGGTTCGACGTGTCCGCAACGCTGCCAGCGAACCTGCCCGCCGAACTCGTCGGCCGTCGGCCGGACATCGTTGCAGCACGATGGCGCGTGGAAGCGGCGTCGACGAACATCCGGGTGGCCAAGGCCGACTTCTATCCGAACATCGACCTGATTGCGAGCGCCGGATTGGCGTCCGCCGCTTTCGGCGGATTCTTCACTTTCGTGAACAACGACGCAATGACGCACCGGTTCGGTGCGGCCATTTCCCTTCCGATCTTCGATGGCGGCCTGCGACAGGGCAGGTATGGCGTCGCGGTCGCGGACTATGACCTCGCGGTAGAAACATACAACCAGGCAGTGCTCACTGCGTTCCGCGAAGTCGCAAACCAGGTCGTCTCACTGCAATCGCTCGCGCGCCAGCAGGTCGACATCGAGGCTTCTGTCGATTCCGCGCAAAGTGCGTTCGATTTCGCGGCACGGGGTTATCGCGCCGGCCTCACGGACTACTTGAACGTGCTGTCGACCCAGACCGAGCTCCTGCAGGCACAACAGGGCCTCGCCAACCTTCGTGCCGCGCGTCTCGATGCGTGGGCGCAACTGATGATGGCGCTCGGCGGCGGCATCGAATCGACGGGCGGCGCTGCCCGTATGCCCGGCGGAGGCCCAGATGTTCGCTGAAGTGTCGTTCGTCTCGCTGCTCGTACCCGGCCTGCTACCGGTTTTCATCGGCTGTGGCGTCGCGTTCTGGATCGTCGACCGGACAATCGCCCGCGTGGGTCTTTACCGGCATGTCTGGCACCCGGCACTGTTCCGCGTCTCCGTGTTCGTGTGCCTGTTCAGCGGCACCGGTCTGCTGTTGACACGTTGACCGCCCCTCCCACTTCGTATCGAGTCCACATGCGTGCCCAAACCCTCTTTCGCGTAGCGGCCACCCTGCTTCTATTCGTCGCCGCCACCGTGCTCGCTCACGCACTGTGGAACCGCTACATGTATGCGCCCTGGACACGCGACGGGCGCGTTCGGGCCAAGGTGGTCAACATCGCGCCGGACGTGCCGGGCATCGTCACAGAGGTGCTCGTCTCCGACAATCAGCAGGTGCATCGCGGCGACGTACTGTTTCGCATCGACCCCGATCGCTTCCGCTACGCGCTGGCCCAGGCCAACGCGCAGGTCGAACTGCGCAAGTCCGAACTCGACATGCGCAAGCAGCAGGCGTCGCGCCGGGCACAGCTCGACAGTTCAGTCATCTCGGCCGAGGTTCGCGAGGATGCCGGGTCGACCGCCCGGCAGGCGACGGCCAACTACCAGGCCGCGCTTGCAACACGCGACGTCGCGCGCCTCAATCTCGCACGCAGCGAAATCCGAGCGCCGGCCGACGGATACATCACCAACTTGAACCTGTATCCGGGCGACTATGCGAGCGCAGGCGTCGCCCGCCTCGCTTTGATCGACGCGCATTCCTATTGGGTCTACGGCTACTTCGAGGAAACAAAACTGCCGCAGGTGCGCGTCGGCGATCCGGCCGAGATCCGGCTGCTCGCCGGCGGACCGCTACTGTCCGGGCACGTCGAGAGCATCGCCCGTGGCATCAGCGATCGCGACAATCCAGCCGGCTCGACACTGCTCGCCGACGTCAACCCGATCTTCACGTGGGTACGTCTTGCGCAGCGCGTGCCGGTCCGGATCCATCTGGATAATCTGCAGACCACCCAGTTTCTAGCCGCCGGCACGACCTGCACGGTTACCCTTCACCCACATCAGCGAGTAGCGGAGCAGACGAATCGTCCGGGCGTCACCCCGTAACACCTGAACGACCGCATGGCGAGCCCGCGTTCGATGGCGAGAAACATCGTGTTTGCGATTACACGCCTAGTCCACGCCGGCACATGCACCTAGACTGTAAATCCGTTAGCAATCCATATCTGACTTCCCCGCGAGAACGTCGCCCGGACCGCCATTTCCTGCACCCGTCATGCCAGTCTCGAAGATTCTTTCTCTTTCATTCAAGGTGAGCGCCGCCCTGATGTTTGCGATCGCGATTGCTGCCGTCGAAATGGCGCTGATCAAGATCTTTGGCGATGGGATCGGCTATGCCGTCCTCGTCGCATTCATCGCGCTCGCGATCGTGGCATGGCACCGCACGACAACCGACCAGGCGGGTTGATGCGCCACGCGTGTGCTCCCGAAAACATCGCTACGCGCGGAACGAGGACGTAGATGGATACCGTGATGCTTGCTCGCATCCAGTTCGGATTGACCGTCACCTTTCACATCATCTTCCCGACGATGTCGATCGGACTCGCAACATTTCTCGCGATCGTCGAAGGATTGTGGCTCAAGACCCGTGACGAACTCTATTTGAAGATCTATCGATTCTGGCAGACGATCTTCGCGTTGGGATTTGGCGTGGGCGTGGTCAGCGGCATCGTGCTGTCGTTCGAATTCGGAACAAATTTCGCCGGGTTTGCGCGACTGGCCGGGCCGGTGATCGGCCCGTTGATCGCACTGGAGGTGCTCACCGCGTTCTTTCTCGAGGCAGGGTTCCTGGGCATCATGCTGTTCGGCATGCAGCACGTCGGCCCGAAGCTGCACTTTCTTTCGACGGTAATGGTAGCGCTCGGCACGACGATTTCCGCATCGTGGATTCTCGCTGCCAATTCGTGGATGCACACCCCCACCGGCGTGACGTTCGATGCAGCCGCCCACGCATTTCACATCGTTGACCGCTGGCGCGTCATATTCAACCCGTCCTATCTGGTTCGACTTCCACACATGCTCCTTGCGGCTTACCTGGCCGCATCCTTCTTCATCGCGGGCGTGGGAGCGTGGTACCTGCTCCGGCGTTCACACGTCGCATTCGCGAAACGCACCTTGTCCATGGGTCTCGGCTTCGCAACCATTGCAATCGCGCTCCAGCTTCCACTTGGCGATTCGGTCGGGTTTCGCATGTTCGACTATCAGCCGGCGAAATTCCAGGCAATGGAAGGGTACTGGCAACCGACGAAAAGCGCGTCTTACCTGCTCATCATCACACCCGATCAGCAACGGGCGCATAACGGCATACAACTCGGCATTCCGTATCTCGGCAGCCTGATTGTCACGCGCTCGCTGCACGGCACGGTCCCCGGACTCGCCAGCACCCCGCCCGAGAATCGCCCTCCCATGGGGCCGGTGTTCTATGCGTTCCGGACCATGTTTCTGCTTGGCCTGCTGATGTTCGCCGTCGCGTCGATCAGCATCTGGCTGCGCCTCAGGCAAGCACTCTTTTCTACCCGATGGTTCCTGCATGTTGTTCAGGCAATGATGCCGATCGGATTCATCGCGACGATCGCTGGCTGGTACACGTCGGAAATCGGCCGCCAACCATGGGTCATCTATGGATATTTGCGCACCGCCGATGCGGTATCGCCCATACCCGGCAGCAGCATCGTGTTCTCCACCGCGCTCTTTGCTGCCGCGTATGCGCTATTTCTCGCTGCGTTCGTCGGCATTACCGCCCGCGTGATACGACGCGGCCCCGACGCATCGCCCCACTCCGCACCCTATGCGGCATCGCTCAAGCCCGTTTTCATGGATCGAGCCAGGACATCCAGCGACAACCCGTCCGGAGACCCATCGTGAATGCTGCGCTGAGCCATATCTGTATTCTCATTGCGATCTTTTCCATCGCGATGTACGTGTTGCTGGACGGTTCCGATCTGGGCGTAGGCATCCTGCTGCTGATTGCGCAACGCGGACGCGAGCGCGACGATCTCGTCGACAGCATCGCGCCGGTCTGGGACGGCAACGAGACCTGGCTGATTCTCGCTGCAATCGTGTTGTTCGGTGCCTTTCCGCTCGCCTATTCGATCCTGGTACCGGCTTTCTATCTCCCGTTCATGGTCATGCTGGTTGCCTTGGGATTTCGCGGCGTCTCGATGGAATTCCGGGTCCACACGCCGTTTGTCCGCTTCTGGGACGGTGCATTCAGCGTCGGATCGGCCGTTGCCGCGTTCACCCAGGGTCTGGTTGCCGGAGCGCTGCTCTCCGGCGACATCGCCGTGGCAGACGGGCATTTTGCGGGACACACGCTGGACGTGTTTACCGGCTTCAATGTGCTGACCGGCCTGGCCGCAGTCGCCGCGTATGCCACCCTCGGCGCATCCTGGCTCAGATTGAAGACTGACGCCCGGCTGCAACGATATCGGTTGCCGGTGCTCCGCGTTGCAGCGCTGACTTTCCTCGTTCTAACGGTGGCCGCGTGCATCCTTGCCGCGAACATCCCGGCCGTTGCGACGATGTGGCATACGCACCCCGTTCGCATGGTCCTGCTCGGCGCGATCAGCAGCGCCTTCTGGGTTGCAGGCTTTACGGCACTGAACACCGCCTCGGACATTCGTCCGTTACTTTGCAACCTGGCCGCAGTGGCAGTACTGCTGATCGGCTTCGTGATCCTTCTTTGGCCTTACGTCGTGCCGTTCAGCCTGACGTTCGGCGATGCCGCTGCGGCCCCGGGCAGCCAACTCATGGTTGCAGTCGGCGCACTGGTCCTATTGCCGGTTGTCCTCGGTTACAACGCATTCGCCTATTGGGTATTCCGCGGCAAGGTCGGCTCGTCCGGACGCCATTGAACCATGGGTAGCCCGATGCGAATCGCCAACTACGTCTTGCACCGATGCATTGCGAGGGTGTCGCGAGTCGGTTCCGGCTCTCCACGCCGTCGACCGATACGGCCGGAAATAGCTGCGGCAGCAGGTCTATATGTCGCGTCCATCCTTATGTTCGCGTTGATCTGCGGCCTGCTGCATCTTCTTTTCACCATGATCTTCCGACTGTAGTGCCGATCCGGCAAAGCAGTTGTTCGCGCAACCGCGCAACCCGCGGTCTTTCCAGCTCCGTTCGGACGCTGCGATCGGCCGCACTATCAGGAGCATGCTCATGAGCGCCCCCGCAAACTTCAATGGCCAGCGCCCCGTCATCGACCCGAACGATTCCGCCATGTTGCTGATCGACCACCAAAGCGGCCTGTTCCAGACCGTCAAGGACATGGAAATGACTGTCCTGCGCAATCACGCGATCGCGCTGGCCAAGATCGCGACGCTCTGCAAGATGCCGGTGATCACGACCGCATCGGTTCCGCAGGGCCCGAATGGTCCGTTGATCCCCGAGATCCACGAAAGCGCACCGCACGCCCAATATGTCGCGCGCAAAGGGCAAATCAACGCCTGGGACAATCCCGACTTCGTCGACGCCGTCAAGGCAACGGGGCGCAAGACGCTGATCATCGCCGGCACCATCACGAGCGTCTGCATGGCTTTCCCCGCCATCTCGGCCGTCCAGGAAGGCTACAAGGTCTTCGCGGTGGTCGATGCCTCCGGCACGTACTCGAAAATGGCGCAGGAGATCACGCTCGCTCGCGTCGTTCAAGCCGGAGTGGTTCCGATCGACACGGCAGCCGTCGCCTCCGAATTGCAGCAGACCTGGCATCGCCCCGATGCACAGCAATGGGCGGAAGTCTACGGAATGATTTTCCCCCCGTACCGACTGCTCATCGAGAGCTATCTCAAAGCTCAGGACGTCGTGA
Source organism: Burkholderia aenigmatica (assembly GCF_048627025.1). Classification (NCBI taxonomy): domain Bacteria; kingdom Pseudomonadati; phylum Pseudomonadota; class Betaproteobacteria; order Burkholderiales; family Burkholderiaceae; genus Burkholderia; species Burkholderia aenigmatica. The sequence continues at coordinate 598,396 of NZ_CP184469.1, read as the reverse complement.
AGAATAGCGAGCAGCTCGATTCCGAACGGTCGTAACGCATGCGACGGTGCCAGCGCGCCGCCGCTGGCACCGCTTGCTCAATATCGCATTCCTGCGCTCACCTCCGCCGGACACCCGGTGAGTTCTCCGTTCCCTCATGCGGTCGCGTGACAATCGGAAACGGCTCGCTGGGTGCCAGGCATCCGCATCAGGTTCGCTTTCGACCGCCGATGCTTGCAAACGCGCTCCGTAACCGGATCACCGGGAACGCATGGCGCTTGATTCATCATCGCTTTGCCTTACCCTTCAAGCAATGCCACAACGTCAGCGCCGGTGATCTGCAGTCCCGACGTGTCGCACGGCGCCTTGCCGGTTCGATGGCACGCGCCGGCGAATTAGCATGGCGGCGCACGGAAATGGCGGCTCGGCGTCGCACGACACCGCGGATATGTACACCGTCGAACCGACGCATGCAATCGGGCAAGCCTGCCTGTCGACCGGCAGGCCGCCCTCGCCCGGAAGACGACGTTGCGGTGATACTCGTCACGGCAGTTCAAGCGATGCAAATCGTTCTTGCACGCCCAATCTACTGGAAGGCTTGCGTCGACGGCCGATGTCCGACCCTGACGGTTTCGCCCGACAGTGGCCCCACAGCCCGGACGACGATATCGACGACTTACTCCGGTCGAATCAGCAGACTGTTCGTGACCGTAGTCACACCGCTCACCGAACTTGCGACGGCGGTTGCAATTTGCGACTGGGCGGCATCCGTCACGGAGCCGCGCAATACAACCGCGCCCTGGCGCGCGACGACGCCAATGTTGGCCGCATTCAGGCCTTTTGCGCTCCCAAGCGCCCGAACGACAGCCCGCTGGAGCCTGCGGTTTCCGGCTTTCAATTCCTTCTTGCTGAGTTCGCTCGCGGTCTGTGGTACGTCGGAACCGACCGGGACGCTCTGAGCGTATGTATTCGTCGCGATAAGCAGCACAGTCGCCGCGTAGAGAGAAAGCAATGCATTGCGGGTGTTCATGTCTGTCGTTCCAGTGTCTGCGCTCCGGCTTCGGTTCGGCCCCGGATCGCCAACAAATTGATTAGAAGAATTTCCGGATGCCGACGGTGCCACCGAAGGTCGTACCGGCCGTACCGTAAAGTGCACCGATCATCGACAAGCCGGTGTTCATCGCACCGTGATTGTTCACCATGCCGCACTGTGCATAGAGCGTCGTACTCTTCGACAGGAAGTAGTCCGCCCCGATAGCCGTCATCACGGAATGGTTGGTCGTATGGTTCCGATCGCTGGTCAGCCAGACACCGCCATTGATGCCCAGCGTCGGGGACGCGAACCAGTTGATGCCGCCGCCGAACACGTTACTGTCGAACGAGCCGGCCACTTTGAAGTTGACGAACGACGCCTTCGCCGTCAGCGAGCCGAACTGATATCCGACCCCGATCATGCGGCCGTTGAATTCGACATTGGTCGGCACCGGTGTCGTTTCCGCCCCTCCCGCATTGCCGCTGTAAAGCGCGGCATTGACCGTCAGTCCGCCGCGCTGATAGCGCACGCGTGCCGCATACTGCTTGCCCGAGCTGAAATCGCCCGGCTTGCCGCCGAATGCAAACATGGTGCTGACGGTGAGTCCTGCAATGGTCGGGCTGGTATACGTCACTGCGTTTGGATTGAAGATGCTGGTTCCCAGCACGGTGCCGACGTAAATGGTCGCTTCGCTGCCAAACAGCGAGAGATCGCGGGGATCCGAATCGTAGACTGCTTGAAAGAACGGGGAAAACTGCAATCCCATTTTCAGCTCGCCTGCAGAACCGGACAGTGCAACCCACGATTCGCAGCCAAAAAAATTGCCATTGCAGTGGAACAGGCTTCCGTTTGTCGCGCTGATGCCGCTCTGCAAACGAAACTTCGCTTTCAGCCCACCCCCAAGATCTTCGGTTCCCTGCAGGCCGAATTGAGAATAGTAGCGGCCACCGTCGATCATCGAAAGCTGGCCTCCGTCATTGAGACCCGTGACAGGGTTGCGCGTCTTGTTCGTGTAGAGCATCGCCACATCGACCACGCCGAACAGCGTGATACTGCTCTGCGCGTGAGCCGGGACGCATGCAGCGGTCGCCACCACGCAACCGGCGAGCCCCAGCGAAACATGCTTTCTCGTGGACATTCAATTCTCCATAACCTGCCGCATCCTTCGCGGCAATAATTTGTTATCCTGATTTTATGAATCGTGTTTCGGATCGCCTTGCGCGCTGTACGTGGCACACTCACCCCGTACGCACCATTCGCCCGAGCCGGATCGGCACCGCCCTCCGGCATGGCAGACGACGCGTCAGTAGCGGCGAATCCGATTCGTTCCGAGCCACGGATAGCGGTCCGTATCGCTCCCCGCATAGTCCGGATCCAGATAGACGTGGCAACGCTGGATCTTGAAGTCGCGTATCTCGAACACGTCGCACCAGCGACCCGCGTGCGTGGCTCCCGCCCGCCAAGTCTCGCCGTTCTTCAATGTGCCGCTCGAAAGCCCCTCGACGCAAACGAGATCGCCCTGTTGAATGACGTTCAGACAGGAAATCTCGTGCGAAACGCCAGCGAGGATCGTCATGAGATCCGCGAACAGTTGCCCTATTTCCTCCTTGCCGCGCGCCACACCCCATTTCGGGAAATACATCTGTGCCTGATCGTCAAACAACTCGAGCAGATTTCCGCCATGATCGAGCCGTTTGAAGTACTCGAGCGCGATCACTTTTCGCTGTTCGTCGTTCATTTCCTTGATCTCCATCACCTTCTCCATTCGCTCACGAAGTTATGCTTCAAAAAATATCTTTGGATTCCTTATTGAACTGAAGAGCCGACGCTCTTTTTCCGATTCGAATCCCCATGCTCACACCATGTAACGACGGGACGACTGTACGACGCGGGTTCGAATGGACGAATCCGCTCCGTACCCCCGGTGCCCGCGGGCAGGACGAATCCCAGGAAAATCGGTGATCGCTTCCGTATCGGGTGCGGCGCATCGTGTCGACAGCGAGGTGTCGACGTGACCGGTCATGGCTCGGCGAACATCGGCGACAGGTCTGCTACCCGCGATGGCCTGAGTAACACGTGCGTGACGTCCAGCAAGAATGGCGCGATTTCATTCAGCATCTGTGCCCATGCTCCGGACCGGGCCAGCGCTTCCTGCCGGACGATCCAGTCGTCCGCGCTCCCCGCTCGCGTGTAGAAGCGCACGCGGTTCAACGGGCCGACCACGGTATTGAATGCACCCAGCAATCCAACGGCGAAAACGGCGTCGTCACCCTGCCCATGCTGCGCGAATGCCTGCCAGAATCTCGGCACGCCGCCCGAGCGAAAGGTCAAGGTCGTCTCCGCGACGACGGTTCGCGACGCCGGCTCGGGTATCGGCGCGCCATGCGCCGGCAGCCAGTCGTTGCCGTTGCCCCACGTCGGCGTCGCTCGAGACAATCCAGCCGGAGACAGTAACTCGTTTTCCTGGCGCACGATCATGGATCGCACCCGTCCGAAATAGGGCAACAGGCACGGATCTCCATACAAGCCGCCAAGACGGGTTTGCCAATCCGCGAAGTCGTCGTACCGGTAAAGGGAAATGACCGACTCGGGCATGCCCGACAACGGGGCGAACACGCCTATCAGTCGATCCAGAATCGGTTGCAAGCGATCCTGGCGCAAACGCTGGGCATCCCAGAAGTCGTTCAGCATGCCCGGCTGCAACGTATAGGTGCGGCGCTCGATCAGCATCGATTTCTCCACGGCACGGCGACACCGCCGGCTATCGTGTTACAGGGGATCCGCGCCTTCATACGCACGCTCCAGCAGTGTGCGAACCGCTTGGCGCTCGATCGGGCGAGGATTCGGATAAGGCTTCTCGACGATCAGGTCGACCGCGCGGTCAATGCCGTCGCGGGGCATCCCGATCTCGCGCAACGACCTCGGCATGTCGAGCGCATCGCCGAGGCCCCGCAAGCCCGCCACCGCATTCGCGGCACCGATCGCGTGGCCGACGCGCGCGAGCGCTGACTTCGCATGTGCCGCGTTATATGCCAGTGCATACGGAAGGATCACGGTATGTACGTCGGCATGGGAAAGATTGCAGGTTCCGCCCAGCGTGTGGCAGATCTTGTGATGTATGCCCATCTGCACATTGCCGAGCACCGTCCCGCAAAGCCACGCGCCATAGAGCGCTTCTCCGCGCGCATCGACATCGGACGGTGATGCGTAGAGGCGCGGCAGCGCGCCCGCGAGTGCGCGTATGCCCTCCTCCGCCATCAGGCTATAAACCGGGCTGCCGTCGCGCGCATACAGCCCCTCCACCGCGTGCGCGATGGCGTTCATGCCACTCGTCACGCTCAGCTTCACCGGTAGCGAAAGGGTCAGTTCCGGGTCGTACACCACACATCGCGGCAGCACACGCCAGTCTTTGCCGGTCTTCTTCACGCCGGCCTCGGTCAGGCCGTAAAGCGGTGTCATCTCGGAACCCGCATATGTCGTCGGCAACGCGACGATCGGCAAATCGGATTCGAGCGCAATCGCCTTGGCCAGTCCGATTGTCGATCCACCACCGGCCGCGATACAGGCATCGGCACCGGCCGCGCGTGCCGCGCGAATGGCCTCGCGCGCCACGTCGACCGGGACATGCATGACCGCCTTGTCCAGCACGCCCGCACTTCGTTGCCCGAGTATCCGATCGATCCGACGCCCCAGGTCCACCTGTTCGGGCGTCGTCACGACAAGCGCCCGGGCGATTCCCATCGAGTCGAGCACGTCGGGCAGGGTTTCGAGGCTCCCGCTGCCAAACACGACCCGTCCATCGTGGTTTTCATGATTGAACGACTGCATGATGCGATTCCTGCTCAATGATGTGGGTGAACACTGCCGGGACGCATGTCGAGCACTCGTCTCGCGTACTCGATTTCCGCATCGCGTATTCCGTGCTCGGTTCCAGGATCGACGTGCAGGGTCACGATCGCGCCGGCCGCTTCGAACAAGTCGGCGGATCGGCGCACCGCCTCCGCAGGCACATACGGATCGTGTTCCGAGGTGGAAAACAGCACGGGCATGCCGGCAAAGTCGCGCCCGGCGGCGTCGCGCTGCATATCGTGCGGACCGATCAGCGCCCCTGTCAGGGACACGAGTGCACGATACCGGCGTCGGCTTCGCCACACGAATTCGCCGCACAGGCACGCCCCTTGCGAAAACCCCATCAGCACCTGTGACTCATACGGGATGCCAAGCTGCCGCAGCCCTTCCGAGAGCGCCTCCAGGCATGCGAGCGCATCGGAAAGACGTGGTTCGTTCAGTTCGACGGGCGCAAGGAAACGTTCCGGGTACCACGACGCACCGTCCGCGGTGGGTGCCCGCCACGCAAGATCCAACCGGCCGAAACGGCGGACTACGTTGTCGTGCATCCAGCCTGGCGACTGGCCGCGCCCGTGAACAAGAATTACAGCGGTATCCGCACGATCGATCGACACGCCATAGTCGATCACCGGCTGTTCGAGATGCGCATTCGTCATGAGGTCGATGCTTCCTGGTGATCGCGCCGGGTGCACCACTCGTTACCCGGCCTGCTCCCGTTTCAGTAATTGAGGGCTTCCAGCGATTCGAGAATCACGGCACGCTGGCTTTCGAACTGCGGCGCAAGCTGCACCGTCTGCCCCATCTTCTCGTATGGTTCGTCGATCAGGAAAGCATCCGGCTTCGAAACAGTCGCCTCGAACATGGCGCCGCTTGGGGTGCGAACGTAAATCGATTCGAAATAGCCGCGGTCCTTGCGCTCCGACGTGTCGGTGAAACCCAGTCCTTCGAGATTTGCCTTGACGCGATCCTGCACCGAACGGTCGGCAACCTGAAACGCGCAGTGATGCACGATCCCCTCGCCGTAGGTCCAGCTCGCCTGCTGCAAATCCGGTTCCAGCACGTAATCGACGAACTTCCCGGAACCGCCGTCGCCGAACGCATACCGCGCATACTTGCCGTCCCTCCCGGCCTCGTGCGCCGACCAGCCCTGCTGCATGAATTCCTGCGATGCCTCCATGTCACGCACGTTCACACCGATCGTGTGCAGACCACGGATCGCCAGTTCGGCCGGCACTTCGCCATTCGAATACGGCTTTCGCGCATCGTCCGCAATTCCGATCAGCTCGTACGGGATGCCGCACGGATGAGAAAACGACAGGACCTGTTCGCCGAAACGTTCCGATCGCCGAACGTCGAAGCCGTGAGCCGCGAGCCGTCTTTCCCAGAACGGAATGGCCGACTCGGGAACCGACAGCGACAGGCCACCGATCTGTCCCGCGCCGCGATGCCCCTTGCGTCCGAAGTGCGCCACCGGGAAGCAGGTAATCAGCGTGCTCTCTTCACCGAGGTCGTTGCCGTAATAGAGGTGATAGAACGGTGCCATGCCGTCGTAAATGAGCGTCTTCTTCACGCTCTTCAACGACAGGACCTTCGTATGGAAGTCATAGTCCTGCTGCGCAGTACCTACGCACAGCGTGATGTGATGGTGGCGCATGATCGCCTGGTTGATTTGGGTCATTTGTGTCTCCTTCATGGAATCGAATCCGATACGAATGCGCGGCAGACGGGAAATCGCCGATGCACTAGCCGGTCATCGCTTCATCGACAAGCTGCCAGATGAAACGGCCTGACGGACGTTGCTGCTCCTCCGCGATATGGGCAATCAACCCCGCCGCACGGCTGAGCACGGCAAAGCCGCGCATCAGCGTCGGCGGAATGCCAAGGTCGCCCAGCAATGCCGCGATGGCGCCGGTCGCATTGATCGTGATGTGCTTATCCGAGGCGGCATCGACCTCCGTCGCCAGGGTCTCGAGCGCACGGCAATGAGCGCCATGCGTACCGGCATCGCGCGCGAGCGCGAGTAATGCGACCGCTCGCGGATCGTCCGGCCGATGCAGATGGTGGCCGAATCCCGGAACGGGTTCGCGACGCGCGCGGTACTCGCGTGCTACCGCCGCCGCTTCGCGCGGTTCGTCTCCCTTCGCCGCCACGATTCGCGCGAGGAGTTCCGCAGCGGGCTCCATCGTGCCGACAAAGCGGCTGGCCACCGCGAGGAGGCCGGCGGCAACGCCGGCCTGCAGATTCTCTGGCGAGCTGGAGTAGATCATCCGGGTTGCGATCGCACTGGGCGTCATGCCGTGCTCCATCAGCGTCACGAGAATCGCATCGATGACACGCCGCTGGTTGGGCGCCAGTGCAATACCGAAGGTCTGCTGCATGAAAACGTCGATGAAGCTAGCTTTGCCGATCAGGTCGTCGACAAGGTTGCTATTGCGGTAATACACGGCATCCGTGGTGTAACGACAGAGCCGCGTGTGCGGTTGATCGGCGTGGTCTGCCATCACTGCCCCCGTGTAGCGAGAATGACATCGCGAACCGCCGGCTTGAGCACCTTGCCGACCGCGCTGCGCGGCAACTCATCGAAGAAATGGACGATCTTCGGTGTCTTGACCGCCCCCAGCTCGAGCTTGACAAACGCCATCAGCTCATCCGGGCCCACGCTCGCTCCCGCCCGCAGTTGCACCGCCGCATGTACGGCTTCGCCCCACTTGTCGTCTGGAACGCCAACCACCGAACAGTCCGCGATGGCCGGATGACGGCACAGGACAACCTCGACGTCACCCGGATAGACGTTGAATCCGCCGGTAATGATGACGTCGCGAATGCGGTCGCGCAGGAACAGATAGCCGCGCTCGTCGAATACGCCCGCATCGCCGGTATGCAGCCAGCCGTCGATCAAGGTCTTGCGTGTTTCGTCGTCCGCATTCAGATACCCGCTCATGACAAGGCCACCCCGCACGACGATCTCGCCCTCCTCGCCCGGTTGTAACGGCCGCCCGTCCTTGCCGACGATTGCCACCTGAGTCAGCAGCGACGGCCGGCCAACCGACGCGAGGTTGTCGCCGGTCATTTCCGACGGCGGCAGGAACGTGATGATCTGCGGCGCTTCCGTCTGACCGAATGACGTACAGACAATCGAACCGAACACGGTCTGCGCATCGCGAATCTGCTCGGGACGCATCGGCGCACCGCCGTACACCAGGTACCGCAGTGCACCCAGCGCGCGTGGCTCACGACGCTGCTCCTCCGCGAGCGCCTGGATCAGCGTGGGAGGCGCAAAGAAGATGGTCACGTCGTGCGCGCTTGCGGCGTCGAGCAACGCACCCGGTTTCGCATAGTCGGGAAACACCAGCGCGCCACCTGCGCCGAGGATTGGCAGCATGTAGGTCGACGTCCCGTGCGTGATCGGCGCCGCGACGAGATAACGATCGCTTGGCTGCAATCCCAGTTCATGAATCTGAGTCGCGATGCTCGTCGTCCACGCACGCAGCGGCTGGATCACCCCTTTCGGGAAACCCGTCGTGCCTCCGGTGAACTTGATCGCCTGCGCCTCCTCCGGATGAATACCCGCGCGCGACAGCGGCCCCATCGCGAGCGAAAGGCGAGTTCCGCCCTGGCATGCCAGAACTTCAAGTGGCTGCAGCGGCGCATCGATCCCTTCCAGGCGTGCCAGCATCGCCGTATCGGCAAGAACCAGCGACGGCTCGACGAAATCGACAATTCGGCGCAACTCGGGATCGCCGTTGCGCGGATTGAGCGGCACCCAGACCTTGCCGGCCGCGAGAATCGCAAGAATCGCCACTAGATGGTCGACCGAATTCGAGGCCCCGACGCACACGCGGCTGCGCGGCCGCGGATCAACGCGATCGAGCGTGGCGGCCCGATCGAGCACGATTTCCGCCAACTCGGAAAACGACAGGTTGCCTTGCGGGCTGATCACGGCGGGGCGGTCGGGATGTCGCTGCGCGGCACGCCAGAAATAATCGATTGGATACATGAAACGAGCTCCGGAATCAGGGCGCTGTCGGTTCGAGCGCCATCAGTACATGGCTGAACTTTATGAATTGTTCAAATGTTCGAACATTCGGATATACCCGAAGCCACTCGATGCGCTTCCAGGAACCTCGTCTACCCACAGGCGTACGAATATTCGAACAAATCGAAGGGGCGCCCGCTATACTGAACGCTGCTCAACCCCGTTTTTACCGACCCATGATCGCCCCCACCCACGCGCCGGACATCGTCTCGCTGGACTCGCCCCAGCCTCGTCACGTCGACCTTGCTCGCGCGTTGGTACAAAGCATCGGCACCGGCGAATTCCAGATCGGAGACATGCTGCCGACGGAAGCCGAACTGTGCGCGCAGTGGAATCTCAGCCGCTACGCCGTGCGCCAGGCCATACTGAAGTTGTGCGAGCTCGGTCTGATCAACCGTCAGGCGGGTGTCGGCACGCACGTGATCGCGCGCTATCCACAGACGCGTTATGTGCAGTCGATGGATTCGTTGTCGGATCTTGCTCGCTATGCACAAGGCACGCGACTCGATATCGTGGCACACACCGTGCGCCCGGCCAGCGATGCAGAATCCCCGCTCCTCCACTGTCCGCCGGGAACGAAGTGGCTGCACATCGAGGGCATTCGATATGACGTTACGGGTACCGGCGAGCCGATAGCGCTCGTCGACCTCTATGTCACTGGCCGCTACAGCAAATTGAAGGGCGTGTCGAAAACGCTGGACACGCCGGTTCATACAATGCTCGAGCAGCAATTCGGTGTCAGGGCGACACGCGTCGAGCAGCAAATTCAGGGGCTGCTGCTTGTCGGCGAGCAGGCTGCGGCACTGCACGTTCCGGAGGGTTCGGCAGGGCTGCGCATTGTCCGAACCTACTACGCACACGATACGGTCATCGAGGTAACGTCCGGCGTGCATCCCGCAAGCCGTTTCAGCTATTCGATGTCGTTCCAATTGACGCATGCGCCTCACTGAAACGAGACGTACAAGCCGTCTGCTACGCCAAACTCACAGCCCGCGTTCGTTCAGCGAAAACACTATGTTCGACGAACCCGATCTATCGAACGCATTGCAATTCCCTTAACGTGATTCCTGCGATCCGTTTTCTGTTTTGCGGATCACTCATCTCGCTTTTTCGGCCAATCGCGCACGACGTTCGTGTCCCTGTTTCGGATGCGGATAGCCCGAGCGCAAACGGATGAAATTTGGCCGATGGCACGTGCACGACGCACGCTTGCCGCCAACAGGAATCGAATCATGGAATTTCTACTTGATCACTTGATCGACGACGAGACCGAACACGCCATCGCACATGAAGTCAGACGGGTCGATCCGGACGCCGGTATCGAGATCGATCGGGCCACAAAGCGTGTGGTCGTCAATTCGTGGCTGTTTCCCGAAGAGTTTATCGTTGCATTCGACGATGCAGGCTATAACGCCAGGATCCTCGACTCCTGATCCGACACGCCCAAGCATTCCCGCGTGCTCGTCATGCATTACGGAAGACACGATCGTCCATGCAGTCACGGCACGATCTGCTATCGCATCGCGCTGATATCTGCTTCACGCGATTGGCGTAGCGAAATGCCTCGACAACCGGGCGGCAATAATGAACGCCCTACCGCGATCTCTGCCGACACACGCCCGGATTTCATACCGAAATCGCAATTGCATTGTACGCGCAGCCCCAAATTTTAACGCTCGCATAAATCAGGATCCGCCTCGAGATCAAACGATAACAGGCTGATTCCGTTCTATGTTGCTAGCCAAATCCGCTTGTACTTTGAATGCAAGAAGGAACATCGAAGAAAGGAGACAGCCATGGAATTGAATCTCAACGGACGGTCCGCACTCGTATCGGGAGCAAGCAAGGGCGTAGGGAAAGGAATCGCGAGGGCGCTCGCCGCCGAGGGCGTGAACCTCGTGCTGCTGGCACGCGGCACTGCCGATCTCGAGCGTACGGCTCGCGACATCGCAGCCGAGTTTGGCGTACGGACCCTACCTGTCAGCGCCGACATTACAAAGCCCGACGAAGTCAGGCACGCGAGCTTGCTGGCTCAAGAGCATTACGGAAACGTCAACATCGTCATCAATAATGCCGGGGCGGCGATTCAGCGGCGTGATCGTGAAATCCTGTGGGATGACAGCGACTGGCTCAACCAGATCGAAATCAAGAACCTCGGGGCATTGCGAGTCATTCGCGAGTTCCTCCCCCTGATTCCGACCAATGGAACCGGACGAATCATCAATATCACCGGCGCATCGGGAACGATGACCTGGAACCCGGCCCTGACTTACGGGATGAATAACGCTGCGCTTATTCACATGACCGGATATCTCGCTGCTGATCTTGCGAATCACAAGATCAACGTCAATGCGGTGGTGCCGGGACTGGTAGGAACTGAATGGCGAGACGAATGGGCGCGGACCATGGCCCAGAATGCGGGCAAGGACGTCGGCGAATGGTTGCGTGAATTTTGTCTTGCGAAGGGCATTTTGTCCGGACGCTGGGCGTTCGTGGAAGAAATCGGCAATATGGTTGCCTATCTTGCCTCTGACCAGGCACGCTACATCAACGGCGCACGCATCGCAATCGACGGCGGCCTCACCGTCAACTCGAGATAGGATTGCGATGTGCCGTACCAGAAACCGTGAAAGCTTCCGCGCTTGAGAGCATCGCGCCGATCGACTCAGCGTGCGATACTGACCGGCCGTCGACAGATAGCGCACGAAATATCACGCCCTGCCGCCGTTTCGTGAAACGGCCCGGCCAGTCACGGCAAGGATCGACGCACACCGCAACCGCGCAAGGAGGGCCTCCTGCATGACCACACCATTCAGGCTGGGCGACCACGTCCGGTGGAATTCGGAGGCCGGCTACGTGACCGGCACGATCATCGCGATCCACACCGCGGATTTCGACTACAAGGGCCACCGCCATCGCGCATCGCCCGACGATCCGCAGTACGAGATCAAGAGCGATCGCACCGACCACATCGCCGCGCACCGCGGCCGCGTGCTCGAGCGCATTGCGGGCAAGGACGACGCATGACGCTCCCGTTCTATACGATCGGCCATTCGAACCGCACGCTCGACGAATTCGTCGACATGCTCGGCGCGGTCGATATCGCGCTGCTCGCGGATATCCGCAAGATGACGCGCTCACGCACCCATCCGCAATTCAACGAAGCGACGCTGCCGGACGCGCTGGCTGCAACCGGCATCGCCTACGAGCACATCGCCGAGCTCGGCGGCCTGCGCGGCAAGTCGCACGACGTGCCCGACGACGTCAACGACTTCTGGACCAACCAGAGCTTTCACCGCTACGCCGATTACGCACTGTCACCCGGGTTTCGCGACGGTCTCGACCGGCTGATCGCAGACGGGCATCGCCAGCGCTGCGCGATCATGTGCTCGGAAGCGGTGTGGTGGCGCTGCCACCGTCGCATCGTGTCCGACTACCTGATCGCACGCGGCGAAACGGTGCTGCACATCATGGGCCGCAACCGCGTGGAACCCGCACACCTCACGGCGGGCGCGGTCATCCGGCCCGACGGCTCGATCGTCTATCCGGACGTCGACGACGACACCGCCACACCGGAAGCCGGCACGCCACCGCACGCGTGACGTCGCCCGCACGGCCGCGCACCCGCGTCGGCTTCCGACCATCGCGATCTGCATTATCATCGGGCCTCCACCGCGCCTGCCCGCCTCCGGCAAGCGGGCCCCGCCACCTCGCCCGTTGCACCCCATGCTCACTCTCGTCATCGTCGCCGGCTTGTGGGCCGGACTGCAGAACGCCCTCGCGGGCGGCGGCTCGTTCGTCACGCTGCCCGCCCTGATCGTGTCGGGCATGTCGCCGCTCGCGGCGAACATCACGTCGACGGTCGCGCTGTTTCCCGCGCAGGTCACGACCGGCTGGGCGAGCCGCAACATGGTGCGCGGCGTGGGCAAGCTGTCGTTTCGCACGCTGTTCTTCATCAGCGTGGTCGGCGGTGCGCTCGGCGGGCTGCTGTTGCTGAAAACCCCGTCGTCGATCTTCTCGCGCCTCGTGCCGTGGCTCGTGCTGTTCGCGACGATCGTGTTCGCGTGGGGCAGCTTTTTCCGCAAGCCCAGCGAAGGCACGGGCCACCTCGGCACCGTCCCCGCGGCGCTCTCGCAGTTCATGATCGCGATCTACGGCGGCTACTTCGGCGGCGGGCTCGGCTTCCTGATGATGGCCGTGCTGACGATGGCCGGCCTGTCGCCGCGTCACGCGATGTCGACGAAGAACGCGCTCGCGGGCGTGATGAACGCATCGGCCGTCGTGCTGTTCCTGACGTCGCCGCACCTGCACTGGGGCTCGGCACTGGCGCTCGGCGGCGGCGCGATCGTCGGCGGGCTGCTCGGCACGTGGGCGCTGCAACGCGTGAACGAACGCATCCTGCGGATCGGGATCGTCTGCATCGGCGCGGTGCTGACCGTCGGGCTGTTCGTCAAGCCGATCTGACGCACGCCCCTTGCCGCCGCCGCAGCGGCAATTGATGAGCAAACCGCAAGACGTCTTTCGCATATCTCGTTTGCCGTGACGGCGGTGTCCGCCCACAATCGGGGATTGCCGTCGTCATCGCCCGCTCGCGGGCACCGACCGGCACTTCGCGGCCGCCATTCCGATTCACCGCCGGCGGCCCGGCCCATCGCGTCACACACGCTCCCTCGCCATCGGCGCCCTGTGCGGCGGCAGAACGCCTGCCGACGTACCGCCCGATGCGTTCCCGGCCGACAGGCCAACAATAAAAAGAGGTAGGAGATGCAGGACAACTCGTTGAGGCAGAGCCTCAAGCAACGGCACATCACGATGATCGCGCTTGGCGGCGTGATCGGCGCGGGCCTGTTCGTCGGCTCCGGCGCCATCATCGCGACCGCCGGCCCCGCCGCGATCCTGTCGTACCTGATCGGCGGCGTGATCGTCACGCTGGTCATGTTCATGCTCGGCGAAATGGCCTCCCGCAATCCCGACAGCGGGTCGTTCTCCACCTACGCGAGCAGCTATCTCGGCGAATGGGCCGGCTTCGCGGTCGGCTGGCTGTACTGGTTCAAGTCGATGATGACGATCACCGTCGAGGCGATCCTGCTCGGCGCGATCCTCCACGATTTCCTGCCGTGGCTGCCCGTGTGGGCCGGCGCGCTGTTCATGCTCGTCACGCTGATCGCGAGCAACGCGTACTCGGTCCGCTCGTTCGGCGAAGCCGAATACTGGCTGTCGTTTGCCAAGGTCGCGACGATCATCGTGTTCATGGCGCTCGGCGCATCGATCCTGCTCGGCTTCCAGCCGCGCATTCCCGCGCCCGGGCTCGTGAATCTCACCGATCACGGCGGCTTCATGCCGAACGGCATCTCGCCCGTGCTCGCCGGTGTGATGGTCGTGATCTTCTCGCTCGGCGGCAGTGAAATCGCGGCCGTCGCGGCAGGCGAATCCGAGAACCCGAGCAAGAACGTGATCCGCGCGATCAAGAGCGTGATCGTGCGCGTGATGGTGTTCTACGTCGGATCGGTGTCGATCCTGATCCTGTGCATGCCGTGGACCGACAAGGCCAACCTGAAATCGCCGTATGTATCGCTCTTCAACATGGCCGGCTTCACGAGCGCGGCCGTCGCGATGAAGATCGTGCTGTTCGTGTCGTTCATGTCGGTGATGAATTCGTTCCTGTTCTCGAACTCGCGCATGCTGTTCTCGCTCAGCCAGCGCGGCCACGCGCCCGCGATGTTCGGCCGGACCAACGCGAAAGGCGTGCCGATGAACGCGCTCGTGCTGTGCCTGGCGATCTGCGTGTCGATCCTCGGCATTCACTTCGTGAGCGGCGGCGACCTGTTCCTGATGCTCGCGAAGAGCAGCGGCGCGTTCGTGATGATCGTGTGGATCTTCATCATCGTCGCGCACTTCGCGATGCGCCGGCAGGAGAAGCACGTACCACGCGATCCGCAGGCGTTCCGCGCGTGGTTTTATCCGGTGTCGAACTGGATCGCGCTGCTGGCGCTGGTCGCCGTGCTCGGCTCGCAGGCGTTCAACCCGGATTCGCGCTTCCAGTTCTGGTTCACGGTATTGACGGCGCTTGCGATCGTCGCGGCGTATTTCCTGCGCCGCAAACCGGCACAACTCGGCGACACGGCCGGCGCGAAGCTGCGCTGACCGTTACCCTCGGCGAGCGAGCGGCACGCCGGCGTGCCGCCGCTCAACCTCTCGGCCGCTCAGCCGAACGGCCGCACGCCGATCAGCCAGCCGTGCAGGAACAGCGCGAAGACGGCCCACACGACGAGCCCGGCCACGATCGCCACGGCATCGCCCGACAGCTTGCCCGCCGGATAGCGGACGCCATCGCGGCGGTCACGCGCGCGCCACACGACGAAATCGACGAGCGACCACACGAAGAAGGCACCGAACAGCACGACGGCGTGCAGCGTGCCGTTCGCGAGCAGGTGCGCGATCGCCCACACCGCCACGCCGGCCACCATCGGATGGCCGACCAGCGTCTTGATGCGGTTGCCGGGCACGTAGGAGGCGGCGATCAGCACGAAGGCGATCGCGGTCAGCATGCCGGTGAGGTGGCGCACGCCAACCGGCGACACCCACAGCAGCGTCGCGCCCTGGCGCGCCATGCCGTACCCCCAGATGATCAGCACGAAACCGACGATCGATGCGATCGCATAGGGGCCCTTCCAGCGTTTCTCGCCGATCCGCGCGATCGTCGCCGACCGCCAGCCGTCCGCGACGATCCGGATCGAGTGCACACCGAGGAAGATCGCTAAACCGAGAATCAGGACGAGCATCGGTTGTCTCCGTCTGGAATGATGAGTGGGGAAGCGTCCCGCACGGCGTACGATGCGCCGTTCGCGGGGCCGGCGGCGAGGCCGGCACGGGTCGCGCCAGGCACGGGTGCGACCCGCGCCGATCATAAACGCCGAGGCCGCCGTTGTGAAGCATGGGGATGTGCGGTGCGGCAAGCCGGAGGTTTTTGCGCACCTGTGCGGGCGCGCCGCCGGGCATCACGCGCCGCGCGCCATGCGTATCGGCCGGCGTTCGAGATCGAAAGAAAGGAAAACGAAATGCGCGAAGCTGTCGCTTCGCTCGTTCGGTATTAAGTTTGCTTGCGTTTCGCCGGTGGGTTCGGTGCCGGCTTTGCTATCGGTTTCGCCGCTGGTTTCGCCGCTGGTTTCGCCGCTGGTTTCGCCGCTGGTTTCGCTGCTGGTTTCGCTGCTGGTTTCGCTGCCGGTTTCGCTGCCGGTTTCGCTGCCGGTTTCGCTGCCGGTTTCGCCACCGGTTTCGCCACCGGTTTCGCTGCCGGTTTCGCCACCGGTTTCGCCACCGGTTTCGCCACCGGTTTCGCTGCCGGTTTCGCTGCCGGTTTCGCTGCCGGTTTCGCTGCTGGTTTCGCTGCCGGTTTCGCTACCGGCTTTGCCGCCGGCCTCCCCACCGATTTCGCCACCGGCTTCTTAGTCCGTGTCCCCGCCGCCTTCCCTTCCGCTGCCGGTTTCGCCACCGCCCTAGCCTTGCGCTTCGGCGGCCCCGCCAGCAACGCCGCGCGATACGCGCTGCGGCACCAGTCGAACAGCGCGCCGGCGTCCTCAAGCACGTCGGCCGGCGCTTCGTAATAGCCGTCGAGCGAAACCGTGCGCGTCGGCCGCTCGTACGAGAACGGCCCCATCCCCGCCGCAACGAACGCCGGACGGTTCACGTCATCCACACGCAGGAACAGCGACCCGCGCGACATGAAGCCGAACATCACGCCGTCGAGCCGCATCGCCGCACCGCTGAAGAACCGCACAACCGTAACGTTGCCGAGCGGCGCGAGCTGATACGCGATCTCCTCGCCGTGCGCCTTCTGCGACTGCCAGCTCATGCGCGCCCCGTGCAGCGCTGCGTCCACGCGTCGAGCGCCGCGTCGTCGAAGCCGACTGCCGCCGCGCTCTCGCGAATCTGCCGCCACGTCGCGCGGTCGACCGGGATGCCATCAGCACCACGCGCCGCGCGGCTGGCCTCTTCCGGTTCGCCGGGCACCTGCACCGGCGCATCGCCGGCTTGCGGCGACGCCTTCGCCCACGCGACGAACGCATCGGCTTCACGCTCGGCATCGGCCGCATCGAATGCGTTCGGATCGATCAGCACCGACAGCATCCCGTTGACGATCGCGCTCGTCTTCTGCAGCGTGTCGCCGTAGGTCGTATGCCCGCCGACGAGCGCGCCGCCGAAAATCTCGCACATCGCCGCCAGCGCATAGCCCTTGTGCAGCCCGAACGGCAGCAGCGCGCCGAACGGCTGCTCGTGCATCACGGCCGGATCGTCGGTCGGCTGGCCGCGATGGTCGATCAGCGACCCGGCCGGCACGCGCTTGCCCTGGTTGTACGCGACGCGCGTCTTGCCGTACGCGATCGCGCTCGTCGCGAAATCGAGCAGCAGCGGCGGCCTGCCCGCACGCGGATACGCGGCGCAGAACGGATTCGTGCCGAAGCGCGGATCGGTGCCGTGCAGCGGCGCGACCAGCAGGTCGCCCGGCACGTTGACGAAGTGGAACGACACGAGCCCCGAGCGCGCGCACTGCTCGGCCCAGTGCCCGATGCGGCCGAGATGATGCACGTCGCGCAGCCCGATCGCGCAGATGCCCATGCGTCGCGCGCGCTCGATCCCCTCGACCATCGCCTCGAACGCGATCACCTGGCCGAAGCCGCGCCCGCCGTCGATCGTCAGCACCGCACCGCCGTCGCGGACGATCGACGCATGCCCGTTCAACTGCAACTGCCCTTCCCGCCACGACGCGACGTAGTTCGGAATCATCCCGATCCCGTGCGAATCGTGGCCCGCGAGATTCGCGCCGACCAGATGATCGGCGACGAGCGTTGCTTCGCGCTCGCTGCTGCCCGCCCGTTCCCAGAGTGCCGCGACGAATGCATGCAGCGGTTCGGCGCGCATGCGCAGCGGTTCGGTATCGGGCGTCGGCAGTGCGGTCATCGGCAAGGCTCCGTCAGGTCGGGTCGGGCAGTCGTCACGCTCAGCGCGCGGTCGCGATCACGTCCGCGACCGCCGCCGTCAACTTCTTCGCGTACGGCACGTGCAGGAATTCGTTCGGACCGTGCGCGTTCGACTTCGGCCCGAGCACGCCGCACACCATGAACTGCGCGGACGGGAAACCCTCCTGCAGCACATTCATCAGCGGGATCGTACCGCCGAGGCCCATGTACGCGCAGTCGGCGCCGAAGTGGCGGCGCGACGCGGCATCGAGCGACGACGCGAGCCACGGCGCGAGATCCGGTGCGCTCCAGCCGGTCGCGGCACCCGCGTCCGGCTTGAACGTGACCTTCGCGTTGTACGGCGGATCGAGTTCGAGCAGTTCCTTCAGCTGCTGCACGGCCTGCGCGGCGTCGACGAGCGGCGGCAGGCGCAGCGACAGCTTGAACGCGGTGCGCGGACGCAGCACGTTGCCCGCATCCGCCAGCGCCGGCATGCCGGCCGCGCCCGTCACCGACAGCGACGGACGCCACGTCGAATTCAGCAGCGCCTCGCGCGGATCGGTCGTGGTCGGCAGCACCGGCTTGCCGTCCGCGCCGCACGCCCACGGCAGCCCCTTCCACACGGCGTCGCCGAGGATCGACGCGGCCGCGTCGGCTTCGCGCACGCGGCTGTCGGGAATCTCGCAATGGAACACGCCCGGCAGCAGGTTGCCGTTCTTCGCGTCTTCGAGGCGCTCGAACAACTGGCGCATCACGCGGAAGCTCGACGGCGCGATGCCGCCGAACACGCCCGAGTGCACGCCTTCCTCGAGCACCTCGACCTGCAGGTCGCCGGACACGAGCCCGCGCAGCGACGTGGTGAGCCACATCTGGTCGTAGTTGCCGGCGCCCGAATCGAGGCACACGACGAGCGACACCTGGCCGAGCCGGTCGCGCAGCGCGTCGACGTACGGCAGCAGGTCGTAGCTGCCCGATTCCTCGCAGGTCTCGATCAGGCCGACGCAGCGCGGCCGCTCGATGCCCTGCTCGTCGAGTGCGCCGAGCGCGGCGAGGCTCGCGTAGATCGCATAGCCGTCGTCCGCGCCGCCGCGGCCGTACAGCTTGCCGTTCTCGTACTTCGGCGTCCACGGGCCGAGGTCCGCGCGCCAGCCGTCGAATTCGGGCTGCTTGTCGAGGTGGCCGTACAGCAGGATCGTGTCGGTGCTACCCGAACGCGTGGCGGGCGATTCGAAGAAGATCACTGGCGTGCGGCCCGGCAGGCGCACGATTTCGAGCTTCAGGCCCTTCACGGGCTGCCGCTCGGCCCACTGCGCGGCATCGGTGACCACCCGCTCGAGATAGCCGCGCTTCGCCCAGTCGGGGTCGAATGCGGGGCTCTTCGCGGGGATCGCGATGTAGTCGGTCAACGCGTGGAGGATTTCATCGTTCCACTTGCGCTCGATGAAGGTAACGAGCTTGTCATGGTCGAGGACGGGGGTAGTGTCGACGGAGGTCATGGTGGGGGTGCCTGGATCGGGCTGACGAAAACCCAGATCATACGCCGATGCACCCGCGCCGGCGCCCCCTTCCTGGTCGTTCAGACCGCCTGCGGGAACGCGTCGCGCAGCCCTGCCGCACACGCCAGCGCGTCGCGCCACAGGCGCCGCGTCAGTTCGCCCGCCTCCTCTTCACGCGCGAGCGCCGCAGCCTCGCCCGACCACAGCAACGAGAAGTCGTCGCGGCCTTGCCGCTCGAACGCGCCGCGCAGCGGATCGACCGCGGCCGTCGCGAGCGGGAACGCCGGCGCGAGCGCGCTCATCGGCCCCTGCTCGCGCATGAAGCGCGTCAGCAGCCCGCGCGCGGGGCGGCCCGTGTACAGGTTGGTCATGCGCGTGCCGTCGTCGCGCGCGGCACGCACCGCCGCGCGATGCTGCGCCGAGCGGCCGGCCTGCGGCGTCAGCAGATAGCCGGTGCCGATCTGCACCGCGCGCGCGCCGAGCGCGAACGCGGCCGCGATGCCCCGCCCGTCGGCGATCGCGCCGGCCGCGATCACCGGTGCGCGCACCGCGTCCACGATCTGCGGCAGCAACGCGAACAGGCCCGGTTGCGCGTGGATGTCGTCGGTCAGGAACATCCCGCGATGACCGCCGGCCTCCGCGCCCTGCGCGACGATCGCGTCGACGCCGCGCGCATCCAGCCAGCGCGCCTCCTCGACGGTCGTCGCGGACGACACGACCTGCGCGCCCGTGCGCCGCACGCGATCGAGCAGCGGGGCGTCCGGCAGCCCGAAATGGAAGCTCACGACAGCCGGCCGCCATTCCTCGACGACCGCGCACATCGCCTCGTCGAACGGCGCGCGGCCGGGGCCGCCCTTCACGCCGGCCGGATCGAGCGCGGCTTCCGCGTAGTAGCCGGCGAGCGCAGCACGCCAGCGCGCGTCGACCTCGGCGTCGGGCGCCGGCGGCATATGGCAGAAGAAGTTCACGTTGAACGGTGCGGGCGTGCGGGCGCGGATCGCCGCGATCTCGTCGCGCAGTTGCTGCGGGCCGAGCGCCGCGCACGCGAGCGAGCCGAGCCCGCCGGCTTCGCATACCGCGATCGCAAGCGGGCTCAGCGAGCCGACCATCGGGGCCTGGATCAGCGGCAAACGGGAAGGCAGCATCGTCATCGGAATCGTCCTTGGGGAAGATGTGAATGTCGCAAAAAAGCACGTTACAAGGCAGTCTTGCGAAGAGGCCGAGTGCGTCTCGCCTCTTCGGTCAAGGACGCCCCTGATCGCATCATCGGGCTTGCCATTGCGTTGGTTGCACCACGATGCGATCGCGTCGGCTGGCTGCGCGGCCTGCAAACTCTCCCGACGTTCATTCCACGAACGCCGGAAAACATCGCCGCGACCGCGTCAGCCCGCGTCCGGTTCGGGTACGCTCGCGGCGGCCTCGATGCGAAACAGCAGCCGGTCGTCGAGCGCATCCCAGATATCGACCACGCCGCGCCCGCCCTTCGGCAGGCCGGCAAACACCGGACGCCCGTCGAGCCAGCCGGCCTGGCTCTTGAACCACTGGCGCTCGCACCAGCCGCCGCGATGCAACGCGAGCCACTTGCCGCTGCCGACCTCGAACTCGCGCAACACGAATTTCGCATCGCGCGCCAGCACGCGGGCGCCGTCGTCGGAAAACGCGCAAGGGAAGCCGTTGTCCGCCCCCGGCAATTCCCAATCGGCTTCGCCCTCCGTACGCACCGTCAACGCCGCGTCCCGTGCGAACGCACGGCGACGCCGGCCGGCGCTCACCGCGAACGGCGCATCCTGGAAGCGCTGGTCGGCCATGTCGTAATCGAGCACGTCAAGCGTGCCGCCGTCGGTGAGCGGCACACGGTAGAGCCGGTTGCGGATGCGCACCCACGCTTCGCGCGCGTCGGGCGACAGGTGGACCCGCTCCAGATCGTCGTACCGGCTTTCGGCGCGCCAGCACACGTCCGCCGCGCCGCTCGCGGCGTCGACCCGGTAGAGCGCCGTGTTGTCCCAGTACGCGACGATCAGCGTCGACAGCGCCGCATCGACCGATGCGCTCACCGGCACGTTGCGCAGCCCGTCCATGACCGTCGCCTCCGCTTCGTCCGGCACGAACGGACGCGGCAGTTCGAACGACGCGACCACCCGTCGCTGCGCCAGATCCCAGATATCGCAGAATCCTTCGCCGGCCACGACGAGGCGCAGTTCACCCGTCGCGTCGCGCGTCCATTCGAGCACGCACGCGTGACGAGCCGCAACCGTCCCGGCGAGCGGAGCTTGCGACGACGCATGCGCCGATACCGATTCGGGCGCCGGGCCGGCAGCGGCCTGCGCGCCCGCTTCGGGCGCCACGTAATCCGGCGGCACGTAGTCGGGCATCGGCGACCGGTGCCGCGCGCGCCACGCAGCCAGCCACGCCTGATACACATAGCGGCGGCTGCCGTCCGTGCCGATATCCGGCTGCTCGAGGCGAAAGCCGGCCGGATCGACGCCCGGCAGCGGCACGAGTTCGGCACCGTTGCAATAGACGTAGACTCGCGCACGATCCCGTGCGAAATATTCGGAGAGGAACGCGAGCGTCGCGCCATCGACACCGCGCCGATATGGCTGGTTGTCGTGCAGCAACCGCCCCTGCCCGTCGCGCAGGAAGCCGGGCCCGACGACTTCGGCGGTCGCGCCATCGAAGCGGGCCTTCACTTCCTTGCCGAAATAGAACAACCGGCCGCCATCGCGCAGGTAATAGTCGCCGACGACTTCGATCCGGGCCGGATCGATGCCGCGCTTGCGTACCAGCATGCACAGCACGCCATTGCGATCCTTCGCGTAGGTGTCGTTCAGGACTTCGAATGTCTCGCCGTCGACCTTCGCGGCTTCCGAATGACCGCGCCACTGCTTCAGATAGCAATGGTCACCGGCCTGATACCACGGCCCGGCCAGATGTCGCCACCGTGCGGGATCGCCGGGAAGCGGGCCGCCGTCGAGAAAGCCGGTGTGATACTCCGCGTACGAGTAGAGTCGCGACCGGTCGGCGATGAACGAATCGCCGAGCCACCGGACCGTCGCGGCATCCGGTTCGAGCAGCGGCAGGTCGTGCAGATACACCTGGTTGCCGACTACCCGGAACCCGCCGCCGAGCTCCTGCGCCGGTATATCCGCCGCGGTCTGCCCGACGATGGTATGCCACCAGTAGCCTTGCAGCTCGGGGTGCGCGGCAAAAAACGGCGACCAGTCGCGCTCCCACTTCTCGCGCGAGCCGGGATCGGCCGCGTGCCCGTAACGGTACGGCCGCGCCCGGTCGGTCGCGTGATCCTGCGCCACCTCGTCCGCGCTGACGAAGCTTGCCGCTTCGGCGCCTTCGACCTCCCGCCCGTCATACCAGACCCGCTGCGCATCGACCAGATATGCGCCGACCCACCGCAGCGTCGCGGGATCCGCACCGCGCATGCGCTTGCCGTAGTGATACAGGTAGCGGTCGTCGTGCCCCCACGCATCGGTCAACAACCGGAAGCGCGCGGGCGACGCGCCGGCCAGCTTGCGGTTCTGGAAATAGACATGGTTCGCGTCGACGGCATGCGATTCGTCCAGCGGTCGAAACGTCGCGGCGTCGACGTCGAGCACGGTGAAGCGCAACCACGTGAACGTGCGCGCGTAGGCGCGCACGCCGTCCGTCGCCAGATACTGGGACAACGGCCGGAAGCCGTCGATCACGATGCCTTCGATGAGGTTGCCCGCGCGATCCCGCAACGGGTCGTCATGGCAATACACGTGCGCGTCATCGCGCATGAAGCCGAAGCCGAGGTTCTCTCTGAGTGTCATGTTGTTGTTTGATTCCGCTTTCGTCCGGAATGCCCCGGTCAGACGATGCCCGCCGGGTACGAAAGCCGTCGCCGCCGCGCGGATGCGCGGCGCTCACGCGTCCTGCGATCTTACGCCACGATCCATCCCGCGTCGGTACGCGGCCGGACTCGTCGCCGCGACGCGCCGGAAATGCCGGCGCAGCGATTCCTCGGAACCGAACCCGGCGCGCGCCGCGACCTGCGCGAGCGACAGCGCGGGATGCGCTTCGAGCATGTCCTTCGCGACGTTCACGCGTTCGCGGATCAGCCACGCGAGCGGCGACATTCCCGTCGCATCCGCGAACTGACGTTGCAGCGTGCGCGTGCTCATCGCCGCCTGCGCGGCGAGCGATGCGAGCGTGTGCGGCTCGGCCGCGTGCGCGCGCATCCAGTCGATCAGCTTCGCGAGCCGGTCGGTGCCGCCCGGCGCGACCGGGCGCGGCACGAACTGCGCCTGGCCGCCGTCGCGATGCGGCGGCAGCACGAGGCGCTGCGCGACCCGGTTCGCAATTGCGCCGCCGTGATCGCGGCGCACGAGATGCAGCAGCATGTCGAGCCCCGCCGCCGATCCGGCCGATGTGATCACCTGCCCTTCGTCGACGTAAAGCGCATCGGGATTCACGCGCAACGCCGGATAGCGCGCCTGCAGTTTCTCCGCATAGCGCCAGTGGGTCGTCACCGTGAGGCCGTCGAGCACGCCGGCCGCGGCCAGCACGAACACGCCCGAGCAGATCGAGCAGAGCCGCGCGCCGCGGCGATGCGCGGCCCGCAGTTTCTTCAGCAACGGCTCCGGCGGCAGTTCGTCCGGATCGCGCCAGCCGGGAATCACGATGGTATCGGCGCGATCGAGCGTCGCGAGCCGGTACGGCGCGGCGACCGTGATGCCGCCCGCCGCGCGCACGGGCCCCGGCTCGCTCGCGCAGACCGCGAAGCGATACCAGTCGACCCCGAGCTCGGGGCGTTCGAGGGCGAACAGTTCGACCACGCAGCCGAATTCGAACGTGCAGAGGCGATCGTAGGCGAGCGCGACGACGAGATGATTGTGCATGGCGCGATGTTACCGGAACTTGTCGATCGCGCCACTGCCGCGAAACGTGCCGAACCGCGATACTGCCCCTCATTCCACCGCGCTCTGCGCAACCTTCAGGAGAACCTGCCCATGTCCTGCGTCACCGACGTGCCCGCCGCCGACAGCCCCGCCGCCCTCGCGCATTTCGAGGCATCGCTGCGCTTCGAGACCGATTGCTGGGACGTGCACGACGCGCTCGCGTCGGGCGCGCCCGATTTCGTGTTGCTCGACGTGCGCGGCCCCGACCAGTTCGCCGCCGGCCACGTGCCCGGCGCGCGCAACCTGCCGCGCCGCAAGATCATCGAGAGCAAGCTCGCCGGCTATCCGGCCGGCACGCTGTTCGTCGTCTACTGCGCGGGCCCGCACTGCAACGGCGCCGCGCGCGCGGCAATCCAGCTCGCGCGCCTCGGCCGGCCGGTCAAGCTGATGATCGGCGGCGTGACGGGCTGGCGCGACGAAGGTTTCGCGCTGAGCAACGAAGTGCAGCCGGCGGACGCCGAAGCCGGCTGATCGTCATTAAAAGCGCAACAATCAATTGCCTGCGTACGGCCTGCACGCGAACGAAAAAAGCGCGACAATCGGTCCCATTGCAGTTCGGATGGAGCAGCAACATGCAGAACGCAGTCCTGATTCAAGTGGCCGGTTCGGTGGCCGCGATCGCGATCTATTTTCTGCCGGCGGTCATTGCCGACCGGCGCGGCCGGCACGACAAGCTGACGGTCGCGATGTTCAACGCGCTGTTCGGGTGGACCGGCATCGGCTGGCTGATGACGCTGTACTGGGCCTGCCAGCCGAACCCGCACGCCGATGTCGCGCAGACGATCCTCGCCAAGCGCCGCGGCATCAGCATGCGGACCTTTTCGACCGGTCTCGTCGAGCGCGTGCAGCGCCGTGTCGCCGCCCAGGAGCAATGGGCGGAGAAGCAAGGCTGCCGTTAAGTCCCTCTTTCCCCGTTACCGTACCGCGTCGAACTTCGGCATCCTGACATTGGTCGACGCGCGGTAATCCCAAGCCAGCCCGTCGTGCGGCAGCCCGCCGCCCGCACGCAGCCACGCCCCGAACGCCCCCGCCGTCACCGCCCGCGCGATCCGCTCGCCCGGGCAGCCATGCGGCCCCGTGCCGAAGCCGAAATTCGGCCCGGCCGTGCGGCCGGGCATGAACCGGTGCGGATCGCGATGTACCGCAGGGTCGCGGTTCGCCGCGGCGAGCACGACGAGGATCGCGTCGCCGGCTTCGACGGTCACGCCTTCGATCGTCGTGCGCGATGCGACGAAGCGGCGCGTGTTCTGCACCGGTGAATCGAAGCGCCCGACTTCGGCAACGAATGCGTCGAGCGCGGCATCGTCCGGGACGGCGTGCGCGGCGCCCGCTCCCGCTGCCCCGTTCCACGCCACCAGCGCATTGCCGAGCCACGCGGCGGTCGCCTCGCAGGTCTGCGACAGCAGTCCGACGAGATTCGCGACCATTGCGCCGCTCGCCTGCCAGCCCGACGCGCGGGCCGCCTGCTGCACCGCGGCGACGAGCGTGCCGTCGTGCGCATGCGTCTGCGCGACGCGCTCCGTCATCCGGTCGAGCAGTTGCCGCGCGGCGTCGCTCGCGCGGGCCAGTGCGACGGCATCCGACAACGGCGACAGCGCGGCGACGAAATCGACGACCCGCGCCGCGATATCGTCGAGCTGCGTCTCGTCGAAGCCGAGCAGATCGGCAACCGCGCAGACGGGCACCGTCATGCACCATGCGTTCAGCGCGCCGGCATCGCCCGGCGCCGGCAAGCGCCGCGCGGCAAGCTGCGCGGCTCGCTCGCGCAGCGCAGCCGTGTCGATCGGCGCGAACGCGGTGCGCAGCGCCTGCTTCGGCACGTCGTGCCGCAACGCGCCGTCGTTCATGCGCACCAGCTCGCCGAACAGCGCGCCGGCCGTCGTGCCGCGCAACGCGGGCGGCACCGGCGCGTCCAGCGGGCGCACGCGGCAGGCCGGATGGCCGAGCACGGCCGTCACGGCGGCCGCGCGGCTCGCGACCCACAGGCCGAGCGTGGCGTCGAACGCGAGCGGCGGCCCGTCGACGAGCGCCGCATAGTAGGGATAGGGATCGCGGTGCGTGACCGCTGCGATGGGATCGGTCGGGTTCATGCGGACAGTATCGGCGGAGCGCGCCGCCGCATGTTTCGGGCTGGCGTGAAATGTCGCGGCGCGGGCATCACCCGTGGCCGCATCGCGACGACCGGGGAACGTCAGGCCGCCGACCGGTAGCGATGCGACTGCATGCGCATGCGGACGCGCCCGGCCGAAATCGCGCGCGGCTCGGGCACCACCGTGTCGTGATGGAACATTTCCTGCCGGAATTCGCCGTTTTCGTCGAACCACTGGCAGATCAGCCAGTCGCCGTCGTCGAACACGACCGGCCCGGCATAGGTGACGGTCATGCGCGGCCCGCCCGTCTTCAGCGTCACGACATCGCCGACGCGAAGCCGGACGCGTTGATTTTCTCGGATCGTCATCGCTCTCTCAGCATTTTTATATATCGATATTTTCGGCGGCTCACCGACCGTTCTTGCGAAGGTGCCGCAGATTATCAATCAAAAAACCGGCCGGCAACTCCCGCGTAAAAAACTCACGGCGGGGAAAATGCAACAATGCGCGACATCGATGCGCTCGGCGGGCGCCCGCTCGCCCGAGCCGGCGCGGCTTGCGCGCCGGCCCCGGTCGAACGGGCGGAATGCGGAGAATAGACGATGAATTTTGCGTCGTCACCGACGTTTAATTCGGACGCGAAATCGGTTGATTATTGTCAATCAATGTTTCGGCTGGAAACGATCCCACGGTTTATTTGCGCTCATTCCCCGAACAAATCCGGTGAATTATCGGGCGACGCAAACCAGCGGTTGATATCGCGCCCGGGCACGGCTGCTTGCGTGAACGTAAACGTGCCGTCCTGCGCCATCTCCTTCGCGGCGCGCAGGAACGCGCCGAGCGCGGCCCGCGCCAGCGCGCCGCCGACGCTCACGCGCTTCACGCCGAGCGCCGCCAGCGCGTCGAGGCTCAGCAGCCCGCCCTGCAACCCCATCACGACGTTTACGGGCGCGCCGACCGCCTGCGTCACCGCCGCGATTTCGTCCGCATCGGTGATGCCCGGCGCATACAGCACGTCGGCGCCCGCGTCGCGATAGGCAACGAGCCGTGCGATCGTATCGGCGAGGTCGGGCCGGCCATGCAGGTAGTTTTCGCAGCGCGCGGTCAGCGTGAACGGAAACGGCAGCGCGCGCGCCGCGTCGACGGCCGCCGCGATGCGCTCGATCGCCGCTTCGCGCGCGTAGATCGGCGCGTCGGCACGGCCCGTCGCGTCCTCGATCGAGCCGCCGACCGCGCCGGCCTCGGCCGCGAGCCGGATCGTTTCGGCCACCGTGCCGGGCGCGTCGCCGAAGCCGTTCTCGAGATCGGCGCTGACGGGCAGGCCGCCCGCGGCGACGATCTCGGCGATGTGATCGAGCATCGCGTCGCGGTCGATCGCGTTGTCGGGCTGACCTTTCGAAAACGCG
Source organism: Burkholderia aenigmatica (assembly GCF_048627025.1). Taxonomy (NCBI): domain Bacteria; kingdom Pseudomonadati; phylum Pseudomonadota; class Betaproteobacteria; order Burkholderiales; family Burkholderiaceae; genus Burkholderia; species Burkholderia aenigmatica. The sequence goes on along the minus strand of NZ_CP184469.1, from coordinate 570,613 downwards.
TAGCCGGCACTCGTGGTCGCGAGCGCCTCGAAGCCGGCCATCGCGAGCAGGCGCGCGGTGCCGGCGTCCCACGGGTTCGGGATGATGAAGGCGCCGGCGCGTGCATGCAGGGCGCGGAACGCTTCGGCTTGGCGGGCTTGCAGGTCGGAACGGGGCATCGTGGACTCCGGAAGGAAGTTGACGGCTGAGCTTACGCCGGTCGTGCACACGACGTTTCAGTGCTCATCGAAATGTCGTCGCGCGACAGGAAAAAACCGGTGCGCCGACTGCGTGCCAGCAGCCGGCAACGAGCGGGCGGACGCCGCCGTCCGCCCGGTGCCGGCCCGCCGTCGCTTACTTCGCGGCGGCTGCCCCGCCGTCGATGCCGAGCAACACGTCGGTAACGGCCTCGGAGAAACGCATCGCGCGACCGTCGATCAGCACGCCGTCCGGATTCGACGGGTCCCGCGCGGCTTGCGGCACGCCGTGCGCGAGCAGCAGCCGCGCGCACGCCTCCCAGTCGGACGCGCCGACCTGCTCCGGTTCGTTGACGGATGCCCAGGACAAGGTGCCGAGCGCATCGCTCCCGAACCCGTGCAGGTCGCGCCAGTTGGCGCCGTGCGCGAGCAGGAACGCCAGCAAGCCCGCATCGCCGCGGAACACCGCATGATTCAGCGCGCTCGCATCCCAGTCGCCGCCCCGCGCCGCGATCGGCCAGCCCAGTTCGACCATGACCTTCACCGCGTCGCCCGCCCCCCACGCGGCGGCATCCGGCAGCAGCCTCAGCCGCTCGCCGGGCAGCGCACCGGGCAGTTCGGGATGGCGCGCCTGGATGCGCCGCGCCTCGTCGGCATCGGCGCGCGCGCAGGCCGCCACGAACGCGTCTGCCGCGTCGAGCGGCTCGTCCGCGCCGGCCGCCCGCAACAGCGCCGCGACGTCGGACAGCCCGGTCTGCATCGCCAGCCGGTACGCACTGACGCCGGTCGGGGTCCGCGCGCGCGGATCGGCGCCGGCCGCCAGCAGCGCGGCGACATGGCGTGCCGAGCAGCGCACGCCGATCGCCCGCAACAACGGCGCGCCCCAGGTCTGCGCCAGCCCCGCGCCGGGCGGCTCGTTCGGGTCGCCGCCGTGCGCGAGCAGCAGTTCGAGCGCGCCTGCGTCGCGCATGTCGAACGCGCGCCGCAACGCATTCGTGCCGCCCACCCGCGCGCCGTGTTCGAGCAGCAGGCGCGTACAGGCCGGATTTTCCACCGAGTGATACAGCGATTCGCCATCGTTCGGATCGGCGCCGGCTTCCAGCAGCATGGCGGTGAGCACCGGATCGCGATTGACGCCCGCCGCACCGTACAGCGCCGACAGCGGCTCCGCTTCGTCCGGCGCGGCAAGCGACGCCGGCGGAAAGCGGTTGCCGATCCGCTGGTTCGGATCGGCGCCGGCATCGAGCAGAAGACGCGCGCAGGCGCGCAGCCTGGCGGCAAACTCGGGAAGCTGCCCGAGCCGCGAATGCGTAACGGCGACCAGTGGCGGCAGCTTCAGCACGCCACCGGCGCGTGCGATCCAGCCGGGATCGGCGGCCAGCGCCGCCTTCACCGCGTCGAGATCGCCGGCCGCGCATGCGACGGTCGGATCGCCCGCAACGAGATCGGGACGGTCGAGCAGCAGTTGCACGGCAACACGCGGCCGGGGGGCGTCGTAGCCGCCGGTCACGTCGCCGCCGTACGCCAGGTCGAGCCAGCGCCGGATCAGTTGCGACCGCGGTTGCCCCGCCAGCGCATGCGTTTCGACGAACGCGCCGAGATCGGCCCATGACGCAAAACCGTACTCGCGCGCAATGCAGGATTGCGCGTCGTGCAGCCGGAGCCCGAGCGCGAGCGTTTCATCGTGTGTGCGGTGCGCGGCGGCAGGCAGAAACCGGACGAAGCGCGCGACGGCATCGGCGTCGCCCTGCCGGTACAGGCGCAACAATGCCTTGGCCTGCTTTTTCAGATGATCGGAATTGGCCCTGGGGGGCAGCTTTTTCATGCGAATCCTCGTGCAGTATTGGCCGAAGGTCCGCAATACCGCCAGCACAAAGGACAGGTGGAAAGCTGAATTTGCTGCGACAGGTGGGTTCAACCCTTTCCGCGGACCCGGAAGCGACCTGCATCGCTGACCGGTATCCTAGGCGACGGCCGGCGACCTCGTCAACCGCGCCGCGCCATGCGGCGGCGGCGCTCAGCCCGCGGCCAACTTCTTGGTCAGGAAAATGCGCGAGTGTCCGGCTGGATAATCCGGCAGTTCGCCGAAGCGGACATAGCCGCGTTTCTCGTAGAACGGCCGCGCCTGGAAGTCGAACGTGTCGAGCCACGCGCTGTGGCAGCCGCGCGCGACGGCTTCCGCCTCGGCCAGGTCCATGATGCGGGTGCCCGCACCCTGGCCGCGCGCGGCCTCGGGCACCACGAGCAGGTCCACATGCAGCCAGCCGTACGCGGTACTGCCCCACAGGCCACCGACCACCGCGCCTTCGCCATCGGTCACGACCACGGCCAGCGAACGGGCATCGATCGGGCCCGCCTGGCTTTCGTTGAACCGGATGAGCGGCGCGACGATCTGCTTGCGAACGTTCGCGTCGCCCGCGTCCGTCACCTCGTATGTGAACGTCATCGGTTGAATCCGCTTGAATCGAAAATGATAACGAGGCGTTGAAGCCGCACGTACCGCGTCAGACGACGTAAGCGCCCTTCGCGTGCAGTTCCGCTTCCGTGCGTTCGAGCGCGGCGATCGCATCGCTGCCTTCGAGCGCCAGCAACTGCGCGACCAGCGCTTCGGCCATCGCATGCGCGGCCACCAGCGACGGGAAGAACGACGGGCTGTCGTGCGTGAAGATCAGCTGCGCATCCGCGTGCAGCGCGATCGGCGACACCGCGCTGTCGGTGATCGCGACGATCCGGCTGCCCTGCGCCTTCGCGGCCTGCGCGACGCGCGTCGCTTCCGCCGAATACGGCGCGAAGCTGACGACCACGGTCACGCTCTGCTTCGCGATCGTCCGCAGCTCCATCTCGAGCGAACCGGCGACGCCGTTGAGCAGCGACACGGTCGGTCGGAACAGCCGGTAGCCGTACACGAAACCGAACGCGACCGGATAGCACGAGCGAAACCCCGCGACGTGCACATGCGACGCCTTGCGGATCAGTTTCGCGGCATCGGCGAGCGCGTGCTCGTTCTGCGCGGCGGTGGCCGACAGGTTGTGTTGTTGCGCGGCGAGCAGGTCGTGCGCGAGCGACGCCTTCGCGTCGGGCCGCACGAGCGAGCGCGCCCGCTGCGTGAGCGGCTCGGGGCGTGTGCGCACGCGCGCGACGCACAGGTCGCGCAGCTCGTTCCAGCCGGGGAAGCCGAATTGCTGCGCGAGCCGCACGAGCGACGCGGGCTGCACTTGCGCGCGCTGCGCGACCTTGCGCATCGACGAGGTGGCGACTTCGTCGGGATGATCGAGCAGGAAGGCAGCGCCCGCCTGAAATTGCGGGCTCAGCTCGGAAAATTGCGCCCGGATCCGGGACGCGAGTTCGTCGAAATTGGCGGCCATCTTGGTGGGAACGGGAACCGGTCGTCCATGGTATCACCGGCCCCGCGCGCACCGGTCAGCGCAGCACTTCGACGTGATCGGCGTCGACCTTCACGCTGCCCGACCATTTGCGCTCGAATTCGCCGGTCACCTTCACTTCGTTCTTGTCGCTGACGGGCTGGCCGGCCGCCCACAGCTTGTGGTCGATCTCGACGCGGATCGTGCCGGTCGCATCGGCGAATTCGTAATCCTCGCCGCCGACATGCTTGACGATGCGCCCCTGCAACTGCACGTGCTGGTCGTCCTTGCCGTTCGCGAGCAGTTCCTTCACGGTGGTCGTGCTCAACGCGGACGGCCCCGTGTATTGCGCGTAGACGGCGGCGGGCAGCGTGGCGAGTGCAACCGTCAGGATTCTGGCCAGGTGTTTCATGATTTCGTCCTCTTCTTCGATGTGACGCCGCGCCCCGTTGAACGCGACGGCGCCAGATTACGGACCGTAAGATTAAGCAAACCTGAAGGTCGCGCCGAGGCGACACGGTGCCGCATTGGACGAGTACGAAAGCCCGCCGCGCGCCGCCCGCATTTAAGGTCCGCCTAAGGCACGTGCGCTTATCATGGGAACCCCGGGTGCCACGGCGCCCCGTTGAAGAGACACCAATTCATGCGCGTATTGCTCGTCGAGGACGATCCGCTGATCGGCAGCGGGCTCGAACAGGGCCTCAAACAGGAAGGCTTCGCCGTCGACTGGGTGAAGGACGGCGACGCCGCGTCGCTCGCGCTGCGCGCGACCGGCTACGGCCTGCTGCTGCTCGATCTCGGGCTGCCGAACCGCGACGGCCTGTCGGTGCTCGCCGCGCTGCGCCGCCGCGACGAAAACCTGCCCGCGATCATCATCACCGCGCGCGACGGCGTGCCCGACCGCATCGCGGGCCTCGACAGCGGCGCGGACGACTATCTCGTCAAGCCGTTCGAGCTCGACGAACTGCTCGCCCGCATCCGCGCGGTCAACCGCCGCCACGCCGGCCGCGCGCAGACGACGCTCGTGATCGGTCCGCTGCGGCTCGACCCCGTCAAGCACCTGGTCTGGCTCAACGACGACGAAGTGCCGCTGTCGCCGAAGGAGTTCGTGCTGCTGCACGAGCTGATGCGCGACCCGGGCGCGGTGATCTCGCGCGAGCAGTTCGAGGAGCGGCTGTACAGCTGGGGCGAGGAAATCGAGAGCAACGCCGTGCAGGTGCATATCCACAACCTGCGCAAGAAACTCGGCCACGACATGATCCGCACGGTGCGCGGCGTCGGCTACCGGATCGGTGACGGCGCATGACGCACATGCAACGCGCGGTCGTGCGCTGGCGCCGCGCATCGCTGCGGCGGCGCCTGCTGATGTGGCTGCTGCCGGCCGCCTGCGTGATCGGCCTCGTTGCGAGCGCAGGCACCTACTGGGGCGCGCTGCGCGAGCTCGACGACCTGCTGGACGACCAGATGCGCAGCATGTCGAAGCAGATCGTCGTCGGCCCGAACGGCGAGCTGTCGTTCAGCAACCACGCCAACGGCAAGCATGGTTTCGAAGCGAGCGACCCCGACGCCGTGCTGCTGCAGGTCTGGCGCAACGGCACGCTCGTGTATTCGACCGACCGCGATTCGAAACTGCCGCCGCCCGCGCAGAAAGGCATCGCGAGCGTCGACGTCGGCGGCCAGCCGTGGCGCACCTATGTGACCGAGCGCGGCGGCACGACGATCCGGCTCGCGCAGGCACGCCATGCGCGCTGGGAAGCGATCGCGGCCATCGCCGTACACCTGCTGTGGCCGGTGTTCTCGATGCTGCCGCTGCTTGCGATCAGCCTGTGGTTCGGCATCGGCGCGGGGTTGCGGCCGCTGCGCACGATTGCATCCGGCCTCAAACGCAGGAATGCGAATAATCTGGAACCGGTCGACGTCGGTGCGATGCCGAACGAAGTCCGTCCGCTCGCCGAAGCGATCAACGATCTGCTCGCGCGCCTCGACCGCTCGTTCACGCTGCAGCGGCACTTCATCGCCGATGCCGCGCACGAATTGCGCACGCCGATCATGGGGTTGTCGATCCAGTCGCAGTTGCTGCGGCGCGCGTCGACCGCCGAGGAGCGCGAGCACATCCTCGCGCAGATCCAGGCCGGCACGACGCGCCTCGGCCACCTCGCCGAGCAGCTGCTGACGCTCGCGCGCCTCGAACCCGATGCGCAGGCGGCCGCCTCTGCGTCGACGCCCGTCGATCTCGCCGCGCTGTGCCGGTCGGTGGTCTCGGATCGCACGCGCGTCGCCGACGCGCACCGGATCGATCTCGGCGCGATCGTGTCGACGCCCGTGATGACGTCCGGCAATGCCGACACGCTGCGCGTGCTGCTGAACAACCTCGTCGACAACGCGATCCGCTATGCGGGCGACGGCGCGCGTGTCGACGTGTCCGCGCGGATCGACGGCACGACGCCCGTGCTCGAAGTCGCCGACGACGGCCCCGGGATCCCGGAAGCCGAACGCACCGACGTGTGGGAGCGCTTCTATCGCGGCGAGGGCGCGCAGGCCGTCACGTCGTCGGGCAGCGGGCTCGGGCTGTCGATCGTCAAGCGGATCGCCGAACAGCATCGCGCGACGGTCGCGCTCGGCACCACGCGCGGCGGACGCGGGCTGACCGTCACCGTGCGCTTTCCGCTGCCGGCCTGACGCGCGGGCGACGCACGGCTTTTCCACAGATTGTGTTGGCAAGCTTGTGGACAACCTTCCATTAACGGCATCAAGCCATTGATCGGAAAGGGTTTGTCAGGGGTGCGCGGCAAATGCGCCAGCCGGGGGCAGCGCCGCGCCCGGATCAGTTGTCGGTGACGATCCGCTCGACCTGCAGGCCGGTCGACGTTTCGAGGATGCTGGCGTGCTCCCTCACGACGCAGAACAGGCGGCCCTTGGGGTAGTCGTCCGGCCTTTGCCGGGTCCGATCCTCGGTGTGAACGATCACGGTACCGTTGAGCGGATACGCGCCAACATGTTCACCCATGAAATAGAGCTGACCGTTCAGCTGGTAATAGCCATTCCCGAGGTACCAGAACGAATCGCTCCCCGTCGCGATCCGGTCAGCGCCCAGGTAGACCCCGTCGCCCTTCCTGACGATCGGGAAGAACAGCAAACCGATTTTCGATTCGATGATCGTGTAGTGATTGGCGCGGATGTCGTCGATCACCTTGTCGCGCAGTTCGTCTTTCATGCGTTCGGTCTTGCCGAAGTACGCGGTCTCGTACCTGGCCGGGATGCACGCCTGCGCAAGCGTGCCGCATGCCAGCGCCACCCACGTCACGGCGATCGTTTTCCAGATCGTTCTCACTGATTTCTCTCCAGGTTCTTTATTGTCGGCCTGCCATCCGGCGCGGTACATCGCGGTACTTGTTACCGGTGCCGGATCGCGTCGCCAGTTTACCTACCCGCCCTCGTTCAGTGACTTTCATTCCTCACATTGACAACCAGTTGTCCATTACGTAAAGTAGTTGTCAATTCATCACGCATCTCGAACATGACGAAATCCGCCAAGTTGACCGCCGTCGCGCTGTCCGTATTCCGGTTGAACGGCCTGCTGATCGAATGGGGCAACACCTTTGCCGGGCCGCACGGCCTGACCAGTGCGCGCTGGCAGGTGCTGGGCGCCATCTCGCTGGCGCCGGAAACCCCGAACATCCCGCAGATCGCCGACGCGATGGGCATCACGCGGCAGGCCGTGCTGAAACAGATCAACGTGCTGACCGACGAAGGGCTGGTGCAATCACGGCCCAACCCGGCGCACAAGCGCTCCCCTTTGTACGCGCTGACGCCTCGCGGCGAGGCGGCCTATCAGGCCGTGGTCGAGCAGTGGCAACAGCATGTCCGCGACATCGCCGGCGACTTCAGTTCGGCTGACCTGGATGCGGCGATCCGCGTCCTGTCGGCGATGTCCAGCGCGCATGGCGCCGATGCACCGACGTGATGCGCTGAATCCCCCCTCACCCGAAGGAGTTCCCATGCCTCATTTCAAGCCGATGGATCCGGCCTTTCCGATCCAGCAACAGATCGCGATCGACGCGGAGCCGGTCGTCCTCGTCAACGTGTTCACGTTGGCCGCCGCCGACGAAGCGGACTTTCTCGCCGTATGGAAGGACGATGCCGAATTCATGAAGCAGCAGCCGGGATTCATCTCGACCCAGCTGCATCGCGCGCTCGGCGACAGTCCGACCTACCTGAACTACGCGATCTGGGAATCGACCGAAGCGTTTCGCGCGGCCTTCACGCATCCGGCGTTCGTCGCCAAGCTGTCGGCCTATCCGTCGTCCGCGGTCGCGAGCCCGCACCTGTTCCAGAAGGTCGGCGTGGCCGGTATCTGCACTGCGTGAGTGCACGCCCGAAGCGAGGCAACGCGTGGCATTCGCAGGGGTGTTGCGCGTCGCTCGCGCACCCGGACTTCTCCACAGAAAATGTTGGCAAGCTTGTGGATATCCTGCGCACCGCAACGCTAAGCCCTTGATCCGATGGACTTTGGCACGCGTGATGCAGACGAGGCCCCGTTGATGGCCGTCACGGACACCGCGTCGCCGCAGTTCGCGTCACGACGCCACGACGATGCACGCCGCAGTCGACGCACACGTGCCCGCCCTGCGCGGCGCCACTTACCCACAGATTTTGTTGGCAAGCTTGTGGATATCCTGCGCAAGCCTGCGCTAACCCGTTGATCGAGCTACGGTTCATGCGCGGCGTCACGGTTGCGGCAACAGGCGGCCCGGGCAGGCGCGCAGGCGGACGATCCCGCGCAACGGCAGCGCACCACCGTCGCCTTGACGCTCGCGCCCGTCACGCGTCAAGATCACGCGAGCCGCACGCGGCCGCGCATCGCCGGCTGCGCGCGACGGCTCGACGGCCCGGCCGTTCCGCCGGTGCCGCACCACGACACATCACTCCGAGGAAGACCATGGAACACTTCACCGCGTTGCAGTGGGTCGTCTCACTCGTGCTCGTCGCCGTCGTCATCTATCCGTATGTCCGCATCGTGCGGCGTACCGGGCATTCAGGCTGGTGGATCCTGACGATGTTCGTCCCGGTCCTGAACTTCATCATGTTGTGGGTGTTCGCGTTCGCGCGCTGGCCCACCGTCGACGATCGGCAGCCCTGACCGCCACCATCGCGGCCGCGCGGCTTGTCCACAGATTGTGTTGGCAAGCATGTGGATAGCCTGCGCATACCCTGGGCAAGCACTTGATCCGAAAGACTTTGTCCGCGCCGCTTCAAATGCGGCACGCGGCCGGGAAAGTGTTGCTCACACACCCGTTCGCCACGTGACGTCGCACCTTCCGCGCGTGCGAACCGGCTTGTCCACAGATTTTGTTGGCAAGCGTGTGGATAGCCTGCGCATACCGCAGGCAAGCGCTTGATCCGAAAGACTTTGTCCGCGCCGCGCCGAATGCGGCCGCGCACGGGCTTGTCCACAATTTTTGTTGGCAAGCATGTGGATATCCTGAGCATGCGTGACCTAAGTCGTTGATCGCACAACGTTTCGATGCGCCGGTCACGACAGAGTCACGGTGTGCATGCGGATCTCGTCACGCACGCCGCGCCGCCCTGCTCAACCGAACGCCTTGGCCACGATGCGCGCGACCCCGGCAATCACGTCGTCCTTCGACTTCGCATCGGCACGCGCCTGCGTGTAGTACACGACCAGCACGATCGGCGCGCCCGACGTCGGCCAGATGACGCCCGCGTCGTTCGTCGTCCCGTAGTCGCCAGTGCCCGTCTTGTCGCCGACCTTCCACCCGGCAGGCACGCCGGCACGAATCCGCTTGTCGCCGACCTTGTTGCCGCGCATCCACGTGACGAGCTGCGCACGCTGCGCGGCCGGCAGTGCTTCGCCGACCATCAGCTCGCGCATGCTCGCGGCCATCGCGGCGGGCGTCGTCGTGTCGCGCAGGTCGCCCGGCAGCGCGGTATTCAGTTCGGTCTCCCATCGATCGAGCCGGAACGCATCGTCGCCGATCGAGCGCGCGTAGGCGGTCACGGCCGACGGGCCGCCGATCAGCTTCATCAGCAGGTTTGCGGCCGAGTTGTCGCTGTACTGGATCGCGGCCTCGCACAGCGCGGCGACCGTCATGCCCGCATCGACATGCTTCTCCGTCACCGGCGAATAGTTGACGAGGTCGGCCTTTGCGTACGTCACGCGCTGTTGCAGCAATGCCGGACGGTCGACGCTCTGCGCGAGCACCGCCGCACTCAGCATCGCCTTGAACGTGCTGCAGAACGGGAAGCGCTCGTTGACGCGATGCTCCGCGCGCCGGCCGCTCGCGGTATCGATCGCGCACACGCCGAGACGGCCGCCCGCGTCGCGTTCGAGCGCAGCCAGCGCCTCGAACATCTCCGCATCGAGCCAGGCGGCCGTGGCCGCCGCGGCCGCCGCGGTGGCCTCGCTCGCCGGGTCCGGTGCGGCGGTCTGCTGCGCCGCGCACGCGGTGGCGGTCAAAACGAGCGGCGCCGTCGCGGCAGCCAGCAACAGGATTCGACGTTTCGGTGAATGGGTCATGTCGGTTGTCTTGTGGTGGAATGAAGGCGAAAAGGTGGTAAAAACGCCCGGCCGGCGAGACAGCACTATCGACACTTTACGGTTACCTGACAAGCAACGATAATTGAGCGCTGACAATAGAAATTCTTATGACTAAGCTCCGCCCTCATCTTCCGCTCAATGCGCTGCGCGCGTTCGAATCGTCGGCGCGCCACCTGAACTTCACGCGCGCCGGCCTCGAGCTGAGCGTGACCCAGGCCGCGGTCAGCCAGCAGGTGCGTTCGCTCGAGGAGCGGCTCGGCTGTACGCTGTTCATACGGCTGCCGCGCGGCCTCGGGCTCACCGACGAGGGGCGCGCGCTGCTGCCGGTACTGAGCGACGCGTTCAGCCGCATCGAGACGGTGCTCAAGCAGTTCGACGGCGGGCGCTTCCGCGAGGTGTTGACGCTCGGCGTGGTCGGCACCTTTGCCATAGGCTGGCTAATGCCGCGCTTGAAGCAGTTCGGCGATACGCACCCATTTGTCGAGCTGCGGCTGCGAACCAACAACAACGTCGTCGATCTCGCCGCCGAGGGCCTCGACTTCGCGATCCGTTTCGGGGAAGGCAACTGGCCGACGACGCGCAACGAGCGCCTGCTCGACGCGCCGCTCACCGCGCTGTGCGCGCCGGATATCGCGCGGCGCCTCGCGCAGCCGGCCGATCTCGCGAACGAAACGCTGCTGCGCTCGTACCGCACCGACGAATGGCTCGGCTGGTTCGAGGCCGCGCAGCTCGCACCGTGGGCGGTCAACGGTCCCGTGTTCGATTCGTCGCGGCTGATGGTCGAGGCCGCGATGCAGGGCGCGGGCGTCGCGCTCGCGCCGGCGCGCATGTTCGCGCGCGAACTGCAGCTCGGCCTGCTCGCGCGGCCGCTCGACATCGACGTGTGCGCCGGCGGCTACTGGCTCACCTCGCTGAAGTCGAAGCCGCTCACACCGGCCATGACGCTCTTTCGCGACTGGATCGTGGCCGAAGCGGCCGAGACTGCGCAGGCCGAATGACACGGCCCTGCTTGTCCACAGAAAGTGTTGGCAAGGATGTGGATATCCTGGGTATCCGGGACCTAAGCCCTTGATCGCGCACGAATTAGCGTGCCGACGCAGACATCGGGCAGCCCGTGTGCACGGGCTTCGCACGCCGGCCTCCGGCACGCCCGATCCTCAACTGTCACGACGCAATCGATTGCGAGTTATCCACAGAATATGTTGGCAAACCTGTGGATATCATTCCGATGCGGCGCGTAACACCCTGATACAAAAGGGGATTCAATACACGAACCTTACACGGTCAACCGTGTGGCAGCGGACGCGCTTTCGCACGGCCCGCGCCGCGCACCCGGCCGGAGGCCGGCCGGTTCTCCACAGATTGTGTTGGCAAGCTTGTGGATATCCTGCGCATCAGCCGCCTAACTCATTGAGCGCACGGGGTTTTGTGCTTCTTCTGCAGAATCGGGCAGCACCGGCGCAGCCCGTGCGGCAAGCGCCGGCGCCATCCGCGCATCAATGCCGGTCAAGCCCGCCGCGCAATTCGCTCGCCTTGTCGCGCAGCGCCTCGTAGCCGGAGCGTGCATGCTCGGGCAGGTCGGGATCGCCGATCAGCGCGCCGAGCGTTTCGATCAGGCTGAACAGGATGCCCTTCGCCGCGCCGACCGCGATGCTCTGCGATTCGATCGACTTGTGCAGGTGGTCGACCGCCGCTTCCAGATTCTCGAGCTTGTGCTCGCTGTCGTCGGGCCGGTTGTCGGTCGTCATCGTCTACCTCCGCCATCGTTCAAGGGTCATGTCACGATTCTATGCCGCTGCGCGCGAACGTGGCGCGACATCGCGCAACGTTCGCGCAGCACTACGCTACAGCACCGCGACCACCTTCACGCGGCCCGGCTGCTCCGCCGACGCGACCACCTGGCCGTCGACGCGGCGGAACGTGAGCGACACGGTTTCGTCGCCGACGCGCAGCGCGTCGATCCGCAGCCAGTCGACGCCTTCCGGCAGCGCCGGGCGCTCGACCCGCACCTCGTGGCGCGACGCGTCGATGCTCACGCCGAGGCAGGCCTGCAGCATCATGAACGGCGCGCCGGCCGCCCACGCTTGCGGCAGGCAGGCGACCGGATAAGCGGTCGGCGGTTCGCCGCGCCGGCGCGGGAACCCGCAGAACAGCTCGGGCAGGCGCATCTCGAAGCTCACCGCCGCCTCGAACAGCGCGCGCAGCAGGTTCACCGCGGCCGTCTTGTCGCCGTAGCGCGCCAGCCCGCGCGCGATCAGCGCATTGTCGTGCGGCCATACCGAGCCGTTGTGATACGCCATCGGGTTGAAACGCGGCTGGCCGGCCGCGAGCGTGCGGATACCCCAGCCCGTCTGGAACAGTGCCGAGCCGAGCACACCGGCGACCGCCGCGCCGCGTTCGGCATCGGGCAACCCGAACGCGAGCAGGTGGCCCGCGTTCGATGCGAACACGCGGCACAGGTCGCCATGACCGTCGAGCGCGATGCCGTAGAAATCGCCTTCCGGCATCCAGAACAGCGCATCGACCTGCTCGCGCAGCGTCTTCGCGCGTAACGCGTAGCGCGTGGCGTCGGCCGCGTGGCCGCGCCGGTGCGAGCACATCGACATCGCATCGAGCGCCGCGCACGCATACGCCTGCACTTCGACGAGCGCGATCGGCCCGTCCGGGAAGCGGCCGTCCGCGTGGAATACCGAATCGTGGCTGTCCTTCCAGCCCTGGTTCGCGAGGCCGCGCTCCGACGTGCGCTGATAATCGAGCAGTCCGTAAGGATTGCGGTCGCACTTGTCGATCACCCATTGCGCCGCGCGCTCGAGCGCAGGCCACAGCTCGTCGATCAGCGCATCGTCGCCGGTGCGTTCGACATACGCGCCCGCGAGCACGATGAACAGCGGCGTCGTATCGACACCGCCGTAGTACAACGCGAACGGCACTTCGCCCGTCGCGGCCATCTCGCTGCGGCGGAACTCGTGCATGATCTTGCCGGGCTCCGCGTCGCGGAATGCGGACGTCTCGCGCGCCTGGTGCTCGGCCAGGAACCGCAGCACGCCGCGCGCGAGCGACGGCTGCAGCCACAGCATTTGCAGCGACGTGATCACCGCATCGCGGCCGAACGGCGTGGAGAACCACGGAATGCCCGCATACGGGTACGGCCCCGTGTCGAGCTGTGTCGTGAGCAACCCGAGATCCGCGAGCGAACGGTCGAGCCACGCGTCGAACAGCGGATTGCCGGTGTTCACGCGCGCCATCGATTCGCGTCGCGCGCGCATTTCGCGGTGCACGCCGACGAGCGCGGTACGCAGCGCGACCCGGCCGCACCCCGGTGCTTCCGCATGCACCGGGCCGAGCGTCGCATCGACGGTCAGGTAGATCGACACGCAGGCCTGCGCGGCGATCGTCAGCGTGTAGTCGGCACGATCGACCGACAGCGCGTCGGGCGCCGGCGAGAAATGCACGGTCACGTTGCGCTCGACACGGTCGAGGCCGTCGTAGCGCAGCCGCACCGCACCCGCGTCGACGCGCGGAGCAACGACCGTGCCGCGCTTCGGGCGCTGCGTGCCGCGCACCTCGAACATGTCCTTGAAATCGGCCGCGAACGACAGCGACAGTGGCACCTCGGCTTCGCTCGCGCCGTAGTTCGTCAGCGTCAGCGCCTCGTAAAGCACGTCGCCCGCGAGCACGCGCATCCGCTCGATGTGGATCACCCCTTCCGGCGTTTCGTGGCCGCCGAGCGGCGGCAGCGGGCGGTTCGTCAGGTGTGCGGTGAACGATGCGTTGTCGGCGCTCGTCGCACCGGACAGCAGCGACGGCGCGCGGCCGCCGAAGGTCAGGCGCCACGTCGACAGCACGCGCATGTCGTCGACGAACAGGCCGTCGTCGTGACCGCCGATGTCGCCGAGCGCATCGCTGACCACGAACGCGTCACCGGATTTCAGGACGTACTGGTTGTTGCGCGCCAGTGCCTGCGGATCGGCTTCGGGCGCGATGAATGCGGGGACCGACGCTGGGGTCGGGGCAACAGGCGCGGCTTGCGCCGCCTGGGTCGTCGTGGCTTCAGCGTGATTCGGCATCGATGCTCCTGTGTCGGGTCGCAACGCGCGGCGCGTCGCGTGTTTCGCACAGGATAGGACAGAACGGGGGACGTGCGCAGCGACGAAAAAGACGCGATGCCCTGCGACAGGGTCGTCGCCGCAGGGCATCGCGCAGGCACGTCAGGCGCCGGTCAGAACTTCCACAGGATGTTGCCGAGGATCGCGTTGTCGCGCACGCCGCTGCCGTACTGGCCGCTGTACGTGACGCCGAGCGTCAGGCGCTTCGTGATGTTCGCGTCGATGCCGGCCTCGAGGACGGCGCTGTCGCGAGCAATCGGCACGCCCGATACCTGGAACGACGTCCCGCCGTTCGCGAACGTGAACGCCGACGACGGCCGCACGTTGCCGAACGCATGCCGCCAGCCGATCGTCCCGCGCGCGGTGAACGTGCCGCTCGCGATCGCGCCGAGCTGCGACGCCGCGCGCAAACCGAGCGTCGAGAAGCCGACGTGGGTCGTCTCGCCGCCGGCACGCAGCGCGGCCGCGCCACCGGTTTCAGAATAGCCATCGGTATGCAGGTTCACATACGCGAGGCCCGCGAACGGTTCGATCGCCACCGGCCCGACCGGCAGCGCGTAGCCGACTTCGCCGAACACCTGTGCCGAATTCGCGTCGTAGCCGGCCGAGTCGTGATCGGAGAAGCCCGCGAAGCCCGGGGAGCGGTCGCTGTTGATCCGGTACCACGTGTACGACGCGCCGCCGCGCACGCCGAGCGCACCGTACTGCGCGCCGCCGTACAGCGACAGGTAGTAGCTGTTCACCGACGCCGACGAGCTCTGGTCGTTGTCGAGCGAGCTGTGCGTGACACCCGCGGCCAGACCCGCCCGCCACTTGTCGTTGAGCGCCATGTCGGCACCGGCGATGAAGCCGGTCATGCTGCGGTTGATCGTCGACGCGTTGCCGTCGCCGGTGAGCCGGCTGCGGCCGCCGAACGCCTGCCCCCAGACGACCGGCTGGTAAGGCGTACCGCCGTAGCAGCCCTCGCGCGAGCCGATCCGGCGCTCCGGCGGCAGCGTCGGGTCGACCGCGCCGGCCGTGTTGTCGCCGCACAAGGCTGCACCGCCCGACGACAGCGCGGCGAGCGGGCCCGATCCGGGCGCAAGGCCCTGACGGACGCGATCGGTCACCGCGTCGCGCACATAGCGGCTGTCGAGCAGCAGCATGCTCTTCAGGCTCGCCTGCAGTTCGCCGTCGAGCAGCCCGTAGGCGCGGCGTGCGGTGGCCACGTCGGTCGTCAGCACCGCGTCGTACAGCGGGTTGCCGGCGCCGAGCCCGCCGAGCGCGGTCGCGACCGAGCGCTGGTTGGGCGTCGTCGCGACGTCGGGCAGCGACGTGCCGTTCTCGACCAGCCGCAGGTACACGTGATTCGGGTCGTAGCTGAGCGTCGGCGCGAGGAACGCGTAGTTCGCATTCACCTGGCTGAACGCGCCCTGCACGCCCGACGCCGCGGTCACGATCGTGTAGGTCGTGCTCGGCTGGTAGCCGCTCTGGTTCGCGAGCACCTGCACGGTACCGCCGTTCAGCGTCGCCGTGCCGCCCGCCGCGAGGCTGCCGCTTTGCTGCGGCGAGGCCGCGACCTGGAACGTCGAGCCCGGCTGGAACGTGACGTTGCCGCCGACGTTCAGCGCCGCGCCCGGCTGCGGCGCGGCCGCCGTCGCGCCACCCTGCACCACGAGGCCGCCGATCGTGCCGGTGCCCGTGACCGTCGCACCGTTCTGCACGGTCACGGTCGACTGGCCGAGCGAACCATTGACGGCGAGCGTGCCCGCACTGACCGTGGTCGGGCCGCTCAGCGTGCTGGTGCCGGTCAACGTCAGTTGCCCGCTGCCGGCCTGCGTCAGCGAACCCGCACCGGACAGCACGCTTGCCATCGTCACGTTGCCGGATTGATTGACGATCAACGCGCCGTTGTCGACGACATTGCCGGCGACGCTGCCCGACGTGCCGCCGTTGCCGAGTTGCAGCGCGCCACCGGCCGCGATCGTCGTGCCGCCCGTGTAGGTGTTCGCCCCCGTCAGCGTCTGAATACCGGTGCCGGCGATCGTCACGCCGCCCGCCCCGCCGATCGTCCCGCCGAAGCTGCCGTTGCCGCTACCGTTCAACGTCAGCGCATTGGCGCCGAGGTTGACGCTCGCGCCGGCCGCGCCGTTCAACGTGCCGATCGTCTGCGCGCCCGTCGCGCCGCTCACGTCGAACGTCGCCCCCGTGCCCGCGAGATTCACTGCGCTGCCCGATGCCAGGCTGCCGCCCGCGCCGAGTGCCAGCGTGCTGCCGCCGTTGATGGTCGTGCCGCCCGTGTAGGTGTTGGCACCCGTCAGGGTCTGCGTGCCGCTGCCGGCAACCGTCACGCCGCCCGACCCGCCGATCGTCCCGCCGAACGCTGCGCTGCCGCTGCCGTTCAAGGTCAGCGCGTTCGTGCCGAGGTTGACGGTCGTGCCGGCCGCGCCGTTCAACGCGCCGATCGTCTGTGCGCCCGTCGCGCCACTCACGTTGAACGTGGCGCCTGCGCCGGCGAGGTTCACTGCGCTGCCCGACGCGAGGCTGCCACCTGCACCCAGCGCCAGCGTGCTGCCGCCGTTGATCGTCGTGCCGCCCGTGTAGGTGTTCGCGCCCGTCAGCGTCTGCGTGCCCGTGCCCGCGAACGTCACACTGCCCGTGCCGCCGATCGCACCGCCGAACGTGCCGTTGCTACTACCGTTCAGCGTCAGCGCATTCGCGCCCAAGTTCACGTTCGTGCCCGCCGCGCCGTTCAATGCGCCGAGTGTCTGTGCGCCCGTCGCGCCGCTCAGGTTGAACGTGGCGCCCGCGCCGGCGAGATTCACCGCGCTGCCCGATGCGAGGCTGCCGCCCGCGCCCAGCGCCAGCGTGCTGCCGGTGCCGATCGTCGTGCCGCCGGTGTAGGTGTTCGCACCCGTCAGCGTTTGTGTCCCGGTGCCCGCGAACGTCACGCCACCCGTGCCGCCGATCGCACCGCCAAACGTGCCGCTGGCGGTTCCGCTCAAGGTCAGCGCGTTCGCGCCGAGATTCACGTTCGTGCCGGCCGCGCCGTTCAATGCGCCGAGTGTCTGTGCGCCCGATGCGCCGCTCAGGTTGAACGTCGCGCCCGTGCCGGCCAGATTCACCGCGCTGCCCGATGCGAGGCTGCCGCCTGCCCCCAGCGCCAACGTGCTGCCGCCGTTGATCGTCGTGCCGCCCGTGTAGGCGTTCGCGCCCGTCAGCGTCTGCGTGCCCGTGCCCGCGAACGTCACACTGCCCGTGCCGCCGATCGTCCCGCCGAACGTGTTGTTGCCGCTGCCGTTCAACGTCAGCGCATTCGCGCCCAGGTTCACGTTCGTGCCGGCCGCGCCGGTCAGCGCACCGAGCGTCTGCGCGCCCGACGCGCCGCTGAGGTTGAAGGTCGCGCCCGTGCCGGCCAGATTCACCGCGCTGCCCGATGCGAGGCTGCCGCCCGCACCCAGTGCCAACGTACTGCCGCCGTTGATCGTCGTGCCACCGGTGTAAGTGTTCGCGCCCGTCAGCGTCTGCGTGCCCGTGCCCGCGAACGTCACGCCGCCGGTACCGCCGAGCACGCCGCCGAACGTGCCGTTGGTGCTGCCGTTCAGCGTCAGCGCATTCGCACCCAGATTCACGTTCGTGCCAGTGACACCGCTCAGCGTGCCGAGTGTCTGCGCACCCGTCGCCCCGCTCAGGTTGAACGTCGCCCCCACGCCGGCGAGATTCACCGCACTGCCCGACGCGAGGCTGCCGCCCGAGCCGAGTGCGAGCGTACTGCCGGCATCGATCGTCGTGCCGCCCGTGTAGGTATTCGCACCCGTCAGCGTCTGCGTGCCGGTGCCCGCAAACGTTACACCGCCGGTGCCGCCGATCGCGCCGCCAAACGTACCGCTGGCAGTCCCGCTCAACGTCAGCGCATTCGCACCGAGGTTCACGTTCGTCCCGACCGCGCCGTTCAACGCGCCGACCGTCTGCGCGCCCGATGCACCGCTCAGGTTGAACGTCGCGCCCGTGCCCGCGAGATTCACTGCGCCGCCCGACGCGAGGCTGCCGCCTGCCCCCAGCGCCAGCGTGCTGCCGCCGTTGATCGTCGTGCCGCCCGTGTACGTGTTCGCGCCCGTCAGCGTCTGCGTGCCGGTGCCCGCGAACGTCACACCACCGGTGCCGCCGATCGCCCCACCGAACGTGCCGTTGGTGCTGCCGTTCAGCGTCAGCGCATTCGCGCCGAGATTCACGTTCGTGCCGGCGATGCCGCTCAGCGTGCCGAGCGTCTGCGCGCCCGTCGCACCACTCAGGTTGAAGGTCGCGCCCGTGCCGGCAAGATTCACCGCACTGCCCGATGCGAGGCTGCCGCCCGCGCCCAGCGCCAACGTGCTGCCAGCGTCGATCGTCGTGCCGCCCGTGTAGGTGTTCGCGCCCGTCAGTGTTTGCGTGCCGGTGCCTGCGAACGTCACGCCACCGGTACCGCCGATCGCGCCGCCGAACGTGCCGCTGGCGGTTCCACTCAGCGTCAGCCCGTTGCCGCCGAGGTTCACGTTCGTGCTGGCCGCGCCGTTCAACGCGCCAATCGTCTGCGCGCCCGATGCGCCGCTCAGGTTGAAGGTCGCGCCTGCACCTGCGAGATTCACCGCGCCCGTTGCGGCCAGGCTGCCGCCCGCACCGAGCGCGAGCGTCCCGCCGGCACCGACCGTCGTGCCGCCCGTGTACGTGTTCGCGCCCGTCAGCGTCTGCGTGCCCGTGCCCGCGAACGTCACACTGCCCGTGCCGCCGATCACGCCGCCGAACGTGCCGTTGGTGCTGCCGCTCAACGTCAGCGCGTTCGCGCCGAGGCTCACGTTCGTGCCGGCCACCCCGGTCAGCGCGCCGATCGTCTGCGCGCCCGATGCGCCACCCAGGTTGAACGTTGCGCCCGCACCGACGAGGTTCACGGCACCGGTCGCCGCGAGACTGCCGCCCGCGCCGAGTGCCAGCGTGCTGCCGCCGTTGATCGTCGTGCCGCCCGTGTACGTGTTCGTGCCGGACAGCGTCTGCGTGCCCGTGCCGGCCACGGTCAGGCCACCGGTGCCGCCGATCGTCCCGCCGAAATTGCCGCTGGCGGTCCCGCTCAACGTCAGCCCGTTGCCGCCGAGGTTCACAGCGGAGCCAGCGACACCGTTCAGTGCGCCGATCGTCTGCGCCACCATCGCGCCGCTCACGTCGAACGTCGCGCCCGCACCAGCCACGTTCACCGCGCCCGTCACCGCGAGGCTGCCGCCGGCACCGAGCGCCAGCGTGCCCGCGTTGATCGTCGTGCCGCCCGTATACGTGTTCGCGCCCGTCAGCGTCGTCGTCGCCGCGCCGTCCTTCACAAGACCACCCACGCCGGTGATGCTGCCGTTCAGCTTGAGGGCGTTGCTGCCGCCGAGCGTCAGCGTCGCGCCCGTGCCGAGATCGACCACGTTGTTGACCGACAGGCTCGCAGTCGTGTCGAGCGTTGCCGCGCCGCCGACGTTCAGTGCGCCGGAACCGAGCGCCCCGCTGTTGCCGAGCACCAGACCACCGCTGTTCAGGTTCGTGCCGCCCGTATAGACGTTTGCGCCCGTCAGTGTCTGCGTGCCGGTGCCGGCCAGCGTCAGGCTGCCCGCCCCGCCGATCACGCCGCTGAAGGTGCCGCTAGCGGTCCCGCCCAGCGTCAGCCCGTTGCCGCCCATGTTGACGATCGTTCCCGCGACACCCGACAGCGCGCCGAGCGTCTGGGCACTCGTCGCGGTGCTCAGGTCGAGCGCCGCGCCCGCGTTGGCGAGGTTCACCGCGCCCGTCGCCGCCAGGCTGCCGCCCGCGCCCACCGCCAGCGTGCCCGCGTTGATCGTCGTGCCGCCCGTGTACGTGTTCACGCCCGTCAGCGTCGTGGTTGCCGGGCCGTTCTTCACGAGACCGCCCGCGCCGGAAATGGTGCCGCTCAGCGCGAGCGCGTTGCTGCCGCCGAGCGTCAGCGTCGAACCGCTGCCGAGATCGACCGCGTTGGCGACCGACAGGCTCGCGTTCGTGTCGAGCGTTGCCGTGCCTGCGACGTTCAGCGCGCCCGTGCCGAGCGCCGTATTGTTGCCGAGCACCACGCTGCTGCCGGCGTTCAGGTTCGTGCCGCCCGAGTAGGTGCTCGCGCCGTTCAGCGCCTGCGTGCCGGTGCCGGCCAGCGTCAGGCTGCCACTGCCGCCGATCGCGCCGCTGAAGGTGCCGCTCGCGGTGCCGCCGAGCGTCAGCGCATTCGCGCCGAGGCTCACGTTCGTCCCCGCGACACCCGACAGCGCGCCGATCGATTGCGCGCTCGTGGCGGCACTCAGGTCGAGCGCCGCGCCCGCGCCGGCCAGGTTCACCGCGCCCGTCGCCGCAAGACTGCCACCCGCGCCGAGCGCCAGTGTGCCCGCATTGATCGTCGTGCCGCCCGTGTAGGTGTTCGCGGCCGTCAACGTCGTCGTCGCCGCGCCGTTCTTCACGAGACCGCCTGCGCCGGTGATGCCGCCGTTCAGCGTGAGCGCGTTGCTGCCGCCGAGTGTCAGCGTCGAACCGGTGGCGAGGTTGACTCCGTTGTTGACCGACAGGTTCGTGGTCGTATCGAGCGTCGCCGCGCCGCCAACGGTCAGCGCGCCGGTGCCGAGCGCCGCATTGTTGCCGAGGACGAGGCCGCCGGCATTCAGCGTCGTCCCGCCCGTGTAGTTGTTTGCGCCGGACAGCGTCACCGTCGCCGCGCCGTTCTTCACGAGACCACCGCCACCCGAGACTGTACCGCCCAGTCCGAGATTGTTGCTGCCGGCGAGCGTCAGCGTCGTGCCGGTGGCGATGTTGACGCCGTTCGCGAGCGACACGTTGGTGGTCGCATCGAGCGACGCCGGGCCGTTGACGTTCAGCGCGCCAAGGCCAAGCGCCGTATTGCTGCCGACCACGAGGTTGCCGCCGTTCAGGTTCGTGCCGCCCACGTACACGTTCGCGCCGGACAGCGTCTGCGTGCCGGTGCCCGCGAGCGTGACGCCGCCCACACCGCCGATCGTGCCGGCGTACGTCGCATTGCCGCTACCGTCCAGCGTCAGCGAATTGCTACCGAGGTTCACGTTCGTCCCGGCCGCGCCGGCCAGCGCGCCGATCGTCTGCGTGCCCGATGCATTGCTCAGGTCGAACGTCGCGCCGGCACCGCTCAGGTTCACCGTGCCGGTCGCCGCCAGACTGCCGCCCGCGCCGAGCGCCAGCGTGCCGCTGTTGATCGTCGTGTTGCCGGTGTACGTGTTCGCGCCGGTCAGCGTCAGCGTCGCCGCGCCATTCTTCACGAGGCCGCCGTTGCCGTTGATCGAGCCGGCCAGCCCGAGATTGTTGCTGCCGGCGACCGTCAGTGTCGTGCCCGTCGCAAGATTGACGGTGTTGTTGAGCGTGGTGTTCACGCTCGTGTCGAGCGAGGCCGAGCCGTTGACGTTCAATGCGCCCGTGCCGAGCGCCCCGTTGTTGCCGACCACGAGGCCACCGGCGTTCAGGTTCGTGCCGCCCGTGTAGTTGTTCGCGCCCGACAGCGTCAGCGTGCCGCCATCGTTCTTCGTCAGCGCGCCGCCGCCCGACACCGTGCCCGACAGCGTGAGCCCGGTCGAGCCCTGCACCGTCAGGCCGCCCGCGCCGAGGTCCACGTTGTTGCTGACGTTGAGCCCGGCCGTGCCCGCCTGCAGCGCGCCGCCGGTGGCCGTGATGGTGCCGGTGCCGAGCGATGCGTTGTTGCCGATGATCGCGACGCCGCCCGACAAGGTCGCATCCTGCGCGGTCGACGCCCCGTTGATCGTCCAGCTGCCGCTCTGGACGTTCAGGTGATTGAAGTTGATGTAGTTGTTGGCCGCGATCGTGCCGTTCGCGGAGGCGCCCTGCTGCAGCACGAGCGTGTTGTTGCCGCCCGCGCCGCCGTCGACCGTGCCCGTCGTCGCGATGCCGAGCGTGACCGGGCCGATCGTGATGTTGAACCCGCCACCGGTGCCACCCGCCGTGTTGACCGACGAACCCGTCACCGCGGTGAACGAGTTCGTGCTGTTCGCCCCCATCGACACGCTGCCGTTGATGGTGCCCGAGTTGACGAACGAGTTGCCCAGCCCGGGCGTGCCATTCGAACCGAGCGACACGCGGCCGGTGATCGTCCCGCTGTTCGTCACGTTGACCGTGGCGCCACCGTACGCGGCGACCACGGGCGCATCCGCACCGGTGAGGGTCGCGCCGATCAGCGCATTCGAGCCGATCGTGCCGGTGTTGTTGATCGTCGTCATGCCGCCCGTGCCGTTCTGGACCGACAGCGCCATACCGGTCACGCCGCTGATCGCCACGCCGGTCGAGCCGTTCATCGTGCCGTTGTTGGTCACGTTGGTCAGGCTCGCCGCCGCGTTGCCGACCACCGTGCCGCTCGACAGCACGCCGAGGCCGAGGCCGAGCAAGGACGGGTCGATCGTGCCGTTGTTGGTCAGCGTGACGCCGCTACCGGTCAGCGACATCGCGGTGCCGCCGACGCCGAGCATCACGCCGACGCCCGCGCCGGCGTTGACGGTCGCGTTGATGTTGTTTGCGCTGTTCGAGTAGCTCGGCGCAAGCGGGTTCGCGGCGCCGGAGCAGCTCACAGTCGTGCCCGCCGTGACGCAGACCGCATGGGCGGGCACGATACCGGCGCCGGACAGCGCCAGGAAAACGCCCGTCGGCAACAGGATTCTCGGAAACGGCTCGCCGGCTTTTTTTGAACGCGCAAGATTCATGCTTTTCCTCGTTATTGGCTCGTTATTGGAATTGGCATTACCGTGACATCGAACGGCCGGCAGCAGAAAACCTGCGGACAAAAGCGTGCACCCCGGCTGTCGCGATGCGACGTCGGCTTATTCATGGACGAATCGTGAATTGCCCCGGAAGGCAGGCGCGAAACTAGTCGAATGACATGTCGATGGCCCCTGTTTTTCTGCAGCGACTTTCTGGTTGATTTGATTACCGCCCTGCTTTTTGTCAGACAAGGCTAGTTCAAAAAAACAGGCTTTTCCAGTCGATCTTTTCCCCGTCGGGCCGGGGCCTGGCGCGCGTGCACTTTTTACTTATCGACACATTTCAAACAGGTAAATTCTTACGCCTCTTGTCAGCTTATTTAAATCTTTCCCAAAACCAATGTAATTAATTTCCCCGCGAAAACACCGACATAAAATTGATTATCATTCGTGTTTTTGCGGCGCAATATATGCACACCCGGGAAGTATCGGAACAAGATAATCCCCTGGTATTCATCAGACTAAATAAAAAATATCCGGCATTTATCCGATCACGTCGATCGAAACATCGCAGCGCGTTACGAAAACAGGCTCATCAGATAAAGCATCGGCCGGAACGAGACAGGCTTCGCATCGGGATTCACCCACAACCGCACCGCATACACGGCGTAGGCCGGCACTTCGCGCCAGCTCGAATAGATATCGCGCAACTGGAAACGGCCCGGATACGCGGCCGAGATGTTCCCCCGTGCAATGCCGACGCGCTCGAACGCGAGACGCACCCGCGCGAGGTGGTAATACTGGCTGACGATCAGCACGCGCGACAGGCGCTGCGCCTGCAGGTACGCGAGCGTGTGCTGCGCAGTCGCCAGCGTGTTGTCGCCCTGGTCGTCGACGGTGATCCGGTCGGCCGGCACGCCGCGCGCCACGAGATAGTCGCGCATCGCGGTCGCCTCGTTCAGCCCGGGGCCGTCGATCGCGCCGCTGACGAGGAACGCCGGGCACTGCCCGGTGCGGTAGCAGCGCACGCCGACGTCGAGCCGGGCGGCGAGCACGGGCTTCGGCGCGCCGGTCTCGTCGAGCGCGTTGCCGAAAATCACCGCGACATCGGCCGGCTCGCTCGGCATCCGCATTCCGTACGCAACGAGCGCGATGGCCGCGGCAACCCAGAGGCACGCGATGACGGCCAGCAGGCGGCCTGCTCGGGCAAACAAGCCCCGTTTGGTGTGGTTTTTCAAGGTTTTCGGTCTCTCAGGTCGTCGGGTGGATCGGCTTGCCCGGCCCCGCACGGGCGCGTAACGCTAGCACGGTGCGCAATCGGGTGTCCACGCGACGGACCGATGCCGGACGGCAGCCGGCCTTCCGGCAGGTCGACCGGAACAGCGTGCCCGGCGAAGCGGGCAGGCAATACGGAGATCGAAAGAAGATGCATGGCCGCGCCGCGCTGCACGGCCCGGCACGGCCCGAATCAGTCGACCGGGCACATCGCGAGCCGCCCCATCGCCTCGCCGGCGCCGCGCACCGCGCAGGTGGCCGGCTCGTCGGCGATCCGGGCGACGAGCCCCGTCTCGTCGTACAGCAGGCGTTCGAGATCCGCGAGCAGCGCGCCGCCGCCCGTCAGCACCACGCCGCGATGCGCGATGTCGGTCACGAGCTCGGCCGGTGCATTTTCCAGCACCGACTTCACCGCGCCGATCACCTGCTTGAGCGGCGCGGCCAGCGCATCCGCCACATCGTGGTTGGACAGCTCGATCGAGCGCGGCAGGCCGTCGCCGATGCTGCGCCCGACCGCGCGCGTCGAGGTGCGCGGCACCGCGCTGGTGGCCGAGCCGATCGTCTTCTTCACATGCTCGGCCGTCTGCTCGCCGAGCAGCACGCCATACAGGTTGCGGACGTGGTTGACGATCGCCGCGTCGAACTGGTTGCCGCCGACGCGAATCGCCTCGCGGTAGACGATGCCGCCGAGCGCGATCACCGCGACCTCGGTCGTCCCGCCGCCGATATCGACGACCATCGAGCCGACCGGCTCGGTCACCGGCAGGCCTGCGCCGAGCCCGGCCGCCAGCGATTCCTCGATCAGTTCGACCTCCGATACACCCGCCGCGAACGCGGCCTCGCGGAGCGCGCGGCGCTCGACGGGGGTCGCGTCGGACGGCACGCACAACGTGACTTCGACGCGGCGGCCGAAGCGCGAACGCGTGCGCGACATGTCGATGAAGCTGCGAATCATCTGCTCGGCCGCGTGCGCATCGGCGATCACGCCGTGCCGCATCGGCCGCACGGCTTCGAGATGCCCCGGTTCGCGGCCGAGCAGCGCCTTCGCGAGCTCGCCGACGGCCTCGAGCGTCGGCCGCGCATCGGTCGCACCGGCCTTGCGGAAGCAGACGACCGACGGCTGGTTCAGCACCACGCCGCGTTCGTGCGTATAAATCCGCGTACTCGCCGTTCCAGGGTCGATCGCAACGGGTTGCGCAAACAACTTTCCGAACAGCGGTGTCGACATATCAAACCTTTGTAAGCGAACGAACCAGGACAGCCGCGCCGCATTTCCGCAGCGCGTTCATGCAGCCCCATCAAGGCCTTAGCGGCAAATCGTTCCGATACTTTAGGCAATTCCGATGATTATTTCGCGACGAAATTGTCAAAAATGCCGGTCCGGACGCCTCCCGCTACGCAACAGCCTCTCGCATGGTGTCTGTAAAACACGGTAATCTCTCAGTCTTGCCTGCTCCCGGCAGGCCTCAGACGCCCGATCACGCCAGGTATTTCCACCATGACAGCGACCGTTTCCTTCCGCTGGGCGCGGGTGCGCCCGCTTTGCACGACGCTCGTCGCCTTCTGGTGCTGCACGGTCGCAGCACAACCGCTGCCGGCCGCCGAATCCGCCGCCGCCCAGGCCAGCGCCGCCAGCGCGCCGGCCGCCCCGCCCGCCGCATCCGCGCACACCTGCGAGGCCGACGGCGGCCCGGCCGGCCGGCCGTCGATCGGTCTCGTGCTGTCCGGCGGCGGCGCGCGCGGCTACGCACATCTCGGGGTCCTGAAGGTCCTGGAGGACAACCGCATCCCGATCGACTGCATCGCGGGCACCAGCATGGGCGCCGTGGTAGGTGGCCTGTACGCGAGCGGCATGGCTGCCGGCGAGATGCAGAAGCGCCTGTCGGAGGTCAACCTCGCGGACATCGCGTTCGACGTGACGGACCGCGCGGACCTGCCGCAAACCAGCCGGGAAGACGAACGCCTGTACATCAACGGGCTGACGCTCGGCTTCGGCAAGAACGGCGTGAAGGCGCCGGTCGGTCTCGTCCAGGGCAACCGGCTGCAGGCGCTGCTCGCGAACTGGACGGCCGCCGTGCCGACCAACCAGCCGTTCGACCGCCTGCCGATCCCGTACCGCGCGGTCGCGACCGACCTGCAGACGGGCCAGATGGTGGTGCTCGACCACGGCTCGCTGCCGCTCGCGATCCGCGCGAGCATGGCGATGCCGGGCCTGTTCGCGCCCGCCGAGATCAACGGGCGCGCGCTCGTGGACGGCGGGCTCGTCAGCAACCTGCCGGTCGACACCGCGCGGCAGATGGGCGCGAACGTCGTGATCGCGGTGGACATCGGCTCGCAACTGCGCCCGCTCGATGCGCTCGCATCGCCCGCCGACGTGATGCAGCAGATGGTCGGCATCCTGATCCGCCAGAACGTGACCGCGCAGCGCAAGCAGCTCGACGCGCAGGACGTGCTGCTCACGCCGGACCTCGGCTCGCTCGCGTTCACCGACTTCCAGAACGCGAAGCAGGCGATCGCCGCCGGCGCGGCCGCCGCGACCGCGGCGCTGCCGAAACTGCAGCGCTTCGCGCTCACGCCGGAACAGTACGCGGCGTACCGGTCGGCCCACGCGCAGCCGCTGCCGCCACCGATCCGGATCACGCGCATCGAGATCCAGACGAGCGGCGGCGTGCCGAAGCGGGTCGTCAGCAACGCATTGCACGTGAAGCCCGGCGACATCTACGATCCGCAGGAAGTCAGCCAGGACCTGCTCGGGCTGACGACGGGCGGCAACTTCGAAAGCGTCACGCAGCAGATCGTGAGCCACGGCGACGACAACGTGCTCGAAATCAACGCGCGCGAGAAATACTGGGGGCCGAATTTCCTGCTGTTCGGGCTCGGCATGTCGAGCAGTTCGACCGATGAGGGCGGTTTCCGCCTGCACGTCGGCTACCGGCGGCCGTGGCTCACCGATTCGGGGCTCGAATTCCGCGCGGACACGACGATCGGCAGCGACCTGCAATCCGCGCGCATCGAGTTCCGCCAGCCGCTGTCGATGGCCTATGGCGTCTATCTGTCGCCGTACGCGGAATACCAGCGCCGCTACGCGAACCTGTATGACGACAGCGGCAACGTGAAACTGAACCAGTACCTGATGCAGACGACGCGCGCCGGGCTCGATCTCGGCCTGCCGATCGCGCGGCTCGGCGATTTCCGGATCGGTATCGGTTACGTCACCGGGCATGGCTCGCCGACCTACAACCTGCCGTTCGACGACGGCAGCGGCCAGACGCTGCTGTGGCCAAGCTTCACGTCGCAGGCGCTGATCGCGCGCGCGCGGCTCGTCATCGACCAGCTCGACGATCCGTTGTTCCCGCGCAAGGGCTATTTCACCGAGCTGCGTATCGAGCGCTCGCTGGTGTCGCGCAACGGGGGCTCGGCGCAGGCGTTCGACGACAGCATCAACAACGCGCCCTACACCGAGATCTACGGCAAGGCGATGGTGGCGCAGCAGTTCGGCCGGCACAGCGTCAGCGCGACGATCGAAGGCGGCAAGAGCATCGGCGGCACCAACCTGATCAACGCGTTCAACTTCACGCTCGGCGGCTTCCAGCATCTGTCCGCGTATGCGGCCGACCAGTTGAACGGCAACGAGCTCGCGTACGCGCAGGTGACCTACATGAACCAGCTGATGACGTTCAACGCGTCGCCGGTCAAGGCGCTGTCGGTGGGCGCCAGCGCGGAAGTCGGCAACGTCTGGTCGAGCGGCCAGCAGATCGGCGGCGGCGCCCTCAAGCAGAGCTATACGTTCTTCACGAGCCTGTCGACCGCGTTCGGGCCCGTCTACATCGGCGTGGCGCTCGCGCCCGGCGGCCGTCGCAACTTCTACCTGCAGCTCGGCCGCACGTATTGATGAGCGTAAGCGGATGCCGCTTCGGCGGCATCCGCCCATCCGTCGCGCCGCGCGCCCGGATCAGAACGCCGCGGCCATCGCGACCGCCCGGGCTTGCGCCCGCTCGATACTGTCGCTGGCCCGCGCCCCCCACGTGTGTTCGACGGTCAGGCTTCTGACCTCGCTCACGCCAATGAACCTCAACCAGAATTCGATGTAGTCGGCCTGATGCCGGAACCCGGGATTGTCGGCGCCCGCGCCGGCCTCCTGGCTCTGTCCGCGCACATGGATGACCAGCGCGCGCGGAATCTCCAGCAGCGGCGCGTAGGCGTTGCCGTCGAACGTAAACAGCATGTTCCGCTGGCTGACGAGATCGATCAGTTGCTTGAGCTTGTACGGATAGCCGAAATTCCACATCGGCACGCCGACGACGATCCGGTCCGCTTCCTGAAAGCGCTTCACGAGCGACTGGATGCGCCGCCAGATCGACTGTTCCGCCTCATCCATCGGCGCATTTGCGACGCCCTTGTACTTGGCGCCGATCGCGTCGCTGCCAAAATCCGGCAAATCTTCTTCCCAGACATTCAGCGTATCGACGTCGATCGTTGCGCCCGTCTCCCGGTACGCATCGACAAAGGCATTGGCGACCGCGATCGAAGCCGACCTGGCGCCGCGAGGAGAAGACACGATATTCAAAAGCCGCATGATGTATGACCCGGACAGGAATGCATGAACAAG
This sequence comes from Burkholderia aenigmatica, assembly GCF_048627025.1. NCBI lineage: Bacteria > Pseudomonadati > Pseudomonadota > Betaproteobacteria > Burkholderiales > Burkholderiaceae > Burkholderia > Burkholderia aenigmatica. The sequence continues at coordinate 541,809 of NZ_CP184469.1, read as the reverse complement.
GGGGCGGCCATCATGGCGGCCCCGGCTTCACTGCTGCGTCGCGGGCCACCCGCCTCCGCCTGCACGGACTGGCCCGCCCATATAGTTGCAATTGCAATCGTAATGCAAAGCGCGCTCGCGCTGCAAACGAGTCGTCATGCGACGGCGCGGCGGGAAGGCATCGAGACGGGAAAGGTACGGCGGGACAGGCCGGCGACGCGCCCGAATCCGGCGCGCGCGGCTGTGTGTTGTCGTGCGGTTGCTGCTGTCGACGGTTGGGGCGCGTGCGGCGTAGAACTAGACCGGCCAGCTGATCTCGAAGCGCGCGCCGCCGAGCTCGACCGGATCGACGACCGCGATCCGGCCGTTGTGCGCATGCAGTACCTGCCGCGTGATCGACAGGCCGAGGCCATAGCCGCCGGTACGGCGGTCGAGGCGCACGAATGCGTCGAAGATGCGCTCGCGCTCGCTTTCCGGCACGCCGGGGCCGTCGTCCTCGACGAAGATCCCGATGTTGCCGTGCACGAGCGAGATCCCGACGATGATCCGCGATTTCGCGTACTTGCTCGCGTTGCGCAACAGGTTGCGCATCGCGTACGACATCAGCCGCCGGTCCATCTTCACACGCAGGTCCGACGCGATCGCGATGTGTGCGTCGATCGCCCGTTCCGGATACAGCAGTTGCGCATCGTTGACCTGATGCTCGAACCACGCGACGGGGGCCGTCATCTCGAGGTTCGACTGCAGCGAGCTGTATTCGAGCCGTGCAAACGTGAGGCTCATGTCGATCAGTTCCTCGAGCTCGGTCACGTCCTGCGCGATGCTCTCGAGCGCCGCCTGGTATTCGGCCGCGGAACCCGGCTCGCGCAGCATTTCGAGCGCGAAACGCACGCGCGCGAGCGGCGTGCGCAGTTCGTGCGAGATACCGTTGGTCAGATCGCGCTGCGCGCCGATCAGCCGTTCCATGCGGATCGCGAGCGCATTCAGCGTCCGTGCTAGCGGGCCGATGATCACGCTGTGCGATTCGCGCGCGCGGGTGTTGAAGCGCCCGCCCGTGAAATCGATCGCGCGCTCGCGCACCATCACGAGATCCGACCACACCGGCCGCATCCACCGGTACGCCGCCAGCGCGGGCGCGGCGAATACGAACACGAGCACGATCCAGATGTCGCCAGGCAGCGAGTCGAACGCGTGCCACACGACCTGCGGCGACAATTCGACGCACAACGCGAGCGCCGGCACGAGCGCGGTCAGCAGCACGAGGCCGAGCAGATGCAGGTAAGTGCGCACGTAAAGGCGCGACCAGCTCGGAATGCGGTCGGCGCGCGTGTCGGTCCACGCGCGGCGGAAATGCAGCCAGCGCCATTTGACATAGCGCAGGGTCGGCAGCGGCGGTGCATCGGGGTGCGAACGGGTTCGTCGGATCATCTCGGCTCCCGGCCGGCGGGTGGAATGCCCGCGCGGAACGTGACGGCGTCGCACGAAGGCCGCGTCATTCCCACGCGTGCTTGCTGAATTGATAACCCTTGCTGCGGATCGTCTTGATCCGCTGCGGGTTGCTTGCGTCGTCGCGCAGCTTGCGGCGCAGCTTCGAGATGCGCCCGTCGATCGTGCGGTCGAGGCCGTCGAATTCGACGCCGCGCAACTGCAGCATCAGGTCGTCGCGGCTGACGACTTCGCCCGCATGGCACACGAGCGCCCACAGCAGGTCGAATTCGGCCGACGTCAGGTCGGGCGTGCTGCCGTCGGGCAGCACGACGGAACGGTCGGTGCGGTCGATCGAGAACTTGCCGAACGCGTAGCGCTCGGGTTGCGGCGCAGCGCTCTCGGCCACGCGCGCCGGCGCGCGGCGCAACTGGGCCTTGATCCGCGCGAGCAGGATGCGCGGCTCGACCGGCTTGTGCACGTAGTCGTCCGCGCCGAACTCGAGGCCGAGCAGTTCGTCGAACGGCTCGTCGCGAGCCGTGACCATGATGATCACGCCGTCGTAATGCTTGCGCGCCTCGCGGCAGATTTCGAAGCCGTCCTTGCCCGGCAGGTTCACGTCGAGAATGACGAGATCGGGGCGAATGGACAGGATCGCCGGCACCGCGGCGTCACCATGCAGCACAGTGTCGACTTCATAGTCGTTCTTGCGCAGGTAGCCAGCGATCAGCGTGGACAGGCGGGTGTCGTCTTCGACGAGCAGGATGCGAAAAGACATGGGCAGCGTTCGAATCATCGGGGAAGCCGCGACGGCGCCGGCCGGTGCCGGACGCCGGCCATCGGCCGAAACGTACCGCATGATACTGCGCCCGCCGATTGCCTGTTTAGAGGTCTTGAAAATAAGGGCGCGATAACGGCCGTGCTTGACGAATCGGCGCCGGGACGGTTCCATACGGGCTCGCCTGAATCCGGGCCATGCCCTGCCCGCCTGACTTGATGAATTACCAATCGATCCTCGAACGCATCCACACCGAACTTGCCCCCTGGATTGGCCAGGGGCGGGTCGCCGACTATATTCCCGAGCTCGCGAAAGTGCCCGCCGACAAGTTCGGGATGGCCGTCGTCACGCTGGACGGAAACGTTTGCACGGTCGGCGACGCGCACGAGCGCTTCTCGATCCAGAGCATCTCGAAGCTGTTCGCGTGCACGCTCGCGTTCCAGCTGCTGGGCGACGAACTGTGGGAACGGGTCGGCCGCGAGCCGTCCGGCAACGCGTTCAACTCGCTGGTCCAGCTCGAGAGCGAGCGCGGCAAGCCGCGCAATCCGTTCATCAACGCCGGCGCGCTGGTCGTGACCGACGTGCTGTGCCGCCGCTTCGTGAAGGCCGAGACGGCACTCGTCGAATTCGTGCGGCGGCTGATCGGCACGAACGACATCGACTACGATTCGCGCGTCGCGCAATCCGAGCTGCAGCACGCGGAGCGCAACCGCGCGATGGCGCACTTCATGGCGAGCTTCGGCAACATGCAGATGCCGCCCGACACGGTGATCGACGCGTATTGCCGCCAGTGCGCGATCACGATGAACTGCGTCGAGCTCGCGCGCGCCGCGTTGTTCCTCGCGAACGGCGGCGTAGCGCCGGTCACCGGCGAGCGGATCGTCGATTCGAGTTCCGCGAAGCGGCTGTCCGCGCTGATGCTGACCTGCGGCACCTACGATGCAGCGGGTGACTTCGTGTACCGCGTCGGGCTGCCGGCCAAAAGCGGTGTCGGCGGCGGGATCGTCGCGGTGCTGCCCGGCGAGATGGCCGTGTGCGTGTGGGCGCCGGGGCTCGATGCGAACGGGAACTCGCTGGCGGGCCAGCTGGCGCTGGAGTGGCTGACGACTTATTCGGGGCGGTCGATTTTTTGAGGTGACGAAGGCCAGCGTGCGTCATGTGGCACAACGGCGGCCGATTCGTAGTGGCGCGTGCCGGCGCATTCAATGAGAAATCGGGGCGTCGGCAGCAATCGACCCATTGCTGCCGGTCGAGCCGTTGCACGTCCGAGGGCACGTGTCAGCGCACAACGGTCAAGCGTTCCGGAGATCCGATGGCTTCTGCTCCGTTAGCGGATCGGTTGCAGCAACGGAGCGCCCGGCGCACTGCGTGACTGGTCTGACGCCAGCCCCGCCCCCGGCACGACTCGAACCCCCAATGGCAAGCGATGATCAGAGATCGCCGCGCACTTCACCGGTGCCCAGCGCGCTGCGCTGCCGGTTGACTTCCGCCCACAGCTCGTCGCTGTCGTCATTGCGCAGCACGACCATCCAGTCCAGTTGATCGTCGGTCACGCCGAAGTACTCCAGGATTTCCCGGCGAACCGCATCGACGAACTGCGCGTATTCCGGGGTTGCCTGGGCCTGCGCGTGCAAGGCGTCGTACGCCGCATCGTCCGCGCCGCCGCCGTCCTCGTCGATGTAGCGCGAGATCCACTGATCCAGTTCGCGGTCGTAATCGGCCTCGGCGCGCATCGCTTGCACAGCCGTGTAGAAATCCAGTTGGGCAAACGCGGCGATCGCCGCCGTGGTTGCCTCGTCGAATGGTGTCGTCATTCCATCTCTCATTTCAGTCATCGCACATCGTCGCACGGGCCGCACCCGGGCAGGTGCCGCGAACACGCCGCCTGGCAGCCGGCGTTTGCGCCCCATGCGGGAGGTTCACGCCTTCCCGTGCGTCACGCATCGGGGCCGCCCGGGCGACAGGACACGCATTTTGCTGCACGGCAAGCACGGCGATCAAGACAATCGGGGGCGGTAGACCGCGGAACGAGTTTCGAGCGAATCGCCGCACGCGTCACGCCGACACTCGAGCGCCAATGCGGGCGCCGGTCGAGAATGGCTCATCGTGGCCGGACCGAACGCCGTCGGATACCTCCCCGGTGGTCCGTTGCCGGATCGAAACGACCCGAAGCGGACGCTCACGCTTCCCCAAAGCCGGCCTTTAACAACCGGGGCGGTGATCGCTGATCTGCTGAACGGAATCGAATGCATCGCCGAGAATGACCACTTCACAGAAGCCTTCGCTGAGCGATGGCGGCTCGAAGATTTTGAAGACGTTCTCGACAGCGGCGTCGGGAACTATCTCGTCGATCGGTCGGTTTCTGTTACGGCGAAGCGCGGTCTCCAACTCGACCTTCAGCCACACCGCAGAGATCGGGACCCCGGCTGCTTTTGCAATTGCAATAACGTTCGAGCGGCGATTCGCGGTCGCGAACGTCGAATCAACGTAGATCGTGTCGTTTGATGTCGATACCTGATTCCGGGTCCAGGTTGATTTCCCGGCTCCTTGAACCCCGATCACCATGACTATCCGTCGCCGGTCCGTCAGGAGCGCCGCGGACAAATCCGCGTACAACTGTTCCCATGCCGCAGCGTTACGTTCAATCGTAAAGACCCGGCCGGCATCGGTCTGCAAATAATGGTCCGGATTGAGATGCATCAGATGCCCCTTTTCGATGTCCGTCCGTGATCGGCGATTTTCAACGAAATAGACGCTTCTGTCGAAAGACCGTTCCTGGCCGACTGTCGACCTCCGGAGATGACCCTGATCGCCCCATGGCCGACGGTCGGCTCATCAGACGCACGACGGCGGATATCAGAGCCAAACGGTCGCTCGGTACGGCCACTCGCGGACAAGTATTCGGTGCGGACACCTATCGTCTCGCCGATACGGCGGCGTCTGCGATCGCGTTTCTCGCCAACTCTGGCGAACGTCAGCACGCCAGCACCTGAGCCCACCTGAGCGGCGGCCGATGCGGGCGTGAAAACAGCCCGAGTGCGGGCCGGCAATGGCAACAATGATTAGACGGATGATTGCGAGCGTTTCGTCGCGAGGTGCGCGGATGCCGGCAGTGACCCGGTACCGATGTCGCGCAGGAAAGCTGCCCGCTCATACAAGCTTCCCGTATAAGCGGCGCCGTTCCTTGTCATTGATCGACCACCGGGAGCACAGCAGCGCAGGCATCCGGCTCATGTCGAGGCGCGCGAGCATGGCGTCACGCTACACGCTTGCCGCCCGCATCGTTGGCCTTTGCCTGCGCTATGCGCGTGGCGCGTGAGCCATACCCGTGACGCCACGATGCGACAGCACCCCGCCGGCTTCCAGGACGCCTGCTTCATCTCGGTCGATGGCTGTTGCCTCTCGCGCGTCAAGGCTTCACTTCATGCCGCCGACGATCCTCTCCATTTCCGCCTCGCCGAAAGCACGCATACTGACGGTTCGAACATTGCCTAATTGCGCCACCATCAGTCCCAGCCGCGTCGCGGTTTCGTCGTCGGGCGCATCGAGTGTCGCGACGATGTCGTAAGGCCCGAGCGTCCATTTGAGCGAGCTGACGGTGACCCCCATCGCCTGCGCCCCTTCCTGAAACGATTTCGCTCGCTGGACCGTGTCTTTCACCGACTGCGCGCCCTGGTCGGTCCAATTCATCAATACGATGTATGTCGCCATATTGCCTCCGATGGTTAAGGAGCCCATCCACGTTATCCCGTCCATGCACGGGACGAACTTCACCGACCGGCCGCAAGCGTTTGCGGCAGGTGCAGTTTTCGTTTACCCCGGGATTTGTCGGACGTGTGCGTTGCTGACGCACACATGCCCTTGATAACTCGGCAACGTAAACAGTATAGAAAGCGAATCAGCCGCCAGCGGGCCAATGATTGCGTCGTGTGCGATACCCGCGTCGCCGCAGATCGCATGTCATGTCAGCGCATGTATCGACGTGAAGAGAATGAGCGCAACCCGAACGGTGGAACCGGGTGACCCGGTGCACCGCGTGACGCGCGGCGAGCTTCATCTCGCGCTCGAGATCGGCGCAGGGTGCCGGCCTTTCGCGAAATCTCTCGTCAACACGACGATTGAGCGACGCTCCACCGTCGACGTCCAACGATCGTTTGCGAAGTACGTGCCGACGTCCGAGCGTCCTGACCTCGGACGTCGCGGGTGAATCGTCATGGCCGACAGTCGACCTCCGCAGATGGCCCTGATCGACCCTCACGAGACATTCGGTTTGGACGAGAGCGGACCCTCGGAAATTTCACGAGTCAGGTGCAGACGACTCAGCGGTCACTGCTTCGGACGTATCTGAAGACAACTGAAGATGTTCTCCAACGTGCATAACGAGAAGCTCTGCAAGCCGCGAATGACGCCCTTCTGCCTTGATGGTCCTAGCAGCTTCCAAGAAAACGGCAACTCCTTTAGCAAAGAGCGGTTCTCCGTCCCGCGTTATCGGATCTTTGAGTTCACTCCTGTAGAAAAAAACGAAACGCGCAAAATTGTCGCGATCGAGCGCGTGTATGGTCTCAATCATGTCGTCGACGGTGGCGTCGTTAATCACACGTTCGTGGCGGCGGCTCCAGCCGTTTCCGGACACTTTCAATACCGCTTCCAGCAATGAGGGATCAATTGAGAGTTGACGATTCCCATCGACAAGCACGTCCCTGATCACGGGGAAAAACGCGTCTGCTGAATAAATGGAACTATCCCAAAGCTTTGGATTTGTGCGCCACCGTACGGCCCATTTTTCTGCGATCTCATTGGCAAGTTTGTGCGCACCTCTTTTCGTCAGATCAATCGCAATGGCGCTGATTTTGTCGGCAGGAAGTTTGTCCCACTGTGTTGCGAATTTATGTGCGATCGCGATAAAATCTTGATCCATCATTGACGGATCGAGATATGTCGCTTCGATATAGCGCGCCGCCGCATTTTCCACGTCGTTTTCAGCGGCTCGTCTTTCCCGTGCCTTAATCAAACTCTCAAATTTTTCCCTGAGTCTCTGTCCAGTAAGAAGATGTGTCTGAACGAGATCCAGAAACTCCACGTCATATGTCAGCTTAAAGTTCATGGCAAAGGCTGTCTCATCGGCAATTTGGTCGCCCTCTTTTCCCATGAGTGATGGATGCGCACACCACGCGCGCCATTCGGACAGCAACGTGCCGACGTCCGGCCCTTTCGGAACTGCCTTGAAGTTCAGGGCTGTTAGCAACACGACGGCAGGGACTAGAGACTGAGCTACAGCATCATGTAGTGTCGAAGTCCCCTGAAATACTGTTCCAACGATACGATCGATCCGTTGCACGACACGGATGTTTGTCACACCTAGTCGTTCGAGTGAATCCACAATCGGTTGTCGAAATGGCGTCTGGGGGCTAAGCCCTAGCGCGGCGGCTTCCGCAGGTGCGGTCACTAGAGAAATCTCTCTGTCCACGCACTTCTCTTTCAGCGTGCTCCAATCTGCGGACAATGCCTCCGTCAGCGGTTCCTCATTCAAGATGAGCAGTACTTTGCAATTGTTCCTTTTCAGTGAGTCAATGAACCCAAGTAAGGTATCGATCTTTAGGCTCGTACCACGTCGTTCAATGTCGTCGAGCACAATCAAACGGTCTTGAAGAGTTTTCTCGACGACAACCGATTGCAGAAGTCCGCCGATACTGCCAACGATCGCCGTAACGCCTTCGGCGCCGGGGATTAGTTTTCCAGCGAGCTTTTCGATAGCTCCCTTCGCTGCACTATAGGTTTTCCGCGCAGTAGATACGACACTTTCCGCATTCCCTAACGAACTCCGAAAGAGGGTCTGCTTTAAATCATCAAGAGAGCCCAAGCCAAAACAGGAAGCATACAACGGAATTTTTTCGTTAGCCGGATTGCGTTCGTCTTGAACCTCTTCCCACAAAAAAGTCTTCCCCGTCCCCCAAGAACCCTTAAGCGCGATTACAGGTACTTTGTCGTCGTTTAAGTAATACAGCAGATCATCTTTAGTATCTGTGCGACTCATTGTTTGCTCGGAAATTGATTTGCGATGCCTGGCATGATACTCGACGTGTAGCGCCAGCGACCTTGCTTGCTCTAAAGGATTGACCGGTGATCAACTATGGGTACCCGCCCGCTCCAGTAGAGAGGTGCCGCCGGACAGTGTGAGCTACACACGATCTGAACGCCGACTCGGAAGACCGTTCTTGGCCGACTATCGACCGCCGCAGATGGCCCTGATCGACCCACAAGGGACAGTCTCGTCGCCTATAAACGGACGTTGGAAATTTCGCCCGAACCTTCTGGCTCGCCACTGGCGGCCCCGTATATGTCGAGATCCAGCTGAATGTGTCGTGATCCTAGCGCCAACAAGGAGGCAGCGGAGATGGATTCGCCGTCGTTCCACTGATCCATGAAGAGACCACAAAATAGATCGACTTTGTAGCGTGCGGCAATTGATTGCCACGCATCGAGATCGCTCGTTGTTGCAGTCAACAGCCATGCGACCTGTGCGTCCAGGTTACCCGGTTCTTGTGCCGGAGCCTTCAACGACCAGCGTCCGAATGCAGCGATGCGTGAACGCCCTTCTTTTTTGCCAACCAGTTCGTCACCCTTCGATTGAGACTCTGTCGGGGTACAACGGAGCAGGCTTGTAATTTCATCCGGGTGGAGATCGTCGCCAATGATGCGAATCGATGCCATTGTCTTTCGTAGTCGGCCCATTTTCCCTCTCGTAGCGGGTAGTGCTGCCGCAGGCTCTCTACCCTCAGGTATCCGTGCGGCGCATTGGAAGGAAGCGTTGAGGCGCTCATTGTCGACGATCCAACTGGCGACGTCGACCTTCTGCTCCTGGCCGAACCCGATCGTCGAAGACGGCGTGCCCCTCGTCCGCCGGGTCGGCGCCGGGATAACATGGTCGGTTTATATTGCCGGCGTTCCAGCACGCCGCCGCTGGAGTGACTGCCGACGTATGCGGGGCGGTCGATCTTCCGACGCGCCGGCGCCATGCCCGACTGAGCCGCTGTACCGACGGCCGGCTGAATCGGCATGCGCCAGCATGCTCGAAGGCGGCATGACCCCGCAGCGGCCCGTTCTTATGGCCCATTGAGCCCATGGAGATGGATAGCCTGACGATGCATTCGAATCTGCTCACGCTGCCGCCCGGTGTCCACGCCGGCGTGCAGATCCGGCCGCGCTGGCCCGCGCGACACGTCCACGTGGATGCGCATGTTCTCGGCAAGCTGCAGGCGATCCAGACCGGGCTGCCCGCCGGGATCAGCCTGATCCTGACGCGCGGCTTCGAGCCGCGAGCGTCCGGGCTCGGTTTTGCCCGTCGTCAGTTTCGCGCACTGGGAATCGCCACGTTCCGCCTGCTCTATCCCGCCCGCCGCGACGAACTGGCCGATATTTTCGGCAGCAACGGACACGATGTCGATGGAACGCATATCGACGTTTCATTCAGTTTGAACGGCCGGCGCGTACGGATGCTGCCGCTGGGCGTATTCACGCCGCCGTTCTGGCAGCGGCGCCGCGTGCGGCGATGCGCGTCGGCTCTCGCGCAGATCCGGGCCGCACTGATGCGGCACGGGTTTCAGATTCACCGCAACGCCACCGAAAGTCTGCAGATTCATTGCGATCTGGCGCGCTAGCTGTGAAGCGTCACGAGCTAGCCGATCGTCGAATGTCATTGATTTCGATGCTGCGGTCGCATCGCCCGCGTCAGCTCCGGATTCGAGCCGCCGTCGAAGATGGGGTAGCCCGGCCGGCGTTTGCCGAACCGATTACGTGCCGGTCGATTTTTTCCTGTTTCCGGCACGCCGATGACGGAGCGGTCGCCGTTCCGAAACGATCAGCCCTGGCGCGCGACCGACAACGCATGCGTCGCCCGAAGGCAAACGCCCGGCGCGGTCATTCGGCTTGCGCGAAATTCAACTCGACGCCGTTGCCCGCCGGATCGCGGAAGAAAATCTGCACCTGCCCCGTGAGCGGAACGTGCTCGCGCCTGAATGCCACGTTGGCCTCGGTCAGATGAAGCGCCATTGCGTCGGCGTCTGCGCAGGAAAACGCAACGTGATCGAACGTATTGACGACGTTCGACGGGCGAGACTCGTCCGGCCGCGCTTCCGTCAGATGCAGCACGGCCTGCGTGCCCGCATACAACCAATACCCGAAGCGCTTGAACGGCGGGCGAAACCCTTCCCGCAAGCCGACGATGTCGACATAGAAATCGCGGAGTGCATCGAGTGTCGGCCGATCCGCTCGCAGATTGTAGTGATTGAATCCGGTAACTGGCATGACGTGTAGCTCGTGTTGGCGCAACGTGACATGAAATGGCATCGCGCCGGGCGTGGCCGCTTCGGGCACGATCCGCGCAAAACGGCAAGCCGGCAGCGGCGAGCAGTCGCAGCCGGCCATCGACATCGGAGCCGCACAGCCCCGCCCCGGCCGTTGGCCGATCAAACGCACGCCAGTATATTGCGGCCGCGAGAAATCGTGGCGCCGGTTTGACGGAAGCTGCCGTGCGCCGCAGCAACCTGCCCCTACGAAAATCGCATCGACGGCCGACCCGGTTTTCCGGTACAAATCGGGGACGCTGAAATTCCCCGCGGACGATCGGAGACCCTCGTTCATGACTCGGCAAAACGCACCGGATATCGCAACGGCAGCCCGCACGAACCCCGACGACAGCACGTCCGCGCCGATTCCCGCGATCGTGCCGGCAAGCACCGCGCTGCTCGTCATGCACTACCAGACCGACATCCTCGGCCTGTTTCCGTCGGTCGCGCCCGGGTTGCTCGCCAATACGCGCCGGCTCTGCGATGCGGCACGGGCAAGCGGCATCGGCGTCTGGTTCGCGAACCTCCGGTTCAGCCCTGGCTATCCGGAGGTCAGCCCGCGCAACAAGAACGGCCAGGGCATCAAGCAACTCGGCCTCTTCATCGACGATGGCCCGTCGCCGGAGCTCGGCCGGCAGGCCGACGAACCGCTGATCGTCGCGCACCGCGCCAGCGTGTTCTTCGGCACCGATCTGCAGGCACGGCTGGTCGAGCAAGGCGTCGATTCGCTGATCATGGTCGGCATCGCGTCGACGGGCGTGATGCTGTCGTCGATCGCCCACGCGAGCGACGCGGACTTCCGCCTGTATACGGTCAAGGATTGCTGCTACGACCCGGATCCGGTGGTCCACGAGCACCTGTTCGCCACCGCCTTCGAATCACGCACGACGGTGCTGTCGCTCGCGGACGCGTTGCGGCTGCTCGAGTAAGCGCAACAAGCGTACGCGCGAGCGTGACGGGTCAACGGCGTCGGCCGATTCACGCAGATCGCGCGGATGCAGCCGGGCACCCGCCGCGAATTGGCCAGGCGGCCCGAAGTTGTCGCGCATCCGCGTGGATGCCGTGTCGAATTGCGCGGGTTCAGGCACGCGCAGCCCCTGCCGCTGCGTGCCGCCCCGCTTCCGCGTTACTTCGCGATATACACGCCCGACGTCGGGCACGTGCCCTGCGTATTGCCGTCCGTCACGAGCGATGCGGCGCTCGGGAACTGCGTGGTCGCATTCGTCTTCACCGCGATCCACGCTTCGGTGAAATAGCTGACGCCGTTCGTCTTCGTGCACTTCAGCGACACCGCGCTGCGCGTATTGCTGCCGAACGCGCCTTCGAAGGCCGACAGCAACTGGTTGCGCGTGACCGTCTTGCCCGCGTTCGCCTGCAGGAACGCGTTGAACGACGTGTTGCCGAGCCGGCTGATCATCCCGGACGCCTGGTTCCAGTACGCATCGGGCGATGCCGAGTTCGAGCACGTGCCGTGCTTGAACCATTCGTGCTTGTCGAGGCACGACGCGACACCCGGCATGTACGTCGACAGCGTGTTGCGGGTCGCGCTGCTGATCGGGTAGGCGTCCATGCTGCACCACTGGTGCGCGTTGTCGAGGTCGATGTCGCTCTGCGGCACGCCGCAGTAGAACGGCTGGTTGCCGTCGTAGTTGTTCGGCCACAGGCCATGCAGCGACAGGCTCGTCGCCGCATACGTGCCGGCGAGGTTCGTGCATTCGGGCGTATCGTGCGACGCGCAGAAGCCGGGCTCCCACGACGCGGCGAGCAACAGGTAGTCGTAGCTGGTCTGCGCGGTGGCGGGCAGTGAAGCGGAAGCGACGGCGAGTGCGGCAGCGGCGCGGGCGAGCGTCTTGAGCATGGCGTTTCCTCGGAAAGGGCTTGCGGTCGCGGGATGCGCCGCAAGATTGTCGACTATCTGCCCGCGATTGTTGCCGACGCAACGTGGCATGAATGTGAAGGTGGACGAATCATGTCCCTCGGCACGGGCGCGTGCACGCACCGTCGTGTCGCGCGCTGCTTCACACGGCCGACGCGACCCGCCCTGCCGGCGGCACGCCGTCGCTCACGAGCCGGCGCCCAGCTGCGTGCACGCGCGCGCGGCCGATACGGGGCCTTCGAGCGCGAGGATCTGCCACACGCCGATGCTGACGCGCTGGCGCGCGGCCGTCGACCCATCGGCCAGCAACGCCTCGACGCGCGGCGCGGCGTCCGGCGCCTGCTGCTTCAGCGCCGCGTGATGCCGCGCACGCGACGCCGGCTCGGACTCGTACACATCGCACAGGCGCACCATGCCGGCGAGGCCGGCAAGGTCGTCGTCCTTGTCGATCGCGCCCGGCTCGACCGGCGCGAGCCCCTTGCGCTCCGCCGCCGGCAGCTTGTTGCGCGCGCCTTCGTCGATCGACGTGGCGGAGGCCGGCGGCAGGCCGCCGATCGCCGCGACGATCCGGCTGCCCGCGGCGATCATGTCGCCCTGGCACGCGATCTTCTCGCTGGCCGCGACGTTCGAGCAGAACGACACCGACGTCCGGTACACATCGTTGCTCATGCGCGGCACTTCGTCCGCGCTCGCCTGTGCGAAGCCGGCGCACGTCAGCGCCAGCGCGGCGGGAATCAGGATGCGGAATGCGCTCGTCTTGTTCATTGTTGTTTGCGTAGGTGGGTTCTCGTGGCGGGCAACATCGCGCGGCCGCGTAGTGGCGGCCGCTGTGACGCCGGGCCCTCGTCCGGCGGCACGCGATCACTTCATCGACGCCGCCTCCGGTCCACCGGGCGACAACGCCGCATTGTCCTGCTCGCGCCACGTGCGGCGCGACGCCATGATCGCCTTCACGGCCGAGCGCGCGACCTTCCACCACGCGAACGGCCGCGGGTCGGCAAGCATGCTGAGCGCGCGCGCATAGTCGAGCGTGAGACCGGGGGTCCACGCCATCGTCACCGCGCGCTTGCGGATCTGCGCGGCGACCCACAGCTCGGGCGTGAGCAGCAGCCGCACGAACGCGCCCCACCCGGCACGCGTGCCTTTCAGCCGCCACACCGCGCCGTCGAGCGCGGCTTCGAGCGCATTCGACACGGTGCTCGAGCAGTTGCGATGCGTGAGGTTGTACGTCACGTTCTGCCGGTACGACGACCAGAACGCGTCCAGCTTCGCCGGATCATAGTTGCGGATCCGCACCCGCACGGTCGACGGACACCACGCCTTCGACTCGGTCGCGTAGTCGGGCTGGAACAGGCCCGGCACGTCGTTTTCGCGCGTCGCGCGCAGGATGCGCGTGAATTCGTCCGGAGAACGATCGATTTCGACGCCCGGATACAGGCTGATATAGATGCCCTCCGGCGACTCCAGCGCCGCGTGCCCTGTCGAGATCACACCGTTGACGTCCACCGCCGCGATATAGCGGTCGATCACCGGATAGCGCTGCGCTTCGGCCTTCGACGTGCCGGTCGGCGTCCACACGTGCACGGTGAGCGCATGCTCGCCGTCGGCGGGCGGGCCGTCCCATTCGGATTGCGCGAAATGCGGCGTGTCGCGCACATCGTCGAGATCGGGTGCGAGCGCCGGCGCCGGCGACGTCGCGAACGCCGGATTACGCGTCAGCCGCCGCACGCGCGCGGCGAGGCTCAGCATGTGCATCCCGCCGAACATCAGCAGCAGGCCAAGGCAGTACGGCACGGTGCCCACGTAGTGCGTCGGGTACGGCTGGTAGAAGAAGATCGCCAGCAGGATCTCGACGACACCCCATGCGAAGGCGACGTTCCAGCGGCGATAGCGCACCATCCACGCGGAAGTGCACTGCAGCAGCCCGTCGACGAGGAACAGCGTGCCGAAGATCATCGACAGCAGGAAATGGCCGTGGTGATGGCCCGCAAACACGAGCCCGGCGGCGACCACGACCGCGATCCCCTTGACGTAGCGCAGGATGCGCTGACCGCCGACGCCGCTGCCGGCCACCGCGAGCGTCGCGAGCCCCTCGATCAGGAACAGCCACGCAAAGATCTGGATCGGAAAGTGCAGCGCGCCGTCGAGCGCATCGACGAAGATCACGCCACCCGCGACGACCCACACCCAGCCGAACACGGTCAGCCCGCGCCAGCGGGTGCGCAGATATTCGATACCCAGCAGCAGCAAGACCAGTCGTACCATCGCGCCCTCTCGTCATTTTTTCGGGAAACGCGCTGGTCACGCGTTTCCTGCCGTTTCAACCGAGCGTCGTGCGACGTATCGGTCAAAATGCGGTAATTCGTACCGGCGCGTCATGCCTCGACATGACCGATGGCGGCCGGTACGCCTCCGCACCGGCCAAATAATAAGATATGGCGGTGACGGTTGAAAGCGTGACGAAAACGTTGTCGGCACGGCATGGACAGGGCCGGCCGGCCCCTGCCGAGGCAGATTTCCCGTTCGACAACGCGCGGCGGATACGCGAGAATCCGGCTTCCGAGGGCGAAAGCCGCTGAGCCAAACCGCATCAGACGGGACCACAAGAAATGAGCACATCGATCACGCGCCGGCGCCTACTGGCCGCCGGCGTGGCCGCGAGCAGCCTCGCGCTGTCGGGCTGTTTCACCCGGGCGCTGTACGAGAACCACGACGAGCCCTACGTCGAGCACGTTTCCGCTTTCATGATCACGAAAGACGGCAAGAAGCTGGTGGTGCTGGGCGAACGCTATCACTACATCTTCGATCTGCCGGACAAGCTGCGCCCGGTGCTGGCGGCCAGCTATCGCAAATCGCTGCATACGTCGTTCATCAGCTTCCGCGCCGACGGCAGCGACGTGACCGGCCAGTACGACACCGTGCTGTCGAAGGATGCGCCGGACGACGAGCGTCAGGCGGCAACCGCCGACGGCTTCAGGAACTGGCGCGACCGGCTCGAACTCGACGGCAACGTCGTCGGCAAGCGCTATTCCACCGAAGGCTTCACGTTGAAACCGGACGGCACCGCACAACCGTTCAACGAGCGCTATACGGTCGGCATCGACGAAGCGCCGTCCGCCTTCGCGAAGGGGCTCCGGATCCTGGCCACGCCGGTCACCGTGGCAGCCGACGGCGTGCTCGTGCTGGGCGGGGTCCTGCTGCTGCCGGTCGCGTATTTTTCGTTCAAGGACCGGCCAATCGGCGGGTTCTAGATCGGCCCCGTCCGTCATGGCACCCGGCCGACGCCCGAACGAGGCGCATCGACATGCGTGACCCTTCGCTTCATCCGTCCGCGCTCGGCCCGCAACTCAAGCGCTGGCGCGCGCTGCACCGCGTCAAGCAAAGCCATGCGGCCGACCTGTTCGGCGTCGCGCAATCGACGATCTCCCGCTGGGAAGCCGGCCGCCAGCAGATGTCGCCCGACGAGCGCGCGACGGCCGAGCGGCTGCTCGCCGCGCGCCTCGATTCCGCGGGCGACTACGCGCTCGCGCGGCTCGTCTCGGGCAGCGCGGGCCGCATGCATCTCGTGTGCGACCTCACGCACCGCCTGCTCGCTTCATCTTCGGCACGTGCAGCCGAATTCTCACCGCCGCTGTCGATGCTGCTCGGCACGTCGCTGTGGCGCTACGCGAGCCCGGAGATCGTCCGCATGGAAGCCGCACTCGACACGCTCGGCTGGCATGACCATGCGGGGCCGCCGAGCGTCGAATTCGACACCGGCGCGAATGCGTCGCAGGTCGTGCCGATCCGCGGCAGCATGTGCAGGTGGACGCGGATGACGCTGTCCGATGGCTCGGCCGCACGGCTCGTGGAGACGCTTGAGGATGCGTAATCGCCGGATCGCAACCAAGAACCGCATGCCGGCAGCGGCGCGGCGGACTTCGACGTGCCGCGCACGCGATGCAGAAGATGCCGACGTGCATGGCGGCACGGCCACGGGACATGCCCCATGCTGAGGCTGGTCGTGCGAGAACTCGTGATCGTCTCGCTCATGCTCTATCTGGGCGCCGGCGTGCTGATCGCGCTTCGCTCGGGCGTGGCCAACGCCGGCGGCAGGCGCGTGCCGCGCCGCAGCCGGCCCTACCTGTTCAGCCTGATCGTCCTGGTTCAGATCGGCTTCTTCGCCCTGTTCTGCTGGGCCGGACTGTTCGCGAAGTAGGCGCGCGACAAAGCGCGCCCGATCCCGCGCATGCCACGCATATTTCATGCGTGGACGAACCGCGCACCGCCGCATTACGCTTGACGGCTCATCGCACGGAAACCGACCATGAACTCCGATACGATCCACGCACGGCTCGCTTTCCTGCGCGAAGCCGAACGCCTCAAGGACGTGCTGCGCAGCGGCTATACGTCGTCCGGGCGCGCGGAAAGCACGGCCGAGCACAGCTGGCGGCTGTGCCTGATGGCGCTCGTGTTCGCCGACGCGCTGCCCGGCATCGACGCGCTGAAACTGCTGAAACTGTGCGTCGTCCACGATCTCGGCGAGGCGCTGCACGGCGACATCCCCGCAATCGAACAGGCCGCGCATCCTGACAAAAGCGCGCACGAACGCGACGACCTGCTGACGCTGACCGCATCGCTCGATCCCGGGCCACGCGACGAGATCATCGCGCTGTGGGATGAATACGACGCGGCGGCTACGCCGGAAGCACGCGCGGCGAAGGCGCTCGACAAGCTGGAGACGATCCTGCAGCACAACCAGGGCAGCAATCCGCCCGATTTCGACTACGCGTTCAATCTCGGCTACGGCCGCCGCTATACCGACGCCGCACCGCTGTTCAGCGCGATCCGCGACATCGTCGACGCCGACACGCAACGCCGGATCGACTCGGGCGGGCAGCGCGCGTAAGCTCGGGGATCGGGCGCGCGGCACCGCGCACCCTGCCCGCACGAGGCTCGACACCAGCGTGAAACCGAACGCGTGACCGACCGGCTTGCGTCCGGCGTCGTCAAGCAGCACCGCACGCTCGGCACGCTCGTGAACCTGCCGATCGGCAGCGGCTTCACGCTCACGCACCGGGACGAATGGAGGCCGACGCAGGCGCAGGTCGATGCGCTGCCCGCGCTCGACGAGGCACGCGACCGGCCGATGATGGCGCTCGTCGCCGCGCAGCGTTAACGCACCTGAATGTAGGCCGCAACACGCTCACGAGCCTTCGCCCGGCCTTTTCACAGATCGCCACAATGACGCCGCCCGGCCCCCGCTCCGGGGCGGCGCTCGCACAATTCAGCACAATTTCCACACGATTTGGCGTGATGTCCTCCCTTACCATGAGCGGCTGATTCGATCCGGCACGGCCGCGCGATGCGTACGCGGATGCCGTCGCGGGCACCCTGCCCGACATGCGACGCCGACCGGATCGTCCCGCCCGGCCGCACGCATCGCCGGCATCGCTTCATCCTTGCCGCACGCTCATGACTCAGAAGAACCCTCGCCGCCGGCGCATCGTGCTGACTTCCGTTGCCATCGTCGCGATCGCCGCCGGCGTCACGCTGAAGGCGTGCGCGCCCGACAAGCATCCGCAATACCTGTCCGCGCCCGTCTCGCGCGGCGATCTCGAGAACGCGGTGCTCGCCACCGGTGCGCTGCAGGCATTCAGGCAGGTCGACGTCGGTGCGCAGGTGTCGGGGCAGTTGAAGTCGCTGAAGGTCAAGCTCGGCGACAAGGTCACGAAGGGCCAGTGGCTTGCCGAGATCGATCCCGTGATCTCGGAAAACGCGCTGCGCCAGGCGCGCGCCAGCGAAGAAAGCCTGCGCGCGCAGCAGCAATCGACCGCCGCACAACTCACGCAGGCGGAACTCGCGTTCAAGCGCCAGCAGGCGATGCTGCCCGACGACGCGACATCGCGCGAATCGTTCGAAGCCGCCCGCGCGACGCTCGACGTGCAGCGCGCGACACTCGCGTCGCTCGCCGCGCAGATTCGCTCGGCCCGCATCCAGATCGAGACCGCGCAGGCCAATCTCGGCTACACGCGCATCGTCGCGCCGATCAACGGCGAGGTCGTCGCGGTCGTCACGCAGGAAGGCCAGACCGTGATCGCGCAGCAACAGGCGCCGGTGATCCTGAAGCTCGCCGATCTCGACACGATGACCGTGAAGGCACAGGTGTCGGAAGCCGACGTGATCCGCGTGAGTGGCGGCCAGACCGCGTATTTCACGATCCTCGGCGAACCGGACAAGCGTCACTACGGCAAGCTGCGCGCGATCGAGCCGGCGCCGCAGAACTACGCCGAAGCGCAGAGCCCGCTCGGCGGCGGCGCGGGCGGCGGCACGAAGCCGAATTCGGCCGTGTTCTACAACGCGCTGTTCGAAGTGCCGAATCCCGAGCATCGGTTGCGCATCTCGATGACCGCTCAAGTCAACATCGTGCTCGGCAACGCTCGCAACGCGCTGAGCATTCCGGCCGCCGCGCTCGGCGAAAAACGCAAGGACGGCACCTATGCGGTGCGCGTGCTGCGTGCCGACGGCAGCACGGAAACGCGCAACATCCGCATCGGCATCAACAACAACGTGCGCGTCGAAGTGCTGAACGGCCTGAAGGACGGCGAACGTGTCGTGATCGGCGAAGTGGCCGGGGACGACCATGCGCCGCTGGCGGACGTGGTGTGACGATGAGCCAGCCCCTGCTGAAACTCGCTGCCGTCACACGACGCTTTCCGGCCGGCGACAAGGATGTCGTTGTCCTGAACAACGTCAACCTGTCGATCCACGCGGGCGAGATCGTCGCGATCGTCGGCGCGTCGGGCTCCGGGAAGTCGACGCTGATGAACATCCTCGGTTGCCTCGATCATCCGAGCGAAGGTACCTACACGGTCGGCGGCCGCGACACGCACATGCTCGACAGTGACGAGCTCGCGCAACTGCGCCGCGAACACTTCGGCTTCGTGTTCCAGCGCTATCACCTGCTGCCGCACGTTGACGCGGTCGCTAACCTCGAAATGCCCGCGATCTATGCCGGCACCCCGCGCGCGGAGCGGCATGCACGCGCACGCGAGCTGCTCGCGCGCCTCGGGCTCGCGGATCGCGCGCACCATCGTCCCGGTCAACTGTCCGGCGGCCAGCAGCAGCGCGTGAGCATCGCGCGCGCGCTGATGAACGGCGGCCACGTGATCCTCGCCGACGAACCGACCGGCGCGCTCGACACGAAAAGCGGCCAGGACGTGATCCGCATCCTGCACGAGCTGAACGCGCTCGGCCATACGATCGTCATCGTCACGCACGACAAGGCCGTCGCGCGCCACGCGCGGCGCATCATCGAGATCAGCGACGGCGAGATCGTCGCCGACCGGCCGAATCGACACTATGCGGAAGCGCTCGCGGAAGCAGGTGTCGACGCAGTGGAAGCGAGCGAAGCAGAGGCCAGCGCGCTACCCGCCCGCGATCACCGTGACACACCGCCGCCCGCGGCTGTCGACGCCGATGTGCATGCCGACACCGGCACCGGCACGCGCACGCGCCGCTTCACGGCCGGCTCCGGCCGCTTCGCCGAGGCCTGCCGGATGGCATGGATCGCGCTCGTGTCGCACCGGCTGCGCACGCTGCTGACGATGCTCGGCATCATCATCGGCATCACGTCGGTCGTGTCGATCGTCGCGATCGGCGAAGGCGCGAAGCGCTACATGCTCGACGAGATCGGCAGCATCGGCACGAACACGATCAACATCTATCCGGGCACCGACTGGGGCGACAGCCGCGCCGACGCGATCCAGACGCTCGTGCCCGCCGACGTCGCCGCGCTCGCCGAGCAGCCGTACGTCGACAGCGCGACGCCCGAAACGTCGCGCACGCTGCTGCTGCGCTACCGCAACATCGACGTGAACGCGCTCGTGAGCGGCGTCGGCGACCGCTTCTTCCAGGCCCGCGGGATGCGCTTCGCGCTGGGCGTCGCGTTCGACGAGGACGCGGTACGCCGCCAGGTGCAGGTGGCCGTGATCGACCAGAACACGCGCCGCAAGCTGTTCGGCGCGACGCGCAACCCGATCGGCGAAGTGATCCTGGTCGACAACGTGCCGTGCGTCGTGATCGGCGTGACGGCCGACAAGAAAAGCGCGTTCGGCAGCGTGAAGAGCCTGAACGTGTGGGTGCCGTACACGACCGCGAGCGGGCGCCTGTTCGGGCAACGCTATCTCGACAGCATCACCGTGCGCGTACGCGATGGGCAACCGAGCGCCGCCGCCGAGAAAAGCCTCGAAAAGCTGATGACGCAGCGCCACGGCCGCAAGGACTTCTTCACGTACAACATGGACAGCGTGGTGAAGACCGTCGAGAAGACCGGGCAGTCGCTCACGTTGTTGCTGTCGCTGATCGCCGTGATTTCGCTCGTCGTCGGCGGGATCGGCGTGATGAACATCATGCTGGTGTCGGTCACCGAGCGCACGCGCGAAATCGGTATCCGGATGGCGGTCGGCGCGCGCCAGTCCGACATCCTGCAGCAGTTTCTCGTCGAGGCCGTGCTCGTCTGCCTGCTCGGCGGCACGATCGGCATCGCGCTGTCGTTCGGGCTCGGCGCGCTGTTCTCGATGTTCGTCGCGCAGTGGAAGATGGTGTTCTCGGCCGGCGCGATCGTGACCGCGTTCGTCTGCTCGACGCTCACCGGTGTGATATTCGGCTTCATGCCCGCGCGCAATGCATCGCGGCTCGATCCGATCGATGCGCTCGCGCGCGACTGACGCAAGGCCCGCCATGACGCATTCCTCACCGCTTCACCGCCTGGGCGCCTTCGCGTGCGCGGCCGCGCTGCTCGCCGGCTGTGCGGGCGCGCGCCATGAGCCGCTGCCCGCCGTCGCGATGCCGGCGAACTGGGCGGCGCCGGTTTCCGCCGACGCGCCGGCCACGACGCGCGACTGGTGGCGCAGCTTCGGCGATCCGCAACTCGACGCGCTGATCGACGATGCGCTGCGCGCCAACAACGATCTCGCGATCGCAGCGATCCGCGTGTACCGCGCACAACTGCAGGCCGGCCTCGCGAATACGAACCTGACGCCCACCGTGTCGCTCGGCGCGAACGGCGCCGTGTCGCGCACGCTCGATACGCACCAGATGAGCCGATCGAGCGGCGCGAACGTTTCGCTCAGCTATGAAATCGACCTGTGGGGCCGACTGGCCGCGCTGCGCGACGCCGCGCGCTGGGAAGCCGACGCGACCGCCGCCGATCTCGAAGCCGCACGGCTGTCGCTGATCGGCACGACCGCATCGCTGTACTGGCAGATCGGCTATCTGAACCGTCAGATCGCGCTCGGCGACGCAAACATCGCCTATGCGGTACGCACGCTCGCGGTCGTCCGGTCACGGCACACGGCCGGCGCCGTGTCGGGGCTCGACCTGGCGCAAGCCGAACAGAGCCTCGCCGCGCAACGCGCCGCGCAGACCCGCCTGATCCAGCAGCGCACCGAGAACCGTCACGCACTCGCGATCCTGTTCGACCGGCCGCCGCAGCAACGCGCGGCCGAACCTTCGGCACTGCCCGTCGCGGCACCGCCGGAGGTCGCGGCCGGCCTGCCGGCCAGCCTGCTCGGCCGGCGCCCCGACTTGCGCGCGGCGGAGTTCCGGCTGCGCGAATCGCTCGCGAACGTCGACGCGACGCGCACGAGCTTCTACCCGACCTTCACGCTGACCGGCCAGGCCGGCACGTCGAGCACGAGCCTCGAGCGCGTGCTGATGAATCCGGTCGGCACGCTCGGGCTCGGCCTTGCGCTGCCGTTCATCCAGTGGAACACGATGCAGTTGCAGATCAAGGTGTCGAAGACGCAGTACGAGGAAGCGGTCGTCGGGTTCCGCCAGAAGCTCCACACGGCGCTCGCGGAAGTCGAGAACGCGCTGTCGGCACGCGTGCAGCTCGAACGCGAAGCCGAACAGCGCGCGCTGTCGCTGGCCCAGGCGCAGCGCGCCGAGCGGCTGGCCGCCGCGCGCTTCGCGGCCGGTGCGACCGCCGTGCAGCCGTGGCTCGACCAGCAGCAGCGGCTGCGCGACGCGCAAAGTGCCGACGAACAGACGCGGCTGGACCGGCTCAACAACCAGATGACGCTGTACCGCGCGCTCGGCGGCGGGATGTCCTGACCGGCGCGCGCGCCGGGCTGGCCGCGCCGGCCACGCGCGCTGTCATTCGCACACGGGTGCCCCGCGCCGCGCCGGCGCGAACGCCACCGCGCTTGCCGTCGCGAGTACGGCCACCCCTGCCGCGCCGTACACCATCACCCAGCCGAACCCGTGCACGAGCGCCGCATGCAATGCCGCGCCGGTCGGGTCGGCCTGCGCGAGCGCCGGTGCGATCTCGTGCAGCCCGTCGGTCCGGCCGGATGCAATTTCCTGCGCGAGCCGGCGCAGCGCCGCGTCGCCGATCGTGCCCGCGACACCGGCCTTCAGGCTCGCGACGATCCCCGCGACCAGCACGAAGCCCATCGCCGCGATGTTCAGCGCGAGCGAGATCATCCGCGCGCTCATGTCGATGCCCGACGCCATCCCCGCCCGCGAGCTCGGCACCGCGCCCGTCGTCGTGTTGGTCACCGGCGTGTTCGTGAGCCCGAGCCCGATGCCGGCGATCACGCAGCCAGGCAGCATCGTGATCCAGCTCGCATGGTCGGCCGCGCTGCCGATCCGCATCAACGCGAAACCCGCCGCGATCGTGAACAGGCCGCCCGGGATCACGACGCCCGGCCCGTAGCGCAACGCGAGACGTTCGCCGAACGGCGGCGCGACCAGCGTCGGCAACGTGTACGCGAGCAACGCGAGGCCGGCCGTCACGCTGTCGTAGCCGAGCGCGACCTGGAACCAGATCGGCAGGTAGATCATGAACGGCCAGAAGCTGAAGTTCATCCCCATCGAGCCAAAGATCGCGCCGGTGAACGGGCGGATCCGGAACACCGAGAAATCGAACATCGGCCGCGCGCTGGCGCGTTCCGCGATGAAGAAGCCGGCCAGCGCCACCACGGTCGCGCCGAGCACGCCGAGGCCGGCGGCGCTGGTGAGCCCGAGCTCCGCGCTTTGCGTGATGTAGAACGCGAGGCCGAGCACCGCGAGCGACAGCGTGACGATGCCCGCCACGTCGAGCGAGCCCGCGTGCGGATCGCTCGACTCCTGCACCGCGCCGCCGATCATCACGAGCGCGATGGCCGCGAGTGGCGCATGGACCAGAAACACCCACGGCCAGCTTGCCAGCGCGACGATCGCGCCGCCGACGATCGGCCCGAAACCGAGCCCGATGCCGAACACGATCCCCCAGATCCCGAACGCGCGGCTGCGCTCGCGGCCCTCGCGGAACTGGTGCGACAGCACGGCAATCTGGCAGATCAGCATCGCGCCGCCGCTCGCGCCCTGCAGCAGCCGGCCCGCGACGAGCACCGGCACGTTCGGCGCGAGCCCGCACAGCAGCGACGTCGCACCGAACAGCACGGTGCCGATCACGTACACGCGCTTGCGGCCGAACCGGTCGGCGAGCGTGCCGGCCGCCATCAGCACGGTCGTGCACGCGATCGTGTACGCGTTCATGATCCACTGCATGCCGTTGAAATCGCCGTGCAGCACGTGTTCGAGCGTCGGCAGGATCACCGGCACGCTCGAGATTTCGAGGCCGAACATCAGCGACGTGAGACAGACGGCCGCGAGCGCGACCGCATTCCTGCGGGAGTCGGATAGCGTCATGCGTATTGCGCCGTGGCCCGGCAACGGGCCGCGCGCCTCCAGGTGAGAAGGATTCGCCGCGTGCGGCCGGCGACGCACGCTGGACGGGAATCGGTACTATAGTGAGAATTTCCATCCCCATTGACGCAGCTGCTTCTCCAGACTGGGGAACTGCAGGACTCAATCAACGCACCCTTCCATGATCGACAGACTCGACGGCGTGACGACCTTCGTCCAGGTAGTGGAATCGGGCAGCTTCGCGCTCGCCGCGGAGCGGCTCGACATGACGCGTTCGGCCGTCGGCAAGGCGGTCGCGCGGCTCGAGAAGCGGCTCGGCGCGCGGCTGCTGCAGCGCACGACGCGCAGCCAGAGCCTGACCGACGACGGCCAGGCGTACTACGACCGCTGCGTGCGCGCGCTCGCGGAACTGGAGGCGGCGGAAGCCGACCTCGACTGCGGCCGCAACGAGCCGCGCGGCAAGCTGCGCCTGAGCGTGCCGCTCGCGTTCGGGCACCACTGCGTGACGCCCGTCGTGCTCGACCTCGCGCGCACCTATCCGCATCTGCGGATCGACGTGTCGATCACCGACCGCTTCGTCGATCTCGTCGAGGAAGGCATCGACCTCGCAGTGCGGATCGGCACGCTCGCGGACAGCACGAGCCTCGCGGTGCGGCGGCTCGGCACGCAATACGGCAGCCTCGGCGCGGCGCCGTCGTATCTCGCCCGCTACGGGATGCCGAAGACGCTCGACGATCTGAAGCACCACCGGACGATCGCGTATTCCCGCTCGGGTGTGGTTCAACCGTGGGACCTGCGCGCGCCGGACGGTTCGACGGTACGGATCGACATGCCGCACCAGCTCAGTTTCGACGACGTGCAGGCGATCGCGGCAGCCGGCGCATCGGGGTTCGGGATCGCGTGGCTGCCGAGCTGGCTGCTCGATCACTACGTGAAACGCGGCGAGATGACGGTCGTGCTCGACCGCTGCTTCGTCTGCGAAGGCGACATCCACGCGCTCTGGCCGAAGACGCGCTACCTGCCGCGCAAGACGCGTTGTGTGATCGACGCGTTCGCGCAGGCGATTCCGCCGATGATCGAGCGGTAGGCGGGACGGCGCACGGCGCCAGGGATCGCGCCGCGCCCGCACGGGCACGCGCGACACTCCGCCCTGCCCGCGCTATTTCGCGTTGCCGCCGTCGATCGCCAGCATGCGCCGGCGGCGCGCGCGGGCGAGCGCCGCCGGCGCGAAGTGCAGCACGACCAGCCGTGTCAGATGATGAGACAGCACGAACACGACGTTCAACCCGCCGCCGTAGGCGACGATCGTGATCGTCTCGATGGCGCCGGGCGCATACGAGAGCCACAGCGGCAGCACCCCGTAGCCGGATAGCCGCGCCATCCCCCACGCGAACGCACCGGCCCCCATCAGCATCAGCGCGATGCATGCGAGCCCGGTGCGGCCGTATCGCAGCCCTTCCGCCAGCGTGATCTGCCTGAACTGCGCGCCGATCAGCGCGCCCAGGATGACCGACGCCGCATCGACACACCACGCCGGCACCTCGAAGTCATGCAGCCATCCCGCTCGCACGAACACGCCGGCCAGCACGATGGCCGTGATCATGAACGGTGCCGGAATACCGAGCCCGAGCAACGCCCGCCCGACCAACACGCACAGCGCCACCAACCCGGTCAGCGCCAGCAACGTCCCGACCGGCAGCGCAGCGACAGCCACTGGCTGCGGCGCGCCCACCTGCGCCGGAATGAAACAACTGACCAAGACCGTGATCGACAGGAGCCGCACGAGATGCACGACGATCACCTTGGCCGACGCGCGCTCGGATTCCAGCAGGTCAAATACCGCGGCCAGTGCGCCGGGATAGACGGCCAGCAGTGAATCGGCCAGGTTCCAGCGCGAGACGCGGGACAGCCAAAGACTGCCGACCGCAATCTGCACGGTCAGGCACACGAGCAGCACGCCCAGGCTCGGCACGATCGAGACGACCATCTGCGTGTCCCACGACCGGAACATCAAACCGGTCGCCGTGCCGAGCACGATCTGCACGAACTCGAGGCCAAAGCGCAGCCTGGGCGCGAAACCGAACCGGCTGGTCGCGATCGACGCGGCGAGAATCGCGCCGAGCAGCAGGCCATGCGGGACGCCCGCATACCGCAGTACCAGCCCGACCGCGGTCAGGCAGGCGAGATACGCGAGCGTCTTCATCGGGCAGCGCCCCGGCCGCCGGTCAGGCTTCGGCAAATCCACATGGAAATGTAATTTGAAGTAGTTGAAATGAAATTTCAGGCTCGAAAACAGATCACGCGATTATTCCGGACTCGATCACCCGTTATTCACGAATCCAGTCAAGGCGCGATGACAGGCGTGTCAACTCACGTCGAAACGCCGAGTACGCGACGAATCCATCAGGAAAAACCGTTGATGCACGAATGCCGCCAATCGAGCAACAGCCACGAACCCGGACGCCTATAGATGCCCCGACCGATAGCCGAACTCGTGATTCATCTCGCGCAGCCTGCGCATCCGGCATGGCTCAGCGCCTCAGCCCGTGCACCACGGACGGAATAGCCCCTTCGTCTCATGCTTGCCTCGGATCTTGATCGAATAGCGGCATTTTCATGCACGCCTTCGATAAGGCGACTTTAAATCATCAAACTGACAATCAAATTTTGTTTGATGATATTAATGGCTTTTCAGATTCCGCGACAAGTCGAACCCCTCGCCCACCGCGCTCGAATGGGTAAATGATTATTGAGATTTTCGTCTATTCCCGGCGGTTGTGATTTCAAGCGGCTGATGGTAATGCGCGTCATCGCATATGCGGCGCTGGATACGTGCCGACCTCGAAAAAGAAAAACGGCGCATGCCGAAGCATGCGCCGCCTTGCAGGTTGCCGGCCGCGTGTCGGCCGTTCAATCCGCGCCCAACGCCGCCAGCGGATGCGCGAACAGCTTCCACGGCGACGTGAGGAAATGCCGCACGCGTTCGGCGCGTAGTTCGACGAGCGACGCGGGCGCCCAGCGCGGTTTGCGATCCTTGTCGACGAGATGCGCGCGCACGCCTTCGCAGAAGTCGCCTTCCTCGATCGCGCGCGCAACGATGCCGAGCTCCATCCGGAACGATTCGGCCAGCGTCATCTGGCGGCCGCGCAGCAGCGCCTCGCGCGTCACGTACAGCATCGTCGGCGAGTGGCCGGTGAGCGCATCGAGCGTCGCCTGCAGCCATTGACGGTGCTCGCGCGACAGTTCCTCGCGGGCGAGATCCTGCATCAGCGTCGCGACGATCCGCTCGACGGTCGAGCGCTTGTCGAAGTGACGCACGATCCACGGCATCTGGCTGTCGAGCGCCGCATGCGGCACGACGTTGCACGGCGGCTCGAATACCTTGCGCAGCAGCGGCAACGCATCACCTTCCCACTTGACGCTTTCGATGCGCGTCTCGAACGTGTCGAGCCACGCGGACGGCACGCACAGATCCGCGAGCTTCGCGGTCAGCGCGTCGGCGCCCGACAGCATCGCGCCGGTCAGCCCGACGTACAGTTCGAGTTCGACCGGCATGCGCGACAGGAAATGCGTCGCGCCGACGTCCGGCACAAGGCCGATGCGCGTCTCCGGCATCGCGATCTTGCTGCGCTCGGTCGCGACGCGCAGCGCCGCGCCCTGTGCGAGGCCCATGCCACCGCCCATCGTCACGCCGTCCATCAGCGCGACCACCGGCTTCGGGAACGTGTGGATCGCGTAGTCGAGCCGGTATTCGTCGACGAAGAACGGCAGCCAGGTTTCGCGCTGCGCGACCATCTTGTACAGCGCGCGCACGTCACCGCCCGCGCAGAAGCCCTTCTCGCCGGCGCCCCGCAGCACGACCGCGACGATCTGGTCGTCGTCACGGCAGCGCTCGAGCAGCGCGGCCAGCTCGCCGATCATGGCGTACGACAGCGCGTTGAGCGCCGCCGGCCGGTTCAGCGTGATCAGCGCCACGCGGTTCACCACGCGGAACAGCACCTCGGGGGCCTGCTCCGCGAACGCGTCGTGATTCATGACCGGCGTGCTCATCGTTGCGACTCTCCATCGGTGTGCCACTGCGGCGCGCGCTTGCCGAGGAACGCGGCCACGCCTTCGCGCGGATCGTTCGTCTCGAACAGGTCGACGAAGCGTTCGCGTTCGACCGCGAGCGCCGCACTACGCGGCACGCCGCGGCGCGCGAGGCCGATCAGCTCCTTGCTGTACGCGACCGCGTGCGGGCTCTGCCGCGCGACGTTGCGTGCGAGCGCCAGCGCCGCATCGCGCGCCGCACCCGACTCCACGACGTCCTCGACGAGGCCGATCCGCAGCGCGGTGGCCGCATCGACACGTGCACCGGTCAGGATGATCTTCTTCGCCCAGCCTTCGCCGACGAGCCAGGGCAGCGTCTGCGTGCCGAGCCCGCACGGCAGCAGACCGACCGACGGCTCGGGCAGCGCCATCTGCGCATGCGTCTCGGCAATCCGCAGGTCGCACGCGAGCGCGCATTCGAGACCGCCACCCATCGCGTAGCCGTTGATCGCCGCAATCGTCACGACGCGCGCGTCGTGCAGCGCCTCGAACGCCGCGCCGAAGCGCGATGCCATCGCGCGTGCAACCGCGCGGTCGCCTTCGGCGAACGTGTTCAGGTCGGCGCCCGCGCTGAAGAACTTCGGGCCGTCGCCCGTAATCACCAGCGCGCGCACGCGCGGATTCGCATTCAGTTCGGCGACGGTTGCCTGCAGTTGCTGCAGCCCGTCGGCGGTAAAGGCGTTCGCGGGCGGACGCTTGAGCGTCGCGCACGCGATCGCGCCGTCGTCGACGTAGTCCAGTTCGATCATCACGCGTCCTTCTTCGTTGCCGGTTGATACAGGCGGATCACCGCCGAGAAATCGAGCTGACCGTCGCCACGGCTGCTCATCGTCTGGTACAGCTGCTGCGCGAGTGCGCCCAGATAGACAGGCTGGCGGGCCTGCTTCGCGGCGTCGTTCGCGAGACCGAGATCCTTCAGCATCAGGTCGGTACCGAAGCCGCCCGAGTAGCCGCGCGACGACGGTGCGGTATCGATCACGCCCGGATACGGGTTGTACGTATCCGAGCTCCAGCAGCGGCCCGTCGACGTGTTGACGATGCCGGCGAGCACCTTCGGGTCGATGCCGAGCGCGACGCCCAGCGACATCGCCTCCGACACGGCCGCCATCGAGATGCCGAGCACGAGGTTGTTGCAGACCTTCGCGACCTGCCCCATGCCCGTCGCGCCGCAGTGCACGATGTTCTTGCCCATGCCGGCGAGCACGGGCTTCACGCGCTCGAAATCCGCATCGCTGCCGCCGACCATGAAGGTCAGCGTGCCGGCCGCCGCGCCGCCGGTGCCGCCCGACACGGGCGCATCGACGAACGCGCCGCCGTGCTCGCGCACGAGCGCGCCGAACGCCTGCGCGCTCGCCGGGTCGATCGTGCTCGAATCGATCACGGTCGCGCCCGCGCCGAGGCCGGCGAGCACGCCGTTCTCGCCGGACAGCACCGAGCGCACATGCGGTGCGGCCGGCAGCATCGTGATGACGAACGTCGCACCCGATGCCGCATCGCGCGGCGATGCAGCCACCTGCGCACCGGCGTCCTGCAGGGCGCGCAACGCATCGGCGCTCAGGTCGAACGCATGTACTTCATGGCCTGCTTTCAGCAGGTTCAGCGCCATCGGCGCACCCATATGGCCGAGGCCGATAAAACCGATTTTCATGTTCGTGTCCTCCGCCGCTCAATGCAGCCGGATCGTCGTATTCACCGGGCCGGCCGTCGTGTCGTCGTCGAACCAGCGCGCGGTGACCGTCTTGGTCTGCGTGTAGAACTGCACGACCTGTTTGCCGTACGGGCCGAGATCGCCGAGCTTCGAGCCGCGCGAACCCGTGAAGCTGAAGAACGGCACGGGCACCGGGATCGGGATGTTGATGCCGACCTGGCCGATGTCGATTTCGCTCTGGAACTTGCGGGCGGCCGCCCCGCTCTGCGTGAACAGGCCCACACCGTTGCCGAACGGGTTCGCGTTGACGAGCGCGATCGCTTCATCGAGCGTGTCGGCTTCCATCACGACCAGCACGGGCCCGAAGATTTCATGCGTGTAGACCGACATGTTCGTCTTCACGCCCGAGAAGATCGTCGGGCCGACGAAGTTGCCCTGTTCGTAGCCGGTCACCGTCACGTCGCGGCCGTCGAGTTCGAGCTTCGCGCCTTCCTTCACGCCTGCGTCGATCAGCGACAGGATGCGTTCCTTCGCGGCCTTCGACACGACCGGCCCGACGTCCGTGCCGGCTTCCGCGCCCGCATTGACCTTCAGCGCCTTCGCCTTCGCCACGATGTCCGGCAGCCAGTCGCGCGCGTTGCCGACGAGCACCGCGACCGACGTCGCCATGCAGCGCTGGCCGGCCGCGCCGAAGCCCGCGCCGACGAGCGCGTTGATCGCCTGCTCGCGGTTCGCGTCGGGCAGCACGACCGCGTGGTTCTTCGCGCCCATCATCGACTGCACGCGCTTGCCGTTCGCGCTGCCGAGGTTGTACACGTGCGTGCCGACCGCCGTCGAGCCGACGAACGAGATCGCCTTCACGAGCGGATGCGTGCAGATCGCGTCGACGACTTCCTTGCCGCCGTGCACGACGTTCAGTACCCCTTTCGGTACGCCGGCCTCGACCGCGAGCTCGACGAGCTCCATCGTGGACAGCGGATCCTGTTCCGACGGCTTCAGCACGAACGTGTTGCCGCACACGATCGCCATCGGGAACATCCACAGCGGAATCATCGCGGGGAAGTTGAACGGCGTGATGCCCGCGCACACGCCGAGCGGCTGGCGCAGCGTGTAGGTATCCACACCACCCGCGACGTTCTCGGCGAATTCGCCGAGCTGCAGCGAACCGATCGAGCACGCGTGCTCGACCACTTCGAGACCGCGGAAGATGTCGCCTTCGGCATCGGGAATCGTCTTGCCCTGCTCGGCCGTCAGCGTCTTGGCGATGCGCTGCTGGTTCGTGCGCACGAGATCCTGGAACTTCAGCATGATGCGCATGCGCGCGGCGATCGGCGTGTTCTTCCACGTCGCGTACGCGGTGTGCGCGGCCTGCACGGCCGCGTCGACTTCCGCGACGGTCGCGAACGGCACGCGCGCGAGCACCTGCTGCGTCGCCGGGTTGACGATGTCACGCCACTCGTTCGTGGCGGACTCGACGAAGGCGCCGTCGATCAGCAGCTTGACCGTCGGCACGTCTTTCGAATTCGCGTTCATCGATCCAATCTCCTTGCAGAGGGCCGCGAAGCGCGATATCGCCGCGCGGCCGGTTCAATTCGGCTGCGGGCGGCGGCCGCGACATGCGGCGCGCGCGGCCCGCGGTCACGTCACTTCAGTTCCGCGGCAAAATCTTCTTCCCAGTATTCGCCGGGCATCCGCGCAGACGCATCGTCGCCACGCTCGATCTCGCGGCGGCGCAGCTCGACGCGACGGATCTTCCCCGAGATCGTCTTCGGCAGCTCCGCGAACTGCAGGCGGCGGATCCGCTTGTACGGCGCGAGCTTCTCGCGCGAGAAACGGAAGATCTCCAGTGCCAGCGCCGGGCTTTCCTCGTAGCCCTGCCGCAGCATGATGAAAGTCTTCGGCACCGACAGCCGCACGGGGTCGGGGCTCGGCACGACGGCCGCCTCGGCGATCGCCGGATGCTCGATCAGCACGCTCTCGAGTTCGAACGGGCTCAACCGGTAGTCGGACGACTTGAACACGTCGTCCGCGCGGCCGATGTACACGTAATAGCCGTCTTCGCCGCGCATCGCGATGTCCGACGTGCGGTAGTGACCGTCGCGCATCGCGTAGGCCGTCGCGTCGGGATTGTTCGCATAACCTTTCATCAGCCCCACCGGGCGCGTGACGTCGGCGCCGATCGGCAGTGCGACTTCGCCTTCGGTCACGGGCACACCATCCGGGTCGAGCAACTCGATCCGGTAGCCGGGCAGCGGCCGGCCCATCGAGCCCGCAACGACCGGCTGGCCCGGCGAGTTGCCGATCAGGCAGGTCGTCTCGGTCTGGCCGTAGCCGTCGCGGATCGCGATGCCCCACGCCTTCTTCACGCGCTCGATGATCTCGGGATTCAGCGGCTCGCCCGCGCCGACGATCTCGCGCAGCTTCACGTCGAACGACGCGAGCGGCTGCTGTACGAGCATGCGCCACACGGTCGGCGGCGCGCACAGCGTCGTCACCTGGTATTTGACGAGCGCATCGAGCACCACCTTCGGCTCGAAGCGCGCGTAGTTGAATGCGAACACGCACGCCTGCGCATTCCACGGCGCGAAGAAGCAGCTCCATGCGTGCTTCGCCCAGCCCGGCGAGCTGATGTTCCAGTGGATGTCGCCCGGCTGCAGGCCGACCCAGTACATCGTCGACAGATGGCCGACCGGATAGGTGCGGTGCGTATGCTCGACGAGCTTCGGCTTCGACGTCGTGCCCGACGTGAAGTACAGCAGCATCGGATCGTTCGCGTGCGTGACGGCGTCCGGTTCGAACGCGGCGCTCGCCGCGTAGCCGTCGTTCATCGCGAGCCAGCCCGCGCGCGGCGCACCGGCGACGATCTTCTGCGCGAGGCCGAGGTCGGGCTGTTCGAATTTGGCGGTTTCGTTCTCGTCGACGATCGCGTATTTCGCGCCGCCGATCTGCACGCGGTCGCGCACGTCGTCGGGTGACAGTTGCGTGGTGGCAGGCAGCACGATCGCACCGAGCTTCATCGCGGCGAGCATCGCGTCCCACAGCTCGACACGGTTCGGCAGCATCAGCAGGATCCGGTCGCCGCGCACGACGCCGATCGAACGCAGCCAGTTCGCGATCCGCGACGAACGCTCGGACATCCGCGCGAACGAATACGGATCGCCCGTGCCGGTCGCCGCGTCGACGATCCACAGCGCGGGCTGGTCGTTGCCGCGTGCCATCGGGTCGAAGTAGTCGAGCGCCCAGTTGAACGCATCGAGCACCGGCCACTCGAACTCGCGGTAAGCGGTTTCGTAGTCGGTGCGATGGCGCAGCAGAAAGTCGCGTGCGTCCAGGAATGCCTGTACCGTCATCGTGTCCTCCAGTCTCCATGCGTCGAACCGGGCACGCGCTGCTGCCCATGCCCGGTTGCCTCTGTTGCGGCGCACGGTCACGTCGTTGCGTGCCGCGTTCGCCGCGCTGCCCTCGTGCCCTGCGCAATGTTGTCGCCGGGGCAACCGTCGCGGCTCAAAGCTGCCGCGCGATCACCATCCGCTGCACTTCGCTGGTGCCTTCGTAAATCTGCGTGATGCGCGCGTCGCGATAGTGACGCTCGACTTCGTAATCGACCAGGTAACCGTAGCCGCCATGAATCTGGATCGCGTCCGAACACACGCGCTCGGCCATCTCCGACGCGAACAGCTTGGCCTGCGACGCTTCCGACAGGCACGGCAGCCCGGCCGTGCGCAGCTTCGCCGCGTGATGCACGAGCAGGCGCGCGGCGTTGATCTGCACGGCCATGTCGGCGAGCTTCTGCTGGATTGCCTGGTGTTCGGCGATCGGCTTGCCGAACTGCACGCGCTCGCCCGCATAGCGGCGCGCCTTGTCGAACGCGGCACGCGCGATGCCGAGCGCCTGCGCGGCGATGCCGATGCGGCCGCCTTCGAGGTTCGACAGCGCAATCTTCAGCCCTTCGCCGCGATTGCCGAGCAGGTTCTCTTCCGGAATCGCGCAATTCTCGAACGTGATCGGGCAGGTATCCGACGCACGGATGCCCATCTTCTTCTCGGGTTTGCCGACGATGAAGCCCGGCGTATCGGTCGGCACCAGGAACGCGGAAATGCCGCGCTTGCCGGCGTCCGGGTCGGTCATGGCAAAAACGATCGCGACACCCGCGCGCTGGCCGTTGGTCACGAACTGCTTCGCGCCGTTCAGCACCCATTTGCCGTCGCGCAGTTCCGCACGCGTGCGCAGGTTGTTCGCCTCGGAGCCGGCGTGCGGCTCGGTCAGGCAGAACGCGCCGATCACGCGGCCGGCCGCCATGTCGGCCAGCCAGCGATCCTTCTGCGCCGGCGTGCCGAAGCCGAGGATCGGCCCGCAGCCGACCGAGTTGTGCACGCTCATCATCGTCGCGCACGCGGCGTCGCCGGCGGCGACCTCTTCCATCGCCAGTGCGTAGGCCACGTAGTCCGTATACGAGCCGCCCAGCTCCTGCGGCACGATCATCCCGAGCAGGCCCAGTTCGCCGAGCTGCGCGACGATCGCGTCGGGCAGGTGCGCATCGTGGTCCCATTGCGCCGCGTTCGGTGCCAGCATCTCGGTGGAAAACGCGCGTGCGGCATCGCGGATCATCCGCTGGTCTTCGGTGTAAAGCTCGTCCATGGTGCTGCTGTCTCCCGCGGCCGCCGGGCGCGACCGTCCTTGCGTTTCGATGCAACAAGTGTAGGCAAGCAGGCGCGACTGTTCGATGCTCGCGTCGCTCATTTACACTGAGCGTTTTTGCCACACCGGCGGCACGGATGAAGCAGGAAGACAAGGGAACCGTCGCGATCAGCCTCGTCGCTTACAGCGTCGCGCTCGCGACCCGGCGCGGCGTCGCGGCCGAGCCGCTGCTCGAGCAGGCCGGCATTGCGCCCGCGCTGCTCGGGCAGCCGCGCGCACGGGTATCCGCGCAGCAATACGGCGCGCTGTGGAACGCGATCGCGCGCACGATGGACGACGAGTTTTTCGGGCAGGATCGCCACCCGATGCGCAGCGGCAGCTTCATCGCGATGAGCCAGGCGGCGCTGTCCGCCCGCGACGGGCTGCACGCGATGGCGCGCGCGGTGAACTTCATGCACTGCGTGCTCGACGACCTGCACGCGGAGCTCGACGCGAACCCGCAGCGCGTGCGGCTGCGCTTCGTGCATCGCAACAACGGCGCGACGCCCGCGATGTTCACGTACGCGACCTATTTCATCATCGTGTACGGGCTCACCTGCTGGCTGATCGGGCGGCGCATCCCGCTGCTGCACGCGAGCTTCCGCTGCGACACGCCGCCCGCCGATCACGAATACCCGTCGATGTTCTGCGACGACATGCGGTTCAACGAACCCGATTCGTATGTCGATTTCGATCCCGAATTCGCGACGCTGCCGGTCGTGCAGAACGCGAAGACGCTGAAGACGTTCCTGCGCAATGCGCCGGCCAGCTTCATCGTCAAGTACCGCAACCCGAACGCGCTCGCGCAGCGCGTGCGCGCGGTGCTGCGCGGGATGCCGCCGGCCACGTGGCCCGGCGCGGGCGGAATGGCCGCGCGGCTGCACGTGGCCGAGGCCACGCTGCGCCGCAAGCTGCATCAGGAAGGCCACGCGTACCAGTCGATCAAGGACACGCTGCGGCGCGACCTCGCGTTCGAGGCGCTGGCCGACCCGGCGCGCACGATCGCCGACGTCGCGGCCGCGACCGGTTTCGCGGAACCGAGCGCGTTCTACCGCGCGTTCCGCAAATGGAGCGGGCGCAGCCCGGCCGACTATCGCGACGAAGTGCTCGCACGGGGCGGCGGCGCGGGCTGACGCCGGCCGGCACGGCTGTCGCTTCGCGCTTTCTGCCGAAACCGCCTAATCTTTAAGCATCGGGCCCAGGCCCTTTCCGCCAGCCGGACGGCACGCGGCCGCGCGCCGCCCGGACGTCGCGATGCACTTTCTCCGTCACGGGCCATCGCCGGCGCCTGCCACGCCCGGCGGCCACCCTCGTCACCCGCTGTCCGCGCGGGTCGCGCGCGCCGCGCTGTTCGCGGCGCTGCTCGTCGTGTGCGCCGCGGTCGCCGCGCCGCCGCCCGCCGAAGCACCCGCCGCCGCCCGCCCGGTCGTCGTGATCCCGATCAACGGCGCGATCGGCCCGGCCAGCGCCGATTTCATCGTGCGCTCGCTCGACCGCGCGGCGCGCCAGCACGCACCGCTCGCGATCCTGCAGCTCGACACGCCCGGCGGCCTCGACACGTCGATGCGGCAAATCATCAAGGCCATCCTCGGCTCGCCGGTACCGGTCGCCGCGTTCGTCGCGCCGGGCGGCGCGCGGGCCGCGAGCGCGGGCACCTACATCGTCTATGCGAGCCACTTCGCGGCGATGGCGCCCGGCACCAATCTCGGCGCGGCGTCGCCCGTGCAGTTCGGGATCGGCGGCGCCACGCCGCCGGGCGGGAACCCCGCCGCACCACGGGCGCCGGGCGGCACCCCGGGGGCGTCAGGCGCGTCCGGTGCGTCCGAGGCCGCCATGCAGGCCGCGCTGCCGAACGACACGCAGTCGACCGAGATCCGCAAGGCGATGCAGGACGCCTCCGCGTATATCCGCGGCCTCGCGCAGCTGCGCGGGCGCAATGCCGAATGGGCCGAGCGCGCGGTGCGCGAGGCCGTGAGCCTGTCGGCGAACGAGGCGCGCGCGCAACATGTGGTCGACCTGATCGCGCAGGATCCGGCCGACCTCGCTCGCCAGCTCGACGGCCACACCGCGACGACCACCGCCGGCACGGCGCGGCTCGCGACCGCGCATGCGCCGCTCGTCGTGCTCCAGCCCGACTGGCGCAGCCGCTTCCTGGCGATCATCGCCGACCCGAACGTCGCGCTGATCCTGCTGACGATCGGCATCTACGGCCTCTTCTTCGAATTCGCGAACCCCGGCTTCGTGCTGCCGGGCGTCGTCGGCACGATCTGCCTGCTGATCGGGCTGTTCGCGATGCAGTTGCTGCCGATCAGCTATGCGGGCCTCGGCCTCGTGCTGCTTGGTCTCGGCTGCCTGGTCGCCGAGGCGTTCCTGCCGACCTTCGGCGTGCTCGGGTTCGGCGGGATCGTGTCGTTCACGATCGGCGCGCTGATGCTGATCGACACCGACGTGCCCGGCTACGGGATTCCGTGGCCCGTGATCGCGAGCCTCGCGCTCGGCGGCGGGCTGCTCGTCGCGGGCGTATCGAGCGTCGCGCTGCGCGCGCGGCGCCGCCCGGTCGTGACGGGTGCCGAGGCGATGGTCGGCAGCATCGGCGAAGTGCTCGACGACGGCCTGCTGGCCGACCAGCCGCACGGTGCGGCTGGCGCGGCGCCGTCCGCCGCCGGCTGGGCGCGCGTGCGCGGCGAGCGCTGGCGCGTGGCCAGCAGTGCGCCGCTCGCCGCGGGCTGCCGCGTGCGCGTCACCGGCCGTCACGGGCTGCTGCTCACCGTTGCCCCGCTCTACGACGTACCGGCGCAAGAACAACACCAAGGAGAACCTTCATGATCGGTTACACGTTCGGCTTCAGCAGCGTCCTGATCGTCTTCGTCGTCGTGCTCGTCGCGTCGTCGATCCGTATCTTCCGCGAGTACGAGCGCGGTGTCGTGTTCATGCTCGGCCGGTTCTGGAAAGTGAAGGGGCCGGGGCTCGTGCTGATCATCCCGATCGTCCAGCAGGTCGTGCGGATCGACCTGCGCACCGTCGTGTTCGACGTGCCCGCGCAGGACGTGATCACGCGCGACAACGTGTCGGTGAAGGTCAATGCGGTCGTGTATTTCCGGGTGGTCGATCCGGAGAAGGCCGTGATCCAGGTGGCACGCTTCTTCGAGGCGACGAGCCAGCTCGCGCAGACGACGCTGCGCGCGGTGCTCGGCAAGCACGAGCTCGACGCGCTGCTCGCCGAGCGCGAGCAGCTGAACGCCGACATCCAGAAGACGCTCGACGCGCAGACCGATGCGTGGGGGATCAAGGTGTCGACGGTCGAGATCAAGCACGTCGACCTGAACGAGACGATGATCCGCGCGATCGCGCGGCAGGCCGAGGCCGAGCGCGAGCGGCGCGCGAAGGTGATCCATGCGGAAGGCGAACTGCAGGCGTCGGAGAAGCTGCTGCAAGCCGCGCAACGGCTCGCGCTGCAGCCGCAGGCGATGCAGCTGCGCTACCTGCAGACGCTGACGACGATCGCGGCGGACAAGAACTCGACGATCGTGTTTCCGCTGCCGATCGATCTGCTGGGGGCGTTGCTGGAGCGGTTGGGGGGGAAGCGGGAGGGGTGAGACAGACACTCGGATCCGCACCGGATTCGCCGGACGAGGAACCACAGGAATCGAACCCGACCGGCGCCCGCCATCTGCCGAATGGTATGGAAGGTGGCCGCCCGCGATCCATTGGCGTATACAACGAGATCCGCATGCATGGCAGTACGGATCAACAATGGGCAAGACTCGGACAAGGAAGACGGTATCGGCGACGCCAACCAGGGCTTATGGCAAGGTGGCCCTCAGCGCCGAGGAAACACTGCATCGCTTGTGGCAACGCGGCCTGCGCATCGACGATCGCCCCGCGAATTTGCGCATGCTCCGGTCGATCGGCCATTTCCGGTTGCTGGTCTACATGCGCCGCTTTCAGAACCCCGCTACCAAACGGTTCTGGCCTCGAACCCGCTTCTCCGACATCGTTGAACTCTACGCATTCGATCGACGTCTGCGCTCGGTCACGATGGATGCGGTCGAGCGCGTCGAGGTTGCATTGCGCGCCGCACTCAGCAATCCCCTCGCAATCGACTACGGCAGCCACTGGTATGTCGAGAGGGACCGTTTCGTCGATCTGCGCCACTACGCGCGCGTCCTGGATCAGATCGCCCGGGAATGCGAAACCCGGAAAGGCTCGGCGCTGGCTCACTACTATCGAACCTATGCCAGTCCCGACCTGCCGCCAATCTGGCTGGTCTGCGAGCGGCTGAGCCTGGGCGCGTTGTCACGGATCTTCAGTGCGCTCTCGATGCGCGACCGCAAGGTCGCCGGGCGCCATGCATGGCCGGACATCCCTGATACGGTGCTCACCAGCTGGCTGCAATCGCTCACCGACCTACGCAATGCATGTGCGCATCATGCTCGGCTCTGGGGAACGAAGCTGACGGTATCGCCTCCCGCCAAGCCCGCCGGGCGAAGCCTCATCCGCTATGCCCTGGAAATGACCCGGCCGGAGACGTTCTACGCCCGTGCGACGATGATGAAGGCCCTGCTCGACCCGCTCGGTCATGGCGGCGAATGGCGCGACACCTTGCGAGCGACGTTGACGGGGTGTGAACACGTGGATCCGGCGACACATCTCGGCTTCACGCCCGATTGGCACTCGACGCCGGCGTGGCAGTGAGTTCAGGGCGGACACGACGGAACGTGCGACAAGATGCCCGTCACGCGCCGTCTTCGACGGCGATGCATTTTGACATCCCGTCGATACTTCGCTAGCATCGTGGATGAAAACGCTGGGGACGCCTCTCGACGATGCGCAACACTTCAGACGGCAAAAGGACGCGCAAGCGTCCTTTTTTTATTGCCGAATTTCTATCGGCCTTGCGCGCACTTCTAGTGCCGGATCCGCTCCTTTGCCGGATTCGTCGTCGCCCCGGTACCTGGCGACCATCCCGCGCGCGCCCTCGCGGACGGCCTCCTATCTAGAGCCCCTCCTCCATTTCCCCCTTCCATTAGGACAAATCCTCACTCCCCGGCACCCGGAACCGTCTATGATCATTACATCACTCAATGACACATTAAATGCTGACTGAATAACCCGCGACGGTGACGCCGGCGGGCGCGTTCCGGATCAGCGCCCCAAACGGAGACGCGCCATGGCCGACCACCACCCGCTGCCGGAAGTCCACCTCGACGAGCTGCCGCAATTCCGCGCGGTCCAGCAGCTTGCCTACCGCTGCGTCGAAACCGTCGGCGCGATGCTCTACCCCGGCATCACCGAAAAGGAAGCCGCGCGCCTGCTGACCGAGTGGCTGCAGGACAACGGCGTGCACGACTGGCTGCACAAGCCGTTCGCGTGGTTCGGCGACCGCACCGCGTTCGAAGGCTTCTCGGGCCTCAAGCACATGGGCGGCTTCAATCTCGCGTTCTTCCCGAGCAACCGGCAGCTCGAAACCGACATGCCGGTGATCCTCGACGTCGCGCCGGTGCTCGACGGCATCGTCGCCGACGTCGGCTACGCGCACTGCCTCGGCCACAACCCGATCCTCGAACAGCTGCAGGACGACCTGATGGACCATCGCGACATGATCGTGCGGCTCGTGAAGGAGCGCCGGTCGATGGCCGAAGTCGCGCAGGAGGTCGACGCGCTGTGCCGCCGCCAGGGCGTCGAGCCGCGCCACAAGGCTTATCCGTTCAAGGTGCTCGCGCACCGCGTCGCGAAGATCCACAAGCTGTCGAAGCCGCGCTTCGTCGCGCGCTTCGGGCTGAACGCGACGCGCAACCTGCTGCTCGACCAGGGCCGCGCGGCGAAACAGCAAGGCTGGTCGCCGCTGTGGTCGATCGACCGCCGCTCCGAGCATGCGCCGGTGCCGGGCCTGTGGGCGGTCGAGCCGCATCTCGGCTTCTCTGGCGTCGGCGCGAAATTCGAAGAGCTGCTGGTCATCACCGAAGACGACGCGTACTGGCTCGACGACGACCTGCCGCACGTGCGTCGCTGGCAGCGCCGCCAGGCCGAGCGTGCACAGGCCGTCGCGACCGTGCCGGCCGCCGCCTGACGCGCACGCGCCCTTCCTCCCGACTCCCTGAACGACGGACTCACGATGCAGCCTCTTTCCGACGAAGCGCCGCTGGCCCTGTTCGAATCGGTTCATAGCGAAACGGCGGTCGCCTCCGGCGACCTGACGCTCGCGGTCAAGACCTGGGGCGACCCGGCCCGCTCGCCGGTCGTACTCGTGCACGGCTATCCCGACGACAGCAGCGTCTGGCAGCACGTCGCGCCGCTGCTCGCGCGCAAGCACTTCGTGATCGCGTACGACGTGCGCGGCGCGGGCCTGTCCGGCGTGCCGAAGCGCACGGCCGACTACCACCTCGCGAAGCTGACCGACGACTTCGTCGCGGTGATCGACGCGCTCTGCCCCGGCCGCGCCGTGCACCTGATCGCGCACGACTGGGGCTCGATCCAGGGCTGGGAATTCGTCACCGATCCGCACCTCGCCGGCCGCATCGCGTCGTACACGTCGTGCTCGGGGCCGTGCCTCGACCACGTCGGCTTCTGGCTGCGCGAACGCGTGCTGCGCCCGACGCCCGCGTCGCTCGCCAAGCTCGGCGGCCAGCTCGTGCGGTCGTGGTACGTGTACCTGTTCCACCTGCCGTTCATCCCCGAGCTCGGCTGGCGGCTGTGGCTCGGCCGCGCATGGCCGCGCCTGCTGCGCCGGCTCGAGAAGACACCCGCCGCGCCGCGCCCGACGCAGGCCGACGACGGCGCGCGCGGCGTACGCCTCTACCGCGCGAACTTCATCCGCTGCCTGTTCGCGCCGCGCGAACGCTACGCGCATGCGCCGGTGCAGACGATCGTGCCGCTCGGCGACAAATACGTGAGCCCCGCGCTGTCCGAGAACCTGTCGCGCTGGGTGCCGCAGTACTACCGTCGCGAAGTCGCGGCCGGCCACTGGCTGCCGCTCGCCGATCCGGCGCGCTTCGCGGATCTCGCCGGGCAACTGATCGACGCGGTCGAAGCGGGCAACGAACCGCCCGCGCTCGCGAACGCGCGCCGCCGCGCAACGAGCGGCCGCTTCAGCGGCAAGGTCGCGGTGGTGACCGGCGCGGGCAGCGGGATCGGCCGCTGCGTGGCGCTCGCGTTCGCCCGCGAAGGCGCGACGATCGTCGCGTGCGACATCGATCTCGCGAGCGCCGAACGCACCGCGCTGCTGATCGGGCTGACCGGCGCCCAAGCGCACGCGAAACGCGTCGACGTCGGGTCCGCCGACGAGATGGAAGCGCTCGCGACGTGGGTCGGCAGCGAACTCGGCGGTGCGGACGTCGTGATCAACAACGCAGGCATCGGCATGGCCGGCGGCATCCTCGACACCAGCACGCGGCACTGGGAGCGCATCCTGCACGTGAACCTGTGGGGCGTGATCCACGGCTCGCGGCTGTTCGCGCAGCAGATGGCCGCGCGCGGCACCGGCGGGCACATCGTCAACACTGCGTCGGCCGCCGCGTTCGGGCCGTCGCGCGACCTGCCCGCGTATGCGACGACGAAGGCCGCCGTGCTGATGCTCAGCGAATGCATGCGCGCGGAACTCGCGGAACAAGGCATCGGCGTGACGG
Source organism: Burkholderia aenigmatica (assembly GCF_048627025.1). NCBI lineage: Bacteria > Pseudomonadati > Pseudomonadota > Betaproteobacteria > Burkholderiales > Burkholderiaceae > Burkholderia > Burkholderia aenigmatica. Next base: position 499,694 of record NZ_CP184469.1, on the reverse strand, counting down.
CCGTGTGCCCCGGCTTCGCGGAAACCGGAATCATGGCGTCGACGCAATACGCGGGCGCCAATGCACAGGACGAAGCGCGGCTGCGCAAGCGCGCGACGAAGCTGTACCAGATGCGCGGCCTGAAACCCGAAACTGTCGCGCAGGCGATGGTCGACGGCGTGCTGCGCAACCGCCCCGTCGTCGCGGTCGGCGGCGAGGCGCACGCGATGCGCTTCGTCGGCCGCTTCATGCCGTGGCTCGGCCGGATGATCGCCCGCGTCAGCATGGCATCGCATTGACGGCGCATGACGCCGCACAGGGAGACAAAGATGACCGATACCGCCGACTATCACAAGATCAAGGCCCGGCACGTGAAGTTCGACTTCAGCGACACGCCGATTACCTGGGTGCCGAACGACCCGGCCAGCACGCACATCATCAACACGCTGAACCTGCTGTTCCCGGAAGGCGAGCTGTGGTTCTGCCGCGTGTACAACAAGGCATTGCCGCTGATCACCGATGCGCGCCTGCGCGACGAAGCCGAAGGCTTCCTGCGCCAGGAAGCCGTGCATTCGCGCTCGCACGGCGGCGTGCTCAAGCACTACTACGACCGGCACGGGATCGACACGAAGCCGTTCACGCAGAAGCTCAATCGCCTCTTCACGCGCGTGCTCGGCGAACAGCCGCTCGGGCTGAAGATCGGCCACACGCGCTTCTGGCTGCGGCAGCAGCTCGCGGTGATCGCGTCGCTCGAGCATTTCTTCGGCTATCTCGGCAACTGGGTGCTCAACGCGCACGGGCTCGACGAAGGGAAAGCCGACCCGACGATGGTCGACCTGCTGCGCTGGCACGGCGCGGAGGAAGTCGAGCACCGCACGGTCGCGTTCGACATCTACCGGCACATGGGCGGCACCTATCCGGAGCGCTGCGTGCACATGGCGTTCGTGATCCTGCTGCTGCTCTACTACATCACGACGGGCGCGAAGTTCATGTACCGGCGCGACCCGGACGCCGGCCGCTACCCGGGTTTCGTGCTCGCGTGGTGGCATGGCTCGCGGCGCGGGCACCTGCCGTCGTTCTGGAAGGTGATCGGCGCGGCGCTGCGCTATTTCAAGCCGAGCTATACGCCGCACCACGAGGGCTCGACCGAACAGGCGCTCGCCTACCTCGCCCGTTCGCCGGCCGCGCAGGCGGCCGCGCACGGCGGCAACTGGGGCACGGCGAAGGGCGCCTGAGCGGATTTCCAGCCGACTCGGCGGGCGGCGCCCGCCGAAATGCGTACAATCGCGGCTTCAATTTCCCGGAGGTGCCGCGATGGCCATGAAGAAAACCGATCTCGAAAAGAACAAGGCGCTCAAGCTGACGCACGCGATGAAGCAGTCAGGCTCCGCGCGTTTCGGCAAGGGTGCCGACGACGCAGCCAAGCTCGACCGCCGCGCGCAGCGCAAGCTCGACCAGGAACAGGGCCTCGTGCCGTTCGCGTGCAAGCTCAACGCCGAGCTCGTCGAACAGCTGAAGGCACGTGCAGCCACGCACCCGGAAGGGATGACGGGCCTGCTGTCCGAGCTGCTCGTGAACGGGCTCGCGCAACGCGACGCGTGACCGCCACGTATCTCGAAAATTCCGTTGACATTGCTGCGCCGGCGCGACACACTCGTTCGCATGCCTACGCTCAAGCCCGCCGCCATCGCGCATAAAAACCGAGTGAACGCCCATACGGGGCGATCACCGGGGGCGCTTGTGCGTTAGCATCGAGATTCAGCACTGCATGTCACAAGGCCTCGCCGGAAACGGATGAGGCCTTTTTGTTTTGGTGCGCGTCATCCCGCCCGGCTCAACGGATGGAGATGACGATGGACCAAGCAAGCCGGCTGGTTGTCCGCCCCGATCGGTGCCGCACCGATGCGATCGCATTGCCGCGGGTCGTGATGCAATTCACGGTCGCGCCGCGCAAGACGCTGACATGGCGCGCGCAACACGACGCCGAGATCCGCGTGCACGACGCGACGCTGTGGGTCACGCGGCTGGGCAGCGTCGACGATTACTGGATACGCACCGGCGACGTGCTGCGCGTGCAGCGCGGCGATCGCATCTGGATGAGCACCGACGACGACCGTCCGGCCGAAGCATCGATCACGACCGCATACGCGATGAGACGCGACGCGTGGCTCGCGCATGGGCTCGCACGAATACGCAGCTTGCTACGCGAGCGATGTCGAAGTCGATCCTGACGACAGCGCTGCTGCGCACTGCATACGGGTGCGCGGCGGCGTCACGAAATTCCGCACGCGTATGTCGATGCATCGCGCTCGCCTATCCCGAAAATTGTCGTTGACAACGCCGCGCCACGCAGACAAACTCGTTCGCATGCCTACGTACACGCTAATCGCCGTCGCGATTCATTGCTCGATGAACCTTCGATCGCAGGGTTCACGGGAGGCGCTTGTGCGTTAGCAATCGAGCAGTACCGCATGTCACACAAGGCCTCACCGGAAACGGATGAGGCCTTTTTGTTCTGGTGCGCGTCATCCGTCCGGCTCACTGAATGGAGAAGACGATGGACCAGGCAAGCCCGCTGTTTGACCGTCCCGATCGGCGCCGCGCCGGCACGATCGCGTTACCGACTGTCGTGATCCGTTTCGCGATCGCGCCGCGCGCGACGCTGACGTGGCGTGCGCCGCAGGACGCGGAGCTCCGCGTGTATGGCGCGGCGCTGTGGGTCACGCGCCCGCCGAACGTCGACGATTGCTGGGTACAGCCCGGCGACGTGCTGCGCATCGCACGCGGCGAACGCATCTGGCTCGGCACCGATGCCGACCGGTCGGCGGAAGCGACGATCACGACCGCGTTCGTGCAGCGCGGTGAGCGCGTCAGGCGCACGTTCGCGCTGGTGCAACGTTTGCTCTTCGGGGCAGGGAGAAGGAGCGGATGAGCGACGCGCCGTCAGGCGCGTGAGACGCGGAGCGGCCGCGACCGGAAACGGACGCACCTGCGGCGTAACGCGCCGCAGGTGCGCATCGAATGACGCGGCACGCCGGTGCGTGCCGCGCGCGATCGCGCGCCGTGCGCAGCGACGGGATGCAACAGGTGCATCAGGTGCTGGCGGCGAGACGCGGGCCCGTGCTTCGGGGAGTGGACTCGAGGTCGGGGCGTTGCGCTGCCTGCGAGGTCACCCACGGATCGATGCCCTGCTTCTGCACCTCCTCGAGGAATGACACACGTGTGCGCCAGTAATCCGCTTGTAATTTCGCGTCGATGACGCGCTGTTCGGCAGCGAACAGTTCCATGCGCGCCGTCACGAGCATCGACGCAGCGGTTTTTTCCGGCGTGGGGGCGTGTCGCATCGCCCAACGGCTGATCCAGTTCAACATGCTGACCTCCGTGATTTACGGACGAACCCGCATCGGGCAATCGCAATCGGCCGTGCCTGCCCGAACGCGCAACGGCCTTGACCGCACTTCACCGCCCGGCCTGCACGGACTGCGACTCCCCCGCGTCGGCAATTACCGGCCGGCGTGTGCATGCGCGGTGTATCTATCCTAGAAAGACTTGCCGGTTTACGCGATGGGGTCTTGCAATCTTTTACACAGAAACCACAGTCGCCCCCGCTTCGCGAAATGACAGTTGCGGGCGGGACGGCTTCGGCGCACGATAGCCCGATATCTGCCACCGCCTGGACTGACGAATGGCCGCTGCACGCCGCTGCCGGGCATCCGCACCGGCCGCGCACGTGCGTTTGCGCGCACGCGCCGCCCGCCACGCATTCGTGCAGCATGCGGGCACTCCGTTTCAGTCGGATGTCATCCCGCACCTGCCACGCGCGATCCGCCGCGCGTGCCGTGTTGCATGCCGTTGCGCACGCACCGGCCGGCCTCGTTCACGTGCCCCGCTCCCGTTTCCGCCATTTCTTCCGGTTCGCTCCGTCCGAACCGGTAAAATGCGCGCCTTCGCCGCGCGGCCGGGCTGCCAGACCGTTCGCGCGCAGGCAGCCGATCGATCGCGCGATCGTGCCCTCCAACTATATCGTCCGAGCTATCCGCGCTATTACAATCCGCCGATAGCCGGGCAATAGTGGCTGGTTACAGTAAGCCGGCCGCGCGCTGCCTTTACAACAATTCGGCACAACAAGCAACACGACAACCCGACCGGAGAAACGCCTTCATGGAATCCATCAAGCGGTATTTCGGCTTCGCTGAAGCCGGCACCGACTTCCGCACCGAAATACTCGCGGGCGTCACCACATTCCTGACGATGGCCTACATCATCTTCGTCAACCCCGCGATCCTCGGCGACGCCGGCATGCCGAAGGAATCCGTGTTCGTCGCGACCTGCCTCGTCGCGGCACTGGCGTCGCTCATCATGGGGCTGTACGCGAACTACCCGATCGCGTGCGCACCCGGCATGGGCCTGAACGCGTATTTCGCGTACACGGTCGTCAAGGGAATGGGCTTCCCGTGGCAGGCTGCGCTCGGCGCGGTGTTCATCTCCGGCTGCCTGTTCCTGCTCGTCACGCTGTTCCGCGTGCGCGAGGCGATCGTCAACGGCATTCCGAAATCGCTGCGGATCTCGATCACCGCGGGTATCGGCCTGTTCCTCGGCATCATCTCGCTGAAGACGTCGGGCGTGATCGTCGGCAACCCGGCCACGCTCGTCACGCTGGGCGACCTGCACAAGCACGACACGATCCTCGCGATCATCGGCTTCTTCACGATCGTCACGCTCGACCACCTGCGCGTGCGCGGCGCGATCCTGATCGGCATCATCGGCGTCACGATCCTGTCGTTCTTCTTCGGCGACAACCAGTTCCACGGCGTGTTCTCCGCGCCGCCGTCGATCGACGCAACGCTGTTCAAGCTCGACATCCGCGCCGCGCTGTCGACCGGCATCATCAACGTGATCCTCGTGTTCTTCCTCGTCGAGCTGTTCGACGCGACCGGCACGCTGATGGGCGTCGCGAACCGTGCGGGCCTGCTCGTCGAAGGCAAGATGAACCGCCTGAACAAGGCGCTGCTCGCCGACAGCACGGCGATCGTCGCGGGCTCGGTGCTCGGCACGTCGTCGACCACCGCGTATATCGAAAGCGCGTCGGGCGTGCAGGCCGGCGGCCGCACGGGCGTGACGGCGATCACCGTCGCGGTGCTGTTCCTCGCCTGCCTGTTCATCGCGCCGCTCGCCGGCGTCGTGCCGGCGTACGCCACGGCACCGGCACTGCTGTACGTGTCGTGCCTGATGCTGCGCGAGATGGTCGACGTACCGTGGGACGACGCAACGGAAGCCGTGCCGGCCGCGCTGACCGCGCTGCTGATGCCGTTCACGTACTCGATCGCGAACGGTGTTGCGTTCGGCTTCATCGCATACGCCGGCCTCAAGCTGCTGACGGGCCAGGCCCGCACGGTCAAGCCGATCGTGTGGATCATCGCCGCCGTGTTCCTGTTCCGCTTCTTCTATCTCGGCAGCGAGTGACGACGGCGCCTCGGCGCGATGCAGGATGCACGACGAAAAAACGCCACCTTCGGGTGGCGTTTTTCGTTGTGCATGCCATGACTGCCGTACCGCCTTGTCCGCGCGGATTACGGTGTCGCGACGCCCTTGAGTTCGTCGTCGTACAGCCGCTGCGCCAGCGTCGGATCGACCATCTTGACGCGGCGATACAACTGCATCGCGTCATCGACCCGCCCGGTGCGGCGATAAGCGACCGCCAGGTTCGCCATGACTTGCGCGTCATCGGGATACGCGCGGTTCATTTCCTCGAAGATCCCGACCGCCGCATCGGGCCGCTTGCCGCGAATCGCCGCGATGCCCATCGCCTCCCGCGCCAACCGGTTCGACGGATCGATCTTCAATGCACGCGCAGCCGCGGCCGACGCTTCGTCGGGCTGGCCGATCACGTTCAGTTCGCCCGCAAGCACCACCCACCCCGCCGCCAGCGAGTCGTCCAGCGCAACCGCGCGCCGGAACGATGCAACGGCCTGCGCATGCTGGCCCAGTTGCGCCAGCGTCACGCCGTGCATCCGCCATGCCCTCACGTCGCCGTCGTTCAGCTTGATGGCTCGGTCGAGCGCGCTCAACGCATCGACATAGTTCGACTGTGTCATGTACAGCGCACCGAGCCGCAACCAGTATTCGGCATTGTCCGGCGCCGCTTCAACCGCACTGTGCATCGCACTGGACGCGTTGCCGGACTGGCCTTGCAGCGCATACGCCTGGGTGAGCGCGCCCTGAATGCGCGCGGTCGCGGCGGGATCGCCCGCCTTCTGCACCTTCAGCGCGTGCTGGTAACTGGCGATCGCGTCCGCGAGGTGGCCGAGGTCGTATTGCGCACGGCCGAGCGCGTACCAAAGCCGCGCATCGTCGGGAAACGCCTTCAAGCCGTCGTTCAGCACGCCGATGGTGGCCTGGGCGTCCGGCTGCGTCGAGGCCAGCAGCGTCCACGCATCGGCCTGGCGCGACCCGGACAGCGCATGTACGCCCCGTTCGAACAACGGTCGCGCATCGGCCTTGTCGCCACGCCGCAAATACGCGATGCCGAGATTCATCGGCAGCATCGCGTCCGACGGATCGGCACGCATGCCGGCATTGAACGCGTCGAGCGCGCGATCCATCTGCCCCAGCTCGGCATACGTGTTGCCGAGCGAGGCCCAGCCGAATGCGTATGACGGATCGTTTTCGACCGAACGGCGATAGGCGGCCAGGCTGAGCGCGCCGCGATCGGGCAGCCGGCTCGTGCGATAGGCATTGCCGAGGTTGTTCCATGCCCAGGCGCTGTGCGGACGCGCGACCGTCCATGCAAGGTCATGGCGAATCAACCCGTCGACGTCGTTCGCGACCGCGTACGCGCGCGACTGGCTCATCCATGCGGTCGCTTCGAGCGGCAGGTCGACGGCCGGCATCCGCGCCGCCACGGTCGCAATCCACTCGACCGGCAGCACCATATAGAGCGACGCGGCATTGTCCGCGCGGGTGCCCACCATGCCGATCAGATTGCCCTGCTCGTCGTAGACGCCGGCCCCTGGTTCGGGCAGGTGCGGCGCCGCCGGATTCGGCGACGCGAGCACACCGGAATGTATGCCGTCGTCCGCCGCCCATGCATGGCAGCACGCGCGCAGCGCAACGGGATCGCGACGGCCGAATCGCGCGCCCGCCAGATAGGCGGTCGTGGCCGATTCCGGACTTCGCGCCGTCAACGGCACGGCGGCGACGTCGAGATCCGTCGCTTCGATGATGCAGATGTCCCGATCCTGGTTGCCCGCGACGAGACGCGCGGGATGACGGCGGCCATCGGCCGATGCGATGTCGAATGCCGGCCGGCCTGCGAGCCGATGACACGGCGTCGCAACGCGGCCCGGCGCCACGACGATGCCGCCCGTCGTGATGTCGCCCGCGACGACGTCGACCTCACCTGGCGCGAGCTGACCGATCGCGTCGTCATCCGATCGAACCGCCCCATCGGCCATCGTCATGCCGGCTGCGAGCAACCATGCGCCTGCCAGCAGGTGGCGCGCCTTCCCCCATCCCGAACGAGTATCCACGTGCGGTGCCCTCTTTTTATTGTGTTGGTATTCGAATGATTTTCTCTGCGATCCTGACGAATCGAGATGCCGGTTCGTGTCGGCACACTAGCAGCCGCCCCGGTGCAGCAGCAATCCGGTGCGGCCCGCATACGAAAATGCCGCCCGGCCCCGCCGAACGGCATTGCGTGAAAGGCAACGTCTTCGTGTGCGCCGCGTTTAGCGACGCGCGCCGCAAGACGAGCGTCGTGTCATCCGCGCCAGTTGGCCTCGTAGAAGCGTACGTAGCCGCTGCGCAGCGTCACGCATTGCGCGCGCGTCTCCGACAGCAGGCGCCGTGCAGCCGCCTCGATACGGTCGCGGTGCTGGTCGAATGCGCCGACCATGTCCTCGAAACGCGGCGACGCCGCGCCGAAGTGATCTTCCAGCGCCTCGGCGGTGATCTGACACTGGACGCGCTCGCCATTGACCAACGCCGTGAACGCAAGCATCAGGTCGCGCCCCGAATACTCGGGTTTCTCGTTCGTGAAATGGATCTGCATGGGAGCCGCCTCGACCGGTAGAAAACGAATGACCGCGTCCGTCGTCCGCTACCGGCCGGACGAAATGTACGCGGGCTCGCCGACGGAGGCACGGCCCGCGGGGATAGGCGCGGACAATGCATGCCGGTTGTTTTCCACTTTAGACGGTTTCGCGCAGGAGACAAATTTTCCGGCATGCGTCGTTCCGACGCGCATTTCCTCAGATCAGCGCGGCATCCGGCACCGTTTCGGAAACCGGCGTCAGTGAGGATCGGTCGGCCAGACGTTGAGCGCAATGGCAGCGGTCGTGGCGCCCAGCGCAATCGCAGCCGCCCCGTATCGCACCGCATCGGTCAGATCGAACAGCAGCCCGTGGATCGCCACGGCGATGCCGCCCAGCATGATGAAGGTGGCGATGGCCGCCAGCACGACTCTCAGTTCCGTCCGAACCATGATGCCTCTCCCGAACGGATGCATGTCGCGTCGCATGCATGTTGCAATGCGGAACACGGCGCGTGCGTGCTCCATTTCCATCATTGCAGGCGGCCGTTTAAAAGCAAGGGGATTTTGTTCGCGGTCGCGCATCGTACGCAGCGCTTGTATGATGATGCGTACCCGGATGGTTGCCGTTCGCACACCGATGGTGCGCCGCACGCGGGGGCGGGAATCTGTGGAGGATTTCGGCGAGGGTGCGTGTGCCGAATCAGCCAATTTCGAAGAGCATGGGGCCTGGGTGAGCGTTGAAGTGCTAACTGGGGTCGACCGCGAAGCATGGGGCTCGAGTAAGTGCGAAAGCGCTAACCGGGGCCGACCGCGAAGCATGGGGCATCAGTAAGCGCTAAAGCGCTAACTGCTGCCGACAGGAGACAAGTCATGCCGCAACCCTTCGTGCTGCCCGCCACCGCGGGTCGCACCGACCTGCTCGCGCAGGCGCATGCGCGTTCGACCGCGGTCGGCCTGCGCGCGCACGAACGCCCCGATTTCTCGCCGCTGTCGCGCATCGCGCTGCGCGAACTGCTCGACACGAATCACGCGCTGTTCTCGCACGCGCGCCCGGTGATGGAAAACCTCCACGCGCAAATCGCCGACACGCAAAGCCTCGTGCTGCTGACCGACGCCGACGGCGTGATCCTGCACAGCATCGGCGACGCGGACTTCATCGAGAAAGCCAACCGCGTCGCGCTGTGTACCGGCGTCTCGTGGGCGGAAGGCGCGCGCGGCACCAACGCGATCGGCACCGCGCTCGCATCGGGCCAGGCCGTCGCCGTGCACGGCGACGAACACTTCCTGCACGCCAACCATATCCTCACCTGCTCGTGCGCGCCGATCTTCGATCCGTTCGGCCGCACGCTCGGCACGCTCGACGTCAGCGGCGATCCGCGCGGCTCGAGCCCGCATACGCTCGCGCTCGTGCGGATGTCCGCGCAACTGATCGAGAACCACCTGTTCGCGAACCAGTGCGCGGAAGCCTTGCGGCTGCGCTTTCATGCGCACGAGGAATGCGTCGATTCGCTGTTCGCCGGGCTCGTCGCATTCGGGCCCGACGGCGGGCTGCTCGCCGCGAACCGCAGCGCACAATTCCAGCTCGGCGCGTCGTTCGACGCACTGCAGCATCAGGCCAGCGACGCGCTGTTCGGCATGCGCTTCGGCCAGCTCGCGCAGCAGGCGGCACGCGCCCCCGGCGCGCTGTTCCGCCTCACGCTGTCGACCGGCGTACGCGTGCTGGCGCGCTGCGAATACACGGACGCGCACAAGACCACCGTCGCCGTCACGCCGCCCGCACCTGCCGCACGCGTGCGCACGCCGGATCCCGACGCGATCACGTTCGCGACGCTCGACACCGGCGACGCGCGCATGGCCGCCGTGCTCGAACGCGTCGCGAAGATCCGCGGCCGCGACCTGCCGCTGCTGATCCTCGGCCAGACCGGCACCGGCAAGGAATGGCTCGCCCGCGCACTGCACCAGGCATCGCCGCGCGCGGACGGCCCGTTCGTCGCGGTCAACTGCGCGGCGCTGCCCGATTCGCTGATCGAGGCCGAGCTGTTCGGCTACGAGGACGGCGCGTTCACGGGCGCGCGCAAGCGCGGCAGCCCCGGCAAGATCGTGCAGGCCGACGGCGGCACGCTGTTTCTCGACGAAATCGGCGACATGCCGCTCGCACAGCAGGTCAGGCTGATGCGCGTACTGCAGGAACGCGCGGTGATGCCGCTCGGCGGCGCGCGTGCCGTGCCGGTCGACGTGCGGGTGGTCTGCGCGACCCATCGCGACCTGCGCGCGATGATCGCGGAGGGCACGTTCCGCGAAGACCTGTTCTACCGGATCAACGGGCTCGCGGTCACGCTGCCGGCGCTTGCCGCCCGCACCGACCTGCCCGCGCTCGTCGAGCGGATTCTCGCGCGGCTCGCGCGCAGCGAACCGATGCCGCGCCGCATCGCGGCCGACGTGCTCGACGCGTTCACGCGCCACCGCTGGCCCGGCAACCTGCGCCAGATGACCAACGTGCTGCGCACGGCCGGCATGCTGGCCGAAGACGAAGCGGAAATCACGCTCGCCCATTTGCCCGACGATTTCTGGCTCGACTGCGAGGACGCACCGGCGACGCCGGCCGCGCCGGCCGCACCTGCCACCGCAACGCCGCCCGCATCGGCCCGCGCGCGCGAAGGAGCGACGCTGCAAAGCCATCAGGCCGCGGTGATCGATGCCGCGCTTGCGCGGCATGGCGGCAACGTGTCGGCGGCCGCGCGCGAGCTCGGTCTCGCCCGCAATACCGTGTACCGGCACCTGCGCCGCCATTGACGCCAGCGGCTGGCCGGCGCCGGCCGCCAGCCCGTTCGGGTATGCTTGGCGCGTTGCCGCCGAACCGCCGCCCGCCGCTGCCTCCGCCATGACCGATCCGGAACACCCTCCCCTCGTGCGCATCGAGCCGCTCGGCGCGACCTTCGATGCGCCCGATTCGCTGACGCTGCTCGAAGCCGCCGCGTTCGCGCGCGTGTCGCTGCCGCGTTCGTGCCGCAACGGCACGTGCCGAAGCTGCCTTTGCCGGATCGTCAGCGGCAGCGTACGCTACACGATCGAATGGCCGGGGCTGAGCCGCGAGGAAAAAGCCGACGGCTATACACTGCCGTGCGTGGCCGTCGCGACGTCGGACCTCGTGCTCGACGTGCCCGACGCGGTCATGCTCGACTAGACGCGGCGCGCGCTCGCGCGTGCCGTCCTGCCAAGGTTGATCCTGTGTGGAGAACGTCATGACCCAGCAAACCGATCGCATCGAAAAGCAGGCGCTGCTCAACGCATCGCCCGACCGCGTGTGGGAAGCCGTCAGCAATTCCGGCGAATTCGGCCAGTGGTTCGGCGTCACGTTCGACGGGCCGTTCGCGGCCGGCCAGCCGCTGTTCGGCCGCATCACGCCGACACGCGTCGACGATGATGTCGCCAAGGCACAAGAGCCCTATGCCGGCACGGTGTTCGAAATCGTCGTCGATCGCGTCGAGCCGAAGCACCTGTTCTCGTTTCGCTGGCATCCGTTCGCGATCGATCCGAATTTCGATTACACGTCCGAGCCAATGACGCTCGTCACGTTCGCGCTCGCCGCACAGGGCGGCGGCACGCTGCTCACCGTCACCGAAACGGGCTTCGATCAGTTGATCGAAACGCGCCGCGCGAAGGCGCGCGAGATGAACGATCACGGCTGGGCCGCACAGATGACGTTGATCACGAAATACCTGGCGAAGCATGCATAGCGCGCCGCCACGCCGCACGTCCGTGCCGACATGCGCATCGACGTGCGTGGCATAATCCGCTCCATCGTCGTCCAAACGTCGCCGCGCATCGCATGCTGAGTCGTCGCCTCCGGAAGATCGGCAGTCTGATCGGGATGCTCGCCATCCTGATGACGGCGCTCGCGCCGACGATCTCGCAGGCACTGACGACGCAACAGCGCGTCGATACGCTGCTGGCCGGCTACTGCACGGCCGCGCCGGCCACTGGCGAGCGCTCCGCCGATGCGTCGCCGAAAAGCCTGCAGGCCCACCTCCAGGCATGCGGCTATTGCAGCCTCCTTGCTCATACACCCGCACTGCCCGTGCCCGAACTGACGTTCGCGGCCAACGTGCACGTCATTCAGCATCGCGAAGCGACCCGCTTCGAAAGCCTGCGCCGCGCGCTGCCGCTCACGGCCGCGCAACCGCGCGCCCCTCCGTTCCCGTCCTGATTCGTCGTCAACGCCCGTGATGCCGTCGCGCATCGCGTGGCTCGCGCACGCCGCCGGCGTGCGTGACGTGTCACGTTTCGAAGGACGATCATGTCTCACCGTGTTGCGCGCGGCGCCGTGCCGTGCGTGCGGCTGGCCGCTTCCGGTCCGGCGTGTCGCGCCGACCTTCGCCCGCGGGCGAACGTCGAGCCGCGCACGTTCGCGCCGGCATCGGCCGCCATCGGTGCTGCCGAGATGGTGCGTGTGCATCCGTCCGTCGAATCCGTGTTGCTCAATCCGATTCGCCACTCGCACACTCGATCATGAAAACCACCCCCTTCGTTCGCGGCGCACTCGCCGCACTCGGCTTCGTCGCCATCCAGGCCGCCCAGGCCCATGCGCTCCCGAAGACGCAGGAACCGGCCGCCAACGCCACGCTGTCGACCGCGCCGCACGCGGTCACGATCGGGTTCAGCGAAGCGCTCGAGCCGGCTTTCAGCTCGATCGCCGTCACCGACAGCCACGGGCAGTCGGTCGTCGACGGGAAATCGTCCGTCGATGCCGGCAACCGGAAGCGCATGCAGGTCGCGCTGACCAGCCTGACGGCCGGTACGTATACGGTCGCGTGGATCGCGGTGGCCAGTGACGGCCATCGCACGCACGGCCACTACGCGTTCACGCTGAAATGAGGTTCGCGATGCGCATCGGCGTGCCGCGCCGGTCGCGTCGCTGCCCCTACCCGCTGCATCCACTGCATCCATCCATAAGGAGAACCAACCATGAAACGCTCGATTCCGACCGCCCTGCTGTTCGCACTGCTGGCACTGCAAGCCCCCGCCACGTTCGCCGCATCGGCCGTGCAGGCAGAAAACTGCTGGATCCGCGCGATGCCGGCGACCGTGCCGTCGTCCGGCTACTTCACGCTGAAGAACGACGGCGACGCCCCCGTCACGCTGACGGGCCTCGACACGCCTGCGTACGGGATGGCGATGTTGCATGAGACGCAGACGAACGGCAGCACCGCGAAGATGGTTCACGTCGACACCGTCGAAGTCCCCGCGCACGGCACGGTGTCCTTCAAGCCGAAGAGCTATCACGTGATGCTGGAGCAACCGCGCCAGGCCGTCGCGCCCGGCGCGAAGGTGCCGTTCCGGCTGCATTTCGCGGACGGCTCGACGGTGTCCGTGACCTGCGACGCGAAGGCGCCGACCTACGCCGGCCAGTAACACCCATCGCCCCCGATCGAAGGAGACGCACATGAAACACCGCCTGCCGCTGGCCGACCTGATCGTCCGCTACCGGACGCCGCTGAACGTCGCCGTGATGATCGTCTGCGGGATGTGGGCCGGGTGGATCGCGTGGATGACGCGGCCCGCCGCGATCGATACGCCACCGTCGATCCCTGCGTACTGCATGCGCGACGCAAGCTGACACGCTGCGACGGCACGGTTCCGGCGGAAGCCTGCGTCAATTATTGGCGTGGCATCATCGTTTCATCCCGACCGCCGGAACCGCCTCTCGGAGCGCCGCATGTCCCTTCAGACCTGGATGCTGTTCGCCGCAGCCTATCTCGCCACGACGCTGTCGCCGGGGCCGAACGTGCTGCTCGTCATCCGCAACACGGTGCGCTACGGCACGCACGGCACGGCCGCGACGATCGCGGGCAATCTCGTCGCGCAAGGCGTGGTCGTGCTGCTCGTCGCGCTCGGCGTCGGCGCGGTGCTGGCCGCGATGCCGCCGCTGTTCGTCGCGATGAAGGTGGTCGGCGCCGCGTACCTGATGTTCCTGGGGATCCGGCAACTGCGCGGCGACCGCAAGGCCGCCGCTTCGACCGGCGCGGCGGCGATCGCCGTGCCCGACCGCAGGAAACTATTCCGCGAAGCGCTGTTCGTCTCGGGCAGCAATCCGAAGACGATGATCTTCCTGTCGGCGTTCATGCCGCAGTTCATCGTGCACGACCGCCCGCTCGCGCTGCAGTTCGTCGTGATGTACGCGACGATCGCGTGCACCGTCGTGGTCGTTCACAGCGTCTATTCGGCCGGCGTGCGCCGGTTCCATCGCGGCTTCGGCATGAGCCGCGCGGTGCGTACGCTCAAGCGGGCCAGCGGGCTGCTGTTCGTCGGACTCGGGATCAAGCTGCTGACTGCGCGGCAGGCGTAAGGCGCCGCGCTCCCGTCAGCGTGCGTGCGCGGCCAGCTCGGCCGCGATCTCGCCGAACGACGGCCGCGCATCGATGTCTTCATTCAGGCACGCCTCCGCGAGCACATCGAGCGCACTCCTGCCGGCCCACGTGCGCGGCTCGCATCGTGCGAGCAACTCGCCGAGCAGATAGCCGAACGCCCGCACCTCGAGCCGTTCGAACCCGGTGCCGCGCGTGCGATCGTTCGCATCATAGAGCGACGCTGCGCCGAAATCCCCGAGCAGCGCGCCGCCTTCGCCGTCGTGCAGGATGTTGTGCGCGTACAGGTCGCCATGCATGATGCCGCGTGCGTGCAGATGGCCCGCCACCGACGCGATGCCGTGCGCGATCCGCATCGCTGCCGCCGGCTCGAAACTCGCGTCGGCCGCATACACGTCGCGCGTGCAGGACGCGAAGCTCGGCGACCCGGCGAGGTTCGTGAGCGCGGGATCGACCCGTTCCATCACGAGGCCGTGCGTGCCGTCGGGATGCCCGCTCACCTTGCCGATCACCGGGATCATGTTCGGGTGGCGGCCGGCGTGCAGGCACGCGGCCATTTCGCAATCGGGCAGGCCGTCGCTCGTTACCGCCCCCTTGAACAGCTTGACCGCGACCGTCCGTGGCGGATGCCCGTCCGCGCGCCACTGCGCGCGGTAAATGACGCCCGACGCGCCCTCGCCCAGCTTCTGCTCGCATGTCAGCGACGCCCAGTCGACATCCGCGACCTCGGGCCCGGCCGACGCCGCCGCTTCCGGCGCGGCGCCGAACGGGTTGCCTGCGGTGGCGAGCCACGCGAGGCGCGGCAGGCGCAGCAGCCAGTCGGGCAATTCGTCCAGCCGGTTCGCCGACAGCCGCACCAGTTCGAGCGCGCGGCATGCGGCCATTTCTGAGGGCAGCGCACGCAACCGGTTGCCCGCGAGCATCAGCTTCTGCAGCCGCGAGCAGTCGCCGATGTCGGCGGGCAGTTCGTCGATTGCGTTGTCGGTGAGGATCAGCCAACGCAGCGCGCGCGGCAGCGATCCGCGCGGCACCGTTTGAATCCGGTTCGCCTTGAAACCGATCATGTCGAGCTGCTCGCACGCGCCCAGCACGCCGGGGAACGCGGTGAAGCGATTACCGGACGCGAACAGGATGCGCAGGCGGTGCAGCCGCGGCAGGTCGTCCGGCAGCGCGGACAGCGCATTGCCGGTCAAATCGAGCACTTCGAGCGTATCGGCAAGTTCGAAGATCGCGCGCGGGAATTCCGTCAACCCGCATGCGAGCTTGAGTTGCCGTGCGCCGGCGAGTTGCCCGGCCTGCAGTTGTTCGAGGGTGTCTGTCACGCGAAGAAAACGGGTTGCGGTTGCGACGATCGTCGGGTCGATCGCCCGAATTCTACCGGGATCGCCTGCGCGCATCCGACGATCGTGTCACACCCCCTTCACAAACGCGTAACGTCGCGCTAGAATTGCGCCCCTTGCAGTGCCGACGTGGTGAAATTGGTAGACACGCTATCTTGAGGGGGTAGTGGCGAAAGCTGTGCGAGTTCGAGTCTCGCCGTCGGCACCAAATGATGCGCTCCAGCCCGTCAAGTACGGGCCGGCAACGCGCCATCCCTTCCGCAGTGTTCTGCTGCACGCTCCCGTTCGCTGGACTCGCAATAGGTTTCGCCGGACTTGCTCCAGCGCGAAACAGACGCAGTCGCGACCTCGCCTCCAGCCGTATCCGTTCTCGACTACCTCGGTTGCACGAAACACCACGTGGCAGGCGAGAAAGTCGTGCGCCGCGAGCACCTGCCTTCGCCAACGTCTCTCCCGCCCCAAAGCGATCGCATCGGTCTTCACGCGCACGCCGTCCCGCTCGCACGTCGCGCCTACTGCATGTATTGCTCGTTACCCATCAGCCCGATCTTCGTCGCCCCCACGCGCTGCGCGGACGCCAGCACGGCGGCGACGTCGCGATACGGCGCCTGCCGGTCCGGCCGGAGCCGGATCTCGGCCTGCACCGGTTCGGCCGCGACCTGCGCGAGCTTCGCTTCGAGCGCCGCGCGATCGGGCAGGCGCGCACCGTTCCACGACGCCGCACCGTCTGCGGCCACGTCGATCTGCACGATCTCCGGCTTCGCGGCCGGCGGCGCGTCGCCCACCGGCAGATTCATCTTGACCGCATGCATCTGGATCGGAATGGTGATGATCAACATGATCAACAAGACCAGCATCACGTCGATCAGCGGCGTCGTGTTGATGTCCACCATCACGTCCGGCTCGGTGCCCGACGAAACGTTCATGCCCATGACTGTCTCCTAGCTGCCGCGCGCGGGCGGCTCCGTGATGAACGACACCTTCTCGATGCCTGCCCGTTCGCACGCCACGATCACGCGCCCGACGAATTCATAACGTGTGCTTTCGTCGCCGCGCACATGCACGTCCGGCTGCGGCGATTGCCCCGCCACGCCCTTCAGCCGCGTGAGCAACGTCGGCGCATCGACCGGCACCGCATTCCAGAAGAACGCGCCGCGCCGATCGACCGCGATTTCGATACTCGCGGGCTTGCTCTGCAACGGCTGTACGGTCTCCTTCGGCAGGTCCACCGGAATCGTGTGCGTCACCACCGGAATCGTGATCAGAAAAATGATGAGCAATACCAACATCACGTCGACGAGCGGCGTCGTGTTGATCTGCGCGATGACCTCGTCGTCATCGTCCTGACGGACACTGATGCCCATGGCCGTCCCCGCTCAGTCGACCAGCGCCGGCACGCGCGCGCCGTCGCGCTCGGGCCGCTTGCCGCTGGCCAGCACCACGACGTGAAGCTGCGCGCCGAATGCGCGCACCCGCTCCATCACTGCCTTGTTACGACGCACCAGGAAGTTGTAGCCGAGCACCGCGGGTACGGCCACCGCCAGACCGATCGCCGTCATGATGAGCGCCTCCCCCACCGGCCCCGCGACCTTGTCGATCGACGCCTGGCCTGCGACGCCGATCGCGGTCAGCGCATGATAGATGCCCCACACCGTGCCGAACAGGCCCACGAACGGCGCGGTCGACCCCACCGTGCCGAGAAACGCGAGACCATCCTGCAGGCGGTTCGACACGTTGGTCACCGCCCGCTCGACCGACGTGTCGATCCACGTATTGCGATCGACGGCTTCGAGCAGCACCTCGTCGTGATGCTCGCCGGCCTCGATCGCCGTCTCGGCAATGAAGCGGAACGGCGATGCCGGGTCGAGCTGCTGCACGCCTTCCGCGAGTGACGGTGCAGCCCAGAGCTGCGCGTCCGCCCGTTTCGCGCGCCGGTTCGCGCGATACTGCTCGAAGAACTTGGTCACCATGATGTACCAGCTCCCCATCGACATCACGACCAGCAGGATCAGCACGAAACGCGCGACGAAGTCGCCGCCGCGCCACAACGCATCGAGTCCGTAGGGATTGGTGACGGCGCTCGCCGCGGCAGGCGCCGCCTGCGGCGCGGCACCGGCGACGGCCGGCGCTGCCGGCGCAACGGCAACCGCGCTCGCGACCGGTGCGGCCACCGTGCTCGTCTCGGCTCGCGCGTCCTGCGGCGCGACGAGGACCCCTGCCGTACCGCCGGCAATCATCATGCTGGCCGCGAAAGCGGCGATAAGTTGCTTCGTCATGTCTGCTCCATTGATCGATCTGATTAGGCATCCGGCATCCTGGCTGCCGGTTTTCTGGCGGCGCACCGCTCAGTTCAGGTTGAACGAGAACGGCACCTGCACGCGCACCGCCTGCCCCTGCGAAATACAACTGAATCGCCTCACCGCGGCGAGCGCGGCCCGATCGAGGATCGGGTCGGCGGACTGCGCGACGCGCTCGCCCGACACGCGGCCATCGGCATCGACGACGAACTCCACCAGCACGTTGCCGACGATGTTGTTTTCCAGCGCTTCACGCGGATAGCGCAGCGACGCGCGCACCTGATCCGAATTCGGGCATACGACGCCCACTTCGTGGCTCGGTGCAGCCGGTGCAGCAGGTGCGGCCGGTGCCGGCGCGGAGACCACGGGTGCGGTCGTGTGCGCGAGCGTCGACTGCGACGGCGCCTGAACCGGCACCTCCGGCGGCGGCACGAACATCCGCGCCGGCGGCGCAACCTTCGACGGCAACGCCTTCACGATCGGCTTCGGCGGTGGCGGAGGGGGCGGCGGCGGCTTGACCGGCTCGATGATTCGCACGTCGACCGGATGCTGGACGATCTCCGTCACGCGATTGGCGAGACCGTTCAGCAGCGCGTAGATCAGCGCCGCATGCAGCAGCAGGACGGCCGCGATACCGCCGTAGCGGCGCACGGGATGGCGGCTGGTCTGCCGAAACGGGCGCGGTTGGCCGGCAAGCCTGCGGGCCGGGGCGGAATGCGCAAACATGGAAGCTCCTCGAATCGTCCGCGCGTCAGAATGGCGCGCTCAGTTGCACACCGATCGTGCGTGGCTGGATCACCGACGCCCAGACGTTGCCGCCCAGCGGCACATAGCTCGTATTGGCGGACAGCAGCCCTTCGCGGTTGAACAGGTTCCTGACGAAGAACGACAGGCTCGCGTACCGCAGGTCCACGCCCAACTGGAGATCCGTCACCGCGTAGGCGGGCAGGATGAAATCGGGCGAGCCCGTGGCGCCCGCGAAACTCGCATGTCGCTCGCCCACGAAGCGCTCGGCGGCACTGGCCGTGGCCGACCATGGGCCGAGCGGGAAACGCCAGCTCGCCCCCAGCGACGCCGCGAACTTCGCGGTGTTCGGCAGCCGGTCGCCCGTGCGCGCACCGACGCTCGGCGCCCCTTCCGTCAGGTACGCGTCGATCGCGGCGAGCGACGCATTGAACGACAGCGCCGACGTCGGCCGCACCACGCCCGTTGCCTCGAGGCCCTTGATCCGCGCGTTGCCCGCGTTGACGAGCTGCGCGACGCCGTCCACCGCGCCGTATTGCTGGATGTCGTGCCATTCGATGTCGTAAGCCGACAGCGCGACCGAGACGCGGTTGTCGAACAGATCCGCCTTGTAGCCGATCTCGTAGTTCCACAGCGTGTCGGGCTTGTAGGTGGGATTGCCGGCGATCAGTTGCCCCGTCACCGCGCTGACCGCCATGCTGTTGGGGCCGCCCGGGCGATAGCCGCTCGCGACGCGCGCGTAGACGTTGCTGGTCGGCGTGAGCTTGTAGCTGGCCGTGAACATGTACGTCTTGCTCGTATCCGACGACGCGCCCGGCGCGGACAGCGGCGTCGGCACGAGCAGGCCGAACGTCTCCTGCCGGTAGTCCTGACTGTTGTGGGCGATCCGCATGCCGGCCGTCAGCGCGATGCGCGACGTGGGGTTGTAGGTGACGTCGCCGTAGGCCGCCAACTCCTGGTAACTGCCCGAATAGCCGAGCCGCTCCAGGTCTCCAAGCGGGCGGCCGCCGGCCGTCGCGCGATACACCTGCAACGTGTTGCTGTGCTCATGGTCGTAGTAGAGGCCGGCGACCCACTCCAGCGTGCGGTTGCCGGGCGACGTCAGCCGCAGCTCCTGCGTCACCTTGTTGGTGCCGACGGTGGAACTGGGCGTGACGGTGCTGACGTCGAGTCCGCCCGCCGCGAGAATCGGCGCATAGAACGGCGTGAAATCGAGCGTCGTCGACGTGCGCAGCGACTGGTACGCGGAAATCGCATTGAGGCGCGCCCAGCCGAAATCGTATTCGGCATTCGCTGTGTAGAACTGATTGCTCTGGTGATACGGTTCCTGCGAATCCTGCAATTTGGTCAGCGCGCCATACGCGGGCCGGCCGTTCATCCCGTAGTCGACGTAGTTCTGGCCGTTGCTGTTGATGTTCTGAAGCGTGGCCGTGAAGCGGAACGTGAGCTTGCGGGTCGGCGTGACGAGCAGCGACGCACGCACGCCGGTGGTGTCGCTCCGGTTGATGCGCGTGCCGGCGGCCGCGCCCGTCGCATCGACGTAACCGCCGTCGTGGTTGTTGAAGGCGGCGATGCGCATGGCGGCGACGTCGGATTTCAGCGGCACGTTCAGCACGACGTTGGTCGTGTTGTTGAGGCCACCGTGCCAGGTCGACGAAAACATCGTCCCGACGCTGCCGAAAAAGCTCTCGGTATCCGGCTGGTTGGTCACGTATTTCAGCAGGCCGCCCATCGCGCCCGCGCCATACAACGTCCCCTGCGGCCCGAACAGGATCTCGATGTGATTCAGGTCGAGCAGGCCCATGTCCAGGGCCAGCGCGGCCCCGCCGCCCGACACGGTGTTCGAGCCGAGCGGCGTATCGTCGACATACACGCCCACGGTCGGCCCGACGTCCTTGCCGGCCGTCACGCCGCGCATCGAGATCGTGCCCTGGCCCGGGCCGCCGCCGCTGTTGAAACCGACGCCCGGCTGCGTCGACAGGTAGTCGCTCAGCTTCGTGGCGCCCGACTTCTGCAGCGCGTCGCTCGACAGCGTGTCGACCTTCATCGGCACCTCGCGCGCCGGCTCGCGACGCCGGTTGGCCGTCACCTCGACGGAATTGAGCGTGATCGCCGCACCGCCGGCGCGACCTTTGGCGCGGGCATTCCCGTCACGATCCGTGGCGGGCGCCGCGCGCTCCGTGGCGGCGGCGGCGGGCGGCGGCGTACCGGCACCGGGCTGTGCGGGCTCGGTCTGTGCGCATGCATCCGATGCGGCGAGAAACATCCGCATCACGGTCACGGCAACCAGCGTCCGCCTGAAGATCGTCGACTCCGCTGCGACCCCGCCCTTCTTGCTTGCCATCTGCGACTCCTCTTGTCTGTCTGAATGTGAGCGGACCTGTCGGTCTTCCGATGCGGTCCCGCATGCGGACCGCCCGCCCGAATGACTCCAAGGTAAGCGGCCAAATCGGCCGCTGCTTTTGCGAAACGCCGAAAAACATTGGCTACCGTCCTCGGCTGCCGACGCGCCGAAAAACGCGCGCAACGAAGCCGCCGGCGCGGGCGACGCGGCGATCGAACGGGATGCGGGAGCAGGAAAACGACGCGCGCCTTCCGTGCGTGGGTTCGCACGGAAGGCGCGGCAGCGGCGGGAGAAAGGCGTACGGCGGCGTTAAAGCGCCTGCGCGCCGACTTCGCAGTGCGGTTCGAAGCGCGTGCGGAAGGTACGCAACACGAGACCCAGCAGGATCACGCTGAAGACGGCGGCCGGTACGCCGAGCCAGACGATCCCCTTGAGCAGTGCGTACGGCGCGCCGTCGAGGGCATCGGATATCGCGCCGACGGAAGGCACGGACATCGCCTGAAATGCGTAGGTGACGAGCGACGACGTGCCGACGACCCGCCCGCGCAAATGCGGCGGCGCGATGTCCTGCAACAAGGTTGGCGTCAGCGCCGCGCCGGCGATATAGGCGGCGATGATGCCGATCATGCAGGCGAGCAGCATCGCCGCGCTCGTCGCGAACGACAGCATCAGCAGCAACAACGCGGCCAGCAGCGCCATCGCGCAGCCGATCGCGACCGGCAGCAGCCGGCCCCAGCGCGCGCGCAGGCATCGCACGGCCACCACGCTCGCCAGCAAGCCGAGCGCCGAACCGCCGCCCACCGCGATGCCGCTGTACAACCCCGAGCGGGCGACGTCGACGTGAAAGTCGCGGATCAGCGACACCGGCGCCCAGCCCAGGATTGCCCCCACGTAGAAGGCCGCCATCGCATAGCCGACGATCAGGCACGCCAGCATCGCGCCCGAGCGCCGCCAGTAATGCGCAAGCGTCTCCTGCGCACGTTCGTGCAGGTCGGCCGTGCCGCCGCGCGGCGGATGCCCGACCAGCGCGAACAAGCCCGCGACGACCGGCCCCGGGATCGCGACGAGCAGGAACGCGAGCCGCCAGGGTTCGATCGACAGCGCGTGCGCGAGCGGCGCGGCCACGCTGAAGATCGCGCCGGCACCCGCGATCCCGAGCCCCGCGCCGAACAGCGCGACCGCGAAGAAGATCGTGTTCGCCGCCGTGCGCAGCGCCGGCGGAAACAGGTCCGGCAGCATGCTGTAGACGACCGGCCCGAGCCCCGCCTCGCCCACCGCAAGCGTCAGCGTGCAGAGGAACAGCATCCAGCCTTGCGTGACCAGGCCGCAGAGCGCCGTGCCCGCGCTCCACACGAGCACGCAGGCCACGAGCAGCCAGCGCCGGTCGACCCGGTCGGTCAGCCAGCCGAGCAGCGGCGACGCCAACGCGCCGAACAGGATGGGGCCGAAGCCGACGATCGCGCCCAGGCTCGTGTCGCTGAGCTGGAGGTCGCGCTTGAGCGGCTCGACGGCGAGCGTCAGCATCTGACGGTCGGTGATGCCGAGTATCGCGGCCAGCGCGAGCACGGCCAGCGCGAACCACGCGCGTGACAACGACGGCGATCCCCCGGTGATTTCAGTACGCACGCTGCGCCTCCTGCGCTGACGATCCTGCCTGCCCGGCCGACACCGGGCTCATTGGCGGCCGGCCGCAAAGCCAGCCTGCAGACGATAGCCGCTCGACGGCGGCGAAACTTTCGCGGACGGCCGGCATAGTTCAGCCGGCGTCCGCGCGACTGCCCGATGGAACGGGCCGGATCAGACCGCGATTTCGTCGAACGGCCACATCGGGCGCGTCAGGCGTGCGTAATCGTCGACCCGGAAATCGAGACTCAGCGAACCCGGCGTGTCGCAGTAGTAGATGGCGCGCGCCAGCGGGCCGAACAGCGCCTGGAAATGCTGCGTCGACTTCACCACGACGGCCCGGCAACGCCGGAGGTCGATGCCGAGATCGAAAAAGCAGCTCGGGCTGTAGGTCTGCTGCCGGACGGAGTTGACCACCACGAGTACGCCGTCGACGTCCAGCACCGCGGACAGGCCCAGGCCGGGCCCCGGAAACTTGAACGTCTCGTCGTGCTGCGCCAGCCCCTCTTCGACCGCCACGACCCGCGCGACCACGTCGAGCGGGCGGCCCGCGCGCGGGCCGCTCTTGCCGCCGAGGCGCAGCTCGATCGTCGCGCCCACGCCGGCATCGCGCGCGAACACCGCCGCGACGGGATCCCACATCATGCCGATCGTCACCTCGCGCAGCCCGCGCTCGAGGACGGCCTCGAGGATGAAGGTGGAGTCGGAGCCGGCGCCGCCGCCCGGGTTGTCGGCCGTGTCGGCAATCACGAACGGCCCGCCCGATGCGTCGGGCGGCGTCGCTTCGATCTCGTCGAGAATGCGTGCGATCGGCAGACGCAGCGCGTGCGTCTCGTCGCGCACGGCCACGAAGCCGCGCGCCAGTTCGCGCGCATGCGTGCGGGCCGCACCGGGATCGCCGTCGCTCACCACCAGCACCCCGGCACCGGTATCGGGAAAGTCGGACCACGGAAATCCGTGGATCAGCGACACCGACAGGATCCCGTCGCGCCCCTCCCGATCCATCGCGTCCTGGTTGAGTTGCGCCATGCGCGGTTCGGTCGTGAAGAACATGCCGAGCATCGGCACGCGTTCGAAGTGCGTCGTCGGCCGGATCTCGCCGCGCGCGGTGCGTTCGGCAAGATCGATCAGGTCGACCGCCCGTTCGTCGAAGTCGATGTGCGGATAGTGCTTGCACGCCAGCAGGATGTCGCCATGATCAAGCATCGCACGCGTGACGTTGGCATGCAGGTCCAGCTCGACACCGATCACGACGTCGGGGCCGACGAGCGCGCGCGTCTTCGCCAGCAGATCGCCCTCGCAATCGTCATACCCCTGCGCCATCTGCGCGCCGTGCAACAGATACAGCACGATATCGACCGGCTGCGCGGCGCGCAGCCCGTCCAGGATCTCGTCGCGCAGCGTTTCATAGTCCTGCTTCGAGCACGGCGCGCCCGGTTCGGCGAACGCGAAGATCGATGCGCTCACCTCGTGGCCGCGTGCGCGCGCCTCGCGCACGAACGTGCCGTAGCCGACGAGTTCGTCCGCCTGCCCGTCGGGCACACCGCCGGCCGGACGGTACAGCGTGCGTTCCTCGAACGAGTGCAGGCTGGTTGGAATCGGGGAAAAGCTATTGGTCTCGTGCGCAAGCGCCGCAACGAAGATACGCATGGTCACTCCTGCTCGGGTTTGAAATATCGGTCGACGACACGCGCCCGGACGGGCGCGCGGATTTCGCGGTCGCGCCGACGCGTGCCGGCCAACCGTCGATACAATTTGCATGACGAAACAATTTCGTTTCACTGGATCAGGTGGCAGGCACGTGTCGCAGCGGAACGGTGTCCGCCCGAGGGCGCGTCAGCCCTCTCGGCGCAGATAGCGCAGGCGCGTATGCACGCCGTGCGGCCGGTCGCCATCGCCGCGGAAGGACACGAGCGACAGCCGCCCATTGATGCCGCACAGCTGCGCATCAGAGGTGCCTGGCGGCGCGAACAGGTCTTCGGCCAGCGGCGCCAGCTCGAGGACGTAGGTCGAGCCGCCGTCGAATGCATAGCGGGTTTCGCCGTCGCCCGTTTCCACGCCGCCGCTCGGCCACAGCATGGCCCGCCGGCTATCGGCGTCCATCTCGGTCCAGTACGCTTCGACCGACAGCCGCTCGTTGCCCGCCACCGATGCGAGGCGCATCGGATAGTGCCGATAGTCACCGGCATAACGGGACAGCGGCCGGCTCGACGCCCCGCGCTCGAACGGCATGACGGCCTCGTGCCCGAGGTGCGCGAGCGTCGCGAGCAGCACCTGGTCGTGCAACGCGTTGGCGCCCGGGCCCGTGCCGGCGGTAAATACCACGAGATCGAGTTCGGGGCAGACCGCGAAGCTCGACGTCGTGCCATACGTCGTACCGCCATGCCAGTACACGGTCACGCCGCTCACCGGCACCTTCCACCAGCCAACGCAGATCGGCGGCACGCACGGGCGCCCCGCATCGAAGGTCAGGGCCTGCATGGCCGCGACCGTCTCAGGCGCGAGGATCCGCGTGCCGTCGATCGAGCCGCCGGCCAGATGCATGCGCCCGTACGCGAGCATGTCGCGCACCGTCGAAATCGGGGTCGACCCGGCGCCCGCCAGCGACGGCGGCAACAGATACGCACGCGTGGCCTGCAGCTCGCCGCTCGCCGCGTTCGCGAACACGCCCACCGCGTGACGATGCAGGATCGCCTGCTCGGCCGACGTGCACGACTCGTTCATTCCGCACGGACGAAACAGCGTTTCTTCGAGCACCTGGTTGTACGGCTTGCCGGACAGCACTTCGATCAACCGCGCGGCAACCACGAAGCCGGCGTTCGAATAGTGGATCGTCTCGCCCGGTTCGAACAGCGTCCCGAATCCGGCCAGCCGCTCGACGAAATCGCGGGTCGCGCCCGTGCCGGCTTCGGTCATCGGGCTGAAGCTGTCGGCATCGATGCCGTTCGTGTGGTTGAGCAAATGCCGCACGCTCAGGCGTTGCGCGTGGGCCGGATCGGCCAGCGTAAACGACGGCAGATGCGCGACGACCGGATCGTCGAGGCCGATACGCCCCGCCTCGACGTAACGCATCAGCAGGTGCGCCGTCATCACTTTGGTTACCGAACCGATCTGCAAGCGCGTATCGACGGTCATCTCCGCGCCCGTGTTCAGGTTCGCGATGCCGTGCGCCAGTTCGATCTGCTCGCCGCGGTGCCAGACGCCGGCGACATAGCCGGCCGTGGCCGGGCCGGTCACGGCGTTCGCAAGCAGGTCGTCTAGCTGGTGCCTCAGGATTTGCATAGCCGGATTCCATGGTAAGAGGATGGGCGTCGCCGGGCGCCGCGACAGCAAGCGCGGCCGGCACGCATGTCGCCAATGTAACGGCGTTCCACCCTGCATCCTTTTGCCAGCGGCCGGAATGCTTTTGCGTGCGACTGTCGCTCGCGTGCCCGACGCGCGCCGCCGCCGCCGGTCGCCCGTGTTGCATGCACGCGGCACCGAGATGCGCGACAGCGCGGAGGCACGCGACAATTCCCCGGCGGACGGCGAAAGCGCGCCATCCATGCGTCGGGTATGGTGTGAAGTCCATCGGACGGCTCGCCATGACGCGTCGCCGTTTCTTCATGTACTGGCGGAATCGGGGAATTCCAATGTTCAAATGGCTTCCGGCCTTCCTGAGCCGCGACTGGGCGGGCCTGCCCATCGCGTTCGCGATCGGCGTCGCGGGCGCCGGGCTCGCCTGCGCCGGCCTGCCCGTGCCGGGCGGCATCCTGCTCGCTACCGGCATCGCGCTCGCGGCCGGCTCGCTCCATCACCTCGCGTACCTGGCCCGCATGCGCCGAGCCTGCCCGCCGCCGGGCCAGCTCGTGGACGTCGGCGGCCATCGCATCCACGTCCTCGCGGAAGGCCGCGCGAACGACCTGCCGCCGGTCGTCTGGATGTCGGGCGCGCACATGGGTGGCCTCGTCCTGCATCACCTGCATCTGGCATTGCGCGACACGACGCGCTCGATCCTGATCGACCGGCCCGGCAGCGGCTGGAGCGACGCCGGCCCGTATCCGCGCTCGACCGCGCGCGAAGCGGAGGAAGTGGCCGAAGCGTTGCACCGCGCTGGCGAACGCGGGCCGTTCGTGTTCGTCGGGCATTCGTTCGGCGGCCTGCTCGTCGCCAACCTCGTGCGCCGCCATCCGCATCTCGCCTGCGGCCTCGTGCTGCTCGACGCAACCCATCCCGACTTCTTCAACTACGCGCCGCCGTGCCTGCGCCCCACCGCCATGACGGTGGCCGGCAACCTGAGCGGCCTGCTGCATCTGTTCGGTATCCATATCGATCTCGTCGACGTGCTGGGCCGCCGCCAGCCCGCCGTCAAGCGCTTGCTCGAGCTCGTCGAGAGCCGGCTCGCCGAGGCGCTGGCGCTGGGCGCCACGCGCATCGAGATGCATGCGCGTGCCGGGTTCAGCGCCGCGTCCAGCCTCGCCGAACTGGGTGTCGCGCGCAGCCCGCTCGCCGGCTTCGACACGCTGGTTCACGACGGCGAACTCGGCGACCTGCCGGTATTCGTCGTCACCCCGCGCGACGCGTCGGAGATGCGGCCCGAGCAGGCCACCGAGCAACGCAAGCTGTATCGCCGCATGGGCGTGGACGAGGCCGGCTTCGAGCGCTATCTCGCGCTGATGACCGCGTCGCGCGGCCGCTATGTATCGACGTCGTCGCGGAGCGAACTGATCCACGCGCCGGCGGGCGACGGGCACAATTTCCCGTACGAATCGCCGGACTTCGTGGTGCAGGTGGTCGGCCGCATGCTGCGCATGCGCGCGTACGTCGGCTGACGCACGCGTACCGCCGCTCAATCGATGGTCGACACGCGGTCGGCCATCACCGCCCCGCCGCGCGCACGCAACTCGCGCGGCGACATGCCGAAGCGTTTCTGGATGGCGACGGAGAAGCTGCTCGGGTGGTTGTAGCCCACCGCGTACGCCACGTCGGTGACCGGCACGCCCGGCTCGCGCAGGAGTCGCAGCGCCTGCTGCATGCGCAGCTCGTGCGCGTATTCGTGCACGCTCTTGCCGAGCAGCGTGCGAAATCCCGCGCACAGGCTGCTGCGGCTCAATCCGACCTGACGCGACAGCACATCGAGCGAAGGCGGTGCCGCAAAATGCTCCTGCAATACCATCTGTGCTTTCGACACCGCACGCCGCGTCATGCGGCTCACTTCGCCGTGGCCGGCTTCGTCGTCGGCGTGGCGCGAGGCATCGGAGACCGAATCGATTGCGCGCGCCACGATCTCGAGGCTGCGCCCGTGCAGATAGATCGACCGGCTGCGGCCGTCCAGCGAGCAGTCGCCGATGTCCCGCATGCACTCGAACAGCGCCGCTGAAATCGGCCCTGCATGCACGAACGATTCCGTCAGCGTGCCTTCGACGAAATGCCGCAACGGCACCGGTAGCGCCTCTTCCGCGCCGGCATAGAGCGCGCTGAGCGCATTGCGGTGCAGGCAAATGCTCGTCACCTGATGATGTCCGCGCTCGGTCACGTCGCCCGCCGGCATGCCATCGGGCTCGGCGACCAGCACCATCGACGGGCCGTCGAGGCTGATCTCGCGCCCGCCCACCGCATACGACGCCGCCCCGCTACGACCGATGCGGATGCGCAACGTGTTCTGGCCGCGCGTGCGCCGCCGGACCACGCCCGCGAAGCTGACGTCGACGGAGGTCATCCAGAAAGCCGGCGATTGCGCGTGAAATTCGGTCTGGCCGTCCGCATACGCGTTCGCGTATTCGACGCGATAGTGATGCCCGTTGCCGATCTGTCGGATCACCGTGGACGGGAAGTCCGGCACCGACGGATTCGCGGGCGGCACGGCCAGATCGCGACTCAGCGAATCGTAATCGAGGTACGGGGAATAGAGGTTCTGCAACATCGGCGCGGGACTCCGGTGGCTGCCCGCATCCGGCCCGGAAGCGGGGCGCGATTCTCACGATCGCGGCAACGCTCCCTTATATCAAGCCGGAAATACCACGCAAAGAACATGTTTACCCCGGCATCCGGCCGCTGCCGGCCCGTCGGCGGACGCGGCCAGCCGAGTCGATGCGCGACGCCGAAGCCCGTCATTCAGCGCCCACGCGCCGCTATGCAAGCACGTCGCCGGCCACCCCGCGCTGCACCGCCTCCCGCCGCCGCAACCGCATCGCGATCAACGCGGCACACACCGCCAGTGCCGCACCGGCCAGAAACCCGCCCGTATAACCGACCTTCGCAGTGAGCGACAGGATCGTCGACGACGCGATCAGCTCGCCGAGATCGCGCGTGCTCTGCACGGCCGTCACGTCGGTACCGGCCTGGTCGCTGCCGCCCGCGAAGCGCATGCCGGCCGTCATGATCGTCACCGACGTGATCCCGGTCGCCAGCGAACCGAGTACCGTGCACAGCCATGCCCACGACGGCGACACCGGCAGCCACCCGCTCGCCTGCGCGAACCACAGCAGCGCGGCGGCGCCCGCACAGCTCACGCCGGCCGTAAACGCACGCCACAACCCGAGCCGCCTGACGAGCCACGCGCCGCCGCCGCAACCGAGCACGACCGTCACGATGCCACCGGCCATCCCGAGTTTCCCGATCGCGTCGAGCGTCCAGCCCGCGTCGTTGAGGAACAGTTTCGACAGGCCGAAACCCGATACGGCCGTCATCGCCGACAGCAGCGCGAGCGACAGCAGCGACCACGAACGCGGCCGCTTCGCGAAGCGCACGAGGCTCGCGTTGTGTTCGGCCTGCACACGTGCGCGATCCGCATCGCGCGGCAGCACCCACAGCACGCACGCGAGGCTCGCGAGCGGCACGGCGGCCAGCGCGAGAAACGCGGCACGCTGGCCGAACAGGCCGATCAGCGTCAACGTGCCAGCGCCGCCGCCGAAGAAGCCGATCATCACGCCCGCGATCTGGATCGCGTTGATCTTCGCGAGCGTGTCGCCGCTGAAGTGCTCGGCGGCCATCCCGTCGTTCGCGATGTCCTGCGTCGCGCTCGCGAGCGACGCAACGGCCAGCAGGCCGACCGCCCACCCGGCCGTCGCGACCGTCATGCCGATCTGCGCGAGGCTGCCGAGGCACAGCACGACGAGCGTCTGCATCGGCAGCATCCAGCTGCGCCGCCGGCCGATGCGCGGCGACCAGCGGTTGTCGACGACGGGCGCCCACAGGAATTTCACGACCCACGGCAGGCCGACGAGCGGCAGGAACGCCAGCGCGTGAAGCGGCGCGCCGTCGTGGCGCAGCAGGGTCGGCATCGCATCCATCGCGATGCCGATCGGGATTCCCTGTGACAGGTAAAGCAGCGTGATCGTGATGACCAGGCGGCGATGTTCGAGCAGATCGCGCATCGAAGTCTCCAGTTGCATGACATTAAAAAGGTTCGGCGCCGGCCGGCACGCGCGCGGGCCGCATCGCGTCGCGGCGCGGACGGCGCGCGGCACGCAGCAGCAATGCGCCGAATGCGACGAGTGCCACGTCGATCGGCCAGTACACGGGCTCGCCCGCGCCGAGCAGCGCGATCGCGCAGTGCGTCACACCGGCCAGCCCGTACGCGGCGCCGGCCGCACGCATCAGCCTGCGCAGCCAGGCCGCGCGATCGGCCACGCAGGCGGCAAGCGCGACTGCGCCGCCCCACACGGCCCAGAACAACGTTGCGAGCACATGGTCGACGTGCCCGCCATCGGGCAACGCACGCCCGGCGAGCAGCAGCACGCCACCCGCGAGCACGAGCCCGCCGCAGGTGCCGACGGCAATCGCGGCCAGCACGTTCGCGGAGCGATCGTGCTGCGCACGCCGCCGCTCGATCCACAGATGCAGCCCCGTCGCGCAGAGCGCGCACGCGGCGAGCCCCATCAGGAAATGCACGACGCGCAGCACGCCGCCCATCGCCCCCACCCAGCCGTATTGCGCGAAGTGCAGCGGCTGCACCGCGATGAACGCACGCAGCCAGAAACCTCGGCCGCGCGACGTGGCATCCGCGAGCCATTGCCCGTCCGCCGCGCGGTACAGGTGACGCTCGAACACCGCCGTACTCGGCAAGCCGGCAGTCGTGCCGGCGATCTCGACGCGCGCGTTCGCATCGCCCCAGCGATGCAGCACGACGGCTTCGCGCCGGAAATCCGGCACGCGCGCCGCATCGCGCCGCAGCAGCGCATCGAGATCGGGCGCGCGTTGCCACGCGCCGCCGGCTGCGGCAGGCGGCGGCCCGCCGAGCAGTTCGGCGAACGCGCGCTGCGGCTGCCCCGGATACGCGACACCCGCGAGCGACACCGTGCCGAGCGCGCCGATCCCCGACAACGCGCCGGTGAACGCGAACAGCACGAGCCACGGCGAGCCCCACAGGCCGATCCACGCGTGCAGGTCGAACAACGCGGCGCGCAACCCTTTGCCGCGCCGAATGCGCGCCGCGTCGGGCCAGCGCCGGTGATGCACGATCACCCCCGCGACGATGAGCACGAGCAGCGCGATCCCCCACAGGCTCACGAAGATGCGCCCGGGAAAGCCCGCGAACAACGTCTTGTGCAGCGTGACGAGCAACGCCGCGCGTCCGCTGTCGGCCAGCCGCTCGCCCGTCGCCGGGTCGAGCGCCAGCGTGCACGCCTGGCGCGCGTCGCAGAAACGGATCGCCGGATCGTCCGGTTGCGGCAGCACGATGCGCGCATCGCGCAACGGCACGCCGAGCGCCACCGCACGCGCGACGAGTTCATCAAGCGGCAGTGACGGTCGCGCGACGGCGACCGGCGGCGGCCGCCACCAGCCCTGCATCGAATCGGTCGCGAGACTCCAGGTGCCGCTGAACAGCACGACGAACAGCACCACGCCGAACAGCGCACCGGCACCGCGATGCAGCGCACGCCAGCGCGAACGCAATGAAGCGTCCATGTCAGCGCCCTCCCCAGAACATCGCGCACGGCACGAGCATCGCGAGCCAGGCACCCGCGCGCCACGCGGCCTGGCGCCGCCCGGGTGCGACGAGCACCCACAGCAGCGCGACGACGCTCGCGGCAAGCGACAGCAACACGGCCGCATAGAGCCGGTTCAGGCCGTCGGCCGGGTAATGACGGGCCAGCGTGACCGCAAGCGCGACCGCGCCCGGCAGCACGCCGCCGATCGCAAGCGCCGCGCGCGTCCCCCAGCCGCCCGCCATCAGAACTGCCCGCGCACGGTCAGCATCACGTTGCGCGGTTCCCCGTAACGGTTGTTCCAGCCCGGGTTGCTCAGGCTCAGGTAGTACTTGCGGTCGAACAGGTTGTTGACGTTGACCGCCGCGCTCCAGTGCTTGTCGTAGCGGTAGCCGAGCCGCAGGCTCGCGAGCGCGTAGCCGCCCTGGCTCAGCGTGACGCCGTTCGCCTGCGCCGAGTAGTTGCTCTGCACCTGCACGCCGCCGCCGACGCTCCAGCGCCGCTCCTGCCACGGCAGGTCGTAGTTGGTCCACAGCCGGAACAGGTGGCGCGGGTTCAGCAGCGGCGCGAACGAGCCCGCGTTCGCGAGGTTGTCGGCATAGCTCATCGTGTCGTACGTGTAGCTCGCCCACACGCTCCACCACGGCGTGATGCGACCATTCGCCTCGAACTCGAAGCCCTGGCTGCGCACGCTGCCGCCATTGACGTAGTAGCAGTTCGGCCCCGCGCACGGATGCGCGAGATCGACCTGCGGGTTGTTGTCGAGATCGATGCGGAACGCCGCGAGCGACACGTTCAGCTTGCCGCCCGCCAGTTCGCCCTTCACGCCGGTCTCGTAGGTGCGCCCCTTCACCGGCGTCAGGATGCCGCCGCCCCACATCGACTTGGTTTGCGGCTGGAACACTTCCGCATAGCTCGCGTACCACGACCAGTCGTGCGCGAAGTCCCAGATCAGCCCGCCGTAAGGCGTGAACTGGTGGCCGGTGTTGTAGTGCGCGCCGAGGCTGTCCTGGTTCCACCAGCTCATGCGGCCGCCGAGCACGAGCGTGACGGGTTCCGCGAGCTTGATGCGGCCGAGCCCGTACACGCCCTTCTGCGAAACGTCGTTCTGCTGCGACTGCTGGTACGGGCCGACGCCCGGCTCGGGCACGCTGTCCGGGTTCCAGCGGTACACGTTCACCGGCGTGCCGGACACATCGCCGAGCAGCTGCGCCGACATCTGCCCGCTGCTGCTGTTCGCGTAGGTCACGCCGAACATCAGGTCGTGCGTGAGCCCGAACGCATGCACCGGGCCCTGCACGTTCGCATCGAGGCTGCGGCTGTAGGTGCTGAACCGGTACGCGCCGCCCGTCAGCGCGCCGCCTGCGCCGGTCACCGGATCGATCGCGCCGAACGAGCCCGCGTACTTCAGGTCGGAGCGCACGCTCTGGTATTCGCCGCTCACCTTCGCCTTCCAGCCGCCGCCGAGCTTCTGCTCGACCGAACCGAACGCGCGCGTCGTGTCCCAGTCGAAGCTGCCCCACGCGGTGTCGAGGAACGTCGAGCGCGACAGGCCGAGGCTCGATCCGTCGCGCGCCATCGGCACGCCGGACATGTCGGGCACCGATCGGGGCGTCTGGTACTGCGCGCCGAACGTAAGCAGCGTGTCGCGCGTCACGTCGACTTCCGTGACGCTGTAGATCGACCGCGTATCCTGCTTCGCGTGGTCGTAGAAGAAGTGGCGATCCTCGTAGGCGGCGACGAGCCGGCTGCGCACGGTGCCCGCCGCATTGAGCGGCCCGCCGATGTCGGCTTCCGCGCGATAGCGGTCCCAGCTGCCGACGCTCACGCTCGCATTCGCGGAGAACTGGTACTGCGGCCGCTTGCGTACGAGGTTGACCGTCGCGGCCGGGTTGCCCGAGCCGTGCAGCAGGCCGTTCGCGCCGCGCAGGATTTCCACGCGCTCGTACACCGACATGTCCTGCGGCGCGCTCGCCATGTCGCCGATCACGATCGGCACGCCGTCGAATTCGAACGAATCGACCTTGAAACCGCGCACGAAATACGCGGTGGTGAGCAGCACGTAGGGCTGCACCGTCACGCCCGCCGATTGCTGCATCACCTCGTCGAGCGAGTACAGGTTCTGCTGGTCGATCCGTTCACGCGTCGTCACGCTGACCGACTGCGGAATCTCCCGCAACGCCAGCGGCATCTTGCCGACCGTCGCCACCGACGGATCGTCGGCCACGCCGCGCGACGCGGTCACCGAAATCGCTTTCAGCTCACCCGTGGCGGGCTTCACGGCGGTCGCCTCTTCCTTCCGGACTTCCGCGCCGGCCGCCGACGCCGGCACCGTATCGGCGAACGCCGCCGCCGGATGCGCGGCGATCAGCAGGCCGAGATACAGCGACGGACGCCAGCGCCCTCGCCCGAAACGGGCGACGCACGCGCCCTTCGTCCTTGATCTCCCAGGTTCCAGCACCTCGTACCGCATTCACGCCCCCGTATTTGATAATCATTCTCATTATCAAATAGAACCGGCCGGCGATTTTTCGATCGAGGGGCTTTTCCTATCGATTCCGGACACGCCGGATCGCATTGTTCACGTCAGTGCTCGGATTCCGCCGGCCGGGCATCCGCGTCCGTATCCGCATCGGCAGGCGGGACCGAGTCGGGCGACCGCCCGGCGCGGGCGAATGTCGCGTACCACGCATCGGTCTCGACCAGCTGCGCATGCGTGCCGGTCGCCCGCACCCGGCCCCCGTCGAGCACGACGATCGTGTCGGCGGCGGCCGCGAGCGCCGGCTGGTGCGTGACGACGACGCGCGTGCGCTGCCCGCGCAGCGCGACGAGACTGTCGCGCACGCGACGCGCGCTCAGCTCGTCGAGGCTCGCGGTCGGCTCGTCGAACATCAGCACCGGCGCACGCGCCAGCAGCGCGCGCGCCAGGCACGCACGCTGGCGCTGCCCGCCTGACAGCAACTGGCCGCCCGGCCCCACGTCGGATTCGAGCCCGTCCGGCAATCGCTCGGCGTCGCGCAGCAGGCCGACCGCGTCCAGCGCGGCGCGCAGTTCGTCATCGGACGCGTCCGGCCGTCCCATCCGCACGTTCCACGCGAGGCTGCCGCGAAACAGCCCGTTGTCCTGGAACACGAGGTTGCGCGTCGCGGCGAGCGTCGCCTCGCTCAGGTGCCGCACGTCGGTACGGCCGAGCAGCACGCGCCCGGCGCCCGGATCGTCGAGCCGCGCGAGCAGGCCCAGCAGCGTGCTCTTGCCGGCCCCCGTAGGGCCGACGATCGCGACGAAGCCGCCCGCCGGGCAATGGAGGTCGACGCCGTCGAGCAGCGTCGCGCCGGT
Source organism: Burkholderia aenigmatica (assembly GCF_048627025.1). Lineage (NCBI taxonomy): Bacteria > Pseudomonadati > Pseudomonadota > Betaproteobacteria > Burkholderiales > Burkholderiaceae > Burkholderia > Burkholderia aenigmatica. Next base: position 464,725 of record NZ_CP184469.1, on the reverse strand, counting down.
GGCCGAGCGGTAGCCGACGCGCACCGCGTCGACACTCGCATCGTGTCCCGGCGTGCCGCGCTCGGGGCTGTCGAAACGCGGCGCGTGCAGCACCGCGAGCACGGTGTCAAGCGCGCGCCAGCCGCCGCGCAGCGCCTGGTCGAGCTGCGTGAGCTGTGCGAGCGGCTCGATGAAGCGCACGAGCAGCACGAGCACTGCCACGGCCGTCGCCGCATCGAGCCGGCCGGTCGAGACGGCCCACGCGCCGCCGACCAGCATCGCAACGAACACGCCCTGCACCGCGCCCGCGAACCCGAGCTCGATCTGCAGCGAGCGCCGCATCAGCGCACGCGTGCGGCGATGCTGCTCGTCGAACGCGTGCTGCAAAGCCGCACGCGCGTCGCCTTCCTGGCCCGCGAAGCGCAACAGCCCCTGATGCGCGGCGAAGGTCTGAAGCTGCACGGCCATGTCGCGCTCGCCTGACGCGCGCGATTGCTCGAACACGAGCGTGCGGGTGCCACCGCGTTCGAGCAGCGCGAACAGCAGCGCGGCCGCCGCCGCGAGGCACAGCGCGATGCGCCAGTCGATCCATGCGAGCCCCGCAACGACCGCGAGCGGTGTCACGACCGCGCCGATCAACGGCCCGAGCAGGTGCGCCGGAATCCCCATCGCCTGCATAACCGGCCCGCGCAACAGCCCGGCCGGATGCGTGTCGCGCACGGCCTGCCACGACGCGATGCGCGGCAGGTGCCGCACGAGGCGTTCGACGAGACCGGCCGCGAGCGCGCCGCCCGCGCGATAGCCGCCGCGTTGCGCGACGTACAGCACGAGTGCGTGGCACAGCGTCAGCGCGCCGAGCGCGATCGTCCAGTGCAGCACGGCCGCGTGCCCGCCAGCGAACCATGCGCGGATCAACGGCACGAGCAGCAACCCGCAGGCGCCGTCGAGCAACGCGGCCGCCACCGCCCAGCCGGCTCCGCGCCACAGCGCGCGACGCGTTTCGGATGGCAAGCACTGCAAACGTTTGAGCGACTTCATCATCAGGCGGCCTCCCCGCCTGCGGCGCCGCGTTCGCTCCATAGCCGCGCATACAGCCCGCGCGCGGCCAGCAGCGCCGCATGCGTGCCGCGCTCGACGATGCGGCCGCGATCCATCACGAGAATCTGGTCCGCATGCCGGATCGCATCGAGATCGTGGCTGACGATCACGCGCGTGCGCGCGTCGCCGCGCAACGCATTGCGCAACGCACGCCCGGTTTGCGGATCGAGCGCCGAGGCCGGTTCGTCGAGCAACAGCAACGGTGCGGGCGACAGCAGCGCGCGCGCAATCGCCAGCCGCTGCAGTTCGCCGCCGGACAGCCGCACGTCGCGTCCGCACACACAGTCGTAGCCGCCCGGCAACGCGTCGATGCGTTCGTCGAGACAGGCCGCGCGCGCGGCTGCGCGAATCGCGTTGCGATCGGCGTCCGGCCGGTAAAGCGCGATGTTCGCCGCGATCGACGCGTCGAGTGCGGCGGCCTGCTGGAACACCATCGCCACCTGCTCGCGCCGCGTATCCGACGCGAGCCGCCGCAGATCGGCGCCGCCGAGCCGCACCGTGCCGCGGTCGGGATCCATGAAGCGCGCGAGCAGCATCAGCAGCGTGCTCTTGCCCGCGCCCGACGGCCCGACGATCGCGGTGGTCGTGCCGGCCGCGATCGTCGCGTCGATATCGCGCAGGATCGGCGCGCCGTCGATGTCGACACTCACGCCGCTCAGTTCGACCGACGCGTCGCGCGGCACCTGTGCAACGCCATCGACTGGCTCGGGCAGGCCCGGCTGGGCGAGCAACGCATCGAGGCGTGCGGCGGCCGCGCGCGCTTCTCGCAGTGCGTCGGCACCGTGGCCGAGCGCACGCACCGGTGCGGCGACTGCCCAGATCAGCAGCGCGAACACGCACAGTTCGCCGACCGGCAGACGGCCGGCCGTCAACCACGTCGCACCGAACACGACCCAGGCAAGCAGGAACGGCGTGCCGAGCAGCACCTGCGTGCAGGCGCCCGGCCCGCCGACGCGGCCGACCCACGCTGAAAACGCCTGCTCGAAGCGCCCGGTCGATGCCAGCGCGGCCGCCTCGATGCCGGCGCCCGGATACTGCCGCACGAGCGCCGGGTTCTGCGCGAGCTGCGCGTAATCGCCCATCAGTTGTTCGAGCGCCGCGTTGCGCGCCGCGATGGCCGGTGCGAATCGCGCCGAACGCATCCAGCGGAACAGCGCGGCCCCCGCGACGAGCGGCACGAGCGCCCATGCGAGCAGCACGGGATTCAGGTAAAGCAGGCATGCGAGCGCTGCACACGGCACGACGATCAGTTGCGTGACGTCGGCCGGCGCATGCGCGACGAGCTGGTGCAGCGCGCGCACGTCCTGGTCGACGTGACGCGCGACGCGATCGCTGCCCGCGCGCGCGAACCAGCCGAGCGGCAAGCGTTGCAGATGATCGGCGAGGCGCCTGCGCAAGCGATCGGCGAGATCGGCGTCGACGCGATGCGTCAGGTGCAGCGCGATCGTCTGGCCGCCCAGCCAGCCCACACCGGCCACCACGGCCGCGACGAGCCAGCCGCGCGCCGTCGCGTCGAGCTGCGCCGTCGCGCGCCACGCGTCGGCGACCCGGCCGAGCGCGAGCCACGGCACGAGCGATGCGACGCCCGCCAGCGCCTGCAGCACGACCGCCGCCGCGAGCGGCACCGCGAACGGCCGCAACATCGAAAGCAACGGCCCCTTCATACGGCACGCTCCAGCAGCATGCCGAGCGTGGCCGCGCACGCGTCGCCTGGAGGCGGCTCCGGAAAGCCGAGCTGCGTGGTCAGTTGCCGCCAGACGCGCGTCACGTCGATGCTGCACGGGTTGCACGCCTGCCGCCCTTCGCCCGACTCGAACCGATCGGCCGCGCGCACGGCCGCCTGCGGCCAGCTACGCGTCGGCAGGCACGCGAGTTCGGCCGTGCCCCGCGTATGCGCGACGCGGCTGAAGCGCGGCGCGCGGACCGTTTTCCGCGAACGGGCGAGCGGCAGCGCCGCGATCATCGCGACGAACGGCGCGCGAAAGGCAACGGGAGAAAAACAGGAAGGGCCGGAATGATCGATTCCGGCATCGACAGCGGTCTGGCTCATGAGCACGCCTTGCATAGGTCGTTCGATGGCGGATCCGCTCGGCGGCGGCCACCCGTGGATGAAAATCTATCTCACCCACACCCATGAGCACGGTCGATTGTTTTAGGCTGCCGGTCAGTTGCTTTAGATTGCCGCGCGCTCCAGTTCGACGTCGTCAATCGCGTTCGACGACGCACGAATATCGCTCGGCGAAATCCCGTAGCGCTTGCGGAACGCAATCGAAAAATGCGCGGGGCTGTAGCCGACGCGGTACGCGACGGTCGACACGTTCGCGTCCTCCGCGCACAGCATCGCGTGTGCGGTCCGCAACCGGTATTCCTGCAGGTACGCGTACACGCTCGCGCCGAACACCTTGCGAAAACCGGCGGTCAGCTTGCGCGAATTCATCCCGACGCGGCCCGCGAGCGCGTCGAGCGTCGGTGGATGCTGCAGCTCGCGCGTCAGGATGTCGCTCGCCGCATACACGCGCTCCACGTCCGACGACGTGACGCGTACGTCGGCCGGCGCGAACTGCCGCTGCGTCGCCAGCAACTGCGCGCTCAGCGCGGTCAGCTCGAAGGCCTTGGCCTTCAGGTAGTACTCGCGCACCGCACCCTCGAACTGACACGTTGCAATCTGCACCGCGAGCGCCTGCAGCGCCTTCGACGCCGGGCAACTGACGATGCGCGGATCGCTGCCCGTCGGCGCGAGCATCGTCTCCGGCAGCAGGCTCAGGTCGCGGTCGAGCGCATCGAGGCCGAGCTGCACGATCGTGTAACGCAACGGCATGTCGCGATCGTAGATCTGGTGCGTCGTGAATTCGCCGTCGTTGGCGATCACGCACAGGCCCGGCCCCTTGATGCATTGCTCGGGCTGGCCCGGCACGCGGCAGCGCAACTGCCCGCTCTGCACGAGGACGAGCTTCAGCCCTTTTTCGAGCGGCTCCTCGTACCAGTCGCGGCTGTCCGAACACAGCGTGCCGCTCACGAGTTTCATGCCTGCATCGATGTGCATCACGCCCGGATGATTGCCGGGGACGAGCACCGGTGGATGACGTCGTGACGAAGCGAAGGAGGTCGAGCTCATCGGAGGTCCGTTGGTTAGGCGGCACGCGCGGCACGGCGCGCGCCGGCGGCAACCGGCCGATGGTCCGGCCGGGCCGGGGCCGCGCGACAGGCGCCCGATCGAATGAAATGGCCGCGACATCGAAAGAAACGACGCGGTCGCGGCACTTGCCGCAAATGATAATACCTCTCATTTACATTTTCTGACAACTTGCCGGCACCCCGGGTCAGTGCGTGCCATCCTCCCGTCCTCCGTGGCGCCGGCCGTCCCGGTCAGGTTGTCGGGCACGCAGGCAGCGATCCACGTGCGCGATGGAGCGGCGGAGGCCGATGCTCGCGGCTCGGCAAAGAGATCGGCCTCGTCGACGGTCGAGTGATCCGTCATCGCGGCGGCCGCGTGCTTCACAACAGCGGCAGCGTGAGCCGGATATGTTCGGCGAACGCCGCCGTCAGATGCGACGGCCGCTTGCGGTCGAACCTCAGCGCAATGCCCACGGCCGGCAACGGCGGCAAGCGCGGATCGCCGGTGACGATCGCCAGGTCGGCCGGCACCGCCGTCTGCGTCATCACCGCGAACGCCTGCCCCGAACGCACCAGCGCGATCAGCCCCGCGAGACTGCTGCTCGCATACGCGACGCGGTAATCGCGGCCGGCACGATCGAGCGCATCGCAGGCCGCGACGTGATCGAGCGTGTCGCGATCGGACAGCGCCAGCGGCAACGGATCGAAATGCGCGGGTTCGAGCCCCGGATAGCCGATCCAGACCAGTTGCTCGCGGCGAATGATGTCGTCGTGCTCGCCATCGTCCGGCAATGAAATCATCGCCAGGTCGACCGCGCGTTTCTCCAGCTGTTCGACGAGCCGCGGCGTCGGCCCGCATACGACTTCGACGATCGCCTGCGGATGCTGGCTCGAAAACTGCCGCAGCAGCGAAGGCAGCCAGACCTCTGCGTAATCGTCCGGGCACCCGAAGCGGATCGTCCCCGACAACCCCGTGCCGCACAGGTCGGCCATCGCCTCGTCGTGCAGCCGCAGGATGCGCTGCGCATGCACGAGCAGCCGCTCGCCCGGATGGGTCAGCACCACGCCGCGCCCGGTGCGCTGGAACAACGGCTGATCGACGACCTCCTCGAGCCGCTTCATCTGCTGGCTGAGCGCGGACTGGGTCCGGCCGACCCGCGCGGCCGCGCGGCTGAGCGCGCGCACCTCGGCGATCACGACGAACGAGCGCAGCAGGTCGATTTCGAGCGAAAGCCCCAAGGTATTAGCTCCTTTTCTACCTTGCATAAGAACTATTCGTTTCCATCAAATCAGACACGCGCCTAGACTGCAAGCGCCCCCTGTCCCTTGCCCCTTGTCTGGAGACGCCCGATGTCCCTGAACGACGACCCGACCTTCTGGCGCAACGCCAGGCAGCACCTGGTCCGCTACGGCGGCACGTTCGAGCCGCTGATCATCGAGCGCGCGAAAGGCAGCTTCGTGTACGACGCGGACGGCCGCGCGATCCTCGATTTCACGTCGGGCCAGATGAGCGCGGTGCTCGGCCACAGCCATCCGGAGATCGTGTCCGTGATCGGCGAATACGCGGGCAAGCTCGACCACCTGTTCAGCGGAATGCTGTCGCGGCCGGTCGTCGATCTCGCGACGCGCCTCGCCGACATCACGCCCGCCGGGCTCGATCGCGCGCTCTTGCTCAGCACCGGCGCGGAATCGAACGAAGCGGCGATCCGGATGGCGAAGCTCGTCACCGGCAAGTACGAGATCGTCGGCTTCGCGCAGTCGTGGCACGGGATGACGGGCGCGGCCGCGTCGGCCACGTACAGCGCCGGCCGCAAGGGCGTCGGCCCGGCGTCGGTCGGTTCGTTCGCGATTCCGGCGCCGTTCGCGTACCGGCCACGCTTCGAGCGCAACGGCACCACCGACTTCCTCGCCGAACTCGACTACGCGTTCGACCTGATCGATCGCCAGTCGAGCGGCAACCTCGCGGCCTTCATCGCGGAGCCGATCCTCAGTTCGGGCGGGATCATCGAGTTGCCGGAAGGTTATATGGCGGCGCTCAAGCGCAAGTGCGAGGAACGCGGGATGCTGCTGATCCTCGACGAGGCGCAGACCGGCGTCGGGCGCACCGGCACGATGTTCGCGTGCCAGCGCGACGGCGTGACACCCGACATCCTGACGCTGTCGAAGACGCTCGGCGCCGGGCTGCCGCTCGCGGCCATCGTCACGTCCGCGCAGATCGAGGAACGCGCGCACGAACTCGGCTATCTGTTCTACACGACGCACGTGTCGGATCCGCTGCCGGCGGCCGTCGGCCTGCGCGTGCTGGACGTGGTGCAGCGCGACGGACTCGTCGCACGGGCGAACCTGATGGGCGACCGACTCCGGCGCGGCCTGCTCGACCTGATGGAACGCTTCGACTGCATCGGCGACGTACGCGGACGCGGGCTGCTGCTCGGCGTCGAGATCGTCAAGGATCGCCGTACGAAGGAACCGGCGGACGGGCTCGGCGCGAAGATCACGCGCGAATGCATGAATCTCGGGCTCAGCATGAACATCGTGCAGTTGCCCGGCATGGGCGGCGTGTTCCGGATCGCGCCGCCGCTGACCGTCAGCGAAGCGGAGATCGATCTCGGGTTGTCGTTGCTCGAGCAGGCAATCGCACGCGCGTTGTAACGCGGAGCGGCAACGCCCTGCCCTGCTTCGGCACGATCCGTCGCACCGGTTCGACGAATCGGCGTGACGGACGCGCGATCGATCAGCCTGCTTCCGCCGCCCACGCCACGGCATCGGCGCCGGCCGGAATGCGCATCGGGCAGGACGGATCGGTCGCCGCACGCCACACGGCTTCGGCGACGTCCTGCGCATGGGTGATCGGCGCGGATTCGTCGACCAGGCGCGCAAAGGTCGCCGCGACAAACGCCGCATAAGCCTCATGCTCGAAGCCGTGCATGTGCGCGCGCGCGTTGTCGGCGAAACGCGTATCGGGCGCACGGCCCGGCAGCACGAGACGCGCGCGCACGCCGAACGGTTCGAGTTCGAGCGCCACCGATTCGGTGTACGCATTAACTGCCGCCTTGCTGGCGCGATAGGCGGCCAGCAGCGGCAGCACCTTCAGCGTGACGCTCGACGTGACGTTCACGACCACACCGGCCCCGCGCCGGCGCAACTGCGGCAGCACCGCTTCCGTGACCGCGATCGTGCCGATCGTGTTGGTTTCGAACAGCGCACGCACGGTGTCGATCGGCATCAGTTCGGCCGGTGCGGCCGCGCCGAAACCCGCATTGTTGACGAGTACGTCGATCGGGCCGGCGGCGTCGATCGCCGCGCGGATGCTGTCGGGGTTCGTGACATCGAGCGCCAGCACGCGCAGGTGCGCCGACGGGGGCAGCACGTCCTCGCGCGGCGTACGCATGGTCGCGACGACCTGCCAGTCGCGGGCCAGGAAATAGCGGGCAATCTCGAGCCCGAAGCCGGAGGAACAGCCGGTGATCAATACGGTCTTCATGCGAACTCACTCCTGTGACGTGTTGAGCATGTGTCCGTACGATAGATGGCCGAATCCGTATTCGCTACAATCGAAAATCCGATTTTCATTTGCAAGAGTCCGGCGATGATCGACCCGTTGACCGAAGTCGTGACCCTCCTGCAACCGGGTGCGCGGCACTCGAAATACATCCGCGGCGCAAGCCCGTGGTCGATCAGCCGCACGGTCGCAGGCGAGCCGTTCTATTGCGCGATCCTCGACGGCGGGTGCCGGATCGCGATCGACGGGCACGCGCCGATCGCGTTGCTGCCCGGCGATTTCATGCTGATTCCGGCGGTATACGGCGTCGCGATGTCCAGCCTCGAACCACCGCCGCCGGGCGTCGAAACCGCCCCGCCGGTCGAACTCGACCCCGGCGAATTCCGGATCGGCGATCCCGCCAACCCGGTCGACACGCGGATGATGGCCGGCAACTGCACCTTCGGTTCGTCGGACGCATCGCTGCTGATTTCGCTCTTGCCCCGATTCGTACACGTACGCGGCGAACCGCGGCTGACCACGCTCGTGCAACTCGTGCGTGACGAATCGCGTGCGCAGCGCCCCGCGCGCGACATCGTGCTGGCGCGCCTGCTGGAAGTACTGCTGATCGAGGCGCTGCGCTTCACGTCCGGCACGAACGCGTCGCCCGGCCTCGTGCGCGGGCTGGCCGACAGCCGGCTGGCCGCCGCGATCCGCCGAATGCACGAACGCCCGGCGCATCCGTGGACGATCGTCGAGCTGGCGAAAGAAGCCGCGCTGTCGCGCTCGACCTTTTTCGATCGCTTCAGCCGTGCAGTCGGCCTCGCGCCGATGGAATACCTGCTCACGTGGCGCATGGCGCTCGCGAAGGATCTGCTCCGCCGCAACGAGGGCCGCATCGCCGAGATCGCGGGGCGCGTCGGCTACAGTTCGGCGAGCACCTTCAGCGTCGCATTCACGCGCCACGTCGGCCGGCCGCCCGCGCAATATGCACGCGACGAACGGGCGGCGGCGAACGAAGCATAATGCGCACCCGCAACCCCTGCCTCGCGACCTGCGTGCCCTGCTTCCGGATTCCCTGATCGATCAACACGCGTCGGCGCCCCAGCCGGTTGCGCCGGACGAACAGGCAGGCGCACGCCGCTCAGGTACCCGTCGACGTATATTTGCGCACCCCGAACCGCCACGCGACGAAGCACGCGCCCAGGAACACGAACGCAACCCCCGGCGCGAGCGGCAAGAACCAGCCCGGCGCGCCGAGCGGATCGGGCTTGCCGAGGATCGCCAGCACCGGGAAGTACGCGATGCACGCGATCGGCACGACGAACGTCAGGAAATGACGGAGCCAGCCCGCATAAAGACTGATCGGGAACTGCGCGGCCTGAACGCCGCCGTACGTGACGACATTGACGACTTCCAGGCTCTCGACGGTCCAGAACGCGAGCGTGGCCTGCAGCACCATCAGCCCGAAGAACAGCGCAACGCCGCCGGCGATCGTCCACAGGGCCAGCGCGATCGCCGTGGCGTTCCAGTCGAAATCGAGCGCGCGCGTCGCGACGACCAGCACGACGATGCCCTGCAGCAGCCGCCCGATCACGCGCAACCGGAAGTCATGGCCGATCAGTTGCAGCGTGGCCGTGCGCGGACGCAGCAGCAGGCGGTCGAAATCGCCCGTGCGGATGAAGTCGCTGCCGAACACGTCGAACCCGCGGCTGATGAAATCGGCGATCGCGAAGCTGACGCTGACCATCCCGAAGAACATGCAGATGTCGCCGAAGCGCCAGCCCTGCACGTCGCCGAAGCGGTCGAACAGTGCCCAGATGCCGACCAGCTCGATCAGGGTCGTCAGGAACGTGCCCGCGCCGAGCATCAGGCTCGAGGCCGGATACTGGAGCTGGGCGCGGATCGAGGTGGCGAAGTAGCGGGACAGCAGGCGGGCGGCATTCATCGGTTCAGCCTCCCTGCAGGTGAAGCCGCGCCATCACGCGGTGCATCGCCGTGCGCCCCAGCGCGACGAAGGCGACGATCCAGAACGCCTGCAGCGCGAGCCCGGCCCAGGCGGCGCCCCCGCTCAGCGTGCCGATGTAGATCCGCGACGGGATGTCGAGCATCCCGGCGAACGGCTGGGCGATCAGCAGCGGCTGCAGCCAGTCCGGAAACAGGCCGAGCGGAATCAGGTTACCCGAGAACAGGATCACGAACGCGGGCGCGAGCGTGTTGATCCCGCGATCGGTCAGCGTCGCGGCGATACACAGGTTGAGCAGCATCACGAACGCGGCGGCGAGCCCGATCATCAGCATCACGGACACGACGAACAGCACGGCCCGCGCGGCGTCCGCCGGCGGCTGCCAGGCCCATTCGCCGAACCCGGCGAGCGGCAGCGCGATCGCCGCCGCGACGAACATCAGCAGGACCCGCGGCAGCGCCCGCGCGCTCATCCACGCCATCGCCCGCACGTACCACCACGAGTACGTATCGACCGGGCGCAACCGGTCATAGCTGACCGCGCCGGTCCGCACCGCGGCCGCGACATCGGGGTCGCCGGCCCACGGCAGCAGCGCGAACAGCGCCTGCGCGATCCACGTGTAGGTCGTCACCTGCTCGAGCGTCATCGATGCATGCGCGTGCGTCGCGTGACGATAGAACGCCGCATAGATCATCACCTTGAGCGCGCCCCACCAGCATTGCGTCGTGAAGCCCGCGAGGGCGGCCGCGCGATACTGGAGCAGGGTCTTGAAGCGTGCCGAGAAGGCCGCGGCGTACGGGCGCAGGACGTCCATCGGCTCAGGCTTCCGTCGCGCCATGCAGGCGGTAGAAGCGCGCGATGACCTCCTCGATCGCCGGCTGCTCGACGCGGATGTCCTCGACCGCATGCTCGGCCGCGATGCGCGCGACGAGCGCGGGCGCACCGATGACGCCCGGATCGAACGCGAGCTCGGCCGTGCGCCCCTCGCGTCGCAGCAACTGCGTACCGGCGATGTCGAGCGCCGGTGCTTCGTCCGCGAAATCGACCAGGATGCGGCGGTCGGACAGCACGCCGGCGCGCAGCGCGTCGAACGGCTGGTCGGCCAGCACGCGGCCATGCCCGATGACGATCACGCGCTCCGCGAGCGCTTCGATGTCGTGCATGTCGTGCGTCGTCAGCAATACGGTCACGCCGCGCTCGCGGTTCAGCGTCTTGACGAATTCGCGCACCGCGAGCTTCGACGGCGCATCGAGGCCGATGGTCGGCTCGTCGAGAAACAGGATCGGCGGCTCATGCAGCAGCGCCGCGGCGATTTCGGCGCGCATCCGTTGCCCGAGCGACAACTGGCGTACCGGCTGGTCGAGCAGGCTGTCGAGGCGCAGCATCGCGACGAGCGCGTCGCGCGTGCGGCGGTAGGCGCCGGGATCGACGCGATAGATGTCGCGCAGCAGGTCGAAGCCGTCGATGACGGGCAGGTCCCACCACAACTGGCTGCGCTGCCCGAACACCGCGCCGATGCGCGCGACGTGCGCGATGCGGTCGTCGAACGGCACGCGGCCGTCGATGACCACCTTGCCGGAAGTCGGCCGCAGGATGCCGGACAGGATCTTGATGGTGGTCGACTTGCCGGCCCCGTTGGGCCCGATGAAACCGAGCAGCTCGCCGTGCCGCAGGCTGAAGCTGACGTCCTTGAGCGCTTCGACTTCACGCCAGCGGCGGCGCAGCAGCCCAAGCATGCCGGGCTGCCGCTCCGCGATGCGGTAGGTCTTCGCCAGGCCTTCGACGATGATCTGGGACATGCGATCCTCGCGGGTTCGTTAGCGGCCCGCGGCCGTCGGGCAGACGGTGCCGGCGCGGAAAGCGCGCGATCTTATCATGGGGCTGCGCAACGAATCGCAGCATGAGCGGTTGCGTTGCCGCGGAGCGAGCTACCAGGCGTAACCCGCGTCGTCGCGTGGGTATCGAATCGGACGGGTTACCCAAACGCAGCCGATTGGCCAGCCCGGCGTGCCGGATCAGCGATGCGCGAGCACGTTGACGAGCTTGCCGAACGGATCGCGCACATAGAAACGCCGCACGCCCCAAGGCTCGTCGGCCGGGCCGTATTCCACCGGAATCCCGGCCGCATGCACGCGCGCGAGCGCTTCATCGACGTCGTCGACCTCGATCGACAGATCGGGCGTCGGCGTACCCGCCCCGCCCTGCGATGCGAAGCTGATCTGCACGTCCATCTGCTCGTCGTTGCCGTAGGTCGCGATCCAGCCGTGGTCCATCAGCAAGTCGAGGCCGAAGATCCGCTGGTAGAAGCGCTTGGCGTCGTCGACCGATCGCGTGTCGATATTGGCGACGATCCGTTTGACTTTCATCGGGTTCCTTCACGGGGCGTGACAGTACCGCGACGCTACACCGGAACCGCGCGCGCGACCAGGGGCGTCAGCGGCCGGCCGCCTCCATGTCCGCCCGCCGCGCCCGCGCCGGCCGCTCGCCCTGCTTGCCGGCCAGCCACACGCCGATCGCGACGACGACGATGCCGAGATAGGTCGACACCTCGATCCGGTCGCCGAACATCCACGCGGCCCAGGTCAGCGTCACCGGCGGCTCGAGATAGACGAGGGTTGCCACGCGCGTCGCGGGCATGCGCTTGAGCAGCGCCCACAACGACAGGTAGGCGATGAAGGTCGAGAACACCGTCAGCCATACGACGGAGACCCACACGTTCGGCTGGGTCGGCACATGCAGGTCGCCCGTGACGATCCCGCACGCCGCGAACAGCACGAGGCTCACGCAGCCCTGCACGAACAGCGGCAGGAACAGCCCGTCCTCGTTGCTGCGCGCGGCCGTCAGCGCACGGCGCCGCTGATAGATCGTCGCGATCGACAGCCCCAGCGCGGACACCAGCGGCAGCAGGTACATGACGAGCCCGACCGACCCGGCGGGCAGCGCATATTGCCCGCCGATCACGATCCCCACGCCGACGAACCCGACGACGAGCCCGGCCCACTGGCGCGCCCCGCTGCGCTCGCTGCCTTCCAGCGCCGTCATCGCGGCCGTGATGAGCGGCTGCAACGCAGCGACGATCGCGGCGATGCCGGGCGGCAGGCCATGCTGAATCGCCACGTACACGCAGGCCAGATAGAGAAACTGCGACAGGAAGCCGATCACCGCGTGATAGCGGAGCTTCTCCCACGTCAGGCGCCCGAGCCGCCGGTTGAGGACGAGCGCCAGACAGAGCGTGACGAGCAGGAACCGCCAGAACAGCAGGTTGAACGCGCCGGCCGTCTCCGCGCCGAGCTTGGCGCCGATGAAGCCGGAACTCCACGACAACACGAAAACGAGCTGGAGCAGGAATAGCTGCATGGGGCGACGGTTCTCAGAAAATTACCGGGGACAGGCGCGGGTCTTCCAGATCCTCCGGGCGAATCGGTTCGAGCCCGAGGCGCCGGTACCGCAGTTCGGCGTCGCGCCTGAAGGCGCGCTGCAGCGCCAGCCAGTTGACGATCGTGTGCGGAATGCCGGCGTTCGCGATCGTGGCGGTCGAACGTCTCCGCAGTCGATTCGTAGAACAGAAGATTTCCGCCGTCGTAGCCGGATCGACCCGACGGCACGATGTTCAGCACGACGCGGGGGCCGTCGGTGTGCCGCATGCCCGGCTGCTCCCTGCCGTTGCCTGCCTGTTGACCCGAGAATATGGGATGCCCAATAATTCCGTCAATCGACATTACCTGAATCACTGATTCGGAAAAACCAAATCATGCCGCGTACCCTGGACGTCGACCTGCTGCGCACCTTCCACGCCGTCGCGAAGCTCGGCCGCTTCAAGGATGCGGCCGTTCATGTGAATCGCAGCCCGTCGTCGGTCACCGCGCAGATTCAGAAGCTCGAGGAAATGGTTGCGCAGCGCTTGTTTACGCGAAACAACCAGGCCGTCGAACTTACCCAGTTCGGCCACAAGCTGCTGAGCGACACCACCGAGTTTCTGCTGAGCCACGACCGGCTCGTCGAATCGCTGTCGCCGCAGATGCTGACCGGCAAGTTGCGCCTCGGCATCCCCGATTCGTACGCCGCGCACTTCATGGCGGAATTCCTGCCGCGCTTCGCCGCCGACCGGCCGCTGCTCGAACTGACCGTCGAAGCGCGCGCCAGCGAGGAGCTGCAGTCGCTGTTCGCCCGCGGCCAGCTGGACATCACGATCGCCGTGGTACCGAAAGTGCCGCCGCACGGCGAGCTGCTCAGCAAGACCCATCCGGTGTGGGTAGCCGCGCGGACCTTCAAGTTCAATCCCGACGCGCCGCTGCCGATCGCCGTGCAACTGCAGGGCTGCCCGTACCGCGAGACCGCGCTGAACGCGCTGAAGAAAGCGAAGATCGCGCACCGGATGCTGCTCGAGAGCGCCAGTTCGCCGGCAGTCGAAGCGTGTATCGCCAACGGCCTCGCGGTCGGCCTCATCGAACACGATCGCGTGTCCGGCAATCTGACGAGCCACGTCACCGGGATCGTGCTGCCCGATCTCCCGCCGCACCTGATCACCATCCTGACGGACGACAACAATCGTGCCGCGCTGCATCTGCGCGACATACTGAAAAGCACGTTCAGGATCGGACCGTGAAGACAAGGCCGGGAACCGGCCTTGCATGAGAAAGCGCAAGAAGAAGCACCGCCGGCCCGTTGCAGGCCGGCGGCATCCGGCGTCAGCCGCCGAGGTAAGCCTGCTTGATCCGGTCGTTCGCGAGCAGGTTCGCGCCCGTATCCGCGAGCACCACGCGCCCCGTTTCGAGCACGTAGCCGCGATCGGCCACACCGAGCGCCTTGTTCGCGTTCTGCTCGACGAGGAACACCGTGACGCCTTCGTCGCGAATCATGCGGATGATGTCGAAGATCTGCGCGATCACGAGCGGCGCGAGGCCGAGCGTCGGTTCGTCGAGCAGCAACAGGCGCGGCTTGCTCATCAGCGCGCGGCCGATCGCCAGCATCTGCTGTTCGCCGCCCGACATCGTGCCGGCCCGCTGCGTCGCGCGCTCCTTCAGGCGCGGAAACAGCTTGAACACGTGCTCGATGCCGTTGTCGATCTCGTGACGGCTCGCGAAGAAGCCGCCCATCTTCAGGTTCTCGAGCACCGTCAGGCTCGGGAACACGCGCCGCCCTTCCGGCGAGATCGCCATCCCCTGCCGCATGATCTGGTGCGTCGACATCCCGGTGATGTCCTTGCCCTCGAACAGCACACGGCCCGACGACGCGCGCGGCGTGCCGCACACGGTCATCATCAGCGTCGTCTTGCCGGCGCCGTTGCTGCCGATCAGCGTGACGATCTCGCCCTTGTTTACCTCGATCGACACGCCCGAGAGCGCTTCGACCGCGCCGTAGTGCGTATGGACCTGTTCCAGCTTCAGCATCACTCTTCCCCCAGATACGCCTTGATCACGCGCGGGTCGTTGCGGACCGCTTCCGGCGTGCCGATCACGATCGGCCGGCCGTGCTCCATCACGAGGATGCGGTCCGATACGCCCATCACGAGGCTCATGTCGTGTTCGATCAGCAGCACCGATACGCCGAACTCGCGGCGCAGCTTGTCGATCAGGTGCTGCAGTTCGATCTTCTCCTGCGGGTTGAGACCGGCCGCCGGCTCGTCGAGCATCAGCAGGCGCGGCTCGGTGATCATGCAGCGCGCGATCTCCAGACGCCGCTGGTGCCCGTACGACAGCGTGCCGGCCGGCCGGTTGGCCACCGACGTCAGCCCCATCCGGTCGAGCCACACCGCCGCGCGTTCGAGCGCTTCCTTCTCGGCATGACGATACGCCGGCGTCGCGAACAGGCCGTGCAGCAGCCCCGCCTTCACCTTGCGATGCTGCGCGACGAGCAGGTTCTCGACGACGGTCAGCGACTTGAACAGGCGGATGTTCTGGAACGTCCGCACCAGGCCCTTCAACGCGATCTTGTGGCTCGGCAGCCCGCCGATCGCGTGGCCGTCGAGCACGACGTCGCCGCCGGTCGGCTTGTAGAAGCCGCCGACGCAGTTGAACACCGTGGTCTTGCCCGCGCCGTTCGGCCCGATGATCGCGAACACTTCATCGCGACGCACGTCGAAATCGATGCCGTCCACCGCGAGCAACCCGCCGAAGCGCATCTGCAGCCCGGCGACCTTCAACAGTTCTGCATTCGCGCTCATTGCGGCAGCTCCACGTGGGGACGGCTCGCGGGCAGCAGGCCCTGCGGACGCCACATCATCATCAACACCATCACGAGACCGAAGATCAGCATCCGGTACTCGGCGAAGCCGCGCGCGACTTCCGGCAGCACGGTCAGCAGGATCGCCGCGAGAATCACGCCGAGCTGCGACCCCATCCCGCCGAGCACGACGATCGCGAGGATCAGCGCCGATTCGATGAAGGTGAACGATTCAGGATTCACGAGGCCCTGACGCGCCGCGAAGAATGCGCCGCCGATGCCCGCGAACGCCGCGCCGAGCGTGAACGCCGACAGCTTGATGCGGGTCGGGTTCAGGCCCAGCGAACGGCACGCGATCTCGTCGTCGCGCAGCGCTTCCCACGCACGGCCCATCGGCATGCGGATCAGGCGGCTCGTGACGAACAGCGTGAAGCCGACGAGCACGAGCGCGATCAGGTACAGGAAGATGACGACGTGGTCGCCGCTGTATTCCAGCCCGATCAGCTCATGGAACGTCTTCGCGCCTTCGACGCTCGCGCTGCGCGCCATCTCGTAGCCGAACACGGTTGGCTTCGGAATGCCCGAGATGCCGTCCGGGCCGCCCGTGAGGCTCGTCAGGTTGTTCGCCATCAGGCGGATGATTTCGCCGAAGCCGAGCGTGACGATCGCGAGATAGTCGCCACGCAGCCGCAGCACCGGGAAGCCGAGCAGGAAGCCGAACGTCGCGGCCGCGATCGCGGCGAGCGGCAGGCACTCCCAGAACGTGAGCCCGAAATACTGGTTCAGCATCGCGTACGTGTAGCCGCCCACCGCGTAGAACCCGACATAGCCGAGATCCAGCAGCCCCGCGAAACCAACCACGATGTTCAGCCCGAGGCCGAGGATCACGTAGATCAGCGCGAGCGTCGCGACGTCCACCGCGCCGCGCGAGCCGAAGAACGGCCACACGAGCCCGACCGCGAGCAGCACCCATACGATCACGCGCTGCTGCTGCGCGCCCATCGCGGGCATCGCCGGCAGCTTCACTGCCGATTTCGCGCGCACGAGCCACGGCTTGAACAACTGGAACAGGAACACGGCCGCGACCGCGATCCACACCGGCCGCCAATGCGGCGTGAGCACCACCTGATAGCCGTCGAGCTTCAACTGCAGCCCGAGCACCGGAATCGTGAGGATCGCCGTCAGGAACGCGGCGGCCACGGCATTTTTCAGCGTCTGGCCGATCGAAGCATCGGCGGCCGGGCGGCGAACGGAAATGACTTGACTCATCTGCGTCTCCCTCAAACCTTTTCGATGTCCGACTTGCCGAGCAGGCCGGTCGGGCGGAAGAGCAGGATCAGCACGAGCAGGCCGAACGCGACGACGTCCTTGTACTCGGCCGGCATGTAGCCCGCTGCGAAGGTTTCCGCGAGGCCGAGCAGCACGCCGCCGAGCATCGCACCCGGAATGCTGCCGATCCCGCCGAGCACCGCGGCGGTAAACGCCTTGATGCCCGCGACGAAGCCGATATACGGATTCAGCTTGCCGATCGTCAGCCCGATCAGCACGCCGCCGACGGCGGCCAGCATCGCGCCGAGCACGAACGTGAACGAGATCACGCGGTTCGTGTCGATGCCGAGCAGGTTCGCCATCTTCATGTCCTCGGCGCACGCGCGGCACGCACGGCCCATCCGCGAATGCGAGATGAACAGCGTGAGCGCGATCATCAGCACGATCGTCACGCAGACGATCAAGAGGCGCGCATACGGAATGGTCACGTCGAAGTCGCCGCCGAGATGGATGTCGAACGCGCCGGAGATCAGCACCGGCACGGACACGTCGCGCGCGCCCTGGCCGATCTGCACGTAGTTCTGCAGGAAGATCGACATGCCGATCGCGGAGATCAGCGGCACGAGACGCGGGCCGCCGCGCAGCGGCCGGTACGCGACGCGCTCGACCGCGAAGCCGTACAGCCCGGTGACGATCACCGACACGATCAGTGCGGCGCCGAGCACGAGCGGCAGCGGATAGCCGGCGGAGATGCCGATTGCGGTGAGTGTGACGAGGCCCACGTACGCGCCGATCATGTAGATCTCGCCGTGGGCGAAGTTGATCATGCCGATGATGCCGTAGACCATCGAATAGCCGATGGCGATCAGCGCATAGATCGCACCCAGCGTCAGGCCGTTGACCAGCTGCTGGGCGAATTGCGGAAAGAAGTCAGTCATGTGCGGGAAGCTCCCGTTGGCGCCATGTCGCCTGCCGTCGCCGGATCACGGCGCGGCCGCGCGCAACGCACGGTGTCGTCTCGGGCCGCCCCGTGGCCGCGCAATGGGCAGATGCGCGGACAATACGCACCCGCCCCGTCCGGGTCGCGGACAGGGCGGAATGCGCGGGCGGGTACTCCGTCTTACTTGGCGGCGGTCTTCGTCGCGTCCTTGTGCCACGTGTACACGACGAACTTGAACGCCTTCAGGTCGCCCTGGGCGTCATACGCGACCTTGCCGATCGGCGTGTCGAACGTCGTCTTGTGCATGTACGCGGCGACCTTGGTCGGATCGGTCGACTTCGCTCCTGCGATCGAGTCGGCGATGATCTTCACCGCTGCGTACGCAGGCATCTGGAACGGGCCGTTCGGATCGCGCTTCTTGTCCGCGAATGCCTTCACGAGGCCCGCGTTGGCCGGATCGGCCGAGAAGTCGGCCGGCAGCGTGACGAGCATGCCTTCCGAGGCCGGGCCGGCGATCGCCGTCACGTCCTTGTTGCCCACGCCTTCAGGCCCCATGAACGTGGCCTTCACGCCCTGCTCGCGCGCCTGGCGCATCAGCAGGCCCATTTCCGGGTGGTAGCCGCCGAAGTAGACGAAGTCGACGCCTTGCGACTTCAGCTTCGTGATGATCGCCGAGTAGTCCGAATCGCCGGCATTGATGCCTTCGAACAGCACGACCGGGATCTTCGCGGCTTCGAGGTCCTTCTTCACCGACGACGCGATGCCCTGGCCGTACGACTGCTTGTCGTGCAGCACCGCGACCTTCTTCGGCTTCACGTTGTTGATGATGAAGTGCGCGGCGGCCGGGCCTTGCTGGTCGTCACGACCGATCGTGCGGAAGATGAAGTGGCGCTTCTTGCCTTCCGTCAGCTGCGGCGCGGTGGCCGACGGCGTGACCATCACGATGCCTTCGTTCTCGTAGATGTCGGACGCGGGGATCGTCGAACCCGAGCACACGTGGCCGATCACGAACTTGATCTTCTGGCTGACGATCTTGTTGGCAACGGCGACGGCCTGCTTCGGTTCGCATGCGTCGTCCATCATCACGACTTCAAACTTGTTGCCGCCCGCACCGCCTGCAGCGTTGACCTGCTCGATCGCGGTCAGCGCGCCGGCCTTCACCAT
This sequence comes from Burkholderia aenigmatica, assembly GCF_048627025.1. Lineage (NCBI taxonomy): Bacteria > Pseudomonadati > Pseudomonadota > Betaproteobacteria > Burkholderiales > Burkholderiaceae > Burkholderia > Burkholderia aenigmatica. Next base: position 445,552 of record NZ_CP184469.1, on the reverse strand, counting down.
GTCGCCGTATTGGGCGACCGAACCGCTCATCGGACCAGCGATGGCGATCTTCACGGTTTCCGCTTGCGCGGCGGCGGCGCCGGCGGCGAACAGCACGGCGGCGACGGAAATGGACGTAAGACGGGACAGCGTCATCAGGAGCTCCTCGATGTTGTTAGTCATACGGGCAAAGGCGGCATGACTTGCGCAATCGAACAGCACCCGGGGCGAGGACATGGGACACGCCCGAGACACATAGAAGACGGAACTCCGGCGGAATGTTGCGTAGCGGGGCCCGGCTCTTGCAGTCCCCAAAGGGGACGTCTGGTTCGGAAAGACATCGTGATGCGTCTTGCATTGCGCAAGCGTTTCGCCTGCCCCGCTTGCCAAACCGCTTGATCGGAGGGATGGTCCGACAGCCGTTGGCAAGGCAGTCGAAATTATATGGGCGTTTTTAAATCGTCTGTCAAAAATGCCGGTCGACCGAGGGAAAACACGGAGGTTTTCGGGATAGGTGGTGGCGATTGGGGCGCAACCTCGCGAAGCGCGCGAACGTTTGCCTGGAGTGCAATTCGGTTGCTATGAAGTGTGCCGGTTTGGCGGGTTGCCTTGCTACGCTTGGGGTTCAGCGAATGTCGATGCCGAGCGTTGCATTTTTGGGCTACTAAGGGTCGGATTGTTCATAATCAATCGACTGATGATTGCCTGGGCGGGCACTCATTCGGGGCGCTCGGCCGAGGCGGCAAATCCTTCTGTTTACAAACAAAACTAAACATCTGGAAGCTGATTGTTATTTCCATGAAATAATACGAATTCGCTTCTGCAATCCAGCCAGCCTTCCTGCGAGTCGCGCACGCCGCGTTTCGCGGACGCTTCAGGGCCGCTTCGACGCCCGTCCGTCGCCCAGCCGCCAGCCAGTGATCTGCCGTTTTTTCTCATCGCATATCACCTGCTTCGGAACGCTGATGAATCACCCCTTCCGCTGTTCTTCCGCCGCCGCGATCGCGTACGCGCTTGCTCTTTCTGTTTCTGTTTCCACCGCCGATGCGTCGGGACGCGATTCGCTGGCCGATCGGCCAGCGGGTGCCAATGTGTTTCGCTCGGAGCGGTGGGCTGCTGCGCGGGATGACGGGCATGCGGCGCGCATGAACCGCCACCGCGACCAGTACGCTGCACCCGTGGAACGCACGCCGTTCGATACGCCGGATACGCGGCCGTTGCGTGTGTCAGGCGATGCGCTTGTGGCACCGCCGCCTTCGTCCGAGCGCGAGCCCGATTGGGCATTGCCCTCGAGCCGCGTCGCGCTCGGCGCGGGCGGCAGCGAAAGTTTTGGTCGCGCCGTGCCTGGACATGAACAGCGCGAGCAGAACTGGAATGAATATCTGCGCGCGAACGGCTCGCGGCCGGCTGCCAGTGGCGGTTCGTACGCGCCGCAGCGGCCGTACGACGCGGCGCGTGGTCCGCATGGCGCGCCGAATCCGTTCGATCCTTCGGTGCCGCAGCCGGAGACGCGGACGTTCTACGACAACGGCGCGGGGACGCGTTGCACGGCCACTGGCGGTGCGGGGACATCGCGGTCGTCCTGCAATATCGCCTGGTGATGCGTTGGGGCGGTCTGCAGCGGTTGCGTCAAGTGGAAGACACGCCTGTTTCCCCACCCACGCGGGCTGCCACACGCGTATGCAAGCCCCTGCCTGCTCCCGTCCGCTTTGACTGGGTCGGACGCCTGGACCGGGGCAGATTCTCGTCCGCGCTTCACCCAGTCCTGCTGGCGCGGATTCCTCACCAAGCCATCCACACTCCAACTGGAAAATGGTATGAGATGACGCTCCTCGAGCACCTCAAAGGTAGTCCCTCTTCCTGGTCTGGATCACTTTTTTCGAGGCGTCGAAATCGTCGCCATAGATCAAAATATCCCCAAGGAACAGATGATTGACGAAAAAATCCACCAACGTCACATCGACAAGTTCATCAAACACAATCGATATCGACGAGCATTCATCGAGAAAGCAAAGGCTTTCCTGAAACTGCAGTGATATCTCGCGTGGACAAACAAGAACCCGCACCAACCCGCCACTTTGCGCGCCCTGATCGCTCAACTCAACCATCGGCTCGTTCAGCCGTTCGTCGTCTTCAAGATAGACACACGTTTGAATGGAGAAATAGCCATCCGCCAGCCTGAACGTGATCGCGTTCGTATCCAGCTCGTCATAGACAAAATCAACTTCCATCGGACGTATCGTGAGCTCCATCACCGCCCCTTTTTCTCAAACGTCGGCTTACGCATCGCCGCGGCAGCCAATTTCATCCCGCAAGTCTTGTCCACTGAAGAGCAACCATTTCTGCCGCTCACTTAGTCCTGAGGATCATAGAAATCATCCATTTCACGGTAATAGTTGACAGCAAAGACAATATCCGCCAAAGACGCCGTCGAATTTCGACGTCGCTCGAATTCAACTATGCCTCGAAATGTCTGCATATCGAACAGCTGCCTCATATTTCTACTCTTTGCAATTTTTGGCAAATGAGTTCCAGGAGCAACATCTTCGAGCTCGTCATCTCCCTCCAGAAGGAGAATATCCGCATGCCAAGGGTCGGCCATCCATGCCCGATGATCAACAAAAAGAGCCGAATCCCAATCGAGACTGTCCAGCTCGTCGAGCAGGGCCTGGACCGAGCGATAAGTCTTCATCTACACCTCCCGAATCGGTAGAATTTTCCGCCAGCCGTCGTTTAGCTTGCGAATTCGACGGACAAACACATCGCACCCGAAGTGTCCGATCGACACGCTGAGCGAGTCCGTCATCACCAAGCGCTCGAGTTGCGTGCCGGCCATTGCCTCGGCGGCGTACGGTACGCGCGCCGCTTCGGAAACAGGCTCAAGGTAGCTTTCGCAACGGCCTATTCACGGGCGCTTTCTGCCAGGCGAGCAATATCCCGGACTCTCCGCACGCGTGGTTGACTCCGGGCAAGTCCGTCTCCTTGACCGACCAGAGCCACATGTTGTTCGAAATGCTTTTCAATGATCCGCGAGACGAATCAGATCTGATCCATTCCTTCAACGAAAGATCGCCGACACGGATCTCCATGTGTTCCCCGTTGAGAACATTCAGCGGATAAACCATCCTGAGCTTTCCGCGCTCGTAGCTCGCCGTTCCCGGCGATCTGCCAGGGAGATCTCTCGTAAAAAGAGACGTATTCTCGAATGGGAAAATTCGAATCAAATTAACGCCAGTTGAATACTTATATGCAATCGATGCGCTTTCAGCGCCATAAGCAATGGCATATTTAAAGCTCATGTGCGTTGCGACAGTTTTAGCAAATGCCTCTACTTTTTCATCAATTCCATAAATTGACATTCCTATCTGAACATCGATGAACGACAAGCCGCCGTATGCCGGGACATTGTAGCCAAACGAAATGGCTGGAGCGCCATCACTTTCTCCGTCGTTGTACACCTGAAATGCCGTGGCTTCTCCACCGGAAATCTTCCCCTCCAAGTCAGCCAGAAACACCTCGCGCTCGCCAATAAGCCGCTCCCCGTTCTGGACGACGAATTCCAAAAGGGACACCTTGGTTGCCTTGCTACCAAATCGGGAAAAGAGATTCTGGGCGACTGCCAGCGCAGATGCCGCCTGAGTCGGATCGGTTCCGTAAATGACGATTCCTGTGTACATGGGTGCTACCTCCTTCGGCGTCGCAGTTGCGCGCTCACCTGAGATCGTGGTGCTGACGGCGTTGCCAAGATCGGTAGGTGTATGCAAGCCAGCGGGTCAGCGTGTACTCGTCGAGTACCTCGCCATGCGCGTCGTACTTCAGTCTGCCCCGATTCTTCAGCAACGGAGCACGAGGGACAGCCTGTACGACCTGGTGGACGGTTGACGGTGATCACAAGGATCCCACCGTGCCCGCTTGTTCACACCCGACCTGGAGTTTGAACAACCAGCAGCGTCTTCGCTCTGGATCCCGTTACGTCCGGATCAGCCAGCGTCACGCACAGATCGATGAGTATATCCGTAGCAATAGCAAAGGCTTCCGGTTCGACTGCGCTCAGACAGTCCGAATTTGGCCAGAAGATCGCGATTCTCTCGTGCTCTATTTCATCCAATCCCGACGACAGGGAATCAGCCAAAGCGTCCCAGCTTCGATTGCTGCACAAGGGGGGATCTAGTGGACATGTACTACGAATCGCGTCGAAGAACTGTTCCTTGGATGCGATGCCTGCAGGCAAGAAGACAACCAACCAATCACCGCGACCGCATTCTTCCGCAATGCGCTTCGCTTCGTCCGAATCGGTCACATAAAGCCCTCGCCTATCCAGCATCATGAGTCACCCGATTTGAAAAAAGCATGACCTTCGGCATCACGCGCAATACGCTCCACCGCGGCGCATCGCACCTCAAATTTATACAGCCCTCAAATATCGAAATACCACTCAATGAATTCATTAAAATCACACCATCGAGCCACCATACTCCCACTCACGAACTCTTCCAGAGAATTCCCTAGCCCAACATCGAAAACCCCGCCCGTTTTCGCGTCATAGAAATACCCCCGCCCCCCGGGGAATGCGTCCAACGGAATATACTGCACTGGAATTTCAAGAACCTCGCGTGCGACCCTCAATCTTCCATCATAATCAGAGTTATTCAAAAACCAGCAGATTTGATATATCTCGCCGTTCCGGGACGCGAAGGTCGGACCATCTTCCACATGCAAATAAAATTGCGCAAAATCCGACGATATATCCAATCCCATTTTCAAGAGGGCACTTCTACACGCCGGGTCAACGTCATCAAACCACCATTTCCTATCTTTACAAAACTTGACGATCGCATTCGATAGCAAATTTCACCCCTCAATGTCGGACCCGCTTTACACCTTCATTTCGCCGAGAATACTCATCTTCGACGCATTGCCTTCCCGTACGGATCGCAGGACCTCTCGACAATACGGGCGGCACAAAAATCCGTGCCCCACCGACTCGGATCGAGTCGACCACTCAATCGCAAATCGAGACCATTGCGAAGCCATCGCTACACCCCATCCCTTCGTCGAAAGGAAGTAGAAAACCTCGTCACTACCGATACGAATCCCGACCGACCTGCAATCGCCCGCATCGTTTTTCGCATGAGTTCATGCGAAAGCCATGCCGCCGATCCGAACCACAAAGCTCACTCAACGAACCATTCAGAAAGACACACCTTCACCTCGATTCAGTCAAGTTGCACCTTACGTCGACGCGGCACGATATTATTTACGAAATCGGAAAACGTTGGCGCGATACTAATGACGTCATCCACATCCCTATCCGATTCCCACAACACATATTTTACTTCACCCGTCTCCACATCAATCCAAAAATCATTATCCCCAGCATCTCCAGCGAATGGAAAGTGTGTCCGGCAAAAACTGTCTCGCCTTTCGGAATACTTCGCCCTCAGTCCGCGAATCTTCTCTGCAGAACGGAGGTTAACCTCATCCTCATCGAAATATCTTTGACCAAGATAGTAAAAACCCTCCACCTCCATCGAGTCAAAATCTCCAGGAGCCAGATCAAAGAAAACATTCCGATAGAAATACGCCCCACCGTTAAAATAGCCGCCGTTATTTTTTATATAGAACCCGACAAAATCATCCACCCCGTTAAAGTGAGCCCCGGACAGCACTTCCCTCACTATTGCTGCCGACACCGAAGGGCCTTGATCACAAAAATCGAAACCATCACCGCTGAATAAATTCTCAACCAGCATTTATCGACCTCAACAGTTAGCGCCTCGCTCGTCATCCTTCGCGGAGGCGTTGCTTCTCTTGGCTACCTCTTCGATTGTGACTGCTACCACGAAGATCGGCGTGTACATTGCTTGCTCACACTCAACTCGACCATGCGCACACATCCTCTCTGATACGTAGCGAGTGAGTTGACGTGCTCGAACACTCGCGACCATACATCTCGCGGCGGTCATCTACATTTGTTTCGCAATACCTCAAACGCAACTTACCCCACCGAATTCAATTGATCCCAGTCTCACGTCAATCGAGCACGATCACTTCCGCTACCTTCTTGGGGCCCTCATAGATATAAAATAATTTATTACTTGTCATTCGATCCTCAGGGGCACCCTTTACAAGAAAGCCAACCCTTCCAAGGCTAACCATTCCAACATCATCCTGGCAAGGATCCTCCAGGTCAAACACAACACTCCATGCGTTGTTTTGCCAATCAACATCCTTGGGAAATCGAGAGACTGAATAATATTTCCCGGCCATCGGAGGGCGCTTCCTTCCACCATCTTCTTTGGATAGCCACACTACGCGAACGGAATGCACTTGACACCTCCAACGTCAACCTGGAATCTCGAATACTCGACTCACTTGCCTGGAACAATGGCCGATCTAAAATCGTTTAAATCTTCCAGCACCGCATATTGCATCGGCCTATTGCCATCGAGATTCTAAAATCCGATAGCTTGAGAACTATCCGATGCGTGATCCCTCAAACAGATTCGACCAGGATCCTGCGCCCCGCGTCGTCACCTCTCCCTGCCCCGTGACACACTCACATAGACTGTTCAATCGTGACGTACTTACCAGATTTGCTTGAGAATACGTAAACATACGACGTGTCGTGGCGAATTTTGGAGACATCAAGCTGACCAACAAAAATCAACGGCTCTCCATCCGACACAGGCCAAAATTCATCCTGAATCCATTTTGGGGGCTTACTCAGGCAAACAAAACACCGCCCTATTTCACCCTTCATAAATGAAATAAGCTCGGTGCCAGCCAATCCGGCGGCACGCTGCCGAATCTCGCCATACATCTCATCAGGGATCTTCAACCATTTTGGCAAAACCTTGCGCATTTCGTCTATCTGGTTTTGGATCTTGCTTGACGGCGTCACGCCTACCCCACGCGCATGTAAAAACTGACACACGGCATCTTGCGCATCCAAAACGGCGCCCAAGGATTGGTAGCTGTTAGATACCAAAAACAAATAGAGCCCCCTCTCTTCCGCGTAAGGAGGAATCGGAGGGTTTTCGGACAATATCCCCTCCAAATTCTTATCTACACAAAGAATTTTCTCAAACTCAAGCGGACTCATTTCTCCGGAGACAAATTTCTTCAAGACATCCATCGAGTTCATTGTCATAAATTCCTATATGCGCCCGTTGCCAGACGCTACTCCGGGGCCACTTCCCACACGTTTCCACACTCATGAGGCGTCGTCCGATCCTCTCAGGACAGCCGTGTCGCGTGCGGCTGGATACTCGCGAGCATGCCCTCGACGATCGCCTGCCGCTTTCTTTTTAAATTATCCATCAAGATCGCTCGTCAAACGGAACGGATACACCCATGCTTCGTATACCCTCTTCTTCAGCTCCTCACTCATTTCCTTCCCATCACGAGCTTCAATTTCGCCTATCCTGGATAGTACATAGTTCTCGTTTTCCTTGTTGCCTTGCTGGTAAAACCTGACTTCCAACTCGCCGAGATCACCCGCCTTAACAAGGCTCTCAAATGCACCGTTAATTAGCGGACTAGAGGCAAAAATATCCGCCTCTGCATCGTCGCAAGAAAATTTCAAGTACATTATTGCCTTCTTCAGCGCAGAAATCTCATCAACTTTTAAGGAAACACTCTTTCTCGGTTCATCGTGATCAGTCATTTTCATCCGCCCTCTCTAGAAATCATCCGGCGACTTGCCATACTCACACATCAGGTGATGTGGCGACATCATCAATAAACTCCGTCAATATTTCTCCGATGCCACACGGAAACTCCGTCTTAGAGTGAAAGTATTCTTTTTTATGTGATCGCAAAAGCAAGCGTCCATGAATCGCATGAACCATGAGAGAATGGCACACGAAACGGAAGCTGTGCAATCGGAAGCGCTAGTAAGCTGCCCCGCATTTCAATACTAATCGAACACGCTCATTTTCCAGGTGCTTCGAGCACATAATTCATTTCGACGATTTTGCTACGAAATAGGCGAGTGTGTTGTTAGTTAGATAGTTCCCTTTCGAACCATCGAACATCACTGCCGCATCCGGCCCAGCAAAAAATCGGGTCTCTGGCTTATCTCTAACATCACCAGTCTCAAGGTCAATCAAGAACGTCTTCATCGAAAATTTCTTGAATATTTTCCAAACCGTCTTAACAAACCGATCCGTTGCCTCATCTAATTTAGGATCATAGGATGCCGCCAAACGACCGTCTCGCAGGCTACCCGGTGCATATTTAGCTTCATGTGACCGTAGAAACTGAATGGCCCCCGGCCCCTCCATAGATCCAATATAGCCAGACCCGCCTGGATGAGGAGCAACGAATTCACGCGTATAGCGTTCCACAGTACAAATGGCTTCGTCGAGAATCACGACATCGGAGAATGGCTGCCCGTTACACCCGGACATGCTGTGATGTACAGGGGGAAAGGGCGAATTCCATATGTACGAGTCGATAAATTTGACATGAGGAATATGCGCTCTCAGCAAATCAGAGAAAGCCGCTTCGTCAACACGTGTCATGAAGGTTTGCAACGTTGGCATCTTAGGGATCAAAATTGCCTCCTTTCTTTCATCTGGGTAGCGGCGGTTCAGGGTGTCACTATCGTCGGATTCAAATCCCTCAGTCGCGAGATCGATCCCTAGACAGTCGTGGTAACAATCGCAATCGGATCCGGTACCGTGATGTGATTAGCGTTCGCCCGCTCCCATTGAGACATTCGGCGCATCGGCCCAGCGCTTACTGTCTGGATATGAACAGGGTTGCCTTGGAAATCTCTGAATGTCATGCCTATATAGAGACTGCCATATCGTCCAGTTCCATTGAATGGGGGCCAATTGGTCTCTCGATGCCCCCTCCTGTAGACGCATCACGTCCCCGCACAACGTGCCGGTTAGCAAAGATTCTGATCCCTGACACCGTTCATGTGGTCCGTGGTCGCTTGCTTACCTCGGCACCTCCCGTGTCAATGGACTCTCAGCGTACGCATATAGATCACGCCCACCGTTCAGGCCGATCTGATCGGGGTAGATGAAACGATCGATATCGGGATCATAGAGCCCGAGCGAGTTGTAGTGGAGTCTGATTTGGCGATTCGGGCATTTTCGTTGGAAGCGTAAGTGTTGCCGCCGTGGCATGTGGGCAGAGGTCGCAGGAGCTAATTTCACCTCGCCCCATCTTGGTACCTGCAACTACAGAGCCTGCACGACCCAGTCCTCCTGCGCCCCGCTACCCTAAACCACTCGATGGGCGTGCCAGATCGACTCGCCGTTCGCGTTGGCCAGTGCCTCCGGCCATCCTCTCACGTTGTTATAAAAGTTCTGCACGTCGACATCACGCCACCAGCGCGCCCTGGTCATACAGACGAGCGGCACGGGGCTATCCAGCTTTCCGACTCGGATAAAATTCAAAAAACGAATCAATTCTCAAAAACTAAGATCTAAACCGATCATTTTCACGATAGTAATTTACCTCATCAACAAACCACTTTACGCCCCCTCCACCGCCGATCTTATTCTTTAAAATATAGCCCAGTTGATTTACCAGCATCCAACACCTTAAATCATACGACTCAACCGTCTTCGGCATCTCCATATCCTCATCATCCAGACTCTGAATGTATTCCCACGGGATGTGGAAGAATCTCGAACCCTCTGGATCATTTTTCCATGAATCCAAGTTGGCGTAGATCCAGTCCTTTCCTGGTAGGAATGGGATATTTTCAACCAGCTCAACCAGAGAATTGTAAGATTGCATACCCTCCCTCATATGGATCATCCCAAACCACGATCACTTCCAAAAGATTGCACCGAATTACCCTAAACTTTCGTAGCGATCCTGTCAAATGAATTCACCCACAGTGCTATTCAACTTCCTCAACAATATCTATACGTCGTCGTGGAAATAATAAACTGCGCCCAGCACATTGGCGTCGTTAGCTGCTGCCTTACCCTGGTCAATGCGCGCACGCGGCACATCGGATGAGGATGCGTAGACCAGTGCGTTATGAGGGGGCAAATCTAGCGACTCGCGACGCTGCCGATAAATTCCGTAGACATCTCTTTCGATTCACACGAAGGATCCATATTGGAACAATACTCTTTCTCAGAAGACACCTTTCGGTCCATCCCAGTATTTAGCACCTTGATAATCCATCAGCCGTTCCAAAAAAATCTTCAATGAATCTGCTACCCGAGACCAATTACATCTACCATCCAAAGGCAAACTAACGTAAACAGCCCCCTCCGAATCCATCAACAACAATTCAGAATCCCCATAAAAACGAGCGAAAATAACATCACCATCCAGAAACTCTCGTCCACGAATTCGCTTTTGCTTCAAAGTCGCCTCAACTGCCTCCCAAGGCGACAATACCTCGATCCCCCATTGTCCAAACCCAACATCCTTGAACAAATCTGCGTGACCAGAAATTCGCCAAAACGCTATGAGTTCATATGCAGAATCCGGAATACCTTCGATCGCGACGTCGCCCGCAATGCCATCAAAGATGCAACACTTTAACAAGAATGGGCATTCCCGACCAAAGTGGATGGCCTTTCGCTCAACCGACCATTCCAACTTCATCTTCTCAAAAATGGCATGCAAGTCTTGATAGTCGGTCAAAATTCCTCCGGAACCCACCGATTTCCACCTTCCACACTTATCCCGAACCGTCGTCAAATATACGAACCCCTGCGCGCCCCATTTCTCATCAACAAAGCACACTTAACTTCAGAAAGAATACACCCATAGCTCACTGAAAATAAATTCCGGATCCAAAAAATCAATCAATTTTTCGAAATCATCAAATTGACTTGGCAATGGAAGGCCCACTCCCTGTATGCCATCAACCTGGACGAATCCACACCATGCCATCTGCTTCTTTGTCGTTTTCAACACGTCACTGACAGTCATCCCGGGCCACAATTTCCCCAGATAACTCCCGTGAAATTTCGCATTACACGCTAGATTTTCTATACGCCCGCCCACAGAGTCGTGGTAGATGGTAATTACTCCACCATCTACCTTCAAAGTATTTTTATCCAGATACTCAATCAGATGTGCGCCACTCAGTCTATCAACAACATCGTTAACTTCCTCACCAAGAAGAATTCCTCCCAGTGATTTCCCCGGAACAATTACATTATTCAACACTTGCCCTCCCTCATCGTGAGTCGCTCAGTCGCATTTGGTCTGAGGTCGATGATGAATCTTGCTGTGCCCAGGTCGCCGCAGCTATCGTGGGCAAAGCAAGTCACCGGAATCTGGCGTATTTACCGAAGCAGCTCGCGTCGACGCGGCCGTGGCTCGCGCACATCGACCTGGGTTACTTGGATGACTGAGCTACAAAATACACGAGTGCGTTGTTAGTTAGATAGTTTCCGTTCGAGCCACCGAACTGCACTGCGGCATCCGGCCCAGCAAAGAACCGGGTTTCCGCTTTTTCACTCACCGCCCCAGTCTCTCGGTCGACCAAGTATGAACTGCTCTCGCAGGATTTATTGGAAACGCTGTCCCATCTGCAAACGAGCCGAGGTTAGAGCCAAGACTTTCGGTTTGCCTCACGGACTTGTTTTTCGCTATCACGAGATAATTTCGCTCTTTCCTCCTTGCGCATCTCAGATGCGCATCGCGCCTTGCCACGGCTACGCGCCGTGCGATCCTCAAACGATCACGACGTGGAGTTGGCTAAGCACGGAGACAACCCGAACGGGTCAGTCCATGAAATCGGGTTGAGCATATATCGATAGGGACTAGTTTTGCCCGTGAACCAGATTGGGGCCGGATTGATAAGCGCCCGATGTCCGGATCGTAGAGCCTGACCTTGTTGTAACCCTTTCTCGCAGTCCAGATGCTCCCCCGGGAAACGCGGATTGTGCGCCCGCTGCACATTAGTTGGCACTGGAGTCACTGCTCGCACGTCACCCACTCCGGCGTTGGCGGGCTGCAACGCCCACGCGATCCAAGCCTCCGGGAGCGTGCTGCTCCATACTTCGTACCGGGCCTGCCAGCTCAGTTCGACATCCGCGTCGGTCAGTTCGTACGGAAGCCCCGACACGTCGTTGTGAAGAGAGTCGTCCTCCGACAAACAGTCTGAGTGGTTTCCGATTGATAAATTCAAGATATCCGAATCGGAATCCAACGACAGTTATCTTACTTAAATCATTGTGTTACTCAATTGATCATCAGTCGGACGATTCCCGAAAAATTTACAACCAACCAGAGATCCATTGTGGAATTTCGCGCCGTCGAAGGTACAGTCATGGAATGTACAAGCAAGAAGGACAGCCTTTTTCATATTCGCTCGATCAAATGAGCACTTTGCAAAGGAAGCCCCTCGAGCCATCACATCGATCATGTTCGCACCGGAAAAATTGCAATTTAAAAAAGACGCCGACCCTAAAGCGGCGTTTTTCAACGATACCTTTTCAAAATCACAATCTTCAAAAAAAAATCCGACAAACCTTCCATCAAATTTAGCACCAGAAAATCTGCTCCGCCTGACATTACAATTATTCAACGACCCAGCCAAAAGACAGATGGAATCAGAAAAATCGACATCATAAATCGTCATCCTCGAAAGCTGAACCTTTAACGGAAAACCGCGAAAGTCTGCGAGTCCATCCTCCGTTCTATGGAACGGTGATGACGGTAGGTCATTGCGCTGTTTCACCGCGAGAGCTATCTCCTGGTTTGTTGATTGGGATAATTTTTCATCCCATCGGAGTTGTTTCTCAATTGCATCTCTCATGTTCGCAAAATTTCACAATGCTGATCATCTTGCTCAAAGCGACCAACCACAGCATCATCCGCGCGGGTCGGGTATAAGTTTCTCGAACCGCAATGCGCCCCAGTCGATCATGCACTGACCTGAGAGCATTGTGCAACTGCAACAATCAACCTACTCCGGTCTCAGGTTGGTTTCGATGAGATTTTTGTCGTATTCAATATCCCCGGAGGCTTTCGCCTTGACAAATTTTTTCATGTCAAATTCCGACACACCCAAACCATTCACCTTCGCAACATACAGCGCCGTTACCAATGGGTAGGAAAAATCTCGTGGCTCAGAACGAGCAAGTTCGACCACACTTAAATCGAGTCTCAACAGGCTTTCCAGTCGCGGAAGATAATCTTCCATGATTTTATTTGCAATTTCATCACAAGCGCCATCAACCCACTCACCTCGAGATGGAATTTGGAAATGCCCATTGCAAGAGTTCGCAAAAATTTTACCTTCCTCGGACAACGTCGAGAAACAATATTGATGACCTGAGAGGCTTTGCGGTTTGTAGGGGATTGCACAGTTCGCAACAAACTCCCCCAATTCAGTATGATCAGCAAATCCCACCAAATAGTATCCATGCGCCCATTTCACGTAAACAAGACTGAGTTCCGCCTTACCGGACTTCGCCTTGATTGAAATAGACAAATTCTTCCGCACTGTAACGCCTGATTTCCCCGTGAGTCGATTGCGCAAGACACCCAGAAGAACCTCTTCAAACCCGATTTTTTCAAATTTAGCCATTTTCAATATCAACAAACATTAAAGATAGCCTCATGAGCGGTGTCACTTCGGATCTATCGAAAAATTTCGGATCACATCTACAATCTTGAACAATCACCGACAGGCACAAATCAAGCTCTTCAGGCACAAGAGAATTTTCTTCCCTAAGGGTGCCCCGAAGTTGTCATTCAACAAAGAAACCTCACCATACTCGTCTTTTGAAATGGAAGCACCGCGTTCGCACAAATAATTACACAAAACATCCAGTGCCAAAGACGCCTCATTGAAATCAATATACCCCAAAGAAAAGTTAATTTCCTGGTCCGACAGACGATTTCTAAATCTTTCACCAAGCGACCTCAATCTCTCCAGATCCTCCATCTGGCCCCCTCCCCGGTAAATTGGAATAGGCTCACCATCAGGGAGCGCTCTCACTATCCTGCCGATGGCCGACTGACATCGTTCGCCTCAAGCATAATTTCTCACTCTCGCTTGAAGATCAATTCTAGCGGTTCGAAGTTGCGATTATCTCCCAGTCTTCAGCCCATATATTTACCGATGCCAGCCCATTATCCAAGATTTGCCAAAAAATCCTCGAATTCACCAAAACTCATCTCCACATTGGGGTACTCACCATCCCTTACATAATATTCGATCGCTATTCTTCGCAACAAAAAATCATACTCAATATAAACCAGATTCAACCTGATCTCGCCATCTTCTTCCCTGGACATCCGGTCAATCAACAGCCTCTTTATTTGCACACTGCCTTGAATTGATTCCACCAAAAAATCAAGCGTATTGTTTTTCATGCCCCCCATCCGCCAGCGGCCCCGAAACGTCGTTGTGGAAAAATAGACAGTGTCACGTGCTATAGCGTCGTTGGCGGTCGGCGCGCTCTCGTCAATCCGCGCCAATGGCGCATAGCTGTCCAGTACGTACAGATAGGTCAGTGCCTCGTCACCACTCCGATCGCGATACTTCTCCTTCACGAGCGGCATGCTGTCCGACCGGAAGCCAGTACGCTCGCAGCACCATCAACAATATTGTCCCATACGGCGCTTTTTAGTTGGGCCCCGTACTTTGCATCAACTGTTCGAGCCGGATCCAGAGTTGCAGCTAGTGTCTTACCTTTGCATTCCAGGTGAGCTTTTCATTGCAGCTACCCAGTCAGCGGTTCCTCCAGCGGTACGCTGAACCGCCGTCTCATGGCGGAAGTAATTATTTTTCGCAGAGTCAGGTTTCAGGATAGACACGAATTTTCCCTCTTTCACGAATTTCGAAAATAGTCACGCCATCCCCTTCCCCAATTACTTCAAGCACACGATCCGGAAAAGGGCCATCCGGCCATTGAACGGTAATTCTGTTGATGACTCCAGAGGTGGTTCGAGAGTAAATCGTCTCTGTATATTCGAGATCATCCCCCTCAATCTGAAATGCTCCATTAAATCCATCATTAATAGCGGAAAGTCGCACAATGCGAGTTACTTCTGAATCTGGATTTTCACGGAAGGTATTGTCATATACGTATCGTGTCGCGACACCATCAGAGTAGTCATAAAACTCATCCGATCGCATCCAATCGCGGTTTTCAGCGGGACCGATCAATTTTCCATATTTGACTACATGTATGACACGTCCTTCATTGTCATACGAATAGCGATATCGTCGAGGACCGGGTTTCGACTCTCCTTTCAACATACGACCGGGTTTGATTCCCAACACTTCCATACGATAGGGTTCGAGAGACCACGGCGCACCAACACCCGTCCCCCACCGCTGTGATTTTGTGTTCTCTATGGCTTTTTGGAGAAATCGTGGGTAAGCGCCGCCGCACTCACTCAGCAGTTTGACTAGACTCTCTTTTGGCATTGTTCACTCTCGGTCCAGATACTGTCCTTGGAAGCGAATGTTTTGTGGCCGCGGCACGTGAGCAAGTAGCGGAGTCGCATCATGTGCGTGCTTCCATACGGTGTCGACTGGTTAGTTGCTCACGCGATCCACTCCTCCTGCACCGCAGTGCCCCAAACCTTGTATCGAGCTTGCCACACCAGTGCGCCGTCGGCGTCATTCTGCTCCTCCGGCAACCCCGATACATCGTCGTCGAAATCGTAGACCGCATCCCGTACATCCGCATCATTAGCTGCCGCCTTGCCTTGATCGATCCGCGCCAGCGGCACATAGCTGTTGGGCTCATTCATACAAGTACGTCAGCGCTTCCTTACCCTGACGGTCGTGATACGTCTCCTGCACGAGCCGCATACTGTCCCACTGGAAGACGGTACTCGCGTAACCTCCGTTGAGCTTCCGAATCCACCGAACGAACGCGTCGGATTCGAAATGCGTGGCCGCGATCCCAAGACGATCCTTCGTCACGACGGGCTTTAACTGACTCCAATCGCCGTACTCAAGAACTGAATCCTTCACTGTTCCAGCTATCGGACTAAACGTCGGCCTCACGCCCCTCCAAAGGCAGACGAATCAAAAATAACACCACCAACTATCAACCTGATTTTGGATTGTTATGGAGTTCATCCAGGAAACCCCTCCCAGTCGGATATCTATCAAAAAACACAACATCCGTTTTTTTATATATTTCCAAATTAAAAATATACGCCCCCTTGCCTTTCAACATCAATCCATGTTCATGAATTCTCTCCTCTACGCCATCTAGCAAAGAAAGTACCACACCATCGACCAAACTCACATACTCGTCAATAAGCGCCGCAAGCTCATCCGGAAAATTATACTCAATGATTTTTCCATTAAAACAATGCTCGACATTGGAATCAGGAAAATAATCAATTACCGCATAAACTCGACCGTCTCTTCCTTGAATGCAATCAATCATTTCCCACCCCCTCAACTCTTCCGCACCTATTTGACCGATGCTCGTGGCCGGCCGGTTCGAGAAAGCATTATTCCAGATTTGCGTAACCTTGTTAGCATCGGCGGCCCTAATCAATGAGATCCTGGGGGATCCAACTCGGATCGAAAGATGCCGCTAATCTGCCATCACGTGGAGGAACAGGAACATAGTCAGCTTTTCTCGATCGTAGAAACTGAATCATTCCGGGGCCACGTTCCCCTAAATAGCTACCACCTCCTGGATGAGGCCCAACAAACTCTCGCGCGTTCCGCTCGATGGTGCTGATCGTTTCGTCAATGATCACGATATCTGAGAACGAATACCCACGGCATTCCAACATGCGGTCATAAACCGGAGGAATCCGCGAACTCCAGAGGAACGAGTCAACAAACTTGACGCCTGGTATGCGTCCGAGAACACCGACTCATCGGCGATGGACATGACGGCCTGCAACGTCGGCATCTTTAACTTCCGACGGGAATCCTGGCCCGGCTGCCTGTTCAATGCGCCCCATCGGGTCATACCGATACCTCGTCGTGCCATCGTGCAGATCCCGCTTCTGGATCACATTTTCCGCAGCGTCGTATTGCCACTACTTCGCCAGCAACTCGCCCACCACCCTGCCTGCTGTGCAACGTCCCGAGCACGACGGCCAGCCACGTCGTAACCAACGTGAGGTGTAGCTATAAAACTGATCGCTGCCACTTATCCTTAAAATTGAGAAGCTCCTTCTTCTTGATTTTCCACTCTCCGTCTTGACACTTCAACGTGAATCGGAATTTATTTTTCAACCCTATCGTTTGGCAAATAGTAAAAGTTGCTACTCCGCCTTCCATTTCAGCGCCATCCTCTACGTAACTGTCCGGATCGTATGACGGCGGCGAAGTACAACCAAGGTCAATTAAACGCCCCCCGTTCGCCTTATCCGGAAACGCCCACCTATTAATAATCTCGATTAAATTACTACGCCCCGCTTTGTCAATGGCCTCAGTGTCCAGATGCTCGAGCAACGCATTCTGCTTGGCCCGGTAGAACCGAGTCTCCCACTGATTCATTTCCGACATAAATTCCTTCAAGGCACTCCGAGCAAGCTTTAGTTCTTCATCTATCATTTTTGGCTCTTAATCGTTAGTATTGCACTCATGATCTCCTACCCACCCTATAGGACATCATAGGAGATCGGCATCGGTCGTGTACCATCGTTACCGTAGATGAATTGCGTACCTATGTCCGCCGAGCCGACCCTTGAGCTGTACTACGACCGCATCAAGGCATACGGATTTCATCTCCATCCAATATGGCAGCCCCATGTTTCATTGACGCTGAACCACTTATCCGAAATTCTCCGAAGTCGTTCGATGCTTCCAATACCCGGATTGAACATGATTCCATGACGGTGTGCCACCATTAGGCAAGGGCTTATCCGCCGACTAACTTCCATCCGCCAAACGAGACGCTACTCGCCCCCAACGGGTCGATCCAGGACAGCAGGTTGAGTGCGTATTCATACAAGTCGCATCCTCCGCCCGAAGAAATCGGGGCAGGATATTTAAAAATCTCTATGGATTTTTCATCGATCAATTTTACCCAGTCCGCCCCAAAATCGCCATCAATCCAATCCAAAAATCCTGTTCATAACATCTCCATCAAACGATTTATTCGAAGATATTTTCCTTCCAAGAATAAAATCAACATCAAGCTCACCCATCGCAATATCATTCTTCTTCGCCGCAAAAACGATGGTCAAAAATGGATATGAATAGTAGCCGGGGTTCTCCATTACATCACGAATCAGGCCAGGCTTAACCTCCACCACATCGATCACCCTTGGCAAATAAACATTCGCCACCTTCTCGCATATCCACCGACACGTCGACTCAACCTCCATTTCATTCCGTGGAAAATCAACTGCGCCACCGGCATTAGGCGAGAACGACTTTACTGTTTCCATGGATGTATTCATCGCAAGAACAAGACCCGTCGGTATTTTCGGCTTGTATGGTGGATTGCTGTTTTTATAAAAATCCTGTAGCTCACGAGAATCAGCGGAGGCAGAAAGAATATAGCCATTGGCGCTCTTCAGAAATCGGAACCCAATACGCCCACTGCGCCCCTCTTCCTGACCAATAAGAACCTCACCCCTCAATACTTTTACACCACTCTCGCCAATATTTTCGCTTAGAGTTTCCTGCAATCTCTTTTCAAAAAATTTCTTTAATTTCAAACTCATCTTGCACACCTCAACCTTCGGCAGACCTGTCTTTCACCGGTTCTAATCATCGTACACAACAGCCAGTTCCTCGCAGGCCCGCAGCCACTCAACTTGTGAACAGGCTACCCATGTTGGGGGGCAAGACGCGGGCCCGATCCTTTCAAAACTGGAGATCTACCTTGACAGCACGAGGCGTGTTCTCTGGAGGATCCTCTCGTGTAAGGCGACTAACGAAATCCCCTAAGGAGCTGGCGATTTTCGTTAGGCCGCCACCACTGGGCATCAAGCCCGGCCCGACCTCACTTTCATGATCCCAGAACCCAACCGATTGAGAACCATCCGATGCATCGATCCTCAAACATATTTGGTTACCGCCCGGCGCCTCTCCTATCGGAATCCAACCCGCTGCTATACGCCCCTTATACGTCTCAAACATCTGGAACATCGACAAACCGTACTTGCTCACTAGCCCGTAGAGGATCTCCAGAGCATCGGTGCCATCTTCTGCGGCCCATGGCGACGGCTCATCGGTACGAAATTTGATGAACGAGGTGAACTCAATGTCTCCCCCAAAATGGAGCAATAAATTCCTGTAGTCATCAGGAAACGGACCCACTTCAGCCTCCAAGTCGACCAGCAGTTGCGTCTTCATTTTTAGCGGCAAATCGATCGGGGCTGCTCCGAGTTGTGTAAGTTTGTCTAGCATCGTGCCTTCCCCATGTCTGCCGCCGATCCCGTGTGCCGGATATTTCCATGGAGATCGGATGGAATAAACTGAATTTCGGTCGTACTCACGTGGTGAAATGAGTCGTCGCGACGCCAAGCCGGTCCTTCGTCACGACGGTCTTCAACTGGTTCCAGTCGTCGTACTCAAGTACCAGTTCTTTGGCCGGCCCATGACCGCTCAACTTGCGAACCAGCCGCCCATAAACGTCATACTCGAAGCGCTTGTCCTCGAACATCTTGAGCCGGTTGTGCTCAACGAAGCCACCACGGTGATCGCTCGACACCAAGTTGGCCGCCGCATCACCGGTCTTCAGATACGGATAAAACTTGTCTGACTTAGGGGGCGAGGTTTTCACAGGTACCTCACATTTCCTACTTAGTTAAGAAACGTTGCCCACAGCAGCATTCCAGGCACGCTCGAAATCCTCCTCCTTGATTTCGTCATGCGGCATGATTTCAAGCTCATCCTTCATCCCATCAAATAGCAAAAAACCAATATCAGGGTTCCAATCGTGCCTGGACGATGACGCGCAGACAGGTCCATTGTCAGGCCGACTAATCTGGCGCGTCGCGACACCATCAACAAATTCCGTAAAAATCTCCCCGAGGCCGCATAAAAACTCCGTTCGGGAGCAGAAATACTCTTTCTTCATAAGCAACCGATCTGCTTTATTTACGCGATTTAAAATACCAAGCGAACTCTTCTCTTCAACCAAGGATGCCCCAAGGCATGGCTCCGCCTCCTTGCCTTCACGTTGTCCTGAGGCCCCGGTGCCTACGACAGCGGTTGCATCGCGCCCCCTGCAGGACTTGCATGGAACCCCGACGCATACTCCCGCAGTACCATGTCACCTCGTCCGATAGTGCTTCAATTTTTACTTTGTCGAATCCGTAATTATTCAACAACCTCAATGTCAGGATTTAATTTTTCATAGATACCTATAGCCTTCGAGCCAATATTTGAAATCGCACGAATTCCACACGGCTCGAATTTTTCACATACCTCACCATTATTGTCAACATAGCGCCTCCTCAATCGATCATAAAAGCAGTGATTCGGAAAAATATTCATATCCGATTCACGCAGGCGCCCGATATTCTCAAACCCTCCCTTCGCCCTCCAGTCCATCGTCGCAACAAGGGCAGGCGGCACAATCAAATTATTCTTATCCAATGTAAATTTGGAATCCCTCTCAGTCGAAATCTCGTTGTACAGATAAATTATACAGAGCTCCTCTGAGCCATATTTGAAATCATCCTTCACGACGAGACCCGGGATGAACCCAATTCCCTTCATATTCATGATAAATAAATCCCCTCTTTCCGGCTTTGCTTTCTTTCCACCTTCCAGGAGATTAATCACTTCCTTCATTTTCACTTGCTTCATTCGAGTAGATGCCCCATCCGTTATCCTGCAACCAATTTCAACCCCATGCTACAGCATGCGTTATACAAAGGGCGGTTCGGATGAATACTGTTATCAATATTCGCAAATTCGCCGCGCTTTGCGTCAATTACTGCCTGCTCAACTGATCTCGCCTGATTTCTCGGAAGCTGCCCCGTCTCATCTGTAAGCAAGTCGAGGCCATAACCACGGTTTTTCGCGTACCGTGTAGACGGATCTTTTGCTATCCGGACACAATTAGGTTCTTGTCCCTCTGCACTTCTCAGATACACATCGGCCTTGCCACGACTGCGCGCCACCCAGCCCTCAAATGATTCTGGAGTGGACTTGGTTGAGCATGGGGACAGCCCGAACGGATCAATCCACGAGATCGGGTTTCGCGCATAGTGATAGAGGTTAGTTCCGCCCATCAACCCGGTTGGATCCGGACTGATAAAGCGCCCGATGTCAGGATCGTAGAACCGGAACGTGTTGTAGTGCAACCCAGTCTCACGGTCCAGATACTGCCCCTGGAAGCGCAGATTTTTCGCCCGCGGCACATTAGCAGGCACTGGCGCCATCGCTTGCACATCACCCCATTTCGGTGTTGGCTGCTGCGGTTCCCGCGCGATCCACTCCTCCTGCACCGCGTTGCCCCAAACCTTGTAGCGAGCCTGCCAGATCAACTCGCCATCAGCGCTAGTCAACTCCTCCGACAACCCCGATACATCGTTGTGAAAATAGTAGACCGCATCCCGCCCATTGGCGTCGTTAGCCGTCGCCTTATCCTGATCGATCCGCGCCAGCGGCATATAGCTGTTGGACTCATACAAGTACGTCAGCGCTTCCTCACCCTGACGATCGTGATGTGTTTCCTGCGAGAGCCGCATGCCGTCCCACAGAAAATCCGTACTCGCATATCCCCCCATTGAGCTTCCGAATCCGCTGGCCGAACGCGTCGTACTCAAGGGCCAGCTCTTTAGCCGGCCCGTGCCCTCTCAACTTGCGAACCAGCCGCGCATAGACGTCATACTCGAAGCGCTTGTCCTCGAACATCTTGAGCCGGTTATGCTCAACGAAGCCTCCGGGGTGATCGCTCGACACCAGGTTCGGCGCCGCATCCCACCGAAACACTTCCGACGGCAATCTCGGCATGGCCGCCTGTTCAATGCGACCAGTCCATCAACGAAATCGTGACTGAATACATATTGATAGAGAGTTACCTCTCCATCAGTATCTTTTGGACAAGATCGAACCCACACACTTCCATCGTTGTGTATTTCGAGTAATCGGAAACAGGAATGCGCCCGATCTCCTCATCCCCATTGAATAATCCACCCGAATAATTAAAAATCTTCATCTCCAATTTATCACCATATAAATCAGAATGCCCGATAATTGGCCACTCGCCTTTTGCAATCAGCTGAATACCGGCAAATATAATACGAACCTCCCTCTTGAATTTCAGGAAAGCCATCGGAGGGAAATCATCGGCCCTATCGAGATCAAAATCTCGCCCCTCTTGGATTGACAAAACACAAAAAGCAAATACCTTTTTAAATTTCCCTTGAGAGGAAAAAACTATCTGACAGACGGCAAACCTCCCATCGCTCAATGCAATAACAAAAACATCTCCCTCTTTATATACAACGTTCATAGCCCGTGGCCCTGCAAAACAGAAAGTGTGTGGTTCAATATTTGTTGTCCCCCCATCCAGCACTATGTCCAGCGACATCGTAGGCATTCGCATTAGGATTTTTGGGACTATACGAACGAATCTGATTAAGAAGAATCGTTAGCGGATTGATGGGTTGCGCGCCACCATTCAAGTCCATAATCTTCCGCTCCAAAAATTTCTCTTCAGACTTCGTCAAATTATTATCAAAAATAGTCAACCGCATCAACTGGGACTTCCCTGGCGTATTGGCATGAATGCCCAGTCGCGAAGGTGCATCGCCTCTACCGACGTACAAGATGTTCTGTCCATCGTGCAAAACATAAAGTCCCTGTCCGTTGACTCGATCATAACTAGATCCAGTGCCACTGGACTTACGTGTTGACGGGAGACCAAGGCAGGGCGTCAAACCCCAAGGATCAACCCAGCTTATCGGGTTTGGCGCATATTGATATAGGTTGATCCCGCCACGCAATGAGATCGGGTCGGGGTTGATGAAGCGACCGATATCTGGATCATAGAACCTGAACGTGTTGTAGTGCTGCCCAGTCTCGCGTTCCAGGTACTGCCCCTAGAAACGAAGATTCTGTGACCGCGGCGCATGGGTCGGTGTTGGCGCGGCCACTGGCACTTCGCCCCAGGACGGTGTCGCCCGCCGAGGTGTCCGCGCGATCCATTCTTCCTGCACCGCGGTGCCCCACAACTTGTAGCGCGCCTGCCAGACCCGTTCGCCGTCGGCGTCGGTCAGTTCCTCCGGCAGCAAGGATTTATCCGTCGCCAAACTTCCATCTGCTAAACGAGACGCTACTCGCCCTCAGTGGATTGATCCGGGACCGCAGGCTGAGCGCGCATGCATACAAGTCGCATTCTCCGCTCAAGTAGAACGGAACAGCATACGTCTAATTTTTTATGGATTTTTCATCGATCAACTGCATCCAGCTCACCTCAAACTCACCATCAATCTAATTTAAAAATTTATTTTCATAACATCGCCATACAACGACTTATTCCGGGAGATTTTATTTACAAAAAATAAAATCGGCATCAAGCCCATCCAGTCCGACACCATTCTACTTCGCCGCAAAACGGGGACGAGTAGCAGCCCGGAATCTGCCACCATCCTCACGGCATTCCGCATCGGATTGCCCGCGCCACTCCCAAGAATATCCCCTACAAGCTTCAGTTACACGAATCACAATTGAATCGGCCTATATGAGAGAATTTTGTCCACAACCTCCTCAAGCGACATATCCTCGTACTCCTTTTGAAAAATGTAATCCATCGCATAAGGATCCAATACATTTTTATTCAGAATTTCGACATCGTTTTCAGCTTCCTCATCAGAGGTGTAATTTGACTCCCTCATCCTTCCAACCAGAACAATTAGTTCATCCCTATTCATCACTTAACCTCTCAAAAATGATACGAAGGATCCAGCACTTCAGCGTGATATCGGGGCGTTACGATACGCAAATTATCCATATCATAGACACCCCCATCATGCTGAATCGGTTCTATATGATGAAGCACATACGAGGTGTTCTTACCCACTCCCTGAGTAATCGATGCCTTCGGAGCCAATCCATTTGTCATTCTCGACACGTTCGATTTCGAGAACTGACTACTCAGATCGTGGTCCATTGAGACTTCCTGCTTGTCCTCGAACATCTTGAGCCGGTTGTGCTCAACGAAGCCTCCGGGGTGATCGCTCGACACCAGGTTCGCTGCCGCGTCCCAGCGAAACACTTCCGACGGCAATCCCGGCCCGGCCGCCTGTTCAATGCGCCCCGTCGGGTCATATCGGTAGCTCGTCGCCCCATAGCGCAGATCCCGCTTCTGGATCACATCGCCCGCAGCGTCGTATTGCCATTGCTTCGCCAGCAACTCATCCGCCGACCGGCCTCGCTGCGCAACGTGTCGAGCACGACGGCCAACCGCGTCATACCCGAAGTGACTCGTCAGCTTGCCTTGCGTCCGCAGAACTTCCCGATGCAGATCGTCGCGCTCGATGTCCGCAACGGCAGCGCCGTCAACGCGGATCTGATGCACGTGCCCCGAACCGTAATGCAGCCAATCGATCGTGCGTTCGCCCGAGATCGTGGTGCTGACGCGATTACCCAGTTCATCGTAGGTATGCGCAAGCCAGCCCGTCGGCGTGTATTCCTCGAGCACCTCTCCGCGCGCCCCGTACTTCAGGCTGACCCGATTCTTCAGCGACGGGCCACGAGCCGCCAGCGTGTACAACTCGGCCGACGCGATTCGGCTCGCCTTGTCGTACAGGTACTCACATCGCTCATGCGTGGCTTGCTTCGCCGTCAGTCGCCCAATCGCATCGCGCTCGTATCGCGTCTCGATCAGTCCATCGCGTACGATCGTTCCTTGACCGCACACGTCGTACTCGTAAGTGCGCTTGTGGCCATCAAGCCCGATCTGCTCAGCAACCAGATCACGACGGTCATTCTGGAAGCGATACGACTCACGATTTTCGTTGGTCAAGCTCGCGAGCCGGAACGCATCGTCGTACCCGAATCGCACCACACGATCAGCAGCATCCGTACGAGACAAGAGCAGCCCACGCGGATTGATCTCATACCGCGTGCTGCGCTGATTCGCATCAACAACCTCAACGAGACGCCCAGCCACGTCATACCGGAACGCCTGACGAGCACCATCCGCCGTCCCGATCCCCGTGACCCGCCCCATCGCATCCGATTCGTACACGGTAGACTGCCCGGCCGCATCGGTCACACGTGCGAGCGCACCACGTGCGTCATACGCAAACCGCGTCACCTTGCCGGAGCAATCCGTATACGAGATCAACTGCGCACGGCCATTCCACTCGAGGAACTTGCACCCACCCCGCGCAATTCGAACCGAACAACGATTTCTAGGCTGCGCTACACCTTGCACAGTTTGCCAGGGGGCACGCGTTCGGCGTCGATCATTAGCTCATCACACGACAGGCGAGGCGCTCGGTGGTAACCGACGTCGGCAATTCAATCCCCGTCGTAGGTGAGGTCGTGCCAGCGTTGCGAAGTACCACCACCGGACCCGAGTTGGCCTCGCGGAAATCGCTTGACGGCTATCGCATGGAGCGCTCGCTCGTCGCGCGCGGGATCACCGCAGCTACGCCGCACTTTCAGATCGCGGACGCGACCGTTTTCGTCGAGCCAAACACGGACAAGCACATTTCGGTTGGCGTCGCTCGATCGCGGGACGGCTCGAGACAACATGCGATCAATCAATGACATGGGCGTTCTCTTTGCTAGCTGACGTGGTTGGACTTGTACCGGCGTTATGCGTCGATGCTATAACCAACTACAGGCCCTCGTACTTGGTCGGAGCGGCAGGAGTTGCCCGTGATCCTGATCCCAACCCCGACGCACAACCGGACTGCGCTACGCGCCGAACGATCGGACGGACACATTCAGGTCGAGCTGCCGACAGTGATTAAATAATTCCCCGACCTAAGCTCCGATTTTTTTAACAACACCTCAAAAGATGTTCCTTTTGGCGGGATAGCACTTGACAAATCACAGTCATCAAATGCCACGTATTCGCCCAATATAGCACTGGAAAAATCAACTCCTGTCATAGAATTAAATCTGGCCCCTTCCGTCAAATCATCCGTGTATCTACCCCGAAAAACGACGTCCTGCAGCTTACCCGAGAATTTACAACGCTCCAGGTAGCTCGCTTTAAAATCCACCCCCTTCCACTTGCAGTTTGAGAACGAGCACCCAATTAATTCCGGACGGAAAAACATCCCACCACGGAAATCACATTTGTCAAATTTAAATTTTTCAAAAATACCACCCCTAGCGCCCAATGTTATGGTTCTCAGATCAACACCCAAGAATGAGCAATTTCGGAATACACATCCATATGCCCTGGCGTCATTCAGAATAGAACGAACGAAAACGCAATCGTTGAATTCAACGCAATCGAAAACCGGATGATTAAAATCGGTCTCCGAAAAGTCAAACCCGTCAAATTTCTC
This sequence comes from Burkholderia aenigmatica, assembly GCF_048627025.1. NCBI lineage: Bacteria > Pseudomonadati > Pseudomonadota > Betaproteobacteria > Burkholderiales > Burkholderiaceae > Burkholderia > Burkholderia aenigmatica. The sequence goes on along the minus strand of NZ_CP184469.1, from coordinate 419,197 downwards.
ATTGGAAATAGACGTCTTAAAATCCCACCCAACCCCTTTAAATCTTTCGTCCATTTTATCGGACCCAGAATAATCCCGACCCACCATCTCCATACTTAGCCTGATGCATGCCCCTGCTCCAATCATTTTCCGTTGTTAGATCCCACCAGCTCCCTGTCTTTCGATTTACGACGTCGGCGCCGAACTGCCCAGACTTCGTCACTGTGAGATGCGCCAATGACGGATCGTTGGCAACTCGCATCTCAAATTCTGCGTCCATTCGCTGTCCAACATACAACCGCTCTTTTGTTGCGGCCCTCGTGAGATGGAGTGCCCTGCCTTCCTCAGTTGTAGCTGTTTTCGCTCGGTCCAACGATCTCTCTATCGACGCTAGCTGCCGGTCAGTCATGCCTTTGTTCGCGCGCGCCAACACTGCACTCCTTGTATCTTGCGCGTGCTTCGTCAGTGCGGCGGTGTCCGCACATGAAAGCCCCCAAGGATCGATCCATCCGAGTGAATTCGGCGCATACTGGAACAGGTTCGTGCCGCCGGCGAGCCCGATTGGATCCGGGTGGATGAACCGCCCGATATCCGGATCGTAGACCCGGAAGGTGTTGTAGTGCAGCCCGGTCTCGCGGTCCAGATACTGCCCCTGGAAACGCTGGTTCTGCGGCCGCGGTACGTGCGCCGGCGCTGCCGCTGGCTGCATTTCGTCCCATACCGGCGCCGGCCGCTGCTGCGCTCGCGCGATCCATTCCTCCTGGACCGCATTGCCCCACACCTTGTAGCGCGCCTGCCAGACCAACTCGCCGTCGACGTCGGTCAGTTCTTCGGGCAGCCCCGACACGTCGTTATGGAAATAGTAGACCGTGTCACGCGTTGGCATCGTTCGCCGCTGGCGTCGCCTGATCGATCCGCGCGAGCGGTACGTAGCTATCCGGCTCGTATAGGTACGTCAGCGCCTCTTCGCCGAGGCGGTCGTGATAGATCTCCTGTACGAGTCGCATGCCGTCCCACAGGAAATCCGTGCTCGTGTAGCTGCCGTTGAGCTTGCGAATCCGCCGGCCGAACGCATCGTATTCGAAGTGTGTGGTCGACACGCCGAGCCGGTCCTTGGTCACGACGGTCTTCAGTTGATTCCAGTCGTCGTATTCGAGCGTCTGCTCTCTGGCGGGGCCGTGGCCGCTCAGCTTGCGCACGAGCCGCCCGTACGCGTCATACTCAAAGCGCTTGTCCTCGAACATCCTGAGCCGGTTGTGTTCGACGTAGCCACCCGGGTGGTCGCTCGATACCAGGTTCGCGGCGGCATCCCAGCGGAACACCTCGGACGGCTGGCCTGGCCCCGTCGCCTGCTCAATGCGGCCGGTTGGGTCGTAACTGTAGTTCGTCGTCCCGTAGTGCTGATCGCGCTTCTGGACGACGTCGCCAGCCGCGTCGTACTGCCACTGCTTGGCCAGAAGCGCGTCGCTTTTTAGACTTCAAGCCTTCCATTCGGAAAGACATTTTTTTAATTCTAAAATCTGACTCTCAACCGATCTGATAATTCCATCTTCAGAATCCCACATTTCCAAGAATGTCCATTTTGAATTTGGTGGATTTATCATATTCCCAAGAATTTCTATACCCCTCTCGAGAAGTTTTTTTGCATCTCCATTTTTTTCATCCTGCTGCCAAATATAAGGTTTTGCCAAAAACTGTAAAATATAACATGCCGCCCTGATTTGCTCGTATTTAACTTCGTCCGCTTCATTGAAATTATCAAAGCCATCTTTTACCATGGTCAGATTGCAGCTTTTGATGAATTTCGCAAACCAACTCACTGACTCATCGTTTCCCCACGGTTCAAAACCCCACGCACCCATGATTCCTCTCCAGTTGAGTGTTCACAAAAATTGAACTGCGCACGGCCATTCCACTCGAGGAACTTGTACCCACCCCGCGCATCGCGAATCGTATACACGAGCCCGCGCTCGTCCCGGTGATAACCGGTCGCAAAACCCGCCGGATCGGTTTCCGCTACAGGCAGGTCGTAGTACCCATTCCACTCGGTTCGCTCGACCTAGCCAAGCGCATCGATGCGCTGCGTCTGTCGCCCGCGCTCGTCATATTCGAAGCGCGTCGTGTTCCCCGCCGGGTCGGTCGTGCTGATCAACTGCCGCTTTGCGTTCCACTCCAACTGCCAAACGTGGCCTTCGGCATCCGTATGGCTCGTCGGCTGCTGATCCTCGTTCCACGTCCAGCGGGTAACGCGACCGATCTGATCGGTAATCGTCACCGAACGCTGAACGAGATCCGCATTGAACGTGTACGCTTCGCCGTCATTGGTCCAGTGGCGCACGACGCGCGCATCGCGGCCGACACCCTGCCACTCATAGAAACACTGCAGGCCGCCGCGCAACGTGTGCTGGACCATCAGCCCATGCTCGTACGCAAAGCGCCGACCGCCATGGCCGCTACGATCCGTAACGGCCACCAGTTCGCCGGCATGGTTGTACGCGTACCGCACCAACGTGTCGGGTTGTTCGCCGTCGACACCACGTGTCAGCTCGATCGCGGCAATACGTTGCGGATGCAACTTATCGTAGGACAGTGTCAGCAAGCGACCGGCGCTATCGTGCAACCGTACTGGCCGCACAATCTCGTCCTGAGCTTCTCGCTCCACCTCGATCCAGTTACCGTTGCGATCTTCGAGGCGCCACAGCTTGAGCGCTTCACGATCCGCATCGGTACGAGCACGGCCGAAATCGCGATACACGCCATCGACCGTTTCGACCACATAGTGGCCACCCTCAGTGCAGATCAGGTAAATGCCTTCAGGCACGCTGAAATGGCTCTCACCCGGCTGCACTGCCGGGAACACAATATCGCGCCCCTGCTCGTCCCAGTAGGTGATCGACACGACTTCGCCATGTTCGCGCGCAAGCCGCAACTCAACGCTGATCGGCACGCTCCAGCCCGCCCCGAACAGGCTGTCGGCACGATCATCGAGGCTGCTATAGAAGCGCTGCCAAACGATCGGCAGCGGCCCGGGCAATACGAAGTCGGTATCGTCCGTGCCATCGAGAACCTTGCTGCCGGTAATGACATTAACCGGATGCCCTGCCGACGGCCTCGCCAGACTACCCAGCCAGGTACCGAACGCACCCGCCGCGAAATTCATCGCAATTCACGGCACCTTGCTCTTCAGAAAGTCGCCCCAGCTCATCTTCCCGCGGCCGCACACCGCGAGCGCGATACCGAGCGCCGCCCCCAGCCACCCGAGCCGCGTGGCCGATTTCACATCCCGCACCCGCTGCGTACCGCCGCCGATAAAGACGTTGTCCGAGCCTTCGGCAATCGTCCCGTCGCAAGTCGTCTTGTCGCCGACCCGTGCGGCCGGTTGGTCGTTGATATAAACGCTGCCCGACCCGTCGGCAATCATCTGCGGCCCGGGATGATCGGTACACGCAACGGTATCGAGATCGCCCGGCTTCGCCGCCCGCGCCGCCGGCTTGTCGTTGACGTAAACGTTCCCCGACCCGCTCGCGATCTTGCCTTTGATCTCGGGCGGCACGATCGAATTTTACTTGGACGGTTGCGCCACAAGATAGAAGAACGCGTTATTCGTCAGATAGTGTCCGTCCATACCGTCGAACTTCGCAGCGGCATCCGGTCCCGCAAAAAATCGAGCCTCTGGTTTTTCATTTACCACTCCCGTTTCGCGGTTGACCACGAACGTCTTGTGCGCAAATTTCTTGAACACTTTCCAGACGGTTTTAACAAATGCATCCATATCCGGCTCTGCATCGGGGTTATAGGAAGCTGCCAAGCGTCCGTCTTGTAGGCACCCGGGAGCATAGTCCGCCTCGTGCGATCGAAGAAACTGGATCATTCCCGGACCGACCTTTCCCCCAATATAGCCGGCTCCACCGGGATGAGCTCCAACAAATTCGCGCGCATAACGATCAACGCTACAAATCGACTCATCGATAATAACGATGTTGGAAAACGGTTGCCAATTACACTCTGTCATGCTGTCGTGGACAGGGGGAACCGGCGAGCTCCAGATATACGAGTCGATAAACTTGACTTGCGGAATTTGCGCTTTCAGCAGATCCGAGAACACCGCTTCGTCGACTGGGGTCATGAAGGTCTGCAACGTCGGCATCTTGGTGGTCAAAACGAACTCCTTTCTTTCATTTAATGGTGACAGTGCCAGGCATCATTGTCGCCGTATTCAGGTCGCCAGGTTGTAGTGGCGCGCCTTTTACGACCGTGATTACAATCGCCTTCGGAACCTGTTGCGTGATGCGATTCGCATTCGCCCATTCCCGTTGCGACATTCCGTTCACCGAACCTTTATCGACCGTCTGGATATGGATACGATTGCCTTGGGGATCCTGGAATGTCATATCCGTATATGAGCTTCCCTTCCGGCCGCTACCACTCAATGGCGGAAGATAAGTTTCCGGCTGTTCCCCGCTTGTCAGGCGTTCACGCCCTCCGGCAATATGGTCGTGAGTCGGATTATCAGCAAGATATTGATCTCTGACGTTATCCATATGGTTCTTGGTCGCCTGATTGCCTCGGCGACACCAGCCCCATGGATCAATCCACGTCAGCGGGTTCCCGGCATAGTGATACAAGTTGGCGCCGCCGGCGAGTCCGATCGGATCCGGATTGATGAACCGACCGATATCCGGATCGTAGAACCGGAAGGTGTTGTAGTGCAGCCCGGTCTCGCGGTCCAGATACTGCCCCTGGAAGCGCAGGTTCTGCGGCCGAGGCACATGCGTCGGGACGGGAGCAGCCGCCTGCACTTCGCCCCACGCCGGCGCCGGCCGCTGCGGCGCTCGCGCGATCCATTCTTCCTGAACTGCGTTGCCCCACACCTTGTAGCGAGCCTGCCAGACCAGTTCGCCGTCGACGTCGGTCAGCTCTTCGGGCAACCCCGACACGTCGTTATGGAAATAGTAGACGGTGTCGCGCGCATCGTCGTCGTTCGCCGCGGGCGCCGCCTGATCGATCCGCGCAAGCGGTACGTAGCTGTTGGACTCATACAAATACGTCAGCGCTTCCTCACCCTGACGATCTTGTCGTTGAGACCCGAGCCCTGCATGTACGCGGCCACGCCGACACCGATCGCCAGCACGATGGGCGTCGCCAGCCCGCCGGTGCCGATTTCGAGCGCCCCCAACGCGCCGAACACGAGGCCTTCCGCTATCGTGGTCAGCGCCCATCCGATCCCCATGCCGCCCAGCAGCGACCCGCCCATGCCGAGCATGGTCGCCCGCGAGCGTCGTGTGAGTAAAGGGATCATCCTTACGAGCGGCCGGCTGACTCATGGGCGCCGGCATCAGAAACCAGCGTGGGCGCAACCGGGCGCGGCTGGAAACTCTCCAGCATGCGCGCGGCAAGCGCACGTTGTTCGTCGTTGAGCGGTGCGGCATTGGTCAACGTCATCACTGCCCGCCGGCATCGAGCCGAAACGCCGTCTGTATCTGATGAAAGGTGCGGCCGTCCTGTTCATGCGTCGATTCCGTTTGCACGCCGGGGCATTCCGCCCGCCCGACCGTCATCGGGCGTCGCGACTGCACGTTCAGATTCTTCGCGGTGCGCGACGCCTGCGCCCATTCGCGCTCGACGAATGCATCGATCGACTCTTGCTCGCGAAGCCGGCCGCGTGACACGACGAGACTCAGGCCGCCCGGGCCGACGGGAAGAAACAACATGTTGACCGTACGGTCGAGCGCCGCATCCGGCAGTTCGAAGGTGCCTTCGTGGATTGCGTAGTGCATGCGCGGAGCGCCGCACCTATGGCGCACCGATGTCAAGCAGATTGATTTATCAGCGCAAGAACGTCTTTTACGTATTTTTTTGCCCCAGGAATTCTGGATTTCTTCACATAACTCTCAAGGACCTGCTGACCTTTGAGTCCTAGTAAGAATTCGATTCCATACATCAGCAAAATTCCGCGGGAGAATCCGATCAACTTTTCCTTTTGATCAAAATCTTCAACCTCTTCTCCTTTGGGGAAATCCTGCCGCGCCTCTTGCGTCTTAAAAAATCCAATTTTTGCCGCACAAAAATCAATGAATCTCCTGTTTTTTACAATTACCAAACCCTCAATCTCACCTGGATTAATCCCAGAATTTTCGATTCTTATTTTATCGAAATTGAATATCACATCATCATATTTCTCGTGAATCGAAATTCCACCGATTTCGCAAAGTTCATCAAGCACCTCCTGGTACGGAGAGGAGAACGTGAATTCGTAAATGTTTTTGATATCCATTACCATGTGTCTACACCTTTAATCGTATTCAACAAGTCTTCGCCAGTATGTCTATAAGGGTCAACCGCTTCGTGTTGCCAAGGTGTCAGTTCGCTGAGGTTGGATGGGGCGTGTACCCCGGACCCGCCGACACGTTGAGGTATCGTGGTGTGATGCAGTTCCATCGCGACGTCCTTAGTTGAGATCGCTCCAGTCTTCCGGTTGACGACTTCGACTGTCATTTTAGGTGCTCTCCCGGCCTCCATCTCGCTAACATTATTTTTTGAATACCGGTTGGTCGGGTTTGATCTCTCATTATCGCCGACGGACTTCCAATATTTTTTACGCTCGGTACTCCAACATGCCCAACCCCATGGGTCAATCCAGCCGATTGGGTTCGGCGCGTACTGGAACAGGTTCGTGCCGCCGGCGAGCCCGATTGGATCCGGGTTGATGAACCGCCCGATGTCCGGATCGTAGAACCGGAAGGTGTTGTAGTGTAGCCCCGTCTCGCGGTCCAGATACTGCCCCTGGAAACGCAGGTTCTGCGGCCGCGGTACGTGCGCCGGCGCTGCCGCTGGCTGCATTTCGTCCCATACCGGCGGCGGCCGCTGCGGTGCTCGTGCGATCCATTCCTCCTGGACCGCATTGCCCCACACCTTGTAGCGCGCCTGCCAGACCAACTCGCCGTCGACGTCGGTCAGTTCTTCGGGCAGCCCCGACACGTCGTTATGGAAATAGTAGACGGTGTCGCGCGCATCGTCGTCGTTCGCCGCGGGCGCCGCCTGATCGATCCGCGCGAGCGGCACGTAGCTATCCGGCTCGTATAGGTACGTCAGCGCCTCTTCGCCGAGGCGGTCGTGATAGATCTCCTGTACGAGTCGCATACCGTCCCACAGGAAATCCGTGCTCGTGTAGCTGCCGTTGAGCTTGCGAATCCGCCGGCCGAACGCATCGTATTCGAAGTGTGTGGTCGACACGCCGAGCCGGTCCTTCGTCACGGCGGTCTTCAGCTGATTCCAGTCGTCGTATTCGAGCGTCTGCTCTTTGGCGGGGCCGTGGCCGCTCAGCTTGCGCACGAGCCGCCCGTACGCGTCATACTCAAAGCGCTTGTCCTCGAACATCCTGAGCCGGTTGTGTTCGACGTAGCCACCCGGGTGGTCGCTCGATACCAGGTTCGCGGCGGCATCCCAGCGGAACACCTCGGACGGCAGGCCTGGCCCCGTCGCCTGCTCAATGCGGCCGGTTGGGTCGTAACTGTAGTTCGTCGTCCCGTAGCGCTGATCGCGCTTCTGGACGACGTCGCCAGCCGCGTCGTACTGCCACTGCTTGGCCAGCAGCGCGTCCGCCGATGCACTGCGCTGCGCTGCCGCTCGCGCGCGGCGGCCGACGGCGTCGTAGCCGAACTGGCTGGTCAGCTTGCCCTGCCTGCGCAGTACCTCGCGGTGCAGATCGTCGCGCTCGATATCGGCAATCGCCGTGTCGTCGACGCGGATCTGGTGCACGTGACCGGAGCCGTAGTGCAACCAGTCGATCGTCTGCTCACCCGAAACGGTCGTGCTGACGCGATTGCCGAGCTCGTCGTACGTGTGCGCCAGCCACCCGGTCGGTGTGTACTCCTCGAGCACCTCGCCGCGCGCGCCGTATTTCAGGGTGACGCGGTTCTTCAGTGATGGACTGCGGCCGGTCAACGCGTACAGCTCGCCCGATGCGATCCGGCCCGCCTTGTCGTACCGGTATTCGCAGCGCTCGCGGGCAGCTTGCTTGGCGACAAGCTGACCGATCGCGTCGCGCTCGAACGTGGTCTGGAGCTTCCCCTCGCGCAGCGCGATGCCCAGCCCCCGCACATCGTATTCGTACGCGCGTGCGTTGCCGTCGAGCCCAACTTCCTCGACCAGCAGGTCGCGGCGATCGTAGCGAAAGCGATAGGTCTCGCGGTTCTCGTTCGTCAGGCTCGCTAGCCGGAATGCATCGTCGTAGCCGAAGCGTACGACACGATCGACCGCGTCGGTGCGCGACAGCAGCAGGCCGCGCGGATTCAGTTCATAGCGCGTGCGGCGCTGGTTCGGATCGACGACTTCGACGAGCCGGCCGGCGGCGTCGTAATGGAACATCTGGCGGGAGCCGTCGGCCGTCGTGATCGCCATGACGCGGCCCATCGCATCGGCTTCATACACGGTGGCCTGGCCGGCGGCATCGGTCACGCGCGCGAGCACACCGCGCGCGTCGTACGCGAAGCGGGTGGTCTTGCCTGAACAGTCGATATAGGCGGTCAACTGCGCACGCGCGTTCCATTGAAGGAATTTGTAGCTGCCACGAGCGTCGCGGATCGTGTGCACAAGGCCGCGCTCGTCCCGGTGATACTCGGTCGCAAACCCCGCCGGATCGCGCGTCATCGTCAGGTTGCCGAGATCGTCGTAACGGTAAATCCAGCGCGAATTCGCCGGATCGGTTTCCGCTACAGGCAGGTCGTAGTACCCATTCCACTCGGTCCGCTCGACCTGGCCAAGCGCATCGATGCGCTGAGTCTGCCGCCCACGCTCGTCGTATTCGAAGCGCGTCGTGTTTCCCGCCGGGTCGGTCGTGCTGATCAACTGCCGCTTTGCGTTCCACTCCAACTGCCAAACGTGGCCTTCGGCATCCGTATGGCTCGTCGGCTGCTGATCCTCGTTCCACGTCCAGCGCGTAACGCGACCGATATGATCGGTAATCGTCACCGAACGCTGAGCGAGATCCGCGTTGAATGTGTACGCTTCGCCGTCATTGGTCCAGTGGCGCACGACACGTGCATCACGGCCGACACCCTGCCACGCATAAAAGCACTGCAAGCCACCACGCAGCGTGTGCTGGACCATCAGTCCATGCTCGTACGCAAAGCGCCGACCGACATGGCCGCTACGATCCGTAACGGCCACCAGTTCGCCGGCATGGTTGTACGCGTACCGCACCAGCGTGTCGGGTTGTTCACCGTCAACGCCACGGGTCAGGTCGATCGCGGCAATACGTTGCGGATGCAACTTATCGTAGGACAGTGTCAGCAAGCGACCGGGGCTATCGTGCAACCGTACGGGTCGCACAATCTCGTCCTGAGCTTCTCGCTCCACCTCGATCCAGTTGCCGTTACGATCCTCGAGGCGCCACAGCTTGAGCGCTTCACGATCCGCATCGGTACGAGCACGGCCGAAATCGCGATACACGCCATCGACCGTTTCGACCACATAGTGGCCACCCTCGGTGCAGATCAGGTAAATGCCTTCAGGCACGCTGAAATGGCTCTCACCCGGCTGCACTGCCGGGAACACAATATCGCGCCCCTGCTCGTCCCAGTAGGTGATCGACACGACTTCGCCATGTTCGCGCGCCAGCCGCAACTCAACACTGATCGGCACGCTCCAGCCCGTCCCGAACAGGCTGTCGGCACGATCATCGAGGCTGCTATAGAAGCGCTGCCACACGATCGGCAGCGGCCCGGGCAATACGAAGTCGGTATCGTCCGTGCCATCGAGAACCTTGCTGCCGGTAATGACGTTCACCGGATGCCCGGCCGACGGCCTCGCCAGACTACCCAGCCAGGTTCCGAACGCACCTGCCGCGAAATTCATCGCAATACACGGCGCCTTGCTCTTCAGAAACTGCCCCCAGCTCATCTTCCCGCGGCCGCACACCGCGAGCGCGATACCGAGCGCCGCCCCCAGCCACCCGAGCCGCGTGGCCGACTTCACATCCCGCACGCGCTGCGTACCGCCACCGATGTAGACGTTGTCCGAGCCTTCGGCAATCGTCCCGTCGCACGTCGTCTTGTCGCCAACCCGCGCAGCAGGCTGATCGTTGATATAAACGCTGCCCGACCCGTCGGCGATCATCTGCGGCCCGGGATGATCGGTACACGCGACGGTATCGAGATCGCCCGGCTTCGCCGCCCGCGCCGCCGGCTTGTCGTTGACGTAAACGTTCCCCGACCCGCTCGCGATCTTGCCTTTGATCTCGGGCGGCACGATCGAATTGGCCAGCGCCTTCGCGCCGTCGTCGATGGCCTCGTTCATGCCGCTCGCTTCCATCAGCGCACCCGAGCCGACCGCCACGCCCACGCCGATCGCAATCACGAGCGGCGTCGCCAACCCCGCCGTGCCGATCTCGAGCGCAGCGAGGCCGACGAATATCAGCCCCTCCATCGCCTCTGCCACCAACGCGCCGACGATGGCCCCGCCGACCACGGACCCGACCGTGCCGACGAGCTCCCCCATGAACGACGTGTGCTGGATCGGATCTTCGAAGCGAGCGGCCGCGAAGTTTTCCGCGCTCACGACGCGTCACCCGGCCCGAGCAGGGACGGCCGCGCCGCGCGCGGCTGGAAACTGGCGAGCATGCGCTCGGCGATCGCCTGCTGTTCTTCGGTCAGCGGTGCCGCACTGGTCAACGTCATCACCAGCACGCGGCCGGCGTCGTCCGACGGAAACATCGTCTGCACCTGATGCCAGAGCCTGCCGTCCCGCTCGAGCGTGGAATCGATCTGAACGCCCGGACGGGACCCCACCGTCACGGGCCGGCGCGCTTTCTCGGTCAGCATCCTGGCATCGCGCGACGCCACTTCCCATTCGCGCGCGACGAACGCGTCGAGATTCTCCCCGTCACGCAACCGCCCGCGGGCGATCACGAGATTGAGGCCGCCGGGGCCGGCGTTCATCATCAGGATGTTGACCGTACGGTCGAGCGCCGCGTCCGGCAGTTCGAAGGTACCTTCGTGGATTGCGTAGTGCATGGCTGGTTTCGTTCGTTTTATTTGTTGAGATCGATGCGCGTGCCGTTGACCATCACGCCATCGTCGGTCATCAGGATCACGGAGCCCTTGTGCTCGAGGCGAATGCCTTCCGGCGCGAGCGAGATCGAGCTGTCCATCACCTTCAGCAGGATGCCGCGCTCGGCCACGTGGACCTGCGTGCCGCCGCCCCCATCCTTGGCCGGCGTCATCACCTCGACGGTGGTCGCGGTCGTGCTGCGCTTCTCGGCGATCGTCTCGGTCAGGTTGCCCTGCGGAATCTGCTTCTCTTCGCTGCCCGTCGCCACCAGCACGGTACGCATCGGCCCCATCACCTTGTGCGTCTCGTTGTTCTCGACGACGGTGTTCATGTCCTTCTGCGCGTGCATGAAGAATTCCTGCATGCCGTTCGTGTCGGTCATGCGGATCTCGTTCGAACCCTGCCCCTTGTGGGTCTGGCTCTTGATCCCCATCGTCTGGCCGGCCGCGCCGTGGTACGGGTTGCCCTGCTCGCCGTTGAACACGCGGCCGACGATCACCGGGTTATCCGGGTCGCCCTGGTTGAACGCGACGAGCACTTCCTGCTTGATCCGCGGAATCGCGGCCGCCCCCCAGCCGTCGCCCGCCCACGGTTGAGACACCCGCACCCACATCGAGTCGGATCCGTCCTTCTTGCCGCGCCGGTCCCACGGGAAGTGCACCTTCACCGCGCTCCCGTTGGTGTAGATTTCCTCGCCCTTGGGGCCGACGACGATCGCCGATTGCGTGCCGTGAATCACCGGCTTCGGCGTGCCACGCGACGCGCGATACGGCACCTTCTTCGGCAGCAGCGCGAAGCTGTTGCGGTACGGCAGTTTGGCGCTGTGCTGCGTGTAGTCGTTCACCGCCTCATGACGCACGTGCAGGATCACGTATTCCTGGTTGTTCTCGAGCACCGGGTGATTCGCCACGGTGACGGCACCCGCCGTGGTCATGCGCCACGCGTAGCCGCCGCCGGTAAAGCGATGGGCCTGCGCCTCCTCGGCCTCCATCGCGAAACGGGCGTAGCGGTTGCCGTCGTCGCCGTGGTCGTACAACGACTGGTGCTCGAACCGCTCGGTTGCGTCGAGCCGCGCGTGCTTGAGGTTCTGCGGCCCGGCCTCCACCAGCATCAGCGGCGACGACGGGTTCTGGTGGTTGAAGTCGCGGAACGTGACCTTGCCGACGCCAAAGCGCCGGCCTTCGTGCAGCTGGTCGATGCCGCTGTCCTCACTCGCCTCGGTGGCCGCGAACGGCACCGTCGCGAGCCCGTCGATCGGGCGGAACAGCAGATTCGAATCGCCGATCACGAGAACGTGCCTGTCCTTCTCGTAGCGGTGGGTCCAGACCAGCCCCTCCTGCTCCATCAGCCGCGCGCAGAAGTTGTAATAGCTCTCCTGGTACATCACGACATACTCGAGCGGCTTCTCGTTCGTCCGGATATCGAACACGAAGTCGGAAAAGCCGTGCTCCTGGAAGATCTCGGTGAGGATGTCCTGCGCGGTCTTGTTCTGGAAGATCCGGCAGTCGGTCGAGCGCGTCAGGAACCAGAACCACGGCACCGCCGTCAGGTGATACTGCGTGACGTTGCCGGGGTTGCCGGCCCGGTCGAACGACGCCACGTAGCCGTCGAAGTACCGGTCGTTGTCGGTCGCGCCCGATGCGACGACGCGCTCGAGCGTCGACAGGCGCGCCTGCTGGTCGAAGCGGATCTTGACCTGCTGGCCGATCAGGTCCTCCGGGCGCAGGTCGTGGCGATGCGACAGCAGGTCGAGGTGGATCTCCGGCAACCGGTTCACGTGCTCGTCGACGACGGCGGCGCTGACCAGCAGCACGTCCGGGCCCAGCGGCGTATCGAGCGTCACGTAGCGGTTGAGCTGGGTCAGGCGCGCGGGGTTGGCGGCGCCGTTGATCGCCTCGGCAATGGCGCCGGGCGTCTTGTCCATCAGCGAAAAGCCGGTCTGCGCGAGCTGCATCGCGCGCTGGACGGTGTCGACGTGCCCGGCCAGGCCCGCGAGCGGCCCGAGACTGCCGGCCACACTCGATGCAACCGGGCCGGCGAGGCCGCCGAGCGCGCTCAACGAGCCGAACGCACCGCCGCCCAATCCAGTGGGAATACCCCCGTTCGGAGCGAAACTCATTCTTGTTCCTTGCTTGTGTTCTCAGGTTCCGTAGACCGGCTGGCCGGCCCGAAGCCACGATAATGTAGGACAAAACCCGACCGCATGAAAGCTGCGCGCAAACGTTTTCGTTCAGGCCCCCGATCATACAAACACCGACCGGCGGCCGGCCACGTGCGGCTGCCCGCGCCGAAGCACCGCGCCGGCACGCCCGGAACACGACACAATCTGCATGAAACGTGTGACAGATCCACGAGGGGCGAGGCCTCGCCCCCAGTCACGATGAAACTGCGCGATCGCCCGGGAAGGAAACCGGCGCACGAAGGCGCCGCGATGCGGCGCCACTCAATCGATCAACGCGATCGATAGCGTGATTTCCGCCACTGGCACCCGCCCGTCTCCCCGATCGGGGAAACCGCCCCGTCACCGCGGCGACACGACGATCGCCGCCCGCCGATTCTGCGCCCGGCCGCCCGGCGTCTTGTTATCCCCGACCGGATCGCTCTTGCCCTTTCCGACGACCGCGATGCGCTTCGCATCCAGCCCGACGTCGATCAGTTCAAGGGAAACGACCTCCGCCCGCCGCCGGGACAACTCGAGGTCATACTCGTCCACCCCTTCCTGGTCCGAGTATCCATAGACCCGTACGCCGTTGATTCCGGCCGACCTGAGCGTACGGCCGATCCTTTCGACGATCCGCCGCACATCGGGCTTCAGGTTGTAGCGATCGAAATCGAACAGGATCGGCCCGGTCGAGCCGAACTCGAAACCCTGCTCGGTTTCCTGGAAGCCGGCCGACTTGAGCGCCGTGACCTGCGTCTGCGTCAACCCACGATGAAGCGGCGGCGCCTTGCAACCTCCAAGCAGCATGCACAAAAGCAGCGCGCTGCCGACGCACAAGCGCCCAATGCCCACCGGATACGTGTTGTTCATCATTGACCCCTTCGATTGCACCCGCATCGCGAGCGCATTTTCAACCCACTGCCGCGGCCTCGCCCGCAGCGTGAAACGATGAACCTCAAGCCGCCCCCGCGACCCCTTCCGCCAGTTGCCACGAGCCTGGCCGGGCGCGCTTGGCGCGGTACATCGCGGCATCCGCCGCCCGCAGCAAGCCGCTCGCATCCGACGCGTGATCGGGATACAGCGCAACGCCGGCACTCATCATGGTGGCCACCACGCGGCCGTCGGACAGCTCGATCGACGGCGCCATGCCGGACAGGATCTCGTCCGCAATACGACACACGCTACCCGCTTCGCGCACGGCCGGCAGCATCACAGCAAATTCGTCGCCACCCAGGCGGGCGACCAGGTCGGCCTCGCGCACCTGCGTGCGCAGCCGTGACGCGATGCCGATCAGCACCGCATCGCCGGCGTCGTGGCCGAGGCAGTCGTTGATTTCCTTGAAGCGGTCGCAGTCGAGATACAGGATCGCGACCCGCTGCCCCGTCACCCCGGCTTCGCCGAGGGCGATCGCGAGCCGCGATTCGAACTGCACGCGGTTGGGCAGCCCCGTGAGCGCATCGTGCGTCGCCTTGTGTTCGAGCGATGCGTTCTCGTCGCGCAGCGTGTTCTGCCAGTCTTCGAATTCGTCGAGCAGTGCATTGAAGTCGTCGCCGAGCTGGTTGAGCTCGGCAATCGCCACCGGCTCGACCCGCTGCGCGAACGCACGCTCGCGCCGCACCGCGTGGGCGACGCCGGCCAGCGCGCGCAACGGCGAAACGATGTTGCGCAGCAGGCGCTTCGAGCTGATATAGGCGCCGATCACGCTGACGGCCAGGCAACCGAGAATGCCGCCCACGCCGCCCAGCAGGAATCCGAAGAACTGATGGCCGCGCCCGCGCACGACGACGTGGCCGACGACGATGCCGTCATGCACCACCGGCGCCGTCACGGGCCCGGGCAGCGCAAGGTCGGCGACGACGCGCTCGAGCCGCGCGATCCCGCTGCCGGCGGGCAACTGCCACGTCGCGAACGGCTGGCCCTTGCTATCCGTGACCACGACCTGCGCGACGTCCTCGTCGCTGGCGATCAGCCCGATCGCCTCGGACGCCGCGACGCGATCGCCAAACACGAGCGCCGCCTCGACCGTATAGCCGAGCGAGCGGGCCAGCAGGTTCAGGTTGTTGCCGGCATACGCACGCAATGCGATCACGGCCACCACGATCAACGATACGGCGGCCATCGCGACGGCGACGAACGCGAGGCGCAGGTGCGCGCGGCGCAGCACGCTTTGCAGCGTCGGGCGCGGCACGCGCGACAGGGAAACGGGCGGGGCGTGCCGTGTCATGGTGCCCCCGGCCGCCGCGCGAGATTGAGCACGTTCGGGTGCACGCGCACCCCGCTGCGGGCGACGGCGTCGAGATTGATGTCGAACGACACGCGTTCGCCGTCGACGTTGAGACAGAACATGCCGCCCGCGGTGCAGGATGGATCGTGTTCCGAAATCGTCAGCACCGGATGGCCGGCCACCGCAGCTCTCACGCGCGCTCTCTCATCTGCGCTCAGGTTGCCGAGATAGACGACGTCGCAGGCGATACCGAGCGCGGGATCGTCGAAGCGCACACGCTGCACGTCGAGCAGCGTCGAGCCGGCCTGCAGCGTGTCGGTCAGGCCGCGCGCATAGTCGGGCCGGCCCGTGACGCACAGATGCAGGCGAACGGGTGTCGTCGGCCAGTGGGTGAAGCTGACGATGCCCAGCACGACCTGACGCACGGCCGTGTCGTGTGACGCGTCAGCGGGATCGGCGGGGCTCGCGGCGGCAACGATGCGCACCGTGTCGACCGGATCGTCGGCGCCGGCGGAAGCGCCGGCGAGCATGGCCTGTGCCGCTCCCAGAACGCAAACGATTGCGACCAGGGCGTGGCGCAGCGGAGCGGTTCGGCCGGGGTAGCCGGGCGCCGTTCGCGCGGCGATTGCCGCCGCGCCCGCTGGCGTCGCTGCAGTCGCGAGACTGGCAGCCGACGCGCACACTTTCGCATCCATGATGGCAACATCCGCTGGCGTCGCTCCGGCGCTGCCTCCCGCCTCCCTCCATGCGCGTGCAGGCACCGAATTACGCGCATGATGGCTTCATCTTAGGTAAAAATTCGCATGACCAACCAGTGGGAAACACCCGCGAGAAGCGCTGGAAAGTATGCGGAATCGGCGCTGGGCGCGCGGACGTGTTTGCCGATGTCGATCCGGTGTCGACGGCGGGAAATTGATCAGCGGATTGGTGGCTCGTGTACGCCAAACTTCATACGTTCTGTCGCGCGATGTCACCGCCGCCCCATCGCAGTGAAGGCGTCGGGGACGTTGTTCGGGATGACGTGAAGACGCGGTGAACAACTACCGTTCGTCAGCGTCCTCGACGAAGATCTCGAACCACGCGTTCATCACGGCCCAGAAGTCCACGTGCTCAAGCTCGGTCGGACGTTCGTGCCACGCTATCCATCCCATCGGGTTGCCGTCATCGGCCCCTTCGCTCGAATCGATGCACAGCCAATCGCCGCTGCCGTTATGAAACACGGCACGCACGAGATCCGGGTTCACGCCGAGCTTGCGCGTCTCGGCAGGTGTCAGGTCAAGCTTGTCCGTCAGCGCAGCCTGATCGGCGAGCGCCAGCGGTCCCATCGAATTCGCGGGAAAGAACGTCCAGCCGTCATGCACGTTTTGATGGAAAAGCCGCAGCGCTTCGGGCAGTGCGGCCCAGAACGGCGCATCAACCGGCGCCCGCTCGCGCAACGGCGCACGACCGATGAAGAAATTGAGGTCGTCGTGCTCGATCGTGTACGGATAGAGCAGCACGACGTCGCCGCCGTCGTTGCGGAACACGGCCGGACGCGCGAGCTTGTCGCGAAAGAACTGCGCGACGGCCGGCAATCGTTCGACGATGCCGGCCCACATCTGCACGAGCGTATCCGCCAGCACGTCGTCCGGCGCGGCGAGCAGCGCGCGCCACGCAGGCGGCACATCGACATCGGCCGGAATCTCGTGCGCCGCGAGCCAGACGCTGCCGCTCGCCCGGAAGCGCTTCAACTCTGCCGCATAAACCGGTGCGGTCAACTCGATCATCGCGTGTCACCCTCGAAGGCCGGAACCCGCGCATTCTACTGCCCGCGTCGTCGCATCGATCGCGAATCGTCGCGCCCAGGCCACCTGCCATGCGCGTCTTCTTGGTGCCCCACGCTGCCGCGAGTATGCTTGCAGTTCGCTAACCGTCATTCACCCCCACCGATGGATTTCGACGTCATCGTTCTCGGCGCAGGCATCGTCGGCGTATCGGCCGCGCTGCATCTGCAGGATCGCGGACGCAAGGTCGCCCTGGTCGATCGCGGCGCGCCCGGCGAAGGCACGAGCTTCGGCAACGCGGGGCTGATCGAGCGCTCGTCGGTCGAACCGTATCCGTTCCCGCGCAGCCCGTTCACGCTGATGCGCTATGCGCTGAACCGCTCGACCGATCTCTACTGGCACAGCGCGTCGCTGCCCGCATTCGCGCCCTGGCTGGCACGTTTCTGGTGGGAATCGGCGCCGCTGCGTCACGCGGCAGCGTCGCGCGACATGCTGCCGCTGATCGAGCGTTGCATCGTCGAGCACGACGCGCTGATCGCGCGGGCCGGCGCCGGCGAGCTCATCCGCGCAAACGGCTGGCTGGAAGCGTTCCGCACGCCGGCCGCATTCGAACGCGGCGTGGCCGACGCCGGACTCACCGCGCGCCGTCACGGGCTCGGCATCACGCCACTCGATGCCGCCGCGCTGCTCGCGCACGAACCGAGCCTCGCGCCCGGCTTCTGCGGCGCGCTGCACTGGCTCGATCCGAAAAGCGTCGTCGACCCGTCTGCGCTCGTCAAAGCGTACGCGCACCTCTTCGTGCAAGGCGGCGGCACGCTGCTGACGGGCGATGCCGCGAGCCTCGAGGCCCTGTCGCCGGGCTGGCAGGTCAGGACGCAGGACGGCATGGCCGCCGCGCCGGCCGTGGTCGTCGCGCTCGGCCCGTGGTCCGACACGGTGTTCGGCAAGTTCGGCTACAAGATCCCGCTGCGCGAGAAGCGCGGCTATCACATGCACTACGCGCCGTCCGCGCGCGGCGTGCCGTCGGCGCCGATCGTCGATCGCGAATACGGTTACGTGATCGCCCCGATGAAGCGCGGGCTGCGGCTGACGACCGGCGTCGAAATCGCGCGTCGCGGCGTACCGCCCACCGGCGTGCAGCTCGAACGCGCGGAACGCGTCGCGCGGCCGGTGTTCGGTTTTGGCGAGCGGCTCGACCCGCAACCGTGGCTCGGCTTCCGGCCGTGCACGCCCGACATGCGCCCGGTGATCGGCCCCGCGCCCGCGCATCGCGGGCTGTGGTTCGCGTTCGGGCACAACCATCACGGGCTGACGCTCGGCCCCGTCACGGGCCGCCTGCTGGCCGAGATGATGACGGGAGAAGCGCCATTCACGGATCCGACGCCGTATCGCGCCGATCGCTTCTGACCCGGCACCGCATCGACGCGCGCTCAGTCGAGCGCGCGGCCGAAGATGCGGATCACTTCGTCGAGATGTTCGGCCATCGCGCGGCGCGCGGCGTCCGGGTCGCGTGCGCGGATCGCATCGAGGATCGCGCGGTGTTCCTGCTCCGACCGGTGCGGCATGTCGTTCGGCATGTACAGCGACTGCAGCCGCTGGAACATCAGGTCGTACTTGTGCGCGAGCAACTGCTTGATCATCAGCGCATACGCGGCGTTGTCGCTCGCTTCCGCGATGCGGATATGAAACAGCCGGTCGCCCGGATGCGTGAGCGAGCCGCTGCGGTTGTCGTCCTGGTTGCGCAGGAACGCTTCGTGGATCCCTTCGATCTGCTCGTCCGAGCCATGCTTCGCGGCAAGCGACGCGGCTTCCGGCTCGATCAGCCGGCGCGCCTGCAACAGCGCGAACGGCGGGATTTCGGTATCGAGGTCGAGTGCGATACCGAGTTCGGGATCGATCTCGATGATCGTGAAGGGCGTGGCCTTCGCTGCGAGCTCGGGCGTGGGCTCGGGTGCGGCGGCCGTTTCGGGATGGCGCACCTTCACGCCGTCGCCGACACGCACGCTCACGAGGCCGCTCACTTCGAGCGCGATCAGCGCCTCGCGCACCGACGTGCGCGATACGCCGAACTGTTCGGCCAGTTCACGCTCGGGCGGCAGATAGCTGCCCGGCGGAAAATCGCCGGACTCGATCATCGCACTGAGCTTGTCGGCGATCTGCTGGTAGAGACGGCGGTTCTGAATCGGCTGGATGGACATACGTTGATGCAGGTGATCGGTTTCGTTCCGGACGGTCTGACGAATCGAACAGACCGTTCGCGCCTATTTTATATGCCGCGCTTCACCGCGCCCGGCACCGCGTAACAACGCGCGGCGGACCCGCCCCACAGCGCGTGGCGCTCGGCCGCCGACAGCCGCGATTCGGCCCAGCGTTCGACGATCGACGCGACTTCGTCGTACGACGCGGCCAGCAGGCACACGGGCCAGTCCGACCCGAACATCAGCCGCTGCGGGCCGAACGCGTCGAGCGCCGCGTCGAGACACTGCTCGATATGCCGGACGTCCTTCCCGCGCAGGCCGCGCTTCCAGTCGGCTTCGGTCACGAGGCCCGACAGCTTGCACGCGACATGCGGCAGCGCGCCCAGCTCGCGCAACGCGGCGCGCCAGCGCGCGAGCGCGGTGTCGTCGCGCTCGAAGTCGGCGAGCGCGGGCTTGCCGACATGATCGAGCACGAGCCAGTGCGCGTCGTGCCGCGCGCAGAATGCTTGCACGTCCGGCAACTGGCGCTCGAACACGAGCACGTCGTACACGTAGCCGTGCGCCTGCAGCCACGCGATGCCGCGGTTGAAGCCCGGCTCCGCGACGAACGCGCCGGCATCGGCTTCGTCCTGCACCTGGTGGCGGAAGCCACGCAGCTTCGGGCTGCGCCATTCGGCGATACGATCCGCGAGCTGCGGCGCGGCAAGATCCTCCCAGCCGACCACCGCCGCGATGCGCGCATCGTCGCGCGCGAGATCGAGCAGGAACGCCGTCTCGTCGCGCCCGGCGCGCGCCTGCACCGCGATCGACGCGCCGAGCGCCTGCGCATGCATCAGCGGCCATAGCGCGTCGGGCAGGTAGTCGCGGGCGAGTACCCCCATCCCGGCGCCGATCCACGGGTAATCGGCGGCGCGATAGCGCCAGAAGTGCTGATGCGAATCGATGCGCACTGCGCCCATGATGCCCTCGTGTCCGGTCGCGACGGCGGCAGCACGCGCCACCGCCGCTCGACGCAACGTTCAGTCGTACAACACCGCCGCGATCTTCGGATCGTCGATATTGGTCTTGTCGTACCAGTAGAAACCGGTATCGATGACCTTCGGCAGCTTCTCGCCCTTGATCGCCTTCACGGCCGCCTCGACGGTCTTGTAGCCGATCCCGATCGGGTTCTGCGTGATCGCGCCGGCCATCAGCCCGCTGCGGATCGCGTCCTTCTGTTGCTTGCCGGAATCGTACCCGACGATCACGACCTTGCGCTTCATCTCGCGCACGCCATTGACCACGCCGATCGCCGAGCCTTCGTTGGTGCCGAACAGCCCCTTGAGCTTCGGATACGCCTGCAGGATCGACTTCGTCACCTCGGTCGACTTCAGCTGGTCGCCTTCACCGTACTGCACGGTCACGACCTGCACCTTCGGATGCGCCGCTTTCATCCGTTCGAGAAAGCCGTCGCGGCGGTCGATGCCGGTGCGGCTCGTCTGGTCGTGCGCGACCACGGCCACCTCGCCTTCGTCGCCGATCAGCGCGGCGAGCTTGTCGGCGGCGAGCGACGCGGCGGCCTTGTTGTTGGTCGCGGCCGTCGTCACCGGGATGTCGCTGTCGACGCCCGAGTCGAACGCTATCACCGGGATCTTCTCGGCCTGCGCCTTCTTCAGGAGCGGCAGCGCGGCCTTGCTGTCGAGCGCCGCGAAGCCGAGCGCAGCCGGCTTCTTCGCGATCGCGGCCGACAGCATGTCGATCTGCTTGTCGACCATCGCCTCGGTCTCGGGGCCTTCGAACGTCACCTTCACCTTGTAGTCCTTCGCGGCCTGCATCGCGCCCGCCTTCACGGCCTGCCAGAACTGATGCTGGAAGCCCTTCGAGATCAGCGGGATGTAGGTTTCCTGCGCCTGCGCGGCGGCCGTGACGCCGACGGCGAACGTCAGCCCGACGATCGCGTTCAACACCTTGCTCCTGATCACTTCGCGTCTCCTTTTTTCGTATCGACTGGAACGACTGGGACGCCGGCCGGAACCGGCGATGAAGCACATGCCTGCGTGAATGCGTGCGTCAGCGGCGGCGCCGGCGCAGGATGTCGACGTAGACGGCCAGGATGATGATCACGCCCGTCACGACCGTCTGCCACTCCTGCGCGACCGACATGATGCGCAGGCCGTTCGTCAGCACGCTCATGATGAACGCGCCGATGATCGTGCCGACGATGCTGCCCGCGCCGCCCGACAACGACGTGCCGCCGATCACGACGGCCGCGATCGCATCGAGCTCGTAGCCCTGCCCGAGCGCGGGCTGCGCGGAATTCAGCCGCGATGCGATCAGCAGCCCGGCGATCCCGCACACCGCGCCGCTGAACGTGTAGACCGCGATCTTCCACGCGTCGACGTTGACGCCCGACAGCCGCAGCGCTTCCTCGTTGCTGCCGAGCGCGAACGTGTAACGGCCGAAGATCGTCCGGTTCAGCACGATCGATGCGCCGATCGCGACGAGGAACAGGATCAGCACCGCGTTCGGAATCGGCAGCGCGGGGATCAGGTTGCCGATCAGTGAATCCTGCGCGATCGACGTGAAGCCCGGCGTGTCGTTGAAGTAGATCGGCCGCGTGCCCGAAATCACGAGCGACAGCCCCTTGAGCAGCATCATCATGCCGAGCGTCGCGATGAACGGCGGCACCTTCATCTTCGCGATCACGAAACCCGACACGCAGCCCGACAGCGCGCCGAAGAACAACGCGGCCAGGATCCCGAGCGGCAGCGGCATGCCCCAGTTCGTCAGCACGACGCCGGCCATCACCGCGCAAAACGTCATCAGTGTGCCGACCGACAGGTCGATGCCCGACGTGATGATCACGTAGGTACAGGCGACGGCCAGCACGCCGTTCACTGCAGTGGCCTGCAGGATCGCGACGAGGTTGTCGACTTCGAGAAAGTTCGGCGACGCGATGCTGAAGAACACGATCAGCAGCACGAGGCTCGCGAACGCGAGCAGCTTCTGGCGCGCAGCCGGGTTGAAGAAGCGGGCGCGGAAGCCGGATGCGCCGGCCGGCGTGTCGCCGGACGCGAGAGGCGGAACGGGATGCGTATCGTTGGACATGATCGTAGGGGCTGAATCAGGACAATACGGTCGACTCGCGCTGCGTCGCGAGCTGCATGATCTTTTCCTGCGTGGCGTCGGCCGCGCGCAATTCGCCGGTCACACGCCCTTCGCACATCACGAGAATCCGGTGGCTCATGCGTAGCACTTCCGGCAATTCCGACGAGATCATCACGATCGCCTTGCCCGCGGCGGCGAGCGCGTCGAGCAGCTTGTAGATCTCGCTTTTCGCGCCGACGTCGATGCCGCGCGTCGGCTCGTCGAAGAACAGGATGTCGCAGTCGCGCAGCAGCCACTTCGCGATCACGATCTTCTGCTGGTTGCCGCCCGACAGCAGCCGCGCCGGCTGCGCGACCGACGGCGTGCGGATCGCGAGCTGCCGCACGTACGACTGCGCGGTGTCGCGCAGCGCGCGCGCATCGAGAAACACGCCGCGGCGCACGAAGCGGCGCAGGCTCGACAGCGCGATGTTGTTCTGCACGTCCATCCCGACCGCGAGCCCGAAGTGCTTGCGATCTTCGGACAGGTAGCCGATGCCGTGCTTCACCGCATCGGCCGGCGTGCGGATCGTCACGGTCTTGCCGTGCACGCGGATCTCGCCCGCGTCGACCGGATCCGCGCCGAACACCGCGCGCGCGACCTCGGTGCGGCCTGCGCCCATCAGCCCCGCGAAGCCGAGAATCTCGCCGCGCCGCAGCGTGAAGCCGACGTCGCGAATCGCGCGGCCGCGCGACAGCCCGCGCACTTCGAGCGCGACGTCGTTCGCGGACGTATCGGGCGGCGTGCGGGATTCGGTGGCGAGCTGGCGGCCGACCATCATCGCGATGATCGCGTCCATCGACGTGTCCGCCATCGGCACGGTCGCGACGTACTTGCCATCGCGCATCACGGTCACGCGATCGGCGATCTGGCGCAGCTCGTCCATCTTGTGCGAGATATAGACGATGCCGACACCGTGCGTGCGCAGGTCGCCGATGATGCGGAACAACTCGGCGATCTCCGCGTTGTTGAGCGCGGCGGTCGGCTCGTCCATGATCAGCACCCGTGAGTCGAACGACAGCGCCTTCGCGATCTCGACCATCTGCTGCTTCGCCACCGTGAGCCGACCGACCGGCGTGCGCGGGTCGAGATCGAGCCGCATCCGCGCGAAGATCGCGGCCGCGTCGCGGTTGAGTGCCGCTTCGTCGACGAACACGCCGAAGCGGCCGCGCGGCTCGCGGCCGATGAAGATGTTCTGCGCGACGCTCAGGTGGTTCATCAGGTTCAGTTCCTGATGGATGATGCCGATCCCGAGCGCCTGCGCGGCGCGCGGATCGGCGATCTCCACCGCGCGGCCGTCCATCCGGATCTCGCCTTCGTCGCGTGGGTAGACGCCCGCGAGGATCTTCATCAGCGTGGACTTGCCGGCGCCGTTCTCGCCCATCAGCGCATGCACTTCGCCGGCACGCAGGTCGAAACGGCAATCGTCGAGCGCCTGCACGCCCGGGAAGCGCTTGCCGATGCCGGTCAGCGCAATCAGCGGCGGCACGGTGTTCGGGTTCAGGTCGGGTTGCATGGATCGCCGCCCTTAGCCGATCGCACGGTCGAGATGCGTATAGCCGCCGTCGACGAACAACCATTGGCCCGTCGTGTGCGATGCGCGTTCGGACAGCAGGAACACGGCCGTATCGGCAATTTCCTCGGCCGTCGTGAAGCGCTTGCCGAGCGGCACCTTGCCGGCGATGGCGGCCAGCTTCGCGTCGGGATCGTCGAAACCGGCGAGCCAGTTCCGGTACAGCGGCGTCATCACCTCGGCCGGGATCACCGCGTTCACGCGCACGCCGTCGTCGCGCAACGCGACGGCCCATTCGCGCGTCAATGCAAGCTGCGCGCCCTTCGCTGCGCAATAGCCGCTCGTGTTGCCCTGCCCGGTCACGGCCGTCTTCGACGACAGGTTGACGATCGCGCCGCGCGTCGCCTTCAGGTGCGGCACGCAGTAGTGCGCCATCACGTAGTAGTGGATCAGGTTGCGTTCGAGCGACGCGACGAACGCATCGCGCCCGGCATCGAGCCCGATGCTGTCGTTGACGCCCGCGTTGTTGACCAGGCCGTCGAGGCGGCCGAAACGCGCGATCGTTTCCGCAACCGCGTCGCGGCACCGCGCATCGTCCTGCAATTCGACGGACACGCACGTGGCCTGCGGCTGCTTCTGCACGAGTGCGCGCCAGAACGCATCGTCGGGCGCGTGGCGCGCGAACACCACCGGGATCGCGCCCTCTTCGGCCAGCCGCATCGAGATCGCGGCGCCGATGCCCGACGCGCCGCCGGTCACGATCACGACCTTGTGTTGCAGATTCAAATCCACTTCGCGTCTCCGTCGTTCATGTTGTCGGCACGCATGACGCGCGTCGCGCGCGGCCGTGCTTCAGCCGCGGAACCGGTATTGCTCCAGCGATTCGGGCTTCATCTCGATCGAGAAACCGGGCGCCGTCGGCGGCATGTACGCCGCGCCGCGCACCACGCACGGCTCGACGAAATGCTCGTGCAGGTGATCGACGTACTCGGTCACGCGCCCTTCCTTCGTGCCGGAAATGCACACATAATCGATCATCGACAGATGCTGCACGTACTCGCACAACCCGACGCCGCCCGCATGCGGGCACACGGGCAGCCCGTACTTCGCGGCCATCAGCATCACCGCGAGAATCTCGTTCACGCCGCCGAGCCGGCACGCATCGATCTGCACCACGTCGATCGCGCCGCGCGCGATGAACTGCTTGAACAGCACGCGGTTCTGGCACATCTCGCCGGTCGCGACCTGCACCGGCGCGATCGCCTCGCGGATCTTGCGATGCCCTTCGACGTCGTCGGGGCTCGTCGGCTCCTCGATGAACCAGGGCCGCGCGAACGCCAGCTCGCGCACCCAGTCGATCGCTTCGTCCACTTCCCACACCTGGTTCGCATCGATCATCAGCTTGCGATCCGGGCCGATCACCTCGCGCGCGATCGTCACGCGGCGGATGTCGTCTTCCAGGTTCGCGCCGACTTTCAGCTTCACGTACTCGAACCCCGCTTCGACGGCTTCGCGGCACAGCCGCCGCAGCTTGTCGTCGCTGTAGCCGAGCCAGCCGGCCGACGTCGTGTAGCACGGGTAGCCGTCGCGCTCGAGCAGCGCGATCCGTTCGGCCTTGCCCGGCGCCTGCCGGCGCAGCAGGTCGAGCGCTTCGTCCGGCGTCAGGCAGTCGGTCAGGTAGCGGAAGTCGATCGTGCGCACCAGCTCCTCGGGGTGCATCTCGGCCACGAGCCGCCACAGCGGCTTGCGTTCGGCTTTCGCCCATAGATCCCATACCGCATTGACGACGGCGCCCGTCGCCAGATGGATCGCCCCCTTGTCGGGGCCGATCCAGCGCAACTGGCTGTCCGACGTGACGTGGCGCCAGAAGCGGCCCATGTCCGCACGGATCCAGTCGAGGTCGAGGCCGACGACGAGGTGACGCATCGCGTCGATCGCCGCGCAGCAGATCTCGTTGCCGCGCCCGATGGTGAACGTGAGCCCGTGACCTTCGAGCCCGTCGCGGTCGGTTTCGAGCACGACGTAGGCCGCCGAATAATCGGGGTCCGGATTCATCGCATCGGAGCCGTCGAGCTGGCGCGAGGTCGGGAAGCGCACGTCGAGGACGCGCATCGATCGAATGATAGGCATGACGAATCGTCCGCGAAAGTAAATCAGGCCTGCACGGTGCGCTGGCGTTGCTCGCCGAGACCGTCGATGCCGAGCGTGATCACCTGCCCGGCGCGCAGATAGACGGGCGGTTTCTGCCCGAGACCGACACCCGGTGGCGTGCCCGTCGAGATCACGTCGCCCGGCTGCAGGCTCATGAAGCGGCTCAGGTAGCTGATCAGGTGCGGCACGCGGAACACCATCGTCGCGGTCGTGCCGTTCTGGTAGCGATGGCCGTCGACGTCGAGCCACAGCCGCAGCCCATGCGGATCGGGCACGTCGTCGGCCGTCACGAGCCACGGACCGAGCGGCCCGAACGTGTCGTTGCCCTTGCCCTTGTCCCACGTGCCGCCGCGTTCGAGCTGGAATTCGCGCTCCGACACGTCGTTCACGACGCAGTAGCCGGCGACGTGCGACAGTGCGTCGCCTTCCGCGATGTAGCGGCCGCCCTGGCCGATCACCACGCCGAGCTCGACTTCCCAGTCGGTCTTCTCCGAGCCGCGCGGAATCTCGACGTCGTCGTTCGGCCCCGAGATCGCACTCGTCCATTTGCCGAACACGACCGGCTCCTTCGGTACGTCCATCCCCGATTCGGCCGCGTGGTCGGAATAGTTGAGCCCGATGCAGATGAACTTGCCAACGCGGCCGACGCACGCGCCGAGCCGCGGCGTGCCTTCGACCAGCGGCAACGACGACGGTGGAATGCCACGCAGCCGCGCGAGCGAGGCCGGTAACAGCGCGTCGCCGGCGATGTCGTCGATCACGCCGGACAGGTCGCGGATCTGGCCCTGCGCATCGAGCAGGCCCGGCTTTTCGTGGTGTTTGTCGCCAAATCTCAGCAGTTTCATGTCGTCTTGAGCGGAAACGGAAAGTGAAGGGGAAAGCGCGGTCAGTTTGACCAGCCGCCGTCGATCAGGTGGATCGCGCCGGTCGTGAACGACGCTTCGTCGGATGCGAGGTACAGCGCGAGCGCGGCCACTTCTTCCGCGCTGCCGATGCGGCCGATCGGCTGGCGCGCAACGAACGCCTGGCGCACCTCGTCGGTGGACACGTGGCGCGTGCGCGCCTGGTCCGCGATCCGCTGCTCCAGCGACGGCGACTCGATCGTGCCCGGGCAGATCGCATTGCAGCGGATGCCCCGCTCGACGAAATCGGCGGCCACCGCCTTGGTCAGCCCGATCACGGCCGCCTTGGTGGTGCCGTAGACGAAGCGGTTCGGCACGCCCTTCACGCTCGATGCGGCCGACGCCATGTTGACGATCGACGCGCCGCCGGCTGCGAGCATCGCGGGCAGCAGCGCGCGGATCAGCCGGTACATCGACGTGACGTTCAGGTTCAGCGAGAACGACCATGCGTCGTCGTCGCAGTCGAGGATCGAGCCGTGGTGCACGAAGCCCGCGCAGTTGAACAGCACGTCGAATGCGCGCTCGCTCGCGGCGAGCGCCGCGACGTCCTGCGCATCGGTGACGTCGAGCCGCCGCGTGGTCAGCCGGCCGCCCGCGCGTTCGGCGTCGGCCTCCAACCGCACGAGCGCGGCTTCGTTGATGTCGGTCGCCAGCACGTCGGCGCCCTCACTCGCGAACCGCAGCGCGGTCGCGCGGCCGATGCCCTGCCCGGCCGCCGTCACCAGCGCGCGCTTGCCCTGCAATCTCATGAGCAACTCTCCCGAAAAAGCCGGCCGCCCGTCGGCCGATTGGCACAAAGGACTAAAGGTCCAACCAATCATAGGAAGTGATTTCGCGTTTGTCACGGAATCGGGATTCAGTATTTACCCGGGCGGGGAAATCGGGCGGTTGCGCAAAGATTCGGCATTCGACGGTGCCCGGGAGCCCATCCAGGGATCCGCGCAACGCCAATACCGGCGGGTTTCCTGGCCGATTGACGGCACACGCCCGGTGCCGCAGCGCGCCAAACTGACAAAAAAGTCATGTTCGCGTCAGGGTCTCAACGGGATGCGCGCGCCATCATGGCGTACCGGACTGCGCCTCCGGTCCATCGCCACCCCGCCCGCGTTCGATCCCTGCGGGCACCTCCGTCCCCCGGCGATGGGCTCCGTGACTGGGCGAGCAGACACGGCGCGCAGGCCGATTTTCCGCCCCGGACTTCGTGTCCGGGGCGTTTTTGTCTGTGGTTTCCCAAGAAAATAAGCGTGGATTGTTTCTAAATCGGCAAAAGGTAATTTGAGCCAGACAGGATGTTTTTTCCGGTCACAGACGCTTACATTTAGCGCACCACTCATGGAAACCGCTACGGATTCGCCATCGGGTAGTGACATCCACTGCCACGGCCGAACCGCACGAGCTTTAGGAAACGGCAAAATGAAGGCCTCCAAATCCCTGCCTGCGCTCGATCCCGCCGACGTCCACGTCGAAATCCTCGAACGTTCCGATACGCTGCTCGTCGTCCGCTGGGTCGAGCCCGGCCGCTGTCATTACGGTGAACAGCGCTGGCGCCGCCGCTTCGCGCAACGCACCGGCACCTGCGCGCTGTCGCGTCAGGTGATCCAGCGCGGCGACGAAGTCTTCCGCCCGGCCGAGCGCCCGGCACCCGCGAACGCGGCCGCGATGATCTCCGCCGCCGAAGTGCTCGCACTGGCCGGCGGCAGGTAAATCCTGCCGGCCGCGCGTCACGGCACGCGGCACCCTACGATGCGCCAGCGCTAGAAGCGCCGGTCTAATTCCCCCGCTTGTCTGCCACGCCCGCGCACACTATCGTTACACCACTCAATGTAACGATTACGCGCCGCGGCCGCCCGGTCGCGCCGATGGAGGCAGACATGCATGCATGGAGCGCGCGCCACGTCCCGGCGCAAGGCGGCAAGGTCGCGGTCGTGACCGGCGCCAACAGCGGGCTCGGCTGGCAACTCGCGGAAACGCTGGCCGCGAAAGGCGCGACGGTCGTGATGGGCTGCCGCGACGCCGCCCGCGCCGCGCAGGCGGCCGACGCGATCCGCCGGCTCCATCCCGATGCCCGCGTCGAAGTCGACGCGCTCGACCTCGCCGATCTCGCGTCGATCGCACGCTTCGCGGCCGATGTGGCCGAACGCCATGGCCGCGTCGACATCCTCTGCAACAACGCCGGCGTGATGTTCCTGCCGCGGCGCCAGACGCACGACGGCTTCGAGATGCAGTTCGGCACCAACCACCTCGGCCATTTCGCGCTGACCGGCCATCTGCTGCCCGCGCTGCGCGCCGCCCGCCGGGCGCGCGTCGTGACGATGTCGAGCGGCTTCAACCGCGGCGGACGGATCCGCGTCGACGACCTGCGCGCCGAGCACCGCTACAACCGTTATCTCGCCTATTGCGACAGCAAGCTCGCGAACCTCGTGTTCGCGATCGAACTGCAGCGCCGGTTCGAGCGCGCGGCATTCGCCGGGA
The DNA here is from genome assembly GCF_048627025.1 of Burkholderia aenigmatica. Classification (NCBI taxonomy): domain Bacteria; kingdom Pseudomonadati; phylum Pseudomonadota; class Betaproteobacteria; order Burkholderiales; family Burkholderiaceae; genus Burkholderia; species Burkholderia aenigmatica. The sequence goes on along the minus strand of NZ_CP184469.1, from coordinate 389,659 downwards.
TCAGCGTGGCCGCGCACCCCGGCTACGCGGCGACCAACCTGCAGTTCGCGGGCCCGGCGATGGACAGCTCGCCCGCCCGTGCCGCGCTGATGCGGGCCGCGAACCGTTATCTCGCCCAACCAGCCGACCAGGGTGCGCTACCCGCGATTCATGCGGCAACCGCGCCCGATCTCGCGGGCGGCGCGTATCTCGGGCCGTCCGGCTGGTTCGAGTCGCGCGGGCTGCCGGCGCCCGCGCGCGTGCCGCGTGCGGCGCGCGACGTGGCCTCGGCGGCGTTGCTGTGGGAAGCCTCGGAAGCCGCGACGGGCGTGCGTTTCCTCAGTTCGGGCGCGCCGGCCGGACGCGCGCCGGGACGACCGTTCGACACGACGGCCGAGGTGCGCTGAAACACGCATCGCCCTCCGTCACAATCTTCATACTTATTGCATCACCCGAAAAGAAAGCAGGTTGAAAGCCTGATTTGACGCGCTACTGTTACCACCCAGGAAACAATCTATCGTCAAAATCAGCGTTTACCCTGAACCCTCCGATGACTAAGATTTGATCAATCGCTTAAGACATGGTGTCGCGAGCGAACTCAATAAAACACCGGAGGTCATCATGAAATCGCTCGTTTCCGCAGTCGTTGCCGCTGCCGCCCTGTCCGCTTCGTTTGGCGCATTCGCTCAAAGCACCGTGACCCGCGCTCAAGTGCGCAACGAACTGGTTCAGCTCGAAAAGGCCGGCTACAAGCCGGGTCTGGCGAGCCCGTACTACCCGAACGACATCCAGAGCGCCGAAGCGCGTGTTCATGGTGCCGACACCAGCGGCTACGGCGCACAACCGGCTCCGGCCGTCCACTCGGGCGCCCCGGCTGCAGCGTCGTCGAACGCTCGCGACTCGATCTTCTTCGGCCAGTAAGCCGATGCGCCCTCGGCGGGCGCCGCGCGTCGCGCGATGAAGAAATATCCGGACGAGCCCCCTTGCGGGGCTCGTCCTTTTTTATGAAACGCATACCTCCGCCGCCCGGCAACGGGTGGCTTCGCCCGGGCGCCTCGCGTCCGGGCGCTTTTTCATTTCCGAGGGATGCGTGCTAGCAGGATGAAGCCGCGCGCACCCGTCAATGCGGCACGGCCGCGGCGGGCGCCGAACGCGACAACACGCGCCACCGCGACAGCAGCTCGTCGCGATCGATGTAGCAGCCCTGCAGGTGCCGGCGGCCGGTGGACGGATCGAACTCCGTGCGCGCATGCATCACGCGCCGGTTGTCGAACGCCCACATGTCGCCCGCCCGCAGCCGGCGCTGCACGCGAAAACGCGGCTCGCGCGCGAGCGCGAGGAACCGCCGGTACGCACGATAGACGGCCGCGACCGAGCCGGCCGGTGCATCGAGCGGCCCGCGCAGGAAGTTCGCGACGCGCACCTCGGTGACGTTGCCGCGCGCATCGAGCCCGATCACCGGCGCCGAGCAGCGGTAGTCGCTGTGCGCACTCTTGTTCCAGAACTCGAACGGCGTCGACGCGAGTTGATCAAAATCGGCCGGATGCTCGCGCCGCAGCGCATCCGCGAGCGCGAAGCCGTCGAGGAACACGCTGTCGCCGCCGGTCGCGTCGTTCGCGAGGCAATGCAGGAACTGCACGCCCGGCTGCAATTCGCGGGTCGGCAGATCGGTATGCGGCGGCAGGTTCAGCGACGTATACGCATTGCTGTCCGGACGCGGCTTCGATTCGACGTCGAACAGCACACCGAAATTGCTCTCGCGAATCAGGCCGATGCGGCGCGCGATCTCGTCGACACGGCCGCGCTCGGCCGGCACGCCTTCGACGAGCGTCAGCCCGGTGCGTTGCAACGCGGCGAGCCACGCGAGCAACGCGCCGTCGTCCTCCATCACGTCGCGCCACGCGAACACGCCGATGGCCGTCGCGTCGTCGCCGGCCCACACGTGCCGCCCGTGCGCGGCCTGGCGCTCCGCGCGCGACGCGTCGTCATACGCATGCGCGCGCAACCAGCCGGGCGACCACGCGCTGCGATGCCCGTCGTTCCACTCGACATGCAGCGCGCCGTCGGTTTCGACGTGCACCGTGAGCGCGGCGAGATCCTCGCGCGCGTCGGCGATCTCGAACACCTGTTCACGCGTGACGGCGTGCACGCACGCGGAACACGCGCAGTTGTCGCGCAGCCAGTCGAAATGAAACGGCGATCGTCGCGTGTCGCTCCACTCGACGTCCACCGCGCCATCGGCGATCGTCGCCGCTGCAATGGCCGCGTCGGCCGAAAACGTCCGCCAGTCCTCGATACGGTGTTGCGCTGCCTGCATCGTTGCCTCCCGGAAACGCCCGCTACGCGTGTGGTGCGAGCAGAAACCCGCCGACCGTCCGGTGCAGCCGCGCCGCCTGCGGGCTCGTTTTGAGCGCGCGCCAGCAGCCGTGCACCAGCCCCTCTCCCATCCAGTAGTGCGCGACACCGCCGGCCGCGCGAATCCGTTCGACGTACACGCGCGCATCGTCGCGCAGCGGATCGTGTTCCGCGCCGATCGCGAGCACGGGCGGCAGGCCGTCGAAACGCGCCGCCGCGAGCGGCACCGATGCGCGCAACAGCGGGTTGCCGTCTCCCAGCGCATCGAGCAAGCCGCCTTCCCAGTACAGCGCGCGATAGCGATGGACGTCGTCGAGCGTCAGCATCGGCGCGTGCGCTTCCGTTTCGCGCGCGGGCGATTGCGGTTCGAACCCGAGCATCGGATAGACGAGCGCGATGCCGTCGACACCGCCTTCGTCCGCATCGCGCAACGCGGTGGCCACGGCTGCCGCGAGCATGCCGCCCGCGCTGTCGCCCGCGAGCGTCAGCGGCTGCGCGCACGGCCCGAACGGCCAGCGCGCATCGCGCGCGGCGCGCGTGACATCCAGACAATCTTCGAGCGCGGCCGGCGCGCGATGCTCGGGCGCCAGCCGGTAATCGACTGCGATCACGTCGAGCCCCGTATCGGCCGCCAGTTGCGCGGTGATCAGCGCATGACTGCCGAGCGAGCCGACGACGAAGCCGCCGCCATGAAAGAACAGCACGGTGCCGCGCGGCGCACCGTGCGCGGACGTGTAGCGCCGCAGCGCGATCGCGCGGCCGTCGGGCGCCTGCCAGACGGCGTCCTGCTGCACGATCCCGGCCGGCAGCGCGGCCGGGGTCCATTCGGCCGCGAAGCGGTCGTAGAGGCGGCGCTGCTCGCCGGCCGAGCGTGCCGCCGCGTCGGCCGGATACCACGCGTCGACGGCTGCAACGAACGTCGCGATTTCCGGTTCGAGCATCGTGTGCGTTCCGCGGTCGAAGGTTCGCGCCGCCTAGCGGCGCGGCGGCAGCCCGATCACGCGGCCCGCATACGCGGGTGCCGCGCAATCGCGCTGCAACGCATTCAGCTCGGCCACACGCGCGGCCACGTCGTCGTCGAACGGCGCCGACTTCGTGCCGTCGCGCGTATCGACGTGCAGCAGCATCTGCTCGCTCGCCGATACCGCGCCGTCATGCCCGGCCGCGAACAGTTCGAGATACAGGTGCAGCCGCTTCGCGTCGTGCGCGAGCACCCGCGCATCGACGCGCACCTGCGTGCCTTCCTTGATCTCCTGCAGGTAGTTCACATGCGCTTCGAGCGTGTAGACCGAGCGGCCCCGCTCGCGACGCGCGGCGTCATCGAGGCCGATGCGATCCAGCAGCGCATCGGTCGCGAAGCTGAAAATCAGCAGGTAGAACGCATCGCGCAGGTGGCCGTTGTAGTCGACCCATTCGGGTCGCACGACGTCGCGGTAAATCGTCAGCGGGGTATCGCCGGTCATCGTCTCTCGTCCTCAGTCTTCGAATCGCATGCCGTGCCGCGCCTTCACCGCGGCGATCGACTTCAGCACCTCGGTGATGCACTCGTCGCGATAGCGTTCGAGTTCCTTGATGCTGCGCGTGCCCTGCTGTTCGGTCGTACCTTCGACGACGCTGTCGATCAATGCATCGGTGAGCGTGGGCGCGACCAGCTTCGTCCACGGCAGTTCGAGCGCGGGGCCGAACTGCTGCATGAAGTGTCGCATGCCCGCGTCGCCGCCGGCGAGCGTGTAGGTCAGGAACGTGCCCATGAACGACCAGCGAATGCCCGCGCCGAAGCGGATCGCGTCGTCGATCTCGCCGGTCGTCGCGACGCCTTCGTTGACGAGGTGCAGCGCCTCGCGCCACAGCGCTTCGAGCAGACGATCGGCGATGAAGCCCGGCACTTCCTTGCGCACGTGCAGCGGCCGCATGCCGAGCTTGCGATAGATCTCCATCGCGCCTTCGACCGCTTCCGGCGATGTGCGCGCGCCGCCGAGCACCTCGACGAGCGGCAGCAGGTAGACGGGATTGAACGGATGGCCGACCACGCAGCGCTCCGGATGCGTCGCCCGCGCGTAGAAATCCGTCGGCAGCAAGCCCGACGTCGACGACGCGATGATCGCGTCGGGCTTCGCCGCGCGGCTGATCTGCTCGTGCAGTTCGAGCTTCAGCGCCTCGCGCTCGGGCGCGCTTTCCTGGATGAAATCCGCATCGGCGACGCATGCCTCGATCGTCGATACGAAACGCAGCCGTGCAGGATCGGCGCCGGGCGCCAGGCCGACGCGTTCGAGCGCGGGCCACGCGTTCGCGACGTTCGCGCGCAGCCGCTCTTCCGCGCCCGGTGCCGGGTCCCAGACGACCACGTCGAGACCGTGCGCGAGCGCGCGGGAAATCCATCCGCTGCCGATCACGCCGGTGCCGATGGCGGCGAACGTCTTGATGTCGGTCTTCACAGCCATGTCAACGCATCCTTCAAATCAGGGGAAATCGGTGGGCGGCCGCGCCTGTGCGTGCCGCCGCGTCATGTCAGTCAGTCGGCGAAACCGCTCACGCGAACTCGGCGATCGCACGGCGTTCGAGCGGACGCTCGCCGCGCGCCGGCAAGCCGAGCTTGCGGCGGCCTTCGGCCGGCGTCAGCACGCGGCCGCCGAGCCGTTCGACGATCTCGCGCGCGCGCTCGACGAGCGTGCCGTTGGTCGCATGCACGCCACGATCGAGCCAGATGTTGTCTTCGAGGCCGACGCGCACGTGACCGCCGAGCAGCATCGCCTGCGCGACCATCGGCATCTGCATGCGGCCGATCCCGAAGCCGGCCCAATGCGCGCCCGGCGGCAGGTTGTCGACCATCGCCTTCATCGTGCCCGTGTCGGCCGGTGCCCCCCACGGGATGCCGAGGCACAGCTGGAACAGCGGCGGATCGTCGAGCAGCCCTTCCTTCAGCAGTTGCTTCGCGAACCACAGATGGCCCGTGTCGAAGATCTCCAGCTCCGGCTTCACGCCGAGTGCCTGGATGCGCTTCGCACCGGCGCGCAGCTGCGCGGGCGTCGACACATAGATGTAGTCGCCGTCGCCGAAATTCAGCGTGCCGCAATCGAGCGTGCAGATCTCGGGCAGCAGCTCCTCGACGTGCGCGAGACGCGTGAGGCCGCCGACCAGGTCGGTGCCCTTGCCGAAACGCATCGGGTCCTCGCCCGGGCCGATCTCGAGATCGCCGCCCATGCCGGCCGTCAGGTTGATGATCACGTCGACGTCGGCCGAGCGGATGCGGTCGACCACTTCGCGGTACAGGTTCGGGTCGCGGCTGCCGCGCCCCGTCTGCGGATCGCGCACGTGGCAATGCGCCACCGTCGCGCCGGCCTTCGCGGCCTCGATCGCGGCGGCCGCGATCTCCTTCGGCGTGACCGGAATCGCCGGATGCTTGCCGACCGTATCGCCCGCGCCGGTGACGGCGCAGGTGATGATGACTTCATGGTTCATGCTGGTTGCCTCGCTTGAATCAGGTTGTGTCGCAATGCGGATGTTTCGTCAGGGCGCGCCGGGTGCGGCGCGCAAGCCGTCACAGGCCGAGATATGCCTTCACGGCCGGCAGCCCGTCCTTGCCGTCGAACGTCTTGACGCCCGCGAGCCACGGATCGAGCACCTGCGGGTTCTTCTTCAGGTACGCCTTCGCGGCATCGGCCGGCTTCGTCTTGTTCATCACCGACTGCATCAGCTGGTTCTCGAGCTGCGTCGAGAAGCGCAGGTTCGTGACGAGCTTGCCGGCGTTCGGGCAGCGCGAGATGAAATCGGGCGCGGTGAGCGTGTACACGCGCGCTTCGCCGTAGTTCGGCCCGAACGACGCGTCGCCGCCAGAGAGATAGTTCATGCTGAGCTGGATGTTCATCGGATGCGGTTCCCAGCCGAGGAAGACCACCCACTTCTTCTCGCGGATCGCGCGCTCGACCGTCACCAGCATCCCGGCCTCGCTCGATTCGACCAGCTTGAAGCCGCCGAGCCCGTACTGGTTCGTGTCGATCATTTTCTGGATCGTCGCGTTCGCGCTGCTGCCCGGCTCGATCCCGTAGATCTTGCCGTCGAGTTCCGCGCGGTGCTTCGCGATGTCCTCGAAGGTCTTCAGGCCGGCCTGGTATTCGTAGCTCGGCACCGCGAGCGTCGCCTTCGCGCCCGACAGGTTCGGCGGTTCGACGACGTTGATCGACTTGTTGTCGAGGAACGGCTGGAGCTGCTTCTGCTGCACGGGCCACCAGTAGCCGAGCGACACGTCGAGCTGCTTGCTCTTCAGGCCGGCGAACGAGATCGGCACCGACGCGATCGTCGTGGTCGGCTTGTAGCCGAGCGCCTCGAACACGGTCGAAGCAAGCGCCGTGGTCGACGTGATGTCGGTCCAGCCGATATCCGCGAAACGCACGGTACGGCACGTCGCGGCATCCGTTTCGGCCTGCGCCGCTTGCGTGAACGCGCCGGTCGCCAGCACGGCCGCGGCAAGCGCGGCGATCTTCGTCGACTTCATGGTTCGGTTCCTCCCGGTTGGACTCGCGGCAGCCGGTGCGCGGGGTGTGCCCGGCCTGCATCGTGGGAGTAAAAGTAACGAGCCATATTGGCCGCGAGAAGACCGGCGGCGACCTGTTCTTGACTATTTGCGACTATGAGTGGAAACCACTAGGTTTCTTGAGAGGCTTGATGGACGGGGTTTTCATGGGAATGACAGATGGATTCAGCTTGTCCACATGCGGCGCGACATATTCCCTTCTGCCGGGCAGGGACGGCGTGCCGGTGCAGCGCCGGGCTCGGGGCGTGCGCGCCGCACCGACGAACGGGTGTCATGGGCACGTGTGAAGCTGGCCCGGCCTCCAGCAGCCGAAAGCGCGTTTCGTATTGCGGAATCCACGTCGAATTCCCGCGCCGCCGCCTTTTCGTCGCTTGAAAACTTGTTTTGCATTGCAAAAATCGCAACGTATCCCATTGAAAAACAAGAAAAAATAATGTCTTATGTCTTATATAAGACATCGCCAAAAGCTCAACGGGCGGCGTTACTATTTATCCCATGCAGTTCGCTTCGACAGACGTAGCGGGCACGCTCAACCAGTTACCCAAACGCGCTTTGCTCTCAGGAGATTGACATGGCCCAGTATCAAGACGACATCAAGGCAGTTGCCGGTTTGAAAGAAAACCACGGCAGCGCGTGGAATGCGATCAGCCCCGAGTACGCCGCCCGCATGCGTGCCCAGAACAAGTTCAAGACGGGCCTGGACATCGCCAAGTACACCGCCAAGATCATGCGTGCCGACATGGCCGCCTACGACGCCGATCCGGCCAAGTACACGCAGTCGCTGGGTTGCTGGCACGGCTTCATCGGCCAGCAGAAGATGATCTCGATCAAGAAGCACTTCAACAGCACCGAACGCCGCTACCTGTACCTGTCGGGCTGGATGGTCGCTGCGCTGCGCTCCGAGTTCGGCCCGCTGCCGGACCAGTCGATGCACGAAAAGACCTCGGTCAGCGCGCTGATCCGCGAGCTGTACACGTTCCTGCGCCAGGCCGACGCCCGTGAACTCGGCGGCCTGTTCCGCGCACTCGATGCCGCCACGGACGCTACCGCGAAGGCCGCGATCCAGGACAAGATCGACAACCACGTCACGCACGTCGTGCCGATCATCGCCGACATCGACGCCGGTTTCGGCAACGCGGAAGCCACGTACCTGCTGGCCAAGCAGTTCATCGAAGCAGGCGCCTGCTGCATCCAGATCGAAAACCAGGTGTCCGACGAGAAGCAGTGCGGCCACCAGGACGGCAAGGTCACCGTGCCGCACGAGGACTTCCTCGCGAAGATCCGCGCGATCCGCTACGCGTTCCTGGAACTGGGCGTGGACGACGGCATCATCGTGGCCCGTACCGACTCGCTGGGCGCCGGCCTGACCAAGCAGATCGCCGTGACCAGCACGCCGGGCGACCTGGGCGACCAGTACAACGCGTTCCTCGACTGCGAAGAACTGTCGGCCGATGCACTGGGCAACGGTGACGTCGTCATCAAGCGCGACGGCAAGCTGCTGCGTCCGAAGCGCCTGCCGAGCAACCTGTTCCAGTTCCGCGCCGGCACGGGCGAAGCGCGCTGCGTGCTCGACTGCATCACGTCGCTGCAGAACGGCGCCGACCTGCTGTGGATCGAAACCGAAAAACCGCATATCGCACAGATCGGCGGCATGGTCAGCGAGATCCGCAAGGTCATCCCGAACGCGAAGCTGGTGTACAACAACAGCCCGTCGTTCAACTGGACGCTGAACTTCCGTCAGCAGGCGTACGACGCGCTGAAGGCAGCAGGCAAGGACGTGTCGGCCTACGACCGTGCGCAGCTGATGAGCGTGGAATACGACGAGACGGAACTGGCCAAGCTGGCCGACGAGAAGATCCGTACGTTCCAGGCCGACGCATCGCGTGAAGCAGGCATCTTCCATCACCTGATCACGCTGCCGACGTACCACACGGCTGCACTGTCGACCGACAACCTGGCCAAGGAATACTTCGGCGACCAGGGCATGCTCGGCTACGTGGCCGGCGTGCAGCGCAAGGAAATCCGCCAGGGTATCGCCTGCGTGAAGCACCAGAACATGTCCGGCTCGGACATCGGTGACGATCACAAGGAATACTTCAGCGGCGACGCAGCGCTGAAGGCGGCAGGCAAGGACAACACGATGAACCAGTTCTGATTCCGGTCATCTCCAGGCGAAACGCCAACCCTTCGGGGTTGGCGTTTTTTTTATCCGGCGCAATCGCGCGCGGCGTGCTCGTCAACCATCGACCTGCGTAATTTCCGCGACCACCCGCACGAACACATCCGCCAGCACCGTCGGCTCGACCGGCACCACCAGCGCGCACACCGACCTTGCGTCTTCATCCCCAATCGGCACGAAGACGACCCCGTCGATCCCGAGGCTCGCCATCCGTTCCGGCACGATCGCCACGCCGTGCCCGGCCGCGACGAGATTCAGCATCGACGTCTTCGGCGACACGATTCGGGCGGCAGCCGGGACGAATCCCCGCTTCAGGCAAAGATCGATCACGACGCGCGCGAGCCCGCCCCGCTCCCGATACACGGCCGATACGAACGGCTCGTGCCGCAGCCGCGAGATCGCCGTGCGCTTGCGGCCGGCCAGCGGATGCTCGGCCGGCACCGCCACGCACAAACGCTCGGCCGCGAGCTCGACGAAGCGCACGCGCGGATCGCGGCGCAGCACCGGCAAACGAACGATCCCGATATCGGCGTTGCCGTTCGCGATCTCCAGGACCTGATCCTCGGACGATGCGCGGTCGAGATCGATCCGCGCGCCCGGACACGCGCTCATGAAGCGCTCGAGCACCGGCATCAGGCTGCCGACGGGAACGGTGCTGGAATGCAGGAGCCGCAATACGCCCGCCTCGCCGCGCGACAACTGCGCGCCCTCGTCGGCCGCGGCGGTCAGCGTTGCCGGAATCGACGCCACGCGGTCGCGATAGATTGCGCCGGCCGGCGTGAGCCGCACACCCCTCGGCTCCCGGTCGAACAGCAGGAACCCCAGTTCGTCTTCCAGTTGACCGATCTGCCGGCTGAGCGCCGACTGCGCGACGTGAAGCGCGCCCGCGGCCGGCGTGAAGCCGCCGAGATCGGCCACGGTCAGGAAATACTGGATTTGCCTCAACGATGGCATGCCGAAATGAGATGGATAAGCGCCTGATTTGATATTTGCGTTATACCGTCGCGCTTCCCAGAATGGAAGCCTGCCGTGCCGGACCCACCGTCACCGCCACCTCGCCGGAGCCGCCCTCGTCGTGACTACTCTCCTGTCCTATCTGCTGGTCGTTGCCGCCGGTGTCAGCGTGGCATTGCAACAGGTGCTCAACGCCAACCTCCGCGCGCAGCTCGGCTCGCCGTGGTGGGCCGGCTCGGTCAGCTACCTCGTCGGCCTGGCCGCGATGCTCGCCGTCGCGCTCCTGTCCCCGCATCCGCGCCTGAGCGGCACCGTCACCGGTGCCGGGTCGTGGTTCAGCTGGACCGGCGGATTGTTCGGCGCGGTGTTCGTGGGCATCGCGATCCTGATGGTGCCGCGACTGGGCGCCGCGACGACGCTCGCGCTGATCGTCGTCGGGCAGATGACCGGCGCGCTCGCCTTCGACCACTTCGGCGTGCTCGGCATCCAGCAGCATTCGGCCAGCCCGATCCGCATGGCCGGCGCGGCGTGCCTCATTCTCGGGGTGGTGCTGGTTCGCGCGTGACGCGTCCGCGCCCGATCAGAAGTTGTGCTTCAACCCGGCCGTCACCGCCAGTTGCCGACGGCTGGTCGAGTTCGGCAGGTTCGGAATCTGCGCGTAGTTCGCCGAGCCGCCCGTCACAGGATCGGTGCCGATGCCGTGCCCCGCCGCCTGCTGGAAGATGCCGACCGTATAGAGCGTCGTCTGCTTCGACAGGTTGTAGGTCATGCCCAGGTTCGCCTGATGAAACTTCGGCGAACCGCTCGCGTCGCTCTTCATCGCGTTGTAGATATACGCGGCGCCCAGCGTAAGCGCCGGCGTGACGGAGAAAGTCGCGTTGACCTCGACGATGTCGAAGCGCGCGTCGGCGCCATGCGGATGCGTGGTATCGGCGAAGTACAGGCTGTCGTCGAGCGTCGTATGCGTATAGACGACGCCGAGCGTCGCCGGCCCGATCGCATACGACCCGCCCGCGCCGATCGCCCTCAGCGCGCGCGCGTTCTGTAGCTGACAGTACATGGCTGCCGGATTCGAACACGCGAAATCGCCGATATAAGCTTGCGCGCCGCCCAGCGCCGCATCGAGCGGATGATTCAGGTCGAGCACGCCGACGCCGAACGAGAACGGCGCGTGGTTGTAGCTCGCCGCCAGCGCCCAGCCGCGTTGCCGCGAAAAATCCCCGGCGACGCCACCGAACGAAAACGTGCCGCTGAACGCAAACCCCGCCACGGTGGGGCTCGCGTACTGCACCGCGCTGTTCAGGTTCAGCGCCGCATTGAGGTTGTCGACGTCGCCGATATGCGCGCCATACAGCGTCGCCCACGGAATGCTCGACGCGTACGGCGCGAGCGTCGTCGTGTAGGAGTCGAACTGGCGGCCGATCGTCAGCGTGCCGTAGCGATCGTTGGTCAACGCAATCCATGCGTTCTGGTTGAACAGCGTATCCGCCTGCAGAAGATTGCCGTTGTTCATCCAGAAGCTGTTCTCCAGCTTGAACGCGACAGCCGTGCCGCCGCCGAGATCCTCGTTGCCGGTCAGGCCGATGCGCGGCGGTGCGAGGTTGCCGCCCGTCAACTGAACGTTGCGGCCGCCGCGTACCGCACCATCGGCGCCCGTCGTCTGCTGGTTGTTCGTGATCGTGATGCCGGCGTCCACATCGCCATACAGCGTGACGCTGCTCAACGCATGCGCCCCTTGCGTGACGGCGAGCGCCGCCACCGCCGCCGCGATCCTGCGCGGCGTCGTCAGATCCTTCATCGGTCGTCTCCCCCTGATACGTCGTATCCGTGTCGCGGCGCATACCGGAATCGGAATGCGCCGGCCCGTCAGCATGCGTGCGCGGCCGAAGTACCGGCCACGCACGCACCCGCCGCTACGCTCATGCGTAGTTCATCATCACCGACTTGCTTTCCGTGTACTGGTCGATCGCAGCGCGCCCCAGTTCGCGACCGAAACCCGCCTGCTTCATCCCGCCGAACGGCATCGCGTTGTCGAGCAGCGGGAAAATTTCGTTCGTCTCCATCTTCGATCTTCCTCGAGTTCCTGAATGGGTTGGTCAGTAGCGATCGGCGACGCCGTCGATCCCGCGTGCCTGCAACGCGCGAACGAGGCCGGCGCGCACGGTCGCGACGTCGGAAAAGGCAGGACGGCGATGCGCGGCGACTTCGGCGGCCGTATAAGGCTTGAAGTCGCGCGGCAGCGCGTCGCGGTTCAGGGTCGTGAGTACCCAGTTGAGCACGTCGGCCAGATCCTGGTCCGACAGCGCCGAGTTAGACGCGCCGGGCACGCGCATCACGTACTCGCGCCCGGCCGGCAGATGCGTGAAATAACCGAGCGAGTTCGCGAGCGGCGGTACCTTGCCGGGGATACCGCCACCCGTCGCCGTGTGGCAGCCCATGCAGTTGAGCACCCAGTGCTGCCGCGCGAGCGTCGCGTCCGCCGCGCCTTCGGCATGCACGGGTGCTGCGGCCAAACCGACCACCGCCCCGGCCAGCATCAGCAGCGACGACAGGCGACACGACACACTGCCGAGCCACGACGACTCCGCGCACCGCGTGAGCGATGCGGCGTCGCCAACACGAGGCGCGCGGGCGAGCCTCACAGGCCGAGCCCCTTGACGACGACTTCGCGTTGCGCATGCACGGCCGTGCCGTCCATCGCCTTCGCGCGCGCCGCGCGGATATCGGCCGCGGTGAACGGCTTCGCGTCGCCGTGCTGCGCGTTGAGATCGAACACGACGTAGTTGAGCACGTGCGCGATGTCGTCATCGCTCGCGCTCGCAAACGACGGCATCTTGAAGTTGTAATGCTTGTCGCGCACCTTGATCTCGCCGAACATCCCGTGCAGCAGCGTCGCGACCAGCTGCGCGCGCCCCGCCTCGGCCGTCGCGTACTTGCCCGGATACTCGGTCAGCGGCGGCGCGAGGCCGTCCTGCCCCTTGCCACCCGCCTGATGGCACACCGCGCACTGCGCGTCGAACACGCTCTTGCCGGCCGGGTAATGCACGGTTTCCTGCGCGCCGGCCGCGCCCGCCAACACGAAGGCCGCCACGGCCGTCAAGCATACGACGGCGATCTTTCCAGCTTGCTTCCCTTTCATTGTTTTGCAGCTCCCAGCAGAACCGAAACCGAACAGTGATAGTTCGAATTACCGTTGGCCATGCACCAGTTGATGTCGTTGTTCAACGACAGCTTGTACAGCGGCTTCTCGCGCTCGTTGCGGTTGCAGAAGCACTTGCCGCACGACGTCTTGCCGCAGCAATCGTTGTACGACACGATGTAGTCCGAACCGTCGTGCGGATTGCGGCACGTGCCGATCCACGTGATCGGCGATGGCGTCGTGCCCGGCGGGCAACTGCTCGACGTGCCGCCGCAGCAGCTGCACAGCCAGCCGTCGATCGCGCAGTATTTCCAGTAGTCGCAGCTCATCGGGTCATCGCTTGCCGCCGTTGCGGCGCCGCCCGATGCCGCCGACGCGCCCGACGCCGCATCGGCCGCATACGCGGTGCGATCGACCGGCAGCAGCGGCAGCATCGCCGATCCCACCAGCACCTTGCCGAGCTTCGCCATCGCGCTGCGCCGCGAACTGTGCTGCGCGACGCCGCGCGCCGACCGCTCGAACCATGAATCAAACAGGCCCATGTCGTTGTTCTCCCTTGACGTTGAAAGAGGGTCGGCCGGTCATGCGTGCTGCGCGTGCGCGTCGTGGTCGTGGCCGTGATCGCCATGCACGAACTGCTGCAGCGATGCGACGCCGCGCTCCTTCGCCTCGAACAGGCTCTCGAGATGCTCGCGCGTGTTGACGAGCCCCTTCGCGCGCACCGTGCCGGTTTCATCGAGTAGCACCGCATACGGCAGCTTGCCGATCTGGTACGCGAGGCCGAGCTCCTGCGACAGCACGTACGGGAAGCGCCCGAGATCGTGCTTGCGCGCGAAGCGCGTGTGTTCGTCGACCTCGCCGTCGCTCGCGAGCACGATGTTCACCGGCGTCGCTTCGCTCGCCTGCAGCGAGGGCAGCAGCGGCAGCAGCTTCTTGCAGACCGGGCACGTCGGCGACAGGAAGAACAGCAGCGTCGCCTTGCCCGACGCCTCGAAGCCGCCGACCTTCACCTGCGAGCCGCGAATGTCGGTCAGTTCGAAGGTCGGCGCGATCGCGCCGACTGCCGGCCCCTTGTCGATCATCAGCGCGCCGGCCGGCATGATGCGTTCGTACAGGATGCCGATCTGGCGCACGAGCGCGAGACAGATCGCGCCGAGCGCGAGGACGGCCACCCACAGCAGGGCGGTGGAAACGGTGAGAGCGGTTTGCATCATGAATTCCTCAAGTGGGAAAGGCGCGGGTCGTTGGCGAGCAGCACGTCGACGGTGAGCAGCGCGCAGACGATCAGCAGCACGGAGAAGAACAGCGTCAGGTAGTCGAACCACACGACCGCGCGTGCGCCCGGTTCGACGAGCGCGGTCGCGGCCAGCGCGGCGAGCAGCAGCGCGCGCCCGGCATGCAGCCAGCCGATGCCGCGCGGTGCATCGGTGCGTGCCGCTGCGAAGCCGGAACAGCCGCAGTCGATGTCGGTGTGGCCGCGCAGGAGATTGATCGCAATCGCGGCGGCGAACGCCAGCAGCAACGCGATCAGGCCGAGCGCGCCGGCCGTGCGCGTATCGGGAAACAGCAGCGCCGCGGCGCCGACGACTTCCGCGAGCGGAATCGCGAACGCGACGGGCGCGGTCAACGCGTCGGGCAGCAGCCGGTAGCCGGCCAGCGCCTGGCTGAAGGCGGCGGGCCGGCGCATCTTCGCGACGGCACCGAGCAGCACGACGACGGCAGCGCCGGCCTGCGCGCTGGTGGCAAGGACGGGATCGAGTGTCATCGCGGCCTCACGGGTTGACGAGCAGCGACGACGTATTGCCGATCTGCTTCTCGACGTGCTGCAGCTTGCCCGTGCGCGCATCCAGCACGACGAGGTCGGACGTCGCCGTCAGCCCGTAGAACAGCGGCTTGTCGTCCTCGCTGACCTGGATCGACACGAGCGGATCGATCTTCTGCTGCGCGAGATCCCAGCGCGCGATGCGCTGTTTCGACTTCAGGTCGACCACCCACACCTGCGTGCCGGGATCCTTGTGCGAGCCGTCACCGCCCTTGTGCATCAGCACGTAGTAGCGGTTCTGCCTGGCCTGCACGGCGGTCTGCTGCATGCCGCCCGGGCGCCAGCCTTCGGCGCGCTCGGCGTCCGTCAGCAGCGGCCACGACTTGCCGAATACCGGCTTGTCGCCGCTGAAGTCCGCGCTGCGAACGTTGCCGCCGTAGGTCGTGAACAGGTAGTCGCCCTTGTAGCGCGACGCGTTCACGAACGCCGGATCCTGGTCGACGTCGATGAACGCCTCCGACATCGCGCGCTTCGTTTCCTTGCCGTTCGCATCGAGCGTGACGGTCAGCGCCTTGCCGCTTTCGCACAGCGCGGTGAAGCGATCGTTGCCCGACGGATAGGCGAGCACGCAGGCCGCCGTGTCGATTTCCGACAGCACCTTCTTCGATACGGCGTCGATCACCGTCACCGACGCGGCCGGCGTGATGTTCGCGACGTACAGCCGCTTGCCGTCCGCGCTGAACGCCGTGTTGTACGGCGACGGCACATGCTGCGCATGCTTCGCCGGAATCGCGATCTCGCCTGCGTGATCGAGCGTCGTGTTGTCGGTCATCTCGACCACGTCGGTGCGCGTGCCGTGCGAGCCGCGCGAAAAGTAGGTCGTCGCGACGAAGCTGGTCCGGTGATCGGGCGAAATCGCGAAGCCGGGGCCGAAGCCGCCGTCGATCTGGCCGAGCAGCTTCTTCGCATCGGCGTCGTACGCGTAGATGCGCCCGTCGGTCATCGACGGCATCGAGATGTCGACGATATAGACCTCGTGCGGATGCCACGGCGGCATCTTCTGCACGACCAGCTCCTCCGGTTGTTCCGTCGCGTTCGCGCTGCCGATCCATGTCGCCGCGAACGCCAGCGTCGCCGCGAGCACCGCGGTTCGTCGCCTTGTTCTCATGTCGCCTCCAGTTGGGGAATCACGTGATGTGGGGCGACTGTAGTTCGACAATAAATCCGGTCAGCACCCGGACCGGCACCGCGTGCGTGCCGATTCGGGATATTGGAAAACCGCCTGAAAGCCACGCCGGCTGGCGGCTTCCGACCCTCTGACGAATGTGCCCGGAATAGCGCTCCCCCTTATTGCGCCGACCGCACGGTCGGTTTAATCTTGCGCGGTCCTGATCGATGCACCTGGAGGCGCTGTGTTCGTGTTTCACGAGAGGTTCGACAACGCGGACCGGCATGCCGAGGCGCTGCGCGGCTGGAACCAGCGTTACGACCAGATCGGCTCCGGCCCGTATCGCAGCGCGATCAAGCATGCGGTGCTGGACGGCATGCAGCTGTTCCAGGAAGCCGCCAACGTTCGCATCATCCAGCGCGGACGATTGCCGCATGACCATACGGTGTTCGGCATGCCGCTCACCGGCTCGGGTGCGTTCGCATTCGGCGGCGTGCGCATCGAACACGGCACGATGGTGATGGCGCGCGGCGGTGCGCCGTTCGAGCTGCATTCGCCCGACGACATGTCGCTGATCGGCGTCGTCGCCGACGGCGAACTGATGCAGCAGGTCGAGGATGCGGCCGACGTCCACCTCGACGAAGCCACACTGCGACGCGGCATCGTCGACATGCCCAACGCCGTGCTGATGCGCGCGAGTGTGCAGATCGCCACGCAACTCGAGCGCGTGCTGTCGGCACCCGATACCTACCGCGACGCACGCGCGCAGCGCGAACTGCGCGGCGAGATCGGCAACGTGCTCGTCGATCTCCTCACCTACCGGATTCCCGAACCGTCGAACCGTCTCACGCACGCCTGCCGCGCCGACATCGTGCGCCGCGTGCACGACTACGTGATCGGCCATCCCGAAGCACCGGTCGACGTGCTGAGCCTGTGCGCGCAATTGCGCGTGAGCCGGCGCACGATGCAGAACAGTTTCCAGTCGGTCGTGCAGACCAGCCCGCTGCACTACGTGCGCTCGCTGCGCCTGTCGCAAGTGCGGCGCATGCTGCTCGATACGCGGCAGGCCGACCTGCCGATCAGCGACGTAGCCGCGCGCTGGGGCTTCATCCATCTCGGCCATTTCGCGAACGCGTACAAGGCGCAGTTCGGCGAGTTGCCGTCGACCACCGCGCGCCGCTCCGTGCGCGGCGCAAAAACGCGCTGACGCCGCGCAAAACCCGCGATAATCTCCCGCTGACCGTTCGGCGCGCGCGAGCCGGCCGCAACGCATGCCCATCCGCTCGCCGCCCCGTGCGATGCGCGACGACCACCGGATTCCATCCCCTGCCCCGATGCCCGAGGATTTTCACTTCCTGCTGCTGCCCGGCTTCTCCGCGCTTGGCTTCATGTCCGCGGTCGAACCGCTGCGCGTCGCGAACCGCTTTCGCACCGAGCTCTATCGCTGGCACGTGATCAGCGCCGACGGCGCGCCCGTCGCCGCGAGCAACGGCATTCCGGTCGCCGCCGAAGCCGCGTGCGCGGAGGTCGACAAGGTCGATACGGTGTTCGTCGTCGCAGGCTTCGATCCCCTGACGTGCTATACGCGCGCGATCGGCGACTGGCTGCGCCGCCAGCACCGTCATGGTGCAACGCTCGGCGGCATCGACACCGGCAGCTTCGTGCTCGCGGAAGCCGGGCTGTTCGACGCGTCGCAGCCGCTCACGCTGCACTGGGAAGCGCTGGCCGCGTTCCGTGAACGCTACCCCGGCCTGAACGCGACGCAGGAGCTGTTCGAGATCGACGAGCGGCGCATCACGTGCGCGGGCGGCACCGCGTCGATCGACATGATGCTCGACCTGATCGGGCGGCGGCACGGCGCCGATCTCGCGGCGGCGATCTCCGAGCAGTTCGTCGTCAGCCGGATCCGGCAGCGCTCGGACAGCCAGCGGCTCGAGATTGCGGCGCGCTACGGCGTGCACAACCGCAAGCTGATCCAGGTGATCGGCACGATGCAGCGGCACATGGAAAACCCGCTCGGCTCCGATGCGCTCGCGCAGGAGGTATCGATCACGCGGCGCCAGCTCGAGCGGCTGTTCAGCGCGACGCTGAACGACACGCCGACGCATTTCTATCTGAACCTGCGCCTCGATCGCGCACGTGAACTGCTGCAGCAGACCGACATGAGCATCACCTCGGTATGCGTCGCCTGCGGGTTCGAATCGCCGTCGCATTTCTCGCGCACGTATCGCGCGCGATTCGGCTTGAGCCCGCGTAGCGACCGGCGTGCGACGCGCTGATCGTCACGGGTTTCAAGCACAATCCGGCGCGGTATTGCGCGTTCCGGCAGCGTTTCCCGACGCTCGCTGAACAATGCCGGTGATTGATCGACGGACTGAAGCGGTCATCGAAAATAAATTGGAATGTCGCTGAAAATGTTCTGTAACATACCAAAAAAAGTTAGATAGGCAGCCTAACGACATGCGTGCCGCATCCCGACGCATGTCGAGCGCCGCGGGCTGCCAACCGATATCGATCCGATCCGAGGGGTATGACATGACGATGCACGATTCTCCGTCGCCGCACCTGCCTGCCGTTCGCTTCTTCGCGCGCTTCTCGGCCTGCTTCTCCCGCTCTTCGCCCGCCTGTTTCTTTTCGACCTGACATTTAGGGTTCCTTAGTCAGTCGACACCCCCAACACCGCTTCGCCGCACCGGCTCCATCGAGCCGGCGCACGGGCCGTGTCGTGCCTGCGCGCCACGAACGCGCGGGCGTGTCCAACCGTTGAGATGAGGATCACGTATGCAGACATCACGCAAAGCACTGCCGCTCGCCCTGGGTCTCGCGCTCGGTTTCGGCATCGTCGGCGGCACCGCGGCCGATACGAAAGTGTCGAATCCGCAAGCAACGAGCCTGCGCGAAAGCCTGACACGCGGCGTCACGCCGCCGGCCGCCAAGGCCGATACGGCCGCCGGGCAGTTCCGCGCCGACGGCGTCGCCGTCACGCTGTACGCCCCCGCGTATCGCGCGAAGAAAACCGCCACGACGCCCGCTGCTACCGCACGCGACTTCGTCGCGTCGCAGGCCACGCAGCTCGGGCTCGACGCGACCGCGCTCGCAAGCCTCGTCGTCACGTCGGAGCGCAGCGATGCCGATTTCACCGTCGTGCGCCTGCAGCAGCAGGCAGCCGGATTGCCCGTGTACGGCAGCGATATCGCGGTGACGGTCGCGAAGGACGGCCGCATCCTGTACGTCGCGAGCAACACGATCAACGGCGTGGTCGCGACCTCGCGCAAGTCGCAGGCCGTCGACCAGCAACAGGCGCTCGACCGCGCCCGCGCGTATCTCGGCGTGAGCGGCTTCACGAACCTGGATGCGCAGCTCGTCGCCTTCGTCGACAAGGCCGGCACGCATACCGCGTGGAAAGTGCGCGGCCGCCCGAACGACGGCCCGAAAGGCGACTGGGAACTGCTGATCGACTCGGGCAGCGGCGAAGTGCTGCGCGCCGAGGACAAGGCGTTCTACGCGACCGACGGCACGGGCTTCGTGTTCCGGCCCGACCCGCTGTCGCCGACCAAAAGCAGCTACGGCAGCACGGGCTACAAGGACAACAACGACGCCGATTCGTCGCAACTCACCGCCGCACGCGTGCGCGTGACCTTGAAGGATCTCGCGCAGTCGGGCGCGCGTTACTCGCTGTCGGGCCCGTATGCGGTATGCGTCGATTTCGACGCGCCGCTCGACAACGCGTGCCCCGTACAGTCGACGCCCGCGTTCGAATTCACGCGCGGCAACCTGTATTTCGAGGCCGTGAACGCGTACTACCACATCGACACGTTCCTGCGTTACGTGAACCAGACGCTCGGCATCAAGGCGATGCCGTACCAGTACACGGGCGGCGTGCAGTACGACCCGCACGGCGAATCGGGCGACGACAACTCGTCGTATTCGTCGAGCAGCGGCCGGCTGACCTTCGGGCAAGGCGGCGTCGACGATGCGGAGGACGCGGACGTCGTGATCCACGAGCTCGGGCACGGCATCCACGACTGGGTGACGAACGGCGGCCTGTCGCAGCAGGAAGGGTTGTCGGAAGGCACCGGCGACTATCTCGCCGCCGCGTACAGCCGTGACTTCAACCAGTGGAGCCCGTCGGATGCGCAGTACCACTGGGTCTACAACTGGGACGGCCACAACGAGTTCTGGGGCGGCCGCGTGACCAACTGGAACGTCGGGCGCACCTATGCGCAGGCGCGCGGCGCGGAGATCCATACGGCCGGCCAGTACTGGGCCTCATGCAACCTCGTCGCGCGCGACGCGATCGGTGCGCAGGCGATGGACAAGGCGTTCCTGAAGGGGTTGTCGATGACCAACGGCTCGACCAACCAGAAGGCCGCCGCGCAGGCCGTGCTGACGGCTGCGTCCGCACTGGGCTACAGCAGCGCGCAGCTCACCGCGATCGGCAATGCGTACAACCAGAGTTGCACGTACGGCGTGATCGTACCGAAGAAGTCGTAATTCCGCAGCAGGCGGGGGCGTATCGCACGACCTGCGGCACGCCCTCTTCCTCGACATCGCCATCCTCACGAGATCGAACATGCCTACTCTGAAACTGACCCGCCTGAGCGCCGCGCTCGGCGGCATGCTGCTGACCGCCGCCGCGCACGCGACGCCGGTATGGATCACGCTCGGCGACGCGGCGTTCCGCCAGTTGCAACGCATCGACGCGAGCGCCACCGCGCAATACAGCACGACGCTCGACGCCGGCAAGACGGCCGACGGCGCCGCGCGCCGCGAAACCGTCCACGTCGTCGAGATCGACGATTCACGGCTCGGCGAGCTGGCCCATGCCGTCCACCATACGCGCGGCCACGGGCCCGGCTATGTCGTGCACGACTCGTTCGACGAAGCACGTCAGGCACTGCAGCCGTTGCCGCCGACCCTCGCGAAGCAGGCCGCCGCCTCCGTGTACAAGGTCTCGAATGCGCCGCAGATCGGCACGTGGATCCAGCAGCTGCAGGCCAGCAACATCGTCGGCACGATCACGTCGCTGTCCGGCTTCACGAACCGCTACTACACGACGTCGCACGGCGTCGCCGCATCGGACTGGCTCGCCTTGCAGTGGAAGCAACTGGCCGGTTCGCGCGCCGACATCGCCGTCGAACAGTTTGCACACACGGGCTTTCCGCAGAAATCCGTGATCCTGACGATCCGCGGCAGCGATCCGGCCGCGGGCACCATCGTGCTGGGCGGCCACCTCGATTCGACGGTCGGCCGCACGACGGAGAACACGCGCTCGCCCGGCGCGGACGACGATGCGTCGGGTATCGCCAGCCTCACCGAAGCGCTGCGCGTGCTGCTGGCGAACAACTACCGGCCGAAGCGGACGATCAAGTTCGTCGGGTACGCGGCCGAGGAAGCCGGCCTGCTCGGCTCGAAAGCAATCGCGAAGCAGTTCCGCGCGCAGAATGCGAACGTGATCGGCGTGCTGCAACTCGACATGACGAACTACAAGGGCGATCCGAAGGATATCTACCTGATCACCGACTACACGAACGCGTCGCAGAACACCTACCTGACGAATCTGGCGAAGATCTACCTGCCGGAACTCGCGATCGGTACGTCGCAGTGCGGGTATGCGTGCTCGGATCACGCGTCGTGGAATGCGCAAGGGTATCCGGCGTCGTTCCCGTTCGAGGCCGACCAGAACGACAGTCCGTATATCCATACCGTGAACGACACGCTGGAGAATTCGGATCGGCAGGCGAATCACGCGTTGAAGTTCGGCAAGCTGGCGCTGGCCTACGCGGTCGATCTCGGTGGCAATGGCGGCACCGCTGTAAAGCCCTGACGGCGTGCGGCCGGGAAGGAGGCGGCGGCATGTGCTTCCTTCCCGGCGCCCCCGGACAAATTCAGATGATCTCGTCCAGCGTCCCGTAAAGACGCATGCCCACCGCCCGCGCAACTGCCGCGGAAGCCGGATTGTCGAGCTGGCACCGGTACTGCGGCTCCAGCCCTTCGCGACAGGCCGCGACACTCATCGCGCGCACGACGCCGCGCGCGTGGCCGTTGCCCCTGAATTCAGGCAGCGTCAGCACGCCCATGTCGGCCAGGCAGGAATGCCACCACGCATAGACGCTACCCGCGCATACCAGCCGAACCTGCTCGAATGCACCGAAGACGCGCCAATGATCGAGTTCGACGCTGGCCGTATCGAAGTCGTCCGCCGGCATCGCGGCGGTGAATGCGTCGAATACCGGTCGATCCGCCGGCGTCAGCGCCCGGACCGTCGCGGGAATCGCGTGATTCGGCAGATCGGCCAGGGCCGGCGCGGAATAGTAGAAAAGATTGTCCGCACCACACAAACCGCCGCCCGAGGCCGACAGGCGATCGACGAACGCGGCCATCGTCCACGCATCCGCTTCCTCCAGGCGCAGCGTGTGCGCAACCTTTTCCTGCACGACGATCCGGTTTTTCCCGTCGGTCGGCACGAGGATCATGCCCTGCTCGTCGTCGAGCGCGGAACTGACGGCGATCTGCAGATCGTTGCCGTCATGAACGCATCGGTCTCCCGAAAACTTCTGCTGCCAGAACGCGTCGATCCATTCGTTAAACACTGCCCACCTCTCGATTGTTTGACCGGCCGCCTCGCGATACCGCGACGGGCTCACCGCCAGCTTCGTGCGCGCGTCCGGATAGAATCGGCGTTCGACCACTCCGCTTTCGAGGTTCCGCCATGACCGATACCAGCCGCTCCTTCGACGATCTGTCGCCCGCTCGCGTCACGACGGCTTTCGACCTGCCCGGCCACACGACCGTCCGCTCGCTCGGCGTCGCGCAAGGCATCATCGTGCGCTCGCGCTCGATCGTCGGCTCGTTCGGCGCATCGCTGCAGACGATCTTCGGCGGCAACATCACGCTCTATACGTCGCTGTGCGAGAAGGCCCGCCAGCACGCCTTCGACAAGATGCTCGCCGATGCGCGCAAGCTCGGCGCGAATGCGATCGTCGCGATGCGCTACGACTCGACCGAGATCGGGTCGGGGGTAACCGAAGTCATTTGCTACGGCACGGCCGTCGTCGTCGAACCGACATGATGCCGGACGCCGGCGAACCGCGTGACGCCGTTCCGCCGGACCGGCCGGCCGTGCGCCGCCCGCTGTCCCGAAATTGTTTCGACGCATCGCCGGCCGTACCCGATCGCACCCGGGCAACCTGCCGGCGAAGCCGCGTAAAACGCATGCGAAGTTTTCGATTGACGCGCCGCGCGGTTCCCTCTTAACATCGCACTCGTTTTCATTCATGGAGGCTTCTGTGCCTACCGATGCGAGTTGTAGTTGGTCCTGTACCAACCTGACTGCCGCCTGAGGAAGCTTCGCAGAGCCTTGTCTTCTGCCGCATCCCGGGATAGCAGGATGCGGTGTCTTTCAGGATCGGCGTGCCGTCGATCCGAAATTCCCGTACTCGACAATTCAATCGCCGCTCGACACTTGGGCGGCTTCCGTACGTGACCCGCGTCGCGTGCGCGTGTCCGGCCGCATGCTCGCGCGTGCGCAGCCCAGGTTCACGCACGTGTTGCGCAAATAGACAGGAGTTCGAAATGGACGACGACCCTAGCCGATTAAGCTGCGCCGGCGCGCGTTCGCACGCCATGCCGGCGAACACCCGACTCCCAGCCTCTTATCAGCCGATCGCGCCCGACGCGGCGCGGCGGGAAGCGTTCGTCCGTCGTTGACGTCGTGACGCTCCCGCCGTGTGCCGCCCGGCGCCTGGAGCACGCATGACACGACTCGATATCTCCGCTCAGCCGCACCGGCAACACCGGCTCGGCCACGGCAGCCGCAAGGACGCTCACCCGCGTCGCCACCTCATACGTCATGTGCGTCTAGCCGCCACGGTTCCGTCACACGCTCCGCGATGACGCCGACCGGATCGCGCACACCACGCCCCGCCTTCTCATGTGCCGGCAACGCGGCAACGACCGCCGTTCGGCACCACGCCATGTCCGATGTACCGGGAGAACACCATGCAAAACCGTATGAAACTCCACGCCAGCCGGCTGATCCGCGACAGCTACGTCTACTTCAAGATGCCGTACGCACTGCTCATGCATTTCGACCGGGTCGCGGCAGCCTATGACCAGCTGGATCGCAAGCAAAAGCTCGCGTTCTCGTTTCCGGACCAGACCGACGGCTTCCTGCCGTTCGGGCTCGAATACTCGCATACGCCCGAGCGGCCGGATCTGTGCGACCGATTCTGCTACTGGGTCGCGCGCCGCGACGCGCATCGCGGCTTTCCGCTGGTGAAGTCCACGTTCTACCGCGAGTTGGCCGCCTATGAAGCCTGCATCAGCGCGATCGCGCAGGATCTGCTCGACGCGGTGTGCGACAACCTCGGCGGCACGCCGCAGCCGCCGGTCCGGCACAGCTCCTACCTGCAGCTCTGCGCGTACGACCAGCATCACGGCAGCCATGACCGCGCGTATCTGCAGGATCCGCACGAAGACGGCCACCTGCTGTCGTTCATCCGGCCGACCGCACCCGGCTTGATCCTGCTGCCGGATGCGTCGCCGATTTCCGCGCTACCGCGGTCCGACGAAATGATCGTGCTGGCCGGCTCGCTGCTCGAAGCGCTCACCGACGGCGAAGTGCCGGCGATGCAGCATGCCGTCGAACGCCCGCGCACACGCACACCGCGCAAGTCGCTGATGTACTTCGTCAATCCCGACCTGTCGGCCGGGCACGCCAGCACGATCGTCAACCAGCGTCCGCTGGACTTGCGCGCGCTCGCGGAACGCCGGCACGTCGCGTTCGGCAACCGCATGCTGTGCCGCCCGTGCGCAGCCTGACCCGCGTCATTCCGCCCACCTTTTCCCCGGAGAATCCATGCTTGGACGCTTCCTCCCCGTCGAAAACCGGTTTTTCGACCTCTTCGACACGCATGCGCAGCACATCGTCCTGGCCGCGTGCGAGGTTCAGATGCTTCTCGACAATCTCGACGATGCCGAGCTGGCCATGGCCAACGTCCAGACCACCGAACGAACCGGCGACAAGCTCGCGCACGATGCGATCGACCTGTTGCACAAGACCTTCATCACGCCGCTCGATCGCGACGAGATCCACAAGCTGGTCACGACGATGGACGACATCCTCGACCTGATGGAGGACGTCGCGACCACCGTCGTGGTCTACGACCTGAAGTCGGTCACCGCGGAGGCCAGCGAACTCGCGGACATCGTCGTGCAGGCGGCGCTGCAGGCGCAAATCGCGGTGAACCGGCTGTCCGACATGAAGCTGTCGGCGGAGATCCTCAAGGCATGCGAAGAGATCGACACGCTCGAAACCCGTGCCGACCGCGTGCTGCGATCCGCGATATCGAAACTCTTTCGCGACGACATCGACGTGAAGACGCTCATCAAGCTGAAGGGCGTCTACGACCTGCTCGAACGCATTACCGACAAATTCGAGGATGTCGCGAACATCATCGAAGGCATCGTGCTGGAAAACGCCTGAGCGAATCAACAAGATGCATTCGATACAACTCGCCCTATGGATGGTCGCGACACTGGTGCTCGTCGCGCTCGTATTCGACTTCATGAACGGCTTTCACGACGCGGCGAACTCGATCGCCACCGTCGTGTCCACCGGGGTGCTGAAACCCCAGCAGGCCGTCGTGTTCGCGGCGGCGTTCAACGTCATCGCGTATTTCATCTTCCACCTGAAAGTCGCGCAGACCGTCGGTAAAGGCACGATCGATCCCGAGATCGTCGACCACTACGTCGTGTTCGGTGCGCTGATCGGTGCGATCGGCTGGAACGTGATCACGTGGTACTACGGGATTCCGTCGAGCTCGTCGCATGCGCTGATCGGCGGCCTGGTCGGCGCAGCGCTCGCGAAGTCCGGCTGGAGTTCGCTGAACATCGACGGGCTGCTGAAGACCATCGCGTTCATCTTCATTTCGCCGCTGCTCGGTTTCATCCTCGGCTCGCTGTTCATGCTCGGCGTGTCGTGGCTGTATTTCCGTACCGCACCCAGCAAGGTCGACCGGCGCTTCCGTCGGCTGCAACTGCTGTCGGCCGGGCTGTACAGCCTCGGCCACGGCGGCAACGACGCGCAGAAGACGATCGGCATCATCTGGATGCTGCTGATCGCGACGGGCTACGCGTCGGCGACCGCCGATGCGCCGCCCGCGTGGGTGATCGGCGCGTGCTACCTGTCGATGGGCCTCGGCACGCTGTTCGGCGGCTGGCGCATCGTGCGCACGATGGGCCAGAAGATCACGAAGCTCAAGCCGGTCGGCGGTTTCTGTGCGGAAACCGGCGGTGCGATGACGCTGTTCCTGGCATCGTTCCTCGGCATTCCGGTGTCGACCACGCACACGATCACCGGCGCGATCGTCGGCGTCGGCGCGACGCAGAAGCTGTCGGCCGTGCGCTGGGGCGTGGCCGGCAACATCGTGTGGGCGTGGGTGCTGACGCTGCCCGCGGCTGCGTTGTTCGCAGCCGGCGGATGGTGGCTTGGGCACCGGATCTTCTGATGCAGGCGGCCCGCGCGCTTCACCGCGGCGGGCTGCCCGTATCGGTCGAGCCCACCGTGATGCCGAACAGACGTTGACCTTCCGGCGTGTCCTCGACTCTCCAGCCCTCGGCGCTCAGCGCCGCCCGGATCCGGTCGGCTTGCGCCCAGTCCTTGCCTGCCCTCGCGCGCTCACGATCGTCGAGCAACACGCGGACGTGTTCCGGAACGTCGATCGCAACCGGCCGCCATTCACGCAAACCGAGGCCAAGCACGGCGTCGAAGCCGTCGACGGTCGCTTTCAGGGTCGCCGGCGGCAGATTGCTCCTGACCAGATCCCACAGCACCGCGAGCGCCCTGGGCAGATTCAGGTCCTCGTTCACTTCGGCGTCGAATCGCGCAGCGAAATCCGCATCGACACGCCCGCCGTCCGGCCAGCCGGCATAGACCTGCCGCAGCCGATTCAGTGCGGTTTGTGCCGCCTCGAGCGACGCCCACGAGAAACGCAGCTTGCTTCGATAATGGGCCGTCAGGCACAGGTAACGGTACGCGAGCGGATCGACATTCCGGCTCTGCAAGGTCTGCAGACGGACGAAATCGCCACTCGACTTCGACATCTTCGCATCGGCATCGGCCTCGTCCTCGGCCTCGCGTGTCAGAAAGTGCCCGTGCATCCAGTAATTCGCGAGCTGCGTGCCGTGGGCCGCCCGCGTCTGCGCGATCTCGTTGCTGTGATGCACGGCGACGTGATCCTCGCCGCCGCAATGGATATCGAACAAGGTCCCGAGATACTTCGCCGACATCGCCGAGCATTCGATATGCCAGCCCGGAAAGCCGCGCCCCCACGGGCTGTCCCATTCCATTTGCCGCTTGACGTCGGCCGGGCTGAACTTCCACAACGCAAAATCCGTGATGCTCCGCTTCTCGCCCAGCGCTACCCGCTTGCCCGCCTGCAGCCCGGTGCGGTCCAGCCGCGCGAGATAACCGTAGTCATCCTGCCGACTGGTATCGAAGTAGAGGCCGTCGTCCGTCCGATAGACGTAGCCGGCCCGGTCGAGCGTCTCGATGAACGCGATCTGTTCGGCGATGTGATCGGTGGCGCGGCACCAGACCGTCGGCTCGAGCAGGTGGAGCGCGCGCCAGTCCCGGACGAACGCCTCGGTGTAGCGCCGGGCGATCTCCCACGCCGATTCGCCGGTTCGACGGCTCCCCTTCTCCATCTTGTCTTCGCCTTCGTCCGCATCCGAAGTCAGGTGGCCGACGTCGGTGATATTGACGACGTGCCGGACCGCGTATCCGTTGCGCTCCAGCACGCGGCGCAGGAGATCCTCGAACACGTAGGTTCTCAGGTTGCCGATATGGGCATCGTCGTAGACCGTGGGGCCGCAGCAATACATGCCGACCTGCCCGGGATGGATAGGCGTGAACGGGCGCACGGTACGCGACCAGGTGTCATACAGCGCAAGCGGCATCGAGTTTCTCCGTCCGGAAAGGGTCGGCCCAAAAACAAAAAGGCCGCCTGTTTTGCATCACAGGCGGCCGGAAGGCGATTGCTTGAATGTTTAGCGAGTTCGCTAGACGCAACTTCCCCCAGGCATGTTCTGACAACATGCGCGGATCAGCGAGGAGGGGGAAATGGTGCGATCAAGCATGCGGACGATGCTAACGCCTATAGACGGCAATGGTCAACACCGTCGAGCCGTCGTTCCCGGTGACGATCCCGTGGCAGTGGCCACGCGGCCGGCACTGACCGGACGGATCTCATGCCCGCTTGCACCCGGCAAAAAAAAAGCGCGAACCTCGGTTCGCGCCAAAGAGAGACCTCTCGCTGAAGACGTCACTACCCCACACAACACTGCTCAGAACGAATGCCGCATCCCGATCCGCACGTCGGCCTGCGTCTGCGTCGTCGACGGCGTGAAGCTGTAGCCCACCACCGCATCCACGCCTTGCGACGCGCGCAGGTAATCGCCGGAGAGGTACACGTCCGTGCGCTTCGACAGCATGTAGTGCAGGCCCGCCGTGCCCTGGTTCCAGTGATGGCCTTCGAAGCGCGTGTGCTGGTAGCCGGCGATCAGGCTCAATGCCGGCGTGAACTGATACGAGCCGCCGCCTTCATAGACCTGCATGTGCGACGACTGGCCGAAGCCCTTGATCGTCGTGTACGAGAAGTTGCCGTCGAGCGTCAGCTTGCCGATCGTGTAGCTCGTGCCGATGCCGAAGGTGCCCTGGCTGTCGACATCCATCGGCGTGTTCGCGAACAGGTCGGTGCGTGCGCCGGTCGCCGGATCGACGGTGACGGTCTGCTGGCCGAGGAACGTATGCGTGCCGATCATCGCGTACGGGTCGAACGCATAGATGCCGTTCGGGTTGTTCAGGCGCGTGTACGCGGCACCGATCGAGAAGTCGCCCTTCGTGAAGCTCGCACCCGCGCTCCATGCGCTGTTGCGATGGAAGTTGCCCGCGACGTTGCCGAACGAGTACATCGCACCGAACTTGAAGCCGCTGAGGTCGTTCGACAGGAACTTCACCGAGTTCGGCAGGCGGTCGCCGTTGAAGCGGTCGAAGTCGCCCTGGTGGATCGCATAGCCGCTGCCCCACGCGGAGATGTTGTAGATCGATACGAGTTCGTTCGTGATGTCGAGCTGGTTACCGAACGACAGCGTGCCCCAGTCGTTCTGCAGGCCGACATACGCCTGGCGGCCGAATTCCGAGCCGCCGAAGCCGAGCTGCCCGGTGCCGAGGCGGAAGCCGCTCTCGAGGGTGAACACGGCCTTCAGGCCGCCACCAAGATCTTCCGTGCCCTTGAGGCCGAAGCGGTTCCCGTACGCGACGCCGTCGTCGAACTTGACCACGTGCGAGCCGCCCGTGTTGTTCACGTACGTGATGCCCGCGTCGAGAATCCCGTACAGCGTCACACTGCTCTGCGCATGCCCGATGGCAGGTACACAGGCCGCGCATGCAAGCGCGGCGGCTACGGCAACTTTCGTATGCTTCATTATCGACCACCCTCCCTGAACCGTTCGATGGAAAGAACCTCGTGCCGGCGCGCGCTGCGATGCGCCGGTGGATTCGAATTCGGTACGCCCGCTGGCTTTGGTATTTCGTTTTCCGCAATAACGCAGCCATTGGCGAAAAATACAAACCCATATTTCGCGCCACCCGTCTGAAGGCGACACCAAATGGTCACGATGCGACTGGTCGGGAAAACACGTAGACGGGCGGCACGGTAAAAACCGGCCGCCGCGAGGGCGGGAATCAGCGACCGTCGAGGGCCGCGCGCACGGCCGGCAGGCCCGGTGCGCCGGCCGCCGTCGTCACGCCGTCCAGCCAGCCGGCCACCAGCGCCGGGTCGGCCTTCAGCGCATGCTGCGCCGCGAGCGCGGGCGACGTCTTGTGGTCGAGCATGTCGGCGATCATCCGGTTCTCGACGTCGACCGAGAACGTCATCTGCCGGAACAGCCGCGCGAGGTTCCCGCACTGGCCGGCGAACCCGGCGCGCGTGACCGTATTGACCGTCGCGCCGCCGTAGTTCGGGCCGAAATACGCATCGCCGCCCGACAGGTAGGTCAGGTGGAACTTCGTGTTCATCAGATGCGGCTCCCACGCCAGAAACACGATCCAGCGCTTGTCGCGCACCGCGCGCTCGACCTGCGTGAGCATGCCCGTCTCGCTCGATTCGACGAGCGACCAGTTCGCCGGGCCGAGCGCATGGTCGGACAGCAGCCGCTTGATGTTCTGGTTCGCGGGCGCGCCGGGCTCGATCCCGTAGATCTTGCCGCCGAAGCGGTCCGCGTAGCGCGCGAGATCGGCGAACGTATGCACGCCGGCGGCCGCCACGTAATCGGGCACCGCGAGCGTGAACTTCGCGCCGCTCAGGTTCGCGTGCAGCACGTCGATCGATTTCTCGTCGACGAACGGCTTCACGAGCGGCGCCTGCGCGGGCATCCAGTTGCCGAGGAACACGTCGACCTGCCCTTTCTTGAGCCCCTGGTACGTGATCGGCACCGACAGGTTCGCCACGTCCTGCCGGTAGCCGAGCGCCTTCAGCACGACGCCCGCCATCGCGTTCGTCGCATCGATGTCGGTCCAGCCGGGCGCCGCCATCTTCACGTCGCTGCACGTCTGCGGGTCGGCCGCGTGCGCGGCCTGCGTCGTCATCACGCACGCGGCCGCGGCGAGCGCCGCGCCGATCCGGATTGCTGCATTGCATTGCCGTTCCATCGTCCGCTTCCTCCGTCGTTCGTCAGTGATCGCGATCCGGGACGCTCAGCGCCCGACGCGCGGAAAACGCGCCATCGCCTCGAGCGTGTCGAGTTCGATGTGATTGCGCATGTAGCGCTGGCTCGCGTCGGTGAACGGCTGCCAGTCCCACGCCTGGATGCGGCCCTGCGTCGTCGCCGCGTAATGGAAGCGCCGGCGCCGCTGGCTCGCGCGCACCTGCCGGTCCAGTTCGGGCAGGTTCCAGCGCTGCGCGGCTTGCGCGCGGAACGCGGCGAGCACGTCGGCCGCCTCCGGCGTGCCGGCGAGGTTCGTCAGCTCGCGCGGGTCGTCGGAGAGGTTGTAGAGCTGGTCGGGATCGGCCGGGCAATGCACGTACTTCCAGTCGCCGCTGCGGATCATCACGACCGGTGCAACCGCGCCTTCCGCGAGGTATTCGCCGAGCGCAACGTCGTGTGCGGGCGTGCCGTGCAGGTGCGGCACGAGGCTCGCGCCATCGACCGGGTCGGGCCAGCCGCCGGCCGGTGCGGCGCCGGCCAGGTCGACCAGGGTCGGCAGCAGGTCGACGTGCGACACGGGTCCGCGCACGCGCGCGGCACCGAAGCGGCCCGGCGCATGGACGATCAGCGGCACGCGGCAGCCGCCTTCGAAGAACGTCATCTTGTACCAGAGCCCGCGTTCGCCGAGCATGTCGCCATGGTCGGACGTGACGATCACGATCGTGTCGTCGGCGAATCCGCATTGTTCGAGCGCGGCCAGCACGCTGCCGAACTGCGTGTCGACGTAGGACGTCGCGCCGTAATAGGCGCGGCGCGCGGCGCGGATCTGCGCGTCGGTGGGCGGCGTGCGGTCGTTCTCGCAGACGAAGCGCAGCCGCTGCGAATGCGGATCGCTTTGCGCCGCGTCGAGCCGCACGGCCGGCATGTCGATCTCGTCGTCGCTGTATTGATCCCAGTATTCGCGCGTGATCGCATACGGGTCGTGCGGATGGGTCAGCGACACGACCATGCAGAACGGCCGTGCATCGTGCCCGGCCGCGCGTTCACGCGCGACGTCGTACAGCTTCTGTTTCGCGGCGAACGTGACCTCGTCGTCGAAATCGAGCTGGTTCGTGCGCACGCACGGGCCCGCCTCCAGCACCGAACTCATGTTGTGATACCAGCTCGGCCGCTCGGTCGGGCTGTCCCAGTCGGGCACCCAGCCGAAATCGGCCGGATAGATGTCGGTCGTGAGCCGCTCCTCGAAGCCGTGCAGCTGATCGGGCCCGCAGAAATGCATCTTGCCGGACAGCATCGTCCGATAGCCGCCCGCGCGCAGGTAGTGCGCGAACGTCAGCGTTTGCGCCGGTAATTCGGCGGCGTTATCGTAGGCGCCGATCCCCGACGGCAGCTTGCCGGTCAGCAGCGAGAAACGCGACGGCGCGCACAGCGGGCTCGCGCAATACGCGGCGTCGAATACGACGCCTTGCGCGGCGAGACGGTCCAGCGTCGGCGTGCGCGCGACGCGATTGCCATAGGCCGGCAGCGCGAACGGCGTGAGCTGGTCGGCCATCAGGATCAGGATGTTGGGTGTCGGGTTCGTCATCGGCAGTCGTGGGGAAAACGGTGTTCGAATGGAACGGCGCGCCGCTCGCGCGGCGAGACGTCCGGCATGACGGAAGCAGCACGAAGAAAGTGCCGCACGTGCGGCCCGCGACTGGCTAGAATCGCGGAATGCCTTGCGCGGCGGCCCTGAAGCGGGAGGCGAAGCGCATGTGCCGTACCGTCCGATGCACTATCGCCCGCCCGAATTCGCGCGGGAAGGCGTCCGGCCCTTATGGGGCCATTAGAGAGACTTATGTCGAAATCCGAACCGTTACCGTCGATGCAGGCGCTGCGCGCGTTCGAATCGGCCGCCCGGCTCGCGAGCTTCACGGCCGCCGCGCGCGAGCTCGGCTCCACCCAGCCGGCCGTGAGCCAGCAGGTGTTCCAGCTCGAGGCCGAACTGGGCGTGCCGCTGTTCGAGCGCAGCCCGCGCGGCGTCACGCTGACGGCCGACGGCCAGTGCCTGTACGAAGCGGTGCGGGTGAGCCTCGACACGCTGCGCGGCGCGACCGCGACCCTGCGTGCGCGCCGCGAGCATGGCGCGCTCACGATCGTCACCGACTTCGGCTTCGCGACCTACTGGCTGATGCCGCGCCTGGCCGGGCTGAAGCGCGTGATGCCGGATGTCGACGTGCGCGTCGTCACGTCACAGGATTACGACGCGCAGCGCGACCACGGCGACATCGCGATCCTGTTCGGCGACGGCCACTGGCCGTCGTGCACGGCCGCCCGCCTCTTTCCGGAATCGGTCACGCCCGTGTGCTCGCCCGCGTTCCGCGACGCGCACCCGCACGTCGCGCGGGCCGAGCACCTGCTCGGGATGCCGTTGCTGCACGTGCAGCCGACTCGCCCCGAGCGCTGGCTGTCGTGGTCCGGCTGGTTCGACGCGCACGGCCTCGATACGGCCGCCGCCGCGCGCGGCGTGACCTTCAACAGCTACGCGCTCGTGATCCATGCGGCGCTGCTCGGCGAAGGCGTCGCGCTCGGCTGGTCGCCGCTCGTCGACGAACTCGTCGCATCCGGGCAGCTCGTCAAGCTCGTCGACGCGCCGGTCGTCACGTCGCGCGGCTACTTCCTGGTGCGGCCGCCGCAGCGGCCCGAGCCGGACGCGACCCACGTGTTCCGGCGCTGGCTGCTCGACGCGTGCGCGAGCGCGTAACACCCCTTCCCGCCCCCGCGCGCTGGCGCACCGATACCAGCCACACGGCGCGTTGGTTCTATCCGCCCCAAAATCGTCCTGATTTACTTGAGCCTCCCGCTACCCGCGCGGCGCGGCGCTTTCGTGCGCCGCCGCACGGCCGTGCGCCCATGCCATCCGAGGAGTCTCATGACCGCCGAGCACCGCCCCGATCAATTCGTCCTGACACTGTCGTGCCCGAGCGCGGCCGGCCAGGTCGCCGCCGTCGTCGGCTTTCTCGATCGCCATCGCTGCTATGTCGATGCGCTGAACGTGTTCGACGACGACCTCAGCACCCGCTTCTTCGTGCGCTGCGTCTTTCATCCGACGGATGAAACGCTGCAGATCGACGCGCTGCGCCACGAATTCGCGCCGATCGCGGCCAGCCTCGGCGGCGAGCAGGGCGACATGCAGTGGGCGATCCACGACGTGAACGCACGGCCGAAGGTGCTGATCATGGTGTCGAAGCTCGAGCACTGCCTCGCGGACCTGTTGTTCCGCTGGCGGATGGGCGAGCTGAAGATGGACATCGTCGGCATCGTGTCGAACCATCCCGACTTCGAACCGCTCGCCGCGCAGCACGGGCTGCCGTTCCGCCACTTCCCGATCACGGCCGACACGAAGGCGCAGCAGGAAGCGCAGTGGCTCGACTTCTTCGAGTCGAGCGGCGCCGAGCTCGTGATCCTCGCGCGCTACATGCAGGTGCTGTCGCAGGAGACGAGCGCGAAGCTCGCGAACCGCGCGATCAACATCCATCATTCGTTCCTGCCCGGCTTCAAGGGCGCGAAGCCGTATCACCAGGCGCATGCGCGCGGCGTGAAGCTGATCGGCGCGACCGCGCACTTCGTCACCGACGATCTCGACGAAGGCCCGATCATCGAGCAGGTCGTCGAGCGCGTCGATCACGCGTTGCGCCCGGAGCAACTGCTCGCGGTAGGGCGCGATGTCGAATCGCTCACGCTGGCGCGCGCGGTGAAGGCGTTCATCGAGCGGCGCGTGTTTCTGAACGGGGATCGGACGGTGGTGTTTTCCTAACGCGCGAAGGGCGCGACGCTCATGTGGAAGCCGACGGCACGCGCGCGTGCGTCGTGCCGATGCGACGCGCCCTGCGCCGCAGGTACAGGTTGTTCAGGATCAGCGCCGCGCCCGTCAGCGCGGCGCCTGCGATCTGCGCACGATTGGGCACGACGCCCGTGAATGCGGAAACGGCAAAGGCCGCGATGGGCACGATGTCCATGAACAGCACGCCGTTCATCGGCCCGAGAATCCGGTTGCCCGTCATCCAGAGCAGGATCGCGCCGAAGCCGGCCACCGGCCCCATGTACACGAGATGCGGCAGGACCGCGTGTACCGCGGCGAGTGACGGTGCCGCGATCCGGTGCGTGACGACCAGCAGCAGATTGACCGCGACGATCGTGGTCAGTCCGAGCCACGTCGTGAAGGTCGTGTATTTCAATGCCGACCAGCGGGTGAAGCGCGCCGCGCCGAACGTATAGACGACCCAGCACAACGCGCCGACGACGATCAGCGCGTTGGCCGCGTAGTGCTGCGGCTCGTGCAGCGCGGCGATCACGTCCCCGCGCGTGATGACGAGGGCCACGCCGGCAAAGGACAGCACGACGAACAGCACCGACACCGGCGCGGGCGCGACCCGCCGCACCAGTGCGTTGAGCAGCAGCCCCATCATCGGCTGCGTCGCCATCATGATCGACGCCGTCAGCGCCCCTTCGTCGCCGGCCAGTTGCTGGCCCAGGAACACGAACGACCCGAACCCGCAAAAGCCGATCGACCCGAGCAGCCACGCAAGCGCCACGGGCTCGCCGGCCGAACGGAACGCACCGGGCCCTTCGACGAGCCGCAGCAACGCGATGAAGCCGATGCCGGCGATCAGATAGCGCAGCGACGTGAACGTAAAGGGATCGATGTACCGCAACGCATCGGTCATCACCGGAAACATCACGCCCATCAGGATCGTCGCGGTCACACATGCCACGACGCCTTTCCCGTACGCGTTCGCGGCGGGCGTTGCGAGTGTTGCATCATTCATGACTGATCATTCCCAAATTAATTGAACAATGATGCCGGTGCGGCTGCGGCGCGAGTCAAGCTAGTTGTCGTCTCGGTCATGCTGCCAATGGCTCTATATCGGTCGAGCGCGTATACGTTTTGACGATGCAGTCGCGCTCGGGGTTCAGTGTTACCGCGCCGATAGGCGTCCAGTTCCGGGTGGCGCCCGACCAGCGCCGCGGATTTCGTTCTCGCGCCTGGAGATATACCTCGTGACGGGCGGCAAGGATCGCGGCATCTTCACCCGCATGACGCTGGGCGGGACTGACGTAGCGGATGCCACTGTGCCGGTGATCATGGTTGTACCAATGCACGAAGTGCGAAGCCCAGCGGCGAGCCTCATCGAGGTTGGCAAAGCCCTTGTCGGGGAACTCGGGGCGGTACTTCGCCGTGCGGAACAGGCTTTCGACGTAGGCGTTGTCATCGCTCACGCGCGGGCGCGAGTACGAAGGCTTGACACCCAGCCAGTTCAACATCGCCAGGACAGTCGTGGCTTTGAGGGTCGAGCCATTGTCGCCGTGCAGCACCGGCCTGGTCGCCATGGCATGGATGCCTTCGGCCAGCGCCGTACGCTTGACCAGATGCGCCGCATGGTCGGCGTCGTCACTGTCGTGCACTTCGAAGCCCACGATCTTCCGGCTGTACACGTCCAGAATCAGGTACAAATAAAACCAGCGCCCCACGATCTCGGCAGGCAAGTACGTCATGTCCCAACACCACAGCTGGCGCGGTGCAGTGGCGATATGCGTGGTTGGCGGGCGGCTCTTGCGCGGTGCCTTGGCGCGGCCCCGGTGCTGGTTCTGCCCATGCTCGCGCAGTACGCGCTGGAAGCTCGATTCGCTGGCCAGATACACGCCTTCGTCGGCCAGCATCGGGACGATGCGCGCCGGGGGCATGTCGGCAAAGCGCGGCTCGTTGGCCACCTGCAGAATCTGCTCGCGCTCGGTGGGTGTCAGCGCGTGGGCCGGTGTCGGCCGCACCGCGCCGGGTCTGCCATCACCCGATACGAGCCCATGGTTGGCCTTCCAGCGCTGCAGGCTGCGCTCGTCGATGCCGGCGACCTCACAGGCCTGCGCCAGCCGCGCACCGGCCTGTTGAGCCGCTTCAATGTCCTGGGCCAGGGTCTGGCGATCTTCGAGCCCGATCATTCGTCCTCGCTTCTGTTCTTGTTGAAGATCGCCTCGACTTTTTTTGACAGCACCAGCAGCGCTGCCGTCTCAGCCAGCGCTTTGTCCTTGCGGCGCAGCTCGCGCTCGAGTTCCTTGATGCGCCGACGGTCTTCCTTGGTCTGCTGCGGGCTGGCGCGCTTCTCCGCGGGTTCGGCAAGCGCTTGCGTTGCGCTGTCACGCCATTGCTGTAGTTGCTGTGGATACACGCCGTGTTCGCGGCACCAGGCGCTGCGGGTGGCCTCGTCCATGGCTGCCGTGGTAATGACTGCCTCCAGCCGAGCCGCTGCCGTCCAGCTGCGTTCTCGCGCCGGCTTGGCCAGTTCCTCACCGCGCCAGCGTTCCAACGTATCTGTGCTCACCCCAATCTCCCGAGCCACCACCTCCAGCGGGGCGCTCTCCGGCGGCAGCAACCGCGCCACCGCTCTGTCCTTAAAACCTTGTCCGTATCGAGCCAACTTGTTCTCTCATCATCGCCCCCTTGTTGCGGAAATCGGTGGCAAGGGGGCCGTCGCCTTCGGCGACGGCAACCCACCACCATCTACGAAACTTGAATTCAGGAAAGATTCAAGTTTCTATCGGGGCGACAACTATTTTGCCGCGGGGGGGCTGCGCGCAGCGGCCGTGTCACATCAACTTCGTTGCTGTCGTTGCCTGCCCTTCACGATTTCGATGCAGGCGCCCGGAATGCCTCCCGACATTTGAAACCGATCATTCTCAAAATAATCAAAAAAAATCAGGTCAGCGCCCGCATTGCGATATCGACGATCGATGCCAGTTCCGCCTCCGACGCGCTCGACTTGCCCAGCACGCGCATGCCCTGGATCAGGCACAGCAGGAACCGGCCCACCTCTTCCGGATCGAGATTCCGGTCGAACTCGCCCGACTGCTGGCCGCGCGCGATGGCCAGGCTGAATTGCGTGCCGATGCGCAACAGGGTCGATTCGATGTACGGGCGCAGCGCGTCGTCGCCGGGCAGAAGTTCGACGGCCGAATTCGTGATGAAGCAGCCGCGCCGCTCCGATAGCCGCACACCGATTTCCGTGTAGTACAGCAGCGCATCCCGGAGTGCCTGCCGGGGCGGCAGGTCCGCCGCGAGACGCTCCTTGAGCCGCGCGATCGCGCCTTCCGCGTAACGGTCGAACGCGGCGACCAGCAACCCGTGCTTGTCGCCGAACGTACGATACAGGCTGCCGCGAAAGACGCCGGTCGCCTCGCACAACGCGTCGATCGACGTCGCGTGATACCCCTGCTCCCAGAACACGCGTGCGGCCGCGTCGATCACCTCGTCGGTGTCGAATTCGCGTGGGCGCCCCCTGTCACGGGCGCCGGAAGATGTCGAGGTCGGGCTCATGGAAGCCGATATTAGAACCGATCATTCCCAAAATCAAGCGGCCGCGCCCGGTGGCGTGACCGGACTTCCGGAATGGGACACGCCGGCCCGATCAGCGTGGCGACGGATCGAAGCCGGGAAACTGCTGCGCGGCGTCGCCGGGCGAGAGGGTCGCAATCGCGCGCTCCAGCGCGCCGGTCCGGATCAACTGTCCGCACGCGCGGCAACGATAAAGCGTGGACTGCATGGTTTCATTCACGGCCATCTCATCGAAGTTCGACGTGGGCACGGGAAACCGCTGGCATTTGAAACACGGCATCGCCCCCTCCGGACGAGAATCCGATTCCCGGCGCGCGTTCAGCTTCCGGATTGATCCGTTCGAGAAGCGGCCAGCAAATCCTCGGCAAAATGATAAAACCCGTGTGCGGCGTGCGTGTTGACGATCCACCTGACAGGAATCCGCGTCTCGCCGTAGCTGGCGCCGGCCAGTTGGCCAAAGACGGCGCCAATGGTATCCGCGTCACCCGCGAGATTGACCGCCGCAAGCATGCCCGACTCGAAATCGTCGTTGTGATAGAACGCCCACAACGCAGCTTCCAGCGTATCGATCACGTAGCCCGACGATGAGATTTCATCGCGCGTCTTTTGCTTGTACGCGCCGCGCGCAATTCGCTCGACCGCCGGCGCGAGCGGATGTTGATCCCAATACCCCGGCAACGGTGAAAACCGGTCGCTCAGAATCTCCTCTTTCGAAAACCCCGCGAACGCCCCCCACATCAATGCCGCAAAGAACCGGCAGGCATCGACCGCTTCCTGCGCGCCATGCGTGAGCCGCGAGCTTTCGGCTGCGAAGTGCACGGCCTTGTCGAAGTCGCTCGCATAGAACAGCACGACGGGAGCGAGCCGCATCAGCGAGCCATTCCCGGCCGAATTCGGATGCGTATCGCCAGAAAACGCATTCCCCGTTTTCAAATAGCGATCGAGCGCGGCCCGCGTGGTGCCGCCGATATCGAAGCATTCCCCCGTCGGGCTGTATGCGCCGAACCGATACCAGTAGGAAAAAGCCAGCATCGCATGGTCGGGATTGAATCCATGCGAATGGACAAGACTGTACGCGAGACAGCATGCCATGCTCGTATCGTCGGTCCAGTCGCCGGCCTTCAGATGAAAGGGGCCGCCACCGACGATATCGGTGACCGTCGCCCTGTCTCGCGGCGAAAATTCGAGGGTGGTGCCCAGCGCGTCGCCGATTGCCAGCCCCAGCATCGCGCCGCGGAATCGATCGATGATATCCGAGCAATCGGCACCGATCTGCTGCTGAACGTCCCGTAGGGTTTCACGGTCAGCCCGCGGATTCCGGTTCCGGAACTTGAAATACTCGCTCAGCCACGGTGTCTTGAGCACCACATCCGCATTGGTGAATCGCCCGGAATACGGCATGAACCCCATATCTTCGGGATACTGACTTCGTCGCGCCGCACGCGCGGCAGCCCGCTCGACGGCCGCTCTCTGCTCTGCCGACAACGCGGCGTCCTTGTCGCTCATCACTGCTGTTCCATTGTGATATTCCATGAACCGTTCGCGGGATCGTGCGTCCGATCGAGCACGTTGAACGGGGTATCAGGCTTGAACAATACCTCCGCTTCCCGAGGATATTCGGAAAGCGTGCTGACCGAAACACCCGTGCGGGACGTGATGTTTATCGTTACCTTGCCCGGGAATACGCCATCCAGATCGGTCGTCGTCGACAGGAAGGCCTTGTCCTGGAAGACCCCGCCGACCGGGAACAACTGTTCAACCTGTTCATTGGTCAACCGCACGTTGCGCACGACGTCGCCCACATGCGCATATCCATTGTCTGCGAGCTTGGTCAGACCGTTCGTCGCCTCCTCGGTCAGCCGCGCCCATTCACCCGGGTTCCCGGCGCGCAATGCCGGGTTGATTTCCTCGTACAGGTTGGCCGTATAGCCGCGTACCGCGAGGTACTCGTCGTCCGTCAGCAACTTGTCCAGCACCGGATTGTTGCGTTTCGCCTCCAGCGCATCCGCAACGTTCTTGCTCCCCCACTTCTCCTTCAGGAACTCGCGGAATTCACACCCGGCAAGGCCGAGAGGGTCGACCCACTGGGTCGGATTGGCCACATAGCCGTGAGTCCGAATGCCGCCAGCCAGCCCGATCGGATCGACGGACAGATATTGTCCGGAATCCGGATCGTAGTACCGGTTCAGGTTGTAGTTCAGTCCGGTCTCGTCGTCCGCCCACTGGCCGGGAAAGCGCAGCGTCGTATCGATCGACGCGCGGCAGCCGTCGTTCGCAGCCCGTCTGGCCGGCAGCAACTTGCCCCACAACGAGTACGACGCCTTCCATACCGACTCGCCCTGTCCGTCGAACACCTCGGTCGGCAGGCCGACCTGGTCCGTCAGGACGGCGTACAGCCCGTCGTCGGTCTCCTGAGCGAGCGGCGAGTAGCTGCCCGGCTCGATATGCCACGTCACCACCTGCCCGGTCGTGCCGTCCCGTTGCTCGACCCAGCGCTCCGCCATGGTCGAGCCGTCCCACAGAAACCTCACGGTTTCGCGGCTGCCGGCCTGCTGCTTCTCGACCCGGCGGTTGAACGCGTCATAGCGATACAGCCAGACGCCGCGCTCGGGCGTCACGACCTTCACGAGCCGGTTGAGGCCGTCCCACGTGTATTGCCACGTTTTCGGCCGGAACCCGGGCTGCTCGACGGTCTTTTCGATCGTACGGCCGCGTGCATCGTACCGGTAGCGCGCATGACCGATCCGTTCCGGCAGGCCGCCGCGGCCGTAATGGTGAACGTCCACCGGCGCCTGCCGACCGTGCGCGGCGATGTTCATCGCCGCGTCGTAGCGGTAATGCTCGGCCGGCTGCACCAGACTGTCTGCCTGCACGACCTGGCCGCGCACGTCACGCCGGTAGGTGAGCGTGTCGGCGTCGGTGTCGACCCGCTCCAGTTGTCCGGCCACGTCGTAGTGATAGACCTGTCGCGTCAATTGCTCGAGCGCCCGTGCCGGGTCGGCCTGCAACGCGTCGATCGCCGCGGCAGGGCCGGCGACCTGCCGGCGGATCCGGCCCAGCGCATCGTATTGCCGCTGCGTGGCGAATTCCCCCGCCTGCCGCCCCGTCTCGCGTCCCAGGCTGTCGCGATGGATCGTCAGCCCGCCAACCTGCGTCAGCGCACCCAGTTCGTCGTATGCGTAGGCCGTCTCGCGGTGCGGCGTCATCCTCAGGCGACGCTGCCCGTCGGCGTCGTAGACGTGCCGCAGCAATTCGCCGTGCTGATCCTCGCCGATCAGACGTCCGTTCCGGTCGTAAGCGAAACGCGTCACATGGGACTGCTCGCCGTGCACCTCAGCGGACGCCGGTCGGCCCGATTCGTCGTAGCGATAGACGAGCTTCACGTCACCGGCGTCCACTTCGGTCAGCCGGTCCTGTGCGTCGTACGCATAGCGCCACTGGCCACCGTCGGGCAGCGTCTTCGCCAGCAAGCGCCCGGCGGCATCGCGCTGATACGCGGTCACGCGGCCGCCCCAGTCGATCTCGTCGGCGAGACGCCCGGCCGCGTCGTAGCGATAGGTGTAGACATCGCCCAGCGCGTTGACGACCTTCGTCAAGCGCGTCGCGTGATCGTATTCGAACCGCGTCTGCTGCCCGGCCGCGTCGGTCGACGCCACCAGCAGATCGAACGGACCGTACGCGCGACCGACCGTGCGCCCGAGGGGATCGGTCAACCCGACCAGCAGGCTCTCGCTGTTGTATTGCGCGCGTGAGGACGAGCCGTCCGCGTGCGTGACCGCCCGCAACTTGCCGCGCGGGTTGTCCGGGCCGTCGCTATAGTCGAAGCGGGTCGTATTCCCATCGGGCGACGTTTCCTCCAGCACCCGCCCCAGCACGTCGCTCCTGCGCCGAATGCGCGCGCCGCCCGGTAACGCGATATCCGTCAGCCGCAGTCGCCGGTCATAGTCGAGCCGTGTCTCGCGATCCCCCTGAACCACGCGCAGCAGTTCGCCGCGGGAACCGTAGCGATACTGCGTTTTGGCGCCGTCCGGCTCGGTTCGCGCAATCAAGCGGTGCAGATGATCGTACTCGAGCGTGATCCGGCCGCCGGTCGGCAGGCCGACCGTCGTGAGATGCCGCTCGTCGTACCCGAGGTCGATCGCTCGCCCCGAGCTTTCCGTGATCGACACCAGTTGCCCGATATCGTCATAGCGGTAGTCGGTCCGGCGCCCCAGCGGATCGATCCGCGCCATCAGCCGGCCAAGCTCCCATTCGGAGCGCGTGCAATGGCCAAGCGGATCGGTTTCGGCCGTCACGAGACCTTCGCCGTTATAGGCATAGATCCACTCGCCGTCGGCATCGAACACGCGCGTGCGGTCGGCCTCGTAGACGAACCGGCCGGTGTGGTAGCCCTGCCGGGTACCGGTCTCGACCACGCGCCCGGCGGTGTCGTACCGATAGCGGACATCGGTCTGGTCCGTATCCCGCCACTGGGTCATCCAGCCGTGCTCGTCGTAGGCGTAGTGGAACTGGCCGGACTGAAAGCTCGCCACGCGAGCCAGCATGCCGTCCTGATAGCCGTAGTCCAC
The DNA here is from genome assembly GCF_048627025.1 of Burkholderia aenigmatica. Lineage (NCBI taxonomy): Bacteria > Pseudomonadati > Pseudomonadota > Betaproteobacteria > Burkholderiales > Burkholderiaceae > Burkholderia > Burkholderia aenigmatica. The sequence goes on along the minus strand of NZ_CP184469.1, from coordinate 346,949 downwards.
GAGCGTGCGAGCGCCTTCGTCCGGATCGTGAAGCACGATCCGCTCCGGCTGACGGTCCCGGCCGTGATAGACGACCTCCAGCCGATAGCCGTCGCTATGGATCAGTCCGCTCAGGCGCCCGGCGGCATCGTACGAGAAGCCGATTGCATTGCCGTCGAGGTCCTCGATCCGCTCGAGGCGGGACGAACCGCCGTCGACCAGCGGCGAGAAAATGCGCAATTGCCGCGTGTCGCGATCCAGCAGGCGCGGCTCGAACCGGCTGCCGATCAGCCGATAGCGCGGCTCGCGCAGGTTGATGCCGTCGAGCGCCGTGTCCGGTGCATCAAAGCCGATCGCGAGGCCGGCGCCGTCGTGGAATCGCACGAAGCGGCCATCGTCGAGCGTCAGGCACTGCGACCAGTTGTCCGACCAGCGGCGCCCGAGCAGCCCGCGATCGTCCGAGCGGGTCCGGTAGCGACGCTTGAGCTCGAGCGGCAGCACACCCGGAATCGCCAGATCGACACGTACCTCCAGCACTTCGCCGGTGGCGACGTCGACCGGGTCGTTCACGCACTTGCTCAGCGTATCCTTCACACCACCCTGCTCGGCCGATTCGGTCGATTTCGGCTTGAATCCCTTGCCGATGGTCCGCCCAATCGCACCGCCGGCCAGCGCGCCGAGCAGGCTCGCCCAAAACTCCTCGGCGGCCGTCAGCTCGGGATTTTTCGGACCATACTGCGCGGTCGTCTTGTCGATCCAGATACTGTTGCGACCGGCATTGACCTTCGCGCTGCAGTGCGTTTCGTGGCCGATCCGCACCAGCGGCAAGTCGTTCACGAACACGGTCCGGCTGCCTTCGACGAGCGGTTGCGGTACGCCCGAGTGCTGGTCGCACTTGACGAGATCGGTGACGCGCGCAACCTGGCGGCCCTCGAAGTACACGTCGTGCGAGCCGGTCAGGATCTGCCCGCAGTCGCTGCCCATCTGCTGGCTCGCAGACGCCAGCGCGCTGCCGAGGCTGAGGCCGCCCGCCATGCACGCGCCGACGATCACGGCGCCCGCCAGCCCGCCGGTCGCGACCGTTGCCACCACCGCCGCAGCGACGATCGCGCCGACCGCGACGCCCACCAGCAGGCCGCCGAAAAGGCCCCATGCGCCCATCGAGTGGGCAACCGCATCGCCGACACAGGCAGGATGCGGATCGCCATGGCCGATCGTGAGACCGAGCTCGTCGCCGATCGACACGAAACCCCGCGACATCGCCCCCGTGACACCGAGCTTGTCCAGTGCCCACGCGCCGCCGATCGCGATCGCGACGGGCGCGAGTTCGACCGCGAGCGCACCGGCGATCGCCGACCCCGATGCACCCGCGGTGATCCCCGCATCGAGGACGCTGGCCGTCGCCCAGCCGACGTCGCCGCCGAGCATCACATTGTTGACGTTCTCGTAGAACGGTTGCTCGGCGGCCTTGGCCGCCTCGCCATCTTCCAGATGGCCGAGACGCTCCAGGCGTTCCGCAGCGCTACCGCTCGGCTCGTCGTATACAGGCGTGTCCGACATGGTCAGGAGTCCGTCAATTCGGGTCGCGCAGCTGCAGGCTCTGGATCACCGCACTGACCTGCTCACGCTGCGTGTCGCTCAGCGCACCCGGTGCGGTGAAGGTCAGCATCATCGCGACCTGTCCGTACTCGACCATCGTCAATTGCTGATGAATCAACGCGTGGTTGTTGGTCCACGTGAATTCATGAACGTGTGCGTCGCGGCCCGAGACGGTCGCCTTCGCACTCGACACTTCCGCGTATTCGGGCACCTTCTTCGCGATCTTGCGAATCTCGCTCGCCACGTACTCGTCGAACTTCATCCCCCAGGGCAGCCGCTCGCGCGTAACCACCAGGCTGACGCCCTCGGTGCCGGTCGCTGCCGACACGAATACGTTCATCGTCTTGTCTTGCCATTCGACCGGCAGCGCCAGCGTGCCCTCATGCATCTGGTACATGTGTTGTTGTCCTGTTGTGTATCAGCCGTTCTTCGGATTGATGTCGGTACGCGACGCCTGGATGCTGATGTTCGCCGTATCGAGATGGATCACCGAATCGCCCTTGTAGATGTCGATCGCGTCTGCCGTCATGTGGATCCGCGTGCCGCCGTTGCCGCCGATCTTGATCCACAGCTCCTTCGCCTCGATCGTGTGCACGCCCTGCGGGGTCTGATGGAGCGTATTGCCTTGCGACACCACGTCCGTCAGGTTACCGACCGCCACCGTCGTCGCCTGGTTGCCCTTCCCGACCTGGACGGTCCGGTCGCCCTTGAGCACCGTGTTGATCTGCGCATCCTCGACGACGACGTTCATGTCCTTCTGCGCATGCATGTACAGCATCTGCGCGCCGGCAACGTCGCTCATCAGCAGTTCGTTCGAGCCTTCGCCCTTGTGCGTCTGGCTCTTGATCCCCATGGTCTGGCCCGCCGCGCCATGGTAAGGATTGCCCTGCTCGCCGTTGAACATGCGGCCGACGATCACCGGATTGTCCGGGTCGCCCTGATTGAAGGCGACGATCACTTCCTGACCGATCCGCGGAATGGCGGCCGCGCCCCAGCCATCGCCGGCCCAGGGCTGCGATACACGAATCCACATGGAATCCGCCCCATCGCGCTTGCCGCGGCGGTCCCACAGGAAATGCAGCTTGACGCAGCTCCCGTTCGTATGGATCTGCTCGCCCTTCGGGCCGACGACTATCGCGGACTGCGTACCGTGAATCACCGGCTTCGGCGTCATGCGTGGCGCGCGGAACGGAATCTTCATCGGCAACAGCACGAAGCTGTTTCGGTACGGCAACTGCGCGGAATTCTGCGTGTAGTCGTTCACCGCCTCGTGCCGCACATGCAGGATCGCGTAGTCCTGATTGTTCGTCTGCACCGGATGATCGACGACCTTGACCTGGCCCGACGTGGTCATCTTCCATGCGTAGCCGCTACCGAGATAGCGATGCGAGATGGCTTCCTCCGCCTCCATCGCATAACGCGCGTAGCGATTGCCGTCGTCGCCATGATCGTAGAGCGACTGGTGCTCGAACCGCTCGGTGGTCGCGAGCCGCGCATGATCGAGATGCTGCGGGCCGGCCTCGACCCGCATCAGTGGCGACGAAGGCTGCTGATGATTGAAATCCTGGTAGGTAATCTTGCCGACGCCGAAACGCCGCCCCTCGTCGAGCCGGTCGATCCCGTTGAGCTCGCTCGATTCGGTGCCCGAGAACGGCATCGATGCGAGGCCGTCGATCGGCCGGAAGACGAGATTGCCGTCCCCGATCACGAGGACGTGCTTGTCCTTCTCGTAACGGTGCGTCCAGACCAGGCCTTCCTGCTCCATCAGGCGCGCGCAGAAATTGAAGTAGGACTCCTGGTACATCACCACGTACTCGAGCGGTTTTTGCTCGGTGTGAAGATCGAACGAGAAATCCGCGAAGCCGTGCTCCTGGAAAATCTCGCGCAAGATGTCCTGCGCGGTCTTGTTCTGGAAGATCCGGCAGTCGGTCGAGCGCGTCAGAAACCAGAACCACGGCACCACGGTCATCTGGTATTGCGTCACCTTGCCGGGATTGCCGACGCGATCGAACGACGACACGTAACCGTCGAAGTAGCGGGACTCTTCGCCGGCATTCGACGCGGTCAATCGTTCCAGCGACAGCATCCGCGACTGCTGATCGAACTTGAGCCGCACCGGCTGCCCGATCAATTGCTCCGGCGTCAGACTGTGACGGTGCGAGAGCAGATCCAGATGGATCTCCGGCAACCGATTCACGTACTCGTCAACGATCGCCGCGCTGACCAGCAGGACGTCGGGCCCGAGCGGCGTCTCGATCGTCGCGTAGCGGTTGAGCTGGGTCAGGCGCGCGACACCGCCAGCGGCGTCGTTCAATGCCTGGGCGACCGCGGTGGGCGTTTTCTCCATCAGGGAGAAGCCGGTTTGCGCGAGTTGCAGCGCACGCTGGACCGTGTCGACATGGCCGGCTACGCCGGCCAGCGGCCCCAGGTTTCCTGCGATAGTCGATGCCGCAGGCCCGATCAGGCCGCCGAGCGCGCTCAACGAACCCAAAGGGCTGCCGCCGAGGCCGCCCGGCAGGCCGCCATTCGGAGCAAAACTCATTTTCTATTCCTTTCCGTCTCAGGTTCCGCCCCGACAGGCCATCGGCCCGAGGCACCGTCACTCTAGGGGATATCACGTCGGAGTGGAAGTGTAGCTCAAGCGAATGGCGGTTCAGTCTTCGCGTGCCAGGGCGGGCCGCCGCGATGCGCGTGGGTAGCGGATATCGATACGAAACGGTACGGTTTTCGCGCCGGGGGGCGAATCCCGGCCCGGACACCATCGCGACCGGTTGTTCCGACGGCCGGTTTTTCTGACGGTCGGTCGAGCGAAGCGGCGACGGGAAAGCGTATGACGCGGAAAGGGAATCGCGCCGAAGAAAACGGCGACAGAACAGGCGAGCGTGAAATGTCCCGATGAACGGAACACGCATGCCGTCGTTGGAAGCGGCCGCCGCGACATCGGCGGCCTGATGACCGGGGGCAACGCACCTGATCCGCCGCGCGATGACCCCGTGTGCGGTTTCCGGGGCCTCGCGCGACGAGCCAGGGTCAAGTGCTCACTTCACCCAGGCAAAGTAATACGACAACCAGATCGTCAGCCCCGCGCCGAGCAGCGCCGCATAGGGCATCAGGTTCAGCCACATCGCGCGCTTCGGCACTTCGAGTTCCATGTCGCGCTGCATCTGCGCGGGGAAGCGGCCGCGATCCTGCCAGTAATGGCGGAACAGGAACACCGGCACGATCAGCAGCATCGCGATCAAGCCGTTGCGCAGCGTGCCGTCGCCCTGCAGGTTCGCCCCCGCGCCGACATACACGAGGTTCGCGTAGCCGCAGATCGAGCCGGCGACGAGCAGCCACGTCGGACAGCGGAACGGCCGATCCCAGTTGCCGCGATCCATCCGGTGGATCCAGCCCGACTGAAGATTCAGGAATACGAACAGCATGTAGCAGACGTTCGAGATCGACAGCACCGTCATGTAGTCCGACATCATCAGCAACACGAGGTTGAAGCCGAGATCGGTCCACATCGCGCGTGTGGGCGAGCCGTGCTCGTTCACGTGCGACAGGTACTTCGGCAGCCAGCCGTCGACCGATGCCTGGTACAGCGTGCGCGACGAGCCCATCATCGACGTCATCACGATCAGCAGGATCGACAGCATCAGCATCACGACGACCGCATTCGCGACCCATGCGCCGCCGCCGACGATCTTCGCCATCGCGGCCGCGACGCCGGTGCCGTCGCCGATCGACGGATCGAGCATCGCCTGCGTGCCGAGCGCACCCTGGAACGCCAGTGGCACGAGCGTCATCACGACGAGACACAGCGCACCCGACCAGAAGATCGCCTTGGCGGTATCGCGACGCGGATCGCGGAATTCACGCGTGTAGCAGACGGCCGTCTCGAAGCCGTACGACGCCCAGCCGGCCATGAACATCGCGCCGAGCGCCATCGTGACGCCCTGCCCGTTCCACGAGCCGAACGTCGCGGCCGTGAGATTGCCGTGCGCGTCGTGACCGAGCGGCAGCAGCGGGAGCAGGTTCGACATCGGCACGTCGCCCGTGACGAACGGCACGATGCCGACGATCAGCAGCGGCGTGAGCGACGCGATACCGAGAATGCGCTGCGTACGCGCAGCCTTCGATGCACCGCTGTGCTGAAGCTTGAACGTAATGAGAAGCAGGATCGTCGCGATGATGAACGTCGCATTGATCCGCAGGGACAGACCCGGCTTGATGAACCCGAGATCCGCAACCTTGAGCTGCCAGTGCAGCACCGCCGCATCGGCGGGAAAGAGACTCGTGAGCGCATAGCTCGCCGCGAGGCCGCAGCCGAGCGCGAGCATCGGCGACCACGCGAGCCAGTTGCACCACACGGAAACCGGGGCAATCAGCTTGCTGTAACGGACCCAGCCGATCGCGCCATACACGGACGCGCCGCCCGATTTATGGGGAAATAGCCCCGATATTTCCGCATAAGTCGCGCTTTGAACCAGCCCCATCGTGATCGCGGCGATCCAGATCGCCCACGCGGGCTGACCGATCGTCGCGCATACGCCGCCGATCGTGAACAGCACGCCTGCCGGCACGCCGCTCGTTACCCAAAAAGCGTCTTTCCAAGTCAGGCCACGATGCAGCGTGTGGCCCGTCGAATCATGTGAGATGGTTGCCTCAACATCACTGGTGCGGTTCGCACGCAGTCCTGCCTGACTCATCCAATTCCTCCTGTGATGACTCCGCACAAGGGCCGTAGTGTAACAATTTACGGGCTTTTTTGCAGAATCAAAAAAATAATTCCGGGATAAGGCCGTGTCGCAGTGTGATTATTTCGCACTCCTGCCAACCCATCCCGGACTGTCTCTTTATCTATTTATCGAGGTGATTCATCTCTGGCTTACTGCGCGCCTTCCGTCCACGCATTCACGCGATCCGCGTGCGCGGCGATCCACGCATCGGCGGCCGCATCGGGCTTCGAGCCGTTCTGGATCGCCAGCATCACGCTGTCGATTTCACCCGGCTTCCACTGAAATTTTTTCAGGAACGCGACCACCGGCTTGGCCTTGGTTTCGAGCCCCGGATTCACGACGCTGTCGACGTGCTCCGCGCCGCCGAACACCTTCTTCGGATCCTCGAGGAAGCGCAGCTTCCACTTCGCGAACATCCAGTGCGGCGCCCAGCCCGTCACGATGACCGGCTTGTTCGCATTGACCGAACGCGACAGCTCGGCCGTCATCGCACTGCCCGAGCTCGGCATCAGCGTGTAGTTCAGCCCGTAGCTCTTGATCGCATCGTCGGTCTTGCGCATCACGCCAGCGCCTGCATCGATGCCGACGATCCGGCCGCCGAAGCTGCCCTTCTCCGCGTTCAGGTCGTCGATGCTCTTCGCCTTCACGTAGGCGGGCACGATCAGGCCGATCTTTGCATCCGGGAAATTCGCGCCGAGGTCGACGACCTTGGCCTTGTATTCATCCCAGTACGAGCCGTGCGTGACCGGCAGCCACGCGGACAGCGTCGCGTCGAGATCGCCGCGCGCGACACCCTGCCACATGATCCCGGCAGCGACCGGCACGAGCTGGACCTGGTAACCGAGCTTCTTCTCGATCACGCGTGCGGCGACGTTCGACGTCGCCACGCTGTCGTCCCAGCCTTCGACGTAACCGATCTTCAGCGTGGGCTTCGTATCGGCGAGCGCCGAAGCGCTCAGTGCCACCATTGCCGACAGTGCGCCGGTCCACAACAGTTTTCCGAACAGCTTCATGGTCGATCTCCTTGATGTGCGCACCGTGCGCGTTGTCTCTCTAGGTTCTTCAACCACAAATCCGCGGTATCGTTGTTTTCCGACGGATGCTTGTCCGGGCGCGACGCACCCGGACAGTCAATGGCGTGTTGCGACTACTTGTCGATCACGAGATCCGACAGCGGCTTGCTGCAGCACAGCAGCACCATGCCCTGGTCGATCTCGCGCTGGCGGATGCCGCCGTTGTGTTTCATTTCAACCTGCCCCGACACGAGCTTCACCTTGCAGGTGCCGCACATGCCCTGCGTGCACGAGGCCGGCAGCCGCACGCCCGACTGGCGTGCCGCGTCGAGCACGTGCTGCTCCGAGCCGCACGAAATCTCGCGATTGCTCTTTGCGAAGCTGACCGTGTACTGCTTCGTGTCGGTGTCGGCGCCTTCGGCCGGCGGGGTGAGATCGGCGAGCAGTTCGTCGCTCGCGGTCTGCGCGAGCGTTTCGAACGAGAAGCTTTCCTCGTGATACTGCTTGCGATCGAAGCCGGCTTCGTCGAGCAGGTCGCGCACGGCCTTCATGTACGGCGCGGGGCCGCACGTGAAGATTTCGCGCTCCATGAAATCCGGTGCGATCAGCTTCAGCAGCGGCAGCGTCAGGAAGCCCGTGACGCCCGGCCAGTTGGTGCGCGCACCGACACGCTCGACGACGAACGACGTGCGGAAGTTCGTGTGGTTCGACGCGATCAGGTCGAGCTCGCGCGCGAAGATGATGTCGTCCGGCGTGCGCGCGCTGTGCACGAACAGGATGTCGCGATCTTCCGCGAGATCATGGTGCGCGCGGCTCATCGACATCAGCGGCGTGACGCCCGAGCCAGCCGACAGGAACAGGTACTTGCGCGCCGGATGCCGTGCGCACGTGAACTCGCCGGCCGGGCCGAGCACGCGCACCGGTGCGCCCGGCTGCAGGTTGTCGTGCAGCCAGTTCGACACCTTGCCGCCCGGCACGCGCTTCACCGTGATCGACACCGTGTGCGGCCGCGCGGGCGACGACGAGATCGTGTAGCAGCGGTTGATGGTTTCGCCGTCGATGTCGAGCTCGAGCGTAAGGAACTGCCCGGGCTCGAACGAAAACGAGCGGCCCTGCGGCGAACGGAAGAAGAAACTCTTCACGTCGTGCGTTTCCTGCCGCACGTGGCAGCACACCAGCGTTTCCTCGACGTCGCTCGTCCAGCGCTCGGGAAGGGCGTTCCAGAACGCCGGGTGCGTCACCCGGCTGTCCGTCGGCTCGAAGTTGGCCGCATCTCGCATCATGTCTAACTCCGCTTGTCCGCTGCTTTACGCTTATTCGCCGGTTTTTTCGGCGAGCCGGCCGATGTACCAGGCCGAGAATTTTTCGACGAGACCTTCCGTGAACGGCGAATACGGGCCCGGCTCGTACGCACTGCTGGTTGCGCCGCGCTGCGAGAACTCGACGAGCGCGCGATCCTGGTCGTTGGTCGCGTTCCACACGGCCGTGAGGTTCTTCACGTCGTAGTCGATGCCTTCCTTCGCGTCCTTGTGCACGAGCCACTTCGTGCGCACGAGCGTCTTGCCGGCCGACAGCGGGATCACCGAGAACGTCACGATGTGATCGCTCATGAAGTGGTGCCACGAGTTCGGCTGCGTCCAGAACGACAGCCCGCCGAGGTCGGCCTTGTCGAAACCGCCGAGCAGCTTCTTCGATGCGACCTTCGCGTCGAGCGTCTGCGATTCGCCGTGGCGATCGAGCGGCAGGCGCTGCGTGCGGAAACCCGTCACGTCGAGCAGCTTCTCGATCTCTTCGGACGGCAGGCCCATTTCGGCCCACTCCTTGCCGCGGCGCACGCACGTTTCAGCGAACGCGTCCATGCCTTCGGCGTTCGCGTCGGAACGCTGGTAGCCGAAGCCGTATTCGTACAGCGAGATGGTCAGCTCCGGATGGTTCGCGACGCAGTGATAGCACTCGCGGTTGTTCTCCATCGTGAGCTTCCAGTTGCCTTCCTCGATGATGTCGATCTGCGCGGCGATCTTCGTGCTCGGCAGATCGTGCGGCAGCAGGTACGGCTCCATCTCGGCGCGCAGCTGCGCGAAGTCGGCGGGCGGCTCGTCGGCGAGGCAGACGAAGATCAGGCCCGCGAGGTTCTCGACGTGCACCGACTTCAGGCTGTGCTTGCAGCGGTCGAACTTCTCGCCCATGTGCTCGGCGAACATCAGCTGGCCCGTCAGGTTGTAGGTCCAGCTGTGGTACGGGCACACGATGTTGCCGACCGAGCCCTTGTCCTCGTTGCACAGGCGCGCGCCGCGGTGACGGCACACGTTGTGGAACGCGCGGATCGCCATGTCGTCGTCGCGCACGATCAGGATCGAATCGCTCCCCAGTTCCACGGTCACGTAGTCGCCCGGCTCCGGAATGTCCGGTTCGACCGCTACCTGGATCCAGTGCTGGCGGAAAATCGCCTCCATGTCGAGCGCGAAGATGTCCTCGCTCGTGTAGAACGGCGCTTCGAGGCTGTGCCCTTCCTTGCGCCGCTCGATCAATGCACGAATGTCTGCCGATACTTTCATCGTTTGCTCCGGATTCCTTGCATCCCTGGGTTCTTGCCGACAGGCATCAAAATCAGTAGTCGATGAGCTGATGCTCGCGCAAATACGCGAGGATCACTTGTGCTTTTTCGACCGAACTCCCTTCATTTACGACGTTGCCGCCACGGCTTTCGGTCGTCGTCGCGGACAGCATCCGGGCATGCCCGGAGCGCTTCTCGGCGGCGACCAGCTTTACGGGTTTACGCTCGATCGGGCCGACCTTCCACGCAGCCGCGTCGGCGTCCGCGCCGGGCGCCGCGAGCGCGGGCCGGATCGCGCCGGCGCGCAGCCGCGCATACGCGTAGCGCGGCTCGGCGCTGGCCAGCGGATGGACGGCGACGACGGCCGGCAGCGCCGCGTCGACGCGCCGCCGCAGCCCTTTCGGCAAAAATTGCCGGACCGCCACGCGACCGCCTTCGACCGTCACGTCGACGGCCGAGCCGACGAGCGGATAGCCGAGCGTCGCGGCGATGCGATACGGCAGCATGCCGGTGTCGTACGCGCCCTCGGCGCGGGTGCCGGTCAGCACGAGGTCGTAGTCTTCGACGCGCGCGGCGAGCGCGTGCACGGCATCGTCGTCGTCGCGGCAGGCCAGCACCTCGACCTCCCGTGCGCCGAGCGCGAGATATTCGGCAAGCGCCGCATTCGCGGGGTCGCCCGCATGGATCACATCGAGCTTCGCGCGATGCCGCTCCGCGAGCTGGCGGCCGGTTTCGAGCGCGGCGGCGTCGTTGCGGCTATAGCGCGCGACGCCGCTGACCGGGTGGCGGCCGACGGACACGAGCACCGCGATGCGTTGCAACTGGCGGGGGGCGTTCATGCGGCGACTCCTTCCGGTTCACGAGTGCCGACCGCGGCCGGCGATTCGCCACGCGCGGCGCGCGCGGCCTGCACCTGTTCGATCAGCGCGGCGATCGTGCCCTGCGCGTCGCCCACCACCGTCAGGTTCGCGCGCTTCGCGATCGGCGCGCTGCCGTCGAGGTTCACGGCGATCACGTGGCGGCAGTCCTTGATCCCCTGCAGGTGCTGCACCGCGCCCGAGATGCCGAACGCGATGTACACGCTCGCCTCGACCGTCTTGCCGGTTGCCCCCACCTGCTTGTCGCGCGTGAAGTGGCCGTTGTCGACCGCGACACGGCTCGCGCCGATCGCCGCGCCGAACGCGCCGGCCAGCCGCTCGAACGCGCCGATGTCGGACACGCCGTTGCCGGCCGACACGATGAAATCGGCTTCCTCGAGTGCGACCTGGGCCGCATCGATTTCGTCGAGACCGAGATCGCGGTACGGCTGCGCGGCGTCATGTGCCGGGCGGATGAAGTCGGCGGCCAGGCGTTCGCCCGCGCCGACGAACGGCAGCTTCGCGTCGACCGCGTTCTGCGCGAGCAGGATCACGTCGGGCAGCGCTCGGGTCGCGAATGCGCGCCCGGCCTGCGCATACGCGCCGACATGCTTGGCGTCGATCTCGACGACGTGCGTCGCGACGCTCGCACCGGCAGCCGCTGCGTAACGCCGGCCGAGATCGCCGTCGCCCGTCGCGTTGTCGGGCACGAACACGTGTTTCGGCGCGAGTGCCGCAACGCATGCCTGCAACGCTTGCAGTTCGCTTTCAGGGTCGAACGCGCGGCGCTCGAAGCCGGCGAGTTCCAGCAGCTTGTCGACGCCCAGTTCGGCCACGTCGTCCTTCAGCTCGCCGAACGCGAGCAGCGCGACTTCGGTCTGCGCATCGGCGAGCAGCGCGGCGGCAGCGATTGCCTGCCGCGAATGATCGTCGAGCGCGCCACGTTCGCTGTGCGCGACCACCAGCATCACGTGCTTCGGATCCTGCACCGCGCGGCGCGGCTTCGCGGCCGCTGCGCCATGACCGTGCACGGACCCGTGCGCGGCGTTCTCATCGGCGCTGCCTTCCTCGCCGAGCGTGATGCGCTTCAGGCCGGCGGCCGTGATGATGAACGGCCGGCGCGGATCGATTCGTTTGATCGTGTTCATCGACTCACTCCAGCGAGGCGGCAACGAGTTCGGCCACGTCGAGCACGTCGGGGCGCGGGCCCACGACGCCTTCGAGCATCGCCGTGCAGTTCGGGCAGGCAACCGCGACCACGTCCGCGCCGATCGTGCGTGCGTCGGCAATGCGGATGTCGGGAATGCGCTGCTTGCCGGGGATGTCGGTCAGCGGCGCACCGCCGCCACCGCCGCAGCAGCGGCCACGCATGCCGTTGCGCTCCATCTCGACGACCTGGATGCCGATCGTCTTCAGCAGCTTGCGCGGCGCTTCCGTCTCGCCGTTGTAGCGGCCGAGGTAGCACGGGTCGTGATACGTGGTGCGCTTCTCGCGCAGCGCTTCGACGGCCTTCGGCGCGATCTTGCCGCTCTCTGCCAGTTCGGCGAGATAGGTCGTATGGTGCTTGACCGCCACGCGCAGCCCGAGCGCACGGTATTCGTTGCGCAGGCTGTGCATCACGTGCGGGTCGGCCGTCACGATCTGCTTGTACGACAGCGTGCCGAGCGTGCCGATCAGGCGCTTCGCCATCTGCTGGAACGTCGCTTCGTCGCCGAGCCGGCGTGCGACGTCGCCCGTATCGGTTTCGGTCGAGCCGAGCACCGCATAGTCGACGCCCGCCTTGTTCAGCACCTTGACGAACGCGCGCAGCGTACGCTGGTAGCGCATGTCGAATGCGCCTTCGCCCGCGACGAACAGCACGTCGACCGGCTTGCCGGGCTGTGCGACGGGCGCGCTCAGGTCGACCGACCAGTCGTAGCGTGCGGCCGTGTCGTAGCCACCCATCGTGCCGGTTTCACGCAGGTTCGCGAGCACTTCCTGGCCCTTGCCCGGCACCGTGCCGTGCACGAGCGTGCGGTTGCGGCGCATGTCGACGATTGCGTCGACGTGCTCGATCAGCATCGGGCATTCCTGCACGCATGCGCGGCAGGTGGTGCACGACCACAGCGTCTGCTCTTCGATCAGGCCCGACACGATCGGGCCGTTCGGCTCGCCGCGATGCTGGCCGACCGCGAGGCCCGGCGACGGGCTGCCTGCGTATGCCGCATCGGTGCCGCCCGCCATCCCGACGACGAGATCCTGGATCAGCTTCTTCGGGTTCAGCGGCTGGCCCGACGCGAACGCGGGGCACGCGGCTTCGCACTTGCCGCACTGCACGCAGGCGTCGAAGCTCAGCAGCTGGTTCCAGCGGAATTCGACCGGCTTCTCGACGCCGTACTCCTGATGCTCGATGTCCGGCAGCTTCAGCGCGGTCGGCGGCGTGGCCGTACCGTTGCCCGTGAACGATTCGCGGGTGGCCGCGAAGCGTTCCTGGCGCGGGTGGAAGGCCAGGTGCAGCAGGCCGGCGATCGCATGCTTCATCGGGCCGCCCTTCGCGGCGCCGACCGTCATCGTGAATGCACCGACACCGATCAGCACGGCGCAGAGCACCGCGAACGCACCCGACATCGCGCCGGTCGGCACCAGCATGAACAGCACGAGGCCGAGCGCGAACGAGCCGAGCAGCCAGGGCAGCGTATTCCACGGGCCGCGCGACAGGCGGGCCGGCACATCCTTGGCCGCGCGCCGGCGCCACACGAACACCGCGCCGACCAGCATCGCGAGCGCCGACAGGAAGATCAGCTTGTCGAGCCACGGCGAGTAGATCGCGAGGCCGTAGTTGATGAACACCAGCGCGAGCGCGCCGATCGCGCCGCCAGCCGTCGCGACGTGCGTCTTCGCGATGTACGGATCGCGGGCGACCACGTGGTGCAGGTCGACGAAGTAGCGCTTCGGGATCGCGAACAGGTTCGCGACGCCGAACGAGCCGGGCGCGGTGGCCCGGCCGAGACGCCAGTAGGACGAGCGCTTCGAGACCGCGAACGCGAGCCCCGCCACCGACAGCCACAACAGGGCGGTAATGAGGAAGGACGGGTTCATCGTTTAGAAATCCTTCACGAGACGCAGCGAGTCGTAGATCGCACCGTGGACGTTGTGCATCGAGATGCAGTCGCCGACACGGAACAGCAGGAAACGGCCGTTGCCGAGCTCTTCCGACAGGCACGGCTGCGGCTCGGCCGCGAACAGCGTGTGCGGATCGATCTGGCCGCGGTTCACTGATTCCGGCTTGAGCTTCCAGTACAGTTCGTCGTTCGGCGACGAACCGTTCTCGATCACCACCTGGTCGACGGCGCGCTCTTCGAGCTCTTCCGTGTACTCGTTGCGCAGCACGGCGATCAGCTTGCCGTCTTCTTCATAGACGCGATCGAGCATCGTGTTAGGCGTCGGGATCACGCCGAATGCGTACAGGCGGCGATAGAAGATCGGGAACGTCGTGCCGCCGCAATCGTCGGCCACCTTTACGTCAGGCGTGACGACCTCGACCTTCGAGCCGCGGCTCGCCATGAAGTCGGCCACGCCGGCGCCCGCATGCGTGCTCACGCCGTCGAACAGCAGCACGTTCTGCTTCGGCTCGACCTTGCCGGTCAGGATGTCCCACGAGCTGACGGCGAGGCCCTCGGCCACGCCCCAGCCCGGCACCTGCCACGTGAAGCTCGACCCGCCCGTCGCGAGCACGACGATGTCCGGCTTCTCGGCCATGATCATCTTCTCGTCGGCGGCCACGCCGAGGCGTCGATCGACGCCCAGGCGCTTCGTTTCCATGTCGAACCAGCGGATGATCCCCGACATCTGTTCGCGTTGCGGCGCCTTCGCCGCGATCATCACCTGCCCGCCGACTTCCGCGTTCTTTTCGAACAGCACGACGTCGTGGCCGCGCAGCTTCGCGACACGCGCCGCTTCCAGGCCCGCCGGGCCCGCGCCGACCACCACGACCTTGCGCTTCGGGCCGCGCGATTTCTCGATGATGTGCGGCATCGTCGCTTCGCGCGACGTCGCGGCGTTCTGGATGCACAGCACGTCGAGGCCGTTGTACTGGCGGTCGATGCAGTAGTTCGCGCCGACGCACTGCTTGATTTCGTCTTCGCGGCCATCGCGGATCTTGATCACCATGTGCGGATCGGCGATCTGCGCACGCGTCATGCCGACCAGGTCGATCATGCCGGTCGCGAGCAGGCGCTCGGCCTGGCCCGCATCGCGGATGCTCTGCGCGTGCATCACCGGAATCTTCACGACCGACTTGATGCCGGCCGCGAGGTGCACGAACGGCTCCGGCGGCAGCGCCATCGGCGGCATGCAGTTGGCGATCGTGTTGTGCGTATCGCCGCCCGAGCCCACCACGCTCAGGTAGTCGATCAGGCCCGTCTCCGACATCGCCTGCGCGATTTCCTTCAGCGCTTCGTGATCGAGGCCGTCCTCGTGGAATTCGTCGCCGCACATGCGCAGGCCGACGCAGAAGTCCTTGCCGACCGCCTCGCGCACCGCCGTCAGCACTTCGATGCCGAAGCGCAGGCGGTTCTCCAGGCTGCCGCCCCATTCGTCGGTGCGGTGGTTCGAGCGCTTGCTCCAGAACTGGTCGATCAGGTGCTGATGCGCAGCCGAGATTTCGATGCCGTCCATGCCGGCCGCCTTCACGCGCTTCGCGGCGGCCGCGAAATCGCCGATGATGCGGCGGATTTCCTCGATCTCGATGATCTTCGCGTTACCGCGGTGCACGGGTTCGCGCACGCCCGACGGCGACATCAGGTGCGGCCAGTGCTCGCCGTGGAACGACGAGCGGCGGCCCATGTGCGTCGCCTGGATCATGATCTTCGCGCCGTGCTTGTGCATCGCGTCGGCCAGCCGCGTAAGCGGATCGATGATCTTGTCGTTCGACAGGTTCACCGATTTCCACCAGCCCTGCGGGCTGTCGATCGACACCGGGCTCGACCCGCCGCAGATCGCGAGGCCCACGCCCCCCTTGGCCTTTTCTTCGTAGTAGCGGATATAGCGGTCGCCCGGCAGGCCGCCCGGCTCGGCATACACCTCCGCATGCGCGGTGCTGACGATCCGGTTGCGCAGCGTCAGCTGGTTCAGCTGCATGGGTTTGAACAGGTGGGGATAACGCATCGCTGGCGACCTCTGGCGTTCGAATGTCTCGTGTTGCGGGTGTTGTTCTGTTTCGGTGAATCAGTGCGTCAGGGCATCAGTGCGCGATCGGCGACACTTCGAACACGCAGTGATCGTGATGCTCGGCCGCGCACTGCACTTCCTTCGATTGCGCGCGCGGGGCACCCTTGCCTTCCGGCGTCGTGTCGTTGACCCAGTCCATCGCGCCGGCGAACCAGCCCGCGAACATGTAGCAGAGCTTGCCTTCCTTGCCCGGCTGCTGGAGCACGAACGACGAGTGGCGCAGCTCGATCCTGGCGCGCGCGCTGGCCGGATCGGCCTCGATGATCGAGAACAGGCCCCAGCCGCGCTGCGACAGGCGCTTCAGGTAGTGCTCGAACACGGCCATGCCGGTCAGGCCGTGCAGCTTGGCTTCCTTGTCGCACCAGTGGTATGCGGACTTGTAGCCGGCCTTGTAGAGGATCTCGGCATACGCTTCGACGCCGAGCGCTTCCTCGACGGCGACGTGGTTGTTCGTGAAGAAGTGGCGCGGCACGTACAGCATCGGCAGCGCGTCGGTGGTCCAGACGCCGGTATCGGGATCGACGTTGATCGGCAGTTGCGGTTGCATCGTGTGACTCCGTGAGGAAAGTGGCCGCGCGGCTCAGTGCGCAGGCGCGACATCGTCCGCGCGCCCGCGCGGCTTGCGCGGGCACGTCCCGATTTCTTGTAATGTTGAATCGCTGGGGGTGGTTCGGCGTTCGCGGCGCTTATGCGCCCCACACGTCCTTGAACACGCGCACCCAGTTCTCGCCCATGATCTTGCGGATACGCGACTCCTTCCAGCCGTGGCGTTCCATCGCCGCGGTCAGGTTCGGGAATTCGCCGATCGTGCGGATGCCGTCCGGGTTGATCACCTTGCCGAAGTTCGTCAGCTGGCGATAGCGACCCTTGTCGTGCGTCAGCATGTCGAAGAATTCCTTCGCGAAATCCTGCGTGAAATCCGTGCCGATGCCGACCGCGTCTTCGCCGATCAGGTTCACGACGTACTCGATCGCCTCGATGTAGTCGTCGATGTTCGCTTCGATCCCGCGCTTCAGGAACGGCGCGAACATCGTCACGCCGACGAAGCCGCCTGCATCGGCGATCTCCTTCAGTTGCTCGTCGCTCTTGTTGCGCGGATGCTCCTTCAGGCCCGACGGCAGGCAGTGCGAGTAGCACACCGGCTTCTTCGAGAACGCGATCGCTTCCGACGACGTGTTGCCGCCCACGTGCGACAGGTCGACCATGATCCCGACGCGGTTCATCTCGGTGATCACTTCGCGGCCGAAGTCAGACAGCCCGCCGTCACGCTCGTAGCAACCGGTGCCGACCAGGTTCTGCGTGTTGTAGCAGAGCTGCACGACGCGCACGCCCATGTCGGCGAACGCTTCGATGTAGCCGAGGTTGTCCTCGAACGCATGCGCGTTCTGGAAGCCGAGGATCACGCCCGTCTTGTTTTCCTTCTTCGCGCGGAAGATGTCTTCCGTCGTGCGCACCAGCGTCAGCAGCTCGCCGTTGTCGCGGATCTTCTTCTTCATCACGCCGATGTTGTCGACGGTCTTCGTGAAGTTCTCCCACACCGACACCGTACAGTTCGCGGCGGTGATGCCACCCTTGCGCATGTCTTCGAACACCGGCTTCTCGAACTTCGAGATGTTCAGCCCGTCGATGATGATGCTGTCTTGATGCAGCGTGCTCATGTGTTGCTCCAGTATTGTCGGGTCGGTGGGATCAATAGATCGGGAAGCGTTCGCACAACGCGAAGATCTCGCGGCGCACGCGCTGTTCGGTCGCGTGGTCGCCTTCCGGGTTCGCGCGCAGCGCGTCGAACACTTCCAGGATCAGGCGGCCCACCTCGCGGAATTCCGCGACGCCGAAGCCGCGCGTCGTGCCGGCCGGCGTGCCGAGGCGGATGCCCGACGTGACGGTCGGCTTCTCGGTGTCGAACGGAATGCCGTTCTTGTTGCAGGTGATGCCCGCGCGTTCGAGCGCCTGCTCGACCGGCGCGCCCTTCAGGCCCTTCGGGCGCAGGTCGACCAGCAGCAGGTGGTTGTCGGTGCCGCCCGTGACGAGATCGACGCCGCCGGCCTTCAGCACTTCGCCGAGCGCCTGCGCATTCGCGAGCACGTTGTCGATGTAGGTCTTGAAGTCCGCATGCAGCACTTCGCCGAACGCGACGGCCTTGCCGGCGATCACGTGCATCAGCGGGCCGCCCTGCAGGCCGGGGAACACGGCCGAGTTGATCTTCTTCGCGATGTCCTCGTCGTTGGTCAGCACGAAGCCGCCGCGCGGGCCGCGCAGCGTCTTGTGGGTGGTCGACGTGACGACGTGCGCATGCTCGACCGGGTTCGCGTGGCGGCCCGCGGCGATCACGCCGGCGATGTGCGCCATGTCGACCATCAGCTTCGCGCCGACGCTGTCGGCGATCGCGCGGAAGCGTGCGAAGTCGAGTGCACGCGGGTACGCCGAGAAGCCGGCGATGATCAGGTTCGGCTTGTGTTCGTGCGCGAGCGCTTCGACCTGGTCGTAGTCGATCAGCATCGTGTCGCGGTTCACGCCGTACTGCACGGCGTTGAACCACTTGCCCGACAGCGCCGGCTTCGCGCCGTGCGTCAGGTGGCCGCCCGCGTCGAGCGACATGCCGAGCACCGTGTCGCCCGGCTTGGCCAGCGCGAGCATCACCGAGCCGTTCGCCTGCGCGCCCGAGTGCGGCTGCACATTCGCATAGCCGGCGTTGAAGATCTGCTTCACGCGCTCGATCGCCAGCGCCTCGACTTCGTCCGCGAACTCGCAGCCGCCGTAGTAGCGCTTGCCGGGATAGCCTTCCGCGTACTTGTTGGTCAGCACCGAGCCTTGTGCCTCCAGCACCGCACGCGACACGATGTTTTCCGACGCGATCAGCTCGACCTGCGACTGCTGACGCTCGAGTTCCTTCAGGATGGCGCTGCGCACCGGCGCGTCGCGCTCGGCCAGGGGCTGCGAGAAGAAAGGCTGGGTGTTCGACATAGTGCGTCCGTGACGAAGAATAAGGGGCTGAAACCGAAGCTCAAGGCCCGCCCTGCCTGGGTTTCCCGCTCGTCCCGTACAAGGCTGCCGACGGCTCTATTCTTGTCGTTCGGATTTTCGGCGGATTGATGAATTTAGACGCGTTCTTTGCCTTTTCCGCCATCCGCGTCCGTTTTATACAAGTGACCGGTCGTGCTTTTTCGGATGACCAAGCAAACCGCCTCCTGTCGTTCACCTATGAACAGGCACGCCGGCGGTGCGATTGCCGCCCGGTCGGGGTGCAACGCGTCACGAATACGGTGCAGTGCAGCATGCCGCTTTCAGCCATACAACGTATGGAGCTAGGGTTTAGCCGTATGGCACGCTTGTTGCGCTGGCTCACACAATACCGCAGCCCGATCCGTGCCTCCCGGGCGTATAGCTATTAGAGATTCAAGGAACGCTCCCCATGTCGCCCGACCGCACAGCGTCGCTGTCCCACTTCGCGTTCATGCCCTTACCGAATTTCACGATGATCGCGTTCACCAATGCGATCGAGGTGCTTCGGATGGCGAACTACCTGAGCGGCCAACCGCTCTACCGCTGGTCGGTCATCAGCCCGGACGGCGGCCCGGTCACCGCGAGCAACGGCCTGACGGTCGACACGGGCCCGGCCGAATGCGTGGGGCAACCGGACATCGTGTTCGTGTGCGGCGGCGTCGACGTGCAGCGCGCGACCACGCCCGCCCATCTGTCGACGCTGCGCCGCTTCGCGCGCTCGGGCATCCCGCTCGGCAGCCTGTGCACGGGCACCTATGCACTCGCAAAGTCGGGGCTGCTCGCGGGCTACGCATGCGCGATCCACTGGGAAAACATGTCGGCGCTGAAGGAAGAGTTTCCGGACACGCGCTTCCTGAAGGAACTGTTCGTGATCGACCGCGACCGCATCACGTGTACGGGCGGCGTCGCGCCGCTCGACATGATGCTGAACCTGATCGCCGCGCGCGTGGGCACCGCGCGCGTCACGCAGATCGCCGAGCAGTTCATCGTCGAACACGTGCGCGACACGAGCGCGCAGCAACGCATGCCGCTCGTCGCGCGCCTCGGCTCCGCGAACAAGTCGCTGTTCGAAGTGATCTCGCTGATGGAAAACAACATCGAAGAGCCGCTGTCGCGCGAGGAGCTCGCGCGGCTCGCGAACATGTCGCAGCGGCAACTGCAGCGCCTGTTCCGCGAACACCTCGGGATGACGCCGACGCACTACTACCTGACGCTGCGGCTGCGCCGCGCGCGCGAACTGCTGCTGCAGACCGACATGTCGATCATGCACATCACGATGGCATGCGGCTTCCAGTCGGCGTGCCATTTCAGCAAGAGCTATCGCGACGCGTTCGGCGTCGCACCGACCCGCGAGCGCCGCAAGCAGGTCGCGCCGCTTGCACAGGGTGCGACGAGCGCCAGCCCCGCCTTTCCGGCGCATGTGCTGCATGCTTGAACTTCACCTCGATTGACCCATGAAAAAAACGACCTCGAAGGTCGCTTTTTTCTTTGCGCTTACGATCCCCACACCTGCATTTCGTCGAGCGAATAACCCCACTGCGTCGCGCGCTTCGTGCCATACATCCGCACATAGCGCCCATGCCCGTTCAGGTTCGGCAGCGTCACGTGGCCGTAGGACACGCCGTTGTTCGTCGAGTAGATCGTCGTCCAGTTCGCGTTGTCGTTCGACACCTGGATCTGGTAGACGAGCGCGCCCGCGTCCCAGTAGAGATCGATGCTGTTGATCGTCTTCGTCGCACCGAGATCCACGGAGATCCATTGCGGATCGACGCCCGCACCTTCCGGCGAATCCCAGCGCGTGCTCGTGGTGTTGCCGTCGAACGCCTTGTCGGGCGTGAGCGATGCGTTGTAGCTCGCCGATGCGGCAGCCGGGTGGCCTTGCGACAGCAGCGTCGGCTGCGCGGCAGCCGGGCCACCGTAGTAGCTCGACCCGAGCTTGGCCTTCGTCGTGTCGGCGTTCACGCCGAACTGCGACAGGCTCCAGCGCTGGCCGGTCGTCACGTCACCGACGTAGAGCTGATAGCCGCCCGCCGTCGTCGACGAGAAGAACACGTAGTTCGTGCCGCTCACCGGTGCCGGATCCGAGTTGTTGCTCACGCAGTCGTTGATCGGCAATGCGTTCGGCGTCGCCGCCGGGTCCGCGGTCTTCGTATAGATCTGGTCGGCCTGGCCGCTGTCTTTCCAGCGTGCATAGAACACCATGCCGTCCCCACGCACGATCGGGTAGTACGTCTGCAGCCCGGCCGGGTGATCGAACGTGGCGGTGACGCCGGTCGCGAGCGTGCGCTTCATCAGCCCCATGTTCGCGCCGGTGCCGGTCGCGTAGTACACGGCGCTCGCATCCGGCGCGAGGAACGGCATCGAGTATTCGGCGCCGGCCGGCGCATTCGTCACGCTCACGACCGACGTGAAGACCGGGCCCGCGCTCGTGTACGACAGCGTCGCCTGCTTGACATCGCCGTTCTGCTTGAACACGAGCGTCTTGCCGTCCGCGCTGAATTTCGGATCCTCGTTGCGCGTCGCGCCGGTGCTGTTCGTCAGGTTGACCGGCGGCGTGCCCGCGCCGAGCTGCAGCATGAACACGTTCCATGCGCCGTTGCTGATGCCCATGAATGCGAGCCACTTGCCGTCGGGGCTGAACACGCCGTTCATCGGATCGGTGATGCCCCATGCGCTCTTGCTCAGTTGCGTCAGCGTATGGGCCGAGAAGTCGTACAGGAACAGCTGGCTCGTGCCGTCGCCGTACTTGACGTAGCTGTGATAGACGAGCTTGCCGGTCAGTGCGGCGGGAAACGTCGCGTTGGATTGCGTCGGCGGATTGCTGATGCAGGCGGCCTGCGCGGCGCCGCCGAGGAGGTTGAGGGCGAGGCCGGCCACGAGGCCTGCGACGAGAGTGTTCGATTTCACGCTGAAGGTTTCCGGTTAGGGTCATGACACCGCTGACTAGACCTCGCACGCACCGGCGCACGGGCCACGGATCAGCCGGCGGACAGCGTGAATTCCGTATCGGTCAATGTCGGGAACGAAGATTGCTCGAGGGGCGAAAGCATGCCAGCGAGTCGCCCCGAAAAACAGGATCAGAGCCCGTGAAAAACAAGCGGATCACGGGATAACGAGGCCTGTCGCGCAGCGCGCGCCGTGCTACTCTTTTTTCGGCACAAAGCTGCTCGACTTGAGGCACGCATGAAGCGTTATGCGATGCTCGCCCGGACGATTTCCGAGTCGATCCGGCGTGGAGATCTGGCCCCCGGTGCGCGCATCCCGACCGTGCGTGCCGCGTGCCGTGCGTATGGCGTCAGCCCGTCCACCGTGTTTCGCGCGTACTACGCGCTCGAAAGCGAGGGTCTGATCGTCGCGCGCGCACGGTCCGGATATTTCGTTGCGAACCTCGAAGACAAACACCTTCGATTCGGCCACGATCCGCCGCGCAAGCCGGCCGCCGCACCCATCGGCGGCGACGACACGCTGTTGCGTCTGCTTGATTCGCTCAAATGCGACGACGTCGTGCCACTCGGCTCCGCATTCGCCAGCTATTCGCTGTTCCCGATGAGCAGCCTGTGGCGCTACGTTGCGTCGGCGGCGCGCAGCATGGACCGCACGAAACTGCTCTCGGGATTGCCGCCCGGCTACGACGCGCTGCGTCGCCAGATTGCATTGCGCTACCTGAACGCCGGCGCGGCGTTGCCGATGGACGAGATCGTCATCACGACCGGCGCGCTCGAAGCGCTGACGCTGAGCCTGCAGGCGCTCACGCGCCCCGGCGACATCGTCGCGATTGAACGGCCCGCGTTCCATGCGGTGCTGCATGCCGTGCAGCGCCTGCACCTGAAGGCCGTCGAGATTCCGGTCGACCCGCGCACGGGCCTCGACCTCGACGCACTCGCGCAGGCGCTCGACACGCATCCGGTGCGCGCGTGCTGGTTCATGACGTCGTTCCACAACCCGACCGGCGCGACACTGACCGACGAGCGCAAGCGTGCGCTGATCGACCTGCTCGCGGCACGCAACGTGCCGTTGATCGAGGACGACGTCTACGGCGAGCTGCATTTCGGCACGGCACCCACGCGCCCCGCCAAGCTGTATGACGACAGCGGGCTCGTCCTGCATTGCGGTTCGTTCTCGAAATGCCTCGCGCCCGGGTTCCGGATCGGCTGGGTCGCGGCCGGACGCTACGTGCGGCAGATCCGTCAGGCAAAAGGCGCGAGTGCGCCGGCAGCCGACGTGCCCGCGCAGATGGCGATCTCGAGCTACCTGCGCGACGGCGCGTACGATCGCTTCCTGCGCAAGCTGCGCCGCAATCTCGCCGCGCATCAGGCGCAGATGCTCGCGGCCGTGCGCGCGTATTTTCCGGCCGGCACCGAGGTATTCGTGCCACGCGGCGGGTATTTCCTGTGGATCGAACTGCCGCCGCGCGTGGATGCGATGCATCTGTTCGACGATGCGATGGAAGGCGGCGTCAGCATCGCGCCGGGGCCGATCTTTTCCGCGACCGGCGGATTCCGCCGCTATCTTCGGCTCAATTACGGCCGGCCGTGGACACCGGCCGTCGAGCACGCGATGCAGACCATCGGGACGCTCGCGGCCCGGCAGCGGCAAGACGGCTAGCGTGGATCTGACGAATTTCGGCGGCCTGTTGTGCCTTGCGTTTCACGCGCCTGCGACCAAGAATGAAGCGGTAGGCCGCCACGGACGAACGCGCTCCGCGCACCCGACGTCATGGAGAACCTCATGAGCACCGCATGCGAACGACCCTCGACGACGCACGCTCCGCCGGATTCCGGCACGGGCCGACCGGCTGCCTGGCAGGAACGGATCATGACGACCGGCGAACGTTCGCCGCGTTGACGGCGCCCACCCGCTTCCAGCGATGCGAGTCCTGCCCAACCGGACAAGCCGCGCGCGCGACGACTGGCGTGCGATCCTGAACGCGCGAGCCGAAGCGCGGCGCACCACCTGCTGCCGCTGCAGGGAATGCGGCTTCGTGGCCTTCCGCGCACTCGAGCACTGCCCCGTCTGCGGCCAGCGGAACTGGCCGTTCGACCCGGTGCGCCAGGCCTCGGACGACTCGCATGCCCCCCATGCGGCGCACTCCTTTCATACGTGGTCATCGCGCGTCGCACGGGCGCTGCGCAACGCGGCGTTCCGGCGGCCGCGCGCATCGAGCGCACCGATCCTGAGCATCCTGACGCTCGTACTGCTGGTCGGCGGCTACGTGACGGTCGACCGGACCTGCAAGGCCGATCCGGTCTGTCGCGGTTCGAATGGTTCGGGCGTGACGGCAAGCGATGCCGGCCCGTACGCGTCGAACGATCCCGTGCTGCCGGTCTTGCCGGCGCCCGTCTATCCGTTTCATTCGACTGACGGAACGCAGGTGGCGGCCGCCCGGCAGGACAGCCCGGATCTCGGCGAATCGGCCGGACGGGCGGCCGTCGCGCGAGCTGTGCCAGCCATGCGTGCCCGCGACCGGTCGCCCCCCACCGCCACGGTTCGCCTGGCGGACTGGAAGGCCAGCCGCAGTGCCGCGCATCGTGCCCGCGCATTCCACCGCGTGAGCGTGCACACCGTGCATGCGCGACGTGCCACCGCCAGCAATACGCAAATCGCGCAGCTCTATCGCGGCCACTGAGCGCACATGCGCAGTCCGTGCATGCGTGTCCGTCGATTCATTTTTCTAAACCGCCCGTCACAAAACCTCGTTTGCGTCGCGGCTCGCGCGTGACGTTCAATGGGTCATTCGCCCGCGCCGGCGCGTATCGCGTT
This sequence comes from Burkholderia aenigmatica, assembly GCF_048627025.1. Taxonomy (NCBI): domain Bacteria; kingdom Pseudomonadati; phylum Pseudomonadota; class Betaproteobacteria; order Burkholderiales; family Burkholderiaceae; genus Burkholderia; species Burkholderia aenigmatica. Next base: position 322,252 of record NZ_CP184469.1, on the reverse strand, counting down.
CCGGCCGGTCGCCCGATCCACCGAACGGAGTCGTCGATGAATGCACTACAGCTCGTGACCCTGGCTGCCATCTGGGGCGCGTCCTTCCTGTTCATGCGCATGGGCGCACCGGAATTCGGTGTCGTCCCGCTGATCGCGCTGCGCGTCGCGATCGCGGCCGTGCTGTTGTCGCCGGTGCTGCGCCACGCGCAGGCGCGACAGGAATTCCGCTCGCATCTGGTGCCGCTGTTCGTCGTCGGCATCGCGAATTCGGCGCTGCCGTTCTGCCTGCTGACCTACGCGGCGCTGTTCGTGTCGGCCGGCACCGATTCGATCCTGAATGCGACGACACCGCTATGGACCGCGATCGTCGCGTACGTGTGGCTGCGCGCGCCGCTGACGAAGCCGCAGGCGCTCGGTCTCGCGCTGGGCTTTGCCGGCGTCGTCGTGCTCGCCGGTTCGGCGGTCGGTGCCGGTACACCAGGCGCACCGCGCGCGATCGCCGCGGCGATGCTCGCGACGCTGTCGTACGGGTTCGCCGCGCATTACTCGAAGCGCAAGCTGGCGAACGTCAGGCCGTTCGTGTCGGCATTCGGCAGCCAGTTGTTCGCAGCGGTCGCGCTCGTGCCGCTCGCGCTGCCGATGTGGCCGCACGGCCCCGTTCACACGTCTGCGTGGATCGCAGTGGTGCTGCTCGGCTCGATCTGCACGGCCGTCGCCTACCTGCTGTATTTCGGGCTGATCCGCCATGCGGGCGCGCAATATGCCGCGTCGGTCACGTTCCTGATCCCGATCTTCGGTGTCGTATGGGGGGCGATCTTCCTGCACGAGACGATCTCGGTGCAGACGGTCGCCGGGTGCGCAATCATCCTGCTCGGCACCGCGCTCGCGACCGGCAAGCTCAAGGGGTTCGCGGCCAACGCCGTGCGCGGGTCACGCCAGTAGATCGCGCGGGCCGTCGTCGCGGCTGCCGATCTCGCTCGCGAGCCAGTCGCGGAACGCGGCGATCTTCCACTCGTGCTGGCGCGCTTCGCTGCACACGACGTAGTAGGACAATTCGGTCGGCCAGGGCCGTGCGAGCACACGTACCAGCCGGCCGGCCGCGACTTCGTCCCGCGCATAGATGTCGCGCACCAGCGCCATGCCCTGCCCGGCGACCGCCGCCTTGATCAGCAACGCATCCTCGCTGAAGCTCGCGCCGCGCGGCGCACGGGCATCCTCGATCCCCTGCGCGCGCAGCCACAGCGCCCAGTCGGCACGATCCGCGTCCTGCAGCAGAGGGTACGACAGGCAGTCGGCCGGCGTGGCGACCGGACGGGCGGGATCGAGCAGTAGCGGGCTGCACACGGGCCACAGCTCGGGCGTCCAGATGCGGAACGACGCGTGTCCGGGATAGCGGCCCAACCCGTGCCGGATCGCGACGTCGACATAGTCGCGACGCAAGTCGACCAGTTGCCCGCGCGTCTCGACCGTGATTTCGATTTCGGGGTACGCGGCATTGAACCCGCCGAGGCGCTGCACGAGCCACGTGTTCGCGAAGGACGCGGTGGTCGTCACCGCGAGGCGGACGACGCGCCGATTGGCGCCGTGCACGTTCGCCCACGCGGCCTCGATCTCGTTGAAGCCGCCGGCGAGCTGGTCGAACAGCGCACGGCCCGTGCCGGTCAACTCGAGTTCGCGGCCGGTGCGCTCGAACAGGCGCACGGCGAGGCGATCCTCGAGATTGCGGACATGCTGGCTGACGGCGCCCGGAGAAATGCAGAGCTGGTCGGCCGCCTGTTTCATGCTGCCGCAGCGCGCCACTTCGACGAACGTGTGCAACGCTGCGAGGGGAAGTGACTTGGCCATCCGTGGATGTGCCGCCGGACGGCGGCGGTGGGGTCGGGAACGGGCGATGATTATCGCAGCAATTTCGGACGGCCGGGATCGCCGGGCGCCAGCGTTCCGGGCCGCGCGGCGTGCGACTTCGCCCAGCCGAGGCCGAAGCGGAGGCTCAGGCTGCCGTGCTGCGCGGCCTTGTCCTTCGCGCCCGGATCGTCCGTCACGTACCGGCCCGGGATGCCGATCGCATCGGCCGGCCGCGTGATTTCCATCCATGCGCCTCAACGACGGCCAACCGCGGACGCCCGCGGTCGAACACGCGATGCAGCCCATCGGTGCGCCGGCCTCGCGGCAACGGCACACGCACCAGCCCTGGCACGGACGATGCCACCCGAGCGCGCGCCAATCAGGCGCGGCACGCGCCTTGCGTTCTGGCCGGTGCGCGACAAAGAATGAAATCGGCAGGCGGCGTGACAATGTGACGAAGTGAACAGCGAGCGGCCGGCACGGCCGCGTGGCGGTTTCAGCGGAGGAATTCCATGAGCACCGAGAGCGCACTCCAGGCGACGATCCAGGCACTCGTTCAGGATGGCAAAGGCTTGCTGGCGGCCGACGAAAGCGGGCCGACCATCGCGAAGCGCTTCAAGACGATCGCGGTCGAATCGACCGAAGAGAACCGCCGCGCATGGCGCACCCTGTTGCTGTCGACGCCGGGCCTCGGTGAATTCGTCAGCGGCGTGATCCTGTACGAAGAGACGCTAGGGCAATGTGCGGACGACGGCACGCCGTTGCCCGAACTCGCCGCTCGCCAGCAGATCGTGCCCGGCATCAAGGTCGACGCGGGCAAGATCCCGCTCGCGCTCGCGCCCGGCGACGAAATCACGCAAGGGCTCGATGGGCTTGCGGCGCGCCTCGACGGCTACCAGCGGCAAGGCGCGCGGTTCGCGAAATGGCGCGCGGTGTACAACGTGTCCGCCACGCTGCCGGGCCATGCGGCGATCCAGGCAAACGCCGAAGCGCTGGCGCGCTATGCGGCGATCTGCCAGGAGGCCGGCGTCGTGCCGATCGTCGAGCCGGAAGTGCTGATGGACGGCGATCATTCGATCGGCCGCTGCGCGCAAGTGACCGACGCCGTGCTGCACGCCGTGTTCGACGCGCTGCACCGGCACCGGGTCGTGCTGGCGCACATGTTGCTCAAGCCGAGCATGGTCGTCGCGGGCAGCACGCACACCGCACAGCCGGCCCCCGCCGAAGTCGCGGAGGCAACGGTGCGCCTGTTGCGCCGCGCCGTGCCGGCCGAAGTGCCCGGCATCTTCTTCCTGTCCGGCGGACAGACGCCCGAGGAAGCGACAGCGCATCTCGACGCGATGAATCGCATTGCCGGGCGGCCGTGGCTGCTGAGCTTTTCCTATGGGCGCGCACTGCAGGAGCCGCCGCTGGCCGCGTGGAAGGGACAGGCGGCCAACGTACGCGCCGCGCAGGATGTGTTGCTGCTGCGCGCACGCCTGAACGGTGCGGCCTGCCGCGGTCAGTACGACGCCGCGATGGAGCGCACCGCGTGAACGGAGCCGGGCGAACGTCGCCCGGTCGATCGTTCACGCGTGAGCTGCTCGCCCGGCGCTATCGCGGGCGCTGAGCGCACGCATTCCCGAATGCACAAAGGGCCGGGGCGCTCAAGCGCCCCGGCCCCTTCGATTGCCGCGTGGTGGTCGGTCGCGTTACGCCGCCAGCAACCCGTGCGGGTCGATGACGAATTTGCGCGGCGCGCCGCCGTCGAACTTCTTGTAGCCTTCCGGCGCCTGGTCGAGCGAGATCACTTCGACGTTGACGATCTTCGCGATCGGCAGCCGATCGAACAGGATCGCCTGCATCAGGTTACGGTTGTACTTCAGCACCGGCGTCTGGCCCGTGAAGAACGAGTGCGACTTCGCCCAGCCGAGGCCGAAGCGGATGCTCAGGCTGCCGTGCTGCGCGGCCTTGTCCTTCGCGCCCGGATCGTCCGTCACGTACAGGCCCGGAATGCCGATCGCGCCGGCCGGCCGCGTGATTTCCATCAGCGAGTTCAGCACCGTCGCGGGCGCTTCTTCCGAATGGCCCGACGAGCCGTGCCCATGCGCCTCGAAGCCGACGCAGTCGACCGCGCAGTCGATCTCCGGCACGCCGAGGATCTGCTCGATCTGCTCGCCGAGCGAGGCATCTTTCGACAGGTCGACCGTCTCGAAGCCCATCGCCCGCGCATGCGCGAGGCGTTCCGCGTTCATGTCGCCGACGATCGTCACCGCCGCGCCGAGCAGGCGCGCCGATGCCGCCGCCGCCATCCCGACCGGGCCCGCACCCGCGATATAGACCGTCGAGCCCGGCTTCACGCCCGCGCTCACCGCACCGTGATAACCGGTCGGCAGAATGTCGGACAGGCAGGTCAGATCGCGGATCTTCGACATAGCCTGATCGCGATCGGGGAATTTCAGCAGGTTGAAATCCGCGTACGGCACCAGCACGTACTCGGCCTGGCCGCCGATCCAGCCGCCCATGTCGACGTAGCCGTAGGCGCCGCCCGCACGCGACGGGTTCACGTTCAGGCACACGCCCGTATGCGTGTCCTTGCACATCGCACAGCGGCCGCATGCCACGTTGAACGGCACCGACACGAGATCGCCGAGTTTCAGCGTCTCGACGTCGCGGCCGATCTCGACCACTTCGCCCGTGATCTCGTGACCGAGCACGAGGCCGACCGGCGCGGTCGTGCGGCCGCGCACCATGTGCTGGTCGGAACCGCAGATGTTCGTGCTGACCACTTTCAGGATCACGCCGTGGCCGATTGCACGGCCGGTCGGATCGACCATCTTCGGATAATCGATTTTCTGAACTTCGACCTGGCCCGGCCCAAGATAGACGACACCTCGATTGCTGCTCATCGTATTGTCTCCATGTCTCGTTGGATGGCGCCGCGGCGCGCCGGCTCATGCGGCGCACGCGCAACGTGCTGTTCGAGAGTAGTCCCGGAGGCAGGGGCGCCGATGTCTCAAACGCGACATGCGTTTGAACGGCGCCGACATCGATGGCGGAAAACCGAAAGTCGGGCGGGAAACGACGGGAAGGTGGCGCACGCGGCATTCACCCGCAGCGTGACGCGCCGGCGGGCGGGCCGGTCCTGACGACCGGCCTCCCCCGCCTTGGGGCAGGCGCTACCCGCCCTGATTCTCGCGGATGATCGCGGCGGCGGCGCTTTCCGCTTCGCTCGCGACGCCGTCGTGCACGCGCGTGCTGACGGCCGGCGTCGGCGGCTCGCTGTCGAGCGCGTGGCCGTTGCGATCGTGCGTGTCGACCGTCGCGCGCATCGACAGCCCGACGCGCAGCGGATGCGCGGCGAGATCGCGCGGCTCGATCGCGATCACGACCGGCACGCGCTGCACGACCTTGATCCAGTTGCCGGCCGCATTCTGCGACGGCAGCATCGAAAACGCGCTGCCGGTGCCCGCCGAGAAGCCCTGTACGCGGCCGCGATAGCTCACGCGCGAACCGTACAGATCCGACACGATCTCGACCGGCTGCCCGATGCGCATGTGGCGAATCTGCCCTTCCTTGAAATTCGCCTCGATCCACAGCTGATTGAGCTGCACGATCGACATCAGCGGCACGCCGGGCCCGACCTGCTGGCCGACCTGCACCGAGCGCTGCCCGATCGTGCCGTCGACCGGGGCGACGATCGTCGTGCGCTTCAGGTTCCGGTACGCGAGCTTGAACTGCGCGGCCGCCTGCACGACGGCCGGGTTTTCGTCGACGGGCAGCTTGCTGCCGAGCGCGCGTGCCGCGTCGAGCTGCGCCTGCGCGGCCGCGAGATTCGCCTGGGCGCCGGCGACCGCCGCTCGCGCACGCGCGAGTTCCTCGGGAGCGACGATCTCGACCGACGCGCCCGAGCGTGCGGCGAACGCGCGCTGCGCGAGCGACAGGTCGGCGCGCCGCGCGTTCACGGCCTCGACGTACATCGTGTTCGAGATCTTCGCGTTCGCAACCTGCCGCACGGCCTGTGCGAGCTGCGCCTTCGCCTGCGCGAACGCGACCGACGCCTCGGTGTCGTCGAGCTTCACGAGCGTCTGGCCGGCGCGCACGGCCTGCGTATCGGCGACCACGACGTCGGTCACCGATCCGGGGATCTGCGCGGCGACCTGGACGATGCTGCCGGCGACGTATGCGTCGTCGGTGTCTTCGTAATAGCGATCGCTCAGCAGCCAGTACGCGATCCATGCAAGCGCGGCCACCAGCACGACCGCGAAGAACACGATGAAGCGCTTGCGGCGCGTCGCGCGGCGCGCGTCGAGTGCCGGGTCGTTCAGGGCAGCCGGCGGCGCGGCGGTATGAAGGTTGTCGTGGTGCATCAGTCGCTTTGCGTAACGATCAGACGATCGTGCTGGAACAGGGGGATCGGCGGCATGACCGACGGGCTCGGCGCCGGATTCGCCGCAGCCGCGCGCGCGAGAACGGGATTAGCGCGAAGCGTCGTGCCGACAGCCGGCGTGTGTGCCACGTCGTCGCGTCGTGCAGTCCCCGCATTCGATGCAACGACGGCCGGCGGCACGGCCGCACTCGCCGCCCGCGCATCGGCCGACGGCCCCGTCGTCGACCGGCTCGCGGTCGCGGTCGCGGCAGCGGTCGACGCGGGCGTGACGGTCGCAGCGGGCGCGACAGTCGAAGCGCCTCGCTTCGCCGCCCCGCCACGCGCCCGATGCCCGGCCGGCGCCTGCGCGACCGTTGCGCCCGCATCGAACCCGCCGCCCAGCGCGCCGATCAGCCCGACGCGCAGCGTCCGCTGCCGGCCGAGCAACGCGATCATCTGCGCGCGCTCGTCGATCAGCGTGAGATCCGCGACATCCACGTCCTTCTGCATCAGCACGCCGCGCCGGTGACGGTCGGTCGCGATCTCGACGATCTTCTGCGCGGCCGCGACCGCGTCCTGCTGCTCCGCGACGAGTGTCTGCGACGTCTGCAGCGACGTGACGATCTGCGCGACCTGCCCGAGCGCATCGTCGACGGTCTTGTTGTACAACCCGATCGCGACGTCGGCCTGCGCGACATCCGCACCGAGCTTCGCCTTCAGCCGGCCGCGATCGAAGATCGGCAGCGAGATCGCCGGGCCGATGGAACCGGCGAGCGCATCGCGCGAGAACAGCGACGCGGGCGTCAGCGCGAACACGCCGCCGAGCGCGACGAGGTTCACGTCCGGATAGAACTGCGCGCGCGTCGAATCGGCATTCGCGAACGCGGCTTCGACGCGCAACCGCGCAGCGACGATGTCGGGCCGGCGGCCCAGGAGATCGGCCGGCAGCCGCGCGGGCAGCGCGCCGCCCGCGAACGCGCCGACGCGCGGCCGTTGCAGCGCGAGCCCGCGCTCGGGGCCGCGGCCCGACAGCACGCCGAGCTGCAATTGCGCGAGCTTGATCTGCTCGTCGTTCAGCGCGATCTGCGCGAGCAGCTTGCTGCGCTTGATCGATGCGTCGCTCGCGTCGTATGCGTTGTCGAGCCCGCGCGCGGTGCGCTCGCGCAACACGGTCGTCACGCGCTGGCTGACCTTCAGTTTCTGCTGCAGCAGCTCCTGCGTCGCATACGCCTGATCGAGCTGGCAGTACACGGTGACGATCGCCACCGCGAGCGTGAGCCGCACCTGCTCGGCCTCGACCCGTGCCGCTTCGCGCAGCGACATCAGGCTTTTCGTCGCGGCGCGGTTCTTCCCCCACAGGTCGAGCTGGTAGGTCAGCCCGACGAACACCGACGATGGCGAGGTGTTCGGATCGCCGAAGATCTCGACGGGTACACGATAGCCGCCGGCCGATACGTCCGCGACGTCGTTGCCCGGCTTCGGCATGCGCGCGCGGCTGACCGTCGCGCCGGCCGTGCCCGTCAGCCCCGTCAACGAATCGAACTGCTGAAGCTGCGCCTGCGCGATCCGCAGCCGCGCCTGCGCGACCTGCAGGTCGGGGTTGTGCTGCGATGCCTCGGCGACCAGTGCGTCGAGTTGCGGATCCCGCAACTGCTTCACCCAGTCGGGCGCGGGCCACGCGCCGTTCACGCCGGGGCCGGCCGTATGCGCGAGCGCATCGTCGGCCGGCGCGCGCAACGACAGCGACGGCAGGAAGCCCGACGGCACGCATCCGCTCAACGCCAGCGACACCGCCGCGGCGACGATCATCATCGAACCGCCCTTCACGCCACGCGCCCGATCCACCGTCTTTTTCACCCGCCGCATCGCGCCCCTCATCCCTGCTGAACGCGCTGCGCACGCGCGGCCAGACGCGGCCGCGTGCGCTCGAGCGGGCCGAGCCGGCCGAACAGGCCGTCCGCGACGCCGAACAGGATGCCGGCGAGCTTCGCGCGCTTGTCGCGTTCGACGAGCGCGATCTGCACGACCTGCCACACGGTCAGCAGGTTCGGCACGATCGCCACCGGAAAGCGCAGCCCGTACTGCATCCCGAGCTGTACCGCATTGCGTGCGCTGTAGTAGCGCCGTTGCCACGAGTGATTCATCGACGTCATTTCAAAAGGGCCGATCGCGTGACGCTGCTTCGCGCCGATCCGGTGCGGCAGCACCAGCGACGGCACGACATAGAGCGGCACGTTGCGCGCCAGCGCGCGGAAGCTGTATTCGGTGTCGACGTGATCGATGAACAGCGTCTCGTCGAAGCGGCCGAGCACGTCGAACGCGATGCGCGACACGACGCAGCCCGACGAGATCAGGAACGCGCAGCGCTGCAGCGGCGCGCCCGGCTCGATGCGCAGGCGGCGCAGCCCGATCCCGTTGGTCGACAGTTCAGGCAGGAAGCTGCGCGCGTTCTCGTCGAAGATGCGCGGGCCGGCCAGGAACGCGCGCCCCGCGAGCCCCGCGCAGACGTCGCGCATCGCGGGGAAATACGCGGCCGGCACCGACGAATCCTGGTCGAACAGCGCAACGGCATCGATGCAGTCGCGAAACAGCACCGCAAGCCCCGCGTTGTACGCGCCCGCGATCCCGCCGCGGTTGCCGTGATGCAGCAGCGCGATGCCTTCGCGCGCGCACAGCGCGCGGGCGCGCGCATCGGGCTGCGGCGTGTTGTCGACGACGAGCAATGCGTCGCACGCATGCCGCCACGCGCCGAGCGCGTCGAGCTGTGCATCGCTCGGGTGATACAGGATCACGAGTGCGCCGAGTGTCGTCATGTTCCTCTCCTCAATGCCCGAACGACGCGGCCGCGCCGCGCTTTGGCCGCGTCAGCCACATCATCGCCGCGAGCGCGAGACACGTCATGCTCGCCATCCAGAACATGTCGTTGGTCGCCATCATGTACGCCTGCTGCATCACGACCTGGTGCAGCGTGGATAGCTCGCGCACGCCGTCCACCCCCATCCCGTTCAGCGTGTGCACGAAGCGCTGCGTATTCGCCGATGCCTGCGTGACGGATTGCGACACGACGTCGTAGTGATAGGTCGCACGGTTGTCCCACAGCGTCACGCTCATCGCGGTGCCAAACGCGGCCGACAGCGTGCGCAGGAAGTTCGACAGGCTCGACGCAGCCGCGAGCCGGTCGTCCGGAATGCGCGACAGCGTCGCGGCGGTCAGCGGAATGAAGAAGCACGGCAGCCCGATCCCCTGGATCAGCCCCGGCGCGGCGATCTGCGCGAACGTCATCTTCAGCGTGAAATGCGCATCCCACGCGAGCACGGCCGCGAACACGAGGAAGCCGAAGGTCGCGAGCACGCGTGCGTCGAAGCGATGCGCATGGAGCCCGACGACGATCGAGAACACCAGCGCGAGCACGCCGAGCGACGCGGTGGCGAGCCCCGCGTGAAACGCGTTGTAGCCCATCACGGCCTGCATCCACAGCGGGAACACGACGCCGACCACCGAGAAGCTCATCATCCCGAGCGAGATGATCAGCACGCAGAACGAGAACGTGCGATCGCGGAACAGGCTCAGATCGACGACGGGATGCGCTTCGCCCGCCTCCCAGATCAGCAGCGACACGATAGACAGCCCCGCGACCACCGCGAGCGTGACGATCAGCGGCGACCCGAACCAACCGCGATCGTGGCCGAGATCGAGCATCGCCTGCAGCGAGCCGACACCGATCACCAGCAGCACGATGCCCGGCACGTCGACCGGGCCGGCCGCGCCGCGTTGCGCATCCGGGCGCAGCATCGCGGTGCAGACCGCGAACGAGAACAGCCCGATCGGCAAATTGATCAGGAAGATCCACGGCCACGAGAAGTTGTCGACGATCCAGCCGCCGACCACCGGCCCGAAGATCGGCGCGAGCAGCACCGTCATCGCCCACAGCGCGAGTGCGATCGTGCGCTTGTCCGGCGGGAACGTGCGCAGCAGGATCGTCTGCGACAGCGGCACCATCGGCCCCGAAAACAGCCCCTGCAGCGCGCGACAGATCACCAGCACGTGCAGGTCGCGCGCGAGCCCGCACAGCAGCGACGTCAGCGTGAACAGCAGCACCGCGCCGACGAACAGCCGCAACTCGCCGACACGGCGCGCAAGCCAGCCCGTCAGCGGCACCGCGATCGCGGCCGCGACCGAATACGAGCTGATTACCCACGTGCCCTGGCTGTTCGAGACGCCGAGACTGCCGGAGATCGCCGGCACCGCGACGTTCGTCACGGTCGAATCGAGCACCTCGATGAAAGTCGCGAGCGACAGCGCGAACGTCAGCAGCGCGAGCCGGATACCGCGCACCGGCTGCGCGGCCGGCGCGGGGGCCGGCACGTCGAACGCGGATGGCGCGACGGGCCCGTCGCGAAGCGGCGACGCGGTGCTCATGCGCCGGCCACCGCGACTTCGGGCCGCGCGGCCGCTCGCCCGCGCGTCGGCGCGAACCGTTCGATGAAATCGGCGGCGGCTTCGCAACCATCCCGCTCGGCCGCCAGCAGTGCGCGTGTACGCGTCGCGTGCGCGGCAATCGCGGGCTCATCGAGCACGCGCGCGAGCGCCGCGCCGAGCCGCGCGCCATCGATCGGGCCGTCGACCCGCACGCCGCAGCCGCTCACGGCGACCCGCTGTGCGTTGTCGAACTGATCGTGCGCGAACGGCGTGACGACCTGCGCGATCCCGGCTTCGAACGCAAGCGCCGCCGTGCCGATCCCGCCGTGATGCACGAGTGCGCGGCAGCGCGGCAGCAGCGTGCGCATCGGCACGAAGCGGCGCACGAGCAACTGGTCGCTGTCCGGCGCCGCATCGTGCGGCGTCAGCAGGATCCCGCGCGCGCCGGTCGCGCGCAGCGCGTCCGCCACCGCGCGCGCATAGGCCGCGTGATCGACGCGTGTCGAACCGGCCGTGAACACGACCGGGGGTTCACCGGCCGCGAGATACGCATCGAGTGCCACATCTTCTTCGGGAGTCGCAATATCGTTGAACAACGGGAAGCCGCTTTGCAGATGATTCGACGGCCAGTCCGGCTGCGGCGGCGCGAACCAGCCGGGAAACAGGCACAGCACGCCGTCGGTCGAATGCAGCCAGCGGCCCAGCACGCGCCGCGCGGGCGCGAGCCCGAGCGCGCGGCGCACCGTGTTGAGTGCGGGGCCGCAGGTGCGATCGAGCACCTGCCGCTCGATCAGCGTCATCAGCGCCGCCTTCACCGGCAACGGCCAGCGCGCGGGAATCGTCAGGCGCGGGTGGGTCGGCGGCGCATGCGCGGACAGCAGCGTCGACGGCGACACCTGCACCGACACGTACGGCGTGCCGTGCAATTCCTGCATGAAGCGCGCGGAGAACGCCCACAGCGTGCCGACGAGCACCGTATCGTCGTCGGTCAGCGCGCGCAGCGCGTCGTAATGCGGGCGCAGCGTCGGCGCGATCACCTGCCACAGCGTGCGAAACGACGTGCGCGAATCCCACAGCGCGGGGTTCGCCATCGCGGCCTCGTATTCGGCCGCGGAGCCGATCGGCACGAACGCGAACCCGCAACGGCGCACGACCGCCTCGAACGGCGCGTGCGTGCAGAACACGACGTCGTGACCGCGCGCCGCGAGCGTGCGCGCGACGCCGAGCAGCGGATGCACGTCGCCCGCCGAACCGATCGCGGTCACGATCATCTTCGCCATCGCGCGCCTCGCGGGTGTCAGTAGAAGCCGGGAATCAACGCCGCGACCTCGCGGCGATACTGCGTGTACGCCGGCCCGAAATACCCGGTCAGCCAGCTCTCCTCGACGCGCACCTTGTACGCGAGCGACGCGAACACGAGCAGCACGCCGATCGCGCCGCGCCATTCGCCGCCGATCAGCGCGGCGCCGACGAGCGCGATCAGGCAGCCCGTGTAGATCGGGTGACGCACGAGCCCATACGGCCCCGTGCGGACGAGTTCATGGTCTTCCTTCAGCGTGACCGACACGCTCCAGTTCGTGCCGAGGTGCAGCCGCGCCCACACCGAGAACAGCAGGCCGACCACCAGCACCGCGAGCCCGCCCTGCGCCTGCAGGCCGAAGCGCTGCCAGTCGGGCACGAGCGCCTGCCACGACGGATCGGGCAGGATGATCAGCGCGCCGCCGACGATCAGCGGAATCGACTGCAGCGTGCGCGAGCGCGACGCTTCCTTGCGCACGGTCGTCTTCGCGCCGTGCGAGGTGGCGATCCAGTAGGCGAGCCACGCGGCCCACGGAACGACGATGGCGATGGTCTGAACGATATTCACGGCTGGCCTGCCTCGTTGGGATGGGAATTCGATTGCGTCCGGCGTACCGGCCGCCCGGCGTGCGGTGTCACGACGACAGCGCGTGCATCGGTGCAGGCACGCACGCCTGCGCGGCGGCCAGCGCGATGCCGGCAGCCAGCGACGACCCGCCGCAGAAAAAGTCGAGCAGCGCCGAGCGCGTGTATTCGCGCTGCGCGCGGCCTTCGATGTCGAGGAAATGGCCGGCGTCCGGCACCGTCGCGAACCGCGCGCGCGGCACGTGCGCGCCGAGCTGGCGCACGTCGGCGGGCGTCGTGTATTCGTCGCGCTCGCCGTTCAGGAACAGCAGCTCGCAGCCGATGTTCGAGAACTCGCTGAGGTAGCGCTCGGGCTGCAGCGACAGGATCTGGTCGACGTGAAACGCGACCTGGTCCTGCTCGTCGCGCGGCAGGCGCGTGAGATAGCGGTAGTTGTACAGCTTCATGATGCGCGGCAGGTAGCGGCCGACGGTATCGTTCAGCAGCTGCGCGGCCTTCAGGTTCTCGCCGGCCGCGATGTGGTCGCGGGCGCGCGTCACGTAGTCGACCATCGCGTCGTTCAGGAACGGCGAGAACGAGCAGATCGCCGCGCGCCGCACGCTCGGGCAGCCGCGCGCAAGCGCGAACAGCGACGCGACGCCGCCCCACGACACCGACACGAGGTACGACGGCGCGAACCGTTCGACCAGATGCTGCAGGATCGCGGCTTCGTCGTCCTTCGTCAGGATGAAGCAGCCCGGGTTGTGCTGACGCGACTGCCCCGCATACGGCAGGTCGAAGCAGATCGTGTTGATCCGCTCGCCGAGATACTGGACGGTCTGCCCGAACGACGCGGTCGTCGCGAGCGCGCCGTTGACGAGCATCGCCGTGTCGAACGCCGGGTCGAACACGTTCCGTTCGACGTAGACCTTCAGACCATTCGGCAGCGGGACCACGTGTTTTTCGGTCAGCATCGTCGTTCTCCGGTGGATGCGGCGTCTCGACGTCGCGGCATGCTGCAGGTGCGCAATGACTGCGCCGGTTGTTTGCGCGCAACCCGAATCGCGCGATTGGCCAATGCACCGCGGCAATACCGGCGGCATAGATTCATTCCTCGTAGTGCGGCGCCATACTAATACGGACAATATTACTGACTCAAGTCATTCCAACGATATCCTCTACTCTGTTAGGAAATTCGGCAGATTCAAATTATTCCCGCATTTTTTATGGTAAGCGGAATGCTTTCGAGGGTGAGCGCAATCGTTTGCGGAGCGGTGATCCACATCCACTCAACAGACCCGCACCCCTTTAAAATCAATGATTTACTTCGTTTAATTCGATTATTTAAAACGGATTTTCATGAATGAATCGTGACACCGCTTCGCAGGCCGACTTCCCTGTTTCATCGAATATCACACAGCTCAATACTCTTTCATTCCGTAATCGCTTCGGCACCCGCAATGATTAACCCGATTGATTGCTCGCTTCAGAATGCGTTTTAAACAAACTCCAGCTTTTTTAATCATCTTTCAATTATTTTTCCGCACCTGCACAACGCGCGAGCGGGGGCCGCGCTCACCGCCGGACACTCGCGCTCACCGTCAGACCCCGATTTTTTGTTGATTGAACGATCAATAAAAAACCGCTAAGCTCTCGACTTCCATGGACGGCCCGTCCGGGCGAAGGGAGTCGCGATGCCGAAAGTCGGAATGCGGGAGATTCGCCGCGCACAGTTGATCGACGCCACGCTGCGCTCGATCGACGAGGCGGGCCTGCCCGGCACGACGCTCGCCTCAGTCGCGCAACGCGCGAACATCTCGACGGGCATCGTCAGCCACTACTTCGGCGACAAGGACGGCCTGCTCGAAGCGACGATGCGGCACGTGCTGCGCGATCTGTGGTCGGCCACCACGCGCCGCCGCGGCGGTACGCGCAAGGACCCGCGTTCGCGGCTGCGTGCAATCGCCGCCGCGAACTTCGACGACACGCAGGTCAGTGCGCCCGTGATGAAGACATGGCTCGCGTTCTGGTCGCAGAGCATGCACGACCCGATGCTCAAGCGCCTGCAGCACGTCAACACGCGGCGCCTCCATTCGAACCTGTGCGCGGAATTCGCGAAGGCGCTGCCCCGAGCGAAGGCGCGCGAAGCCGCCAGCGGCCTCGCCGCGCTGATCGACGGCCTGTGGCTGCGCGGCGCGCTCGCCGGCGGCCCGATCGACACCCGGGCTGCATTGAAGCTCACCCACGATTACATCGACCTGCTGCTCGCGTCCGCCTGACGCGCCACGCAGTCGCCCTCTAGGAGATCCTCATGTCCGTATACGGTTTGCAGCGCCTCTACATCGGCGGCGGTTACGTCGACGCCACGAGCGGCAAGACTTTCGACACCTTCGATCCCGCCACCGGCGAACTGCTGGCGCAAGTGCAGCAGGCGAGCGCCGCCGACGTCGACCGCGCGGTCGCGTCCGCGCAGGAAGGCCAGCGTGAATGGGCCGCGATGACCGCGATGCAGCGCTCGCGCATCCTGCGCCGCGCCGTCGACCTGCTGCGCGAGCGCAACGACGAACTCGCCGCACTGGAAACGCGCGACACGGGCAAGCCGATCGGCGAAACGCTCGCCGTCGACATCGTCACCGGCGCGGACGTGATCGAGTACTACGCGGGCCTCGCGACCGCGATCGAAGGGCTGCAGGTGCCGCTGCGCGCCGAGTCGTTCGTTTATACGCGCCGCGAGCCGCTCGGCGTGTGCGCGGGCATCGGCGCATGGAACTACCCGATCCAGATCGCATGCTGGAAGACGGCACCCGCGCTCGCCGCAGGCAACGCAATGGTGTTCAAGCCGAGCGAAGTCACGCCGCTCACCGCGCTCAAGCTCGCGGAAATCTATACGGAAGCCGGCGTGCCGGCCGGCGTGTTCAACGTCGTGCAGGGCGACGGCTCGGTCGGCGCGCTGCTGACGGGCCACCCGGACATCGCGAAGGTGTCGTTCACGGGCGGCGTCGAGACCGGCAAGAAGGTGATGTCGCTGGCCGGCGCGTCGTCGCTGAAGGAAGTGACGATGGAGCTCGGCGGCAAGTCGCCGCTGATCGTGTTCGACGATGCGGACCTCGACCGCGCGGCCGACATCGCGGTCACCGCCAACTTCTTCAGCTCGGGCCAGGTCTGCACGAACGGCACGCGCGTGTTCGTGCACCGTTCGATCAAGGATGCGTTCACGCAGCGCGTGCTCGAACGCGTGAAGCGCATCCGCGTCGGCAAGCCGACCGATGCCGATACCAACTTCGGCCCGCTCGTGTCGGCCGCGCAGCTCGACAAGGTGCTCGGCTTCATCGAGAGCGGCAAGGCGGAAGGCGCGAAGCTGCTCGCGGGCGGCACGCGCCTGACCGACGGCCACTTCGGCAGCGGCCAGTACGTCGCGCCGACCGTGTTCGGCGATTGCCGCGACGACATGAAGATCGTCCGCGAAGAAATCTTCGGGCCGGTGATGAGCATCCTCGATTTCGAATCGGAGGACGAAGTGATTGCCCGCGCGAACGACACGCACTATGGCCTCGCGGCCGGCGTCGTGACCGAGAACCTGTCGCGCGCGCACCGCACGATCCATCGCCTCGAAGCCGGCATCTGCTGGATCAACACCTGGGGCGAATCGCCGGCCGAAATGCCGGTTGGCGGATACAAGCAATCCGGTGTCGGACGCGAGAACGGCATCACGACGCTCGAACACTACACTCGAATCAAGTCGGTGCAGGTCGAGCTCGGCCGTTACAACCCGGTGTTTTGAGAATCACGAAAGGAGACTGACCGTCATGACGACACGCGAATACGACTACATCATCTGCGGCGCAGGTTCCGCGGGCAACGTGCTCGCAACGCGCCTGACGGAAGATCCGGACGTGACGGTGCTGCTGCTCGAAGCGGGTGGCCCCGACTACCGCTTCGACTTCCGCACGCAGATGCCGGCCGCCCTCGCCTATCCGCTGCAAGGGCGCCGCTACAACTGGGCATACGAAACCGACCCCGAGCCGCACATGGACAACCGCCGGATGGAATGCGGGCGCGGCAAGGGGCTCGGCGGCTCGTCGCTGATCAACGGCATGTGCTACATCCGCGGCAACGCGCTCGACTACGACAACTGGTCGACGCACAAGGGCCTCGAGAACTGGACGTATCTCGACTGCCTGCCGTACTTCAAGAAGGCCGAAACGCGCGACGTCGGCCCGAACGACTATCACGGCGGCAGCGGCCCCGTGTCGGTCACGACCAGCAAGCCGGGCGTGAACCCGCTGTTCGAGGCGATGGTCGACGCGGGCGTGCAGGCCGGCTATCCGCGCACCGACGACCTGAACGGCTATCAGCAGGAAGGCTTCGGCCCGATGGACCGCACGGTCACGCCGAAGGGCCGCCGCGCGAGCACCGCGCGCGGCTACCTCGACCAGGCGAAGGTGCGGTCGAACCTCGAGATCGTCACGCACGCGCTCGCCGACCGCATCCTGTTCGACGGCAAGCGCGCGTCGGGCGTCACGTACCTGCGCGGCAGCGAGCGCGCGACCGCGCATGCACGCCGCGAAGTGCTCGTGTGCAGCGGTGCGATCGCGTCGCCGCAACTGCTGCAGCGCTCGGGCGTCGGCCCCGGCGCGTGGCTGAAGGAACTCGACATTCCGGTCGTGCTCGACCTGCCCGGCGTCGGCCAGAACCTGCAGGACCACCTGGAGATGTACATCCAGTACGAGTGCAAGGAGCCGGTGTCGCTGTATCCGGCGCTCAAATGGTGGAACCAGCCGAAGATCGGCCTTGAATGGATGCTGAACGGCACGGGCCTCGGCGCGAGCAACCACTTCGAGGCGGGCGGCTTCATTCGCACGCGCGACGACGATCTGTGGCCGAACATCCAGTATCACTTCCTGCCCGTTGCGATCAATTACAACGGCTCGAACGCGATCGAGATGCACGGCTTCCAGGCGCACGTCGGCTCGATGCGCTCGCCGAGCCGCGGCCGCGTGAAGCTGCGCTCGCGCGACCCGAACCAGCATCCGAGCATCCTGTTCAACTACATGGCCGAAGCGCTCGACTGGCGCGAGTTCCGCGATGCGATCCGCGCGACGCGCGAGATCATGCGGCAGCCCGCGCTCGACCGCTATCGCGGCCGCGAGCTGAATCCGGGTGCGGACTGCAAGTCGGACAAGGAACTCGACGCGTTCGTGCGGGCCCGCGCGGAGACCGCGTTCCATCCGTCGTGCTCGTGCAAGATGGGGTATGACGACATGGCCGTGGTCGATGAAGAAGGCCGCGTGCATGGGCTCGAAGGCCTGCGGGTCGTCGATGCGTCGATCATGCCGATCATCACGACCGGCAACCTGAATGCGCCGACGATCATGATCGCCGAGAAGATCGCGGACAAGATTCGCGGGCGCAAGGCGCTTGCGCGGGTGGAGGTGCCCTATTTCGTTGCGAATGGGGCGATGGCGAGGAATGTCGCGAAAGCTGTGCGGCAGCCGGAGACGGTTTGACGGCGGCGGGAGATTACTAAGACGGGTGTGGCAGGGAGACGCGGAAGTCCGCTGTATTCCCGCCGGCCCGCTTGATGACGCTCCTCTTCGCGGTCAGTAGCGATGCGCTGCGTGCTTGCGGTAAATCACTTCGAGCACGCAGCGCATCGACATCCTTGCCGACTCCGATCGTGCTTGTCGGTTGCGGGATAGGATCGTCCTGATATTTATCCATCGAAGTCGCTCGACTCAGCGTCAGGAGACTGACGTGTAAATTGGTCGCCCCTTTGCATCGACCAATTCATAGCCACGCTCTCCGGCATAGCGGTAGAAAACATCTGTCCGGGATTTGACCGGCGTCGTGTCGAATTCGCTCAGGTCTGCATCCGGCGCACACAAGCGCTCCACCTCTTCGGGCCAGCGATAGGTGGCCTTTTTACGTGTCACCCACCAGTCAATCAGTGGCCCTGTCGCACACCAGTAGAGCAGGCGCACAAAGGGACGACCAATATACAAGTCCCACCAGTCCGGGTTGGGTGTACTGGCCGGAAAGCCGCTTGGTTTGTGCACATGGCCGAGCCTGCGCAACTGATCATCGGGTTGAATCGCTTCCAGACCGTGCTCCATGTAGCGACGAATGAACTCGAGGCGATCCAAGTTAGCCCAGAAGGTCACGCCATCGCCTGAATCGAAATGGCTGTCAACATTGAATGGATGGCTGTAGTAACTACGAATAAATTTCTTTGAAACGCTTCCGAAAATCTGCGGCCGCTGAGGAAAATATAGGCGCAAATTGAAACCACCACTCAAGCTTCGCCCCATTTCCGTAAATGGTCGCACCTCACGCCAATTCAAATTCAAAACCTCCCCCTTTACTCCAACCATGTGGATGATCTGCGCCTGTCGGTTGAATCGCGGAGGAGAAGATATTGCACCAATGAAACAAAACCAAAATAAATATCCCAACAAGATCAAAAAGAATGCATAGGATAAAGCACTAGGAAGAAGCGCTAAAAAATAATTCCATTTAGCAAGATGCGTCACAACCGAATCATCAAACAATCCATATATAACCAAGAAAAAGACGAAGTGATGAATCAGCGCGCAGAGATACAGAACCAATGAACATCGTCCACGCCAAAAATCAGGCTGTATATAGCGCTTGTTAAACATACCCTGATCAGATACATCGTCGCTGAAATGCAAGCTAGGTGACCACATGGCCAGCGTGATATCTGGCAAACCAATATGGTCGCTTCGAGCACGTAGCGCCTCAATCTGCTTTTCGAAGCCAGCCATATCCGTCGGTTGTAGAGTGGGATCGTCCTGAGTCGTGCTCATAGATAATTTCTTGAAGGCAGCATGTGTTGCGGTTCAGTAAAGTCGTTCGGCCAGTATTCCACGTCAGTCCGGCCAACCAATGTATCGCTCGACAAAGTAAGGACGCCGACGCCCGCCTGCTCCACCACCAGCGCGGGGTCTTCATAGGTGGCAATAGTCCCCAACGCGCCGCGAACCTGCTTCACCTTATATTTACTAATCTGTGATTTCCACCCCGGGAAAGTGACTGTTATACGACGCAATTCTCCCAACCCCGCCCCCGGAATTGTCAACGCACCGATCGAGTTGAGCACTTGTACGTCCGTTGTGATGATTGGCTTGAGGAATAACTTATAAAACGCTTTTAGTTCATTATAATCATCCTCGTATGGATTTAGCGGTGTGCGCTCGAAGTAGCTACTGTTGCGCCCATTGCCCCAGACACTGCGGGCAATCCATTCGGTAACCGCTTGTTCTGCGGCAACACGGTCATGCATAACGCGAGCTACTGAGTAGAGGCCCAATGGCCGCGCATATGATTCGAATCAACCATATATACATCGACACCGTAAATCAAATGAACAGATCACGGATAGATAAGGGATTAAGCGAAATTTCCACGTAAGACTTATCGAGATGTGCCGAGGATATAGATAACGGTGCCTGACTTTCTCGGATAATTTCATCGGGACTTGGGAGATCTCGTTGGCAACCTAGACAGTGAAGATTGAGCTTAGTTTTCGCCATCAGAGATCCTCGGTTATTTCGACAGCGGCAAACCCGATCAAGCATCACGGCGCCGTCCTCGACTCGCGATCCATGTCAGCCGGCCACTCAACTTTGGGCGCTAGGCGTAGGGCAAGGTTGTACGGGGCAACGTCGTTGGCGTCACGCGGCTCAGCATGATCGGGATCGAGGCCCTCGATGCCGTTTTGCATGTACGAGCAGACATGGGCCCACAGGTTCGTAGTGTTGGCGGCGGTAGTGCTGAAGTCGAACCGCGTGATGAAGTCGTTGGTACCGGGCTTCACGACGGCGATGGAGACACCTTCTCTGATGATAGGTGCACCACCTGCGGTCGCAGCCCTGGCCTTCCACTTCTCGGCGCGCAAATCGTCCCAGTCATAACTCGCCGTAATGACGTACCAGCGTGTGAACGGATTCCACCACACGGAATGGAATCCGTAGACATAGACCTTGCGACGCAGACGGTTGAAACGCAGCGGCAGATCGCGTGGCACTGAGACATCAGCACGATACATGGCATATGTAGCCCACACTCCCAACAATAGTGGACCGATGACCATGAGCACCGAAGCGGCGCTATCGAGAATAGTGCTCGTTGAAAGTATTTCAGTCGTTGCGAAAATCCAAACCTGAAAAACCGCACAGAAAATGGTCGACAATGCCACTAACAGCGAAAGCAACAACACTAGACCACGTATCTTCAATGTATTCCGCGCAATCTCCATATGGACAGTGTCAAGATACGACGGAGCTAACCATATCAAGCTGGGACTTTCTTGAGTAGGCTCATTTGGCCCAGCAAGGTCACGTTGCCATCCGGGGCAAGGAGGATTGAGTTTCGGCTTTGCCATTAGTTGCTCCCCGCCCACACCGGTGACAAGTCACGTAGCCTCCATGTACTCCGAATTCAATAGACCTCACGGTGCCGTCCTCGACTCGCGATCCATGTCAGCCGGCCACTCAACTTTGGGCGCTAGGCGCAGGGCGAGGTTGTACGGAGCAACGTCGTTGGAATCACGTGGCTCGGCGTGGTCAGGGTCGAGGCCTTCGATGCCGTTTTGCATGTACGAGCAGACATAGGCCCACAGATTCGTAGTGTTGGCGGCAGTAGTGCTGAAGTCGAACCGCGTGATGACGTCGTTGGTACCGGGCTTCACGACGGCAATGGAAACACCTTCTCTGATGATAGGTGCACCACCTGCGGTCGCAGCCCTGGCCTTCCACTTCTCGGCGCGCAAATCGTCCCAGTCATAACTCGCCGTAGTGACGTACCAGCGTGTGAACGGATTCCACCACACGGAATGGAATCCGTAGACATATACCTTGCGACGCAGACGGTTGAAACGCAGCGGCAGATCGCGCGGTACTGAGACGTCCGCACGATACATGGCATACGTGGCCCACACTCCAAACGAACACATACTGACGTCCATGAGAGCAAAACCGGCCATATCGAGAATGGTACTCATTGCAAGCATTTCAGTCGTTGCGAAGAGCCAAATCTGAAAAATGACGTAGAAGATAGTTGCCAATGCCATCCCCAGCGAAAACCACAACACTAGGCCACGAATCTTCAACGTATTTCGCTCAAGCTCCATATAGACCGTGTCAAGATACGACGGAGTTAACCATATCAAGCTGGGAATTTCCTGAGTAGACTCATTTGGACCAGCAAGGTCACGTTGCCATCCGGGGCAAGGAGGATTGAGTTTCGGCTTTGCCATTAGTTGCTCCCCCACCCACACCGGTGACAAGTCACGTAGCCTCCATGTACTCCGAATTCAATAAACCTCACGGCACCGTCCTCGACTCGCGATCCATGTCAGCTGGCCACTCGACTTTGGGCGCTAGGCGCAGGGCGAGGTTGTACGGGGCAACGTCGTTGGAATCACGTGGATCGGCGTGGTCAGGGTCGAGACCCTCAATGCCGTTTTGCATGTATGAGCAGACATAGGCCCACAGATTCGTAGTGTTGGCAGCGGTAGTGCTGAAGTCAAACCGCGTGATGACGTTGTTCGTACCAGGTTCAACCACGGCTATAGAAACGCCCTCTTTGAGAATCAGGGCGCCGCCAGCAGTCGCTCCACGTACCTTCCACTTCTCAGCACGCAGATCGTCCCAGTCGTAGCTCGCCGTTGTGACGTGCCACCGCGTAAACGGGTTCCACCAGATCGAGTGAAAGCCGTACACATACACCTTACGGCGCAAGCGGTTGAAGCGAAGAGGCAGGTCGCGCGGTGGAGAAACGTCCATACGATAGAACACCGCACTTGCCCATACAGCCACCGCCATAGTGCCCCACAAGATGATCATTACCACAACTCTGTCGCCAGAAATGTTAAATTCCCGAACGTCAAATAAATTAAAAACGGCCGTGAATATTGACTGAGCCAACCATACAGCCATCAATACCGCAAACCAAATGAGTACGCCATGAACAGATAATGCATTACGAGAAATTTCCATGTAAATTTTATTGAGATGCACCGGGGATATAGATAACAGCGCCGGACTTTCCCGGACAGTTTCGTTGGGATCCGGGAGATCTCGTTGCCAACCTGTACAGGGGGGATTGAGCTTAGGTTTCACCATCAGATATCCTCGGCTATTTCGACAGCAGCAAATCCAGATTGATCAGTCTTATCGGGCCAGAAGATCACCATTAAAGTTGCCGACTTAATCTTGTTGACCGGATCCAACCAGTATCGACCACTCAGCACCGGCCGCTTCCCCGTAGGTTTTGTTTCGTTCTCCAACGAGTAATCCGGTCGCTTCAGCACGGTAGGTTGCTTAAGCGTACCCGTATCGTTGAATTGACCTGATGCCATTACATGAGAGGAGAGGCTTGGTAAGCGTCTGCCGGTGGGCGAAACGCCAAAGCGCTCCGTAGTGAGGGTAAAGCGATAGCGTGATTGCTGAACGTCGAATCCTGGCAAAACTGCGCTATAAACTAGCTCGCTTCCTCTTTCAACGGCACCACCATTCTTTAGTATCTCTACATCTTCGGTGATGAGTTCGTCAATCGGTCTAGGACGCGTTCCGCTTTCAAAACTGAGGGTCACGTCCATGCCCAGTACTGCGGCATTGAGTGCCGCGATGGCACGGTCCATATCTTTCTCAGGATCGCGCCAACGCTGTTTGTCTTCTGCCTGTCCGAAGTAGCAACGTCGAGCCCATTGCTCAAGGGCGTCGGACTCGTTGCTTTTGGCATACTGAACTGCCGCAAAAGCGAGAAGCCCGAGCGCAATACCAATCCCCAGGGGACCAGATAACGATGCAGAACCGAAAGCCGCCCAAGCAGACCCCAAAGATCCCCAAGCCGTAAAAAAAGCACCGCCAATAGACAAAATTGCGGCGCCGGAATATATTCTCGCCGCCGTTGAGTCCCCAACCTTCGCCACACGTATTGCTGCCCTAATACTTGCAGCCGCATCCGAAATTCCTGCCAAGGCTGCAATCGCCCCTCCGACCGCCACCATCTTCGTGCCCAACCCGACGACGCGGCTAAGTACCGGAGTCTTCTCAGCCCCCCAGCGCAATGCAAACTCCTTAGTGGCCTCCGCCGGGATCTTGATCGCCAAGCCAGCCGCTTCGACGCCTGCTCCGATAATGCCAACGGAAGCGCCATAGAACGCTGCAACCGCTTCCGGATGGCGTGCCCCCACCTTCGCATCCAGATCAGCCAGCGTGCTCTTCAGGCTGTCCTGCAGAAAGTACAGCCCAACAAACGACAGTCCCCCATCGACGCTGCCAACGGACAAGCTCTTGATGCCAGCGAAACTGCTACCAGCGAAACGACGTGCGCCTGCGGCACCGATCTGCAAACCATTGAGCACCTTGGCGGCGGCTGGCTCCAGATTCTTCAGGCCGGCCTTGACCTGACGCAACGCAGCCTTGGCTTCCCGCTTCACGTCCTCCCCGAGCACTTCGGCCCCCCGCTTGACGTCGCGCACGCCCTCCCTAGCGTCCTGACCGAGTTGCATGAGTCGTTGCTTGACCTCTTCAGCCGAGCCACTGGCCCAGAGCGTCACATCGATGAGCACGTTGCGAACGTTGGCGTTCGGGATAGTAATCAGGCTACCCAGCAGCATCGCACGTACTCCCTTGCCAGCTGCTTTTTGCGCCGCATTTGCGTGGTTGCGGATTTCGTCCGAAAGCAGGTCGAAGCATTCGCCTACTGTGAGCTGAATGGTGACCTGCGTGAGCTTGGTTTTACCGTACAGCCATGCCGCGCCTACATGGAGGGTGCCCAGCGCCGCCTTGGCACCCACGCTCAGGCTGCTGTCCAGACGATTGGCAGCATCATGCATGGCAGACAGTAACTGATCCGCCGCACCAACGATGACACCTCTGCGCCATTCGTCGCCATCGCTACTGGTCGCAATGAGCTTGATCAGGTCATAGTATTTCTTGCCCGCATCGTTGGGCATGGCGCCAGCTACGAATTGCGGTTCGAACGCTTTCTGCAGGTCGGTATGCTGCCCATTCAGGGCGATGTATGCGGGGCTGTTGGGGTCTTTCAGTAATTGCTGCCATACCTTGCCGCTCGGACCGAGCACCTCGGGTTTGGGTTTCTCGCCCGGTTTGGCTGGCGGCGATGGCGCATCGGTGACACCACCCATAAGACAGTCGGCGGTCGTGCCAAGCCGGCGTTGTCGCGAACGCGGATCGGTGTCGGCATAGTCGAGCATGATGACGCGTCGCCAGTCGGCACCGGCCACCTGCGCTCCCCAGTCGGTCGCATAAGCGTCGATCTGCTTCTGAAAATCGTTGATTTGCTTGTCGTACGCGTCCTGGAATGTCTGTCGTCCCTTCGGGCCGGTTTCCCAATAACGCTCCTCGAGCCTGGCAACTCGGCTCTTGGTCGTGCTCTTAACCGTGGCGTCGCGTTCTTTTGCCGGGTCCTGAAACACCGGCGGGCTACCCGCTTCGCTAGGCATCCAGAAATCACCCGCAGGTGGCGGTGTCTCGGCATCCACAAGCTGAGCGATGTAGGTTTTGATGCCGAGCAGGCATTGCGACGTGAGGTAGGCATACCGTCGCTTGGGGTCCTCGCGCCAGTGCTGGCGTAGGGTAACGACGGAGAGCCGCAGACTGTTGAGCTCCGCCGCCATACCGACCGGATCGGGCAAGATCAGGCCGGCCACCCCCTTGGCGAGCCCATATTGCTTTTCGAGCAGGTGCAATTGCGCGCGCATCGCTTGCACACGCGGCTGGCGCGGATGCCACCCGTGGATGCTGTTGAAGTCGCTCGCGCCCACTGTGTATTCAGCCACATGTTCGTGGAGTAAATCACCGTGTTCCAAGGCGAGTGCCTGGTTATTGGCCTTTGGATCGGCTTTGAGGCCAGCCAGGTTGATCACCTTGAAGCGCTGGCGATAATCCGCCGGCAGCGGCTCGCCGTTGTCGTACTTGCCTGTACGATAGGCATCGAGCGTGGCCTTGGGCCAGGGGTCCTGTGCGAAGGCGATCCAGGCCTGTTTGTATGTCGCCGTGTCGATATTGATGAACGCCGCACGCAGATCATGCCCCGCGCCCAGGCATGCCTTGGAAAGCGGCTCGGGATTCGTACGTGGCATGGCAAACGGATTGCATTGGCGAAAATAGCCTTCGGGCGTGACCTGATAAGCGTGCCAAATCTTTCCATCCAGCAGCACATAGATGTAGCCCTGCCGCATCACACGCAACGCGGTCTGTACCGATTCACTACGCAGGGTACCTTGCCGCTTGAGCCCTTGAGCAACCGGCATGACCGCGAGACGCAGCGGTAAGATCGGCAACCCGGTTCGCTCACAGGCGTTGCAATCGCCGGTGCGATTGGGCGCAGCCTGGCGGCCGGCCCTGGTAAGAGTTTGGCTGGTGCTCATGAATAGCTCACTGCTTTGGGTAGCGATGCGACGATGCGCATCCAGGCCGGATCGTCGTAGGTCTCAAAGCGAGCCTGCAACGTGGACTGGCCGGCCGTCGCGCATGCAATGTCGGCCTGGACATCGGGATTCAGTGGCAGAGCCGGGTGGATGAACACACGATGCGTGCACAGGTCGATGATGTCGGCACTCAGGCGTAGTCCACATTCGCGCGCGTGGCGCACCAACCGGAACGCATGGACTGCCGCTTGAGGCGGCAGGAGCGTGTCACCGCGCCAGCGCCACGGGGCGTAGGCCATGGGAAATCGAAGAGCAAGGCGCCAGACATCAAGGAAGTCGTTGATCAGAGGTACGGCCCGTTGGGTCTGGCGAACCAGCGCGGGGATGTCCAGCCCGGACCCGGTGGCCTCGCCGCGAAACACGGTACAGGTGCCCCAACTAGTCGGGCAAAGCCAACGTCGGATGGGCCACATCAGATCGGGAAAGATATTCCCTGCAGAAGCGGACAGCAGTTCAAGCCGCAACGGTTCGAACCATGGCGACACGCTTTGGGTACTCGCCGATGCAATATCCACGCAACGCAAGACCAGATGGTCGACGAGCACGTCTGGCGAATACTGACTCAGCAGCCAGCCGCAGACGTAGCGTTTCTTGTAGCTCGCATCCTCGCGCGCATACCGTTCACTCGCGGCCAGCAGCGCCGTCATCGGAAACTCCCCGGGCGATGCGAGTTGAACCAACGCCGGACATGCTTCAGGGGTGTGAGCGAGGTCCGGGCGCAAGACACGCGTGATCGCCTGTTCACCCAACGTCTGCGTCAGAGACGTGATACTCAGCGGATTTTCAGGATCGCACTCTGCCATCGGATCCAATAGCAGGTAGAGATAGTCGCTTGCTGCACGTTCGCTAAGGGCAAACGCCTGTACGGTACGCTCGATCATCTGGCGCGCTCCAGACAATCGGCCAACTGCCCCTCCAGAACTTGACTACCCAGGGACAAGCTATTCCCGCCGCCCCCGCCCTGTTGACTCATCGGTCCCTTCACGCGAATCGCCACACCATCCAGCGTGATGCCGCTGCTGTCGATACGCAAGGTCCCACCGGGACCTTTGATGACGACAACCTCGGCTGCGCGAATCTCGTAGGCCTTGGTGCGATGCTGGATGGCTTGCCCGGCCTCGACCTCCACCCTGCCTTGTACGCGCTGCTCCAGGTGCCCGCCAATGTCCACCGTGTGGCTGGCAGCCGTCTTGTCGCGGCGGTTGTTGCCGACCTCTTCCGTGCGATCCTTCGCGGTTGTGATCGTGTGGTTGCGACCGATGGTCAGGAAGTCATCGTCACCGATATCGTGCCGGCGATCCCGCCCGATCGTGACCTGTTCGTCGTGCCCAACCGTCTCCTTGCGATCATTGCCGATCGCAATCGTCTCGTCGTGCTCGACCTGCTCGCTGCGGTCATTGCCAACGAAGGTGGTTTCGTCGTGGTTGACGTGGATGTTCTGATCGCGCTGCGCGTGAACGTAGATTTCCTCTTGTCCGGCTTCGTCTTCGAAGCGCAGCTCGTTGAAACCTTCGCCCTTGTGCGTCTGGCTCTTGATCGTCATCCGCGTCTTGTGCCGCGGCAGTTCGTACGGCGGTAGCTGCAAGCGGTTATAGGTGCGGCCGGTGATGACCGGCTGGTCCGGATCGCCGTCGAAGAAGTCGACGATCACCTCCTGACCGATGCGCGGAATCGCCATATGTCCCCACAGCGCCCCCGCCCAGTTCTGCGCGACGCGGATCCAGCACGAGCTGTGCTCGTCATGCCGGCCCTGACGATCCCACGGGAATTGCACCTTCACTCGGCCGTACTCGTCGGTGTAGATCTCTTCACCCTCCGGGCCCACGACCACCGCCGGCTGCGGGCCGTCGATGCGCGGGTGGGGCAGCGGCTCGGCGCGCCATTCGGCATCGTCCGGCACCAGTACCGCTTCGTAGCCGTAATACGTGCCGTGTTGTGCGTCGGCGCTTTCTTCCGCCTGGCTGGTGTGTTGCTTGCCGTGATGCACCAGGCTCACCGGACGCCAGCTCCGGTTCATGTCGTCACGCGGGTGGCCCGTGAGCGCGAAGGCAATGCCCGGCTGCAAGCGCGCGTCGTCACCACTGACAAACGCCACACGTGCATCGCGCCGGTGGCCGCGCAGACGATCGTGAGTGAACGCCTTGCCGCTGGCTTCGTGTTTATATCGGCCCGGGTAGTCGTAGCGTGCGTAGCCTCGACCCTGATGATCTAGGTCGGTGCCGTCACGCGGGTACTCGTGGTTGAAGCGCGGATTCTTGAACGTGTAGTCGCGTTGTACCTGGCGCGCGGTACGCACGCTCTCGGTGTAAGCGAAGGTCCGTAGACTGGGTTGTGGCTGATCGCCGCCCGGCGTCGGGTTGTAGATCACCGGCTCGCCGTCGAGACGACCGAAGATGAACAGCCGATCGCAGTGAATCAACCGGTGCCCCTCTTTGCCGTGCTGGAAGGCGTAGAAGAAGCCTTCCTCGCGCAGGATGCGTTCGACGAAGTCGTAGTCAGTATCACCGGCCTGTACGCAATACTCACGGGCGAGGTGTTCGTTGGTGGCGCGTTGCTCGTAGTCCATCGTCAGGCCATGGGCCTTGAGAACGGCGACTGCGATCTCGGTCACGCTGAGCGTCTGGAAGATCCGCCAGTCGGATGAGAGCTTGAGGCGTGCGAGGCGCGGCTCGACCACCGCCGAATAGCGAGTACGTCGAAAACCGGTATCGCCCTGAACGAACGACGAAACCGCACCATGCACGTAGCGCACGGGCTGGCCACCCTGCCAGATGGTCAACAGCCCATTCCGATCGAGCACCTGTCCAAAGTCGATGGCCGGATTGGCACTGGCCAGTTCAACCTGCAAGCGAAAGGTCTCGGACAACCCCTCACGCAGCGTGAACTCGACGACCTCAAACGACTCGTCTCCGGCAGTAAAGGTAAAGCGCAGGTCGGATTGCGTGGGCATAGAAGATCCTTGCCGACCCGGGACCGGGCAGCGGTCATCAATGGCGAATAGCGGCAAACGACGCAAATAGCAGTCGATAAAGTGCCTCGGCCCAGCCCCATCCGCTGTCACGGACAGGTCGGCGCCGATACTGGGTGGGGATCAAAAGTATCGAGCTATCGCTCTAGCGTCTATCGGACGAATCTGAAATTCACGGAAAGATTCACCCACGCACGATCCGCCCGCGAGCGAGCCCATAGCATCGTGCTCGCATCGAGCCGACGGGTCTCGATGAAACGAAGCGCGCTGAAACGCGACTGCCGATGGCCAGTGGACTATCCGGGGATCATCGAAATGGAGAAAAGAGAATGGCGCGTCGGCTCGCCATATCGCGGAAGCGGTGAGACGCCCCGGCCGGCCTTCCCCATGAAAAACGCCGCCGACATTGACTGTCGGCGGCGTTTTTCATGTCCGGCTCAACCGTTGTTGACCTGCTGCCGCAAACGCTCGATATCGACGTTTTTCAAGTAGTTCGTGATGTTCTGCCAGATCGGATGGAACCCATAACCACCGTGCTGCAGCTCATCGAGCGCCTGCTCGCGTGTCCAGCCCTGGTACACCACCCGGTACAACGCCGACACGAGGCCGGTACGATCGGCGCCGTGCTGGCAGTGGATCAGCACCGGGCCGTCCTGGTCGGCCGTCCGCAGCGCCCTCAGCGCGGTGACCATGTCTTCGTCGCGGATGTCCCACGTGTTGATCCGGATGCGTTGCATCTTGATTTGCGTGCCGGCCAGGATGCTGTCGTCCGCGTGAAACGAACGGAAGCTGATGACCTTGCGGATCCCGAGCTTCTGCAACTCCGGCACGTCGCTGCGCGACAGCTGCGCGCTGCGGTACAGCGACGGCGTGATGCGATGCAGGTTGTTCACATGCGCATCGGTCACGCTCTGCGCCCATTTGATCGGCCGTGCGGACGCCTCGGAGGCCGGGTCCGCGCAGGCCGGCTGAGCGAGCCCGGCAAGCGTGACGGCGAGCGCGGCAATGATGGCGATTTTCATGTCGGGTCGGGGATCAATAAAACGCGCGCTTGCGCTCGCGGGAAACGATGAACAGCACGATCGCGGCAGCGCTCATCGTCCAGTAGTCGGTCGGGGCCACACCCAGCCAGTGGATATGCCAAGGCACGTTGGCCGGATTGAAGCGGGCCAGGCCGTATGCCGGGTTCAGCACGAACCACAGGAAATCCTCGGTCAGCCAGAACACCATGATGCACGCGACGATGCGCGCCTCGATGCGCCACGACCAGCGCCCGTTGAACACGGCCGGCAGGTGAAAGAACAGCGCGACGAACGGGAACACCCACGCGTGGTAGCCGGTCATCGGCCGCCCGCCCCAGAAGATGTCGAGCAGCCAGTGATGTTCGATGCGCCAGGTCGGCAGGTTGGCGGCCCAGCCCGCGCTGCCTTCGATCTGGATCTCGACGTTCGCGAAGAAGTACGCGAGCAACACGACCCACGCGACGACGAACACCGTATGGCGCGTCGGCACAAAACGCGCGACGCTCATGCAGCCGGCTCCAGGCCCAGCACGCGATCGAGCACGAAGCGGCCGGCGAGCGGCCGCCCGAGCGGCGCGAGACGGCGGCGCATGTCGGCGAGACGCTCGGGTGTCTGCAGCAACGCGCGGATCCGGTAGACGAGCGCATCGTCGTCGATCGCCTTCAGCGCGACACCCTGCTCGAGCAGGAAATCCGCATTGCGCTCTTCCTGGCCCGGAATCGGCGAGTTGACGATCATCGGCAGCTGCATCGCGAGGCATTCGGACGTCGTCAGGCCGCCCGGCTTCGTGATCACGAGGTCGGCGCAGGCCATCAGGCGTTCGACCTGCTGCGTGAAGCCCTGCGGAAACAGCCGGCCGGGATGCTGCGCGGCCAGTGCCTGCAACGACGCCAGCATCGCCTGGTTCTTGCCGGCCAGCGCGATCAGCTGGAAGTCGGCATCCATCTCCAGCAGGCGCGCGGCCAGCACGTCGAGCCCGCCGAGGCCCGCGCCGCCGGACATCATCAGGAAGGTCGGGCGCGCGGGATCGAGGCCGAATTCGGCCGCGCAGGCCGCGCGATCGAGCGGCTGGCCGAACGCCGGCATGATCGGGATGCCGCTGACGTGCACCGTGTCGGGCGCCATGCCGCGCGCATGCATGCGCCACGCGATCTCGTCGTTGGCCGCGAAATAGCCGCGCATGTTCGGCACGACCCACATGCTGTGCAGGTCGAAATCGGTGACCTGCACCCACACCGGCGTGTCGACGCGCCCCTTGCGGATCTCGCGCGACAGCAGTTCGGCGGGCAGGAAGTGCGTGCAGATGATCGCATCCGGGCGCTGCCGTTCGATCTCCGCGAGCAGCGGCCGGCAATTGAGCCGCTCGATCGCACGCCGGATCTTCTGCGACGGCGCGGCGGGATCGACTTCGTCGGTCTTCTGGTACAGGTAGCCCCACAGCGCCGGCTGGCTGCTGACGAGCTTGATGTAGAGATCGGTGTACAGCTTGCGGAAACCGGTGGACACGAAATCCATCACGTCCAGGTGGGTGGCGTCGACGCCGGCGGGATGGTGGTCGGCGAACGCGCGGATCGCTTCGGCCGCGCGGGTATGGCCGGCGCCGGCGCTCACGCTCAGGAGGAGAATCTTCTTGTTTTGCTTTGACATCTGACTGACCGTTTCGATGAAGGTGGTCCGGACGCGGGTTCGCGGCGACGCTCTCACGCGGCGGCGGTTCGTGTCCGGCTTACAACAAGCTTGGCAGATCTTCGACGGTGCGGGCGGTTACAGCAACGCGATCGCCGGCATCGTCTGCGGAATCATACTGCGTTCGGTCGATGGCGCCCGGATCGGCGGTGACACGCAGGCGGTCAGGATGACGTGGCAAGGCGCGTGGCCCGTGTAGACACCGACGGTATGACGTCTTGGCGTACCGCCTCTTGACGCCCGTTCGCGTGTGCGAACGGGGCCCGGCATTTCGGCGCGAACTGGGGTGCTCGCGCACAGATCGTTTGGAATCCTTGCGTATCGGTTCAGCACAGGCGGTGCATCCGCCCGCCTTGTCCCCATGCTCGCCGAATCAGGACGTCACAACGGCCCGCTTCCCCATCCGCTTCCCGCGGACGATCGGATTCCATCGCGACGTCAGGCTCATTGCGCCGCGCAAGCGCTCGAACGCGGCGTCCTCCTTCGGCCCGAAGCGGCTCACTGCCGGCCAGGCGAGCACGTGATCGAGCCATGCCTGCCACTCGTCGCCATGAAAGCGGCCACCGATTTCCCGCACGGCCTCCGGCGCCGCGATCACGATGCCCGCCAGCAGGTAGCAAGCCCAGAAACTGCCGCCACCGACGAGTTGATCGAGCCTGCACACGGAAAGCGCCGCGAGCAGCCCGTCCACCGACGCGAGATCGGCACGATGCGTGCGGATCGCCCGCGCAACGAGGTTGTGCTGACCGCCATACGCGGCGATGGACGTTCCGTTGCCGGCGGCAAGCGCGGCCGAGAACGCCACGAGCGCCGCCATCTCGTCGATGCGCGATGCATCGTCGCGCGGCCCGCACGCGCGCAGCACGATCGCATCGATGACGGCGCCCGGCATGGCCGACGTTTCTCCACCCGCAGCCGCGACGACGGCCAGCCTGTCTCTCAGGTTCTTCGCAGAAAGCGTGTTGCCCTGTGCGCCCTTTTCATGTTCGGTACATTCGCCCTCATCACCTCCGTTGCATCCGACACCGTCGGCAATCCGCCCGAGTGCGGCCCAGCCGACATCGGGGTCGCCGAATGCGCATGCGTCGATCACGCCGTGTGCGGTGTCGAACGCGGCGCGCGAGCCGGGGCAACTGCGTTCGGCTTCGTCTAGTTGCTGCATCGAAGGCACGTGCGAGCACGCACCGAATGGGTCGGTCAGGTCGCAGGCGCACGCGCCGCCGTCCGCTGCGATCCACGGCGCGAGCCGGTGAAGAACGGTCGCTGCGTCGCGAGACAGATTCGCACCTGTCCGCACACGTATCGCCCGTGACTCGGCGACGGTCGTGTCATCAGTGTCAGCCGTCATCGCTACACAAGCGGCAGCGTCGAGTCGCTCGATCAGGTACTGCAGCCACGCGGCCGTGCGCAGCCGGTCAGGCGTCGCGCCGCGGGCATCGCCATACTTTGCTGGATCGGTAAGCATGGGTCTTCCGGGATTGTTCTGGCCAATTGGAATTGTGTTGTTTCAATCGAATCGGGCAGCACGGCACGCCGCGCCAGCCCTGCATGTCCACCCGGATCGGATTGCGACACGGGCGGTCAGCCGGCCGTCGCGCCGATACGCGCGACGACACGAATGCAACGAGAAATGGGGAGTCCGCCATACATATCGCACGGCCCTCGTGCGCAACGGGCACCCGCGTCGATTCGCGACGCGCTTACTGCACGTGGAGCTTCGGCGACGCCATAAGCGTTCCGGAAAACTTACAATCCGGCGTCAATTCAGCATTGATGAAAGTCATTGACGCATTCGAATCGTTCCATTTCGCCACGAGCTTGCTCGGCCCGCACCCTCCAAACACCTTGAAGTCCACCTGCGCGTTGTTGACCGAAAGCTGTGTCGCGCTGTCCACCTGCCCTGTCCATGGCGAAGAGCCGCTCGCGCTACCGCTAACCAGCTGACACAAGCTGCCCCCGCTGAACTGCACCGACGCGATATTGACGATACCCGCCGGCGTAATCGTTCCGTTGAACGTCACGGAACAGTTGGCGACGATCTGCTTTATGCTGAGCGCTGTCAGCCCCGTCGCCGAAAACGGCTCACCATTCGGATTCATCGGCTGCCCGTCCGCGCGCGACACGGTCACCGCAGAAGCAGGCGCGGCCGAAACCGCGGTGAACACCACTGCAGCAACAAGCGATGCAATTTGACGAATTTTCATCTGTACGGCCCTCTCTCTTGATATGTGGCGGCCTTACACGAAAAACACGACCGCTCTGCCGAACGAATCCGGCCGCCGCGCCGATACACGCGGCAGCACGAACCCATCGAAACCGCGGAAACCCGCCGCACATATCGCACGGCCCTCGTGCGCGGCGGGCACCCGCTTCGATCCGCGACGCTTACTGCACGTGGAACTTCGGCGACGTCAGGACCGTACCGCCCACCGTGCAATCCGGCGTCAGCACGGCGCTGTTGAACGTCAGCGACGAGTTCGTATCGCTCCACGCCGTTACGACCTTGCTCGGCCCACAAGCGCCGAGCAGCGTGACGTTCACCTTCACGTTGTTGATCGTCAGCTGCGTCGTGCTGTCGGCCTGACCCGTCCACGGCGACGTGCTGCTCGCGCTGCCGCTGATCAGCCCGCACGTCGCGCCGCCCGAGAACGTCGTCGACGTGATGTTGACGATGCCGGTCGACGTGATCGTGCCGTTGAAGGTCGCGTTACAGGCCGCACTGATCGATCCCTTGCTGAGGTTCGTGAGCCCGGTCGCCGAGAACGGCTCGCCGTTCGGGTTCATGGCCTGGCCATCGGCCCGCGTCACGGTGACTGCGAAAGCAGGCGCGGCTGAAACCGCGGTGAAAGCCACTGCAGCAACAAGCGATACGATTTTGCGAATGCTCATTTGAACTGCCCCCTCTCTTCACAAATGGCGGCACGCCGCCAGGAACGCGACCCTCCGAGCCGGAGTGACCCGGCCAGCCGGTCGCAGGAAACCGCCAGCGCGCGTCATGCGCGCCGGACGGCTCAGAACTTGTAGGAAATCCCGACGAACGTGATCAGCGGATCGGCCTTCAGCCGCGTGCGCGTGGTGGCGAGTGTCGAGCCGTCGGCCGCCTTGATCACCAGCGACGAGTAGGTCTTCAGCGGCATGTAGGTCAGCGTCGCCGTTACGCCCCAGTGCTTGTCGATCGCATAGCTCGCGCCGACGTTGTAGACCGGCGTGAACGACGACGACGCCTTGCCCTCCACCGACGTCGCTCCGGGCTTGCCGGCGCCGGCCGCGAGCACGCTGCCGAGGTTCTCGTTGATGTCCTTCGCGAAGTTGCCGTTCAGTTCGATGTTGCTGAACCAGCTGTAGGCCACGCCGATCCCGACGAACGGGCGGAACCGCGCCGTCGGCGAGTTGAAGTAGTACTGCAGGATGACCGTCGGGCTCCACTGCCGCGCGTTCTTCACGGCCGGCTGGTTCGCCGACTTGTCCATGTCGACGTTGCCGAGCGCGCCGGCCGGGCCCGGCGGTTTGATCACGCCGTGGCCGGTCAGCGTGAACTCGGGCGGCACGCCGAGCACCGACGTCACCGCGATGTGGTCGGTGAAGAAGTGCGTGAGCGTGAGGCCGACCGTATCGGCGTTGTTGACCGTCAGGCTCGTGCCCGGCGACGTGAACGAACCGGGCAGGCGCAGCGGCCCGTTGATCGGCATGCTCGCGAGATTCGTCGTCAGCCCGTTGGTCGAATCCTGCGGCATGATGTGCAGCCAGCCCAGCGTCGCGACGTTGTCGCCCGCCTGCTGGGCCGATGCGAGCGTCGACACGCCTGCGACGACACCCGCGACAATCAGCTTCTTCATGAAGTCTCCCCCTCATTCTGTCGGGGCGCCGCGCATCCACGCGCGGCGCCGCCGTGTCTCCATCCACATGCGGTCACTGCACGAACGCGCCGACCGTGAAGTACGGGTTGCTCGTATCGACCATGTCGAGGAACCCGAACACGCCGCCGGTGAACACGAACTTGCCGGTTGCCGGCCCCGACGCCGCGTCCGCATGCACGGTCGTCACGACGCCCGGCACCTTCTGCGTGTAGTCGAGGTTCAGCGCGCGTGTCAGCGCGGCCTGCGACGCGTTGAACGGATCGAGCAGCGTGGCCTGCGCACCGATGAGCGCGGTCGCACGGTAGTTGAACGCGCTGTCGACGCCCGTGTACTCGCCGTCCTGCGAGCCCTGCGTGATCGCCGTCTGCGGGCTCAGGAACGAGATGCCCGATTCGTCGTCCGCGCTCGGCGGGCCTTGCGTGAGGTCCGCGTTGGCGGCGCCGGTGCGGATGAAGATCGGCACGAGCTGGTTGCGCAGCTTGCCGACGATCAGGATCCCTTTGCCGGCCTTCGCCGGATCGAGCGCGGCGAGCGTCGGCGGAATCTGCGGCTGGTAGTTGAGCGACTGGAACGCCGGCGCATCCGGGCGCAGCGTGAACGGCTGGTTCACGGTTGCGCTCGACGCAAGCGGCTGCCCGCCGTTCTTCTTGCCGAAGTTGTCGGTTTCCGTATAGCTGCCGTCCGCGTTGATCGTCACCTTCTGGTCGAGCGCCACCGGCTGGAAGTTCTGCGACGGCACCTGGTGATAGCCGAGCTGGTTGTACGTGCCGGCGATCTTCGTCAGGTCGGTTTCCAGCGACGAGAAGCTGATGAACGGGTAGTACGGGAATGTCGTCTTCGGGATCTTGCCGACGCCGATCACGCCGTCGAACTGGATCGTCGCGCCGGGGATCGCGCCGCCCAGCACGCCTTCGCCGAGGAACAGCCGCGCCGGCCGGCTCGGGTCGAGACTCGCGTTCTGCATCCGGAACGTGCACTGGTTCAGCTTCACCGTCGGCAGCCCCGTTTCGTCGGCCAGCGTGCCGTCAACCACGTTGGCGGGGGCCGTATCGCGGGTCGGCTGCACGGTGCCCGCGGCGGTCGGCACCGGCGATGCGAGGTAGGTCATCCGGTACGTCATCTTCGTCGTGTCGAGCTGCACCTTCACGAGCTCACCCGACCCCGACCCACCGATGAACACCGTGTTGTAGTCGATCGTCTGCGGGCACAGCCGGACCACCGGCGCAGGCGGCGGGTCGCCGTCTCCGCCGCACGCGGCCAGCACGGGCGCGAGCGACGCCGCGGCCATCCATTGCTTCAAATTCATAGGAATCCTCTTGAAATTCGATTCGCCGGCGGCGACGCATGCGCCGCCGGTGTGACGTGTTCAATGCAGGGTCACTGGACGAACGCGCCGACCGTGAAGAACGGATTGACCTTGTTGTTGTTGACGACCATCGCGTAGACGTTGCCGGCCGTCACGAGCCAGCCGGTGTCGCCCTTGCTGAAGATCGCCACGTTGCCGTTCGCGCCCTTCGCGTTGAAGTCCTGCGTGGCCGTGACCTTGATCTTGCCGGGCGTGGCCTGCGTATAGTCGAGCGCGAACTGCGAGGTGACCGACGACGTCTGCGGGTCGATGAACGCCGCGGTATTGCCCTGGAACAGCGTGGACGTATAGTTCGCGGCCATCGTCGACACGGCAGTGCCGTCGTTACAGGTTCCTGCTTCCGTCAGGAAGGTGCCATTGACGAACTTGCCAGGCAGATCCGGGTGCGGCACGTTCGGATTGAAGCTCGGGCCTGGCGACGGGATGAAGCTCGCCGTGCCGGGAGACGTCACGAGGCCGCATGCGGATGCGCTGGTCGCGCCGATGTAACCGCCCTTCAGCGAATTGGCGGCAATCGCGGTGGCTGACGACAGCATCGAGATCCCGACTTCGGCATCGGCGACCGACGCGAGCGGATTGGCCGGATCGACATACGTATAGCCGACACGAATCACGACCGGTATCCGCACGCCGTTCAGCTTGCCGACGATCATGATGCCTTTGGCCTGGCTCGACACAAGGAGGATGATCGTCCCCCCCTGCCCCTGCCCCGCGATCGGATACGAAACCACGCCAAACGCATTCGGCAGCCCGTTGCTCACGAACACGTTGTCGGCCGACCCGTCCGCATTCTTGCGCAGCGCCCAGGGGGTCCCGGTCGTCTGGCACGAGTAGTCGCTGCCTTGCGTGATCGTGCATGAACCGTCCGCATTGAGCGTCTGGTTCCAGTTGACGACGTCCGGCTCCCAGCCGATTGGCCCCGGCGCGCTCTGCCCGCCCCCGCCGATCGGCGACAGATGGATGCCGACCTCGTTGTAATTGCCCGCGACCTTCGAAAAGTCGGTTTCCGTTTCGATGAAGCCGATGAACGGATAGAAATCGAACGTCCGCGACGGCACGTAGCCGATGGGCGTGGGGCCCCCGAGGTCGATCCCCTTGTACGCAATCGTCGCCCCCGGAATCCCGCCACCCACCACACCATTGCCGACGAACAGCATCGGCGGATCCGCACGGTTGATCGTCACCGCATACGCGCCGTCGCTCGTCGCGCCGCTGTCGAGCACGAACGCGCAGCGGTTCTGCTCGGCGGTCGGGAGGGTGGTCGGATGATGGAATGCGCCGCTGATCGTCAGACCCGCACGCGTATTGTTGACCTGCCCTGCCGACGTCGGCACCGACGATTCGAGGAACTGCATCTGATAGGTGAGCTTCGTCGTGTCGAATTTCACCTTCACGTACTCGCCGCTACCCGCGCCGCCCGTGTAGGTCGTCGTGTAATCGAGCGCGTCCGGACACAGCTTCGTCACGACAGGCGGCGTCGTTTCAGCGCCGCTCGGCCCGCATGCGCTCCCCGAGCACTGCGGCACGGTGATCGGCCCCGGATCGTCGCCGCCGCCGCAACCGGCGACGAACGGCAAAACGACGACCGCGCATGACAGGATCGCTTTCCGCCATTCAGGAATGCAAATCATCAACCCCTCCTTTTCAGGTACGACAAGTCTCGTCCGGACAGGCTGCATGGCCCGCCGGTTGGTATCGCGCCGCCGCACGAACGCGCAGCGCATGACGGTGTGCGCAAGGCGGCCGCGATGCCGGTCAGGCAAATGCGGCACACGCCGCGGCGGCAGACAAGCGCGCTCCCGCAGCGCCGTCATGCGGCACGGCGCCGTCGGAACGATCGAAACGGGAAGTGGTTCGCCGCTACACGGCGAAATGACAACGCAGGAACGCGACCTGCATCGCGCCTGCATTCAGCGAAAAAACGGGAAACGGCAGTCCGACTGGCCCCGCGGATAGGCGTCTCATGAATTGGTCTCCGTACGTACGCTTGATTCGTTATCGTGATGCGTCGTTTGTGGAAACTATGATCGGACGATACCCACAAGTAAATGGATGCAGAGTTCCAAACGACCGAAACCGCGCAATCCTAGTGCGTGCAGGGGATTTGACAGTTTTTCAAACAGCCTTCGATTTATTTGCTCAGACAAATACCGGCCCCATCCAGCGCGCGTTTGAACAACGCCGCCCAACCCGCGCCCGGCCTTGCTGGCCGGCCCGCGACGGGCCGTATCGATGCTGCGGCGCAACCTTACACGTCGATGATCGCGAGCGTGCCGTGGCTGCCCGGCAGCACCGCGTGAAGCGTGCCGGCGAGCGCGAGGTACATCTGCCCGGCCTCGACGACGACCGTCTCGCCCGCGACCTCGAGCATCATCCGGCCGTCCAGCACCAGCAGCCCCTCGTTGTAGTCGTGCACTTCCGCTTCGTAAGCCTGCGCATCCATGCGCAGCACCTTGATCCTGGCCGGCCCGACCTCACCGACGATCGTGGATGTCCACGCGACGGCCTGCGCAGCCGCCACGGATTTGAAATCGATCAAAGACATGCGCCCCGCTCCATGAACGATGAAAGGAACGCATTATCGCGAGCGCCGCGCATGCCGTCCCGGTACGGCGCGACGGCGTTCGGGCGGCACAGTCGGCCTGCCAGCCGTGCCGCCGCCGCGCCGGAATGCAATCGCCGCCCGCTTCGCCGAAAACGGCACAAATTGTTCACCTATCGCAAATAAAGCAGTGTTTTATTAAGCAATGTCGCGGCAATTCGCGCAAATCAGACACCGGCAACGCGCGCCCTTTCCACGAGAATGCATTTCCATCTATCGATTGCTAATATGGCGATCCCGCGATCCCGCACCACAACGCCGTTCGACATGACGCCCGTTCGCCATGCCGTCCCCGGTCCCGGCCGCTTCGCAGCGGCGGCGGCACCGGGCACGCGCGGCGCATGCCGTCACGCCGGCCGGCCGTGCCATCCGTGAGCATGCAACCGATCCTTTCCGTCTCCGACCTCTCCAAGACTTACGCGTCCGGCTTCCAGGCGCTGAAGCACGTGACCCTCGACATCCGCCCCGGCGAGATCTTCGCGTTGCTCGGGCCGAACGGCGCCGGCAAGACGACGCTGATCGGCTCGATCTGCGGCATCGTCACGCCGACCGAAGGCCGCGTGACGGTCGGCGGCCACGACATCCGCGATCAATACCGTGCGGCCCGCGAAATGATCGGCCTCGTGCCGCAGGAACTGACGACCGACGCGTTCGAGACCGTCTGGGCGACCGTGTCGTTCAGCCGCGGCCTGTTCGGCAAGGCGCCCGATCCCGCCCATATCGAGAAGACGCTGAAGGCGCTGTCGCTGTGGGACAAGCGCGACAACAAGCTGATGACGCTGTCGGGCGGCATGAAGCGCCGCGTGATGATCGCGAAGGCGCTATCGCACGAGCCGCGCATCCTGTTCCTCGACGAACCGACGGCCGGCGTCGACGTCGAGCTGCGCCGCGACATGTGGAAGCTCGTCGATTCGCTGCGCGAGAGCGGCGTGACGATCCTGCTGACCACGCACTACATCGAGGAAGCCGAGGAAATGGCCGACCGGATCGGCATCATCCTCGGCGGCGAGCTCGTGCTCGTCGAGGAGAAGCGCGAGCTGATGCGCAAGCTCGGCAAGAAGCAGCTCACCGTGCAGCTCGAGCAGCCGCTGGCGGACGTGCCGCCCGCGCTCGCGCCGTTCGGGCTCGAACGCGCGGACGACGGCGCCGCGCTCGTCTACACGTACGACTCGCAGCGCGACGACGCGAGCATCGCGACGCTGATCAACGCGCTCGGCTCGGCCGGCATCGGCTTCCGCGACCTGCATACGACGCAGAGCTCGCTCGAGGACATTTTCGTCAGCCTGATCGACAACCGCCGCAACGGCGTGCAGCAAGGAGCCTGACCCATGAATCTGCATGGAATCCGCGCGATCTACCGCGCAGAAATGGCCCGCACGCGCCGCACGCTGATGCAGAGCATCATCGCGCCGGTGATCTCGACGTCGCTGTACTTCGTGGTGTTCGGCTCCGCGATCGGCTCGCGCATCAGCGACGTGAACGGCATCGGCTACGGCTCGTTCATCGTGCCGGGGCTCGTGATGCTGTCGCTGCTGTCGCAGAGCATCTCGAACGCATCGTTCGGCATCTACTTCCCGCGCTTCACGGGCACGATCTACGAGATCCTGTCCGCGCCCGTGTCGTACTGGGAGATCGTGATCGCGTATGTGGGCGCGGCCGCGTCGAAGTCGATCCTGCTCGGCGTGATCATCCTCGCGACGGCCGGCCTGTTCGTGCCGCTGCACATCCTGCACCCGTTCTGGATGGTGCTGTTCCTCGTGCTGACGGCGATCACGTTCAGCCTGTTCGGCTTCGTGATCGGTATCTGGGCCGACAGCTTCGAGAAGCTGCAGCTCGTGCCGCTGCTGATCATCACGCCGCTCACGTTCCTCGGCGGCAGCTTCTATTCGGTCGACATGCTGCCGCCCGCATGGCGCGTCGTCACGCTGTTCAACCCGATCGTCTACCTGGTCAGCGGCTTCCGCTGGTCGTTCTACGGGATCGCCGACGTGCACGTGGGCGTCAGCCTCGGCGCGACGTCGCTGTTCCTCGTGATCCTGCTGGCGATCGTCGCGTGGATGTTCCGCACCGGCTACAAGCTGAAGAATTGAAGCCGCACGCGCCGCCGCCGATGACGCATTTGGGCAAGCAGGCGGCGCTTTTCCTCTGATGCGGCAGTTTGTGGTCGCGTCTACTGAATACCGAAGCATCGGGGCCTTGGAGCATGCGCTGCGAGGCCCCTTTTCATTTCAGAGGACGCCATGCC
Organism: Burkholderia aenigmatica; assembly: GCF_048627025.1. Taxonomy (NCBI): domain Bacteria; kingdom Pseudomonadati; phylum Pseudomonadota; class Betaproteobacteria; order Burkholderiales; family Burkholderiaceae; genus Burkholderia; species Burkholderia aenigmatica. The sequence continues at coordinate 280,569 of NZ_CP184469.1, read as the reverse complement.
CGCCGCCACCGCTCCCGCCTCCGCCGCCGCCCGGCTCGAACGCCTGCCGTTCTCCGGCTATCACAAGCGGATCTTCTTCATCATCGCGATCGCGTTCTTCTTCGACTCGGTCGACCTCGGCACGATGACCTTCGTGCTCGGCTCGATCCGCAAGGAGTTCGGGCTGTCGACCGCGGCCGCCGGCCTCGTCGCGAGCGCGAGCTTCTTCGGGATGGTGCTCGGCGCGGCCGTCGCCGGCCTGCTCGCCGACCGCTTCGGCCGCCGGCCCGTGTTCCAGTGGAGCATGGTGCTGTGGGGCGCCGCGTCCTACCTGTGCTCGACCGCGCAGAGCGTCGACGCGCTGATCGTCTACCGCGTGCTGCTCGGGATCGGGATGGGCATGGAATTCCCGGTCGCGCAAACCTTGCTGTCCGAATTCGTGCCGACCGAGAAGCGCGGCCGCCTGATCGCGCTGATGGACGGCTTCTGGCCGCTCGGCTTCATCACGGCCGGCATCGTCGCGTATTTCGTGCTGCCGCAGTTCGGCTGGCGCACGGTGTTCGCGCTGCTCGCGATTCCCGCCGTGTTCGTGCTCGTCGTGCGCCGCATCGTGCCGGAATCGCCGCGCTGGCTCGAGCATGCGGGCCGGCACACGGAAGCCGACACGGTGATGCACACGATCGAGGCGAAGGTGATGCGCTCGGCCGGCGTCACGACGCTGCCGCCGCCGTCGCGGCTCGCCGAGCCGGTCGCCGCCCGCGGGCGCGGCGCGCTGCGCGAGATCTGGAGCGGCGCGTACCGCCGCCGCACGGTGATGGTGTGGCTGCTGTGGTTCTTCGCGCTGCTCGGCTTCTACGGCCTCACGTCGTGGCTCGGCGCGCTGCTGCAGCAGGCCGGCTTCGAAGTCACGAAATCGGTGTTCTACACGGTGCTGATCTCGCTCGGCGGCGTGCCGGGCTTCCTGTGCGCCGCGTGGCTGGTCGAAAGCTGGGGGCGCAAGCCGACCTGCATCGCGTCGCTGCTCGGCGGCGGCGTGATGGCCTACGCATACGGCCAAAGTGCGCTGTACGGCGGCAGCACGACGCTGCTGATCGTCACGGGCCTCGCGATGCAGTTCTTCCTGTTCGGGATGTGGGCCGCGCTGTACACGTATACGCCCGAACTGTACGGCACCGGCGCGCGCGCGACGGGCTCGGGCTTCGCGTCGGCGATCGGGCGCGTCGGCTCGTTGATCGGGCCTTACGTGGTCGGTGTCGTACTGCCGGTGTTCGGCCAGGGCGGCGTGTTCACGCTCGGCGCGCTGTCGTTCGTCGCGGCCGCGTTCGCCGTGTGGACGCTCGGGATCGAGACGAAGGGCCTCGCGCTGGAACAGCTCGCGGCGGGCGACGAAACGGGCGGCAGCGGCCAGTACGCGGCGGCGGACAAGATCTCCTGAGCGCCGCATCAGCCTGGGTGTTCATGACGGCCGGGACGGCGTTCAGCGCTGCTCCCGGCCGGCTGCTGCGTGAACTGACAGGATTCGCGGCCGGACCGACACTGCTAGACTGAGTCGAGGCACTGGGTCGCGCGCCTGCCCGGCGCATCGCGGCGATCGCGCGATGGTGGTGTCCGGCCCCCACTGCCCGCGCAAGGATCGCATCGATGGACAACGCCCGTATCGAAGAAATCCGCAGCGGCCTGTTTCGCGCAACGACCTATATCGACAAGCTGAAGCTCGGCTTCAGCCAGTTCTTCGTCCGCTCGCCGAACGGCGACGTCGTCTGCATCGAAACGGGCACGCGTTCCAATTTTCCGCAACTGACCGCGAGCCTCGCGACCGTCGGCATCACGCCGTCGAGGGTGAGCAGCGTGATCGTTCCGCATTTCGAAGTCGACGAGATGGGCGCCCTGCCCGACTTCCTCGCGGCCAATCCGGCGCTCGTCGCGTATGCGCATCCGATCTGCACGCATGGGCTGGCCGATATCTTCGGGGTGCGCGCGAAGCCGCTGAAGGACGGCGAGCCGACGACGATTTCCGGTGTCGACGTCGTGCCGATCTTCACGAAGCATGTCCATCAGTGGGATGCACTGGTCGTGTATCTGCCGGCGTATAAGGCGCTGCTGTCGTCGGACATCCTGATGCGCTTCGGCGACGAAGCGACGGACGACCCGCTGCCGGCGATTCTCGATTCGATCCGGCGTTCGGACTACCTGCCGTCGCTCGCCCACCTGGCGAGTGCGCTGCGCCGGATCGAGGCGCTCGATCTCGACGTGATCCTGCCGATGCACGGCCCGGCCATCACGCACGACATTCCGCGCGTGCTCGCCGGCGCGATCGCGCATTGCGAGGCGGCGGCCGCGTAGCGGGAAAAAGCCGGCAAAAACCACCGCGCGCGGGCCGGTTCGCCCGCGCGGCATCCAATCGATATCGACAGGAAAAGCCGTTTGCGCGCCCGCCACGCGGCCGCGCAAACGACGATGGCGCGGCCTAGGCGCCGGTGACGACGAACTCTTCCGCCGCCTTGCGCTGGATCGCGGCCATCTTCGCGAGTTCGCGCTTGCTGCGCGGCTCGCTGGACGCGACGCCCGTCGCCTGCTTCGCCTTCGCACCCAGCGGGTAGAAAGCGAACGACGCGCCGGCCGGGGCATCCGGCTCGGCGCGCAGGCGTTTGTTCAGGATCTTCAAGTACTTTTTCTTCGAGACTTCCTTGGCTGCCATGGCACCCTCCCGCGTGAACGTGGTGCGGTCAGGATACCAGCTTTGGCCGTGGACCCGGAACGGCGTTTGCGCCCCAATCCCGCGCGCCGCCGGAACGGGCCCGCCCGGCAGCACGCGCGTCAGGCCGCCGGCGCCCGGTGACGCATCACCGGCGCCGCCCACGATTGCGACCGGTCGCGGCTCGGCGGGCATCCGAACCGCGACTTGTACACGCGCGAAAAATGCTCGATCGATTCGAAGCCCGTCGCCGCGGCCACCTGCGATACGCTCAGCTCCGTCTGCTGAAGCAACTGATGCGCGGTCGCCACCCTCAGGCTCAGGTAGTACTGCAAGGGTGCGGTCGCCATATGCCGCTTGAAGTGACGCTCGAGCTGCCGCTTCGACAGCCCGACCGCCTGCGCAAGCGATTCGCACGACATCGGCTCCGCCATCGACTCGCGCATCAGCCTGACGGCCTTCGCCACCGTCGTGCTCGTCGAGGCCGGCGCGGCCTCGCCCTCCGCGAGCTGCAGCGCGTCCGCGCCGCGCAGCTTCGCATGCAGCAGGTGACGGGCGATCTCCCCGGCGAGCTCGGCGCCCTCCGACCGGCCGATCCATTCGAGCATCATGTCGATGATCGCCGTGCCGCCCGCGCAGGTGATGACGCGCGGCTCGATCGTGTAGAGCCGTGTGGTGGCGCCGACCTTCGGATAAGCCTCCTGGAAGCCTTCGACGTTGTCCCAGTGCACGGCCGACGGACGGCCCTGCAGCAAGCCGGCCGCCGCAAGCAGTTCGGTGCCCGTCTCGATGCCGCCGATCTGCGTGCCGAAGGCCATCTGGTTCTGCAGCCAGGTCTTCACGCCGCGATGCTTCGCGTGACGTTGCGCGTCGAAACTCGCGATCACGAAGATCGTCGTGAACCCGCCGCGCGCATCGCCGATCGGCCGCGTCGGCGTCCACATGCCGTTCGTGGCATCCACGGGTTCGCCGTCGACCGACAGGACGGTCCACTCGTAACGCACGCGCTGGGCCAGCCAGTTCGCGAGCGACATGGCCTCGATCACGAGCGCGAGCCCGAGGTGGGAGAACTGAGGCATCACCAGCAGCCCCACCCGATGCGGCGCGGGTACCGCCGCCGCTTGCATGTTCCGTGAAGTCATCGCGATACCGATCAGGGCCGGGCCGGCCGATTGAGCGAGGGTGCGCGGGCGCGGCCCTCGCGAACCATTACTCTGCCGCGCGCGACGGGCCAGAACTTGATGAAAAGCGACATCGTCATGTCGCTTTGTGCCGGCTTTCCGTCGCCCCGTTCCGTCCCGGCCGGATCGGCCCGTCATGGCCGTGCACGCGCGTCGCACGCCGTCGCATTCGATCAAGTGAGCGGCTCGCGCCGACCTTATATTCAGCTCGCGTTCCGCTCCGCACGGGCGGGGCACGCCGATCTTCCGACTCCGTGGAACCAGCACATGCACATCAAACAGCTCTACATCGACGGCGCCTGGCAACCCGCCGCCGCAGGCGGGCAGCGCGCCATCGTCGATCCTGCCACCGGCGAAACGATCGCACGGGCCGCCTACGGCTCGGCCGCCGACGCCGGGCACGCGATTCGCGCGGCGCGCACTGCCTTCGACGCGGGCGAGTGGCCGCACCTGCCCGCCGAAGCACGGGCGGCCTGTCTGCGCCGCCTCGCGAACGCGCTGCGTGACGAAGCGCCCGCACTCGCCCGCATCGAAACCGCGAACACCGGCAAGACGCTCGCCGAATCGTCGTCCGACGTGCACGACGCCGCGGCGGCATTCGACTACTTCGCGAGCCTCGCCGTTACCGAGACGGGCAGCATGAATGCGGCGAAGCCGCACGTGCTCAGCGTCACGCTGCGCGAGCCGGTCGGTGTCTGCGGTCTCATCACGCCGTGGAACTACCCGCTGCTGCAGGCGGCATGGAAGCTCGCCCCGGCCCTGGTGGCCGGCAATACGGTCGTCGTCAAGCCGGCGTCGCTGACGCCGCTGTCGACGCATCGGCTGGTGGAACTCGCGCATGACGCGGGCCTGCCTCGTGGCGTCCTCAATCTCGTGACGGGCGGCGCCGACGTGGGCGACGCGCTCGCGGCGAGCCCGCAGGTCGACCTGATTTCCCTGACCGGCAGCAACGCCGCCGGCGCCAGCGTGATGCGCGCGGCCGCGGGCAATTTCAAGCGCGTGTCGCTGGAACTCGGCGGCAAGAATCCGAACCTCGTGTTCGCCGACGCCGATTTCGACACGGCGCTCGATTACGCGCTGAACGCGGCCTTCTTCAACGCCGGCCAGATGTGCTCGGCTGGCTCGCGGCTACTGGTCGAACGCACGCTGCACGATGCGTTCGTCGATGCGCTTGCCGCGCGCATCGCGGCCATCCGCGTCGGTCGCGGTGACGACGATGCCACCCGGATGGGCCCGGTGATTTCCGCGCAGCAACGCGACCGCGTGCTCTCGCTGATCGGCGAGGCCGCCCGCGACGGCGCGCGCATCGTGTGCGGCGGCCGCGTACCGGCAGGCGACGCGTTCGCAACCGGCTTCTGGGTCGAACCGACGCTGATCGCGAACGTCCGGACGACGATGACGATCGCGCGCGAGGAAGTGTTCGGCCCGGTGCTGACCGTCGAGGCGTTCGACGGCGAAGACGAGGCCGTGGCCCTGGCCAACGACACGCCGTTCGGGCTCGCGGGCGCGGTCTGGACCCGCGACTTCGCGCGGGCGAACCGGGTCATGCGCCGGCTGCGGGCGGCGACGGTCTGGATCAACGACTACAACGTCACGCTGCCGGGCGCGCCGTGGGGCGGCTACAAGGCCAGCGGCATCGGCCGCGAACTGTCGCGCAGCGGCCTCGACGAATACACGGAACTCAAGCACGCGTACCTCAACTTCGAAGCCAGCCCGCAACGCTGGTTCTGATCCCTCTCGCAACGGGAGCCCGACATGCTCACAGCCACGCAACCCGATCAGGCGCATCGCGCGGCCCGCGCGGACCTCGCCTGCGCGTTCCGCTGGACCGCGCGCCTCGGCATGCACGAATCGATCGCCAACCATTTCAGCGCCGCCGTCTCCGACGACAACCGGCAATTTCTGATCAATCCGCGTGGGCGCCATTTCTCGCGGATCCGTGCGAGCGAACTGCTGCTCGTGAATGCCGACGACCCGGAGACGGTCCGGCGCGACAACGCGCCCGACATCACCGCGTGGGCGCTTCACTCGGAAATCCACAAGCGCCACCGGCACGCGCGCTGCGTGCTGCACGTGCATTCGACGTACGCGACCGTGCTGTCGTGCCTCGCGCAGCCCGCGCTCCCGCCGCTCGACCAGAACTGCATGCGCTTCTTCGAGCGGGTCGCGATCGACACCGGCTTCGACGGCATGGGGCTCGGCGACGAGGCGTGCCGCGTCGCCGACGCGCTCGGCGACAAGCCCGTGCTGCTGATGGGCCAGCACGGCGTGATCGTCGTCGCGTCGTCGGTCGCACAGGCGTTCGACGATCTGTACTACTTCGAGCGGGCGTGCGCGACGTATGTGACCGCGCTGCAAACCGGCCAGCCGCTGCGGTTCGCGACCGACGCCGTCGCGCGTAAAACCATGCTGCAGTGGCGCGACGACTATGCGGGGTTCGCGGAGCAGCATCTGGCGGAGCTCCGCGCCATTCTCGACGACGAAGCGCCGTCGTACGCGTGGTAGCCGGACGGCGCGGCCCGGCAGGGCTGCGCCGCGCCGGGCGAACGCGTGCATCGCCGGCATGCCGGGCGGCCGCGCAGCGCGACTCGCGACGCCGCGCTCGTCGCCACGCGCGCTACCGCGCAGTCAAGCCGCCATCCACGAGGATCGACGTGCCGGTGACAAAACTGCTTTCGTCCGAGGCCAGGAACAGCGCGACATCGGCGACCTGCTCCGGGGTCCCCATTCCGAGCGGCTGAACCTCGTCGAGCAGCGCGTCCATCGCGCCGCGCCCGCCGAGCGCGTCGATGAACGGCGTATTCATCGGGGTATCGATCCAGCCCGGACAGACGGCATTGGCGCGGATGCGATCCTTCGCGTGCTCGATCGCCGCGCAGCGGGTCAGCATCAGCACCCCGCCCTTCGATGCGCAATAGGCCGCATGAAGCGGTTCGCCGACGAAGCTGCTCGTGGAGCCGATATTGACGATCGACCCGCCGCCGGCGCGGATCAGCGCCGGAATCGCGTACTTGCAGCCGAGGAACACGCCCTTGAGGTTGACGTCCATGACGGCATCCCAGTCCGCTTCGGTGGTGTCGACGAGCGGGGCCTCGCGAATGACGCCCGCGTTGTTGCACATGACGTCGAGCCGGCCGAACCGGCGCTCCACGAAGTCGATCAGCGCCTCGGCCTGTTCCGCCGATCCGGCATCGGCCTGCCTGGCGACGATGACCCCGTCGCCGGCCAGGCGGCAGGTCTCGTCGAGCTGCGCGGTGTTGCGGCTCGTCGTCGCGACCACGCTGGCGCCTTCGTTCGCGAATCGCAGCGCGATGCTCCTGCCGATGCCGCTCGCGGCGCCCGTCACCACGGCGACTTTCCCGGCCAGCCGGCCGGTGCGGTTGTGGCTCATCGTCGTTTCTCCCGAAAAGGATCGAGCCGAGCATATCGCACCCGGCCCCCGGATGCACAGCGCTCACGCCGCCGCCGGTATGGCGGCGGCCGTTGCGTTCAGCCGGCTCAGTGAAGATTCAGCGCGGCCTGGAGGGCCGCCTGCGGATCGCGGCCGTCGACCGTCCTGACCCCGGCCAGCCACCCCTTCAGCACGTCGGGATGCTGCTGCAGCCACGCCTTCGCCGCGACTTCCGGCTGCTTGCCGCCGGCGATCGCCTTCATCACCTGATTCTCCATCTCGGTCGTGAACTGCAGGTTGGCAACCAGCCGCGCGACGTTCGGGCAGCGCGCCGCATAATCGGGCGACGTCATCGTATAGACCTTCGCCTCCCCGTAGTTCGGGCCGAACAGGTTGTCGCCACCGGCGAGGTAGCGCATGTTGAAGTCGAGGTTCATCGGATGCGGCTCCCAGCCGAGAAAGACGACCCACGCATGATCGCGGATCGCGCGCCGCACCTCGACCAGCATGCCGGCCTCGCTCGATTCGACCAGCTTGAACTTGCCGAGGCCGAACTGGTTGCCCGCGATCGCCTTGTGAATCAGTTCGTTGCCGTCGTTCCCCGGCTCGATCCCGTAGATCCGGTATTGCAGCCGGTCGGCGAACTTCGCGATGTCGTCGAACGAACGCAGTCCGGCGTCGTACGCGTAGGCCGGTACCGCGAGCGTGTACTTCGCGCCGACGAGATTCGGGCGGTCCAGCACCTTCACGGCCCCGCTCTTCACGAACGGCGCGCTCGTGGCGTCCATCGACGGCCGCCAGTCGCCGAGGTAGACGTCGATCTGACGTGCCTTGAGCCCCGCCAGCGCGATCGGAATCGAGGCCATCGTCTTGGTCGGCTGGTAGCCGAGGCTCGACAGCACGGTCGACGCGAGCGCGGTCGTCGCGGCAATGTCGGTCCAGCCGATGTCGGCAAACCGCACCGCGCGGCAGGTCGCCGCTTCCTGCGCGGCGGCCTGGCCCGTACAGACGGCAGCCAGTGCGATGCACCCGAGCGTGTTTCTGACGTTCATCGTGACTTCTCCTGAGAAATTGAAGGATGACTAAAGATCGAGAACGAGACGCGAGGATTTCGCGCGTGACACACAGATGTAGATCAGGTTGTTCGCACGCCGCTCGGCGTCCGTCTGCAGGCAGTCGCGGTGCTCCGCCTCGCCGTCGAGCAACGTGACCGCGCAGGTGCCGCACACGCCTTCACCACACACCGAATCGATGGCGATCCGCTCGTCGCGCAGCACATCGAGGATCGACCGGCCCGCCGGCACCGCGACACGGCGGCCGGTGCGGGCCAGCTCCACTTCGAATGCCTGCGCGCCCGCTTCCGGCTCGCGCAGCACCGCGGCGCCGCCGAACCGCTCGAAGCGCACCGCGCCGGCCGGCCAGTCACGCGCCGCTTCGAGCACGCCGTCGATCAGGCGGCCCGGCCCGCAGACATACACCTGTGCGCCGGCGCGCGGCACGCCCAGCAGCGTGCGCAGGTCCGCTTCGCCGTGCTGTTCGCTGCAATGCAGGCGGGTGTTCTCCCGCAGCGGGCCGCGTTCGATCGCGTCGCGCAGCGCCATGCGCTCGCGCGAGCGCGCCAGGTACAGCAGCGTGAACGACTTGCCGAGCGCATCGAGCCGCCGCGCCATCGGCAGAATCGGCGTGATGCCGATCCCGCCGGCGATCAGCACGTACTCGCTCGCGTGCTCGTCGAGCGCGAAGTGATTCCGGGGCGTGCTCACGTCGAGCGTATCGCCCGGCGCGAGCCGTTCGACGAGATACGCGGACCCGCCGCGCGAGCGCGGCTCGCGCAGCACCGCGATCCGGTAGGTCGAACCGTCGGCCGCGCGTTCGACGATCGAGTAATGGCGCACGGTGCCGTCCGGCAGGCGGACTTCGACATGTGCGCCGGGTTCGGCGGCGGGCAGCGCCGCACCGTCGGCTGCCGCCAGCACGATGCCGCGGATCTCGGGCGTCAGCATGACCGCATCGACCACGACTGCGGCGATGCGATCGCCGGGCGGGAACGGGATGATCGGTGCCATCGCGTTCACCGCTGGCAGGTGCGCCAGTCGGGCTGTGCCCAGACCGGCGCCGCCGACGGCGGGAGCGGCGCGCGCCCCAGCACGAGATCGCTGCCCTTCTCGCCGATCATCACGGTCGGCGCATTGGTATTGCCGCTGACGATCGTCGGCATCACCGACGCGTCGATCACGCGCAACCGTTCGATGCCATGCACGCGCAGGTCGGGGCCGACCACCGCCTCCGGATCGTCCGCCGGGCCCATCTTGCAGGTGCCCGCCGCGTGATAGCCCGTTTCGGTGATGTCGCGCGCCCACGCATCGAGCGCGGCATCGTCGGTCTTGCCCGCGCCCGGCGACAGTTCGTCGCCGCACAGCGCGCGGAACGACGGCTGCGCGAGGATCTCCCTGACGAGCCGCACGCCCGCGCGCATATCGGCCCGATCGCGCTCCGTCTTCAGGTAGTTGAACAGGATCCGCGGCGGGATGCGCGCGTCGCCGGACGCCAGCGTCACCGCGCCGAGGCTGGTCGGGCGCATCAGGTCGATGTGCACCTGGAACGCGTGCGCGCGCACGCTCTCGACGCTGCCCGGCTGCACGGCGAGCGGCATGAAGGTCAGTTGCAGGTCCGGATGCTCGACGCCCGCGCGCGAGCGAATGAACGCCCCCGCCTCGAAATGGTTGCTCGCGGCGATCCCGGCGCGGTTCGCGAACCATTTCGCGCCGGTCCACCATTTGCGCGGGGCGACCGTCCACGGGTAGATCGAGACGGGTTTGCGGCACAGATACTGCACCACCGTATCCGGATGATCGGACAGCCGGCGCCCGACGCCCGGCAGGTCGTGCCGCGCACGCACGCCGAGGCCTTCCAGCTCGTTCGCCGGCCCGATGCCGGACAGCAGCAGCAACTGCGGCGTATTGATCGCGCCACCGCAGAGCAGCACTTCGGCGCTCGCGCGAACCTGCCGCGTTTCGCCGTTGCACGCGTACTCGATGCCGGTCGCGCGCTTGCCGTCGAACAGCACGCGCAGCACGAGCGCGCCGGTCACGACCGTGACGTTGCCGCGCACGAGCGCCTCCGCGAGATAGCCGCGCGCGGTACTCCAGCGCGACCCGCCCCACGTCGTGCGATCGACACGACCGAAGCCTTCCTGGCGAAAGCCGTTCACGTCGTCGGTGTGCGCATAGCCCGCATCGACACCGGACGCGATGAACGCGCTGGCGAGCGGCGTGTCGGTCCGGCCCGCCGTGACGTGCAGATGGCCGCTGTCGCCGTGATAGGGATCCGCGCCGAGCTCGTGCCGCTCCGCGCGGATGAAATACGGCAACACCTCGCGATAGCTCCAGCCGGTGCAGCCCTGCGCCGACCAGCCGTCATAGTCGCGGGCGTGACCGCGGATATAGACCATCCCGTTGATCGACGACGATCCGCCCAGCACGCGCCCGCGCGGCGTCGCGATGCGCCGCCGGTTCAGGAACGGTTCGGGTTCCGATTGATATTGCCAGTTGAAGCGGTTGCCGCCCACCACGATACCCATCGCGGACGGCATGTCGATCGACCAGTGCCGATTCGTCGGGCCGGCCTCGAGCAGCAGCACCCTGACGCCCGGATCCTGCCCGAGCCGGTTGACCAGCACGCAGCCGGCCGATCCCGCGCCGACGATCACGTAGTCGTAGTCGCGACGCACGGCGTCGATTCCCTGTGGTTTCTTCATCGCTTGCATGCAGTTGATCGAGATCATGGAACACGAGTGCGCGAAACGGCGTCGCCGTCCGGGCGCCGGAAGCGGAACGGGGTGTGGGGAGCGGCGCTCCCCGCCGGCTACACGCCGTGGATGCCGTCGTGCACGAGCGTATGGAAGTGGTGCACCAGATGCTCGCTTTCGTTGCTGCGCTGCGCATCGATCACGTAGCGGCCCTGGTTGTAGCCCACCGAATGCAGCCCCTTCTGCACCGAGATGTTCAGGCGGATGTCTTCCGGGCCGAGATCGGTGTTCATCCAGTCCATGCACGCCTTGGTCACCGCAGGCACCGCGTCGTGCGTCGAGTAGTAGCCGAAGCGCAGCAGCGTCTTCTCCGGTTCCAGCGGGATGATCAGGAACGTGGCGAGGAAATCCGAGTACGGGAACGTATAGAACGTGTTGTGCGGCCAGATGCCGATGTTGAAGAAGCACTCGTCGGGATTCTTGTCGCCGAGCGGTACGCCGTAGGCAGCAGTCGCGTCGCGGTTGGCCGGCGCGATGTAGGTCCACCACTTGTCGTGCTGCGTGAGCCGGTAGCCGGCGAAATCGATCAGGCCGGCCAGTTCGACGTGATGCGGGCCCGACAGCGAGAAGTGATAGCCCTCGATCGAGTTGTCCATGATGACCTTCCAGTTCGCCGGCACGATCACGTCCTTCTCCTCGATCAGCCGGTATGCGTCCAGCTTCGGGAACACGCGTTTCATCTCCGTGTCGGCGCCGGGGAACAGGTCGCGCATCGACGGCGCATCGGGATCGAGATTGAAGTAGTAGAAGCCGCCGAGTTCCTCGATGCGCACCTTCGGGATGTTGTGAGCCGCGAGGTCGAAGTCTTCGACGCGATCGGTACGCGGCGCGCCGCGCAGGCTGCCGTCCGCGCCGTAGCACCACGAGTGGTACGCGCAGCGGAACAGGCCCTTCTGCTCGCCGCGCCGTGCTTCCACAAGGCGATTGCCGCGATGCTGGCACACGTTGTGGAACGCATGGACCTGGCCGTCGCGGCCGCACGCGGCGATCACGCTCTGGTCGAACACGTCGGTCATCACGAATTGCCCCGGGGTGCTCAGCTCCGAGGTGTGTCCGATCACATGCCAGGCCGACATGAAAATGCGATCGCGCTCGGCCGCGAATACCGCGTCGTCATAGAAATAGCGCGACGGCAGCGTCAGCGCGCGTTCCGGCCGTTGCTGCTTCCAGCGGTCGGCGGTGACGATGTCTTGCTTCTTCACAACGGAGATCGGTTGCATGGGCGGGGTTCCTGTTTCTGTCGTTCGTCGAAGGAGCGGCGGCCCGGTCTGCTGGCCGTCCGCCTTGAAGCGAACTTTATGGGGCCCCGCCGGCCCGCACTTGATGGTTCGCGACGTCGCGATGTCGCCGCCGCCGTCGGGCGATCCGTCGCGATTCAACGGCACGGATATTTTTTTTCGTGATGTCGATTTCGTCGCCGCCCGCCCGTCGTATCGTTGCAAGCCCGAGCAGGCCGCGTTGCACGGCCGGCAAGCCCCTCACCCATTCACCGAAGGAGAAACGACCATGCGCGTCCTGGTAATCGTCAAGGCCACCACCGATTCCGAATCCGGTCGGATGCCCGACCCCGAAATGATCGCCGCGATGGGCCGGTTCAACGAAGAACTGGCGCAAGCCGGCATCCTGCTCGCCGCCGACGGGCTGCACCCGAGCATGCGCGGCAAGCGCGTGCACTTCGCCGGCAAGAACCGCACCGTCATCGACGGCCCGTTCGCCGAGACGAAGGAGCTCGTCGCCGGCTTCTGGCTGTGGCAGGTGAAATCGATGGAAGAAGCGGTTGAATGGGTGAAGCGCTGCCCGAACCCGATGCCCGGCGACTCCGACATCGAGATCCGCCCGCTGTTCGAGGCCGAGGACTTCAGCCCGGCCTTCACGGACGCGTTGCAGGAGCAAAAGGCGCGGCAGAGCGCGCAAGCCGAGTCCGGGAAGCACGCATAAGCCGGGCGGCGTCCGACGGTCTCGCATGACCGCCGGGCGCCGCCCCTACCCGCTGACGCGTGCGCGGCTCACGCGCGTTTGCGCGGCACCGCGAGCCGCTCGACCGCGCCGCCGGTCACATCCCTGAACATCCCGGCATTGCCGTACGCCCGCGCGGCCAGCATCGCGCCGTAGACCAGCGAGACGAACGTCGCGGCCTCGGTCGGCACCGACACGCCCGGCTGCACGACGCCGTCCTTTACCCCGGCCTCGAGCACACGCACCAGCCACGCGGCGAGGTCGTCGAAATGCGCCCTCACTGCCTTCGCGACTTCGTCAGGCAGCGCCGGCAGCTCCGCGCCGAGCATGCCGGCCACGCAGAACGGCGCGCTGTCGTCCACGATGCAGCGTTCCCAGTAGCCGATGTACGCGCGCATCTGCACCAGCGCATCGGCGCCGCTCGCGTCGAGCAGCGACATATCGGCATCGAAATTCGCCTGCGATTGCTGCAGCACGGCGACCGCCAGATCCGCCTTGGTCGGGAAATGGTGATGAATGCTCGCCTTCCGGATGTCGATCGCGTCGGCGATGTCCGCATAGCTGAACCCGCTGTAGCCGCGCCGCATGATCAGTTGCCGCCCGGCTTCGAGAATGCGGCCCGCCGTACTGTCCCCCGTTATCGTCATATTTGCCTACCATCTAGTCGGATGAAAACTTGAATAGTTTACCGCCGCGAGATACTGTTTTCTAGCCGTGCTTTCTCCTTGAAGTTGAAACTACCTACTAGTAGGATGTCTACATCGACGGAACAAAACGACTGTCGATACCCGACGGTTCCTCACCTGCCTTTCTTCTGGAGAATGAAAATGACGCGCTCGTCCCAACTCCGCCGCATCGCTGCCGCACTTGCCGTGTCCGCCGCCGCTTTCGGCTCGCATGCGGCCGTCGCCGCCCCCGTCAAGAACGTCGTGCTGGTTCACGGCTACTTCGCCGACGGCTCGGGCTGGCAAGCGGTTTCGAACATCCTGACGCGCGACGGCTACAAGGTTTCCGTCGTTCAACAGCCGGAAACGTCATTCGACGACGACGTGAAGGCAACCCGGCGTGTCGTCGACGCGCAGGACGGCCCAAGCATCCTCGTCGGCCACAGCTACGGCGGCGCGGTGATCACCGAAGCCGGTAACGACGACAAGGTCGCGGGCCTCGTCTATGTGGCCGCGTTCCAGCCCGACACCGGCGAAAGCCCGCTCGACCTGACCAAGAAGACGCCGCCCGCCACCCAGGCGATCAAGGCCACGCAGGACGGCTACCTGTATTTCGACCCGGCGTCGTTCCACGCGGATTTCGCAGCCGACGTGCCGGCCGCCGAAGCGAAATTCATGGCGATCTCGCAAGTCACGCCGGCCGCGCAGTCGTTCGGCGTGCCGATCACGCACGCCGCATGGCGCACCAAGCCGAGCTGGGCCGTGGTCGCCACCGCCGACCGCGCGATCAACCCCGAGCTCGAACGCTTCATGACGCAACGCGCCGGCAGCAAGACGATCGAACTCAAGTCGAGCCACGTCGCCTACATCTCGCATCCCGCCGAAGTCGCGAAGCTGATCGAACAGGCGGCCAAGGACGCCGGCAAGCAGTGACGCAACGCATTGCCCGATTCCGCCCGTTGACACTGCCTGGCAAGTAACGTAACGTTTTGACACGTTACTCGCCGAGATCCTTCCGTCATGCATTCCCGCTTCGACCGCTTTCGCACCACGCCGCTCGGCACCCAGCTCGAAGCACTGATCGTGCAACCCGGGCACTACGTCGAATTCGCCGCGCTGTCGCGCGTGGGCGTCGCCGCGATCGGCGCGATCCAGCACGAGATCGCACTGAAATTCCCCGAAATCGAAACCGACACGACGGCCCGTCAGTTCTGCGGCGCGATGGTCGCGGAAGTCATGCGTCGTCACGGCCACGACGTCGTGCAGGCACGCGGGCGGCTCGGCGGCACGCTGTTCAGCTATGGCGCGGTGTTCAGTGCGTATCCGCAGTTGCTGCCGTTCGCCGACGTCGTCGCCGCGCTGGCCCGCCTGCCCGATCGGCTCGCCGCGTATGCGGCGCACGTGCCAGCCGCGCTGTGGGCACGCCGCCCCGACGGCACGGGCTTCTCGCTGGTCGAGCATGCGTGCCACCTGCGCGATCTCGACGTGGTGTTTGCCGAACGCATCGACGCCGTTCGCACGCTCGAATTGCCGGTGATCGCGTCCGTCGACGGCACCGTGCTCGCCGCGCAACGCGACTATCTCGCCCAGCCGCTTGACGCCGCCGTCTCGGCCTTCCGCACGGGGCGCGCCACACTGCGCGCAACCGCGGCCGCGCTCGATCCCGCCCAACTCGCACGCTGCGGGTTGCGCGACGGCATCCGCCGCATGTCGCTTGAGGAACTCGTGCGCGAGCTGCTCGACCACGACCGCACGCACGTGCTCGAACTCGACGAACTGCTCGCCGAACTCGAATTGCCACCCCTTCCTTCCGCGCCCGCCGCATGAACTCGCCCACGCCCGTCGTCTTCATTCACGGTTTCATCGGCACGCTCGACGTACGCGGGTGGAACGGCCCGCACCTCGCCCCCGACCTGCTCGGCTACGGCGCGCATCGCGCGGTACCGTTCGATGCGATCACGCTCGCCGCGCAGGTCGAGCATGTCCGCGATACCGTCGATACGCACTTCGGCGCGCAGCCGGTTGATGTCGTCGGCCACTCGGTCGGCGGCGCAATCGCGATGCTGTTCGCGCATGCGCATCCCGAACGCGTGCGGCGGATCGTCAACGTCGAAGGCAACTTCACGCTCGACGATGCGTTCTGGTCGGCATCGGTCGGCCGCATGACGCCCTCCGAAGCCGATGCGATGCTCGACGGCCTGCGTGCCGATCCGCAAGGCTGGCTGCGCGGCGCGATCGACGCGCCGTCGCCGGGCCTGCTCGACGACGCCCGCCGCTGGCTCGCGCATCAGCCCGCATCGACGCTGCGCGCGATGGGTCGCTCGGTCGTCGCGACGACCCGCGAACCCGGCTACCTGCAGCAGCTCGCCCAGGTATTCGAGCGTCACCCGGTCTGGCTGGTCGCCGGCGAACGCTCGCGCGCCGGCTGGCACGTGCCCGACTGGGCGCTCGCGCGCTGCGCCGGCTTCGATACGATCGAAGGCTGCGGGCACCTGATCCCGGCCGAACGGCCCGATGCGTTTCGCACGGCGGTCGAGCGCATCGTGTATGCAGCGCCTGCCTGACAACCCGTAGGATTCGCCGAAATATGGTTGAAAGGCGCGGTTGCTAGAGTCGCCCGAACAGGGTTTTCCGGCGCCCGGCGCCGGACGGGGTCGACACATGCGAGGATCGATGTACCTGGCACGCGCCTTCTGGCTGCTTCTGCTGCTCGCCATTTCAGGCCCTGCTCTCGCATTCCACACGCGGGTCGTCGCGATTCCCAGCGCCGCGATGAACGAGACGCTCAAGGCCACCGTCGTACTGCCCGACGCTTATGCGCGCGGCAGCCGCGACGGCGACCGCTATCCGGTCGTCTATCTGCTGCACGGTTCCGGCGGCGACCATACCGACTGGACGTCGAACACCCACATCGCCGCGCTGGCCGACCGTTACCACGTGATCCTCGTGATGCCCGACGGCGGGCACGAGAGCTGGTACATCGACAGCCCGTTCGACTCGGGCAGCCGCTACGAGACCTTCATCGGCGACGAAGTCGTGTCGTACGTCGATTCGCACTTCCGCACGATCGCGACACAGCACGCCCGCGCGATCACCGGGCTCAGCATGGGCGGCTTCGGCGCGCTGCGCATCGCGCTCGACCGGCCCGACACGTTCGGCGCGGTCGGCAGCATCAGCGGCGCGGTCGATCCGCGCTGCTGCGAGGACGAGCCCGGCATCGACCACGTGTTCGGCGACCCCGGCCGCCATCCGTCGTTCTGGAACCGCAACGTGATCGTCGCCAGCGCGTTCGTGCGCGCGCATCTCGACCTGACGATCGATTGCGGCCGCGACGACGCGTTCGTCGGCTCGAACCGCGCGCTGCACGAACGGCTTGTCGCGCTCGGCGTGCCGCACGATTACGCGGAGCGGCCAGGCGGTCATACGTGGGACTACTGGGCGAATGCGATCCGCTACCAGATGCGGTTCTTCGCGACGTCGTTCCAGCATGGCGGCTATGCGTACCATCCGGCGCCCCATGCGCCGGGCATGACGCGCGCGGGTTGACGCGCGCCGCATCGCTGCGTCGCAACGCGGCCCGGTGAACCCGGTGGTACGATGCGCTGGCATCGACCACCCGACACCTTCCATGCCGCGCGACAACTTTGCGGACCTCCTCGCCTTCATCGCCGTCGCGCGCGAGCGCAGTTTCACGCGTGCGGCCGCGCAGCTCGGCGTCTCGCAATCCGCGCTCAGCCATACGATCCGCTCGCTCGAAACGCGCCTAGGCGTGCGGCTGCTGACGCGCACGACACGCAGCGTCGCGCCGACCGAAGCCGGCGAGCGCCTGCTGCGCAACCTCGCGCCACGCTTCGACGAAATCGAGGCCGAACTGACGGCGCTCGCGGAACTGCGCGACCAGCCCGCGGGCACGGTGCGCATCAACGCGACCGACTTCGTGATCCGCACGCTGCTGTGGCCGAAGCTCGCGCCGATCCTGCGCGACTATCGCGACCTGAAGGTCGAGTTCGTGAACGACTACGGGCTGTCCGACATCGTCGCGGAGCGCTTCGACGTCGGCGTGCGGCTCGGCGACCAGGTGGCGAAGGACATGATCGCCGTGCGTATCTCCGCCGACATGAAAATGGCGATCGTCGGCGCACCCGCATATTTCGCGGAACGCGCGCGCCCGGTGTCACCACAGGATCTGGTCGCGCACGACTGCATCAACCTGCGCCTGCCGACGCACGGCGCGCTGTACGCGTGGGAGCTCGCGCGCGGCGACGACATGCTGCAGGTGCGCGTCGACGGGCAGGTCACGTTCAACGGCACCTACGAAACGCTCGACGCGGCGCTCGCGGGCTACGGGCTCGCCTACGTGCCCGCCGAACTCGCGGCGCCGCATGTCGCCGCCGGCCGCCTCGACAGCGTGCTCGACGACTGGTGCCCGACGTTCCCCGGTCACCACCTGTACTACGCGAGCCGGCGGCAATCGTCGCGCGCGCTCGCGGTGATCGTCGACGCGCTGCGCTATCGGGCATGAGCCGACGGCGCGCGGCTCTTGCGTCGCGATTCATGAATCCGGTCGATAAGTGCATGCGCATTGCCGGGGTTTATCGATAGACGCCACGGTGGCTACCATCGTCGGTGTTCCCTACCTTCCCCGGAGCCCTCGATGTCCGAACCGACTTCCGCCGCACGCAAAGCGTTCGGCGCCATCGCCCCCGCCCTCGCCGACTACACCGACAACGTGCTGTTCGGCGACGTCTGGCAGCGCCCCGGCCTGTCGCCGCGCGATCGCAGCCTCGTCACGGTCGCGAGCCTCGTGTCGCTGTATCGCATCAACGAACTGCCGTTCCACCTGAAGAAAGCGCTCGACAACGGCCTCACGCGCGACGAGCTGATCGAAGCGATCACGCACCTCGCGTTCTACTCGGGCTGGCCGACCGCCAGCTCGGCGCTGACGATCGCGCAGCGCGTGTTCGACGAAGCCGGCGTATAAGCGAGCGCGGCGTCCCCTCACTCAACCGGCGGGCATGCGCCCGCATGGAGCCTCCATGGATTACCGCTATCTCGGGCGCAGTGCGCTCAAGGTGTCGCCGCTGTGTCTCGGCGCCATGATGTTCGGCGGCGAGACCGACGAAGCGACCTCGACGCGCATCATCGACAAGGCGTTCGACCAGGGCGTCAACTTCATCGACACGGCCGACGTCTATCACGCCGGCCGCTCGGAAGAAGTCGTCGGCCGCGCGATTGCGCCGCGTCGCGACAGCTGGGTCGTCGCGACGAAATTCGGCTATCCGGCCGGGCCGGACGCCGGCCCGAACCGGCAGGGCCAGTCGCGCAAATGGATCGTCGAATCGGTCGACGCGAGCCTGAAGCGGCTCGGCACCGACTACATCGACATTCTCTACTTCCATCGCACCTTGACCGATGCGCCGCTCGACGAAGGCATGCGCACGATCGCCGACCTGATCCGGCAAGGCAAGGTGCGCTACTTCGGGCTGTCGAACTTCAAGGGCTGGCGCATCGCCGAGATCGTGCGGCTCGCGGACCAGCTCGGCATCGATCGCCCGGTCGCGAGCGAACCGCTGTACAACCTCGTCGATCGCACGGCCGAAGTCGAACAGCTGCCGGCCGCCGCGCATTACGGGATCGGCGTCGTGCCGTACAGCCCGCTCGCGCGCGGCGTGCTGACCGGCAAATACGCGGTGGATGCGCAGCCACCCGCCGATTCGCGCGCGGGCCGCGGCGACCGGCGCATCCAGCAAACGGAATGGCGGCCCGAATCGTTGCACATCGCGCAGCAAGTGGCCGCGCATGCGGCCGCTCGCGGCACGACATCGGTTGCGTTCGCGCTCGCGTGGGTCATGAAGAACCGCATCGTCAGCTCGACGATCGCGGGGCCGCGCACCGAAGCGCACTGGGACAGCTACATCGATGCGCTGACGCTCGAACTCGGCCCGGACGACGAACGGTTCGTCGATGCGCTCGTGCCGCCCGGGCATGCATCGACGCACGGCTATACCGATCCCGGTTATCCGGTCGAAGGCCGCAAGGTCTGAAGTCGGAACGGAATGATTGAATGACATGCCGGGCGCGATGCCCGGCAAGATGATGAACGCGCGTCGCCCGACGCGCGAACCCGGGGTAGCGCCGGGATCAGTTGTCGTGCGCTGTTGTGCCGGCGCTGACGACGCGATCGAAGAATTCCTGTGCAAGCGCCAGTTCGTCGAGTGCGCGATCGAGACGCGACATCGCGCGTGCGTATTCGGCTGACGAACCGTCGTCGTCGCTTTCGCCGCGCACGGCGCGAAAGGCCTGATCGACGTTGCGCGTGGCTTCGACGAAGCGTTGCGCGGCCCGGGCTTCCTGCGAACAGATGTGGGTCGACATCGACACTCCTCCCTCAGGGTTGCAGTGTGAAGCACGCCGACGCTCAGTGTGCGTGGTGCGCATGTCGGCGGCGTGAACCACGACCCGTCGAGTGTCGACGCATCGGCCGCCGCGCAGCGCGCTTCGTGCCGATTGTCCCTCTGCGCTCGCCGCTCCGCTATGGCGAGATTGCAACAAATTCTTGCGCGATCCGCGGCGCGCGATGCGTCACGCGCGCCCGATACGCGGATGCGACAGGCCCGCGAACGCGGCCGCCTCGCCCGGCGACAGGTCGAACAAGTCGCCCGTGAGATCGCGCGGATGCTCGGCTGCCGGCCGATTGCGCAAGCGCGCCGCATGCGTGGGCGCAACATACGCAGCCGCCGTTTCGATCGGCGGCACGTCGAACAGATCACGCGTGACGCCGCGCTCGGCGTCGGTCGGCGAACGGCCGCGCAAGCGCGCGACGAGCTCGACGAAGCGATCGAAATCGCCTGCGCGCGTGGCCTTGTTCACTTCCGCGAGATCGCGCGCCTTCAGCACGCACGGCTGCGCGAGCCGCACGAAATACGGTGCTTCGAGCTCGACCGACAGCGCGAGCGGATAGCTCTTGCCCGTCTGCTCCTTCGCGCGCCCGACGCAATCGACCACGGCCGCACCCTGTGCGGCGCCGAGCGGCTGGCCGGTGCTCACGCTGCGCAGGTGATCGGGAAACACGCGCAATTGCGTGCCGACCGTCAGCGCGGTGGATGATGCGCACACGAGCGCGTAGTGCTGTTCGCGACGCCGGCCCGACGGCAAGGTCGCGCGGCTGGCGATGAACGTATGCGGCGGCAACGGCCGCACCTGCCCGCTTGCATCGACCCATGCATTCCACAACAGCATGTCTTTCCGCTCGCCTGCGCGCGGGCGCGACGCGACCGGCGAAAACAGCGCGAGCAGCGAGCCCGTGCGATGCGCGGCGACCTGTGCGCTGCTGCCGAGCGGCTGGTTGATGCCCCACAGAAAACGCCCGCCCCCGAGCCGGCGCTCCCATTCCTTGCGGAGCACGACGGTCGGCAGTTCCTCGCCGGACTCGGTACCGATCTTGGTCCAGCAGAACGTGGGTGGGAGGTGTTTCAGTGTCATCAACTTTCTCGGGATGCAGCCTCGCTGGTGACAGCAAGCCCATTCAACAGCCGTAACTGTATAGGTATAATGCATCGCATGGAAGCCCCGGACCAAGATTTTCCCGTTCAAGACCTGTTGCGCCGCCTGACGGCAGATACACGCTCGTCCAGCGAAATAGCGCGACTCTCCGGGGTCAGCCAGCCGACCGTTTCGCGCCTGAGGCTGTCGAACGGGCACCGGCTGCGCCGCAGCGCGCCATTCAATAAGCTATGCAGTTTCTATGGTGTCGATACCGGGTCATCGCGCCGCCAGTACAACGACCTGCTGCGCGACGCGATCGTCGACGCGTGGGATGGGTCGGACGAGCACGGGCGCGCGCTGCTGGTCGTGATCCAGGGGTTGAAGGGGTTGCAGGCGAAGGCGGATGATGGGTGATCGTGCGGGTGGGGCGGCGCCCGCGGCTACGGCAAGCAACGGAAGAGAAGAAGAGAAGGCGCGTCGGAGATTCCAATGGATGTTGCTTGACGCCCCGCAAGAGACGCGCAGCATTCCTGAAAGCCGCCATTCGGCCGAACCCTGTGTTGGCTTCGATGTGCGGCATCAGCAATCGAGGCAGGCTGAATCGGTGCTGCCATCTCGGCCTGCAAACCAGGCAAGTTGCGCCCTCTTGTCAATCGAGATACTTGCCGAAATACTGCTTCACGGCAGCTTCGTTGTATTTGTCCTCGCCGCGCCAGTGCTCCACGAAATGCCAATCGTGCCTTCCTCGCGAGGGCCTGTCGAAAGACGATGGTCTCAGAATATCAACGCAAGCCAGAATTTCCATCAACACGTCGCGCTCGCTTTTCGACGATTTGATGACCGGCGCCAGGCTGTCCCTCAGCGCACTCGGGTAGTCGTCTGGCTGACTATGAGCGATTACTGACAGCATCGATTTGAGAATGTCGATGTCGGCCTGCGTGGGCTCCGAAATTTCTTCGCGCAGGAATTGCTGCAAATCGAACAAGGTATAGATCCGGTCGCCGAGACGCACACCTCCCCATTTGATGCGCTCGAAATTCAGTACGTTCAAATCCACATCTTCATACTCCAGGGATCCATCGCAGACGCCGCAGCGATAAGAGGTGTGTGTGATGACACCGTTCGTGTACCCGTGTCCGCTCACCTTCGGCACGTATCCATGCGGCGGCGACAATCGTTGCGCACACACGAAAGAAGCCAGCGCCGAACGCCACTCCAGCCGCCGCGTCGAGAGGCTGCTTAAAAATGCCCTGGCTACGGCATCCTGCGCAACCTTGGGCAGAATGTCCTTGATTGCCGCAATACTCTGGTCGTGCGTCAGCGTGACGGGAGAAAACATCACGCCGTGTTCCTTTGCATAGGCAAAATCGGCTTCGCTGATGTTCCTGTTCTTTCTGTCTACCCATCCATTGCTGCTCCAATAGGTTCTGACCAGGATGTTTCTTGCCTTCTTATCCATTAGATGCCTCATAAGTGGACTGCATGGATCAGCAACGGCTGACTAGATCGTTCTCGTCGTGATGACCGCAACTGGCCGAATGCAGCCCCGCGCAATCTGCGCATGTGACCCGTTCCCGCGCACGATTCACCCCAGCACCGACTCCCTCAACCACTCACGCGCGATCGCCGTGCATTGCGAAGGCCGCTCCAGAGTCGGGAAATGACCGCATCCGTCGATCGCCTCGAATCGGGCATGCGGCATCAGGCTGGCGATGCGCTGGCCAACGTCGACGGGCACGAAGCGATCCGCAGCCCCCCAGATGAGCAACGCAGGAACCTGACTCGACGCCAGCGTCGACCAATGATCCGAGCGCGTCAGCGTGGCATCGGATTGTCGCGCAAACTGCTCCGCTCCGGCATCGCGGGCCATCTGCACGAACGCAGCCCGTGACCCGCCGTCGTGCGCCGGAATCGCCTGCTCGGCGAACTCCGCAATCACCCGCTCGTGCTCTCCGGCGCGAATTCGCCGGCTGGTGGCACGAACAGCGTCCGGATCCGGATGAGCGCCAGGCTGACAATTCATCAGCCAGAGTCCGCGAACGCGATCCGGCGCTCTCGCGAGCACTTCCATCGCGAGACATCCGCCATATGCCGTGCCGGCAAGAATGAACGCACCGCTTGTCGATGCCAGGAGCTGCTCGGCACTCTCCGCAAAGGTTGCATGCGCGAGTATCTTCACGGTCGGCGAAGCAAGATCCTTCAGCGCGTCGATCTGGTCGGCATACAGGCGGCCGTCGCACGGCATCGCGGGTAGAAATATGAGCGGTAGCAACATCGGAATGATTCAAGCAGGTAGTTGATCGCGTTTCGAAACCATCCAACGTAATCTCAATCGACTTCAAGTTTATGAGCCCAAGCTCATCAGCGACGGCCGGAACTGTGCAGAAGAAAATCGGCGTCACTGTACATTTCATCCCGCTTCCACCTAAAACACAATGCCCGTCAGGCTCGGGATCATAAAATCCGGAAGGGCCTTCTGTATGCCATATGCGGGTATAAGACGATCAAAGAAATCCGGCCCGCTCGAGGCATCACGGCGGCGATAAAAACTGGACGCCAACGCCATGAACACCTCCGCTGACCCGCTTCCGTCGTCGCTCGCCGCTGCCACGTTCGTTCCATTCCTCATCGCGAGCGTCGCGCTTGCCGCCGCCTACGGCGCCAGCTTTCTCCTCTCCGAGCATTTGCGTCAGAGCGGCCTGGATTCGTCGATGGCCGGCGCCGTGATCTCGACCGGCATCCTGACCATGATCGTCAGTTCTCTTGTCGCCGGATGGGTAGCACAACGAATCGGCCTGATGTCGACCATCGTGGCCGCCGCTGCCGTCATGGCCCTTTCCATGCTCGCGTTCAGCCTGGCAGCGCACGATTTGAGGATCGCATTCATCGGCGGCCTGCTTCTGGGAATGGGATGGTCGGCTTTTTACATACTCGCGCCACTTCAAATCATTCATCACCTCAGGCCCTCCGCGCGGATCAAATACCTGACCTTGCTGTCCGGCGGTCAAATGATCGGGCTGGGTCTCGCATCACCGATCGGCCATTTCGTCGCCAGCCGCTCCGGTTCTTACGCCATCGTCTACGCAGGCCTGGCGTGTCTCTGCGTGATTGCCGCCATCGCATTTTCGATTGTCCGAAAGCGGGCGGAACGCCTACCCCACCCGCCCGCAGATGCAACCGGCCTGACCGCCGCGCGGGTTGCCGAGATACTGCGCCATGCCACCCGGCTGCCGATCATCATGATCGGACTCGCCGCATGTGTCTTTTCCGCGTTGTCGAATTTTCAGGCGATCTATGCGGAGTCGCGACACCTGTCGCCCGATCTCTTTTTCGTGACATTCACGTTGACGACCGTCTTCTGCCGATTCACGCTGGCGCAGACGATCAGCCGATTGCCGGTCCGAAAGCTCGCCTTCACGCTGTTCGCGATGACGCTCGTGGCGCTGGTCATTTTTGTGTCCAATCCGGGCAGCGAAGTCCTGTACGTGATCGGCTCGTTCATCTTCGCGATCGGCTACGGACTCAGCTACTCCACCTTGAACGGCATGGCGGTCAATCTCGCCAGCGAAAAGGGATTGTCCGCATCAGCAAGCTCGCAAGTCTTCACGATCGCCTACTTCACGGGCCTGTTCGGGTTTCCGTACGTAGCGGGCGTATTGGTGACCCACGGCGGGGTGAACTGGATGATCGTCGCAACGATCGCCGTCGTCGTCATCAACTTGCTGATGCTCACTCGCACGGGTCTTCGCCGCGAAAACGCGCAGATCGCGGCACGCTGACCGCGAATGCGCGCTACGGATACAGATACAGCGCCTATTGCTCCAACCCGACCGCCAGCGGCCGCTGGTCGCTACGCCCGCGATATGGGTCGGACGAGCACGGGCGCGCGCTGCTGGTTGTCATCCAGGGGTTGAAGGGGCTGCAGGCGAAGGCGGATGATGGGTAACGTCGCGGCCGGGCGGCGCCGTCAGGTCGCGTCGTGCGGCCGCAGCAGCGGAGCGCCGCGCGCTAGCGGCCGAGTGCGTGATCGGTGACGAAACCGACCTTCGCAAGGCCGGCTGCCCGTGCCGCCGACAGCAACTTCGCAACGCTGTCGTAACAGGCCGCGCGATCGGCCGACCGGCGCACTTCCGGTCGGGACGCGGCGCGCGCCGCCGCGGCAAGACGCACCTGCCGTTCGGCACCGGACACCGGATGCGCGCCCCGGCTCACGCCGCCGCGTGTGTCTGCGTGGCGCCGGACGCCGCATCGTGATGCACCACCTCGCGCCGCTCGACCGCCGTCGCGAACGGCACCGGCCGCAGCGACGCAAGTGCATCATGTGCGCGCTGCCGGGCTCGAACCGGTGCGACCGGTTCGCATGCGAACGGTACGAATACGCCCGCAGGCAGCACACTCATGACAGCCACGGCCGATGCCACGCGCATGCCGCGGCAACCGGGACGACCGCGGACGTAACGGCAGGTCCCGCCCGTCCCTCGCGCATCGAAGGCAGCCGTGCTCAACACGCCCTCTATCCGGTGTTCTATCACCGCCGCCCGGACGCGACACGTCGCCGCCATGAAGAGGACTGCGTATCGAATGCCACGATCTTCATCGCTTTGCCCTGCCCCGCGCCTTCCCGTCGTCGTCTTCACCGCACTCCGTCATCAGTCGCTCGCTGTCCCGCATCGCGCAAGCGAATTCTCCCGGCTGCGAAACACCATCGGCTGTTCGTCGCGCGGCTCGCGACGTCGCGCGAATTGCACGGTCTGCTCGACCTGGCCGTGGTGCGGGGACTTCTCGCACACCGGATCAGCCGCCTTCGGATCGCCGGCCAGCAGATAGGCCTGGCACCGGCAACCGCCGTGATCCGCATGCCGCTCGTCGCATGTGCGACACGGCTCGCGCATCCAGTCGTCGCCGCGAAACGCGTTGAATGCGTCGCTGTCGTACCAGATTTCCCGCAGCGACCGGTCGCGCACGTTCGGCAGCGTGAGTCCGGGCAGCGACCGCGCGGCATGACACGGCAGCGCTGTGCCGTCCGGCGCAACGCCCAGGAACACCGAGCCCCAGCCATTCATGCATGCCTTCGGGCGCCGCTCGAAATAGTCGGGCACGACGAACAGGATCTTGCAGCGCTCGCCCACCAGCTTGCGATAGCGATTGACCGTTTCCTCGGCCTCGCGCACCTGCTCGACGGTCGGCATCAACTGGTCTCGGTTCAGCATCGCCCAGCCGTAGTACTGCGTGTTCGCGAGCTCCAGGTAATCGGCACCCAGGTCGAGCGCCATCTCGATGATCTGTCCCACGTGCGGCAGGTTGTAGCGATGCAGCACGCAGTTGAGCACCATCGGGTAGCCGTGCGCCTTGATCAGCCGCGCAACGCTGCGCTTCAGCTCGAACGTGCGGGTGCTGCTCAGGAAATCGTTCAGCTCGCGCGTCGAATCCTGCAGCGACAGCTGGATGTGATCGAGCCCGGCCGCCTTGAGCCGCTCGATGCGCGCAATGTTCAGCCCGATGCCCGACGTGATCAGGTTCGTATAGAAGCCCAGCCCGCGCGCATGCGCGACGAGCGTCTCGAGGTCGCCGCGTTGCAGCGGTTCGCCGCCCGAGAAGCCGATCTGCGCGGCGCCGAGCGCGCGCGCATCGTTGATGACCGCGCGCCACGCATCGGTATCGAGTTCCGCGCCGTGCGCCGCGAAGTCGACGGGGTTGTAGCAGAACGCGCAGTGCAGCGGGCAACGGTACGTGAGTTCCGCGAGCAGCCACAGCGGCGCGGACGGACGGGACGTGTCGGGAACCATATCAGTCGAGCCAGCCGCGCAGTCGCGCATGATCGAGGAAACGGTAGACGTCGGTCGCGAGGTCCGATTGGCTGAACAGGTGCTCGAGTTCGCCAATGATGTCGTCCAGTTCGCGCGTGCCGTCGCAGCGCGCGAGAATCTCGCCCGCACTCGGGTTGAGCTTGACCATTCCCTCCGGATAGAGGAGCACGTACGCATCCTGGGCCGCCTCCCATTGCAGGCGGTACATGCCACTGAGACAGGGGCGCAGCGGTACGCCGCTAGCGGCTTCGATCGCGTTCATAGGGGGTAGGCCTTTTCGACGGCGTCGAGCATCGACCACAGAATGTCGAGCTTGAATTGCAGAATGCCGAGCGCGCGCTGCTGCGCTTCCGGTGTCGTGAAATGCTGCAGCGTCACGGCGAGACCATGCTCGACGTCGCGCTGCGCGAGCGGGACGCGGCTGCGGAAGTAATGCAGCCCGGCCGGCTCTATCCACGGGTAATGCGACGGCCAGCCCGCGAGGCGGTCGAGATGGATTTGCGGCGCGAACATCTCGGTCAGCGACGAGCACACGGCTTCCTGCCATGGCGCGCGCCGCGCGAAGTTCACGTAGGCGTCCACCGCGAAACGCACGCCGGGCAACACGTGTTCGAGCGACCACAGTTCGGCGCGCGCGAGACCGCATGCCTCGCCGAGCCGTACCCACGCCTCGATGCCGCCTTCGTTGTCGCCCTGCCCGTCGTGATCGACCAGCCGCTGAATCCAGCGGCGGCGCGTGTCACGGTCGGGGCAGTTCGACAGGATCGCCGCATCCTTGAGCGGAATGTTGATCTGGTAGTAGAAGCGGTTTGCCACCCAGCCGCGGATCTGCGCGGGCGAACAGGCGCCACTGTTGAGCCGTCGGTTGAACGGATGATGGATGTGATAGCGCGATTCGAGCGCACGCAGGCGCGCCTCGAATTCGGTCGCGATCCAGGGTGTTGTGTGCAACGCCGTAGCGGGAATCGGTGCGTTCATCGTCAGACCTGGAATTGCATTCCGTCGTGTGCGACGTCGATGCCGTGCGCACGCAGGAGCGCGTGCTCGACGGAATGCGGATCGAGAATCGGGTTCGTGTTGTTGATGTGCGTGAGCACCTTGCGCGTACGTGCGGGCAGCGTGTCGAGCCAGTCGATCATGCCGGGCCGCCCGTGTTCCGCGCACTGCGCGAGATGCCCCATATCGGCCGCGTGCTTGCCCGACAGGCCGAGATCGATCATTTCAGTCCCGGTCCAGAACGTGCCGTCCACCAGCACGAGATCGGCGCCGTCCATGGCCGCACGTACGTCGTCGGTGACTGCCGCGAGCCCTGGCGCATAGAACGCGCGGCGGCCGCTCGCGACATCTTCGATCGACAGCGCGACGTTGTCCCCGGGTGCGGCCGACGCGCGCCGCGGCGAATAAGGCGGCGCCTTGCTGTCGACGGAAATCGCGGTGAAACGGATCCCGCGCGCCGCCGGCACCTCGAACGGCTCGCCGAGCGTGATCGTGTGAGCGGCGACGCCGCAGTAATGACCCAGCAGCGGCACGAGCGGCAAGCCGGTCGACAAGTCGTCGAGCACGGGTGCGCTCGCGTAAAGCGGCAACGGCGTCGATCGCTCGCGCAGCATCAGCAGGCCCGTCACGTGATCGATCTGCGCATCGCACAGCACGACGGCAGCGATGCCGCTGTCGCGGATCGCGCGCGCCGGTTGCAGGTCCGGATCCGCGCGCAACTGCGAAAGAATGTCGGGTGACGCATTGACGAGGATCCAGTCGATGCCGTCGTCGCTGACCGCGATCGACGACTGTGTGCGCGGCAGCACGTGGCCGCTTCCGCTGCGCGCACGGCGACAGTTCGCGCAATTGCAGTTCCATTGCGGCAGGCCGCCGCCGGCTCCCGAGCCGAGTATCTTGATCTTCATGGGCGTCAGTTCCCGAGGCCGCCCGCGCCGACACGGCGAAACGGGCGGCACGCGCGGCGATCAGCGGTTGGCGATGTACATCGTGATTTCGAAGCCGAAGCGCAGGTCGGTGTAAGTCGGTGTCGTCCACTGCATGATGTGTCTCCTGATTGAGTTGATGAGTTGCCTGGTGAGTCGAACAACCGCGGAAATCGGGCGGTCGGTTCCTCTTCAGCAAGGAGCGTGCCGAAACCGGACGTTGGCCGCCCGGCGGCGGCAACCGGCCGTCATTCGGGCATCGGGATGAGATTCTTACGAATAGCCGACACGATTCATACGGATAGGGCCCGCCGCCCCGGCGCCAGGATGCGCGGGGGGAGCAACAGGTGTTGAATCGTTGAACACCGGTGTTGCAACTTGGCACACCGGCTGTGACAGGGCGCGCTGCGCGCCGGCCGCGATCCCGCGTCCTGCGCGTCAGCTTTCGTCCGACGGGTGGCGCTCCGCGTCGGCGGCCGGCATCTTCCGGTAGATCGTGTTGCGCGAGACGCCGAGCGCGCGCGCCGCGGCGGACACGTTTCCGCCATGACGGGCGAGCGCGGCGGCGATCGCAGACGCGGCAACGTCCTGCAGGCGCGCGTCGGCCGGCGGGAACGCGTCCACGACGGACGATCCGGCAGACGGATCGTGCACGGCCTGCGCAACCTGGGCGGCCTGCGCGTCGCCGCGGCGCAGGTCGTCGAAGAAGTCGTCCGGCAGGTGCTCGCGCCGGATTTCACCATCGTCGTCGACCATTGCCGCCGCCGTGCGCAACAGGTTGCCGAGCTGGCGAAAGTTGCCGGGCCACATGCAGCGCACGAACAGCGCCATCACGTCAGGCGCGACGGACAGCGGCGGTCGGTCCGGCCCCGCGAACGCCTCCCGTTGCAGCATCTTTTGCACGACCACCGCGATATCCGTGCGGTCGCGCAACGGCGGCAGGCGCACCACGAGGCCATTCAGCCGGTAGTAGAGATCCTCGCGAAAGCGGTTCTGCGCAATCATGTCGCGCAAATCGCGATGCGTCGCGCAGATGATCGCGATGTCCACGGCGATCGTCTTCGTCGAACCGAGCGGGTTGACGAGGCGCTCCTGCAGCACGCGCAGCAGCCGCACCTGCAGCGGATACGGCATGTCGCCGATCTCGTCGAGGAACAACGTGCCGCCGTTCGCCTGCAGCAGCTTGCCGATCGCCCCCTTGCGACGTGCGCCGGTGAATGCGCCTTCCTCGTAGCCGAACAGCTCGGACTCGATCAGCGCCTCCGGGATCGACGCGCAGTTGACCGCGACAAACGGCGCGTCTCGCCGCGGCGAGTCGTTGTGGATCGCCTGTGCGAGCAGTTCCTTGCCGGTGCCGGTCTCGCCGGTGATCAGGATCGGAATGTCCTTGCCGATCACCTTGCGCACCTTCGCGATCACGCATGCGACCTGCGAATCGCCGGTGTCGAGATAGTTGAGCCGCGACAGGCCGGCCGACGTGCCCGCCGCCGGCGCAGGCACCGCATTCGCGCGCGCGGTTGGCCCGAGCGCATCGTGGACGTCCGTTGGCCTGCTGCCTTCGGCGAGCGTCGCTCGCCGGAAGTGCACGCGCGCGCAAACCACCGCGCCGTTGCCGAGATTCAGCGTCAGGTGCCGGTCGGTGCTCGCGCGCATGCGGTCGATCAGCTGCGCGCTCGTAATGTCGAACAGCGACGACAGCGTGTGGGCACGCAGCGCGGCGAGCGGCATCCCGAGCTGGAACTGCGCGCTGCGATTGGCCGACAGGAAGCGACCGTCGGCGGTAAACGCGACGATCCCCTCCATCAGCGTGCCGAGGAACTCCGGGCGACCATGGAACGATACCTGCAGCGTCTCCTGAAAGGTCGTCGTAAACAGGTGATTCTCGATCATCTGCACCGACATCTTCGCGAGCGCCATCGTGTGCTGGTGATAGCTGCGGTGGTCGCCGGTCACGTCGAGCACGCCGATCGCGTCGCCGTACGGATCGAGGATCGGCACGCTCGAACAGGTCAGGAAACGGTTCGCGGCCAGGAAGTGCTGGTCGCCATGGACGACCATCGGGCACAGTTCGGCAAGTGCCGTACCGATCGCATTGGTGCCCTGCCGGTTCTCGGCCCAGTTTGCGCCCGGGCGCAGCGCCACCTTCTCCGCGCGGCGCAGAAAATCATCGTCGCCGATCGAATGCAGGATCAGCCCTTCCGCGTCGGTCAACACGATCATGCTCGCCGTGTTGACGATCTGCTCGTGCAGCGTTTCCATCACCGGCATCGCATGCACGCACAGTACCCGGCTCTGCTCGCGCTTGAGCACCAGCGCCGAGCTCGGCAGCACGTCGTAGTCGGGCTGTGCCGATACCTGCAGGCCAAAGGTCTCCGATCGCTCGTGGGCCTTCTGGATCGACGGCGCAGGCCAGCCGGCGGGATGCGCGGCCCGTGATCCGGCCGCCTGCTCCATGTCATCGCGCATTGTCTCCTCCGGGGGATCCTTCCGGTCATTTGCCGGACTCTTTGCCGTCATTGCAAGCAAGCATCGGGCCACGCCGGCGTCACGCCCGAATTGAAAGCAGGACGTAATACGCGATTCGGGCGCGACCGTGCGGGCCGGGTCACGCGACGGGCCGGCTTCGTGATACCGCGATTTCCGGACGCGTGACTACCCGTGTGAATCCCGATCATCGCGGCTGGCCCGTTTCTGGCTTTGTCGCAGATCACCCCCTGCGACCGCCCGGGCACCCGCACGGCCGCGTGACGGTTACCCCGATCCCAGCGAGCCCCATCGACATGACACACCGCCCGATTCGATCCACGCCGCCGCCCGCGATGCGGACCTTGCCCGACCCGCCGGCGTCGCCGGCCGCGCCCGCTGCCCACCGCCTGCGGCGCGATGGGCAATCGATCGCGTTCGCCGTGGCCGGCGCCGCGCACGGCCACCCGGTCGTCGTGCTGCACGGCGGGCCCGGCAGCGGCAGCCAGGCCGGCATCCTGCGGCTGTTCGACCTGACGCGCGTGCGCGTCGTGCTGGTCGATCAGCGCGGCGCGGGGGCATCTGCACCGCGCGGCGGTACGCGTCACAACAGCACCGCGCGGCTGATCGGCGATCTGGAGGCAGTGCGCCATCAACTCGGCGTTGCGCGCTGGGGCGTCGTCGGTGGATCGTGGGGCGCCGCGCTCGCTCTCGCCTATGCGGGCACGCATTCCGCGCGGGTGACCGGCGTCGTACTGCGCGGCCTGTTCCTGACGTCGCCGCGCGAAGTCCGCCGGCTGTTCATCACGTCGCGCACGCGCGCGCCGCGCGAATGGCGGCGCCTGCATGCAGCAGCCGGCGGCGGCCAGCCGGAGCGACTGCTGTCGTGCTGCGCGCGGCGGCTGCGCCGCGGCGCGAGCGCAGCACGGCAGCGCGCAGTGGCGCTCGCGTGGCACGCGTACGAAGACGCCGTCCTCGCATCGGCGCAGACACGCCGCTCGCCCGCGCGGGCGATCCGCTCGGAGAAGACGGTCGGCAGACTGATCGACAAATACCGGATCCAGGCGCATTACCTGCAGCACGGTTGCTGGCTCGGCGAGCGCAGCGTGTTCGCGCTCGCGCGCCGGGCGGCACAGGCCGGTGTGCCGCTGTTCGCCGTGCACGGGATACACGATCCCGTTTGCCCGGCCGGCAACGCCGCCCGCCTCGCGCGTGCCGTACCCGAGGTCGAGATCGAACGCGTGCATGCCGGACATCTGGCAGGCGACCCGGCGTTGGCACGCAGCGTCGCACGCGCCGTGACTGCGATGTTCGCTACTGTCCCCTGTCCGTGACGGCTCATGCCGGGCGCAACCCAGCGCCTGCTCACGTCATGACGCGACAACAGGCGCGACCGCGTCACGCTCAATCCCATGCATAGCGCACACCGACCCACGCACCGCGCGGTGCACCCGGCCCGACGAACTGTTCGCTTACCGGACTGGTGCCGTCGAACGTGTGGTTCGGTCCGTTGAAGAAGTTCTGGCCGAGCGCGCCGAAGCTCGCGTAGCGTTTATCGAACAGATTCGTCACGCTCGCGAACACCTCGAACCGTTTCGTGATCCGGTAGCGCATGTCGAGATCGACGAGCACGTAGCCCGCGATCCTGCCGTTCACGTCCTGGTTGTTCTCGTCGCCGCGCGCGTACACGCCGCTGCGCCACGTGACGTTCGCGCCGATATCCCATGCGTGCGTCGCTGCGTAGTCGAGCCTCAGCTTCACCGTGTGCGCGGGAATGCCCGGAATGCGGTCGCCCGGCTTGACCTTCACGTTGCCGTCCGCGTCGGCCGCCGAATTCGCCGGGCTGTGTTCGGTCCACGACGAACGGTAGGTCGCATCGACATAGCTGTACGACAAGCCGACAGCGAGCGGGCCAAGCCGCGTGCGACCCGCAAGTTCGAGACCCTGCCGCCGCGTATCGCCGACATTGCGGAAATAGCCCTGCGCGCTTGCCGGACTGCTGATGAACTGGATGTCGTCGGTCAGTGTCGTGCGGTAGGCCGCGGCGCTCCAGGTCGTCGCCGCGCCGACGCGGCCGCGCAAGCCGGCTTCGAACGTCTTCGAGATCACCGGCCTGAGTGCCGGATCAGCGACGAAGTCGTTCGGCAGCGAACACGGTGCGGATGGGTCCGCGCAGGCCAGCTCGATCGCGGTCGGAGAGCGCATCCCTTCGTTGTACGCCGCATACGCGGTGAAGCCCGCGACCGGGTTCCAGTTGAGCCCGACCGCAGGGTTGAAGCGCGAGAACGTATGGTTGCCGTCGAGCAGCGGCTGCACACCGCTCTCGTCACCAATCTGCGCTTTCGACCAGTCATAGCGGCCCGACAGCGTCAGCGTCCAGTGCGGCGTCAGCGACAATGCGTCGCTCAGGTATACGCCGAGGTTCGCGTTGCGCGTTTTCGCGCGGGTCTGCTGGACGAAATCGCCGACGCCGACCGCCGCGCGGGTGTCGGTGAAGTACGCGTCCTGCGACGACGCGACGTAGCTCGAGTTCGCGATATCGACCGCGCCGCCCGCGATCAGACGGTTGGCCATCCCGCCGAGCTTGCCGAGCAGCGTGAGCTGCACGCTGCCGCCATAACTGTCGGTGACGATCGTCGATTGCGCATTGCTGCCCTGTACCGTGTCGACTACACCATCTTCGCCTGCGGATCCATAGTCCGTATTGTTGTTGCTGCTCGTATTGGCGTTTCTCAGGTGCCGGTAGTACGCGTTGCCGCTCAGCTCGACGTTTTCACCGAAAAACCGGTCGCCCGACAGCGTCAGGTACCCGGCGCTGTTGCGGTTCAGATCCGGATACGTGTACGCCTGCTTCGGATTACCAAGGAATGATCGCGGAATCGTCTGGGTGCCGTATAGCGTGTTGTCCGCGCCGCCGCCGGCGATCGACAGCGTCGTGTCCGCATCGACGTAGCGCAGCTTGCCGAACGCCTGCCGCACGCGGCTCGCGTTATGGTCCGCCCAGCCGCCGTCGTTCGCGACGTTAGCGGTTGCATAGTAGTCGAGGTTCGAGCCGATCGTCCCGCCCTGCTCGATGCCGACGGTCTTGCGTCCCCACGAGCCGCCCGACACCTCCGCTTCTCCGCCCGGGCTCGACTTGCCGTTCTTCGTCGTGATCGCGAGTGCGCCGCCGAGCGTATTGCGCCCGTAGACAGGATTGGATCCGGGAATCAGTTGCACCCGATCGATCGCCTGCTCGGGCAGGATGTCCCAGTTCACGACGTCGCCGAACGGCTCGTTCACGCGCACGCCGTCGACGAACACCGACATCCCCTGCGGCGTGCCCAGCAGCGGCGACGCCGTGAAACCACGATAGTTGACGTCCGTCTGGTACGGGTTGCCCTGCGCCTCCGAGATCGTCACGCTCTGCAGGTTCGCGGCGAAGAAGTCGGTCAGCGTCGCACGATGCTGTCGGTCGAGTTCCGCGCCACGCACCGTCTGTACGTTCCCCGGCACCTCCGACAGCGGCGTGCCGATTCCGAGCAGCGGCGTCGTACCGACGACGACGATCGCAGGCAACATGACGGCCGACGTTTGCGGCACGATGACCGCGGCCGGTGGCACGGCGCCGTCCGCCTGCTGCTGCGCATGCGCGCCACCGGGCGGCAAGCCGACCAGCGCGAGCGTGCCGAGGGCCGTACCGACGCGTCGTACCCGCCGGCCGCCTCGCATCGCACAGCGCCACCCGGATGCATATGGCCTCCTGATCATTTCCTTTGTCTCCGCGCTTGTATTCCGCCGGCTCATGCAATGCACCGCACGGCGATATGGTGTCGAGAAGCGCACGTGCGAGAACTGTGCCAGCGCTGCCTGCGCCGCGCCCCGATTCCCGGCGGCGCGGAAGCGCGCGACGGCCCGCCTGTCCCGCGGACTGCACCACCTGTCATGTTTGGCAACACTTCATGCGCGGTGGTGTACCTGAATGCAACACCTTCGTGGATGCCATGGCGCGACGCGTCCGACAGCGCATCACGCGCAGTACGCCGGTGTGCCACGCCGCGCCAGCTTCGCGCCGCGATGGCATG
The DNA here is from genome assembly GCF_048627025.1 of Burkholderia aenigmatica. Lineage (NCBI taxonomy): Bacteria > Pseudomonadati > Pseudomonadota > Betaproteobacteria > Burkholderiales > Burkholderiaceae > Burkholderia > Burkholderia aenigmatica. Next base: position 245,153 of record NZ_CP184469.1, on the reverse strand, counting down.
CGACTTGCGTAACCGGCAGTGCACTCGGCCCGGAATCCCAACCGTGCCGGCGCGACGAACCGTTCGCGGCGGTGCGATCACAATGACTCAGGAGACAACCATGAAGAAACTCTCGGCTTCAGCGAGCCGGCTGGCGACGATCGGAATCGCGGTGGCGGCCGCCGTCGCGCTGAACCCCGGCCTCGTGGAAGCGGCCGCGGACTACCCGGCCGTGACCTACCAGCGGCTGACCGACGCACACACCGATCCGGGCTGGCTGACCTACTACCGCACCTACGACGGCCGCTCGCATTCGCCGCTCAAGCAGATCGACACGTCGAACGCGAAGGATCTCAAGCAGGTGTGGGCCTACAAGTTCCCCGCCGACCTGAAGCAGGGCTTCGAGGCCACGCCGATCGTCAACGGCGACTATCTGTTCGTGACGACGCCGAAGGACAACGTCTACGCATTCGATGCCAAGACGGGCAAGCAGCTGTGGAAATACGAGCCGAAGCTCGGCGCCGCGTCGTTCAAGACCGCGTGCTGCGACGTCGTGAATCGCGGCGTCGCGCTGTACGGCAAGAACGTCTATGTCGCGATGCTGAGTGGCGAAGTCGCCGCGCTCGACGCGCAGACCGGCAATCTCGTGTGGAAGAAGCAGATGTTCGAGCCGGGCCTCGGCTACGCGTTCTCGCTTGCACCGCTCGCGATCGACGGTGCGATCGTCGTCGGCACGTCCGGCGGCGAATACGGTATTCGCGGCTACATCGCCGCGCTGAATCCGGAGAACGGCTCCGAAGTCTGGAAACGCTACACGATCCCCGCTTCCGGAGAAAAGGGCGCGGAAACCTGGCCCGACGGCATGCAGAGCCATGGCGGTGGCGCGGCCTGGCTCACCGGCACGTACGACGCCGCGTCCCGCACGCTTTACTGGGGTGTCGGCAACCCGGGCCCGTGGCTCGCGGCGCTGCGTCCCGGCGACAACCTGTATTCCGACTCGCTGCTCGCGCTCGATGCGAAGAACGGCAATCTGAAGTGGCACTACCAGTACACGAACAACGATACGTGGGACTACGACGGCGTGAACGCGGCTGTCCTCGCGGACATCAAGTACAAAGGCAAAGACTACGACGCGATCATCCACGCGGACCGAAACGGCTTCTTCCACGCGATCGACCGCACGACCGGCAAATTGATTTATGCGACGCCGTTCGTGAAGGCGTTGTCAGTCACCGGTTACACGGCCGACGGCAAGCCGATCCAGGACGAATCGAAGTTCCCGAAGGCCGGCACGACGATTGAAACGTGCCCGAGCTTCCTCGGCGGCAAGAACTGGTGGTCGATCTCGTACGACCAGGAACGCAACATCGCGGTCGTGCCGGCGCTGCATGCGTGCATGAGCCTCACCGGCAAGTCGGTCAGCTACATGGAAGGCCTGCCGTATCTCGGCGAAGGCTTCGAGATCAAGCCCGAACCGGGCAGCGAGGGCTACGGCGAACTGACGGCAATCGACGTCAACACCGGCAAGAAGCTGTGGAGCCACTGGTCGAAGAAGCCCTGGAACGGCGGCGTCGCGACCACCGCGAGCGGTCTCGCGTTCAGCGGCTCGCTCGACGGCCACCTGTATGCGTTCGACACGGCAACCGGCAAGGTGCTCTGGGAGAGCCCGCAACTCGCGAGCGGCATCATTTCCCAGCCGTCGGTGTATGAGGTCGACGGCAAGGAATATGTCGCCGTGCTCGCCGGCTATGGTGGCGCGAACCCGATCTGGGGAGGCCCGATGGCCGACATCGCCAAGGACGTTCCGCGCGGCGGCACGCTCTACGTGTTCGCGCTCGACTGAACAGGCATCAGGCCCGCGTCGCGCCCGCATGCGCCCGATGGGGGCGCGACGCCCTACCCGCTTCAACCGGACACACGATCATGAATACTCGTCTCACTTCCATTACCGTTGCCAGTCTGCTCGCCGTGGGCGTGGCGCTGACACCGGCAGCCGCGTCGGCCGGCGTGCGCATTTGCACGCTGCCCGGCAGCCCGACCACGGCGCTCGACCGATCCGTTGCGCGCGAAGTCTTCCGCACCGCAGGCATCGCCGCCACGTTCAACAGGCGTGGCGTCGACGACGATGGCGGCGACGACGGCATCTCCGCCAGCGAGTTGAAGAAATCGCTCGAACGCGACTGCGATGTGATCGCGGGTTTTCCGCGTTCGGAAATCGCCGATGCGTCGGGATCCAGAATGACGTTCTCGCAGGGCTATCTGCGCTCCGGATACGTCAGCGTGTCGTTGCGCGACGCGCAGGCCTCGTCCGGTGCAAAGGAAACGATCGCGGCCACGTACGGCAGCCCGTCTCAGCTGATCGCCGCACAGCAGCCGAACGCCCGCTTCGACCTCGAAAATACGAGCGAGAAAACGATCGGCGCGGTCGCCGCGGGCCGTGCCCAGCGTGCGATCGTCTGGTATCCGAGCGTCGTCGCATACGAGCATGCGCACCCGCACCAACGGTTCCAGGTTGCGGCGACTTCGTCGCCGTACTCCAACTGGCAACTGTCGTTCGCATTCGGCCCGGGCAAGGACGCATTGCAAAAGCGCATCGACGCAACGTTGTCTCGAATGAACGGCGATGGCCGCCTCGCCTCGCTCACGCGCGCCTGGGCGCTTCCGGACACCGTCACGCAAGCCGCCGCTGCGCGTGCAACCGGCCGGTTTCTCGACGGCGCGGTCGCATCCGCACAACAGGGCCCGGCAAAGAGCGGTTTCGTGAAGGTTTCAGCCAGCGAAGGCGACGGCATACCGTCGTTCGACCAGGCACAGGTACAGCATGGCAAGAAGATCTATGCCGACGCCTGCGCGAAATGTCACGGCGACCAGCTCGAAGGCAATACCGCCCCTGCATTGAGCGGAGAAGCCTTCGCCCCGGAGGGCAAGTCGCACATCACGGTCGGCGGCATCTTCCAGTACCTGTCGAACAACATGCCGGCCGATCGCCCCGGCAAGATGACGGCACAGGAATACGAGGATGTGATGGCATTCCTGCTTTACTCGAATGGCTACGATGCGTCGAAGCACAAGCTGACCGCCGATATCGCCACCGCGTCGAAGGCGCCGCTCATCGCCGGACCGCGCAAGTAACTTTCCCGCCCGCTTTCGTTTCGACCGCCCCCGCACCGGGAAGCATGCCCGGCGCGCGGGTCGGACTTCATCTTTTCATTTCACGCCGGATAACGCCATGACCTCCCCCAATCGCAGAACCTTCCTCGTCCACGCGGCCAGCCTGTGCGCCACGCTCGCGGCCGGCACCCGCGCATTCGCGGCCGCACCGCCCGTCGACGAAAACGACGCGGCCGCGAAGACGCTCGGCTACCGCGCAAAGGCCACAACCGTCGACGCGGGCAAGTTCCCGAAGTACCAGGCCGGCCAGACCTGTTCGAACTGCCGGTTCTACAAGGCCGCCGCAGGCGAATCCTCCGGCACGTGTCCGATGTTCGCGGGCAAGGTGGTTGCCGCCGAAGGCTGGTGCAACGTCTATGCAAAGCTTGCTTGATCCCGGCCCCGCGCGCGGACGCGACAGCGCACCGCGTCGCGGCACGGACACCGACCGCGCGGTGCATCTGCATGCGCTGATCGCGCTGAGCATCGATCGCGGATACGTGACGCACGGCGAAATCGCCGACGCGTTACCCGACGATGCCGCCGACGACGCGGATGTGGACGCGGCCGCGTCGATGCTCCGCGAGCTCGGTATCGAGGTACGCGAGCATGCCGGCTCGCGTACCGCGTGGACGCTCGACCGTCATTTTGCGCAGGCGCCGGAAGTCGCGTTACCGCTCGCCGACGCCTCGACGCCGCTCGCGGCCGACGATCTGCTCCTGGGCCGCACCAACGATCCGGTCCGGCTCTATCTGCGGGACCTGAGCGCGACGCCGCTCCTCGAACGCGACGAGGAGATCGCGCTCGCGCTCCATCTGGAGCGCGGGCGGGCGGCATGCATCGACGCGTTGAGCCGGGATCCGACTGCGCTCGCCGGCATCGCGGCGATGGCGGACGACGTCCGCGCCGGCAAGGTCGCGGCATCGGTCTACGTGACGGGGTTCGCCGACGATGCGGAATCGCTCGCCCAAGCGCCCGCGATGCTGCCCCACGATTCGCCCGGGAACGACGCGGCGCCCGATCCGACCATGGCGTCGCCGGCGCCGGAAGGCAGCACGGACCTCTCGCCGGACAGCCCGGCGTGGCGCGATGCGGTCGCCGAATCGCTCGCGCGCGCCGGTGCGCTCGCACCGGCGATGCGACTCGCATTGAGCGTCGACGGGTTCGCCTCGGCCGGTTATCGCGCGCTGATTCGCGAGGCTGCCGCGTTGACCGGCAGGATCCGCTTCACCTCCCGCGCAATCGAGCGTATCGGTCATGCGATCGGCGAACGCGCCACCCAGGCACGCCAGATCGAAAAACGGCTCGTCGCTACCCTGGCCGCGTCGGGCATGCGTACCGGATCCACGCGCCGCGACCTCTTCGCACCGTGCGACGACGCGCGCGCATGGCTGCACGAATGCATCGCCGCACATCCGGAATGCGCCGCTGCCCTCGCCCGCCACGTGCCGGCACTGATCGAAGCCCGTCTCGCACTCGCCCGTCTCGCCGGCCAGTCGCCCCTGCCGCTCGACATCGCGGTCGCGCTCGATGCACGGCTGTCGCGGATCGACCGCGCGATGCAACCCGCGAGAACGAAGCTGTTCCGGAGCAATCTTCGGCTCGTCGTATCGGTCGCCAAACGGTATCCCGATCGCGGCCTGCCATTCCTCGATCTGATCCAGGAGGGCAATATCGGCCTGTTGAAGGCCGTCGATCGCTACGATCACCGGCGCGGCTTCAAGTTCTCGACCTATGCAACCTGGTGGGTCCGGCAGGCCATCACGCATGCGCTCGCCGATCAGGGCCGCACGATACGCGTGCCCGCGCATACGGTCGACTCGCTCAACAAGCTCTCGCGGCTCGCGCGAACGCACCGGCAACGAACCGGCGATGTCGCCGACGCGCCCGCACTCTCCACGCAGATGCAGTTGCCCGTCGACAAGATACGCGAACTGATGAGCATCGTGCGCGAGCCCGTCTCCGCGGACTCGCCCATTTCGCCCGATCACGACCTCACGTTGTGCGACGTCACGATCGACCCCGATGCGCCAACCCCGGAAGCATCCGCGAGCGCCGGCCAGCTTCGTACCGCGGTGGCGACGCTGATCGACAGCCTGCCCGCACGCGAAGCGTGGATTCTGCGTCTGAGGTACGGCATCGATGTCGAAAGCGAGTATTCGCTGCGTGAGATCGGCCGGCAACTGAACTTGTCGGCCGAACGCGTTCGCCAGATAGAGGTGTCGGCGCTCGAACGAATCCGGCAATGCAGGCACGCACCGGCACTGCGATCGCTGCTCGCCTGACGCAACCGCCTCAGCCGCCTTTCGAGCCGAACGCCATCTGCTCAGGACTGCAACACACCGTGCTGCATTTCTGAACGCCCCGCCGCCTCGCGCTACCGTCCGCGACGCCGCCCGTTCGCACGGATCGATCGGCACGCGCCCGACTGCCGCGGCTGTCGCCGCATGCGTGCATCGAACCTCAATACTGGCATGCATGTTGCGTTTTCCCGAACGCCATCAGGCACCACAAGAACGCAAGGAGACACGTTTGTCTGCGATTGAATCGGTTCTTCACGAAACCCGCCAGTTTGCGCCGCCCGCGGCGCTCGAGCAGGCGGCGACCATTTCCGGCATGCCGGCCTACCGTGCGCTCGCCGCCGAAGCCGAAAGCGATTACGAAGGCTTCTGGGCGCGTCTCGCGCGCGAGGGCCTCGCGTGGCACAAGCCGTTCACGACAGTGCTCGACGAGTCGAACGCACCGTTCTACAAGTGGTTCGACGACGGCGAACTGAACGCGTCGTACAACTGTCTCGACCGCCACGTCGAAGCCGGCAACGGCGAGCGCGTCGCGGTGATCTTCGAAGCCGACGACGGGTCCGTCACGCGCGTCACCTATGCGGATCTCCTCGCACGCGTGTCGCGTTTCGCGAATGCACTGAAGAAGCGTGGGATCGGCAAGGGCGACCGCGTCGTCATCTATATCCCGATGTCGATCGAAGGCATCGTCGCGATGCAGGCCTGCGCGCGCATCGGCGCGACGCACTCGGTCGTGTTCGGCGGCTTCTCCGCGAAGTCGCTGAACGAGCGGCTCGTCGACGTCGGCGCGACCGCGCTCGTCACGGCCGACGAGCAGGCGCGCGGCGGCAAGACGCTGCCGCTGAAGAGCATCGCGGACGAAGCGATCGCGCTGGGCGGCTGCGAGGCCGTGAAGAGCGTGATCGTCTATCGCCGCACCGGCGGCAAGATCGACTGGCACGCCGAGCGCGATCTGTGGATGCACGAACTGACGGCCGGCGAATCCGACCAGTGCGAGCCGGAATGGGTCGGCGCCGAGCATCCGCTGTTCATCCTGTATACGTCGGGCTCGACCGGCAAGCCGAAGGGCGTGCAGCACAGCACGGGCGGCTACCTGCTGTGGGCCGCGCAGACGATGAAGTGGACCTTCGACTGGAAGCCCACCGACGTGTTCTGGTGCACGGCCGACATCGGCTGGGTCACTGGCCACACGTACATCACGTACGGCCCGCTCGCCTGCGGCGGCACGCAGGTCGTGTTCGAAGGCGTGCCGACCTACCCGGACGCCGGCCGCTTCTGGAAGATGATCGGCGACCACAAGGTCACCGTGTTCTACACCGCGCCGACCGCGATCCGCTCGCTGATCAAGGCGGCCGAGGCCGACGACAAGGTGCATCCGAAGAGCTATGACCTGTCGAGCCTGCGCATCATCGGCACGGTCGGCGAGCCGATCAATCCGGAAGCCTGGATGTGGTATCACAAGCACGTCGGCCAGGAGCGCTGCCCGATCGTCGACACGTGGTGGCAGACCGAGACGGGCGGCCACATGATCACGCCGCTGCCGGGCGCGACGCCGACCGTGCCCGGTTCGTGCACGCTGCCGCTGCCGGGCATCATGGCCGCGGTGGTCGACGAAACCGGCCAGGACGTGCCGAACGGGCAAGGCGGCATTCTCGTCGTCAAGCGCCCGTGGCCCGCGATGATCCGCACGATCTGGGGCGACCCGGAACGCTTCAAGAAGAGCTACTACCCCGAGGAACTCGGCGGGCGGCTGTATCTGGCCGGCGACGGCACCGTGCGCGACAAGGACACTGGCTACTTCACGATCATGGGCCGGATCGACGACGTGCTGAACGTGTCGGGCCACCGGCTCGGCACGATGGAAATCGAATCGGCACTGGTCTCGCACGAACTCGTGGCCGAGGCGGCCGTGGTCGGCCGTCCGGACGATACGACGGGCGAGGCGGTGGTTGCGTTCGTGGTGCTGAAGCGTTCGCGTCCGGAAGGCGAGGAAGCGGCGGCGCTTGCGAAGACGCTGCGCGACTGGGTCGGCAAGCAGATCGGGCCGATCGCGAAGCCGAAGGACATCCGCTTCGGCGACAACCTGCCGAAGACGCGCTCGGGCAAGATCATGCGGCGCCTGCTGCGCTCGCTCGCGAAGGGCGAGGCGATCACGCAGGATACGTCCACGCTCGAGAACCCGGCCATCCTCGAACAGTTGAACCGCTCGATGTGACACCACCCGCCGCGGCGGGCGTTCCGCATCGCCGCAGCGCCGGAGCGCGGCCGTATCCGGCCCGCGAGAAGCATCGCCGTGCGTTCCCCGACGGCACGGCATGCAGGCGGCTCGAATCGATTCCGTCGCCGCACTTTTAATTAGTTATACGTATTACAACACTCAACAAAACGGAGACAGACGATGAACGGAAGGACACGGATGATTTGCGCGGCACTGCTGGGCGCAGCGGCAAGCACGAGCAGCTTCGCTCAGAGCAGCATCACGCTGTACGGCGACCTCGACGCCGCATTGCTTTATACGAGCCGATCGCTCGACTCCGCAACCGGTGGCAACGCCGGACGCCAGTTCGCGCTGACCGACACCGGCATGACGCCGACCAATTTCGGCATGACGGGTACCGAATATCTCGGCGGCGGGTTGCATGCGAGATTCAAGCTGGAAAGCGGCTTCAACATCACGGACGGCGCGTTCGGCCACTCGAACGGCAACTTCTTCGGCCGCCAGGCGTGGGTCGGAATCGACGGCGGATTCGGCGAGACGAAGGTCGGCCTGCAGTTCTCGCCCTTCGTGCTCGCGGTGCTCGGATCGGATCCCCGCAATATCTCGCACTTCGGCGCCGCGCTGATCCCTTACGTCGACAACGTGCTCGTCACGGGCCTCTTCAACCCGAATGCGATTTCGTACACGAGCCCGACGATCGCCGGGCTGACAGGCAGCGCGATGTTCGGATTCGGCGGAAAAGCCGGGGATTTCCAGGCGGGACGCCAGTATTCCGGCAGCCTCACCTATACGAATGGCGCATTCATGCTCAACGCGGCGCTCTACGACGGCAACGGCGGCACGTCGCCGACGCCGGTTCCGAGCACGGTCGCATTCGTCGGCCGCACGATCGGCGCCGCCTACACATTCGGGCCGGTGACCGGCAAGGCGTCGTTCACGAGCTACAAGGTCGCCGGCTCGTTCAGCAACAACGTGTATAGCGCCGGTCTCGACTATCGCGTCACGCCGGCCCTCGACCTGAACACCGGCGCGTGGTACACGACCGACCGCAACGATTCGCACAATCATTCGCTGCTTGCCGCGATCGGTGCCGACTACAGCCTGTCGAAGCGAACCGGCCTGTATGCGCAGGTCGGCGTCGTCAACAACCACGGCGCGATGGATACGGGCCTCGGCATAACGGGCGGCGCGCTGTTCGGATTGCCGGGCACGACGGTCGGTGTCAATGCCGGCATCCACCACGTATTCTGACGCAGCCTGCGGACGGACGGCCGGCACACGGCCGTCCCCGCACGCCGCGAGCACGGGCAACGACGTGCTGTGCCCGGCGTCGCGCCGACCATCCAGCCTCGATGTTTACCCGACCTCAAGTCTGCAGCCGCGCTGCCGTCAAGTCAGGAGCGCACGCCCACTATCCGCCAGGAACCAGGCGGGTGCGCCCTCAAGGAGACCCAGCAACGTGAACCTTTTCGGAATCGGTCGCGGCCGCCGTTCATCACGCGCACTCGTCGGCGACATCGCCGAGCAGGCCGGCAGGCTCGGCATCGAGATCTGCGATGTGTCGGGGCACGTCGAGGAAGTCGCCGCCCGCGTCGCCCGGCAGGCGGAGGTCTGCCATACGCTGCGCGAATCGGCGGCCCTTACGTTGCGCGGCAACCACCGGATCGCCGAGGCCGCGCAGCAGGTGCGCAACGTCAGCGCCAACGCATCGAGCGCGGTCCGGCAGTCGCAGCAGACGATCGAGGCATCGCTCGCGGACATTCACGTCCTCGTCGAGGGCGTCACCGCGATCGGCAGCCAGATGGGTGCGCTACGCGACGCGCTCGATCACGTGCGGGCCGTGTCCGAGGAGATCTCCGTCATCGCTCGCCAGACCCACCTGCTTGCGCTGAACGCCGCGATCGAGGCCGCGCGCGCGGGCGAGTCGGGCCGCAGCTTCGCCGTCGTCGCAGCCGAGGTCAAGAACCTGTCCGCCAAGACCGGGCAGGCCACGGCCCAGATCGAAACGACCCTTGCGCGCCTCGCCGAGCAGACCGAACACCTGATCGCGGACGGAACCGACAACGCCGCGCGCGCGCACCGCGTACGCGAGGGCACGCGCACGATCGGCGAAGTCGTGCGCGCGACCGGGCACGCGATCACCGAGCTCGCCGGCGAAGCCGAACAGATCGCGTCGCTGACGGACGAGATCGAGACGCAGTGCCACCGCCTCGACGAACAGGTGGGCGAGATGGCGTCCGGTGTCGAAAACTCGAGCGACAACTTCTCACAGGCCAAGGATCGGCTCGGCAATCTGCTCTCCGTCTCCGAGACACTCATCGAACTCACGGCCGCGACCGGCATCGAGTCGCCCGACACGCGCCTGATCGAAGCCGCGCGGAACACCGCCGCCGCGATCAGCAAGCTCTTCGAGGAGGCGGTCAGCCGCGGCGACATCGCGCTCGACGCGCTCTTCGACGTTCACTACGAGCCGATTCCCGGCACCGACCCGCAGCAGTTCGTGACGCGCTTCACGGCCTTCACCGATCGCGTGCTGCCGGCCATCCAGGAGCCGGTGCTCGGGTTCGACGAGCGCATCGTCTATTGCGCCAGCTTCGACAGGCAGTGCTACCTGCCGACCCACAACCGGAAATTCTCGCTGCCCCAGCGCGCAGACGCCGCCTGGAACGCCGCGAATTGCCGGAACCGCCGGATCTACACCGACCGGACGGCGCGCACCTCCGTGTCGCATACCAAGCCGTTCCTGTTGCAGACCTACCGGCGCGATATGGGCAATGGTCAATTCGCGCTGATGAAGGACGTTTCCGCGCCGATCGTCGTCGGCGGACGACCATGGGGGGTCCTGAGAATCGGCTACAGCGTCTGAACCGGTGCGGGTGGGCCGCTACTGCTCCAACCACACCGCCAGCGGCGGCTGATCGCTACGCCCGTGATAGGGGTCGGACGCGCACGGGTGCGCGCTGCTGGTCGCGATCCAGGGGTTGAAGGGGCTGCAGGCGAAGGCGGATATGGGTGATGGAAGGCTGCCCGTGCGCCGCTGTGACTGGCATCGGGAAAGAGCACTGGAGATGGATGCGGGGATTTCTGTGGAGGTCGCCTGACGCCCCGCAGCAGTCCACCGGATTCGCCGGCAACGGCCACTCGCCACGAGGTCGTCAGGCAGATACGCCTGCCCGGCTGTCGCCAGCAAGCAATTCAGGTGTCGTAGTCGCCGCTGTCCCACGGCTCGAAGAAAGCCATATAGTTTCCTGGCTCCATGATGTATAGCGCCGTGTCGTCATCTTCGTCCCTGTCATCCGCCACGAGTCCAAACGTGACGCCGAAACGTTCGACAGAGAAAGGAGCGATCTCGATGCGACCGTACTGCACTTCGCCAAGCTCGGCCAGATACCGTTCGCAGCAGGCATTGCGTGCCGTCAGATCCATGGCGGCACGCGGACCAAAGGCTTCGATTCGCGCCTCTTGCAAGGTGCCTCCGGCATCGAACAGATAAAGCGCGACATATTCCGCGCCCGGTCGGTTCGAGGATTCGGGTACGAACGGCGTAGTCAAAAAGAACTGGCTGCCGCTAACCGTTCGGCCGACGTACTTCGCGCCGAACTCGTCATGATTGATTGCGATGCACTCCGGCGGTGTGGCCGTCATGATGAAAATTCCTGTTGCGGGTGACGAATGGCTCGGACTGCACGATTCCACCCAACCGCATCGTGCAGACACGCTTCCGATATGGCCGATCACGGCGGACGATCACGTCCGACGCTCTCGTTATCGATGGTCGGCGATCTACGCGTTGATGTCGAGCGACTGATTGCGGCCCAACGCCGCACACTCAGTCGACGCGATCGATACGTGTCACATGGCACGACCATAGCGCTTCGAAATCTTCCAACGTGATCTCTCTTGCATCGAATTCAGGATCGGCGTTGATCTCGACCAGCGGCGGTACCGGAACCGTTCCAAGCGCCGTTCCATGCGACGACCTCGCTTCGTCGGCAAATCCCACCCGGCCGTCGCGAAAGAATTCGAGCTTGCGCACCTCATGGCGATCCCGATCCAGCACCGAAACGAGTCGGACCGGCTCTGCCTCGAAAGCGTGCTTCCACGCGACGTCGATTGCAATCATTTCATTTCTCGCTGCACTGTTGTCGAACGATGGCGCCGGCCGAATGCCGACAGTCTGCCCCATGACCGCGGAAATCCACCCAGCACAACAGAGGTCGACGCAGTCACACGACAGCCACCCAGGTAACAGGCGCGCAACCGCTATTGCTCCAACCCCACCGCCAGCGGCCGCTGATCGCTGCGCCCGTGATCGTCGACCACGCGCACCGTATAACTGCCGGCCGTCCGCGGCTGCCAGAACAGCGCATCGCCCGGCGCACTGCGTCCGACAAATGCATCGTTGACGAACCAGTACAGCGCATGCGCGCTCGCATCGGCCGTCGCGTTGAACGCGATGCGCGTCTCCTCCGTGCTCCTCACCCGCATCGCATACGTACTGCCGCGCAGCGGCGACGTGATGCGCGGCGGATCACCCTCGACCTGCCCCGCGTCGCGGCAGTCCGCGTTCTGCGGCGGCCGCCGGCGCGGAATGCCGGCCTGCGCGAACACCTGCTGCAGATCCGACGGCCAGAACTCGAAGATCTCCGTATGCGTGCGCTTGCCGTCGTATGGCGGGCACGCAGCCTTCCCCGTCGCATCGTCGATCACGACCGGCCGGTGCACGGTGCTCACGCGAATCGGCGACGTGCCCGGAATGAACCACGTCCAGCCCTGCTGCGGACACCACTCGTTCGGCAAATCGCCGCTCGCGAGGCAGATCCGCACGCGCTTCAGCTTCGGCGGCAGCGCGCGCGGCGGCTCGACGAGCGTGCGCTCGGCATTCAGCGCATCGACGACCTGGAAGAACAGCGGCGCGGCCGCGTCGACGCCGACGAACGCCGTATTGGTCGAGTTGTCGAAATTGCCGACCCACACGACCAGCACGTATGGGCCGAACACGCCCGCCGTCCACGCATCGCGGAACGACCATGACGTCCCGGTCTTCCAGTAGACGGGCACGCTCGATGGCTGCGCGCCGCTCGTCTCGTCGGGGCGCAGGTGCTGGCGCAGCATGTCCATCGTCATGTAGCTCGCCTCGGCGCTCAACAGGCGCCGGCCGGGCAGCGCCGGTTCGTCCGCGCGCAGCCGCAGCGGCCGGAACTCGCCGCGATTCGCGAGCATCGCGTAAAGCGCCGCGAGATCCTGCATCGTCACTTCGCCGCCGCCGAGCACGAGCGCAAGCCCGTAGTGCTGCGCGCTCGCGAGCCGGCGCACGCCGGCGTCCTGCAGGAACCGGTACAGGTCCGGCGACTTGAGCTGCGACGCGACCCACACGGCCGGTACGTTGCGGCTGCGGTTCAGCGCATCGGTCGCGGTGATCGGCCCGAGGAAATGGCCGTCGAAATTCTCCGGTGCATACGGGCCGAACGCGGTCGGCACGTCGCGCAGCACGGTCTGCGGGTGCAGCACGCCCTGGTCGAAGCCGAGCGCATAGATGAACGGCTTGAGTGTCGAGCCCGGCGAACGCCGCGCGAGCGTGCCGTTCACCTGCCCGTCGATCGTGCGGTCGAAGAAGTTCGCCGAGCCGACGAGCGCCTTCACGCCCATGTCGCGCGTATCGACGAGGATCGCCGCCGCGTTGCGCACGCCGCGCGTATCGTTGCGCGCGACATAGCGTGCGATCTGCCGTTCGAGCGTGCGCTGCAGGTCGAGATCGAGCGTCGTCACGAGCCGCGCGCCGGCGTCGTGGTCGTCCGCCGCGCCGCCCGAGGTCGTGCGCCACGCGCTGCGTGCGGCGAGCGCCTGATCGACCGCATGCGGCGCGTCGAACGGCAGCGCGGACAGCGGCCGCATCGCAAGCGGCAACGCGAACAGCGGCTTGAGCGACGCATCGCCCGGATGCTTCGTCAGCCAGCGCGCATACAACCGGTTGCGCGACGCGGCCAGCGCGCGGTTGATCTCGTCCTGCCCGCCGCGCACGCGCCGCGCCGGGTCCTGCGGAATCACCGCGAGCGCGAGCGCCTCGGGCAGCGTCAGCGCATCGGGCATCCGGTCGAAATAGACGACGCTCGCGGTGCCCGCGCCTTCGACGTTGCGGCCGTACGGCGCATCGTTCAGATACGCTTCGAGGATCTGCCGTTTCGAATAGAAAAGTTCGAGCTGCACCGCGCGTGCGACCTGCTCGAGCTTGCCGGCCGGCGTGCGCGTGTTCAGCCGCCACAGCGAGCGCGCGAGCTGCATCGTCAGCGTCGAGCCACCCTGCGGATTGCCACCGCGCACGTACGTGATCCATGCGCCGCGCGCGAGCCCGTACGGGTTGAAACCGGGATGCCACCAGAACCAGCGGTCCTCGTGCAGCATCACGGCTTCGACGAGCTGCGGCGACATCCGGTCGAGCGGCACCCACAACCGGTAGCGGTCGTCCTTCGCGAGCGTCAGGCGCAGCAACCGGCCCTGCGCGTCCGTCACCGCAACCGACGACGGTTTCCAGTCGCGCAGCGGCGGATGCGGCCACAGCCGGCACGCGGCCAGCGCGCCGAACACGAGCAGCGCGCCGGCGATCCAGTTCTGCCAGCGATGCAACCAGTGGCCGGCGCCGTGCAGCGCGCGCCGGAGCACCGAAACGTCGTCAGTCACGCGCGGGCGCTCCTCGCCCCCGGCGCAGCAGGTCACGACGTGGCGTCCTCATCGTCATCGCACGCGCTCCACCGTCAGCGTCGTGCCGCCGGGCGCCTGCGCCTGCACGCGGCGGTCGTACATCGACTCGCCGTATGCCGGCGGCGCGATGAAGCGGCCCGCGTTGCTCGCCTTGATCCGGTAGACGAACTCGCGCACGTCGGTCGTCGCGGTGCCGTAGATCACCACGCGATCCTCGCGAACGTCCGCGAACTGCGGCTGCCACGTGGAACCCTTCACGCCGATCGGCGAACGCCACGGTGCATCGGCCACCGGTGCCGACGCGCCGCCATCGCCGTTGCTGTCGCCGTCCTGCGTGTCGGTCACGGGCGGCGGCGCGATCACCGGATCGAAGCCGCCCGGCAGCAGGTCGACGATTGCAACGTTGCCGACATTCGCCGAGCCCGTCGCACGGATCTTCAGGTGCACGTCGATCTCCTGGCCGAGCGTGATCTTGTCGAGCGGCCTGCCGTCCGTGTCGGTGTAGTCGCGCACGATCTCCAGCCCGTTCTTGATCGCCTTCGTCGACGTGCCGCGATCGTAGCCCGACTGGCTCGAGACCCACCACGCGGGCAGCGTGCTGCCGTTCACGAAGTCGACACGCGACGCACTGCCCGACCAAGTACCCGAGCGCACGAGGTTCGCCTGGATCGACGACACGTCCTTCGGTGCGGCACCCGCGCGCACCTCGTCGATCGCGAGCTGGTCGAGCTGGCCCGCACTCGACGCCGCATACGCATCGAGCGCGAGGATCGTCATCGCCGACGACAGCGTGTTGTAGCGGTTGTCGACGAGCGGCGCGGCGAGGTTGTCCATCGCGCGCGGCGACAGCTTGCGCACGCGCTCCGGGAAGTGCTTCGCGATCAGGTACAGCACGCTCGCGTCGCGCGTCAGCGGATCGAGGTAGTAGCCGGTCACGTAACCGCCGTCGGACGCGCGCTTGCGCTCGAGCAGCGCCTGCGGGCCGGCGATCAGTGCCGCCGCTTCCTTGTCCTGCTTCAGCAACTGATACGACGCGGCGAGCCACGCGGCCGCGAGATCGTTCTTCCAGTCGTTCGGATACGCATCCTGCAGCCGCTTCTGCACGGCCGCGAGGCTGTTGGTCGTCACGTTGCCCTGGCGCGTCAGCAGATACACCGCGTACGCGCGCTGCCGCAGCAGGTCGAGCGAGCCGAGCGAATCGTTCGCTGCAAGTTTCTGCAGATACTGGTTGCCCGCGTCGGGCATGTCCTTCGGCACCGCGATGCCGCGCTCGCGCGCATCGAGCAGCACGTGCATCGCGTACGCGGACACGAACGGATCGGCATCGGGCGTCGCGCTCCACAGGCCGAACCCGCCCTGCGCGTTCTGCCGGCTGCGCAGCACGACGAGGAACTGCGTAATCGCCGCTGCGTTCGTCGCGTCGGCACCCGGGTCGGTCGCATGCATCGCGCTCGTCAGCGCGCGCACCGACAGCCACTTCGCCGCGAACACGCGCGGCACGGCCGCGCTCACCATCTGCTCGCTGCAGTAGTGCTCGAAGTTGACGAGATACGACGACAGCCCTTCGGACAGCACGAGCGGCGCGGTCGAGATGCTCGCGTCGCGCGACGCATACGCGTCGTACATCGACCTCAGGTTCGGCACGTTCGCCTTCTTGCCCGGATCGAGCCGCGCGATGTCGAGCTGCGTGCGGAACGCGGCGGCCGGACGCACCGACACGTCGACGCGCTGCTGCGCGCCCTTCGCGCCGTAGCGCGCGCCGAACGACAGCGCGCCCGAGCCGAGCGTGTCGGTGGCCTTCACGCGGAACATCGCGACGCCCTCGTGCTGCGGCGCGAGCGCGACGTTCTGCGTGGCCGGCCCGATCACCTGCAGCTGCGGGCCGGTCTTCAGCGTGACCGCGACCGGCACCGGCTGGTTGCCGACCCCCGTCAGGTTGTTCGCGACACCGACGCTGACGTCGGCCTCGTCGCCCGGCGCGAGCGTCGTCGGCACGTTCGGCGACAGCACGAAATCGCCGCGTACCGTCGTCGCGCCTTCGAATGTGCCGACCAGGTCCGGCGACACCGACACGGCCATCACGCGCAGCTTGCCGTTGAAATAGTCGGGCACCGTGTAGCTCAGGCGCGTGTCGCCGTTCACGTCGACAATCCCCGACCAGTAGACGACCGGCTTGTCGCGCTTGCGCTTGAACGGGTTCAGCTGACGGCCGATCGCATCGTCGGCGTCCCCCCCCGGCGCGGCCATCGCCATCAGCTTCTCGAAGTCCGGCAGGATCAGGTCGAGGATCTGCGACGTGCCGACTTCGAGCATCCGCTTGCGGAAGAAGAACTTCAGCGGATCGCCGAGCTTGTAGCGCGCGACCTGCAGGATGCCCTCGTCGACCGCGAACACGACGACCTTCGCGGGCTTCGCCGAATGCACGGTGAAATTCACCGTCTCGCCCGGTTTCACGAGCGCCGGCGCATCGACCGACACCGCGTTGCGGCGCGCATCGAGGTTCACCGAGAACGGCACGACGCCGTAGCTCAGCGGACTCATGAAGATTTCATCGGATGACGGATCGCGGATGTACTGCACGTTGATGTAGCCGTTGCCCTCGAAGCCGGCCGGCACCGTGATGTGCTGGATCGAGCTCGTCGTATCCGCATGGAACCACGCGTGCGCATACACCTTGTCGCGCTCGATCGTGATCAGGCCGCTGCCCGCGTAAGGCGCGCGGATCGCGATCTCGACCTGCTCGCCCGGCTTGAAGTCGTGCTTCGCGAGGCTCACCTGCAGCTCCGCGTTGCGGTCGAGCGAACGCGTGACGTTTGCATCGCCCGTGACCGAATACTCGATCCGGTTCACCGCGGCGCCGTCCGCGTTGCGGATCACGAGCGCATAGCTGCCCGGCTTGTCGGTGCGCAGCGTGAAGTCGAGCCCGGCTGCCGGAATCGTCAGCGGCTTCTCGTCGACCGGCACTTCCTTCAGCCGCGAATCGTATTTATATGCGCCGGAATCCTGCTTGGTCAGCACCGATACGTAGCGTTCCTCGACGAGCTGCGCGCGCAGGCCCTTCACGTCGGTCGCCTTCGCGTTCGGATCGATCGCGACGAGCCGCACCGTGCGCGGGCTGCCGCGCTTCACGTAGCCGAGATCGTCGACCGACTTGTAGCCGACGAGCCAGTCGTTGTTCGACACGAGCGTCTGTGCATTCGCGGCGACGTTGCGCCCGCCTTCCGCTTCGTAGGCCTTCGCCTGGAAATAGAGCTGGTAGGTCGCGTCCGCGTACTTGTCGAGATCGAGATCGAACTCGGCATGCCCCTTGTCGTCGGTCGTGCCGTCCTGCAGCGTCGTCGTATAACCCTCCTTCGCGCGGCGTGCATCGAAGAAGTGATAGCCCTGCCAGCTGCGGAACGACGGCCACACCGGGCGCAGCGTCAGCGTCGCCGCGACGCGGCGCTTCTCCGCCGGCGTGCCGAACAGGTTCTGCGCATCGACGATGCCCTTCAGCCCCTTCGGCTTCACCCACCCTTCGACGACCTGCTGCGACAGCTTCGCATCGACCTTCATCCGGTCGGGCAGGAACTCCTTCACCTGCACCGTCGTGCTGCCGATCGGCTCGGCGCCCGGCTGGCCGTCCTTGACGATGTACAGGTTGACCGTCCACGTGCCGGTCGGCGCCGTTTCGGCCGTCGTATAGCCGAGCTCGGTGAAACCGGTTGCATCGACCGTCACCGGCTTGCGCTCGACGGTGATCCCGCGCGGGTCGACGATCTCCGCCTGCAGCGGCACGCCGGCCGGGCTGCGCGCCCAGCTCGCCGCGCGCACGATCAGGCCGATGTGGAACGGGTCGCCAGGGCGATACAGCCCGCGATCCGAGAACAGGTACGCGGACAATTGCCCCTGGCCGGTCGCATTGCGCTCGCCGTCGACGTCGAAACGCGAGAAATCGAGCTGGCGATCGCGGCCGGCCACCGGCAGGAACGACAGGTCGGTGTCCTTCTTCACGACATACAGCTGCGGCCGCTTCTCGCGGTCGAGCCCCTTGAACGCGGGGAAATGCACGATGCCGTCGGCGCCGGTCGTCTGCGTGAACAGCGCCTGGCCGTTCACCGCGAGCACCGACACGGTTGCGCCCGCAACCGGGCGGCCGTTGCGGATCGACTGCACGAACACGTCCTGGCTGCCGTCCAGCGCCTTCTTGACCAGCATCCCGAGATCGGTCACGACGATCAGGCGCGTGTCGCCGAGCGCGCTGTCGTCGCCGTTGCCGTTGCTGTCGCTCGAATCGGCGTTGTCGGACTGATCCTGGCTGCCGTCGCCGGACGATGCGTCGCCGTCCTTCGCGTCGTCGGCCTTTTTCTTCTCGGCGGCCGGGTCGTACTTCGTCAGATGCAGCAGGAACACGCCGCGCTTGCCGCCCTTCAGGTACTGGCCGAGATCGATGCCTTCGTAATGCGCCTTGCCGGGTTCACCGGCCGGGAACGCGCGCGTCTGCACGAAGCGCTCGACGATGTGATCCTCGCTGAACGAATACGAGAGCTCGGGCCGTGCGTACGTGCCGTTGTTGAAGCTCACCAGATGCTGAAGCTGGTCGGGCAGCACGCGGCCGATCTCGACCTTCATCCCCGGTAGGTTGCGCGACACGACCGACAGCCGCTTGCTGCCGCTCATCGACAGCAGCGAACCGTCGGCCATGAAGCGCAGCAGCTTCGGATAGTCGGGCACCGTGAACGCGGCCGTCACCGGTTTGGCGAGCAGGTAGCCGCCCACCGATTTCAGGTCGCCCTCGAAACGCACGACGATGCGATCACCCGGCGTCGCGTGATACTTGAAGCTTTGCAGCGTCGCGTAGTCGTTCTCGGTCGGCACCGCGTCGAGCGGCAGCGGCTTCGACTGCTTCAGCACCGCATCGCTGATGTCGGCCACGTTCCATTCGTACGGAGGATCGTCGTCCGACTGATCGACGCCCGGCTTGCGCTTCGGCAGCACCCACGCCTTGGCGCGCGCGGCCAGGTCGGCGCTGCGCACGCCGTCCGACGCTTCCGCGACGAGCACCTGCTCGGGTTCGTAGCGCTCGTTGTCGACGAGCGTCGGCGCGATGTTGTCGATCGACAGGCTGTAGAGCCCCGGCACGTTGACCGACGCATGCAGCACGTCCGGCGTGCCGTTGCCGCCTCGCGAACTCTTCACGCCCTTGTCGACGTCGAGCCGTGCCACCAGCGGATCGCGCGGAATCTCGAGCGGCTGCGAGTAGACCCACGCGCTCGTCTTCATCTTGTCGTAGTTGACCGTGTAGCGCAGCGGCGTCGAACTCTTGCCGTCGCGGCCGACCAGCACGAGGCCGATGCGCTTCTCGAACTCGGCCGGATCGACCGGGTAGTTGAAGCGCAGCTGCAGCAGCGCCTGCTTCTCCGCCGGATTGTCGGGGTTCTGGTAGAACTCATTGTTGCCGAATGTCGCGGCGAACGCCGGCAGGTCGAAGGCGAAACGGTCGTCGTGCATCGTCACCTGCGGCGCGAACACCCGGTGCACCGCGAAACGCACCTCGACGTGCGCGCCGACCGGCCAGTCGGCCGCCGGCGTGAAGCGCAGCGTCTTGTCGTCGACCCACTCCCACGCGCCCTTCAGCGCGGGTGTCATCTCGATGCCGTCGCCGGCCGGCTTGCCGACCTGTTCGATCGGCGCGGCCGATTGCGCGAACACGACTTCGAGCGGATGCACGGTGATCTTCGGCTTGTCGCTGTCGTCCACCTCATAGGTGGTGATCGCCGGCGCCTTCACGGTGAAGCTGACGGTCTCGGGCTCGGGCGGTTTCGGGCGATGCTTGAACCAGTAGCCGCCGTAGCCCAGCGCGGCCGCGAGCAGCACGAGGCCGCCGGCATGCCACGGGCGGCGGCGCACGGCCGCGACGGTGACGCCCATCCACGCGGGCGCCGTCCACGACACGTCGCCGACCAGCGGCCGCAGCACGCAGCCGAGCAGCCACCAGACGAAGCCCGCCACGCGAACGGGCAGGAGCAGCAGGAAGCGCAGCAAATCCATTGTTATTTCCTTGTCAAGGACATGCTGCCGGGTGCGGCAACCTTCCCCGAATCGTTATGGGTCTTGTGACGGCGCGGCCCGGTTGCGCCGTAAATACTTGGTATGTTCGACCGGATGCTGGGCGCCATTATCGATCAGACCCGAAACGATGGAAATATCGGCGTGCCGGCGCGCAACGCTGCCGGATAACCGGCCGGTCGGGCGGATTTCGGCTCGCCGGCCAACCGCTGCGCGCGGTCGCGCGGCGTTCGCTAGAATGCGCGGCTCGGCATGATTCGAATCGAAATGAAAGGAAAACGCTTGAAACTCCCGTTCGAATGGCAGATCGGGCTGCGCTATGCGCGCGGCGGCCGGCGCTCGGCCGGCGACGGCTTCGTGTCGTTCATTGCCGGCGCCGCGATGGCCGGCATCGCGCTCGGGGTCGCCGCGCTGATCGTCGTGCTGTCGGTGATGAACGGATTCCGGACCGAAGTGCGCGACCGGATGCTGTCGGTGCTCGCGCACGTGGAAATCTTCTCGCCGACCGGCGCGATGCCCGACTGGCGGCTCACCGCGCACGAATCGCTGCAGAATCCGGCGGTGCGCGCCGTCGCGCCCTATGTCGATGCGCAGGCGCTGCTGACGAACGCGGGCAGCGTGACGGGCGTCGCGCTGCGCGGCATCGATCCGGTGCTGGAGCCGCGCGTGTCCGAGATCGCGCGCAAGCTGAAGACCGGGCGGCTCGACGCGCTCGTACCGGGCGAGATGGGGATCGTGCTCGGCTCGGCGCTGGCCGACGCGCTGCACGTGATGATCGGCGACCGCATCACGTTCTTCGCGCCCGGCAATACCGCGCGCATCGGCGACGCGCTGCCGCAGTTCCGGCAGTTCAACGTGGTCGGCACATTCGAGTCGGGCCACTACCAGTACGACAGCGCGCTCGCATACATCCATCTCCGCGACGCGCAGACGCTGTTCAACGTGCGCGCGCCCACCGGCATCCGGCTGCGCCTCGACGATCTTCAGCGCGCGCCGGACATCGCACTGGAACTGTCGCGCACGCTGTCGGGCGAGCTTTATATCCGCGACTGGACGCGGCAGAACCGCACGTGGTTCGAAGCCGAGCGGCTGCAAAAGCGCATGCTGTCGCTGATCCTGATGCTGATCGTCGCGGTCGCCGCGTTCAACCTCGTGTCGTCGCTCGTGATGACCGTCACGCAGAAGCAGGGCGACATCGCGATCCTGCGCACGCTCGGCGCGCCGCCCGGGTCGATCATGAAGATCTTCGCGATCCAGGGGATGACGATCGGCCTCGCCGGCACGCTGGCGGGCGTCGCGCTCGGCTGCGCGATCGCGGTGAGCATCCCGTGGGTGCTGCCGGCGATCGAGCAGTTGCTCGGCATCCGCTTCCTGACACCGTCCGTGTACTTCCTCAGCTCGCTACCGTCGAAGCTCGCGATGACCGACGTGATCGAGATCGCCGCGGCCGCGTTCCTGATGTCGTGCGTCGCGACGCTCTACCCGAGCTGGCGTGCCGCACGGGTACGGCCGGCCGAAGCGCTGCGCGACGAATAGGCGCACGGTGTCCGGCGCACGGCTCGACGAAGCGCGCCGTTATGCGATCTCGTGGAAACCGATGCTGTTGCGGCCGTTCAGGATGTCCTCGAACGCAGCCTCCAAGCCGACGTCGATCAGGCCCGCGCGCCTGCCGTAGGTCTTCTGCCCCGCATCGTCGACGAAGATCGCCGCGCCCGACGACAACTGGCGATCGGTATCCAGCAGCGCGAGCGTGCCGCGCGCGCTGCCGGCCGACTGCTCGAACTTCAACGGCGTGCCGTCCTGCGTGGTGAAATGCCCGCCGGCCTCTTCGATCTTCTGGTTGCGCGCGACGGACGTATTGATCTCCTTCATGAAGAGGAAGTCCGCGTCGGCGCGCTGGCTGGCCAACTTGCGATCATCGTCCGTGAACGTCTCGCCCACCGAGGCCGCGCCCTGCTCGGCAAAGTCGACGGCCTGCTGGTGAAATTCGCGCGTCGCGAGCACGAGGCCCGCGTTCGCGTTCAGCGTCGACTCCACCCACGCGCGATCGCTTTCCTTCATCGTCTTCGACACGACCTCGATCCGGCCGTTGCCGGTCTTGAAGTCGAACTGCGCGTCGGCCAGATCGGGGCGCTTCGCGATGATCTCGTGCAGGCTCGTCGCGAGCTGGCTGGTGACGCCGCGCAGCTTCGTCGACAGGTCGCCCAGCATCGACATCTGCTTCATGCGCGCCGCGTGCATCGCGTCCTGATCCAGCGCCCGGATGGTGATCGGCGCGTCCTGCTGCCCGGACGCCGCGTCCGTCTGCGGGCGCCCGTCGAGCGCCGCTTGCTGCGCCATCTGCACGAGCGAAAGGCCGCTCACTGCCGTGACTGAAGTCGTCATGCCCTCTCTCTCCTTTCAATCCGTTTTTTACCGTTTACGGAAAGATTTCCCGGAAATTTAGACCGGTCTCACGTCGATCGCTGGGCGCGCGCTAAAACTTTGTTTGACTCAAACTAAAAAAGTTTGACACCAAGATTTCACTGAGATAAGTTTGGCGCAAGCTTCCGGAAAGCATTCCGGCCAGCCCCGCCGACTCGCGTCGCGCTTTCCTGCCGTTGCAGCACCGCCGTTCGCAACATCCCCGCCTCATCGCATCGTGCCGTTCCGTTTCGTCTGAAACCTGAAGGAAGATCGGGCATACCCGCATTTGATTCGCACTCCTGCATTCATTTCGCGCCGCCAGCCCCGCATCGACCGGGCGGCACGAATCAGCCGCCGCGCTGACGCTTTCCGGTCGGGGCGATGCAGTCGCCTCGACACCGGCCGTGACACCCGGGCATCACGCCCGGCGCTTTTGAAGGTGCCGTTCCGTTTCATCCGATGCAGCACCCGGCCGGGCCGCAGGGGGCATATCGCGGGCCGTCCGGTTCCAGACAATCACAACAAGAGGTCGACAATGGACATTCATCGAACCGGATTGCGTCGCGCGTGGCTTCCCGCGCTCGTTGCAGCCACGACGCTCGCCGCGTGCGGCGGCGACGACGGCGGCAGCGTGGCGGGCGTTTCCGCACTCGCACAGGGCCAACAGGAGGGGGCCGCCGCATCGGCGGCCGACAAGCAGTCGCTCGCATCGCGCATCTCGCCGTCCGGCGTCCCGTACGCCAATCCGGCCAGCGGCGGCCGCTACCGGCCCGTGATCGCGAACGGCCAGGTGCAGCCGTCGCTGTCGGGTGGCACGATCGAGGAGAACGCGTGGGTCGACACGCCGGTCGATTCCGACGGCGACGGCACGCGCGACCGCATCCACGTGCGCATCGTGCGCCCCACCGAAACCGCGAACGGCGCGCGCACGCCCGTCATCGTGCTCGCGAGCCCGTACTACGCGGGCCTCGCCGACAGCCCCGACCACAACGTCGACGTCGAACTCGACGGCACGCCGCATCCGGCCGCCACTGCGGCCACGGCAGCGACCGGCGCCTCCGCACGCATCATGGCCGCCGCGCCGCAGGTTCGGATGCTGCAGCAGGTCGAAGCCGCCGCCGCCGGACGCTCGTGGATCGAGGGCTACTTCATCCCGCGCGGCTTCACGATCGTCTACGCGGATTCGCTCGGCACCGCCGGCTCGGACGGCTGCCCGACGATCCTCACGCGCGACGAATCGGTCGCAATGGCCTCGGTGATCCGCTGGCTCGGCCGCGACGCGACCGCGAAGGACGCGAACGGCAAGACGGTCGTTGCAAACTGGTCGACGGGCCACGTCGGCATGTACGGCGTGTCGTACGACGGCACGCTGCCGAAGATGGTCGCGAGCCTGCGCACGCGCGGGCTCGACGCGATCGTGCCGGTCGCCGGGCTGACGAACATGTACGGCTACTACCGCTCGGGCGGGCTCGTGCGCGCGCCGGAAGGCTATCAGGGCGAAGACGTCGACGTGTACATCAAGGCGCTGCTGACGAACGCGCATCCGGAGCGCTGCACGCACCTGATCGACGAAGCATTGCAGCAGGAAGACCGCAAGACCGGCGACTATTCGCCGTTCTGGGCCGCGCGCGACATCCCGACCGCGTACGCGGTCGCGCCGGCGCTCGTCGCGCAGGGGCTGACCGACGACAACGTGCGCGTCGACCAGTCGACGGCGTGGCATCTCGCGATGCGGCGCCAGGGCGTGCCGACGCAGCTGTGGCTGCATCGCCTGAAGCACACCGACCCGACCCGCGTGCCGGCGATGGCCGATGCGTGGACCGCGGAAGTGAACCGCTGGTTCACGCGCTACCTGATCGGTTTCGACAACGGTGTCGAACGCGATCCGCGCGCGGTGATCGAGCAGGCGGACGGCACGCTGCTGAAGGAAGCGGACTGGGCCGCACGCCGCGCCACGCCGGTCACGTATTTCGCGGGCGGCGACGGCGCGGGCACCGGCACGCTGTTGCGGCTGCCGAGCGGCGGCCCGCTCGCGCGCTTCACCGACGATGCGCGCATTACCGCGCTCACGCTGGCGAACGCGCCGACAGGCGAGAACCGCAGCCGGTTCGAAACCGCGCCGCTCACGGCCGCGACACGCCTGTCGGGTTCCGCGACCGCACGCGTCAGGCTGACCTTCACGGCGGTGGCCAACGTGACGGCCCTGCTGGTCGATCGCGCGCCGGACGGTACGGCCACGATCGTCACGCGTGCGTGGACCGATCCGCGCAACCGGTTCTCCGAGTGGCGCTCGGAGCCCGTGCTGCCCGGGATGCCGTACGACCTGAAGCTGACCTTCATGCCGCGTGACTACAAGCTGGAAGCCGGCCACCGGCTGGGGCTCGTCGTCCTGTCGAGCGACAACGAGGCCACGCTGCGGCCGACGCCGGGCACGGGCCTGACGCTCGATCCGGCCGGCACGTCGGTGACGGTGCCGCTGGTGTCGTCCTGACCTGAAGCGGGCGATGCGCGTGCGGTCGGGAACGACCGCACGCGCGCGATACCGCGTTGCACACCACCAGTCGTCAGCCGGCCTGCTTCACGGGCAACGGCATCTCGTCGTCCTGTGAACCCGCCGGCTGCGATGTCGCGTATTCGCTGAGATACGTCGTACGCCGCCCGCTGGCGACACCCCAGCGATAGAACGCAAGCGCAACGATCACCACCGCGACCAGGTCCCATCCGTCCGGAATGATCCCGTACCCGCCAAACTCCCGCCCGCCGAACCGCGACAGCAGCGCCATGACCGGCAGGTAAGCCACCATCCACCAGGCCGAACGCAATTCCGCGCGGAAATCGGCCCAGCCGCTCTTCGACTGGTAATACAGGTAGACCGGCAGCGCCACGACGATCAGCAGGATGATTTGTCCCGTCAACGGCCAGCACGCCCAGTACAGCACCAGCGACGCGCAGACGAACGCAAACGGCGCGACGATCGGCATGCATGCGATTCGCAGCGGCCGCGGCAGATCGGCCGCATGCCGTCGCAGGGCCATCACGCTGACCGGGCCGGTCAGAAACGAAATGACCGTCGCGACCGAAATCACCGCGGCCAGCGTGCCCCAACCGCGAAAGAAGAACATGAACACGAACGACACGCCGAGGTTGAACCACATCGCCGCGCGCGGCACGCCATAAACGGGATGCAGCGTGCCGAACAGCTTCGGCATCGTCCGGTTGCGCTCCATCGCGTAGATCATGCGCGCGGTGGTTGCCGTGTAGATGGCGCCGGTGCCCGACGGGCTGACGAACGCATCGACATACAGGAGCACGGCAAGCCAGTTGAGGTTCACGGCAATCGCAAGCTCGGCGAACGGCGACGAAAAGTTCAGTCCGTGCCAGCCGCTCGCGATGGCGGTGGGCGGCACCGCACCGATGAACGCGATCTGCAGCAGCACGTAGATCACGAGCGCAAGCAGAATCGATCCGACGAGCGCGAACGGAATGCTGCGCGACGGATTGCGTGCTTCGCCGGCCAGGCTGACCGGGCTCTGGAAGCCATTGAAGCTGAACACGATCCCGCTGGTGGCGACCGCCGTCAGGATCGACGACCAGCCGTACGGCGCGAACTGCCCGCTGCCGCCAAGCGCGAAATTCTGCTGGTGGAACCCGCTCCAGACAAGGCCGGCCACGGTTGCGCCCGGCACGAGAAACTTGAACACCGTGATCGCCGTGTTGGTCTTGACGAACAGCTTCACGCCCCAGTAGTTCAGCATGAAATAGACCACCACGAGCGCGGCGCTGGCGAACAGCCCGTGGGTGGTCAGATCCTCGCCGACCATCAGCGCGCGTGCCCACGGATAGGGCCACGACGCCATGTACTGCACCGATGCGATGGCCTCGATCGGGATGACCGACACGATCGAAATCCAGTTTGCCCATGCGGCGATGAACCCGACCAGCGCGCCATGCGAGTACCGCGCATAGCGCACCATGCCGCCGGATTCGGGAAACGTCGTGCCCAGTTCCGCATACGTGAGCGCGATGGCCAGCACGACGACGGCGCCGATGACCCAGGCAACGATCGCTGCAGGCCCCGCGATCCTCGATGCATGCCACGCGCCGAAGAGCCATCCCGAACCGATGATCGAGCCGAGCCCGGTAAACAGCAACGCCACTGGACCGATACTCCGGTCGACGGATTCTTTCATGTCTGTCTCCAAAACCGCAACGCGCGGCACACGGCACCTGCAACGTGCGCACCGCCGCGGTTGCTTTTTTTCTTGATGGGAAAAGGGAATGCCGTTGCCGGGCTCGCCGGCCCGGCAACGATCAGCGTGTTGCGCAGGCGCGCCACGCGGACTGGCGCGCCCGGACCGACTCGGCCGTTTCGCCGACGAGTTCGCGGTAAGTCGCCGGCGCGGTCGCGCCTTCGGTGTTGATCACCAGCACGCGGGACGTGCCGTCGATCCCGGCCTGCCGAGCGCGATCCCGGTCCTGCAGCAGCACGGTGAGACCCGCCAGCCCTGCCACCCCCGATTCGCCGGCGACGATCGGCAGGTCGCCTTCGCTTCCCGATGCGAGCACACGCATCGCCTGCACTGCATCGGCATCCGAGATCGTCATGAAATCGTCGATCACGGGTTCGAGGAACTTCCACGCGAGCGGAGACGTTTCGCCGCACGCGAGCCCGGCCATCACCGAATCGACCGAGCCCGTCGCCCGCGCGGCCCGGCCGGCCAGCGCGCTCTGGTACAGGCAGTCGGCCTGTTGCGGCTCCACGACGACGAAGCGCGGGCGCTGCGCACCGTGGAATTCCCACAGATAGCTGGCCAGGCCGGCCGCCATCCCGCCCACGCCGCCCTGCAGGAAAACGTGCGTAAAGGCACAACGATCGGGCCGGCTATCGCTTTGCTCGACGAGCTCCGACGCGATCGTGCCGTAGCCCTGCATCACGTCGCGCGGAATGTCCTCGTAACCGTCGTACGACGTATCCGACACGACGTGCCAACCGTTGGATGCGGCGAGTCGCGCGGCCTCTTCGACCGATTCGTCATAGTTGCCTGCGATCCGGACGATCTCCGCACCGTAAGCGGCGATCGCCTGCTCGCGCTCGATACTGACCCTGGCGTGCAGGACGATCACGCACCGGCAGCCCAGCGTCTGCGCGGCGGCGGCCAGCCCCTTCCCGTGATTGCCGTCGGTCGCGCTGATCACGGTGAAACCGGCGAGCAGGTCGCGATAGCGGCCCTGGAACAGCGCAGCCGGATCCAGATCGTGGCCGGCCCACATCCGGAGGATCAGCCGCACGAGTGCAATCGGTGCCCCCAGGGCCTTGAAGCTTCCGAGCACGGAGCGTGCCGACTCGTCCTTCACGTGAAGATTAGCAATGCCAATTTTATGGGCGACGCCAGGAAGATCGATCAGCGGCGTGGCCCGAGGCTCGATCTTGTCCCAGCAAGACAGCCAGGCGCGACTTTCATGAGCTGCGTCGATGCTCAGGATCCGCTTCAGTTCGTCAGGATAGGAAATACGCGCCGCGCGCGGATTGGCAGTCAGCATGACCAGGGTGCTCCAGGGCAGAGTAAGCAGAAAAATTCGGTTGAGCGGATCGACGCTCAGTGCGCCGCCAGGCGCCTGAGGACGACATCCAGCAACACCTTCGCGCCGTCGACGAGCTGGTCGTCGTCGGTATGCTCGCGCGGGTTGTGGCTGATCCCGCCGCGGCTCGGCACGAAGATCATCGCCGCGGGCGCGATGCGCGCGATCATTTGCGCGTCGTGGCCGGCACCCGATGTCATGCGCCGGTTCGAGAATCCCATCCGCGTGGCCGACGCCTCGATTTCCGCGGCCAGCCCCGCGTCGAACACGACCGGTTCGAACCGGACCAGACGTTCGGTCGTGATCCTGACACCCTCTTCCGCCGCCACCTTGTCGAGATAGTCGGCCAGGCGCTGCTCCGCGTCCTGCAGGCGCAGCTCGTCCGGATCGCGAAGGTCCACGGTGAACACGGCCTTGCGCGGAATCACGTTGATGACGTTCGGCTCGATGCGCAACATGCCGATCGTCGCGAGCGTCGTGCCGCTCGCCACCGCCAGCTCGCGCAGGAAGGTCGCGATCGCCGCCGCGGCCCAGCCTGCGTCATGCCGCAGATGCGTTGGCGTCGTGCCGGCGTGGTTCGCATTCCCCTGCACGGTGATCTGCTGCCATGAAATGCCCTGCAGGCTTTCGACCACGCCGATGCGGATCTGCTCGGCCTCGAGGATCGGCCCCTGTTCGATGTGCAGTTCGAGATATTCGTGCGGCACGATCGCGCCGGGCTCGAGATCGCCCGCATAGCCGATCCGCGCGAGTTCGTCGCCCAGGCGCGTGCCGTCGATGCCGATCGTATCCAGCGCCGCGTCGACCGGCATGCCGCCGGCATGGACGAGCGAACCCATCATGTCCGGCTGGTACCGGATGCCCTCTTCGTTGGTAAAGGCGCCGATCGTGATCGAGCGGCGCGGCTTGAGCCCGGCATCGCGAAACGCGCGCACGACGGCGAGGCCGGCCAGCACGCCATAGCACCCGTCGAGTGCGCCGGCGTTTTTCACGGAGTCGATATGGGAGCCCATCATCAGCGGGCGCTCGTTGCCGTCGTCGGTTGCCGAGCGCAACGTGCCGAAGATGTTGCCGATGCGGTCGATCCGGACGTCGAGATCCAGCTCACGCATCCATGCGACGACGAGATCGCGCCCGGCCCGCTCGTCGTCCGTCAGCGCGATACGGGTCCGGCCGCCTATCTCGGGATCGGCGCCGACTTCGCCGAGCCGTCTCAATTGGTCGAGGAGAAGCGCTCCATCCAGCTCGAGCGCGGGCAGCGGTACGACAGGGGTATTCATCGATCGTCTCCATGTGCAGCACGCATCCGGCCAGTCGCCGGACTTGATGGAGTGAAATGTTATTTCAGGTGAATCGATATTTCGGCTCTCAATTGGCCGCCTGGACGCAACTTTTTTTCATCTTCGCGCGCCGGTTCCGTACAAATACGTGCCGACTCAGGCTCGATGCAGGGAAGCGGTCGGATCTGCCGCACGCGCCGCCGTCACAGCGGCATGAGCGCCGGCTGCCCCGCGACATGCCGTGGCGCGTCGTCGAGACACTGCCGCACCATCGGACGCCTGATCCGGCCGGCATGTCGGCGAC
Source organism: Burkholderia aenigmatica (assembly GCF_048627025.1). NCBI lineage: Bacteria > Pseudomonadati > Pseudomonadota > Betaproteobacteria > Burkholderiales > Burkholderiaceae > Burkholderia > Burkholderia aenigmatica. The sequence continues at coordinate 215,189 of NZ_CP184469.1, read as the reverse complement.
GGTGCCGCTGGCCTCATCATCCACCGATGCGCAGGCGCACGCCGGCTACCCGCGTCACGGCACGGCCTCCCCCGCCTGCGCGCCAGCCGGCGCCGGCTCGCTGCACGAAGGGAACACCTGCGATAGGCTGCGAACGTCGAACGCCAACGGTGAACCCACATGATCCCCATCAGCGCCAAAGCCATCGTCCGCGACGGCCGCTCGGTCCTGTTCCTGCGCAATCCGCGCGACGAATGGGAGTTGCCGGGCGGCTGGCCCGAAGCAGGCGAATCGCTCGAAGAAACCGTCACGCGCGAAGTGCAGGAGGAATGCGGAATCGTCGCTTCGACGATCCGCTACGTGGCGAGCCGTTCGTGCGAGGTCGTGCCAGGCAAGCGCGTGCTCATCGTGTGCTTCCAGTGCCAGGTCGATCGTCATGAAATCGTCCTGAGCGACGAGCACAACCAGTTCGGCTGGATCGACCTCGATGCCGACAAGCCGGCGAACCTGCCGGCGTTCTATTGGGAATTCTGCAAGCAGGCGACCTGATTCGCGCCTGCTGCCTTGCCCTCACACCGGCGTGAGTACCGGCTGCCCCGCGAAGTGCCGCGCCGCGTTGTCGATGAACTGCCGCACCGAACGATCGAGCGCCTCGGGCGACCAGCCGCCCATGTGCGGCGTCAGCACGACGCTGTCGAGATCCGTCAGCGCGCGCGGCGGCTCGGGTTCGCCTTCGTACACGTCGAGCCCCGCGCCCGCGATGCGCCCGTCGCGCAACGCCTCCGCCAAAGCAGCGGTATCGACAACGCTGCCGCGTGACACGTTGACGACGAACCCGCCGGGGCCGAGCGCCTCGAGCACCGCGCGATCGATCAGGTGCCGCGTGCCCGCGCCGCCCGGCGTTGCGACGATCAGGAAATCGGCCCACTGCGCGAGCGCGTCGACGCGGTCGAAATAGCGGTAGGGGACGTCTTTCACCGACCGGTTGTGGTAACCGATCTCGATGTCGAAGCCGGCCGCGCGACGCGCGCACTTCTCGCCGATCTTGCCGAGCCCGACGATGCCGAGCTTCTTGCCCGACACGTTCGGCGGCATCGCCAGTCCGTCGCGCCACACGCCCGCGCGGGTTTTCGCATCGAGCTGCACGACGTTGCGCACGGCCGCGAGCAGCAGCGCGAACGCATGATCGGCGACGCAATCGTCGTTGGTGCCGGCGCCCGTGACCACGGCAATGCCGCGCGCCTTGGCATGCGTAACGTCGATGTGCTCGTAGCCGGCGCCGAGCGCGCTGACGAACGTGAGTTGCGGAAGTCGATCGATCTCGGCGGCAGTGAGGCCCGTGCTGCCGTTGGTCAGCACCGCGCGTATCGTGTCGCCGTGTTCGGCGATCGCGCGTTCGCGTGCTTCGGATGTCGGGGCGTAGCGCACGTCGAACGACGCGGCGATCTCGCGATGCGCGTCGCCGCGCAAGGCGATCAGAACCAGCAACTCGGGCTTCATGTCAGGAAGTGTCTGCAAGGCGGGAACGGATTTCAGTGTAACAAGCCTGCAACACGGATGCGGGTTATCCCCACACGGGCTGTGGGCACGCCGCCGCACGCGGTTTGCCAAAGCCGGCTCAGTCAAGTAACTTTCGGCGTACGCCCTCGCCCTGGAGATTGGCCCGATGAAGCTCGCCCTGCCCGCCCGGATCCTGGGCCTCGCGCTCGCCGCTACCCTCGTCGCGCCCGGCGCGCATGCCGACACGCCCGTCGTGGTGTCGTCGAAGATCGACACCGAAGGCAACCTGCTCGGCAACCTCATCGCGCAGGTGCTGAAGGCGCACGGCATCCCCGTCACCGAAAAGATCGCGCTCGGCACCACGCCGATCGTGCGCAAGGCGCTCACGAGCGGCGAGATCGACATCTACCCCGAATACACCGGCAACGCCGCGTTCTTCTTCAACAAGGCCGACGATCCGCTGTGGAAGAACGCAAGCCAGGGCTATGACACCGCGAAGCAACTCGACTACGCGGCGAACCATCTCGTCTGGCTCACCCCGGCACCCGCGAACAACACGTGGGGCGTCGCCGTACTCGCGCCCGTCGCGCAGTCGCAGCACCTGAAGACCTTCTCCGATTTCGGCAAGTGGGTCGCCGGCGGCGGCAAGGTGAAGCTCGCGGCGTCGGCCGAATTCGTGAACAGCGCGTCGGCGCTGCCGTCGTTCGAGAAGGCATACGGCTTCAAGCTGAAGCCCGACCAGCTCGTCGTGCTGTCCGGCGGCGACACGGCCGCGACCATCAAGGCCGCCGCGAACCAGACCGACGGCGTCAATGCCGCGATGGTCTACGGCACCGACGGCGGGATCTCGTCGAGCGGCCTCGCGGTGCTCGACGACGACAAGCACGTGCAGCCCGTCTACGCGCCCGCGCCGGTGATCCGCGAAGCCGTGCTGAAAGCGCATCCGCAGATCGCCGACTACCTGAAGCCCGTATTCGCGAGCCTCGACCTGAAGACGCTGCAGACGCTGAACGCGCGCATCCAGATCAACGGCGAACCGGCCGCCGGCGTCGCGAAAAGCTACCTGAAATCGAAGGGCTTCGTTAAATGACCGGTCGCGCGGCAGCGTCCGCGCGGCGCATCACGGCGGACAAGGTCGGCATCCTGATCGGCATCCTGACGATCGTCGCCGTGCTCGGCCTGCCGTTCGCGGTGCTGCGGCCGAACCGCATCGCGGCCGGCACCGACCTGTCGGTGTTCGCCGCGCTGCCGGCCCCGCAGGCAGCCGCGCTCGCGACGCTGTGGATCGTAGGCGCGCTGTGGGCGATGACGGCGAGCCGCCCCACGTGGCGGCTCGCGGCCGGCTGCGCGTGGCTCGCGACGCTCGCGTACGCGGTCGGCGCGGCCGCGACGCACGTCGTCGCACCTGACGACATGCTCGCCCGCGTGTCGCCCTCCTCCGGCGTCTGGCTGCTGCTGTTCGCGTGGGCCGTGTTCGTCGCGGACGCGCTCGCACGGCTCGCATTCGGCCCGTGGCGGCGCCTCGCCGCGCTCGTCGTTGCAATAGCAGCGATTTCGGTGCCGCTCGCGAGCGGCTGGTGGGATGGCCTCTCCGTGATGCGCGAATACGCGGTGCGCAGCGACGATTTCTGGCGGGAGGCGATCCGGCACGTGTCGCTCGCGGGCGGCTCGGTGGCCGCCGCGCTCATCGCGGGCGTACCGCTCGGCATCGCGTGCGCGCGCATCGCAGCCGTGCGTACCGTCGCGATGCCCGTGCTCAACATCGTGCAGACGATTCCCAGCATCGCGATGTACGGGCTGATGATGGCGCCGCTCGGGCTGCTCGCCGCACGCGTGCCGCTCGCGGCCGCGCTCGGCATCCGCGGCATCGGCGTCGCGCCGGCCGTGCTCGCGCTGTTCCTGTATTCGCTGCTGCCGATCGCATCGAGCGTCGTGGTCGGGCTCGGGCAAGTGCCGCCGCACGTGACCGAAGCGGCGCGCGCGATGGGCATGACGCGCACGCAGCGGCTGCTGCGCGTCGATCTCGTGCTCGCGCTGCCGGTGATCCTGAGCGGCGTGCGCATCGTGCTCGTGCAGAACATCGGGCTGACCGCGGTCGCCGCGCTGATCGGCGGCGGCGGCTTCGGCACCTTCATCTTCCAGGGGATCGGGCAATCGGCCGCCGATCTCGTGCTGCTCGGCGCGATCCCGACGATCGCGCTCGCGCTGGTGGCGGCCGTCATGTTCGAAGCCGCGACCGCGCTCGCGAAAGGGCGTGCAGGATGATCGAGATCGAACGGGCCGGCAAACGCTTCGGCGACATCGTCGCCGTCGACGACGTCTCGCTGACGATGAAGCGCGGCACGATCACCGCGCTCGTCGGCGCATCGGGCAGCGGCAAGTCGACGCTGCTGCGCATGATCAACCGGCTGATCGCGCCCACCAGCGGCACGATCCGCATCGACGGCGTCGATACGGCCACCGTTGCGCCCGAGCAGTTGCGGCGCGGCATCGGCTATGCGATCCAGGGGCACGGACTGTTTCCGCACTGGAGCGTCGCGCGCAACATCGCGACCGTGCCGCGCCTGCTCGGCTGGCCCGCCGAGCGCATCGACGCGCGCGTGAACGAATTGCTCGACCTGTTCCATCTCGCACCGGCCGAGTTCGCGGACAAGCTGCCGCACGAACTGTCGGGCGGCCAGCAGCAGCGCGTCGGCGTCGCGCGCGCGCTCGCGGCCGAGCCCGCGATGCTGCTGATGGACGAGCCGTTCGGCGCGCTCGATCCGATCATCCGCAGCAAGGCGCAGGACGACCTGTTCGCGCTGCAGCGCCGCCTCGGCATCACGGTCGTGATCGTCACGCACGATATCGAGGAAGCGCTGAAGCTCGGCGACACGATCGCGGTGATGGACGGCGGCCGGCTCTTGCAGGTCGCTTCGCCGGCCGAGATTCTCGGCAAGCCGGCGGCCGGCGTCGTCGAGCAGCTCGTCGCGGGCGTCGACCGGCCGCTGCGCCTGCTCGCGCTGACACCGATCGACTTGGTGGCCGAAGCCGGTCATGCCGACGGCGAACCGATCGCCGCGACGCGCACGCTGCGCGATGCGGTGTCGGAGCTGCTGTGGCGCGGTGTCGATGTGCTGCCAGTGGAAGATGGCAACGGCCACAACACGCGCCGCATCACGCTCGATGCGATCCGCGCGCACGCCAGGAAGCCCGCATGACGACGTACAGCAGCGTGCAGCCCAAGCGGTCGGCGCTTCTTGCGACCGTCGCACGCGCCGCCGCGCTCGCGCTGCTGCTCGTGCTGCTGTTGCGCCCCGCATGGCTGCAAGGTTTGTTCGCGCCGTTCGCGGACAACGGTGCACCGGTCATCTACGATCGCGCGAGCCTGCTCGACCTCACGCTCGCACATCTCGGCACGGTCGCGTTGTCGAGCGTGATCGGCACGATCGTCGCGGTCGCGGCCGGCATCGCGGTCACGCGGCCGTGGGGCGCGGATTTCCTGCCGGTCGCGCGCAGCGTCGTCGACATCGGCCAGACCTTCCCGCCCGTCGCGGTGCTCGCGCTCGCGGTGCCGGCCGTCGGCTTCGGATTGAAGCCCGTGCTGATCGCGCTCGTGCTGTATGGCCTGCTGCCCGTGTTCGAAAGCACGATCGCCGGGCTCGAGGACGTGCCGCGCGACGTCGTCGACGCCGCGCGCGGGATGGGCATGAGCGGCTGGCAGCAACTCGTGTCGGTCGAACTGCCGCTCGCGTTTCCGGTGATCGTCAACGGGATCCGGCTCGCGGTCGTGATCAATCTCGGCACCGCGACGATCGGCTCGACGGTCGCCGCGCGCGGGCTCGGCGACGTCATCATCGCGGGGCTGCAGACGTCGAACACCGCGTTCGTGCTGCAGGGCGGCGTGATCGTCGGGCTGCTCGCGGTGCTCGTCAGCGATGCGATCGGCGCGCTTGCACGGGTAGCGGCCGCCCGGCGCACGTAATGCGCGTGGGGACACATCCTGTCACGCACAGGTACCTGTAAAAACGACCGACACGCCACGCCTGGCGACGTTCATCCGGACTCCGATGCGTGTCCGCGCAACGATCGGCTCGCGGCCCGACGCGAGTCGACACAAGCCTACATGCCGCTTTCATTCGAGCCAGCCTTCGACCACCTGCGGCAATTGGCCGATATACTAGGCGCCTTCCCATTCCCCGCACTCCACCATGCGACGGTTTCTCTGGCTGATCGTGCTTTCGCTCGGCATTGCGCAACAGGCATCGGCGCAGCAGGCGCCCGCACTGCCTGCGTTCGCGCCCGAAGCGGCCGCATCGGCACCGACCGTCGCATCCGCACCGCTCGCCGACGCCAACGATCAGCCGAACGAAGCAAACCGCCGCATCACGTCCTACCTGACGAAGAAATTCGGCGTCGCACGGGAACGCGCCGCGAAGCTCGCCGATATCGTGAGCGTCACTGCGACGAAATATTCGCTGCCGCCCGCACTCGTTTACGCCATCATTTCGATCGAATCCCGCTTCCAGGAAAAGGCGCGCGGCCAGCATGGCGCGACCGGGCTGATGCAGGTCGTGCCGACCGCGCACCGCGGCCTGGTGCGCAACGTGAAGGACCTGACCGAACCGAACGCGAACGTCGAAGTCGGCTCCGCAATTCTGTCGGGCTACGTGAGGGCCGCCGGTGGCGACGTGCGGGCCGGACTGAGGAGCTACAGCGGCGGTTCGAACGCGTATGCAGCGAAGGTGATGCAGCGGGTCGATGCATTCCGCTTCGTGCTCGAACCGGACGACGACGCGAAAGCCGCGAACCCCGCGAGCGATGCGAAGGCCCGCATGGTGCCGGTCAGCGAGAAATCGAGCCCGACGTCGGTCCGCAGCAACTAGTCCCCCTTCGTTCGACACGCATGCGCCACGCCTCCCGCTTCCTTGCCGTCGCCGCGCTGGCGATCGGCCACACCGCCGCGTTCGCCGCCGTCGATTGCGAGAAGCATGGCCCGACGATGAACAACGTGTGGATCTGCATACTCGACCAGAACAATCAGGCCGTCGAGCACGCGTACCGGTCGCTCGAGCGCAAGCTCAAGCAGCGCAACCCCGATGCCGCCAGCGCGCTCGCGAAATCGCAGGCAAGCTGGACCCGCTTCGCCGACGACACCTGCGACTACGTGAAAGCCGCCAATCCGCAGCAGACGATCCCGGAAGACGCGCGGATGAGCTGCTGGGTCGATTTCAGCCAGGCACGCGTGCGCATCCTGAAGAAATGGGAAGCGCAGCTGGACGCACCGCAACCGGCGCAGCAGTGATCGACGGAAGGATGCCCGCGCAACCTCCCGTCACGCCTGCGCGAAACGCTCCCGCAGAAACTCGATGAAATGCTGCGTCTTCGCGGGCAGCAGCCGCGTTTCGGTCATCGCGTAGACCGGCAGCGGCTCGCCTTCCCAGGCGGGCATCACGCGGCGCAGCCGGCCGGCGGCCAGATCGTCCGCGACGATCGCCTCCGCCAGCACGATGATGCCCGCATCGAGCGTAGCCAGGCGCCGCAGCATGCCGACGCTGTTCGCCCCGAAACGGCTGCTCACCGGTACCGCAACGGAACGCGTGCCGTCGTGCAGCGTCCATGATCCGCTCCGCTGCAGGCCGAGGCACGCGTGCCGGGTGAGGTCTTCCGGCGCTTGCGGCTCGCCGGCACGCGCGAGATAGCCGGGCGACGCATACAGATAATTCCGGAGCGTCGCGAGCCGCCGCGCGATCAGTTGCGAATCCTCGGATGGCCCCATGCGGATCGCCACGTCGAACGGCTCGCTCACCAGATCGACGCGCCGCGACGTCAGTTCGAAATCGAAGGTCAGTTTCGGGTAGCGGTTCGCGAATTCGACGACCAGCGGCGCCAGAATGACCACCGCGAAATCGACCGGAAACGATGCGCGCAGCACCCCGGTCGGCTCCGCCAGCAGCCCGCCGAGCTGCTCGTGCGCAAGCCGCGCCTCGTCGACGATGCGCTTGCAGCGCTCGAAGTAAAGCTGGCCGGCCTCCGTCAGCTCGATCCGGCGCGTCGTGCGATGCAGCAGCCGCAGCCCGATCGCCTTCTCCAGCGCGCCGATCCGCCGCGACAGCGTCGAGTTCGGCATCCCCAGCGTCTCGGCCGCGCTGCGAAAGCCCTTCGCCTTCACGACTTCGACGAACAGCGCCATGTCGTTCAGCAGTTCCATGCTCACTGCTCCATCAATGGATCAATGTTATCCAGATTACCCGGTTTATCCCGAAAAAGAAGCAATGGATGATGACTGCGTGGAGGCGAGGTCGGCACACCCGTGCGCGGCCGGCGCCCGAGGCGGCACCGACCCGGTGCCGTCATCCCGAATCTCGAGGAGCTGACGCATCATGAGCCAACTGTTCACCCCGGTCCGCGTGGGCCGATATACGCTGGAAAACCGCCTGGTCATGGCGCCGATGACCCGCAGCCGCGCCGCCTTCGACGGCACGCCCGGCGAGCTGGCCGCCGAATACTATGCGCAGCGCGCGGACATCGGCCTGATCGTCACCGAAGGCACGCAGCCGTCGGACGACGGGCAGGGCTACCTGACGACGCCCGGCATCTATACCGACGCGCACGTCGCCGGCTGGAAGGCGGTCAGCGACAGCGTGCACGCACGCGGCGGCCGGCTGTTCATCCAGCTGATGCACGCGGGGCGCATGTCGCATCCCGACAATACGCCGCATCACCGCCAGGCCGTCGCGCCGTCGGCGATCGCGCCGGGCGCGGGCATGTTCACGATGAAGGGTATGCAGGACATCCCGGCGCCGCGCGCGCTGACGACCGCCGAAGTGCGCGACACCGTGAACGACTTCCGCTTCGCCGCGCGCCGCGCGATCGAGGCCGGCGCGGACGGCGTCGAGATCCACGGCGCGAACGCGTATCTGGTCCAGCAGTTCTTCGCGCCGAGCGCGAACCTCCGCACGGACGCCTACGGCGGTTCGATCGAAAACCGCGCGCGCTTCGCGATCGAGGTCGCCACGGCGATCGCCGACGAAATCGGCGCGGACCGCACCGCCATCCGCCTGTCGCCGGGCAACACGATGTGGGGGATCGACGAAGGCGAGCAAGGGCCGGACCTGTATCGCTACCTGGCCGCGCAGCTCGACCCGCTCGGTCTCGCATACCTGCACGTGATGCATCACGGCGACGAAGCGCTGCTGGCCGACCTGCGTGCACGCTGGAACGGCACGCTGATCCTGAACCGCCCGGGCCGCACGCGCGACGCGATCGGCACGGACGTGACGTCGGAGCTGGCCGACCTCGAAGCGTACGGGCAGATGGTGCTGGCGAATCCGGATTTCGTGACGCGGCTGAAGACGGGTGCGCCGATGAACGACGCGCAGCGCGAAACGTTCTTCGGCGGCGATGCGCACGGGTATGTCGACTATCCGGCGCTGGGTGGAGTGGCTGCGGCTTGACGCTTAGGCTGAGGGTGATCGTTGCGGCGCGCCGCATTGCGTGTTGCGACGATCGCCTATGCGATGACGTCATACCGATCAGCCAGGCAGGCCGAAGTCGCTTCAGCCTGCACGACATCAGAATGACAAAATGAGTAGGGGAAATTGTTCCGATATTCCAGGAACAAAGCCAACCCCATTCACCGTACGTCCATTGTTCTCATATTCCAGGAACAATGAAAAAACACGGCAAACCAGCGCACTGGCTTGCCGTGGCACGTCACATCAAAACTGCCCCGCCGCCCCCGTCCACCGCAAATAATCCCCGCGCGTCCAGTCGAGCGACACGCCGACACGCTTCGTACCGGGCCGGATCTTCGGCTTGTACACCGACAGCGTCAGCGACTCCAGCGCCGGCCATTCCCGGAACGACAGCACCGCGATATCGGCGACGAGTGTTTCGAGCAGCCGCGTATGCGGCTTGTGCGACAGGAACGCGGCAAGGCGCGCGCAATAGCCGTCGTAATCGATCCACTCGCCCTGCTCGCTCGGCTCGCACCGATAGCCGAGCCGAGCATCGATCACGATCGGTTGCGGCGCTTCATGCTCGTGCGCATGAATGCCGATCCGCGCGGGCACCTTCAGTTCGTCGACGAACACGCTCCAGCCGCGCCCGCGCAGGCGCGGCGCGTCGATCGCCACGAACGGTTCGTCGAACGGCTTCATGATGCGAGCGGCGCGGCCGCGTCGAGCATGATGCGCACGAAGTAGTCGGCGAAGCTGCGACGCAGGACGATCTCGAATGCATCGTCACCGGTCGGGATCAGCACGATCGACGACTTGAAGTAGTGCGACTGCGCGCACTGGCCCGACTTGAATGCGCGCGGATGGAGATCGAGCGGGCAGCCGCGTGCGAGCACGTCGCGCACGCGTTCGCCGCTGATCTCGACAACCGTGTAGCCGCTGCCGACATCGGCGGCCGCCGCATACGAACCCTGCACGGCCTCCGCAAGCTGCGCCTCCAGCACGCCGGCCTGCACCGGCCCGTTCGAGCGCACGAGCCATTCGTCCGGGCCGAGCCACAGCACGTCGTACTCGGCGCCGCGCGCGACCGTGTTCGGCGCTGCGGGCGGCCGGCAGCCGACCACGCGCTCGAACGCGCTGACGAACGCCGGATCGCTCAACTCGCCGCGCACGTTGACGAGATCGAGGAACGGCCGCTCGCGCAGCGTGAACTTCTTCGAGGCGCGCGCCTGGTGCGGCTTCAGCACGTCGGCCGCGCCGACGAACGGCGATTCAAGCGTCACGCCGCCCGCGCCTGCCACCTGCGTCTGGTTTCTGGTTTCATTCCACATGCTGACGCACCCCTTCGGTATCGTAGAAAACCGGGCTCGAGATCTTCGCGGTGATGCGCTTGCCGTTGGCCAGCGGAATCACGACGCTCTCGCCCATCTTGTTCAGGCCGCCCTTCACCACCGCGAGCGCGATCGAGCGCTTCAGGATCGGGCTGTAGTAGCTCGACGTCACGTGGCCGATCATCGGCGTCGGATCGACCGCCGACACCTGCGTGTCCTTCGCGACGATCTGCGCGCCTTCCGGCAGCACGAGCTGCTCGTCCTCGGTCAAGAGGCCGACGAACTGCTTGCGGCCTTCCTTCGCGGTATCCGAGCGCGTGAGCGAACGCTTGCCGAGGAAGTCCTTCGACTTCGCGACCAGCCCGCCCATCCCGAGGTCGTACGGCGTGATCGAGCCGTCGGTATCCTGGCCGACGATGATGTAGCCCTTCTCCGCGCGCAGCACGTGCATCGTCTCGGTGCCGTACGGCGTGATGTCGAACTCGGCACCCGCCGCCATCAGCGCTTCCCACACCGCGCGGCCCGCATTCGCCGGCACGTTCACTTCATAGGCGAGCTCGCCCGAGAAGCTGATCCGCATCACGCGCGCCTTCGCGCCCGCGACGGTGCCGTTCCGGTAGCTCATGAACGGGAACGCTTCGTTGCCGAAGTCAATGTCCTGGCACACCTTCTGCACGACCTTGCGGCTCTTCGGGCCGACCACCGCGAACGTCGCCCAGTGGTCGGTGACCGACGACAGCCGCACCTTCATGTCGGGCCATTCGGTCTGCAGCCAGCGTTCGAGCCACGTGAGCACGCGCGCCGCGCCGCCCGTCGTGGTCGTCATCATGAAATGCTGGTCGGCGAGGCGCACCGTCACGCCATCGTCGAACACCATCCCGTTCTCGTCGAGCATCAGCCCGTAGCGGCACTTGCCCACTTCGAGCTTGTTCCACGGGTTCGTGTACATCCAGTTCAGCAGCTTCACGGCGTCCGGGCCCTGGATGTCGATCTTGCCGAGCGTCGATGCGTCGAGAATGCCGACGCTGTTGCGCACCGCCAGGCATTCGCGCTTCACGGCCGCGTGGAGATCCTCGCCGTTCTTCGGGAAGTACCAGGGCCGCTTCCAGTTGCCGACGTCCTCGAACAGCGCGCCGTGCTCGACGTGCCACTCGTGCACGCAGGTCTTGCGGATCGGGTCGAGGAAATCGCCGAGTTCGCGGCCCGCGAACGTGCCGAACGACACGGGCGTGTAGTTCGGGCGGAACGTCGTCGTGCCCGTTTCCGGAATCGTCTTGCCGAGCGCACCCGCGAGGATCGCCATCCCGTTGATGTTGCCGAGCTTGCCCTGGTCGGTGCCGAAGCCCATCGCCGTATAGCGTTTCACGTGCTCGACCGACTCGAAGCCTTCGCGTGCGGCCAGCAGGATGTCCGCGGCCGACACGTCGTTCTGGAAGTCGACGAACTGCTTCGGCCCGCGCGCCGCGGCTTCGCGGCTGCCGACCAGCCACAGCGGCTGCAGTGCGCCTTCGACGGCTTCCGCGACCTGCGGTGCGACCGCGCGCTGCGCAGCCGTGAAGCCCGCCGCCTTCGCGGCTTCCACGCCCGCATCGACCGCGAGCCGCAGCGCGCGCGCCAGGCCGAATTCGCCGGCTGCGGCACCAATGCTCGCTTCCGCCTGCACGGGCTTGCCCGGCAGGAAGCAGGCCTTCTCGTCGTTCCAGCAGGCCTTGCCGCCCGACTGCGCGAACAGGTGCAGCACCGGGCTGAAGCCACCCGACATCGCGACGAGGTCGCACGGCAGCGTCTGCAGCTTGCCGCCCACCTGGCCGTTCGAGAGCGACGCGACGTCGACCGACGATACGCGCCACTTGCCCGATGCGCCCGTCACGACCGCGCCGCTCATCACCGTCACGCCCTGCCGCTTCGCAGCGGCCGGCAGCGCACCGTTCGACGACGCGCGCGAATCGACGACCGTCACCTTCGCGCCGCACGCCTTCAGGTCGAGCGCGGTCTGGTAGGCGCGATCGTTGTTCGTGAACACGACCGCGTTGCGGCCCGGCAGCACGCCGAAGCGATGCACGTAGGTGGACACCGCGCCGGCGAGCATCACGCCCGGCAGGTCGTTGTTGCCGAACACGATCGGCCGCTCGTGCGCGCCGGTCGCGAGGATCACGCGCTTCGCGCGGACCTTCCACAGCAGTTCGCGCGTACCCTTGCGCATCGACACCGGCAGGTGATCGGTCAGGCGCTGCGTGACCGTCACGAGGTTGTGGTCCTGATAGCCGAACGCGGTGCTGCGCGACAGGATCGTCACGTCAGACAGCTTGCGCAGCTCGGCCTCGATCTTCTCGACCCACTGCAGCGCGGGCTTCGCGTCGATCTCGGCGCGGCACGACAGCAGGCTGCCGCCGAGTTCGCGCTGGTCGTCGACGAGGATCACGCGCGCGCCGGCCGTGGCGGCCGCATGCGCGGCGGCGAGGCCCGACGGGCCACCGCCGACGACGAGCACGTCGCAGTGCGCGTAGCACTTGTCGTAGCGATCGGCGTCGAGCGCTTCCGGCGCCTTGCCGAGACCGGCTGCCTCACGGATCTTCTCTTCGTACTTCGGCCACATGTTGCGCGGCCACATGAAGGTCTTGTAGTAGAAGCCGGCCGGCAGGAAGCGCGACAGCTTCTGGTTGATCGCGTACTTGTCATTCTCGAGCGTCGGCTCCGCGTTCACGCTGGACGCGACGAGCCCCTGGTACAGCTCGATCTCGGTCGCGCGCGCGTTCGGCACCGTGTACGGGCCCGATTCGAGCTGCACGACGGCGTTCGGTTCCGCGACGTCGGCCGTCACGATCCCGCGCGGACGGTGGTACTTGAAGCTGCGCGCGACGAAGTGCACGCCGTTCGCGAGCAGCGCGGACGCGAGCGTGTCGCCCTGGAAGCCTTGATACGTGCGGCCGTTGAACGTGAACGTCAACGGAATCGCGCGATTGATGCGGCCACCGGTGCCGAGGCGGTCTTTCTGGCTCATTTGCTCGTGCCCTCTTCGTGTGCGTTGCCGGCAGCTTCGCCGAACTTTTCGTAGCCCTTGATATCGTAGGTCACCGTGTCGCGCGTGGCCTTGAACCAGCGGCGGCAGCCCTGCGCGTGCAGCCACTGCTCCTTGTGCAGCCCGCGCTTGTTCTCGCGCATGAACACGTACTCGCCCCATTCACGGTCGGTCATGTTCTCGTTCGCAACCGGGCGCACGATGTCGGCTTCACCGCCGCACGAGAACTCGGATTCGGCGCGCGGCCCGCACCACGGACATTCGATCAGCAACATGTTTCCTTCTCCTTCAGTGCGGGGGTTAGTGCGCGACGGCGGCAGCGCCGTGCTCGTCGATCAGGTGGCCCGTGTAGAAACGGTCGAGCGCGAACGGCGCGTTCAGCGGATGCGGTTCGTCGCGGGCGATCGTGTGCGCGAACACCCAGCCCGAGCCGGGCGTCGCCTTGAAGCCGCCGGTACCCCAACCGCAGTTGAAATAGAGGCCCTTCACGTCGGTCTTGGTGATGATCGGGCACGCGTCCGGCGACACGTCGACGATGCCGCCCCACTGGCGGTTCATCCGCACGCGCGAGAACACCGGGAACATCTCGACGATCGCCTGCAGCGTGCTTTCGATGATGTGGAAGCTGCCGCGCTGGCCGAAGCCCGTGTACTGGTCGATGCCCGCACCGATCACGAGGTCGCCCTTGTCGGACTGGCTGATGTACGCGTGCACCGCGTTCGACATGATCACCGAGTTGACGACCGGCTTGATCGGCTCGGACACCAGCGCCTGCAGCGGGTGGCTTTCGATCGGCAGACGCACGCCGGCCATGTCGGCGAGCGTCGTCGTGTTGCCGGCTGCGACCACCGCAACCTTCTTCGCCTTGATGAAGCCCTTCACCGTATCGACGCCGACCACCGCACCGCCTTCGCGGCGAATGCCCGTCACCTGGCAGTTCTGGATGATGTCGACGCCCGCGCGGTCGGCGCCGCGCGCGAAGCCCCAGGCCACCGCGTCGTGACGCGCCACACCTGCGCGGCGCTGGATCGACGCGCCGAGCACCGGGTAGCGGCTGTTCAGGTTGATGGTCGGCTCGATCTCCTTGATCTGCGCGGGCGTCAGGAATTCGGCGTCGACGCCGTTCAGCCGGTTCGCGTTCACGCGGCGCTCGGTGTCACGCACGTCCTGCAGCGTGTGGGCCAGGTTCATCACGCCGCGCTGGCTGAACATCACGTTGTAGTTCAGGTCCTGCGACAGCCCTTCCCACAGCTTCATCGCCTTCTCGTACAGCGCGGCCGATTCGTCCCACAGATAGTTCGAGCGCACGATCGTCGTGTTGCGCGCGGTGTTGCCGCCGCCGATCCAGCCCTTCTCAAGGATCGCGACGTTCGTGATCCCGTGCTCTTTCGCGAGGTAGTACGCGGTCGCGAGGCCGTGGCCGCCGCCGCCGACGATCACGACGTCGTATTCCTTCTTCGGTTCCGGGCTCTTCCACTGCTTTTCCCAGTTCTCGTGATACGAGAGGCCGTTGCGGAACAGGCTGAATATCGAGTAGCGGCTCATGTTAGTGATCCTTCGTTTAGCATTCGATGACGTTCACGGCCAGACCGCCGCGCGACGTTTCCTTGTATTTCGTCTTCATGTCGGCGCCCGTCTCGCGCATCGTCTTGATGACCGAATCGAGCGACACGTAGTGCTGGCCATTGCCCTTGAGCGCCATCCGCGATGCGTTCAGCGCCTTGATCGCGCCCATCGCGTTGCGCTCGATGCACGGGATCTGCACGAGCCCGCCGACCGGGTCGCAGGTCATCCCGAGGTTGTGCTCCATGCCGATCTCGGCGGCGTTCTCGACCTGGTCGGGCGTACCGCCCATCACCGCGGCGAGCGCGGCGGCGGCCATCGAGCACGCGACGCCCACTTCGCCCTGGCAACCGACTTCCGCGCCGGAGATCGACGCGGTTTCCTTGTAGATGATCCCGATCGCCGCGGCCGTCATCAGGAATTCGACGATGCCGGCTTCGTTCGAGCCCGGCACGAACTTCACGTAGTAGTGCAGCACCGCGGGAATCACGCCGGCCGCGCCGTTGGTCGGCGCGGTGACGACACGGCCGCCCGCCGCGTTCTCCTCGTTGACGGCCATCGCATACAGGTTGACCCAGTCGAGCATCGACAGCGGGTCGCGCAGCGATTCCTCCGAGCGCTCGCGCAGGCGGGCATTCAGCTCGGCCGCGCGGCGCTTCACGCGCATCGGGCCGGGCAGGTCGCCCTCGACCTTGCAGCCGCGCTCGACGCAGGCGGCCATCGTGCGCCAGATCGCGAGCAGCCCGGCGCGCACTTCGTCGGCGGGACGCAGCGCGCATTCGTTGCGCATCATCAGCTCGGCGATCGACAGCCCGTGCTCGCGGCACTGGCGCATCAGGTCGTCGCCGGTGCGGAACGGATACGGCACCTCGACCGCCGCGCGCACGCCGTTCACGCGATCGCCGTCGCGGTTCACGACGAAGCCGCCGCCGACCGAGTAATACTCTTTCTCGACGAGCAGCTGGCCGTGCTCGTCGAAGGCCTGGAAGCGCATCCCGTTCGGGTGCACGATGCTCGTGCCGCTCATCAGCTTGCGATAGAAGCCGATGTGCTCCTTTTCCTCGAAGCGGACGGTCTGCTTGCCGAGCAGCGACAGCGATTTCTCCGCGCGGATCGCGGCAAGCCGCGGCTCGATCAGGTCCGGGTCGATCGTGTCGGGCAGGTGGCCCTCGAGGCCGAGCAGCACGGCCTTGTCGGTACCATGGCCCTTGCCGGTCGCGCCGAGCGAGCCGTATAGTTCGACCCGCACGCGGCGCACGAACCCGAGCAGGTTCGCGTCCTCCACGTGCGACGCGAAGCGGCACGCGGCGATCATCGGGCCGACCGTATGCGAACTGGACGGGCCGATGCCGATCTTGAACAGGTCGAAGACGCTGACGTTCATCTGGCTTCCTCTGGGTGGGACACACGTGAAATGACGTTGGCGCCAGTACATCAAAGCGTAAAATCGGCCGATAGAACAAAAACGGCATCGGCGTGGGATACCGCCGCCAAGCACCACTTCGGCAGCCCCGAAAGTGCGTTTTGGCGATGGTTGGCGACGGAAAACCACAAGTCGGGCCGGAACCGATCGGCGACGCTGGCTACATCCGCGCCGCCCGGCCCCGCCCGCTTGCCGTACCCGCATTACCCGTATCAACAGACTGAGTGAGACCGCCCGCCCGGCGAGAAGAGATTGGCCGCAATGACAACCGACGTCCCCGCTTTCCCCCTCGCAGAACCCGCGCCGCGGCGTATCCGCTTCGGCATCGTGCTGCTGCCGAACTTCACGCTGACGGCCTTCTCGGGCTTCGTCGACATGCTGCGGCTGTCGGCGGACGACGGCGACTACAGCAAGCCCGTGCGCTGCGCGTGGAGCGTGATCGGCGAGACCCTCGCGCCGGTGCGCGCGAGCTGCGGGATCCAGATCACGCCGTGGGAAACCTTCGACGCGGCCGAGCCGTTCGACTATGTGGTGGTGGTCGGCGGGCTGCTGCATTCGGGCCCCCAGGCGGGCCCCGAGACGCTCGACTTCATCCGCCGCTCGGCGGCAGGCGGCGCGACGGTGGTCGGCATCTGCACCGGCGTGTTCACGCTGATGCGCGCGGGCGTGCTCGACGGGCACCGCACCTGCGTGAGCTGGTTCCACTACTGGGATTTCATCGAGCGCTTTCCGGCCGCCGACCCGGATCTGCTGATCGCCGACCGGCTGTTCGTGATCGACCGGCGCCGCATCACCTGTTCGGGCGGCCGTGCGTCGATCGACGTCGCCGCCGCGATCCTGCTGCGCCACTTCGATCACGCGACCGTGCAGAAGGCGCTGCGCATCCTGCTGGTCGGCGAGATGCAGAAAGGCAATGCGCCGCAGCCGCATCCGCCGGGTCTCGAACCGGCCACGCACCCGAAGGTCAAGCGCGCGATTCTCCTGATGGAACAGCATGTCGGGCGCGCGCTGTCGCTCGACGAGCTCGCGAGCAAGCTGGATTTGTCCACGCGGCAGCTCGAGCGGCTGTTCAAGGCGGAAACGGGCAAGAGCCCGCAGGCGTTCGCGAAGCAGGTGCGGCTGCGCACGGCCGCGTGGCTGCTGACGAGCTCGGATCGCACGGTGGCCGATATCGCATCGAGCTGCGGGTTCGCCGATGCGTCGCACCTCGGGCGCGAGTTCCGCAAGCAGTACGGCGTGCCGCCGGCGACGTATCGGGAACGGGGGGGTGACGTGGCGGAAGCCGGTGCGGCGGCGGAGGATAACGAGTCGCTATCTCAAACCAATCTCATTTCCTCTGACTGACCGCCGCCAACGATTCAGGCTGAATCGGCTGCCGCGACCGATCGGTTTCGGCATTGTGCGAAAGGCAGCCGGTCGAGGAATTCAGTATTCAAATGCCGGTTGAATTCGCAGATGGCCCCGTTTTCTGAACGCGATAAAGGAAGCACTATCGTGTGGCAGACCCTAGCTCATAAGCCTGCTGCACGTCGTCCAGAGACAGAATCAATTTCGATGCTTTCCCGCGCTTGATGACGAACACGTTGTTGTCAAAGTATCCCGCGCCAACCACCGTACCAGGCATCTGAACTTTGGTCGACGTGATACGCAACGTAAGTGAATCGCTTCCATTCGGTGCATCGGGCACCGTCTGGGCCGTATCCACGTACCCATAGCCGGGATCCGACTGGTGCGAAATCACCAACAGCACGTCATCCGGGCCCGGATTGACGTCGGAAGGCATCCGCGCGCTGTCGAGGCTCGCCAATTTGAAGCCATTCATGTCGTCCGGCGAGCGCAAGACCGTCAGGAAGGTATTCTGTTCAAACGCCGTGCTCCTGAGATCACGCTTCGTCGGCTGGCCTTGCGCCGCCTCCTTGATTGCATGAAGCTCGTCGTTCATCAGCGCCCGCACTTGGGCGTCGGCGTCAGGTGGCAATGATGCCTGGGGAACGGATAACGACATGAACTGCGCCGCCGGTGAATAATTGACTGGCGTGTCGTGCCTGCCACACGCCGCCAGCATGAGCCCGAGCGCTATCGGGGCCGCACGAGTAAATACCTGGCCGAATTTGAACGACACGAGCGTCTCCCGAACAATTTCCTTGTTTTTGCGCCATCGAATGCCACGTGCCATCTATTCGATGCAGCGGCTTGACGAACTCCGATGGCAAGTGAATCGAATAAAAGCCGAGTAAAAACCTGATCATATATTCACCGGAATCCAGCGCTTTATACCATGCCGCGATTCAGGGTCGAGCGTCGCGAAACACTCGGCACGGCTCCAATGGAATTGGCGGACTTTCCGAACCGATCGAGCCCATTGAACGCAGACCGTCGGTCCGCTACCAGAAGATCCAGATGGCCGCGTGTCGACCGAAGTGAGGCCGTCGGTCATGCACTCCGGAATTCGCCATTGCCAAGCGTGCACCACTGCCCCATCGCGACTGACACGATTCCTCTGGACCGCCACGCCACGAATGATCGCCGCATGTTTCGCTGAATTGGAACCGGTTTCAATCAACTTGACCGACGTTATCCACCTTTAACCGAGGGTTATCCCGGATGCTGTCGCATCTCCAAATTTGTATGATGACCACATAACCTGACAAACCAGAGCACCATGTTCGAGAAAATTCCCGCCCGTGCGATGAGCGACCATGTCGCGCAGCAACTGCTCAAGCAGATCGAAGTCGGCAGTTTCTCCGCCACCGGCAAGCTGCCGACGGAGGCCGTGCTCGCGCAGGAATTCGGCGTGAGCCGCACCGTGATTCGCGAAGCGATCTCGCGGCTGAAGAACGAAGGCGTGGTCGAGCCGCGCCAGGGCAGCGGCGTGTACGTGAACCAGCACGGCGCGATCCGGCCGCTGCGGATCGACTACGCGGAAGCAGTCGAGGCCACGTCGCTGCCGCACCTGCTCGCGGTGCGGCGCGCGATCGAGGCCGAGGTCGCGGCCGAAGCCGCGTTGAATCACACCGATGAAGACATGGCCGACATCGACGACGCGCTGCGCAAGATCGACGATGCAGTAGCCGAAGGGCGCGACGGCGTCGCGGAAGACGTTGCGTTCCACCGCACGATCGCGGCCGTCACCGGCAACCCGTATTTCCTGAAAACGCTGCAGTTCCTGAACCAGTACCTCGAAGCCGGCGTGAAGGTCACGCGGCGCAACGAAGCGACACGCGAGGACTTCTCGCGCCAGGTGCGCGAGGAACACGCGGCAATCGCCGACGCGATCCGCGCACGCGACCCGATGGCCGCACGCAACGCGGCACGCACGCACATGTACAACGCCGCCCGCCGTCTCGCGGAAGCCGGCATCTGCTGAACCCGGCGGCGGCCGCGCCGCCCCTCTCCCGAATCGATCAAGGTTGACCATGTCACGAAATGTTGGAGTCATCGGCCTCGGCGCGATGGGCCTCGGCGTCGCCCGCTCGCTGCTGCGCGCCGGCCTGCGCGTGCACGCATGCGACGTGCGCGACACCGTGCTGCAGGCGTTCGCCGCCGAAGGCGGCATCGCCTGCAGCACGCCGGCCGAACTCGGCGCGCAGTGCGACGTCGTCGTCACGCTCGTCGTCAATGCCGCGCAGACCGAAACGGTGCTGTTCGGCGAGCACGGCGCGGTCGCGGCGATGCAGCCGGGTGGCGTCGTGATCGCCAGCGCGACCGTCGCGCCCGAATTCGCGGTCGCGCTCGGCGCGCGCATCGAGGCCGCCGGCCTGCAGATGCTCGACGCGCCGGTGTCGGGCGGCGCCGCGCGCGCGGCCTCCGGCGAGATGACGATGATGACGTCGGGTCCGGCCGCCGCGTACGCGGGCTGCGAGGACGTGCTCGCGGCGATCGCCGGCAAGGTCTATCGCCTCGGCGACGCACACGGCATCGGCTCGAAGGTGAAGATCATCAACCAGCTGCTGGCCGGCGTGCACATCGCGGCGGCGGCCGAGGCGATGGCGCTCGGCCTGCGCGAAGGCGTCGATGCCGATGCGCTGTACGACGTGATCACGCACAGCGCCGGCAATTCGTGGATGTTCGAGAACCGCGTGCCGCACATCCTGAACGGCGACTACACGCCGCTGTCGGCCGTCGACATCTTCGTGAAGGATCTCGGCCTCGTGCTCGATACCGCGCGCCGCAGCAAGTTCCCGCTGCCGCTGTCGGCCACCGCGCACCAGATGTTCATGAGCGCGTCGAGCGCCGGCCACGGCGGCGAGGACGATTCCGCCGTGATCAAGACTTTCCCCGGCATCACGCTGCCGCCTGCCCGCTGATTCGACCGACGCCCCTGCCATGACCGCTTCCGCTTCCCGTCCCCTGCTCGGCTGCATCGCCGACGATTTCACCGGCGCAACCGATCTCGCGAACATGCTCGTGAAGAGCGGCATGCGCACCGTGCAGACGATCGGCGTGCCCGCCGACGGCACGCTCGACGCCGACGCGATCGTCGTCGCGCTGAAGTCGCGCACGATCCCCGCGGCCGACGCCGTCGCGCAATCGCTCGCCGCCTACGAATGGCTGCGCGCGCAAGGCTGCCGGCAGTTCTTCTTCAAATACTGCTCGACGTTCGATTCGACCGACACGGGCAATATCGGCCCCGTCGCCGATGCGCTGCTCGATGCGGCCGGCGGCGGCTTCACGATCGCGTGCCCGGCGTTCCCCGAGAACGGCCGCACGATCTATCGCGGCCACCTGTTCGTCGGCGACGTGCTGCTGAACGAATCGGGGATGGAGAACCATCCGCTCACGCCGATGAAGGACGCGAACCTCGTGCGCGTGCTGCAGCGGCAAACGCAGTCGCCGGTCGGCCTGATCCGCTACGACACGATCGCGCTGGGCGCGGCCGCCGTGCGGGCGCGGATCGACCAGCTGCGCGCGGAAGGCGCGCGCTTCGCGATCGCCGACGCGCTGTCGGATCGCGATCTCTACGTGCTCGGCGAAGCGTGCGCGGGCCTGCCGCTCGTCACCGGCGGCTCGGGCATCGCGCTCGGCCTGCCGGCGAATTTCCGCCGCGCGGAGCAACTGCCCGAACGCGACAACGCGGCGTCGCTGCCGCGCATCGAAGGGCTCTCGACCGTGCTCGCCGGCAGCGCGTCGAAGGCTACCAACGCGCAGGTCGCCGCATGGCGCGCCACGCGGCCGAGCTTCCGCATCGATCCGCTCGCGGCATCGCGCGGCGAACCCGTCGTCGACCAGGCGCTCGCGTTCGCGCGCGCGCACCTGCCGCAGCCCGTGCTGATCTACGCGACCGCGACGCCCGACGAAGTGAAGGCCGTGCAGCAGGCGCTCGGCGGCGACGCGGCCGGCCATCTCGTCGAAGCCACGCTCGCGGCGATCGCGCGCGGCCTGCGCGACCTCGGCGTGCGCAAGTTCGTCGTCGCGGGCGGCGAAACCTCCGGCGCGGTCGTGCAGGCGCTCGACGTGAAGTCGCTGCAGATCGGCGCGCAGATCGATCCGGGCGTGCCGGCGACGGCCACCATCGATGCGCAGCCGCTCGGCCTCGCGCTGAAGTCCGGCAACTTCGGCGCGACGGACTTTTTCGACAAGGCGCTGCGCGCGCTGGATGGAGCCGCACGATGAGCGACGAAGCGACACTGCGCGAAGAGATCTGCGTGGTCGGCGCGAGCCTGTATGCGCGTGGCCACGCGGTCGGCAGCGCCGGCAACATCAGCGCGCGCCTCGCCGACGGCTGGCTGATCACGCCGACCGATGCGTGCCTCGGCCGGCTCGATCCGAACGACATCGCGAAAGTCGGCCTCGACGGCCAGCACTTGTCTGGCGGCAAGCCATCGAAGACGCTCGCACTGCATCGCGGCATCTACGCGCGCAACGCCGAAGCGAACGGCATCGTCCACACGCATTCGACGCACCTCGTCGCGCTGACGCTCGCGGGCGTGTGGCGCGACACCGACGTGCTGCCGCCGATCACGCCGTACTACGTGATGAAGGTCGGCCACGTTCCGCTGATCCGTTACCGCCGCCCCGGCGACCCGGCGGTCGCCGCCGAAGTCGCGGCGCTCGCCGACCAGGTACGCGGCGTGCTGCTCGAGCGCCTCGGCCCCGTGATGTGGGGGCCGTCGGTGTCGCACGCATCGTTTGCGCTCGAAGAGCTCGAGGAAACGGCGCGGCTGTGGCTGATGACGCACCCGAAACCCGAGCCGCTCGACGACGCCGCGCTCGACGAATTGCGCAACAGCTTCGGCGCGCGCTGGTAGCGACGCGCCCCACAACGATTCCCATGCCCGCCGTGTGCGCGGGCCCTTCCGTCAGCACACACATGATCCGGCGGCGGTCACGCCGCCGGCAGACAACACCCTGGAGACGACGATGACTGCTCTCGACGCGGCCGCTGGCCGCTCGCCCGCCGCGCCCGCCCATGCCGCGGAACTCGACCGCACCTACAAGAAAGTGTTCTGGCGCATCGTGCCGTTCCTGATGCTCTGCTACGTGGTTGCGTATCTCGACCGCGTGAACGTCGGCTTCGCGAAGCTGCAGATGTCGCAGGATCTCGCATTCAGCGAAACGGTGTTCGGGCTCGGCGCCGGCATTTTCTTTCTTGGCTATTTTCTGTTCGAACTGCCAAGCAATATGCTGATGCACCGGATCGGCGCACGCATCTGGATCGCGCGGATCATGATCACGTGGGGCCTGCTGTCCGCGCTGTTCGCGTTCGTGAAGACGCCGACGCAGTTTTACGTGCTGCGCTTCCTGCTCGGCCTCGCGGAAGCCGGCTTCTATCCGGGCGTGATCCTGTATCTCACGTACTGGTTCCCGTCGCATCGCCGCGCGAAGATCATCGCGGTGTTCATGTCCGCGATTCCCGTGTCGGGCATCTTCGGCAACCCGCTGTCGGGCTGGATCATGGAGCGCTTCCACGGCGGCTCGGGCTTCCACGGCTGGCAATGGATGTTCATGATCGAAGCCGTGCCGGCCGTGCTGGTCGGCATCGCGACGATCCTGTATCTCGACAACAGCATCCGCAGCGCGAAGTGGCTCGACGAGCGCGAGAAGCAACTGCTGGAGGACGAGATCGCCGCGCAGCCGCAGGAACAGCAGAAGCACGGCCATTCGCTGAAGGCCGTGTTCTCGGACCCGCGCATGTGGTGGATGTCGCTGATCTACTTCGCGTTCGTCACGGGCCAGTACGGCCTCACGTTCTGGATGCCGACGCTCGTCAAATCGACCGGCATCACCGATACGCTGCAGATCGGCCTGCTGTCGGCCATTCCGTTCCTCGTCGCGATCGTCGTGATGAACCTGTTCGGCCACAGCGCGGACAAGCGCCGCGAACGCCGCTGGCACCTGATCGTGCCCGCGCTGATGGGCGCGGTCGGGTTTGCGGTCGCCGCGTCGTACTCGCACAATACAGCGGTGTCGATCGTGTTCCTGTCGCTCGCGGCCGGCGGCGTGCTGACCTGCGCCCCGCTGTTCTGGTCGCTGCCGACCGCGTTCCTCGCAGGCTCCGCCGCCGCGGCCGGGATCGCGATCATCAACTCGGTCGGCAACCTCGCCGGTTTCGCGAGCCCGTACGTGATCGGCTACCTGAAGGACGTCACGCACAGCACGGCGTCCGGCATGTACGTGCTCGCCGTGATGCTCGTGATCGGCGCGATCGCCGTGTGGCTCACGCCCGCGAAACTCGTGAACCGCTGATCAGCCGAACCGGCCGCCATTCGACGCGGGGTGCCGTGCGCCCCGCCCCATTCATTCACAGGACCCGCTGCCATGCCACGCTTCGCCGCCAACCTCTCGATGATGTACACCGAGCACGCGTTCCTCGAACGCTTCGCCGCTGCCGCCTACGACGGCTTCAAGGCCGTCGAGTACCTGTTCCCGTACGACTTCGCCGCCGAGGACATCCGCGCGCGCCTCGACACGCACAACCTCGAACAGGCGCTGTTCAACGCGCCGCCCGGCGACTGGGCCGCGGGCGAACGCGGCACCGCGTCGCTGCCGGGCCGCGAGGACGAGTTCCGGCGCGGCATCGACCAGGCGCTCGACTATGCGCGCGTGCTCGGCAACAAGAAGCTGCACGTGATGGCCGGCATGGTGCCGCCGGGCGCCGACCGCGCCCGCCATCGCGACATCTACCTGTCGAACCTGCGGCACGCGACGCAGGCCGCCGCCGCGCAGGGCATCACGATCCTGATCGAGCCGATCAACCAGCGCGACATGCCCGGCTATTTCCTGAGCCGCCAGGACGACGCGCAGGCGATCTGCGCGGAAGTCGGCGCACCGAACCTGAAGGTGCAGTTCGACTGCTACCACTGCCAGATCGTCGAAGGCGATCTCGCGATGAAGCTCAAGCGCGATTTCGCGGGCATCGGCCATATCCAGATCGCGGGCGTGCCCGAGCGTCACGAGCCGGATCTCGGCGAACTCAACTACCCGTATCTGTTCGCGCTGATCGACGCGCTCGGCTACGACGGCTGGATCGGCTGCGAATACCGCCCGAAGGCCGGCACGTCGGAAGGGCTCGGCTGGCTCAAGCCTTACCTGTCATTCAAAGCATTCGAAGAGGGCAACTGAAATGAAAGTACTGATCACCGGCGGCGCCGGCTTTCTCGGCCAGCGTCTTGCGCGCAAGCTGCTCGAGCGCGGCGAACTGACCGGCCCCGATGGCCGGAGCGAGAAGATCGACGAGCTGGTACTGCTCGACGTCGTCGCAGGCAGCGATTTCGGCGACGCACGCGTGACGTCGATCGTCGGCGACATCGCCGACCGCGCGGTGCTCGACAGCGCGATCGACACGCAAACCGGCGCGATCTTCCACCTCGCGGCAATCGTCAGCGGGCAGGCCGAGACCGATTTCGATCTCGGCATGCGGATCAACCTCGACGCGTCGCGCACGCTGCTCGAAGTGTGCCGCGCGCGGGGCCATCGGCCGCGCGTCGTGTTCACGAGCTCCGTCGCGGTCTATGGCGGCGCACTGCCCGACGTCGTGCAGGACGACACCGCGCTGAACCCGCAATCGTCGTACGGCGCCGAGAAGGCGATCGCCGAACTGCTGCTGTGCGACTACGCGCGGCGTGGCTTCGTCGACGGCCGCGTGCTGCGGTTGCCGACGATCAGCGTGCGGCCGGGCCGCCCGAACGCAGCCGCGTCGTCGTTCGCGAGCGGCATCATCCGCGAACCGCTGAATGGCGAGGAAAGCGTGTGCCCCGTGCCGGGTTCGACGCGGCTGTGGCTGCTGTCGCCGCGCGGCGCGATCGAAGCACTCGTCGCCGGCTGCGAGATCGACAGCGCGCAGCTCGGCAACAAACGTGTGATCAATCTGCCCGGCATTTCGGTGTCGGTCGACGAAATGATCGCGGCGCTGCGCGAAGTCGCCGGCGACGAAGTCGTGAAGCTGATCCGCCATGTGCCGGACGAGCGCGTCGAGAAGATCGTCGGCAGCTGGCCCGGCCGCTGGGATACGTCGCGCGCGGAAGCGCTCGGGCTGAAGGGCGACACGTCGTTCGCGGACGTGATCCGCAGCCATCTCGCCGACGAACGACGCTGATCGCGCCGCCCGCCGCGCGGGCCCCGGCTGCCCGGTCGCATCAGTGCGGCCGGGCGGATTCCCCGATCGGCAACGGCGCGCGTTTCGTTCCGCCCGGCCGGTTCGCCGAACCGGCCGCCCACTGCCACGCCAGCAGGCCCGGGAGATAGAACAGCAGATCGCGCACGCGCCGTGCGCCGGCCAGCGCGAGACAGGTCGGCGGGTCGAACCCGAGCAGCCCGCCGATCAGCACGAACCCGCCCTCCTGCACGCCGAGGCCGCCCGGCATCAGGAACGCGATGCTGCTCACGAGCTGGATCAGCGCCTCGATCGCGAGCGCCTGCGCGAAGGTCGGCTCCGCGCCGAGAAAATACAGCGCGAGCCAGATTTCCAGCGCATAGCCGACGAACTGCAGCGTCTGCCAGATCGCGAGATAGCGCACGACGATGCCGGTCTTTCTCCAGATCATCCGGATCGACTGATCGGTGCGCGCCGATTCGCCGACCAGCGCCACCACCTTGCCGCTCGTGACGCGGTTGAGCACGCGCATCGCGCGTTCGAACGGCCGCGCATGCTGCACCAGCGCGAACAGCAGCAGCACCGGCACCAGCGCGGCCATGCCGATCGCGAGGTTGCCGGCCACCCGCGCGGCATCCGACGACACGTGCTCGAGCACGTAGCCGATCGCGACCAGCGCGAACACCAGCTGGCTGATCAGCGTCAGCTGCATGTCGGCGACGAGGCTGGCCACGACCGTTGCCGGCCGTACGCCCGCCTGCCGCAACAGGCCGAACGACACGATCTCGCCGCCGATCCGCGCGACCGGCAACAACCCGTTGATCGATTCGCGGATCCACACGAGCTTCAGCATCGTCGCGAACGACGGCCGGCGCGGGCCGCGGATCAGCATCCGCCAGTCCCATGCGTTCGCGAGCATCGGCAGGATGTGCGCCAGCGCCGCGAGCAACAGCCCCGCGCCGGCGATCTGCAGGCGATGCAGGATTTCCAGCGGATGCTCGCGCCAGATCAGCCACACGGCGAGCGCGAGCCCGCCCAATGCCGCCATCTGCCCCGCATGACGGAGCCGTGCGTCGCCCCGCACGGCGTTCCGCTCCGCGGCATCGGCGCCGGGGTTCGTCTGCGTCGTCATGATTCGCTCACCGGCGACAGCAGGCCTTCGCGGTCGACGCGAAAGCGCGTGCCGCGCCACACGACATGCGACGAGAAGAAGCTCGACACGAACACGAAGAACTGCAGGAGATCGACGAACGGCAGCCAGAGCGCGCCGCGCAGGCCCGCGCCGGTCGCCCGGCTCGTCTTCAGCATCAGCAGCGCCCGTGCGGCGAGCGCGGCGACCGTCAGCCCGCACGCGGCGGTCGTGCCGCCGGAGAACAGCAGCGCCAGCAACGCGAGCGGCACCGGGTGCATCAGCACCGAGCCGGCATGGCCGAGCCGGTCCGCCGCGCGGATCGTGCAACTCCAGCGCAATTCGTGTGCGTACAGCTTCGCGAACGTCTCTTCGACGCACGCATGCCCGACGACGAACGGCGGAATGACGACCTGCGCGCCCACCTGCCGCACCGCTTCGCCCAGCGCGTGATCCTCGGCCAGATGATGCGCGAAACGCGCGAGCCCGCCGATGCGTTCGAGCGTCGCGCGCGTGATCGCAATCGTCTGACCAAAGCACGGCCGCGCGCGCCCGATGAAGAGCCCGGTGATCACGCCCGGCAGGAAATGGTAGTTCGTCATCGCGACGGCGATGCCGGGCCAGAAGCCGGGCGATGCGATGCCGCGATACACGCTCGTCACGATGCCGACATCCGGCTGCTGCAGCGCGCCGACGACGGCGCGCAAATAATCGCGCTCGACCAGTACGTCGCTGTCGGCGAGACAGAGCACCGAATACTCCGCGTGTTCGAGCATGTTCACGAGATTGGCGATCTTGCGGTTCGGCCCGTACAGCCGCGCATCGGCGACGACCTTGATGTTCGCATTAGGGTAGCGCGCACGCAGCGTCTCGACGGCCGCGAGGGCTTTGTCGTTCGCATCGTGCACGCCGAACAGGTGCTGGACCGGTCCCGGATAATTCTGTACGAAGAAGCTTTCAAGATGCTGTACGAGCTGCCACTCGTCGCCGTGCAGCGGCTTCGCGACGGTGACGCCCGGATAATCGCGCGGCTCGGCCGCCGCCCGGGAAAAGAACCGGCCGACCAGCACGCTGGCCGTGACCGTATATGCAATGCCCAGTAACACGCCCAGCCCGCAGACGATCGACATTGCCCCGGCCAGCGCGCGCAGCACATGCAGCAAAACCATGCTTCTCCCCAGTGGTGACCCGTGCGACCACGACACCCGGGAACCGCCACGCGCACGCGGGTTCACCCGTGTGCGCCGCCGTATCGATTCCCGTGGAGCCGGATGTGAAGGACGACCAAGCGACGATACGCGCATTCAGATGACACAACTACCGTTCGGCGATCGATTCCTGTCACGCGCACGTAGCCGCATGCGACCGCGGCCCGGAACGCGACGTCGGCAAGCTTGCGGGCCGAAAGGATCGCGGTGGCGACCGCGATGACGACCCAGACGCGAAACGTCATCGTGGTGAAAAATGCTTCGGGTACGCGCCATGCAAGCAGCGACACCAGCACGAAACACTGAATGAACATGCCGGCCAGTGCGGCGATCAGCAGGTGGGCGCGCCATCGCTCGATCGTCGAAGATGCCATGGTGAAGAGTCTCCCGTGCGGACGACCGGTATCGGTCTGAAAGATTCGAAAGGTCGCGTGGGTCAGGATCAGGACAAGCGAAAGTCCAGCGGAGAACGATTGTGGCGACGCCTGCTTAACGTTTCGTTAAGGAAGCGACCGTAGAATTCGCCCGATCGACATCGTCCCCGTCGCACGCCAGGAGTCTTCATGTCCACGCCCGCCCGATATGACACCGTTGCGCGCTTGCTTCACTGGCTGATCGTCGCGCTGATTGTTGCGCAATTTGCGATCGGCTGGACGATGCCCGACGTGCATCGCGACACGCAGCCCAGCGGCCTGATCGCCGCCCACCTGCTCGTGGGCACCGCGCTGCTCGCCGCGATGGCTTGCCGCGTGCTGTGGCGCGCGACGCATCGCCCGCCCGCGAGCGACCTGCCGCCCGCGATGCGTGCGCTGTCGGGCGTCACGCATTTCGCGCTCTATGCGCTGCTGATCGCGGTGCCGCTGCTCGGCTGGATCAACGCGTCGTCGCGCGCATGGGGCGTGACGCTACTCGGGATCGTGCCGTTGCCCGCGCTGTCGGCGGCCGGCTCCGGATTCGGCCACGCGATGGGCGACGTGCACGGCATCCTCGCCTGGGCACTGTTCGGCGGTATTTGCCTGCACGTGGCCGCCGCGCTGGCGCACCGCTTCGTGCTGCGCGATCAGGTCGTGCAGCGCATGATGCCCTGGTGATCGCCACGCTGGCGGCACGGCATGCCATTGCGTGCATGAACCGGCTGCCGCCGAGGCCGATACCGGCTTCCGCTCCGGCTCATCGCGCGAACGACCTGCCCGCCCATCTGGCGCGGCAGGCCAGATGATCGCGACGCCGCGCGAAGCGGCGCGCGATGACCGGCATCGCAACCGGCGCCCTGCTGCCGCGTCGAGCGGCACGAAGGGCTGCCGTACTGCCGTGCCGCGAACACGACGGCCTGAAGTCACACAAGACCATGGCGGCACCTAGTTGCGGGTCTGCGCCGGCGTATAGGCGGCCGGGGCATGCGCGGCGACCGCCGCCATCCTCGCCCGGTCCTGCTCGGCAAGCTTCGCTTCCGCCGCCTGGATGTCCGCCGGATACTCCCCTTCGTCTCCCTTCGCCGGGTCGTACCCGGCTGCTTCCAGGCGCATCAATTCGTCGCGAACCTGGGCACGAGTCAGCGGCGCGGCCGATTGCGCGAAGGCCGACTGACCGACGATCGCTCCGATCATCATCAGGACTGCGATATATGTTTTCATCATGAACTCCTTCAATATTCCGTATCGATCCACCTTGTCGAGTGCCTTGAATGCCTGACCTGCGCACGCAGGCGGCCGCGTCAGCTTCCGAAATAGATCGAGCAGAAGCTTGCGGGGCCGACGCACGCGACAGAACCTGGGCGCGGCGACATCGTCACCGGCTTGCCCGCTTCGGAGGCGGCGGCCGGATCGCTGCCGACCGCCGTGCTGGCCTGATGCTGCGGCATCTGTTCGGCCTGCCGCTGGAACAGCGGGCTCACGTCCGGATACGACGTGTCGGTCACGAAGCGCAGCCCGTTGTTTTCGGCGTCGATCAGTTGCTGCCTGACCTGCGCGCGCGTCAGTGCCTGTGCCGACGCTTGCGGCGCGATACCCGCGAGAGAAATCGCCGCCATGGCGGCGGCCACCAGCCAATGCGTATTCATGTTCCACTCCTTGAGAAGTCAACGAGACGACGTGCTACACCCGTATGACGACGGAGCGTGTGCGTTTATTCCCGCGCGCCGCGACCCGGACCACGCGGTTTCTCCGGCGCCGGGCGCGCTCGGGACGGACGTTCATGAAACTGTCATTCTTTCGTCAGCCGGCGTAACCTGACGTAACGCAGCGCCCGCCGCGCTTCGGGCAGACTGACGTCATCCCCTACGGATCGCCCTTCGATCGACCATGTCCGTCGCTTACGACTATGCAGCCGGCCTGCTGCGCACGCTGTACGACCGCCATATCGACGGCGGTGCAGTGCTCGATACAGCCGCGTTTCCCGACGCCGAGCGTTTCGTCCGGGCGTGGACCGACATCCAGACAGAGGCATTCGCCGTGGCGCGCGACATGCCGCGTATCCCGCGCTTTCACGAGATCATGCGCGAGCAGTACGACATCTCGGCCAACGACGCACGCGACTGGCGGATGTTCATCATGCAGGCGTACGGCCAGCCGTTCCCGCGCAACCTGTCGCGCTGCCCGACCGTCGCGTCGATCGTCGCAGCGTCGCCGGACGTGCTGTCCGCATCGCTGTCGTTCCTCGCGCCCGGCAAGCACATTCCCCCGCATCGCGGGCCGTTTCGCGGCATCCTGCGCGGCTATCTCGTGCTGTCGATGCCGACGCGCGCGGACGGCACGCCGGCCGCCGTGCTCAAGGTCGACGGCCACGAATACCGGCTCGAGGAAGGATGCTTCCTGCTGTGGGACGACACGTTCATGCACGAGGTGTGGAACGACAGCGACGCCGTACGGATCGTGCTGCTGCTCGATATCCGCCGGCGCGGGATGCCGCGCCCGCTCACGTGGCTGTCGAATGCGGTGATCGGCGTCGTGCGGCTTGGGATCCGGATTCGCGGGCGGTCGATTCCGGTTTAGTACACGTCACCGGCATGCGCCGGGTGACCAGTCGATTCGCGACCGCCCTATCTTGTGACGAGACGGAACTCAGCGCAGCCCGGATGCAGGCGCAATCATCAGGACACCTTGCCGGAGCCATCCGCCAACGCATAGATGCCGCGCCTGGCGACACACGGAAACGGCGGATCGATCACCCGCACGTTCGTCAGTTCCCAGCATACGTATCCGGCGCACCATGACTTGCCTTGCGCACGGGCTTCATCAGGCGTCCAGTCGTGTATCCCCACGACGTCGACCAGCGCGAGCGCGATACCGTCGGGATCCTCCTGTCCGTCCTGTCGCAGGAAGATCGTGTTCTGCACCAGCACGAGATCGCGCAGCGGCAGGGCCGGCGGCGGCCACGACCGGATTTCCACCTGCTTGCGGCCCGCGACGATATCGTCGACGGCGGGCTTGACGATCGACAGCGCGGATCGCGGCATGGCAAGCGTTTCCTTCATCGGTAAATGGAGCGTGTGCGACCGTCGAGCGGTATTGCAGCCGAGCCCGGTATGCAATGACGATCCGGGCAGGATTGTTGCCGAATCGCCTGAACGTGTCGACCGGGACGGACCGGACACGCCGGCACACCGCGACTACGCGACGTCACCTTTCCGCCCCCAAAGGATCGCCTAAACTACAGACCGTCCCCTCCGCGCGGCTCCTGCCAGTCACCGCCATGGCGCACCTCTTCTTCGCCGCTTCGATCCAGCGGCATATCGAAACGCCCGAGCGCGAAATCGACGCCCACTCGGTCGGCGAAGCATTCGACACCGTTTTCGGCGAGCAGCCACGGCTGCGCGGTTACATCCTCGACGACCAGGGTGCGCTGCGCAAACACCTGTCGGTATTCATCGACGGCCAGCCGATACGCGACCGGCAGCATCTGTCCGATGTGCTCGGCGACGCCAGCCGGGTCTATGTCGTGCAGGCGTTGACGGGCGGATAAGGGGACGTATGCATCAGCCCCGATCCAGCACCCCATCGCGCGGTCGGGCCATCAGGAGACATCGCACATGAACGATCGACTGCTCGTCGCCACCCGCAAGGGCCTGTTCGTCTTGCAGCCCGACCACCACGGCGGCTGGACGCTCGGTGAGCCGCACTTCGCCGGCGAGCCGGTCAGCATGGTGCTGGCCGACCCGCGCGACGGCACGCTGTATGCCGCGCTGAACCTCGGCCATTTCGGCGTCAAGCTGCACCGCAGGCAGGCAAGCGCCGCCGACTGGGAAGAATGCGCAGTCCCCGTCTATCCGCCGCAACCCGCCGACGCCCCACCCGCCAGCGCCCGCGTGAACGCCGGCCCCGGCGACGCGGACGACGCGCCGCCCGGCCCGCCGCAGCCGCCGTGGACGCTTCAGCAGATCTGGTCGCTCGAAGCCGGTGGCGCCGACGAGCCGGGCGTGCTGTGGGCCGGCACGATTCCCGGCGGGCTGTTCCGCTCCGACGACGGCGGCCGTTCCTGGGTGCTCAACCGGGCCTTGTGGGATCGCCCGGAGCGCGCCGAATGGGGTGGCGGCGGATACGATGCGCCTGGCATCCATTCGGTGATGGTCGATCCGCGCGACAGCCGGCACGTGACGATCGGCATCTCGTGCGGTGGCGTCTGGCAGACCACCGACGGCGGCGCGACGTGGCGTGTGACCGCCGACGGCATGGAAGCCGACTACATGCCGCCCGAGCGACGCGGCGAACCCAACATGCAGGATCCGCACCGCGTCGTGCAGTGCGCGGCCAACCCGGACGTGCTGTGGACGCAGCATCACTGCGCGATCTTCCGCTCGACCGATGGCGCCGAACACTGGCGGCGCATCGAGGCGCAGCCTTCGAGCTTCGGCTTCGCGGTGGCCGTACACCCGCGCGAGCCGGATACCGCGTGGTTCGTGCCAGCCGTGAAGGACGCGTGCCGGATTCCGGTGAACGGGCGGTTCGTCGTCACGCGCACGCGCGACGGCGGGCGCAGTTTCGAGCAGTTCACGAACGGGTTGCCGCCCGCACCGGCGTACGACCTCGTGTATCGGCACGGGCTCGCGGTGGACGATTCGGGCACGCGCCTCGCGATGGCGTCGACGACGGGCGGGTTATGGACGTCCGACGACGGTGGGGAAAACTGGCGGCTGGTGTCTGCGCATTTGCCGCCGGTTTATTGTGTGCGGTTCGGGTGATGCTGCACTTGCAGATGCATAGGTCGGGCTAGGGGCAGTCCGTCTCACCCCACATTGCAAATAAACCCAAACCTGTCCCTATGCCCATAGTCGGCGCAGCGAAGCTCATGGACGACGGAGCCAACCCACTACGTCTCCGCCCAATATTCGTCCCGCCCCCACGAACACATGACCATTCGTCTCATATCTCAAGGCTAACCACTCTCTTGATCGAGAGAGTGGGCCGGGATTCTGCTGAACAATCTCTATGGATTCAGTCTCAACACGAGAGACGATTGCGACATGTCCATAAGGATTGAATATCCAAGGTGCAAACACGACGATATCGCCTACCTTCGGAACGCCTGATCCTCCGTTTGCATACTGGAGCAGACCGCGGGCTGTGTTTAGTTCACCGTCCTGGCGCCGTACATCGAAGAAGTCCTTCGCATTTCCACGCGTATCGGGCATTCGGTGGCCATAACGCTCAAAGTAATACCTTTTCACGAATTCGACGCACTGCCAGCGCAAGCCAAGATTGTAGCCGTCAGCCGTTATTGTTCTTCCATCGACATGCCCCGTGGCACCGTTGTAGTACACCGGCACGCCATTGAACTGATCGACAACCTCTCCGGGAGACCGGGACCAATTCAGATTGACCTTGGTACAGAACCAACCAGTGGCAATGACGACAAGGCATACAGCAATCAACCGCCGGTGTACTTGGTGGCGAGCTGAAACCAGCGCCGCCTTTCTGATCAAGGCAATATGTCGCGACATGCGTGATCTCAGGTTACCTGCGAAGCAGGCCACCACGTTAAATCCTGCCCGCTAACTTGCGGGAACGGCAAGTTATGAGCAAACGTCTGCTTGCTGACGGGCAACTTCAGGCATTCCCATGTAACTGGCCAGGGGGCAAAGCTCGCCGCAACGCTTTTTTCGACCGGGTGCGTCCAGTCCGGGTTGCAGGCTGTGGCGCAGTTCCGTCCAATGCCATCGTCACGTGTGGCGCTGATCGGCCAACCCATCCTCAAAACCACAAAGCTGGTCGTTTTCTGAAGAAAACTTGGGTTCCGGGAAGGCCAGGATGGTTAACTGCGGCAACGCCAGGATGGGTATAACGAACAGCACAATGGCCAAGTCGATCCATAATGTGAGCGGGAACCACCAACGACGTCGCGGATTGGTGAGGGATCCAATCACCCACTCCCCCCCCGATTGCAGTACCACATCACGCCATGTCTGTGGCAATGACTCAAACTTGGGATCAGGAAGATCAGTGGCACCATCCATGAACAGCTGTAGCCACGCCCAAGTATTGAAAAAAAAGACATTTTTGCTATCTATGACAGGCACTTTGACTAAGCGATGCTCATGCCCGTCGCGTACATAACCTATGAGATAGAGATAGGTTTGAGATCGACCTGGTGCATATCCAACTCCTTGGACAGTCTCCCAATCTAGTTCCCAAAGATGTTCGTTCGCCGAATTTGAATAGGGCGCGTAATACGCGCGTCTGCGAAGTCGATCAAATCGCACCCGCGTGCCACGGTACTGATAGCGTTGACCGAGTCTCCGCACAATAAGAACCCCGAGCCCATAAGCCAAAGGGATTCCCGCTAATGGACCCCAAGGCAGGAATGCATCGATATTCGATCTAAAAATGACAACGACAAAAATAAGCAGCAGAACATAGCTAATGAGCGCCGCAAACCAGAGAGTGGCAGTACCGTCTCCTCTTTGCAAAGAATCGGAGGTCAATTCCACGCAACGATTATTCCAACGGCGAACGACTATCGCAGGCTCAGCATCTTTCGACGGACGAAGTGGTAGCACGGTACTCCCACCGGCAAACTGTCTCCATCTAGCTTGAATCTCTTCAGTCGTTGGCGGCCTACCCACTGAAGAACCGAAATTCGATCGCCGCACTATTGAGGCTCCTTGACCGGCGCAAGCAGGTCTTCATCAATGGGATCTGTAAGCCATGTGCCGCGAGTGAAGATCAACGGTTCACGTGCTGGGAGCAACGCTAAGGTCGGTTGCCTGTTGACGTCCGGACGATAGCAATAGTCGAGCAACACTTCAGCATCCGCTCGCATGGTGATTGACCAACTCAATTGACGAGTATTGCTCCTGCAGAAATCCCTGGATCTGGCGCACGGTCATGCCCCGGGCATACATGGCGACGATCTTGTCGTCGAAGCCCGTGCAGCGTCTCTCGTGTTTGGGAATCAGCAGCGGCTCGAAGCTGCCGTCGCGGTCGCGAGGCACCTCGATACGGATCGGGCCGTCCTCGGTCAGAACCGTCTTGGCGCCCGAGCCATTGCGATGGTTGGTCACGGCGCGCGGCTTGGCCACGCCTGGCGGGTAGCCGAGGTGGTGACTCATCTCGCAGCCCAGCGCCCGCTCGATCAGCGCCTTCTTGAGAGCCAGCGTCGTGGC
Source organism: Burkholderia aenigmatica (assembly GCF_048627025.1). Lineage (NCBI taxonomy): Bacteria > Pseudomonadati > Pseudomonadota > Betaproteobacteria > Burkholderiales > Burkholderiaceae > Burkholderia > Burkholderia aenigmatica. Next base: position 179,469 of record NZ_CP184469.1, on the reverse strand, counting down.
ATTGATCGCGTCGGCTGTCATCGGACCGTTGCCGAATTGCTCAAGCAACTCGGCGGGTATGGCCGGAGGGTCTACCGGCCTAGCTTTCGGTTTGCGAAGCAACCATCCTCCTTCGGAGCATCATATGCCTTGAACACGAAATTACTGACAGCCCCCGGACGACTGAGCCAACCTAAAACATCTCCTCCCAACATACGCCCGGAACCTACGGAAACGTGACCGTTCGCGTCAAATCGCAAAACCAACTGCTCTCTCGAAGAAGCGAACGGGCCGGGATTTTGCTGAACGATTTCGATTGATGCCGTTTCGACACGAGAGACGATTGCGACATGCCCATAGAGATTTAACATCCAGGGCGCAAACACGACGATATCACCGACTTTTGGAACACCCGATCCCCCGTTACCGTATTGGATCAGGCCGCGCGCTGCGTTGAGTTCGCCATCCTCAAGACGAGAGTCAAAGAAGTCCTTCGCATTTCCACGGGAGTCGGGCATGCGGTGGCCATAGCGCTCAAAGTAATACCTCTTCACAAACTCGACGCACTGCCAACGTAGCCCAAGGTTGTAGCCGTCAGCCGTTACGGTTCTTCCATCGACATGCCCCGTGGGGCCGTTGAAGTACACCGACACGCCATTGAACTGATCGACGACCTCTCCGGGAGACCGGGACCAGTTCAGATTGAACCTGGTGCAGATCCAAGCTACGGCAACAACAACCACGCATCCGGCGAGCAATCGCCGGAACAATATTCGACGAGTTGAAACCGGCGCTGATTTACTGATCGGGGAAACAGGTTGCGACATGCGCGTGTTCTCAGCTCACGTGCGGAACATGCCGCCACGTTACGTCCTGCCCGTTGATTTGCGGGAACGGCATGTTATGGGCAAACGTCTGCTTGCCGACGGGTAATTCCAGGCACTCCCATGTGCCGGGCCAGGGGCAGGGCTCGCCCGAGCGCTTTTTCCAGCCAGGTGCGTCCAATCGAGATTCCAGGTCGGCTTTGGATTGCAGTTCCTGGAATCGGCGTTCCTCCTCGTCCGCGGGAAAGAGGCTCGAGTGCGCGCGGTACGCGAAGGCAATGTCTCCGGTCTCGCCGTTACGGTCGATGTAGACATAGAACCGCTTTCCTTCCAGCAACGTGTAGAAGGTGTAGTGATCGATGGGGATCATCTTGGGCTCACCGTCTCCGTAGTCTCTGAACCCACTGACGCTATAGACGATCTGCGGCCGGGGATCGAAGCTGGAACCTAAACCCATATCATCGACCGACGATGGTACTGTCGGTCGAAAGCCTTCTGCCACGGACTCCTCTTTGAGAGCACGGACGATCCTCATCTGAAGGATCTCCACTTGCTCATCGGTGAATGAAGGTGGGAATATCCGCCGCATTGAGGTATCGACATACTGCGTTCCTTCCGGGTAGTAGGCCCTGTTTTCGTCCCTCACTGGTATGCGTTCGTACATGCCGTTGGCAAACCATTTGGTCGCGTCGAACAGCGGTTCATCTTCCGACACTCGCATCATGATCTTCTCATTCATCGCACGCCTCCCCCCAACCGCGAAAATCGAGGCAGACGCCACTAGTGCGAATACCAGGACCAATACTGTCGTTCTGTTGTTCATGCTCGCGCTTTCGGCTTGAAAGTGCGAAACCCCATGGGCAATCCTTCCGGCGTACTACCCGACCTGACCGGATTCACAGCGCCCAAGGGATCCAGAGGTAGGTCGATATCCGGATCATTTTCATATCGACTACGCGCCTCCATTCGCTTCGCCAATCGAAATTCCCGATCGGTGTAGGGCCTAACGGGCACTGTCGGCGGTGGTTCCCCCGGGATTTCGTTCATGGGCCCCTTACCCAAGGCCAACGTTCGTTTCCGGTAAGAAGCCATTTGACGATTGTAGGTATCCATCTCCCGTTCATATTCATCGATCTTCGGCAACGTTCTACTTGCCGCAAGCCGTTCCTCCCCGGTCCCATAAGTCCCGTCATAGTTGGATCTTCGCGGAAATGCCCACACTTCGACGTCCCCCGAATCGGCCATGACCTGCGCCAGGCTCTCTCCATATTTGGGGTCTTCGCCGGGGTCCAGTTTTTTACCGATATCGTGTCCAAGCCCCGTGCGGCACGCATACGAAAATATGGTTGCATCGTCATCGAATGCCATTGGCACCAGCATCCGCGCCTGATTCAACCCGTAGCGGATTTGCCAGGACTCGCCAACGTCATATCCGAATTCAATGCTGTGTACGAGGCCATGCGAGAAGATGTCCAATTGTTTGATAAGCCGCTTCTTGCTCCGACGTGCCGCAATGAATGTGACAAGATCGGCAACATCAGTCAGTTCTCGATAACTGGCGCGATGGTCCACTTCTACGATCTTTTGCAGCGCGTCAAGAAGCTTGCGCGGATACCCCCTTGTGAAAACGAGGAAGACACGCTGTATCGCATAATCGGCGGTCCCCTCCGGGTACTGCCTCAACTGTCGTATCCCTTGATTGATAAACATCATCTTGTTGCCTTTCCTGGCGCGGACATAGAACGCCGGATCGGAACAGCCCGCGACCGTGACATAGTCGAGGTCAGCAATAGCATCCACCTCGGTCAACGGGTTATCCGGGCCAGTCGTACTTTGCTTCCGTTGCTCCATGGTAGACCTCAGTAGTTGACGCTCTGCTCGCGCAGGTGTGCGGCCGCCTCTCTTCCCCATCGCAACGCCACCGCGCCAGGCTGGCCGGTATAGATGCGCGCAGTCAGGCCCTGCGCGTCAGTACGTCCGATCACCCGCTGGCCTTCAGCGGTTTCCGCGCAATACAAGACATCGGCAAGCGGCTCGCCGGTGCGCGAGTGCTTGACGAGAAACTGCTCGCTGAAGCCGGTCACGGTGGAATGGACGCCCCTGGAGAGCAGATCAAGCACGTGGCCGTTGCCATCGACTTGTTGCCGAAGCGGCCCTTTTATATGAATGGCAACCCCGTCGAGCGTGATACCCGAACTGTCGATGGTGATGCTGCCTCCCGGCCCTTCAAAGACGGCGCGCGCTCCCGCCTGAAGCTGATAGTGCATCGTCCGTCGTTCGATGCGCTGCCCCGCTTCCAACCGATGGCTGCCATGAACGAGGTGCTCCGCGTGCCCGCCCACATCGACCCGATGATTGGCCGCAACAGTGTCGTGACGGTTGTTGCCGATCGCTTCCGAGTGATTCACACCCGTGCGAATCGTCCGGTGACGTTCGATGGTGAGTTCCTCGTCCTGCCCCACCCGTTCGCGGCGGTCCCGGCCGATTGAAAGTCGTTGATCGTTTCCAATGCTGATCGCTTCGTCATGTCCAACCTGCTCGCTACGGTTGTGGCCAATGAACGTGGCTTCGTCGTGGTTGACGTGAATGTTCTGATTGCGCTGCGCGTGGACGTAGATCTCTTCCTGTCCTGCCTCGTCCTCGAAGCGCAGCTCGTTGAAACCTTCGCCCTTGTGCGTCTGGCTCTTGATCGTCATCCGCGTCTTGTGTCGCGGCAGTTCGTAGGGCGGTAACTGCAGGCGGTTATAGGTGCGGCCGGTAACGACCGGTTGGTCCGGATCGCCGTCGAAGAAGTCGACGATCACCTCCTGACCGATGCGCGGAATCGCCATGTGGCCCCACAGTGCCCCCGCCCAGTTCTGCGCGACGCGGATCCAGCACGAGCTGTGCTCGTCATGCCGGCCCTGACGATCCCACGGGAATTGCACCTTCACTCGGCCGTACTCGTCGGTGTAGATCTCTTCACCCTCCGGGCCCACGACCACCGCCGGCTGCGGGCCGTCGATGCGCGGGTGGGGCAGCGGCTCAGCGCGCCATTCGGCATCGTCTGGCACCAGTACCGCTTCGTAGCTGTAGTACGTGCCGTGTTGTGCGTCCGCGCTTTCTTCCGCCTGGCTGGTGAACTGCTTGCCGTGATGCTCCAGGCTCACCGGACGCCAGCTCCGGTTCATGTCCTCGCGCGGGTGGCCCGTGAGCGCGAAGGCGATACCCGGTTGCAAGCGCGCATCGTCACCGCTGACGAACGCCACGCGCGCATCGCGCCGGTGTCCGCGCAAACGATCGTGAGTGAACGCCTTGCCGCTGGCTTCGTGTTTATATCGACCCGGATAGTCGTAGCTTGCGTAGCCGCGGCCCTGATGATCGAGATCGGTGCCGTCACGCGGGTACTCGTGGTTGAAGCGCGGGTTCTTGAACGTGTAGTCGCGTTGCACCTGGCGCGCAGTACGCACGTTCTCGGTGTAAGCGAAGGTCCGTAGGCTGGGTTGTGGCTGATCGCCCCCCGGCGTTGGGTTGTAGATCACCGGCTCGCCGTCCAGGCGGCCAAAGATGAGCAGCCGATCGCAGTGAATCAGCCGGTGCCCCTCTTTGCCGTGCTGGAAAGCGTAGAAAAAGCCTTCCTCGCGCAGGATGCGTTCGACGAAATCGTAGTCGGTATCGCCAGCCTGCACACAGTACTCGCGGGCGAGGTGTTCGTTGGTAGCGCGTTGCTCGTAGTTCATCGTCAGGCCATGCGCCTTGAACACGGCCGTCGCGATCTCGGTCACGCCCAGGGTCTGGAAGATCCGCCAGTCGGACGAGAGCTTGAGGCGCGCCAAACGCGGCTCGACCACGGCCGAGTAGCGGGTGCGCCGGAAGCCGGTATCGCCCTGAACGAACGACGAGACCGCGCCGTGCACGTAGCGCACGGGCTGCCCACCCTGCCAGATCGTGAGCATGCCGTTGCGATCGAGTATCTGTCCAAAGTCGATGGCCGGATTGGCATTGGCCAGTTCAACCTCCAGGCGAAAGGTCTCGGACAACCCCTCGCGCAGCGTAAATTCGACGACCTCGAACGACTCTTCACCGGCAGTAAAGGTTAAGTGCAAATGAGACGGCTGTAACATCGTGATGGATCTCCGGACCAGAAACACACGCCGGTGCGTGTTTCCACACGTCGACATACCACGCGTGTGCAGTACTCAACGGACTGACTGCATGCAATGACGAGCGACGTGATCTTGCGATCGGGCAACCCATGACGCATACGAATACGCGCTGGATGTCCCAACGCAAGAGGTTCGCCAACGAGACATCTCATGTCCATGAGACATATTCGAAATTTCGAGGTTAAATTTCTCCTTGACGGTGTAAATCAACACTGATTTGCCTATCGCCCTCACTCCACCAACATTGCTGGCGGTAATGGACACAACCTTCCACCACGGCAATGGATGTCCCTGCGCCCGAAATGGCCGCTCGTCAACAAGCCTCCCGATCAACCGCCCGAATCGCTTAAACTGCACGCCAGGTCTTCCATCACCCTCTCCCCATGCGCCCTCACCGGTTGTTTCCCGCGTGCGTTGACGCTGCGCCGCACAGCCTGCGCGCACTGCTTGCGTTCACCGCCCTCGCCGCCGCCACCGCCCATGGCGCGAGGCTGACCAACACGACCGACGCTCCATGCGGCAAAGTCGACACCGGCTACACACTCGACGACAGCATCCGCGGCGCGTTCGGCTCGACCCAGCCGGTCACCGCCTGCATCGACGTGCTGCGCGGGCAGCCCGACGGCCCGCGACGCCTGCGCATCTTCGTCGATGGCAAGCGCGTGCTCACGAACGACGCGATCGCGATGGGACCAGACGACGGCGGCGTGATGGGCGATCCGTACCAGCCGCTCGACATCAGCCATGGTTCGCTGCTGGTGCGGAATGACGGCGGCAGTTCGATGCGCTGGGGCGAAACCTGGCGCGTGACGACGCGCAACGGCCAATGGATCGTCGCGGGATGGGATGAGGACAGTTGGGACTTCCGCTGGGACGGCAGCGGCAGCAGCGAATCCCATACGAGCGTCAATGCATTGACGGGAGACGTGCACGACAGCGACGCGCCGATCCCCGGCGACGAAACGCCCGCGAAACACGCCGTCCGCCGCACCTGCAAGCTGCCCGACACATGGCGCAGCCCGGCCGTCGCGCAGATCGCAGCGATACGCGACCGAAGCTGGCGTTGCGACGCGAAGCTCGCAACGCCGATACGCCCCGGGAAATGACCGGAGCGGCACACCCGCCCGCGCATGCCGAGCGGTGCGGCCATGCGTTCCCGCTCAGCCCCCTTCCGCCATCCGCACCACCGCCTCCCGCGTCTGCGCAATCTCCGCTTCGAGCCAGTCGAGAAACGACCTGACCTGCGGCTCCCGTTCCCGCCCCGGCCGGCACAGCGCGACGAAGCGCGCACCGTCGAGCCGCACCGACGGCTCGATCGGCATCAATGCCCCGAGCGCGACATGCTCGGCCGCCAGCACGGAGCTGAGCAGCGCGATACCCTGCCCGTGCAGCACCGCCTGCAACGCGTAATGCTCGTCGTCGTAGTGGCGAAACACCGCGCGTTCAAGCCACGATTCGCGACCGGCTGCGCCGCACCACGACGCCCAGTCGACCGACACCGGCAGCGGCGTATCCCACACGGTCTCGATCAGGTCGAGCGGCTCGTCCGTGCGATGCGCGTCGAATCCGGCCGCCGCATACGCGCCGAAATACTCGTCGATCAGCGCAATCTCGTTCAGCGCCGGAAACGTGCGCGACGTCGCGCGAATCGCCAGATCGATCCGCGCATCGCGTTCAAGATCGGCGAGCGTGTTGCCGGTTTCGACCTTGATGTGCAGGTGCGGATCGACGTGACGAAACCGGCCGAGGCGCGGAATCAGCCACATCGCGGCAAAGGCGGGCGTGGTGGTCAGCACGAGCGTACGCTCGCCGGTCGCTTCGGGCCGCACCGCATCGAGCCCGCGGCTCAATGCGAGCAGCGCATCGTGACTCGTGCGAAACAGGCGCTCGCCTTCGTCCGTGAGCCGCACGCCGCTCGCGCCGCGCTCGAACAGCAGCACGCCGAGGCGGCTTTCGAGCGACTTGATCTGGTGCGACACGGCGGCCGGCGTCACGGACAGTTCGTCCGCGGCGGCCTTGAACGCGCCGAGCCGCGCCGACGACTCGAATACACGCAATGCGGTCAGGGGGATTTTCGAGAACACGGGGCCTCGCGGGCCGGATGCGGCCGGGTTGAATTCGATTCAATCGGGGTGAGATTAGGTGAATTGAAGCGGGCGTGCAACGCGGGTAGCCTTGCGGGACGTCGCGGCACGGTGCCGCGGCGGGTGTCGTCGAACCGGAGAAACAACGTGCAAGGCCTACCGCGCAGGATCACGCAGGCGGTGCTCTACGAAGCGATCGCCATTTCCTGCATCTCGCCCGTGATCGCGGCGCTCTTCAAGCAGGATCTCGTCTATTCAGGGGCACTGTCAGCGACGATGTCGGCGATCGCGATGCTGTGGAACATGATCTTCAACGCGCTGTTCGAGCGCTGGGAAGCGTCGCGGCGGCAGCCGGCGCGCACGCTCGGGCGGCGGATCCTGCATGCGACCGGATTCGAAGGCGGGCTGATCTTCATCCTCGTGCCCGTCGTGTCGTGGTGGCTCCGTATCTCGTGGTTCGACGCGTTCGTCGTCGATATCGGACTGTTCGCGTTCTTCTTCTGCTACGCGTTCGTGTTCCAGTGGGCGTTCGATCGCGTGTTCGACGTGCCGGCCGCGACGAAGGGGGTGTAAGCCGAACGCTCACGCGCCCGTGGCAATTTTCGGCAATTGCCAGCCGAAGCGCACCGCCGCCATCCGCAACGCAAAGCACGCGACGCCGCCGAGCACGGCCGCGATGACCGGCGGACAACCAAGCCGCCTGCACGACACGACGAACACCGCGCCGAGCAGCGCCGCACTCGCATAAATGTCCGTGACCAGTACGACCGGGATCCGTGCGAGCAGCACATCGCGCACGACGCCGCCACCGCAACCGGTCACGGCGCCCATCAGCGTCGCAATGAATGGGTGAACCCGGAATTCGAGCGCCTTCACCGCGCCCGCGACCGCGAACAACGCGAGGCCGGCCGCATCGAGCGTCGTAAGCAGCGATGGCGAGAACGTGGCGACCCGCGCGTGAAAGACGAACGCGAACAGCCCGGACGCGAACGCAAGCGCCGGATAGCGCCAGTCGCTCACGGCGCTCGGCGGCCGTGCGCCGATCAGGAGATCGCGGATCACGCCGCCGCCGAGCGCGACGACGAGCGACAACACCATGACGCCGAACAGGTCGAGTCCGGCACCGATCGCCGCATTGGCACCCTCGATCGCGAACACCACCGTACCCGCGAGATCGGCGGCGAGCACGACTTGCTCGATGCGCTTCATGCGAAAGAATTGCCGAAGTGCGGCCGCGTACGGTTGCAGCCTGCGTCCGCACCGGCAGCCGCGCCGTTCAGCCGCCCGCTGTCTGTCTGCCACCTTGCAGAATCCCCACGCGTGTTGCGGATCATCGCTGCCTCCTCGATCGAGATCGGGCAGTCTAGCGCATCGTGCGCTCACCGTCGGCCGCGCACGAAGCCGAATGCAAAAAGCCGGCGGAAGCAGGATGTGGGTCCTGCTTCCGCCGGCTCAACAACAGTCAGGCTTCCGGCCAGCGCCGTGAAACCCGACGCACCTCGCTCAATGCACGCCGAGATAAGCCTTCACCGCCGGCAGGCCCGGCTTGCCGTCGAGCGTCGTCACGCCCGCGAGCCACTTGTCGAGCGCCTGCGGGTTCGCCTTCAGCCACTCGGCCGCCGCCTTGTTCGGGTCTTCCTTGTTCATGATCGGCACCATCACGTGGTTCTCGATCGTCGTCGTGAACTGCAGGTTCGACACGAACTTCGCGACGTTCGGGCAGCGCTGCGAGTAGTCCGGCGGCGTCGCCGTCAGCACCTTCGCTTCGCCGTAGTTCGGGCCGAACACGTCGTCGCCACCGGTCAGGTAGTCGATCTTCATCTGCACGTTCATCGGATGCGGTTCCCAGCCGAGGAACACGATCCACTGCTTGTCGCGGATCGCGCGATTCACCTCGACCAGCATCCCGGCCTCGCTCGACTCGACCATCTTGAACTTGCCGAGGCCGAACTGGTTGCCGTCGATCATCTTCTTGATCAGCAGGTTGCCGTCGTTGCCCGGTTCGATCCCGTAGATCTTGCCGTTGAGCTTGTCCGCGTACTTTTGAATATCCGCGAACGACTTCAGGCCGCCCTGGTACACGTAATCGGGCACCGCGAGCGTGTATTTCGCGCCGGTCAGGTTCGGCGTCGAAAGCACTTTGATCTGGCCGGCCTTCGTGAACGGCTGGATGATCGGGTCCATCGTCGGCGACCAGTAGCCGAGGAACACGTCGATCTGCTTGCTCTTGATGCCGGCGAACGTGATCGGCACCGATGCGATCGTCTTCGTCGGGTTGTAGCCGAGCCCCTGCAGCATCGTCGATGCGAGGCCCGTGGTCGCCGCGATGTCGGACCAGCCGACATCCGCGAAGCGCACGTTCTTGCACACGGGCGGGTCGGCTGCATACACGGCCGACATCGGCGCGGTTATCCCGATCCCGCACACCGCTGCGATCAATAGGCGCTTCATCTTGCTTCTCCTCAAAGTGATGTCGTTTGCTTGAATGCGGGATCGTTTATTGAAGCCGCGCGCCGCGATCCCGGCGACGTCGCGGACCATAGGGTCGGTCAGCGGCCCGGCAACCGGCGCTCGTAGCTCGGCGCGTGGCCGAACTGTGCGCGGTAGGCCTTGCTGAAATGGCACGGCGAATGAAAACCGCAGACCGTCGTCACGCGCGCGATCGACGCATCGGTCGTGCGCAGCAGGTCGCGCGCGCGCTTCAGGCGCAGCGTCAGGTAATAGTGGGTCGGCGACACGTTCAGGTACACCTTGAACATCCGCTGCAGGTGCCGCTGCGACAGCCGCACGAGCCGCGCGAGCTCCTCGAGCGACAGCGGCTCCTCGATGTTCGCCTCCATCAGCCGCACGACCTCGATCAGCTCCGCACGCGAGAAGCCGACGCGCGCATCGACCGGGATCGGCTGCGTGTCGGTCGAACTGCGGATGCGTTCCAGGATGAACTGCTCGGAGACCTGCGCGGCCAGCTGCTGGCCGAACCGCATGCCGACGAGGTTCAGCATCAGGTCGAGCGGCGCGGTGCCGCCGGTGCAGGTCAGCCGGTCGCGATCGACGACGAACAGTTCATCGGCGAAGCCAACTTGCGGAAACTCGGCATGCAGCGCGGACAGGTTCTCCCAGTGCACGGTACAGCGATAGCCGTCGAGCAGCCCGCTCGACATCAGCGCATACGCGCCGGTGCAGATGCCGCCCAGCGGCAACCCGCGTTCGGCGAGTGCCGCGAGCGTATCGCGCGCGCCCTCGTCGACCACGTCGCGGATGCGGATGCCGCCGCATACGATCATCACGTCCGGCAGGTTCGTGTAGTCGAGCGCCTGCGTGGGCCGCACCGCGATGCCGTTGCTGGCGTGTACCGGACTGCCGTCGAGCGAGTAGATCGACCACTGGTAGTGATCGGCGCGTCCGACATAGTTCGCCATCCGAAGCACTTCGACGGCGCTCGAGAACGCGATCATCGAGAAGTTCGGCAGCGTCAGGAAGCCGAAATGGGCGAGGGACGAAACCGGTGAAACGCAGGCGGCGGGCGCGACAGCGACGGCGGACGTCACATCGGTCTCCTGGCGAGGAGGTTGCAGGGGGTCAGCCCCGCGGCCGAAGCCGCGGAAGCCGTTATCTCTATTCAGGGTGAGCGGCCGGGGATTCCGGCCGCCGGAGGTCAGGCCTGTGCGGGTGCGGCCTTCACGCGAAACAGCTGCTTGAGGCCGGAGAACAGCGGCGCCTTCACGGTGCCCGGCGCGCGGCCGAAGCTTTCGGTGATGCGGTCGAGAATGATCGCGAGCAGCACGACCGACAGGCCGCTTTCGAAACCGAGCCCGATGTCGAGGCGCTGGATACTGGCGAGCACGTCGTTGCCGAGGCCGCCCGCGCCGACCATCGACGCGATGATCACCATCGACAGCGCCATCATGATCGTCTGGTTCACGCCCTGCATGATCGACGGCAGCGCATTCGGAAACTGCACCTTGTACAGCAGCTGCCACGGCGTGCAGCCGAAGGCCTGGCCGGCTTCGACGATCTCGCGGTTCACGTGGCGGATACCGAGGCTCGTCAGGCGCACCGCAGGCGGCATCGCGAAGATCACCGTCGACAGGATCCCCGGCACGCGGCCGAGACCGAACAGCATCGCGGCCGGAATCAGGTAGACGAACGCGGGCATCGTCTGCATCAGGTCGAGGATCGGGCGCACGATCGCGGCCACCCACTTGCTCTTCGCCGCCCAGACGCCGAGCGGGATGCCGAGCACGAGGCTGATGATCGTCGACGACAGCGTGAGGCCGAGCGTGATGACGGTCTGATCCCAGAAGCCCGTCGCGAAGATCAGCAGCAGCGACGCGGTGGTGAACAGCGCGAAGCGCCAGCCCACCCGCCACAGCCCGACGCCGATGAAGATCGCCATCATCATCCACATCGGGATCGCCTGCAGGCTGTGCTCGACGAATGCCGCGAGCCCCTCGATCGCCTGACCGATCGTGTCGAACGTCTTGGCGTCGTGGTCGAGCAGGTAGTGAACGGACTGGTCGACCCAGGTACCGAGCGGAATCATTTCAGACATGGGAACCTCGCGAACGCGTGATGGCCTTCAGGATGAGCGCACGATCGACCGAGCCGCAGTAGCAGCCGTCATCGTCGACGACAGGCAGTGCATTCGGGCTCGCGACCACGCGCGCGACGACATGTTCGAGCGACGCATCGCGGCGGATGGATTCGATCGGGCTCACGGACGGCGTCGCCTGACCGATCGCATCGCGCGTGACGAAGCCGCGAAGCTTGCGTTGCGCATCAAGCACGAACGCATAGTCGGCACTGCCGTTCAGCGTCGCCGCGACGTTCGCGGCATCGCACTTCGATACGATCGGCACGGCGCCCGTCTGCATCAGGTCGCCGGCCGTCAGGTAGCGGCTGGTGTCGATACCGTCGAAGAACGCACGCACGTAATCGTCGGCCGGGTTCGCGATGATGTCCTGCGGCGTGCCGACCTGCACGAGGCGACCGCCTTCCATGATCGCGATGCGGTTGCCGATGCGCAGCGCCTCCTCCAGATCGTGCGACACGAACATGATCGTGCGGCGCTGTTCCTTCTGCAGTTGCAGCAGCACATCCTGCATTTCCCGGCGCTTGAGCGGATCGAGTGCGGAGAACGCCTCGTCCATGATCATCAGCGACGGGTTCACAGCCAGCGCGCGGGCGAGGCCGACGCGCTGCTGCATGCCGCCCGACAGCTCGGACGGCAGCTTGTGCGAGAACGGCGCGAGGCCGACCTGCTCGAGCACTTCCATCGCGCGGCGCTCGCGTTCCTTCTTGCTGACACCCGCGACTTCCAGGCCGAACGCGGCGTTCGACACCACGGAGCGATGCGGCATCAGCGCGAACGACTGGAACACCATGCTCATGTCCTTGCGGCGCAGCGCGGTCAGCGCCGAGCGGCGTGCCGACGCGACGTCGAGCCCGTCGATCATCACCTTGCCGGCGCTTGGATCGACCAGCCGGTTCACGAGGCGGATCAGCGTCGACTTGCCGGAGCCGGACAGGCCCATCAGCACGAAAATTTCGCCTTCCTGCACATCGAAGGAGACGTTGTGCACGCCGACGACCTGACCGGTGCGCTTGAGCACCTCGTCCTTCGTCGCGCCGGCGGCGAGCATGTCGAGCGCCTGCTGCGGGTTGCTTCCAAACACCTTGCACAGACCTTCGACCACGACCTTGGGGGCATCCATCGAAACCTTCTCCTCGTGTAGCGGGGACTCGCGCTTGTCATAGCGTGCCTACATAGTTGCCAGAAAAAACCCCGACCTGCCGACGAATTACGACAAACGCTTGCGCAAATACGACACGGCCTCCAGCCCCGCCGGGCGGGCCGCGGCACGCGGCGGCACCCGATTGCGGCGGCGCAATACGCGCACGACCAACAACGGCGGGCATCGCGCGTCGGACTTGTGCGCAGCAGCGCGACGCAGATCGCGTCGCGTATTGCGCGGATTCGCATCGGGCACGCGTCGCTTTACGACAATTTCACGTCCGATCGCACGTCGATCTGCTCAGACGAATGAGCGAAGCATTCACCAATAAAAAGCATGACCGTGCAAAAAGCCGCGCGACGACACCGGACGGCGCGCGCCGCGATACCGCGCCACCCCGGAAAATCCGCGACGGCCGCTGTGATACATTCCCCGCCAACAGGCTGATCGCGACGCAGGCCGCCACGCGGCTACCGTTGTCAGCCGCGCATGCCGGTTCGCCTGCCGGCCATGCCGACACCGCCTCGATCGGCACAAGTCCGATCGCGGGCCGATAACGATACGAGAGAGGGAGCAAGGCGAGATGAACTGGGCTTTTACCGCAATCGGCTTCATCGTGGGCGGGATTGCCGCATTGATCGGGGATTTCTCCGCCATCACCGGCGCAGTGCTCGGCGCCGCGATCGGGTTCTGCCTCGACAACACGCTGCAACAGCGCAAGCGCAAGACCAAGGGCGCTGCACCCGACACGTTCGCGATGCAGGCGCCACCCGTACAGCCGCCGGTTCCGCTTGCCGAGCGCGTCGCGCGCCTCGAAGCAACCGTCGAAACGCTGACGCGCGAAGTCGCGTCTTTGCGCGGCCAGCTGGCCGGTGCGAAGACCGGTTCGGCCACGACTGACGCGAGGGTGCACACGCCGATCAGCGCCGCCTCTGCCACCCCATCCGCACCCGTCCCGCCTTCGGCCACCCTGCCGCCGCGGCCGCCTGCGCAGCCGGCCGCCGCACGCGCGGACGCACCGGCATCCGCTTCGGCACCGGCCCCCGCACCCGTTCGCGCCGCTGCGCCGGCATCGATACCGGCACCGGCCGCGGCGACCCGCGCAAGCGAAACGCGCGTGCCCCCTGCACCGTCGATTCCTCCCGCGCCGCCCAAGCCGCGCGAACCCGACCTCGTCGAGCGCGCCTTCCGCGCCGCGCGCGACTGGCTGCTCGGCGGCAACACGGTCGTGCGCGTCGGGATCATCGTGCTGTTCTTCGGTGTCGCGTTCCTGCTCAAGTACGCGGCCGACAACAACATGCTGCCGATCGAATTCCGCCTCGCCGGCACCGCGCTCGCCGCGGCCGCGCTGCTCGCGATCGGCTGGCGCGTGCGTGCGCGCCGCGCGGCGTACGGGCTCGTGCTGCAAGGGGGGGGCGTCGGCATCCTGTACCTGACGATCTTCGCCGCGACGAAGCTTTATGCGCTGCTGCCCGTCGGCGCCGCGTTCCCGCTGATGGTCGCCGTGTGCGCGCTGAGCGCGTTCCTCGCGGTGCGGCAGAACGCGCTGCCGCTCGCGTTCATGGGCAGCGCCGGCGGCTTTCTCGCGCCGGTGCTGCTGTCGACCGGCCAGGGCAACCACGTCGCACTGTTCAGCTACTACGCGCTGCTGAACGCGGGCATCTTCGCGATCGCGTGGTTCAAGGCCTGGCGTCCGCTGAACCTGCTCGGCTTCGTGTTCACGTTCACGATCGGCTCGGCGTGGGGCGTGACGGCCTACCGCCCCGCGCTGTTCGCGAGCACCGAGCCGTTCCTCATCCTGTTCTTCCTGATGTATGTCGGCATCGCACTGCTGTATGCGGTGAAGCGCGAACTCGCGCTGCGGCACTACGTGGACGGCACGCTCGTGTTCGGCACGCCGATCGTCGCGACCGCGCTGCAGGCATCGCTCGTGAAGGACATGCCGTTCGGGCTCGCGTGGAGCGCCGTCGCGCTGTCGGCGTTCTACGTCGTGGTCACCGCGTGGCTTGCGCGGCGCCGCGACCGCCTCGCGCTGCTGTTCGAATCCACGCTCGCGCTCGCAGTGATCTTCGCGACGCTGGCCGTGCCGCTCGCGTTCTCGGGCCCGACGACCAGCGCCGCATGGGCGATCGAAGGCGCAGCTGTCGTCTGGCTCGGCGTGCGCGAGAAGCGCATGCTGCGGTTCGCCTTCGGGCTGCTGATGCAGGTTGCCGCGGCCGGCGCGTTCTTCACGAGCCTGCTCGGGCCGGCCGACGCCACCGCGCTGCCGGTGCTGAACAGCCCGTACATCGCGATGCTGCTGATCGCGCTCGCAGGCCTGTTCACCGGCTGGTGGCTGCACGGGCGCAGCGAAGCGCGCGCATGGCATGCATGGATGCCCGAGATCGGTGCCGCCGCTGCCGCGTGGGGGCTGCTGTGGTGGGTGAGCGGCGGCCTGCACGAGATCCTCGTCTACGCGAGCCGTCACGTCGACCTGCATGCCGACCGCTTCGTCGTCGATACGACCGCGCTGTTCGCGGCCGGCACCGCGTGGCTCGCGCACGTCGCGCGCCGCCGGCTTGCGTGGCCGCTCGCCGAATGGCCCGCGCTCGCGCTGACGCCGGTGCTGGCGCTGCTCGCGCTGCGTGCGTTCGATGCACATGAAGCGCCGCTGTCGGGAATGGGCGCGTTCGCGTGGCCCGTCGCCGTCGGCGCAGGCCTTGCGCTGCTGTGGCGCCAGTCGCGCGGCACGGCAAGCACCGATTCCGCGAACGGCACGGCGCATTCCATCGCCGCAGGCATCCTCGCGCCGCTGCACACGCTGACGTTCTGGACCCTGTGCGGGCTGCTGTCGCTTGAAGGCTTCTGGCGCCTGCGCGCGTACGTGCCCGAAGGCGCGTGGAGCTGGAGCGCGTGGGCCTACGGCTTCGGCGCGCTGCTCCTGCTGGTGTCCGGCCCCGGCTCGCGCCTGCGCTGGCCCGTCGCGGCGTTCCCGCGCGCGTACCAGGTGTGGGGCGCGGCACCGCTCGCCGCGCTGCTGTGGCTGTGGAGCATCGCCAGCGTGACCAGCGACGGCAACGCGGCGCCGCTCTTCTGGCTCCCGCTGCTCAACCCGCTCGACATCGCACAGTTCCTCGTGTTCGTCGCGTTCGCCGTATGGCTGCGCCGCCTGCGAACGCTCGGCATCGCGTGGCATCCGCGCGTCGTCGACTACGCGGCCATCGCCACCGTGTTCCTGTGGTTCAACGCACTGATGCTGCGCACGCTGCATCACCGCTTCCACATGGTCTACGACATCGACACCGTGCTGTCGTCGTTCGGCATCCAGCAGGTGTTCATGGTCGGCTGGAGCCTGTTCGCGTTCGCCGGCATGTGGCTGACGCGCCGCGACGGCATCGCCCGCGTGTGCGCGCTCGCGTCGCTGCCGCTGATCGTCGTGATGTGGGTGTGGACCTTCTACGCGAACTTCACGCAGGACGGCGGAAGCTGGGCGCGCGTGCCGCTCTTCAACCCGCTCGACCTCGTGCTCGCGGTCGTCTATGCGCTCGCCGCGACGTGGTTCGTGCGTGCGCGCAAGCTCGGCTGGTCGTTCGACGACTATCGTGTCGCGCTGCTGAGTGCGGCCGGCGCCACCGCGTTCCTGTGGCTGAACGCGATCCTGCTGCGCACACTGCATCACTGGGCCGGCGTGCCGTACGAACTCGGTGCGATGGCGGAATCGACGCTCGTGCAGGCGTCGGTCTCCGTGTACTGGACGCTCTGCGCGCTCGCGATCACGATCTGGGCCACGCGCCGCGGGCTGCGTCCGCTGTGGTTCGTCGGCGCAGCGCTGCTCGCGCTCACGGTCGTCAAGCTGTTCCTGTTCGACCTGTCGCACGTGACCGGCATCGAGCGCATCGTGTCGTTCATCGGCATCGGCGTGCTGCTGCTGTTGATCGGCTATTTCTCGCCGCTCCCGCCGAAAACCGCCGCGCAACAGGACGACACACCATGAAACGACGCGCCGCCCTGCTCGGACTGAGCCTGCTCGCGTCGGTCGCAGCGGCCGACGGCACGCCGGGTGCCGGGCGCGGCACGCAGCGCTTCTCGCTCGACCTGGACGGCGCCGCCGCGTACTACCAGCTCACCGTGCCGCAGCCCGTCTATGCGGCGAGCCGGCGCGACGATCTCGGCGACGTGCGCATCTTCAACGGCGCGGGCGAGCCGGTGCCGTATTCGCTCGACGCGCCCGCCGTGGCCACGCCCGCCGTGCCGCCTGCGCGCACGCCGGTGCACTGGTTCCCGCTGCCGCCCGCGCGCGCCGACAACGGCAACGCGCCGCTCGGCGTGACGGTCGGCCCGGACGGCGCGCTGCGCGCGGGCGTCGCCGCACCGGCACGCGCGAAGCACGGCGCGGATCTCGTCGACCTGTCGCATGCGGACGGCGACATCGACGCGCTGCTCGTACACGTGGGTGACAACAGCTACCAGGGGCGTGTCGCCGTCGAAGCCAGCGACGACCTGCGCAGCTGGCGGTCGCTCGGCAGCACGCAGCTGCTGAAGGTGGGCCACGGCGACGACATGCTGGTGCAGGAGCGTATCGCGCTCGAAGGCGCGGCGCCGCGCTACCTGCGGCTCGACTGGCTCGACGGCGCGCCCGCGATCGCGTCGATCGACGTCGAGACGCACCCGCGCAACGCGCACGGGACCGACACCGCCTCCGTGCCGCGCCAATGGCGCGATGCCGTTCGCGTGCGTGCGGGCGGCACGCCCGGCGAGTACCTGTTCGACACCGATGGCGCGTATCCGGTCGACCGCGTACGCATCGACCTGCCGCAGCCGAATACCGTCGCGCGCGCGACGCTGCAGAGCCGCGCCGACGCGCAGGCGCCGTGGCGCGACGTCGCGGGCGCCGTGCTGTTCCGGCTGCAGGGCAAGGCCGGCGAGCAGCGCAATCCGCCGCTCGAGTTCGCGGCGAATACGGATCGCGCGTGGCGGATCGTCGTCGACATGCGCAACGGCGGCTTCGGCGGCGGCCAGCCGGCCGTCGCGATCGGCTGGCATCCGGCCGCGCTGACGTTCGTCGCGCGCGGCACGCCGCCGTTTACGCTTGGCGTCGGCGACGCGTCGCGCGTGTCGTCGGCCGTGAGCCGCGACGCGCTGCTGGTCGGCATGGCGCCCGAAGTGCGGCCCGCGCGCGTCGGTGCGGCGTTGCCGGTATCGGCGGTCGCGCCGGCACCGGCCGCCGATACGGACGCGCCGCGCCGCCTCGTGCTGTGGGGCGCGCTGATCGTCGCGGTCGGCGTGCTCGGCACGATTGCATGGCGCCTCGCGAAAGGCGGGGGCGATACGCACGGCCGCGACGAGTGACGCCGCGCGGTCATGCACACCGCCCGCTGCCCGTCTTTACGCGCCGTTTATCTCGCGTGCCGGTTTCTTTCGACGGTCGCAATGCATAACTGCGTACAGTCGTCGCATCGGAACCACGATGCGACGACATGCAGGAAACCTATCCATCGTATGACCGGCCGGCGCCACGCCTGCGCGTGCCCCCGGCCCTGCGGCTGAAGCGGCTGCTGCTACCATTCACGATCGCGCTGCCGCTGTCGATCGCATTGCCCGCGCATGCCGACGACACGCCCGCCGCGCCGGTCACCGCCGCCAGCACGCCCGAAGCCTCGCCGCCCCCCACCCTCGACACGATCGTCACCGCGCTGCGCAACCGCTTTCACATCGCATATGCCGATGCGCGCACGATCGCGCGCGCGGTGCAGACCGAATCGGATCGCTACGGGCTCGCGCCAGCGCTGCTGCTCGCGATCATCGCGGTCGAGTCGGGCTTCGATCGCCATGCGGTCAGTGTCGCCGGTGCGCGCGGATTGATGCAGGTGCTGCCCACCGCCCATCGCGATCTCGTCGCGCATGTGAAGGACCTCTCTGATCCGGCCACCAACGTGCGGATCGGCGCGGCCATCTTCCGCGGCTATCTCGACGACGCGGACGGCGACGTCGAAACCGCGCTCGTGCGCTACAACGGCGGCACGAAGCGCTATGCGCAGCGGGTTGCGCTGCGCGTGCAGCAATTCGATGCGCAGCTGCGCCGTTCGAACGACGCGGCGAGCGACGCACTGCGCACGGCCGCGAACCCCTGAGCGCGTCGCTACTGCGCGCCGGCCAGCCGGTAGCCGACGCCCATCTCCGTCACGATGTATGCGGGCCGCCGCGGATCGCACTCCAGCTTGCGCCGCAGGTGGCCGACGTACACGCGCAGGTAGTGCGCATCCTTGCCGTGCGCCGTGCCCCACACTTCGCTCAGGAGACGATCGTGCGTAAGCAGCCGCCCCGCGTGATGCGCGAGCACGGCCAGCAGCCGGAATTCGATCGGGCTCAGATGCACGCGTGTGCCCCCGCGCAACACCTGGCGATCGCCGAGATCGACGGTCACGTCGCCGAAGCGGACACACACCGCATCGATGCGCCCGCCGCCGGCTTGCCGCCGCAGATGTGCGCGAATCCGCGCGATCAGCTCGGCGGCGCCGAACGGCTTGGTCAGGTAGTCGTCCGCGCCCGCGTCGAGTGCGGCCACCTTGTCGCTTTCCGCGCTCAGCGCCGACAGCACGATCAGCGGCGCGGCCGAGCACGCGCGCAGCGCGCGGATCAGTTCGGTGCCGCCGAGGTCTCGCAGGTTCGTGTCCGCGACGATCAGGTCGGGCCGTCGTGCACCGACGGCCGCCACGCCCGCCGCACCGGTCGCGGCCTCGACGACGTGCATGTGTTCGGCCTTCAGCGCGACACGGACGAAATGCCGGATGAACCTGTCTTCGTCGACGATCACGATGACGACGGTCGGCTCGCTCATCCGGCTGCGCCTTCGTCCGGTGCGCGATGCGCGCGCATGTTCAAACCCATCCGCATGCCACCAGCACCATGTCGATCAGCTTGATGAACGGGAACGGCAGCAGCACGCCGCCGAGTCCGTACAGCAGCAGGTTGCGGCGCAGCAGCGGCGCCGCGCCGAGCGGACGATAGCGCACGCCCTTCAGCGCGAGCGGGATCAACGCGACGATGATCAGCGCGTTGAAGATCACCGCCGACAGGATCGCCGACGCCGGCGACGCGAGGTGCATCACGTCGAGCACGCGCAGTTGCGGATACGTCGTCGCGAATGCGGCCGGGATGATCGCGAAATACTTCGCGACGTCGTTCGCGATCGAGAACGTCGTCAGCGAGCCGCGCGTCATCAGCATCTGCTTGCCGATCTCGACGATCTCGATCAGCTTCGTCGGGTTCGAGTCGAGGTCGACCATGTTGCCGGCCTCCTTCGCCGCCTGCGTGCCGGTGTTCATCGCAACCGCCACGTCGGCCTGCGCGAGCGCGGGCGCGTCGTTGGTACCGTCGCCCGTCATCGCGACGAGGCGGCCGACCGCCTGGTGCTCACGGATCGTCGCGAGCTTGGTTTCCGGCGTCGCTTCCGCGAGGAAATCGTCGACCCCCGCTTCCGCCGCGATCGCCGCGGCCGTCAGCCGGTTATCGCCCGTCACCATCACGGTCTTGATGCCCATCTTGCGCAGTTCCGCGAAGCGCTCCTTGATGCCGCCCTTCACGATGTCCTTCAGCTCGATCACGCCGAGCACGCGCGCGACACCGTCGACACGCTCCGCCACCGCGAGCGGCGTGCTGCCGCGGCGCGCGATGTCGGTCACGACCGCTTCGACTTCGCGCGTGACGCGGCCACCGTGGGACTCGACGTAATGCTTGATCGCGTCCGCCGCGCCTTTGCGGATCTCGCGACCGGGTAGATCGACGCCGCTCATCCGCGTCTGCGCACTGAACGACAGGAACACCGGATGCAGCGCATGCATGTCGCGCTCGCGCAAGTTGAAACGCTGCTTCGCGAGCACGACGATGCTGCGGCCTTCCGGCGTTTCGTCGGCCAGCGACGACAGCTGCGCGGCATCGGCCAGCGCTTCCTCGGTCACGAACGGCGCGGGCACGAACGCCGACGCCTGGCGGTTGCCGAGCGTGATCGTGCCGGTCTTGTCGAGCAGCAGCACGTCGACGTCGCCGGCGGCTTCCACCGCGCGGCCCGACGTCGCGATCACGTTCGCCTGCATCATCCGGCTCATCCCGGCCACGCCGATCGCGGACAAGAGGCCGCCGATCGTCGTCGGGATCAGGCACACGAGCAGTGCAACCAGTGCGGTGATCGTCACGACGTGGCCGGCCTTCATCGCTTCGACCGCGAACGTCGAGAACGGCAGCAGGGTGGCGGTCGCGAGCAGCATCACGATCGTCAACGCGACGAGCAGGATCGTCAGCGCGATCTCGTTCGGCGTCTTCTTGCGCTTCGCCCCTTCGACCATTGCGATCATCCGGTCGAGGAACGCCTCGCCCGGATTGACGGCGACCCGCACGACGATCCAGTCGGACAGCACGCGCGTGCCGCCCGTCACCGACGAGAAGTCGCCACCCGCCTCGCGGATCACCGGCGCGGATTCGCCGGTGATCGCCGATTCGTCGACCGACGCGACACCTTCGATCACGTCGCCGTCGGCCGGGATCGTGTCACCGGTTTCGACGAGCACGACGTCGCCTTTGCGCAGGTCGGTCGACGCCATCACCTCGACGGGAGCCTTCGCACGCGGCGCCGCGAGCTTTTTCGCGACCACGTTGTGTTTCGCACTGCGCAGCGATGCGGCCTGCGCCTTTGAACGCCCTTCGGCGAGCGCCTCGGCGAAGTTCGCGAACAGCACGGTGAACCACAGCCACAGCGCGATCGCGACGATGAAGCCGGCGGGTGCTTCGGCCTGGCCGAACAGCGCGGCGCTCCACAGGATCGTGGTCAGGATGCTGCCGACGTACACGCAGAACATCACCGGATTGCGGAACTGCGTACGCGGCGTGAGTTTCCTGAACGAATCGGCGATCGCGGGGCGCACGAGCGCGGGATCGAACATCGAGCGCACGGCCGTGCGCGGATGAGCTGGCTGCGCGGGGCGCGGGCCAGGCATGGGTGAGAGAGACATGGCGGTTTCCTTTTGCCGGCACGCCCGCGCAGCGGCATCCGGCATCGCTCAGGCGAGCCGGCTGCCTTCGCGCGTTTTCGCGTGCGGCTTCCGTTTCCACGAAACCATCTTATGAAGGTTCGCGTGAAGATCGCGGCAAAGGATCGCGTCAAGGTATAAAAAGCGCGTAAACGTCCGTTTCGCCGCGGCGCGGCGGGGGTGTCTCAAGGGCCGTACACGAGCGGGAGCGCCACACTCCGCTCATACGACGTTTACGCGGCAAAGCAGGAAAACGAACCGGCGCGCGGCGTTCAGCCGAACGTGTAGCGCCCGTGCTGACGCGGCCGCCACGGCGACGAGCGGCAGCTCGCGGCACCGGCCGCGCGTCGCGCTGCCCAGCCTGCGCCACGTCGCACATGCAGATCGCGCCGGGCCACCGCGACCACGCGCGACGGCAACGCATAGGCAAGACGCCGCACGGCCGCCACGCGTACGGCCATGCGCGACGCCGGCGACACGCGACGTGCAACCTGCGCGACGGGCCGCTTGCAGAGGATCGCGCTGTCGTAACGCTTGCCGTCGAAGCGCATCACGTCGACGACGTCGAAACCCTGCGCGCCGTAGAACGCCAGCAAGTGCGAAGCGGGATGCGGCGTATCGAGTGCGAGCAGCGTATAGCCGCGCAACGCGGCCCACTGCTCGGCGAACGACAGCAGCAACGCGCCGATCCCGCGGCTCTGGCAATCGGGGTCCACCGCCACCTGCCGCACGCTCGCGACGCCTTCGCGCCGGTACAGCGAGCACGCCGACGACGGATCGGTCGCATACAGCGTGGCCGTGCCGATCACCCGCCCGCCGCACACGGCGACGTAGCACTCGCCCGCTTCCGCGCGACGGCGCGTGACGTCCTCGCTCTGGTCGACGCACGTGCAGTTGAGCCCCATCGCGCCGAGCCGCGCGAACGCGCGATGCAGCATCGGCGTGAGTTGTGCATAACTGTCGAAGGCCGGATCGAAACGCCGCACGATCACCCGATCGGCGCACACCGAAGGCGGCGCGGCAGGCGTGTGTTCGGCGATCGCGTTCCAGGGTATCGACATTGCCTTGCTCCTTGGTTGGGATGCCCGAAGTCTATGAGCGCGCTGGTTGCCCTCGCAAGAAAAAATGTCGTAAAAGTTTGGGGAAATGCGTGCGTGAGAGGCGGTAGAGACGGTGCGTGTCGCGGCGCTGCGTGGGTCGTTGCGAACGCATGAAAACGCGTCGATCGTTGTTTGCGCAAGCAACGCATCCCGCGGCCAGATCACACGGCGGCGCGCGCCGTTGACACATGCGGCGGCGCCATCCAGACTCGCTGGTTCCTCCCCGCACCGAGCGCGCTCATGGTCACCTGCTACCTTCGCTACGTCATCGATCCGTACAAGCTCGACCAGTTCGAGACCTACGGCAAGATGTGGATTCCGCTCGTCGAAAAATTCGGCGGCACGCATCACGGCTACTTCCTGCCGTCCGAAGGGGCGAACAACATTGCGCTCGCGATGTTCTCGTTCCCGAGCCTCGCCGAATACGAGCGCTACCGCGAACGCTCGATCGACGATCCGGCCTGCCAGGCCGCGTTCCGCTACGCGGAGGACACGCGCTGCATCGTCAGCTACGAGCGCAGCTTCTTCCGGCCGGTATTCGAGTAACGGGCAACGGCCCCGCATATCGCGCCCCTTTTCCCGACCGGGGCAAAAAAAAGCCCCGCCTGCATCCGCGCGGCGGGGCCAACCCATGTCAGTAGAGACATCAAGGAGGAGACGGGCCCATCTTATCGACCACGGCCCGCCCTCCCAACCAAGCATTTCTGCTATCGATCTGGACGGCCGCGCACACGATTGCCCCTGCCGCGCGGCATATCGATAGAACGAAAAGTCGTTTTCAGAGTGGCGGCGGGGTCGTTACCATCTGGGTTTTAAGCCTGTGCTTAGCCGGGCAAGCCATCCCCAAGGAGCGCCCCTTGACTGCATTCGATCAACACCGCCGCCCGTTCGTCGTCGGCATTGGCGGTACCACCCGGGCAGCGTCGTCGACCGAACGTGCGCTGTCGTTCGCGTTGCGCGGTGCGCAGGCGGCCGGCGCACGCACGCGCCTGTTCGACGGCCCGTTCCTGCATACGCTGCCGCACTACGCGCCCGAACACAAAACGCTGACCGACGCGCAGCGCGAACTGATCGACGCCGTGCGCCAGGCCGACGCGATCATCATCGCGACGCCCGGCTATCACGGCGGCGTCTCCGGCCTCGTGAAGAACGCGCTCGACACGCTCGAGGAACTGCGCGCGGACGATCGCCCCTATCTCGACGGGCGCGCGGTCGGCCTGATCGTCACCGCCTACGGCTGGCAGGCGGCCGGCACCGTGCTGACGTCGCTGCGTTCGATCGTGCACGCGCTGCGCGGCTGGCCGACGCCGTTCGGCGCGACCGTGAACACGCTCGAAACGCGCTTCGACAGCGCCGACAGTTGCTCCGATCCGAAGGTCGTCGCCCAGCTCGAGACGGTCGGCACGCAGGCGGCCGAGTTCGCGCTCGCGTTCGCATCGCATCGCGCGGCGTCGCATGCGGCATCGGTCGATGCGCTCGCGCCCGTGCTGAAGATCGCCAACCAGTAACTTCCCCGCCTTCCACCGCCCGCGCCCGGCCGACCCGATTCGCCGGCGCGGGCGGCGTGCATCGGACGAGCGGCCACGCGCCGCGCACATCGACGCCTCTCCCTGCTGCCCTTGCCCCGCGCCGATAACGATTCGGCCCACCGCGTGATTTGCATTGGCCGAAAGATTGGTTCACGCCACGGGTGGGTTTTCGTACGCTGAACCTCCGAACTTTCTCCGCGCACGCCATGAACCGTACGATCCGCTACAAGGGCTACGAAGTCGCCCCCGCTGCCGCCCGGTTGCCGAACGGGCTGTTCGCCGCCAACCTGACGATCGAGAAGGCAAGCGGCGGCCCGTCGCCGCGCGCCGTGTCGTTCGACGCGATCGATTTCTTCTTCGAGGAAGAGCACGCGCTGGCCTACGCGTCCCGCTGGGGCCGCCTCTGGGTCGACACGCACGCGTGACCGGCGCGCGCATGGCCGCTCGAAAATACGCGTTTACGGAAGCTATGCAAGAATCTTTCGACCCGTAATCGCATAGCAACAGCCATGAGTGACACGCTGCAGGAAGAGCATGCAGCAGCAGATCACGCAATGCGCAACTGGACCTTCGAGAGGCCGGGTCCGGTCCGGATCGGTTCCGATGCGCACATGCAGATGTTCTGCCGCATGCTGCTCGACACACACAACCCGTACAAGCCGGCGGTGATCGACTGGCCCGCGCTCAAGCCCGCCGAGCTCAAACGGCTCACGTCGCTGCCGATCTGGGACATCGCGGTGCAAACCGAAGGCCGCGCATCGATCCGCGTCGCGACCTATGCGGCGACGATCGACAATCCGCTGCTGCGCCGCGCGCTCGAGATGGACGGCGGCGAGGAAGCCCGCCACAAGGTCGTGCTGTCGAAGCTGGTCGAGGCCTACGGCATCCGGCTCGCTCCCGAGCCGCCCTATCCCGCGCCGAAAGATCCCGAGTGGTGGTGGATCGTCACGGGCTTCAGCGAATGCATCGACAGCTTCTTCGCGTTCGGGCTGTTCCGTTCCGCGCAGCGCTCCGGCTACTTCCCGCCCGAACTCGTCGACACCTTCGAACCGGTGATCCAGGAAGAAGGCCGCCACATCCTGTTCTTCGTGAACTGGTACGCGTGGTACTGGCGCAGCCTGCCGTGGTGGCGCCGGCCGTGGTTCTTCGCGCGGGTCGCGGCCGTGTGGGTGCATTTGATTCGTGAACGCATCGGCATCGCGCGCGGCATCGATTCCGACGGCGTCGCGCGCGACGCGAACTTCCCGGCGACCGGCACCGCCGACATCGGCGACGCGCTCAACCCGCGCGAGCTGATCGAACTGTGTCTTGCGGAGAACGACCGGCGGATGGCCGGCTATGACACGCGCCTGCTGCGCCCGATGTTCGTGCCGCGCATGGCGCGGTTCGCGTTGCGGCTTCTCAAGAAGTAAGGCAACCGCTCGGGACAGGGCCCGGTTGCCCGGTCGAGCAACCGGGCAACGCCCGTCGACGATCGTCACGCCGGGACGGCCCGAGTTGCGCCGGAATCCGGCGGCTCGCAGTCGCTTCTTTCGCATCCGGGCACGCAGCAGACGATCCGCTGCGATCGATGCATCCGTTCTGTTCCGTGCCCTGCGTCCCGTTCGAACCTCGATGCGTGCTCGTCGCACTTGCACGCCGAACCGTATTCCTTGGGCTGCCCGGCCCGCCGACGGCTCGAAATTGCCCCATCGCACGCGTTGCATCCGGCTGCCGGATGTGCCGCGCCCGCCCCATTTGATCCATCCCTTTTTTCTGGAGCTTCGGCGCGCGTGCGCCGCGCCCGGACAAATTGTCACACCCAGGATCCGATGATTCGGCGGCGCCGCCACCCATGCCGGCCAGCGTCATTCACACCCTGTCGCCAGCCGGCCCAAAGCGGAAGCGGGTCACGCCTCCCGGACGGGTTTACCCCCTCTCCGAATCCCGCCCGAATATCAACATAACCGAAACAGTCAATAGGACAAATTCGAAAGACGAATGATGACGGCCCGGCCCACCGCTCTGTAGCACTTTTTTACAAATTCGACGCCCCAACCGGCCCGAAACGCCCGTCGCGCGGGCCACCGTCGCACCCAGGATGCGCATATCAGCACAGCCCGATAGTCGAAATTCCAGATTAAATTGATTTATAGATAACACACAAAATCAATAGAAAATCGACACTCAAATCCTGAATTAACAAATTAACAAGATAGTAACCATATTATCCATTCGCACACCCAACAACATTACATTCATGAAAGGATTGCCTGATGCGCAAACGTTTGCTATTTCATTTGTCTTACGTTTGAGCTCCTCGGATGTGTAACCTGCCGCACAAAACCTACGTAACCAATTGATTTTCATGCGAAAAATAGAATTCCAAGCGCACCAACAGAACACTACAACGAGCATTCTTACACCCTTCAAACGCATTCAGCGGCAATGCATCAAAACACGATGTATTGACCATCCTTTAACTTTCAAAACCCTCCATTTATCACTCTTTGTCAATTTAAAAAATCCCGATCCAATAAACTCCGCCCATCAATTTTGAGATTCGCGCGAGCGCACGGAGTAATCCTCTAACGAAAGAGACCGGTGTGTGGCGTGCACATTTGGAGGTAGCAGGACATGAACCGCACATACCGCTCGATCTGGAACGAAGCTCTTGGCGCCTGGGTCGCGGCATCGGAAATCGATTCGGCACGGGGCAAGCCGAACAAGTCGGCTGTTGTGGTCGCCATCGCCGCCACACTGGCGGTCGCGTTGCCTTCGCTCGCGAGCGCGGCAACCTACATACCCGGAACCGTCAACAGCTTCGGGCAATTCTCGGTGTCGAGCTGCTCGTCCTCGAGCGGCAGTACCGCTGCCGGTCGAACGACGATGGGCGATACGAACGCCTATCCCACCGACGGTTCAGGCACGTGGTCGACCGTGACGGGCTGTAACGCGTCCGGCGGCAACAACCTCGCCGCGACGGTTTACGGCACCTACGCCCAGGTAACCGGCAAGGGCGGCACCGCTCAGGGCTTCCTCAGCTCGGCCGCCATGTGGGGCACCGCCGCCGGTCTCGAAACGACCGCGAGCGGTGTCGGCTCGACTGCGCTGGGTTTCGGCTCAACCGCAAATGCACTGAACTCCGTCGCGATCGGCGGCGCAGCCGGCAACGGCACGACCCCGCTTTCGTACGCAAACTCGACCATCGCTTCAGGTAACGGTGCGGTTGCTATCGGCAGCAATGCAACCAAGGGCGCTCAGTCGGCCGCTTCGGACGGCATCGCGATCGGCGGGCAGTCGTCCGTCACGTCGAGCGCCACTTCGGGTATCGCGATCGGTCGCGGTGCAACCGTCAATGGCGCGTACGGCATCGCGCAAGGCGACGGCGTCGTCTCCGGCGCGATGGGCCAGAACGTCGCCATCGGCTCGTCGGGCACGACCGCCAACAGCGGTTCCGCGACTGGCGGCGCCGTGGCGATCGGTCGCGCGCAGACGGCCAGCGGCGACGGCGCAGTCGCGCTCGGCACCAGCAACTCGGCCAGCGGCACGGGTGCGGTCACGCTCGGCAACGGCAACTCGGCGAACGGCACCGGCGCGGTTGCGTTGGGCAGTGCCAACAGCGTGACGGGTGCGGGTTCGGTCGGTATCGGCAGCAGTGCCAAGGCGACTTACGCGGGTTCGACCGCGGTCGGCGCTTCGTCGTATGCGGGCGGCGCTTCGGCGCCTGCCGCCGCTTACGGCAACGGCAGTTCCGCGACGGCGAACTATGCGACCGCGATCGGTGTCAATGCCAACGCTGCCGGCGGGGGCAGCGTGGCGCTTGGCGTCGCCACAGCAAGTGCGGTCCAGAGCGTTGCGATCGGCCAGACAACCACGGCGTCCCAAGCCGGCAATATTGCGATCGGGTCTTTCGCGACCGCAAGCGGCAACGGTAATGCAGTCGCGATGGGCTACCAGTCGACCGCTTCGGCCGGCAACGCGCTGGCGCTGGGTTACCTGTCGGTGGCCAACGTGGCCAACTCCGTTGCCCTCGGCAACAACTCGGCGACGACGGGTGGTGCAGCGACCCCGGTGACCGGCGGTACGGATACGGTCAGCTCCGCGACGATCGGTGGCCAGACGTTCAGCAACTTTGCCGGCTCAAACGGCGCCAACGGCGTCGTCAGCGTCGGTACGGCAGGCAACGAGCGCCGCATCCAGAACGTTGCCGCTGGTGTCGTCACCTCGGCCAGCACCGACGCGATCAACGGCAGCCAGCTCTACTCGGTCGCGAGCACGACGACGTCGAGCATCGTGAGCCTGTCGACGTCGGCTTCGACCGGTTTGTCGTCGGCCAACAGCTCGATCGGTTCGCTGTCCACCGGCATCACGTCGCTGTCGACTTCTGCGTCGACCGGTCTGTCGTCGGCGAATAGCTCGATTGGTTCGTTGTCGACCTCCACGTCGACGGGTCTGTCGTCGGCTAACAGCTCGATTGGCTCGCTGTCCACCGGTGTCACGTCGCTGTCGACTTCCGCGTCGACGGGTCTCTCGTCGGCTAACAGCTCGATCGGTTCGCTGTCCACCGGCGTCACGTCGCTGTCGACTTCCGCGTCGACCGGCCTCTCGTCGGCCAACAGCTCGATCGGTTCGCTGTCCACCGGCGTCACGTCGCTGTCGACTTCCGCGTCGACCGGCCTCTCGTCGGCTAACAGCTCGATCGGTTCGCTGTCCACTGGCGTCACGTCGCTGTCGACTTCCGCGTCGACCGGTCTCTCGTCGGCCAATAGCTCGATCGGTTCGCTGTCGACCTCTACGTCAACGGGTCTGTCGTCGGCCAACAGCTCGATCGGTTCGCTGTCCACCGGCGTTACGTCGCTGTCGACCTCCGCGTCGACCGGTCTCTCGTCGGCGAACAGCTCGATCGGCTCGCTCTCGACCTCTACGTCGACTGGCCTGTCGTCCGCCAACAGCTCGATCGGTTCGCTGTCCACCGGCGTTACGTCGCTGTCGACCTCCGCGTCGACTGGCCTCTCGTCCGCTAACAGCTCGATTGGTTCGCTGTCGACCTCTACGTCGACTGGCCTGTCGTCCGCCAACAGCTCGATCGGTTCGCTGTCCACCGGCGTTACGTCGCTGTCGACCTCCGCGTCGACCGGCCTCTCGTCGGCTAACAGCTCGATCGGTTCGCTGTCCACTGGCGTCACGTCGCTGTCGACTTCCGCGTCGACCGGTCTCTCGTCGGCTAACAGCTCGATCGGCTCGCTCTCGACCTCGACGTCGACGGGTCTCTCGTCGGCCAACAGCTCGATCTCTTCGCTGTCCACCGGCGTCACGTCGCTGTCGACTTCCGCGTCGACCGGCCTGTCGTCGGCTAACAGCTCGATTGGTTCGCTGTCCACCGGCGTCACGTCGCTCTCGACCTCCGCGTCGACCGGTCTCTCGTCGGCCAACAGCTCGATCTCTTCGCTGTCCACCGGCGTCACGTCGCTGTCGACTTCCGCGTCGACCGGTCTCTCGTCGGCCACCAGCTCGATCGGTTCGCTGTCGACCGGCTTGAGCTCGACCAACAGCACGGTCCTGTCGCTGTCGACGTCGACGTCGACCGGCCTGTCGTCGGCCACGAGCTCGATCGGTTCGCTGTCGACCGGCCTGAGCTCGGTCACGGTCAAGACGGACAACCTCGGCAACAGCACGGCATCGGCACTCGGCGGCGGGTCCAAGTACGATCCGACGACCGGGACGGTCTCCGCTCCGGCGTACACGACCTACAACGCGAACGGCACGACGACGACCGCCAACAGCGTCGGCTCGGCGATCAACAACATCAACAGCCAGGGCATCAAGTACTTCCACGCGAATTCGACCGGCGCCGACAGCACCGCGACCGGCACCGACGCCGTCGCCATCGGCACCGGCGCCGTCGCCGGCACCAACAATTCCGTTGCGCTCGGCGCCAACTCGCAGACCAACACGGCGTCTGCCACGAGCAGCGCGACCGTTGGTGGCGTCACGTTCGACGGCTTTGCAGGCACTTCGCCGGTCGGCACAGTCAGCGTCGGCAGCGCCAACAACGAGCGGCAAATCACCAACGTCGCCGCCGGCCAGGTAACGTCGAGCAGCACCGACGCGGTCAACGGCAGCCAGCTCTATTCGGTCGCCGCACAGGTTGGTAGCGCGACCAGCGCCATTTCGTCGCTGTCCACTTCGACGTCGACGGGTCTGTCGTCGGCCAACAGCTCGATTGGTTCGCTGTCGACTTCGACGTCGACCGGCCTCTCGTCGGCGAACAGCTCGATTGGTTCGCTGTCGACTTCCACGTCGACCGGCCTGTCGTCGGCGAATAGCTCGATCGGTTCGCTGTCGACTTCCACGTCGACCGGCCTGTCGTCGGCGAACAGCTCGATTGGTTCGCTGTCGACTTCCACGTCGACCGGCCTGTCGTCGGCGAACAGCTCGATTGGTTCGCTGTCGACTTCCACCTCGACGGGTCTGTCGTCGGCCAACAGCTCGATCGGTTCGTTGTCGACTTCCACGTCGACCGGCCTGTCGTCGGCCAATAGCTCGATCGGCTCGTTGTCCACGTCGACCTCGACCGGCCTGTCGTCGGCCAATAGCTCGATCGGCTCGCTCTCGACCTCCACGTCGACCGGCCTGTCGTCGGCGAACAGCTCGATTGGCTCGCTGTCGACCTCGACGTCGACGGGCCTCTCGTCGGCTAACAGCTCAATTGGTTCGCTCTCGACCTCCACCTCGACGGGTCTGTCGTCGGCCAATAGCTCGATCGGCTCGCTGTCGACCTCCACCTCGACCGGCCTGTCGTCGGCGAATAGCTCGATCGGCTCGCTCTCGACCTCCACGTCGACCGGCCTGTCGTCGGCCAACAGCTCGATCGGCTCGCTCTCGACCTCCACGTCGACGGGCCTCTCGTCGGCCAACAGCTCGATCGATTCGCTGTCGACCTCGACCTCGACGGGCCTCTCGTCGGCCAATAGCTCGATCGGCTCGTTGTCCACGTCGACCTCGACCGGCCTGTCGTCGGCCAATAGCTCGATCGGCTCGCTCTCGACCTCCACGTCGACCGGCCTGTCGTCGGCGAACAGCTCGATTGGCTCGCTGTCGACCTCGACGTCGACGGGCCTCTCGTCGGCTAACAGCTCAATTGGTTCGCTCTCGACCTCCACCTCGACGGGTCTGTCGTCGGCCAATAGCTCGATCGGCTCGCTGTCGACCTCCACCTCGACCGGCCTGTCGTCGGCGAATAGCTCGATCGGCTCGCTCTCGACCTCCACGTCGACCGGCCTGTCGTCGGCCAACAGCTCGATCGGCTCGCTCTCGACCTCCACGTCGACGGGCCTCTCGTCGGCCAACAGCTCGATCGATTCGCTGTCGACCTCGACCTCGACGGGCCTCTCGTCGGCCAATAGCTCGATTGGTTCGCTCTCGACCTCCACGTCGACGGGCCTGTCGTCGGCCAACAGCTCGATCGGTTCGTTGTCCACGTCGACCTCGACGGGCCTGTCGTCGGCCAATAGCTCGATCGGTTCGCTCTCGACCTCCACGTCGACCGGCCTGTCGTCGGCCAACAGCTCGATCGGTTCGCTGTCGACCTCGACCTCGACCGGCCTGTCGTCGGCGAACAGCTCGATCGGTTCGCTGTCGACTTCCACGTCGACGGGTCTGTCGTCGGCCAACAGCTCGATTGGTTCGCTCTCGACCTCCACGTCGACCGGCCTGTCGTCGGCCAACAGCTCGATTGGTTCGCTCTCGACGTCGACCTCGACCGGTCTCTCCTCGGCGAACAGCTCGATTGGTTCGCTGTCGACGTCCACCTCGACGGGTCTGTCGTCGGCCAACAGCTCGATTGGTTCGCTGTCGACGTCCACCTCGACGGGTCTGTCGTCGGCGAATAGCTCGATCGGCTCGCTCTCGACCTCCACGTCGACCGGCCTGTCGTCGGCGAATAGCTCGATTGGTTCGCTGTCGACTTCTACCTCGACGGGTCTGTCGTCGGCCAACAGCTCGATCGGATCGTTGTCCACGTCGACCTCGACCGGCCTGTCGTCGGCCAATAGCTCGATCGATTCGCTGTCGACTTCGACGTCGACCGGTCTCTCGACGGCTAACAGCTCGATCGGTTCGTTGTCGACTTCCACGTCGACCGGTCTCTCGACCGCTAACAGCTCGATCGGCTCGCTGTCGACCTCGACGTCGACCGGCCTCTCGTCGGCTAACAGCTCGATCGGCTCGCTGTCGACCTCGACGTCGACCGGCCTCTCGTCGGCCAATAGCTCGATCGGTTCGCTGTCGACTTCCACGTCGACCGGCCTGTCGTCGGCCAATAGCTCGATCGGCTCGCTCTCGACCTCCACCTCGACGGGTCTGTCGTCGGCCAACAGCTCGATCGGTTCGCTCTCGACCTCCACGTCGACCGGTCTCTCGTCGGCCAACAGCTCGATCGGATCATTGTCCACGTCGACCTCGACCGGCCTGTCGTCGGCCAATAGCTCGATCGATTCGCTGTCGACTTCGACGTCGACCGGTCTCTCGACGGCTAACAGCTCGATCGGTTCGTTGTCGACTTCCACGTCGACCGGTCTCTCGACCGCTAACAGCTCGATCGGCTCGCTGTCGACCTCGACGTCGACCGGCCTCTCGTCGGCCAACAGCTCGATTGGCTCGCTCTCGACCTCGACGTCGACCGGCCTGTCGTCGGCAAACAGCTCGATCGGTTCGCTCTCGACTTCCACGTCGACCGGCCTCTCGTCCGCCAATAGCTCGATCGGTTCGCTGTCGACTTCCACGTCGACGGGTCTGTCGTCGGCTAACAGCTCGATTGACTCGCTCTCGACCTCGACCTCGACGGGTCTGTCGTCGGCTAACAGCTCGATTGGCTCGCTGTCGACTTCGACGTCGACCGGCCTGTCGTCGGCCAACAGCTCGATTGGTTCGCTGTCGACGTCCACGTCGACCGGCCTGTCGTCGGCTAACAGCTCGATCGGCTCGCTCTCGACCTCCACGTCGACCGGCCTGTCGTCGGCTAACAGCTCGATTGGTTCGCTGTCGACATCCACGTCGACGGGTCTGTCGTCGGCCAATAGCTCGATCGGTTCGCTGTCGACCTCGACCTCCACGGGTCTGTCGTCGGCCAATAGCTCGATCGGTTCGCTGTCGACGTCGACCTCCACGGGTCTCTCGTCGGCGAATAGCTCGATCGGTTCGCTGTCGACGTCGACCTCCACGGGTCTCTCGTCGGCTAACAGCTCGATCGACTCGCTGTCGACTTCCACGTCGACGGGCCTGTCGTCGGCCAACAGCTCGATTGGTTCGCTGTCGACCTCGACCTCGACGGGTCTCTCGTCGGCCAATAGCTCGATCGGCTCGTTGTCGACCTCGACCTCGACGGGTCTCTCGTCGGCCAATAGCTCGATCGGTTCGCTCTCGACTTCCACGTCGACGGGCCTGTCGTCGGCCAACAGCTCGATCGGTTCGCTGTCGACTTCCACGTCGACGGGTCTGTCGTCGGCCAACAGCTCGATCGGTTCGCTGTCGACGTCCACGTCGACGGGTCTGTCGTCGGCCAATAGCTCGATCGGCTCGCTGTCGACCTCGACCTCGACGGGGCTCTCGTCGGCCAATAGCTCGATCGGCTCGCTGTCGACCTCGACCTCCACGGGTCTCTCGTCGGCCAATAGCTCGATCGGTTCGCTGTCGACCTCGACCTCCACGGGTCTCTCGTCGGCTAACAGCTCGATTGGTTCGCTGTCGACCTCGACCTCGACCGGCCTCTCGTCGGCCAACAGCTCGATTGGTTCGCTGTCGACCTCGACCTCGACCGGCCTCTCGTCGGCTAACAGCTCGATCGGTTCGTTGTCGACCTCCACGTCGACCGGCCTGTCGTCGGCTAACAGCTCGATTGGCTCGCTGTCGACCTCGACGTCGACCGGCCTCTCCTCGGCTAACAGCTCGATCGGTTCGCTCTCGACCTCGACCTCGACCGGCCTCTCGTCGGCTAACAGCTCGATCGGTTCGCTCTCGACCTCGACGTCGACCGGCCTGTCGTCGGCCAATAGCTCGATCGGTTCGCTGTCGACGTCCACGTCGACGGGTCTGTCGTCGGCCAATAGCTCGATCGGCTCGCTGTCGACCTCGACCTCGACGGGTCTGTCGTCGGCGAACAGCTCGATCGGCTCGCTGTCGACCTCGACCTCCACGGGTCTGTCGTCGGCCAACAGCTCGATTGGTTCGCTGTCGACCTCGACCTCCACGGGTCTCTCGTCGGCGAATAGCTCGATCGGGTCGCTGTCGACCTCGACGTCGACCGGTCTGTCGTCGGCCAACAGCTCGATTGGTTCGCTGTCGACGTCGACCTCCACGGGTCTCTCGTCGGCTAACAGCTCCATCGGCTCGCTGTCGACGTCGACGTCGACCGGTCTGTCGTCGGCAAACAGCTCGATCGGTTCGCTGTCGACGTCCACGTCGACCGGCCTCTCGTCGGCGAACAGCTCCATCGGTTCGCTCTCGACTTCGACCTCGACCGGTCTCTCGTCGGCCAACAGCTCGATCGGCTCGCTGTCGACCTCGACCTCGACCGGCCTCTCGTCGGCGAACAGCTCAATCGGTTCGCTCTCGACCTCGACCTCGACCGGCATCAACTCGCTGTCCACTGGCTTGAGCAGCACGAACAGCTCGGTGTCGTCGCTCTCCACGTCGACCTCGACGGGCCTGTCCTCGGCGAACAGCTCGATCGGCTCGCTCTCGACCTCGACCTCGACCGGCATCAACTCGCTGTCCACTGGCCTGAGCAGCACGAACAGCTCGGTGTCGTCGCTGTCCACGTCGACCTCGACGGGCCTGTCCTCGGCCAACAGCTCGATCGGTTCGCTGTCGACCTCGACCTCGACGGGCCTCTCGTCGGCGAACAGCTCGATCGGCTCGCTGTCGACCTCGACCTCGACCGGCATCAACTCGTTGTCCACCGGCCTGAGCAGCACGAACAGCACGATCCTGTCGCTGTCGACGTCGACTTCGACCGGCATCGGCTCGCTGTCCACCGGCCTGAGCAGCACCAACAGCTCGGTGTCGTCGTTGTCGACCTCGACCTCGACCGCGATCAATGACGCGAAGACGCACTACTACAGCGTCAACGACAACGGCGTGCAGCAAGGCAACTACGACAACAAGGGCGCGACGGGCATCAACGCCATCGCAGCCGGCGTGAACGCCAGCGCAGCAGGCAACAGCAGCGTCGCGGTCGGCGACGGCTCGAACGCGCAGTCGGCAGGCGCGGTCGCGATCGGCCAGAACGCATCGGCAACGGGCGGCAAGGCCGTGTCGATCGGCTCCGGCAACACGGCAAGCGGCGACGGCGCGGTCGCGATCGGCGACCCGAGCATCGCAACGGGTACCGGCGCGGTGGCGATGGGCGCGAACGACACGGCGACCGGCGACGGCGCAGTGGCACTCGGCAACGCGAACACGGCCAACGGCGCCAGCGCGCTCGCACTCGGCAGCTCGAACCAGGCCACCGCGGACAACACGATCGCGCTGGGCAACAATGCCACGGCAAGCGCCGCCGGCGCACAAGCCTACGGCTCGGCTGCCAAGGCCACGGCCGCTGATGCGCTCGCCTTCGGCACGAACGCACAGGCCAACGTCGCCAACTCGATCGCACTCGGCGCGAACTCGGTCACGAGTGCCCCGAACCCGACGTCGAGCGCCACGATCGGCGGTGTCACGTACTTCTTCGCGGGCACCTCGCCGGTTGGCGTGTTGAACATCGGTGGACAGGACCAGGAACGCCAGATCACCGGCGTCGCCGCCGGCCGGATCTCGGCCAGCAGCACGGACGCGATCAACGGCAGCCAGCTCAACGCGACGAACAACGCGGTGAATGCCCTGTCGACCTCGACCGCGTCGAACGTCGCGTCGCTGTCGACCGGCATCAACTCGCTGTCCACCGGTCTGAGCGCGACGAACAGCAACGTGGCGTCGCTGTCCACGTCGACCTCGACCGCGATCAACTCGCTGTCGACGGGCCTGAGCGCGACGAACAGCAACGTCAACTCGCTGTCGACGTCGACGTCGACCGGCATCGGCTCGCTGTCCACCGGCCTGAGCACGACGAACAGCAACGTGGCGTCGCTGTCGACCGGCGTGAGTGACATCAACAACACGCTGAACCAGCTGTCGACGACGGTCAACAACAACACGATCCGTTCCAACAACAACAACGGTGTCGCCGCCGACATGAACGGCAAGGGCAACGACCTTCCGGTCGTCACCGCAGGTTCGAACTCGGTGGCGATCGGTGCGGGCTCCAACGACGGCGGCCGCTCGAACGTGGTGTCGGTCGGCAGCGACCAGCAGCAGCGCCAGATCACGAACGTCGCGCCGGGTACGCAAGGCACCGACGCGGTGAACGTGAACCAGCTGACGCAGGTGCAGACGACACTGTCGACGGCACTGTCGGGCCAGCAGGCGCAGATCAACTCGCTGGGTTCGCAACTGCAGCAGACCGACCAGATGGCGAAGCAGGGTATCGCGGCCGTCGGCGCGATGGCGTCGATCCCGCAGCTCGATCGCGACGCCAACTTCGGGATGGGCGTGGGTACGTCGACCTTCCTCGGCCAGAAGGCGATGGCGGTCAACATGCAGGCCCGTATCACGGAGAACCTGAAGGCGTCGATCAACGGCGGCTTCAGCGGCGGTCAGAAGGTGATCGGCGCCGGCATGCTGTACCAGTGGAAGTAACGCGTCGCGCCGCCAGGCCGCCCGGCTCGCCAGCCGGACGGCCCGCGGCGGCCCCGACGGCCAGACGAGCCCGCCGCGCAAGCCGTGGCGGGCTTCAGTCAACCCAAGCATTGAGGATGTAACCGTGAACAAACTCGCTCTTGCGCTCGCGCTTTCCGCAACGGCCCTCGCCGCGTGCTCGACCGCATCCGGCCCGACCTTCAGCGCCTCCGAACTGCAGCCGCGCGACGGCGTGCGCACCTTCCAGGTGGACTGCCACGGCCTGCTGTCGGGCCCGCAGACCTGCATGAAGGCCGCCCGCAAGATTTGCGGCGAAGAACCCGTGCGCGCCCTCGACTCGGCCCGCGCGCTGCGCGACAAATCCGATCCCGCGACGCTCGTGTTCCAGTGCGGCGCCGCGCCGGCCGAAACGGCGTCGGCCGCCACGCCGGCGGCTGCCGTCGTCGAACAGGTGAACCTGTCGGGCGACGCGCTGTTCGCGACCGACCACGCGACGCTCGCCCCGACCGCGCGCGAATCGCTCGACCGTTTGCTGAGCGAGCGCGCAGACCACACGTACTCGCAGGTGAGCGTCACCGGCTTTACGGATTCGGTGGGCAGCGACGACTACAACCTCGCGCTGTCGAAGCGCCGCGCCGAATCCGTCGCGGCATACCTGAAGGCGCACGGCCTGAAGACCGACTCGCTGACGGTCTCGGGCCGCGGCAAGGCCGATCCGGTGGCGTCCAACGCGACGCCGGAAGGCCGCGCCAGCAACCGCCGCGTCGAAATCCGCCTGCAGCACTGAGCGTAGCGCCGCCGCGCGCGGCGCCCCGCTCCGGCAAGCCGCCAGCACCGCGCCGGACCGGCACCCGACCGCCACCGGACCACCCGGGCGCCGCTTCGCCGGCGCCCCGTTCCCGTGGGCCGGCGGCTATGTCAAAGTTCGTCATGTCCCTCCACAAACCGGCGGTTTCCATGCCACAATCGCCGCAGACAGTCGCCGGGGCAGCCTGCCCGAATCGCGCGCCGTGCCAGGCGTGCCCGACGACACGCCGGAATCCGGCTGCCGCCCCCGCGATCCACGTCACACGATTCGCCTGCTGCGGCGC
Organism: Burkholderia aenigmatica; assembly: GCF_048627025.1. Lineage (NCBI taxonomy): Bacteria > Pseudomonadati > Pseudomonadota > Betaproteobacteria > Burkholderiales > Burkholderiaceae > Burkholderia > Burkholderia aenigmatica. The sequence goes on along the minus strand of NZ_CP184469.1, from coordinate 141,266 downwards.
ACCGGCGCGAATCCAATCATGACAATCCACGGCGCGCCGCTTCCCGGCCCGGCGCTCGACGCCACGCCCGGACGCACGACGCCGCAGAGGAAACCAACCGGTGACGGACATCAATGAAGCCGCCTCGGGCGGCACTCGCAAGCAACGGCCGGCCGTCGGCATCTCGCTGTTTGCGCGCGACGGCCAGGCGATCTGGGAAAACGGCATACACCAGAACATCGCGTTCCTCGCGATGATGCTCAAGCGCTCGGATCGCGTCGGCCCCGTCTACTTCCTGAACGGCGGCGACGCCAACGCACTGCCGGCCGGCCTCGAACTCGACGGCCTCGACATCCCGCTCGTCAAGCCCACCGACGTCACGCACGAACTCGACGTCGTGATCGAAATGGGCGCGCAGCTGCCGGTCGAATGGCTCAGGCACATGAAGGCGCTCGGCAAGAAAATCGCCGCGTTCTTCTGCGGGCACGTGTACGCCGGCCTGTGCGAAACCCCGATCTTCGGCAAACCGTCGGGACACGTCTTCAACGGCGCGCCATTCGACGAAGTATGGCTGCTGCCGCAATACGACAAGACCGCCGCGCCGATGCTGCAGACCATCCTGCGCGCGCCGGTCCACCTGATGCCGCACATCTGGTCGCCGTACTTCCTCGAGCGCCGCGTCGCCGCGCTCGCCGCGGAAGGCGCGACGTTCGGCTATCGGCCGGGCCGCCGCCCGTGGCAACTGGCCATGCTCGAACCGAACATCTCGGTCGCGAAGTCCTGTCACTACCCGATGCTTGCGTGCGATGAGTTCTACCGCGCGCGTCCGGACGCGGTTCAGCACATGTTCGTCGTGAACGCGTTGCACATGAAGGAGCATCCGACCTTCGTGCACTTCGCGAACAGCCTCGATCTCGTGCGCCAGCACAAGGCCACCTTCGAGCCGCGCCTCGACCTGCCGGGCTTCATGGCGCGCCACGCGGATGCGGTCGTGTCGCACCACTGGGAAAACGGGCAGAACTATCTGTATTACGACGTGCTGTACGGCGGCTATCCGCTGATCCACAACTCGACGCTGATCGGCGACGCCGGCTATTACTACCCGGACTTCGATGCCGCCGCGGGCGGCCGTGCGCTGCTCGATGCGTGGCTGCATCACGACGAACGCCTCGACGACTACCGTGCGAAGGCCGGCCGGCTGCTGCAGTCGGTCTCGATCGACAACCCCGCGAACCTCGACGCGTTCGTCTCGCGTCTGGTCGCCTGAACCGGAGAATACGCATGTCGGACTCCAATGCCCGTCAAGCGCCCGGCGAGGGCAAGCGTCTCGTCGTCGGCGTGTCGCTGTTCGTGCGCGGCGCCGGCCAGTCGCTGTGGGAAAACGGCATCTTCCAGAACTGCCTGCTGCTGATCCTGCTGCTGCGCCAGTCGCCGCTCGTCGCGGAAGCGGTGATGGTGAACGGCGGCGAACAGATCGCCGATCCGCAGATGATGCTCGGCGAATGGGACGTGCCGCTGCTGTCGATGGACGAAGCGCTGCAGCGCTGCGACGTGCTGATCGAAATGAGCGCGCAGTTCGGCGCGGACTACCTGCGCGCGTTCCGCGAGCGCGGCGGCAAGGTCGTCACGATGCGGGTCGGCAACGACTACGTGATCGACATCGAACGCGCGATGTTCGACAAGCCGTCGGGCTTCCTGTTCTCGGGCGCGCCATACGATGCGGTGTGGACGATTCCCGAGTTCGAGCGCTCGTGCCTGCACTATTACCAGACGGGCCTGCGCGCGCCCGTCACGATCGTCCCGCACATCTGGCATCCGATGCTGTTCGACAAGGCGCGCGCGACGCTCGGCGCCGGGCTGTCGTTCGGCTATGAGCCCGGCAAGCCGCGCTGGCGCGTGACGATGTTCGAGCCGAACATCTGCATGGTGAAGACCAGCATCATCCCGATGCTCGTGACCGAGGAAGCGTATCGCGCCAAGCCTGATTTCCTCGAGTTCGTGCGCGTGTGCAACACGCTGCACCTGAAGGAACATGCGACGTTCGTTCACTTCGCGAAGAGTCTCGACATCGTGAACCACGGGATCACGACGTTCGAGAGCCGCTACGCGGTGTACGAATTCATGGCCGCGTACGGCGATGCGGTGGTGTCGCACACGTGGGAAAACGCGCAGAACTACCTGTACTACGAGCTGCTGTACGGCGACTACCCGCTGGTCCACAACTCGCCGTTCCTCGGCAAGGCCGGGTATTTCTATCCGGACTTCGACTGCCAGGCCGGCGGCCGCGCGCTGCTGCAGGCGTTCGCCGAACACGACGCGAACCTCGAAGCGTACCGCGAGCAATCGAAGCACGTGCTCAGCTCGGTCAGCATCTACAACCCCGAGAACGTCGCCGCTTATACGGATGCGATCGCCACCCTCTATCGCGACGCCTGACGCAGCCGCCCTTTGCGGACGCCGACACAACCGCACGCCTGCCCCTCGCTCGCGCGACATGGCTGATCGGCTGCGCCGTCGCGCCGATCGCGATCGGCGCGCATGCGCAATCCATCGGCACGCCGGCCGACACGTCGTCATCCGCGCATCGTCCGCACCACGGAGCAACTGATGAAACTCAATGTCGCGATAACGATGAACGTGCAGCGCGATGCGACGCAGTCGATCTGGTACAACGGTGCGAACCAGCACTGCGTGTACCTGTACATGCTGCTGAAGCAGTCGCCGCTGATCGGCGAGGTCTGGCTCACGCACGACAACGGCATCACCGAGTATCCGCAGGCGCTGATGATGGACGCGTTCGGCGACGCGCTGCGGCCGCTGTCGGCCGTCGTCCATCAGACCGACCTGCTGATCGAGATGAATGCGTTCATCGATCCGACCCACACCGATGTCGTGCGCCAGCGCGGCGGCAAGTGCGTGTCGTACCGCTTCGGCAACGACTACGTGATCGCGGTCGAGACGATCAACTTCGAGAAGAACGACTGGCGGCCGAACCCGCACCGCGTGCAGTTCGACGAGATCTGGACCAACCCGCAGCACATGCATACGTGCGCGGCCTACTTCCAGGCCGTCTATCGCGCGCCGGTGATCGAGCTGCCGCATATCTGGTCGCCGTATTTCATCGAGCGCAGCCTCGACGCCGATCCTGAACTGAAAGCGCGCTTCGGCTATCGCAACCACGGCACCGCGAAACGCATCGCGTTCTTCGAGCCGAACCTGAACGTCGTGAAGAGTTCGATCGTGCCGATGCTCGCCGCGAACGCGTGCTACGTCGAGCACCCGGAGCTCGTCGAACACGTGTACATGACCAACACGTTCGACAAGAAGGAAAACGTCGCCTTCAAGCATCTCGCGCTCGGGCTCGAAATGGTGCGCGACGGCAAGGCAACCGCCGACGTGCGTGCGCCGTTCGTCGCGTGGGCCGCGCATCACACGGACATCGTCGTGTCCCATCATTGGGAAAACGGCCTCAACTACCTGCTGTACGACGCGCTGTACGGCAACTACCCGCTCGTGCACAACTCGCCGTTCCTGCGCGACGTCGGCTACTACTATCCGGATTTCGAGATCTTCGATGCGGCGCGTGCGATCGCGACCGCCGCGCAGACCCATGACGCGCGGCTCGACGACTACGCGGCGGCGGCCCGCCGTTGCCTGCACCAGGTCGACACGCTCGCCGAGCACAACGTCCGCGCGTATTCCGAGCAGATCCAGCGGCTGTTCGCCGGCCGCGCGCTCGGCTGACCGCTGTTGTCCGCGCAGCCGACCACGCATCAGGCCGTCCGCGATTTCGTCGCGATCGAGTCGATCCACAGTCGTTCGTCATCAACCGGCACCGTGGATGTCCGGCCGAGGCGCTGATCACGACCGGCCGCCTCCTCACCCAGCGCGAACTCGACGCGATCCTGCAGGTGATCGACAGCGCGACGACGCAGCCGACCACGCAATGGCGTGCGTGCTCGGCAGATTCAGGAAGGATCGATCGATTGGCCGGAAGTCCGGGCCGCCATGCGAGGAAGATGCCGACGCGGGCCGCGCCCATCGCGCCGTGCCAGCGCCCGTGACCGGCGTGAACAGGCGCTAGACCAGCACCCGATCGCCGCTCTGCGCGGCGAACACACGGCCGTGCCGCCGCCCCGTCCGCGCGAGCACGGCGAAGCAATGTGCCGCCGGCCGGCTGGCGCCGCCGGATTGCTTGACGACGCTGTCGGCTACGCCACGCGCGATCGCCGACTCTTCACCGCACGCGCCTGCGATGACACCCGCGTAATAGTGCCGCGCCGCCAGCTCACGACCACCGGCGTCGAGCGGCTTCATGCGCTGAATGCGACGCGCAATGACCTTCAGGCCGTCGAGATACGGCGCGACGTCGATCGGCACATCGGTCGCTTCGGCGCCCAGTTGCCACAGCATGTCGGCCAGCTCGGCGATCGCGACGAGGTCGCGCGCACCGGCCGCCTGCGTGCCCGTTCCGCCTCCGGCCTTCGTCCCCGCCATGCCCACGCCCCTTTGCGATTCGTCCCGGCGACACGCCGGCCATCTCGACACCGGCATGCATCATGCACGCCACCCCGCCCGTTCCCGCGCCGTCACGCCGCGGCAGGCGACCGCCACGAAAACCGGATGCCCTGCGCCCAGGCGACGCCGGCATCCACGATGATCTGCCGGTCGATCTCGCTCTCCACGCCTTCGACGACGACGTGCCGCGCGCCTTCATGCGCGAACGCGATCAGCCTACGGAACTGGTAACGCCCGATCGCGTTGCGCTTGATCATCGACAGGATCGACCGGTCGAGCTTCACGATGTCGGGATTGCCGACCACCAGGTTGTTCAATGCACTGAAACCGACGCCGAAATCGTCGATCGCAATACGGCACCCGGCCTGCCGGAAGCGGTTCACGAACGAACGACCCGCGACGGGATTCAGCGGCCCCGTCTCCGTGATCTCGACCACCAGCCGCGCCGCGACCGACGGCTCGCGCTCGAGCCGCCTGAAGATGGCCAGCCACGCGTCGTCGACGACCGCGCTCGCCGCCGCCACATTGCAACCGTAGACGGCAGCCGGATCGGCGCGCAGCGCATCGATCGTCCGGCCGACCACCAGCCGGTCGAACCACCGCATCAGCCCGAGCGCCTCGAGGCGCGGCAGGAACGCGATCGGCGGCAGCGCCTCGCGCTCGCCCCACCGCAATCGCGCCAGGCATTCCTGATACAGCACACCACCCGACAGGTCGGCCCGGCATACGGGCTCTCGCGCGAACCCGAGCCGGCTTTCCACGAAACTGCGTACCGACGCGAGGTCGGGATGATCGTCGGGAGCGCCGAAGACGAGATCGATTTCGTCACGATTCGCTTCCCGATTCGCCACCAGGCGAGCTTCGACCGCATTCATCCGGCGCTCCGGCAAATGGCGAGCCGCCGCGAGCGGCTCGACCTCAAGAAACATGCGAAGCAAGCCGATCATGACGCGCTCCGCCGCCTACCCGGCCCATCCTGTTATGTCGATCTTTTCCGGGAGCGTACTTTTCGCTTCGGCGCGCCGTCAAATTCGATATTTTCAACGATATTCAGTTACTGGAAATACACCATGCCCGCGGGATCCCGACTGTGCGACAGATCACACTAACGCGAATTACCGAACCCCGATCCCGATGCCGTTTATTTGCCCGATCTAAACAACCTTGCCCGAATCGATTCTCCCGCGATTTGCATGCCTTGCAAATCAGGAAATTTCCAATTAATCCGATAAATACCGACCCGGGATGCACCGCTCTCGCGCGCTGCCAAGCCCAACGTGACGGCCAGCCGCACGGCCTGCCCAGCGCCGAAAATCGGCCGCCGCACGTCATTCGATCATCACAGCATTCAATTTTCTCGTTTCAAACGGATTATTAAATTTCTAAACTGAATCGATCCGCCATGAATCAATAATATCAATTTAAATCATATGATGATTATCGATCGAAACATTTTTAACAATCTTAAAGACTTGTTAACCTCTAAAATGATTTCTGACGGACTTCCCTCGGAGCCGTCAAATTCGTGCCTTCAAAAACCGTCGAACCGATCGGGTTCGGCGGTTTCTTTTTTAACGGCATTATTTCGTCAGACATTAGGGCGGGACAATCCCGATAGCGGGCCGCGGCGCAACAGTGTGCGCCGCGCGAAAAATCGGGCCTTATGCGGCCGATGCGCCGATCAGGTTCGCGAGTAGCGCGTCGTATTCGGCGACGAGTGCCGGATTCGCCGACGTATAGCGGCCGAGGATCTCGCGTTGGCGCCGCGTGTACGCTTCCCAGTCGTCATCGTGCGTATGCAGCGCGCGCAGCAGCGCATCGGCGCCCTGCTGCACGTCGTTGTCCGGATAGTAGTAGCCGAGATCGGGCGCGAGGCTCGCGTTGTGTACGAGCGGATAACCCTGCCAGCACACGTCGAAATAGAAATAGTTGAGCGGGTTCGACCACTGATGCGACACGACGATATCGGTCAGGTCGGCCAGGAACAGCGGCGTATCGAAGCGCCCGACGAAGCTCGCCTTGCCCGCGCGCACGATGTCCAGGTAGTTCATCAGCATCACGAACTCGGGGCTGTCGTGCGCGAGGCGGTCGGCGTTCGTCACGTGCGTGAAGCAGATCGCGTCGGGATCGCGGCGATACGCTTCGTCGATGATCAGCATCGGATACACGCAGAACTTCACGACGTTGTGGTTCGGCTCCATCACCGTCAGCCGCTTGCCCGGCTCGCTGCGCCGCGGCCGGTATTCGCCGCGCTCGGGCAGCGACTGCGCGCGCGCGCTCAGGAACATCGGATCCCACACGAACGGCACGACGCGCCCCGGGCAGCGGCGCAGCGACTGCAGGAACGGCAGCGACGACGGCGCGATCTGCGGAATCGCCCACACCTCGTCATAACCGCGGTTGATGAACAGCGAATCCCACAGCCGGCGGCCGAACAGCATCGATTCCATCGCGTTGATGTACTCGACGCCGCAGCAGTAGCTGACGAGCTTCGCACCGCGCGACTTCAGGTAGGCCGTCTGCTCGCCGTCGATCTGCCCGCCGAGCTCGATCACCACGTCGAGCGCATCCTTCATGTCGGCGAACGCGCGCGTGTCGTACACGCTGCGATCCCACGGCAGCGCATCGGTGAGCGGCACGTCGGTGGTGTTGACCAGCGTCACGCGGTAACCGTGCGGCGATGCCATCAGCAGCTTCGCGAGAAACAGCGCGTTCTGCTTGATGCCGTTGATCCACAGGCTTTCGTCAGGGGCACGCAGTCCGATCGTGATACCGATGCGCAGGCCGTTCAGGACAGGGGACGTCATCGTCGGCGGGATGGAAAGGTTGGATGGGGATGGAATGGACGCAGTGTAGCGCGCGAAACGCCGCCCGCGTCAAGCAGCGCACGCCGGCGGCAACCCGGCATTCTAGCGGAGCGCCGGCCGCATACTGTCAGGGATGGTCAGCGCGCGGCCGGCGCACGCAAATCCGCGAGACGGTTGTGCGATACTCCGGCGACCGGCCGCGCTACCGGGTTGCCCGGCGGTATCGGCATCCCGGGCGGCAGAAAACGACCTTGCAGCAACGCTGCTGAAACAATGGCTGACAGAATGGAACGCGACGCCGCGCAAGTCTTCCGGGCAATCCATCATGAACAGGGGCGGCACGCGCAGGCATGCGTGCCGGGCCGCGATGCCGCGCGGAACCTCACCGCGCCCGGCGCCTGCCGTCATCCGCTGCGCGGCCTTCGGAGCGCGCGATGATCGTCCTCAGCCATTTCAGTCACGACGCACCCGCCAGCCTCGAGAATCACCGGCAGTACGCGCACGCGCACGGCTATCGCCACGCGTTCGTCGATGCGTCCGCGATGCCGCAGGCGCTGCCGTTGCGCCCGCTCTATCGTTACGAATCGCTGCTCCATGTGCTGCGCGGCGCGCAGCCCGACGAACTCGTGCTGCTGCTCAGCGAAGACGCGGCGATCATCGAACCCGTCGCGCTCGATCGCCTGATGAGCGGCCGCGACATGCTGTTCGTCGACGCGTTCGCGTCCCCGCTGCCGCAGGTCGACGTGCAGATCTGGCGCAATACGGCGGCCGTTCGGGCGATCGTGATGCGGCTCGTGCAGCGCTGCAGGCTCGGCGGCGAGCCGCGGCTGACCTCGGAAGCCGCGTTGTTCGCGGAGCTCGACACGCATCGCTACATGACGCCGATCGACGGGCTGTATCCGGTCATGCCGACCAGCCCCGACCTCGATCCGATGTGGAGCCGCGAACCGACGTTCGCGATCAGCATCGACGACACGCCGCACGATCCCGAACGGAAAGGCACGACGGCCCGGTTCCGCGACACGCTCGTGGCGTACGTCAATCGATGCCGCGCCGCCGGCCGGCCGCTGTTCTCGTTCGATCACGACACCGCCGACACGCCCGACGAAGCCGCCGAGCGCAGCACCTTCAATCCGGGCCGCCCGATCGCGTTGATGATGCTCTACACGCCGAACATCGGCAGCTATGCACGCATCGCCGAACGGAATGTCCGGCGCTACTGCGACGCACACGGCTACACGCTCTACGTGCATCGCGACATTCCCGCCGAAATCGGCCTGAACGCGACCGGCAACTGGTTCAAGCCGTGGCTGCTGCATGCGTACCTGCAGCACCACGAATGGGTCGTGTGGCTCGACGCCGACGTGCTGATCGCGGATCAGCAGCAAGCGCTGGAGCCGCTGCTCGAAGGGCGCGACTGGCTGCTCGCGCACGACATCGGCCAGTGGGCGTTCAACTCGGGGGTGATGGCGTTCCGGCGCACCGCGCGCAACGATGCGATGCTGCGCGACATGATGACGACGATCGCCGCGCTGCACGACCGGTCGAGCGTCTATGCGAGCGACGGCGACCAGGTGCAATTCATTCGCGCGATGGAGCGCGACGGGCAATTGGAAGGCGAAGGTGTGGCCGATCTCGTCCGCGTCAACACGCCCTGGCTGTTTCGCCGCCCGGACAGCTATATCGTGCATTACTACGGGATGTGGTCCGCGATGCGGGCGCTGATGATGGCGCATGACGACGGGCTGCTGCGCTAGCGCCCTCGACCGGCGCGGCGAACGCCGACTGGACGTGGGTTCCGTCCGGCTGTGCGATCCGTTACACGACTGCGATTCATTTCTCAAACCAGCCTTAACGGGAGATCAGCTTGGAACAGATCGGATATTCATGGCCGACCTTCGATCAGCTCACTCAGCATCTGGTCAAGTCAATCAACCCGAGCAAGATTCTGGACATCGGGGCCGGTGGCGGGAAATACGGGCGCTTGCTCAAAAAGGTCGTGCCGGATTGTCACTTCACGGCGCTGGAATGCGATGAGGAGACGCATCCGTTCCTGATCGAGAACGGCTACGACGACATCATCTCCGGCGTCAGCGACACGCTTTATGAACGATCCGGCGACTCGTACGATACGGTCATCCTGGGCGATGTCATCGAACACATGCGTCACTCGCACGGTCGCGATTTACTGGAGTTTCTGAACTATCGATCGCGATACATCCTCATCTCGACCCCCGAGTGCATGCCGATGAGCGGGGCCTCGTATTTCGAGAGCCACAACTCCGTGTGGCGGCCCGATTCGTTCATGTGGCACGATTTCTGGGCGCATCAGCAATGCGGGATCATGCACTTCTACTTGCTCAGAGGGCACCTCGACTGGAACGCGAAGGGTCTCGATTCCCTGGTGAACGCCGCAAACGCGTCGAACCTGTTCAATACGCGCGCCAACAACGAACAGGAGGCCGCCAATGAAAAATTCCTCCAGCCAGTCAACCTGACGCTCCATGACTACCGGTACATGGAAAAACTCGATGGCGACCAATATGCAATATTTCGCCCGATTTGATCGCGCGACGGTGATTCAGTCCGGGATCAGTGCGTCTTGCTTGCCCGATGAATGAAAAAGGCGCCTCACGGCGCCTTTTTCACGATTGACGAAACGCTCGGGGCGTCAGACGCTGGGCGCCTTCATGCCCGCCTCGCGTGCCGGCAAGCGGCCGGCACGCGCGAAGGGGCAGTCAGATCGCCGCAATCGTCGGCGCGACCGCGGCCGGGTCGGTGACGCTGGCCTTGCCGGTTTCGACGTGCCCCGCGATGCGGCGCGTCCAGCCCGCGTTCCCCGCCACCACGAACTGCAGGTCGTACCAGTGGCTGCTGCACGACAGGTCCCAGTGCGCTTCGACGCGCTGCCCGGCCGGCACCGTCAGCGTGCGCGCTGCGCCGCCGTACGCGACATCGGTCGCCGTGACCGTGAGCGTGCCGGTGCCCGCGTTGGCGATCGTCACGTACACGTCGCCGTTGGCGGTGTCGTAGCACGGCGTGATTTCAGGCTTTGCGCCGGCATCCGCGGCGGCCGATCCCGCGAAGCGCCGGAAATAGCCGTTCGGCCCCCACACGCTCACCAGGTAGTTGCCGTTCGCGTCGAGCGCCCACGTATCGGTCAGCTGCTTGCCCGCTTCGACCGTATAGCGGCGCGGCATCGCGGTCGGGTCGCCCGTGTAGACCCAGAAGTGCGCGCCCTGCGTGCCGGTGTTCGCGAACGTCAGCGCGTAGCCCTGCGACTGGAGCTGGCCGGTCACATGCAGTTCGTACGGCAGCGCGCGCGCCGGCCGCGTACCGGGCTCCTGCGCCGTCACGACCTGCTGCGCGGTGCTGGCCGGCGCGGTCTGCGACGACGCGCGCGAGCACTGCAGGTCCGCCTGCGCGACATACGCCTGCGTGTTCGGCAGGGTCGGCAGCGTGGCATCCGATTTCGAGAAGTCGAGCGCCGACGTCAGGTCGCCGCAGATCGCGCGACGCCACGGCGAGATGTTCGTTTCCATCACGCCGAAGCGCTTCTCGATGAATTGCAGCACCGACGTGTGATCGAAAACCTGCGAGCAGACGAAGCCGCCCTTCGACCACGGCGACACCACGAACATCGGTACGCGCGGGCCGAGGCCGTACGGCAGGTTGTCGGCCGTGTACGTGCCCGTCTGCGTCGAGGTCACGACGTTGTGCCGCTCGAGCGACACATCCACGGTGCTCATGCCGGAGCCCGGCAGCGTCGGTGCCGACGGCGGCACGACGTGATCGAAGAAGCCGTCGTTCTCGTCGTACATGACGAGCAGGACGGTCTTGCTCCATACGTCCGGATTTGACGTCAGCGCATCGAGAATCGTCGACAGGTAGTACGCGCCGTAGAGCGGCGTGAACTTCGGATGCTCCGAATACGCGGCGGGCGGCAGCAGCCACGATACCTGCGGCAGCGCGTTCGCCTGCACGTCGGCCTTCAACTGCGTGATCGGGCGCGTGCTCATGCCGCGCGTCTGCAGCGACGAGCCGGCCGGCGCATTCACGAAATTGTTGAAGCACGCGAGCATGTTCGTGCCGTAGTTGCCGGTGAAGTTGTCGAACCCGGTGCCCTGCTGGTAGACCTGCCACGAGATGCCCGCTTTCTCGAGGCGCTCCGGATACGTCGTCCAGCTGAAGGGCGGCAACTGGATCTTGTCGAACTGGTTGTCGATGTAGTCGGTGTTGTCGAGCAGCGGGCCGCCGCCCGTGCCGAGCGGGTCGACCATGCCCGTCATCAGGTACATGCGGTTCGGGTGCGTGTTGCCCGGGATCGAGCAGAAGTAGTTGTCGCACACCGTGAACGCATCCGCGAGCGCGTAGTGGAACGGGATGTCGTCGCGGACGTGGTAGCCCATCGTCATGTTCGACTTCTGCACCGCCCATTGATCCGCGCGACCGTTGTCGATCGCACCGTGCGTCGTCGCCCACGTATGCGGCAGGCCGCCGATGCACTGCGCGTTGACGCCCGGGTTGGTCGTGTCGTAGCGGAACGGTGCGATCACGCTCGTCTTGTCTTCCTGACGCGGCTGGAACCACACTGGCTTGCCGTTCGGCAGCGTGACCGGGAAGCGGTCGTTGTAGCCGCGCACGCCGCTCAGGTGACCGAGGTAGTGGTCGAACGAGCGGTTTTCCTGCATGAACACGACGATGTGCTGGACATCCTGGATCGTGCCCGTCACCGTGTTCGGCTCGATCGCCAGCGCCTTGCGGATCGATTCGGGCAGCAGTGCGGTGGCGGCGGTCGCACCGGCGAGGCCGGCGGAGAACTTCAGAAAATCGCGTCGCGAATGGGTGGCCATGCTGGTTGCTCTTGATTGGATTTCTGGTGGAAACGGCCGGGATCAGGAAGCGGGCGAGGAAGCAGGTGCGGTGAATCCGGGCGGGCAGTGCATCTGCGCGGTGGCGACCACGCCGCCGCCGCAGGCGGCCTTCTGCTGCGCGACGGGGGCGGCGGGTGCCGTCACGTCGTCGTTGCAGGCACCGAGGAGTGCTGTCAGCGCGATCAGACCAACGACCGCGAAAGGCCGCAGGGCCGAGTTTCGCATAACGTCTCTCCGTAGATGTGATGACGTGACACAGGCGCGGCTGCGCACCGGTCATATCGACGGCGAGATGCTAATTACCACGTGTTACACAATGGTGTCGTGCGGCGGCGAAGAGCGGTGTGCACGCGGGAGACACGCGTGGTGCGATGGAATGCGTGGCGCCCCGGACCATCAGCGCCAGCAAATGCGTAATTCAATCGAAAGCTTCGCACTGCTGCGGCTTGTCGACGGGTTGATGCGGTGCTGTCGCAACCGCATCGTGCCTGCGATGAATAGCGAGGCGGTTTGAACGGGCCGGCAGCCGCAGCAGCCGGCCCGCACACAGCGAAATGAGCGGCGCTCAGCCTTCCGCCATCATCAGCAACTGCGCGCCATCCGACACCTGGTCGCCGACGCCGTACAGCACTTCCGCGACGACGCCCGCGCTCGGTGCGCCGATCGTATGCTCCATCTTCATCGCTTCCATCACGATCAGCGGCGTGCCCGCTTCGACCTTCTGGCCCGGCTCGACCAGCACCGCGATCACCTTGCCGGGCATCGGCGCAGTCAGGCGGCCACCGCCCTGCTCCGCGTCACCCGCATGCGCGATCAGGTTGCGCCATTCGAACGTCTCGGCCGCGCCCTGCGTGAACACGTGGAAGCTGTCGCCGTCCGCATACACGCGGCCGCTGCTGCGCACGCCGCCGAGCGTCACGTCGAAATCGAGCGGCGTGGCGCCGTGCGCCCACGCGAACGGTTGCGCGGCTGCGTCGCCGGTCGCGAGGCGCGCAACCGCGCCGTCGTCCTCGTACGTGACCGTCACGTCCGCTTCGCGCTCGGCCGCATGCCATTCGAGCGTGCGGCGATAGCCGCCGTTCAGTCGCCAGTCCGGCAGCGCGCCCCACGGCGACGCACCCTGGACGGCCGCGCCGCGTTCGCGTGCGAAGAGCGCCGCGCATGCGAGCGCCAGCATCGCACGCGGCGGCTGTTGCGGCGCGAACAGCGCGTCGTGGTTGCGCTCGATCAGGCCCGTGTCGAGATCGGCCGTCGCGAACGGTTCGCACGCAACGATCCGCTGCAGGAACGCGGCGTTCGTGTGCAGGCCGACCACTTCACATGCACGCAGTGCGCGCAGCATCAGGCTCAGCGCCTCCGCACGATCCGCACCGTGGACGATCAGCTTCGCGATCATCGGATCGTAGAACGGCGTGATCGAATCGCCTTCGCGCACGCCGCTGTCGACGCGCACCGACGCGCCGATCGCGAACTCGACGCCTGCCGGCAGCCGCAGGTGCTTCAGCGTGCCCGTCGACGGCAGGAAGCCGCGCGCCGGGTTCTCTGCATACAGGCGCGCCTCGAGCGCATGGCCCTGCACGCGCAGTTCGTCCTGCTTCAGCGGCAGCGGCTCGCCGGAGGCGACGCGCAGTTGCCATTCGACCAGATCGAGCCCCGTGACCATCTCGGTGACCGGATGCTCGACCTGCAGGCGCGTGTTCATTTCCATGAAGTAGAACGCGTCGCCCGTCATGATGAATTCGACGGTGCCCGCGCCGACATAGCCGACCGCGCGCGCGGCCGCGACGGCCGCTTCGCCCATCGCGCGTCGCACGTCGTCCGGCAGCCCCGGCGCCGGCGCTTCTTCCAGCACCTTCTGGTGACGGCGCTGCACCGAGCAGTCGCGGTCGAACAGGTACACGGTATTGCCGTGCGTGTCGCCGAACACCTGCACCTCGACGTGACGCGGGCGCGTCAGGTATTTCTCGATCAGCACGCGGTCGTTGCCGAAGCTGCTCGCGGCTTCGCGCTGGCACGACGCGAGCGCCGCCGGGAAATCGCCGGAGCGCTCGACCACGCGCATCCCCTTGCCGCCGCCGCCCGCGCTGGCCTTCAGCAGCACCGGATAGTCGATCGCATCGGCTTCGCGATGCAGGTTGGCCGCGTCCTGGTCGTCGCCGTGATAGCCCGGCACGAGCGGCACGGCGGCCGCATGCATCAGCGCCTTCGCGGCGGCCTTCGAACCCATCGCCGCGATCGCGTCGACCGGCGGCCCGATGAAGACGATGCCGGCCGCTTCGCACGCATGCGCGAAATCTTCGTTCTCCGACAGAAAGCCGTAGCCGGGGTGGATCGCCTGCGCGCCGGTGGCGCGCGCGGCTTCGATGATGCGCTCGATGCGCAGGTAGCTGTCTGCGGCGGCCGATCCGCCGATGTGCACGGCCTCGTCGCACGCGGCCACGTGCTTCGCGTTCGCGTCCGCGTCGGAATAGACGGCGACGCTCGCGATCCCGAGACGTTTGCACGTCGCGGCGACGCGGCACGCGATTTCGCCACGGTTGGCGATCAGAATCTTGTCGAACATGGCTTCGATGTCGTCCGGAAAGAGTGGGTCACGCGCGCTGCGCGATCATTCACGCCACGACGGCGTGCGCTTTTCGAGGAAGGACGCAATCCCTTCGCGCGCTTCCGCGCCGGCGCGGGTGCGCGCGATCCAGTCGGCGGTCTGCTCGATCAGCGTCGCATCGAGCGGCCGGCCGGCCACGTCGGCGACGAGCCGCTTGCACGCCTTCACCGCGTCGGGGCCGTTCGCGACGAGCGTCGCGGCCAGCTTCGCGACGGTTTCGTCGAGCGCATCGGCCGGCACCGCGTCGTGAATGAAACCGAGCGACGCCGCGCGCGCACTGTCGAACACCTCGGCCGTCGTGAAATAGCGACGCGCCGCGCGCTCGCCCATCGCACGCACCACGTACGGTGCGATCGTCGCGGGGATCAGCCCGAGCCGCGCTTCCGACAGGCAGAACTTCACGCCGTCGGCGGCGATCGCGATGTCGGCCGCCGCCACCAGGCCCACGCCGCCCGCATACGCATCGCCATGCACGCGGGCGATCACCGGCTTGCCGCAGCGATGGATCGCCTCGAGCATCCGCGCGAGCTTGCGCGCATCGGCGCGGTTCTCGTCGTCCGAGTAACCGGCCATCTTCTTCATCCAGTTCAGGTCCGCGCCCGCGCAGAACGCCGCGCCTTCCGCGGCGAGCACGATCGCGCGCACGCCTTCATGCGCGTCGAGCCATTCGAACGCGGTGGTCAGCTCCGCGATCGTCGTCTCGTTGAACGCGTTGCGCACGTCGGGACGCGCGAGCGTGACGGTCGCCACGCGGCCGGCTTCGCTTACCTTGATCGTTTCGTATCGCATCGTTCAGCCCTCCCGGCCGTTACATGCGGAACACGCCGAAGCGTGTGTCTTCGATCGGCGCGTTCATCGACGCGGCGAGCCCGAGCCCGAGCACGTCGCGCGTCTGCGCGGGGTCGATCACGCCGTCGTCCCACAGCCGCGCGCTCGCGTAATACGGATGGCCCTGGCGCTCGTACTGGTCGCGGATCGGCTGCTTGAACGCATCCTCTTCCTCGGCGGACCACGAGCCGCCCTTCGCCTCGATGCCGTCGCGACGCACCGTCGCGAGCACCGATGCGGCCTGCTCGCCGCCCATCACCGAGATGCGCGCGTTAGGCCACATCCACAGGAAGCGCGGGCCGAACGCGCGGCCGCACATCCCGTAGTTGCCGGCGCCGAACGAGCCGCCGATGATCACCGTGAACTTCGGCACCTTCGCGTTCGACACGGCCGTCACCATCTTCGCGCCGTGCCGCGCGATGCCTTCGTTCTCGTACTTGCGCCCGACCATGAAGCCCGTGATGTTCTGCAGGAACACGAGCGGAATCTTGCGCTGGCAGCACAGCTCGATGAAATGCGCGCCCTTCACCGCCGATTCGGAGAACAGGATGCCGTTGTTCGCGACGATCCCGACCGGATGGCCCCAGATATGCGCGAAGCCCGTGACGAGCGTCGTGCCGTAGCGCGCCTTGAATTCGTCGAACTCGGAATCGTCGACGATGCGTGCGATCACTTCGCGCACGTCGAACGGCTTGCGCGTATCGACCGGAATCACGCCGTACAGGCTCTTCGCGTCATAGCGCGGCGGCTTCGGCTCACGCAGCGCCACCGGCGACGCGATCTTCGGCGCGAGGTGATCGACGATGTTACGCGCGATCGACAGCGCATGCGCGTCGTTCTGCGCGAGATGATCGGCCACGCCCGACAGGCGCGTATGCACGTCGCCACCGCCGAGATCCTCGGCGCTCACTTCCTCGCCGGTGGCCGCCTTCACGAGCGGCGGGCCGCCCAGGAAAATCGTGCCCTGCTCCTTCACGATGATCGACTCGTCGCTCATCGCCGGCACGTACGCGCCGCCCGCCGTGCACGAGCCCATCACGACGGCGATCTGCGCGATCCCCGCGGCCGACATCGTCGCCTGGTTGAAGAAGATGCGGCCGAAGTGGTCGCGATCGGGAAACACGTCGTCCTGGTTCGGCAGGTTCGCGCCGCCCGAATCGACGAGGTACACGCACGGCAGGCGGTTTTCCGCGGCGATTTCCTGCGCGCGCACGTGCTTCTTCACGGTGACCGGGTAGTAGGTGCCGCCCTTGACGGTCGCGTCGTTGCACACGATCACGCACTCGCGGCCGGCGATCCGGCCGATCCCGGTGATGACGCCCGCGCCCGGCGCGTCGTCGTTGTACATGCCGTTCGCCGCGAGCTGCGAGAACTCGAGGAACGGCGCGCCCGGATCGAGCAGTTGCGCGATCCGGTCGCGCGGCAGCAGCTTGCCGCGCGACAGGTGCTTGTCGCGCGCGGCCTGGCCGCCGCCTTGCGCGAGCTGTTCGATCTTCGCGCGCAGGTCGGCGACGACCGCCTCGAGCGCGGCGGCATTTGCGCGGAAGTCTTCCGAGCGCGGGTTCAGTTTCGATTCGATGATCGGCATCGACGGGGCTCCGTTCGCGTGACGTGGGGCGTTACAGCGTTTCCGCGAACAGCTCGCGGCCGATCAGCATCCGGCGGATCTCGCTCGTGCCGGCGCCGATCTCGTACAGCTTCGCATCGCGCCACAGGCGCCCGACCGGGTATTCGTTGATGTAGCCGTTGCCGCCGAGGATCTGGATCGCCTCGCCGGCCATCCATGTCGCCTTCTCGGCCGTGTAGAGGATCACGCCCGCGCAGTCCTTGCGCACCTGGCGGATGTGGTCGCTGCCCGCCGAATCGAGGTGGCGGCCGACCGCGTACAGGTACGCGCGGCACGCCTGGAACGTGGTGTACATGTCGGCAATCTTGCCCTGGATCAGCTGGAATTCGCCGATCGCCTGGCCGAACTGCTTGCGGTCGTGGATATACGGCACCACCGCGTCGAGGCACGCGGCCATGATGCCCGTCGGGCCGCCCGACAGCACCGCGCGTTCGTAGTCGAGGCCGCTCATCAGCACCTTCACGCCGCCGTTGAGCTGGCCGAGGATGTTCTCCTCCGGCACCTCGACGTCCTGGAACACCAGCTCGCCCGTGTGCGAGCCGCGCATGCCGAGCTTGTCGAGCTTCTGCGCGACCGAGAAGCCCTTCATGCCCTTCTCGACGATGAACGCGGTCATGCCGCGCGGGCCGGCTTCGAGGTCGGTCTTCGCGTAGACCACCAGCGTGTCGCAATCGGGGCCGTTGGTGATCCACATCTTCGTGCCGTTCAGCACGTAGCGATCGCCGCGCTTGTCGGCGCGCAGCTTCATGCTGACGACGTCGGAGCCGGCATTCGGCTCGCTCATCGCGAGCGCGCCGATGTGTTCGCCCGACACGAGCTTCGGCAGGTATTTCTGTTTCTGCGCAGCGGTGCCGTTGCGGTGGATCTGGTTCACGCACAGGTTCGAGTGCGCGCCGTACGACAGGCCGATCGACGCCGATGCGCGCGAGATCTCTTCCATCGCGACCATGTGCGCGGTGTAGCCCATGTTCGCGCCGCCGTATTCCTCGGCGACCGTCATGCCGAGCACGCCGAGATCGCCGAACTTCTTCCACAGATCCATCGGAAACTGGTCGGTGCGGTCGACTTCGGCCGCGCGCGGCGCGATTTCCTTCGCCGCGAACGTCGCGACGGCGTCGCGCAGCATCTCGATGTCTTCACCGAGCATGAATTGCACACCGGGCAGGTTGATCATGTCTCCTCCGTCTCCAGAAAGTGTGTGGCACTCACCGATTTCTGAGTTTCGCTCAAATCGAATGAATGCACCGATTCATTGACCAATACAGCGTAAATTTTGCACAGTTTCGCGCCTCGTCGGGTTCGGCGTCAATAGTTTTTTGAGTGACACTCAGATATCATGCCGAGATGACAGCCGCTACCGCCGACACCATGACCGCCACCGCCAAAGCCGACCGCGCCGACACGCCGCGCGCGCCCGCCGGGCGCAAATCCCAGCAACGTGTGCAGGACATTCTGCGCGCCGGCCGGGAAGTGTTCGCCGAAAAAGGTTACGAGCATGCGACGGCCGCCGAGATCGCGCAGCGCGTGGGCGTCTCGGAGGCGACGGTGTTCAGCTACTTTCGCGGCAAGCGCGAGCTGTGCGCACGCGTCATCGCGGATTGGTACGACGAAAACATCGCCGCGTTCGAGGAGGGGATGCCGCAGGACGCGTCGGTCCAGCAGCAGTTCGCGTTCATCGTGCGCACCCACCTGCGGCTGATGCTGGTGAACGGCACGGGCCTGTGCGCGCTGGTGCTGTCGGAAGGCCGCGCGAAGCAGCATGCGCTGAGCGACGAGCTCACCGCGCTGCAGCGCCGCTACACCGCGCCGCTGATGGACGTGCTCGCGCGCGGCCAGGCGGCCGGCCAGGTGCGCACCGATCTGCCGCTGAGCCTGCTGCGCTCGATGGTGTTCGGGCCGATCGAGCACGTGCTGTGGGATGCGATCCTCGGGCATCGCAAGCTCGATACGGAAACGACGGCCACGCAGCTCGTCGACATGCTGTGGACGGCCGTGCAGCCGCCGGCGCCGGAACAGGCGGCGCTCGTGCGCTTCAGGAACGAAGTGGCGGAAGCCGTGAGGCGGCTGGAAAGCGACAGCTCGCGCGGGTGACGCGGGGCGGGCAGCGTGCCCGCCGCCTCATCGCCGCTGCCCCACCGTCGTGGGGTTCGGGGCGCTATGACTCGTCGCCGACGCGCAGCGGCGCGCGGCTCTGCTCGTTGTTCAAATGGACGAACTTGCGCAACAGGCGCACCAGTTCCTGCGAATCGTCCTCGCCCATTCCGTCGAACAGGCCGGCCCGCAGCTCCTTCACCGACGGAATCAGATGCGTGAGCAATTCGACGCCCGCCGGCGTCAGCAGCAAGCGGCGCTGACGCCGCGGCAGCACTTCGCGCACGATCAATCCTTTCGCTTCGAGCCGGACCGCGAGATCCGCGGTCGTCGACGTGTCGAGCGCGACCCGCTGCGCGAGCGTCACCTGATCGAGCCCCGGGCACTCGTAGAGCATCCGCAGGACCGCGTACTGCACCGGCGTCACGTCCCGGCCCAGCTTCTCGTAGAACATCGCCACCGCGATCTGGTGTGCGCGCCGGATCAGGTGCCCGGGTTCGTCGTACAGATCGAGCGGGAAAACCGGCGCGTTGTCGGGATTCGTTTTTTCCATGAATAGTCGATGACATAAGCGGCGCGTGCCGGTTGCGCGCGCCGACGGCATGGCGCTGCCTCGCGCCACTTCCCGGGAAAACCAGTATACCGCCCGCCTTGCCCCAGCCAATCTCGATGAGTACACTGAATCTCATTCAGTACACGGAATGAAGAGATGCCGCGTACCGGTGGCATCGACCTGAAGGAGACGACGAACGTGTTTCTCAAGAATGCTTGGTACGTGGCGTGCACGCCCGATGAAATCGACGGCAAGCCGCTGGGCCGCAAGATCTGCAACGAGTCGATGGTGTTTTACCGCGCGGCGGACGGCCAGGTCGCGGCGCTCGAGGACTTCTGCCCGCACCGTGGCGCGCCGCTGTCGCTGGGATTCGTGCGCGACGGCGTACTCGTGTGCGGCTATCACGGGCTGGAAATGGGCTGCAACGGCAAGGCGGCCGGCATGCCGGGCCAGCGTGTCGGCGGCTTTCCGCCGATTCGCAGCTTCCCGGCGATCGAGCGGTACGGATTCATCTGGGTCTGGCCGGGCGACGCGTCAGAAGCCGATCCGGCCAAACTGCCCGCGCTGGCGTGGGCCGAGGATCCGGCCTGGGCCCACGGCGGCGGCCTGTATCACATCCGTTGCGACTACCGGCTGATGATCGACAACCTGATGGACCTCACGCACGAAACCTACGTGCATGCGACGAGCATCGGCCAGAAGGAAATCGACGAAGCGCCGCCGAAGACGACCAGCCACGGCGACGAAGTCGTCACGAGCCGCTTCATGGAAAACGTGATGCCGCCGCCGTTCTGGCAGATGGGGTTGCGCGGCAACGGGTTGGCCGACGACGTGCCGGTCGATCGCTGGCAGATCTGCCGCTTCACGCCGCCGAGCCACGTGATGATCGAAGTCGGTGTCGCGCATGCGGGCCACGGCGGCTACGACGCGCCGGCCGACCTGAAGGCGTCGTCGATCGTGGTCGATTTCATCACGCCCGAGACGGACACCTCGATCTGGTACTTCTGGGGGATGGCGCGCAACTTCCGGCCCGACGATCACGCACTGACCGCCGAGATCCGCGAAGGCCAGGGCAAGATCTTCGCCGAGGATCTCGAGATGCTCGAGCGCCAGCAGCTCAACCTGGAGAAGTGGCCCGATCGCAAACTGCTCAAGCTCAACATCGACGCCGGCGGCGTACTCTCGCGCAAGGTGATCGAGCGGCTGCTCGCCGACGAGAACGCGTCGAGCCCGTCGCGGCCCGTGATTCCGGTCGCGCAGATCAAGGAGGCGTCATGAGCGCCGCGACGCTGACGGTCCGGGTAGCCCGCAAGTGGCAGGAAGCACGCGACATCTGCGGCTTCGAATTCGTCAGCGATGACGGTTCGCCGCTGCCGCGCTTCGACGCCGGCGCCCATATCGACGTACATCTGCCGGGTGGCCTCGTGCGCCAGTATTCGCTGTGCAACCACCCGGAGCACGCTGACCGCTATCAGATCGCCGTGCTGCGCGATGCCGACGGCCGCGGCGGGTCGCGCGCGATTCACGACGAAGTCCGGCAAGGCGATACCGTGCGGATCGGCGTGCCGCGCAATCAGTTTCCGCTCGCCCCCGACGCACCGCATCACCTGCTGCTCGCAGGCGGGATCGGTGTCACGCCGATCCTCAGCATGGCGGAACGGCTGTTCTCGTCGGGCATGCCGTTCGACCTGCACTACTGCGCGCGCTCGACCGACCGCATGGCGTTCGTCGAGCGGATCAACGCAGCCGGGTTCCATGACCGCGCCCGCTTCCACGTCGACGACGGCGACCCGGCGCAACGCTTCGACCTGGCCGCCGTGCTCGCCGCCGCGCCCGCAGGCACGCACCTGTACGTATGCGGCCCGCGCGGCTTCATGGATGCGGTGCTGAACGCCGCGCGCGCGCGCAACTGGGCGGAAGCGCAACTGCACTACGAGTTCTTCGGCGGCGCGGTTGCGTCGACCGGCTCGGACCGCGCGTTCCAGATCCGGATCGCAAGCAGCGGCCAGGTGATCGACGTGCCGGCCGAATGCACGGTCATCGCGGCGCTGGCCGCGAATGGCGTCGACGTGCTGACGTCGTGCGAGCAAGGCGTATGCGGAACCTGCATGACGCGCGTACTGCAAGGCGAGCCCGATCATCGCGATTCGTATCTGACCGAAGCGGAACAGGCGGCCGGCGACCAGTTCATGCCGTGCTGTTCGCGATCGCGAAGCGACCTGCTGGTACTCGATCTGTAAACGGACCGCCCGACCCGAGGCGGCCACCCCCAATACTGGAGACGATCAATGGAGCAACATGCCCGACCACCGATCAGTACAACTCAATTCCCGGTCGACCGATGGTGGGTCGCCGCGCTGTCATCCGAACTGACGGACAAACCCGTCGCCCGCACGCTGCTCGGCCATCCGGTCGTGCTGTTCCGGTTGCCGTCCGGGGAAGTCGGTGCGCTGGAGGATCGCTGCTGCCACAAGTCGCTGCCGCTTTCGTGCGGCTCGCTCGAAGCGCGCGGCTTGCGCTGTGGCTATCACGGCCTGCTGTTCGACCGCGGTGGTACGTGCGTGGAGATTCCTGGCCAGGAGCGAATTCCGGCAAAGGCGTGTGTGCCGTCGTATCCGGTGCAGGAGCAGGACGCGATCGTGTGGATCTGGATCGGCGCCGACGCGCACGCTCAACCGACCTGCGCGCCGCCGCGCTACGCGTTCCACGGGGATCCGCAATACCGGTTCGGCGGCGGCAACTACCATTACGACGCGCCGTATCAACTGATTCACGACAACCTGATGGACCTGAGCCACCTCGGCTATGTCCATCTGAAAACGATCGGCGGCAACGCGCCGCTGCACATGGGCGCGGAAACCCGCGTCAGCAGCGACGGCGACACGGTGACGCTGGTTCGCCGGATGCCGGATTCCGTCCCGCCGCCGACCTACACTGCCGCATGGCCGTTCGCGGGCCGCGTCGATCGCTGGCAGGAAATCGAGTTCCACGTGTCGCACATCCGGATCTGGACCGGCGCGATGGACGCCGGCACCGGCGACCTGCACGATCCGGCGCGCGGCGGCCTTCACATGCGCGGCTTCCACGGCATCACGCCCGAGACGGAAACGACGACGCACTACTTCTGGACCATGGCGACCAATCCGCAACACGACGTCGAGCGCGTCGCGCAAACGGTCATCGAGCAATCCGCGGCGACGTTCGATGAGGACAAGACCGTCATCGAAGCGCAATACCGGAATCAGCTGCGGTTTCCGGACAGTCGCCAGATCGACATTCACGTCGATGCAGGCCCCAATCGCGCGCGGCGCGTGATCGAACGACTGCTGCTGCAACCCGAACCCGCGTAAGCAGCGCGCCGGCGCGCTAGCGACACCCGCCGGCCGCGACGGGCATTCCACGGGATGCCCGTCAGCCCGCGCATTTGCTTTCGTCCCATTCGCTACCGTCGGCTTCGATGCCATCCCATTTGATTAGTCATACTACTTGATGAAGGATCTTTGACGTGAGCGCAAATATCCGCAATACGATCGACGAATCCCCGATGAGCGCGTTCCAGACGATGGCGGTCACGGCCTGCGTCGTGCTGAACATGCTCGATGGCTTCGACGTGCTGGCC
Organism: Burkholderia aenigmatica; assembly: GCF_048627025.1. Lineage (NCBI taxonomy): Bacteria > Pseudomonadati > Pseudomonadota > Betaproteobacteria > Burkholderiales > Burkholderiaceae > Burkholderia > Burkholderia aenigmatica. The sequence goes on along the minus strand of NZ_CP184469.1, from coordinate 117,765 downwards.
GTCGCGTTTGCCGCGCCGCACCTGGCGGCCGAATGGAAACTGAGCGGCAAGGAAATCGGCCTGCTGTTGAGTGCCGGACTGGCCGGCATGGGCATCGGCTCGGTGCTGATCGCGCCGCTGGCCGACCGCGTCGGCCGCCGCCGCATCATCCTGCTCTGCCTGGCCGTGATCTCGACCGGGATGCTCGCCTGCGCGGCCACGCACAGCACGCTGCAACTCGCGATCGCGCGTGCGTACACGGGGCTCGGCATCGGCGGCATGCTGGCGAGCCTGACCGTGATCAGCGGCGAGTATGCATCGAACAAATGGCGCAGCGCCGCGATCGGCATGCAGTCGACCGGCTACGCGATCGGCGCCACCGCCGGCGGCGTCATCGCCGGCTACCTGCTGTCGACCTGGGGATGGCGCAGCGTGTTCGCGTTCGGCGGCATCCTGACCTTGCTGTCGATCCCGATGGTACTCGCGCTGCTACCGGAATCGCTCGATTTCCTGCTGGCGAGGCGTCCGGACAACGCGCTGCAGAAAATCAACCGCATCCTCGCGAGAATGAAGCGCGCACCGATCGACACGCTGCCGACCGCGGCTTCGTCCGTCGGCACGGCGAGCCCGGCATCGAGCTGGACAGCCGTGCTGCGTGCACCGCTCGCGCGCCGCACGATCGCGTTGTGGATAGCGTTCTTCCTCGTGATGGGCAGCTTCTACTTCGTCGTGAGCTGGACGCCGAAGCTGCTGGTCCAGGCCGGGCTGTCGGCATCGCAGGGCGTCACCGGCGGCGTACTGCTCAACCTCGGCGGCATTGCGGGCGCGTCACTCTTCAGCCTGCTGTCGACGCGCTTCGGCCTGCGCAAGCTCTTGGGCGCGACACTGCTGCTCGGCGGCGCGCTGATGGTCTTGTTCGGCGCGAACACGGGCTCGCTCGGCATCGGGATGACCGTCGCGGTGTTCCTCGGCGCCGTGATCAATGCGTGCGTCGCCGGCATGTATGCGCTGTCGCCGACGCCGTACCCGGCCGAAATCCGTACGACCGGCATCGGCCTCGCGGTCGGCATCGGCCGCCTCGGCGCGATCCTGTCACCCATGACGGTCGGGGCGCTGCTGGATGACGGCTGGTCCGTGTCCCATCTCTATCTCGCGTTCCTCGTGCCGATGGCCGGCGCGGCAATCGCCGTCGTCATGGTGGGCGCGCGTGCCGCGGCACCGCGCCGGCAACGCGACCCGGCAATGTCGTAACACGCGACGCCCGCAGTCTTGCCGATACCCGTCGGCACCCCGGATACGTCCGGCTCACTATAAGAATCGATAAGCATATCTACATACTGTTTGGAGACAGCCATGAAAACGAAATTGGGCGCCGCACTCGCGACGGCGTTGGCGATGGCGCTGGCCGGACCGGCCTGCGCGCAAAGCAGCGTCACGCTGTACGGGATCATCGATACCGGCGTGTCCTACTACAACAATGCCGCGCACGGCGGATCGTTCACGGGGATGCCGACGCTGACCGGCGAGGTGCCGTCACGGTGGGGGCTGAGAGGCACGGAGGATCTCGGCGGCGGCTACCAGGCCTTCTTCGTGCTCGAAAACGGCTTCCAGCCCGGCACCGGCGCACTGAACTACGGCGGACGCCTGTTCGGGCGACAGGCGAACGTCGGCGTGAACAGTCCGTTCGGCACGCTGACCCTCGGCCGCCAGATGAACATGTCGATGATCGTGCTGACCAATGCCGACGTGATCGGCCCGTCGATTCACTCGATGGCGGATTTCGATTCCTATCTGCCGAATGCGCGCAGCGACAATGCGATCGGCTACAAGGGCACGTTCCACGGCGTGACGCTCGGCGCCACCTACAGCTTCGGCCGCGACGCGGCCGGGCCGGCAGGGCCGTCGGCGACGGGCTGCGCCGGACAGGTGCCCGGCGACATCGTCGCCTGCCGCCAGTACACGGCGATGCTCGCGTACGACGCGAGCAATTTCGGGCTCGCCGCGTCGCACGACGTGATGCGCGGCGGCGGCGGCGCGCTCGCGCCGTTGAACAATCCGGCGTACACCGACACGCGCGACATCGTCGCCGGCTACGTGAAGATCGGCCCCGCGAAACTGGGCGCCGGGTGGATCCGGCGCAACCTCGCGGCGGCCGAACACCTGCAGGCCGATATCGTGTTCGCCGGCGGCACGTACTATGCGACGCCCTACCTCGCGCTCGACCTGCAGGGCGTACGCTACCTGCAGCGCCGCGAAAACAGCGAAGGCGGCACGAATGCCACGCTGCTCGTCGGCCGCGCGAACTATTTCCTGTCGAAGCGGACGACCGTCTATACGTCGGTGGGCTACATGTTCAACAGCACGCTGGCTGCGAACGCGGTCGCTGCCGGCGGGACGGTCGGGACCGGGATGAACCAGCTCGGCGTGATGGCCGGCATTCAGCAGAAGTTCTGAACGCCGGACACCGCGCCAGCGCAAGGTCAGTTGACGAGCCGGCAGTGCGAGAGCTTCAACCCCGGCAGCACCGGCGCATCGATATAGCCTTCGTTCACGCAGCTGAAGCGGAATGCCGACGACGTGACGAACGGCTTGATCTCGCCGCCGGGGAATTTCGGCTTCAGCGCATCCTGGTCGGCTACGTCGAAATGCGTGTCGAACTGCTCGCCGTCGGCCGTCAGCGCACCGAAATAGGTGCCGCCCGGGTCGCCGCCCATCCGGATCACGGCGCCGACGAACACGAGGCGCTTGCCGTCGTACTTCGTCTTCGCGGCGGCCATGTCCTGCGTATAGGCCTCGATCACGGCGCCGTAATGCGCGTCGATCGCGGGTTCGGTGTCCGACGCGGCGCGGGCGGTCTGGTGAACGCCCGCCAGCATCGTGCAGGCCGCAAGCGCGGCCGCCGCGAACGGCGCGGAAATTTTTCTCATGGGTGGTCTCCCGTCTAGCGTGGTGGTTGAAGTGATTGAATACGGCGCTTCGCCGGCTGCCCGGCACAACGCCCGATGAATTCGCTTCCGTTGCTTTAATCGTTCGAATGGCGGTACACGGCTGCGATCACTTCACCACCCGCATGGTCGTGTGCGGTGCGCAGCGTCGCGCTGAACGCGACGTGACAGGAAGATGACATGGTGCGGCCCCCGGCTCTCTCGTTGAATTTCACTGCGTCTGATTTTGGTCGCTACGGTAGCAGACGGCCGACGGCCCGGCAACCAAGGCCCGCCTGATGCCGATCGCCTCATTACAATTGCAAATGATTCTCATTACATATATGATCCGCACCCTGGCTGCTGCGAAACGCTGCGGCCCGCGACCCGATCCTTAGCACTCCGTCCTGCATCGATTCATGCCCTCCCGTCGAACACCCCGCCGCGCCCGGACCCTGCGTCCGTGGCGCACGAGCCTGCCCGCCCTGATCACCCTGTGCGTCGCCAGCGGCACGCATGCGTCCGCCTCCGAACGCGCCGACGCCGAGCCCGCCGCCTCTGCTTCCGCCACCACGCCCGCCGCGCGCGAACTCCCGGCCATCAGCGTCAGCGCATCGGCAACCGCCGATCCGACGATCGGCTATCAGCCGCGCACCACGAGCATCGCGGGCGGCGACAACCGTTCGATCAAGGAGATTCCGCAATCGGTCGCGGTGGTCAGCAGCAGCGTGATGCAGGATCAGCAGGCCCGCTCGCTCGACGACGTGCTCGGCAACATCAGCGGCGTCACCCAGACCAACACGCTCGGCGGCACGCGTGATGCGTTCATCAAGCGCGGCTTCGGGTCGAACAACGACGGCTCCGTGCTCGTCGACGGCGTGCGCACGCCGGTGCTGCACAGCTATCTCGCGACGATCGACCGGGTCGAAGTGCTGAAGGGCCCGGCGTCGCTGCTCTACGGGATGCAGGACCCGGGCGGCGTGATCAACCTCGTCACGCGCAAGCCGGAAGACACGTTCGGCGGCTCGATTTCCGCGTCGCGCACGAGCCACGGCGGCAGCAGCGCGACGTTCGACCTCACGGGCCCGCTCGGCAAGCCGGGCCAGGTTGCGGGCGGCACGCTCGCGTTCCGGCTAACCGGCCAGTACGACACGAGCCGCTACTGGCGCAGCTTCGGCCGCCAGCGCGATGCATTGATCGCACCCGCGCTGTCGTGGCACGACGCGAACACGTCGATCGACGTCAGCTATCAGTACGTCGACTACACGACGCCGTTCGATCGCGGCACCGTGCTCGTGAACGGCCAGCTCGACGATGCGCTGCGCTATCGCCGTTACGAAGAAGCGTGGTCGCAGAGCACCGGCATCCAGGAGACGCTGCGCGCGCGTATCGAGCACCGCTTCTCCGATGCGTGGCGCGTGCGCGCGACCTACGGCTGGGGCCGCGATCGCTATGACCAATACATCACTCGCGCCACCGCATTCAACAGCACGACCGGCGCACTGACGCGCTCGTCCGATGCAAACCTCGGGCGCAACGATTCCGACCAGATCGCGACGCTCGGCCTGCTTGGCAACGTGACGCTCGCCGGGATGAATCACGCGATCTACATCGGCGGCGAATACGAGCGCCAGCGCAGCTTCCGCGGCGACACGATCCGCGGCAAGGCAACCAAGGGCTTCAATCTTTACGATCCCGTGTACGACCTGCTCGCACCGGGCGGCGTACCCAACCCGAAGCAAAGCGACTCGCGCTCGGTCGTGCATGCGTATTCGACGATCGTGCAGGACTCGGTGAAGCTCACCGACCGCCTCACCGCGGTGGGCGGGCTGCGCTGGGAAAACTGGCAGCAGGAATCGGGGATGGGCCGGCCGTTCGTGTTCGCCGACCGCTCGCACGGCAACGTATGGCTGCCGCAGTTCGGGCTCGCGTATGCGCTCACGCCGGCGCTGACCGCCTACGCGAACGTGAGCCGCTCGTTCAAGCCGAACGTCGCCACGAACGTCGCCGCGCCGCTCGCACCGGAATACGGTCGCGTGCTCGAGGCCGGGCTGAAGTTCAGCCTGAAGCCGGCGATCACCGGCACGCTCGCGGTCTACCAGATCGACAAGCGCAACGTCGCGGTCACGGTCGGCGACCTGACGTCGACGATCGGCACCGCGCGCTCGCGCGGGATCGAACTCGACATCGCAGGGCAGATCACGCGCCATCTGAGCGTGATCGGCAGCTACGCGTATACGAATGCGACCAATCGCGACAGCAACACGCCGCTCGTCAACGTCGCGCGCCACACGGGCAGCCTGTTCGCGGTGTACGACACGGCGATCGCGAACCTGCCCGGCCGCTGGCGCTTCGGCGGCGGCGCACGCCTCGTCGGCGCACGCTCCGGCGACACCGCGAACAGCTTCACGCTGCCCGGCTACGTGACCGTCGACGCGTTCGCGGCCTACGAAACGACGATCGGCAAGTTCCCGACACGCATCCAGCTCAACGTGAAGAACCTGCTCGACAAGACCTACTATCCGTCGAGCAACAACAACCTGATCGTCGCGGTCGGCGAGCCGCGGCTCGTCACGCTGACGACGACGGTGTCGTTCTGAGGTTCTGAGGTTCTGAGGTTCTGAGGTTCTGATGGCCTGAAGGCCTGGTGTGTGCGTGGGCTGGCCGGAAAGCGGCCGCCCACGCGCAAGCCCAAATCGGCGGCTGCCTTCCACGCGCTGCAGCTCCCTCTCCTCAACGCGGCATCCCGGCCGCTTCACGATCGATCGATTGCGGCAAGCCCGCGCGCGCTGTGCCGAATGACAACACGGCGACGAAACATCGTTCGATCATCCGGCGAATCAAGAACGACGGCGAAACGCGCCGTTGCTCACCGCCAACATCGGCGCCAGATTTTTCTTGACCAGCGTCCCGCGCGACACCCGACGCCGTCCTCCACGCGCCTCCCCGGCAACTGCTTTAACGCCCGCAAAAACGCATCCGAGCGATGCAATTCCGCCGCCTCCCGAACCGCATCACGCGCCGTATGATCGCCCCGGCCTTTTCTCAAGGCGGCCCAACGCGCGTCGCCATTGCCCGCCGTTCACGCGCGCCGCCACCACCACCCAGCGAACATGTCCCACTTCTCACTCATCCTCGTCGTCTCCCTGTTGAGCGCCTTTGGCCTGATCGCGTCCGACGTCTACCTGCCCGCGATGCCGTCGATGGCCCACGAGTTTTCGATCGATGCATGGCAGATGCCGCAGACGGTATCGGCCTACCTGATCGCGCTCGCCTGTGCGCAACTGTTCTACGGCCCCCTCTCCGACCGGTGGGGACGCAAACCCGTGCTGACGGCCGGCATCCTCCTGTACATCCTCGGCTCGATCGGCTGCGCAAACGCCGGCGACTTCGCAAGCTTCCTTGGCTGGCGCGTCCTCGAAGCCCTCGGCGCGGCGTCCGGCCTCGTCATCGGTCGCGCGATCATCGCCGACACCTGCGACAAGAAGGCATCCGCGAAGGTCTACAGCATCGTGTATCCGCTCGTGTCGCTGTCTCCGGCGATCGCCCCCGCGATCGGCGGATATCTGGCTGCATGGTTCGGGTGGCGGAGCGATTTCATGTTCGTCGCCGCGTTTGGCGTCGTCGCGCTCGTGCTCGTTCAGCTGCTTCTGAAGGAGACGCGGCCGCCCGTCACGCCGGGGCAACAGCGCGCCGTGCCGCTGGCCGGCTTCGCCGACGTGCTCGGTGATCGGGCATTCATCCGATACACGCTCGTCGTCTGCGCGATCTATTGCGCGTGGTTCGTGTACCTGACGCAGTCGCCGTTCATTTTCTCGGGCCTGGGCCTGTCGGAACAGCAAAGCGGCTGGCTTTACCTGCCGCTGACCGCCGGCATCATTGCCGCCAACATGATCTCGCGCCGCATGCTCGACCGGATGTCCTACGACGCGATCGTCGTGGCCGGCGTGGGCTGCTTCGTGGCCGGCGGCATCGCGTTCGCGCTGTGCGAGTCGTGGCACGTCAAAGGCATCGTCGCGATCGTCGTGCCGATGTTTCTCGTCAGCCTGTCGAACGGATCGTCGCTGTCGCTCGCCGTGTCGGGCGCCATCGCGAGCGAACACGGGCGCGCGGCCACCGCGTCCGGGCTCGTCGGCTTCTTCCAGATCGGCAGCGCGTCGCTCGCGGCTACCGTGTCCGGCGGCCTGCTCGGTACCGGCAGTCACGTGCTGGCGACGGCTATTCCGTTCTTCGCGATCGTCGCGGCAGCTGCGATCGTGCCGCGCTGGTACGCCGCGCGGCGCACGCGCTCGATGCGTGAAACCCGGCCCCGTTGAGCAAGATGTCCCGCCCCGGCAAGATCCCGGCCGCTATCGATAGCGATCGAACGACGCAGCGATCTCGGCGGTGACTGCCCGAACGCGCGCCGTCCGGTTCAGGTCCGTATGCGACACGAGCCAGACCTGATACGGCACGGCACGCGTCCTGTCGGGCCAGATTCGCACGAGCGAATCGTCTTCTTGCGCCATATACACGGGCAGTTCGCCGATGCCGATGCCCGACCGGATCGATGTCGCCAGCATCAGGCTCGAGCTGACTTGCGCAACGATGCGCCCGCGTTCCATCGACTCGCCGCACAGCGTGTGTGCCTGATTGGACGTGATGGAAGGCTGGTAGACCACCAGGTCATGCCCGTCGAAAGCCGATCCGGTCGCGGGCGCACCATGTGCATCCAGATACTCGCGACTCGCGAACAGCCCGACCTCCCACTCGGCCAGCTTCCGGCGGACGAGATCGGGGTTTTCCGGCATCACGGTTCGAATCGCGAGATCCGCATCGCGGCGGGTCAGGTTCAGCACCTGCACGGACGTCGTCAGGATCACGTGTATCGCGGGGCATGTCCGGCGCAACACCCGTATCGCGGGAATGACGAAATCCATCGCCAGCGAATCGGTCGTCGTCACCCGAACCTCGCCTTCGAGCCGGTCGTCCGAGCCGTGGACGCGCCGCTCGAAGTCACTCGCCGCTTGCTCCATCGCTTCCGCGGCCTGCAGCGAATGCTCGCCGATCGGCGTCACGACATAGCCGGACGACGTCTTGAGAAACAGCTTCGCGCCCAGCGCTTTCTCCAGCGCCGTCAGGCGTCGCCCGACGGTAGCCTGATCGACATCGAGCACGACTGCGGCCTCGCGCAGCGTCCCGGCGCGATGAACTGCCAGAAAAACGCGGGCATCGTCCCAGTTCATGGTTAACGTTCTCTCTCGGTAAAGCTTGTTTGCATTCGTGGGGCGAAATTATACAAGTCGATCCTCTACGCCCCATCTCACATAATCAGTCATCCCTATCAACAGGGTGAGCATGTTTGCCGAAGGGAACCAGAGCCGTGCGCTGGAAGCCCCCTCAACAACCCGGCAATCCCCCAAAGGCCCGCTGCAACACGCGCAACGAGGGTGGTCGCAGCGATCACACCGCCGCCGCCCTCCCGCCGAATCATCAGACCCTCGAATATCTCCCATCCGATATCGCGATTTTCCGTATCGGGCGCGCGCCGCTAGACTGGCTACGCATTCGCGACGCCGCATCGTCGTACGGCAACGCGACACGCCCCCACAAAAACGATTCCGGGAGATAAGCCATGTCCGACCGGCATGCGCGCCGCGGCGCGCTCAAGACACTCGGCCTCGCGGCCGGCACTGCGCTGCTCGCCGCCGCGCGCCACGCTCACGCCGCCGCGCCCGACACCGGCGCGCTGCTGCCCGGTGGCGCCACGCACCTCGCCGATCTCACGCGCCGCCTCGCGGCCGCACCGCGACGGCGCGACTTCAAGACGGTGCCGATGATCCTCGAACGTCCCGACCAGTGGGATCACGCGGCGCTGGCCGAAGTGACCGGCTACCGCGGCGGCCCGAAGCAGGTGTGGGACAACACCGAGCTCGGCGGCCCGTGGCTGAACCTGATGCGCAATTCGCTGAACGCGCAGATCTGGTCGTACCGCCATCCGGATTTCCTCGTCGTATCGGCCACGCACGGCAGCGCGCATCTCGCGCTGTTCGACCAGGCCGCGTGGGACAAATACGGCCTCGCCAAATTCGCCGGCGCCGCGTTCCCGACCAACACGCTGCTGGACGCGAAGCCCGCACAATCGAAGGGCGCACAAGACCACGAGTTGCCCGACGGCGCGTTCTCGTCGCACGACAACAGCCTCGCCGCACTGCAGCAGCGCGGCGTCGTGTTCCTGTCGTGCCACAACGCGATCTGGGAACTCGCGGAACGCCTTGACGGCGCGAACGCGAATCCCGACAAGCTGCCGCTCGATGCGCTCGCGGCCGACCTGACCAACCACGTGATCCCGTCGGCCATCGTCACGCCGGGCGCGGTCGGCACGCTGCCCGAACTGCAGCAGGCCGGCTTCACGTACGCAAAATGAGCCCCGCGATGACATCGACTCCCATGCAACCGCCATCGCGCCGCCGTCGGCGCACGCTGCGCGCCGTGCTGGCAGCGTGGCTCTGCTGCACGTCGGCCCTCTCGCTCGCCGCGCCTGCCACGACCGTCTTTCCGCCCTGGCAGGACGGCCGCAACAACGACGCGACGCACCGTGGCCTCGAATTCACGGTGCCGCAGGTCGACGTGCTCGCCGATTTCCACGGCGACCTCACCGCGCCGAAGCTCGTGCTGTTCGTCGGCGGCAACTATTTCTTCGCGATGGCGCCGCTCGTCGCGAAGTTCGAGGAAGACCATCCCGAATACCGCGGCCGCATCTACTGGGAAACGATCCCGCCCGGCCTGCTCGTGAAGCAGATCCAGGCGGGCGGCACGATCACCGTCGGCAACATGACGTGGACGGTCAAGCCCGATGCGTATTTCGCGGGCCTCGGCAAGATCAACGGGCTGATCGCGGACGGCACGCTCGCCGGCCCGGCCGTGCCCTATGTGACGAACCAGCTGGCGATCATGGTGCGCGCCGGCAATCCGAAGCGGATCACGTCGCTGAACGACCTCGCGCGGCCCGACGTGCAGCTTGCGATGCCCAATCCGGCATTCGAAGGCGTCGCGCGGCAGATCCGCGCGTCGCTCGTGAAGGCCGGCGGCGACGCGCTCGCGCGTACCGTCTACGACGACAAGGTCCGCGCCGGCACGACCGAGCTCACGCACATCCATCACCGGGAAACGGCGTTATTTCTGATGCAGGGTCGCGCGGACGCGGGCGTGCTGTGGCAATCCGAAGCGGCGTTCCAGGAACAGGTCGGGCATCCGCTGATGCACATCGACATTCCGGCCGAGCAGAATACGACGGCGATCTATGCGGGGGCGATGGTGAAGGACGCGCCGCATCCGGAAGCCGCCCGCGCATGGCTCGCGTTCATCCGGTCGCCGGAGGCGTTCCGGATTTTCCAGCGCTACGGCTTTGGCCGATACGATGCGGCGACACCGGCGCAGAATCTCGCGCCGGAGCAGAAGCAGCCCGACGCGGGCTGACCGCGCGGCCGCGCCGGCAGTCCGGCGGCGTGCACGCGAACGACAACAAGGAGGGGACACGTGAACGATACGGTGGACACACCGCGACGCCGGTTCGCGCCGCTGCTGCTCGCGGCGGCGGCGCTGCTGGCCGGCCACGCGCGCGCGGACGACGCGACGCTCGGCAAGACGATCGCCACACAGGGCACGACGACGGGCGTCGCCGCGTGCATCGGCTGCCACGGCAGCCAGGGCGAAGGCAACGCGGCGGCCGGCTTCCCGCGGCTCGCGGGCACCCACGCCGCGTATCTGTCCGCGCAGCTTGCCGCGTTCGCGGACGGCAGCCGCCAGAACCCGGTCATGCAGCCGCTCTCGAAAATGCTGACGTCGCACGAGCGCGACGCGGTATCCGCGTACTTCGCGAGCCTGCCCGCGCCGGCCGGCATCGTCGCCGCCGACGACACGTCGATCGATCCGGCGAACACCGGCGCGTGGCTCGCGACGCGCGGGCGCTGGTCGCAGGGCCTGCCCGCGTGCGCCCAATGCCACGGCCCGGGCGGCCTCGGCGTGGGCACCGCGTTTCCGCCGCTCGCGGGCCAGCCTGCCGCCTACATCGCCGGCCAGTTGAACGGCTGGAAACACGGCACGCGCCCGCCCGGGCCGATGGCGCTGATGCCGGCGATCGCCGGCAAGCTGTCCGACGCCGACATCGACGCGGTGGCCGCCTACTACGCGCGCGGCGGCGCAGCACGAGGAGACAAGCAATGATCGACCGCACGACGCTGATCCGCCACGCCCGCACGGCCCTGCTCGGCGCGGCCTGGATGCCCGCGCTCGCGTGCGCGGCCGCCCCGCAGGAAGCGCCGGCCGCCGCTTCCGCACCCGCGCCGGCTGCGATGGCGGCGGCCGCCAAACCCTTCGCGCCTCCCGCCGAATCCGCGATACCCGCCGACGAGTTCGGCAAGACCGTGAAGCTCGGCGAGCAGATCTTCCTGCACACGCCCGAGTTCGCGGGCAAGTACGTCGGCAACAAGCTGACCTGCGCGAGCTGCCACCTCGATGCGGGCCGCCGGCCCGATTCGAGTCCGATGTGGGCCGCGTACCTGCTGTATCCCGCGTACCGCAGCAAGAATGGCCACGTGAACACGTTCGCCGAGCGCCTGCAGGGGTGCTTCCGCTACAGCATGAACGGCAAGGCGCCGCCGGCCGGCGACCCGATCCTCGTCGCGCTCGAAACCTATTCGTACTGGCTCGCGAAGGGCGCGCCGGTCGGCACGAAGCTGCCGGGGCAGGGTTTCCTGAAACTGCCGCCGCCCGCGCAGAAGGCCGACTATGCGCGCGGCGCCGCCGTCTACACGCAGCACTGCGCGCTGTGCCACGGGGCGGACGGCCAGGGGCAGTCGAGCGGCGACAAGGCAGTCTTCCCGGCGCTGTGGGGCGCGCGGTCGTTCAACTGGGGCGCGGGGATGGGCGACATCCGCAATGCAGCCGGCTTCATCAAGGCCAACATGCCGCTCGGGCTCGGCGGCACGCTGACCGATCAGGAGGCATGGGACGTCGCGACCTTCATGGACAGCCACGAACGTCCGCAGGACCCGCGCTTCACGGGCTCGGTGCAGGACACGCGCGCGAAGTTCCACAATTCGCCCGATTCGATGTACGGGCTCAGCGTGAACGGGCGCGTGCTCGGCGCGCCGTGACGCAGGCGCCGTGCCGGCCATCCGGCCCGCACGGCCTGCCCGTTCACGGGTGCCAGCGATACACGATCATGCTCGTGCCGTTGTAGTTGTCCTTCGTGATCACGTATTCGCCGGTCGAGCGCAGATACGCGCGGATCCCGTACATCGAGTCGACGTCGTTGCCGACGTCCATCGCCGACGTGTTCGAGTTGGTCAGCGTCGTGACGAGCGCGCCCGTGTTGAGATCGAACACGTCGACGTTCGGCACGGTGTGCACATAGCCGACGAACAGGTAGTGGCCGGCCGTCGCGATCGATTTCGGGTTCGCGCTGGTCAGGTTGATCACCGGGTTCGGCGCGGTCGTGTTGCCGTTCTTCCAGCCGTGATAGACCTCGATGTGCCCGTTCATCGCGGTCCAGTCCCAGTTGTTCGCGAGGCCCTGCGCGAGAATCATCGTGTCGCTGTCCGCCTGGTAGACGATGCGCGTGGTCGGCGCCACGGTGCTCGGCACGGGCGTCGTCACCGGCTTGCCCCATGACGGCTTGCCGGTCGCGTCGAAGCCCGTCATCGGGTAGCGGGTAATCGCGTTGGAGCCGTTCAGCCCGGCCCATACGTCGCCGTTGCCGTCGATATCGAAACCGGTCGTGACCTGCAACGTCGTGTTGAACGGCTTGCCCGGCAGCGAGCCCGCCGGATTCGCGATGTAGCCGGTCGCCGGCGTGAAGTAATAGAAATTGAAGTTGCCGGGGTTCTGGCCCGACGCGACGAGAATCCGGTTGCCGCCGACCATCACGAGCTGGCCGAAGTGCTGGCCGCGCTGGTAGTCGTTCATGTCGAGGCGCGGATCCTTCGGATAGGTGAACGGATCGACCGTGTTCGCGACGAACGTGCCGCCCGCCGAGCCCGTGTACACGTTGTTGCCGCTGTAGAAGAACGCGCCGTCCGTCGCCGGGTCGGGTGCGGCGATCGCCTCGAAGTTCAGCGCCTGCAGCTTCCATTGCAGCGCGCCCGTCGGGCTGTACGAATGCAGGTCGGTGCTGCCGTTGCGCCCGAGATCCCAGCCGCCGCCCCACGCGTTGTTGAGCACGTACAGGTTGCCGCCTGAATCCTTGCCGATGCCGACCACGCGCGTGAAGCGCTTGTCGCCCACCTGCCCCTTGATGCCCGAGGTCGTGTCGAGATAGCCGCCCTGCACGCCGAACGTGCCGATCTGCTGCGGCAACCCGGCGAGGCTGTAGATCTTGATGTTCATGTCGCGGCCCTGGTCGCCCACCAGCAACTGCCCCGTCGACGCGTCGAAATACAGCGCCGATGGCCGAGCGCCGGCCGCCATCTGGATCGTGTTCATCAGCGTGCCGGTCGCGCTGTACTGCACGACCACGCCCGCGCTCATGCGCGCGACCCACAGGTTGCCCGCGGCATCGAGCGCCAGCGCGCCGGGCCCGGTCACGCCGATGTCGCGCTGCCAGACGCCGTCGGTCGTGTACACGCGCACGCGGTTGCCGTAGAAATCGCTCGCGTACAGCAGGTTGCCGGCCGTCGCGAGGCCGGTGATCACGTCCGGGTTCGGGAGGCCCGTCCACGTGCTGACCGGGATGCGCAGGTCGCGCTTGTTCGTGCTGCGGTTGTAGCGGCCTACCGAGCCGCTGCCGAAGGTGCGGTTGTAGCCGAGCGCGACGAAGATCGACGTCGCGTTGCCGGTAATCGCGCCGCCCTGGAATTCGTCGTGGATGCCGATCGTGCCCATCGGCTGGCCGTTCTGGTAGAGCGCGACGCCGCCCGCGTTCTCGTCCCAGCGCGACGCCGTGTAGATCACGCCCTCGGGCGCGACCCACATCGAGCGCGCCGCATTGCCGACGTGCTGGGCCAGCGTGCCGTACGTGTTCGCGAGCCAGTCGGTCGAGTATTGCACCTGCGCGTGACTCGCCGGTGCCAGCATCGCCATGCACATTCCCAGCAACGCCGCCCGAATTTGTTTCATTGACATGAATAATGCTCCCGAACATTCAATTGTCGACACTGTAAATCGCGGCGCATGAAATATTGGTGATTCCGGCTAAAGCGCATTCGCCGTCACCCCGAATTATTCACGCCGTTCCTTTTGCCGTCCGGCGCTTTTCCGTCAACGATGGTCAAACCCGCTCACCGCGCCGCAACGGCTTGCCGGCCGCACGGTTTCGGTGCTTTTTCCCCGGCATTTTCTTCCGGGCCGCTCAATGCGAATGCGTCATTTTTTCTGAAATGTCCGCATTGCCTTTTTCATTCCCCGGAAATGGGTTCAATGATTACAAATCGAAATTGAAATGAAAGGGAAAAAATATTATCCGGCGCAATCGCGTTGTCGCGATTCAGCGCAGCGGCATATGGCGGAAGAAAGGGAAGAAGGAAGGGAAAAGCGGGGGACGGCAAAGCAAACCAGAACCGCGCGCCGGCCATGCCGGCACGCGGCCGCGATCGTTCAGCTCGCGTCGTCGAGCGTCGGGCCGTCCCAGCCGTCGACGAATTTCGGCAGCGCGTCGACGACGTCGATCACGCGGTGCCGGTAGAACAGGTGCATCGTCGGCTGCAGGTCGCCGGGCAACTGCCCGCCGTGCGCCCGCGCGGCCAGGCTGTTCGGCACGACGCGCATGCCGAGCCGGTTGGTACCGAACACGATCTCGCCGCACGACGCGCAGTACGTGCGCGACATCGACTTCGCCGGATGCGGGAACGTCGCGTGGCCGCCTTCGACGGCCACCTGCTCCGGCGGCCACGCGGTCGCGGACAGCACCGGCGTGCCGTAGAAATCGCGGCAGGTCGCGCAATGGCAGTTCGCGCGCGCCGCCGGTTCGCCGCGCAGCGTCACGGTGACGGTGCCGCACAGGCAACTCGCGGAATGCGTTCGGGTCATGTCGTCTCCTCGAAGAAAGGAGGCGACAGTATAGGAGCATGCGGGCAACGTTGCCGGCATCGCGCGCGGGCAACGTTGCAGCCGCAACGATCGCTGCGCGTCAGAACTTCTGGCGCAGGCCGAGGCTGACGATGGCCTGCGACCGCGAATCGGACGAGTGGCCGTTCGCCTTGTCGGACACCGACGCGGTCGCCGCCACCGGCCGGCCCATCGCGTCGAGCGTCATGCCCGACGCATGCTGGTACGCGCCGAGCAGGTACACGCTGGTGCGCTTCGACAGGTCGTAGACGGCGCCGAGCGTGACGTTGTGATACTGCGCGCGGTCGTCCACGCCATCGACATCGCTGCCGCGCGTGTAGCTGTAGCCCGCGAACAGTTGCGTCTGCGGGCGCACGTTCCAGCGCGTGAACACGCCCACGACGTTGAACGTCGCGTGGCCCGTGAACAGCGACTGGCCACCGCTGCGGTACTGCACGTTGCTGTAGTCCAGGCCGACGACGGCCGGGCCGAAGTCGTAGGTCGCGCCGGTCGCGATGATCTGCTGCGATTGCGCGCTCGCATAGCCTTCGTTGATCGACGAGTTGAACAGCCCGTCGTCGGTGCTCTGCCACTTGCCGGTCGTCGGGTCGGTCGCGCCCGTCTTGCTGTTGTCCGAACGCTCGAAGCCGACCCCGACGCGCAGCGGGCCTGCCGCGTAACCGGCGCCGACGCTCCACGTGTTGCGCTGCTTCATGCTGCCCGGCTGGCTGCCGAAGCCGTACAGCGCGCCGAACGTGAAGCCCGAGTAGTTGGCGCTCGTGTACTTGATCGAGCTGTCGACACGCGCGGTCTGGTCGAGGTCGTCGATATCGCCCGGGTGCGCGCCGAAGCCGCCGATGTACGACGACGGGCCGACCGGGCTCACGAAGTCGTCGAGCGACGTGTACTGGCGGCCGAGCGAGACCGTGCCGTAGCGATCGCTGCCGAGACCGACGAACGCCTGGCGGCCGAACTGGCGGCCGCCCTGGCCCGACGTGCCGTTCGTGATGTCGAAGCCGTTCTCGAGGACGAACAGCGCGCGCAGCCCGCCGCCGAGATCCTCGGAACCCTTGATGCCCCAGCGACTGCCGGACAGGTTGCCGGTCGTCAGCGCCACGTCCGAATGGCCGGTGTACGCGCCCGCCGAGCCGACCCGCTCGTTGCTGCGATAGGTCACGCCCGCATCGACGATGCCGTACAGCGTGACGGAGCTTTGCGCGGCGGCGATGCCCGCGAGCGAGAGCAGCAGCGGGGCTGCGATCAGTTGCTTGTTCATGATTGTCGTGTCTCCGGGCGGTGAACCCGTTGTTCTGGCTGTCAGTTGCGAGTAGCGCGCGGGTGGCGAGATCCACCGGCGGTGCGAGGCTGGTGACGCGCGCGCGACGACGCGGCGGGCATGCCCGCTGCGGCCGTCATGGTAAATGGAACCGGTTCCGGTCGAAAGCGGAATAATGAAAACAGTTTGTTTCCAAAATCGAGATAGTGGAACGGATGGCCGTGTACGCCGTTCGCCGTCCCTGTACAGCCCGGGCGGGCGCAGCCGATAATCGAACGCGCGCCGTCCATCAGGAGAGCCTTCATGCATGAAACGACCTTGCTGATCTTCGCCGCCGTCGCCTTCGTCGGCATCGCGACACCCGGCCCGACCGTGCTGCTCGCGCTGACCAACGGCTCGCGCTACGGCGTGCGCCGCGCGGCCTACGGCTTCGCGGGCGCGATGCTGTCCGACTTCGTGCTGATCGTCGCGGTCGCGCTCGGCCTCGGCGCGCTGCTGATGGCGTCGGCCTTCTGGTTCTCGGTGGTGAAGTGGCTCGGCGCCGCGTACCTCGCCTATGTCGGCATCCGGCTGCTGATGTCGAAGGGGTCGCTCGACGTCGCCGCCGCGCACGACGGCGCGGCATCCGGGCGCAACGCGTCGATCTTCGCGAAGAGTTTCCTCACGGCGGTGACGAACCCGAAGGGCTATCTGTTCTTCTCCGCCTTCCTGCCGCAGTTCCTCGATCCGTCCGCGCCGCTCGCGCCGCAGTACGTCGCGCTCGCAGTCACGTTCGCGCTGCTCGACGGCGCTGTGATGTTCGGCTACGCGCTGCTCGGTGCACGCGCGGTGCGGCTGCTGAAGCGCGCGGGTGCGCTGTGGCTCGAACGTACGTGCGGCGCGATGCTGCTCGCGCTCGCCGGGTCCCTCGCGCTGTACCGGCGTCACGCGGCATAGGAGCGGATCCCGATGAGAATCGCCACGCCGCCCCGCTCCGGCTTTCCCGGCCTGTCGCTCCGCCAGCTCGAACGCGCCGACCTCGACGCGTGGCACGCGTACCTGACGAACCCCGACGTCTTCCGCCACACGAGCTGGAACCTGCGCTCGCCCGACGATCTGCTGCCACTGTTCGACGCCATCGAATCGACCGACCCGGATTCGATCCGGCGCCTTGCCGTGATCGACGACGCATCGGGCGCACTCGCCGGGACGATCGGTCTGCATACCGTGTCCACCGTGAACCGCTCGGCGGAGATCGCATACGATCTCGCGCCGTCGCACTGGGGGCGCGGGATCGCGAGCGCGCTGTGCGCGGCCGTCACCGCGTGGGCATTCGCGGACGGCGGCTTCATGCGCATGCAGGGCGTCGTGCTGACCAGCAACGCGGGCTCCGCGCGCGTGCTGCAAAAGTGCGGCTACCGCTACGAAGGGCTGTTGCGCGCGTACAAGATCGTGCGCGGCACGCCGGGCGATTTCGCGATGTACGCGCGCCTCGCGACCGACTGACGCGCCCCGCGACTTCACGTCAACCCGCTCACGGCTGCGCAGGCGCACGCCATTGGACGGCCTGCGCCGAATTGGGGACAATCGCCGTTTCCGTCCACGACGATCCGCCATGAAAATCGCCGCGCTGTCCGACATCCACGGCAACCTCGCCGCACTCGATGCGGTGCTCGACGACGTTCGCCGCCGCGGTGCCGATGTGATCGTCAATCTCGGCGACATCCTGTCGGGCGCGCTCCATCCGGCCGAAACAGCCGACCGCCTGATCGCGCTCGACCTGCCGACCATCAAGGGCAACCACGAACGGCAACTGCTCACCGGCGATCGCGAGTCGATGCGGCTGTCGGATCGCTGGGCGCACGACACGCTGCGCGCCGATCATCTCGACTGGATCGCCGCACTGCCCGAACGCGCGACACTCGGCGACGACGTGTTGATGGTGCACGGCACGCCGGACAGCGACCTCGTCTATTTCCTCGAAACGGTCACGCCCGACGGCTGCCGTGCGGCCACGCCCGATGAAATCGCGCAGCGCGCGGGCGACGCACCGGCGTCACTGATCCTGTGCGGCCACACGCACATCCCGCGTACGGCAAAGCTCGACGACGGCCGGCTGATCGTCAACCCGGGTAGCGTCGGGCTGCAGGCGTACACGGACGACCTGCCGCATCCGCACCGCATCGAAACGGGTTCGCCGCATGCGCGCTACGCGATGGTGTCGCGCACGGCGGCCGGCTGGAACGTCGAATTCCATGCGGTCGAATACGACTGGCACACGGCTGCGGCCACCGCGGCCACGCGCGGCCGCGACGACTGGGTCGTCGCGCTGCGCACCGGCCGTTGCTGACACGCCCGCCCCATCATCCCGCTTCACTTCGTTCACCGGAAAACCGCACCGCCATGCCCGTTCCGTCGCAACTGCTTTTCCTGCCCGGCGCATCGGGCAGCACCGCCTTCTGGCAACCGCTCGCCGGCCTCCTGACGCATCCGGCCGAGCGCCGGATCGTCAGCTATCCGGGCTTCGGCGACACGCCGCACGATCCGGCCGTCGACGATTTCGACAGCCTCGTGCGCCGCGTGCTGGACACGATCGACCGGCCGATCGCCGTGATCGCGCAATCGATGGGCGGCGTGATCGCGATGCGCGCGGCGCTCGACAAGCCCGAACTGATCACGCACCTCGTGCTGACGGTCACGTCCGGCGGACTCGACATGGCAGGGCTCGGCGCGCAGGACTGGCGTACCGGTTTCGCGGAAGCCAACCCGCAGCTTCCCGACTGGTTCCTGACGTTCCGTGCCGATCTGTCGCAAGAAATCGGCCGCATCGCGCAACCGACGCTGCTGCTATGGGGCGACGACGATCCGATCAGCCCCGTCGCGGCCGGCCGGCGCCTGCTCGAACGGCTGCCCGATGCACAGCTGCATGTCGTGCCGGGCGGCCGGCACGATCTCGCGGCCGTGCATGCGTCCACGCTCGCTCCGCTCGTCGATGCGCATCTGCGGCGCGTGTGAGGTCGCGCGCTTCGGCTTCGGCTTCGGCTTCGGCTTCGGCTTCGGCTTCGGCTTCGGCTTCGGCTTCGGCTTCGGCTTCAGTTTCAGTTTCGACACGCTCCTGAAACCGCGACGCTCACGCGCCGCATCCCATCACACCACATTCCTCAACGTGAGCCGCGCCTCGAGCCCGCCGCCGTCCGTCCGGTTGTTCAGCGTGAGCGTGCCGCCCATCGCGAGCGCGAGTTGCCGCGCGATCGCCAGGCCGAGCCCCGTGCCGCCCGTCTCGCGATTGCGCGACGTCTCCACGCGCCGGAACGGCTCGAACACCGCGTCGAGCTGATCGTCCGGAATGCCGGGCCCGCGGTCGAGCACCGCGATCACCGCGCCGCCGTCCGGCGCGGCGTGCACGTCGATCTCGGCCGCGCCCGCGAACTTCAGCGCGTTGTCGACGAGGTTGCCGACGATACGCCGCAGCGCCTTCGGCCGCGTGACGAGCGCGAGCGGCGCGCGGCTGTGCAGCGCGACGTCCTGCCCCGCATCCGTGTAGTCGCACACGATGCTGTCGAGCAGCGCATCGAGATCGATGCGGCGCGCGGCCTCCTCGGTGCCGTGCAGCGTCCGCGCGTACGCGACGCCCTCCTTCACCAGATGCTCCATCTCGATCAGGTCCTGGCGCAGCTTCGCGCCCTGCACGTCGTCGTCCATCATGTCGGCGCGCAAGCGCATCCGCGTGATCGGCGTCTGCAGGTCGTGCGAGATCGACGCGAGAATCTGCATGCGCTCGGCCATGTACTGCGCGATGCGATCCTGCATCGCATTGAACGCCCGGGCGGCGCGCGCGACTTCCGACGGCCCGCCCTCGTTCAGCCGCTCGCCCTTCAGATCGGGGCCGAGCGCATCGGCGGCTTGCGCGAGCTGCTTGAGCGGCCGCGTCGCGAGCCGCACCGCGAGCCAGCAGCACGCGGCCAGCACCGCGAGCTGCAGCGCGAGCACGACCGGCAGCCAGCCCGACAGCGGCACCGTCGACATCGGATGGATGTCGATCGTCAGCGGCGACCCGTCGGTCAGGCGCAGATGCACCTGCAGATGTTCGCGGTCGCCGGGGATCGCGTTCGCGGTCAGCGGGTAGTCGCCGCCGATGCCGTCGGAGATCGAGCGCTCGACGCGTGCCGACAGCCGCGCTTCCGGCGGCGTGCCGGTCTCGCCGGGCCCGAGGATGAACGCATAGCTGCGCCGCGCAAGGCGCGGCAGCCACGCGGCCCGCTCGGCCGGCGGCAGGTGGTCGAGCAGCGCGACCGAGCTCGCGACCTCGCGCTCGATGTAGCCCATCATCAGGTTGGTGGTCGCCTGGTCGCGCTCGGTCACGGTGAGCCAGAACGACAGCGTCTGCGCAAGCGCGAGGCCCACGCACAGGATCAGCGCGAGCCGCGCGAACAGCGAGCGCGGCCAGTGCCACGGCATGCGCGCGCTCATGGCGTACCGTCGACGGCGGTCACGGCCGACGAGAACACATAGCCCTCGTTGCGCAGCGTCTTGATGTAGCGCGGTTCGCGCGCGCCGTCGCGCAGACGCTGGCGCAGCCGGCTCACGAGCAGGTCGATCGACCGGTCGAACGGGTCGGACTGCCGCCCCTGCGTGAGATTGAGCAACTGGTCGCGCGTCAGCACGCGTTGCGGGTTGTCGAGAAACACGCGCAGCAGCCGGTATTCGGCGCCGCTCAGCGCGACCAGCGTGCCTTCCGCATCGAGCAGGTGGCGCCCGGTCGTGTCGAGCCGCCATTCGCCGAACGCGAGCAGCTCCGCTGTTTCCGTCACCTGCATGCCGGGCGGCAGCATGCGCGCGCGGCGCAGCACCGAGCGGATCCGCGCGAGCAGCTCGCGCACCGCGAACGGCTTGGCCAGGTAATCGTCGGCGCCCATCTCGAGGCCGATGATGCGATCGGTTTCCTCGCCGCGCGCGGTCAGCATCAGCACGGGCACCGTCCGGAACTTGCCGGCGCGCAGGTCGCGGCACAGCGCGAGGCCGTCCTCGCCCGGCAGCATCAGGTCGAGCACGATCAGGTCGGGCGCGCCGTCGTCCAGCACGTTGCGCATCTCGCGGCCGTTCGCGGCCAGCGACACGCGCATGCCGTTCTTCTCCAGATAATCCGCGATCAGTTCGCGGATCGCGCGATCGTCGTCGACGATCAGCACGTGGTCGATCTTGTCCATGAGTCGTTGTCGGTGTCGAGGTGTTCGGGCAGGCGATGTCCGCTTTTATACCGCACGGCGGGCATGCGTTTGTATCCCAATGTATCGCGTCGCCGTGACGACACACAACATTGCACACGCGTGGCTCGCCGGACACATCGCAGATACGTCGGCGCCGCCTAATGGGGCCTGTCGAAACCCGTCCGGCCGCCGCGTTCGAGCGGCGGCCTCCCGCTCAGGAGAACGCCATGCTGCCCCGACTCAAGATCGCCACCCTCGTCATCGCCCTGGCCGCCACGGCCGGGCTCGCCGCCTTCGCGGGCACCCGCGACGACGCGGGCATACCGACTTCGCAGGCCGGTACCACGGCGCCCGATTTCACGGGCATCGACCGCTGGCACAACACCACGCCGCTGACGCTCGGCCAGTTGCGCGGCAAGGTCGTGCTCGTCGATTTCTGGACGTACTCGTGCATCAACTGCATTCATACGATTCCGTACGTGAAGGAGTGGGACCGGAAGTACCGCGACCAGGGGCTCGTCGTGGTCGGCGTGCATACGCCCGAGTATCCGTTCGAGCGCGACGCGGGCAACGTCGCCGATGCGATCAAGCGCTTCGGCATCCGCTATCCGGTCGCGCAGGACAACCGCTACGACACGTGGCGTGCGTACGGCAACCAGTACTGGCCCGCGCTGTATTTGATCGACGCGAACGGGAAAGTCGTCTATACGCGCTATGGCGAAGGCGAGTACGACAAGACCGAGGCCGCGATTCGCGGCGCGCTCGCGCAGGCCGGCGAAAGCGCGAAGGGCACGACGCGCACGCAGTAACGGACCCACGCGCGGGCGTGGCGCTTGCCCGCGCGGGCCCGCGAATCGGGTGCGTTCACCCGCGCTTCGCGTCGGCCGCCTCGATCATCGCTTCCCCGATCGCGAGGTTGCCGTTCGCGACCAGCGCATCACCCGCGCCGCGGATATCGGCCTCGTCCTTGTTCTGCCCGAGCTTGCGCTTGCCGACGAGGCGCGTGATCTCGATCTGCAGCCCGACGATCGACTGCAGCATCGCGTCGAGATAATCCGCCGGCGCGTCGCCCATCTTCCACGGCACCGGCTGCGATGCCTCGTGCGTGCGCGTCAGCCGGGCGACCACGCCGCGCACGAACTTCTCGTCGTCGCGTACCGTGATGCGGCCGTGTGCATGCACGACCACGTAGTTCCACGTCGGCACCTGCCGGTGCGCCACATGCTTGCTCGGATACCAGGTCGGCGAAATATACGCGTCCCCCGCGCGGAAGATCACGAGCACCTCGTCGCCGTTCGCGACGTCCTGCCAGACCGGATTTGCGCGCGAGACGTGCGCGTGCAGTTCGCCGAGCCCGCCATCGCTGGGCAGCAGCTCGAACGGGATGTGGTTCGCGTCGAGCCCGCTCTTGCCGTGCGTGATCAGGCTGCCGAACGGATGCTGCACGATCAGCTCGCGCAGCGCGTCGGGGTTCGGTTCGTTGAATTCGGCGGGGACGTACATGTCGGCTCCACGGTCGTGTGGGGGTTGGAATGGATCAGGCAATGGCCCGGCATGCGGCGATTGTGGCTCCAAACTGGTTTATGCTGTAGAGCCGGTTTGGAACAATTTCAGCAGACCAGAATCATGGCAAGAACCGCCCGGAACGTCGACATCCCGTCGCTCGGCGCGCTCGACCGCGCGGCCGGCGACCTGAGCCGCCAGCTCGCGCAGGCGCTGCGCGAAGCCGTGCGGCGCGGCGACGTCCGGCCGGGCGACGCGCTGCCGTCCACGCGGCTGCTGGCCGCGGCGCTGCAGGTGGCGCGCGGCACCGTCGTCGATGCGTATGCGCAACTCGTCGCCGAAGGCTTTCTCGAATCGCGCGGCGGTGCGGGCACGCGGGTCGCGAACGCGCTCGCGCTCGCGGAGCCGCCGCCCGTCCACCCCGCCGAACCGCCCACCCGCCGCCCGCCGGCGCACGCCGGGCTGCCCGAGCCGGCCGCCACCTTCGCGCGGATCGCCAGCGAATTCCGTCCGCTGCCGGCCATGCCGTTCGCGATCTCGGTGCCGATCGGCCTTACCGCGCCCGACGACATCTGGCGCCGGCTCGGCAACCGCCTGCGCGCACGCGGCGCCGGCGCGCCGTCCGGCTATGCCGATCCGCAAGGCGCGCTGCCGCTGCGCGAGGCGATCACCGACTACGTGCGCCGGTCGCGCTCGGTGCGCTGCCATGCCGGCCAGGTCGTGATCACGAGCGGTACGCAGCAGGGGCTGCATCTCGCGAGCCAGGTGCTGCTCGGCCCGGACGATCAGGCGTGGGTCGAGAATCCCGCCTATCGCGGCATCACCGCGCTGCTCGACAGCACCGGGCGGCACGACGCGATGGTGCGGGTGCCGGTCGACGCCGACGGCATCGACGTCGAGGCCGGCATCCGCGTCGCACCGGATGCGCGTGCCGCATTCGTCACGCCGTCGCATCAGTATCCGCTCGGCATGCCGCTTAGCATGGCGCGGCGCAACGCGCTGCTCGCGTGGGCGCGTGCACGGCACGCGTGGGTGGTCGAGGACGACTACGACAGCGAGCTGCGCTACGAAGGCTATCCGTTCCCGTCGCTGCAGGGGCTCGACCCCGATCGCGTGATCTACCTCGGCACGTTCAGCAAGATCCTGTTTCCGTCGCTGCGGCTCGGCTACGTGATCGCACCCGACGATCTCGTGCCCGCGTTCTGCGGCGCGCGTGCGCTGATGGATCGCCATGTGCCGACCGCGGACCAGCACGTGCTGGCCGCCTTCATCGCGGAAGGCCATCTCGACC
Organism: Burkholderia aenigmatica; assembly: GCF_048627025.1. Taxonomy (NCBI): domain Bacteria; kingdom Pseudomonadati; phylum Pseudomonadota; class Betaproteobacteria; order Burkholderiales; family Burkholderiaceae; genus Burkholderia; species Burkholderia aenigmatica. The sequence continues at coordinate 93,582 of NZ_CP184469.1, read as the reverse complement.
GCCACATCCGTCGCGTGCGCGGCGTGTATGCGGAGCAGCGCGCGCTGCTGATCGACACGCTCGGGGCGAGGCTGCCGCGCGAACGCGCGTGGGTGCAGCCGGGCGACCAGGGGATGCACGTCGTGCTGTGGCTCGCGGAAGGGATCGACGATCTCGACGTGGTCGAGCGCGCCGCGCAAGCCGGCGTCGCGGTGCGCGCGGTGTCGCCGATGTTCGCGCCGGGCACGGCCCGCCCGGGGCTCGTGCTGGGCTTCGGCGGATTCGGCCGGGCACAGATGGAAGCGGCCGCGCAGCGGCTCGCGGATGTGGTGTCGTCAGTGGAATCGCAGCCGCGCGTGCCGTAAGAAGTTGCTGGCGCACGCGTGTCGTTTGTCACGACCGCGCCTCGTCGCTCCGCGCGACTGCCGCATTGAGTTCTATCGTGCCGCCTCTCCGCGACGCGTGGCGCCATGCATCAGAGCGCCTGCAACGTCAGCCTGCACGCAGTAGCCGGACTCACGCGAAGCGCGGCGCTAGAGATGGCCGCGAATGGGGTCGACCTTACCTCGTCGAGCACACCACGCGTAAGTAAGTGGGCTCGCCGAAACCCGGGGATGACGTTGTGCAAGCGCAAAGCCGAGATGTCGCGTCCTGGCGATCGACAGATGTTCAGCGCGTGGGCGGTGCCCAGGGCGCGGTCGTGAACTGGTCGGCGAGATAGTCGAGCAGCACCGCGACGCGCGCGGTCCGCAGCATGCCGGGCGGCGTCACGAGGTTGACGTTGATGTCGGCGATCCTCCAGTCGTGCATCACTTCCTCGAGTTCGCCATCCCGTAGCGCATCGACAACCACGAATTCGGGCTGCAGCGCGAGGCCGTACCCGGCGACCAGGGCGGGCAGGATCACGTCGGCGTTGTTGGTGCGGATGCGTCCGTTCACCGGTACGGAAAATTTTTCACCCGATGTGGTGTGCCGAAACCGCCAGCTTCCCGGCGTTGGCAGGTTCGTGTAGGTGAAGCAGACATGTCGCTCGAGATCGCGCGGGTGAGCCGGGCGTCCGTAGCGGTCCAGGTAGGCAGGCGAAGCGACGAGCGGCCGGCGGACTGCGCAGAGCCTGCGGAAGCGCAGCGTCGAATCGTTCAGTTCGGCAATCCGGATCGCGACGTCGAAGCCACCCGGCACGACATCGACCAGATGGTCGCTCAGCATCAGATCGATGTCGACGCTCGGGTAGCGCTCGAGAAACGCGGGCAGCACGGGCGCGAGGTGCCGGAGGCTGAACGACATCGGCGCATTCACGCGCACGAGGCCGTGCGGCTCGAGCGCCTGAGCGGTTGCTTCGTTCTCGATGAGTTCGGCATCCGCGAGCAGCCGGAGCGCACGATCGCGCAGCAGATCGCCCGTCGGGGTCAGCGACACCCTGCGCGACGTCCGGTACAGCAGCATGGTGCCGAGCCGTTGCTCGAGGCGTGCGATGGCCTTCGACACGGTCGACTGCGACGTGCCGATCAGCTCGGCGGCCTTTGCAAACGAGCCGGTTTCCGCGACGCGCGCGAAGATGGCCCAGGCGTCGAGATCAGGAAGGTGTTGCATCATGGGAATTGAATCGATGGTTGTGTGCTGGCGCGCTGGCCGGCTCGGTCCAAACGCGGTCGTTGACTGCACTGGCGGGCCGGCTCGTCACGCTGATTGACGTGCAGGCGGTCGCGCTCATCGAGTCGTTTTTCGAATACTCATCACATGAGGAATTGCTGGCGAGCGCCATCGATTTCGCGCTCGATCTGATTCTTTGCAACGGACACGTCACGACGCTCGACAGTTCGAACTCGATTGACGGAATGTGGGGAAAGTGTCGGCAACCGGCGAGCTCGACGCGACCGCGCCCGATAACCGGCGCTTATTTCATCGGCACGTTCGCGAGCACCGCCTGCGGGGGCTGATCGATGAAGATCGGCTGGCTAAGCTGCGGAGTGGGTACTTCATGTTTTTGATTGCTCATGAAGTTTGCAGTCCTTTGAATCTGAAAATGGGAGCCCGGCCTCGATCGTGCAAGCGATGGAAGCCCAGTGCGCAGTGCGCTGGCATCACGGTGGCCGGGTCAACACATTTGACACGTATTCGCGTCGAAATAACACCAAAGAAACGGAATCAAACCGATTCGATTTAGCGCTTGCACTTCGCGCCAGACGGGTTCGCGCTTGTTCGCTCGAACGCTCGCCACCCGCGCGGACGAGGCCACGCTCGTATCCGAGCGCGGATCTCGACTCGCGCGGGTGGTCCCGCGACACTCGGCAAAGTGTTGCTTACTGTTTCGCTACCGAAAACGCGTAAAGCTTGTGGTTGTCGCCGGCATAGGGCAGCCCGAGAATCTTGGTGTGATAGCCGGATCCCCAATAGACCGTGCCGTCGACGATCGCAGCACCGGACACGACGGCGCCACCGCTCTCGAAGCTCCACTTGATTTCGCCGGTCGACGCATCGAGTGCATACATGTTGGCGCCACTGCCCGCGAGCGAACCGGCATACACCACGCCGTTGGCCTCGGACATCGCAACGGTGTCCATCATCTGCTGCGGATCGGCGGTGCGCCAGAGTACCTTGCCGGTTGCAGCGTCGACTGCGGCCCAGATGCCGCCCTTGGTCGTCTTCGTCCCCGCCGGCGAGTTGACGTCGATGGACTCGTGATTCAGGTTGCCGATCGACACGTAGATGCGCTTGCCGTCGGCCGCCGTTCCCCACAGCATGCCGCCGAGCAGGCTGCCGGGGCCGACCTGGGTATGCCAGACGACCTTGCCCGTCTTCGGTTCAAGTGCCCAGTAGACGCCGCTCTTCTGGCCGGCACCGAGCAACGTGCGCTTGTGCCCGCCGACGGTCGTCGTGTACAGGTTGGGCCCCGAGCCGAAATCGTAGTCCGGGCCGTCGTCGTGGTCGTAGTTCGTCGACATGTCGGCCGACAGCGTACGGGTGGCCCATGCGATCTTGCCCGTCTTCAGGTTCAATGCAACGAAACTGTCGATATGATTGCCCGGTACGGCTGCCTTGCACTTCTCTTGCCCCGGATACCGGCAAACCCCTTCCGGAACGGTGAAGTTGTTGCCGGTCGTCACGTACAGCAAGCCGGTTTCATGATCGACGACCGCCGTGTTGCCCCAGACCGAACCGCCGGTGTAGCCCTCCGGAACCATGTACGTCTTCCACAGCAGTTTTCCGCTCGTCGCATCGAGCGCCACGACGCTGCCGCGATACTGGGGCGTCTCCTTCAGCGCCTCCGCGCGAGACGATACGCCGACGTACACGATCCCGTTGTCGATAACCGGCGAACTCGTAATGATGGCGGACTTGTCCGTGTCGACCTGCGTACGCCACAGCGGCGCGCCGTCTTCGGCCTTGATGCCCAGCATGTAGGCGCCGGTCGGATTGTTGGCAATCTGCGTGCCCTGGCCGATCACCAACGTGCCTTTCCAGTATGCGGGGCTGGTGCGCGACGCATCGTTGGGAATCTGGCTGTAGTCACTGACCTTCTTGTGCCACTTGACCTGTCCGGACGCGGCATCGACGGCCCATAGCGAGCCACCGAAGTCGGGAACATAGACGACACCACCGGCTACCGTCGGCGTGGCGGACACGTTACCGTCCGTCTCGACCGACCAGCGTGGCGCCAGCTTCGCCACGTTGCTCAGGCCGATCGCGCGTTCGCCCGCGGCGCTGCGGGTATTGCGCAGATTCTGCCCGGCCATCGGCCAGTCTCCCGCGCTTTGTGCGGCAGCGGGAGCCGCAACGATGAGGCTGCTGAGGATAGCGACGGCCGTCGCGATAGCCGGGTTGCGCCAGGATAGCGACAAAGCGCGCCGATCCGCGTCTTGCCTGTTGAAGACTCGTTTCATTTTCAGCTCTCCATAAAACAGCGATAGACAATCCCTGCCTTGCCACTACGCTCACTTTGGCGAGTCAGCGCATTCAAAATCGATCGATCATGCCGATCTGCACACCGCGCACCAGCGCACCGGGCCACGATGGCGGGAGCCCGGTTACGTTGACGCCACGCAGCGTGAAGGTCGCGTTGCCACGATTCCGCAACCAGCCCGCACTCGCGTACAGTTGCAACGTCTTCGATAGCCTGTAATCGCACATCGCACTGAACTGGTCCGCGTTGTTGTCCTTGCCGGAACGGTCGCGCACGTACGCATAGCCGAGCGAAGCATCGAGATTCGGCACGAACGCGTAGCGCAGCGATACCGCGAAACCATCGTTGTGATAAATCGGTGCACTGCCGCCCGCCCCGTTGAACCAGTCCGCAAACAAGGTGGCCTTGTCGATCCGATACGACACGCCGGCGAGATTCGCGCGCAATGCCCCGCTGCCGTGTGTCTGCTGGTGTCCGTAGGCGAGCCGCACCGGCCCGACCTGGTACGACACCGTTTCGAAGTTGCCTGCGAGCCCGTTGCCGTCGTTGTCGCTCGCCGCACGCAGCGACATCATCACCGTGGCGTCGAAGCCCGCGATGTTCGGTGACAGGTAGGTGATCGCATTGCTCGCGTAAGGCGTGATCTTCGAGAAGTTGTTCAGCCCGGACGCTATGGTTCCCGCGCCAAATGCATCGATCTCGCCTTTGAACGGGATATAGATCGGCGAGTATTGCCGCCCGACGCGCATTTCCCCCCAGGAGCCGCCCGCACCGATCCAGGCCTGGCGGTTGAACAGCGTGCCTGCCGTATCGAGCGTGCCATTGGCCGAGCCGAATCCGTTCTCGAGCACGAACAGAATGTTCGTCCCGCCACCGATCGGCTCGCTGCCGCGCAAGCCGATCCGCGAACCGCGATACGCCCCCGAGTCCATCCGCGCCACCCATCCCGCCCCCGGGTTCGTGATCTCGATGCTCGTATCGATGACGCCATACAAGGTCACGGATGACTGCGCCCACCCGAGGGACGGCGCAACGAGCAGGATGCCCAACGCACCGCACGCCTGCGCCCGTTGTCGAAAAACCGAACGAGCGCCGTTGCGCCGCTGCCGGAACCGCTTGACGCCGATCATCGCTGCCGTCTTCATCTATCGTTTCAGAACGTGTGCATCACGCCGACATACGTCGTGACCTGCGATTCGCCGTCGAGCGGATTGGTGGTCGGCGTCGCGCCCAGCGGCGTCGCGAATACCGAGAAATCCGAGTGGCTTCCGTTACGCACATAAGCCACCGTGCCGTAAAGGAAGGTGCGCTTGCTCAGGTTGTAGGTCGTGCCGAGCGCGTACAGCATCGCGTGGCCGGCCGGGTCATGCGTCGCGTCGCCATTGCCGCTGCGCACGCGGACGTAGTAGCCGGCGCCCGTCACCGACCATTGGGCATTCGCCTCCCATGTCGCACCGAGCCAGAAATGATCTGCGGTGTCCGCGAGGCCGGCCGGCGTGTCCGGCGCGGAATAGTGCGTCCAGGCCGTCTGAATCGTGAACTTCTGGATTCGCACGTTTCCGCCGACGAAATATTCACGGGAGCTCGTGAAGATGTTGCTGAACTTGCCGGTCGAATCGCGCAATTCGTCGTACATGCCGCGTACGTCGAAATACGGCGAGTGGTAGGTCAGCATGACGCCGTCCGAGCGGCCGAACTCACCCGATGCGCCGTTGTTGAAGCCGCTCGCCTGGTTGCCGAACGCGTATTGCGCCTGCACGTCGAAGCCATGGAAAACCGGGCTGTGGTATTCCACGTTATTGCTGGTCTGCTGCCAGTTGCGCCCGCGCACGAGGGATGCCGACGACACCGCCTGCTGCACGAACGGGTCGAACGCCCACACGCCATCGCTATCGATGAACAGGTTGCGCCCCGCCTGGAGCTGCCCCCACGTATCGTCTTTCAGGCCGACGTAGGCACGCCGCGAAAAGAGCCGCCCGCCTCCCGTCGTACCGTTCATCACTTGCAGCGCGGTTTCGAGATTGAATACCGTGGACAACCCGCCCCCCAGATCCTCGTTGCCGCGCAGGCCCAGCATGCTCGTGCCCCAGTCGCCTCCTTCCGCACTGAAGCGTGTGCCGGTCTGACCCGGTGCCGTCGTGACGTGGTTCAGGTATTCGAGCCCCGCATCGACGCGGCCATACAACGTCACGCTCGTTTGCGCCCACGCTGCCGGCATGAGCCCCCCCAACAACAAAGCAACCGAGATTCTCTTTCTCATCGTTCTCTCCGATGAATGCCGCCCCGACGTTCATCAAATGTTCACAGAGCTATCTTCGGCGACTGATCGCCTTTCATTTCACTTTGTATTACTAATGATCAATGGCATGCCTCTGCTGAAAGATCCGACCTTGAATCAACTGCCTGGAACCGATTGAAACGGCAGACCGAACCGGCCGGCCATGCGGGCAAGTTGCACGCTGTTGTCCGCTCCGAACTTCTGACGGAGTGTCGACTGATGGTTGGCCACGGTCTTCTGACTGATACCGAGTTTCTCGCCGATGGCGAGCAACGTATAACCCTGGATGAGCAGTCCCAGCACCTCGAACTCGCGCGCCGACAGCGCGCTGTCAATATGCCCCTCCTGAAACGCATCGCTCGCATGCAGCGCCTGTGCGACATCGGGACTCAGGAATCGACGCCCGCGCGCCACGGTGCGAACCGCATCGACCAGCACGTCGGGGGCACTGGTCTTGGTCACGTAACCGAGCGCCCCCGCGGCGAGCGAGCGGCGCACGAACATCGTTTCCTCACGGACACTGAATATCAGGATATGCGCTGCGCGCTCACGCGCAAGCATGCGGCGGATGGCCTCGATGCCACTCGGGCCCGGCAGCGACACTTCCATCACGACCACATCGGGCCGCAGCGCGCAGAAGGCGGGATAGGCCTCTGCTGCATGCCTGGCCTCACCGCATACGTAAAGATCGGATTCGAACTCGATCAGTCTTTTATAGCCTTCGCGCACGACCGCGTGGTCATCAACGAGCAATATGGAAAGGCGTGGGGGCACGTGGCGGGCCTCGTGTATCGAAATGTCCGACGTCTTAGCGTTTCGTCTGCACGCGTCACCGATCGCCACAATCTTGCCCCGTTTTTCCCCGGCCGAACATGCGGATTATGGAAATGTATCCATTCCATTCCCCCTTTCAGATCGATGTCGCCCTCAACAGATATCAAGGAAAACGTAATGATTTGCGATGAGGTCCGCTCGCGACGCGTGATTCTGGAGATCTGACTTTTCCTTTCCATGCCGGCGCGCGGCACAAATCGGGAAATCTTCCCGTGTGCAACCCGCGGCGCCTGTGTAATGCTCTTGTCGACCGGGCATCCAGCGATCGTCGCGCCACGCGAATGTACGACAGGGGAAGAACGATGTACCGATGCGAAAACCGCCCGGCCTCGCCGCGCTACCGGCGCCGTGTCTGTGTCGCGCTCTGCTGCGGCACGGTACTGGCAGGCGCATCGCTCGATGTCTCGGCGCAAGCCGCGCCGGCCGCGGCCGACGCAGACACGCTACTGCCGACGATCGTCGTCATCGGTACGACACCGCTGCTCGGTATCGGCACACCGCTTACGCAGGTGCCGGCAAACGTGCAAACCGTCCGCGCGAGCGAAATCGGGAACCAGCATCGTGCGACGCTCACCGACTACTTCGAAAAGAACCTGCAGAGCGTCGATATCAACGAAGCGCAGGGCAACCCCTGGCAGACCGACGTGAACTATCGTGGCTCGACGGCGTCGCCGCTGCTCGGCACGCCACAGGGCCTCTCCGTGTTTCTCGACGGCGTGCGCGTGAATGAGCCGTTCGGTGACGTGGTCAACTGGGATCTCATCCCGCCGGCGGCCATCGACACGATTCAGCTGATCCCTGGATCGAACCCCACCTATGGCTTGAACACGCTCGGCGGCGCCCTCGCGATTTCGACGAAGAACGGTCGCGCGCATCCCGGCGGTGAAGTCGAGATCAGCGGCGGATCCTGGGGGCGCAAGACCGCCCAGATCGAACAGGGCGGCACCATCGGCTCGAACCTCGACTACTACGTGACCGGCAATGTCGCGAACGACAACGGCTGGGCCGACCACAACTCGAGCAGGGTGCGCCAGGGCTTCGGCAAGCTGCGTTACACCGATTCGGATACGACGCTTTCGGTCTCGGCAGGCGGCGCGGACAATACCTTGCAGGGGTCGCAGACGATCCCGCGCTCGTTTCTCGACAACCGGCGCCAGGCCTACACGTACCCGGACCAGAACAAAAACAAGGCTGCCTGGGTCACGCTGTCGGGCGACCACTACTTCAACGACAACGTCGAGTTAAGCGGCAACGTGTATTACCGCCACTACGACAACACCAATATCAGCAGCAATAACAACAACAATTTCCAGCCCACCGATCCGAATTCGGCCGAAGGCACCAACGCGCTTTCCGACATCACGACCGATAGCTACGGCGCAAGCCTGCAACTGACGCTGCTTGGCAAGTTGCTGGCCATGAAGAATCAGTTCGTGCTCGGCGCGAACGCGGACCTGGCGAACTCGACGTATCTGGAGTCGCAACAGGACGCCTACTTCACGGCGACGCGTGCGACTGTGGGCATCGGCAACTACCAGCTCCAGACCAATGCAAAAACGCATAGCGCGAACTACGGGCTGTATTTCAGCGACACGCTCTCGCTCACGCCACAGCTCTCGGCCACGGTCTCCGGACGCTACGACTGGGCACGCGCCAATATCGGCGACGAAAGCGGCCAGCAGCCTGCGCTAGACGGGCATCACACGTTCTCTCGCTTCAATCCGGCCTTCGGCGTGAACTGGAACCCCACGCCGGCGCTGACCGTCTATGCGGCCTACAACGAGGGCATGCGCTCGCCTACCGTGATCGAGCTCGCGTGCGCGGATCCGAACGCACCCTGCTCGCTGCCGAACGACTTCGTCTCCGATCCGAACCTCCAGCCCGTGATCGCCAAGACCGTCGAAATCGGCGCGCGCGGGCGCATCGGCTCGGCGACGACCTGGAACATCGCAGCCTGGCGCACGACGCTTTCCGACGACATACAGTTCGTCAGCAGCGGCGCGAGCAGCCAGGGGTATTTCCAGAACGTCGGCAAGACGCGCCGCCAGGGCTTCGAAATGGGCGCGCACACGAAGTTCGGCCCGGTCGGCATCGGCGCGAACTATAGCTACGTGGACGCGACCTATCAATCGACCTTCGTCGAAAGCAGTCAGAGCAATTCGAGCGCCGATGCGAACGGCAACATCGTCGTGCGATCAGGCGACCGCATTCCCGGCATTCCTGCGAACACGGTGAAGCTGCGACTCGATTACACGCCCGTCTCGCAGGTCGATCTGGGCGCCAACCTCACATGGCGCGGCAGCATCTTCGCGCGCGGCGACGAGAACAACCAGGATACGAACGGCAAGATCGCGGGCTATTTCCTGATCGATCTCGATGCAACGTGGAATGTGACGAAACAACTGCAGCTCTTCGCGACCGTGACGAACCTGCTCAACAAGCAATACGCGAGCTTCGGCGTACTCGGCGAGAATTTCTTCAACGGACCGGGCCACACGTACGACCCCGCGAATCCCGTGAGCGAGCAGTTCGTCGGCGTGGGCGCGCCGCGTGGCGCGTGGGTGGGACTGCGCTATGCGTGGAAGTGACGGCACGGGCCCGCCCGATGCGCGACGACCGGCAGACATCGCGCCGCGCTGGTCGGGCGGCCCCTCGCAACAGCAGGCCGGCCGCTATTCGTCAGTGGAATCGCATCCGCGCGAGTGGCAAAAGGTTGTCGGCGGGCAACAAACGTAATCGTCTGTAAATCCTGCAAGCAAACAGCCATTTTGGCCGGTGTCGCACGTGCGCCGTTTGCTAGGATCGCGCCTCTTCCCTCCGCGCTCCTGCCGCCTTGAATCGCTTCGTGCCGCTTCTCCGAGATGCGTGGCGCCATTGCCGCGCCCGCGTCGTACCGTTCGCCGCCGCCAGCGGCGCGCGCATCCGCGCGCTGGGCGCCGGCGTGCTGCATCGCCTGCGTCATCCGACGCGCCGCGGCGTCGCGCTGACGCTCGCCGCGATACCGGTGCTGGGCCTGCTGGTACTGCTCGCATTCGTCCCGTTCACGCCGAGCATCGGCGACATCCGCAAGGCGCGCATCGACCGCCCCGCGCGCGTGCTGTCTGCCGACGGCCAGTTGATCGCCGAGTTCCGGCCGGTCAACCGCGAATGGGTGCCGCTCAAGCAGATCTCGCCGCACATGGTCGACGCGCTGATCGCGACCGAGGATCACCGCTTCTACGCGCATCACGGCATCGACTGGCGCCGCACGATCGCGGCCGGACTGCACACGTTCTCGGGCGATCGCCAGGGCGGCTCGACAATCACGCAGCAGCTCGCCCGCAACCTGTACCCGGACGAAGTCGGCCGCGCACCGACGCTCACCCGCAAGGTGAAGGAGCTGATCACTGCGTTCAAGATCGAGTCGGTGTACAGCAAGGACGAGATTCTCGAGACCTACCTGAACACCGTGCCGTTCCTGTACAACGCGTACGGCGTCGAAATGGCCGCGCGCACCTACTTCGGCAAGTCGGCCGACCAGCTCGACATCGTCGAAAGCGCGACGCTCGTCGGGATGCTGAAGGGCAACAGCTACTACAACCCGGTGCTGAATCCGGAACGCGCGGTACAGCGGCGCAACATCGTGCTCGACCGGATGGCGCAGATGCGCATGCTGACGCCGCAGCAGCTCGCGAAACTGCAGCGCCAGCCGCTGCGCGTCGACTTCGAGCCGCAGTCGGGTCAGCCCGGCCTCGCCCCGCACTTCGCGGTGCAGCTGCGCAAATGGCTGATCGCGTGGGCCGATCGCAACAACTACGATCTGTACTCGGATGGCCTCGTCGTACGCACGACGCTCGATGCGCGACTGCAGGACATGGCGACGCAGGCGCTGACGCGGCAGACCGAACGGCTGCAGGCGATCGCCGACAGCGCGTGGCGCGGCCCGTCCGGATGCGGGCTGCGCAACGACCTGTTCCGCGGCTTCATCCGTCAGACGCCGGAGTATCGCCAGGCCCGCGACACGGGGCTTGCCGATGTGCCGGCGCTGAAGCAGCTCGGCGCCAATCGGGAATTCATGCGCGCGCTGTGCGAGCACAAGACGCAGGTGCAGGCCGGCTTCGTCGCGATCGATCCGCGCAACGGCGCGATTCGCGCGTGGGTCGGCAGTCCCGATTTCGGCAGCGAGCCGTTCGATCACGTCTCGCAGGCGCGGCGCCAGCCGGGCTCGACGTTCAAGCCCTTCGTCTATGGCGCGGCGTTCGCGGACGGCATGCGGCCGGGCGATACGTTCGTCGACCGCCCCGTCGCGATCCCGGTCGACGGCCGCGCGGTGTGGCGCCCGACCGATGCGGAGCCGCCGACGGGCGAGCCGATGACGCTGCGCGATGCGCTCGCGCTGTCGCGCAACCGCATCACGGCGCAGGTGATGCAGCAGGAAGGTGCCGCGAAGGTCGCGCAGCTCGCGCGTGCGATGGGCGTGCGTGAAAGCCCGCTCGACGCGGTACCGTCGCTCGCGCTCGGCACGAGCCCCGTCACGCTGAAGGAGATGGTGTCCGCGTACGGCACGATCGCGAACCGCGGCGTGTACGTCGCGCCGCAGATGATCACGCGCATCGAGGATCGCGACGGCAAGGTGCTCGCCACCTTCGGCAGCGCGCCGCCCGAACGGGCGCTGCCGGCGCCCGCCGCGCAGACGCTGGTCGACGTGATGCGCGACGTCGTCGATCGCGGCACCGGTGCCGACATCCGCTCGCGCTACGGGATCCGCGTCGACGTCGCCGGCAAGACGGGCACGACGCAGGACAACGCGGACGGCTGGTTCATCCTGATGCATCCGCAGCTCGTGGCCGGCGCGTGGGTCGGCTTCGACGACGGCAGCGTGACGCTGCGCAGCGACTACTGGGGCGCGGGCGCGCACAGCGCGCTGCCGATCGTCGGCACGTTCTACGATGCGGCGCTGCGCGCGCGGGCGATCGATCCGCACGCACAGTTCTCGCCCGACTTCCGGCCGCGCAGCGCGCCGGCGCCGCGGCGGCGCACGCAGCATCCGGGCCTGCTCGACTGGCTGAAGTTGTTCCGCTGAGCGTGGGGCCGTCGGGTACGACGGCCGTCCGCTTTTACTGGCGCGTCGTCGTCGCGCGCCCGTCCGAATACAACCAGACGGCCACGCCATCGTCGCGCCATGCCGCGACCGGCTTGCCGTCGCGCCAGTTTTCCGCGATCGCGGCGCGGCGGACAGGCCACGACATCAGCAACGTGCGCGCGGCGTTGCCGTCAAACAGCGCGTCATCACCGATCCGCGTGTAACGGGCGGGATGCAGCACGGTGCCGTCCGCACGGAACACGGTCGCGCGCACGTCGTCGCCGTCCTCGTCCAGCACGGCGACCAGCCAGCCGTAACCAGAACCGAAGAACAGGCCGGCCAGGTCGTCGCTGCGCCCCAGCGAAATCGTCGTGCCGGCCTTCAGGTCGCAAATCGCGACATGCACCGGTTCCTCCGACAAGAGGCCGACCGCATAGCGCGTGAACAGCTCGCGCGGCACCGCCGCGTCATCCGGCAACCACGGCAGCGCCCACATGTTCACGAAATCGAACGGCGTCAGCGCGCGGCCCAGCCCGTCGACGATTGCGCAACGTCCGTCGCCGCGCCGCACGATGTGTCGAATCGCGCCAAGTTCGGTCACGGTCTCCGTCCGCTCGCCGTCGATCAGCCTGGCGATTTCCGCGTAACGCGGCTCGACGACCGTCCGGCCTTTCAGATCGACGAGGCCGACGTGATCGCCCCGCTGTGCGACGAACGCACCGCATTCGGACGACCATTCGAGCGACGTCCATTCGGGCTGCGCCCGCCATTGCCCGTCGCGATCGACCAGCCCCCAGTGCTCGCCTTCGCACACCGCCACGACGGTGCCGTTCACGAATTCCTGCGCATCGTCGAAACGCGGCGGGATCACCCATGCGCCGTTCGTGTCGACGAAGCCCCAGCGTTCGTCCAAGCTTGCGGACGCCAGCCCGTCGGAAAACTCGCCGAAGTTGTCGAGCAACGGTTCGAGCACCCACGTGCCGTCCGTGCGCACGAGCCCGAATCGCTCGCCAACACGCACGCACGCGATGTCACCCGTGAAGTCCCATACTTCGTCGAATGCCGGCTCGCGCACGACTCGCGCACCCGCCTCATCGGCGAGCAGCAGGCCGACCTGCCCGTCGCGTGCCACCCACAGCAACCGGTCGTCGTGCGCGCCGCTGCGCCACAGGTTCGTCCACGCCGGCGGCACGATCACGTCCCATGCGTCGTTGTTCTCACGTCGGACGCCCCACAGCCCGTTGCGCCCGCGAAAGCTGAACGTGTCGTAGTCGAGCCGGCGGCCATGTACCTCGCCGGCATCGAACATCTCGGCAAACGTCACGCCGCGCGGCGGCGCCTGACGGGCGAAATAGTGATGCGACACGCCGCCGAATCCGAAGCCCCACGCCCAGTCGCGCCAGTCGGGACGCACTTCGATCTCGAGCGCATCGCGCACGCCGCGCACATCGCGGAAGTCCATGCAGTTCGCGACCTGCCACCACAGGCGCGTGCAGGTGTCGCGCTCCTGGTCGATGAATTCGTCCGGCTCGCCACCATCGAGCCACGACAACTCGTCGAGATTCGCGGAAAACCGTGGCGCGCCATCCGCATCGCCGAGCGCGTCGATCGATTCGCCGAGATGGCGTACGAGCGCATCGAACTGGCGCGCGAGCGCCGGATCGTCACCGGGCAGCGGATACGCGACGACGAACGATGCGAGCCGGCTGAGGCGCGCATGCGCGGCCCGCGCATCGCTGGCGAGATTCGGCGTGCCCGCGTCGCCGAACACGCGCTGATCCGTAATCGCGTCGCCCGCGCCGCCGTCGGCGAGCAGCACGCGCCACAGCAGCGGAAAGTGATTGTTGGATTCCGCGAACTCGATCGTCCGCGCGTCGTCTCCATCACCGGCCTGGAGATACAGCCATGCTCGATTGCCCATCGGTCGAATCGCCCTCGTTGTCGTTGTATGGCGTCGGTTCGCTTGCCGTCAGTGTGCGGCGGATGCCTTCAGCAGCCGCAGGATCTCCGGCGTATCGGCGGCGTCCGCCAGCACTTTCGCGGACGGCGTCACGCCGGCATCGAGCAGGCGCTGCACGCCGTCGACACGACGCGCGTCGTCGCTCGACGTCAGGCTGTCGCCGACGATCTCGTCGAGCACACGAACGCGCGCTGTCGCACCGGTTCGAGTCCGGCAAAGTCCTTGTGCACTCGCGTTGCGCAACGCGCAACAGGTTCCGGCAGCACATCGAAGTCGGCCTGGCTCATGTCGAGCAAATGGTGGCCCGGGCTGAAGCCGCGCGCGATAAATGCACCGGCTCAATCGCAATAAATAGGTAGGTGGAAAAATTTCACGTGGCGCAATTATATTTCCGCCAATGAAAAAGACCGGTCCGCATAGTCGACCGGTCCTGCCAAACACGATCACTTCCCTGCAGCAGCCTCGATCGCGTCCGTGTCCCACTTCCCGCGCCGCGTTGCCTCGGCCAGCATGCCCAGGGTCAACGGGTGGCGTTTCGGTGGCCGGAGCCGCTTCACGAACAGCCCGATAAGGGACGACAGCAGTTCCTGACCTTCCGGGCCGAAATAACGCCGGTACGGGAACCCTTCGGCGTCGACGTTGAATGTCTTGGCCCAGTTGTCAATAAACTCGACACCGTCGAGGCCAGTCACGCCGAGATCCTCCTCAAGCCGCGTTTCCGGCTGGAGATTCAGCTTGCCGAACAGCGGCCGGCCAAGCTCCTTGCGAGTGAAGGCTTCAAAATGCTCCCAGGTATCGTCTTTCATGGCTCAGAACACCCGGTCTTCGGGCTTCACCGGTCGGTTATAGGTCGTCACGGTGTTGCGCATGATCAGGTAGGCATCGCGCGCCAGGAACACCTCGCCCACGATGGGAATCGTCCGGCCGACCCACGCACCGAGGCGGTGAGTGAACGAGATCCGTATCCCGGACAACCCGACGCCCGTGATCATCGGCAAGCGAAACGGCAACGTCTGGGGAAACAGTTTGCGGGCGGCAAGCGACGCGACGGAAGTGCCCGGCGTAGCCCCGACGAACTTGCCACCGACAGGGACGTCACCCTGACCGAGCAGCATTGCCGACGCGGCGGCCAGATCATCCAGGCCGAGCTGCTTGCGCGTCTCGTCGAACGCTACTAGGGCGAAGACGTCGACAGGACGCAAACTGTGCCAGGTCCCGTACGTGTATCGATTTTCACTCGTTCATTTTTCGCCTGAACCAGCAAGGGCGCTGCTCTCTCAGCGTGTACCTCCTGGGAGGGCGATACTTTACCGCATCGCCTAGAACAGCCCGGCCGGCACCTCCGCTCGGTCCCAGCTGTACACGATCAGTTCGCCGCACGCGGTATCGCGACCACCCTTACCGGGCACGGGCCCGCATCGACGGTCTCCCGGCCCGCCAGCGCCTTCACGGGCTCGGCGGCGAATCGCCGCTGCGCGCGACCGGATACAGTTCGATCCCGTTGACCTGGAAGCCCTGCATCGTCAGCATCACGACACCCGTCTTCGAATGCTTCGTCTCGAAGTTGCTGCCGGTAATCGACGTGACCTGATAGGGCGCGCCGATCGGCATCTTGATCAGCTCACCGCCCGGCACGTCGAGCACGCAGGCGCCCGGCGGCGCCTTGTCCGGGCCCTCGGTTTCCAGCTCGGCCTCGTGCGTCGGCGCCGTTTCGACACTCCATTGGCCGGCGTCGCGCACGCGCAGCACGATCTCGCCGCCCACTTTCTCGACGCGCAGCGTCGCGGGTTTGCCGGCCGCCGGCGCGTAATCGCCGAGCAGGGTATCGCAGCCAGTGCCGGCCCGCACGGACAGCGACGCGAGCAACAGCAGACAGAACAAGGGGGTACGCACGGCTGAAGCCTCTCTCTTCGAATTGTTGTGGGAATGTCCGGCGCGACGGCGCACGGCGGCGGCGACACGACCGATCGCCACCGGACGCCAATATAGCGAACACGGGCGACGTGCGCCAGCCGGCGCGGGCACATGCGACAGGCTGGGGAAACGGGAAGGTGTGGTGTGGCGCGGCGCGTGCCGGATGGGTCCACCCGGGCGAAGCGGAGCCGCTGCGTGCTGCGCCGCGCCGTCAGTCCGCCGTGTCGCCGCCCTTCGGCACCTTCGACCATGCCTTGCGCCCCGGCAACGGCGACCACCCCGGGCGGGTCTTGCGGGCGCTGTCGATCACGACCAGGTAGCGGCCCGCGATCGGCGTGATGTCGCGATCGCGACGCAGCACCCACAGCGACTTGCCGGCCTCGACGCGCGCCTGGTAATCGTCGTCGAGCAGGCCGTGCCGGTCGAAGAACGTGTTCAGCGACGCAGGAATCCGCACGCACCCTTTCGAGTGCCGGATGCCGAGCAGCGATTCGAGGCGATCGGGATCGGTCGCATGCATCTGGAAGCGCATCGGCGACACGCCGCCCTTGCCCCAGCCGCGCTCGCCGTCCACCCAGCCGAAGTCGTAGATGCGCATGTCGCGGCGGCCGTAGCCGCGAATGCCGTTCTCGTTCGTCGTGCCTTCCGCGCGGAAATCCATGTTGTCCGGCGAGTGATGGAACACGCCGAGCGGTGTCAGGAAATGGTCGTACTTGCCCGGCAGCCCGGTGCCGACCGGCGATGCACCGATCATCATCCACGCGTTGGCCGGCGTCGCGCGGAAGTAGATGAACAGCGCCTGCACGGTCGGCGCGCGATCGACCATCGCGATGTATTCGCCCGCGAGATCGCCGAGATCCGCATCGGCGAGCGCCTTCTGGAGCCGCTCGCCGTAGGCGCGCTGCTCGCTGGCCGGCACGTTCAGGCGCCGCGTGACTTCCTGCGTGAAGCGCTTGCGCATGTCGACCGCACGCGCCGTCGCATTTTTCGCCGCCTCCGCCGACAGTGGCGGATGCCGGCGCGGCGGTGTCGGCGCGGGGGGCCCAACCTCGCTGGCGGGTGTCGCGGAAGCGGCCGATGCAGGTGTCGCGGCGGAAGCGGCGGAAGCAGCGGAAGCGGCAGAGGCCGCCGATGCGCTCGATGCGCTCGATGCACTCGATGCACTCGATGCACTCGATGCGCCCGACGCTGGAGTGGCAGGTTGCGCAGGATGCGCACGCGATGCGGCAGGCGCGGATTGCGCCGCCGCGGCTCCCGACGATGCATGCGCCGACGCAGCGGCATGCGCACGGGAAGCCGCCGATGCGGGCGACTCGATTGATGAGGATGACGTAGCGGCAGGCGACGATGCGTCGGACGCTGCAAAGGCAGGCCGCTCGACCAGCACGGCGATCGGCAGCGCCGCCGCGAGCCAGATACACGCAGCGGCGACACGAGCAAGACAACGCGGCTTCGCAAATCGCCGCGTGAAGCTGAAAGGCATCATACGTTCGAAGCCATCGGCCGATCCGGCCGCCGCATGCTGCTGTGCGAGCGGCGCATCTTCCGCGCGAGCCATCGACACGTCCGGCGCACCGTGTGCGCCCGGCGCCGACGCCTCTTCGCGGCGGAGCCGTTCGCTGATGCAACGCGTGCGGTCCGATGGCGGCTAATGAGTCGTCAGGCCCTTCATTTTACGCGTCCGCGCAAGAATCGGCAGCGACGCCAATTGCGGTTTGACCGTGGATTTGCGCTTCGTCACGCTTTGTTTCAACTCGTTGCCGCCCGCTGGTTCGTTACGTGGCAATGTTGTTCGTTGGGCATTCGAGATCGATACAGGTAGCCGTGTGCTTCGCCAACGCGCGTGGCATCTTCAAATCGATTCGTATGCCAGATCATTCCCGATGCGCGGCACACGCCGTACGCACGATGCAATCGCCACCGCATCGCACGCATGCCGCACGAACCGTGCGACACGCGTACACCACCGCCGCCTACTTCGAGATGGCTTCGAGCGCGATGCCCTTCGTGCGCGGCCCCATGAGCCCGATCGCGGCCATCACGATCACCATCGCGCCCGCGATGAACGCGAACACGCCGAACGTGCCGAAGCCCTTCAGCACGGCCGCGATCACGAACGACGAGAAGATCGCCGAGAAGCGGCTCCACGAATAGACGAAGCCGACCGCCCGTGCGCGGATCGACGTCGGGAACAGCTCGGCCTGATACGCGTGGAAGCTGTACGACATGATGTTGCTGGCGAGCGTGAGGCCGATGCCGAGCACGATCAGGAAAGCACCCACCGTCGTCTGGCTGAACAGCAGCCCGCAGACGACGATCGCCGCCGCCATCGCGACGATCACCGACTTGCGCTCGAAGCGGTCGGCGATCACGAGGCCGATCAGCGGGCCGATCGGCGCGGCGAGCGCGATCACGCTCGAATACATCAGGCTCGACGTGATCGTGATGCCCTGCTTGATCAGCAGCGTCGGCACCCAGTTCGCGAAGCCGTAGAAGCCGACCGTCTGGAACACGTTGAAGATCGTCATCATGATCGTGCGGCTGCGATACGGCTGCACCCACATGTCGCGGAAGCTGCCGCGCGGCGGCACGGGCTCGGCGGGCGCGGGCGGCGGCAGCGGTCGCCCGTATTCGGCTTCGACCTTCGCCTCGAGCGCGCGCATGATGCGGTCGGCTTCGTCGACCCGGCCCTGCTGCGCGAGCCAGCGCGGGCTTTCCGGCAGTTCGCGGCGAATCCACCACACGAACAGCGCGCCGTGCGCGCCGATCAGCACGACCCAGCGCCAGCCATCGAGGCCGAACGGCGCATGCGGCACGAGCAGGTACGCGAGGAACGCGACCACCGGCACCGCGACGAACCCGACCGCCTGCTCGCACGCGAACGCGCGGCCGCGGATCTGCTTCGGGACGAGCTCGGAGATGTACGTGCCGATCGTCACCATCTCGACGCCCAGGCCGAGACCGACGACGAAGCGCCAGAAGTTCAGCCCGGCGGCGGTGTCCTGGAACGCCATCACGACGTTGGCGGCCGTGTACCACAGCAGCGACCACGTGAAGATCGCGCGGCGGCCGAAGCGGTCGGCGAGGAAGCCGCACGCGATCGTGCCGATGAAGAGCCCGGAGAACAGCGCGGCGATGAAGCTCGCGACGCCCGTGGTGCCGAACAGGCCGTGCGTCGTCGCCGACAGGATCCCGCTTTTCACGAGGCCGGGCGCAACGTAGCCGCTATAGAGCAGGTCGTAAAGCTCGAAGAAGAAGCCGAGGCTCAGCAGGACGACGAGCTTCCAGACGGTTCGTGTAGGCGGCAGGCGGTCGAGGCGGGCCGAGATGGAGCCGGGGTCGATCGCCGCGGGGCGGGCGGCGCCCGCTGCGGCGAGCGGGTCGGGCTGGGTGGATGCCATGGTGGCAAGTCTCCGGATGCTTGATTGTCCTGGCGCTACCAGAGCGGTGCTGGCGAGCGGCTTCGCGCATTTTAGCGAGGCGAGCGGCGGAACACATCAGTCGACTGACACACGGGAGCGGCTGTGATCCAGCCGGGCCGCCCTCACTGGCGAATGGAGCACAACGTCATACGGGCTTCACGGCAGGCCAATCGACGCTTTCCACGTCCAGAAATTCGACGCCCTCGATGCCACGCCTGATAGCCTCGTCGCGAAAATCCCCGGAGCAGATCAGCGAATTGCTGCTTCCAACCATGCCGACCAGCTTGAAGACCGGGCATGAAAAATCGCCGGAAACAACCAGCTTTCTGATTCTCTCGATGCCGCCGAACTTTCCGATCACAAACGCCGACTCGCCGCCATCCACCTCTTCGGATTGAAAGCTCGGGAAGATCGACACGCAATAGTCCCTTCCGGAAACCCGCTCTCCCGCCAAAGACAGAATCTCGACCGGCGCGACATCAACCATCGGGACGCTCAGCGCGGAGAGGACAGCCCCGAATCTCTCACTGATCAGGTAATAGAAACCCAAGTCGCTGCGAACGTCAAAATCGCACCGAGCCTCTTCGGTGATGAAAACCACACCGTCGGGAAACGGTTCGTGTGCCTTCCTGCGCGACGGATTGGCATACCACGGGAAATATCCCACTTCGACGCGCTTGGCATCCGGATAGTACCGGTCATACAACGCCCCATTGAGCATGCCGGCCGGGCAGCCTGGCGCTGAACGTTGAGACAGAACGTAATACTTCACGATGGATCGCCCCTTGCTTGGCACACTCGGGTGTTGCCGATCTCCGGTATCGCCGACAACACGCTTGCTTGATCTGGCCTCAACCGGCCGGCGGGACACCCGGCGTGAACCGGACGCCTTTCTTCGCGGCGCGCAGGACGGCATCGGCCAGTTGATCCCCGACGACAATGTAGGTCGGGGAATCGGATTGCCGACCGATTCCGATGGCCGGGAAATCGGGGCGCAGGACCATCTTTTTGAAGCCGACCTTGGCGTCAGGAAACCCGTGGATTTTCACCATGATCGGCTCGGAAGCATCGTGATCGACCGCATCGACTTTCCGCAGCGGGTTGAGCAGAAAGTACGCGCCATCGATAGCGCCGCCGCTCGAGCCGATGACGGCCGGGATGAACTGAACATCGTCGTCGTTCACCAGCGCCTCGATCGCAACACGCACCGCCTCACTGACGAGCGGAATCAGGATGTCCGACCAGATGACGCCGTAATCCCCGATCTTTGACCACCCGCTTCGTGGTAGCTCGAACGATAAAGGGGCTGGCGTTGCGACGCGCTTTCCCGCCTGCCACTCGAAACGATCCACGCCGTTTTTTGCGTCGTCGTAGCGTGCCATCCGGCTTTCCGGATAGTCCGCCTCCGTGGTCCAGATTTTCGTCATCTTTCACCGTATCCGTTTCATGCGGATCGATCCAGTGCATGCGCCGACCGGGCATCCCTGCTCGCTTTTCTCCAGCAAAGCAAAATGCTTCGTGCAAGCGCCCCGATTCAATCGATACCGAAGCCAGTCATATTCAGCGCTACCGGCGACAGGATGAACGACGTGCCATCCGCGTCCTGCTTGACGTGCCAGAGAGCCAGACCATACGTCCACAATTTGCCGGCGATCGCCAGGTACTCGTCCGCTCCGTTGGCAAGCATTCCGCCCAATACAAACGGAGGAAGCCACATCAGCTCGATACGGCCATCTCCCCTCCAGCCTTCCTGAAGGAACCGCTCGCGTGCGAGTTGTTCATACGGCGCCGGATCGCTCAGGAATTCGCTGGCAGGGCGACAGAAATTCAGGTTATCCACCCACTCGTACGCATAGCAAAAGAAGTTGCCCAGCGCGTCCGGGGGATACGGAATGACATCGCTTTTATTGATGGAATAGCCCATGCATCACACCCTCAACCTGATTCGAGTCCCGAAGCGAACGCGTTTCGCTTCACTCATATTGCGTCAGCTCCAACCGGATCGACGCCAGCAGATCCCGCGGCAATACAAGCTGCCCGTTGTCTGCCGGCGCCGGAAAAACCGCGCATAGCCTTTGATCTTTCTCCATTCCGGGCAGCCAGCGCGACAAGAACGCGTCGAGCGGAATCGCTTCCGCATGAAAGCCCGTCCATGCGTCATCGGCACATAGCGCCGCGAAGTCCTGCTCGGGCCAAAACGGAATCGCCATGCGGCCCTCTGCGGTTGCGGTCGCCCACCCCGTATCGAACAGGCCCCAGACGACTTCCGAGTCGGCAATCTTGCGAATGAAGTAATCGAGCCGTGCCTGAGCATCGAGCCGCAGAACGCTTTCGATCTTCTGTGGATGAAGCGCCATCACTCGCCTCCGTCTCGACGTCGGGTCTGACGGACATCGGCCGCGAGCTTGCCCGGGTGCGGAATCGCGTTAGCCACCGGCACCGGCCGGCTGACGTTAACGTCGCCGCGCGCACTGAAACCTTCGCCGAACGGCACGACATCGGCCGGATCCGCATCGGACGGCCACGGCGGTGTCGACTCATCCGCCGCGCTCGAAGGAAGGGTTTGATCTGCCACGCTCTCAGGATGCTTTTCGTTGTTCGTGTTTCGACGCTCGGCGAATGTGCCGCGTCTCGTGCTCCGGACGACCTGCCGGTGACTCGCGGGATTGTACGACGACCGGACGGCCGGACAATGTCCGGCCACCCGTTCCCCTGCATCTGGCAGCGACTCATGCCCCGTTTGTCCGGTTCGACCGCGCGCCGGCTTTATGTAAATTTCGTAACCGTCTGTCCCGCCGCCGGCCATCGCCCGCGGCCAAAAATGCACCCGTTCCGGCGCAATTCGGTCGACACACCCGCCGTAAAACGGTGCAAACAGCCCATCCCGCCGTGTGTCCCCCTTTTCGGCCACCGCGACACCACAGATGCACATTCGGGAGTCGTTCACCTCCGCGCCCCGGTAACATGCTACCGGGCCAACCACCGGCTTCCGGGCGCCTTTCGGCGACCGGCATTGTCGGCCAATCGTAAGCATTCCATGTCCATACAACGACTATCCCTCTACACGCGCCGGATCGCGCTGATCGCGCTGCTGCAGTTCGCGGCGATCGCGACCGCGTCGGCGTTTCCCGGGGCCGCCTCGGCCCCGATGGCGAGCGGCGTCGGCGCCCCCGTCCCGGCCATCTCGTTGAGCGACGCCATCGCGCAGCTCAAGCAGATGCAGGCCGAGCAGGACCGCATCAAGCAGCAGACCTCGACCGCATCGAGCAGCAAGGAGCTGGACGCGCTCGGCGACGCGGCGCAGGAGCTGAGCACCGACGTCGAGAAGCTGCAGAGCGATCTCGTTCCGCAACGCGCGCAGGTCCAGGCGCAACTCGACGTGCTCGGCCCCCCGCCTGCCGAGGGCGCCGCGCCGGAAACGCCGGCCGTCGCGAAGCAGCGGGCAACGCTGAACGCGCGCAAGCTGCAACTCGATGCGGCGCTGAAGCAGACCGCCGACCAGAAGACCAACCTCACGAACCTGAACGAACAGTTCGCGAAGCTGCACCGCGGCCTGCTGAAGAACCAGCTCGCGTTCCGTTCGGGCGGCATTTTCAGCGCGCAGTTCTGGCTGCCGCTGTTCCATGTTTCGCCGGACGACGCCCAGCGGCTCGGGGACTTCGACGAAGAAATGCTCGACATGCTGCGCTCGTCGTGGGTGCCCGGACAAAAGACGATCACCACGCTGCTGCTGATTGCCGCGTTCGCGGCATGGCTCGGCGGCCGCCGGCTCATCGAGCGCGGGCTCGCCTGGTTCTGCGTGAACCGCCTGCCGGCCACCCGCCTGCGCCGCAGCGCGCTGGCGTTGTCGACCGCGCTGTCGACCCTGCTGGCCACCGCCATTGCCGTTCAGATCTTCTACCTCGCCGTGGCGCGCCATTACGAACTCACGCCAGGCCTGACCGATCTGTGGGACCAGTTCGCGAAACTTGCCGCGACCTGTGCGCTGATCGCGGGGCTCGGCCGTGCGCTGCTCTGCACGAAGCATCCGTCGTGGCGCCTGCCCGCGCTCGCCGATCCCGTCGCTCGCGCGATGAAGCCCTTCCCGGGCATCCTGGCCGCGCTGCTGCTGATGTCCGGCACGCTCGAATCGATCAACCGGATCGTCGACACCAGCCTGTCGGTCACGCTGTTCGGCCGCGGTATCGTGTCGCTCGTCGTCGCGCTGACGGTCGGCGCGTCGCTGCTGCGCTCGAACCGCGCGCGCAGCGCGCTCGCGGCCGCCGGCGAAGCGCCCGAGCAGCGCTCGACGCTCGCCGGGCTGATCCATGCCGCCGTCACGCTGGCCATCGTCGCGGCGCTGATCGCGCTCCTGATCGGCTACATCACGGTCGCGCGCTTCATTACCTACGAGCTCGTGTGGTTCGAGATCGTGCTGGGCGCCACCTATATCCTGATCCAGTTGATGCGCGACGCGAGCGAAAGCCTGTTCTCGTCGAGCCTGTCGACGGGCCAGCAGATCAAGCACCTGTTCGCACTCGAAGACCGGCACCTCGACCAGGCCCGCACGGTCCTGTCGGGTTTCAGCACCAGCCTGCTGATGCTGATCGCTGCCATCGCGCTGCTGACGGGCGGGTTCGGCACGACGCCGGGCGACCTGCTCGACAGCGCGGTCGCGATGATCGGCAGCCAGCGGCTGCAGAGCCTGAACATCATGCCCGACCGGATCATGAACGCCGTGATCGGGTTCGCGATCGGCTTCTACCTGCTGCGCTCGCTGCGCCGCTGGCTCGACAGCGAGTTCATGCCCGCGCTCGGCATGGATACGGGGATGCGCGTGTCGCTGATCACGCTGTTCACCAACGTCGGCTATGTGCTGCTCGTGCTGATGACGCTCGGGCTGCTCGGCGTCAGGTGGAACAACCTCGCGTGGATCGTCAGTGCGTTGTCGGTGGGTATCGGTTTCGGCCTGCAGGAGATCGTGAAGAATTTCGTGTCGGGGCTGATCCTGCTGACCGAGCGCCCGGTGAAGGTGGGCGACATGATCAGCATCTCGGGCGTCGAAGGCGATATCCGCCGCATCAACGTGCGTGCGACCGAAATCCAGCTCAGCGACCGCTCGACCGTGATCGTGCCGAACTCGCAACTGATCTCGCAGAACCTGCGCAACGTGACGATGGGCAACAGCACGCAGGGCGTCGCGACGCTGGTGCTGACGTTCCCGCTGAACACCGATCCCGAGCAGGTGCGCGACCTGCTGCTCGATGCGTATCGCTCGCATGACGCGATTCTCGAGAAGCCGGCGCCGTCGGTCACGTTCAGCCAGCTCACCCCGGACGGCATCACGCTGAGCGTGACGGGTTACGTGTCGAGCCCGCGGATCGCCGGTTCGACGAAGAGCGATCTGCTGTTCGAGATCCTGAAGCAGTTGCGCGCAGCGGGGATCACGCTGTCGAGCCCGCAGATGCTGGTCGTGCAGAACATGCCGGTGGTGGAGCCGTGATGCACGTTCCGCGCCGCGCGCGTTCGCGCTAGGCAAGCTGTCCGCGGTCGATGCGCAGGTTCGCGACATCGTCCCCGGACACCACCCATTCATGTCCGGCCTGCGTCATGAATGCGATGGCGCCGCCCGCGCGCCGGGCGGCGACGAACGGATCCGACGTCGTCGACATCACGACCCAGTCGACGCGGTGTCCCGTCCGCTTGTAAAAGAAGCCGTACGACCCGTGCGACGCACCCTCGCCGCCCGCATAGGTCGCCCCGTCGATCTCGATCGAAAATCGCTCGAACGCATCGGTGACCTCCGATGGGTCGATCTCGATTGCCTCATCCAGATCCAGCCGCGAACCGGCTATCGTGTAGCCGATCACGCGTGTCCGGCTGAACGCAATGCAATCCGCTTGAAAGAGCGATTCATCCCGTATCAGGTCGGCGAGCGTATCCATTCATCTTCCCCGTCTCGATCCGGTCAGTCGATCGTGACCGTCTCCGGCCAGCCATAGACGATCTCGTCGTTCTGCACGTCATCCTCATCGCACCGGATCGTGATCAGGTTTCCGCTGGGATCCAGGACGTGCGCTGCGTAGCCGGCCCGCATGCGCGCGATCTCCGTGAACGTCGCACCGATCTCCTTCAGATGCCGGCAAAAGACACCAAAGTCCTTTTCGACCCAGATCTGCAGGATCGAGATGCCGCTGACCGGATCGCGCTTCTCCCGATAGACGAACAGGCCGGCTCCGGCGTCGCCCCCGAACAAGACTTCGTGGTCGTCTACGACCTGAAAGCCCAGGCCACGCCCATAGAAGTCCACCATGGCCCGGATGCCCTTCGGCTTCACCGGAATGACAAACCTGACCTTGCTCTTGATGTCGCCCATCTCGTCTCGCTTGCTTGCAGTTGGTTTCGCGGTATTCAACCCGATGCCGATCGACCCGACACCTTCGTCAATGGCGGCAACGGAATCCCGCGCTGCTCCAGGACGGCGATCGTCTCGCGAAGAAAAGCCAGC
This sequence comes from Burkholderia aenigmatica, assembly GCF_048627025.1. Classification (NCBI taxonomy): domain Bacteria; kingdom Pseudomonadati; phylum Pseudomonadota; class Betaproteobacteria; order Burkholderiales; family Burkholderiaceae; genus Burkholderia; species Burkholderia aenigmatica. The sequence continues at coordinate 67,742 of NZ_CP184469.1, read as the reverse complement.
GGCCGATCGGTTCTCGCGCCGTACAGATCGACGATCCCGACTTCGACGACGGCTTCGACCAACGCCATGAACCTTGGCAACTCGCCGTCCGGCAGTGCCGATTCGACGCCTGGCGGCACCGGATCGCCTCTGCCGTTCAGTTCGAGCAAGGCTCCCTGGCTCGCCCACTCGGGCAGGCTCCGGGCGACCGCGATGGCATCGAGATGCGCGAGGAGGGCATCGATGGCCGCGTGCGAAACCCCGTTTGCGTCGCAATAGCGACGCAAACACGCAGACGCATAGACCTGCAGGTCGACCGGCGACCACATCGCCAGTCTCGCGAAAAGCTCGTTTCCGTTCACGATCCCGATACCGTCAGCCAGCGCCGGTCGATCCGTTCGCCGGGAAGCGCATCTGTCGACGTGTCGCCCGCGCGCGTTCCCGGCCTGTCATCCAATCCCCCGCGCCCATCACCCCGATCGGCGCCAACGCGCACGATACCGCATTGCGCCGCCCCAAAACACCAAGGGCCGGCACCGCAACGCGGCAGCCGGCCCTTTCTACTCACACGCAGCGCCGAAACCGGCGCGCCGCATCAAACGTCGAACTTCACGCCCTGTGCCAGCGGCAGCTGACGGCTGTAGTTGATCGTGTTCGTCGCGCGGCGCATGTAAGCCTTCCACGCATCCGAACCCGACTCGCGGCCGCCGCCCGTTTCCTTCTCGCCGCCGAACGCGCCGCCGATTTCCGCGCCGCTCGTGCCGATGTTCACGTTGACGATCCCGCAGTCGCTGCCCGCTGCCGACATGAACTGCTCGGCCTCGCGCATGTCGTTCGTGAAGATCGCCGACGACAGGCCTTGCGGCACCGCGTTGTGCAGTTCGATCGCGTCGTCGAAGTTGTCATAGACCATCACGTACAGGATCGGTGCGAACGTTTCGCGCTCGACCACCGCCGATTGCTTCGGCATCCGCACGATGGCCGGACGCACGTAGTACGCATCCGCGTGACCGACGTCGACGCGCTCGCCGCCCTTCACCTCGCCGCCCTGCTCGCGTGCATCGCCCAGCGCCTTCTGCATCGCGTCGAACGACGCGCGATCGACCAGCGGGCCGACCAGCGTGCCTTCTTCAAGCGGGTTGCCGACCTTCACCGACGTGTAGGCCTTCTCGATGCGCGGCAGCAGCTGTTCGACCAGGCTGCGGTGCACGATCAGGCGACGCAGCGTCGTGCAGCGCTGGCCGGCCGTACCGACCGCCGCGAACGTGACCGCGCGCACCACGAGATCCAGATCCGCGCTCGGCGCGACGATCATCCCGTTGTTGCCGCCGAGTTCGAGGATGCCGCGCGCGAGACGCTGGCTCAGCACCTTCGCGACTTCCTGGCCCATCCGCACGCTGCCCGTCGCGCTGACGACCGGCACCTTCTTCGACGCCGTCAGCACCTCGCCGACATCGCGCATGCCGAGCACCAGCTGGCTCAGGCCCTTCGGCGCGACGCCCGGATGCGTCTTCTCGAACTCGCGAATCGCCTTCTCGAGCAGCACGTGGCACGCGATCGCGGTGAGCGGCGTCTTTTCGGACGGCTTCCACACGACCGAATCGCCGCACACGAACGCGAGCGCCGCGTTCCAGGCCCACACGGCGACCGGGAAGTTGAACGCCGAGATCACGCCGCACACGCCGATCGGGTGCCACGTTTCCATCATCCGGTGGCCCGGGCGCTCGGACGCGATCGTCAGGCCGTACAGCTGGCGCGACAGGCCGACCGCGAAATCGCAGATGTCGATCATTTCCTGCACTTCGCCGAGCCCTTCCGACGTGATCTTGCCGGCTTCGAGCGTGACGAGACGGCCCAGTTCGGCCTTGTGCTCACGGAGCACGTTGCCGAACACGCGCACGAACTCGCCGCGCACCGGCGCCGGCACCGTGCGCCACTTGAGGAATGCGTCGTGCGCAGCGTCGATCTTGCGCTCTGCGTCGGCCGGCGTATCGACAGCCAGCGTCGCGAGCGTCGCGCCGTCGAGCGGCGAACGCGCGGTCAGTGCATTGCCTTTCCACTGGGCGAGATCGATATCGAGCGCAGCAAGAATGTCGTTGAATTGCATCACTTCCTCTTCAGGGACAGATTAATCGGTGCGGCGGCAGCGCCGCCCGCGTGATTCGATTGGAGCGCGTTCGCGCGCCCTGTGCAAGCGGATGCGCCGCGCGGCGGGCCCGGTGCGCCGTCCGGCGCATCGCGCTGCGCCGCCGCCGGAAACCCGGCCGGACGGCGCGCACCCGCCTCGCAAGGCACGATCCATGAATGACATTGTCGGCGGCCACAAGTCGGGCCGCTATTGATATTAACTCACGACTTCATTCCGAAAACGCAATACCCCGGCGAGACAGATCCCCCTCGCCCCCGGCCGCGCTGATACATGTCTCAAGCTTGACCCGCAGGCCATCGGCGCGCCCCGGCAGCCGCGTCGGTCAGCTTGCGAGTTGATGACAAAGTTGCATCACCCTGTTCGGAAATATCGTTTGCCGCCCGCGCCACGGCCCCACACAATCGGGGCGCGTCGAGGTGCACCGCACCCGGCGCGCCGACGGCCGCCCGAATGCGGCCGGACGACAGACGAACGCGACGCGCAACGCGGCCCGGTTCCCCCGAACCCGGCCCGCACGGCACCGCCGCCGTCCGGCCGGCGGCCGGCGACGAGTTGCGCTTCGTAGCCAAAAAACAATCCGGAGACAGCGCCCAGCCCTCGCCCATGCATTCTGATGCTCGCCCCGATTCCCCCGACTCGTCCGGCTCGCGCCCCGCGAAGCCGTCCCTCCACCGCAGCCTGCAGGCGCGCCATCTGCGGATGATCGCGATCGGCGGCTCGATCGGCACGGGCCTGTTCGTCGCGTCCGGCGCATCGATCTCGCAGGCCGGCCCCGGCGGCGCGATCGTCGCGTACATGCTGATCGGCCTGATGGTCTACTTCCTGATGACGAGCCTCGGCGAAATGGCGGCGTTCATGCCCGTGTCGGGCTCGTTCGCCACTTACGGCTCGAAGTTCGTCGACGAAGGCTTCGGCTTCGCGATCGGCTGGAACTACTGGTACAGCTGGGCCGTCACGCTCGCGGTCGAACTCGTCGCCGCGCAGCTCGTGATGAACTACTGGTTTCCGCACGTGCCGGGCGTCTGGTGGAGCGCGCTCTTCCTGACCCTGATCTTCGCGCTCAACGCGCTGTCGGTGCGCGGCTTCGGTGAGGCCGAATACTGGTTCGCGCTGATCAAGGTGCTGACGGTGGTCGCGTTCCTCGGCGTCGGCCTGATGATGATCTTCGGCATTCTGAAGGGCGGCCCGAGCGCGGGCTGGACCAACTTCACGATCGGCGACGCGCCGTTCGCGGGTGGCTTGCCGGCGCTGATGGGCGTCGCGATGATCGCCGGCTTCTCGTTCCAGGGTACGGAAATGATCGGCGTCGCGGCCGGCGAATCGGAAAACCCGCGCAAGACGATCCCGCGCGCGGTGAGCCAGATCTTCTGGCGCATCCTGCTGTTCTACGTGCTCGCGATCTTCGTGATCGGCGTGCTGATTCCCTATACCGACCCGAGCCTGCTGAAAAGCGACGTGACCGACATCGGCGTGAGCCCGTTCACGCTGGTGTTCCGCCACGCAGGCCTCGCAGTCGCGGCCGGCGTGATGAACGCGGTGATCCTGACGGCCGTGCTGTCGGCCGGCAACTCGGGCATGTACGCGTCCACGCGGATGCTCTACAACCTCGCCGTCGAAGGCCGCGCGCCGAAGATCTTCGCGAAGCTGTCGCGCGGCGGCGTCCCGCGCAATGCGCTGTATGCGACGACGGCCATCGGTGCGCTCTGCTTCCTCACGTCGCTGTACGGCGACAAGACCGTGTACCTGTGGCTGCTGAACACGTCGGGCATGGCCGGCTTCATCACGTGGCTCGGCATCGCGATCAGCCACTACCGTTTCCGCAAGGGCCTGCTGAAGCAGGGCTACTCGCTCGACCAGCTGCCGTACCGGTCGAAGTGGTTCCCGTTCGGGCCGATCTTCGCGTTCGTGCTGTGCGCGGTCATCGCGCTGGGCCAGGACTACCAGGCGTTCCTCGGCGACAAGATCGACTGGGCCGGCGTCACCGCGACCTACATCGGCGTGCCGTTCTTCTTCGTCATCTGGCTCGGCTACGCGCTCGTGCGCAAATGCCGGCTGGTCCGCTACGAGGACATGGAGATCGCGCCGTGGATCGAACGCAACGCGAAGGCCGCAGCGGCCGAGGCCGCCGAGGCGCAGGCCCATGCCGAGCAACCGGGCTACATCGCCCGCCCCGCGAACCCGACGTCGGGCGCGTGACGAAACACAGCGAGCCGGCGGCCGACTGAACAGCGCCGCCGGTTCGTCCTGACAACCTCCATTCGACGCGGCGCGCGCGTTCAGGCAAGATCGACGCGCCGTCCGTTTTTTTCGCCGTTTACGAGTCACCGAATCACATGCAGAACTTCTACGAAGCCACCGTTACCCGCCAGCCCTATCCGCAACTGACCGGCCCGATCGACACGCAGGTGTGCGTCGTCGGCGGCGGGCTCGCCGGCCTGTGCACGGCACTCGGCCTCGTCGAGCGCGGCATGCGCGACGTGGTCGTGCTCGACGGCGAACGGGTCGGCTTCGGCGCGTCCGGCCGTAACGGCGGCTTCGTGTTCGGCGGCTACAGCCTCGACAACGCGGACCTGCTGCGCACGCTCGGCCGCGACGAAGGGCGCCGGCTGTACCGGCTCACCGTCGACGCGGTCGACCTGATCCGCGCGCGGATCGCGCGCTACGGCATCGACTGCGACATCGTCGACCAGGGCGTGATGCTCGCCAACTGGTTCGACGATCCTTCCCGGCTCGACGGCGTGCGCACGCTGATGAAGAACGAACTCGGCGTCGACTGGGAGCCCGTCTCGACGAACGCGCTGCGCGAGCGGCTGAAGTCGCAGCGCTATTACGGCGGCCTGTTCGAGCCGAACGCCTTCCACTTCCACCCGCTCAAGTACGTGCTCGGCGTCGCGGCCGCTGCCGCGCGCGGCGGCGCGCGCATCTACGAACGTTCGGCCGCGCTCGGCATCGCGCGCGAAGGCGCCGGGTACGTCGTGCGCACCGCGCAGGGCACGGTGCGCGCGAAGGATGTCGTGTTCGCCGGCGGCGGCTACGCGCGCGGCGTGTCGCCGCGTATCGAGCGCGCGGTGCTGCCGATCGCGACCTACGTGATCGCGACCGAGCCGCTCGGCGAGCGCCTGCCGGACGCGATCGACGCACCGTACGCGATCTACGACACGCGTTTCGCATTCGACTATTACCGCCCGCTGAAGGACACGCGCATCCTGTGGGGCGGCCGGATCTCCGTGCTCGACCGCGGCCCCGACGCGATCGCGCGCCTGCTGCGGCGCGACCTGCTGCGCGTATATCCGCAACTGGAAGGCGTGAAGGTCGACTACGCGTGGGGCGGGTTGATGAGCTACGCGCGGCACAAGATGCCGCAGATCGGCCGCGACGCGGACGGCGTGTGGCACGCGATCGCGTTCGGCGGCCACGGGATGGCGCCGACCACGGTCGCCGGCGAAGCGCTCGCGGCCGCGCTGGCCGAAGGCCGGCCGGTGCCGGAAGGCTTCAACGCATTCGGCCTCACGCGCACGTTCGGGCTGGCCGGCCTCGCCGCCGCGCAGCTCACGTACAGCGCATACCAGGCCCGCGACGCGCTCGCGTCCTGCCGCCGCTGAGCGGCGGCCACGGCGGCCGGAACCGCCCTGCCGATTAGAGCGCGAGGTCGGCCGGGCGGGGATTTCCCACATGCTAGAATGGCTTTTCCAAGCCGCCGAAGCCACAATAAAGTCACATGAAAGCAGGAAGCAAGGCCGCCACGTCCGCCCCCCGCGCGCTTCCGTCCGATGCGCGGCGCAAATACGATCCCGAGCAAACCAAGCGCAACATCCTCGACGTCGCCACGCAGGAATTCTCCGCGATGGGCCTCGCCGGCGCGCGCGTCGATGCCATCGCCGAGCGCACGAACACGACGAAGCGGATGCTCTACTACTACTTCGAAAGCAAGGAAGGCTTGTACGAGGCCGTGCTGGAGAAGGTGTACGGCGACATCCGCGCGCTCGAGCAGGAGCTGCACGTCGGCGACATGGAACCGCGCGAGGGCATGCGCCGCCTCGTCGAATTCACGTTCGACTATCACGACAAGCATCGCGACTTCGTCCGCCTCGTGTCGATCGAGAACATCCACGGCGCGAAGTATCTCGAACAGCTCAAGTCGTTCAAGAACCGCAACGTCAGCATCATCAAGACGCTCGAGGAACTGGTCGAGCGCGGCGCGGCGAGCGGCGCGTTCCGCACGGACATCGACGCGTTCGACCTGCACCTGCTGATCAGTTCGTTCTGCTTCCACCGCGTGTCGAACCGCTACACGTTCGGCGCCGCGTTCGGCCGCGATCCGTCGGCGCCGCGCCTGCGCGCGCGGCATCGCGACACGATCGCCGACGCCGTGCTGCGCTACGTCGCCGCATAAGCGGCGGCGCTAGTCGCTTCCCCCTGCCAGCCACACCTCGGGCGCGCGACATCCGCGCCCGTCGTTCTCCCGTGCGTCAGTCCGTCGGCGCGGTCGACGCCAGTGCGATCCGCGCCTTCGCTTCCGGGCTTCCCGCCACGTAATACTTCTTCGCCCAGCTCGAATCGGGCGCAAGCGCGAGCCGCGCATGCGCGCCCGTGCCGGCGTCCGTGCCGTGCTGCTTCGCGTTGATCGACAGCGCCCGCGCGCGGTAGTGCTCGTAAAGCCGCAGGAATTCCGCGAGATAGATCGCCGCGATCCGCGGGTCGCGGATCTCGAGCAGGTTCTCGTCGTTGAACTGCTCGGAGTTGCGGCTCATGTTCGCCGAGCCCGTATAGACGACCGGATTCGCGCCTTCGGCATCGATCACGATGAACTTGTGGTGGATCACGACGGGCGGAAAGGCCGGCGCCGGTTCCCCCGGGAACAGGCGCAATTCGGGCTCGAAACCCTGCGGCACGGTAGCCGGCGAGAAATACGCGGCATCGATCACGTCGTGGTTGTCGCGACTGCGGTGGTACAGCTCGAGGTTCGCGAGCGTCGCCGCATCGAGCGTCTGGCCGGCCTGCTGCTCGGCATCGGCCTTCGTCGCGCTGCCGACGTTGATCTTGTTCACCAGCCCGAACATCATCAGCCCGCGGTCGCCGGCCGCGAAGCACGCGTCGCGCAGCGCCGCGTCGGTCGGCATGAACAGGCAGAACGACACCGAATGCTTCGCGGCCGCGATCGCGGCGACGATCGTGTCGATCTCGGTGCGCTGCCCCGCCGGCTCCGGCGAAAACGCGACACGCACCTGCGCACTGCCGATCGTCATCGGTTCCGACCAGCCCGGCGACAGCTTCGCCGTCTCCGCGATCGACGGATTCCCGGCCAGCGCATGCGCGCGATCGTTGTACAGCGCGGCAAGCGCGGGCGAATCGAACGCGTGCAGCACGTTCGCCTGCTCCGTGAGTCCCTCGGTCGTGAAGTTCGCGGAGCCGGTCAGCACGCGCGCGGGCACCGGGTTCGACGACGCATCGGTCACGATGAACTTGTCGTGCATGATGTGCGTCTTGTCGCGCGGCGCGAGCGTCGCGAGACCCTGCAGCGCGTCGACGGCCGGCTGGTTCGGCGACGGCAGCGGCGGCTTGCCCTTGCGCGCCGTCGTGTGCGCGTCGTAGACGATCGCGAGCGACGCTTCGCCGTGCTGACGTCCGAACGCTTCGAACGCGGGCAGCGCCCACAGCGTGTCGGTCAGGTGATAGACCGCCGACGCCGCGCGCGACGCGGGGTCGAGCATCTCCGCGAACACCTGCTCCATGTCGTTCGCGAGCCACGTGCGCAGCTTCAGCGCCTGCGCGTCGCTCGGCGCCGCGTTCGGCGCGAGGCCCAGCGCCGCGACCTGCTTCGCGAACGCCTGCGAGCTGACCACCGCGCGATTGAACCACGTGCCGATGCCATCCTCGATGTGCGCGGGCAGCACCACGTCGCACACGCCGGCTTGCGCGTCGAGCACCTGCAGGTTCGCCGGCGTGCCGACGACCGGATACACGTCATAGCGGAACGACGCGCCGCGGTCCTGCGGATCGATGCGCGCATCCCACCACATGAATTTCTGGATCGGCGCCTGGTCGGTCGGCGCGTCGCCCTGCGTGTGCGCGGCCGGGCCGTCGAAGGTCAGGCGGTTCGGCAGCCAGCTGTCCGGCGCGCGCGTCTTGCCGTCGGCCGACCAGAAGCCCGGCGTGCGCCGGATCGCGAAGCCGAGGAAATCGGACCGCGACGCCGCATCGGGCCAATCGAAGGCCAGCAGGACCAGGGTAGGGGAAAGATAGCTGCGCACGCTGACGGTCATTCGTTGCTCCCTGGCCTTGCGGCCGGTCGAGATGAATGGGTCAGTCTTGACGGCGCGTCTTCCCGCAGGATGACGATTCGATGAACCTTGTATGTCGGACGCGCGTCAGTCGCACACGAGCAGCTCGATCCCGCGCGCGGTCAGCGCACGGCGCACGGCCTTGTCGGGCGCGCGTTCGGTCACGAGATAGCGGGCGGCGGCCGTGCCGTTGATCCGCACGGGCGTCACGCGGCCGAATTTCGAATGGTCGGCGACGATCATCGCGGTGCCGGCCGCCGCGATCATCCGGCTGCGCACCTCGGCCGCGAGCCGCGAGTAGTCGGTGCATTCGCCGTCGGGCGTGATGCCGCCGGCGCCGACGAACGCGAAATCGACGTGGTACTGCGCAAGCTGCTGGATCGTGTCGAACCCGAAGGTGGCGTCCTCGTCGTCGGACAACTCGCCGCCGAGCAGCGTCACGCGGTTGCCGTTGCGCCGGGCGAGCACGAACGCGGTGCGCCAGTCGTTCGTGTAGATCGACAGCCGGTGCCGGTCGGCGAGCGCGAGCGCAACCGCATGCGGCGTGCTGCCCGAATCGATCAGCACCGACGCATCGTCGGGCACGAATTCGGCCGCGCGCCGCCCGATCGTGCGTTTCGCTTCGGCGTTCGCGGCTTCGCGCTCGGACAGGCTCGGCTCGCGGCGATCGGCCGCCAGCGCGCCGCCGTGCGTCATCACGAGCAGGCCGCGTGCGGCCAGTGCGTTCAGGTCGCGCCGCACGGTCTCGCGCGACACGTCGAGCGAGCGGACGAGTTCCGCAACCGACAATGCGCCCGACCGTCCGAGCTCCGACAGGATGAATTGATGACGTTGTTCCGCCAGCATCGCGTATGCGCCCGAGGCGACTGGTAATGGGTAAGCCGACCATTGTATTACGGCCGTTTGACCGGCATTTGACTGCGCCGCGAAACCGGGCCGGCCGAGTTTCCCGAAAGCGAAATTCTGTATTGCCTGACGCGCGCGAATCGGCGCGGCGCCGGTTGCTACACTTTGCGCTTCGCCGAACGACAGACCAAGCAAAGGGGCTCGCGCCATGTATCGCAAAGGCAGTGTGATCGAAATCCAGTTTCCGCCCGAACGACTCAACGACGCGGCCGGCGATCCGTACTGGATCGATCTGACGCTCGATGAGGCTCGCCGGCTGTACGAACAGCTCGCCGCGCGCTTCGCGACCGACGCTCGCGCCAACCAGCCGCTCGACACCTTCTCGATCGACTGACCCTCGCGGCTTCACGCTCGCCCGCTCCGCCTGCGGGGCGGCGCCCCTCCCCTGCCCCGCCCGGCCCGACGGCCGCATGCGCGGCACGCAGCATGAGTGCAGGATTCGACAAGACGCCGGAATCGCTTCCCCCGATACTGGCTGGCTTTACGATTCTGTCCGGCCGCCTCGCGGCCCGCCACGCATGCTGACCTCGATCGTCGCCGCCGCCTTCGTCGCACTCTGGTCCACCGGCTTCATCGTTGCGCGGGCAATCAAGCCCTACGCCGATCCCAACCTGTTCCTGCTCGCGCGTTTCGCGGGCACGGCCACGCTGTTCGGCGCGGTGGCGCTCGTCACGCGCGCGCCGTGGCCGGCCCGGCGCGAATGGCCGCGTCACCTGATCGCGGGCGCGCTGCTGCAGGGCGTCTATCTCGGCGCGAGCTACTGGGCCGTCGCGCGAGGGCTGAACGCGGGCGTCATGGCGCTGCTCGGCGCGCTGCAGCCGCTCGCCACCGCCGTGCTCGCCGTCCCGCTGTTCAACGAGCGCCTGCCCGCGCGCGGCTGGTTCGGGATGGCGCTCGGGCTCGCCGGCGTCGCACTCGTGCTTGCGCCGAAGGTCATGGGCGGCGTCGCGCCGCCGCCGGGCGCCGCACCTGCATGGCTGGTCGTCGCCGTCTCGGTGCTCGCGGTCGGCTCGATCACCGCCGGCTCGCTGTACCAGAAAGGCAAGCTCGCGCAGAGCGACCTGCGCACGGCCGTTGCCATCCAGAACTTCGGTGCGGCCATCGTCGCGGCGATCTTCGTCGCGCTGCTGCACGAGACGCGCTGGATCGGCGCGCCGACGCTGTGGGTGTCGCTCGTGTGGGGTGTCGTGTTCCTGTCCGGCGCCGCAATCTCGATGCTGATGTGGATGCTGCGGCGCGGCAACGCCGCGCGCGCGACATCGCTGCTGTTCCTCGCGCCGCCGCTGGCCGCGCTGCAGGGCTACTGGCTGTTCGGCGAAACGCTCGCCGCGATCCAGCTTGCCGGCTTCGCGCTCGCGCTGGTGGGCGTCGTGCTCGCGCGGCGCTGACGCGCGCCACGGGGCCGGTACCCGCATCGGAACCGTGCGCCAGGATGCCCCACGCGCGGCATCCTGCACCCGCCCGGCGCACCGTGCACCACGGCGAGGCAGCCCGTCTCGCCGAAGCAACGCGAAATCGCCGGATCGCACGCCCGGCGCGGCGCAGCGCCGCGATTGCGCTTATGATGGGCGCCTTGATTTCGTTCCGGAACTCCCTTCATGACATCCGCCGATTACGCCAGCCGCCAACGCGCGATCATTGCCGAACTGAACGTCGCCCCGCACTTCGACGCCGAGGCCGAGATCGCCCGCCGCGTCGAGTTCCTCGCGCAATACCTGCGTTCGACCGGCCTGCGGACTTACGTGCTCGGCATCAGCGGTGGCGTCGATTCGTCGACGGCCGGCCGGCTCGCGCAACTGTCGGTCGAGCGCCTGCGCGCCGACGGCTACGATGCCCGCTTCATTGCGATGCGTTTGCCGAACGGCGTGCAGAACGACGAAGCCGATGCACAGCGCGCGCTCGCGTTCATTCGCGCGGACGAGGAACTGACCGTCAACGTGAAGCCCGCCGCCGACGCGATGCTCGGCGCGCTGGCCGCATCCGGCCATGTGTTCGACACGCCGGCGCAGCAGGACTTCGTGCACGGCAACATCAAGGCGCGCGAGCGCATGATCGCGCAGTACGCGGTGGCCGGTGCGCAGCGCGGCATCGTGATCGGCACCGATCACGCGGCCGAGTCGCTGATGGGTTTCTTTACGAAGTTCGGTGACGGCGGCGCGGACATCCTGCCGCTCGCGGGGCTGAACAAGCGTCGCGTGCGCGCGGTGGCCCGTGCGCTCGGCGGCGAGGAACTGATCGTGATGAAGGTGCCGACGGCCGACCTCGAGGAACTGCGCCCGCTGCGCCCCGACGAGCACGCGTACGGCGTGAGCTACGACGAGATCGACGATTTCCTCGAAGGCAAGCCCGTCAGCGACCACGTGTACGAAACGGTGCTGCGCTTCTACGACGCTTCGCGCCACAAGCGCGCGCTGCCGTACACGATGTCCGACTGGCCGACCGCACAGGCATAAGCCGGCCGCCCCGGCCGGACCATACCGCCGCGCGCACCGTTACGGCTGCGCGCGGCATCCTCCCGACGGGCACCGCTACGCGTGCCCGCCCGTCTTCGACGCCTGCAGTGCGCGTATCCGCATCCGCGCACCCGTATCGCTGACCGTCGCGTCGTACATCGTCGCGAGATCGCGCTTGAGCGCGGTACGCGAGCCGCCGTCGAGATACACCATGTGCCCCGACGGATAGAAACGCGCGGACAGGTTCTGCCGCACCTTCTGATCCTCGAGCGGCATCTGCTGCAGGTCGATCACGGTCTGGTAGAACGGCGTGACGAAATCGTAGAAGCCGTTCGCCGACAGCACCTTCAGGTCGACGTTCAGCGCCATCACCGCGGCGAGATCGCCGGCCGTATAGAGGATCACGTTCCCCTGCGCATCGATGCCCTGCTGCGCGCCGGTCGGGTCGATGTGGCTGAAATCCCAGTTCTGGAACGCCTGGTCGTTCAGGTCGGTGAACGCGGAATTCGACGTGAACTTCAGCTGCTCGTTCAGGTAGCTGTTCCACATCGCCGTATAGACGCCCGTCACGGCCGTCATCGTCGGATCGTTGCCGCCCGAGTTCGGGTCGATCTTGCCGGCGATGCCCGACGAGATTCCGGTCACGCGGCCGTCGTACGAGCCGAGCGCGAGCCCCTGCGCATGCAGCAGCGTCGTCAGGAACAGCGAATTGCCGCGCGTGTCGTAGCCGGCGATGTTGAGACTCCACGATTGCAGCGTCGCGGTATCGATGCCCGTGTATTGCGACAGCTTCTGCACGGCGGCCGGGTCCGCATGCGGGACCGTGCGCAGCGCGTTCAGGTAGTCGGTGCGCGAGAACTGCGCGACTTCCTCGACGAACGCGCCGAGATCGGTCGGCGCCGGCGTGACGCCGAGTTTCTTGTGATACCACGCGTCGGCCGCCGCGGTCGGCAGCGCGCCGACCGGGTTGCCGGCCTGCCGGTAGTCGAGGATCGACGATTGCAGCGTGACGCCGTTCAGGTCGACGCCGTCCTCGTGCAGCTTGTACGCGAGCACGCAGCTGCGCGCGGTGCCGTACGATTCGCCGAACAGGTACTTCGGCGAATTCCAGCGGTTGTTCTTCGTCAGGTAGCGCTTGATGAACTGCTTCAGCGAATCCGCGTCCTGGTCGACGCCCCAGAAGTTGCGGTTCTTGTTCGGCGCGACGGCCGCCGAATAGCCGGTGCCGACCGGGTTGATGAACACCAGGTCGCTGTGGTCGATCATGCTGTCCGGGTTGTCTTCCATCTGGTACGGCGCGGGCGGCGTGAACCCCGGCATCGACGTCTTGATGCGCTTCGGCGCGAACGAGCCCAACAGCACGAACACCGACGACGAGCCCGGCCCGCCGTTATAGAAGAACGTCACGGGCCGCGTTTCTTCCTTTGCGCCGTCGGCCGTGAACGCGACGTAGAAGAGCTTCGCGGCGGGCTGCGAACTGCTCGGGTCGACCGTCACGAGATGGCCGGCCGTCGCCGTGTAGGCGATGCGCTTCCCATCGATCAGGATCGTGTGATGCGTGATCGCGGCCGCCTCGGTCGTGTCGGTCACCGAGTCGTCGGGGCCGTTGCCGTACGCGACCGGATCGAAGAACGGCTGGTCGCGGCCGAGGCTGAGCGCGACCGGGTTGACGGTCGGCGGCACGCCTTGCGAATTGTGGTCGCCGTGATGCAGCGGATACACGCCGCCGGAAGATGCGGAATCGATGCCCATCGTGCTGCTCCTGGAGGTGAGAAAAAGGCGCGGGCAGGCCGCCCGCGCCATACGGAAAGACGTGACCCGCGGCCGTCAGCTCGACGGCTTGCGCGTCAGGATCGCGGCGAGCTGCGCACCGTTCGGGCTGCCGAGGCCCGTGCACGCATCCCAGCCCTGCGCAGCCGCATACGTACCGTTCGAGCCCTGCGTGATGTCGCGCAGCGCGCCCGGATTCTTGTAGAGCACCGGGTTGACCCAGCCGGCAGTCGCACCGCTCGCCACCGCATTGATCCGTGCGATCAGCGCGGCCCACAGTGGTGCGACCGCGCTCGTGCCGCCCATCACCGTGGCCGTGCCCGCGATCGACACTTCGTAGCCTGTTTGCGGCGACGCATCGCCGGCGACGTCCGGCACGCCGCGCTTCGCGAGCGGTGTGCTGCTGCCGTCGGCGCGCGTGACGTTCAGCCCCTGTTGCCACGCCGGCAGATCGAACAGCGTGCTGACGCCGCCCCCGCCCGCGCCGCCGCCGGCCGCCTCGTCGTTCCACGTGACCTCGCTGCGGATGCCCTGCCCGGGCAGCGCGTCGAGCTGCGTGCCGCCGCAGCCGAGCACGTACGGGCTCGATGCGGGGAAGTCGACATGATCGGCGCCGTCCTGCAGCCCGTCGCCCGAGCCGCTGTCGCCGGATGCCGCGCACACCGTGATGCCCTGCGCGGCCGCCGCCTGCAGCACACGGTTGAACGCCTGCGCGGACTGCGTCTGCCAGATCGCCTCCGGGCCACCCCAGCTGATCGAGATCACCGATGGCTTGTTGGTCGTATCGCTGACGGCCGCGTTGACGGCCTGGATGAAGCCCGCGTCGCTGTTCGCCGCGAAGTAGACGGCGATCTTCGCGGCCGGCGCGATCGCACCGGCGATTTCGATGTCGAGCGCGACTTCGCCGTCCGGGCCGCTCGGGTCGCCGGTCGGCGTGTTGCGGCCGGTGCCGACGTTCACGTCGACGAGCGTCGGCGGCGTCGTGATGCCGAGCCCGCGGAAATACTGCTGGATGTCGGCCGCGCGGTAGCCGCCGCCGAGCTCGATGATCGCGATACATTGCCCGGCGCCGTCGCCGGCCGGAAAGCCGTACAGCGACGCCAGCTGGATCGGGGTGAATGTGACGCCCGCCGCGCCGCCGCGCGCGGGCTTGAACGGCGGACGCAACCGGAAATGCGGTCGCGCCTGCGGGCGGCTGTCGAGGCCGAGCACGGCCGTGACGGCGTCGCCGAGATCGTCGGGCAGCGCGATCGGGCCGGAGCGGCCGCGATACTGGCCGATCGACTGATGCTCGAAGCGCTCGAGCTTGACGCCGAACGCGGCTTCGAACTGCTGGATCGTGCCGGACAGCACGACGACGCTTTCGACCGGATCGACGCGATCGACCGTCAGCTGGTGACGACGAGCGAAGTCCTCGGCCTTGCGAATGTCGTCGGGATTGGCGGAAAAGCGTTGCGCGAAGGTTGCGCGCGACACCGGTTTCGCTTGCGCGTCGCCGGTGGCGAGCTGGTGAAGCAGCGTATCGAGTTGCCCTTCTTCCTGCCGCCGCAACATGATCGTGACGTGGATGCGTTCTGCCGGATCGCACGGGCCGAGGCACTTGGACTCGGCGACGATTCGGGGTTCACGGTCGGCGTGAAGATGCCTTGCCATGTTCAGACCCTCCTTGGTACCGCGTTGCACGGAACAGCCAGGAAATCGGACAGGGCCGGCGGGAGACGGTTCCGTTCGGTCGGTCGGGTTCGCGCAGCGCGAAGTAACAGGGAGTTTAGAACAGTCAGACGATTTGCGCGCACGCCCTTCTGCGACGGGGCGCACGCGCGGGCCGGCGTTGCGCACGGCCTGCATCCGGTGCGGCGACGCGCCGCGCGACCTGCGCCGGCGCGACGCCGCATCGGCGCTCAGTCCATCGACAGGCGCAGCGCAAAGCCGATCAGCGCCGCGGAAAACGTCCAGCGCTGCACCGTCTGCGCGAGCGGATGCGCGCGCATCCACGCGGCGATCCGCGACGCGCCGAACACGCACGCGAGGTCGAAGCACACGCCCGCCGCCACCAGCAGCGCGCCCAGCTCGAACATCTGCAACACGACCGGCCCGGCCTCGGGGCGCACGAACTGCGGCAGCAGCACCGAGCAGAACAGCAGCGCCTTCGGGTTCAGCAGGTTGGTGAGCAGGCCCTTCACGAACGACTGGCGCAGTTCGCCCGCCGAGGCCGCCGCGTCGCCGTCGCCGAGTGCGAACACGGGCGAACGGAACACCTGGATCGCGACATAGGCGAGATAGAGCGCGCCGCCGTAACGGATCACTTCGTACAGCCACGGCGCGCTGCGGATCAGCGCCGCGACGCCGCAGGCGGACAGCGTCACGTGCGCGGTGCGCGCGAGCGACAGGCCGGCCGCCGCCGCCATCCCCGGCCGCACGCCGCGGCCGATGCTGGTCTGCAGCACCAGCGCCATGTCCGGCCCCGGCACCGCATAGATGGCCGCCAGCGCGGCGAGATAAATCAACAGCAAATGCGTGGAAATCATGGTCTGCCCCTGTCCTCTTACGACGATATGTTGCCGCCAGAGGACGAGGGATTATTGGCCATCTTTGGCTCAAGATTGGCGATCTGTAGGGGAATCCGCCACAATCACCAAATCCGCACCAGGAATCCGCCAACATGACCGAACTCGACAAAACCGACCGCGCCATCCTTGCCGCGGTGCAGCGCGACGGCCGCCTGCCGATCGCCCGCCTCGCCGACACCGTGGGCCTCTCCGAGACCCCTTGCGCGCGGCGCCTGAAGCGCCTCGAAACCGACGGCTACATCGAGCGCTACCGCGCGCAGCTGTCACGCCAGGCGCTCGGCTTCGGCGTCGTGGCGTTCGTGCTCGTGCGGTTCGCCACGCACGACCGCAAGACCGCCGACCGCTTCGAGCGGGAAGTGCTAGGCATCGAGCGGATCCTGGCGTGCCACAACGTGGCGGGCACCGCCGACTATCTGCTGCAGGTCGTGGCGCGCGATCTCGACGATTACGGCACGTTCCTGCGCGAATCGCTGCGGATGCTGCCCGGCGTGACGTCGATCGAATCGGCGCTGTCGCTGCGCGAGGTCAAGCATGACGCGGGGCTGCCGGTACCGTGATGCCGGCTGGCGGACGGCACACGCAAGCCGCACCCTGCGGCCGGCTCGTCACTTCGACGCCGATCGATGTGGGCCGCGTCGGGGCACGCCGCCGCAACACTCCTCCACATTGTTGATGCCGGCGGCCTACGCGATGTCCGGCGGCTGGTGCGCGCGTTCGAGATCCTCGAGAAAGGCCTCCACGAGCGGATTGCCGCGCCCGTTGCGCGCGACGACCATGTGGAACGTCACGTCGTAGCGCAACTGCTCCGGATTGAGCGGCGTAAGCAGCCCCTGCGCGACGTACGGCGCCGCGAAGTGCTGCGGCAGATAGCCGAGGTGGTGGCCGGACAGGATCAGTAGCGCAACGGCCTCCATGTTGTCGGCGGTCGCGGTCACGCGGTCAGGCGTCGTCGACATCTGCGCTTCGGGCAGCGGATACGAGCGCCACGCCCATTCGAAGCCCGCGACGTCGGCCGGCGTCAGCGCGCCGGCGCCGTCGAACAGCGGATGGCCACGGCCGCAGTACGCGACCTGGCGCTCGATGAACAGCGGCGTGTAGTGCAGCGACGGCACCCGGTGCCAGAAGTAGCCGACTGCGATCTGGATCTCGTCGCTCAGCAGCTTCTCCTCGAGATCGCCCGGTGCGCGCACGGAGATCGAGAAACGCACGGCCTCGTCGCGGGTGCGGAACGCGGCGATCGCCTCGGCGATCCGCGCGTTCTGGCTGACCGGCGTATGGCCGATCAGGCCGATGTGCAGCGTGCCGACCAGTTGGCGATCCATGTGCCGCGCGGCCATCCCGAATTCGTCGAGCGCCGCGAGCAGCTTGCGGCTCATCGCATGGAACCGCTCGCCCTTCGGCGTGAGCCGGAAGCCGCTGCGGCCGCGCTCGCAGAGCCGGTAGCCGAGTCGCGTCTCGAGCGACGACAGCTGCGCGCTGATCGTCGACTGCCCGACGTTCAGCACCGCCTGCGCGGCCGATACGCCGCCCGCGTCCGTGACCGCGAGAAATACGCGGATCAACCGCAGATCGAGGGTCGACAGATTCCCCAGCACGCTCATCCCCTTCCATACATCGATGAGAATCGATGTTTACGTCGATATCTTCGCATTCTTCTTTCCCGGCTGAGCGCGTAAAACTGTGCGCCAAGCCGCGTCGCATGATACGGCAACCCCACATCGGAAGAGACAGCCCATGAACGAACACACCCATTTCCAGCCGCTCGGCGGCAATGAAATGCCGCGCTGCGGCGGTATCGCCACGATGATGCGCCTGCCGCACGTGGCAAGCGCCGCAGGCCTCGATGCCTGTTTCGTCGGCGTGCCGTTCGATCTCGGCACCTCCAACCGCACCGGCGCGCGCTTCGGCCCGCGCCAGATCCGCACCGAATCCGTGCTGCTGCGCCCGTACAACATGGCCACGCGCGCGGCGCCGTTCGATTCGCTGCAGGTGGCCGACATCGGCGACGTCGCGATCAATCCGTACAACCTGCACGATTCCATCGCGCGCATCGAAGCCGCGTACGACGCGATCCTCGAGCACGACTGCAAGCCGATCACGCTCGGCGGCGACCATACGATCGCGCTGCCGATCCTGCGCGCGATCCACCGCAAGCACGGCAAGGTTGCATTGATCCACGTCGATGCACACGCCGACGTGAACGACACGATGATGGGCGAAAAGATCGCGCACGGCACGCCGTTCCGCCGCGCGGTCGAAGAAGGCCTGCTGCACGGCGACAAGGTCACGCAGATCGGCCTGCGCGGCACGGGCTACGCCGCCGAGGATTTCGACTGGTGCCGCGAGCAGGGCTTCCGCGTCGTCCAGGCCGAGGAATGCTGGAACAAGTCGCTCGCGCCGCTGATGGAAGAAGTGCGCGCGCGCGTCGGCGACACGCCCGTCTACATCAGCTTCGACATCGACGGCATCGACCCGGCCTACGCACCGGGCACCGGCACGCCGGAAATCGCGGGCCTCACGGTGCCGCAGGCGCTCGAGATCATCCGCGGCGCGAAGGGCTTGAACATCGTCGGCTGCGATCTCGTCGAAGTCGCGCCGCCGTACGACCCGTTCGGCACCACGGCGCTGCTCGGCGCGAACCTCGCATACGAGCTGCTGTGCGTGCTGCCGGGCGTCGCGTACCGCGACTGATCCTCGCGCCACACTTATTCCAAATCAAAGGATTCCAGAGGAGCACATATCAAGATGGGGACTTCCGTCAAGCAACCCAAGCGGGCGGCGCTCGCGTCGTTCGTCGGCACCACGATCGAGTGGTACGACTTCTATAGCTACGCGACCGCCGCCGCCATCGTGTTCGGGCCGCTGTTCTTCCCCGGCGAAAACCGCTTCATCAGCCTGCTCGCGTCGTTCGGCTCGTTCGCGGTCGGCTTCTTCGCGCGGCCGCTCGGCGGCGTGATGTTCGGCTATCTCGGCGACCGCTTCGGCCGCAAGCGCTCGCTGCTCGCAACGCTGATGCTGATGGCCGTGTCGACCGTCGCGATCGGCCTGCTGCCGACCCATGCGCAGGCCGGTGTGATCGCACCGATCCTGCTCGTGCTGATGCGCGTGCTGCAAGGCATCGCGGTGGGCGGCGAATGGGGCGGCGCGGTGCTGCTCGCCGGCGAGCATGCGCCGGAAGGCAAGCGCACGTTCTTCGCATCGTTCGCGCAGCTCGGCAGCGCGAGCGGCCTGATCCTGTCGATGCTCGCGTTCGGCGCGATCAGCACGCTGTCGAAGGAAGACATGATGAGCTGGGGCTGGCGCGTGCCGTTCCTCGCGAGCTCCGTGCTGCTGATCGTCGGCTTCGTGATCCGTGCGAGCGTGTCGGAGTCGCCCGAGTTCGAAGAGATCAGGAAGAGCGGCAACATCGCGCAAAAACCGCTGCGCGAAGCGCTCAAGTACTGGCCGCTGCTGCTGCTCGCGATCGGCGCGAACGTGTATGGCATCGCCGGCGTGTATTTCAGCAACATCTTCATGATCAGCTACGCGACGCAGTTCCTGTCGCTCGACCGGTCGATGGTGCTGCATTGCATGACGATCGTCGCGGTGCTGCAGTTCGTCGTGCAGCTCGCGGCCGCGTTCCTCGCGCAGCGCTTCGGCACCACGCGCGTGCTGCTGATCACCGGCGCATGGGCAGCGATCGTCCCATTCCTGATGCTGCCGCTCGTGCACATGGGCACGCCGCTGTCGATCACGGTCGGCGTCGGCCTCGCGACGCTCGCGGAATCGGGCTACTACGCGGTCGTCGCGGGCTTCGTCAGCGGCATCTTCGTCGCGCGGATCCGCTACACGGCGATCTCGATCGCGTACCAGGTGTGCGGCGCACTCGCCGGCGGCCTCACGCCGCTGGTCGCGACCATCATCGCGCAGAACACCGCGCCGCAGTGGTGGCCGCTCGCGCTCCAGTACACGAGCGCCGCGCTCCTGTCGTCGCTGTGCGTGTGGCTGATCTCGCGCCGCGTCAGCATCGACGATGTGGGTGCGCCGAGCCGGAAGGAAGAAGTGCCGCTGCCGCGCAGCGCGCGCACCGCGTAACGTCCCGCAACGGGCAGGCAACCTCGCCTGCCCGTTTTTCATCAGGCAGCCCGGCGGTGCGCCGCACCGCCTGCCTCACCCCACATTCATCGCCTGCCTCGACGGCGTCGCGGCAGGCAGGCGCACGCGGTCGCCTTGCCGAATCGCGTGCGACCCAGGAGACACGACCGCCATGAACCGCCCCGACACGCTCGATCTCGGCCACACCGAATCGGCCGGCCTGGCGATCGAGCACCACTCGATCGACTACATTCCGGAACACGAACGCCACGCGAAGCTCGCGAGCCAGGGGCCGTTCTGGTTCCTCGGCAACTTCCATTTCTTCACGATCTCGATCGGCTTCGTCGGGCCCGGCATGGGCCTGTCCGCCGGCTGGACGACGCTCGCGGGCGCGCTCGGGATCATGTTCGGCACGATCTTCATGGCGTTTCACGGCTCGCAGGGCCCCGAGATGGGGCTGCCGCAGATGATCCAGTCTCGTGCGCAATTCGGCTATCGCGGCGTGATCGTCGCGCTGCTCGCGACGCTGTTCGTGTTCGTCGGCTTCAACGTCGTCAACGTATCGCTGCTGGTCGACGGCGTGCACAACGTGTTCGGGATCGACGGCGGTTTCGTCGCGATCGCGGCCGTCGCGACCGGCGCGCTGCTCGCGATCTACGGGCACGACCTGATGCACCGGACCTTCACGTGGGCACTGATCGCGACGCTGCCGCTCTATGCGCTCGTCACGCTCGCGCTCGCGTTCGGTCACGCGGCGCCGGCACCGGCCACCTCACCCGCCGTCGCACCGGGCTTCAACTGGATCGGGTTCGCCACACAGTTTGCGATCGCCGCCAGCTATAACATTTCGTATGCGCCCTACGTGTCCGACTATTCGCGCTATCTGCCGAAACACACCAGCCGCGCGAAGCTGATCGCGGTGATCTTCGCCGGTGCATCGCTGTCGGGCACCTGGATGATCGGGCTCGGCGCGTGGCTCGCGCAGAAGCTGCACGCGGCGGACGCACTGGTCGCGATGAACGACGTCGGCGCGTCGCTCGTGCCGGGCCTCGGCAAGCTGATCGCGATCGTGTCGCTCGTCGGCTTCCTGCCGATCATCGCGCTCAACGCATACAGCGCGATGCTGACCGTGCTTACCGGTATCGACTCGATCGTGCCGATCCGGCCGACGCGCCGCGCGCGCGTCGCATCGATTGTCGCGATCAGCATGTTCGTACTCGCGTGCGTGTTCGCGATCCGCGGCAACGGCATCGCGCTGCTGCAAACGTTCCTGACGCTGATGCTCTACTTCCTCGTGCCGTGGACCGCGGTGAACCTCGTCGACTATTTCTTCGTGCGACGCGGCCACTATGCGATCGCGCATTTCTTCACGCCGGGCGGCCTGTACGGCGCCTGGCAGCCGCGCGGCATCGTCGCGTACCTGGTCGGCTTCGGGGCGATGGTGCCGTTCTTCTCGATCGTCGATGCCGAAGCGAACCGCGAGATCTTCGTCGGCCCGTTCGCACGCCTGCTCGGTGGCGTGGATATCGCCTGGCTCGTCGGCCTGGTCGTCGCGGGGGCCGTGTACTGGCTACTGTCCCGCTCGCTCGATCTGGACCATGAGCGCCAGGTGATCGCGGCAACGCCGCCCCCTGACGCACCGACCGGCACGCCCGGACACCAGGGCATGTGATGAAGCAAGCGGCAATCGTCAGCGTTCCGGGTTGCCGACCTCAGGCGCGTCCTTCGTGTAATACATCGCGCCACCCCCGATCGGCTCACAACCGTTCGCCTCGCGCTGCAGGTTGGTATCGCGCAGCGAATACGCATATACGCAGTACTCCTGCTGATAAAACGTCTCGCTCTTTCTGATCTCGATCATGCGTGCCGAGCCGCCGCCCTGGCGCCCGCTGTATTCCCGGGATATCAACCCCGGATAGCGCGCGGTGCGCTCGAAACGCATGTCGAAGCACATCTTGCAGCGCACGCCGCGCGCGGGCTCGTGCTCCATCCCGCGCACACGCGCGAACCAGTCGTCGCAATCGTAATCATGTCGGATCCTTGAAAACGACTTTCCCGACCACATTGCGCAGCATGGCGTCAGCCAGCTCGCCACGTTCCTTCGCCGCGCCAAGTTCCGTAGAAAAAAAATCCAGGTCGAGCAACGCGGCTTGTGCTTCATCGCATTCAACCCACGCGCGGGCAATGGTACGCAACGCGTCCCGATCGGTCCGCCGCAGTCGGTCCACCACCGCACGGCCGACCTCTTCGTACATCGCCTGGCAATCGTCGCTGTCGTCGTCAAGCGACTTCAGCAGCCGTTCGATCGCGTCGTTTTCCACATTTCTCACCTTGCCCTCCTCAGCGTGCTGTCACGAATACATCGGGAAACGTTTGGTCAGCTCGGCGACCTGCGCACGCACACGCTCGATCGCCACCTGCTCGACGACGTCGACGTACTCGCAACCGCCGCAATAGCGCTTGTCCGGATAACCTTCCGCGTACTTGTTCGTGAGCGGCGAACCCTGCGCGGCCATCACGGCCGGGCTCGCGTAGTTTTCCGACGCGATCAGCTCGATGTGATCTTCCCGGCGTCGGTTTTCTTCCTGGATGGCATCGAACAGTTCCGGGGCGGTCGGGTCGAGCGGGTAGTGGCTGCGTTCGAACATGGCAGGAAGGGGATCCAACAAAACAAGCAGGGGAAGCGACACGTCCCGGGGCCGGCCCGGGACGATCTCGATCGGTGCGACACCCGCCGCCGGATCATCGATCCGGGCAGCAGGCACGCAGCGTTCGCGCGTTACTGCATCTGATTGCGCAGCGTCTTCGCGCCGGCGACCATGTTCGTCAGCGCCGGAATCACTTCCGCCCACTGGCGCGTCTTCAGGCCGCAGTCCGGGTTCACCCACAGGCGTTCCGCCGGAATCCGCTCGGCCGCCTTCTTCATCAGGCTGACGATGTGATCCTGCGTCGGGATGTTCGGCGAGTGGATGTCGTACACGCCCGGCCCGATTTCGTTCGGATACTTGAAGTTGTCGAACGCGTCGAGCAACTCCATGTCCGAGCGCGACGTCTCGATCGTGATCACGTCCGCGTCCATGTCGGCGATCGACGCGATGATGTCGTTGAACTCCGAATAGCACATGTGCGTGTGGATCTGCGTATCGTCCTGCACGCCGTTCGCGGTGATGCGGAACGATTCGACCGCCCACTTCAGGTATTCACCCCACTGCGCGCGGCGCAGCGGCAGCCCTTCGCGCAGCGCGGCCTCGTCGATCTGGATTACGCGCACACCGGCCTTCTCGAGATCGAGCACTTCCTCGCGGATCGCCAGCGCGAGCTGGTAGCACGACACCGAGCGCGGCTGGTCGTCACGCACGAACGACCAGTTCAGGATCGTCACGGGGCCGGTCAGCATGCCCTTCATCGGCTTGTTCGTCAGCGACTGCGCATACGTGATCCACTCGACCGTCATCGCCTTTGGGCGGCTGATGTCGCCGAACAGGATCGGCGGTTTCACGCAGCGCGAACCGTACGACTGCACCCAGCCGAACTGGCTGAACGCATAGCCGTCGAGCTGCTCGCCGAAGTATTCGACCATGTCGTTGCGCTCGGCTTCGCCGTGCACGAGCACGTCGAGTTCCAGCGCTTCCTGCTCGCGCACGCTGCGTTCGATTTCAGCCTGCATCGCCGCGCGGTAGCCTGCTTCATTCAGCACGCCGGCCTTGAACTGGCTGCGGGCCTGGCGGATTTCGCCGGTCTGCGGGAACGAGCCGATCGTCGTCGTCGGGAACGCCGGCAGGTTAAGGCGTGCCGACTGCTTCGGCGCGCGCTGCGTATAGGGGCTCACGCGGTTGCCGAGCTGCGCATCGATCCGGGCGATCGAAGCCTTCACCGCCGGGTTGTTCACGCGCGGCGAATGACGGCGCGACTGGATCGCGGCGGCGTTCGCGGCCAGCGCATCGGCCACCTTGTCGCGGCCCTGGTTCAGCGCGATCGCGAGCACCTTCAGTTCGTCGAGCTTCTGCAGCGCGAACGCGAGCCACGCGCGGATCTCGGCGTCGAGCTTCTCTTCGCTCGCGAGATCGACCGGCACATGCAGCAGCGAGCACGACGGCGCGAGCCACAGACGGCTGCCCAGTTGGGTCGCGAGCGGCTCGAGCCAGTCGAGCGCGGCGTTCAGGTTCGTCTTCCAGATGTTGCGACCGTTGATCGCACCGACCGACAGCACGCGCTCCGCCGGCAGTTCGCGCACCAGCGCGTCGATTTCGTCACGGGCGTTGATCGCATCGATGTGCAGGCCGTCGACCGGCAGCGACGCGGCGAGCGCGAGGTTGCCCTGCAGCTGGCCGAAATACGTCGCGAGCAGCACCTTGATCCGGCGCGTTTCGAGCGCCGCGTACGCGGTCTTGAACGCTTGCTGCCATTCGGCGTCGAGCTCGGTAACGAGGATCGGTTCGTCGATCTGCACCCATTCGACGCCCTGTGCGGTCAGCGTGTCGAGCAGCGCGCCATACACCGGCAGCAGCTTCTGCAGCAGCGCGAGGCGATCCGAGTCGTCCTTCGCCTTGCCGAGCCACAGATACGTGACGGGGCCGATGATCACCGGCTTCGCCTTCACGCCCTGCGCCTTCGCTTCGGCGAGTTGCTGCAGCAGGCGCGACGGGTCGAGCGAGAAGTTCGTGTCGGCGTGGAATTCCGGGACGATGTAGTGATAGTTCGTGTCGAACCACTTCGTCATTTCGCCGGCCGCGACGCCGCCGCAGCACGCTGCGTGCGCTTCTTCCGACTGCGCCGAACGGCCGCGCGCCACACGGAAATAGTTGTCGAGCGCATCGCCGTGGAAGCCCTGCACGCGCTTCGGCAGGTTGCCGAGCGTGAAGCTCATGTCGAGCACCTGGTCGTAGAACGCGAAGTCGCCGACCGGCGCGAAATCGAGGTCGCGCTGGTCGCTCCAGTGACGCTCGCGCAGTTGCGCGCCGAGCGCCTTCAGTTCGTCGCGCGACGATTCGCCCTTCCAGTAGCGTTCGAGGCCGAACTTGAGTTCGCGCTTGGCGCCGATGCGCGGGAAACCGAGATTGTGTGTCGTCACCATGGCGCTGCCGTCCAGGAGTAGTGAAGGTCCGGCAACCATGATAGGTATTTCAAACCATGAAATAAAATGGCATTATTTCATTTATCCATTAAAGTTGTTCATGTACATTCAGGATGAGCGATAACCATGCTGGAACGATTCCATCTCGTCGTCATTCGTGAAGTCGAGCGCCAGGGCTCGCTGACTGCGGCCGCCAACGCGCTGCACCTCACGCAATCGGCGCTCAGCCATACCGTCCGGAAAATCGAGCAGCAGCTCGGCACGCCGATCTGGGATCGCGAGGGGCGCGGCCTGCGGCTGACGCAGGGCGGGCAGTATCTGCTGAAGCTGGCAAACCGGCTGCTGCCGCAGTTCGAGCTGGCCGAGGAGCGGATGAAGCAGTACGCGAAGGGCGAGCGCGGCACGCTGCGTATCGGGATGGAGTGCCACCCGTGCTACCAGTGGCTGCTGAAGGTCGTGTCGCCGTACCTGTCGCGCTGGCCCGACGTCGACGTCGACGTGAAGCAGCGCTTTCAGTTCGGCGGGATCGGCGCGCTGTTCGGCTACGACATCGACGTGCTCGTGACCCCCGATCCGCTGAACAAGCCGGGGCTGCGCTTCGACCCCGTGTTCGACTACGAGCAGGTGCTGGTGGTCGCGGACGCACACCGTTTCGCCAACGCCGATTACGTGACGCCCGAGCAGCTGACCGACGAAATCCTGATCACCTATCCGGTCGAAACCGACCGGCTCGACATCTACAACCAGTTCCTGACGCCGGCCGGCATCGTGCCGAAGCGGCACAAGTCGATCGAGACGACCGACATCATGTTGCAGATGGTGGCGAGCGGGCGCGGCGTGGCCGCGCTGCCGAGATGGCTGGCCGACGAATACGCCGACCGGATGCCGGTCGTGCCGGTCAAGCTCGGCAAGAAGGGGATCGCGAAGCAGATCTTCCTCGGCATCCGCGAGGCGGATGCGTCGATCGACTATCTGGCCGCGTTCGTCGCGCTGGCGCGCGAATCGACGTGGAGCGCGCCGCGCATGCTGCGCTAGGCGCGCCCCGTGGCAGTGCGCGTCAGGCGGCGCGCATGCCGATACGTTCGCCGCGCTCGACCCATGCGCCGAACAGCAGGCCGATCGTCGTCCACATGATCACCTGCATGCCGATCGCCGCGGCGCGGAACTTCCACAGCACGACGGCCGGGAAAGCAGCCGGCACTTCGTTGATCGACGGCAGCCCGAGCTGCACGGCCGCGATGATCACGATGAACACGAGCCCCGCGACGATCGACGCGTTCCATTGCCCGAGCTTCGCCAGCAGATGGCGGCGCACGCTGACCGAGAACACCATCGTCGCGATCGAGATCGCGATCATCAGGAAGAACAGGCCCGTGCGATAGCCGATCGTGTCGGGGTCTCCAACCGACGGCGGATTGGCCGGGTACTTGATGTTCGGCACGATCACGAGCGCGATGAACGCCGCCACCGCGAGCCACGCGGCCAGCGGTCGTGCCGGGAGACGGCTGCCGCGACCATAAGCATATGCAAAGACCAGCGAGAACAGCCCGCCGAACGCCGCGCCATAGGTCACGACGCCCGTCAGCAGGCCGAAGCCGGCCTGCGTGTGGCGGCTCACCAGCTCGGGTTCCGGCGCGTCGCCCTTGGCGGCGTCGAGTTTTTCTTCGAAGGAGATCGCCTGATCGACTTGCGGTTCGCCGACGATTTTCGCGAAACCGAACGTGAGGAGGCCTGCGGCGATGCCTGCGAGCATCCCGCGCATGAGCAGCTTTCCGACCATCGTGAACTCCGCGTCAGTGGCAGGGGAAGCCGAGCAGATGGCGGCCGTCGTGGACGAACTCGTGCACGTACATGCCCGGCACGAGCGACGTTGCGCCTTGTTCCGCGCCGACGAAATAAATCGCGAGCAGCAGGATCAGGCCGACGAACACGGCCCACGGCAACAGTTCACGGACGGGGATGGGCGCCGGTACGACCGCCGGCTTCAGCACTGCTTCGCTCATGGATGCACCTCAGGGGAATCGCGCCCCGACAAATGTTGGATGGGTACGAAGGCAGGTCTGGCTTCCGGGATCATGGATCACCGGTTACAGTGGCGCGACCGCGCCGGAATTGCACCGGCTTCCGCGTTTCGTATCGGGCGAATTGTACGCGCGAACGTTCGCGTGTTGAAGCAGCGAAAAATGGGCGAACGCGCCCGTCCCGGCTCCCCCGACAACCCACATGAACCTGCACGCCTCGCTGCGCCTGATTGCACACGCATCGACCCGGGCGATGCGCACCGGCACGTTTCCCGACGACGATCTGCTCGACGCGCACGGGCTCGCCGACGCCGCGACGCTGCGCGACCGGTGGACGGACGTCGCCGGCTCGCTCGTGCTGTGCAGCCCGGCGCGCTGTGCGGTGCAGACCGCCGATGCGCTCGGCCTGCACGCCGACATCGACGACGCGCTGCGCGACATCGATTACCGAAACTGGCGCGGCAAGCGGCTGCACGACCTCGCGCGCGACCAGCCTGACGAGCTGGGCGCGTGGATCGGCGATCCGTTGGCGTCGCCGCACGGCGGCGAATCGTTCGATGCAGCCATGCGCCGCGTCGGCACATGGTTGAACGCGCTGCAACACGGCCGAGACATCGTCGCCATCACGCATGCGCCGATCGTGCGTGCGGCCGTCGCGCATGCGCTGCGGATGGGTTCCGGCGCGGCAACCCGCATCGACGTGGCGCCGCTATCGTGCACGACATTCGCTGCGTCGCCGCACGGCTGGATGTTGATCGCGGACGGCGATCGGCGCGACACTGGCGCCTAGCCTCCTGCCGTGTTGCGTTCGCGATATGGGCCACGACGCCAGCCGACGCGTTGTGCCGTATCGCAATCGCATGGCGATGTTCACCTTACGTCGCCGCAAGCCCCACCGTTCGCCATCCCTACTGTCATCAAACTGACTGCTAGCCGAAGCTAGGATCGGTCGCGGTTCCCATACGAGATACCGTCATGAATCAACCTGCTTCGTCTACCCCGAACAGTTCGGGTTCCGTCGAGCGCACCAGGCAGCTCGGCTATGCCGTCTTCCTGCTGGTGCTCGCGATTGGTGCGGTCTATATCGCCACGCACCTGATCGACGATCTGTCGCCGATGCGCGAAGGATCGCTGTTCCCGTACCTGATGCTCGGCGCTGCACTGCTGATCGCGCTCGGCTTCGAATTCGTCAACGGTTTCCACGACACCGCGAACGCGGTCGCGACCGTGATCTATACGCACTCGCTGACACCGAACGTCGCGGTGATCTGGTCGGGCCTCTGGAACTTCCTCGGCGTGATGATCTCGAGCGGCGCCGTCGCGTTCGGCATCCTGCAACTGCTGCCGGTCGAGCTGATCCTGCAGGTCGGCAGCGGTGCGGGCTTCGCGATGGTGTTCGCGCTGCTGATCGCCGCGATCGTGTGGAACCTCGCGACCTGGTACTTCGGGTTGCCGTCGTCGAGCTCGCATACGCTGATCGGGTCGATCATCGGCGTCGGGCTGATGAACCAGCTGATGCACGGGCCGTCCGGCACGAGCGGCGTCGACTGGGGCCAGGCGCTCGGTGTCGGCAAGTCGCTGCTGTTCTCGCCAATCGTCGGCTTCCTCTGTGCAGCGCTGCTGCTGCTCGTGCTGAAAACCCTCGTGCGGATTCCGGAGCTGTACAAGGAGCCGCCGAAGGATCAGCCGCCGCCGTTCTGGATTCGCTGCCTGCTGATCCTGACCTGCACGGGCGTGTCGTTCGCGCACGGTTCGAACGACGGGCAGAAAGGGATGGGCCTCATCATGCTGATCCTGATCGGCACGGTGCCGACCGCCTATGCGTTAAACAAGGCCGTCACGCCGGCCGAGACGCAGACGTTCGTCGCGGTCGCGAACCAGGCAGCCGCGACGTTCGGGAAGTACACGAACGGCGTCGCACCTTCCGCGAATCCGCGCGCCGACGTCGAGCTCTACGTACAGCATCGCGAGCTGACGCCGGCTGTGATCCCCGCCGTTCAGCAATTGTCCACGTCGCTCGCGACCGCGGTCGGCGCGTCCGGCTCGATGGCGGCCGTGCCGCAACGCGACATCGACAACGTACGCAACACGATGTATCTGGTATCCGAAGCAATCCGCCTGATCGAGAAATCCGGGCAGCCCGCGTTCGCCCCCGACGACAAGCTCGCGATCGACAACTATCGCAAGCAGCTCGACCACGCGACCAAGTTCATTCCGACGTGGGTGAAGGTTGCGGTCGCGATTGCACTGGGCCTCGGCACGATGGTCGGCTGGAAGCGGATCGTCGTGACCGTCGGCGAGAAAATCGGCAAGCAGCATCTGACGTACGGACAGGGCGCGTCGGCCGAACTCGTCGCGATGCTCACGATCGGTGCGGCCGACGTGTACGGATTGCCCGTGTCGACGACCCATGTGCTGTCGTCGGGCGTCGCGGGCACGATGGCGGCGAACGGCTCGGGGCTGCAATGGGGCACGGTGCGCAGCCTCGTGCTGGCGTGGGTGCTGACGCTGCCGGCGTCGATCGTGCTTGCCGGCGGGCTCTACTGGTTGTTCCGGTCGGTAGCCTGAACGAGCGGCGACGGCGGCCGGTGAAAGCCGGTCGCGTCGCCTCGCTTCGCTTCGTGCAGATTCGACCCTCGCTTTTCCGCTGACGCGCGCCCGGCTCCCTGGCTCCACTGAACCGCGCTTCGCATCGGCCGGTGTCGCACCACCTGGCTTCTTCGCGCGACACGCGCGCCCCTCTTCGAATTGAAGCGCAAGATCTGGAGCGCATTGGCATACGTGCGACATTAGACTGGGGCCATCGACTCTCATCGTGGATCCCATCATGCGCGCAACGCCACCGGACACCGCTTCGCTGCCTCTATTCATGCCGCCTGCCGCGCAGCGAAGCCAGTCGGTGCCTCGTACCGATCCGCAGCCCGCGGTCGAATCCGACGACATCGCACAACGCACGAACGCGCTTGACTGGGCAGCCGTCGCTACCGAGCTGGATCGCCACGGATGCGCGCGCGTGCCGGGCCTGCTGTCCGCGCACGAATGCGATGCGCTCGCGTCGCGCTATCCGGATGACGGGCTTTACCGATCGCGCGTCGTCATGGCGCGGCACGGCTTCGGGCGCGGCGAATACAAGTATTTCGCCTATCCGCTGCCTCCGCTCATTGCCGAGTTGCGTGCAACGATCTACCCGCATCTCGCGCCGATCGCGAATCGCTGGAACCAGGCGCTCGGCATCGACGCCCGGTATCCCGACGACCATGCGAGCTTCCTCGATCGTTGTCACGCAGCGGGACAGACACGGCCGACCCCGCTGATCCTGCAATACGGCCCGGACGACTATAACTGCCTCCATCAGGATCTCTACGGCGAGCACGTGTTCCCGCTCCAGGTCGCCATCCTGCTGTCGGCGCCGGGGCGCGATTTCACGGGCGGGGAGTTCGTCCTGACGGAACAGCGGCCGCGCATGCAGTCGCGTGCGGAAGTGGTGCCGCTGACACAAGGCGACGCGGTGATTTTCGCGGTCCACGGCAGACCGGTGCAGGGTACGCGCGGCGTTTACCGCGTCAACCTGCGTCACGGCGTGGGCCGCATCCGGGCCGGTCATCGTCATACGGTCGGCATCATCTTTCACGACGCGCAGTGACGTCTATCGCCACGCACGGGGAGAGGCGATGCGGTTCGGCGGTTCGGCGGTTCGGCGGTTCGGCGGTTCGGCGGCTTGGCGGCTTGGCGGCTTGGCGGCTTGGCGGCTTGGCGGCTTGGCGGCTTGGCGGCTTGGCGGCTTGGCGGCTTGGCGGCTTGGCGGCTTGGCGGCTTGGCGGCAGATTAGCGCATAAAATGCAGGGAAGTTCACGCATCACACCGGCATCGTCTCGAAAATCGCGTATCACGCCGAGTCGCGCCTCGCCCGTAGGTGCGCGAGCGGAAACGAAAACCCGCACCGACCGTCGCGCAATCGTGAGCGACGGGCCGGCTTACCCGCGCGCCATGCCCGCTCGCAGCCGATCGCCAGCATTGGCCGCCAGCCGTGCATATCCCGGTAACGTGAGCAACGCGAGTACGCCCGCGGCGACGAACGCCCAGCGAAAATCGTCGAGCACGTAGTGAACGCCCGTCGCATCGCCGCGCGCCAGCGCTGCCACCCGCAGCGACAACGCGCCGAACGCGATGCCCATCCCGATCGTCATCTGCTGCGCAGCGCTCCACAGCGTGCTGGCGGCACTCGTCTGCTGGGCCGGGATATCCGCATAGGCCAACGTCGCAAGCGTCGTGAACTGCATCGACCGCGTCAGTCCGTAGACGAACACGACAAGCAGCGTGATCGCCAGCGGCGTCGACGCGGTCAGCCACCCGCACGCAATCGTGAAGAAGCCGACGATCGTCACGTCGACGAGCGCGACGCGCCGGAAGCCGAAGCGGTCGAGTACCCACGACGTGCCTGCCTTCATGCCGAGGTTGCCAAGCGCACTGGCGAGCAGCAGCAGGCCGGACTGGAACGGCGACAGCCCGAAGCCGATCTGGAACAGCAGCGGCAGCAGGTACGGCACGGCATTGATCGCCATGCGCGTGACCGAGCCGGTGATCACCGTGACCGAGAACGTCGGCACCTTCAGCGTCGTGAAATCGAGCAGCGGATGTTCGCACCGTCGCGCATGCAGCCAGGCGGCAATGCCGAACAGCACGCTCGCGCCCACGAGCAGGCCCGCGCGGGCAAACTGCGCATCCTGCTGGCCGGCCGTTTCGGTGCCGATCAACAGGCACGTCAACGCACCGCCCGCGAGCACGAAGCCGATCCAGTCGAGCGGCCGTTGCTCGTCGGCGCGCGTGTTGCGGACGATCAGCCACGTGCAGACCAGCGCCGCGATGCCGAACGGCACG
The DNA here is from genome assembly GCF_048627025.1 of Burkholderia aenigmatica. Classification (NCBI taxonomy): domain Bacteria; kingdom Pseudomonadati; phylum Pseudomonadota; class Betaproteobacteria; order Burkholderiales; family Burkholderiaceae; genus Burkholderia; species Burkholderia aenigmatica. Next base: position 35,587 of record NZ_CP184469.1, on the reverse strand, counting down.
TTCAGCAGGAAGATCCATCGCCACGATGCATAGGTCGTAATGAAACCGCCGATCGGCGGCCCGACGACCGGCGCAACGATGCCGGGCCACGTGATCGTCGCGATCGCGCGCATCAGCTTCGCCTTCTCCGTGCTGCGCACGACGATCATTCGCCCGACCGGCACCATCATCGCCCCGCCGACGCCCTGCAGCAGCCGCGCAGCCGTGAACGCCACGACGCCATTGGACAGCCCGCACAGTACGGACGCACCGGTAAAGATCACGATCGCGCTGCCGAACACCGTGCGCGAACCGTGTCGGTCCGCGATCCAGCCGCTGATCGGGATGAACACCGCGAGCGCGAGCATGTAGGCCGTCATCCCGAGGCTCAGTGCGTTCGGCCCGACACCGAACGAGTTTGCCATCTGCGGCAGCGCAGTCGCGATCACGGTCGTGTCGAGGTACTCCATGAAGAAGGTCGCCGCGACGAGATACGGCAAGAAGTCGGTCGTCCTATCACTATGGGCAGAGCGGGCAGTCATGAACGATGCGGGAGACGGAATACGGAGGACACCGACCGCCAGCGGGTACCTGGAAGCACCGGGAATCGGGACGAATGGCGATATTACCCCGAAGGGCTTGCACCCCGCTCTGCTGAGCATGTCGCGCAGATGGACTTTATGCGCATAGATTTCTTTGACGAATTCAGATTGCGTTCGCCGAATGACGCCTATGATCAGACCGACGCAACGCACCGAAGGATGAATGGCTCAGGAAATCTTTCGTCAAAACGAGCCATTCATCGAGCATTTCCGACGAACGTCGCGCATCGTCGCCTATTACAGCTTCACACGTAGAGGGAACGACATTGGCTGAGCGCCAACTGGAGGGGATTGATGTGATGTGCAGCAGAACGCACTAGGTGATTTCAGGCACGCAACGTGAGGATCGCTCGAGAACGGCTGGTGCCAGGATCGACTCATTCGGCGCCTAGTTCCCGCCAGGCTGCCCTCCCGGCCCCATGCGCATTTCCGCCGCGCCAATGCAAAAACCCCCGCCTTTCGGGCGGGGGTTCTTGGCTTAGGGAGCCTGACGATTACCTACTTTCACACGGGAATCCGCACTATCATCGGCGTAGAGTCGTTTCACGGTCCTGTTCGGGATGGGAAGGGGTGGGACCGACTCGCTATGGTCATCAGGCAAAAGGGGTTGTTGTGCTGGCTTCGCAGCACAACCAATCTTGGAAGAAGCAGTAATTTTGAGTTGTGTGTATCACACACGAGAATCCAACCAATCCGACGCGCTGTAATCAGCGCGAGACAGACTTGTTATAGGATCAAGCCTTACGGGCAATTAGTATCAGTTAGCTGAACGCATTACTGCGCTTACACACCTGACCTATCAACGTCCTGGTCTCGAACGACCCTTCAAGGGGATCTAGTCCCCAGGGATATCTCATCTTAAGGCGAGTTTCCCGCTTAGATGCTTTCAGCGGTTATCTCTTCCGAACATAGCTACCCGGCGATGCCACTGGCGTGACAACCGGTACACCAGAGGTTCGTCCACTCCGGTCCTCTCGTACTAGGAGCAGCCCCCTTCAAATATCCAACGCCCACGGCAGATAGGGACCAAACTGTCTCACGACGTTTTAAACCCAGCTCACGTACCTCTTTAAATGGCGAACAGCCATACCCTTGGGACCGGCTACAGCCCCAGGATGAGATGAGCCGACATCGAGGTGCCAAACACCGCCGTCGATATGAACTCTTGGGCGGTATCAGCCTGTTATCCCCAGAGTACCTTTTATCCGTTGAGCGATGGCCCTTCCATACAGAACCACCGGATCACTATGACCTGCTTTCGCACCTGCTCGACTTGTCGGTCTCGCAGTTAAGCACGCTTATGCCATTGCACTATCAGCACGATTTCCGACCGTACCTAGCGTACCTTCGTACTCCTCCGTTACGCTTTGGGAGGAGACCGCCCCAGTCAAACTGCCTACCATGCACTGTCCCCGACCCGGATCACGGGCCAAGGTTAGAACCTCAAACAAACCAGGGTGGTATTTCAAGGACGGCTCCACCGAAACTAGCGTTCCGGTTTCATAGCCTCCCACCTATCCTACACAGATCGGTTCAAAGTCCAATGCAAAGCTACAGTAAAGGTTCATGGGGTCTTTCCGTCTAGCCGCGGGTAGATTGCATCATCACAAACACTTCAACTTCGCTGAGTCTCGGGAGGAGACAGTGTGGCCATCGTTACGCCATTCGTGCAGGTCGGAACTTACCCGACAAGGAATTTCGCTACCTTAGGACCGTTATAGTTACGGCCGCCGTTTACCGGGACTTCAATCAAGAGCTTGCACCCCATCATTTAATCTTCCGGCACCGGGCAGGCGTCACACCCTATACGTCCACTTTCGTGTTTGCAGAGTGCTGTGTTTTTATTAAACAGTCGCAGCCACCAGTTTATTGCAACCCCTTCACCCTTTGCCCGCAGGGGCATCAAGCTACAAGGGCGTACCTTATCCCGAAGTTACGGTACCAATTTGCCGAGTTCCTTCTCCCGAGTTCTCTCAAGCGCCTTAGAATACTCATCTCGCCCACCTGTGTCGGTTTGCGGTACGGTCATCATTAGACTGAAGCTTAGAGGCTTTTCTTGGAACCACTTCCAATTGCTTCGCTCCCTAAGGAGCTCGCGCCACACCCTTGAATTCCGCGCCCGGATTTGCCTAAGCGCCTTCTCCAATGCAGCGACCGGGACTTCCAACACCCGGACAACCTTCCGCGATCCGTCCCCCCATCGCATCTAACAATGGTGCAGGAATATTGACCTGCTTCCCATCAGCTACGCATTTCTGCCTCGCCTTAGGGGCCGACTCACCCTACGCCGATGAACGTTGCGTAGGAAACCTTGGGCTTACGGCGAGGGGGCCTTTCACCCCCTTTATCGCTACTCATGTCAGCATTCGCACTTCCGATACCTCCAGCACGCTTTTCAACGCACCTTCGCAGGCTTACGGAACGCTCTCCTACCATGCGTGCAAAGCACGCATCCGCAGCTTCGGTATATAGCTTAGCCCCGTTACATCTTCCGCGCAGGACGACTCGATCAGTGAGCTATTACGCTTTCTTTAAAGGGTGGCTGCTTCTAAGCCAACCTCCTGACTGTTTTAGCCTTCCCACTTCGTTTCCCACTTAGCTATATTTGGGGACCTTAGCTGGCGGTCTGGGTTGTTTCCCTCTTGACACCGGACGTTAGCACCCGATGTCTGTCTCCCGTGATTGCACTCTTCGGTATTCGGAGTTTGCTATGGCGGGGTAATCTGCAATAGACCCCCCAACCATGACAGTGCTCTACCCCCGAAGGTGAGACACGAGGCACTACCTAAATAGTTTTCGGAGAGAACCAGCTATTTCCAAGTTTGTTTAGCCTTTCACCCCTATCCACAGCTCATCCCCTAACTTTTCAACGTTAGTGGGTTCGGACCTCCAGTACGTGTTACCGCACCTTCATCCTGGCCATGGATAGATCACTTGGTTTCGGGTCTACGCCCAGCAACTGAACGCCCTATTCGGACTCGCTTTCGCTACGCCTGCCCTATACGGTTAAGCTTGCTACTGAACGTAAGTCGCTGACCCATTATACAAAAGGTACGCCGTCACCCCTTACGAGGCTCCGACTGTTTGTATGCATGCGGTTTCAGGATCTATTTCACTCCCCTCCCGGGGTTCTTTTCGCCTTTCCCTCACGGTACTGGTTCACTATCGGTCGATCACGAGTATTTAGCCTTGGAGGATGGTCCCCCCATCTTCAGACAGGATTTCACGTGTCCCGCCCTACTTGTCGCACACCTAGTTCTTTCATACTGTTTTCGCCTACGGGGCTATCACCCGCTATGGCCGCACTTTCCAGAGCGTTCGGCTAACAATACAAATAAAGAGTGCAAGGCTCATCCCATTTCGCTCGCCACTACTTTGGGAATCTCGGTTGATTTCTTTTCCTGCGGTTACTTAGATGTTTCAGTTCACCGCGTTCGCTTCACATGGCCTATGTATTCAGCCATGGATACTCCAAAAGGAGTGGGTTTCCCCATTCGGACATCTACGGATCAAAGCTTGTTTGCCAGCTCCCCGTAGCTTTTCGCAGGCTACCGCGTCCTTCATCGCCTGTGATCGCCAAGGCATCCACCACATGCACTTGTTCGCTTGACCCTATAACGAGTCTGTCTCTCGACAGTCGTTACAGGTTGAGTTCTCGCATTTGTGCCGTATTCCAATTGAGTCAAACATAGAGTTCGAATCATCTTGAGATACATCGATACAATCACAACCCGGATAGTTTTCACGTCCATCTCATAGACGCTTCCGCTATCCAAATTACTTACTTCTTCCAGATTGTTAAAGAACGACAGCCGATATGGTTTTACTCATATCAATCTGACTGGCTCAATCGCCAATGACAAAGATTCGACTCAAGTCGAACGCTTGTCATTGAAGATTGGTGGAGGCAGACGGGATCGAACCGACGACCCCCTGCTTGCAAAGCAGGTGCTCTCCCAGCTGAGCTATGCCCCCATGTACAGATATTCCTCAGGGTGTACCGCCAGTCAAGACGGTGGTGGGTCTGGTTGGATTCGAACCAACGACCCCCGCCTTATCAAGACGGTGCTCTAACCGACTGAGCTACAGACCCCTGAGTCTGTCTTTAAATTTACAGCCGATAAGCGTGAGCGCTCAACTTTGCGAGATAGCTCTGGAAAGGAGGTGATCCAGCCGCACCTTCCGATACGGCTACCTTGTTACGACTTCACCCCAGTCATGAATCCTACCGTGGTGACCGTCCTCCTTGCGGTTAGACTAGCCACTTCTGGTAAAACCCACTCCCATGGTGTGACGGGCGGTGTGTACAAGACCCGGGAACGTATTCACCGCGGCATGCTGATCCGCGATTACTAGCGATTCCAGCTTCATGCACTCGAGTTGCAGAGTGCAATCCGGACTACGATCGGTTTTCTGGGATTAGCTCCCCCTCGCGGGTTGGCAACCCTCTGTTCCGACCATTGTATGACGTGTGAAGCCCTACCCATAAGGGCCATGAGGACTTGACGTCATCCCCACCTTCCTCCGGTTTGTCACCGGCAGTCTCCTTAGAGTGCTCTTGCGTAGCAACTAAGGACAAGGGTTGCGCTCGTTGCGGGACTTAACCCAACATCTCACGACACGAGCTGACGACAGCCATGCAGCACCTGTGCGCCGGTTCTCTTTCGAGCACTTCCACCTCTCAGCGGAATTCCGACCATGTCAAGGGTAGGTAAGGTTTTTCGCGTTGCATCGAATTAATCCACATCATCCACCGCTTGTGCGGGTCCCCGTCAATTCCTTTGAGTTTTAATCTTGCGACCGTACTCCCCAGGCGGTCAACTTCACGCGTTAGCTACGTTACTAAGGAAATGAATCCCCAACAACTAGTTGACATCGTTTAGGGCGTGGACTACCAGGGTATCTAATCCTGTTTGCTCCCCACGCTTTCGTGCATGAGCGTCAGTATTGGCCCAGGGGGCTGCCTTCGCCATCGGTATTCCTCCACATCTCTACGCATTTCACTGCTACACGTGGAATTCTACCCCCCTCTGCCATACTCTAGCCTGCCAGTCACCAATGCAGTTCCCAGGTTGAGCCCGGGGATTTCACATCGGTCTTAGCAAACCGCCTGCGCACGCTTTACGCCCAGTAATTCCGATTAACGCTCGCACCCTACGTATTACCGCGGCTGCTGGCACGTAGTTAGCCGGTGCTTATTCTTCCGGTACCGTCATCCCCCGACTGTATTAGAGCCAAGGATTTCTTTCCGGACAAAAGTGCTTTACAACCCGAAGGCCTTCTTCACACACGCGGCATTGCTGGATCAGGCTTTCGCCCATTGTCCAAAATTCCCCACTGCTGCCTCCCGTAGGAGTCTGGGCCGTGTCTCAGTCCCAGTGTGGCTGGTCGTCCTCTCAGACCAGCTACTGATCGTCGCCTTGGTAGGCCTTTACCCCACCAACTAGCTAATCAGCCATCGGCCAACCCTATAGCGCGAGGCCCGAAGGTCCCCCGCTTTCATCCGTAGATCGTATGCGGTATTAATCCGGCTTTCGCCGGGCTATCCCCCACTACAGGACATGTTCCGATGTATTACTCACCCGTTCGCCACTCGCCACCAGGTGCAAGCACCCGTGCTGCCGTTCGACTTGCATGTGTAAGGCATGCCGCCAGCGTTCAATCTGAGCCAGGATCAAACTCTTCAGTTTAAACCTGTTACTGTTTTCGGTTCAGTTAAGAACCGGTCGCTCACTCAAAGCTGACAGGAATATGAATTGCTTCATAAACCTGACTTACTTTAGTGTGAGACTCTTGATACTTTCGCTATCTGATCCGAGGATCAGCTCGCTTCCATCAAGCGCCCACACTTATCGGCTGTTAATTTTTAAAGAGCGTTTCTGCGAGGAACTTCGTGTTTCTCAGCAGCGCTGCGTTTTCAGCAGCAGAGAAGCGAGATTATGAACCGTGTTTCGCATTTCGTCAACAACTTTTTTCACTACATCGTTGCGACTGCGGGGCTCAACTTCCAGGCCAGTGGCGCGCTCCAGACTGCAGCACACCGCCAACCCTGCTTCCCTCTCCCGCGCCGCGTTTCCGTTAGCGCGAAAGAGGCGTGATTGTAGGCAGCCTCTTCGATCTGCGCAAGGGGTTTTCTCAAAAAAATTTAAGGCCCCGCACGCTACCGCGTGCGGGGCCTTATATAGAAGCGGCCGAACCGTCAGCCCACGCGCGCCTGGCGCGCGACGATCTCCATATAGTGATCGAGATCCGGCGTCACCTTGCCTTCTTCCTTCGCCGTATCGTCCCAGCGGCGCAGACGCAGCGCGTCCTTCGCGAACGGGCGTTGCAGGAACACCGCCGTCTCCTCTTCGCTGAAGATGCCGCCCTGCAACGCGAGGCTGCGCACCGAGTCCGGCGACAGGCTCTCGAAGTAGCCGGCGTCCGTGCGGCACAGGCAGCGCTTCGCGTCGACATGCAGCCGGATCGGCTCCAGCACCGCGTCGGAAAACAGCGGCCGCAGGAACGGCAGCACGTAATACTGATGCAGATCGTCGATCCCTCGGGCGCTCGGCGTCTCGCCCTGGCGATTCAGCAGATGCCCGAGATCGTGCAGGAACGCCGCCGCGACCAGCGCGTCGTCAGCTCCCGCCTCTTCCGCCAGCAACCCGCTCTGCAATGCATGCTCGAGCTGCGTGACCGGCTCGCCGCTATAGGCCACATGGCCATGCTCGCGATACAACCCGTGGATCTCTTCCACCGTCAATGCCATTCGTTCACTCCCAAGGCAGCGAAAACGTCTTCAGGTTCGTGAAGCTCTTCATCGCCTCCTGAACGCCTTCCTTGTAACCGAGCCCCGAATCCTTGATCCCGCCGAACGGCGACAGCTCGATCCGGTAGCCAGGCACTTCCCATACATTCACCGTGCCGACGTTCAGCTCGTTCACGAACCGCACGACCGCCGCCGTACTGTCCGTACAGACGCCCGACGACAGCCCGAACGCCGTCCCGTTGCTGATCCGGATCGCGTCGTCGATCGTGTCGAACGTGATCACCGGCGATACCGGGCCGAAGGTCTCCTCGCGCACGATCGTCATCGACGGATCGACGTTGTCGAGCACGGTCGGCGCATACAGCGCGCCGCGCCGCACGTTGCCGGTCAACAGGCGTGCGCCCTGCGCGACCGCTTCGTCGACCCGCGCCTCGAACAGCCGCGCCGCTTCCTCGTCGATCACCGTGCCCATTTCGTTCGCGGGATCGAACGGATCGCCGTACTTCCATGCGCGCGTCTTCTCGACCAGCAACTCGGTGAAGGCGGGTGCGATCGAACGCTGCACCAGCATCCGCTTGACCGCCGTACAGCGCTGGCCCGAATTCCGGTACGAGCCGAGCACCGCCAGCGACGTCGCGCGTTCGAGATCGGCATCGTCGAGGACGATCAGCGGATCGTTGCCGCCCAGTTCCAGCACGATGCGGCGGTAGCCGGCCCGCGCGGCAATCGCCTTGCCGATCGCCACGCCGCCCGTAAAGGTAATCAGCGACGCATGCGGATGCGTGACGAGTTCGTCCGCAATCTCGCGCGGATCGCCGGTCAGTACCTGCAGCATCGGCTCCGGCAGCCCGGCCTCGACCAGCAGGTCGGCCAGGTAGAACGCCGACAGCGGCACCTTCTCCGACGGCTTCAAGATCACACGGTTGTTGGTCGCGATCGCCGGCGCGATCTTGTGCGCCACCTGGTTCATCGGATGATTGAACGGCGTGATCGCGACGATCACGCCGTCGAGCGGCTGCCGCTGCGAAAACACGCGGCGTGCCTTGCCGTGGGGCGTCAGGTCGCACGAGAAACTCTGCGCGTCGTCGCGCAGCGCCTCGATTGCCGCAAACTTCAGCACATCGGCAACGCGGCCGATCTCGTAGCGCGAGTCCTGTTTCGACAGGCCCGATTCGAGCGTGATCAGGTCGGACGCTTCCTCGGTACGCTCGCGCAACAGCGCGGCCGCACGCTCGAGGATCTGCGAGCGCTCGTAACGCGTGAGCTTCGGCCGATACGCCATCGCGTAGTCGAATGCCGCGCGCACATCGTCGACGCTCGCCAGCGGCACCGTGCCGACGCGCGTGCCCGTGTAAGGGTCCATGACGTCGAGCGTGCGTTCCCGCGTCGCGCGCGTGCCGCACCAGCGCAGCGCCTCTGCACGGAACGCCGGGTGATCGTGTCGGGGATGAGCCATCATGTCGCGACCCGGTTCAGCACGAAATCGAACACGTCGAAGTTGCGCGGGCGACGCGCGGGATCGAGCGGCTCGATACGGCGATTGAACAGCAGCGGTACTTCCTGCTCCGACACGCCGCCATGCGAACGCAGCGGCACCGTGAGACCCGACAGATCGTGTTCGCGCTCACGCGTGCCGAGCGTCATGTCGCGGCGGCCGATCACGACGAGATCGCCGATCCGGTCGGCCGGCAGCTCGAAACGTGCGGCAGCTTCCGCGTTGTCGAGCACGAGCTCGACGCCGTCGAGACTGCCGACGCGCCACATCGCCTCCGCCCGGTCGACACCCGGCGCCAGATAGATGGTCGCAAACGAGCCGAGCGCGCCGTGGTGCACGACGTACGGATCGGTGATCGGCAGGATCACGCGCGCAGCCTGCGCGCCGTACCAGCCGTCGAATGCGTCCTGCAGATAGATGACGTTCGGCCGGCCCGTCGCAGGATCGTGCTTCGCGTTCATCCCGTGATCGGCCGTGAGCCCGATCACCCAGCCGAGCGCGTCGAGCTGCGCGAGATAGCCGTCCATCATCGCGTAGAACGCGTTCGCGCCGGCACTGCCCGGCTCGCACTTGTGCTGCACGTAATCGGTGGTCGACAGGTACATCAGGTCGACCTGGCGCGTCTGCGCAAGCCGCACGCCGGCCGCGAACACGAATTCGGACAACGCCGCGCTGTAGACGTCAGGCGACGGCAGGCCCACCCAGTCGAGCACGTCGACGATCCCGTTTTCCGCGAGATTCGCCTGCGCGGCCTTCTCGGCCGAAAAGCAGATGCCGTTCATCTGCCAGCCGAGCAGCCGGCGCAGCTTGTCCTTCGCCGTCACGACGGCGACCCGCGCACCGGCGTCGGACGCCGCCGCGAGCAGCGTGCCGGCCCGCAGGTAGGCCGGGTCGTTCATCATGACTTCGGCACCGCGCCCGCCGTCGGCGGCCGGATCCCAGAAATAGTTGCCGCAGATCCCGTGGACCGACGGCGGCACGCCGCAGACGATCGACAGGTTGTTCGGGTTGGTGAAGGTCGGCACGACGCAATCGCCACGCCAGGCCGTGCCTTCCGCGATCATCCGGCCGATGAACGGCGCGACGCCCGCTTCCACCGCCCGTTCGAGATAGTCGTACTCGCAGCCGTCGACGCAGACGACGACGGTCGGCTCGACCGGCAGCCGGTAGTGCCGGCCGTTGACGTCGACGGAACGTCCCGCGAGATCCGTCGAAGCGCCGGCTGCCGACGCTTCACCCGGTTGGCGCAATGCGAACGCGGCGTTCATGATGCCACCCGCTTGCCGCGCGGCACGCGCGCAGCGATCAGCAGCAGCGCCGCGAGCGACGCGCCGAGCATCAGCAGCGACAGCGCCGATGCCGGAAGGTAGTAACCGCGCTCCACCTGGCCGATCACGACGATCGGCACGGTCGCGAAGCCGGGCGGATACACCGTCAGCGTCGCGCCGAGCTCGCCGAGCGACAGCGCAAAGCCGAGCGCAAGGCTCGCGCGCAGCGCCGGCACGAGTTGCGGCAGCAGCACGCGGCGCAGCACCATCGCGGGCGGCGCGCCGAGGCTCGCCGCGGCTTCACGCAGCACGGTCAGTTCCGGACGCAGCGCGGCAGCCGCGCAGCGATAGCAGAACGGCAAAATCAGCGCGAGCTGCACGAGCACGACGATCGCCGCCGAACTCGACAGGTCGACCGGCTTCTGGTGATACGCGATCAGCACCGCAAGCCCGAGCACGACGCTCGGCACGCCGTTCGGCACCATCACGAGCGCGTCGACCACCGCGCCGAGGCCGCGCCGGTCGCGCCCTTCGAGCGCCAGCGCAAGCCACAGCCCGAGGATCGTGCCGACCGCCGACACGCCGAAGCCGATTTCCAGGCTCGTCAGCAGCGCGTCGTATTCCGGCGACCCGAGCCGCTCGAACCAGCGCAGGCTGTAGCCGGCCGGCAAAATCGTGCCCGACCACTGCGTCGACACGCTCGACAGCGCGACGACGACGACAGGCAACACGAACAACCAGAAGCACGCGAACGCGGCCAGCGCGAGCGCCGCGCGCGACGCATGCTTGAGCACCGTGTCGCCCCAGCCGATCTGGTGGCGCGGCACGGCTTGCCCAATACGAAATTCAGCGGACATCGTTCCCTCCCGTCGCACGCCGGTTCACCCGGCGATAAACCGCATACAGCGCCAGCGACAGCGCGAGCATCACGACCGCGCCGGCCGACGCGGTCGGCAGGTCGAGGTCGACGGTCGCGCTGCTGTAGATCGCGACCGGCAGCGTCACGAGCCGCGCGCTGCCGAGCACCAGCAGAATCCCGAATTCGTTCAACGTCAGCAGAAAGCACAGCACGGTGCCGGCGGCGATACCCGGCCACGCGATCGGCAGCACGACGCGGCGGGCGAGCATCCAGCCGGACGCGCCGAGGCTGCGCGCGGCTTCGATCAGCCGCAGGTCGAGCGTCGCGAACGACGCGAGCGTCGGCCGCACCACGAACGGCGTATAGAACACGGTCTGCGCGAGGATCACGCCGCCAATGCCGAACAGGAAGTCGAGCGGCGGATTCTCGAGATGGAACAGGTGCTGCAGCGCGATGCTGATCGAGCCCTGCGAGCCGTACAGGAAGATCAGCGTGAACGCGACGAGGAACGACGGGAATGCAACGTACAGTTCCAGGAACCGCGTGACGAGCGACGCGCCCGGAAACGGCTTGAAGAACAGCAGCGCAGCCAGCAGCACGCCGAGCACCGACGCGGTGCCGGCACTCGCGAACAGCACGCCGAGCGTCGTCAGCATCACGTCGCGCGTGTCGGGGTTGCCGAAGAACGTGCGGTACGCGGCAAAACTCAACCCGTGGTCGCCCGATACGCTCAGCAGCACGAGCCGCACCAGCGGATAGACGACGAGCGGGCCCAGCAGGAGGATCGCAAGCGCGGCCAGGTGCAGGTCGCCCATGCGCTTGCGGCGCCGCGCGGCGGCGGCGTGCGCGGCGGCCGACGCGAGCACGTGCGGCGGCAGGCCGGCTTCAGGGCTCGATAAGGACGACATCGTCTGCCTCGCAATGCAGGGAAACGCGCGCACCGCGCTCGGGAGCCGCACCGCGGCCGCGTTGCATCGTGACGCGCACGGGTTCGTCGGGGGCCGCATCGATCGTGACCGCGATCGACAGGTCCGCGCCCTGCCATTCGACGGACGACACCGTGCCGTGCAGCCCGCCCGCAGCGGGCGGCATCACGGTCAGGCGCTCGGGGCGCACGCAGGCCACCTTGCCGCGCACTTCGTGGCGCGGATCGCCGAGCGGGAAGATCACGTGCGGCGGCAGCAGGTTCGCCGGGCCGAGATAGCGTGCGACGTAGCCGTCCTGCGGCGCGTCGTACAACTGCTGCGGCGTGCCGAGCTGCGCGATATGGCCGTCGCGCATCAGCAGCGCGCGATCGGACAGCACGAGCGCGTCGTCGCGGTCGTGCGTCACGCAGACGACGGTCAGGTTCGGCAGGCGCTCGTGCAGCGCTTTCAGTTCGCTGCGCACCGATGCGCGCAGGTTGGCGTCGAGCGCCGACAGCGGCTCGTCGAGCAGCAGCACGTCCGGCTCGATCACGAGCGCGCGCGCCAGTGCGACACGCTGCTGCATCCCGCCCGACAGTTGCGCGGGCAGGTGATGGCCCGCATCGCCGAGCTGCACGAGCTTCAGCGCGTCGGCGACGCGGCGCGTCACTTCCGACGACGCCATGCCGCGGGCGCGCAGCCCGAATGCGACGTTCTCGAACACCGACAGGTGCGGGAACAGCGCGTAATTCTGGAACAGCAGACCGAGATTGCGCTTGTGCGGCGGCGCATAGGTCAGGTCGCGTCCGGCAACGGTCAGCGTGCCGGTCAGGCCATCGGCCTTCACGAACCCGGCGATGAAGCGCAGCAGCGTGGTCTTGCCGCAGCCGCTCTTGCCGAGCACCGTCAGAAATTCACCGGCACCGATCGACAGCGACAGATCTTCCAGCACCGTGCGTGCGCCGTAGCGCACGCTCAGGTGTTCGATCTGCACGCCGCCCGGCGCGCCGGACCGCAACGTTGCTTGCGGTTCGGCGGCGCCGAATGCGCCGGGATGGGTCAGGGTGGTTTCCACCGGGTTCATCCTCTTGCTCACAAATACAGGCGGCGTGCGCCGATCACTTCGGCTTGACGACGTCGAGCTGCTTGCCCGAGCTGCCGATCACGTCCTTCTTCCAGCGCTCGATCCACACCGGCTTCTTCGCCATCACCTGGGTCCAGTCGACCGGGATCAGCTTCACGCCCGCGATCGCCTTCTTGACCGCTTCGCCGTTCTTGCCGGCCAGCGGCACGTCCGTGCGGCCCGGGATACCGTACATGTCCGGCACCTTCGACTGCACTTCCGTCGACATCAGGTAGTCGATCAGCTTCTTGCCGGCGTCCTGGTTCGGGCCGCTCTTGATCAGGCCGATGCCGTACGGGAGCTGGAACGTGGTCGGCTGGTCGCCATCCTTCGCGGCCAGGAAGATCGGCTTGACGGACAGCGCGCCGTGTTCGGCATCGTCGAGGTCCATCTGCAGGTCGCCGTTCGCGACGCTGATTTCGTTACGCGACAGCAGCACGTTCAGGTAGCCCGTGCCCTTCGTGTGGAACTTCACGCTCTTCGACAGTTGCGCGAGGTAGTCGAACGCCTTGTCCTCGCCCATCAGCGACGTCGTCAGGATCAGCACGGCCATCCCGTCGCCGGCCGTGGCCGGGTTCGAGTACGCGACCTTGCCCGCGTAGGCCGGCGACAGCAGGTCGCCAAACGTCTTCGGCTGGTTCTTCACGACGTCCGGGTTGATCGCGAACGAGAAGTAGTTGTTCACGAACGTTGCCCACGTGCCGTCTTCAGCCTTCGCGATGGCCGGCACGTTCTTGTAGTTCACGCTCTGGTACGGCTGCAGCAGGCCCATCTGGCCAGCTTGCTGAATGAACGGCGGCAGCGTGACGAGCACGTCGGCCTTCGGCGAGTTCTTCTCGATGTTCGCGCGGTTGACGACTTCACCGCTGCCCGCCGTCACGATGTTGACCTTGACGCCTTCCTTCTTCTCGAAAGCCGGCAGCACATCGCGATAGAGGTTCTCGAGACCGTCTGCCGTATACAGCACGACCGCGCTCGCCGCATGGGCGGGCAACGCGGCGCCCATCAGACCGGCGACGCTGGCGGCCAGCGCAAGCTTGCGGAACGCGCCGGCAGCGGCGCGCGAGGGTTTCTGCAGTGTCATCTGACTTCTCCGTAGGCGGAACACCAAATGGCCGGGGGCACGATCCGGCTCTCCTGTTATCTCCGGGCAAGGCCGATCGACGGCCCGCCTCGCCGCCGCGCTGAGGTTAGGTTTTGCGCGGCAAGCGAAGGATCACAGCGTTCGATGACAAACCCGTGACGAATGCCACAATTTCCAAAAAATGACACATTTTGCCAATATCATGCAAGTCATTCAGAAATGCCGCCCGGCGTTTCTTCCTACCTTTGCAGAGGAAAACCATGTCCGATCCGATTCTTCTTACGCCCGGCCCGCTCACCACGTCCGCCACAACCCGCCACGCAATGCAACATGACTGGGGCTCGTGGGATGCCGCTTTCAATGAACTGACGGCCAGCGTCTGCGCGGATCTCGTCGCGATCGCGCACGGCGGCGACGAGTACGTGTGCGTGCCGATGCAAGGCAGCGGCACGTTCTCGGTCGAAGCGGCGCTCGGCACGCTGGTGCCGCGCGGCGGCGTCGTGCTGGTGCCCGACAACGGCGCGTACTGCGCGCGCATCCTGAAGATCCTCGGGCGGCTCGGCATCGAGGCGATCGCGTTGCCGTTCGGCGAGGACGCCGCCGTCGATCCGGCCGCGATCGAAGCCGCGTTCGCGCGCGAGCCGCGCATCACGCACGTCGCGCAGGTGCATCTGGAGACGAGCGCCGGCATCCTGAACCCGCTCGACGACATCGCCGCCGTGTGCCGGCGCCACGGCAAGCGGTTGATCGTCGACGCGATGAGCTCGTTCGGCGCGCTGCCGATCAAGCTGGCCGGCAGCGGCATCGATGCGCTGATCTCGGCAAGCGGGAAATGCCTCGAAGGCGTGCCGGGGATGGGGTTCGCGATCGTGCGGCGCGACGCACTCGACGCGAGCGAAGGCAACTCGCCGTCGCTCGCGCTCGATCTCCACGATCAGTACGCGTATCTGCGCAAGACGGGCCAGTGGCGTTTCACGCCGCCGACGCACGTGATCGCCGCGCTGCGCGCCGCGCTCGACCAGTATCTCGCCGAAGGCGGCCAGCCGGCGCGCGGTGCGCGCTATGTGGACAACTGCCGGACGCTGGTCGAATCGATGCACGCGCTCGGCTTCACGCCGTTCCTCGATGCGAGCGTGCAGGCGCCGGTGATCGTCACGTTCCACGCGCCCGACCACCCGGCCTACGATTTCCGCCGCTTCTACGACGCCGTGCGCGACGCGGGCTTCATCCTGTATCCGGGCAAGCTCACGCAGCTCGAGACGTTCCGCGTCGGCTGCATCGGCGCGATCGACTCGAACGATATCCGGCGCGCGGTCGCGGCAATCGCGCAAGCGGTCGAGTCGCTCGGCATCGCCGTGCAGCGCGCATAAGCGCGGTACGACGCCAGCCGGCAGACCCGCCGGCACGCGCAAACAAAAAAGCCCGGCGGCCTTGCGGCTGCCGGGCGAACGCACTGGATGTGCGTGGAGCCGGTGCTTACAGCTCGATCCGCTTGATGTCGCCGACCACGAAGATGTACGACGCCGCGCCAACCAGCGCGATCACACCGATGAACACGAGCGCGCCGACGAACGACCCGGTCGACGCGACGATGAAACCGACCACGAGCGGCGTGACGATCCCGGCGAGGTTCGCCGCGAAGTTGAAGATGCCGCCCGTGACGCCGAGCAGGCCGTCCGGCGCGATGTCCGACACGAGCGTCCAGCCGAGTGCGGCCATCCCCTGCGCGAAGAATGCAACCGACATGATCGCGATCACGGCCTCGTTGCTCTGCACGTAGTTCGCGAGAATGATCGTCGACGCGAGCAGCAGGCCCGCGATGATCGGCAGCTTGCGCGCGAGGTTCGCGGACTTGCCGCGGCGCAGCAGCCAGTCGGAGAAGATCCCGCCGAACATCACGCCGACCGACGCGGCGATGAACGGCATCACCGCGAAGAAACCGATCTTCAGCCAGCCCATGTGACGCTCGGTCGCGAGGTAGGTCGGGAACCAGGTCAGGAAGAACACGAGCGTCGAGTTGCCGGCGAACTGGCCGAGGCAGATGCCCGCGAGCTGGCGCTTCTTCAGCAGCTTGCCGGCCATCGACCAGCTGAATGCCTTCTGCTCGCCCTTGGCGCCCTTGCCAACTTTGTCGCCGTCCTTGCGCGGGCCGTGCACCAGGCCGCCGCCCGCCTCGATATAGGCCAGCTCCTCCGAATTCGCGCCCGGATGGTTGCGCGGCTCGTGATAAAACTTCCACCAGACCAGGCCGAACACGATACCGATCGCGCCGACGACCCAGAACAGCGAGCGCCAGCCGAATGCCCCCATCAGCGCAAACAGCACCGGGCTGAAGAACGCGAGGCCGATGTACTCGCCGACGGTGTAAGTACCCGTCGCCATCGCACGCTCGTTCTGCGGGAACCACGTCGCGACGACGCGGCTGTTGGTCGGGAAGCACGGCGCCTCCGCGATGCCCAGGCCGAGACGACAGGTGAGCAGCGTCGCGACGCCGGGCACGAAGCCCTGCAGGAACGTGCACAGCGACCACAGCGTCATCGACCAGTAGTAAGTGACCTTGCTGCCGAAACGGTCGAGAAAGAGGCCGCCGGGCACCTGCGCGGCCACATACGTCCACGAAAACGCGGAAAACATGATGCCCATCACGGCCGCGTTGATGCCGAGCTCCTTGGTGAGCTGCGGCGCAGCCACCCCCAGCACGGTGCGGTCGAGATAGTTGATCATCGTGCCGATCGCGAGCAGCGCGAGAATCTTGTAGCGCGCCGAGGTGCGCCGGACAGTGCCGGACGCCTGCGCCGGCGCGGCGCTCGTGTGGGTGGTGTGCTGCATGGTCGTCTCCTGGTCTCTCTTTCTGGAAGGGGGTCAGCGCGCGACGAGCGACTGAAAGTGATCGAACATCCGCTCGGCGTCGGGCGTGCGTCCGGTGAAGATCTCGAACGCGTCGACCGCCTGGTAGACGGCCATCCCGCCGCCCGGCAGCGTGGCGCAGCCGGCTGCGCGCGCCGCGTGGATCAGTTCGGTTTCGAGCGGGAAATACACGATGTCGGCCACCCACATGCCCGCGTGGAGCAGCTCGGCCGGCAACGGCAGGCCCGGATGCTTGGCCATGCCGGTCGGCGTCGCGTGGATCAGGCCCGTTGCGGCGCGCATCGCCTCCGCGAGATCGCCGCCCTGCACGACGCGTGCCGCGGGGAAGCGCTGCTGCAGCTCGGCCGCGAGCGCGGCAGCGCGCGTGCCGTCGACATCGAAAATCGTCAGTTCGGCCGCGCCCATCTGCAGCGCCGCGTGCGCAACGGCCGCGCCCGCGCCGCCCGCGCCAAGCTGGACGACGCGTTCGAGCGATGCGTCCGGCAACCCGCGGCGAAACGATTTCGCGAAGCCCGACCAGTCGGTGTTGTGGCCGATCCGCTTGCCGTCCTTGAACAGCACGGTGTTCACCGCGCCGAGCGCACGCGCATCGTCCGACAGCGCGTCGAGGTGCTCGATCACGCGCTGCTTGCACGGATGCGTGATGTTCAGGCCGTTGTAGCCCATCCGCTGCGCGGCATCGAGCAGTTGCGGCAATGCGTCGACGGTCACGCCGAGCGCGTCGAGGTCGATGCGCCGGTAGACATAGCCGAACCCCTGGCGGAATCCTTCTTCCTCGTGCATCGCGGGCGACAGCGAGCCGCCGATGCCCTGGCCGATCAGGCCGATCAGAAACGACGGGCGGCTCATCGTGCGGCTCCCTGCGCGAACAGCGTCGCCAGACGCTGCAGCGCGAACACGTAGCCTTCGGTGCCGCAGCCGCAGATCACGGCTTCGGCCACCGCCGACACATAAGAATGGTGACGGAACGCTTCGCGGCGATGCACGTTCGAGATATGCACTTCGATCACGGGCTTCGCGATCGCGGAAAGCGCGTCGGCCAGCGCCACCGACGTATGCGTATAGGCGGCCGGGTTGATCACGATGCCGTGCGTGTCGTGACGCGCGGCATGCAGCCAGTCGATCAGCTGGTGCTCGGCGTTCGACTGACGGAAGTCGATTTCCAGCCCGAGCCCCTCGGCCGCCGTGCGGCAGCGCTGCTCGACGTCGGCGAGCGTTTCCGCGCCGTAGATATGGGGCTCGCGCGTCCCCAGCAGATTCAGGTTCGGGCCGTTCAGCACCAGCACCTTGTGCTTGCTCATGGTGATTCTGCTCCTAAAACAGGGGCGGACCGTGACCGGCATCGCCCCGAAGACATCGGAATTTGGCGCTAGTGTGCGCCCGGGAAGGCAAGCTGTCTTTTCGGGTTTTCGCTAATTTGTACCACCTAGTTAGTTTGTACAATACGCATCACTAGCCCAGTAAATTCGGGATATGGCGCGCACCAGGAATTCAACGACTGGTTCATTCAGGGTCGGTTCGACCGACGCCATGCCCCGCTCATCCGCAGGATTCGCCCATGCAGCGCTCGATCGCCACCGTGTCACTGTCCGGCACGCTCGCCGAGAAACTCGCCGCCATCCAGGCCGCAGGCTTCGACGGCGTGGAAATCTTCGAAAACGACCTCGTCTATTTCGATGGATCGCCGGCCGACGTCCGGCGCATGGCCGCCGATCTCGGCCTCGACATCGTGCTGTTCCAGCCGTTTCGCGACTTCGAGGGCGTGAGCCCGGCCCAGCTCGCCCGCAACCTCGACCGGATCAAGCGCAAGTTCGACGTGATGCATGCGCTCGGCACCGACCGCATACTGGTGTGCAGCAACGTGTCGGCCGACACGATCGCGGACGACGGACTGCTCGTCGACCAGCTCGGCGCGCTCGCGGAAGCCGCGCGGCAAGCCGGCGTGGTCGCCGCGTACGAAGCACTCGCGTGGGGCCGCGTCGTGAAGCGCTACGGCCATGCGTGGACACTCGTGAATGCGGTGAACAGCCCGCACCTCGGCCTGGCGCTCGACAGCTTCCACACGCTGTCGCTCGACGATTCGCCGGACGCGATCGCCGACATCCCCGGCGACAGGATCGCGTTCGTGCAGATCGCCGATGCGCCGAAGCTCGCGATGGACGTGCTCGAATGGAGCCGCCACTACCGCTCGTTCCCGGGCCAGGGCGACTTCGACCTCGCACGCTTCACCGCGCGCGTGATCGAGTCGGGCTATACGGGGCCGCTGTCGCTCGAGATCTTCAACGACGGCTTCCGCGCGGCGCCGACCGCGATCACGGCCGCCGACGGCCATCGCTCGCTGCTCTATCTGGAGGAACTGACGCGCGAGCGGCTCGCGCAGGACGGCCGCGCGCCAGCCGCCAGCCAGCCGCTGTTCGCCCCGCCGGCGCCGCCCGCGCACGTCGGGTTCCAGTTCATCGAATTCGCCGTGGACGCGCAGGCGGCGGCGACCGTCGGCGAATGGCTCGGCCGGATGCGCTTCCGGCTCGCGGGCCGGCATCGGTCGAAGGACGTGACGCTGTTCCAGCACGGCGCCGCGTCGATCGTGCTGAACGCGGAGCGCGACTCGTTCGCCGATGCGTTCTTCCAGCAGCACGGGCTGTCGCTGTGCGCATCGGCATTCCGCGTCGACGACGCGAAAGTGGCATTCGACCGCGCGGCCGGCTTCGGCTATGCGCCGTTCTCCGGCCGCGTCGGGCCCAACGAACGCGTGCTGCCGAGCGTGCAGGCGCCGGACGGCAGCCTCGAGTACTTCGTCGACGAAGCGCCGAACGCGCCGACGCTGTACGAATCGGACTTCGTGCTGACCGACATCGACGGCCCGAGCGAAGTCGGCCCGCTGACGGGCATCGACCACGTATGCCTCGCACTGCCGGCCGACGCGCTCGATACGTGGATCCTGTTCTTCAAGACGGCATTCGGCTTCGAGGCCGAGCGCAGCTGGCTCGTGCCCGACCCGTACGGGCTGATGCGCAGCCGCGCGGTGCGCAGCGCCGACGGTTCGGTACGGATCGCGCTGAACGCGTCGGTCGACCGTCACACGGCGGTCGCCGAATCGCTCGA
The DNA here is from genome assembly GCF_048627025.1 of Burkholderia aenigmatica. NCBI lineage: Bacteria > Pseudomonadati > Pseudomonadota > Betaproteobacteria > Burkholderiales > Burkholderiaceae > Burkholderia > Burkholderia aenigmatica. The sequence goes on along the minus strand of NZ_CP184469.1, from coordinate 15,551 downwards.
CCGCTACCATGGCACGGGGCTGAACCACGTCGCGTTCCGCACGGACGACATCGTGAAGACGATCGCCGCGTTCGCGGCCGACGGCATTTCGTTCCTGCGCATTCCGCCGAACTACTACGACGATCTCGCCGCCCGCTACGCGCTGCCGGACGAGCTGATCGACACGCTGAGCACCCATCACCTGCTGTACGACCGCGACGAACACGGCGGTGAGTTCCTGCACGCGTATACAGAACTGGTCGACAACCGCTTCTCGCTCGAGATCGTCGAGCGGCGCGGCGGATACGACGGCTACGGCGCGACAAACGCGGCCGTGCGGCTCGCCGCACAGGCGCAGCGCAGGAAATAAGGGAAGGAACTGAACCGGGATTCCGGGGCCGAAGCGCATTCGCAGCCCGCGGTTGCCTCAAAGGGCCACATCCCCCCGCGCACCATCGTGGTGAATCGCGCGGCGGCACACCCGCCCGCGCGGCTCACCGCGATCGAGCCGGAAACCGCATTCCATATGGCGTTACATCCGGTAACCCATACCGCAGCGCAGCATCCCGTCGCCCACCGTGGTTTTAAGAATCGCTTAAGTCTTCGACGGCACCATCCGCAACCAGTACCCCATGGTTATCTTGAAAAGGAGGAAAGCGATGAGCGCCGTAGATGCACCCGCGGGCCGCCAGGCCGCGCCCCCTGTAAAGAAGACGATGCTGCGCCGCCTGCTCAGTCATCATGAAATCGCGACGCTGCTCGTGCTGCTGCATGCCCCGATCGGCGCGAACGCCAAACCCGAACTGCCCGCGCTGCAGGAAGCCGGCCTCGTCGAGATGGTCAAGCTCGACGCCGATACGACACCCAGCTTCCGGCTGACCGAAGACGGCACCGCCGTCCTGAAAGGGCTCGGCTACCGCTGAGCCGCCGTTTTCACCCTTTCCCGTTTTCCCGCATCACCCCCGATCCCAGCGACTCGCCGGCCCTTTCGGCGTGTCGCGTCACCCTGCCCGCTCCTGCAGCATCAACCGGTATTCCGTCGGCGTCACGCCGACCGTCGCCTTGAACTGGCGCGTGAACGCGCTGTGATCCGTATAGCCGCATAGCGCCGCGACATCGGTCACCTTGTCGTGCGTGACGAGCAGCGCGGTGGCCGCATCGAGCCGCGTCTTCAGCAGCACCTGGCGCGGCGTCAGGTGGAACACCTTGTGGAAGTAGCGTTCGAGCTGCGCCACCGACATCCCGGCCATCTGCGCGAGCTGCTTCAGGTTCAGCGGCTGCACGTAGTGATCCTGGATGTGCTGGACCACGTCCGCGAGCTTGCTGTACGCCGGATGCGAGCCTTCATGCGCCTTCAGGTCGCGCGAGATGCCGGCGAGGCCGACGACCTTACCCGCCGCGTCGCGCAACGGCTCCTTGCAGGTCAGGCACCAGCCCGGCTGGCGACCCGGATACAGATGCAGCTCAAGCTGATCGATCAGCTGCTGGCCGGCGTTGATCGTCGCCATGTCCTGCTCGAAATAGCTGCGGCCAAAGCGGCGCGGAAACACTTCATCGGCCGTCTTGCCGAGCAGGTCGCGCTTGTCCTTGTAGCCGCAGCGCATCGCCAGCGTGCGATTGACGATCGCGTAGCGGCCGCTCGCATCCTTCACGAAGAACGCGACGTCCGGCAGCGCATCGAACACCGGTTCGAGCAAGCGGAAATGCGCAAGCATCGCGCCGAGATCGGCGTTGTCGGGCTGGTAGCGCAACGGTTCGGACAGGCTCATGGGCGGTACGGCAAGCAAGGTCGTCATCCCGGCAACCGCATGGCGAGTGGCAGATGGCGTCGATTATAGAAGCGCCCCTTCGATCGCGTCGTGCCGATCGCGGGGCGGGCAAGCCTGCGGGAGCGGCCGGTCGCATCGTGCATGCCGATCAGCCAGCGTCGGCCGGCACTACAGGTTGTGCACACAACCACTTCGATGCGCGTGCACAGACGGCCGCGCCTCCGCTTCCGTCGCGGCGGACATGCTGCGTCGACGTCCCGGCGACCCGCACCCGAATCCACCATCCTAAAAATGCCGGCCACCCGCGTCTTGGCGCGTTTGCGCATTCGGCGTGACGAAATCGGCACATATCAGGGTTATCGACGATATGCCGATATCGTCGCCGGCCGCGCACCGAACGCGCAAGACGCACGCATTTTCGCTACCTAGACTTTGCTTCACGGTCACGAGACGACCGCCCGCCGCGGCAGCAATCGGCGTGCACGGCCTGCGGCATCGGCCATCACGCACGCCGATTCCGGCACAGCCCGGGCAGCACGCGGCAAGCACGCACGGCCCTCGCATCGGCCTGCCGACCGAACCGTCTCGCCCGGTTTACCGGCGCCGGCCCGCCAGCCGGCGGCGGCCCAACCACGCCATCAAGGGGAAGTGAAAGTGAAGCTGAAGGTATCGCACGTCGCGCTGGCCGCTGCCTGCGCACTGTCGGGCGCGCACGCCATTGCCGCCGACGTCGTCAAGATCGGTTTCGCCGCACCGCTGACCGGCCCGCAGTCGAACTACGGCACGGACATGCAGAAGGGCGTGCAGCTCGCGATCGCCGATTTCAATGCGACGCGTCCGACGATCGGCGGCAAGCCCGTCACGTTCCAGCTCGATTCGCAGGACGACCAGGCCGACCCGCGCACCGGCACGACCGTCGCGCAGCGGCTGATCGACGACAACGTCCGCGGGATCATCGGACACTTCAACTCGGGCACGAGCATTCCCGCGTCCGACCTGTACGATCGCGCGGGGCTGCCGCAGATCTCGATGGCCACGTCGCCGCAATACACCGCGCGCGGCTACAAGACGACCTACCGGCTGCTGACGAGCGACGCGCAGGCGGGCCGCATCGTCGGCACGTACGCGGTGAAGACGCTGCGCTTCAAGCGCATCGCGATCATCGACGACCGCACGGCCTACGGCCAGGGCATCGCCGACGAATTCGCGAAGGCCGTCGAGGCAGCTGGCGGCACGATCATCAAGCGCGACTTCACGAACGACAAGGCGCTCGATTTCTCCGCGATCCTGACCAACCTCAAGGGGATGAACCCGGACGCGATCTTCTACGGCGGCGGCGACGCGCAATCGTCGCCGATGATCCGCAAGATGCGCCAGCTCGGGATGAAGTCGGCGTTCGTGACGGGCGAGATGTCGCGCTCGCCGACGTTCCTGAAGGTCGGCGGCGATGCGGCCGAAGGCGCGATCGTCTACATGGGCGGGCTGCCGAAGGAGAAGATGCCCGGCTTCGCCGGCTACGCGGCACGCTACAAGGCGCGCTTCAACGAAGACGTGATCACCTACTCGCCGTACTCGTATGACGGCACGATCGCGCTGCTCACCGCGATGAAGGACGCGAACTCGACCGACCCGAAGGTGTACACGCCGTATCTCGGTAAGGTGTCGGTCAAGGGTGTGTCGGCGCCCAGCATCGCGTACGACGCGAAGGGCGACCTGAAGGATGCGCCGGTGACGATCTACAAGGTCGAGCACGGCGCGTTCAAGCCGGTCGACACGATCGCCGGCAACTGATACGCGAGACCCTGCCCCGCGCGGCGCGTCAGCGGCTCACCGGCCGCCCGCGCCGCGCGCGCTTTTGTTTCGGCTTCGGCTTCGTGATCCGAAGCGTTCCTCGGCGCGCACCCGCGCGCGCGCATTTTGCGCTCCTGTAGAATCCTCCCACCCGCTTTGACGCATCGCCCCCGCCGCACGCCACCCCGGTGCAGCGGTGCGTGTTTCGTGCCTCACCCGGCACGCGGCACGCTTCGACGATGCAAGCCGCGCCTTGTCAGTCCATGCCGATAGCGGGCCCTGGAGACGCAGCACCGACAACAACATTCGAAAACCGATCGTCCTGACCATGCAAGCTTCCGAATTGAGCGGCGTGCCTCGCGCCGCCGAACGTGCGCTCACGCGCAGCGACTACAAGACCCTTGGCCTTGCCGCACTGGGCGGCGCCCTCGAGTTCTACGACTTCATCATCTTCGTGTTCTTCGCGCCGGCGATTGGACAACTGTTCTTCCCGCACGACATTCCCGACTGGCTGCGCCAGCTGCAGACGTTCGGCATCTTCGCGGCCGGCTATCTCGCGCGCCCGCTCGGCGGCGTGATCATGGCGCACTTCGGCGACCTGTTCGGCCGCAAGCGGATGTTCACGCTGAGCGTGCTGATGATGTCCGTGCCGACGCTGCTGATGGGCCTGCTGCCGACCTACGACACGATCGGCATCCTCGCGCCGGTGTTGCTGCTGCTGTTCCGCGTGCTGCAGGGCGCGGCGGTCGGCGGTGAAGTGCCGGGCGCGTGGGTGTTCGTGTCCGAGCACGTGCCGTCGCGCCACATCGGCTACGCCTGCGGCACGCTGACCGCGGGCCTGACGGCCGGCATCCTGCTCGGCTCGCTCGTCGCCGCCGGCATCAACAGCCGTTACTCGACCGCGGAAGTCGGCGCGTTCGCGTGGCGCATCCCGTTCCTGCTCGGCGGTGTGTTCGGCCTGTTCTCCGTGTACCTGCGCCGCTGGCTGCATGAGACGCCGGTGTTCGCCGAGATGAAGGCGAAGAAGGCGCTCGCGGCCGAGATTCCGCTGAAGGCCGTGCTGCGCGACCATGGCCGCGCAGTGATCGTATCGATGGTGCTCACGTGGATGCTGTCGGCCGCGATCGTCGTCGTGATCCTGATGACGCCCACGCTGCTGCAGAAGCAGTTCCACCTGACGCCCGCGACGACGCTGTTCGCGAACAGCATCGCGACGCTGTGCCTGACGGCCGGCTGCATCACCGCGGGTTCGCTTGCGGGCTGGATCGGCGCGAAGCGCGTGCTCGGCATCGGCGGCCTCGGGCTGGCTGCATGCTACTACCTGCTGTTCGTGCAGGTCGCGGCCGACGCGTCGACGCTGCCGCTCTACTACGGGATCGCAGGGTTCATGGTCGGCACGATCGGCGCGGTGCCGTTCGTGATGGTCAGGAGCTTCCCGGCCGTCGTGCGCTTCTCGGGCATCTCGTTCTCGTACAACGTCGCGTATGCGATCTTCGGCGGGCTCACGCCGGTGATCGTGTCGCTGATGATGAAGTCGAATCCGCTCGCGCCGGTGGTGTATGTCGCCGCGATCTGCGTGCTCGGCGCGATCGCCGTGCAGTTCTCGAAGGATGCGAAGGAGGATCCGTCGCATTGAGCGGCGGTGCGCCGGCGGTTGCCGCCCGTGCGGCGAGCAATCGCGGCGCGTGACCGGTCGCCGGCAACCCTCACCGGCGATCCATGAACAAAGGGCCGAACCCCGCGAGATGCGGGATTCGGCCCTTTCGTATTGGCTTCAGCGGTAATTCAGCGGTGGGCGCGCTACGCGCTCAGCGCAGGCTGCCGTACGACGAACTCGGCCGGCGCAGCGCATCGATGCTCGCGCCGCCCGCGCCCGTGACGAACAGCAGCAGGAAGCCACCGGCGATCGCGATGTTCTTCCAGAAGTGGATGACCATGTCGTGCTGGACCGCGGCGTCCGTCGCGTCCCAGAAGTTGTGCCCGACCATCGCGGTCGCGACCGTATAGAACGCCATCAGCAGTGCGAGCGGTTTCACCTTGTAGCCGACGATCAGCAGCAGGCCGCCGAGCGCCTCGATCACGACCACGACCGGCGCCACGTACTGGGCGAACGGCACGTTCAGCCCACGCAGGTAACCGATGAAATCGCCGTAGCCGATCAGCTTCATCACGCCGCCCCACAGGAACAACGCCGCCAGCGCCAGGCGCGCGAAAAAAATGACGCCGGAATCGACGGAACGCGTCATGCCTCTCTCCTCGTATGCAAGTCGGCCGGCCGCCCGGAGCACACCCGGGCCACTCGGCGCCGCGCAACCCAGCGGGGCCCGCGGCAAATGGGCCAGCATAGACAGAGTTTCGGCCGTGTCCAAGAAAAAGGTTGTAGCAAATCTTTACACGGCGGCCACCGCGCGGCCCGAAGGCGGCGAGTGGGAAAAGGCGTTTAGCCCGCGTCGCTCAACAACACGCCCTTCTTGAAGATGAAGCAGCCGTAGCCGCGCAGCTCGCCGGTGACGATCACCGCGTAGGCCTGCTGCGCGCGCTCGTAGAACGCGAACCGGTCGACGCCCGCGAGCGGCACCGCGCGCCCTTCCGCGCGGTCGATCTCGGCCTGCACCTCGCGCTGCACCGGCGGCAGCGTCGCCGCGTCGCCGACGACTTCCATCCGCCAGGCGGGCGTGTCGACGAACGTATCGAGCGGCAGCACGGACAGCACCGCGCGCACGACGCGCGCCGAGTCGGCGCCGTCGATCCGCAATGCGCGGCCGACCACCGTGTGCTCCGCGACGGATTCCGCCGGGAAATTCGCGTCGCAGATCGCAATTTCGTCACCGTGGCCCATCGCGCGCAGCGTGTGCAGGATGTCGGCGTGCAGCAGCGGGTCGAGATTCTTCAGCATGTCGGCTAGTCTCCGGGATCAGGAACAAACCGCATAACGTTACCCGATCCCGGTGACCGCTGGGCATGCGCCGCTCGCGTCACGACGCCGCGGCCGGCATTTCGTCGATGAAACCCGTGACCGACGCGAGGCGGCCCGACGCGTCGACCGTGCCGAAGTCCGAACCCTTCACGATCGCCGCGCCGTCGGGCGACACGAGCGCCCACGAGAATCGCAGGTGCTGGCCGAACCCGTCGACATCGGTCGTGCGGCGGAAGCGGAACGCGGGGAAGCGCGCCTGCACGGCCGCGATCATCGCGTCGATGCCCGCGTGGCCGTCGCCGGTCATCAGCGGATCGCGATAGGCGGCGTCGCTCGCATAGGTCGCATCGATCAGCGCGCGGCGGCGCGCGACGTCGGGTTCGTTCCAGGCGTCGAAGTAGCGGTCGATCAGGACGGCGTGAATGGACGAAGCGGATTGGGCGGTAGTCATGGCAAGGCTCCTGGTGTCGATGAGAGGACGAGGTCGCGAACGTGGCGTGTTGCGTGTTCGCGTGCAGTCATCGTCGCCGGCCTCGCGCGGGCGGTCGATTACGTGCGGGGTAAGGAAATCGCTCCGGTCGCTTCGAGCCAGTGACCGCTCCACACGCCGGACATGCGCCCCCCATGCAGCAAGCTCCCCTCATCGTGGACATCCCGCCGACACTTGCTCCGCCGCAATGAAAACGGGCGCCCTCGGGCGCCCGCTTCGTCTGGCGGCAGCGGCAGCGGCCGCGCGCGTCAGGTCACCGGCGCCGGATTGAACAACGTCAGCGCATTCGCGAGCTTCCATTGCTCGGCCCACGTGCGGCGCTTGCCGCTCGCGACGTCGAGCATCAGCCGGAACAGTTCCCAGCCGGTGTCCTCGATCGTGGCCGCGCCGGTCGCGATCTGCCCCGCGTCGAGATCCATCAGGTCGTGCCAGCGGCGCGCGAGATCGCTGCGCGTCGCGACCTTGATCACCGGCACCTGCGCGAGGCCGTACGGCGTGCCGCGGCCGGTCGTGAAAATGTGCAGGTTCATCCCGGCCGCGAGCTGCAGCGTGCCGCAGATGAAGTCGCTCGCGGGCGTCGCCGCGTACAGCAGGCCCTTCTGCTTCGCGCGATCGCCAGGACGCACGACGCCGGCGATCGGCGCGCTGCCCGACTTCACGATCGACCCCATCGCCTTCTCGACGATGTTCGACAGGCCGCCCTTCTTGTTGCCGGGCGTCGTGTTCGCGCTGCGATCGACGCGGCCGCGCTGCAGGTAGCGGTCGTACCAGTCCATCTCGCGGATGATCTCGCGTGCAACGTCCTCGTTCGCCGCGCGCGACGTGAGCTGCGCGACGCCGTCGCGTACTTCCGTCACCTCCGAGAACATGATCGTCGCGCCCGCGCGCACCAGCAGGTCGGCCGCGAAGCCGACGGCCGGGTTCGCGGTGAGCCCCGAGAACGCGTCGCTGCCGCCGCACTGCACGCCGACGACGAGATCCGACGCCGGGCACGTCTCGCGGCGGCGGCGGTTCAATCGCTCGAGATGCGATTCGGCCATCTTCATGATCGAGTCGATCATCGAGTTGAAGCCGACGTGCGCGGCATCCTGCAGGCACACGACACCGCCGTTGTCCGTCGCGCCGTCGGCCGCGACCGGAATCGTGCCGGGCGGCAGCAGGCGCTCGGGCTGCAGCTTCTCGCAGCCGAGGCTCACGGTCATCACCTCGCCGCCGAAGTTCGGATTCAGGCTGATGTTGCGCAGCGTGCGGATCGGGATGTCGGCGTCGGGCGCGTCGATCGCCACGCCGCAGCCGTACGTGTGCTCGAGCCCGACCACGTCGTCGACGTTCGGATAGCGCGGCAGCAGCTCGGCCTTGATCCGCTTCACCGCATGCTCGACGACGCCCGACACGCACTGCACGGTCGTCGTGATCGCGAGAATGTTGCGCGTGCCGACCGAGCCGTCGGCGTTGCGGAAGCCCTCGAACGTATAGCCTTCGAGCGGCGGCAACGGCGGCGCGGCGCGCGTCGCGAGCGGCAGGTCGTCGAGCCCGGGCGGCTCGGGCATGCGCATCGTGCGCTCGTTGACCCAGCTGCCGCGTCGCAGCTCGACCAGCGCATAACCGATCACGACGTTGTAGCGGACGATCGGGTCGCCGGCCGCGAGGTCGACCAGCGCGACCTTGTGCCCCTGCGGCACGCCTTCGCGCAGCGTCAGCCCGTCGGCGAACGTCGCGCCCTCGGGCAAGCCGCCGTCGTTGACGACGATCGCGACGTTGTCGTCCGGATGCACGCGAATGTAGAGCGGGGAAGCAGTCATCGGAATTCCTGAAGGCTAACGGCCATATCGTTAGTCATCATACGACATTCGACCCAAACCGGCGATGCTGCGTAAACCCTTATCCGGAAAGACCCTACTATTTATCTGCCAGCAAACCGCTTGCGTCACCCCTCCCCTCGTTGTACGATGACATACAACGACATCGCCAATGTGGCTCGTATGCCGTTCCCGACGAACCCAGCACTCGCGCTAGACGGACGACCCAACCATGACTTCACCGCAAGAACTCAAACAGATCATCTCCCACGGCCTGCTGTCCTTTCCGCTGACGGATTTCGACGTCGACGGCAGCTTCCGCCCGTCCACCTACGCCGAGCGCCTGGAATGGCTCGCGCCGTACGGTGCGAGCGCGCTGTTCGCGGCCGGCGGCACCGGTGAATTCTTCTCGCTCACGCAGCGCGAGTATTCGGACGTGATCCGCGTCGCGACGGAAACCTGCAAGGGCAAGGTGCCGATCCTCGCCGGCGCGGGCGGCGCGACGCGCGTCGCGATCGAATATGCGCAGGAGGCCGAGCGCCTCGGCGCGAGCGGCGTGCTGCTGATGCCGCACTACCTGACCGAAGCCAGCCAGGAAGGGATCGCCGACCACGTCGAGCAGGTATGCCGCGCACTGAAGATCGGCGTGGTGGTGTACAACCGCGCGAATTCGAAGCTGAACGCCGACATGCTCGAGCGCCTCGCCGATCGTTGCCCGAACCTGATCGGCTTCAAGGACGGCGTGGGCGAAATCGAAAGCATGGTGACGATCCGCCGCCGCCTCGGCGACCGTTTCGCGTATCTCGGCGGCCTGCCGACGGCCGAAGTCTATGCCGCCGCGTACAAGGCGCTCGGCGTGCCGGTGTATTCGTCAGCCGTGTTCAACTTCATCCCGAAGACGGCGATGGACTTCTATGAAGCGATCGCGAAGGACGACCACGCAACGGTCGGCCGCCTGATCGACGAATTCTTCCTGCCGTACCTGAAGATCCGCAATCGCCGCGCTGGCTATGCGGTCAGCATCGTGAAGGCGGGCGCGAAGCTCGTCGGCCATGACGCGGGCCCGGTGCGCGCGCCGCTCGTCGACCTCACCGACGACGAAGTCGCGGAACTCGACGTGCTGATCAAGAAGATGGGGCCGCAGTAAGCGGCAGGCAGTCAACCGGCACACGCTTCGGCGCGTGCCGGCGCGGAGCCGCGCGTTCGGCCCCGCTTGCGCTCTTCGACGGCCGCCCCGCGCTTCGCGGGCCGGCCGTTTTTGTCACATCTGCGAAATGGTGCCGACGATCCGGTAGCGCAGGCTGCCCAGCCTGAGCCGGGTCGTGGCGATCTCCGCGCCGGTGGCCGAGCGCCGCGCACGCGTGTTCGGATCGCTGGCGAGCATCTGGTCGAGCACGTCGGGATCGACGACTGCGTCGAAAAACCGCCCGATCGTGAGCATCGCGTACTGCTTGGCAGTGGCAAGCTGGCTGTTGGCCTGCGTCAGCGCGTCGGTGCGCAGGCCCGGGTCGCGCTCGTCGATGCTGCGGCGGTGTTTCAGCGCGAACACCAGCGCCTCCATGTCCAGCCTGAACCGCCTGACGGCCTGGCCGAATCGGAGCGAATGCGGATCGGAGCCGGTGACGGGCCGCCCCTGGTTGATCGTCACGTCGAATTCGCTGCCGCCCAGGTCGCGCTGCAATTCGAACAGCGCGTTGGCCAGCACGCGGCCTTCGCTGTATTCCCCGACTTGTGTGCGCACTGACTTCGCGACGTCGCCGACCGCTTTCCACAACCCGGCCGCGAACAGGTGGTCGCCACGTTTGCTGATGTTCATGATGCCGTTCCCTCTTGGTCTTTTTCTGGATCTCTCAGGTTTCGCCTGCGGGTCGGTCGACCCGGGGCTCCGGTACTGTAGGAGAAATTCCGGCGACGCGGAAGACGGCGAGATCAACGACCTCTTTTTCCCCACACGGCGCTGGCGCTCCCCCCGGGCATCGGATCCTCCTTACCGCCTCGGCACGATCCAGATTCATGACTCACCAGGGTCAAGGCATCACCATCGTCATCAAGTGATGCCATAATTGATGCCTCATTCCTTTCCGGAGGTGCACCATGCGCACTACCTTGTCCCTTGACGACGCCCTGCTCGCCAAAGCGCAGCAATTAACTGGGGTGACCGAAAAATCGGCCTTGGTGAAAGAAGCGCTGCGCGCGTTGATCGCCCGCGAAAGCGCCCGGCGGCTTGCCCGTCTCGGCGGCACCGAACCTGATCTCGAATCCATCCCGCGCCGCCCGTCGGAGCCAGCATGATTCTTGTCGACACCTCCGTCTGGATCGACCATCTTCGAGCCGGTGACGTCACGCTCACCGCGCTCCTGGAAACCGAACGGGTACTGATCCATCCTTTCGTCATCGGCGAACTCGCGCTCGGCAGCCTGCGAGATCGCCAGACCGTGCTGGATGCGCTGCGCGACCTGCCCGTCGCCACGTCGGCAACTGACGACGAAGTTCAGCGCATGGCCGATGTCGTGCCGCTTCACGGGCTCGGCATCGGCTACGTCGATGCGCACCTGCTTGCGTCGGTCCGACTGACCGATGGAAGCAAGCTGTGGACACGCGACCGGCGCCTGCTGAGCGCAGCAGACCGCCTGGGGCTCGCCGCGCATCCCGCCCACTGACACGGCGAGATCGGCACGACCCAAACCTGCCAGGCAAAAAAGGCGGAAGCGGCTCACCGGCCACTTCCGCCTTTTCGTTTGTTGCGACCGGCAAGCGCCCCGGCTCACCGGTCGCAATGGATCGCGCCCTCAATCGAGGTGCGTCGTCACTCCGCCTTCCCGTCCCGCAGCCGCGGAATCTCAAGCGGATTGCGCTCCTGCAACCCTTCCGGCAGCAGATCGTCCGGGAAATCCTGGTAGCACACGGGCCGCAGGAATCGCTCGATCGCCGTCGCGCCGACCGACGTGACCGCCGGGTTCGACGTTGCGGGGAACGGCCCGCCGTGCACCATCGCGTCGCACACCTCGACGCCGGTCGGGTAGCCGTTCACGAGCAGGCGCCCGGCCTTGCGTTCGAGGATCGGCAGCAGCCGGCGCGCGAGCGGCTTGTCGTCGGCGTCCAGTTGCAGCGTGGCCGTCAGCTGGCCTTCGAGCGCGTCGAGCACGCGCGCGACTTCATCGAGATCGCGGCAACGCACGATCAGCGACGCCGGCCCGAACACCTCGTGGCCGAACGCCGGCTCGGCCAGGAACGCCTGCGCACCGACTTCGTACAGCGCGCCGCCGGCCTGGCAGTCGGTCTGCGCCGCCTCGCCCGCGCCAATTTCACGCACGCCCGGCAGTTCGGCCAGCTTGCCGCGGCCGTTGCGATACGCATCGGCGATGCCGCGCGTGAGCATCACGCCGGCCGGCTTCTTCGCGAGCGCCTGCGCGGCGACGGTTTCGAAGCGGTCGAGATCGGGGCCGTCGATCGCGAGCACGAGGCCCGGGTTGGTACAGAACTGACCGACGCCGAGCGTCAGCGAATCGACGAAGCCCGTCGCGATCGCATCGCCGCGTGCGGCGAGCGCCGCCGGGAACAGCACGACGGGGTTGATGCTGCTCATTTCCGCGTAGACGGGAATCGGCTGCGGGCGCGCGTTCGCGAGTTGCACGAGCGCCATGCCGCCCTGCCGCGACCCCGTGAAACCGACGGCCTGGATCGCTGGATGGCTGACGAGCGCCGCGCCGATCACGCGGCCGGGGCCGACCAGCAGCGAGAACACGCCGGCCGGCATCCCGGTTTTGGCGACGGCGGCGCGGATCGCGCGGCCAACCAGCTCGGACGTGCCGAGGTGTGCCTCGTGCGCCTTCACGATCACCGGGCAGCCGGCCGCGAGCGCCGACGCCGTATCGCCGCCGGCCACCGAGAATGCGAGCGGAAAATTGCTCGCGCCGAACACGGCGACGGGCCCGAGCCCGACTTTCTGCAGCCGCAGGTCCGAACGCGGCAGCGGCGTGCGGGCGGGCTGCGCCGGATCGATCGACGCGGCCAGGAAACGTCCGTCGCGCACGACGCGCGCGAACAGCCGGAGCTGGCCGACGGTTCGGCCGCGCTCGCCCTGCAGCCGCGCGACAGGCAGGCCCGTTTCGGCGTGTGCGCGCTCGATCAGCGCGTCGCCGAGCGCGACGATTTCATCCGCGATCGCGTCGAGAAACGCCGCGCGGGCCGCGAGCGGCTGTGCGCGGTATGCATCGAACGCATCGCGCGCGAGTTCGCATGCGCGCTCGACGTCGGCCTGCGTCGCGACGCCGAACGCCGGCGCGTCGATCGGCACGCCTTTCGACGGGTCGAACGCGCGCAAGGTACCGGCCGAGCCGGCCACCGCGTCGGCGCCGATCAGCATCTCTCCTGTCAGTTGCATGGGGTGTGCTCCGTGGTTCGGGAATGGGTGGCTCATTGTAGCCCAACAGATACGATGTCCGCTCACCATGAATCAATATTCTCGACCGTACCCGGGCCGGCGCCGAAACACACAAAATCCTTACAAAACGGGCAAATCCTCGAAATTCTGACGATTTCACGTCATCATCCAAAGGGAAAACCCGAGCTTTCTGCCTCTGATCATTGCCAATAAACTGCCGTCATGTCATACGACGACATACATTAAAGTGCCTAATCAGACTACCTCTCGCGACCTTCCGCTCGACCTCGCGCGCACCGCGCGCCGGACCGCCGTGCGCTACTGGATCCTGGCGATGCTGTTCGTCGTCACGACGCTCAACTATGCGGACCGCGCGACGCTGTCGATCACCGGCACGCCGATCCGCAAGGCGTTCGGCATCGATCCGGTGACGATGGGCTACATCTTCTCGGCATTCAGCTGGGCGTACGTGCTCGCGCAACTGCCGAGCGGCTGGCTGCTCGACCGCTTCGGCGCGCGCCGCGTGTATGCGGCCAGCATCTTCCTGTGGTCGGCGTTCACGCTGCTGCAGAGCACGATCGGCCTCGGCGGCAGCGCCGCGTTCGCGGTCGCCGCGCTGTTCGCGATGCGCTTTGCGGTCGGCATCGCCGAAGCCCCCGCGTTTCCCGCGAACGCGAAGGTCGTCGCGAGCTGGTTCCCGACCGCCGAGCGCGGCACCGCGTCGGCGATCTTCAACGCTGCGCAATACTTCGCGGCCGTGGTGTTCTCGCCGCTGATGGCGTGGCTCACGCACGCGTACGGCTGGCACCAGGTGTATCTGTGGCTCGGCCTCGCGGGCGTCGCGCTCGCGTTCCTGTGGCTGCGGGTCATGAAGGACCCGGCCGACCATCCGGCCGTGAATCGCGCGGAACTCGAGCACATCGAACAAGGTGGCGGCCTGGTGCGCACCACCGCACGCGGCAGCAACGGCTCGCGCTCCGAAAGCAGCCGCGTCGCCGGCTGGTACTACGTGCGCCAGCTGCTGTCGAACCGGATGCTGATCGGCGTGTACCTCGGCCAGTACTGCGTGAACGTGCTCACGTACTTCTTCCTCACGTGGTTCCCGATCTATCTCGTGCAGGCGCGCGGGATGTCGCTGCTGAAGGCCGGCTTCATGACGTCGCTGCCTGCGATCTGCGGGTTCCTCGGCGGCGTGCTCGGCGGGATGCTGTCGGACGGGCTGATCCGCCGCGGCGTGTCGCTGACGCTCGCGCGCAAGATCCCGATCGTCGGCGGGATGGCGCTGTCGATGGTCATCATCGGCTGCAATTACGTCGACAGCGAAGTGCTGGTGATCGCGCTGATGGCCGTGTCGTTCTTCGGCAAGGGCATCGGCTCGCTGGGCTGGGCCGTCGTCGCGGATACCGCGCCGAAGGAAGCGATCGGCCTGTCGGGCAGCCTGTTCAACATGTTCGGCAACACGGCCGGGATCGTCGCGCCGATCGCGATCGGCTACCTCGTCGGCGCGAGCGGCTCGTTCAACGGCGCACTCGTGTTCGTCGGACTGAACGCGCTCGTCACCGTGTTCAGCTATCTCGTGATCGTGAAGGACATCAGGCGCGTCGAATTGCGTCATCGCGACGCCTGAGGTTCGACCACGCAAAAAAAACGGCGGCCGCGTAAAACCGGCCGCCGTTTTTGCATCAGGTATCGGGCGTCAGATCGACGAATGCGCGACGCGCAGCATGTCGTGCACGCCGGACGTCATCAGCGCGAGGAACGCGAGCAGGCCGACGTAGCAGAGCGCATAGGTCGTCTTCGTCTCGATCGACGTCGCGTAGTACACGCGGTTTTCCGGTGCGTCGGGATCGTAGCGCCACGCGCGTTTCAGCTGCGGCAGCGCGAGGATCGCCATCACGATCAGCAGCGGGCTCGGGCGATACACGAACAGCGCGATCAGCACGGGCACGCCCGCGAACCAGATGCGCGGCGACAGCACCGCGGTGATCCGCCCGCCGTCGAACGGCGACAGCGGAATCATGTTGAACAGGTTCAGGAAGAAACCCGTGTACGACAGCGCGAGCAGCAGGTTGCTGTCGGTGTGGCGCGCGGCCGCGTAGCAGGCCAGCGCACCGAGCGTGCCGACGAACGGCCCGGCGAGCCCGACATACGCCTCGGTTTCCGCGTCGTGCGGCATCTCCTTCAACTGGATCCACGCGCCGACGAACGGGATGAAGGTCGGCAGCCCGACGTCGAGCCCGCGCCGCTGCGCGGCGAGGTAGTGGCCGGCCTCGTGCACCAGCAGCAGTGCCACGAAACCGGCCGCGAACCGCCAGCCGTAGAACAGCGCGTAGACCGCGATCGACGCGAGCATGGTGCCCGCCGACACGAGCACCTTGCCAAGCTTGAGGCCGCCGAAGATCAGCAGCAACAGCTTCGTCAT